>NZ_LIQI01000022.1 GCF_001418105.1 Lacinutrix himadriensis
ATGTAACTATCCAGCAATCTAAAGAGTTGCAAGCACTCACTCTGAACTTCATTTAAAGCTGTGTAAAGAGGAACATCATTCATTTGTCCATATTCACAAATGGCTTTAGAATCACTCTTATCGGTCTTTACTTTGGCTAATTTCATCTGGATAAATCGCTTTACAGATAAAGGGTTTACAACAGACACACATACTCCAGATTTATATAAAAACTGTGCCAACCTGTAATGATAATAACCTGTAGCCTCCATAACCACCAAAACACTTTCTGGTAAGCCTTTTATGAATTTCACAAAGCCTTTCTCATCATTTTTAAATTGGTCATGTCCTGTCTCTGAACCATAAACATCAAAGACATCTTTGCTAATGTCTAATCCAAAAATTTCACTATATTTATTCATAAGAATTGAATTTTGGAAAGAACGAGCTACTGATGTTTCAACAACTTGAAATCGAGATCTAAAGTCTCACAGAACTGAACGAAATATTAGTAGAAAAAGAGAGAGGATTATCAATGTTGTCGAAGTCTAATGCTTCACCGTGTATACTAATCTTATTTCTCTCTTTTGTTCTTTCTGATTTATATATCTTAATTTAATGTTTTATTTAAAATGTAAACTTAAGCCGTGTATAATTAATTGCTTGTTTTAAGCCTACTTACGAACATTCCTGCGGAATATTCTATCTGTGATTTATTTGCTAACTTAGTTGCTTAAATCACGCAACTAACCATACACAATCACGTTGTGAGCAAGCTAAAAAACCATCGTCTGAAATCAATATTAGAAAATAGAATCAAAGCATTTGTAGTTGATTATCTGATTATGGGAATAATCGGATTTCTGATTGTTGCTCTGACTGATAATCTATTCCTAGCGATGATGATTGTCTATCCAATGGCAATGAATAAGGACTTTCTAAATGGAAAAAGTATAGGAAAAAGACTTTTCGGAATTCAAGTTCAAAATCTGAATAACGAAAAAGCGTCTGAATGGAAAAGCTCTTTGCGGAATTTTTTACCAATTATCCCAATCGATTTGATGTTTACATTTGTAAGTCCATCACGCAGAATTGGTGACCGAATCGCGGAAACTAAAATCGGAATTGAAACAGAACAAAATTTAAAAACATTAAGTTCGGAATTAAAAAAATACCGAATTAATAAAGAGCTGATATTCGGAATAATTTTCGGAATTGCCAATATTTACGGACTTCTATGGTTATATGGAATTATATTATCGTGAAAAGAAAAGCCAGCTCACAACACCGTGTATAATTAATTGCTTTGGCAAGTGCTTATTTGGAAAATTCCTTCGGAATTTTCTCTGGTTCGTATTTGTTTACTAATTTAGTTGCTTAACCACGCAACTAACCATACACAATTCCGTTAGCATACATTTGAAATGACTCTTTCCCAAGTATATTTTTATATGATAATAATAATCTATCTGGTTTTAAGCCTAACGATTATAGTATTTACTGAAGATTTAAAAGAAGAAAAGCGTTTTAAAAAACATCTGAAATTCACTTTTCTAATTGGATTACTCGGAATTATAATGGAATTATTGAATTGGAATTATTTCTGCCGATTTAATTGTATACTTATAACTTTTTCGCCTTTTCTAACTTTGAATATTGTGAAAAGTACAATGCTACTTTTTGAGAAAATCTTTAAGAAAGTCCCTTATCAAACACATCGTGGAAAATTGTCTGACGGAATTTGGATTGAAAACAAAGGAGATTTAAAACATAAGAATTATTACGATATGTACACTTTCAGTGTTATGATTTTACCGATTTTTATTATGACAGGATTATTTATTCTGATTAAAGAAAACGTATGCTAACAACGTATATAATTTATTGCTGGCTTCTTGCCTACTTACGAAAGTCCTCGCGGACTTTCTTGGTCGGTAATTATTTACTAAATTAGTTGCTTGAAACACGCAACAAACCATATACAACAACGTTAGCCACAAGGCAAAAACCAATCTGAACGAATAAACAAAATGGAAAAAAACTACTTTCTTTTAGAAGACAAAAAAAAGGAGATTGAATCCAAATTTTTAATCAAAAACGGTTGGTTAAAAATATATGAAAACGACTCAAAAGATTTTGATGATACTGCTGGAGTTTACTGTTGTTTAATAGCAAATGACAAAATCGAAAAATACAATGAGGATTACAATTGGCCACTTTCTTTTGGAAGTGAAGGAAAACCTTGTGTTTATGGAGATAATACATATAAAACGAATGACGAAGAAGGATTAGAGCCTTTTTTATTCTATAAAAGTTTTTCATTGCAAGAGACATCAATAAAATATTTAGATGTTGCCGAAGAATTTGTTCTCTACTTTAGACTATACGAAAAAGGAAATGACAAACAAAATAGAACCTTTTACTACGTAAGTGATTATGGGGAATTAGACGAAGTTTTAGTTATCGAGCCAAAATTAATTAAGGTTAAAATAAAATATTTAAGAGAATATATTACAATGCGTGATATGAACTTTGTTGTTTGCTATGATTTTATGAGATTACTCAAAAACATCCCTTCAGATTGGAATATTAAGCACCAAGATGAGCTTACCAAAGAAAACGATTTTATTTATAATCATTTAATTAGAAACGTATCCGAAAAAACTCAAAGTTGGTTAATGGGTAAAGTTTTCATTAAACCAAATAAAACAAAAAAATCACATTTCGACATTGAGGTCTCAAAAAATGAAAGCTACATAATTGAAATTGATGATGAAGGAGAATTGATTTATGAAGATTGCGGAGAAACTGAGGGAAATCATTTTAAAGTAACGTATTTTAAAAAAGAGGTTTTAAACAAATATTATAATGAGCCTAATAAATATCAAGTTGACGGTTTTAGCGTTGGATCAAAATTTTTTAGATTAAAAATAGATAATAATGTAGATGAATATATTCCTGTTTTTCTTACCAATTTGAGAATGCTTCCAGAAATGGAACAACTTCATTGGAAACAATACAATATTCCACCTAAAGAAGGAATGAATATTAGTCGAACTTATTATAAAACAATGATTGAAGGTCAATGGGCAGAACAGCCTGAAACAGTGGACTTATTATTTAAATCAAAATACAAAAGTTTTAATAAGAAGTGGGAAAAAAAATTTGGATGGAAATTATATAAACCATTATCCAAAACAGATGAACATCTATTTACGGCATTACATAAAATTACTTCCAATAATGTCAAAGCCTTTTGCGAACAAACTTTGACTATTGTAAAACTAACTATTGACAGACTAAATGAAAAAGAATTAGCAAAAGGGTTAAGTTTAGAATCAAAAATTCGAGGAATTGGAAAATTTGAAAAATTTTTGGAATCTAAAGAAATAAATATACCTAAAATGTTTGAATTTTTAAGAAACCTTCAAAATTTAAGGTCTGGTTTAATTGCTCATACATTCAGTGAATCAAATAAGGATTGTAAAAAGGCTCTTAAATATTTCGGAATTGAAAACGATAATTACACTAAGGTTTTGGAAGAAATATTCATTAAATCGATATATACATTCAATACTTTAGAAACATATTTTGAACTGAACGAATAAAAGCCCAGTGGCTAACATCGCATAAAAATAATGCGTAGATTAGTGCTTAAACAATGAACAGTGCACTTTTGTTACTTCTGATTTTCCTGCGGAAAATCCTCGCACACAAAAACGCACTATTCTTATACGTAACCGTTGTGTGTAATTTAAGCTACCGAACTGAAAACGGATTAAATGGGAATATTTGACAAACTATTTGGAAGTAAAAAACAAAAAAATTCTGACTTTACAACTAAACAAAAAATTAGATTGGAATATAATGTTATGAAAAATATCTCATTAGAAAAATGTCAGAAATATGAGAACTCTGAACAATTCAAATTAGTTGAAAACGGAATTTATCAAGATTTAAAAGATGATGATGACACGAAATATAGAATGACAATTTCTTATGAATTAGAATCTGACAATGACACTAATAATCAATATCCTTTGGAAGATATTTTGGACAAGTACTGTCTGTATGTTTCTGACTTTTTGGAAACTGAAAACAATACAGAACCAAATGACTTTAAACTTGAATTAGCGGGAGAATTAAAAGACATAAAAAATGGTCAAGAAATAATTGGAAAAAAGGTCTATAATCAGGAATTCAAAGATGAGGACGGACAAATAAGAGTCAACTTAAAAATTGAATAAAAACTACACACAACATCGCATAAAAATAATGCGTAGATTAGTGCTTAATCAAAGTCTAGTGCTTTTTTGTTACTTCTGATTTTCCTGCGGAAAATCCTCGCACACAAAACCGCACTATTCTTATACGTAACCGTTGGCAGTAATTAAAAAAAACAAATGTGCATAATAGAAACAGTAAGTAATTTTTTTGACCAAGAATTTTTAAAAGATATTATAAGTGCTTTAATTGGAACAGGAACAGCTCTATTAATATTTTATTTAACAATCTTATCAGACAGAAAAAAAGAGAAGAAAAAAAGTCAAGAAGAAAATGATAATCGAGTTCGGAATTTCTCAAATTTAGTTAAATCTTCTAACGGTCATGTGGAAACAATTTCTGCTAATTTAGATGAAATGGTTTCTGAATACGAAAAAAATAATCTTGATTTTCAATTATTAAAATTTTCACCAAACAAAAGTTTCAATAGATTAGAAAAACTCTTAAAAAACGAAAATTATTTTCTTTCTTACATAAATAAATTTGGCGAAAGTAAAATTGATACATTCAATAATATATCGTCCAAAGTGGACTATTTTAATATGCAAATCGACCAGCTTTGGTCTATGGTTGAAAAATCTCAAAATTTTGACTTTGAAAGAAAAAAAAGATTTAAACTTCAAGTAAGTGAATTAATGAATTTAACTGCTTGGATTACTAAACAACCTGAGCTATTGACAGCTGATGATATTGATAAACTAAACTCTTACATCAAAGAATTCTATGAAAATATTACAGATGAGACAGATTTGAACTATTTCTATGAGTATCTTAGAAAAGTACTTGAAAACGTCCTAATAAAATATACCGATAATCAAATTATACTTGGACATTTACCTAAATTCAGAGATACTTCAGTTCTTTTTAGAGAAATTAAATTACAAAACGACAATCATAAAGATGATTTAAAACAAATATCAGAAACATTAAAAAGCACATTGGAAAAATATAAAACTGATGCTTCTGAATTAATAAAATAACTAAAAGTTCTATAATAATTATTAATAAAAATACAATATGGAAGATTTAGACTTTCTTTTTAAAGACGGAATTACCAAAGCCTATCTTGAAAAATACACAAATTATCTCGCTTATAAACTTACACCAAATCTTATAGAGAATTTTAGGAATAATAATATCACACTACTACTCAATGTCTCACCTGGTAATGTTATAAGTAATTTTATGTTTCCATTTACAGAACCGACTTTTGGACATATAATAATTATTGAAAAGAATGTATTAGAAAACTGCGATTTTACTTTAGAAGAAGCTAGCTCAATGATTCTTCATGAGTTTGGTCATATTTTCAATGATATTAACAATCAAGATAAAAAAGAATTTTACGCAGATTACTATGCAAAGTCATTAGGATTTGGAAATACATTGGCATCAGGATTAACGAAGTTTTTAAATAAAAAATTCAAATTTATTGATGAACAAACTATTCAAGAAATTGAAGATAGAATAAAAGCTTTGCAGAATTCAGAACAAGAACCTTTAATTGGAAATTTAAAAGTATTGAGAGTTTTACCAAATAATTAAATAACTACTGCCAACACCCGTATAAAATAAATAAAACCCAAATCTCCCCTTACTATTACGCATACTTTCATAAAACAAAAACCATTTCATTTTAGTTTTCAGCAACTATAAGTATCTTCCATTAGAAGAAAAATAGTTAACTTAGTTAACGAAAATTACAATTCACAAAATTGAAAATCAGCACTTAAGACTTTTCATTTCAAACAAATGGGAAAATACCACATGGAAACAAAGAAGCAATTTAAGGACAGAATACAATTACCTTTTACGTTTGATGTAGAAAAAATGGCTGCAGAAGCAAACGCATTAAAAAAAGAACATTACGAATATTATAAAGTCATCACATTGCGTTCTCCTGCGCATTTGGTAGATACCTCTTTACCTTTTCCTCCGCCTGCAAGCGATTACGCAGATGGTTCTTGGACCGAGTGGATGGACACACCTAACCTAGAAAAATCACCATATTTAAAAAGCGTTATCGATACCTTTAGTCAGTACACCTCTGTTAATTTGGTTCGGTTATTATTTTTGGCGCCTAATTCTGTGGTAAAAGAACATACCGATCCTACTTTAGATTTAGAAGAAGAAAAATCGATGATTAGATTAACCATTCCAATAGATAACAATAAAGATGTTTCCTTTTTTCTGAATGACACTATAGTGCCAATGAAAATAGGAGAATGCTGGTATTTACGTTTAACAGATAAACATCGTGTTATTAATAACGGAACCACAGATCGTATTAATTTAACCATAGACATAATACCTAATGATGCCATAGTAGAAATTATTTCTAATACAAGCACATTAATGAATACACAAAACAAACCGAAGCATGAAAACTAGAGAAAATGCTATTGAAATGAGTAATGCCGAATTTCGAAAAATTGGCTACCAACTTATTGACACCCTTTCAGATTTTTTTGATGAGATTCCTAATAAACCAGTAACAACGACCAAGACACCATTAGAACTGCAACAAATATTAGGTGCTTCGTCTTTGCCAGAAAATGGTTTACCTGCTGAAGAGCTGCTTGCTTCAACTACAAAATTATTATTGGATAACTCTTTATTTAATGGGCATCCTAAATTTTTTGGTTATATAACATCCTCTGCTGCACCCATTGGCGCTTTAGCAGATTTGTTAGCTGCTTCTGTAAACCAAAATGTTGGCGCACAAATATTGAGTCCGATAGCCACAGAAATCGAAAAACAAACCATTAAATGGTTGTCCGAATTTATTGGTGTATCCCCAAATTACGGAGGTGTTTTAGTTAGTGGAGGAAACATGGCTAATTTTACCGCTTTTTTAGCTGCAAGAACAGCCAAGGCTCCAAAAGACATTAAAGAAAACGGACTTAGTAATTCATCGAAACAATTAGTTACCTACTGTTCTAAATCCACGCATACTTGGATTGATAAAGCTGCTATTTTATTTGGACATGGTTCTAAATCGGTACGTTGGATACCAACCGATGCATCGAACAAAATGAATATTACACTTTTAGAACAAAGCATAAAAGAGGATATACAACAAGGACATCAACCTTTTATGGTTGTTGGTACCGCAGGAGATGTTAGTACAGGAATTGTAGATAACCTGGAAGCCATTGCTGCTACTTGCAAAACCTTTGATTTATGGTTTCATATCGATGGTGCTTATGGTATTCCTGCGGCAATTATTCCAGAATTAAAAGCAATGTTCCATGGTATACAGGAAGCCGACTCTATTGCGCTAGATCCACATAAGTGGCTGTATAGTCCGTTGGAAGCTGGTTGTACCTTGGTGAAAAATCCAAAACATCTTATAGACACGTACAGTTCGCATCCAGAATATTATAATTTTAGTTTATCAGAAGAAGGAGAATCTTTAAATTACTTTGAATACGGACTACAAAATTCTCGTGGTTTTAGAGCTTTAAAAGTATGGCTTGCATTACAACAAATTGGGAGTAATGGCTATACAAAACTGATAAGAGAGGATATTGAATTAGCGAAGTATTTCTATACATTAGCAGACCATCACGAAGCATTAAAACCAATATCTCAAAATTTAAGTATTACAACACTTAGATACATTCCAACAGATATAAAAGGAGACAATGAGAATAATGCGGCTTATCTAAACACCTTGAATGAAAAACTACTAAACGAACTACAAAAAGGAGGCGAACTGTTTTTATCTAACGCAATTATAGCCGATCAATATTGTTTAAGAACCTGTATTGTAAACTTTAGAACTACAAAAAAAGATATAGAAGAGTCCATTAAAATAATAGTAAAAGAAGGCCAAAAAATACATCAAATGCTGCAAAGCTAGATAACACAGAAGCAACTATTCTACTTCTAAAACAAATCACGCAACGAACATTTAACAAACATATTAAACAAAAAAAAGCACCAAAATGGTGCTTTTTTTCAATTAACTAACTCTATAAATTAATCCAAATCAAAACGTAATCCTAAAGAGATATTGTTTTGATCTATGGCTTGGTCTTTAAATAAAGGTGATAAATCATACTTCGCATATACGGCAACATTACCAAAAGAAACATAACTACTTAGTCCGTAAACAAAAGGATTCGTGTTTAAATCGGTTTCTTTATCCTTTTCTCTGCTTCCATCTTGTTTGTATTTTATTTTATGCATAGAACTTAAATTCACTCCTGCATAACCACCAACTCCGATTTTAAATTTATTATATGTCGAATACCTAAAATAGGTATCGCGTTCTATTTTTTTAGATGGTCCAAATTCAAAATGTATTGGCACTACTAAATTGGTAGTTCTAAACTTCGATTTGTTTAATTTAAAAGCACTTGTTTCTAAAGAGACAACATCATTATTTTCGGTAAGGAATTGATCGTCTTTTACATCTAATTTATTCCATTGAACCGATAGACCATATTTTAAACGTACTGCATTTGTATTTTTAAACAGACGCGTTTTCCAAGCCCATCCTAATTCTACAAATCCGGAACCGCCTAATTTATATGGCGAATCGCTTAACGATTGTCCTTCAATAATGGCATTATTAAATCCGATAGCAAAAACCATATCGCTAGTGGTACGTCTATCGTATATTTTCGGAATAGCTTTGTCTTTCGGACCAATATAAATGCCACCTTTATCAAACTCATCCGAATCTTCTCCTTTCCCAATAGAAATTACAAGACCATCTAAATTCGCACCAACATCGGAAGTTACCTCTTCGTTTCTTTCCAATAAAGCAATTTTATTGTCTAGAATAGCAATTCTATTTTCAATATTTAATGCATGTTTTTCTGCTTCCGTTTGCTTTAATGCATCAGCTTCTTCACTAGTAATTTCACCAGCATCTAACTTGGCATTAATACTTGCTACACTTTCTTTTAAAAATTCCTTTTCCTGATTTTGAACTTGTTCTTTTTTGTTTTCTAAAAATTCAATTTTTAAACTATTTGGATTTTCTTGTGCGGTTAAAAATTGTGTAGCACACACTAAAATAATACCGATTACGTATTGGGTTACTGTTTTCATTTTGTTCGTTTTTTAATGATGATTTATATTACTCGTTTCTAGTGGTAACTGCTGTTGTTGCAGTCTTTAAATTCTTTTCTATCACTTTAAATATTTGTCCTCTTAAAGATGGAGGCATTTCTGTTTCTACATCTTCTAGCAATGCGTTTGCATCTACAGAAACGATGTTTATAGCCTTATTACCTTTTAATCGCATATTCTTCTTAGCAACAGCTAATAGTGCTTCTATTTCAGATTCTGGTGTTTCTAAGCTTCTGCTTACCACCTGATTTTGGTTGTTTCCTAAAACACCTTCTGTTTTAACAACCGAAGTAATCCCCGCATCTTTCACTTTTAGGTTCGCAATTAATTCTTTTGACGCTTTTTCGTCTTTGGTTTGCGCTACAGTAACTAAACCTTCCGATTTTTCTTTTCTATTATTTGTTTCTGTTGTTTTTATTCTTGTGTTTGTAGTAGCAAGGCTATTTTTATTCGCTTCTCTAATATTTTCTTTTGTGTTTTCTTTTGAAGCTTCTTGTACAATTTCTTGCGATTCTTTTATTATTGCAGGCGTTATAACGGAATTCGTATTTACTTCATTTTCAGTTTCTACTACTACAGGAGAAACAACGGTATTACTATTATCCTGAGTTACAAATTGCTGTACTACAAATAATAAACCGATAAAACCTGCTGCAACACCAAACCACCAAAACTTATTTTTAGTTTGTTTTTTAGCGTCGGCATTTAATTGTCCCTCCAAACGATGCCAAGCATTTTCAGATGGCGGAAGCGTTCGCTTTTCCAGCTTCTCTTTTATATTTTCTTCGAATTTAATTGGTGCCATAATCTGCTTTGTTTAATGCTTTAATTTTTTGCTGAAGTGCTTTTCGTGCTTTGAATAATTGGGACTTGGAAGTGCTTTCCGAAATACCTAATAGCTCTGCTATTTCCTGGTGTTTATAGCCTTCAATAGCATACATTACAAATACTATTTTATAACCTTCTGGTAAATTATCTATGAGTTGCTGGATTTCGGCAACTTCCAAATTTGTTTCCATAGGATTAGAATGATTTATAGCATCACTTAGATCTTCAGAAGAAAATTGGATTTGCTTTTTTTGCCTTAAAAAGGAAATCGATTCTCGAACCATGATGCGTCTAATCCAACCTTCAAAACTACCTTCGTTTTTAAAACTTTTTAGGTTCTGAAATACTTTAAAAAAGCCATTCAGCATTGCTTCTTCAGCAAACTGCGTGTCTTTTATATAATAACGACAAACGCTTAGCATTTTGGGTGCATGCATTTGAAACAATACGTGTTGTGCTTCACGATTGTTTTTGATTGCCTTTTTAATAAGCAAAGGTTCGTTTTTATACAGTTGTATTATTTTCAAAAAATAAGTATGTTTTGCTTTCTATTTATAAAGACGCAAAAAAGATACAAAAGGTTGCCTGAAGATTATTTTTTTCTATCAATCACATAATTCACCATAAGTGCTAGGGAATTTCTGTATTGATTTTCTGGATATTTTTGTAGTATTTGTAGTGCTTCGGCTTGAAATTCTTTCATTTTAGCAACTGCATAATCTAATCCGCCATTATCTTTTACAAAAGCAATCACTTGTTTTACTCGCTTTTGGTCTTTGTTATGGTTTTTAATAGAATTGATTAACCACTTTTTATCTTTTTTACTCGCGTGATTTAAAACATGAATTAGAGGCAAGGTCATTTTTTGCTCTTTAATATCGATTCCGGTTGGCTTACCAATTTGCTCTTTACCATAATCGAACAAATCATCTTTATTTGAAAAGCCATACCAATAAGTTCTCCAAACTTTCGCATGGTTTCTACATGTTCGGATTCTGGTTTTACAGAAGCTGCACCAAGACTACAACAAGCAGCAATTAAGGTTGCTGTTTTTTGTCTGATAATCTCGTAGTATATATCTTCGGTAATGTCTAGTTTTCGAGCTTTTTCTATTTGAAGTAATTCCCCTTCGCTCATTTCGCGAACAGCAATAGAAATGATTTTAAGCAAATCGAAATCATTATTATCTATAGAAAGTAGTAATCCTTTAGAAAGTAAATAATCACCAACCAGCACTGCAATTTTGTTTTTCCAGAGTGCATTGATAGAAAAGAAACCACGACGACGATTACTTTCGTCTACCACATCATCATGTACCAAAGTTGCAGTATGAATAAGTTCAATCACCGAAGCGCCTCTGTAAGTACGCTCACTTACTTCACCATTTGACACCATTTTAGAAACTAGAAACACGAACATTGGTCGCATTTGCTTTCCTTTTCGGTTTACGATATAATGCGTTATTCTGTTTAAAAGCGCAACTTTAGAAGACATAGAGAGTTGAAACTTTTGTTCAAAAAGTTCCATCTCATAGGCTATTGGTTGTTTTATTTGTTCTACAATTTTCAAAAGAAAAAGCGTCTAAAATGTGCTAACAAACGTACTAAAAAAGCATGTAAAATACTATTATAGAAGATACAAATCAGACTTTGTTTCTATACAATGAAGTATCTACACATTTTATCATTTCTTTTTTATCTAAATCTACACCTACAAAAGAGGTCACTTTTTCTATAACTTTATCTGTATCATTTAAAACATCTTTATAGTTTACATAAATAAGTTCAACACTTGGTTCTTTATCCTTCCAAACCGCTACTTGGTTTAAGTGTTTTTTATAGGCCTCAAAAAGTTTCACCGGTAAAACATCTGGATCTTTACCAATCATTTTTTGTTGCGACTTCACCACTTCTGTTAAATCCCTGTTCATAAAAATTACTTTATAACGATATTTAGGATCTAGGAATTTAAGCAAAGGAGCAACTATTTTAACGCTTTTGTTCTGTGCTATATCTAACCAGGAATTATCTTTATGCAATGCCATCACTGGATCATATTCAAAATAGCCTTTTGGGTTAGAATCATCAGATTTTCTATTACCATCTGTTAGCACCTCTACTCCTCCTCTATGTAACATTTGCATCATGACAGAAGTACCAGAACGTGGTAAACCAGAAACAATTATTATTTGGTCTTTTCTGTATTTATATGCTGCTTTGTCATTTAAGGTGGTGGGTTCACTAAGCTTTTCTTCTACATTTTCGATAGCTTTTTTTGCTCTTTTGTGTTCTACAGGTTTTAACCTAGAAGCGGTTTCATAAGCAATTTTAGCATTTTCTAAGTCTCCTAATTTTTCTAGTGCTTCCCCTAAAGTATAATGTGCTTCTGGGTAATATTTAACTAATTCAATTGCTGTTAAAGCATGCTCTGCAGCTTCTTCATAATCTTTTAAACGAATTAATACTGCTGCTAAAGCCTGATGGTACTGCGATCTATCTATTTCGATTTTTAAAGCATTTTCAAAGGCTTCTCTAGCTTCTTGAAATTGATTTATTTGCATATGAATTTTACCTATTTGGTACCAAATTTCTGCATTAGGCTTTTTACTTTTTGCTAATTCCAGTACTCTTAAAGCTTCATTAACTTTTCCTTTTCCTACTAAAATTCTGGCTTCAGAAAAATACGTATTTATTTCAAAGTTCTTATCTAAAGTTCTTAATTGCTGTAGGTAACCTTCGGCCTTTTCAAATTGTTTATATGCTAAAGCAATGGATAACAAATCCATATAATAAGGAATAACATCTATTACAGAATCTCCTTCTTTTATATCTTGCTTTTTTAATTGCTCTTCTGTTTTTCCTTCAAGATCACTTTTCTTATACTTAGGATAGTCATCATTTATTAATTCCAATAGAATTTCATTAGACGATTCATAATCTTTTTTTCCTAAAAACACTCGGGCCAAATTATGTTTTAAATCGCATTTGGTTTTTAAAATGGCTATTTCAATTTTTTCATCTGGTTTATCGATATAACCTAAATCAACCAATTGCTGCATCGTTTCTTGATCACTTAAAGAATCGGAATCACTTACACCTTCCAGTTGCGCAAAATCACCTTTTACGTTTTCCCAACTATCAATATATTTTGGCTGTGTAGTTTCTTTAAAAAGATCTAAAGCTACTTTACCATCCATATCTTTACCTACAGGTAAATTAAACATATGTAAAATGGTAGGGGCAATATCTATAAGTCCTAAACCAAATACTTTTTCATTTTGTTTAATATTTGGTCCTGCAGCTACAAACATACCAAATTGGCGATGCTCTAAAGCTGGTGCTGCTGGATACTTTGGCATTTTTAAAATACGTCTATGTCCAGATTCGAAACCATGATCAGACATCACAATAATGGTAGTATCTGCATCTACTAATTCCATTTTTCGTGCTAGCATCATATCTTGTATTTTATAAGCACTTATTACTGCCTCATTATAAATATCGAATGCATCTTGCGGAACTGCTTTTAATTTTGGAGGATAAAACTTCATGAATGCGTGGCAAAAATGATCAATTAAATCATAATAAACCGCCATGAAATCCCATTCTGTTGTTCGCATAACATTTGTTGCAGCAGCATGTACAGATGTACTTTCGGCTAACATTTTGGCAAAGTTATCTAAGCCTCTATCTTTTTCTTGATTAATTTTAGCAGCATTAGGGATGCATGGTAAAATATGTGCTTCTGTAATTTCATGCGGAAACATACGCAAATCTTGTAATTCTTTGGTAAGCGATTCTGGATGAATGGTACCTTTTACAATTGGGCTCTTTTTATTTGGGTCTTTATTTACTTTTTGAAACTTATCGGAAACTACAACACCATTTATAGGCTCTGCAGGAAAACTTGGCCACCAACCTACTAAATTACTTTTATACCCTTTGTAGTGCAAAATATTCCATATTGCTTTAGCTTTTCTGGAGTTGGTAGTAACCGGACGAACCCCTTTATTATTTGGCATAAGCTCTATAAAACCCAAAACACCATGTTTATCTGGCGTCTTTCCTGTGGCTACAGAAGACCAAAGCATTGGCGAATAAGGTGGATTCATAGTACTCATGTTGCCATAAACCCCTTTGTCCATTAGTTTTTTTAATGCAGGCATTTCACCTTTAGTAATTAAAGGCCATATAATTTTCCAATCTGCAGCATCCCAACCTATTAAAAGAACTTTATTTTGCTTCATTTGTATTATTTTCTTCTTTATTTTTTTGTTTTACCTCTCTCCAAGCCCTTAAGCCAATATCTCCATAAGCCAACAAACCTAAGGATCCATCAACAGTAACACTATAATTCTGAGTATTTGATAATTTTTTATTGATTTTCGTCATTTTCACTATCGTTATTTGCTATAGAAAGTATTAATTAATAAATTGTAATTGCGATTTCTTATAAGTGATGAATTGTAAAACAACAAAACATATTAATTAAAACCTAATAGAGATATGAAAAAAACTACTTTAAAAAATTCTAGCAACTTAACAAAACGACTAGCAAAATATGGTGCTCTTTCTGCTGCCATTGCTGGTATTGCAGATGCTAATGGACAGATAGTTTTTACCGATGTTAATCCGGATTTTGCTGGAGGGAATGGTACAAGTTATGCACTTGACATGGATAATGATAGCGTTTTTGACTTTGGTATTATTGGTTCTACTGCTCCTGCCATTGGATTTTATGGCGCACTGCCTTCTAATTCTTGGGTAGGTTCTAATCCATCTTTCAAATATCCTTTTGCACTAGATAGTGGCGCTGTTATAAGTTCTGCTCAAAGTATTTGGTATGGTGGCACATCTAATGTAGGAACCTTAAATTATACTAGTTGTTATAATGGAATTGGTGGCAGTAACTGGTGTGGTGTAACTGATAAGTTTTTAGGATTACGTTTTCAAATTGCTGGTAATACACATTATGGATGGGCAAAATTAGATGTTAGTCTTTCTGGAGATAGCTTTACAGTTAAAGAATACGCTTATAACTCCGTTCCTGATGAATCCATTATAGCTGGGCAAACGGAATTAAGTATTGATGAGTTTGCAATAAATAAAGTTAAAATTGTGAGTTTAAATAAATCCATAGCGCTTTATAATTTACCACAAAACACAGACTATACTCTTTTTGATATATCTGGAAAATCGGTATTAAATGGATCTATAAATGACCAAACGTATGTGATTGAAGCTAATGGGATTTCTAATGGAATTTACGTTGTAGAATTAACAGATACTTATACTAAATCGGTTATACGCAAGAAAATTGTTTTATAAATATCTTTTGTACAATCTTATTATAATAAAAAAGCTTCCTAAATTTCAGGAAGCTTTTTTATTATTGCTTATTTGCTAATTGTCCGCAAGCAGCATCAATATCTTTACCTCTAGAACGCCTTACGGTTACTGTAATATTATTACGCTCTAAAATAGAGACGTACATATCTGTGGCTGCACTATCTGCCTGCTGAAACTCGCCATCGTCTATTGGATTGTATTCAATTAAATTCACTTTACTAGGTGCAAATTTACAGAACTGTACCAATGCTTCGGCGTCTTCTCTTTTATCGTTAATGCCTTTCCAAACCACATACTCGTAAGTAATTCTGTTTTTGGTTTTTTCGAACCAATACACTAAAGCTTCTCGTAAATCTTTTAAAGGAAAAGTGGCATTAAATGGCATGATAGAAGTCCGAACCTCATCTATTGCAGAATGCAGAGAAACTGCCAGTTTAAACTTCACTTCATCATCTGCCATTTTTCGAATCATTTTTGGCACTCCCGAAGTAGAAACTACAATTCGTCTTGGCGACATTCCTAAGCCTTCTGGCGAAGTAATCTTGTCTATTGCTTTTAGTACATTGTTATAGTTCATGAGCGGTTCTCCCATTCCCATGAACACAATATTACTTAAAGGTTTGTTGTGGTATAATCTACTTTCTTTATCGATAGCAACGACTTGATCATAAATCTCATCTGGATTTAGATTTCGCATGCGTTTTAGTCTAGATGTAGCACAAAATCTACAATCTAAACTACAACCTACCTGACTAGACACACAAGCTGTGGTTCTTGTTTTTGTAGGAATTAAAACAGACTCTACAATTAAACCATCATGTAAACGCACTGCATTTTTTATAGTACCATCGCTACTTTTTTGCATGGTATCTACATGAATATGATTGATAACAAAGTTATCTTCTAGCATTTGTCTGGTTTCTATAGAGAGGTTTGTCATGTCTTCAAAAGTATGTGCAGACTTGCTCCATAACCATTCGTAAACCTGATTACCACGAAATGCTTTATCGTCTTGTTTTACAAAGAATTCTCTAAGTTGTTCTTTGCTTAATGCTCTTATGTCTTTTTTTGTTGTTGCCATTGCTTTGCAAAAGTAGTGAAAGGAATTACGATTTACGAATTACTGTTATTGAATTTGTGTAAATGCCATTGGTAGGTGCATTAGGGATTGCGCAATTGTTGGAGCTCTTTTTATGTTGTTGCGTATATGCAACATAAAAAAGCGACTTGCAAAAGCCCGACGTTTTGCGATCCTGCTAGGTATGAGCAAAAGGTAATGCCATAAAAAAAGCCTCTAAAAAAAGAGGCTTTATATATTTGATAATTTATTTGTTAGATGATTAGCATCGCATCCCCATAACTATAGAAATTATATTTCTCTTTTATTGCTTCTTCGTACGCTTTTAAAATAAACTCATGACCTGCAAAGGCGGAAGCCATCATTAAAAGTGTGGATTTTGGCGTATGAAAGTTTGTAATCATACAGTTTGCAATACTAAAATCGTACGGTGGAAAGATGAATTTGTTAGTCCAACCATCATACTCGTTTAATGTACCGCTTGACGAAACCGAACTTTCTACGGCACGCATTGCTGTGGTACCTACTGCACAAATACGTCTTTTATTCTTTTGCGCGGTGTTAATAATATTTGCTGCTTTTGCATCAATAATTATTTCTTCGCTATCCATTTTATGCTTAGACAAATCTTCTACCTCAACGGCATTGAAAGTACCTAAACCTACGTGAAGTGTTACTTCGGCAAATTCTACTCCTTTAATTTCTAAACGCTTTAAAAGGTGCTTAGAAAAGTGCATACCTGCAGTTGGTGCTGCTACTGCTCCTTCATTTTTTGCAAAAATAGTTTGGTAACGTTCTTCATCTTCTGGAGTTACGTCACGCTTGATATATTTAGGTAAAGGTGTTTCTCCTAATTCGGTAAGTTTTCTTCTAAATTCTTGGTAAGAACCATCATACAGAAAACGCAATGTTCTACCTCTAGAGGTTGTGTTATCAATAACTTCTGCTACTAAGGTTTCATCATCCCCAAAGTATAATTTATTACCAATACGAATTTTACGTGCTGGATCTACAAGTACGTCCCAAAGGCGTTGTTCTTCATTAAGTTCTCTTAATAAAAACACTTCGATACGCGCTCCAGTTTTTTCTTTATTACCGTATAAACGTGCCGGAAATACTTTGGTATTGTTAAGTATTAATACATCATCTTCTTCAAAATAGTCTATAATATCTTTGAACATTTTATGCTCAATAGTTTGTTTTTCTCTGTTTAAAACCATTAAACGAGACTCATCTCTATTTTCTGCTGGATGTTCTGCCAATAATTCTTCTGGAAGCTCAAATTGATAGTGAGACAACTTCATTTTAAAGTTCTGCATGTAGTAGTATTAGGTATTGTAATGTATTTTACAAGGTTACAAATATACAATCTCAAAGTAGGCGTTGTCAAGTAAATAGCCAATTATTATTCAGAAATTTTAAATCCGATACTTTTTAAGTCCGACCAAAATGTAGGATACGATTTAGAAACTACGAAAGCTTCTTCAATAATTATGGACGTTTTTAAAGCTAAAGGAGCAAATGCCATCGCCATTCTATGATCTTGGTACGTTGCTATTTTTATATCTTTATTTATAGCACTAGAAGTTTCTAGTTGTAAGGTTTTATCTGTAATAGTTACGTTACCTCCTAGTTTTTCAATTTCGGTTTTTAGAGCTACAAGTCGGTCTGTTTCTTTAATTTTTAAAGTATGCAGTCCTTTTAAATCGCATGCAATTCCTAGTCCAAAACAAGTGACAGCAATAGTTTGCGCAATATCTGGTGCATTTTTAAGATCTAAAGTTATTACCGTTTCCGGAGCAACCGTTGCCACTTTTTGAAGCGTTATTTTATGATCTTTAAAAGTGGTTTCTACACCAAACTGCGTATAAATTTTAGCTAAGGATGCATCGCCTTGCAAGGAGTTTTCTTTATACGATGCTAATGTAATTTGGGTACCAACCGGAGCCATTGCAGCAATACTGTAATAGTAAGAAGCGGAAGACCAATCGGATTCGATGGTTAATTTTTGCTTCTTAATTTCAGATTTCGGATTTACTTTAATTACATTATTTTCAAAGCTTGTTGCCACCCCAATATCGTTAAGTAACGATAATGTCATGTTTATGTAAGGAATAGAAGTAATTTCACCATCTAAAGTAAGTTCTAAACCATTTTCTAGTTTTGGCGCTATTAGTAATAATGCCGAAATATATTGGCTACTTACGTTTGCTTTTAAGGTTACTTTATTTTGTGTTATTTGTTTTCCTTGGATTTTTATTGGAGGATAGCCATCGTTTTTTTCATAACGAATAGCGACACCCAATTGGCTTAATGCATCTACCAAAATAGCAATGGGTCTTTCTTGCATTCTTTTAGAACCTGTAAGAATCACTTCTCTATTATTTTGAATAGAAAAATATGCGGTTAAAAAACGCATTGCGGTTCCTGCGTGATGAATGTCTATGTGATTTTCTACAGAAAGTAATGCTTTTTGCATGACTTTAGAATCGTCGGAATTAGAAACATTATCAATTTCTAAATTTGGATACAAAGCTTGCAATAGCAATAGTCGGTTAGATTCACTTTTAGAACCTGTTACTTGTATTGTAGATTGCTTTGCAATGGATGATTGTTGAAGGTGTACGTTCATAGGTACTTAAACTTTATGAGATATCTCGACGGTGCTCGATATGACAAAATAATTGTTATTTTAATTTCTCGTTGTTATGGTGACGATCGTGATCGCGTTTGGTTTTAATGTCTAGCTTTTTATCGAATGCTTCTTGTAGATCGATTCCGGTTTGGTTTGCTAAACATAATACCACAAACATAACATCTGCTAGTTCTTCACCAAGGTCTTTATTTTTATCGCTTTCTTTTTCGCTTTGCTCTCCATAACGTCTTGCAATAATACGTGCAACTTCACCAACTTCTTCGGTGAGTTGTGCCATATTGGTAAGCTCATTAAAATAACGAACACCATGGTTTTTTATCCAATTATCTACTTCTAGTTGTGCGTTTTTTATGCTCATGCTTTTTTCTTTTTTAGGAAATGTAAAGTTATTAAAATAATACAGCATGGAATAGCGATATACTGTAATTCGCTAATAATTACTCGTATTCCCCATTCTGAAAAAAACTTCTCTATACCAATTGGGGAAACTTTTATGACTTGCCAAGGAAGGAAGTATCTGGAATTATCTAAAGGAATAAAAAAGCCAACTCCTTTTCCTCCTGTTGTCATGGCGTCTAAAAGTCCGTGAGATACTGTGGATAAAAACAGAACGATAAAGAAGATGTATTTTCTAGATTTTCCGAAGAGAAAAGCGAGTAACATACTCCAAAGTACTGCAAAGACTATAGAATGCGTAAGTCCTCTATGTCCTAAAGGATGCACATAAGGAATCCCAAAATTAAAAGCAATCACATCTAAATCTGGAAGCATTGCAGAACCTATTGCCAGCCAAAGTAGCAACTTGTTGGTTTTAGAATCGATTACTTTTGTGGTAGTGTATGCTACTAATCCGTGTGCAAAAATGGATGCCATTACATTTTTTTAAGCACTATTTGTTCGGTTTGTTTTTTGACTACTAAATCGAAAAACTTCTTAAACTCGAGATAATCTTGTGGTAAGATGATTGTTTTATTAATATCAAGGTTTGTTGTTATCTGTAATAGATTGTCTTTATGATTTAATAAATAGGTGAAAACACCATCATTACCATTGAAGAGAAATTTTTCATTTTCTGGAAAGGACTCTATTTCATATCCTTCAGGAATTTTAATATTGATTACATATTTTTGTGAAACAGGATAGGAAAAATCTATGGGGTATTCTCTAGTTTCTTGTTTAAACAAATTTTCTTCTGGAGTAAAAAACAACAAGGAGGAGAAGTATAATTTATCTGCTATTTCTTCTATTCCGTTTTGTAAATTATATTCGTAAGAAATTAAAATCGGCTTTAATAGTTGCTTAGCTGCCTTTACTTCAAGACCACTTACTACAAGGTCTCCTTTCCCTTCTTCAATATCTCTAATTAGTACTTCGTCTTTTTTATTATTAAACTCTTGTCTGTGCGACAATGCTAAATGACTGGTTAATTGCTCTCTAACTTTACCTGTTATAGATAGGTCTTCACTAATTGTAGCATTTAAAAAACTAATTTGTTTCGAAATTTGCTGTGGCTGTAAACTTACCCAAGTAGAACTATTATCTTCTCGTATCATTCGTCCTTGCCAATTCAGTATATGCTTAGGTAATATATTAGCAGTCGCGTAAGTACTAGAAGCATCTAACAATACAATTCCTTCAGGTAATTCTATAGCAGCAATTACATAATTAAATCCTTTTTTAGTAGCTGTAAGCGGAATACCATTGCTTTTTGTACTAACAAGAACGGGGTTTGCTTCAACACCACTATGTCGTAACATGGCAACCAGCATTAGATTGATATCTGCAACATTACCAGAACCCTCTTTATATGCTTTGGAAACACCAAGATCTGTATAATACCCATATAAATTATTCCATTTCACTTTAGATTTTACATAATTAAAAATGGTAATAATCTTTTCTTCCGGAGTATTTAGTCCTTGAAGGATTGCATCTAAATCTTTTTTGAAATAGTTATTCTTACTTAGTTGTTCTCCAAAATCATCGGATTTATAAATAGTTTTTGCAACTTCATCCCAAGAGCTAGCATACCTCTTTACTGGTTGATTTGGATAATTTATAGATTCTAACTCCATCTTTAATCTTGCCTGATAATTAGATAGGTTATCTACAAGGATCTCCTCTTTTAAAGCAGGAATATTTTCAAGATTAGATGTAATTACATTAAATGCAACATCGATTTCATTGGTATATGTTTCTGATCTTGAAGCTTCACCACCATAAGTCCCTCTTGTGACTGCTTTATTAGAATTAGCAGCTTCTGTATATTTAAACATCACCTTTTTATACATTTTATCTACAGTAAATTCAGGGATATAAGTAGCTTTAAGATTAGACATGGCTTTATACTTATAATATTCTGGAGTTGCTACTTTAAAGTCAAACTTATTAATTGGTATTGCTTTTTGAAAAAGAATATCGTCTATACTTAATAAAGTGGATTTTACAATGTATTTAAATTCTACTATACAACCATCTTGAATGTTTGGCATAGTAAGTTTTGTTGTTTTCCAGTATTTATTGTTTTCTTCATCAAAAATAGCATCACTTTTCAATTTAGTTTTAACAATTTTACCCTTTTCTAATGTATACGTATATGCTTTTAACCCTTTTAAATTATCTTTTGTTGTTAGAGATTCATTATAGAGTTTGATTCTTTTTGTTGCATAATCATATCCATCTTTATTATAAATTTTTATTCTTTCATGTATAAGGTTTTCTTGCTCAAAACCAGCCCCTTGTTCATAGACAAAAGAAATGTCTTGATTTTTATATAAGATTGCAGCATTTGCATTTGGCTCTATTGGGTGTTGCTTTTCCTCTAATTCTGCTTTACTCACTTTACCAAATTTAAAATCTTGAGAAAATGTGAATTGTGCGATTAATAACGCAATGACTATTAGTGTTTTATTCATTAGATTTATTAGTTAGATTTTAATACTATTTTAGATTTATCATGTTTTGCAACTAACAACAGAAAATCTCTAAATGCTTTATATTCTTCTTTTGTGTAATCTCCTTTTTTTAATTTAAACTTTCTATTAAACAAAAGTGTGTTTTCGTCTTTTTGAATAATAGAAAAATGATAATCACCAAACTTATTAGAAATGGTAACACTGTCTTGCAACGCTTCTACTTGTAGTGTATTTGGTAGTTCTATTTCAAAGGTGCTTATATTTACTTTTCCTCTACTAATTTGAAAAGGTAATTTTCTGTTTTTATAACGCGGAGGTACATACTCTTCCATTATAAAAACATTAGGTTTCAATAAAATTCTTTCTCCGAGTTTAGATGCATATTTTTTTGCTTTGACATCTAATTTTTCTTTAAAAACAATATCTTCTTTATTATTGTTAAAAGTTACACTAAGGATTTCCAGATTATTAACCGTATTAAAACTTTCTTTGTAATGTAATTTTTGATCTTTTTCTAATTCGTTTTCTAAATAATAATGATGAGAATATCTTGCGCCTTTGGAAATAATTTCTACTTGAGCAGTAATATCTCCCGTTGCCTCTAGTTGTATTTTTGCTTTGTTCTCTGTTGTGTTTTCATCTGCAGTATATACTTTGGTGTGTACAATTTTTCCACCTTCTGGAGTAACTACTAAAACATCTCTATCATCTGTAAAGTTTGCATTATATGCAAAAGGACTTGTTTGACTAGTACATTCTAACCATACATAATCTTCTTCATCTGGAATGCTTAATATCACATGATTTCCTTGTAATGAAGAAAAATCCTTATCGATATCTATAATATCATAATCACCATGTACCACCGTATAATAAGACACTACTCCCACTTCTGTTAATAAGGATTTTGTGTAATTTGTTAGTGCTTTACAATCCCCATAACCTAGTCGATCGACATCTTTGGCTAACATAGGTTTCCAGCCACCAATACCTACCTGCACACTTATGTATCTCGTTTTGTTTTGCATGTACGCATAAACTATTTTCGCTTTCTCTCTATCTGATGTAGCTAATGCTGTTTTTTGCCTTATTTCATCTTTTACTGTTTGTGGTAATGCTTCGGTTCCAGTGATTAATTCATCATACATCCATTTTCCAAAATCTTGCCAGTTATTATTAACTCCTCGAACACCTTCCATATTGAAATCTGTAAGTGTCGCTTTTAAATATGGTGCATAGGTTTTAAAAGAAGGACTGTAAGACTCACTTTTAATAGCCTTTAGATTTTCAGCAATAAAATGATACTCACTTTTCTTATTAATATTATAACTCTCAAAATTTAACGTTTGTATCCTAACTTTTGCATCGGATAAGTTTGTAATTTTATATTCTGCATTTTCGGTACTCGCATAAAAACCTTCAATAGGTCTCCAACCATATAAAAAAGCAGTGGATTTATAGACCACTTCTGTTTCAAATTTAATTGTATACGGATAACTGGTTGGTGTATATTTTAAATATTTAACACGATTATCTGAATACAATGTCCCGCCGCTTACAGCACTTACATCTAAAAAATCTTTTTCTTTAATTTTTTTGATTTCTTCACCTTGAGCGTTATAAATTCTAGCTTCTAATCTTTTAATACTTGTATTCTTATCGTAGTGTTGAAATGCGCTTTGCTTGCTATCCCCTTCTTTATTAAGTATGGTAACTATACGTTTGTTTGTATAAACCATTTGATCATAATCTTTTATTTCAAAATGAATTATCTCTGACCGAATTACAGCATTTGCATTTTCCTTTAAAGCAAAAGGAATTGTTTTATACTTTAATAGGTTTTCATCCTGCGATTGTATTGAAAAAACAGAAATAATGAAGAAAAAAATAAGTAGGAATTGCCTTGAAATCATCTAGTTGGGTTTGCGATTTTAAAAGTACTACTTTTTACAAATACACAAAACAAAACAGAGATTTTATTCTCTATTTTTAGTATCTATAATGATAGTAACAGGACCATCATTTAAAAGGGCGACTTGCATATCTGCACCAAATTCTCCTGTCTGAATAGATTTACCTAAATCTTTTTCTATTTGGGAAATAAAATCTTGATATAAAGGAATAGCAACATCAGGTTTTGCTGCTTTAATATAACTTGGTCGGTTTCCTTTTTTGGTATTTGCGTGTAATGTAAACTGACTAACCACAATGGCGTCACCATTACTATTTAAAAGTGAAGTATTCATCACACCATCTGCATCATTAAAAATACGAAGGTTTACAATTTTGTTAGATAACCATTGGATGTCTTCTTTTTTATCTTCTGGAACAATGCCTAAAAGAATTAACAATCCGTTTTTAATGGAAGCGACTTGTTTATCTTCAATAGTAACGCTTGCTTGTGTGACTCTTTGTATAACGGCTTTCATATTAAAACTTTAATTGTTTTAAAGACCTTTCGACTGCACTCCAGGTGACAACATGAATATTACTTATCTCTTTACGTATAAAATTCGCCTTCTTGGGAATTTTTAATTATAATTATCTGTTCTGTAGTGTTCATCTTCGCCTTCAATAATACTTACGTAGCTTCGGTAACGAGATTCTGCAATAACACCTTTTTCTACGGCATCTTTTATAGCACATTTTGGTTCTTCGATATGCAAACAGTTATTGAACTTACAATTTTGTTTTAGTTCGAAAAACTCTGGAAAATAATCACTTATTTCTTCCTTTTCCATATCAACAATACCAAATCCTTTTATTCCTGGAGTATCTATAATTTTAGCATTAAAACTAAGATCAAACATCTCGGCAAAAGTGGTGGTGTGCTGTCCTTGGCTATGCTGGGTAGAAATAGCTTTGGTTTTTAAGTCTAAATTTGGTTCTATCGCGTTTACAAGTGTCGATTTACCAACTCCAGAATGACCAGCAAACATACTTACTTTATCATCCATCATGGCTTTTACTTTATCTACATTTTTCCCTGTAGTTGCTGAAACACCAATACATTCATAACCTATTTCTCTATAAATATGCGCTAGATAACGTACTTCGTCTAAAGTCTCTTTATCATAAGTATCCACTTTATTAAAAAGTAAAACGGTTTTTATAGAATAGGCTTCTGCGGTAACTAAAAAACGATCGATAAAAGAAGTCGATGTTGGTGGATTATCAATAGTAATCAATAAAAATACCTGATCGATATTAGATGCAATGACATGGGTTTGTTTAGAAAGGTTTACCGATTTTCTAACAATGTAATTTTTTCTATCGTGAATATATTTAATTACACCTGTTGGATTTTCATTGTTATCGGTATCTAAATCAAAATCTACAATATCACCAACAGCAATAGGATTGGTACTTTTAATACCTTGTAATCTAAACTTTCCTTTTATTCTACAAGGATATGTAGTACCCAGTTCTGTTTTCACTGTGTACCAACTTCCTGTCGATTTATAAACTAGTCCTGTCATTCATTTAATTAAGCTACAAAATAACGATTTTTATATTGATTTTATTAACCTATAATTGCTTTTTTAGTGGGTAATCTTTCATCATCTGCAATTATATTAATAATATAAATTCCTGAAGAAAACCTAGAGAGATCTAAACGCTCTATATTATTCACATTCTGAAATATATTGGACTGTATTATTTGACCAGAAATATTAGTAACAAAAACCGTTACTTTCTTATATTTTTTAAGAAATCTTAAATTAAAATCTCCTGTTACAGATGGATTTGGATATAGATTAACTTGGTTTCCCTCTAGTGTTTTATCTAAATACATATCGACTATTTCACAATAGGCACCACAATAAGTAAATTCACTTCTACACCTTCCAATACATCCTGCAATTACCACAACTTCTTCTATAGCATTGTCTATCTCTAAAACGGTGTTTACACTTTTTTGATTTTTAATTACTACGTCTTTGGTAACATAACCAATATAGGAAATGGAAATGGTGTCCTTTTGGTTTACTTCTAATTCAAAATAACCATCGGGATTGGTTGTTACTCCTATTGCAGTTCCTTTTATTATAATATTTGCACCAGGAAGCACATCTATAGTGTCGGAAACTAATCCTGTAATTTTCACTTGGGAAAAGGCTGTAAACGAAAAGCTTAATACTAAAAAGAAGATTGTAATTTGTTTCATAACGATTGGTTTTTGGTTTGTTAATCAAACCTATAACTAATCTGTAGTCTATAAAACCGATAATGAGTGAAACGTACTTTTGAGTGCGTGAAATAGCTGTACATAAAAAAGGCCCACATAATTGTGAGCCTTTTATTAAATTTATAGTGTAAACTATGCTTTTAGAATCTTTTCTTGGTGATTAATAGATTCTTGGTGAATTGCTTTAAACATACGTAAAATAAACTCTTCACTTAATCCTTTTTCATCTCCTTCAAGAACCATTTTACCTAGTATTTCGTTCCATCGTTTGCTTTGTAAAACAGAAACGTTTTTCTGTTTTTTAAGCGATCCAATACCATCGGCTACTTTCATTCTTTTACCTAATAAATCAATAATTTGATTATCTACCACATCAATCTGTGCTCTAAGGTTATTTAGTTCGGTATTGTATTCTGCTTCTGGATCCGATTCTTTTCTAATACGTAAATCCGTCATTATTTGCACTAAAGTCTTTGGTGTTACTTGTTGTGCAGCATCACTCCAAGCATTGTCGGGATCGTAATGTGTTTCTACCATTAAACCATCAAAATTAAGGTCTAATGCTGTTTGTGAAACATCAAAAATCATTTCTCTATTTCCTGTAATATGCGAAGGATCGTTAATTAAAGGAAGGTCTGGAAATTTATTTTGAAACTCAATAGCGATTTGCCATTCTGGAATGTTTCTATATTTCGATTTTTCGTATGTTGAAAAACCTCTATGAATTGCTCCTAAGTTTTTAATTCCTGCAGTATGTAATCTTTCAATTCCACCTAACCATAAAGCTAAATCTGGATTTACCGGATTTTTCACAAGTACAATTTTATCTGTTCCTTGTAAAGCATCTGCAATTTCTTGCATGATAAACGGACTTACAGTAGAACGTGCGCCAATCCATAATAAATCAATATCATGTTCTAAAGCTAATTTTACGTGGTTTGCATTTGCAACTTCCGTACAAGTTTTCATTCCTGTTTCGGCCTTTACTTTTTGTAACCATTTTAAACCTAAAGCACCAACACCTTCAAAATTTCCTGGTCTTGTTCTTGGTTTCCAAATTCCAGCTCTAAAATAGTTTACATCAGTATCTTTTAACTCATGTGCAATTTTTAAAACTTGCTCTTCTGTTTCTGCGCTACATGGCCCTGCTATTACTAGAGGATGATCTAAATTCATGTCATCCAACCATGTTCTTAATTCTTTCTTGTTTTCCATACTCATTTTCCACAAAAGTGGAATCTTATTAATTCAACTTATTTTATTTACGCTTCTGACTTCCGATTCACATCTAAAGCCACCTTCCCATAAAAAAGGAAGGAATTTTGTTATTTATATTTACTGTATTCCGTTTAATATATCTTTAATGTAATTGGTGTTTTCCATTTCATTAAAAATGGTTTCAAAATCATCTGCTTTCATACTATCTTTAAAATGGGTAAGATTGCTGATGTATTCTTCTAAAGTTTCAATTACATTTTCTTTATTCTGCTGAAAAATTGGTGTCCACATTGCTGGAGAACTTTTTGCCAATCGTACTGTGGAAGCAAATCCACTTCCTGCCATATCAAAAATATCGCGTTCGTTTCGTTCTTTATCAATTACTGTTTTCCCTAGCATAAATGCACTAATATGTGATAAATGCGATACGTAAGCAATGTGTTTATCGTGTGCTTCCGGATTCATATAACGAATACGCATTCCCATTATTTGAAAAATAGCCAATGCTTTTTCTTGTAATTTGAAGGCTGTTTTTTCTACTTCGCAAATGATATTTGTTTTCTTTTGAAACAAACCTACCATGGCTGCTTTTGGTCCGGAAAACTCTGTTCCTGCAATAGGATGTGTTGCTAGAAAATTTCTTCGTTTTGGATGGTTTTCTACCGCTTTGCAAATATCTCTTTTTGTAGAACCTGCATCCATAACCAAGGCATCATCACTTACCATATCTAGTATTCCTGGTAATATTTTCACCGAAACATCTACAGGCACTGTAAGTATTACAAAATCTGCCTGTGCGACATCTTTTAATGTTGCTTCAAAATCAATTACATTTAATTCTAATGCTTGTTTTAAATGTTCGGCATTAGAATCTATACCAAATATGCTAATACTAGGATTTAAGTCCTTCACATCTTTAGCGATGCTTCCTCCAATTAATCCTACGCCAACTATGTATATATTTTTCATTCCCATTTGTCTTTTCAAGACCACTTCCTAAAAGGAAGCATTTTATCTTTTTTAGACCTACAATTTTGTTTTAAACCTTGCAGGTCATTTCTCTGTTATACTGTAAACGAACTAAATTCTTGCTAGCGCTTCTTCTAAATCCTCGGTCGAAGCACATAGTGAAAACCTTACATAACCTTCTCCTTGTGTTCCAAAAATGGTTCCTGGCGCAATAAATATGTGGTTTTCTTTTAGTAGCACATCTATAAATTCTTCCGATTTAAAATGTGGTGGTAATTTTGCCCAAACAAATAATCCGGAAGCCTCTTTATTATATGTACAGTTTAATGCATCTGCCAGTTTCCAAACTAATTTACGTCTTTGCTCATACACACTATTTAAACTCTTATACCACATGCTAGAACATTTCAAAGCTTCTATTGCTCCTTTCTGAATGCCATAAAACATGCCAGAATCCATATTGCTTTTTACTTTAATAATTGCTTGAATATGAGCCGCGCTTCCTAAAACCATTCCTACTCGCCAACCAGCCATATTAAAAGTTTTACTTAGTGAGTTTAGCTCTAAACAAACCTCTTTCGCTTTTCTAACGCTTAAAATACTTCTTGGTGTATCGTTTAAAATAAAACTATACGGATTGTCATTTACAATTAAAATATCATGCTTTAAAGCAAAGGCAACCACATCTTCAAATAACTGCTCTGTTGCTTTTGTTCCTGTTGGCATGTGTGGATAATTAAGCCACATAATTTTCACTTTACTTAAGTCTGATTTCTCTAATTCCTTTAAATTAGGAAGCCATCCTTTACTTTCTTCCAAATCATAAAAAACAGGTTTTGCACCAAGTAATTTTGTCACCGAAGCATAGGTTGGATATCCCGGATTTGGAATTAGCACTTCGTCACCTTCATTTAAAAAAGCCATAGAAATATGCATGATACCTTCTTTGCTTCCCATTAATGGCAACACTTCTGTCATAGCACTTACATGTACCGAAAATTGGTCTCTATAAAAACCAGTAATAGCTTCGCGTAATTCTGGCAAGCCTTGATAGCTTTGGTATTTATGCGCTGTAGCATCTTGAAAACTATTTGCTATAGCTGTTATTACTTTTGTTGGAGGTTGTAAATCTGGACTACCAATACCTAAATTAATAATTGGTTTTCCGTTTGCTATAAGCAAGTTTACTTCACGCAACTTTTTAGAGAAGTAGTACTCTTCTACGGTATGTAATCTGTCTGCTACTTGTATCATTGCTTTGCGTTTTTAAATTCGCCTAATATTTTAAAATCTTGTGCCATTATCTCTAATATCGATTTTGCTTTTTTATAATCTGCATACGCATCAAAAGTGATATCTACAAAAAAAGCATAGGTCCAAGGTGTTTCATTTTTGGTAGCGATTGTATTTTGGTAAGACTCATCTTACAGTCGCTCATCACATTAAGAATCGCTGCCAAGCTTCCTCGTTTGTGTTCTAGCTCAAACTTAATAGATGCTTTATTTATTTCGTTTTCCGGAAATTCATGATTCTCACGTTTTACAATTACAAAACGAGTTTCATTCAGTTTAATCGTTTGAATGCTTTCGGCTAAAACTTCTAATTCAAAAATATCTGCAGCCAAAGCACTTGCTATTGCTCCAACATTTTTTAAATTATTTTTCTGAATTCGTTGTGCAACCTCAGCAGTATCTTTATCTTCAATAAGCTTAATGTGTGGATGCTTTTTAAAAAACTCCTTACATTGTAATAATGCCATAGGATGCGAATATACTTCGGTAATATCTGCAATACTTTGATTTGGCAACGCCATCAAATTATGCTGAATATCTAAATACTGCTCACCAACGATATGTAAATTATGATTATCTATTAATGCGTAATTAGGGATTATAGATCCTGCGATAGAATTCTCTAAAGCCATAATTACAGCATCCACTTTTTTATCTAAAAGGTTTTGAACTGTTTCGTCAAAAGACAAACATTCTTGTATAGCAACCTGGTTTCCAAAATATTGCTGTGCTACAATATGGTGAAAAGATCCTTGTACTCCTTGAATTGCTACCGATTTAATCATAATTATTTATTGTGATCCTTTTTTACAAAAAATGATGCAAAAAAAAAAGCCTCGATATATCGAGACTTTTTGTTTAATTTATATTTAAAAATACATATACAACGTCTCGTTCCTTTATCTAAAAAAGAAATATACCCAGCTATAAAATGTAAAGTTTGTTATCATGTTCATTATTACGTGGCTAAAGTAATTAATTATATGAATAAACAAAATTGTTGAAATAGTTTTTTGTCTTTTACCTTGAATTTTTAAAGATTTAGTAGTTATTAATCTATTAAATTATATAATTACTATTATTTTTGAAGAAACTATTTATCTATGTCTATTGAAGTTACAAACATTTCTAAAGTATATGGCACGCAAAAAGCGTTAAACCAGATATCTTTTAAAGTCAGCAAACCTGAAATAGTTGGTTTTCTTGGTCCCAATGGTGCAGGAAAATCTACCATGATGAAAATCTTAACCACCTATTTAGATGCTACAGAAGGAGAAGCAAAAGTAAACGGACATGATGTAAAAAGCAACACCAAGCAAGTACAGCAAAGTGTTGGCTATTTACCAGAACACAACCCTTTATATTTAGAACAGTACGTTAGAGAGTATCTTGCTTTTAACGCGCAAGTGTATGGTGTTACTAAAAATAGAATCGATGAAGTTATTACGCTTACTGGCTTAACGCCGGAAGCACATAAAAAAATAGGACAGCTTTCTAAAGGATACAGACAACGTGTTGGTTTGGCAAATGCGCTTTTACACAATCCCGATGTTTTAATTTTGGACGAACCTACCACAGGTTTAGACCCAAATCAATTAGTAGACATTAGAAACCTGATAAAAAGTATCGGTAAAGAAAAGACTGTTTTCCTTTCTACACATATTATGCAAGAAGTAGAAGCCATGTGTGATCGTGTGATTATTATTAATAAAGGGGAAATTGTTGCGAATAAAACCTTGAAAGAATTACGTACCGAAAAAGAACAAGTGGTTATTGTGGAATTTGATTACCGTGTGGAAGATGCTTTTTTACTAAAACTACCAAAGGTGAAAAGTGTAAAAAACACGCATGACTTTATTTACGAAATCACTTTTGCTACTACCGAAGATATGCGATCTCATGTATTTGATTTTGCACATGATAATGAGTTAAAGATTCTACAATTAAACCAGAAAAATGCGAGTTTAGAGAGTTTGTTTAGAGAGTTAACGAGTTAGTTGTTTACCTTTTTATTGCCATAAAAAAATTATCTTTATAGGATAACAGTTACACAAAGCTTATAATATCCAGAGTTATTTCCGGGATATGATTTGCAAAAGTTACTATATTACAAGTTATGCAACATTTGAGAAAACTATGGGAATATTTGAATTTTGGAAGAAAAAGACAAAAATCTCTGATAAAATTGGAGTTGAAATCCCTTCCTATAAAAAGGTAAACATTGACCTTCAGAATAAAACTCAAGCAGAAAACGGAACAGTTGAAAAGTATTGGTTTGAAAATGAACATATCGGATTAGAAAATACATTATTCCATAGAATAATAATTCCATTACAACCCTTTGATTCTGGACTTGACTACGAACAACAACCTTTGGATACTTGGTTAGTTATTGAGTTTCTGAAATTGGATATAGCAAACCCGAACGAACTAGACGGGCTAGTAATTACAACTGATAAAGATTCCGACAATGATGCTTCTGTTTCTGTTGGAAGTGCCCACAATCCATTTGATATTAATAAACTGACTTTTAATAAAATTAGTGAAAACATTTATAACACAGAAGGAGAAATAGAGGTTATATTTGAACACGAAATGATTGCAAACAACGAACTTTTTCGTTTTAAAACAACTGTGGAATTTAAAGAAAATGAATAAAAAACGTTGCACAACATCGCATAAAAATAATGCGTAGATTAGTATTTAAACAAAGAACAGTGCACTTTTGCAACATCTGATTTTCCTACGGAAAATCCTCGCACGCAAAAACGCAACTCTTTTAATATAAAACCGTTACCCACTTTGTATGGCCACGATAATGAAAAGAACATTTAAGAAAATATTTTTTACGCTAACTTTATCTTTAGTTGGTACTCTTGGGTTTTCCCAAACAAATGAAATCAAAATTGAATTTATGGGAAACTGCGGACTATATATGACAGATGGAACGACAAATTTCTATATTGATTTTCCATATAAATCTGGGGCATATAACTATATGAAATTTGATGAAACGGAATTAGATAGTATTAAAGAAAATTCTATTTTCATATTTACCCATAAACACGCTGACCATTATTCGAAAAAGCATTTAAAAAAAATTTTAAAAGAAAAGAACGGACAAAAATTCGGAGTTTCTAATATCTCTGATTTAGAAAAACTAGGTGAAACTATAGAAGATTTTGACATTAAAGCTTTTAAAACTAAACATACATTTTTTGGAATTCCTTTTAGACACTATTCATATTTAATAACTTGGCACAATAAAAAAATATATTTATCTGGAGACACAACCAATCCAGAAACAATAAGCAAAATTAAAAATATTGACTGGGCTTTTGTTCCTTATTGGATTTTAAGTAATTCAAAGGAAATGGAAATTCAGATTGATGCAAAAATGTTTGGTATTTATCATTTATATCCTGAACAAATTCCAAGTGTGAAAAAAGATTGTGAAACAATTGAAAAATATCATCCTATGATAGAACAAGGTGAATTAATTACGATTGCACTATAAACGGAATAAAATACTATGGGTAACACCCATATAAAACATTATAGTTAATCCATTGCCAACTCTAATTCCCTTTCAAAAACGCCACTTACTTAAAGCAACACTCTCCTTATCTTACAGCTCAGATAAGGAAATCTACACTTCAGGAATTTATTTTATTAAAACAGCTTCTATCTATGTATTTTAGCCCTAAACCAACTAAATAATACCATGAATACACTAGATTTAAAAAACTTGAAATTAGAATTAGCTATTAATGCGAAAAGTGGTATTGATTTTATTATTTCTGCCGCTATTGTTTGGAGTGCAATTGCTTATATATGGACCTTACCAAAAGAACCATATAGTAAAAGTATTCTAACCTTTTATGTTGGAGTTACTATGCTTCCTTTGGCGCTTCTTTTATCCAAAATTCTTAAAACGAAATGGACAACAAAAACAAATCCGCTTCAACCCTTAGGAATGTGGCTTAATTTAGCACAACTCTTTTACTTTCCTTTCTTGTTCTTTATATTAAGAGAGAACCCAACGTATTTTGTAATGACCTATGTAATCATAACCGGAGCGCATTTTTTTCCTTATGCTTGGTTTTATGACGAAATTGGATACGCTATTTTTGCAGGAATTATTTCTATTGGCGCCTTTGTAGTTGCCATTAATGTAAATACAGATGAAATGCACCTTGTAGCATTGTATATGGTAGTTTGCTTGCTATTATTAACAGTATGGCTAATGCTATCTAACAAAAGAAAAAAGAAGCACCTGTTACACGAATTTCAATTATAGATTCCTGCCTCCGCAGGAATGCGATTACTCAAAAATCAATCGTCCGTTATAAAATTCCTCTACACTTACAATTGCTGGATGGTTAAAAGCAATAACATCTCCTGTACTTCTAATTTCACCAGTAATAGATGCTTGCGGATTAACAAGAATGTCATTCGTTCCCCTATGGTAAATCTGTACCTCTTGGGCAATTAAATCTGAACCTTCAAAACGTCCGGTTCCAGAGAAAAAACCAACGTATAATTTTTGGGTAGCACCCGAAATATAAAACGAAGAAATATTGTTTCCTACCACACGTAAGTTTTGCGTATTTACCTGTAGTTTAAAATCGCCAACAGTAAAACTATCAGGAGCATTAAAATCTTCCGAAAACAATTCTAAATCCGTATAATTTAAAACACCATCACTAGAAATATCATATTGTGTAGAGCTTCTAATTTCAGTAATATTTGGTGCCGTTACATACACTTTAGTCACCCCATAATCCCGAACGTAGTTACAAGTATTAGTATCGGTAAGTTGTAATTCATTGTCTACCACTTTTGCCTCCACATCCTGTAATAAATTTTCACCAGTTTCAATAACCACCTGAAAATCGATTCCTTGTTTTAGTATTAGCTCCACATCTCTATTCACTAATATTTTTTCAAAAGAAGTAAGCATCACTTCCTCTTGCACTATTTTTCCTGCTTTTTGAAAACAGTCGTTTGCATCCTCGCTATCACAAGAAAACACCAATAATGTAATAAGTATGTATATGTATTTTTTCATTTTTAACGTCCTTCTGCCCTGCAACGCAGCATCTATTTTTAATACTATTATGGAATATTTATGTTTCCTATTACAATCTAATCCCAACACCAAGCTCTACCGCTTCCGCTTTTGCTCCGTGTGACTTCAACGTTAATGCAGCAAACCATTTTTCGCCAAAATAACGTTTTAAACCAATTCTTAAATAGGTTTGTCCTTCAAAATCATAAGGGTAATACACATAGTAACCAAACTGTGTTACTAAAGACATTTTGTTGATAAACAACTCATGACCAGCAAAAACACCAACACGTTTGTAGTCTGCAGTACCATCTTCTCCTTCTTCCGGAAAAGCAGCTGCTCTATATTTTATGTGTTCCTTTAAAAAAGTAGAGAAGAAAACATCGGTTCCTAATTGAATGGCACTTTTACGATTTAAACGTTTGTCTGCATAAGCCGAAAGAATATAGAATGGAAACTGTCCAGTACCAACAACATCACTTTCATTCACACCACTTCTAAAAACAACATTATATTTTATAGGCTGTTTAAATTTTTCTTTGGTTAAGGTATCGATGTATTCCGTTTCTTCTTCGTCTAAACTATAGGTCACACCAACATTAAAAGCAATGGTATTTACACTCGCATTTGGCGCTTTTACATTGGCATTAGAATAATGAATTAACGAAACTCCAGCCTGCAAACCAAACCGATCAAAAATGCGTTCTTTTTTATAGTTCAGCATCGCGTAGGTACTACTTAAAAGACTAGAACCAAAAGCGACATTTTTATGGTTATCTACTTTATCATACGGATTAGAAGTATAGGCTAACCCTTGTCCAATTCGAAACATGAGGTTTCGTTTTAAAAAGTAAAAATTATAATGTGCATAAACAGAAACATTATTACCAAGCACGCTATTTTTTAAATCTTGATAAGCAAGAGAAAATCCGTAATCCGGATAGTTGTAGCGCTGTTGCCAAGCTTCTTCTCCAAAGGTTTTCTTATTCCAACTTAAAATAAATCCTTCCGGATGTCCTTTAATTAAATGCGAAATATCATTATTATGTAACGCTATATTTCCTGTAAAATAATTTACATCAAAATAAGCATTGGTATTTTTCTTTTCTTGCGAAAAAACAAAAGCACAAAAAAGACAAAGAATGTAGGTTAATAAACGCTTCATTAAATTTAGTTAGAGCGCAAAAGTATAAAATTTAAAATAAAGCCGAAGCAATCGTTTTTATATTATCACTTTTCCCCATAGAATAAAAATGAAGCACGGGAACACCAGCATCTTGCAACTCTTTAGATTGCTTAATCGCCCACTCAATTCCCACTTCTCGCACCTGCTTATTGTCTTTACAATTCTCTACCGCTTGAATTAAATCTTGTGGTAAATCTATTTTAAAAACCTGAGGTAATAATTGCAAGTGTCTTTGTACGGCAATGGGTTTTATTCCTGGAATAATAGGCACATGAATCCCTGCTTTTTTAGCAGCTTCCACAAACTTAAAATATTTCTGATTATCAAAAAACATTTGCGTCACCACATAATCTGCTCCCGCATCTACCTTTTCTTTCAATCGTTTTAAATCGGTTTGTAAAGAAGGTGCTTCAATATGTTTCTCGGGGTATCCAGCAACACCAATGCAAAAATCAGATTTATCATCCACCTCCAAAACATCGTGTAAATATTGTCCGCAATTCAAGTTCTGAATTTGAGCCACCAAATCCGTAGCATATTTATGTCCGCCTTTTTGTGCTTCAAAATATTTTTGATGACTCATCGCATCGCCACGTAAAGCCATCACATTATTGATTCCTAAATAATGACAATCGACCAACAAATACTCGGTTTCCTCTTTACTAAAACCACCACACAACACATGCGGCACCGTATCTACATCATATTTATGTTTAATAGCAGCACAAATACCAACAGTTCCAGGGCGCATTCTTGTGATTTTTCGATCTAAAAGTCCTTGTTTCTCAATATAAATATACTCTTCTCTAGACGTAGTAACATCTATAAAAGGAGGTTTAAATTCCATTAAAGGATCAATATTATCATATAAATCCTGAATGTTTTTTCCTTTTTTTGGCGGAATAATTTCAAAGGAAAACAACGTTTCCCCTTTTGCGTTTTTTATGTGTTCAGTTACTTTCATACTTACTTCCCACGAAAATGGGAATCTCTTTAATTAAACTATTTTTTATTTTGGCGTTACCTTTTACGCATACCTGCTAGGTTTTTAAAACCTGCCAGGATCGCAAAACGTCAGGCTTTCACTACTCGCTCTCTTCGAGGAGCTCAAACAAACCGTTCTATCCTTAACGCGTCTACTTGCTACGGTCTGATTTCTAAACAAAGAATCCTTTCTATTTGCTAATAGATTCCTGCCTGCGCAGGAATTATTAATCCGCTAAATTCGGACTCAACCATTTCTCTGCTTCTTCTAAACCTATAGCTCTTCGCTTTGCGTAATCTGCTAATTGGTCTTCTTTAATTTTCCCTAGTCCAAAATACTTCGCTTCCGGATTGGCAAAATAATAACCACTTACACTTGCTGCTGGCCACATGGCTAAACTTTCAGTAAGTGCTACGCCTATTCTATTGTCTACATCTAACAATTCCCATATTGTTCTTTTTTCTAAATGATCTGGACAAGCAGGATAGCCAGGTGCCGGACGAATACCTTTATAGCTTTCTTTTATTAAATCTTGATTGCTTAGTTTTTCGTCTGCAGCATAACTCCAATATTTCGTTCTTACTTCTTTATGTAAATATTCGGCATAGGCTTCTGCTAATCGATCTGCTAATGCTTTTATCATAATGGAATTATAATCATCATGTGCATCCTCAAATTGCTTTGCAAGTTCGGCGGTTCCAAATCCTGTGGACACACAAAATGCACCCATATAATCTTGAATGCCACTTTCTTTAGGAGCAATAAAATCGGAAATAGAAAGGTTTGGTTTCCCTACTGCTTTTTTAGATTGCTGACGTAGCGTTAAGAAGTTTAAAGTGTCTTCATTGCTGAGACCTCTCGACTGCGCTCGAGGTGACAAAACAACTTCAATATCATCATCATTCACTGTATTTGCAGGAAACAACCCAAAAACAGCCTTCGCTTTTAAAAGCTTTTCTTGAAACACACGTTGCAATAATTCTTGTGCGTCTTTAAATAATTCGGTTGCTTGTTCTCCTACCACTTCATCGGTAAGAATATCCGGATATTTACCATGTAAATCCCAACTTCTAAAAAATGGAGACCAGTCAATAAAATCTTCTAATTTAGTAATATCAAAATCCTGAAAATCTTGAATTCCTAATTGCTTTGGTTTTGTAATTTGAGAAGTCTTCCAATCGATAGCAAACTTGTTTTTTCGTGCATCTTCAATAGTTAGAAATTCTTTCTTTCTAGTTCTGCTTAAAAACTGTTCTCTAAACTTATCGTATTCTTCTCTTATTTGCTCTTTATAAATTTTATTGTTTCGGTTTAATAACTCACCAACAACCGTTACTGCTCTAGACGCATCGTTAATATGCACAACAGTATTGCTGTAATTCGGCGCAATTTTAACCGAGGTATGCGCACGAGATGTTGTTGCTCCACCAATAATTATTGGGATAGTAATGTTCTTTTTTTCTAAAGATTTAGAAACATACACCATTTCATCTAGCGAAGGTGTAATCAATCCGCTTAAACCAATAATATCTACATTCTCTTTAATGGCAGTTTCTACTATTTTTTCTGGCGGCACCATAACGCCCAAATCAATGATTTCGTAATTATTACAACCTAGAACCACACTCACAATATTTTTACCAATATCATGCACATCTCCTTTTACGGTTGCCATTAATATTTTACCAGCAAATTCTTGCTTACCATCTTTCTCCGCTTCAATAAAAGGCTGTAAATAGGCTACCGCTTTCTTCATAACACGTGCAGATTTCACAACTTGCGGTAAGAACATTTTCCCACTTCCAAAGAGATCACCAACCACACTCATTCCAATCATTAAATGCCCTTCAATAACTTCAATGGGTCTGGTAACTTCTTGTCGTGCTTGCTCTACATCTTCAATAATAAAAGCATCAATTCCTTTTACAAGTGCATGTGTAATCCTTTCTTGCAACGGATTACTTCGCCATTCTAAAACCTTGGTAACATCTTCTTTTACATTTCCTTTTACAGTTTCTGCAAAGTCTAATAAACGTTCGGTGGCATCGTCACTCCTATCAAATAAAACATCTTCTACATGCTTTAATAAATCTTTATCAATCTCATCATAAACCTCTAACATCGTCGGATTTACAATTCCCATATTCATTCCGTTTTGAATGGCATGATATAAAAAGGCAGCGTTAATAGCTTCACGAACGGTATTATTTCCTCGAAAAGAAAACGACACGTTACTCACACCTCCAGAAACATTGGCGTATGGTAAGTTTTCACGAATCCATTTGGTGGCTCTAAAGAAATCTAAAGCATTTAATCGATGTTCGTCCATTCCTGTTGCGACAGGAAATATATTAGGATCGAAAATAATATCTTGAGGTGCAAAGTGGACAATGTCCACCAATATTTTATAAGAGCGTTCGCAAATTTCAATTCTGCGTTCATAGGTATCTGCTTGTCCATTTTCATCAAACGCCATTACAATTACCGCAGCTCCATAACGTTTTACCAGTTTTGCTTGTCGGATAAATTCTGCTTCGCCTTCTTTTAAACTGATAGAATTTACTACACATTTTCCTTGTGCGACTTGCAAACCAGCTTCAATGATTTCCCATTTGGAACTGTCAATCATTAATGGAACACGTGAAATATCTGGTTCGGATGCAATCAGGTTTAAAAACTTCACCATGGCATACTTTCCGTCCAGCATACCTTCATCCATATTTACATCAATAATTTGTGCGCCTCCTTCTACTTGATCTCTAGCAACACTTAATGCTTCCTCGTACTTTTCTTCTTTAATTAAACGTAAGAATTTTCTAGATCCAGTAACATTGGTTCGTTCTCCTACATTTATAAAATTACTTTCTGGTGTAACCACTAAAGGTTCTAATCCAGATAAAGTCAAATATTTAGGTTTCGTTTCTTCATTATCTATAATGTTCTACTGTTGGAAATGGTTCGTAAAAATGATGTAATAAGTCTTTCCACACTTTATATTCTTCAGACTTTCTAAATCCTATTTCATGATCTTCTAAGGTTTCCCAGTTCACTAATAACAAATACTTATCTTCTTCTTCGATACATTTTTTGAGTTGATGAGAAATGTATCCTTTCATTGAAGAAATTATTGCTTCTGCGTTTTTAAAGGTTTCTTCAAATTCTTCTGAAACACCTTCTTTTATCTTTAAAATTGCTACTTCTAATATCATTACGCTTGTGTTTGTAATTTTCTTGGGGCATATTTTTTAGCAACGGCAGCAATTGCTTTAATATGCGCCGGACTTGTGCCACAACAGCCACCAATAATATTGATTAAATCGTCTTGTAAATACTCTTCAATATATGCTTGCATCTGTTTTGGCGATTCTTCATACTCACCAAAAGCATTTGGCAATCCGGCATTGGGATGCGCAGAAGTATAAAATTCAGTTTCATTAGATAAGCGTTGTAAATAAGGTTTCAATTGTTCTGCTCCTAAAGCACAATTAAACCCAACACTTAATAAAGGAATATGAGAAACAGAAGCTAAAAAAGCTTCTACCGTTTGGCCAGATAAGGTTCTACCAGAAGCATCGGTAATCGTACCGGAAACCATTATTGGAATATCGATATCGCGATCTTCTTTCACTTCTTCAATAGCAAACAAAGCTGCTTTTGCATTTAGCGTATCAAAAATAGTTTCTACTAAAAGTAGATCTACGCCGCCATCGATTAAAGCTTCTACTTGTTGTTTGTATGCAACGCGTAATTCATCGAAAGTAATCGCTCTGTATTCTGGTCTATTGACGTCTGGAGATAAGCTTGCTGTTTTATTGGTAGGACCAATACTTCCAGCTACAAATCGAGGTTTATCGGGATTTTGCTTGGTGAATTCTTCCGCAACTTTTTTGGCAATTTTAGCGGACTCATAGTTTAGCTCGTACACTAAATCTTCCATATCATAATCTGCCATAGCTATGGTAGTTCCAGAAAAGGTATTGGTTTCTACAATATCTGCTCCAGCTTCAAAATACTTCGCGTGAATGGTTGCTATTGCTTCTGGTTGTGTGAGGGATAACAAATCGTTATTTCCTTTTAAAGAAGAAGGATAGTCTTTAAAGCGTTCGCCACGAAAATCTTCTTCAGAAAAATTATATTGCTGAAGCATGGTTCCCATCGCGCCATCGAGAACTAAAATATGTTTTTGTAAAATGTTTTTTATATCAGACATGTTATATTAAATTATATAAATGTCATCAGGAAAGTAAGTAAGAGAATTACTTGTGGTTATCTGTCTAATTCCTGAAAATACATTCAGAAAAAAGTAGAATTTAGCACCTTCTTTTTAATAAAGGGTTGCCAAGGCTTCAATGGGTCTATTCCCTCTGCCTTTCGTGATAACATTCAATACGATTAAGAACGAATACCATTTACCAATTGAAATTACAGTAATAATTTCAATTAACAACTAGTATTAAAGTGTAAATTAAGGGAATAAAATCAGGATAACCAATTTTTATTCGTATAAATCTGAGGAAATATAGCGATCCCCAATATCACAGATAATAGCAACAATAATTCCTTTTTCTATTTGTGCTGCAATTTCTAATGCCGAAGCAACAGATCCACCACTACTCATTCCGGCAAAAACACCTTCTTCTTTTGCTAGTCGGTTAGCAACCAATCGTGCATCTTCTTCACTAACATCTACCACTTGGTCTACTTTCGATGCATTAAATATTTTTGGCAAATATGCTTCTGGCCATTTACGAATTCCAGGAATTTTCGCACCATCTTTAGGTTGTGCTCCAACAATTACAACGTCTTTATTTTGCTCTTTCAAATACGTAGAAACGCCCATAATGGTTCCTGTGGTTCCCATTGCAGAAACAAAATGTGTGATTTCACCATTGGTATCTTTCCAAATTTCTGGTCCAGTGGTTTTATAATGTGCTTTCCAATTATCATCATTTGCAAATTGATTCAGCATAAAATATCCTTTTTCTTTTTCAAGTTGGATTGCTAAATCTCTTGCGCCTTCGATACCGACTTCCACCGAAGTTAATATTAATTCCGCGCCATAAGCACGCATGGTTTTAATACGTTCTTGTGTAGAATTCTCAGGCATTATAAGCACCATATTTAATCCGAAAAGCTGTGCAATAAATGCTAATGCAATTCCGGTGTTACCACTTGTAGCTTCCACTAAAGTATCTCCTTTTTTAATATCTCCACGTTTTAAAGCTTCGGTAATCATATTAAAAGCAGCTCTATCTTTAACGCTTCCTCCAGGATTTTTACCTTCTAATTTTAAAAACAATCGCACACCTTCCTTTTTCAAAATATGTGTTGCTTCTACTAAAGGCGTATTACCAATTAAGTCTGTTATCGATTTTCCTTCTATCATTATTTTCTAGTCTTAATTTTAATTTCCGATTGATACGTTACCAACGAATTTGCTGGAACAGATTCTGTAATCCAAACATTTGCACCAATAATACTATTTGCACCAATCACAATATCGCCACCAAGAATAGTAGCATTTGCATAAATAGTAACATTGTCTTCTATGGTTGGATGCCTCTTTGTAGACGCCAAGCTTTTCTTAACCTGAATACCACCTAAAGTTACCCCTTGATAAATTTTAACCTTGCTTTTAATAATTGCCGTTTCTCCAATTACCACTCCGGTTCCGTGATCAATAAAAAAGGAATCCCCAATAGTAGCTCCTGCATGAATATCTATTCCGGTGATGCCATGAATATATTCCGACATCATTCTAGAAAGAATATATAAATCCAATTTATAAAACTCATGACTTAAGCGATGTACAGCAATAGCATGAAAACCTGGATATGCTAAATACACTTCCTCTAAACTTTTACAAGCAGGATCATTATCTTTTGCTGCTTTGGCGTCTAACTCAATATTCTTTTTAATTAAGGATAATTTATCAGAAAAAGTATTCCAAACAGCTTCACTATCTTTCACCGAAAGTGCTTTTGAGAAATTCAAAAAAACTGCTTTTAAGTACTTTAATTCTTCTTTTTGCTTTTCCTCTTTTTCGAATAAAGCATAAAACAAATCTTTGGTAAATACTGCTACTTCTTCTTTTAAACGAAGGTTAAAAATCATTCAAATTAATTAATGGATTGGACTACTGCTTTTGGCGCTTCTTTACGTGTTCCATCAAAACCATCAATTCCACTAACTGTTGTATATTTTAAAACATACTTTTTACCAGGATTAATAATTTTATATGCCGATTGACACATTAAAGTTGCTTCATGAAAACCACACAAAATCAATTTAAGTTTGCCTTCGTATGTGTTTACATCTCCAATTGCAAATATACCGGGAATATTTGTTTGGTAATCTAATGTATCTACTTTTATGGCATTTTTAACAATTTCTAATCCCCAATCGCCAATAGGTCCTAATTTAGGAGACAATCCGAATAGCGGAATAAAGTGATCCGTTTCCAACAATATTTTCTCCCCATCTTTGGTAACTGTAATTCCTTCCAGTTTATTATTACCATGTAATGCCGTAACTTCGGCTGGAGTGATTAAGTTTATTTTACCCAGCTTTTTTAATTCTTGCACTTTTTCTACGGAATCTAAAGCACCACGGAATTCATTTCTTCTATGAATTAAAGTTACTTCGGAAGCCACATTTGCTAAAAACACACTCCAATCTAAAGCAGAATCTCCACCACCAGAAATCACCACTTTTTTATCGCGGTATACTTCTGGATCTTTAATAAAATACTCCACACCTTTCTCTTCATAATATGCAATATTTTCAATCTTCGGTTTACGTGGTTCAAAAGAACCTAAACCACCAGCAATGGCAACAATTGGCGCTTGGTGTTGCGTACCTTTATTAGTCGTTACAATGAAACTTCCGTCTTCTTGTTTTTCAATAGTTTCGGCACGTTCTCCCATGGTAAAACCAGGTTCAAACTGTTTTCCTTGTTCTAATAAATTCGTGGTTAAATCTCCTGCTAAAACCTCTGGAAATCCAGGAATATCATAAATAGGTTTTTTAGGATAAATTTCAGAACATTGTCCGCCAGGCTGAGGCAATGCATCAATTAAATGGCACTTTAATTTTAGCAATCCTGCCTCAAAAACTGTAAATAAACCTGTTGGACCTGCTCCTATTATTAATATATCTGTTTTAATCATGATGTACTTCTTTCTTACTAATTAATCCTTTGGTGAACTCGTTTAACGTTTCCACTTTTTCTTCGAAATCGCCTTTTATTGTTTTTCTAAAAACGTTTAAATTTTTAACCATATCATCGATATTATCCGGAATGACATCTTCAAAAAACTGACGTAATCGTTTTGCTGTAGTTGGTGATTTCCCGTTGGTAGAAATGGCAATTTTCACATTTCCTTTGGTAACAATACCACCCATATAAAAATCACAATACGGCGGATTATCGGCAACATTTACTAGAATATTTCTTTGTTTACAATCTTCGTAAACTTCAATATTTACATCGATATTATCTGTGGTTGCAATAACAATGTGTTTATTATTTAAAAGTGTATGCTTATAAATACCTTTTATCATTTCAATGCCAAATTCTGTAGCCAACGCAATGGTTTCTTCTCTAAAAAAAGGAGCGACCATTTGTACTTTTGCATTCGGACTAGACTTTAGCAAAAAGCTTAATTTTTCTAATGCTACGTTTCCGCCTCCAACAATAAGAACGTTAAGTTGTTCTACTTTTAAAAATATTGGATATAAGTTATTTCTCTCTTCCATCTTAAAATAATCTTATGCAGAAATTAATTCTGGTTGCGTCTTCACTTCTTTAAAAATCGAATCCAATTGCACGCGTTTTTCAACTACTTCTCCTATTACAATTATTGCCGGATTTGCTAGTTGTTTTTCTTTAACCACATTGCAAATAGTTTCTATGGTTCCTACGCCAAACTTTTCGTCTTTTGTAGTACCATTTTGAATGATTGCAATTGGTGTTTTCTGTTTTCCTTCCGAAGAAAAAATAGATACAATTTCTTCTAGTTTCCCCATTCCCATTAAAATAACAACGGTTGCTGTAGATTTTGCTGCAAGTGCTACATCACTAGAAATAGTATGTGCTTTTGTGGTTCCAGTAATTACCCAAAAACTTTCAGAACTTCCTCTTTTTGTTAATGGAATTCCTTGGTATGCAGGAACTGCTAATGAAGAAGAAATACCAGGAACCATGTACGTTTCTATACCAAACTGTCTTACATGATCAATCTCTTCGGCACCACGACCAAATATAAAAGGATCTCCTCCTTTTAATCGTACTACATGTCCGTGAGACTTTGCTCTTGCAACAATTAAATCATTAATTTGTTCTTGTTGGTATGCATAACAACCGCGACGTTTACCTACAAAAACAAGTTCTGCTTTAGGCGATGCGTATTCTAATAAATCTGCATTTACAAGTGCATCATATAAAATAACATCTGCATCTTTAATGGCTTTAATTGCTTTTAAAGTTATTAAATCTGGATCTCCAGGACCTGCTCCTACTACGGTTAACTTTGGTGTTGTTCTCTCTTTCATGTTACAAATAATTTAGCTTGCTAATTGTTTTTCCTGTTCTCTAAACACACGAACCGCTTTTAAGAAATCGGTTGCATTTTCTATATATTTTTTAGCAAATGCTTCGGTAGGTGCATTGTTTTTTATCTGATAAATTAATTCGGAAAAAGAAACCCCTAAATTAATTTTATTGCTTTCTACAAATTCGGCCTGAAACGTATTAATAATTCCAGCTTGTGTATTCACTGAAATATTTTCGGAAAGTAAAATTGCTTTCGCCGAATTCACCATCGAACTATATGCAAAGTAGATCGCATTAGAATATACTTTGTTACCAAAAGCTTCTTTTGCTGTTTCTATTTTTTCTTCACTTTCTAAAAACAGCGTTGCAATTAAATCGATAACAACTCCTGCACATTCTCCAATTCCGATTGCTTTTACATACGCTTCGCTGGTTCCCCAATCTATAAAATCGTCTTGTGTTAAGTTGGTAGCATCCGAAAGGTCTTTCAGCATTTCATAGAAATATTTTTCACCTTGTTGCAAGTAATAATCGACAAACAGTTTTCCGTTTCCGTTCGCTTCAAAATCGTTTAAAATTCTACGTAAAGCATCTGGACCTCTTCTACTTGGCATTTTCACTACTTTATCTGCAAAAACTCCTTTTCCGTTTCCTCTATTTCCTCCACCTAAAAGCACTTGTACTGCTGGAGCAACTAATTTATCTGGCGTACGAATTGACATTCCTTGAAAACCAATATTCGCGGCATTGTGTTGTCCGCAAGCATTCATACAACCACTAATTTTAATGACTAAATCTTCATTTTTTAAATATTGCGGATACTCTGCTTTTATAACACGCTCCAGTTCATCTGCAATCCCGGTACTACTTGCAATCCCTAAATTACAAGTATCTGTACCCGGACATGCAGTAATATCTACCGCTTTATTATAACCAGCTTCTACAAAACCTAGCTTGGCTAATTCTTGGTAGAAAAATGGTAATAAGTCTGCTTTTACAAATGGAATTAATATGTTTTGACGCAAGCTTAATCGTAACTCTCCTGCTGCATACTTCGCTGTTAAATCTGCTAACAATCTTGCTTTGTCTGTATAAAAATCTCCTAAAAGGACTTTAATCCCAACAGCAAAATATCCTTCTTGTTTTTGCGGAATAACGTTTGTTTCCTTCCAAAGATTATACGCTTCTTCGTCCTTAATTTCTACTTTTGGAGCTTCTACAATTACTGGAGTAGAAACCGGATATGCATCTGCATCTATCGCCACCGTTTTATATTCGATAGCACCTTGCTCTTCTTCCACAAGTCTTTTAAATTCTTCTAATCCAATATCTTTTATTAAGAATTTCATTCTCGCTTTAGCACGACTTTTACGTTCGCCATAACGATCAAAAACTCTTAAAACACCTTCCATTACAGGAATAATTCTATCGGATTCTAAAAAGTCATAAAACAAATCTGCATGTCTTGGCTGTGAACCTAATCCGCCACCAAGCATTACTTTAAAACCTCTTACACCATTTTGTATTTTGGCAATAAAACCTAAATCGTGCATGTATGATAATCCGGTATCTTCATCGGAAGCAGAAAAAGAAACCTTGAATTTCCTTCCCATTTCCTGACAAATAGGATTACGTAAAAAGAACTTAAAAATAGCATCCGCATACGGGGAAACATCAAAAGGTTCGTCAATATCTATTCCTGCAGTCTCACTTGCGGTTACATTTCTAACCGTGTTACCACAGGCCTCACGAAGGGTCACATCATCTCTTTCTAATTCTGCCCAAAGTTGTGGTGTACGATCTAAATCTACATAATGAATTTGAATATCTTGACGCGTAGTAATGTGTAATCTTCCACGAGAATACGCATCAGACACATCTGCAATTCTATGTAGCTGATTGCTTAAAACTTTACCATAAGGCAGTTTAATTCGAATCATTTGCACACCTTGTTGGCGTTGGCCGTAAACTCCTCTTGCCAAACGAAGACTTCTAAATTTTTCTTCGTCTACTTCCCCTGCTTTAAAGAGTTCAATTTTATTGGCTAAATCAATAATATCTTGCTCAACTACTGGGTTTTCTATTTCGGTTCTAAAACTTTGCATACTCTTTCTACTTTATTGTAAGTGTATTCCACACTCTCTATTCTCTAATGCTTTTATTGGATCAAAATACCCATGGTTTTTAGGCAAATTGTGGACTTCTAAATAATTATCTAAATCATAATCTGTCCAATAATAAAAAGGGCTAATTTTTAAAATGCCATCTTTACTATAACTCAAAATGTCTTTTTTATCACGTAATTCGGTTTGACGAACTCTAATATTTGTAAACCATAAATCTGGTTGATGCTCTTGTAGTGCTCTTCGGAAAGGCTCTAGTTTTACTACTTCAGAAAACAATGCATGATTATCATCTTCTACATTTGGCAGACCTATAGTTGCATCTATTTCTTCTTTCGTTTTTAAAGACTGATACTTATTAATCTTTAAATTAAAATCTTTAATAAGGTTGTCTGCATGCTCATAAGTACTTGGCTGATTATATAAAGTATCACACCAAATCACTTTAATATCTTTATCATGCTTAGACATGGTACTTAATAATATTGCAGAATATTTACCAAAACTGGTAGTTACTATTCTGTTGTTGGATAAAGTTAAAGCCCATTGAATAATCTCATCTGGGGTTTTATTTTTTAACTCTTTATTTAAGGTATCAATATCTAATTTTATCATTCTATTTCATTTTAATCTATAACTCCTATCGACTTACTAGGAATATAAAACAAATGTATCATTTAAATATTTTTTAAGCACTAATAAAATGATAAAAATATTGGAGGATTTTTAATAATCTGTTAACGAGTTAAATCTGCAAGTGACGTATTTCTGAAAATATCTAATGTATTATCGCGGACTTTAATCATTAACAAATGTACAGCACAAGAGGCTTCGTCTGGACAATCGGAACATTTTTCGTAGAAGTTTAAACTTACACAAGGAACCATTGCGATGGGACCTTCCAAAATTCGCATGACATCCACCATTTGAATTTCATTTGGTTTTTTTAGCAGGTAATACCCCCCAGATTTCCCTTTTTTAGATCCTAAAAAACCGTTTTTACGTAAGCTTAGTAATATACTTTCCAGGAATTTTCTTGAAATATTTTCACTTTTTGAAATCGTTTCAATGGGTACAGGCGTATTTCCTTCTTGTTTAGCTAAAAAGGTGAGCGCTTTAATTCCGTATTTTGTTTTCTTTGAAAGCATCCTACAAAGATACTTATTTTACAGACTAATTTAGCGCTTGTTTTAAATCGTTAATAATATCTTCTACATTTTCTAAACCTACAGAAACACGAACCAATCCGTCGGTAATACCAACTTCTAATCTATCTGCTTCGGTTAATTTACTGTGCGTTGTGGAAGCGGGATGCGTTACAATGGTTTTGGTGTCCCCTAAATTTGCAGAAAGAGATGCCATTTTAATTTTATTTAAAAAATTTCTTCCAGCTTCAATGCCTCCTTTGACTTCAAAAGCGACAATATTTCCACCTTTTTTCATTTGCTTTTTGGCGATTTCATATTGTGGATGCGATTTTAAAAACGGGTATTTCACTAGATTCACATTGGTATGCGACTCTAAAAACAATGCTACTTTTTCTGCATTCTCACAATGTCTATCCACACGAACTGCAAGTGTTTCTAAACTTTTAGATAAAACCCATGCATTAAATGGCGATAAAGCAGGACCTGTATTTCTGGAAAATAAATAGATCTCTTTAATTAATTCTTTGCTTCCAACAGTGATTCCTCCTAAAACGCGACCTTGACCATCTATTAATTTGGTTGCAGAATGAATAACTAAATCGGCTCCAAACTTAATCGGGTTTTGTAAATATGGCGTTGCAAAGCAATTATCTATGATTAGTAAAATATTGTGTTTTTTTGCTATGTCTCCTAAACGTTCTAAATCTAAAATATCGACTGCTGGATTGGTCGGACTTTCGGCATATAGAATTTTAGTACTTGGCTGAATTAAATCTTCAATAGCATCTAAATTATTAATATCGAAGTAGCTCGTGCTGATATTCCATTTTGGTAAATAATTAGAAAACAAACCATAGGTAGAACCAAAAATACTTCTTGCAGAAATAATATGATCACCAGCATTTAGCAATGCAGCAAACGTGGAGAAAATCGCAGACATCCCGGAAGCGAATGCATAACCAGATTCTGCTCCTTCCATTTTACAAATCTTATCTACAAACTCGGAGGTATTCGGATTAGAATAACGACTGTAAATATTACGCTCTTTTTCTTCTGCAAAAGAAGATCGCATATCTTCTGCATCTTCAAAAACATAACTAGAAGTTAAATATAAAGGAGAAGAATGCTCTAAATATTGAGAACGTTCTATTTGGGTTCTAATTGCTTCGGTTTCAAAATGCTCACTCATTATAACAGTGGTTATTAAAGGTTTAATTATTGTTTTCTACTAGTCTTAAAATATCTCCAAAAACACCTCTTGCAGTTACCTGTGCTCCCGCTCCAGCGCCTTGAATTACTAAAGGTTGTTCTCCGTAAGATTCGGTGTAAATTTCGAAAATAGAATCCGATCCTTTTAAAGCTCCCAATGGAGAACTTTGCGGAACAGAAACTAATTTCACTTCTAATGTAGCACCATTTTCATCTTCTAAATTTCCAGATAAATCGCCTATATATCGTAATACGTAATTCTTTTCTTGATTATCTTTTAAATCTGAATACGTTTCATTCATTTGTTCTAAAGAATTTAAAAACACAGAAACATCACCACTTTGCAATGCTTCGGGAATTAAATTCTGAATAACAACATCTTCAATTTCATTATTTAAATCTAACTCTCTAGCCAAAATAAGCAGTTTTCTTGCAACGTCATTTCCGCAAAGATCTTCTCTTGGATCTGGCTCTGTAAATCCTTTATCGATGGCGTCTTTTAGGACTTCGGAAAACGACTTGTCTTCCACAGAAAAACTATTAAACAAATAACTTAGCGAACCGGAAAAAACACCGCGAATTCGCGTAATATTTTCACCCGAAAGATGCAGTAATTTTATAGTATCAATTAAAGGTAAACCGGCACCAACATTGGTTTCGTATAAATATTTCTTCTGATGCTTATCTAAGTTTTTTCTTAATTCCTTATAAAAATCTAAGCCTATGGTATTTGCTATTTTATTAGAAGACACTAAATCAAAACCGCTAGAAACTAAATCGTTATAATGCTCTACAAAGGTTTTACTTGCTGTGTTATCTATCGCAATTAAATTCTCTAGATGGTGTTTTTCCGCGAAAGCGATGACATCTTGCATGGTATACGGGATACCTTGTTCCTCGATTTCTTCTTGCCAATTTTGCGTAAAACCATTTTTAGACAATGCTACTTTCTTCGAATTAGAAATGGCAAAAATATTCAATTTTACACCTTTGCGTTTTTCAATCTCTTTTGCCGAAGAAATAATTTGATTAATTAATGCAGCACCAACTAAACCATGTCCGAAAATAGCAAGATTTACCTTTTTAGAACTACTAAAAACTTCGCCATGAATAACGTTTGCCGCTTTTAATAATTGCTCTTTTTTAACCACTAAGCTTACATTTTTTCCTGTAAACGTATTGTTAAAAAGCAATGGTGTAATTTGATTTTTTATAAGTGCATTAAAGGGTTTATGAAAAGCACTTAGTTCAATACCAATAATAGAAATTACAGCAACATCATCTACAACATCAATTTTATTGACGTCTTGCGAATAAAAATCATTTTCGAATTCACGCTCTAAAGCAATGACCGCTTGGGTAGCTTTATCTGCGTCAATAATTAGCCCAATTCCTCTTTCGGATGAACCTTGAGAAATAATACTCACACTAATATCATGCGCACTTAATGCTTTAAAAACTCTAGCATCTACACCCACTTTTCCCAACAAACCTCTACCTTCTAGGTTAATCAAAGCAACATTATCTAAAACCGATAATGAAGTCGCTTGTGTACTATCTTTTTTTGCGGTTATTAAAGTGCCTTCATCTTCTAAATTAAAAGTGTTTAAAATACGCAGGTTTATATTTTTTTCTAATAACGGAATGATTGTTTTTGCATGTAAAATGGTAGCGCCAAAATTGGCTAACTCATTCGCTTCTGTAAAAGAAAGTTCTTTAATTTTTTTTGCATCGGGAACTAAAACTGGATCTGCCGTATAAATTCCGTTGACGTGTGTATAATTCTGAAGCTCTTCGGCATCTAGATAATTAGCCAATAAAGCAGCAGAATAATTACTTCCGTTTCTTCCTAAAGTGGTGGTTTCATTTTTAAGATTAGACCCAATAAAACCAGTGACCACATTTACAGTTGTGCCATTATATTGTTTAAAATGTGCTAAAACATTTTCTTTAGTTATCGCGTGAATTGGTTGCGAATTATTAAAATGACCTTCTGTTTTAATTAACGTTCTGGCATCTGTTGCATGCGCGTTTACATCTTGTCTTTTAAGTAGGGCTGTGATTAATTTAGCGGATAAAATTTCGCCATAAGCCAAAACTTGATTTTCAATTTTCTCGCTATAATCTCCTAATAAGGATACACCTTCAAAAATGGTTTCCAATGCTTTAAATTCTTCGGAAAAATCAATGGTTTTTAAAGGCGCTATTTGGTATTCCTGAAATGCTAAAAAGGCATCTTTATAATCTTCTTTTTTGGATGCTTTTTTCAGAATCGCCTCTAACTCGTTAGTCGCATTATCTCTAGCGGAAACCACAACGGTAATACGTTCTTGGTTTTCGACTTTATTTTTTATGATAGAAATAGCGTTATTTAAACCTTCGTTATTTGCTAAAGATTTACCACCAAATTTTAGTACTTTCATTTTATTGTTTTTGGAATTCGGTCTGAAAATAGTTTCAATTATTTTTTCTAATTGTTCGAATTCTATTAAAAAAGCATCGTGTCCATGATCGGAATTAATCTCATTATACGTCACATTTGGATGTGATAATGCTAATTGTTTTTGTGTTTCTCTGTTTTCTTCCGCAGTAAAAAACAAATCCGAATCTACTCCAACAATAGTAATATTTGCTTTAATATTTTTTAAAACCGCATCGTAATCTGTTCTGTCTTTAGTGACATCAATACTTCGTAGTAATTGATTCATTAATTTATAAGCAGACAACTGAAAACGCTCTTGCAATTTCTTTCCATGATGCAACAACCAGCTTTCCACATTAAAAATTTCTAGCTCCGCATTTCTGCTTCTTTTAAAACGTTCTTTAAAAGACTTTGGCGTTCTATAGCAAAGCATCGCGTGCATTCTTGCATCATGCACAGGATTGCTAGAATTTAATAAAAACTGTTCTTGTATCTGGCAATTGGCAATGAGCCAATCGGTGGATTTCCAATCAGTTGCTACAGCAATTAAATGATCTGCTAGATTTGGTGAAAGCACAGCCATTTCCCAAGCTATTCCACCACCAAGAGAACCTCCTATAAGTGCAAAAACAGAAGCTATTTCCAGTTTTTCTAAACCAACTAAAAATAGTTTTGCAATATCTCTAGCTACAAAATCTTTGTAGTTTTCAATAACAAAACCATCGTATCCATTTCCAGGAATATTAAAAGATAAAACGGTATATATATTGGTATCAATGACTTTATCCTGACCAATAACATCATTCCACCAACCGTCTTTTCCAGACACATTACTATTTCCGGTAAGCGCATGATTTACCAATACAATTGGTGCCTCGTGCAAAGGCTTTCCAAAAATTTGATAGGATAATTCTATATTTTGAGATACGCCAGAAGCAAGCTCAAAACTAGAAACTGTTATATATTTTAATGCGGCCATTATTGCGTTTGGAATAGTAATACATGCTAAGCAAGAGATATTGCGTAGCATGTATTTATGATCACTAATTGATTTGTTTTAAGCTAGAACGGTTTTCTTTAAAACTTCAAAAGCTTCTTTTAAATCCGCTTTTAAATCTTCAATATTTTCAATTCCAACAGACAAACGAATTAAATCTTTTGTAACTCCCGAAGCTGCTTGCGCCTGCTCATCTAATTGTTGGTGCGTAGTACTTGCTGGATGAATAATTAAAGATTTTGTATCTCCAATATTAGCCAGCAAAGAGAAAAGCTTGGTAGTATCTGCAATTTTTTTAGCAGATTCGTAACCGCCATCTACTCCAAAAGTCACCACACCACTTTGTCCGTTTGGCAAGTATTTTCTAGCCAAATCTCTATATTTACTAGTTTCCAATCCTGGATAATTTACCCAATTCACTTCTGGTTGTTCTTGTAACCATTTTGCTAATTCTAGTGCATTTTGACTATGCTTTTTAATACGTAATTCTAAAGTTTCTAAACCTTGAATAATTTGAAATGCATTAAAAGGACTCAATGCAGCACCATAATCTCTTAATCCTTCAATTCTAACTTTCGCAATAAAAGCTGCAGCACCAATAGCTTCGCTATAGACTAAACCATGATAACCAGCAGAAGGCTCTGTGAATTCTGGGAATTTTCCGTTGGTCCAATCAAAAGTTCCAGCGTCAATAATTACGCCTCCTAGGGAAGTTCCGTTACCAGTGATATACTTTGTTAAGGAGTGAATTACAATGTTTGCACCGTATTCAATTGGATTTAATAAAGAAGGTGTAGCTACGGTATTATCTACAATTAAAGGCACTTTGCTAGTTTTAGCTTCTTTAGAAATAGCTTCCAAATCCAGAACATCTAGTTTAGGGTTTCCTAAAGACTCTACAAAAAATGCTCTTGTATTTTCTTGGGTTGCTTTTTTAAAATTTTCTGCGTCGGAAGGATCTACAAAAGTAGTCGTAATACCATGTCTTGGCAAAGTAACGCTTAACAAATTGTATGTTCCTCCGTACAAGCTGCTAGATGCAACAATATGGTCTCCCGCTTTTAAAAGGGTTAGTAAAGTTGTAGAAATAGCTGCAGTTCCAGAGGCTGTTGCTACTGCTGCGATACCTCCTTCAAGAGCTGCTAATCGTTGTTCTAAAATGTCGTTTGTAGGATTATTTAATCGGGTGTAAATAAATCCTGGAACCGAAAGATTAAATCTTCCTGCGGCATCATCCGAATCATCAAAAACATAAGAGGATGTTTGATAAATAGGGACTGCTCTGGTTCCTGCTGTTTGACTAACGTCGTGTCCTGCGTGCAACGCTTTGGTTGCGAATTTTTGTGTACTCATTTTTCTAAGTTTTGAATTAAAATAAATTAAACCAAAAGCCAATAAGCCTCGTGAGAAGCGTACTTAATAGAAAAATGTTAAAAAGAAAATACTAATTACAGATGAGTAATTAGATTTGAGTTATCTATCCAATATTTCGATTAATGAATCGAACATTAAGTAGAATTTAGCACCTTCATAGTAAATCTAAGGGTTGCTAAGGCTTCAGCGAGTCTATCTCTCCACCTTTCTTGATAACATTTCGGAAATTTTTTAATACAAATTTTTTCGTTACTTCCATATTTTTAAATCCGCATTTACAAAAGTAAACTGTGGTGTTAAAAATATTTTGTGTCTGCAACTTTGAGATTAAAAATTTTTCCTTTTCAGTAAGTGTTTGAACTTTGTGAGCACAAATATTGCATCACAAAAGTTTAATATCCAAATTTTTTTAAGCTTTTTTTATTTCTTTTTTTTGAAATCCGTAAAATATCTATGCATAATTTTCAAGATACTTGTCTTTGATAACCTGGCCTACAGGCTTATTTTCAATTTTACTTTCTAGCCAAGAAATAATATCTAAATATAAAAATGCACGACGTTCATATGGATGATCTTCATATTGCTTTAAAACTTCTAACAGTTTTTTGAACTCTTTTTTAAGGTCTTGCGGATAAATATCTTGTAAACCTCTAATGAATTTTATCATCTCTTTTTGCACTTCATGCAAATCATTCATCTTAATTAAAAACTTATACGTACTTCTCAGCAAGGTTTCTAAATGATAATCTAAACCTGCTTCATAATGCGCTACAAGATTTAAAACTCTAGAAAAACAGAGTAAATCTTCTCGCATAGAAAGTGTTTTATTGGATATAATTTTATCTAAATATCTAATACATTCTTTATTATTTCCTGCTCCAAAATGCATACTTGCAAACTTGTAATAGAAAACCATTTTATGATGTGCATCAATTTTAGTTTTGAATGGGATTAATTCCTTTTCAATTTGTGGAATAAGCGACAAACCCTCATTAAAACTACCATCGATGAAGTGTGCATTTATTTTATGAAAATTAGTGTAAAGAAAAACTAAGGTTGCTACATTTTCGTCTTTAGGAAAATTATCTGCATTTGCTGTAGTTTGAAACTCGGTTAATTTTTCAATAAACTTAGGCTTATTTCTAATAAAAAAGATGGCTTCTAAAAGGTAATTATTTCCTTTTAAAAAGAATACTGGATTTAGATTTATCATACTTGGATTCTGATAAAATAAATCGACCCATTTGGAAGCATATTTATAACAATTTAAAAAATCTTGCAGTAAAAAACTATACCATAAATGTGCTTTATAAAACCATAATTTCTCTCTAAAGCCTACTTTAGTTATATCAAACTTAGGTAGTCTTTTATTGAAATAATCGGTTACTAAAAGGCTTTCTTCTTCGTTTTTAACATAACCCGTTTTTAAAATAATACTGTACAGTTGCAGGGATAAATTTGATAACTTACTAGCAATAACATTTAAAGAACTTATCTCTTTTGCTTGCATAGCAAGCTCATCTGCACGCGTACTTATACTTCGTGTTATGTATTGGGATTCTATTATTTTTTCTAATTCAATAATCTCAAAAGCAGCATTCTTTTCTTCATTAATAATTGCTAATTCTTTTGCTTTATCGAGTATTTTTAAACTTTGCTTATATAATCCTTTATGATATAAAATAGAAGCAAAATCTAATTGTTCTCTAATTTGAGAACGTATATTTTGGTGCGAAGGATTTAGTTTTAAGCTAATTAAAATTTGCTTGTACAAATGTGCTTTTACATTAGCAATCTGCTGTTTTTTAACAATACCACTTTTTATAATAGCCGTTTCATCATATCCTGAAGCCTTATCCAATAAATTAAATAATTTTAAAAATTTAGAATCTGAATTCACCCCAAGTCTGCCCACGTACAACTTAAATTGTCGCTTTTCAGACTTAGTTAAAGATTTAACTAATAAAAATAAATTATCTTTTTGTTCTTTAGTTATCAATAGAATATTCTTTTAACTATTTGATTTTCAGTGTTTTGAATTTGGTTTGTGCTTTTGAGCATCGTAAAAGTAAATCAAAAACAAATAATAATACCCAATCAAAATATAAATTCGTAATACAATACTAAAAATATATTTTGATATATGTCAAATAATAATATACAAATCTTCGATACAACACTGCGTGATGGGGAACAAGTTCCTGGTTGCAAACTGAACACAGAACAAAAAGTTGTAATTGCAGAACAGCTAGACGAACTTGGAGTAGATGTCATTGAAGCAGGTTTTCCCGTCTCTAGTCCAGGCGATTTTAAATCTGTTCAAGAAATTGCGAAAATTGTAAAAAACGCTACCGTTTGTGGTTTAACTAGAGCTGTAGAAAACGACATAAAAGTTGCTGCCGAGGCATTAAAATATGCTAAAAAACCAAGAATACATACAGGTATTGGCACATCAGACTCTCATATTCTACATAAGTTCAAGTCGAATAAAGAAGCGATAATAGAACGTGCTTATGATGCTGTAAAATATGCAAAGTCCTTTGTTGAAGATGTAGAATTTTACGCAGAAGACGCAGGAAGAACAGATAACGAATATTTAGCAAGAGTTTGCGAAGCTGCCATTAGCGCTGGAGCAACTGTTTTAAATATCCCAGATACTACAGGATATTGCTTACCGAGTGAATATGGCGCAAAAATCAAATATTTAAAGGAAAACGTAAAAGGCATTGAAAAGGCAATTTTATCTTGTCATTGTCATAACGATTTAGGTTTAGCGACTGCTAATTCTATTGAAGGTGTTATAAATGGTGCACGCCAAATTGAATGTACTATTAACGGTATTGGTGAACGTGCAGGAAATACGGCTTTAGAGGAAGTCGTCATGGTATTAAAACAACATCCATACCTAAATCTAGATACCAATATTAAAACCGAAATGCTTTACGGAATCAGTCAACTAGTTTCTGATAGCATGGGAATTTACACACAACCAAACAAAGCAATTGTTGGCGCAAATGCTTTTGCCCACAGCTCTGGAATACACCAAGATGGTGTTATTAAAAATCGTGAAACTTATGAAATAATTGACCCTAAAGATGTTGGCGTAACAGAATCTGCTATTGTTTTAACAGCAAGAAGTGGTAGAGCAGCTTTAGCGTATAGATCTAAAAATATTGGTTATGAATTAACCAAATTGCAATTAGATGAAATTTATGCAAGTTTTTTAACTTTTGCCGACAACAAGAAAGAAATTAATGATTCAGATATTCATCAAATCATTGAAGCAAGTAAAGTATACCAACAAATAATTAGCGCATAGTTAATTAAAATTACCGCTTTCGCGGAAAACAAATATGAGTAAGAAAACACTATTCGATAAGGTCTGGGATGCACATGTGGTAGATACTATAGAAAATGGTCCACAGGTACTTTATATAGACAAACATTTAATACACGAAGTAACAAGTCCGCAAGCTTTTAATGAATTAGAAGATCGCGGAATTCCTGTTTTTAGACCAGAACAAATTGTTGCTACAGCAGATCACAATACACCAACACAAAATCAAGATCAACCGATTAAGGATGAATTATCTAGAAAACAACTAGAACAGCTATCTATTAATTGCGAAAAAAATAATATTACACTGTACCAATTAGGACATAAATACAATGGTATTGTGCACGTAATGGCTCCAGAATTAGGTTTCACACAACCAGGAATGACGATGGTTTGTGGCGATAGTCACACCTCAACACATGGTGCTTTTGGTACTATTGCTTTTGGAATAGGAACAAGTCAAGTCGCACAAGTTTTTGCTAGCCAATGTTTATTACTTACAAAACCAAAAAGCTTAAGAGTTTCGGTAAACGGAAAACTGAAAGCTGGCGTTTTACCAAAAGATGTTATCTTATATATTATTTCGAAACTAGGTACCAATTCTGGAACCGGATATTTTTGCGAATATGCAGGAAATGTTTTTGAAGAGATGAGCATGGAAGGAAGAATGACCGTTTGTAATATGAGTATTGAAATGGGCGCTCGAGGCGGAATGATTGCACCAGACCAAACCACTTTTGATTATGTAGAAGGAAGAGAATTTGCTCCAAAAGGAGAAGATTTCGATAAAAAAGTAGCCTATTGGAAAACGTTACCAACAGACGAAGGCGCTACTTTTGACCAAGAATATTTTCTAGATGCAGCAGATATAGAACCAATGATTACCTATGGTACTAATCCTGGAATGGGAATTAAAATTACTGAAAACATCCCGACAGAAGACAATGCTTCCTTCAAAAAATCTTTGGAGTACATGAACTTTAAAGCTGGAGAAAGCTTAATAAACAAACCTATTAATTTTGTGTTTATAGGAAGCTGTACCAATTCTAGAATTGAAGATTTTAGAGTGGCGGCAAATTACATAAAAGGAAAGCAAAAAGCCGATAATGTTACTGCTTGGTTGGTTCCAGGAAGTAAACAAGTAGAAGCTCAAATTATAGAAGAAGGATTAAAAGATGTTTTTGATGCCGCTGGATTTGAATTAAGACAGCCAGGTTGTTCTGCATGTTTAGCTATGAATGATGATAAAATTCCGCAAGGCGAATATTGCGTTTCTACTTCTAACAGAAATTTTGAAGGACGACAAGGACAAGGTTCTAGAACCATTCTTGCTAGTCCGTTAGTAGCAGCAGCAACAGCAATTGCGGGAAAAATAATAGATGTAACACAAGAGATTGAAGAATTAGAACTTGTTTAAGATTTAATTCGGAAAAAGACCAAACAGGTTTTATAAATAAAAGAATAACTAATTAAAAGAGATTCCTGTTTTCGCAGGAAGTTGAGATGGAAAAATTTACAACATTACAGTCTAGAGCAATTCCGTTACAAATTGAGAATGTCGATACCGATCAAATTATTCCTGCGCGTTTTTTAAAAGCGACAGATAAAAAGGGATTTGGCGACAATGTTTTTAGAGATTGGAGATATAAAAAAGATGGATCTGTAAACGCAGAGTTCGCACTTAATAACGATAATTACTCAGGAACTATTTTAGTAGCTGGAGATAATTTTGGTTGTGGCTCTAGTAGAGAACATGCTGCCTGGGCTTTAACCGGTTATGGTTTTAAGGTAGTTGTTTCTAGTTTTTTTGCAGATATTTTTAAAGGAAATGCTTTAAATAATGGTTTGCTACCTGTTCAGGTTAGTGAAGGGTTTTTAAAAGAATTATTAAATACTATTGAAAATAATCCGGAGACTGAAATAATTGTTAATTTAGACGCGCAAATTATTTCGGTAGAGAACAGTAATGTATCGGAAGCTTTTGAAATTGACTCATACAAAAAAACCTGTATGATTAATGGCTATGACGATATTGACTATTTACTTAGCAAAAAAACAGAGATTGAAGCCTTTGAAAATGCAACTAGCATATAAGCGCGTTAGCGATTGCAGTGGCATCCTTTTTGAGGTACAAAAAAAGATATAACGAAAAGCGCGACCTTTAGGTAACGCAAAAAAATAAAAACTAATTAAGATTGTAGGGAGAGGTTCCTGCTTTCGCAGGAAATAATATGAAACTAAACATAGCAGTTTTACCAGGAGATGGTATTGGCCCAGAAGTGACAAAGCAGGCAATTAAGGCTTTACAAGCAATTGCTTTAGAATTTGATCATTCCTTTTCATTTACGCATGCTTCTGTTGGAGCGATTGCCATTGACGAAACCGGAAATCCGTTGCCAGAAGAAACATTAGATGTTTGTGAAGCAAATGACGCCATTTTATTTGGTGCGATTGGAGCTCCGAAATACGATAACAATCCAGATGCAAAGGTGCGTCCAGAACAAGGTTTATTGCGTTTACGTAAATCCTTAGGTTTATACGCAAACATTAGACCTGTAAAGGCTTACGAAACTTTAATTGACAAATCTCCTTTGAAAAAAGAGATTATTGAAGGTACAGATATTAGTATCTATAGAGAGTTAACTGGCGGAATTTATTTTGGTGAAAAACAATTAAGTGAAGATGGTAATACGGCTTCGGACTTATGTTTATACACCAGAGTAGAAATTGAACGCATTGCACATTTAGCCTTTAAAGCTGCAGGGTCGAGAAGAAACAAAGTGACTTTAGTAGATAAAGCAAATGTTCTGGAAAGTTCTAGACTTTGGCGAAAAGTGGTTAAAGAAGTTGCTACAGAATATCCTGAGGTTACTCTAGATTTCTTATTTGTAGATAATGCTGCCATGCAAATGATTTTAAACCCAAAACAGTTTGATGTTATTTTAACAGAGAATATGTTTGGCGATATTATTAGTGATGAAGCTAGTGTAATTGGTGGTTCTATTGGTTTATTAGCTTCGGCATCTGTTGGCGATAAATATGCCATGTTTGAGCCTATTCACGGTTCGTACCCGGAAGCTACCGGAAAAGGGATTGCAAATCCAATTGCTTCTATTTTATCTGCTGCCATGTTATTAGAGCATTTTGATTTATTTGAAGAAGCAGAATTAATTAGAAAAGCGGTTGAAAAATCGTTACTTCTTAATATTACAACGCCAGATTTAAATACAGAATACAGCAATGTAACGACATCTAAAGTTGGTGATTTCATTGCAGATTACATTTCTAACCCTAAAGATTCTAATCTTAATTTCAACAATATACATTTAGGTCAATCTACTATCATATAACATATGTCTACACAACCAAAACTTACAAGATTTAATCAAAACGTACTATCAAAATACCAGATATACAATAGTATTTTCATGACGCTGCCTTTTGATTCGATTACAAAGACAGGTGTTTTATTGCCATTGTTTCATGAAACTTGTAAAAATGGTTTTGAAAATGGAGAAGACCCAACCACTATTGTAAATACCTTTTTTAAAAAATATCAAGCACGAAGATCGTCTGACAGTCAGATTAGTTTGTTGTTTAAATTTATTCAATATATAGAACGTCAGGTCGTATTATTTGATGCCATTGAAGATGCTGCATTTCCTATAGTGAATAACATGGACGGAATTGGTACTTTAAGAAGTTTAAAGGAGACCGCTTCTGCAGAAGGCAAACTAGAAACGCTTCAGAAATATCTGGAAGAATTTAAAGTCCGAATTGTTCTAACGGCACATCCTACGCAATTTTACCCGGGTTCTGTTTTAGGAATTATCACGGATTTAACCGAAGCTGTTAAGGAAAACGACTTGCTTCGTATCAATGATTTATTGGCACAATTAGGAAAAACACCTTTCTTTAAACACGAAAAACCTACACCTTATGATGAGGCAGTAAGTTTAATTTGGTATTTGGAGAATGTATTTTATAAATCCTTCGGAAGCATTTACGATTATATTCAACAAAATATTTTCGACGGAAAACAAATAGATAACGACATTATAAATATTGGTTTTTGGCCTGGAGGAGATAGAGATGGAAACCCATTTGTAACTCCAGAAATAACACTTAATGTTGCAAAAAGATTACAAGAAACCGTAATTAAAAATTATTATAGAGACGCAAGAAGGTTAAGACGAAAGCTTACTTTTCATGGTGTGGAAGATAAAATAGCTTCGATTGAAAAAGCCCTTTATAAAATGATTCTTAATGAAAAATCTAATTTAACCTTAGATCTTTTGGTTTCCGAATTAAAAGAAATTAAACAAATTATAATTGATAAGCATCAGTCGCTTTATGTAAGCGAAGTGAATAGTTTATTGAATAAGGTTCACCTTTTCGGGTTTCATTTTGCGAATTTAGATATTCGTCAAGATAGCAGAAAGCATGACCAATTCTTTAACGATATGGTGCATGCTTTAATTACAAATGGAAGCGATATTTTTCCGAAAAACTATCACGATTTATCAGAAACCGAGCAAGTACAAATCTTATCTAAAGTAAAAGGAAGTGTAGACCTATCTTTAATAAAAGACGAAGAAACGTTAAAGGCTTTAAACACCATGAAAGCCATCAAAACCATTCAGGATTCTAATGGAGAAAAGGCTGCAAATCGCTATATAATTAGTAACAACCAAACGACATTAAATGTCATGCAATTGTTTGCTATGCTAAAACTAGTTGCTTTTCAAGATGAATTAACGGTGGATATTGGACCACTTTTTGAAACAATTACCGATTTACAAAATGCGCCTGCAGTTATGGAAGCGTTATATACCAATCCGGAATACGCCGCTCATTTAAAAGCTAGAGGGAACAAGCAAACTATTATGCTTGGCTTTAGTGATGGAACAAAAGATGGTGGTTATTTAATGGCAAACTGGGCAATTTATAATGCCAAAGAAAACCTAACTACCATTTCTAGAAAGTATGGCATAACTGCTATTTTCTTTGATGGTCGCGGTGGACCTCCTGCACGTGGTGGTGGAAAAACGCATAATTTCTATGCCTCTTTAGGACCTACTATTGAAGACAAAGAAGTACAATTAACCATACAAGGACAAACGATAAGTTCTAATTTTGGAACCTTAGATTCGTCGCAATACAACCTAGAACAACTGATTACTTCTGGAATTCACAATAGCTTTAGTGAAAACAGTTTAAGCATGCTTCCTGAAAACAGAGAAGTCATGAACGATATTGCCAAACTAAGCTATGATGCCTATGTAAAATTTAAAGCACACCCTAAATTCATTTCTTATTTAGAACACATGAGTACTTTAAAATACTACGCAAAAACTAATATTGGTAGTCGCCCATCGAAAAGAGGAAAAGCGGAAGGTTTGGTTTTTGAAGATTTAAGAGCCATACCATTTGTAGGATCTTGGAGTCAATTAAAACAAAATGTACCAGGATTTTTTGGTGTTGGTACTGCATTAAAAAAATATGAAGATGCTGGCGAGTTTGAAAAAGCACAGCACTTATTTAAAACATCCGATTTCTTTAAAACATTAATAGAGAATAGTATGATGTCTTTATCTAAATCGTTCTTCGATTTAACGAAATACATGTCTGAAGATCCTGAATACGGAGAATTTTGGAACGTAATATACAACGAGTATGAAACTTCAAAACGTCTTATTTTAAAACTTACCGGTTATAAAGAATTGATGCAAGAAGAGCCTGCAGGAAAAGCATCTATTGCTGTTAGAGAATCTATAGTATTGCCGTTATTAACGATACAACAGTTTGCTTTAAAAAAGATTCAAGAACTTGAAAAAGCCGAAGTTAGAGATGAAGAGCAACTTAAAATTTATGAAAAAATAGTAACACGTTCCTTATTTGGAAATATAAACGCAAGCCGTAACTCTGCCTAACCTAATTATTTTATTGTTAGTCTAATTAAAAAAACCTCGAAACATTACGTTCCGAGGTTTTTTCTAACAAACAATTAAACTAAACTTAATATTCATACGAACCAACAATATGGGACTTAGTACCCATTTCATTTTATGAACATCAAAACTTTCTAATTCTTCTTCGTACTGAATATATAAATCTTTAAAAAGAATAATATCCGTACTATCTTAATATCTTGGAGCCTTTCTCTCCTGTTCTAATTCTGTAAATTTCATTTACTGAAGAGACAAACAACATACCATCACCATCTTCACCAGAGTTTGCAGATTCTAGAATTGCCTTTATAGTTACCTCTTCAAAATCATCATTAACAATAATGGTCAAATAACATCTTTCTATTTTATTAACCTCATTTGTAATCTGACTTAAAACGGTACTTTCTTCTTTATCAATTCCCACTCCTGTAACATCCCAAAAAGAAAAAAAATTGACACCTACATCGTGTAATGCTTCTTTAACAATGGTAAACTTAGATTTTCTAATAATTGCTTCTACTTTTTTCATTGTATCTAATTTCAATTTCTTTTAAAACAAAAATAATAGTCCTAGGAAATAGTTTCTAGGACTATTATTTGATTTAAAATAGTATATTTTATTAACCTCTTTCTCTCTTTCCTGGATAAGCAATCTCACCATGTTCGGAAAGATCCAATCCAATTGTTTCTTCTTCCTCGGTAACACGAAGACCTAATGTAGATTTTAATATTTTCAAAATAATAAATGATAAAACAATAGCCCAAACAGCATAAGCTAAAACCCCTGTTGCTTGTACACCTAATTGACCAAATCCTCCGCCATTAAATAAACCAATTCCAGTATCACCATCTATTCCCCAAAGTCCGATAACTAAAGTTCCCCATGCACCACATACACCATGCACAGAAGCAGCTCCAATTGCATCATCAATTTTAAGTTTCTTTTCAATAATTTCAATAGAAAAAACAACTATGATACCTCCTATTAATCCGGCAAAAATAGCTCCTACTGCAGACATATTTCCACAACCAGCAGTAATACTTACTAAACCAGCTAATGCTCCATTTAAGGTTTGTGGTAAATTAGGTTTTCCATACCAAATCCATGTAGTAATTAAAGCCCCTAAACCACCTGCTGCTGCAGCTAGATTTGTAACTAAAACAACTGTAGAAGCAGCAGTAGCATCAGCACCACCCCAAGCAAGTTGTGAACCACCATTAAATCCAAACCATCCTATCCATAGAATAAACACACCTAAAGTTGCAAGAATTTGATTGTGTCCTGGAATAGAAAGTACTTTTCCATCTACAAATTTTCCAATTCTTGGACCTACCATAAAAGCAGCTACAAGTGCAGCCCAACCACCAACAGAGTGTACAATAGAAGAACCTGCAAAGTCAATAAATCCTAGTTCGGTTAACCAACCAGAACCTTGCCATTGCCATCCACCAGCTATTGGATAAATTAAAGCTGTCATTAATATAGAAAATATAGCATAGGTAGAATACTTAGTTCTTCCTGCAATAGCTCCAGAAACTATAGTTGCAGCTGTTGCGGCAAACATGGTTTGAAAAAATAAATCAGCACCTTCTCCTTGCATTAATCCGCTCCAGAAAAACCATCCGTTAGAAGTATCTCCATACATTAAAGAATAACCAACTAACCAATATGTTAATGATCCTACACAAATATCAAGCAAGTTTTTCATTGCTATATTTGCTGCATTTTTTGAGCGCGTCATCCCTGTTTCTACAAGTGTAAAACCAGCCTGCATAAAGAAAACTAAGATACCCGATATTAGCATCCATAGCATTCCCATATCTGCATTAATAGCAGATACCGCTTCTTCTATATCTTTTGTTGTAGCAGCCACAACTTCTTGCGTTGCGACTAGATTTGGTAATATTGTTAAAAAATAATCCATAATAATTGTTTGTAGTTAGTTATTATTTAATTAAAACTGGTAGATAGCAGCCATTGTAAATGCAGCAAAACTTTTAGTGCTTTCTAAATCACTATCTGCATATACTTCTTGCGAGTTACTATCTAATCTTAATTCTGGTTTTATCGTTAAAGCTTCATAAGTATAGCTTCCTGTTAACGTAAGTGCAAGTACATCTTGATCATCTACAGAAGTATCTGCATCACTTAACCAATCAAAGTATTCTCCTCTTAAACCAATAGAAAATTTATCGGTTGCAGCAAATTGCGGATAAATAGCAGCTCCCATAAAACCTTCACCATCATTATCTGCATACGCAGCATTTAATCCTAAGTAGAAAGAATCGGAAACATCAAATCCACCGGTATAATCTATTTCAAAACCTAAAACCTCATTATCATCATAGTAGAAGTTTAAAAATTGTCCGGAATACCCTAATTGCGCACCGAAAGCATAACCTCCAATATAATTATTGTTCACATCTGTTGGATTCATAACCGCAAGCATTAAGCTAAAATCATCTGATAAAGCAAAGTCTGCCTTTAAACCAACATGAGAAAACGGTCCGCTAGAAAACAAATACGAAGTACTATAGTTAAAGTTTCCTGTTGGAGAAATTACTTCATAACCTAAGTATGTATTAAAACGACCTAAAGTTAAAGTAGTACTTTCGGTAACATTCCAGTATGCGTATAATTGATTTAAATTATAACCACCAATTGCAGCATCACCTCTTGGTCCAAAAACTAAATCGGCAACAACTCCTGTTTTCTCACCCTCATACTTAGCAATAATATTTGCCATACCTAAAGCAAAACCTGTTTCATCTGCAAACGAAGTTCCAAAAGATTGAAAAGCATCACCGTCCGCTCCAAAAATAGCTTTATCACTTGAAGTTAAATTGGATTGATAATAAGCATCTACACTTCCTTCAAAAGAAAACTTCTTTTCTTTTTTCTCTGTTTCTGTTGCTTTTTCTGTTTCTGTAGCTTCTTGTGCAAAAAAGTATGATGATGATAACACCATAACGGATAGAAATAATTTCTTCATAAGTATATAATTTAGTTAGTATTCTGACTCAAACCTATATAAAAAACAATTTAACCCCTAAATTTTAAGGGGTTAAATATTCATTTTTATGATTAAATCAATTTTAACCCTATTTTTTATAGGGCAAAATAAAATAAATACACTTTTATTCGTAATTCCATATTTACGAAAAAGCATTATTTTCATCATTTAAGCTTTTTTATTAAATTATATTCAATGTTTCTGTTTTAACGAAAACGTTTTCGTAATAAAAGCTTGTTTTTATTAAGTATTATTCATTGCTTATTTATTAGTTATACTACATATTATTGCTGAATTTTCATTTAGAACCCACTAAATTATCGATATGAAAAAAGTGTTTACTCCTTTTTTTATATCGAATAATAGCTTCTATATTAGAGACATAATAAGGCCTTAAAAGCCTTTAAATTTGAATCATTATGCTAAAAAAACAAGGACTTTATTTACCAGAATTTGAACACGATAATTGTGGTGCAGGATTTATATGTAGCTTAACAGGAAAACGATCGAACGACATCATCCATAAAGCTCTTGAAATTTTAGTTAAACTAGAACATCGTGGCGCGGTAAGTTCTGATGGTGTAACAGGTGATGGCGCTGGAATCTTAATCGATATTCCTCATAAATTTTTTAAGATTTTTTGCGAATTTGATCTACCAGAAGCTGGAGAATATGCAACCAGTAATGTATTCCTTCCTAGAAAAGAAAACCAACGCCAATATTGTATCGATGTTTTTGAAAAAGAAATTCAAAATCAAGGCCTTAAATTAATAGGCTGGAGAGACGTACCTGTGAATAGTGATGTATTAGGTGAAATTGCAAAAGTGACAGAACCTTTTGTAAAACAAATATTTATAGGAAAGGAAAACGATACACAAACCGAAAGAGAATTCAACATCAAATTATATGCTGCACGAAAAATTGCAGAACATACTATATATGATTCTAAATTATCGGAAGCTAAATTCTTTTACCTACCAAGCTTATCTACTAAAATCATTATTTTTAAAGGCTTATTAATGCCGGAACATATTAATGAATATTATTTAGATTTATTTAATTCCGCTTTAGACACTAGATTAGCATTAGTACACCAACGTTTTTCTACCAATACATTCCCTACTTGGGATTTAGCACAGCCATTTAGATACATCTGTCATAACGGAGAAATAAACACCGTAAGAGGTAACGTATCTCGTATGTTTTCTCGTGAGGAAATCATGGAAAGCCCATTATTTGGTGATGATATTAAAAAGATTATCCCAACAGTTTTAAGAGGAAAATCAGATTCTGCAACCTTAGATATGGTTGTCGAATTATTATTAATGACAGGTCGCTCACTTCCAGAAGCGATGATGATGCTTGTACCTGAAGCTTGGGAGAAAAACCCAAATATGTCAGATGCTAAAAAAGCATTTTACGAATACAATTCATGTCTAATGGAACCTTGGGATGGACCAGCTTCTATACCATTTACAGACGGTAATTTTATTGGCGCTGTTTTAGATAGAAACGGATTGCGTCCTTCACGTTACACCGTTACCAAGCAAGGAAATGTTATCATGTCTTCAGAAACTGGAGTTGTAGATATTGCTCCTGAAAACATAGAATTCCATGGTCGTTTAGAGCCAGGAAAAATGTTTTTAGTAAACATGAGCGAAGGTCGTATTGTTAACGATGAAGAGATTAAAGAAGAAATTGCAGCCAAACATCCTTACAGAAAGTGGTTAGATGAAAATTTAGTACACCTTCGAGATATTGAAGCTAAAGAAGGCCATATTAAATACGACGAAATCGAACTTAAAAAACGTGAAGTTGTTTTTGGTTATACCGAAGAAGATTTAAATACCATTATTCGCCCCATGGCACAATTAGGAAAAGAACCTATTGGATCTATGGGAAGCGATACTCCTATTGCTATTTTATCGGAAAGACCACAACTAATCTATAACTATTTCAAACAGTTATTCGCTCAAGTTACCAATCCGCCTTTAGATGGTATTCGTGAAGAATTAATTACAGATATTAGTTTAACACTTGGCAGCGACGTCAACATATTCGACATTAATGCCGAGCATTGTAAGAAATTAAAAATTCAGAATCCGGTTATTTCTAAACATGATTTAGATAAAATTAGAGATTATGATACGAATCCCGATTTTAAAATCGAATCTATTTCGATGTTATATGAAGTAAATCGCGGATTAAACGAACTGGAAGTTGCACTAGAAAATTTAGTCACTAAAGCTTCCAAAGCGATAGATGAAGGCGCAAATATTATTATTTTATCTGATAGATTTGTAGACGAAAATCATGCACCAATTCCTGCGCTTTTAGCTTGTTCTTACGTGAATCATGCTTTACACAAATTAGAAAAACGTTCTCGAATTAGCTTAATTATTGAATCTGCAGAACCTCGTGAAGTACATCATTTTGCACTACTATTTGGTTATGGCGCAAGTGCTGTAAATCCATATATTGTAAATGAAATTGTTCAGAAACAAATCAACAATGCAGATCTTACCGATTTAGAATATTTAGCTGCTATTAAAAATTACAATAAAGCAGTTGGTAAAGGAATTCTGAAGGTGATGAACAAAATAGGAATTTCCACTTTAAACTCTTATCGTGGTTCTCAATTATTTGAATGTATCGGAATTAAAACTTCAACAGTTGAAAAATATTTTCCAAATACACCAACGCGTATTCAAGGTATTGGATTAAGAGAAATTGAGCAAGAAATTGTGAAACGTCACAAAAGAGCTTTTCATAAAAATACAGAACCAGAAATTGAAGTTGGAGGAGAATATCGATGGAGACGCGGACAAGAAAAACACATGTTTAATCCGTTAACCGTTGCGAAACTTCAAGAATCGGTAAGAACCAATAAAGCCTCTACTTTTAAGGAGTTTTCAGATTTAGTTAACAACCAATCTAAAAACCTAATGACTATTAGAGGGTTGTTTGAATTTGACCAATTTGACCCAATTCCTTTAGAAGAAGTAGAACCTTGGACCGAAATTGTAAAACGTTTTAAAACTGGAGCCATGTCTTATGGTTCTATTAGCAAAGAAGCACATGAAAACTTAGCCGTTGCCATGAACAGAATTGGAGGAAAATCTAATTCTGGTGAAGGTGGAGAAGATCAAGAACGTTTCTACAAAAGCTCACAAGGAGATTGGAGAAACTCGGCAATCAAGCAAGTAGCTTCTGGTCGTTTCGGAGTTACCTCTAACTACTTAACAAGCGCAAGCGAAATTCAAATAAAAATAGCACAAGGTGCAAAACCTGGTGAAGGCGGACAATTACCTGGACCTAAAGTAAATCCGGAAATTGCAAAAACAAGAAATTCAACTCCTTATGTAGGATTAATTTCGCCGCCACCACATCACGATATTTATTCAATAGAAGATTTATCCCAATTAATTTACGATGTAAAATCCGCAAACAGAGAAGCTAGAATTAATGTAAAACTAGTATCTGAAATTGGTGTAGGTACCGTTGCAGCAGGAGTTGCTAAAGCTAAAGCAGATGTTATTCTAATTGCTGGTTTTGATGGAGGAACAGGAGCAACACCTTTAACTTCACAAAAACATACAGGTTTACCTTGGGAACTTGGTGTTGCAGAAGCACAACAAACTCTAGTAATGAACGACCTTAGAAATCGTGTAGTTTTAGAGTGTGACGGACAATTAAAAACGGGGCGAGATGTAGCCATCGCATGTTTACTTGGAGCAGAAGAATTTGGTTTTGCAACCGCACCTTTAGTAGCTTCCGGATGTATTATGATGCGTGTGTGTCATTTAAATACGTGTCCAGTTGGTATCGCAACGCAGAACCCAGACTTACGTAAAAAGTTTAAAGGAAAACCAGAACACGTAGTAAACTACATGTATTTTGTAGCACAAGAATTACGTGAGATTATGGCGAAACTCGGATTTAGAACCATCAACGAAATGGTTGGACAATCTCAAAAACTAAATAGAAACAAAGCAATTGATCATTATAAATCTTCAGGAATTGACTTAACTCCTATTTTACACAAAGTAGAAGTTGCTGAAGATGTACAATTATATAATACCTATTGTCAAGACCACAACTTGAATGTGCACTTAGATTTTAAAATTATCAAACAAGCACATCAAGCGTTATTTAGAAGACAAAAAACAAATTTAGAAATGCCTATCACAAATATTGATAGAGCAGTTGGTGCCGTAATAAGTAACGAAATTTCAAAAATTTATGGCGCAGACGGCTTACCAGAAGACACTATAAATATTGATTTCACAGGTTCTGCAGGACAGAGTTTTGGAGCATTTGCTACCAAAGGTTTAAAGTTTACCGTTCATGGAAACACCAATGATTACCTAGGAAAAGGTTTATCTGGAGCGAAACTAATCATTAAAGTCCCAGAAAAATGCACCATTGTTCCCGAAGATAATATCATCACAGGAAACGTAACTTTATATGGAGCAACCTCTGGTGAAGTTTATATAAATGGAAAAGCAGGAGAACGTTTTTGTGTTAGAAATTCTGGTGCAAAAGCAGTTGTAGAAGGTATTGGTGATCACGGTTGTGAGTATATGACTGGTGGTGTTGCCGTTATTCTTGGTACTGTTGGTCGAAATTTTGGAGCAGGAATGAGTGGTGGAGTTGCTTATGTTTTAGATGAAGATGAAAACTTCCAACAAAACTGCAATTCGGAAGATTTAAATATCGATCCATTAGAAAATGAAGTAGACATCCTTCAGTTGAAAGAATTGATTGAAAATCATCTAGAAGCAACAGGAAGCCCTTTAGCAGCACGAATTTTAAAAGACTGGAATAATTATCTTCCGAAGTTTAAAAAAGTGTTACCAGAAGAGTACAGACAAGCCTTAGTGAGATTAGAACAAGAACAATTAGAATTAGCGTAAATTATGGGAAAAATAACAGGATTTTTAGAATTTAAGCGTGAAAACGAAAGTTATATAGCGCCAGAAAAACGCATAGAGAATTACAAAGAATTTACGATTCCTTTAAAAGAAGACCACTTAGAAAATCAAGGTGCACGTTGCATGGATTGCGGAATTCCTTTTTGCCATAGTGGTTGTCCGCTTGGGAATTTAATTCCAGATTTTAACGATAAAGTATACAAAGGCAAATGGAAGGAAGCTGCTGAAATTTTACATAAAACCAACAACTTTCCAGAGTTTACTGGAAGATTATGCCCAGCACCTTGTGAAGAAGCTTGTGTATTAGGTATTAATGAAGACCCAGTAACTATAGAAAATATTGAAAAAAACATTGTAGAAACAGCCTTTAAGGAAGGCTGGATTGTTGCACATCCACCAAAAGTTAGAACCGAAAAAACAGTTGCTGTTATTGGTTCTGGACCTGCTGGATTAGCTGCTGCACAACAATTAAATCGCGCAGGACACACCGTTACCGTTTTTGAACGTGACGAAAAAGTTGGTGGTTTATTACGATACGGAATCCCAGATTTTAAAATGGAAAAAACCGTGATTGATAGACGTGTTGCCGTTTTAGAAGAAGAAGGGATTATATTTAAAACCAATGCACATGTTGGTAAAAATATAGATGCTAACAAATTAAAAGACGATTTTGATGCGGTTATTTTATGTGGTGGCGCAACCGTTAGGCGACACATCCCTATTCCTGGAGCAGATTTAAAAGGTGTGACGCAAGCGATGGATTTCCTAAAATTGAATAATCAGTTTGTAGATGGTTTAATAGATTTTAAAGATGTGATTTCCGCGAAAGGAAAAGACGTTATTGTTATTGGTGGTGGAGATACAGGAAGTGATTGTATCGGAACTTCCAATCGTCATCATGCAAAATCGGTTACTAATTTCGAAATCTTAAGCAAACCTTCTATAGGTAGACCAGCAAACCAACCTTGGCCATATTGGCCAATGAAACTAAAAACAACTTCATCGCATCAAGAAGGTGTAGAACGTTTTTTTAGTATTTCTACCAAAGAATTTATTGGAGATAAAAAAGGAAACTTAACCGGATTAAAAACCGTAGAAGTAGAATGGATTTTCACACCTGGAGAAAGACCACAACTTAAAGAAGTACCAAATACCGAAAAAGATTGGAAATGTGATATCGCGTTATTAGCACTTGGATTTACAGGAGCTGAAAAAACACTAGCAGACCAATTTGGATTAAAAATGGATTTTAGAACCAATATTGAAGCTACAACAAAAGATTACAAAACAAATGTTCCTGGTGTTTTTGCTGCTGGAGATATGCGTCGCGGACAATCACTAATTGTTTGGGCAATATCGGAAGGAAGACAAGCAGCCTATCATATAGACACCTATTTAATGGGAGAATCTTGTTTGCCTTTAAAAGATGATAGTGATTTACCTAGAGTGTAACAAATTCCTGCGAAAGCAGAAATCTTTTGATTTAAAAAATAATTAAATGTCACATGGAGCGCAGTCGAAATGCTATTAAAAGCGAAACCTTAAGGTTTTCGACTGCGCTCAAACTGACAATTTCACAGCTAGTATACCCTATTTACTCTGGATATTTACTTCTAATCCTATCCAAACACAAATTACCAATACTACCAACATGCGTATGTTTTTTAGACGTATCTGGTTTGTAAGTTCCGTTTTCCACTTCACCACCAATTTTTTGATATGCTTCTCTAAACGGCATTCCTTCTACAACCAAGGTATTAATATTATCTACTGTAAATAAATATTGGTATTTCGCATCGTTTAAATCAATATGCTTTACAATGACTTGCTGAATGGCATAATTAAAAATATCTAAAAGATCTTTTACATCTTCAATAGCAGCAATAATATTTTCTTTTAAAAGCTGAAAATCTCTATGATAACCACTTGGCAAATTATTGGTAATCAACACCATTTCGGTATGTAAAGCTTGTATTTTATTTGCTTTCCCTCGGATTAATTCAAACACATCTGGATTCTTTTTATGCGGCATAATACTACTTCCGGTAGTAAGTTCATTTGGAAAAGCGATGAAGCCAAAATTCTGACTATTATACACACAAATATCCATTGCAAAACGCGCCAATGTATTACACACACTTCCTAAAGCCAAAGCGATAGTTCGTTCGCTTTTCCCTCTGCTCATTTGCGCAGCAACCACATTATATTTTAAGGTAGCAAAGTTTAATTCTTTAGTCGTTAATTCTCTATCAATAGGAAAAGAACTTCCGTAACCAGCAGCAGAACCTAAGGGATTTTGATCTACCGTTTGCAAGGCTGCGTTTAATAAATACACATCGTCTATTAAAACCTCCGCATAGGCAGAAAACCACAATCCGAAGGAAGATGGCATCGCTACTTGTAAATGTGTATAACCAGGAAGTAAAGCTTCTTTATGCGTTTCCGCCAAACCTAAAAGCGTATCAAAAAACGTTTTTGTTTTCGCGTTAATTTCTTTTAAATTCTCTTTGTAGTACAATTGAAGCGCAACTAAAACTTGATCGTTTCTAGATCGTGCGGTATGGATTTTCTTTCCGACGTCACCTAAGGTTTTAGTCAGTTCATATTCAATTTTAGAATGCACATCTTCAAACGATTCTTCAATAACGAAGGTTCCATTTTCTATGGTTTCCGCAATAGCGTGTAAACCATTTTTAAGTTGTTGTAATTCTTCCGAAGAAATGATTCCAATAGACTCTAACATTATTGCGTGGGCTAAAGACGCTTGCACATCATACTTCGCAATATGCATGTCAATCTCTCTATCGTTTCCAACGGTAAATTGTTCTATTTTCTTATCGATACTAATTCCTTTGTCCCAGAGTTTCATGTTCTTTAGTTTATCTGTTGATTTGTTCTTTGTCACTTCGAGTGATTCTGATTTTTCATCAGAATTGTATCGAGAAGTCTTTTCTTGTTTTCGATACATTTCTGCAAATACAGAAACCTATTTTTTGGATTCCGCATCGAGTGCGGAATGACAGTACGATTAAAGTACTTTTTCTAATAATTCAATATAAATCTTTATGCCTTCTTCAATCTCATGCACGTAAATAAACTCATCGGCAGAATGCGATCTTGTACTATCTCCTGGTCCTAATTTTAATGACGGACAAGTTAAAACCGCTTGATCCGACAAGGTTGGCGAACCATAGGTACTTCTTCCAATTTCTATTCCTGCAATAACTAATGGATGATCAATTGGAATAGAGGATGAATTTAATTTTATACTTCTCGGAATAATACTATCACAAGGCGCTTCCTTTTGTAAAATATCGACAATATCTTGATTGGAATATTTATCGTTTACACGAACATCCACAACCAGTTTTACATCTGCAGGAACTGCATTATGTTGTTTTCCTGCGTTAATTTGAGTAACCGTTAATTTCACTTCCCCTAAAGCTTCCGAGGTTTTATCGAAGGTGTAATTTTTAAACCATTCTAATACCGGAATGGTCTTATAAATCGCATTATCATCGTTTGGATGTGCAGCATGACTCGGGGTTCCTTTTACGATTGCATCAAAAACCACCAAACCTTTTTCGGCAACAGCCAAATTCATTAAAGTAGGCTCACCAACAATAGCGACATCTACTTTTGGAATCACAGACAGCATACTATTCAATCCGTCAGGACCACTACTCTCTTCTTCTGCTGAAGCGACAATCACCAAATTAAAATTCAGGTTTTCTCTGTTATAAAAATACGCAAAGGTCGCCAGCAAACTCACCAAACAACCTCCAGCATCATTGCTACCTAAACCATATAATTTACCATCCTCAACAATCGCTTTAAAAGGATCTTTGGTATAGCCATTATTTGGTTTTACCGTATCGTGATGCGAGTTTAACAATAGCGTTGGTTTGCTATCGTCAAAATGTTTATTCGTTGCCCAAACGTTATGTTTCGTTCTTTTAAAAGGAATATCCTGTTGTACAAACCATTGCTCAATATGCGCGGCTGTTTGATCTTCTTCCGAAGAAAAGGACTGCGTTTCAATGAGTGTTTTTAACAGCTGAATTGCTCTTGTTGTTAGTTTTTCTATCATTTGGTAATGGTTGTGTGTTTATTATTTTTATGGAAAAGCATTTGGGATTTACCAATACAAACTTTTTGTACCTGATGGTTTATCGCATGAAAACAGTTGTTTAATTTGGGAAGCATGCCTTCATAAATAATTCCATTTTCGATTAGTGAGGGATAGCTTTTTGTATTGATATTTTCGATAACAGAATCATCATTATCGACATCCTCTAAAACCCCATTTTTTTCGAAACAGTAATATAATTCCGTGTTATAAATAGACGCAAAACCTATTGCTAATTCGGAAGCAATCGTATCTGCATTGGTATTTAATAATTGTCCGTTTTCATCATGCGTTATCGCACAAAATACAGGAGTCACATTATTATTTAAAAGGATTTCTAAAGTTTCGGTATTTACTTTTACAACATCTCCAGCAAAACCATAATCGATAGGCTCTGATGGTCTTAAACTAGAAACAATCGTGTTTCCATCTGCACCAGAAAACCCTATAGCATTGCAATTATTAGCTTGCAATTGTGCGACTACATTTTTATTTATTTTTCCAGCATACACCATGGTGATAATATCTAAAGTTTCTTGATCGGTGATGCGTCTTCCGTCAATCATTTTAACTTCCACTTGCATTTGTTGTGCTAATTTGGTTGCTAATTTTCCGCCTCCATGCACTAAGATTTTAGGAGAATCTATAGTTGCAAATTCTTTTAGAAACTGTTGCAAAGCATGAGCATCATCGATAATGTTTCCTCCTATTTTTACGACTTTTAGTGTTTTCATTTTATGCTCGCGAAAGCGGGTATCTTTTAGTTATAGACCTACTAGGTTATTAAAACCTCACAGGTTTTATAAATTCTTCAACAAGCTCCGTAAGACATTTAATAACTATTTGTCAGTCTGAGCTTGTCGAAGACTATTTGTTTTACATTTCCTCCAAAATCTCTTTCAAGACTATTTGCGCTGCAAACGTTCTATTATTTGCTTGTTGTATCACCACAGAATTTTCACCATCTAAAACCGCATCTTCTACCACCACATTTCGTCTAACCGGTAAACAATGCATGAATTTTGCGCTTCCTAGTTTGACTTTCGTCATCATCCAATTTTCATCTTGACTTAGCACTTTTCCGTAGTCTTTATAATTACTCCAGTTTTTCACATAAACAAAATCGGCGTCTTTTAAAGCCTCTTCTTGGTTGTGATTTATTGGTGTATTCTTTGTAATTGTTTCACTTAATTCATAACCTTCCGGATGTGTAATCACTAAATCGACGTCCATATTTTGCATCATTTCTACAAAAGAATTCGCAACTGCTTGCGGCAATGCTTTTGGATGTGGCGCCCAAGACAACACCACTTTTGGCTTTGCCTTTTCGGTTAATTCGGTAATCGTAATGGCATCTGCCAAGGCTTGTAAAGGATGTGCTGTTGCACTTTCCATATTTACAATTGGTACTGTTGCGTATTTTATAAAGCTATTCATTACAAATTCACTTTCGTCTTTTTGCTTATCCGTTAAACTTGGAAATGCTCTAACAGCGATAATATCGGCATATTGCGATATTACTTGCGCAGCCTCTTTAATGTGTTCCGACGTATTTGCATTCATAATGGTGCCATCCTCGAATTCTAGATTCCAGGCATCATTCACATTTAGAATCAGAACTTCCATCCCTAAGTTTTTCGCAGCTTTTTCAGTACTTAATCGTGTACGTAGACTCGCATTAAAAAACAGCATCACTAGTGTTTTGTGTTTTCCTAATTCTGAAAACTGAAAAGGATTCATTTTTAATAAAATGGCTTCCTTAATGGTTTCTTGCAAATTAGAAATATCTTTTATGTTGGTATATTTTTTCATATTAACTCCTTTTTTAAAGCCTCAAAAAACAAACCCACATGTTCTTTTTGAATAGTTAAAGGTGGAAGAATTCGCAATAAATTAGGATTCTTTGCGCTTCCTGTAAATATTTTATGATCAAAAATTAGTTTCTTACGAAGGTTGGCAATTGGAAAATCAAATTCCAATCCTAACATTAAACCACGTCCTTTTATGTTTTTAATTGCCGAAATTTCTTTTGCTTTCTCTATAAAATAAGTTGCTATTTCATTTGCATTTTGCATCAGTTTTTCTTCTTCAATCACTTCTAAAACGGTTAAAGAAGCGACACATGCCAAGTGATTTCCACCAAAAGTGGTTCCTAATAAACCAAAGGATGCTTTAATATCTGGATGAATTAAAATCCCGCCAATCGGGAAACCATTCCCCATACCTTTGGCAATAGAAATAATATCTGGAGTCACGTTATATTGTTGAAATGCAAAAAAATCACCAGTTCTTCCAAAACCAGATTGTACCTCATCTGCAATAAAACAAGTATTGTATTTTTTGCATAACGCATCCACACCTTCATAGAATGCAGCAGTACTTTCGTCCAATCCGCCAACACCTTGAATACATTCTATAATTAGAGCGCAAACATCGTTTTTAGCCAGTGCTTTTTCAACACCTTCTAAATCGCCTAATGCTAAAATCTCGACCTCTTGTTGCGCATTAATTGGCGCAATAATCTTCGCATTATCGGTTGCTGCAACTGCTGCAGAGGTACGACCATGAAATCCGTTTTTAAAAGCAACTATCTTTTTCTTTCCGTTATGAAAAGATGCTAACTTTAATGCGTTTTCGTTCGCTTCCGCTCCAGAATTACACAAAAATAATTCGTAGTCTTTACAACCAGATAATTGCTCTAGTTTGTTGGCTAATTGCACTTGTAACGGATTCTGAATCGAATTACTATAAAAACCCAATTTAGCAACTTGCTCTGAAATTGCAGTCACATATTTAGGATGCGAATGTCCGATAGAAATCACAGCATGACCGCCATATAAATCTAAATATTTGGTGTTGTTTTCATCATAAACATAAACATCTTCTGCCTTTACAGGTGTGATATCGAATAATGGATATACGTTAAATAAACTCATACTATTATTGTTTTTCCTGCAAGGTCTTCAAAAACCTTGTAGGTATCATTTTATTTTTAAGCTCAAACCTACAAGGAATTAAAGACCTTGCAGGAGTTTTACATCTGCTCTTTTTTAATGTTACTAATTTTGTTAAACGAAGCAATCATTCCTTGTATTAAAGAAGAACTCAAACCTTTATGTTCCATTTCATTCAAACCTTCAATCGTACAACCTTTTGGCGTGGTTACTCTGTCGATTTCTTCCTCTGGATGATTCCCATTTGTGATTAGTAAACTTGCGGCTCCTTCACTAGTATACATGGCTAATTCTTGTGCTTCTTTGGCATCAAAACCTAACTGAATAGCCGCTTGTGTTGTCGCTCTAATTAAACGCATCCAAAAGGCAACACCACTTGCACATACTACCGTTGCTGCTTGCATCTGACTTTCAGGAATACTCAACGAATGTCCTAATCGGTTAAAAATAGCTTCGGCAATTTTTAGACGTTTTGCACCTTGCTCATTACTACACAAACAGGTCATCGATTTACCTACCGCAATTGCTGTATTTGGCATAGCACGAATGATAAATTTATCTGCTCCAACTATCTCTTCCATCTTAGGAATTAAGAAACCAGTAATGGTTGAAATTAAAACGTGCTTTTCCGTTAAATCATCTTTTATATCCTTTAAAATTCCTTCAAAATGTGCTGGTTGCACAGCAAAAATTAAGATATCGGATTTCGCAACAGCCTCGGCATTATCAGTAGTTAGATACACATTTTTATATCCCTCAAATTCTTGAATGCCTTCTAGATTTCTTTTTGTTAAGTATAAAGTAGTAATCGCATTGTTGGTTATTAATCCTTTTGCGATGGATTTCCCTAAGTTTCCTGTTCCTATAATTGCTATTTTCATGCTTGATCTTTTTGTTTTCATTTCCGCGAAGGCGGAAATCTTTTTAATTAAACTTTCTTTTTACTAATACCTTTCGACTGCGCTCAAGGTGACATATTTATTTGTTTTTTTGGCGTTACCACAAGGGTCGCGCTTTCCGTTATATCTTTTTTGTCTTGTTCTCGATACAAATTTGCTCATGCTTCACAAATTCACTCGAACTGACACCAAAAAAGGATGTCGTTCCAATCGCTAACGCAGCAGCAGTACTTTTAAAAGTAATTCGCCTTCAATTTTAAACCTTCTGTTTCTTCAAAACCGTACATTAAATTCATGTTTTGAATGGCTTGCCCCGAAGCACCTTTTAGTAAATTATCAATGATACTTGTTACCAATAACTTATCTTCATGTTTATGTAAATGAAGAATACACTTATTGGTATTTACCACTTGTTTTAAATGAATCTCATCATCAGAAATCACAGTAAATGCAGCATCTTTATAAAACGCGTTATACAATGCTTTTGCCGCTTCTAAACTTCCATCAAATTTGGTATACATGGTAGCGAAAATTCCTCTAGAAAAATCACCACGATTTGGCATGAAGTTAATCTCAGAACTAAAATCAGATTGCAATATTTTTACCGACTGATTAATCTCACCTAAATGCTGATGTGTAAATGCTTTATAGTGTGAGAAATTATTATCTCGCCACGTAAAATGCGTGGTAGCGGATAAGGACGTCCCTGCTCCTGTTGCTCCTGTAACCGCATTCACATATACATCGTTTTGTAAAACTTCGGCTTTCGCTAAAGGCAACAACGCTAACTGAATCGCGGTTGCAAAACAACCTGGATTCGCTATATAATTCGCTTTCACAATGGCTTCTTTATTCAATTCCGGCAATCCATAAACAAAAGTCTTACCTTCAAAAACGGCATCGTTTGTTAATCTAAAATCATTACTTAAATCAATGATTTTAGTTTCCGCAGAAAAGGTGTTTTTCTCTAAAAACACTTTAGAATTCCCATGACCTAAACACAAAAACAACACATCTACTTTTGGATTAATTGCATTGGTAAATACCAAATCGGTACTACCAATTAAATCTTGGTGTACTTTAGATATTTTGTTGCCAGCATTAGAAGTACTGTAAATAAAATTGATGTTTACTTTGGAATGATTTAACAACAATCTAATTAGTTCTCCTGCCGTGTAACCCGCTCCTCCAATGATTCCTATTTCTAAATTTTTCATATCTATTTCCCACGAAAGTGGGAATCTTTTTAATTCAACTTACTTCAGACCGTCAAGGTTTTAAAAACCAGAAAGGTCCTATTTAGCTATTAACTTGTTGATATATTTTGTTTTGATTCCCTACAATTTTGATAAATCCTTTAGCTTCTTCCGCAGTCCACCCTTTATTTTCTTCACCATAACTTCCAAACTTTGCATTCATTAAATCATGCTTAGAAGAAATTCCGTCTACAGTAAAATGATATGGTTTTAGTGTTACAAAAACATCTCCCGAAACTTTGTCTTGACTACTTTGTAAAAAGGCTTCCATGTCACGCATTACAGGATCTAAATATTGTCCTTCATGCAGATGCATGCCGTAGAAATTAGACATATAATCTTTGTGCTGCAATTGCCATTTGGTCAACGTATGTTTCTCTAATAAATGGTGTGCTTTTATAATCACCAAAGCAGCTGCAGCTTCAAAACCAACACGTCCTTTTATACCTACAATGGTATCTCCTACATGAATATCTCTTCCAATAGCATAGGCAGAAGCTGAGTTGTTTAGTACTTCAATATTGATTTCTGGATTGTTTTTAATTCCGTTTACAGCAACCAATTCTCCTTTTAAAAAAGTTAAGGTTACTTTCTCTTCTTCCGTATGTTTTAATTGCGATGGATAAGCGGTTTCTGGCAATGGTTTTTCAGAAGTCAATGTTTCTTCACCACCAACACTGGTACCCCAAAGTCCTTTATTAACCGAATACTTTGCCTTTTCCCAAGATGCTTCAATACCGTTTTCTTTAAGATAATCAATTTCTTGTTGTCTAGTTAAACTACCATCTCTAATTGGCGTGATGATTTTAATATGTGGTGCTAAGGTTTGAAAAATCATATCAAAACGTACTTGATCATTTCCTGCTCCTGTGCTTCCGTGTGCGATATATTCGGCATCAATACTTTTTGCATATTCAATAATTTCGATGGCTTGAATAATACGTTCTGCACTTACAGATAAAGGATAGGTGTTATTCTTCAATACATTTCCGAATACTAAATACTTAATCACTTTATCATAATACGATGCAATAGCGTCAATGTTTTTATAGGTAGATACGCCCATTTTGTAAGCATTCCCTTCAATGGTTTTTATTTCTTCATCTGAAAAACCACCCGTATTTACGCTTACGGCATGTACATCATATCCTGCTTTACTCAAACTTACTGCGCAATAGGATGTATCTAATCCACCACTATATGCTATGACTAATTTTTTACTCATCTTTCTTTTCTTTTTTAAGGAACATGGATTGCTTAATATTTTTCAATCTGGTCCATACTTTTTTATCGTGATTATTAGCTGCCGATTTTGTTGCTTGCTTTTTTGAAGGATCATATAACATACCTGTACATAAGCACATTTTCTGTTCTGTTCTTGTTAGAACATCAAAATTTTTGCAAGTCTGACAACCATTCCAAAAGGATTGATCATCTGTTAATTCGGAAAACGTAACCGGTTTATACCCTAAATCACTATTCATTTTCATCACCGCTAAACCTGTAGTAATACTAAACACTTTTGCGTCTGGAAACTTGGTTCTAGAATGTTCGAATATTTTCTGTTTAATCTTTTTAGCTAACCCTATATTTCTAAAATCTGGGTGTACAATTAATCCGGAATTGGCTACAAACTTGCCATGTCCCCATTGTTCGATATAGCAAAAACCTGCAAATTTATCGTCCTCTAAAGCGATTACAGCATTACCATTCTCCATTTTAGTAATGACGTATTCTGGTTTTCGTTTTGCAATACCAGTCCCTCTAACTTGGGCCGCATCTGCAATAGTGTTACAAATAATATCTGCGTAGATACTATGTGATTTATTCGCAATAACAATTTCCATTGTAATTGATTTTAAATTATAAATATGATGATTTTGTTTTTCTCTGAAAGTAGAACCGGACTCACCTTAGTTCTATAAATAGAAGTACACCCTAAGGGCGACGACGGAAAATTGGACGTATGTCTAATCTGTTATTATTTCTAATAACTGGATTTAAAAAAGTAAATATTTGTGATGGATTGTTCAAAGTAAAAAAAATAAAAAACGGTTAACTAAATAACTTGAAGTATACGTATTAGCGACGTCGTCTGCGCATTGGCAAACTTATGGGTCTTTCGTTTTTATTTATTGTATTAAACATAATGTAAAGCTATAAATTAATTTGATACGAACTAACAAAACAATCATTTTATCTGAATTATTGCGATATCATTATTTTGAAGCCTAATAATTATACAAATCTCATTATTAGGCTTTACCGCTTTAAAAAATTATAAAATATAATCTGTACTCACAAAATTAGAAGCTCTAGAATCTAACAATTCTTTTAAAATAGCATTGTTATAATCGTTGTCTTTGGAAGCTACAAACGTTCGTATAGAAAAAGAACGTAACGCATCATGCACACTTAACGTTGCAACCGCAGAATCTTTACGTCCTGTAAACGGATATACGTCTGGTCCACGCTGACAAGAACTATTTAAATTAACACGACACACTAAGTTTACTAAGGTATCTATTAAAGGCGCCAAGGTTTTTACATCCTGACCAAACAAACTTACTTGTTGTCCGTAATTGGAAGCAGCCATATCATCCAAAGGCTCTTCAATATCACTAAAAGGTACCACTGGAATTACTGGTCCGAATTGCTCTTCTTGAAATACACGCATGTCTTTTGACACTGGATATAAAACTGTTGGAAAAATATAATTATCGGTAGTTTCTCCTCCTTTTGCATTAATGATTTTTGCTCCTTTTGCAGTAGCATCATCAATCAATTCTTGAATATATGCTGGTTTACCTGGTTCTGGTAATGGTGTTAATTTAGCGCCATCTTCCCAAGGATTACCAAATTTAAGCGCATCTACTTTTGCAGAAAAACGCTTATTGAATTCTTCTACAACATCTTCATGCACATATAACACTTTTAATGCGGTACAACGTTGCCCATTAAAGGAAGTTGCACCTGCAATACATTCGTCTATTGCCAAATCTAAATCGGCATCTTTTAAAACGATTGCTGGGTTTTTAGCTTCTAAACCTAAAACCGAACGTAGTCTATTACTTTTTGGATGCTGATTTTGTAATGCATTTGCCGATTTACTATTTCCTATTAAAGCCAGAACATCGACTTTACCAGATTGCATGATTGGCGTTGCAACGGTTCTTCCTCTTCCATAAATAATATTAACTACACCTTTCGGAAAGCTCGTTTGAAAAGCCTCCAATAAAGGTGAAATTAATAAAACCCCGTGTTTTGCTGGTTTAAAAATGGCTGTATTCCCCATAATTAAAGCAGGAATTAACAAGGCAAACGTTTCATTTAAAGGATAATTATATGGTCCTAAACACAAAACTACACCTAAAGGTCCACGACGAATATGCGCATTGACACCTGCATTTTTTTCAAACTTCGCGCTATCTCGATCCATTTGTTTATAATCTTCAATAGTATCGTAAATGTATTCTACGGTTCTATCAAATTCCTTTTGAGAATCTGGTAAGTTTTTACCAATCTCCCACATTAATAATTTCACAATTTCTTCTCGCTTGGTTTTCATTTGAGCGACAAACTTTTCCATGCAAGCAATACGATCTACCACTTTCATGGTTGGCCATAAACCCTGTCCTTTATTATACGCAACGCAAGCTGCATCTAGAGCTCCCAAGGCTTCTTTTTCGCCTAAAGTTGGAATACTCCCTAGTAAAGTAGGTTTGTAATCTTCTGAGGAAGAAATGGTAGAAAACACCTGTGATGTTTCCCCTTTCCATGGTTTCAATTCTCCTGCTACTAAATAGGTTTTTTGGTTTAAAACTTCTTGTATTTGATACGCTTTTGGAATGCTCATTATGTGTTTTTATTTAAACTAAGAATTGAAATAAATCTGGTTTATCATTTAGGTAATCTCCATAAAAATTATGAAGTTTCATTTTGGTAATTAAAGGCTCTAAATCGGAAGGTGATTTTAGCTCCAATCCTACCACAGCGACATCATTTTCACGGTTTGCTTTTTTGGTGTATTCAAAATGGGTAATATCATCGTTTGGACCAAGAATGTCTACTACAAAATCTCTTAAAGCTCCCGAACGTTGCGGAAACTTCACAATAAAATAATGTTTTAGATTGGCGTACAATAATGCACGTTCCTTGATTTCGGCAGTACGTGTGATATCGTTATTACTTCCGCTAATTACGCAGACTACATTTTTTCCTTTTATTTCTTCGGAAAACTGCTCTAAAGCAGAAAGACTTAAAGCCCCTGCAGGTTCTACAATAATAGCATCTTTATTATATAAATCTAAAATGGTTTGACACACTTTACCTTCATCTACGGTAACCACGCGATGCAAGGTTTCTTTACATATTGCAAAATTTAAATCACCAACACGTTTCACCGCTGCACCATCGACAAAACTATCGATAGTCTTTAATTCGGTATTTCTATTATTTCTAATAGAAGTTAACATTGCTGGCGCACCTTTTGGCTCTACACTAATAATTTTTGTTTGCGGAGATAGAATTTTAAAAACAGAAGATAAGCCTGCTGCTAATCCGCCACCACCAACCGGTACAAAAACATAATGAATTGGATGCTCTTTGGCTTGATCAATAATTTCTAAACCAACCGTTGCCTGACCTTCAATCACTTTTTCATCATTAAAAGGATGAATAAAAGTTTTATTCAATGCTTCGCATTGTTTCATTGCTGCATGATAAGCATCGTCAAAAGTATCGCCAACTAAAACAACATCTACATAGTCTTCTCCAAACATTTTAACCTGTTCCACCTTTTGATTTGGTGTAGGAGAAGGCATAAATATGGTTCCTTTAATCTTCAGAAGTTTACACGAAATAGCCACACCTTGTGCATGATTTCCGGCACTTGCACATACAATTTCATTCTCTATTTGCGTAGCACTCAAAGAAGAGATTTTATTATAAGACCCACGAATTTTGTACGAGCGTACTTCTTGTAAATCCTCTCTTTTAAAAAATATATTAGCTCCGAAATGCTTAGAATAACGTGCGTTTTTAATTAAAGGTGTCACTGTTGCGATGCCTTTTAATTTTATAGCAGCAGCTTCTATAGCTTCTAGAGTTGGTCTGTATGTTGTTTTGGTTTCTTCCATGTTTACTTCCCACGAGCGTGGGAATCTTATTTTTTAATACCCACAAGGTTTTTGAAACCTTGCAGGATATTTATCTCTTTCTTATGCTAAAACAGAATCTTCCGTTTTTACATCTGATTTTATTATTTTCATTGCAGTCATTGCCGCTCTTAAACGTTTTCCAACTGCTTCGATTGGATGATTTCTAATCGCATCATTCACTGCAATTAATTCAATATTATCCACTCCTGTTGTTGCAGAAAATGCTTTTCCAATAATATCGGTATCTACCGTTTTCATGAAGTCTGTTAATAACGGTTTACATGCATGGTCAAATAAATAACAGCCATATTCTGCAGTATCTGAAATTACTCGGTTCATTTCAAATAATTTCTTTCTAGCGATGGTGTTTGCTATTAATGGTAATTCGTGTAACGATTCGTAGTACGCAGAATCTGCAATAATTCCTGCACTTACCATGGTTTCGTAAGCTAATTCTACACCTGATTTTACAAATGCTACTAATAACGTACCATGATCAAAATATTCTTGTTCCGAAATATGATCTGGTGTTAATACTGTTTTTTCAAAAGCAGTTTCACCTGTTGCAGCTCTCCATTTTAAAAGGTTTACATCATCATTTGCCCAATCTTCCATCATGGTTTTTGAGAAATGACCAGAAATAATATCGTCCATATGCTTTTCAAATAGCGGACGCATAATATCTTTTAATTCTTCCGATAATTGGTATGCTTTTATTTTTGCTGGATTCGATAAACGATCCATCATGTTGGTAATTCCACCATGCTTTAAAGCTTCAGTAATGGTTTCCCAACCAAACTGAATTAATTTCCCAGCATAACCAGGCTCTACACCTTCTGCTACCATTTTATCAAACGATAAAATCGCACCTGTTTGCAACAAACCACATAAAATAGTTTGCTCTCCCATTAAATCACTTTTCACTTCCGCAATAAAAGACGATTGTAATACTCCTGCACGATGACCACCAGTTGCAGCAGCATACGCTTTTGCTTGTGCCCAACCTTTATTTTCTGGATCATTTTCTGGGTGCACAGCAATTAATGTTGGCACACCAAAACCACGTTTATATTCTTCTCTCACCTCTGTACCTGGACACTTTGGAGCGACCATAATAACCGTGATATCTTCTCTTACTTCTGTACCTTCTTCTACAATATTAAATCCGTGAGAATAGCTTAATGTTGCTCCTTTTTTCATTAAAGGCATTATCGCTTTTACCACGTTGGTATGTTGCTTATCTGGTGTTAAGTTTAAAACTAAATCGGCAGTCGGAATTAACTCTTGGTACGTCCCTACTGTAAACCCGTTACCTGATGCATTTTTAAAAGAATCTCTTTGCTCATCAATTGCAACTTGTCTTAAGGCGTAGGAAATATCTAAACCAGAATCTCTCATGTTTAATCCTTGGTTTAATCCTTGTGCTCCACAACCAACAATTACAATCTTCTTTCCTTTCAATGCATTTACACCATCTTCAAACTCTGAAGCATCCATGAATCTACATTTACCTAATTGATCTAATTGATTTCTTAATGATAATGTGTTAAAGTAATTTGACATTGTTTTTGTTTTTTGAGAAAATAGAAGAAAGAAAAAAGATAAAAGACACCATCAAAATGCATCCTTACGTTTTCTATTTTCTTTAGTCTACTCTCTAATTTCTTTTTAGTTTTAATGTTGGAATGCTTGTAGCATTGTTGATATTTTCATTTCGTCTTTAGTAACTGCAATGCGTCCTGAACGCGTAAATTGCATGATCCCAAAAACACTTAATTCTCTATGTAATAATTCGATTTCTTCTTTACGACCTGATTTTTCAATCACAAAGAAGTCGCGATTTACGGTTACAATTCTTGCGTTGCTTTCTTTAATGATATTCTGAATTTGGCGTTCATCAAACAATAAACCCGATCTCATTTTAAAGATGCAAGACTCTTGATAAATAATGTCGTCTTCGGTATGGTAATATGCTTTAATAACCTCGACTTGTTTTTCTATCTGACCAATAATTTTTTTGATATTATCTTCAGACATATTTACTACAATAGTAAATCTAGAAACGCCATCAATTTCTGAAGGAGACGTATTTAAACTCTCTATATTTATATGTCTTCTTTGGAATATTGCTGAAATTCTATTCAACAATCCTATATTGTTTTCCGTATAAATGGAAACTGTAAATAATTGTTTTTCTGTACTCATTCTTTATAGATATTAGAAAAAAGACACTAGAAAATAGACCTGTACTCGATTATATGTGATTTTATCCACATTGTCTTTATTCTTGTTTCTTTGCTCTGTTTTCCTTTTAATTTACTCTAATCTTACTTCGGAAACGGACGCTCCTGTTGGTATCATAGGAAATACATTTCCTTCTTTCTCTACACAAACCTCTAAAAAATAAGGTCCGTCTGTGTTTATCATTTTTGCTACTGCATCCTTAAGCTCTTCGCGTTTTGTTACTTTTTGAGCTTCTATAGAATAACCTTTTGCAATAGCAACAAAATCTGGGTTTGTCATTTCAGTAGACGCATATCGCTTTTCAAAAAACAATTGTTGCCACTGTCTAACCATACCTAAAAACTCATTGTTTAATACTACAATTTTAACGGGTACTTTTTGCTGAAAAATGGTTCCTAATTCTTGAATAGTCATTTGGTAACCACCATCCCCAGAAATTGAAATCACTTCACGATCTGGAGCTGCCATTTTTGCTCCAATTGCAGCAGGAAGACCAAAGCCCATAGTACCTAATCCACCAGACGTAATATTACTTCTCGTTTTGTTGAAATTAGCATAACGACAAGCGATCATTTGGTGCTGACCAACATCACTAACAATAGCAGCATCCCCTTTGGTTTGGATATTAATTTCTTTTAACACCTCGGCCATGGTTAATCCTTCCTTGGTAGGATGTAAATCGTCTTTTATTACTTTTTCATATTCAATAGCATATAAATCCTTGAATTTTTGATGCCATTCTGGATGTGTTTTCTCTTCTAAAAGCGGTAATAAGGCTGCTAAACTTTCTTTTGCATCCCCTAAAACTGCTACATCTGTTTTTACGTTTTTATCTATTTCGGCTGGATCAATTTCAAAATGAATCACTTTTGCCTGTTTTGCATATGTCGATAAACTTCCTGTTACACGATCGTCAAAACGCATACCGATGGCAATTAAAACATCACAATCATTGGTTAAAACATTTGGCGCATAATTACCATGCATACCAACCATACCAATATTTAAAGGATGCGACGTTGGAATAGCTCCTGCGCCTAAAATAGTCCAAGCTGAAGGTATTCCCGCTTTTTCCACTACTGCTTTAAATTGCGCTTCTGCCTGACCTAAAGAAACACCTTGTCCCCAAACTATCATTGGTTTTTTAGCTGCATTAATCAATTTTGCCGCAGCTGCAACCGAAGTTGGATCTAATTTTGGAATCGGATTATAACTTCTTACCCCCTTACATTTTTCATATTTAAAATCGAATTCTTCAAACTGCGCATCTTTAGTAATATCTACTAAAACAGGACCTGGACGACCACTTTTTGCAATATAAAAAGCCTTAGCCATCGCTTCCGGAATTTGTGAAGCTTTGGTTACTTGGCAATTCCATTTGGTAACTGGCGTTGAAATACCAACAATATCTGTTTCTTGAAACGCATCACTACCTAACAAATGAGAAGATACTTGACCTGTAATACAAACCATTGGTGTACTATCTATTTGCGCATCTGCAATTCCTGTAATTAAATTTGTTGCTCCAGGTCCTGAAGTTGCAATTGCGACTCCTACTTCTCCTGAAATTCTTGCATAGCCTTGTGCAGCGTGTGTTGCTCCTTGTTCGTGGCGCGCTAATACGTGGTGAATTTTATCTTGGAATTTATATAATTCATCATAAACCGGCATAATAGCTCCGCCAGGATAGCCATAAAGCACTTTTACACCTTCTTCTAAAAGACATCTTACCACAGCTTCGCTTCCGGAGATGCGCTCTGTTGTTTGCGTGTTGATAGCTTCTTTTTTTATTGTTTTTGTATCCATATTAATCTTGTTAGGATTATTATATTTTTCTATACTGAGACTCTTCGACAAGCTCAGCGTGACATCTTGTTTTCAATTGTGTTCTATCTAAAACTCATCTGTTACACACCCTTTGGATGCAGACGAAACTGTTTTGGCATATTTATAAAGAACACCACGCTCAAACTTTAAAGCTGGTGCTTTCCATGTTTTTCTTCTTTCTTGTAATTCTTCTTCCGAAACCTCTAGAACTATAGAATTTGTTTCTGCGTCTATTGTAATAATGTCTCCATCTTTTACAAGTGCTAGATTTCCTCCTTCTTGTGCTTCTGGTGTAATATGACCAACTACAAAACCGTGTGTTCCTCCAGAGAAACGACCATCTGTAATTAATGCTACATCTTTACCTAAACCTGCTCCCATAATTGCAGCAGTTGGTTTTAGCATTTCTGGCATTCCTGGCCCTCCTTTTGGTCCTTCATAACGAATGACGACCACATCTCCTTTACCTACTAATCCGTCTCTTATTCCATCATTGGCTGCATATTCTCCTTCAAACACTTTTGCTTTTCCTTGAAATTTCAAACCTTCTTTTCCAGTAATTTTAGCTACACTACCTTCGGTTGCTAAGTTTCCATAAAGCATACGTAAGTGTCCAGAAATTTTTATCGGGTTTTCTATTGGCTTAATAACTTCTTGACCTTCCTTTAAATCTGGAACATCTAATAAATTTTCGGCAATTGTTCTTCCAGTAACAGTTAAACAGTCGCCATGAATTAATCCTTTTTTCAGAAGGTATTTTAATACTGCAGGAATTCCGCCAACCGCGTGAACGTCTTCCATTAAATATTTTCCGCTAGGTTTTAAATCTGCTAAAAACGGCGTAGTATCACTTATTTTTTGAAAATCTTTAAGCGTAAAATCTATTTGTGCTGCTCGTGCAATGGCTAAAAAGTGTAACACGGCATTGGTAGAACCTCCTAAAATAGTAACTAGTCTTACTGCGTTTTCTAAGGATTTACGCGTAATAATATCACTAGGTTTTATATCTTTTTCTAATAACAATCGTAAAGCTTCACCCGCTTTTACCGACTCTTCTTTTTTAGCATCACTTAATGCTGGGTTTGAAGAATTAAAAGGCAAGGCCATTCCTAAAGCTTCAATAGCAGAAGCCATCGTATTTGCAGTATACATTCCCCCACAAGCTCCAGCTCCCGGACATGCTTTTTCTACAATACTTTGGTATTCGGCTTCTTCCATAGTACCAGCAACTTTGCTTCCCCAAGCTTCAAAAGCAGAAACGACATCCAATTTTTTTCCGTTATGGCAACCAGAATCAATGGTTCCTCCATACACTAATATAGACGGACGATCTAAACGAATCATAGCCATTAAAGCACCAGGCATGTTTTTATCACAACCTACAACGGTAATCAAACCATCATAACTCATTGCTTGCACAACGGTTTCCATAGAATCTGCAATAATATCACGAGATGGTAAGGAGTAACGCATTCCTGGAGTTCCCATAGAAATACCATCACTAACACCAATCGTATTAAAAATTAGACCTATAACATCTTCGTTTTTGGTTCCTTTTTTAACCAGTTTTGCAAGATCATTTAAGTGCATATTACAAGGATTACCCTCATAACCAGTACTTGCGATACCTACAATAGGTTTAAAAAAATCTTCTTTTGTTAACCCAATAGCGTGCAACATTGCTTGTGCAGCTGGTTGTGTTGGGTCTTGTGTAACTGTTTTACTGTATTTGTTTAATTGACTCATATGGTAATGCAAATTGTATTTGCTAGAACTAAATTAAAGTTTTAGCTGACTATTTATAATAGCATTCGTTTTATCTAGCTAAATCCAATAGTAAAAATTAATACTTAATTTATTGACTACTAGGTGTTTGCGCTTATTTAAATATGACACTCAAATGGTTGAATTTTTTATTATTAGGTGCTGTATTTGATTATGCTTTCTTATTTAAAAGAAATTATATTTCACCAAGCTTTTGGATCTTATGTTACATCGTATTTTCATTTGTCTTTTATGCATAAAAAAAGCATTCCGATTATGGAAGGCTTAAAATATATTTTTAGGTATCATTATTTATAGCATTCCGTGGCCTCGTGAAATAATCACGATGCGAATAATGGAAATACTATTTACTAATTGTTTTTTTATTGGATGGTATACATGTATAAAACCCTATTCAATATCTTAACATTTATTTTAAAAAGATAGGATTTACTTGCCTTATTTTTTTAGCTTGTTACTCTAATGAGCTATTTAATATCTTTTGAAAAGTGCTTAAACCAATTCCCGATTTGAATGTAAAACCACTTTTTACTAATGCAAACTCTATAGCACTTAAAGTGCTAATCATATCGCTTGAAGTAACGGCTCCCATGTGCCCTACTCTAAAATATTTCGTTTTTATTTCTGGTAACAATCCGCCAGCGACAATAACATCTAGTTTTGACAAATGTTTTAAAAACGAAGCCATCTCTACGCCTTCTGGATAATAAACTGCTGTTAGTGTATTTGCTGCATCTTCTTTTTTTATCGGCAGTATTTTTAATCCGATAGCTGCTATTGCTTCCCGAAAAGCACCTGCTAATTGTTTGTGTTTTTGGATTCTTGTAGCAATGCCTTCTTCATTAATGATACGCAAACTAGTTTCTAAAGCCATTATTAAATTTACTGGCGGTGTACCAAAATAAGAAGGTTTTCTTTCTTGGTATGCTTTCATAATTGGCAACCAATTTTTCCAATCCGCATAATAATTGGATACTAGTGTTTTTCTATCTTCCCAGGTCTGGATTGCTTTTTCGGAAGCTACCAACAATGCCAATCCAGGCGGCACACCAACTGCTTTTTGAGATGCTGTTAACACCACATCGATTCCCCATTCTTCTTGTTTTATTTCTTCACCAGCAACAGAGCAAACACCATCTAAAACACTTAATGCGTTATACTTTTTTGCTAGAGCGGCAATTTCTTTAGAATGCACCAAGACTCCTGTAGACGTATCTACATGGGTCATGGTTACCACTTTATATGCTTTATTTTTTAATGCATTTTCTATGGTTTCTAAACTAGGAACCTCTCCAACAGGAGCCTCTAAAATAGTCACATTTACTTGATAGCGTTCTAAAATATCTTTATAACGTGTACCAAAATAACCTGTAGAAATCACTAGTGCATTATCACCAGCTTCCACTAAATTAGCAACTGCCATATCCATAGCCAACGTGCCACTTCCCGCGACAACAAAAGGCTGTCCTGCTGGCGCCAACCAAATCTTTTTCATTAGATCTAATGCATTACCAAAACTATGAATAAAACTAGGTGCTACATGACTTGTTGTAACGGCACTCATTGCCCTTAAAACTTCTGGTTCGAATTCTATTGGTCCTGGAATCATTAAAAGTTTTCTTCCTTTCATTTCTTTTTTAATTAGGTATCTATTTAATCTATGTCCTAAATTAGTGTATTGTGTGCTCTTATTTTTACACTTCCTTGACTTAGGACTAAACTCACACCTAGCAACACACAATCAACCAATTGACAACCAATCAATTAAACACGAACACGCATGATGTTCAAATCCCGAAAATCAATAAAAAAAGCTTCTATTTTCATTTCAAGATACACCGATACATGGAGTAATAGATTGGTACACTAGACAATATAAATTAAAAAATCTTTAAAAAAGGTTAAATTGGTATGCGTTCCGTTTTATTTTTCTACTTTTGCGGTATTAAAATTAAGAGGAAAAATTTGTCTGATTGCAACCTCTTCAAACGAATTAAGGTCTCTTGAACAAGATTCCGAATCCAGTTTGAAATAAAATGCTAAAGCAGTAAGTTATTCACTTCTCTAGCGACCAAGCAATCCAACAAATTTGTAATTAAACTATAATTAAAAAATTTAGGATTTATGCCATATTTATTTACTTCAGAAAGTGTATCAGAAGGACATCCAGATAAAGTAGCAGACCAAATAAGTGATGCTTTAATCGATCATTTTTTAGCCTTTGATTCCGAATCAAAAGTTGCATGTGAAACCTTAGTAACTACAGGTCAAGTTGTACTTGCTGGTGAAGTAAAATCGAACACCTATTTAGACGTACAAAAAATTGCTCGTGATACCATCAACAAGATTGGTTACACGAAAAGCGAATATATGTTTGACGGAAATTCTTGCGGTGTTTTCTCTGCAATACACGAACAATCGGAAGACATTAGTCGTGGTGTAGATAGAGCTAGCAAAGAAGAGCAAGGAGCAGGAGATCAAGGAATGATGTTTGGTTACGCAACCAATGAAACCGAAAACTATATGCCTTTGGCTTTAGACCTTTCGCATAAAATTTTAATTGAGCTTGCTGCTTTACGAAGAGAAAACAAAGACATTAGCTATTTAAGACCAGATTCTAAAAGTCAGGTAACTATTGAATATAGTGATGATAATGTACCACAACGTATTGACGCTATTGTAGTTTCTACACAGCATGATGATTTTGATGCCGATGACGATACGATGTTAGCGAAAATTAGAAAAGATATTGTAGATATATTAATCCCTAGAGTGGTTGCAAAATTACCTGAGAATTTACAAGCGCTTTTTAATGACGATATCAAATACCATATTAACCCAACAGGGAAGTTTGTAATTGGTGGACCTCATGGAGATACCGGACTTACAGGAAGAAAAATTATTGTAGATACGTACGGAGGAAAAGGTGCACATGGTGGTGGTGCTTTTTCAGGAAAAGATCCAAGTAAAGTAGACAGAAGTGCTGCCTATGCTACAAGACATATTGCTAAAAATCTAGTTGCTGCAGGAATTTGTGACGAAGTTTTAGTACAAGTAAGTTATGCTATTGGTGTTGTAGAACCAATGGGAATTTTTGTAGATACGTACGGAACTTGTCCGTTTAATATGACCGACGGTGAAATAGCTAAAAAGATTTCTGAAATTTTTGACATGCGTCCATCTGCTATTGAAACTCGTTTAAAATTAAGAAACCCAATCTATAGCGAAACAGCTGCTTACGGACATATGGGAAGAATTAGTGAAACGGTAACCAAAACTTTTTCGCAACCAAATGGAGATGATTTAACGGTAGACGTGGAATTGTTTACTTGGGAAAAATTAGACTACGTAGATAAAGTAAAAGCTGCCTTTGGGTTGTAATAACTACTAACATACCATTTTTAAAACCGTTACTATTTTTAGTAACGGTTTTTTTATTGCCAAACCCCAGACACTTTGTTTTGTAAACAATTAAATAACAAAGACATAGCAATCGTTACTTTTTGGCGAAAAAAAATATTCATAAATTTTAAAAAAAGAGCAAAAAATATAGTTGTAAAACAGTAAAACTTAAATATATTTGCACTCGCCCGGGGAGATACTCAAGCGGCCAACGAGGACAGACTGTAACTCTGTTGTTTTTAACTTCGTAGGTTCGAATCCTACTCTCCCCACTTTAACTCAAAAAGTTTGCATGTAAATGCAGACTTTTTTGTTTTTAGGAAAAGCCAAAATTCATTTTAAGCTTTGGATCAAAACAAAAAAGGCAATGCGCTAGCAGTGTACCTTTTTATTTTCACGAAGTGGCATGTTAGGATATCTAATCCTACTCTCCCCACATTTATACTAAAGCCTTCTTAAATTTAAGAAGGCTTTTTTGTTTCTAAAAAACAGCTACATTCCTTCCTACTCTTATCCTTTAATCACGAACAAAAAATACTTTTACTAATTAAAAATCAGGTGTTTACACGCTAAAATACTTTTTGAAGTTATTGTATTTTTAAACATTGAAATGTTCCATTTTATAAAGCCACGTATTATAAAAAACATAACATATTCCATATTTGGAGCAGGAGTTTCTGGTCTTTATACCACTTAAAGGTTGCTAAAAAGATAAAAACGAACTAGCGAACCAATGAAAAAAGACTCTATTTTAGAGAAGGTTTTTTTAAAACACTGGATATAAAATCTAGTAATTCAATAACTTATAATTATGAAACTAAAAACGAGTATTGCCTTATTCCTTTTTATAGGACTTTCTATAAACAGTTATTCGCAAGTAACAAGTGCCAAAAATATCTTATCTGAAATTCGTAATGCAGGATTTAAAAATTCGGAAGCTATGCATAGGATAAGTACGCTTACCGACATTTACGGACAAAGACTTACCGGAAGTAGAGAATATTTTAAAGCAGCCAACTGGATTTCTGATGAAATGAAAAAAGTAGGATTGGAAAACGTTCATTTTGAAAATTACTGTTCCAATTGTCGCGGGTGGAGTATCCAATCTTTTAATGTAGAAATGATTGCTCCAAACTACATGCATATTTCTGCCTACCCTTTGGCAATGTCTAAAAGCACAAATGGTATTGTTTCCGGTGAAATAATAAGCATAGAGCGTTTTTCGGATATGACTAAAGTGCAAAAAGAATGGTCCGGAAAACTAAAGGGAAAAATAATCCTTTTAGGAAAAGAACCAAAAAAGAAATCCCTATTAGACACCATTGAATTCCGATATTCCGATAAGAAATTAAAACAATTAGAGCAGCAAGTAACTGCTAAAGTAAAAACAACCCTATTACCAGAACTATTTGATAAATGGGAAATTGAAGATAAAATAAACGAACCCTTCCTTAGATTTTTAGAAACAGAAGGAGCTTTAGCGATATTAAATACAGAATCTACATATTTAGGTATTTTACACCCTGAAGAAATTTATTATTATAAGGATAGTGACCTAAAACCTTTACCTTATTTTACTATTATGCCGGAACATTTTGGTAGGTTATACCGAATGGCAAAATTAAACACACCAGCAACCATACGTATTAATTTACAAACTGAATTTTACAATGAACCCGAAAACAATGTAAACATCATTGGTGAAATCACTGGTAATGACGCGAAATTAAAGTCGGAAAGCATCCTCCTAGGAGCACATTTTGATTCTTGGCATGCAGCAACAGGAGCAACAGATAATGGCGCAAACTGTATTGTTTTAATCGAAGCATTACGCATTCTAAAGCAAATAGGATACACACCCAAAAGAACGATTAAGATTGGTCTTTGGGGAGGAGAAGAGCAAGCATTTTTAGGATCGGCTGCCTATGCTAAAAAACATTTTGGTGCTTTAGGTAAAAAACCAAACACAGCATCTACAAAAGTATCTGCTTATTTAAATTTAGATAATGGCGCAGGATTAATAAGAGGGATTCATCTGCAAAACAATGAATTGGCAAGACCTGTATTTGAAGAAATATTTGCACCAATTTCTAATATAAGCGAAGGTGCTATACATATAGACAACACACTTTCTACAGATCACGAAACCTTTGATCATTACAATATCCCTTCTTTTCAATTTATACAAGACGCTTTGGCCTACAATACTGCTACGCATCATACCAATTTGGACTTTTTAGAATACGTACATGAAGATGATGTTATGAAAAATGCGGTGATTTTAGCCTGGACCATTTACGTCTTAGATAACAGGAAAGAAAAAATCCCTAGAAAGCAAAAGTAATACGCAGCTATAAAATCATGTCCTACTAGGTATTAAAAAAACAGACATCTAATTAAAATAAAAATCATGAAGACAAAACAAAACATACAAGTCATTGACACGTTGTATAACGCTTTTGCAACGGGTGATATGCCCACCGTTCTCGGATTGATGCATCCTAAAATGGCATGGAACGAAGCCGAAAGCAACTCCCTTGCAGATGGAAACCCTTATGTTGGTCCAGATGCTATTCTAGAAGGCGTTTTTGCACGTCTTGGCGCCAACCACGATCACTTTGGATTACAAGATGTAAAAGTGTACGGCATGCAAAATAACATGGTATTAGCTACACTACGCTATGATGCCAAAGTAAAAGCAACTGGAAAGAGCTATAATGCACAAGCCGCGCATCTATGGACACTTAATGACGAAGGAGAAATTATTCATTTTCAACAATATGTGGATACAAAGAAGTTGGCGGATGCTGAAGAATAGTTTAGGAATGCATTGTTTTATGTGTAATTAAAGAATAAATTCAATAACTTTAGCTATCCATTTCTTACAAAATTCAAGTCCAACAAATACATTAATGCTAGATGTATTAAAAAGAGGTGTGTAATAAAAATTAGAGATATGAAAAACATTTTAGTTACCGTAGACTTTCATGACAATGAACAATTACTAATAGATAAAGCGTTGCAATTGGCTGAAAAATTTGACTCCAAAATATGGCTCATACATATTGCTGCTCCGGATCCCGATTTTGTAGGTTACGATGTTGGTCCACAATACATACGAGATAACCGTGCCACAGAATTGAGAACAGAACACAAACAACTAGAAGCATACGCAGAAATGTTTAAGAAAAAAGGAGTGGATGCCGATGGTTTACTGGTACAAGGAGCAACCATAGAAATGATCATGGAAGAAGCTAAGAAATTACACATAGATTTAATTATAGCTGGCCACCAGGAACATAGTTTTCTTTATAAAGCATTTGTTGGAAGCGTCTCTGGACAAATTGTAAAAAAATCTAAAATACCAGTACTTATTGTTCCTTTAGCATAAAGGGAAAACGAATACGGCATAATACATCGCGTATCCTAAATTACAAAAGCTTTCTCTTTAAGAGGTGCTTTTTTGAGTTTAAAAATACGTAGAAGTACGTATTTGTTTTGGTGTTTGTAAATGGTACGTTTGTTTAGAACGACTTTTTAAGAATAAGTAAATCTAATATAAACAGATTTATTTACTGGTTATGACTGATAAATGTTACTATATAACGAGTTAGCACACATTAGAAAGAAAAATCCGTGATTACTAATTTAATTAAGTGATTGTGGAAAACCGTAATTTATTTTCAGCCAAATTTTTAACCTTTATCCTTAAATTTTAAAACAACCAACTATGAGTGAACAAGCAATATTTCAAAATATAGAAGAAGAAATATTACGTAATTTATCAGCAAGACATCAAAGAAATGATGGAACGATAAATATGAATGATGTAATTAACGAAGCATCAAATTGTTTAGCTGTAAACAACTTGTTGTCTGTGAAACAATTAAATGCACAAACAGGAAGTAATATGACCAGTTTACCAGCAGAATCAATGACTTTACTTTTTAAAGGAATGGACATAGCATTAGAAAAGCATTTTAAAGCTAATTTCAACTCTGAACATTCAAGAATGATAAAGGAACGTTATGACAATATTATTTCTAACAACAATTCAAAGGATTTAATAAATAATCATTATAACGAATTATTTGGCTCACACGGAGGAAATGTAATTTAATCTAACTAATATGTATAAAGCAACAATCTTTCAAAAGAATATTACAGGAAACTCATCAGAAAGCGAAAAAGCAATAGGATTTGAGAACTGCGAAGTTGATATATCAAATAAACATTTAAGAATTACCAATAACGGAACTGAATTACTAAATTCTGAACTAAAATTGTTAGAAGAAGATTTTTCTACAATTTCATATTTAGGAAAATACGAAAATGGAATTGAATTTCGTGTAATTCGTCCGACTGATTTATCATTAGCAAATTTAAAAAACAGATTTAATTGTGAAACAGCCTTTAGTATGGCAAGTGTTGACCCAAGTGGTTATGCAGTTCATTTTATTTTATCAAAATCTAACCAAGAGTCAAATATTGGAAAAGTAGTTGAGAAAGGAAAAACAGAACAGATACAACGATTAGTTGACGGTTCGATTATGGCTCTTCAAGCTAATTTACAAAGTAATTTTATAGATTATTCTAAACGTATTTTATCTTTGGTTTCGAACACAAATGAATTATCGGAATATAATAATGCTGACCAAATAATAGAGGTAATGAAAGGAAATCGACATATTTATACGGAAACTGAAAATCAGCAAATAAAATAACGTGTGCTAACATCGCATAAAAATAATGCGTAGATTAGTACTTAAACAAAGAACAGTGCACTTTTGTTACTTCTGATTTTCCTTCGGAAAATCCTCGCACACAAAAACGCACAATTCTTATACGTAACCGTTGTGCATAATGCAAAAAACCAATTTAACTATGAAACAGATATTTACAATTATATTTTTCTTTGTTTTCTTGTTTTCATTTGCGCAAACAAATTCCAATCACGTGTATGTAAGTGGTTACTATAAAAGTAACGGAACTTATGTTCAACCACATTATCGAACTGCACCAAATAGAACGAATAGAGATAACTTCTCTACACGTGGAAATACCAATCCATATACAGGAGAAAAAGGATATATTACACCTGACGGCAATGCATCTTCAACATACACAACAAATTCATATTCAAATACAAATACAACTTATCCTATAACCACTTACAATTCAACTTCTACCAGCACATCAAATAACTCGTATAACTCTACAAGTATTTATACAACTACAAGTTCTTACGGTCAGCTATGGAGGGAACCATCTCTACTTGATGCAATTCGTCCAATTGAGAAAGGAAGTCGGGTAAAAGTCATAGAATATGAAGATGAGTTTTATAAAGTAATATCTAATGGAACTATTGGCTATATAAATATTATTACTATTAACGAAAACTCAAAAATGAGAAGCCTAAAAAAAGGCGAAAAAGAATATTCTAATTCAACAGAATCTAAAGCGAAAGTAAATGAAATATTTGATATAGAAGTATCGAAAATATATATACTACCAAGTAAGTTTGTATCCGCAAGAGAAGCAAATTTACGATTAGGACCGACTACAATTACTAATGTTTTGACTACAATAAAGCAAAATGATAAAATTAGGATTATTGATAATTCAACTTATAGTTCTTGGACGAAAATAATTGTAGAAGCTGATAACGGATTTTACATCGGATTTTTAAGTAACAGTTTAATCTCTGATAACAAAATAGAAAATAAAGAACAAATTGACGGTCCAACTTCAGTTGTAAAGAGTTTCCTTAAACATTTAGATAAAGAAGAATTTTATAGTGCATTCTCATTAACAAATAACCCAAGTTGGAATAAAAATGGTGGATATAGTTGGTTTTCTTCAACAGATGCATATGGCGGAATTGATTACGTTACAATTTATGAAGTTAGACTTGAAAATGCTTATGATGACCAAGCTGTTGTATTTGCAGATTATTACGCCAGCGACCCTCTACATACCTCTAGAAGATGGAAACAAATTTTGATTTTGGAATATCAATATGGGAAATGGAAAATAGTCAAAACTAAATTAGTAGAATAAGCACTACACACAACAACGTTTATAATTAATGGCTAATTCTAGCATACTTACGAAAATCCTTGCGGATTTTCTATTCAGTTTATATTTGCTAAATTAGTTGCTCGAACCACGCAAGTATTAATATATGAACACGTGCCCAACATTTGAAAAATTTAATTATGCATAAAATTTTGTCCTTATTATTTCTTAGCAGTAGCTTTTTATCCTTTTCTCAAGATATTATTGTTAAAAAAGATGGTGACTCTATTTATTCTAAAATCTTAGAAGTTCAAATTAATGAAATTAAATATAAAAGAACAGACCATGTAAATGGTCCGCTTTACACTATTTCTAAAAAAGATATTTCTAGAATTTCATATGAAACCGGTCGCGTTGAATATTTTCAAGGTGTACATAATGAATCTTTTGAAAGTGTAGGTAATGATGATTATGAACGTGATGATGATTATTTTAAAATAATAAAAGCGCTAAAGGACTATAATCTAGAAGAAACAAAATCGCTAATTAAGAAGACCATAGATAGTTTTTGCTTTAACCGTAGTAATTCATTAGGTAAGTTTAACAATAATGATCAAATGCGATTAATCGCTGAATTTGAAGGTGATTATTTAAGATTATATAAGATTGATAATCTTGGACAATTTTGGCAAGATAAACCTGGAAGAAAGATTGATTTTTTTTTACACGACTTTTCAGGTTATTGTGATTTTCATGAAATTTCTTATCGAGGTCATAATTACGCATACCTTAACGCATATATTCCAAGGTTAATAAATTCTAAAAAAAATAAGTGGAGTAGTAAATACAAATTTACTATAAAAGTAAAAGGTCATGGAAATGCAGAAATTCTTTTAAACGCACTTAAGCATTACAATGAACTTTTATTGAATAAATAATAATATTATATATACCTTAAAATGAATTGTATTTTTTATTGATTCATTAAAAACCGCTTGCAACACCTTATATAATTTATTTCTAGTTCTAGCCTAAATACAAAGAACTGGAGAAGTATAGATTTTAAAATACTATAATAATGGAGAAAAGATTTTTAATTTATGAAAACTGGAGAGCTGAAAACAAAGCCGTTGTGCATAAATCAGAATGTGGACACGCCAACGAAGGACATACTAAAATAACAAATCAATGGCTTCGTGAAAACCCTTCTTCCAATGATAGATGGTTTGGTTATTTTTCTACTTTAAATGAAGCAATCTCCTTTGGTGCATTAATACCAAACAGGAATCTAAAACTATGTGGACATTGTTTAATTAATGAAAAAAACGAATTATGAAAAAAATTCTAATCCTTTCTTTTTTGACAATTTTAATAATTTCTTGTCAATCGAATTCTAATTTTAATAAAAAAAACAACTATTACAAAGGAATCGAAAACGAAAGGGAAATATATCTGACTTTCATCAATGACACAATAGTTGCCATTAATCAAGATAGTTTAAAAACTTGTGGTTGGAGTTTTATGTTTTTTAAGTCAAATGAAAATGGTCTTTATAAAACGAACGAATTAAAAACCGACACAATTTGGTTTAAAACACTAAATAATAATGTCGTAATGACTGAAACAAATGATAGTTTGATTTTTGAAAAAATCGAATTATCCAAATCAGAAATTGATAGAATCCAAAAGGACATAGAAATTTCTCAAAACTTTGCAGTTAAAGGTATTATTTATGAATGTGGTTATACAATTAAAGATGTTAGCTATTTTTATGAAAGTGCTATTCAGGAAGCGAAATACAATCTAAAAAACCCAAATTCAGCAAAATTCAACAAAGCTTATATTCATAAACATAAGAATTTTAATGAAAATAATAAATATGTAAAAACTAAAACAACATTAGTAACTCTAGATATTGAGGCTAAAAATGGATTTGGAAATTTTACTGAAAACACATATTATGTATTCTTTATACCTGATCCAAATAATGAATCAAAATACGATATAAAATTTAGTGATTCTTCGATTTTGGAAAATGACATAATGAGCAGTTATCAAAAGGCTGTTAATGAATTAGAGGAAATGAAAATGGAGGATTAAAACTTATACAATTTACTGCTTGTAAAAGCTAACAAAAAAAAATACGTAGAAGTACGTATTTGTTTTGGTGTTTGTAAATGGTAGGTTTGTTTAGAACGACTTTACAGAATATACGAACCATTAATTTTACTATAAACAGATTTAGTTACTGGCTATGATTGATAAATGTTACTATATAACGAGTTTTACACAATTTGACCAACAACACGAATAAATGACTATAAAAGAAGCTATTTTAAAAGTATTAGAAGACAACATTGGTTCTTTCACATATTTGGAAGTTCTGAAAATGATTGACGAAAAGAATTATATTGATTGGGGAAATGCAAAAACTCCTTCTGATACAATTGGAGCTCAATTAGGGCATTTTATTAGGCAAAATGACTCAAGAGTTAAGCGAGTTAAAGGAAAAAAAGGATTTGAATACTATTTAGCAAAATACGAAAGCGAGTTAAATTTATCCGAAGTTGTTGAAAAGGAATCTTTAATTAAAAAACCAGCTTCAAAAAAGTATCAAGAACGAGATTTACATAAACTTTTAAGCTCATATTTAAAAAGTCAAAATATATACTCGAAAACAATATTCCACGAAAAATCAGCGAATAGTAAAGATGACCATCAAAAATGGATTCATCCGGATATGTTAGGAATTGACTTTTTGAACCTTAAAAACTCATCAAGTAATGCGTTATTAAAAGTTATAAATAAAGCAGACGCATTTAACTTGATATCGTACGAATTAAAAAGAGAAATAAAATCTGACTACGAATTGAAAAAATGCTTCTTCCAAGCTGTTTCGAATTCAAGTTGGGCGAATTATGGATATTTAGTTGCATTTGAGATAAGTAAAAACTTAATGAATGAAATGGAACGACTTAACCAATCTTTCGGAATTGGAATTATAGAATTAAACGGAAACCCATACGAAAGTAAAATTTTGTTTCAACCAACTTACAAAGAATTGGATTTTAAGACAATTGACAAGTTGTGCGAAATAAATACTGAATTTGAAAAATTTATTGGACAAACCGAAACTATGTTAATTGCTCCTGAAAAGTATGTAAAAGGAACAAAAAAGGAATTTGAAAGTTTTTGTGACGATTATTTTAAAACAGATTCCGAAATTGAAAAGTATTGTAAGGAAAAGAATATTCCGTTAGAAGAAGAAGAAGAAAAAACTGTGTAGAACACACAAATATAAATAATAACCAACCCAAAAAAGCCTTCTTTTTCCAAGAAGGTTTTTTTGCGTTAAGGATGGCAGTGGCATCCTTTTGTTTTTACAAAAGATACAACGTACAGCCTGACGCTACGTAGCTTTTCAGCGAAGTAGGGTAACGCCCAAATTATAGAGATTTTGGTTCATTTTGAGAGATTACCACGTCGTTTCCTCCTCGAAATGCCAGTTGCTTCATGGGGTTCCCGCCTTCGCGGGAATTACAAATTATACTTCACACTAAACACCACATAACGTGGTTGTATGTAATATTCTCTATTACTCACCGAAATGTTTCCTGTGTTACTCTGGCTCAAGCTTTGCGTGTCTAACAAGTTGGTTGCACCTACTTTGTATTCCCAAGAGCTATCTTTTTTCTGATAGGTTAAAGAAGCGTCTAAAAAGCCATATTTATTCAATGACGTTTCGGTGTTTCTAAAATCGTAATAACTGTATTCGGTAACAAAACTAAAGTCTTTTAAAATCACAGCATCCACGTTTATAAATGGTCTGTGGGTATAAAACTTGGTGTTGTTATTTCCTTGATCGTTATCGTTGATGGTTAAGTCGTACCCCAATTCTACGTTTGGTGCATTCTTAAAAAAGGTGCTTACTCGAGAACCATAGGTTTGTGTAAAGCTTTTGTTTTCACTTTGATTTCCGCCTACAAATTGGTTAAAGGTTGCCCAGCTCCAAGATCCAGAAAGGTTGGCTTTTATTTTTCCGAAACGACGTTCAAAGCGTCCACGAGCAGAAAAAGTCTCGTCTGCAAAATCGGAATTAAAAGGTGTGGAAGTGGTAATTACACTTTCGAAATCGGTGCTATTTCTAATGCCATCGATATTTTTAGAATAGTTTAAAAATCCGAATACGTTGGTATAATTAAACATATTAAAACTAAAATACGATAGGTTTAAATTATGTGACAACGAGTTTTCTAATTCGCGATTTCCAGAAAATAAGGAACTGTAGTTATTCATAATTAAACCTTCTGCCAATTGCGTAACATCGGTAAAATTGGTTTGCATGGAATAACGCAGGTTTAGATTTTCACTCTTTTTAAGTTGTAATCTTATAGTCGCATCTGGTAAAATTCTAGCAAAACTGTTGGAGTTTGTAGTTCCAAATTGCGTATCCTTGGTATTGTAAGCATGTGCCGAAAAACCAGGTGTTAATGTGAACTTTCCTGCTTTTAAGTTATAATGCACGCCTACATAAGCGTCACTAAACGTATAATCTACAAAATTGGTATTGGAACCTTCGGCTGGTGTTGGATCATATTGAGAACCATCATCTAAAATTTGAAAGATCTCCGAATTGAATTTCTGGTTGCTATATACCAAACCTACGGTATAATTAAGATTACTCTTTTGGTTAAGTACATTCCAGTAATTTAATTTGGCATCTAATTTATTGGACTTTACACGTTTGTTTTGTGCAGCATCATAAGCAGTTTGTGCGTTATCATATCCTAAAGCACTTGCCGTGTTAGAATAGGTTGCTTTGTCTTCAATAAAGGCATTGTAAAAAGGATCTTCGTCTTGTAGTAAATGTTGTGCTTCGAAAGAGAAAATATTGTTTTCGTTTAAGGTATAGTAGTAATTTAAATTCTGATTAATACTATATGGGGTTTGCTCTTCTATTTGATCTACTTGTCCTAAAACAGAAGAATTGAAAAAACGATTTTGTGTTTGCTTCGATAGCCTTCCGAAGATATCATAATCCAATTGATTATTCGCATCTGGTTTATAGACTGCACTTAATTTTAGTAAACCTAAATTACTTTCTTGTTGGGTGTAATTGGTAGTAGACTCGTCTGGAATACTCAGTTCATCATCGGTATAGGTAACTTCATTATTCTCACGAATTGCGGTTTTGGTTCCGGAGAAAATTCCGAATCCACTTAACGTTAATGCTTTGTTTGGCGCATGGCTAAAGTTTGCTGCAGCGAATTTAGTATCGATACTTTCGGCTTTATTATTGGTTGTATTTAAAAAACCTAAACTATTATCCCCTAAACTAATATTGGTTCCACTACTCTGACTTAGGTTTCTAAATCCTCCAGTAAAATTAAAATAGTCTCTACGTGTAAAGGCTATTTCTCCCGTATTATTTAAATCTCCAATAAAGTTGATGCTTGTTTTCGGACTGTAGAAAAACAGCTTGGGTTGCACTTTGTACAATCCGTCATCGCTTGCAATTCCTGCTCCAACCGTAATATCTCCAAACCAGAATTTATCTTTTCCTTCTTTCAGTTTGATATTAATCGCAATATTATCATCGTTATTGGTAACACTACTTAATTGCCCTACTTCGCTAAAGTTTTTAAGTACTTGTACTTTATCTACGGCATTAGAAGGAATATTTTTTGCCGCTAATTTGGTATCTCCGTCAAAGAAATCTTTACCATCGACCATGATTTTAGTGACTTTCTTTCCTTCTACTTCAATCTCACCATCGTCGGTAATTTCTACTCCAGGAAGCTTCTTTAAAACATCTTCTAGTTTTCTTTCGGTTCCCGTTTTAAAAGAATCGGCGTTATACACAATGGTATCTCCTTTTACGGTTACTGGCATTTCATAGACTAGTTCTACTTCGTCTAAAGTATTATCGTCTTGTAAGGTATAATTTCTAGTAAGGTCTTCTTCTTTGGTACTAAAAAGGTCTTCGGTAGTTTTCATACCAATATAACTCACTTGTATTTGGTAGCTAGAATTCTTCTCTAAAGAGAGTTTATAACGTCCGGTATCATTGGTAATTCCGTAAGAATCTAATGCTTTTGTTTCTTGATTTATGGCAACAACATTGGCAAGTTCTAAAGGGTTACCAATACTATCTTTCACTACTCCTTCTACTCTAACTTGAGCAAAAGTGGTGCTTGCTACTAAACAGATTAGTAGCGTTAAAAGGTTTTTCATTTTTAAAATTTAAGGTTGGTTTAAATGGAATATTTTACTGGATTAACGACCTCTTCCTGGACGTCCGCCTCCACGACCACCACGACCTCCGTACATTTCGCGCATTTCTTCCATTTTCTTAGTAACGATTTCTGCGTATTCATCTTTGGTAACTTCTTTACCTTTAGACGGCGCGTTGATGCTTTCTTTTTCTGTAGGATTTAAAACGATTTTAGTACATAAAACAGTCGTTCTATCTGCACTAACTTCTAGTATTAAACCTGGAAGTCCCCAATATTCTCCCGGACCTTGGTTTACTGGAATTTGCATGGTGTACCAAGCAGTAACTTCAATTTCTTTTGGCACTTCTTTTTCTTCCACAGGCTTGTCTACTTTGGTAGAATCGCCTTTTTTATCTGCTGTTTCTTTATCACCACCTCTTGGTCCTGGTCTAAAACTTGAAAAACTCAATTTATCTACAGGTTTCATTGCTGTAGCTTTCATAGCCATATACTGACCAATTTGTTTGGTTTCCCCAGTCATTTTCCACTTTAATGGCGCTAACGAATCTTTAATTAAAAATTGTTTTCCAAAAAACTCTTGTTCTTGTAATAGCGCATTGCTTTGCACATTTTTATATTGCTCTCCTGCAACAAAACTAGCACCAAAACCTCCAAAACCTCTACCTTGAGATCCTCCTGGAGCAGCTAATTGTTCTTCTTCTTTATAAATAGATTCCGTTTTGTTAAACGTAAGAATGTAGGTTTTCTCAAGAAAGCTTTTCATACGTTCCATTATTTGCTTTTTTCTGTCTGGCGACATGTCTGGACGACCAAAGTTGTCCATATCTACAGTAGTTTTAGATGCGTAATAGGCTTTACCTTGAAAGTCTTGTTGCGCATAGGTTGCTGCTACAGAGAAAAACAGGATGCAGATAATAGATAGTTTTTTATACGTTTTCATTATGGAATTATTTGTAGTTTTTGTTTTATAAAATTAGGTTTAATAATGACAGTAAGACTTTAAAAACAGTAAAACGTTTAATTCACAAATGTTAAAGTATTCTTAAAATGAAAATATTATTTTAAACAAATTTGGCGCAATTTTTGTACTTTTCAAGTCCTATGAAATATATACTCCTTTTCCTGTGTTTAACTGTTATTTCTGTTCGTGCGCAAAACACGATACCAGCTACATTTATAAAAGATACCACATTAACCAAACAGCAAATTGTAGATATTGATAATTTTGGAACGCAATATCACATTCAGCAAAACGTATTTTATAAAAAGAGCAACACCAAGTCTAGTAATTACAGCAATGTACAATTGGGAGAAATCACCTCAGCAAATGCATTTAATCCGTTAAAAATAAATGTCTTTTATAAAGATTTTAATACGGCTATTATTTTAGATAATCGCTTAGCCGAAATTTTCAAAATAGACTTCAATACCACAAAACCATATAAAAGCGTGTCGCATATCTCGACAGGAAACGATAATACCCTTTGGATTTTTAATCTAGACACCCAACAATTAGAGCTGTATGATTATAAAGCCAATAACACAAGAGCGACTACATTACCTGTTCAATCTGCTATTTTAGACCTAAAAAGCAACTTTAATTTCTGCTGGCTTTTAACCGAAAACTACATCTACAAATACAATTATTTTGGCAGCCTAACGCAAAAGATTAAAAACGAAGGCTTTACTGCCATAGAGGAAGACAACGGAAACCTGGTATTAAAAAAAGAAAATGCACTTTACTTTTTAAAGAAAAACACCGAAGTATTACAAGAAATAAAAATACCAAATTTGTTAATAAATCAGTTTTTACTAACCAATGAAACCTTGTATATTTGCCAATTGGAAATCTTATCTAAATTTCAACTAAAAACTAAATAATATATGCACGTTGCTATAGCAGGAAACATTGGTGCTGGTAAAACCACGCTTACAAAATTACTAGCCAAACATTATAAATGGGAGGCCCAGTTAGAAGACGTTGTAGACAACCCTTATTTAGACGATTTTTACAATCAAATGGAACGTTGGAGTTTCAACTTACAGGTATACTTTTTAAATAGTAGGTTTCGTCAAGTTTCCGATATTCGTAAAAGCGGTAGAGACATCATTCAAGACAGAACCATTTATGAAGATGCACATATTTTTGCACCAAACTTGCACGCTATGGGCTTGATGACCAATCGTGATTTTGAAAACTACAAATCGCTTTTCGATCTTATGGAAAGTTTTGTAGAAGGTCCAGACTTACTTATTTATTTACGTAGTTCTATTTCTAACCTTGTATCGCAAATTCACAAACGTGGTCGCGATTATGAAAACTCGATAAGCATCGATTATTTAAGCAGATTAAATGAGCGTTATGAAGCTTGGATAACGGGGTACAACAAAGGAAACCTTTTAATTATTGATGTAGACAACCTTGATTTTGTAGATAACCCAGAAGATTTAGGATTTATCTTAAATAAAATTGACGCAGAAATAAACGGATTATTTTAGTCTAGAAATTATTTCTAGATTAACCAATCAAAGTATAAACGAATGTTTGGTTAGCCAACCGAAGTATAAACGAATGTTTGGTTAGCCAACCGAAGCTTTAGCGAAGGCTGGGCGTTACCACAAGGGTCGCGCTATTCACTATATCTTTTTATTTAACAAACGCTCCATTTACATGGCAAGCGAACTTTGTTATACTATTTTTTCAAGCCCATTAAGGCTCAAAACGACAAATAAAAAGGATGCCGTTGCTATCGCTAACGCCTTACTCTTGCTTATTAAAAAAGAGCTACGCCTTTTTCTACAAACCATCCGAGTTTTGCTGAAGCAAAACCCACCTTCCTTTAGCTAAAGGAAGGAGCTGGTAATAATAGTAATTTTAGCAAACCTTTACGCCAATCCTTTTCTACTTGTTTTTACGCTACGCAAATAAATAGCTTTTATTCACGAAGGAAACTGCGCTGCTATTTTTATACAAATATTCCGATTAGGAACATTACTATCCTTAATTAAAATGAAAGGTCAAGCGATCCTTGCCGACCTACTATCCGACAATAAAAACCATAAAAATTGCAGGATTACTATAGATTAGAAAATGGTTATGTTTAAAAACCAATACTTCTAATCCATAGAATTACAGAAAACGTATGACTTCCATAACCTACTTATTCTTAGGATTTATTACAGCCATAATTGGCGCACTGCCATTAGGAACCACTAATGTTGCGGTTATTAATACCACCATAAAAGAAAACATTCAAAGTGCTTTAAAAATTATCTACACCGCAGCTTTAGCCGAAATCATTTTAGTAATAATAGCCCTTCAATTTAATCTGCAAATTGAAAACTTTATTAGCAGGAACATTTGGATGCAATTTGCTATTGCATTACTATTATTAGTCGTTGGAATTATTCTTCTTTCAGGAAGAAAGGAATGTATTAAAGATGAAAATGACGAATGTATTATTATAAAAAAACGATTTAACCTTTCGAAACAAATGCTAGGTTTTATCCTGGGACTGGTGAATCCAACCGTGTTGATTTATTGGATTTTGGTTCTTTCTTTTTTAAACAAAAAAATGCTTTATTTAGACATAAGCATGGCATATGTATTATTGATTCCGTTCCTCTTTGGTATCTATTCCGGAAAAGCAATAACCTTATATGGCTATGGAAAGTTTAGTCACAGACTAAAAATTAAAATGAAAAATACCACCACAAAAATCAATCGAATAATTGGTGTTTTATTAGTAGCTGCTTCTCTTTTTCAGTTTGCTAAATTATGTTATTCTTAAGGTATAAATCTTAAAAGAGTAATAAGTCAATGTTTATTTTATAAACTCATTTTCACGAGCATGTTTAATGGCTTGCGCACTACTTTCTACTAATAAAGCAGGTGTTGTTTTATAATTTTCTAGCAATCCTTTTACACGAATCATTTTCTTTTTGTGCTTTACACTACGTAAATAAATGGCTTTTATTCGTCCAGGAAACAACTCGGCTATTTCTATATAAATATCCGGATCATGCTCCCCACTATCGCCAATTAAGATAAAAGGCAAATCGGGATACGTCTTTAATAAATCTAAAATCTCTTTTTGCTTTTGCGGTTTTTCATCTGCTTTTTTACGTTTAAAAACATCTTTAAAGCTTCGTAATAATATGGGACCTTTCGGAAAATTATTTTGCTTTAAAAACAATTCTAAGTAGCGGTATAAATTCCACGGACTATGGCTTACATAAAATATGGGATTGGCATTTGCTCCAGATTTCCCGCGATGTAATAAATGATAAAAATCGGCAGCACCTTCCAAAGGCAAACGCATTTTTGCAGATTTAAAAAAAGTATTATAAAGCACACGCCATTTTAAGGTAGAAACTACTCCGGTATGTAAAATAGTATCATCAATATCACTAGCAACACCAAAGTCTACTTGACTGGAAGGTATCAGTATTTCTGCAGGAAACCGATTATCCTTTTGTATGTCTCCCTTAATAGAAGCATCATTAAAAGCAACTTCACAGTGTAACCAACCTTCGGCATTAGCCATTGCTTTTAAATCTTGTACATTGGCTTTTACTTTAAAATACCCATGATTATCACTTGTGGTTTGTAAACACTTTCCATTTGGTAATTGCACTGTAATACCAACATGTTTTAATTCATCACTTTCTAATCGTTTCCAAGTGTTCACTAACACGCTAAAAAAACCTTGGTGTTCTAAATCTATGGATTCATCTTCTAGCGCTCTTCCACGCAAGTAAAAGTGCGTATCTGTGCCATAGCTTTGAAATGCAATAATTTGAACCGGATCTTTTCTAAATAATCTCATACCTATTAGATTACTTCAAAATAACAAAAAACCACGCATAAAGCGTGGTTTTGTTAACAAAAATAATTGTTATTATTTATTCTAAAAATTTTATTTTAATATCTCCTCCTAAAGCTTCTACTTGTTTGGTAACCTCATCCATAGTACCTTCGTAAACCTTTGTTACCACTTCTTCTACGCCATTGGTAACCGTTACTATTTTTACTGTAGCTTTAGCGCTACCGTCTTCCATTTTTTCAATAGCTGCTTTCTTAAAAACCTCTACATTAGCTTCAACGATTACTTCTTTATAAATTTCAGTTGTTTTAGCCATACCTTCTTCGGTATGTCCACCTAAAATAGGAGCAATTACTAATCCAATTAAACAAGTCAGTTTAATTAAGATGTTCATCGATGGTCCAGAAGTATCTTTAAAAGGATCTCCTACTGTATCCCCAGTTACTGCTGCTTTATGCGCATCAGAACCTTTATAGGTCATTACACCATTAATCTCTACTCCTGCTTCAAAAGATTTCTTAGCATTATCCCATGCACCACCAGCGTTATTTTGAAAAATAGCCCAAAGCACACCACTTACGGTAACACCAGCCATATAACCACCTAACATTTCGGCAACTAACATATTATTATCTTGATAAACTAATTTACCAACCAACACCACTGCAATAGGAAAACCTATAGTTAATATTCCTGGTAACATCATTTCTTTTAAGGATGCTTTGGTAGAAATAGCAACACATTTATCGTATTCTGGTTTTCCAGTTCCTTCCATAATACCTGGAATTTCTTTAAACTGTCTTACCACTTCGTTTACCATCTCCATTGCCGCTTTTCCAACCGCATTCATAGCCAAAGCAGAGAATACTACAGGTACCATACCTCCAACAAATAACATGGCTAAAACAGGCGCTTTAAAGATGTTAATTCCGTCAATACGAGTAAAAGTTACATAAGCCGCAAATAAAGCCAATGACGTTAATGCAGCAGACGCGATAGCAAAACCTTTACCTGTTGCAGCAGTTGTATTACCAACAGCATCTAAAATATCTGTACGCTCTCTAACGATAGGATCTTGCTCACTCATTTCGGCAATACCACCAGCATTATCCGCAATTGGTCCAAAAGCATCGATTGCTAATTGCATCGCTGTAGTTGCCATCATTGCAGAAGCAGCCAAAGCAACACCATAAAACCCTGCTAATGCATAAGATGCCCATATTGCAGCCGCAAATAATAATACAGAAGAGAAAGTAGAAATCATTCCAGTAGCTAAACCAGCAATAATATTTGTTCCGGCTCCAGTACTAGATTGTTGTACTATTTTAAGGATTGGCTTAGAACCTAAACCTGTGTAATATTCTGTAAAAGCTGAAATTCCAGCACCAACAACTAAACCAACTAAACATGCATAAAAGACACGCATAGAAGAAATATCTTTAACGCCTTCTCCAAAGAAATCCATTTGCATGGTTTCTGGCAACATCCAAGTTACTAATCCAAAACAAGCAATAGCTACCATTGCGATAGATGCCCAATTTCCAATATTTAGTGCTTTTTGCACATCTGCCTCTTTTGCATCATTAGATGAAATCTTAACTAATAAAGTTCCTATAAGAGAAATAATAATTCCTACACCAGCAATGGACATTGGTAAAAGAATTGGTCCGATACCACCAAAAGCGTCCTGAATTGCTCCTCCCATATCTTCAATAACATAATTCCCTAACACCATTGCGGCTAAAACGGTTGCCACATAAGATCCAAATAAATCGGCTCCCATACCTGCAACATCCCCAACGTTGTCACCAACATTATCTGCAATTGTTGCTGGATTCCTTGGATCATCCTCTGGAATATCTGCTTGAACTTTTCCTGCTAAATCTGCACCAACATCAGCAGCTTTGGTATAAATACCACCACCAACTCTTGCAAACAAAGCTATAGATTCTGCTCCTAAAGAGAAACCAGCTAATGCTTCTAGAACAATAGTCATATCACTAGTGTTTGTCCATTCGCCTCCCATAAACAATTGAAAGAATATAATAAAGAAAAGGGTCAAACCTAATACTGCTAAACCAGCCACTCCAAGTCCCATAACGGTACCTCCACCAAAAGACACTTTTAATGCATTTGGCAAACTTGTTTTTGCTGCTTGTGTTGTTCTAACATTTGTTTTCGTTGCTATTTTCATCCCCATGTTTCCTGCAAATGCAGAAAATATAGCTCCAATAATAAAGGCAACTACAATTAAATACGTACTATTCATATAAAAAGCAATACCTGCTAGAACAATACTCGCACCAACGACAAAGAATGTTAACAAACGGTACTCGGCATTTAAGAAAGCAAGTGCACCTTCGTAGATGTGATCTGAAATCTCTTTCATTTTACCATCTCCGGCATCTTGTTTCATTACCCAAGATTTTTTTACAACCATGTAAATTAATCCTAAAATTGCCAATATAATTGGCATATAAATCATCATTGATTCCATATTATTTTATAGTTTGATTAGTTTTTAACGATTGCTAAAGTAATAAAATCAATCAGAAGTAAAAAATATTTTAAAATGACAATTTTTTAACACAAAAATTAGCATTTTACTATTTTACTTTCTAAAAGAAAACAAGTCATCTAACGGTTTTTATTAAAAAAAGAAAAATATAGAATCCCAACCGATTGCATTTCCGTATTATAAAACAAAAAACCCTTTCATTTAAAATGAAAGGGTTTCCGTTTTGTACTCTAAAAGGTCTTATATAGTAAAGTTACCTTTTGCTTTGTGTTCACTATTTTCATAGCGCTCTACACATTTATTTAAAATTTCATAAGCTTCTTTTGCATCTCCCCAACCACCTACGTCTACTTTTTTCTTTTCTAAATCTTTATATACTTGAAAGAAATGTGTTATTTCTTTTATTCTATGTGGATTTAAGTCATTAATATCATTACAGCTATTCCAGATAGGATCTGTAGTAGGTACACATATTAATTTTTCATCTGGTCCTTTTTCATCTGCCATGTGAAATACTCCAATTGGCTTTACTTCCATTACACACATTGGAAAAGTTGGTTCAGCACCCATTACTAATACGTCTAATGGATCTCCATCAAGTGCTAAAGTTTCTGGAATAAATCCATAATCTCCTGGGTACATCATAGAAGAAAATAACATTCTATCGAAACGGATTTTATGTAAATCAAAATCATATTCGTATTTATTTCTACTTCCTTTTGGAATCTCTATTAAAACATCAAATGTGTCTTTTCCTTTTGGGCTCATGTATTATTTTATTTATTATTTCTGCCTAAGCAAAAAAATTATTGTTATTAAAGTCTAAAAAAATTGGAGTGCAAAAATACGGAAACATTTAGCGTCTAGCAACTAAAACACATTCCATTTAATTAAAAAACAGTATATTGTTATTGTTTTGCTATTAATTTTCTTATTTAAATGCCTTTATTTAAAAATTATCTTTTATTTTTTTTGCTATTAATCCCATTTTCAAACTTTGCACAAAGTTTAGAATGCTGCTCTTCTGATAAAGAAATTGAGGAAGCCATTACTGGGTATTGGAAAATTAAAAATGACGATTCTAAAAGCATTTATCATTATTGGTTTGAAAATGGAAGAGGAAATGTGGAAAATGTGGAAATATCGGAAACGATTGGAGAATACAAGCCTGTTGAAAAATCACATTCGCACATTTATATAAAAAAGGAAGCAGATACTATGAAACTAGAATACATTTATAGATATGGCAATTGGACCTCTGTAATTAAAAAACTAGATAAAAGCAATCTGACATTAGAAACAAATGGGGAATCTACAGAATATCATAAAGTGAATTTAAAAAACACACTGTAAAAAAAAGCCTCCTATCCTGGCTCCTTTTCTGAGCCGCTTTCAATTTTAAGCAAACCTTTAAAGGCTTCATTAACCGTATTCCCTTCATAAAGCACTTTATAAACCTCTCTAGATATTGGCATGTCTACTTTATAATCTTTAGCTAATTCCATAACTGCTTTTGCCGTTTTTACACCTTCGGCAACTTCATCCATTTCTTCAATAATTTGATCTAAACTTTTCCCTCGTCCGATTTGAAATCCAACATGGTGGTTTCTACTTTTAGAACTGGAACAGGTAGCTACTAAATCTCCCATTCCTGCTAGTCCAGCAAACGTGCGTCGTTTTCCTCCCATGGCAATTCCCAACCTAGTTAATTCAGATAAGCCTCTGGTGATTAACGCAGCTCTTGTATTATCCCCTGCATCTGCACCATCCCCCATTCCTGTGGCAATTGCCATAATATTTTTAAGAGCTCCACCAAGTTCGCAACCTATCACATCATTATTGGTATATACACGAAATAACCCTGTGCTAAATACTTGTTGTAATTCTTTAGCAATCGTTTTATCTACCATGGCAATTACGGCTGCCGCTGCTTGCCCAGCATGTATTTCTTTAGCTAAGTTAGGTCCTGTAAGAACTCCAGCTGGATGCCCAGGAAGTTCTTCTTCAATAATTTGCGTCATGCGCATTTTAGTGTCCAATTCTAAACCTTTAGCTAAACTCACAATAGGAACCCAAGGTCTAATAAAAGGTTTTGCAGCACGCAACACTTCTCTAAAATGCTGCGAAGGAATCCCCATGACAATCACATCTGCATTTTTAACCGTTTCTTCAATAGAAGTAGAAGCTTTTAAATTCTTATTTAATTTGGCTCCTGGTAAATATTTAGAATTGCTATGTTCTTCATTAATTTCTTGAATAGTTTTTTCATTTCTTGCCCATAAAATAGTATCATTATTTTTTGCAGTTAATGATGCTACTGTGGTTCCCCAAGAACCACCTCCTAAAATTCCGACGTTTAATTTCATAACCTAAAATTAATTTTCTAATTCATTAATATATAAATCTCGAACTTCTTCAATATGCTTATTGATATTTTTTCTTTTCCAAAGGGAAGTATCTACAGGGTCTAAAACCACCACTTCTATATGTGTTGGTTTAAACATGCTTGTTCCTTTTGGCATGGCCAAATACGCATTTTTAATTACAATAGGAATAATTGGCACTCCTGCTTGCATGGCTAAATGAAATGCACCCTTTTTAAAGGTTCCTAAAGTTTTACTCCCGCTTCTGGTTCCTTCTGGTGCAATAGCTACAGAAATCCCACTCTTTAGAGCTTCCACTGCTGGTTGCATGGCTTCAATGGCTTTTTCTTTATTAGCACGATCCACATAAATAGCACCTAATGCTTTAAATATAGGTCCGAAAGGCGTTCTCTCTAATTCCTTTTTAGCAATTCCTGTAAAATCATGACGAATCAATTTCATCACTATAAAGAAATCGGCAGCACTTTGATGATTAAAACAAAAAACTGCGGGACGTATTTCTTCTAAATTATGTTTGCCTTTTACAGCTATTTCTAATCCTGCCATTTTGGATCCTAAATCACCAATACTGGAAAAGGTAGTATTCGCAGCTTCTCGCCTAGACATCGTCATTGCTCCTTTTACAATTCCTTTTAAAGCGGAAGGATAAATACTTGCTGCTGCTAATCCGGTTCTAAAACCATTAACCAAAGGTTTCCCTACTGGTTCTTCAAATCTTAAAATTGGCCAATTATTTTCGAACGCTACTTGAGATAATCGCTGGTCTGGATTGGTAGCAACTGGTTTTCCAACAATTTTTAATAATGGATAATCATCAAAGCTATCGGTATAAAAATAACTTTTAGATAAATCGGTATTGTTCTTTTTCGCAAATTTTCTTGCCGCTCTTGCTTTACCTTCTCCCCAACACATTTCGGAAACACGACCAGTAAACTTACCGTTGCGCAATTCCATTTCTGTTGCATAAATATCTTTAATCCCTAAGGCTTTCGCTATGGGTTCAATTTGATAAGTAGTAGCTGCAGATATAATAACGACTTTATGACCTTTCTCTAAATGTTTCTCTATTAACTCCCGCGATTCTGGGTAAATAGTTTCTTCTAGATAATCGGTAAAAACCTGTTCTCCTAATTCTGTAAATGCAGCTTCTGCAATGCCTTTTACACCAAGTGCAGCTATTTTAGTAAGCACTTCAAAATCTCTATTTCCTAAAGCAAAAACTGCTGCTGTAGCAAACTGTGTGAGATATTCTTTTGCTGTTGTTTTTCCGCTAAACAAACGTGTTGTCATGAATTTTTTCGCTGAAAAATCATTGATTAACGTTCTATCCATATCAAAAAACGCGGTGATATGCGGACCTTCTTCAATGGCTTCTTCTTGGTGAATTTCATCATTACCAGAATCGGGAACCATAATTTGCTCTTGCGGTTCTTCTTTTAATCCTTTTTCATCTTGTACATTTTCTATTTGCTTTAAGTAAAATAACCTTTCGGATAAATCTTCTAACTGATTTTTCCAGCTTTCTAAAGCATCATAATCTATGGTTCTATCTACTGGAATTAAATTTGCATTCTTAGCAAAACGAAGTGCATTGATTAAAAAGGGTTTAGAAACACTATCTAAACGTGTTATTTTAGATTGCCAATGCAATTCTTTTCCTTTAAACATAGACAATTCGATGAATTCTTTATCTGTAAATTCATCATCTGTATCCCAACTATTCAAGGTATGACAAACCACTTTATCGGCTTCTAAATACGATAAAAGAATTGCTCTAGAAACGAATAAATCTTGCTTCTTCAACAACGCAGAGATATCCCCTTTTGGATCTGCTAAAATGGCTCTCCAGTTTTTATCGAATCGTAATAATTCGGTTTCAATTTCACTACTAAATTTTGGTTTATTCGTGTAGAAAAATTCAAACTTAAATAAATTACGAAGGTCCATAATTTCTTTCCAGAAGTTCGTAATACGATTCGCAGATGTATCGTCTTTTATTTTCACCAAAGCCATTTCAATAAAAGCCTGATGGTATAAATGGCCCGAAGCCATATTTGCATAATACGTCGCTGGTAAATACTCGGTAGCAACCAAACTATATTGCGCCTTTTGTCCTGCCCTACTTTTTTGAATTATTCTAGCTGCCTTTAATAAATTTAGTGCGGTTTGAATGGTAACTCCAATCTTTTTACCACGATCTATAAGAACATCTTCTTTTTTCTGACCAATGTATCCCATCAATCTATTCACCTTGAATTCGATTTCTTTTTTGGTTAAAGCAAAATCATTTAGCAGCACGTGGCAAATTAGGGAAACCGTTGTTACTGGTGTAATCGCGTTGGTTTTGTGAATTAACTCAAAAGCAAAACGTGGTAGTGTATTTTTATCGGCATAACTATCTTCTTCCATATCTGGAATGATGGCTTGCTGGTCTTCATCCATTTCCACAGGATCTCCAAATCGGATTGCTGCACGACCATAATCATGTCCTAATTTCTTAATATAACTGAAAGTCTCTTTTATGTTTTCCGACTTTTTTTCTTGGCCTTTTCCTTCCTCTGTCATTTGTTTGACATCTGGAATTAGGTCATAAACAATAGAAACGGGAACATATTTTATATTTCTTGTACTCTGCGCTTCCCCTTCTTTAATATATTTTAAGATTCCCATTTTTGGGTAAATAATTTTTCCGGTTCTGGATCGTGTTCCTTCAATATTCCACGTTAGGTGATCCCCTTTATCTATAATGGAAGCGATATAATGACGTAAAGCTGCTTTGTAAATTAAGTCGTCTTTAAAACTGCGACGAATAAAAATAAGCCCTGCATTGTTTCCTAATTGTTTCATTCCTGGAAATGCCAAATTACTTCCACCGAAGGAATACGGAATTGGCATACCATAACGTGCCAATGTTGAAATCAGCACCAAAGTATCAAGATAGGTTTTATGCGTCATGATGAATGCTACAGAGTTTTTCTGCATCAATTTCATCAGCTTTTTTATCCCTTTTGGATCGACATCAATTTTATCATTATACGCTCTAGAAAGAATATAATCAAAGCTTTTTACGGACATTAATTTTGCAATAGGATGCTGTTGTGCATACAGCTCCTTAATGCAGTTTGCGCCTTGCTTTTTTACATCTTCAAGATCTAACTTTATCTCTATAGCAATTTGCTTTAAAGCTTCTTGAAATTTATGATGGGCAATAATATGATCCATATCTTATTATTTTATTACTGTACAATTGGCTTTTTAGTTTTAAACGTTTTTATAGCTTTTTTCCAGAAATTAGGATATAAATAACGTTCTATATTTGAGCCAACATCTCTTATTTTTTTACCTTGTATATTCGCACTAAGCATATTGGCTGTAACGAGCAAAACACTTGCATTGGCTCCCATTCCCGTATGACTACCAAAGACTTCAATATTTTTAATATTCTCTCTATATGTTGCTGCTTCCATACAATGTTTCCAAGGTACTAAACCATCGGTTTTTGTATAAATACAAGTTACAGGAACGGTTGGTATTGGTTCTAATTCGGCTAAAAACCTTTCGTTACGCTCCTTTAAAGACTTTCCTCTAAAAAATTCTAACAAACCATATACGGGTGTTTTCATATCCATAACGCCCCAAATTGGAGAACCAATCGTTAAAATTTGTTCTACTTGATTTGGATGTCTATTTGCCATAATTTTGGCAAAAATACCACCGCCACTCCAACCAACAATACTTACTTTTTCTTGGTGTTCTTGGTAAATATCTGCTAGTTTTTCTTCTAACCTAGGAATATAATGGGATTTCACCATATTAAATCCTAATTCCCATTTGTAGGTTGTAAAGCCTAGAGATTTTAAATATTTTCGTACAAAGGAAGTAGAAAAGTCATCCCCTAAATATGGCGGAATTAATAATACAGGCTTGCCTTTACCTTTAATACGTTTTGGGATAAAAGGATATAAGCAATAAATGGATGACCATTCGATTATCGACCTGCTTTCCATCATCATATTAAATAATGGCGGTAATGGGATTTTTTTATTGATCGCCTTTATTTTTTTCTGGAATCTATCTAGAATGGAATTGGTGTATTTGTATTCGTTTTGATCGTGCCCTTCGGAAATAGAAACGCCTATATTTTTTAATATTTTTATTAGCGTTATATAATCTCTATTCGGACCTAATTCATCACATACCAAAATAGTTTTTTCTAATAATTGTTCAATAATTTCGTGTTCGTCTTTTTTGATATTACTAATAAGTACTTTGATTTCCTTTTGAAAAGGATGCTGCTTGAATTGTAGGTTCGTTAGCTTTTTTGCATCTTTTATAGACAGGCCATTTAGCGTTCCTAAAGCAACAGCTAAGCGTGTGAAAATTTTATATATAATTTGGGTTTCTTCCATTTCTTTTAATTCTTACATACGTGCATTTAGCCAAGCAATAACTTCTTGCTTCACTGCCTCGGCATTCGTTTCTTTTAACATTTCGTGTCTTCCTCCTTCATATAAATTAAAGGTAAAATCATGTATTCCACTTTTCTCAAATTGTTTGGCAACGCGTTTTACGCCTTTCCCCATTTCACCAACGGGATCTTTGTCTCCAGAAAACATCAAAATTGGTAAATCTTTTGGTGTTGCTTTAAAGGCTTCCGATTTATTGATTGTTTTCGAGTTTTTGATAATATCTAAAAACACACCCAATGAAAAATCTTCTATTCGATAAGGATCTTTAGCAAAAACATCGACTTGTTCTTCATCACGACTTAGCCAATCAAATTTGGTTCTATTGGGTTTGAACTTTTTATGAATTCGCCAAAAAAGACCGATTTCAAAAATTCATTTCCTCTTGCTCTTCCGCGAAAAGCGGTTACTGTAGACGCTGCCACAAGTCCAACATTCCCTAATCCTTTTATAAAACTTGCGGTTCCAGATAAGATTAAAGCATCTAATTCTTCACCATATTTAGTGACGTACATTCTACTAAAAAGCGATCCCATACTATGACCAAATAATATATATTTCGTTTTGGGGTTTTCGACTTTCATTAGATTGGATAACACATGCATGTCTTCTATACAATCGTCAAAATACTCGTTACCATCATAAAAGCCAAACAAGCGTTTCATCTCTGCAGTTTTACCATGTGCACGATGATCATTAGCATAAACCGAATAGCCTTCCTCTTGTAAAAGATGTGCCATACCATCATATCTACCGGCATGTTCTCCTAATCCGTGTGCGATTTGTACAACGCCTTTAAAAGGCACTTTTGGGTTCGCTTCCCATTTATAATAACAAATGGATTCGCCATCTGTAGATTTAAATATATGTGTATTATAAAACATTAATTATCGTTCTAGAAAAGCAGTTAGCAACTTCATGAATTTTGCTTTACTTGCTGCAGTTCCTGTTATTTTAATTCGCCCTTGAATTTTTAATTCCTCTAAAAGCAACTTGCCTTTATACAAAGCAAATAGGTTTTCATCTTCAATTTCGATTAAAACCTTAGGGTCTACGTTTTTCTTCTTCTTAATAACGGCTACTGTTTTTGTAAAATCTAGTTCCCAGCCATCTGTTCTATCTCCTAAATCTAATTGCATATGGTATAAACCTTTAGCCGACTTCACTTCTTTAGGATTTTCTTTTACATACTTTTTTAAAGCCGTAAAAAATGGTCCACTTTTGCTTTTAACTTGTTGTACTGTTTTACTATCAGATTTATCTTTTCCTAGGTTTTTAATTTGTTCTTCCAACTCGTTAGCAGATTCTCTAATATATCTAGAAAAGACATCCGCATCTGGCATTGTTTTAGAATCTGAAGTTGTAGTAATACTCACTTGTCCGTTGTAACTAAATGCAGCAATAATCAATCCGAAACCATCTACAACAGGAGTCAAACCAAAAATAGAAACTACTTTATGTCCGTTTAAATACAATAAACCTCTTGGCCCCGGAACATTAGTAATGGTAACATTAAATGGTGGTCTGTGTAAATCTTTAATATTGTATTTACTGTATAATCCAGCTGCTAAATTTGCTAAACCAAAAGGAACCACGTCTGCCATTTTTGCCAGTGTTTTTGCTCCCATAGTATTGTGTCTCGATTTACCCAGCATGGTTTGTTCTTGAATATATTCTAAACGTTCTAACGGATCTGCGATATGTGTTGCTAACTGAATCATCATATTAGCAATTTGATTATTCATTTTATGGTTGCTGCCTTCTGTACGAATAGAAATTGGCACATTGGCAACCAAAGGATGTAATGGTAGTTTTTCTTTTTCAACTAAATAACGACGAAGCGCTCCTGCGCAAATAGCAAGAATGACATCGTTAATGCTTCCTCCCATTGTTTTTCGAAGTACGTTAATTCGTTCGAAGGATAAAATGGCTGTTCCCCAAGTTCTTTTGGCTGAAATAGTGCCATTAAAAATGGTAATTGGAACTGGAAACTTTGTGGAACTAAATTCTCTTTGAATACTTAGTTTCTTGGCTGCTTTGCTTTTTATAAAACTGTAAGCCGTTTCTGCAATTGTTTTTGGTATTCTAAACGGATTCTTTAAAAAACCATAACCACTTTTTAGCAGTAAACTAAGTTCGTCTGGTAATGGTTCTGGATTAAAAGGTTTAGGTTTAGAACGCTTTTTCTGCTTGCCATCTGCATCACTATCATACAAAACACCCATAATACCAACGCCAGAACTACCATCAATCATTACGTGGTGTACTTTTGTTACTATAGCAACAGAGCCTTTTGGTACTTGCGCAATTTCGTCTATTCCTTCAATAAAATGCATCGACCATAATGGTCTACGCAAATCTAAAGGTGCAGAAAACAGGGTAGATGTTAAATCTCTTAAGGTTTTCCAATTGGAAGGATCTGGTAATTTAATACGATTTAAATGCAAGTCGATATCAAAATTTGGATCGTCTACCCAATACGGATAATCTAAATCCATAGGAACACTTAATAATCGTTGTCTGAATTTTGGCACTAAATGCAATTTGGAAGCGACAATCTCTTTAAAATCTTCAAACTTTAAAGAACCCTCAACAATATTCAAGGTTGCAATATGCATCGGACTTGTTGGTGATTCTGCATATAGAAATGCAGCATCAGAACCTGAAATCTGGTGGATTGAAGTATCGAAAGCATCTTGCACAATATCCTTCAAATCAATTTTTTTTGCCATTATAAATTATTTGTATTTATGCTGTTCTTTTAAAATATTGCTAATTCTATATATTTAATGTGAAAATTTAATGATTTTATCAAAATAAACCACAAAATAAACGGTATTTTTTACAATATACGATATTTACACAAAATACTATGCATGCATAGTATTTTAATTTAAGTAAGATGTTGCATCGTGAAGTGCGCTACTAAAAATTTTGATAGTTATTGATTTTAATGTTTTTAGCTTGTAAATCAAACATTAAATTAAACAATCCGAAAAACGTTCTATTCAAATAAATAAAATGTTTAGAACCTCTGTTGGCGTTCATTTTATTAGATCTCGTACTTTTAAAATAACGTTCCCCAATAGCAGCTATCTTCTCAAAAAATGCGGGATCTGAAAAATCAAAAGTTTCCTCTCGAAAAGGCTGTGTAAAAAAGCTTAGCACATCGTGAAACATATTGGTGAAAAATGCTATTTCTTCTTCGGAATCGTCTTTTCTTAAAATCTCTAATTTCAATAATTGCTTATGAAACCGTTTAGAATCATCCAGTATTTCTTTATTAAATAATTCGAAATAAGGCAAGTAAAAATCTTCCGGAATGATTTTCATACAACCAAAATCGATGGCAATTAATTTTCCTTTTTCGGAAACTAAAAAATTACCCGGATGCGGATCGGCATGTACTTTCTTAAGCGTATGCATTTGATATAAATAGAAATCCCATAATGCTTGTCCGAGTTGACTGGCAAGCTCCGCGTTAGTATTTATTTTAGCAAATTCGGAAAGATGCATCCCTTCCATCCAATCCATTGTAATGATTTGTTGTGAAGAGAAATCTTCATAATATCTAGGGAATTCTAAATTAGGAATATGCGCACATGCAGCAACGACTTCTTTGCTTTGTTCTATCTCTAGCAAGTAATTCGTTTCTTCTAACAGCTTCCCTTCAACTTCTTTAAAATATACGTCGGAATGCTCTCCTTTAATATTAAACATTTTCATAGCGATGGGTTTAACCATTGCCAAATCGGATAAAATACTATCTGCAATTCCTGGATACTGAATTTTTACAGCTAAGGTTTTCCCATCTTTTTCGGCTTTATGTACTTGTCCGATACTCGCTGCATTTATTGCTTCCGGATTAAAAGCATCAAAAATTTCACTTGGGAATTTACCAAAAGACTTTTTAAAAGTTTTTAAAACTAATGGTGCAGATAATGGAGGTACTGAAAATTGCGACAAAGAGAATTTTTCCACATAGGCTTGCGGCAAAATGTTTTTCTCCATGCTTAGCATTTGCGCCAATTTTAATGCAGAACCTTTTAAGTCTTTTAAACTATCGTAAATATCTGTAGCGTTAGATTCGTCCAAACGTTCTTTGGCTTCTTCTTCGGAATGCACCATTTTATCGCCATAATATTTCAGATAATTTACGCCAACTTTTGCTCCCGTTTGCACCAATTTGGATGCCCTTTGAATTTTAGAAATCGGTATGTTTTTAAGTGTTTTCATACTCATGCCCGTGAAAACGGGTATCTTTTTTTAATTTATAGACCTACACCGTTTTAAAAACCTTGCAGGACTACTATTTCACTTTCTCTTTATATAAAAACTTCGCCAAATCTATTATATTATTCAAAGACTTGGTATTTAACAATTCGAAACTGGTGTTTAGTGATTTCTCAATAAAAATATCTGTTTTTTCAAAAGCTTCCGAAGTATCATCGAGCCAAAACTTCATAGTAAACAAGAACTGAATCCAGAAAGATTCTTTAATGGTTTTCTTTTGAATATTTTCAATGGTATCTACATTCAGACTAATTGTTTCTAGATCTAAATCTTCTACAAATGCCTTAAATCCACGTTTTAATCTGGAAAAGGTAGAAAATGCTTTCAGCTGATTTTCGAAACCTTTCAAATTGATTTTTATAAATTCTTGATTGAGCGACAGGTTTTCAAAAAAAGTATAATACAAACTGAGCATCTTGTCTTTTTTAGTAAACGAAATATACTCTGGCGTTTGCTTTAAAATAGCCACTGAATTTTCAAAAAGCAATAAATAAATATCCTTTTCTACATCTTTAAAAGAGGCAAAATGGGTGTAAAAAACTTCTTCATCTAAAGCATGTATTTCCGTAAAACTTGCTACCGATTCTGGTTTACTATGGTGTTTTACCACATAATCCATGTACATGGTGAGTATATCTGAAGCTGCAACTTTCTTTTTCTTGGCCATTAATCAAATGTTTGCTATAAAAGTACGAAACGTTTTGACCAAAACGAAGATCTATAAAACAAAAAAGGTTGTCTCTACAGACAACCTTTCTAACCAATCAACTTAGTAATAAACAAAAACTTTAATACTATGCTATAAGCTTAGTAAATCTTTTTTTGCTAAGTTTTACGTGTTTTTTCATACCTGCTAAAGCAGTAAAAACTAAATCTTGATTTGTTGCAGCTATTTTCAAGCTGTCTTTTATTGCTTTACTAGCAACCGTTTGCCATTGCTCTGCAACAACTATCGTTTCACTAACAACGCCTTCTGTGGTATTTAGCGCATAATCATTAGCCGATTCTGCAACTTTTCTTGTTTTCTTTAATGCTTTAAAAACTATGTTTTTTGGAGCATCTAATATTGATTTTGTACGCATATCAAATTACTTTTTATAAGTTATGGTATTATTTTGTTGCTTCTGTTTTAACTTCAGCAACCTTAGGAGCTACTTCCGTTTTAACCTCAGCTACTTTCGCTACCGTTTCTTTTTTAACTGCTATTGCTTTTTTAGCTACCGTTGCTTTTGCTTTAGGAGCTGCTTTTGTTACTGCTTTTTTAGTTGCAGTTGTTTTTTTAGCTACTGTCTTTTTAACTGCTGCTTTTTTAGGTGCCGCTTTTGCTACTACCTTAGTTGCTTTAGTTGTTTTACCAACTTTAGCTGTTGTTTTTTTAGCTACTGTCTTTTTAGTTGCTACTGCTTTTTTAGTTACTTTCTTAACTTTCGCTTTAGGCGTTTCCTTAGCTTCTTCAATAATAGCTTCTCCTTTATTAATGATCTTTGAAGCTTGATCTAACATATCTCCTTTAAGTTCATTATACTTAGCCATTCCCATGTTTTTAATATCTTCAGAAACTTTTTCTGCTTTTTGAACCATTGGGTTTTCAGAAACTTTCTCTGTAATATCTTCTACGATATCTAATACTTTTTTAGCTACTGGATTGTTAATCGCCATGTCTTTAGCTTTCTCAACTAATGCTGCATCGTAACCAACTAAATCTTTCATTTTATCTGTTCCTGTTACAAACTGACCTTTTACAGCTTCAGCAGTATCAAAAATCATATTGATTTGTTGCTCTCTTATTTTCTCTGACTTCTTAATTAACTTAGAAGCTAATTTTTGCCATTTTTCACCATTATCTACAACCGTATTAATTGTAGCTATAGATGCGTTCACTAATTCTGTATTAATTTTCTTTACAACGTTAGTATCGTTCTTTACTTTACTTGTTGCTTTTTTTGCTACTTTTTTAGTTTTAGTTGCCATAATATATTGTTGTTATTGTGTTGTTATATTTAATTCTGGTACAAACATACAATCAGCGAGTTACAAATGAGTTGCACTTGTGTATGCGTTCCTTTTATTTTTGAAATTATTTAGATTTTGCGATAAACTTTACCGCTTTTCCTTTTACTGTTTCTAAAGTATTAAAAACCATATCTTGATTTTTAGCAGATGCTTTTAAACCTTTCTTTACTAGTTTTGCAGAAAGACCTAATCCCTTCTCCGTTAAACCAATAGATTTTGTGAATACTTTTTCTGTAGTGTTTAAAGCGAAATCATTTACTTTCGTAGTTAATCCTAATACTTTATTTGTAGTACTGTTGATTAATGTTGCTTTTGTTTTAGTAGCCATAATATATTGTTTAAATGTGTTATATCTTATTTTATGGTACAAACGTACAATCAAGTAGTTACAACTGAGTTGCAAAAACGATGCTTAGCGATTTTTTATAAGAAGGAAGAATAAAAACTTGAGTAAAAACAAGGGTTTACAGCGAATGATTATTTTTAAAATATTTTACAATTAAATATTTTCAATCTCCTTTAGAAGATTTTTTGTAGCAGGAAGTGGTTCAATTCCATATTCTTTATCTAGCACATCAGCACATTTTTGATAGGCTTTGATGGCTTGTGGTCTATTCCCTTTTTTAATATAAGCTTGCATTTGAAGTCGGTATGCATCTTCCCAAGTATTATCAATTGCAATTGCACATTGTGCCAAACGAATACTTTCTAACGGATTTTCATTTAATAAAATTTCAGCAAGTATTACATAAGCGCCTAAAATTAGGATTTGAATTTTCTCGCGTTCTTCCGAAGACCAATCTTCAAAAACGCGATTTGGTAAATACACACCTCGATATAAGGCAATAGCTTCTTTATAGGCTTCTTTAGCAATGGCTTGATCTTCGCCAAAAGCTTCGTTACCTATAATAATATATTGTTCTAAAGCTTCGACATCAATCCAAACTTTTTCTAAATCTAATTGGTAACTAATGCCTTGTCGAATCACAAAACTAGGTTCCGTTCTAGAAGGTCTTTCAGGTTCTAAAACTTTATTAACTCCATGCAATGCGACTTTAAAATCTCTATCGTCTCCATCTTCCCAAAGATGATCCATGATTTTTTCTTTATGAAGGGCATGCCGTTGTCTATTAGAAATTAAATACTGCAGTAATTGCACGGTTTTATCTCTTCCCCATTTCTTGGAATCTACTTTCTCATTATGTATCCATAGATGAAACTGTCCCAAAGTCTGAATACGAATAATCGCATCCTTTTGAAACTGTTTTAATTCTATTAATCTATCTGGAAGTGGATTCATGTATAAGGCTTACTTCTTTTTAGTAGCTCGTGTAGTTTTAGCTGTTTTCGTAGTTTTGGTTGCTTTAGTTGGAGTGCTAATAGCATCTACTTTAGCATTTAATTTTTTAATCTCATCTGCTAAACTGCTAATAGAATCTTTTATAGTATTAAAATCAGATCGAGAAGCATTTCGCCATTGATCGATATGTACTTTATCCATTAAGTCTTCGCCTAAATAACTAATTTGATCTTGTATGTTTGCGACTTGCTTTCTAGGATCTTTAATAGTTTCTAGGATTACTTTCGGACCTTCTTTTGAAATGGTTTTCCAAAGTGAAAAACTCTTTTTCAATAGAGAATCCTGCACTTCTGGAGTTTCATGTTTTGTAGCTTCCAAAGTTAAATCGGCTAATTTGGACTGTATAAAAGCTACAGCTTCTTTAAAATCTGAAAAACTCTTATCCTCACCACCTTGTACATGCGATACTTTTCCGCGCCATTGTACTTTTGATTCCCCATCTTCTTCAAAAATAATCTGGTTAAACCGAACCATAAAGGATGCTGTTTGGTCTGCTTTTTTAGCCATAATTTTAAAATTTTATCCGTTACAAATTACAATTCTTTTTTGAGAAATGAATTGCTCCGGAAACGGAATACCATATTTAACTTACAAAATAATTCTTATGCACGCATAGTATATTAAAATAATTTCGGTACTTTATGTTTTAATATTTCAAAAAGTTGTTCATGCATAAAAAATACGTAATCGCTTTTGACCAAGGCACAACCAGTACCAGGACCATTATTTTTGATGAAAAAGGTACTATTTTAGGTATATCGCAAAAAGAACTCACTCAACACTATCCAGAATCTGGCTGGGTAGAACACGACCCTATCGAAATATACAACGACCAAAAAGAAACTTTTGAAACCGTTTTAAAAGACACCGGAATTCTTCCGGAAGAAATTGCAGCCATAGGAATTACCAATCAAAGAGAAACCACTGTGGTTTGGGATAAAGAAACGGGCGAACCTATCTACAATGCCATTGTTTGGCTAGATAATAGAACCAAAGACATTTGTAAGACTTTAAAAAAGGATGGCTTAGGAACTTATGTTCGAGAGCATACAGGATTAGTTATTGATGCCTATTTTTCGGGAACCAAATTAAAATGGATTTTAGATAACGTACCAGGAGCACGTAAAAAAGCCGAAGCTGGAAAACTTTTATTCGGAACGATAGATAGTTGGTTAATCTATAAATTTACTAACAGAAAGCAGCACCTTACCGATCATACCAACGCTTCCCGAACTATGCTGTATAATATTAAAGATTTAAAGTGGGATGCTACGTTGTTGGCTGCTTTAGATATTCCGAAATCGATGTTACCAGAAGTAAAAACCTCATCCTCTAATTTTGGTGCTGTAACTTTTAACGGAATCCAAATCCCTATTTATGGCGTTGCTGGCGACCAACAGGCAGCTTTGTTCGGACAAGGAGGATCGGAAGCAGGAATTGCGAAAAACACTTATGGAACGGGTTGCTTCTTATTACTTAATAATGGAAAAGATTATGTGTCTTCTAAAAACGGACTCATCACCACACTAACTTGCAGCTTACCCAACGAACCTGTCAACTATGCATTAGAAGGTAGTATTTTTATTGGTGGCGCATCTATACAATGGTTACGCGATAAGTTGTTATTCATTAAGGATGCAAAAGAAACTGAGGCTATTTGTAAAAGTATTCCGCCATTAAAAGATTTATATGTGGTTCCCGCTTTTGCAGGATTAGGCGCACCATATTGGGATGCCAATGCAAAAGGTGCCATCTACGGAATTACACTAGATATTGGAAAAAATGAAATTATTAAAGCAACTATTGAAGCATTAGCCTATCAGACCAAAGATGTCATAAAAGCAATGGAAGAAGATAGCGGAAAAACACTAACTTCCTTAAAAGTCGATGGTGGTGCAAGTGCGAATAATTACCTGATGCAATTTCAATGTGATATGCTTGATGTTATTGTGGAAAGACCAACAATGTTAGAAATAACTGCTCTTGGAGCTGCCATGCTAGCAGGATTAAAAGCTGGTATTTGGTCGAGAAAAGACATGGAATCCATTCGAGATATAGATCAAGTTTTTACGCCAAAAATGGATATAAAAACAAGAATTCAAAAATATGCAGGCTGGTTGTCGGCTATTAAAAGAACCAAAACCTTTAATGACGAGGAATAAATATTGCATTATAAAAACACAAACAATTAATTTATTTCCTGCAAGGTCTCCTTTTGTACCTTGTAGGTATTATACCTAAACAAACAATACCTACAAGGTTTTCAAAACCTTGTAGGATAACCAATGACAACGCATTTTCCATTGGTATTAAATATAAATTTGGTTTTAAAGGAACCTAGCAAACAAATATGAAAGCAAAACCATTTTCTATTTTAAATAGAGCCGAAGATCTTAAAACCGTAAGCACCCAAAAATTTAATCTTGTTATTATTGGCGGTGGTGTTACAGGAGCAGGAATTGCTTTAGATGCTGCATCACGAGGACTAAAAACCTGTTTGATTGAGAAAAATGATTTCGCTTCTGGAACGAGTAATAAATCCACAAAACTAATTCATGGCGGTTTGCGTTATTTAAAGCAATTGGAAATTGGTCTAGTGAGAGAATCTGGTCGAGAACGCGCTATTGTACATAAGCTAGCGCCACATTTAGTGATTCCAGAAAAGATGCTTTTACCGCTTGTTGAAGATGGTACTTATGGTAAAATGATGACTTCTATCGGATTAAAAGTATATGATTTTTTAGCCGATGTGGAAGGGGATGATCGTAGGAGAATGCTAGACAAAGCTGAAACTTTAAAAAAAGAACCACTGCTTGATGCCGAGACGATTCTTGGTAGTGGTTATTATTCGGAATACAGAACAGATGATGCACGACTCACCATAGAATTACTTAAAAAAGCTTCCGAATTTGGAGCAACCATTCTTAATTATTGTGAAATGGATGCTTTTGTTTACAATACCAAAAAGGAAATAAAGAGTATTCAATGTATCGATCATAATTCGGGAGAAACCTTTAGCATTAGATCTAGAAATTTCGTTTCCGCTACTGGTCCGTGGGTAGATAAATTACGAGAGAAAGATGCTTCCAAAAACAACAAACATTTACATCTAACAAAAGGCGTACATATTGTTTTTCCTATTGAAAAATTCCCATTACAACAATCGGTTTACTTTGATGTCGCAGACGGACGTATGATATTCGCAATCCCGAGAGGAAGAGCAACCTATGTTGGCACCACAGATACCGACTATTTTGGAAACTTAGATCGCGTAGTTACCACAAAAGCAGATATTCATTATTTGCTAGATGCCGTTAATGATGCATTTCCGGATATTCATTTAAAGGAAGAAGATATTGAATCGAATTGGGCTGGATTACGTCCTTTAATTCATGAAGAAGAAAAAGACCCTTCCGAATTATCTAGAAAAGATGAAATATTTGTTTCTAAAAGTGGCTTAATTTCTATTGCTGGCGGAAAATTAACAGGATACAGAAAAATGGCACAACGTGTAATGGATGCCGTTTTAAAAACGATGACTGATAAGCAAGAGTCGAAATTAAAAGATTCATATACCGAAAAAATAGCACTTACCACAAATGCGATGACTTCGTCTAAAGAAGTGAAAAAATATCAAAAAAAATTACGCTTAAAGCTTCAAGAATTCGGAATAGAAAACGATTATTTTGCTTGGTATTTGACTTCCAATTATGGTAAACAAGCGAATGATATACTAGAAAAAATGCAATCCTTTACCGATGAAAATCCGGAATCTAGACTCATTAGAGCCGAGTTATGGTATGGTATTCATCATGAAATGATTAATAGTCTTGCTGATTTCTTTGTACGACGAACCGGTAGACTGTATTTTAATATTTCTAGCGTTGCAAAATATGAAACGTTAATTACGAAAGACTGCACACAATACTTAAACTGGGATGCTGCTCGAATTGCTAAAGAGAAAGAAACATTAAGCATTCTTGTAAAAGATGCTACCCATTTTTATGATGAAGAATTGAATTAAAAAAGATTTAGGTCATTTTAAGGTTTAAACAAATTATTCCGAATAGCATACAAGACGAGTCCAATTCTGTTTTTTAAGTTTAGCTTGGCATACAAAACATCTCTATATCCTTCAATCGTTTTTGGACTTAAAAACATTAAGTCCGCAATTTCTTTATACGTTTTCTCGCTACATGCATGTGTAATAAACTCTATTTCTCTGTCTTTTAAAACCATTTCATCTTCTTCCTTAGTCAAACTACCTATTAAAAGTTGTGCTATGGTATTGGTATGATAATAGCCTTTTTGTAATACCTCATTTAACGCTTCTTCTAAAATTTCCTTTTTAGTATCTTTTACTAAATAGCCTTTTGCTCCTGCCCTAAGCATATTTATAATTGTTTTCTCTTCGGTTTCCACAGATAGCGCTATTACTTTAATTTGCGGATGATGTTGTTTAAGTTCTGCTGTAGCATCTATACCATTTAAGATAGGCATATTAACATCCATTAAAACAATCTCTGGGATATTTTTAGGGTCTTTTAACATGGTTAATAGCTCCTTTCCATTTTTACAGGAATATAAAGTTTTAAAATTTTCGAACCCATTAACAAGTTCACTTATGGCTTCTGATAATAAAATATGATCGTCTACTACGACTACGGAATGCTTCATGAGATATTTGTGTTTAATGGATATAAAATAGTAATAGAGGTACCGCTGTTATCCTTTGTTTGTATGGTAGCTTTGGCTCCAATTAACGCTGCTCTATGAATCATGTTTTTTAAACCTTGTCCTTGAGTAGGTAGTAAACTATCAAAACCTATCCCATTATCTTTAGCCTGTATTTCTAATCGCGTTTCAGAATATTTCAATACCACCTTTAAATTAGAGGCTTGAGAATGCTTTATGGTATTAGAAAAAAACTCTTGCAAGATTCTAAAAAGCACTATGGCTATATTGGCATTAATCTCTTGGGTAGTTCCTTTTATTTCTAACTGGGTTTCCAAAAAATTAAGTTTGTTAAAACGATCTAATTCTTGTTTTAAAGCAGCTTCTAAACTTAAGTCTTTAATAGTATCTGGATTAATATTTTTAGATAAGGCTCTTAATTCATCTAATCCTTTAGCTATACTATTAGCAGCCTCTTCCATTTTTACCGGATCGTCTTTAGCGTTTTGTGCTTGTATTTTTGCAAGCGTCATTAACTGACCAATATTATCATGCAATTCCCAGCTAATATTACGCAAGGTTTCTTCGCGAATTTCTATTTGTGTTTTTATTATTTCCTGTTTATAATTAACTTCTGCATCTTCCTTGCTTTTTATTAAGGCATTTTTTCGTTTTAGGAATAGCAGAAAAAAAAGGACTACAAATACTCCTAAAATCACCACTATTACTAATGCTAGTATGATTGTTAAACCTTCCTTTTCGAACATACGATGAAGCCTGTAATTAAAATTAAACTAGAAAAAATAGTTATAGCCTGCTTTATATAAAATAAATAAAAATAATCTTCCAATTTAAAAAAATTGGTCTCTCCAATCTTAAATGGCGTAAACACAAGATAATATACAAATAGGGATACTGCTATCCAAAAAAATAAATCGCGATAGATATTGACTATTCTAGACGAGTTTAACATTTCGAAAAAATAATAAAACACACAAAGCATAACACTAAACCCTGCTAAAATAAAAGATTTCACTTGTGGTTGTTGGAAAGGATTAATTTTTTCAAACCCAATTTCATACATCAAACTTATTGCATAAAGAACTCCTAAAACAGATATTGTTTTTTTAAAGTTATTGCTTTCAGAAAATCTGTAGAACAACCAAAAAAGAAAATAAAAATTAATTATATTTCTTATATTAAAGACTATTTTATTATATCCAATCTCACTAACATGCCTACCATAGTATAGTGCAAATACTTCAACAAGCACTATAAACCACAAGGATACAATATATAATCTGTACTCTAATTGTTTAAATGTATTCCAGAAAAAAAGCGCTATGATAGCAACTATTAGCTGTATAATACTATAATTGTTAAACAATGCATCGTAAATAGTATTCATTATCATATTCAATTAAATTGACCTTTCTTTTTATTGAATTTTTTTTGGAGGCATGTCATTAAACTCATTTGCACTAACACTTGTATGTTCCATCATAACCCGCTTCTTTTTAGTTGCTTTTGGTTTTAATAAAGGAAGTACGGTTGCTAATTGGTTTTCATTTTCCACTTTCCATTTAGAATTAGATGCTGTATTATTATAAACGGATCTTAAAGGAACAAAAGTTCCCACGTATGGATCTTCACCAGCCTCATGTTGTATACTAAACGGAATATGTTTTTCTATCTCATCTCTTGCAATACTGTCATTACTATCGTCATAATAGGTAAGCGTTAGAAAATTGGTTAACCTACCGCGATGATCCCCAGATTTAGCAGGTTCATTTCCTCTAAATTTTTCATTCTCTTTTAAATGTATATTATTATCTTCCTCTAAGCCATAAGCTCCAAAATTAATAGCTATTCCGGTAATATCATTTAGTGGATTTTTTTGTTCTAATGCTTTTGCAAAATTTAAATATTCTTCTAACCATGCTAAGCTAACCCAAACATATTCTGTAGGATTGTAATCTTCTCTATTGTCTAACTTTGCTTCCACAGACTTAAAGTTCCCTTTCTTTTTTAGGTTTTCCGATTTAAGATTATTTGCTATTCCAGTATTAAAACTTTTTTTATTAAGCTTTGCTTGGTTTAATTCGTGAAGTTCTTTTTCATCCAATACTTTGGAGTCCTTCTCTATAGGCTCTGGATCTACATCATCGACCATACAAGGAACCCCTTTTTGTATATTTCTAATAGGTTCTAAAAATCGATTTGCGTAATTGGTATATAATTCTTTAGATTCTGCTATACTAATAGCATGAAAAGAGTTTTCATAGGTTGCAATAGCCTTGTCTGCATCTAATTTATTACCACATTTACAAATAAAAATATAACCCAATAATAGTACACATATAGTGAGTAATGCAAAATTGATTGTTTTAGCTTTCATGATTTCTGATTTTAAAGTTATTACACAAAAGTAAGTTACATCATTTTTTTTATCTCAGGTAAAAACCCCTTTTTAAAGGAGTCATTTATCTGTTTTTTCTCAAATAAACCCTCTATCCTTTTCCGTTTAAAACCTCTTGTCTTGGTTTGTTTTTCTCTACAACTTTGTAATCCACATTTCGAAGTGCTATTAATCATTATCTAGGCGAAAACCGAAAAGCCTTTATTAAACAGAGTAGGTGAAATTAAATATTATATTATGGCAACAAATGAAAATTTATCTCTATTAGAATTATTTGCTAATGAATTAATTGAAATTCCAAAAGCTATTGAAACTGGATTATTAAAAAGTTTTGATGATCAAGACATGAATGATGTCGTATTAATATACACACCCATTCTTGCAAAACAGTTTAAAGAAATTTCTGAACTTATTAAAGAAAGCTTTAAGAATGGATCTGCTCAAGAAAAAAAGGATGCTACAAGCCTACTAAAAACTGCATCCGGACTAGAGCTTGCTAAAAGTGCAAAATCAATATCTAAAAACTTAAAATCTATTTCATCAAAACTGGGTCTAAACAGTATAATTAAGGAAATCAAAAAATTGATTCTTTTTATATTAGACCTCTTTAAAGCACCAAAATGGTTAATAGACATAATTCTAATTATTGACCAAATATTGAATGCTCTTTTTGGATTAGACTTACCCACTTCAATGTCCGAAATACTATCTAAAATGGAGCAAAATTATTTAGATGAACTTACTGCTCACTCAAGACTAAAAAGAGAAAGAAAACTTTTATTCTCTAATGAAGATGAAAATTAATTCATAAAATAATTATTCAGGTGGAAACCGAAAAACCTTTATTAAAAGAGTAGGTAAATAAATATTTAGAAATTATGTGTAAAGAAAATGGTTTAGAAAAAGCAAAATGTGAAGAGTCAAATGCAAAATTGATTATTCGTGCTAATAATTTTGAGAATGCAAAAGTATTAGTGAAAAAGAACGCAAAAGAAAATTCAGAAATACTAAAAGAATTATCTAATATAGAAAAAATGCTTGAATTAGCAGAAAAAAATGAGGATGACAAAAATGAAAATCAAGAAATTAGAATAAGACTCTGCAAATGGAAATTTTGTATTACAGTATTACAATTTTGGAAAAAAATTGACATTGACATAAATATCAATTTATAATGATTCATTAAAAAAAGCTTAGTACTTAAAAGGTATTAAGCTTTTTTTCCTAAAAATTAAACCCGAAACTACCTGTAATACCAAATTTTCTGGCATCTGGATAATTGGTTTCGTCTAGATAATTTCCTCTAAAATTAAAATCAATTCTAAAGACTTTAAAGATATTATCTATACCAAAACTATATTCGTAGTACGCTTTATTCGTTGGTGCTTTATAGACTAAACCTGAAGCATTAAGCGCTCTGTTTTCATTAGAAACTTCACCAACAACCGCTCTAAAACCAATTATTTCTCTCCAGTTTAACTTACGTAAAAAAGGAATTCGGGAAAAGAAACGTCCATTAAAATTGTGTTGTATGTGCACAGATGCGTACGTATCTGTTACAAACTCGTAATAATCTAAGTTAGAAAAGGTGTTATAAATAGAAAAATAACTCTGATTTCCAGGAACGACACTTAATAGTCCTAACGGAACTTCGCCAAAGGTTTTCCCTACTTCTAGCGTAGTATATAATCTTCCTAATCCACCAACAGACCAAGGCTGTAAGTAGGAGAATTGCACCTTAGTATAATCAAAATCACTTTTAAACATGTTTTGATTACCATTGCTTACTTGTGCAAATATTCTTGCGAAATTATCGTTTGCTTCCCTACGTTCTACACCAAAACCTGTCATTTTTCTTTTCGGAAAATAAGAAACAGATAAAGAACTTTCAAATTGTTTTACTTCCGATTCTACTCCGGTTGGAGTATTATAATCTAAACTAAACGTTGGAGATGCCGACTCTAAAGTTCTGTAGTTTCCGCTTAATCTAAAAACCACGTTTCTTACCGGCTCCATTTCAACGGCAAGACTGGTAAGATTAATAGACGTTAGTTTATCATTAGTTCCAGTACCTACAATAGATGACGACGCTAAGCTTCTACCTAAAACATCTGTGGATGTGGTTAGACTCGCTCCTATTTGTTCTACATCTCTTCGGTTTCCTCCAGAAATAATAAATCTATTTTTTTTGTTTAAAAGTACTTTTCCAGAAATACCATATTTAAACTTATCGTCTTTAAAACCATAAGCGGTATATCCTTCTATACGCCAAAGATCATTTTGTCCGAAATACGTTCTTCCTCCAGCTCTTAATCGCACACCCTCTACTTCATTAAACCCAAAAGTGGAAAATATGGGTCCGTAATCTAAATTATAACTTGGCATTTCAATATATCCGGATGCCAGAATGCTTCCTACATTATAAAGACGCTTAAACTTTTTAACGGTTTTTAAAGTGTCTAGCATTTTATAAACCCCTTTTTCGTCTTTACTTAAAGCTTCCATTCGGTTATCTTCCCAAAAGTCGTCTTCTCTATTATAGACATCCTTATCGTAATTATATACTTCCTGACTGTAGAATTTTTCGTCTTTCGGGATATCAAAAGCATAATTATCATACAAAGTAGTACGCTTACCGTAAACACCGCGAGCTTCTTCTTTTTTATTAAAAGAGAAATCCGACATAAAATAATCTCGTTTTAATAATAGTAACGAATCATTTAATACATCAAATTCTTGCTCTATATAAATTTCTTTTACCCAGTTTATATTGGCACTTTTGGAAGCTTGCATGTTGATTTCCTTAATGGCATACGTAGTATCTGCAACCCAGAAGTCCCCTTTAAAGGTAAGTTCGTTTTTACGTCTTGGATAATAGATGATGTTGTAACACCATTTATTATCTCTATATGTACTATCGGATAAAACGTAATTGTATGTATTAATTCCTGTTCTAGAAATTGGACTAACAAAACTCTTATCGAAAAACTTTAGATAGTTATCATAAATATCAAACTCAGAATATAGATCATTCACAAAATCAATAATGACTTGATTATCGCTAAAACCGGAGTTTTTATTTCCTAGCAAATCTATTTTTTCTTTATTAATAGTATTGTCTCCATAAATTTTAGAAACGGCTTCATTAATAAATATTGGCAAGTATGTTTTTCCTGTAACACGAGAAGTATCTACCTCGTCAAATACAAACTCCATACCTTTAAACAGCTTACTTTTAATAAGGGAACTATCTATAGTATTAAGATCGAATTCCACTTTTTCGTATTTATCGTACTCGTATTGTTTGAATTGCTTTAAACCATTCTTTCGTTTGTGCTCCCAAACTTTTTTAAGAATAGCAATTGCAGGGTTTTCAGATTCTTTTTTAGACTGTTTTCCGGTAACAATCACCACTTCATCTAAGGATCCTTCTTCTTCTTTTAGAATAAATTTAAGATCGTAATTAACTCGTTTTTCCAGGGGAACATCTAAAGTTGCAAAACCTATAAAGGAAACAAAAACGGTATCCCAAGTAGCATCAGACTCTAAATAAAAAGTTCCATTTTCATCTGTTATAGTACCTTCGGAAGAACCTTTAAAGATAACATTAGCAAATGCTACAGGTTCATTAAACTCATCGTATACTTTACCACTAACTTTGGTTTGTGCAACAACGGAAACGATTCCGAAAAAAAACAATAAGAGAATTAATTTAAACTTCATTTAGTCCATCTGATTTCATTATACAAAAAAAACTTCATCAACAATGTTGCCAATGAAGTTTATATAACGAAAGAAATTAGTTTTTATTTATACATTACTTTTTTCACCGCTTTAACAACATCGTCACTATTTGGTAACCATTCTGCTAATAAAACTGGTGAGTAAGGTGCAGGTGTATCTGCTGTATTTATTTTTACAATTGGTGCATCTAAATAATCGAAAGCTTGCGCTTGCACTTGGTATGTAATTTCTGTAGAAACATTTCCAAATGGCCAAGCTTCTTCTAAAATAACCAATCTATTTGTTTTTTTAACCGAAGTTAAAATAGTATTCATATCTAAAGGTCTTACGGTACGTAAATCAATAACCTCACAAGAAATACCTTCTTCTGCTAATTGGTCTGCCGCTTTGTATGCATCTTTAATAATCTTACCAAAAGATACAATAGTTACATCGGTTCCTTCTCTTTTCACTTCTGCAACTCCAATAGGAATTACATATTCTCCTTCTGGCACTTCTCCTTTATCTCCATACATTTGCTCACTTTCCATAAAAATAACTGGATCGTCATCACGTATAGCAGCTTTTAATAAACCTTTTGCATCATAAGGATTAGATGGTACAATTACTTTTAAACCCGGAGTATTTGCAAACCAGCTTTCAAAAGCTTGAGAATGTGTTGCTCCTAATTGTCCTGCAGATCCTGTTGGACCACGAAAAACGATAGGACACTTGAATTGTCCTCCTGACATTTGTCTAATCTTAGCAGCATTATTTATAATTTGGTCAATACCAACTAAAGCGAAGTTAAAAGTCATAAACTCTACAATTGGTCTATTTCCTGTCATGGTAGAACCAACAGCAATACCAGAAAAACCAAGTTCTGCAATTGGTGTGTCTATAACACGCTTTGCACCAAACTCGTCTAACATACCTTTACTTGCTTTATATGCTCCGTTGTATTCTGCTACTTCTTCTCCCATTAAGTAAATGCTCTCATCTCTGCGCATTTCTTCACTCATGGCTTCACAAACTGCTTCTCTAAATTGTATAGTCTTCATCTATTATAAATATTAAGGTGAACAAAAATAGAATATTTTCATTTCCTAAATAAATTTATTATCAATATTTATCTATATTTATCTAAAATCACAAAATGAATACTAAAGCTTACACTATAATTGTATTTCTTGTTTTTAATTATTTAGGGTTCACTCAAAATACAATTTTGTGTCCATTACAAGAAACTTATCTAAAAATAGAAGACCCTGTTAACGTTCCTAGTATTACAAATAACCCGGATGGAACAATAACATTAACCCATACAGAAGCTTACATTACTGATGTTTTTGCTAATTATGTGATTCATGATTTTATTCAATCATTTCCAAATTCATCTAGTGAGTTAAGAAAATATTATAATATTTCTTTCGAAAACAGGGACCTAATTAATGAACTGTATGCAACCGTTCCATCTTCCATTTTTCAGTTAGATAATAATTATGAAACAACTCCTATTAGTAGTAATATTATCAACTATTTAGATGGCGAAGTATTTGATTTAACAAAATATTGTTCTGATATTGAAGAAGCAGGTGAATATTGTGAAGACAATGAACAAAATGTACCAAATGATTTTTATCTAGGTATGGAGTTTAATTACGATGCAACAAATGATTTAATGTTAGCAACAATTATTGGATCAACACCCTGTGGTAATTCATTTTCAATTTCTCTTAAAGGAGGAACCGTAAATAATACACTTCAACTATGGATCTCTAATCCTGGAACTTCTACACCATCCAATTATGAGGATTCTTGCCATTACATAGAAGAAACGTTATATGGTATTATTGGTGTTTCTTGTTTTGAAGAATCTCATAATGGAAATATAAAAATCAATATGGACACTGGGAACGACACCTTAGTACTTGAAAGACATACCAGTACTTTCTCTACAGATTTTATGACTTTTACAAACCACAGATTATCAACAATTGATACTGATTTTGAAAAAATAAAATTAGTTTCTAACTATAAAAACCCGTACATCAACTTCACTAATATAGAGAACGACAATTACAAAATTGAAATATTTAATGTTTCCGGAAAACAAATATTAAAAAATAAAACATTTAATAATAACTCTATTTTATCGGAAAGTTTTGCAACAGGATTGTATTTTATTAAACTTCAGAATAACAAAAAATCAAGAGTTTTCAAATTCATTAAAAATTAACTTCACAAATAAAATTGTTTAAAATTTACTATGCACGCATAGTAAATAATCAAAATATTATAATTAACTTCGTAGCCTAGAAAATAAAGCTTAGAATTTTAACTGTTAAAATGTTTTACGATATCGTTATAGTTCTAGCCTTTACAAAAAATACAATTTTAATTTAATTATATAAATATGAAAATTTTAGTGTGTATCAGTCACGTTCCTGACACGACATCAAAAATTAATTTTACAGAAGGAGATACAAAATTTGACACCAATGGTGTGCAATTTGTAATTAATCCTAATGATGAGTTTGGTTTAACGCGTGCTATGTGGTTTAAAGAAAAACAAGGTGCTAGTGTAACTGTTGTAAATGTTGGAGGTCCAGAAACAGAACCTACTTTACGTAAAGCTTTAGCCATTGGTGCAGATGAAGCAATTAGAATAAACACAGAAGCTACAGATGGTTTTGCTGTTGCAAAACAATTATCGAAAGTAATTCAAGATGGAGGTTATGACTTAGTAATTGCTGGTCGTGAATCTATTGATTATAATGGAGGAATGGTTCCAGGAATGATAGCTGGTCTTACCAATGCCAATTTTGTAAACAACTGTATTAGCCTTGAAATAGAAGGAACAAATGCAACTGCTACCAGAGAAATTGATGGTGGAAAAGAAACCGTTACTACCTCTTTACCTTTAGTAATAGGAGGTCAAAAAGGATTAGTAGAAGAAAGTGATTTACGTATTCCAAACATGAGAGGAATCATGATGGCTCGTAAAAAACCTTTACAAGTTGTAGAACCTGTTGCTACAGAAGCAGAAACTTCTTCTGTTAAATTTGAAAAACCAGTTCCTAAAGGCGCTGTAACTCTTGTTGCTCCAGATAATTTAGACGAATTAGTAAACTTACTTCACAACGAAGCGAAGGTAATTTAGTTGTAAATTAAATGACCCCAAACTGGATTTGGGTTCTTTTTAAAGTTTACGAAATCATTAATGAGATTTCCACCTTCGTGGAAATAAAAAACAAAGAATATATTATGTCAGTTTTAGTATATACAGAATCAGAACAAGGAAAATTTAAAAAAGTAGCTTTAGAAGTAGCTTCTTACGCCAAAGCGGTTGCTAACCAATTAGGTACCACAGTAACAGCGGTAACTATTAACGCTAGTGATGCTAGTGTTTTAGGAAACTATGGTGTAGACAAAGTACTAAACGTTACTAACGCACAGCTAGATGCTTTTAATGCAAAAGCATACGCAGATGTTGTAAAACAAGCAGCAGAAAAAGAAGGCGCTAAAGTAGTTATTGTAAGCTCTAGTGCAGACAGTAAATATTTAGCACCATTATTAGCCGTTGGTTTACACGCAGGATATGCTACCAATGTGGTTGAAGCGCCATCCAGCACTTCTCCTTTTACAGTAAAACGTACTGCTTTTACTAATAAAGCATTCAACATGACAACTATTAATACCGATGTAAAATTAGTTGCCGTATCTAATAATTCTTTCGGATTAGTAGAAAATTCAGGAAGCGCTTCCGCGGAAGACTTTGCTCCTGCTATTCCAGAATTTGGAGTACATGTACAATCTGTAGACAAAGCAAGTGATAAAGTAAGTATAGCAGATGCAGAAATAGTAGTTTCTGCTGGTCGTGGATTAAAAGGTCCAGAAAACTGGGGAATGATTGAAGAATTAGCAGAAGTACTTGGAGCAGCTACCGCTTGTTCTAAACCTGTTAGTGACTTAGGTTGGAGACCACATAGTGAACACGTAGGGCAAACAGGGAAACCTGTAGCATCTAACTTATACATAGCAATTGGTATCTCTGGTGCAATACAGCACTTAGCAGGAATTAATGCTAGTAAGGTAAAAGTAGTAATAAACACAGACCCTGAAGCTCCTTTCTTTAAAGCTGCAGATTATGGTGTTGTAGGCGATGCTTTTGAAGTTGTTCCTGCTTTAATCGAAAAATTAAAAGCCTTTAAGGCGCAACAATAAATATTTTTTTATAAATTGTATTGTTAAAAAGGACTGTTTAAATTTTGTTTTGTCCTAATTTAAACAGTCTTTTGCGTTTTATATTATGAGCTTAGTCAAGTTAAACATAAAAGGTATTTCGTATAGCCAAACTCAAAATGGCGCTTATGCCTTGATTTTAAATGAAGTGGATGGAGACAGAAAACTCCCAATAGTTATTGGTGCTTTCGAGGCTCAATCTATTGCTATTGCTTTAGAAAAAGAAATTCGTCCGCCAAGACCACTCACCCACGATTTATTCAAAAACTTTGCAGATCGATTTGATATTGTTGTAAAACAAGTAATCATTCATAAACTAGTAGATGGGGTTTTCTATTCTAGTTTAATTTGCGAACGCGATAAAATCGAAGAAATTATTGATGCCAGAACCAGTGATGCGATTGCATTAGCTTTACGTTTTCAAGCACCAATTTTTACCTATAAAAATATTTTGGATAAAGCAGGGATTTATTTAAAAGTAAATCCGGAAAAAGAAGACGAAAACCTAGGAGACGATATTCTTTTAGATGCTTTAGTTACGGAAGAATTAGAAACAGAATCACCAAACGACACCTTTGCTAGTAAAACTATTGAAGAATTACACAATATGTTAGACGAAGCAGTTGCTAATGAAGATTATGAAAAAGCAGCGCATATAAGAGATGAGATCTCTAAACGATAACTAAATACCACCACATGATACGAGCATGCTAAAAAGTTTTTCATCCAAGAAAATCATTAATAGCGAACAGCATGTGACGAATAAAAAAAAATAAAAATAAGCACATGAAAAATTTTGTATTAGCTATTGTAGCTATTTTTTTTGGATTTTCTACAACTGTTGCACAAGACCTAGAAAAAAAATGGATAGCAAATAACCAGAACAATAGTTTTGAAACCTTAGAACTACATCAAGGTGAATTTAATACTACAAATGCTTCCGGTGATTATATACACCAAAACAACTTATTGGTTTTTTACTACAACCAACCAAACGATACCATAAGACGGTATAAAATTAAAGAGCACACCGATTCTACTTTAGTTTTTTCAGAAAAAAATATAGACTTTCATTTTACAGCAGCTCAAGAAAAAGCAGCAACAGCATTAGCTACTCCTATAGAAACCGGGGATACCATTGTAGAAAGTCAAGGTTTTTCAATTCAAAGTTTATGGAGAGGGGTATTGGGTATGATTTCCCTTTTAGTCTTAGCATTCCTTTTTAGTAGCAATAGAAAAGCAGTAAACTGGAAAACAGTAGGACTAGGTTTAGCATTACAACTTATTATTGCCGTTGGTGTTTTAAAAATTCCTTTTGTTCAAAAAATATTCGAATGGGTTGGTGGATTATTCGTAAGTGTGCTAGATTTCACTAGAGCAGGAAGTAAATTCCTATTTGAAGGTTTGGTAGTAGACATGGATACTTTTGGCTTTATTTTCGCTTTTCAAGTATTACCAACTATTATATTCTTTTCGGCTTTAACTTCTCTTTTATTCTATTTAGGAGTCATTCAAAAAGTAGTAAAGGCATTTGGAGTCGTATTATCTAAAGTCTTAAAAATATCTGGAGCTGAAAGTTTAAGTGTAGCAGGAAATATTTTTCTTGGACAAACCGAAGCGCCATTACTTATCAAAGCGTATTTAGAGAAAATGAATAAGTCGGAAATGCTTCTAGTAATGATTGGAGGTATGGCAACCGTTGCCGGAGCTGTTCTAGCTGCGTATATTGGTTTTCTTGGTGGAGATGATCCTGTTTTAAGATTACAATTTGCAAAACATTTATTAGCAGCATCGGTTATGGCTGCTCCTGGTGCCATTGTCATTTCAAAAATATTATATCCACAAACTGAAGATATCAATACAGACGTAAACGTTTCTTCCGAAAAAATAGGATCCAACATTTTAGATGCTATTGCTAACGGTACTACGGAAGGATTAAGACTAGCTGTAAATGTTGGTGCAATGCTTTTAGTATTTGTTGCTTTTATTGCCATGGCAAACGGTATTCTTGGTTGGGTTGGAGATGTTACTACCATTAATTCTTGGATTTCCGATAATACCGCATATCAAAGTCTATCTCTAGAACTTATTCTAGGATATATGTTTGCGCCATTAATGTGGCTAATTGGTGTAGCTACAGAAGATATGACCTTAATGGGACAACTTCTAGGAATCAAATTAGCAGCAAGTGAGTTTGTTGGTTATATACAATTAGCAGATTTAAAAGATGCAGCAAGCGCAACACACCTAACGTATAACAAGTCTATAATCATGGCAACCTATATGTTATGTGGTTTTGCAAACTTTGCATCCATTGGTATTCAAATTGGAGGTATTGGTTCTCTTGCACCTGGACAACGTAAAACATTATCCGAATTTGGGATAAAAGCTTTAATTGGTGGTACAATTGCATCGCTAATGTCGGCAACTATTGCAGGTATGATAATAGGTTAACAAAAACATAATTAGCATGTGTTCCTCTCTTTAGCTAAAGAGATGTGAATTTTTATTAAAAATTCGGAGCGTTTGAAAACAAAAGAATGCAACGATTTTTTCACATTTCTTATAAGCATAACACCTTTTAAGGTCTACTTCATTAAATTAAAAAATCGTTAATAACTTTATAATATAAATAAGAGCTTCAATTCATTAGAGTTGAAGCTTTTCTTTATTTTTATCCTGACAAAATAAATGTCATGTTGAGCGCAGTCGAAACATCTATTTCTAGACAATCCATACTGCGAATAAAATCAAGTTTAATTTAAAGAGATTCCCACCTTCGTGGGAAATACTATGAAACAATATTTAGACCTAGTACAACACGTTTTAGAAAACGGAAACCAAAAAGGAGATAGAACAGGAACAGGAACAAAAAGTGTTTTTGGTCACCAAATGCGTTTTGATTTAAGTGAAGGTTTCCCAATGGTAACCACTAAAAAATTACACTTAAAATCTATTATTTACGAATTACTTTGGTTCTTAAAAGGCGATACAAATATTAATTACCTTACCGAAAACGGCGTAAAAATCTGGAATAGTTGGGCTGACGAAAATGGCGACTTAGGTCCTGTTTATGGTCACCAATGGAGAAATTGGAACGATGATGAAATTGATCAAATTAAAGAAGTAATTCACGCTTTAAAAACCAATCCGAATAGTAGAAGAATGTTAGTTTCTGCTTGGAATCCTTCCGTGTTACCAGATACTTCAAAATCCTTTAGCGAGAATGTTGCTAATGGTAAAGCAGCACTTCCTCCTTGTCACGCTTTCTTTCAGTTTTATGTAGCAGACGGCAAATTATCTTGTCAATTATACCAACGTAGTGCAGATATCTTTTTAGGTGTTCCGTTTAATATTGCTAGTTATGCATTATTCACCATGATGATGGCACAAGTTTGTGGCTACCAAGCAGGAGATTTTATTCATACTTTTGGGGATGCACATATTTACAGCAACCATATCGAGCAATTAGAATTACAATTATCTCGCGAACCAAGAGCACTTCCTAAAATGAAAATCAATCCAGATGTAAAAGATATTTTCGACTTTACTTTTGATGATTTCACGCTAGAAGATTACAACCCGCATGCCCATATTAAAGGAGCAGTTGCTGTTTAATTAAAAAAAACAAATGAAATACTTAACCCTTCTTGTATGCTTATGGTGTACCACTTTTTCTTTTTCACAAGACAATCTAAAAACAATAAACGAAGTCACAGAAAATTCTGAAGAAGCTCCATTTCAAGTAATTGAAAATGTACCCATTTATCCTGGTTGTGATGAAAACATGGGGAATCCAGCGCTTAAAAAATGTATGAGTTCTAAATTGGCGACTTTGGTTAATAAAAACTTCAACACCAAACTAGCACAATCCCTTCATCTTTCTCCTGGTAAACATAGAATTAGTGTACAGTTCAAAGTAGACACAAAAGGTAATGTAGTTGATGTTAGAGCAAGAGCTCCGCATCCAACACTAGAAAAAGAAGCGATTAGGGTTACACAACTAATACCGCAATTAGATAAACCAGGTTATCAAAAAGGTAAACCGGTTATTGTGCCTTATGGATTTCCAATAAGTTTTACGGTAGAAGGTGCTCCTAACTCTTCGACAGCAGAAAAAATAACTAAAGTAGATAGCTATCCAGTTTACAGAAGTTGCAGTGAAAATCTAGACTTACAAGGCACAAAAAGCTGTACCACCGAAAAAATAGTAGACTTTATTAAATTAGGTTTTAATTATGAATTAGCAGATAAGCTATTCCCTCAAGACAAGTCAACACAGTTTTTAGTAGAATTTACTATTGATGAAAAAGGAAAGACCAAAAACATCACTGCCAAAGCACATAAAAAAGAAATTGCTGCAGAAGCGATAAAGCTTTTAAAACGACTTCCAAAAATGAAAAAGCCAGGGTATTTAAATGGCAAGCCAGTCGCAGTTCCATTTCGAATTTTAATGACTATTTATTTTTAATAGCTTGCCTTTTTCGTAAAAGATATAAAACAAAAAAGGTGTATTCTAATTAAAGAATACACCTTTTTTGTTTTATTAGTCGCGTATTACAAATTTATCACACTATTGTCTGATGCTGCAAACTCGTTCCAAACAAAAGCATCTGCTTGTTCCTCGTTTTGCCATTGTCCGTCAACAACATATTTAAATTCGTAAGAACTGCCACTTTCTAAGTTTACTGTTCCTTTAAATGTTCCGTTCTTTAATTTTTGTAAAGGTTCTGCTTTTGCATCCCAATTGTTCCAATTCCCTACTACTAAAACTTCTTTTGCATCTTTAGCAGGAACTGTAAATGTTACTTTACAAACTGGCTTACTTTTTAAAAATTGTTTCTTAATTGCCATAATATTATTGATTTAAGCTAGTTCAAATTAAATAAGAAAGTTAGAGGTATCAAAAAAATAAATACCTAATTTTGAATTATTATTTTATTATTATAAATCCCATAGTAAAAGTATTAAATAACTATAAAACGGATTCAGAATTAAAGAATATAATAATCATAAAAACAACATAAAACACTGAAAACCAAACTATATCGTTTTAGTGAAAGACAAAAAGGAATTCAGTAACTTTACATAAGAAATCTATTAAATATGTTCGGTAAAAAGAAAAATAAACCACAAATAGACCAAGAGCAATTACAACTTATACAAAATGCACAACGAAGAATAAAACAGAAAAAACGTTTTTATTCTCATACTATCGTATTTGCAATTTTTGCTATAATACTATACACTCTTAATGTTGGTTTACAATTAGCAGATGAGTTTACACTAGCAACACTTCCTTGGTCTGTAGTAATCATTGCTATTTGGTTTGCGCTATTATTTTGGCATTTTTTAAATGTGTTTTTGTTTCAAACCTTTATGGGAAAAGAATGGGAAGCAAAACAACTAGAAAAACTAGTAAGCAAGCAACAAGCACGTATTGAAAAATTAAAAATAAATCTTAAAAAAGAAGCGCCACATATTGCAGAAACAGAAATCTACAATGAAAATTTAGCCGCTAAAAAACAAGTCTTAACTATTATTGTTGCTGCTGGAGAAAACGATGCTATTGGTAAAGACAATAAGCTTATCTGGCATTTACGTGATGATTTAATACGCTTTAAAGCTCTTACTTCTGGACACCACATTATCATGGGAAGAAAAACCTTTGAAAGCTTCCCGAAGCCATTACCAAACAGAACACATGTGGTTATAAGCAGACAAGAAAACTACCAAGTTCCTGAAGGAGTTATTGTGGTAAACTCTCTAGAAAAAGCGATTGCAATTGCTAAAAAAGATATGCAACCTTATATTATTGGTGGCGGTGAAATTTACAAACAAGCCATGGCTTTAGTTGATAAAATAGAAATTACACGTGTTCATGAAGCATTTGAAGCAGATACCTTTTTTCCAAAAATAGATACTTCTATCTGGAAAAAAACCAACGATAAACACCACCAAAAAGATGAAAATCATAAATTTGATTTTTCTTTTTTGACCTATGTTAGAAAATAATGAGAACTACAAACCATAAATTCTCACAAAGTCTATTTGTGATTTTTCTATTTATGGTTTTCACCAAAACCAACGCGCAAGCACTTTACAAAACACCATCTGGTAAAAAGTATCATTTAAGCAGTTGCAGAATGGTCGAAAATGTTTCTAAGAAACTTTCAGATATAGATATCTCTACATATGGTTTAACTCCTTGTAAAATTTGCAAACCACCCATTCAAACAAATATTACAAGTAGTTTCTCGAATACTAATAAAGCGGTTGGAACTTCTAAAACGGCACAATGCAAAGGAAAAACTAAAAAAGGCACTAGGTGTAAACATAAAACTAGCTTGGCTAACGGTTATTGCTATCAACATACAAGTCAAAACAGTAATTCCTATAATACCACAAACCAAACTACAAGTTCTACCTGTGGCGCAAGAACAAAATCTGGAGGTTTCTGTAAACGAAAAGTAAAAAATGGAGCTCGATGTTATCAACATTAGCTCCATTTTTGTTAAATAAAAATAAAAAACATACCAACTAGTATTTTTTCATATACCTTTGTACTATGCAACAAGATTTAAAATCGGAAATCACAAAACAAACCATTCTCAATGAATCGTTTAAACTGTTTTATGAAAATGGTTTTAAAACGACGAGTGTAGATAAAATAATGAAGGCGACTAAGCTCACTAAAGGTGCCTTTTATCATCATTACAAAAACAAAAAGGAATTAGGCCTTGCTGTTATTAGCTTAAAACTAGAAAAAAGAGTTTGTGAAGGCATGATTCTTCCTTTGTATACATCTGGTAATCCCTTAGAAATTTTAGAAGCCACGTTTTTAGAACGATTAAAATCTTTTCCTATCTACGATAAGCAACATGGTTGTCCAATGAATAATTTTATTAACGAGATTGGCGATCTTGAAATTGCCTATCAAATAGCATTGCGAAATATTATTGAAGATTGGAAAGCAGCTTTAATCCTATTAATAGAAAGAGGTAAAAGTGAAAACACTATAAATAAAAACATTTCTAGTAATGCAGTTGCTGTATATCTTATTAGTGCTTTTGAAGGGATTCGAGGTATTAGAAAATTATATGATAATGATGACATTCTAGAGGAATATATTGCTGGGCTTTCCTTATACTTAAAACAACTTAAGGCTTAATTTTTTTTTAACACAAAACATACTAGGTAGTATGTTTGTAAAAACTAAAACATGAAAAAAGAAAAAAACAACAGAAGAGATTTTATTAAGAAAACAGCAATGATAGGTTTGGCTGCGCCACATTTAGCATTTAGCTCTACCTTACAACAAACCACTAAAACAGAAGACATGAACACCAGACCAAAAGTATTATTTTTTGACGTTAATGAAACATTACTAGATCTTACAGCAATGAAAGAAAGTGTTGGTAAAGCGCTAGGAAACAGAAGTGATTTATTGCCACTATGGTTTACAACCATGTTACAATACTCCTTAGTTACTACAGTAGGAAGAAAGTATAACGATTTCGGGATTATAGGTGCAGCTGCATTACAAATGGTAGCTTCCAACCACGGAATCACCATATCTGAAACCGATGCAAGAGAAGCTATTTTAGGTCCTATTCGATCTTTACCTGCACATCCAGAAGTAAAAGCTGCGCTACAAAAATTAAGAGATGCAGGATACAAACTAGTATCTTTTACTAACTCGTCAAACAAAGGCGTGCAAACCCAATTTGAAAATGCTGGATTAATCGAGTTTTTTGATGCGCGTTTAAGTATTGAAGATATAGGAAAGTTCAAACCAGATACCGATGCTTACGATTGGGCAGCTAGAAAAATGGGGGTTCAATCCAACGAATGTTTATTAATAGCAGCACACGGTTGGGATATTGCAGGTGCAATTTGGGCAAATTGGAGAGGGGCTTTTGTTAGTAGACCTGGAGCACAATTATATCCATTAGCGGAAAAACCAGAAATAATTGCGCCTAATTTAACCGAGATTGCAGATAAACTAATTGCTTTAAAGTAAGTTGCAATTTATATAACGCTTAAACCATACATATATGAAACTAGAAAACAAAGTAATTATAGTAACTGGTTCTTCTAAAGGAATTGGTAGAGAAATAGCAACACTTTTAGCTAAAAACGGAGCGAAAATAGTTATAAATCATTCGAATAGTGAAACGGAAGCTAACGCGACTCTAGAAACTATTAAAGCGCAAGGTGGAACTGCTATTGTTGTTCAAGCAGATGTAAGTAAAAAAGAGGAAGTTACGGCATTATTTGACCAAGCTATCGCTACATTTGAAAAAGTAGATGTATTAATAAACAATGCTGGTGTTATGATTTCGAAGAAATTAAAAGATAATACGGAAGCCGATTTTACCAAACAATTTAACGTCAATGTAAAAGGTGTTTTTAACACACTACAAGAAGCTAGCAGTAAATTAGCAGACAACGGAAACATTATCAATATTTCTTCAAGTACTGTAAAATTAATGTTTCCTACTTACGCACTATATTCCGCAACAAAAGCTGCAGTAGAACAAATGACACGTGTATTTTCTAAAGAAATAGGAAGAGGGATTTCGGTAAATGCACTAGCTCCTGGAGCAACAGAAACCGAATTATTTTTAAAAGGTAAATCGCAAGAATTTATAGATAAACTAAGCAGCATGAATGCTTTCAACCGACTTGCCAAACCAATAGATATTGCAAAAGTGGCTTTATTTTTAGCTAGCGACGATTCCAAATGGATTTCAGGACAAGTAATTGGTGCTAATGGCGCATTGGTATAATTCGAAACATAAAAAATCTTTAATCCGCTATCGCAATTTTTCATAAATTCGCAATATGATTAAAGACATCCAACTTCGTGTTTCCTTAAAGGAAGAAGAAATACCAAATATTCTATTAAAGAAAGCTTCCAAAAACTTAGGAATTCCTTATGGCGATATTTCAGGAATTAAAGTATTACGTAAATCTATTGATGCACGTAAAGCTAAAATCATCTTTAATTATAAAGTTGCTGTTTTTATAAACGAGCCTGTTCCGCAAACTTCTGATTACTCGTTTGAATACAAAGATGTTTCTAATGCAAAACCGATACACATTATAGGTTTTGGTCCTGCAGGAATGTATGCTGCATTGCGTTGTATAGAGTTAGGTTTTAAACCTATTGTTTTAGAACGTGGTAAAAACGTGCAAGACAGACGTCGGGATTTAAAAGCCATTAACCAAGATCATTTTGTAAACGAAGATTCTAATTATTGCTTTGGTGAAGGTGGCGCCGGAACCTATAGTGATGGTAAACTATACACACGTAGTTTAAAACGTGGTGATGTGCGTCGTATTTTTGAAAACCTTGTATTTCACGGAGCAACAGACCAAATTTTGGTAGATGCCCATCCTCATATTGGAACCAATAAATTACCAAAAGTAGTTTCTAATATTAGAGAAACCATTTTAAAATTTGGTGGTGAAATTCATTTTGAATCTCGTGTTACCGATTTTGTCATCAAAAACAATGCAATTCAAGCCTTACAATTGCAAAATGGTACAGAGCTAATCGCAAACCGCGTTATTTTGGCCACTGGTCATTCTGCTCGTGATATTTATTATTTACTACATAAAAAAGAGATTGCGCTACAAGCAAAATCTTTTGCAATGGGAGTTCGTGTAGAGCACCCACAACATATTATAGACGCTATTCAATACCATTGTGATGGGAATCGTAGCGAACTACTTCCTGCTGCTGCATACAGTTTAGTGCACCAAGTTAACGATCGAGGGGTTTACTCTTTTTGCATGTGTCCTGGTGGTTTTATTGTTCCTGCTGCTACTGCAAATGGTGAAGTAGTTGTGAATGGTATGTCGCCTTCTAAACGAAATAACGAGTTCGCTAATTCTGGTATTGTTGTTGAAATTAACGTCGATAAAGATTTAGCTAAATATGAAAAATTTGGTGTTTTAAAAGGATTAGAATACCAAAAAGATTTTGAAAAACTAGCATTTAATGCTGGTGGAAGAAGTCAGACTGCACCAGCACAACGACTAACCGATTTTGTAGATGGTAATTTATCCTCTAGTTTAAATCCTACCTCATACCAACCAGGATTACAATCGGCACCATTACATTCTTTATTTCCTAAATTTATAGGAAGCAGATTACGTCAAGGTTTCAAAGCTTTTGGGTCTAAAATGAGAGGTTTTCACACCGAAGAAGCCAATATTATTGGTGTAGAATCTAGAACGTCTTCTCCTGTTAATATCCCAAGAAACGAAAATTTAGAACATCCTGAAATTATCGGACTTTTCCCTTGTGGTGAAGGAGGTGGTTATGCTGGTGGAATTGTTTCTGCTGCAATGGATGGGGAACGTTGTGCAGAATCTGCCATTGTTGGGTTATAAAAAACAGAATAGAGGTTTATTGCTAACCCCATTTAAAATGTTGAGAATTCTTATTTAAACATTTACTTTTTATTGATTTTTTTTTAAAGAATAATGAAGACAACTGGCTGTTTATTATCAAAAGAAACAAGTCTATATTCTTGATTCTTTAAGCGAAGTGATCTTTTCTCTTTATAAATAATTTATTCCTATTTTTGCAACTCAAAATTTAAAACAAATGAACGCATATATATTTCCAGGTCAAGGCGCACAATTCTCAGGAATGGGTTTAGATCTATACGAAAGCTCTCCAGAAGCACAACATTTATTTGAAGATGCGAATGCCATTTTAGGATTCAACATTACAGATATTATGTTTGAAGGTACTGCAGAAGCTTTAAAAGAAACCAAAGTAACACAACCAGCTATCTTTTTACACTCTGTAATTTTAGCAAAAACATTAGGAGAAAGCTTTAAACCTGATATGGTTGCCGGACATTCTTTAGGTGAATTTTCTGCGCTAGTTGCTGCAGGAGCTTTAACTTTTGAAGACGGATTACGCTTAGTATCTAAACGTGCTTTAGCCATGCAAAAAGCTTGTGAAATACAACCAAGTACTATGGCTGCTGTTTTAAGTTTAGAAGATAAAGTGGTAGAAGATATTTGTGCAAAAACGGAAGGTATTGTAGTTGCTGCAAATTATAACTGTCCGGGACAATTAGTAATATCAGGAGAAATTGATGCTATTAATCGTGCTTGTGAAGCGATGAAAGAAGCTGGAGCAAGACGTGCTTTAGTACTTCCTGTTGGTGGTGCATTTCACTCGCCAATGATGGAACCTGCAAGAGAAGAATTAGCAGCTGCTATAGAAAACACAACATTTAGCAAACCAAACTGCCCAATTTATCAAAACGTTACGGCAAGTGCCACAACCGACGAAGAAGAAATTAAAAAGAATTTAATATCACAACTTACAGCTCCTGTACGTTGGACACAATCTGTACAACAAATGATTGCAGATGGTGCCACTTTATTTACAGAAGTAGGACCAGGAAAAGTATTACAAGGATTGGTTAAAAAAATTAATAGAGAAGCACAAACTGCTACTGCAACTATAGAAACGGAAGCATAATGAAACGTTCTTTATTTATATCGTTTATAATTATTTTCAATATTGTTATTGATCAGGTTTCTAAAATTTGGACACGTGCCTATGTTGTTCCAGGTAGTAAGTCTGAAATTATTGGAGATTACTTCACCTTACATAATGTAGAGAATTCTGGAGCCTTTCTAGGAATGGGAAGCGATTTAAGTCCGACAATGCGCGCTATATTTTTACTTATTGTTCCTGTTGCTGTAATGGCTTATGTTTTATTTCTAGTTTTTAGAAACAAAGACTTAGACACCTTTTCTTTAATAGGTTTTTGCTGTATTTTAGGTGGTGGAATGGCTAATATCTACGACAGATTCATGTATGGCTCTGTAACAGATATGTTTCATATAGATTTTGGCGGTGTTTTTAGAACCGGTATTTTTAACGTTGCAGATATGTCTGTAATGGTAGGTTTAGGATTGCTTATTCTTGGCAATTTTAAAAAGAAAGAAGCATAAAAAAAAGCCTCGAAATTATTTCGAGGCTTTTTTTTTTATTATCTACTTAGTACACAATCTTCACAGTCTTTTACTTTTCCGTAATAGGTTTCTCTGTATTTGTGCAGTGTTTTAATAGGAATACCAAGTACTTGTTTTTTAATATACGTTACTTTGGCATTAACACGTCCCATGTTGGGAGCGAATCTGTTTTCTCGTCTTGTCTGACGTTTTACTGTAATCCATTTCATTGTTTTCTCATTTTCATTAGCTACAAAGAAAACAAGAATATAAACCAATCCCGAATTAAGAACATTAAAATATTGTTAATCAACATATTAATAGGAATTACATAAGTCCGTTTAGAATATGTTGCGCATTTGATAATGAGACACCAAATACCTAATCATATACTAAAGGGAATTTAGGCTATTTTGCCATTTCCAAGCAGATAGTACCGCTTCTTCTAAACTGTATTGTGCTTTCCAACCTAAAACCTCATTTGCTTTTGAGGTATCTGCGTAAGCAGAAATAACATCACCAGGACGTCTATTTACTATTTTATAGTTGAGTTTATTATTTGCTACTTTTTCAAAAGCTTGAATAACCTCTAAAACAGAACTCCCAGTTCCAGTACCTAGATTAAACGTTTCATTATTAGATGTATTTTTATTTTCTAACAACCTTTTTAAAGCAATAACATGTGCTTTTGCAACATCTACCACATGAATATAATCTCTTATGCAGGTTCCATCTGTTGTTGGATAATCGTCACCATAAACAGAGAGTTGCTCTCGAATTCCTGCACCTGTTTGCATGATGTACGGAATTAAATTTTGCGGCACACCAATTGGTAATTCTCCAATTTTAGTACTTTCATGTGCTCCTATCGGATTAAAATACCGTAAGGATATAGCTTGTATATTACTATTTACCTTACACGTATCTTGTATGATTTCTTCGCCAATTTGTTTGGTATTTCCGTAAGGAGATTCTGCAAATTGTATGGGTGCATTTTCTGTTATCGGCATGGCTTTGGCTTGACCATATACTGTACACGAGGAACTAAAAATAAAATTAGCTGTTGGTAGTTTCTCTAATTCTTGTAACACATAAACCAATGTATTGATGTTGTTTTCATAATACATTAAGGGATTTTGCACACTCTCACCTACTGCTTTACTGGCAGCAAAATGGATGACTCCATGAATATCTTGATGTTGCTTAAAGAATTCTTGAACTTTCGCTTTGTCTTTTAAATCTAGCTTTTCAAAAACTGGCATTATTCCTGTAATGGAAACAATACCTTGTAAAACCTCTAAAGAGGAATTAGATAGGTTATCTATAATCACCACTTGGTATCCTTCTTTTTGAAGTTCTACAACCGTGTGCGAACCTATAAAACCTAAACCTCCTGTGACTAATACTTTCATTGGCTAATGTGTGCGTTAAGGATGGAAGCGGTATCCTTTTTTTGCTTGCCTATATGGCAAAAAAAGATTTAAGCGAACAGCCTGACCCTTGCGGTAACGCTCTAATTATTTGTTATAAACTCTTTAATCTTATCGGTGATAAACTGTATTTGCTCATCGTCTAACTCGGTGTGCATAGGTAAAGAAATGACTTCTTTTACCAATTGGTTAGTAACCGGAAAATCTGCTTCGTTATATCTGGTATCTTGATACGCTTTTTGGTTGTGTAACGGAATTGGATAGTACACACCACATGGAATATCATGGCTATTTAAAAACTTCACTAAGCCATCTCTATCTACATTATTTAGCTTTAACGTGTATTGATGAAAAACGTGACAATCACAATCTTCGCAAATTGCACCACATGTTTTAGAAACCTGAGGCGTTGTTATACTAGCGATCCCTTCTAGAGCTTTACTGTATTTTCTTGCGGCAGATTGTCTCGCCTTATTATACGTATCTAAATGTGGTAATTTCGCATTTAACACCGCTGCTTGAATAGAATCTAATCTAGAATTCACACCTACTACATCATGATGGTAACGTTCGTACATGCCGTGATTTACAATTCCTCTAATGGTGTGTGCTAATGCATCATCATTAGTAAAAATTGCTCCTCCATCGCCATAACAACCTAAGTTTTTAGATGGAAAAAAGGAAGTAGAAGCCACATGACTTATAGTTCCTGCTTTCGCTTTTTTACCATTACTGTAGGTATATGTTGCACCTATTGCTTGTGCATTATCTTCTATAACATATAAATTATGTTCTTCGGCAAGTTTCATGATTGCTTCCATATTGGCACATTGACCAAATAAATGCACAGGAACTATTGCTTTTGTTTTTGGTGTTATTGCCTTTTTAATCGCATCTACACTAATATTAAAGTCGTTTGGATCTACATCTACCAAAACTGGAGTTAATTGCAATAATGCGATTACCTCAACAGTTGCAGCGAATGTAAAGTCGGCTGTAATAACTTCGTCTCCTGGCTTTAAACCTAAACCCATCATTGCTATTTGCAATGCATCTGTACCATTAGCACAAGGAATAACGTGTTTTACACCTAAATAATCTTCTAAGTTTTTCTGAAATTCATGAACTTTTGGTCCATTAATAAAGGATGCGTTATCGATTATTTCTTGAATAGTTGGATTAACAATATCTTTTATACCTGCATATTGACCTTTAAGATCAACCATTTGAATTTTTTTCACATTCTTAAATTTGGAAACCTCAACACTACATTTAGGCTCATTATATCTCACGAATTTACAAAAAACCATATAGTTTAGCAATGAAGATTAATGAATAATAAATAATTTATTTAATACTAGAATATGTATTTAATTTAAAAGAAATGTATTTTAGCAATAAACAAAAACTATTGGGTTTCATTTATAACATACTTATTTCTTTAACTTCATTTGTTTTAAAAGGAATAGCGCTATTTAATACCAAAATTAATAAAGGTGTTAACGGAAGAAAACAAACATTCGCTGCTTTAAAAAACAATATATCAAAAACAGATACTTGTATTTGGTTTCATTGTGCCTCTTTGGGAGAATACGAACAAGGACTACCGGTTTTTAAAGAAATTAGAAAGCTTTATCCGAATCATAAAATTGTGCTTACTTTTTTTTCGCCTTCTGGTTATGAAATAAGAAAAGACACCGAAATAGCAAATATTGTTGTCTACCTTCCTTTAGACACTAAGAAAAACGCTAAAAATTTCATGGATCTTGTAAATCCGGAATTAACGGTATTTGTAAAGTATGATATTTGGCCAAATTTTTTAAAGGAATTAAAAAAACGAAACTTAAAAGCTATTTTAATTTCTGCTTTATTTAGACCTAATCATTCTTTTTTCAAATTCTACGGAAAAGAACAACGTAAAGCTTTATTTGCTTTCGATCATATTTTTACTCAAAATGAAGCTTCCAAAACCCTATTGCATACCATAGGCTATAATAAAGTAACCGTTTCTGGAGATACCCGTTTTGATCGTGTTTATAGTCAGTTATCACAAAACAACAGCTTAGCTTTTATTGAAGCATTTAAACAAGATAGTTTATGTATTGTTGCAGGAAGCACTTGGCCAGAAGACGAAAACATTTTATTAGATTATATAAATAAAAATGCTTCCGAAAAGCTAAAATTCATTATTGCACCTCATAATATTAAAAGTGCACAAATAGATCGATTTATTAAACAATTACAAGTACCAAGTATAAAGTATTCTGAAAAAGAAAACAAAGACATCTCCAAATCTACTGTCTTTATAATGGATACTATTGGATTATTATCCAAAACCTACAGCTATGCAGATATTGCCTATGTTGGAGGCGCAATGGGTAATACAGGATTACATAATACATTAGAACCTGCTGTGTTTGGCATACCTGTACTTATAGGAAAAAACTACAAAAAATTCCCTGAAGCGTTCGCAATGTTAGAAGAAGGAGGAATGTTTACCGTAAAAAACAAGGAAGAATTAGCCTTTACACTTACAGAATTGATTCAAAATAGAGAAAAGAGAGAGAGATCTGGAGCACAAAATCTTAATTATATTAAAAAAAACAAGGAGGCAGTCATCCAAATCATCCGTTATATACGTAAATAGACTATTAAATTAATCGGAATAACGATTATGTTAAAAATTTTAACAAACTTGTGCGAATTTTAACAGGAAGTTGTTACTTTCGTAGTATTGAAAATTAACACTAAAACTATTACTAATGAAAAAATTATTATTTAGCGCTGCTTTATTATTAGCATTAAGCGTATCGTTTACATCTTGTAGAGAAGTAAAAGAAAAAACTGACGCGGCTGGAGATGCTGTAGAAAACGCTGCTGAAGCTACTGGTGATGCACTAGAAAATGCTGCTGACGCAACAGGTGAAGCTTTAGAAGATGCTGGAGACGCTGTTGAAGGTGCTGCTAATTCTGCTGTTGACGCTGCAGGTAATGCTGTTGATGCTGCTGGAAATGCAATTGAAGACGCTGCTGACTCTGCAAAAGATGCTGCTGGAAACGCGGTTGATGCTGCTGAAAAAGCTGCTGGTGATGCAAAAGATGCTGCTGGAAATGCTGTAGACAAAGCTGCTAATGCAGTTTCTGACAAAGCAAAAGATTTAAAAGCTAAAGCTGCTACTCACTAATTACGAGACTTAAATTTAAAAAGCCTTCATCTTTATGAAGGCTTTTTTTTGTGCTTATTTTTAAAATCGAAATACTAGAAAACACAAAAGCCTTACCTATCTCCGTAAGGCTTTTCTATGAAAAAGAGGAATGAACTATACGCAATCTCTTATCCTTGTTTAGAGAAGAGCTAATCCATAAAACAGGATTGTTTTTTTCACTTAAAGAATACTCTTGAAATTAAAATTTACTTAAATTAAAACAAAAGCCACACATTTCTATATGGCTTTTTTGTTTATAACGGGAATTGACTGCGTCGAGTCCCTGTTTCAACATCTTGAGAAAAGTCAATCCAAAAAATTGGATTGCTTTTTTGTTTTAAAAATATACTTGAAAGCGAAATTTATCTAAATTTTTAAAACAGAAAAAGCCACACATTTCTGTATGGCTTTTTCTGTTTATAACGGGAATTGACTGCGTCGAGTCCCTGTTTCAACATCTTGAGAAAAGCCAATCCAAAAGATTGGATTGGTTTTTTGTTTTAAAAATATATTTGAAAGCGCGCTTTCCGTATATTTTTAAAACAAAAAAGCCGAAACTTTCGTTTCGGCTTTTCATCTGTACTGAAGACGGGACTTGAACCCGTACGTCCTAATGGACATTGGATTTTAAGTCCAACGTGTCTACCAATTCCACCACTTCAGCAGGAAACGATATGTAAAATATCGCTTGGTATATTATAATGAAAGTCTCAGAGCGAAAGACGGGATTTGAACCCGCGACCCCCACCTTGGCAAGGTGATGCTCTACCCCTGAGCTACTTTCGCAGTCTTTTGTATGAACGTGCAATATTGCTATTGCGGTTGCAAATTTAAAATAAATCTCTTAATTGCAAAGCTTTTTTTGAAAAAATATTAATTTTTTTTTCAAACCTCTTTTTTCTTCACCAACATTCGTTTTATTTCGTTGAGTTTCATCAACGCTTCTACAGGCGTAAGTGTATCAATATCAATATCTAAAATCTCTTCTTTAATTTCTTCTAGCAATGGATCGTCTAAATTAAAGAAACTCAATTGCATTTCATCTTTTAACGATTTTACTTTATCGGTAAGTTCTTCGCTAGAATGTGATTTTTCTAATTTCTTTAATATTTTATTAGCGCGATGTATTACCTGCTGTGGCATTCCAGCCATTTTAGCTACGTGAATTCCAAAACTATGCTCACTTCCGCCAGGAACGAGCTTACGCAAGAACAAAACATTATCTTTTAGTTCTTTTACAGAAACATTGTAGTTTTTTATTCTAGTAAATGTTTCGGTCATTTCATTTAACTCATGATAATGGGTTGCAAAAAGTGTTTTTGGTTTTGCAGGATGCTCATGTAAATACTCGCTAATTGCCCAAGCAATAGAAATCCCATCATAGGTACTTGTTCCTCTTCCAATTTCATCTAACAAGACTAAACTTCGATTACTAATATTATTCAAAATAGAAGCGGTCTCATTCATTTCTACCATAAACGTAGATTCTCCCATAGAAATATTATCACTCGCCCCTACTCTAGTAAATATTTTATCTACCAAACCAATTCTAGCGGCTTTTGCAGGAACAAAACTTCCCATTTGAGCCAAGAGTACTATTAATGCGGTTTGACGCAAAATAGCCGACTTACCAGACATATTTGGACCAGTAATCATAATCATCTGTTGTGCATCTCTATCTAAAAATACATCATTCGCAATATAAGGCTCACCAATTGGTAATTGTTTTTCAATTACTGGGTGACGACCATCTTTTATTTCCAAATCATGAGAATCATCAATAACCGGATAGATGTACTTATTATCTTTTGCTAATTGTGCAAAACCAGCCAAACAATCTAACTGACCAATTAAATACGCGTTTTGTTGTACCGGTTTAATGTATTGATTCATCCAAGTAACCAATTCGGCAAATAGCTTTTGCTCTATGGCTAGAATTTTTTCTTCGGCACCTAAAATTTTAGTTTCGTATTCTTTAAGCTCTTCCGTTATATAACGCTCTGCATTTACTAAGGTTTGTTTTCTAACCCATTCTTCTGGAACTTTATCTTTATGCGTATTTCGTACTTCTATATAATAGCCAAACACATTGTTAGATGCTATTTTAAGGGAAGTGATTCCGGTGCGTTCACTTTCGCGTTGCAACATCTTATTCAGATAATCTTTACCCGAAGTAGACAAAGCTCGAAGCTCATCTAATTCTTCAGAAAATCCTTGCGCAATACTACTTCCTTTTAAAACATTAACAGGAGCTTCTTCATTAAGCATCGTTTTTATCTTCTCACGAAGTATATCACAGCTTTGTAATTTATCACCAATAATCTTAAGCGATTCATTATCGCAATTAGACGATAACACTTTTATTGGCAGTATTGCTTCTAAAGAATTTTTAAGTTGAATAACCTCTCGTGGATTCACCTTTGCAGTAGCCACCTTAGAGATTAATCTTTCTATATCTCCAATATGCTTGATGTGATTCTGTATTTTTTGAAGCGTCGTTTTATCTTTTGTAAAAAAGTCTACTACTTCATGACGCTGTTTTATTTTATCGACATTCTTTAATGGTAAGGCCAACCAACGCTTTAATAAACGTCCTCCCATTGGAGAAATGGTTTTATCAATAACATTTAAAAGTGTCACTGCATTATTGTTGGTAGAGTTATACAGTTCTAAATTTCGAATGGTAAATCGGTCCATCCAAACATAATCGTCTTCTGCAATTCTTGAAACAGAAGTAATATGTTGTAATTTATTATGCTGTGTTTCGCTTAAATAATGCAAAATCGATCCAGAAGCTATAATTCCTTCATGCAAATCGGCAATACCAAAACCTTTTAATGTTTTTGTATTAAAGTGCTTAATTAAAGTTTCGTTTGCATAATCGGTTTGATATACCCAATCTTCCAAATAAAAAGTATGGAGGTCGGCACCAAAAGTTTCATTAAAAAGTGTTCTTTTCTGTTTGGACACTAATACTTCACTCGGACTAAAATTTTGAAGTAACTTATCTATATATTCTGCATTTCCTTGTGAGGTTAAAAACTCCCCAGTAGATACATCTAAAAAGGAAATACCGATTTTATTTTTTTCAAAATAAACCGAACATAAAAAGTTATTCGATTTAGAAACCAAAACCTCATCATTAAGCGCAACTCCAGGAGTTACAAGTTCGGTAACACCTCTTTTTACAATATTCTTAGTCAGTTTAGGGTCTTCTAACTGATCACAAATAGCAACACGTTCACCAGCTTTTACTAATTTTGGTAAATAGGTATTTAAAGAATGATGCGGAAAGCCTGCAAGCTCAATTTCGCTTTCGCTTCCTGCGCCTCGTTTGGTTAAAATAATTCCTAAAATACCTGCGGTTTTAATAGCATCTGCACCAAAGGTTTCATAAAAATCACCAACACGAAATAATAATAAAGCATCTGGATGCTTCACTTTTATAGCATTATACTGCTTCATTAAAGGGGTTACTTTCTTTTCTTTTTTTGCCAAGGGTAGATGTTATTTTTAGTAAAAATTCATTTCATTGCGAATTTAGTCAAATTAATAGTTGTTATAAAATAAAGTTAAAAACTAAATTGTAGTACTAGGAATATAATGTTTTAGTAAATTTGGTATAGATATTTTTAAATCAAACCATTATAAATTATGAAAAAAGCAATTTTATTAAGTTTTGCTATGCTAGCAATGACGACAGTAGGAATGGCTCAAAACACCACAAAAGCTAGTGAAGCAAAAACAGTAGCTAATGAAGATGGCGCAAAAATTGAGTTTGAATCAGAAACCATAGATTATGGGACTATTGAAAACAGCTCGGATGGAAATAGGGAGTTTACATTCACAAATACAGGTACAACACCTCTAGTAATAACAAATGCCAAAGGTTCTTGCGGATGCACAGTCCCAACATGGCCAAAAGAAGCGATTGCTCCTGGTGAATCTTCTGTTATTGGCGTACGTTATGCAACAGACAGAACAGGGTCTTTTTCTAAAAGTATCACACTAACTTCTAATGCTGTCAATGCTCCTAAAAAAGTAATACACATTAAAGGAAAGGTGAATCCAAAACCAGCAGAAGACAAGAATATTTAATTTCTTTTTTTTTGATAACTTTAAAACTTCCTTTTTTATAAGGAAGTTTTTTTTTGAATATTTGCAATATGAGAAAACTAAAAAATAACGAACTGGATCGATTAAGTGTTGAAGATTTTAAAACTTCGGCAAAGACACCTATTATTATCATTCTAGATAATATTAGAAGCTTAAACAATATTGGCTCCGTGTTTAGAACTAGTGATGCTTTTTTAGTTGAAAAAATTTATCTCTGCGGAATTACCGCTACGCCACCTCATAAAGACATTCACAAAACAGCTTTAGGAAGTACAGACACTGTTGCTTGGGAATATGCAGAAAACACTTTAGATGTTGTTGAAAAGCTGAAAAACGAAAACGTAAAAATATGCGCGATTGAACAAGCGGAAAATGCAACGATGCTAAACGATTTTACACCGGAAGCTAACCATAAATACGCGCTAGTTTTTGGCAACGAAGTTAAAGGTGTTGCACAAGATGTAGTTTCAAAAAGTGATGTGGTTATAGAAATCCCTCAATTTGGAACCAAGCATTCCCTTAATATTTCGGTGAGTTGTGGTGTTGTGGTTTGGGATGTGTTTTCGAAGCTAAAAAAGCTATAAGATGTCATTCCGACTAAAACGGAGGAATCTCAATGGGTTTCTCGACAAGCTCGAAATGACAAAACATCTACTCACAAATTCTATCTAACAACCAAAGGTAGTCTGCTCTGTTTTTTACAAAATCCTTATTTGAAATATCGATGATTTTAATATTCAATTCGGTTTGTTCCTTTAAAAATTCTAAATAACCAGAATTGATTTTGTCTAGATAATCGTTTTCGATATCTTTCTCGTAATTCCTACCTCTTTTCTTAATATTCGCCTGAAGCCTTTCAGTATTTTGATATAAATACACATATAAATCCGGTTTCGCTATATCTTTATATACTTGATAAAAGAGTTTTCTATACAGTTTAAACTCGTCTTCTGGCAAGGTAATTTTAGAGAATATTAACGACTTAAAAACATCATAATCGCTAACAATAAAATCTTTAAATAGGTCTAATTGCGATAAATCATCACTAATTTGTTGGTAACGATCTGCAAGAAAGGACATCTCTAAAGTAAACGCATAACGCTTAGGTTCTTTATAAAATTTTGGCAAAAACGGATTATCAGCAAAGCGTTCTAAAATAAGCTTCGCATTAAAATCATGTGCCATTTTATTGGTTAAACTCGTTTTCCCTGCACCAATATTTCCTTCAATTGCAATAAAATTATACTTAGAGAAATCATATTGCTTACTTGGGTTTTTCAGCCAAATATTTACTGGTTCTAAAACGCTAGTATCTTCGCATGCTTCCAACAAAACACTAACTTCTTTCTCTAGAACGGGATGCTTCATTTGCGAAGCTATATTTTGCAAAGGCTGCAACACAAACTTACGTTTATGCATTTCTGGATGCGGAACTTGTAACGATTTCGTATCTATAACTTCATCTTCATAAAAAATAATATCTAAATCTATGATTCTAGATTCATATCCTTCCTTTTTAGAGCGAACTCTCCCTAATTGCTTTTCAATATCTAATAGAATCTTTAAAAGCTTACTTGCTTTAAATTCGGTTTCTAGAATTAAGCAGGTGTTAAAAAACGCCTCGCCTTCAAAACCAAAAGCAGGTGTTTTATACACCTTAGATATAATTTTAATATTACCAACTTGTTCGTGAATACAATCAATAGCGTTTTGCAAATTTTTAAATTTGTCGCCTTTGTTGCTTCCTAAAGAAATGTATGCTTTTTTTGGTTGGCTCATAAGTTATTTAACGAATCTCCTCTTTTTTGTTCCTATGAAATAACTAAAACAACAAGCGAAGATGCATTCGTGCAAAATAAGTAAAACAATTTTTAATGCTTTATATTTATCTTAGCTATTTATTCACAATTTATTCTCAAAAGTTTTTGAGCGGAAACTTGTCTAATCTGAATACATTAAATACGACAGATATAATATGAAACGAACAAACATTAATCAAATTTAGATTCCTGCCAACATTGGAAACATTATGACATTAAAAGATAAACTTGCTGCACAACGTATTTACCTATTTTTAGGTGCTCTATTTATAACCTCGTTAGTGGTTTCGAATTTAATATTTCAAAAGTTTTTTTATTGGTATCCTATGGATGTAGAAATTTTTGGATCGAAACTATTTGAAATTTCCGTTGGTATTCTACCATATCCTATCACCTTTTTAGTAACCGATTTAATAAGTGAAATCTACGGAAAAAAGCGCGCCAACGATATTGTTATTGCTGGGATTTTCGCCTCCTTTTTCTCGATGCTAATTGTTTATGTAGCGAATGTTGCACCAGCTACAAGTTGGTCGCCAGTAGATAACCAATTATTCACCACTGTTTTTGGAAGCACAGCAATTGCGGTTTTTGCTAGTATGATGGCTTACTTACTTGCTCAATTAATAGATATTCAGATTTACCACTTTTGGAAAAGAGTCACCAAAGGAAAACACTTATGGTTGCGAAATAACTTCTCCACCTTTTTATCTCAGTTTGTGGATACTTTTACCATTTTAATATTACTATGTTCTTTTCATATTATAGCTTGGGATAAATTTGCGGGATTGTTAGCAGCAGGATTTATTTTTAAAGTGCTCATTGCTATTTTTGACACGCCTTTTTTGTACTTAGGCGTCTATCTTTTTAGAAAACGTTTTAAGTTAAAAACTAACGAAGAAATAGATTTACTTTAAATGCTAAACTTATACTAAAGTCTATCTTTGTAACATCTAAACCTTGTATTATTACGTAAATACTTACACAAACAAATTTGTATTTTTTTATGAAGAAAGCTTTAAAAATCATTGGCATTACTTTACTCATTATTGTGGCACTTTTAGTTGCCATTCCTTTTATGTTTAAATCGCAAATTAAGGATATGGTAAAACGTTTTATAAACGAAAACATGAATGCTAATGTAGAATTTAGCGATGTAAACCTTAGCTTTCTAAGTAGTTTTCCGCAAGCGCATGTTAGTGTCGACGATTTAGTAATTACCAATTTCGCACCTTTTAAAGATGAAACATTTGCCACGGCAAAGTCCATTACTTTTGATATGTCTGTAAAAGAATTATTTAAAACTGCAGACGAAGGACCTATAATTATAAATGCCATAAATGTAAATGAAGCATTACTGACTTTAAAAACAAACAAACTTGGTGATGTAAATTATGATATTGTAAAGCAAAAAGAAAACCAAAACACAGAAGCTTCTGCAGATGAAAAAGGCTTTACCTTAGACATAGAAGATTACGCTATAAACAATAGTGCTTTCACCTATTTAGACGAAAAATCGAATGTTACTTTTTATATCACAGAATTGAATCATTCTGGAAAAGGAACTTTTTCTGGTGATGTTTCAGAGTTAGACACCAATACCGAAGCTAGAGTCAGTTTAAAATTAGACAGTACACAATATTTAAACAACAACACTATTAAATTAGACGCCTTAATTGGTTTGGATTTAGAAAACAACAAATACACTTTTAAGGAAAACAAAGCGATTATCAATCAGTTACCATTAGCGTTTCAAGGATATGTGCAAATGGTAGATGAAGGTCAGGATATCGATATTTCTTTTGAAAATACGGGTTCCGATTTCAAAGACTTCCTAGCCATTGTTCCTAAAGAATATTCAAAAAACATAGAAGATGTAGCGACTACTGGAACCTTTAAAGTAAAAGGAATTATAAAAGGACTCAGTAGCGACACCACCATTCCGCATTTAGATATTAATGTGACCTCTAATAATGCTTCATTTAAATATCCGGACTTACCAAAAAGTGTAGAAAACATCATCATAAATGCATCGGTTAAAAACGATGATGGAAATGTAGACAATACCTATGTGGATATAAAAGCTTTAAACTTTAAAATAGACGAAGACATCTTTAAGTCATCAGCAACCCTAAAAAACATCACTAAAAACATGTTTGTAAACGCCGACATTGATGGTGTTTTAAATCTAGCAAACATCACCAAAGCGTATCCTGTAACTTTAGAAAAAGAATTAAGCGGAATTTTAAAAGCAAAGTTGAATACTTCTTTTGACATGAATGCTATAGAAACAAATACATACCAACGCATTAAAAATAATGGAACAGTAGGTATTACTGACTTCATCTTTTCTGGAGAAGATATTGTAAACCCAATTCATATAAGTAAAGCTGATATTACTTTTCACCCTGGAACCGTTTCACTAAACAGTTTTGATGCACGAACAGGAACTAGTGACATAAGCGCAACAGGAACGATTAATAACCTATTAGGTTTTTTACTTAGTGACGGTAAATTAAAAGGTAACTTTAATGTAAAGTCGAATACCTTTGCGGTGAATGATTTTATGGTTGCTGAAACAGAAACTGCAACTAAAAACAAAACGACTACAGAGGAAGCATCTCTTAAAATTCCAGCATTTTTAGATTGCAGTATTCAAGCGGACGCAAAAACGGTCTTATATGATAACCTAACCCTTAAAAACGTAAAAGGGTCTCTTAAAATAAAAGACGAACAAGCCAATTTAGAAAATCTAACAACCAATATTTTTGATGGTGATTTAGCCATCTCTGGTTTGGTAGACACAAAAAACAAGACCCCTCTTTTTAATATGAATCTTGGTATCGCTAATTTTGACATCTCGCAATCTTTTAAAGATTTAGAATTACTACAAAGCTTAGCGCCTATCGCAAAAATATTACAAGGAAAACTAAATACAACCATTAATCTTTCTGGTGCTTTAGACGAAGAATTTTCACCAGATTTAGCTTCGGTTTCTGGAAATGCGCTTGCAGAATTATTAACGACTAATATATCTTCCGAAAATGCTCCTTTATTAAGCAAATTAAATGGCGCTTTTAGTTTTATAGATTTCGATAAGTTAGATTTAAAAGACCTAAAGACAAAATTAGAATTTAAAGACGGAAAAGTAAACGTGAAACCTTTTGACATCAAATATAAAGACATTAACATTACTGTAGATGGATCTCACGGATTTGATAAAAGCATGGCTTATAATGCCGTCTTACAAGTTCCTGCTAAATACCTAGGAAGTGAAGTAAACCAACTTATAGGTAAAATAAACGATCCTGCCGTAGATAAGATAACTATTCCTATAACGGCAACCATTGGTGGTACTTTTACTGCTCCAACCGTTAAAACAGATTTAACGAGCGGTGTTACCAACTTAACAAAACAGCTTATTGAAATACAAAAGCAGAAACTTTTAAATCAAGGGACACAACAATTACAAGATTTAATTGGTGATGCTTTAGGTGGTTCTAAACCTAAAAACGATTCCACAAAAACACAAACCAATAATCCAATTAAAAATGTACTCAGTGATATCATAGGCGGAAACAGCACAAACACCAATACCACAGATACGACAAATACAGAAACAACCCCTAAAAAACCTACTGTTGAAGACGGTGTAAAAGACATTTTAGGCGGACTTTTTGGAGGAAAAAAGAAGAAAGAAACTACAAAAGATTCGATTAAGTAAAAAAGAAGAAAAAAAAAGTGAATAAATATTATAAAATATGAATATTTAATTTACTTTTGCATCCACAATTAAAGATTCATTATGTTAAGAATAGAAATAAAAGAAGGAGAAAATATAGAACGTGCTTTAAAACGTTACAAGCGTAAACACAGAAATGTGAAAGTTATGCAAAACTTAAGAGAAAACCAGTTTTTCACTAAGCCATCTGTAAAACGTAGAAGACAAGTACAAAAAGCATCTTATATCCAAGGTTTAAGAGACGCTGAAGATATTTAGTAGTTACTTCTTTTTTAATATATACAAAAACACGCTTTTTATTAAAAGCGTGTTTTTTTGTTGGCTTTAATCTACACCAATCTCTACAACCAAACCTTCATTAGATCTTACATTAAAAACGGTTTGATCTTCAAAAATGAGGTATTGTCCTTTTATACCAACAAGCTTCCCAGAATAACTTCCTTGTTTTTTAATATTTAAACTTTTAGGTTTTAATGGATATTGCAACACCGGAAACTCAATATTCGTTTCGGTATTATCTTCTATAAAATACTGTTGCGCCTCATCTGGTATATATTGTTTTAAACGCTCACGCCAAACTACCAAGTCTTCATCTGCAATTTCATTTTTTAACATGGTTCGCCAATTGGTCTTGTCTGCAACATGATCTTTTAAAGCAATCTCGGTAATTCCTGCTAAATACCTATTTGGGACTTCTACAATTTCAATGGCTTCATGAGCACCTTGATCTATCCAACGTGTTGGTACTTGCCCTTTTCTGGTAACACCAACTTTTACGTTACTAGAATTAGCCAAGTAAACGATATGTGGTTGTAACTGCACTTTCTTTTCGTATGCTAAATCTCGATCTTCCTCATCTAAATGTGCCTTACTTAACTCTGGACGTATAATCCAATCTGCAGCTTGCGGAATATCAAAAAAACAGCTCTTACAAAATCCTTGTCTGTAAATCTCCTTATTTAAACCACAGTGTAAACATTGGTATTTCACAAACTTTATGTGTAACGTTTTGCCTAACAATTGATTCATATTCAAGAAATCACTTTCAAATACTAAATAATATTGAATAGGCTGTGCAAATTCGGTTGTCATTTTTGTTAAAACACCTTGGTAGAACATAAAAAAAAGTCTTATTTTTAAACTTCTTAAAGATAATATAAATATGGCAATTCCTATAGTCAATTCTATTGCTTCCTGGTTTTTAAAAAAGCGATTTCATCAAATCGAATTATTTTTAAAATACCCCAATGAAGTACAAACCGAATTACTATTAGATCTTATAGATACAGCAAAAGATACCGAAATTGGTAAACAATACGATTTTGCTTCTATAAAAAATTACAGACAATTTGCAGAACGTGTTCCTGTTTCTACTTACGAAGACTTACAGCCTAGTATTGAGCGTTCTAGAAATGGAGAAAATAATATTTTTTGGCCAACACCTATTAAATGGTTTGCAAAATCAAGCGGAACCACAAATGCAAAAAGTAAATTTATTCCAGTGAGCACAGACTCTCTAGAAGATTGTCACTATGCAGCAAGTAAAGATTTACTTTGTATGTATTTAAACAACAATGAAGACTCCCAACTCTTTACAGGAAAAAGTTTACGTCTTGGTGGAAGCAAAGAACTTTACAAAGAAAACGGAACTGCTTTTGGTGATTTAAGCGCAATTTTGATTGATAACATGCCTTTCTGGGCAGAATTTAGTAGCACGCCAAGCAATAAAGTTTCACTCATGAGTGATTGGGAACATAAAATGCAAGCCATTGTAGACGAAACTATTAACGAAAACGTAACCAGTCTTGCTGGTGTACCTTCTTGGATGTTGGTTTTACTAAACAATGTTCTAGAAACTACAGGCAAAAATAACTTACATGAAATCTGGCCAAACCTAGAAGTTTACTTTCATGGTGGCGTTAGCTTCACTCCTTACCAAGAGCAATACAAAAATATTTTACCTAAAAACAACTTTAAGTATTATGAAATTTATAATGCTTCGGAAGGATTTTTTGCAATCCAAGATCAAAACAATTCTAGTGAGCTACTATTAATGTTAGATTATGGTATTTTTTACGAATTCATTCCTATGGATACTTATGGAAGTACTAGTGAAAAAATCATTCCGTTGGCGGAAGTAACTATTGGTAAAAACTACGCCGTTCTTATTACCACAAACGCTGGATTATGGCGTTATAAAATTGGAGATACGGTTCGTTTTACTTCTACCAAACCATATAGAATAAAGGTTTCCGGACGAACAAAACACCATATTAATGTTTTTGGTGAAGAGCTTATTATTGAAAATGCCGAAGACGCACTAAAAACGGTTTGTAAAAAAACTAAAGCTGAAATTGTAGATTATACCGCAGCTCCAGTTTTTATGCAAGGCAGAGAAAAAGGCGCACATGAATGGCTAATAGAATTTAAAACACCTCCTAAAGACATTCACATGTTTAACGAATTGTTTGATAATGCTTTGAAAGCTTTGAATTCAGATTATGAAGCAAAAAGATATAACAACCTAACCCTCAATAAACCAACCGTTCACGTTGCTAGAGAAAAATTATTTTACGATTGGTTAAAGCAGAACAACAAACTTGGTGGACAACACAAAATACCTAGACTTTCTAACACTAGAGATTATATAGAAGAATTACTAAAGTTGAATATATAGTTGTCGTTAATCGAAGAAAAAAACAATCTATTTTCTTACAACGAGTATAAGTTATGCTTTGTCTAAAACAGTTAATTATTAAATAAATTAGAACTACTTTAGCCTTGCTATTAATCGATATCCATATACTAATAATGTAGTATTAATTATCGTCCATAAACAAAAACCCAAGTAAATTTACTTGGGTTTTTTATTTTTTAATATTTGGATTAGCTCGTCGGGATGTGATAAGTATTCCACCCTTTTATCTTGGCTAATATCTTCTAGAATAGTTGGGTTTCCAGAAACCAAAAGCGGGATATCCCCTTGTGCCAATATCGTCTCTATTTTACCAGAAACAGATTCTTCGGTTGGCGTTACAAACATAGACAGTATTAATTTTGGTCCAACTTCCTCTATCACTTGTTTTATATTTTCGGTAGGCACATTTTGCCCTAAGTAATATACTTTCCACCCCATTTCTCTTGCTATATAATAAGCAAGTAGAAGTCCGATTTCATGGTGTTCCCCTTCCGTCAAAAACATCAATATACTAGGTGCGTCTTTGTGCGGATAAGCAAGTAAATCAATAGCAGCAAACATTTTTTTCTTAATTAAATTAGAAATAAAATGCTCTTGAGCAGGCATTACTTTATTAATACCCCAAAGCACTCCAACTTGGTTTAGAAAAGGATAAATAAGTTCTGTAGTAGTAGCCAACAAACCTTTTTTAACAATTTGAGTTCTTAATATTTCATTGAAGGCCACTTCGTCCATATCGAGCATACTAACCACTAGTGCACTAATCTCATCTTCATAATTTCCTGAAATAAATTTATCTGAAATAGTTTGGTGAATCTCGGTATCCGACATCTTATCTATTTTAGAAATCCGATAACCATTCCTAGTTAATACCCCAATATTCAACAACTTCTTTAATTGAAGATCTGAATAATACCGAATATTAGTATCTGTTCGTTCCGGATTTAGAAAATTATATCTAGTCTCCCACTTACGTAATGTGTGTGCTTTTATTCCTGTTAAAGTCACAATTTGGGCCATTGTATATTTACTCATGTCTAATTATTTACTAGACAAAGTTAAACAAAAAATTAGGAAACCAATATTTCAAACAAAAAAACTTTGTCTAACTTTTTATTTATTTTATTTGACAAACTGAATAAATTTTATATATTTGTCTAAACAATAACAAAAAACATTAGACATTATGAAAACGAAATTCTTTTTTATCGCACTTTTTAGTCTATCCTTATTAACAACATCATGCAGTAATGATGATGATAGCAACAACTCAAATCCTACACCTACACCAAATATTGTTGAACTAGCACAAGCAACTCCAGATTTAAGTTCTTTAGTCGCCGCTCTTACTAGAGCAGATGGAGATCTTGTAACTGTTTTAAGTGGAAACGGACCTTATACAGTTCTTGCTCCTACTAATGCTGCATTTACAGCATTCTTATCTGCTAACGGTTTTGCATCTTTAGAAGATGTACCAACAGATGTATTATCTCAAGTACTATTAAATCATGTTATCATGGCAGATGTTTCTTCCAGTGATTTAGTAACAATGGGATCTGGGTACACTTCAGGAAGCGCAAGTGGCCCGGACGGGTTAAATATTAGCATCTATTTTGATGCATCAGGAAGTGTGATGTTTAATAACGTTGCAACAGTAACTACCGCAGATGCAGATGCTTCTAACGGAACAGTACATATTATAGATGCTGTACTAGGATTACCAAGCGTAGTAGATCATGCAGTTGCAAATCCAGCTTTCTCCAATTTAGTAGCTGCCTTGGGTGCCGCAGATGGAGATTTAGTAAATGTACTTAGCGGTACTGGACCATTTACTGTTTTAGCACCAGATGACGCTGCATTTAGCACATTTTTAAATGGTACTCCTTTAGGTAATGTGGATACTGCTGTACTTTCTCAAATATTATTGAATCATGTAATAATTGGTTCCACAGTTACTTCAACTACTTTAGTAGATGCTGGGGCTGGATATGAAAACACAGGCGCTAGTGGTCCTGGAGGGAATGCTTTAAGCTTATATTACAACACATCAAATGGCGTAATATTTAATGGAATTTCTACGGTAACGCAAGCAGATGTTGTAGGTACTAACGGAATAATTCACGCAGTAGATACTGTAATTGACATACCAACAGTAGTAACTTTTGCGGTTGCAGATCCAAATTTTTCAACGCTTGTTACTGCTTTAACCACTTTAACTCCTGCAACGGATTTTGCTGGAATATTATCGAGAACAGCAACAGGAAACGCAGACACTCTAGATCCTGATTTCACTGTATTTGCACCAACAAATGATGCCTTTACTGCTTTAGCTGCAATTCCTGCGGAAGGACCTTTAACACAAATATTATTACATCATGTAATCAAAGAAGCTAACATTACTTCTAGCATGTTAAACAACCCTGGAGATACTACTGCTGCAACATTAGAAGGTGATAATATCACGATTACACTACCTGGTTCTGGAAGTAACATTGCAGATATTACAGATGGTTCTGGAGCAACAGATATTGGTATCGTTGCAGTGGATGTACAAGCTGGAAACGGTGTAATACACGTTATTAACAAAGTAATGATTAACAACTAAAAATAACCAATTCCCCTAAATTGGTTATCTTAATAAACCGACAACGCAATTATGTTGTCGGTTTATTTAATTAAAAACACAAAATGAGTTCAAAAAAAATTATAATCGTTGGTTCTGGGTTTTCATCCTTATCTGCTTCCTGTTATTTAGCAAGCAAAGGGTTTGATGTAACTATTTTAGAAAAAAATAAAACGGTTGGTGGAAGAGCAAGACAATTAAAAAGAGACGGTTTTGTGTTCGATATTGGTCCAACTTTTTACTGGATGCCTGATGTTTTTGAACGTTTTTTTAATGATTTTAATACTTCGACTAAAGACTACTACAACCTCAACAAACTAAATCCTGCCTATCAAATTTATTTTGGGAAGAAAGATTCGATTAGTATTTCGGACAACTTTGAAGATATAAAAACAACTTTTGAAGGTATTGAAAAAGGTAGCGCTAATAAGCTTCAGAAATTTATTGACAAAGCACAAAGAAACTACAACATTGCGATTAAAGATTTAGTCTACAAACCTGGAGTGCATGTTTTTGAAATTATAAACAGTAAAACGATCTTAAAGTTATATGAGTTTATTTTGACCATCAAAAAACAAGTTACCGGTTATGTAAAAAACAAAAAGCTACAGAAAATATTAGAATTCCCAGTGCTATTTCTTGGAGCAAAACCAAGCAACACGCCATCGTTTTATAATTTTATGAATTATGCCGATTTCAAATTGGGTACCTGGCATCCAGAAGGTGGCATGTACGAAGTTGTTAAAGCAATGACATCCCTTTCGAAAGTCTTGGCGTAAAAACAATAACAGATTGCGCTGTTGAAAACATCAATATTGAAAATAAAAAAGTAGTAAGCGTTAGTACTAAACAAGGCGTAATGCCATGTGATATACTATTAAGTGGTGCAGATTACCATCATACAGAAACCTTACTTCCAAAAGAACTAAGACAATATTCGGAATCGTATTGGAATAAAAAAACCTTTGCTCCTTCTGCGTTATTATTCTACGTTGGATTTAACAAAAAACTAAAAGACGTTTCACATCATACCTTATTTTTTGATACCGATTTTGATGCACACGCCAAAACCATTTACGACACCAAAGAATGGGCCGAAAAACCTTTATTTTACGCAAGTTTTCCAAGTATTACAGATGCATCCACTGCTCCTGACGAAAAAGAAGCTGGCATATTTTTAATTCCTATTGCGCCAGATGTAGAAGACACGCCAGAAATTAGAGAACACTATTTTAAGCAACTTATAGATAGAGTAGAAAAAATCACTGGAGAAGATCTTCAAAATAATATTTTATTTAAAGAATCGTATTGCGTAAAAGATTTTAAAGACGATTACAATTCGTATAAAGGTAACGCCTATGGTTTGGCGAATACGCTTACACAAACACATGTACTAAGACCAAAATTAAAAAGTAAAAAAGTGGATAATTTATATTTCTGCGGACAACTAACTGTTCCAGGACCAGGTGTTCCTCCTTCTTTAATTTCGGGTAAAATAGTAAGTGATTTAATTATAAAAAACATCGCATAACATGAAAGCATTATTTGATACATCCAGTTTAAAATGTAGCAAGATTGTTACTAACAGCTACAGCACATCGTTTTCGCTAGGCATAAAACTATTTGCTCCTTCTATACGTCCTTCTATTTATGCAATCTATGGATTTGTGCGTTATGCCGATGAAATTGTAGATTCTTTTGAAGATTATCCGCAAGAAGATTTATTCTATGATTTTGTTGCCGATTATAAAAAATCCTTAGACAGAAAGATAAGTTTAAATCCTATTGTAAATTCGTTTCAAGAAGTAGCTCGAAAGTATCATCTACAAAGCTATGCTGAAGATTTTTTAAAGCGCATGGAAGCAGATTTAATGGTAACAGATTACACCACTAAAGAAGCGTATGAAAATTACATCTATGGATCTGCAGATGTTGTTGGTTTAATGTGCTTACGGGTATTTGTAAATAATGATGATAAAAAATTTGAAGCACTTAAAGAATCTGCAACACGTTTAGGCTCTGCGTTTCAAAAAGTGAATTTCTTGAGAGATATTAAAGAAGATACCGAAAACTTAGGCCGATCATATTTTCCAAATTTGGATAGTAATTCACTAAACAATTCGAATAAAGAAGAAATAATAAAAGACATTGAAAATGATTTTCACGAAGCATATAAAGGCATCATCCAATTACCTTTAGAAAGCAGACTTGGCGTTTATATTGCGTATCGATATTATTTAAAATTACTAAAGAAACTTAAAAAAGCAGACCCTGAAAAGATTTTAAGCGGAAGAATTAGAGTTTCCAATCCATTAAAATTAGTTATACTGACTAAATCGTACATACGATATAAATTAAATGCGTATTAGTTTTAACCGATTAAGTATCTTACAACATCATGAATATTATATTATACATACTAATTACAATAGCCACATTTTCTTGTATGGAAGTGGTGACTTGGCTTACTCATAAATATGTAATGCATGGTTTTTTATGGTATTTACATGCAGATCATCACCAACCAAAATACCCGCATGCCTTTGAAAAGAACGATGCTTTTTTTGTCATTTTCGCCATTCCTAGCATACTACTATTATACTTTGGTGTACATCCAAATTTAAATTACCTGTTCTTTATTGGTTTAGGTATTTTCTTTTATGGCATGAGTTACTTCTTAATTCACGACGTACTTATTCACCAACGTTTTAAATGGTTTAAAAACACAAAAAACAAATACCTTATCGGTTTAAGAAAAGCACATAAAGTACATCATAAACATTTAGGAAAACAGGAAGGAGAATGTTTTGGAATGTTATTTGTTCCGAAAAAGTATCATAACACGTTTAAAAAATAACACATGCAATCATACACCTATCTTTTTGTAGATTTAGCTTGTATTTCTGTTCCGTTTATAGCGAGTTTTTATAAAAAACATGCTTTTTACAAAGAATGGAATTCTTTTTTTAAAGCGAATATTATTGTCGCTATACTATTTATTATATGGGATTCTATTTTCACAAACCTAGGAATTTGGGGTTTTAATACCGATTACCTAACAGGAATTCACTTAGGTAATTTACCAATAGAAGAAGTTTTATTTTTTATCTGCATTCCATATTGCTGTGTCTTTACCTATTTCGCCTTACAACATATTATTAACCATAATCCTTTAGAAAAAATAGCATCGGTTTTAAGTTCTTTCTTCATAATTACTCTTTTTGTAGTTGGCCTTTTTCATTTTGAAAAACTGTATACTTCTATTACTTTTTTAAGTACAGCTGTTTTTCTAATCTATTTAAAAATGAAGAAAGTCAATCTTTCCTACCATTATTTCACGTACTTTTTAATTCTACCATTCTTTTTTATTAGTAACGGTATTCTTACTGGAAGCTTTTTAGTAGAACCGATTGTTTGGTATAATGATGCGGAAAATCTAGGAATTAGAATTGGTAATATTCCTGTGGAAGACTCCATTTACGGATTGCTTCTTATTTTCATGAATATAGAATTATATCGTTATTTTAAAAACAAAAAAACTAAGGTATAAGACTAAAAATAATATTATCCGGAAACCCTTCATCTTTTCTGTCCTCTTCCCGTTTAAAACTATTCTTTTCTAATAGAGCAATAGAACCTTTATTGTGTTTACTAGTAAACGCTTCTATAACCTCTAATTTAAGTGTATCCAAACCAAAATGCACAACACGTTGCAAAGCTTCGTTCATGAATCCTTTATTGTGATATTCTGGCAATAAATCATAACCAACCTCCGCTGTTTTTCGATCTGCACTAAAATTCCATAGGCAAATGCTTCCTATTTGTACAGCTTGATCATTAAGGTTTATAATCCAAGAAATAGATTCGTTATTATCTATATATTTTACTAACTCTTGTGTTTTAATTTCAGCTTCAGCAAAATTAATAGGTGCTCTTGCTATGTATTGTATTACTTCTTCATTAGAGCGAAGTGCAAAAACGATAGCTACATCCTTCGTATTCAAAATACGTAATGTTACTCTTTTGGTTTGTATTTCTGGAACGTCTTTAAATTGCATAGTTCAATATATAAAAAAAGCCATTTACAAATAAATTTATAAATGGCTTTTATAAGAATTACAACAAATAAAAATTAAGAAACTGCTTTCAATTTTTTAATCGTTGTTTTCGTCAGTTTTTCTTCTGCGTACTCTTGCGTTACATTTAATGCTTTCTCTTTACCTCCTGGCAATTCAAACATTGCATCGGTTAAAATTTCTTCGCAAAGGGAACGTAAACCACGAGCACCTAACTTATATTCTATTGCTTTACCAACAATAAAATCTAAAGCACCATCTTCAATGGTAAATTCGATTTCATCCATCTCAAACAATTTCTTGTATTGTTTAATGATCGCATTTTTAGGCTCCGTTAAAATCGCTCTTAACGTTTTAGCATCTAAAGGATCCATGTATGTTAATACTGGAAGACGACCAATAATTTCAGGAATTAAACCAAAGTCTTTTAAATCTTTAGGAATAATATACTGTAATAAGTGGTTTTGATCTACAACATTATCACTCATAGAAGCAGAATAACCAACGGCTTGCATGTTTAATCTTTTAGAGATTACACGATCAATACCATCAAAAGCTCCACCGGCTATGAATAAAATATTTTCTGTATTTACTTCAATAAATTTCTGATCTGGATGTTTACGACCTCCTTTTGGCGGCACATTTACAACAGTACCTTCAAGAAGTTTTAATAATGCTTGTTGCACACCTTCACCAGAAACATCACGAGTTATAGATGGATTATCACTCTTACGAGCAATTTTATCTATTTCGTCAATAAAAACAATACCTTTTTCTGCTTTTTCTAAATTGTAATCTGCAGCCTGAAGTAGTCTTGTTAAAATACTTTCAACATCCTCACCAACATAACCTGCTTCTGTTAACACAGTCGCATCTACAATAGCTAAAGGCACATTAAGCATTTTAGCAATCGTTTTAGCCATTAAAGTTTTACCTGTTCCAGTTTGCCCAACCATAATGATATTTGATTTTTGAATCTCAATATCGTCATCACTTGGTGGTTGCAATAATCTTTTATAGTGATTATATACAGCAACAGACATTACTTTTTTAGTAGCTTCTTGTCCGATGATATACTCATCTAAAAAGCCCTTAATTTTTTTTGGCTTGCGTAATACTAATTCTGCAGAAAGGTCGCTGTTATCGGTTTGTTTAGACTCTTCGATAACAATACCATGTGCTTGCTCAATACAGCGATCACAGATATGTGCATCTAATCCTGCAATTAATAAGTTTGTTTCGGGTTTTTTACGTCCACAAAACGAACATTCTAAATCTTCTTTTGCCATTACTTAAATTATATTATCATTCTTAACCTATTAAAAATCTATCCTTATAAGAGATTTCTACTACGTTAGATATGACAGTTTACTTTTGTTTTAGCTTCTCACTAAAATCTCATCAATCATTCCGTATTCTTTCGCTTTATCAGATTTCATCCAATAATCACGATCTGAATCGTTGTATACTTTGTCGTAATCTTGACCAGAATGCTTACTAATAATATTGTAAAGCTCTTCTTTTAAGATTAAGATTTCACGCGCAGTAATTTCTATATCACTAGCTTGTCCTTGTGCACCACCTAAAGGTTGGTGAATCATCACACGAGAATGTGTTAAACCACTACGTTTTCCTTTTGTTCCTGCACATAATAAAACAGCTCCCATAGATGCTGCCATTCCTGTACAAATTGTAGCTACGTCTGGTTTAATAAACTGCATCGTATCATAAATACCTAATCCTGCATATACACTTCCTCCTGGAGAGTTGATGTAAATTTGAATGTCTTTATTAGCATCTGTACTTTCTAAGAACAATAATTGTGCTTGAATGATATTAGCAACTTGGTCGTTAATACCAGTTCCTAAGAAGATGATTCTATCCATCATTAAACGTGAAAACACATCAAATATAGCGATGTTCATTTGACGCTCTTCAATTATATTTGGTGTCAAGTTTGTAGGATACATGCTACTAATTATCTTGTTGTAGTATGTACTGCTAATTCCTTGGTCTTTTATTGCGAATTTTTCGAATTCTTTTCCGTAATCCATATGTTGATATAAAAATTATAGTTATTAAAAAGGCGTTAAAACGTAAAAGTTTCAACGCCTAAATATAAGGATTTATTCTTTAAAATTATGTTAACACTTATATAAGCTAAGTGTAACTATTTTGCCTTCTTATTTATCTCCGTAAACTTCTTTTACAAAGTCTTCGTACGTTAATTCTTTAACTTTAACGTTTGCCTTTTCTTTATAGATACTTAATAAGCGTTGGCTAACGATTTGTTCTGATATTTTACGAGCTTCCTCTTGGTTAGATAAAACACGAGCAGCAATATCGTCTAGTTCTTTTTCTGAAGGATTCATTTGTCCGAACTGCGCCATTTGTGCTTTAATCATGTTTTTAGCATGCCCTTGAATATCTTCTAAGGTTACTTGGATTTTGTTATCTGTGATTAGTTTCCCTTCAATTAATTGGTAACGTAAGCTTTTTTCAGATTTTTCATATTCGTCTTTAGCTTGGTCTTCACTTAATTGTTGTTCTCCTGCAGTTTGCATCCATTTTTGTAAAAATGCTGCTGGTAAATCAAATTTAGTATTTGCTACTAAATATTCTGTAACATCATTTAAAAGTTTTTGATCTCCTTGTTGCACGAATTGTTTTTCGGCATCTTCTTTAATCTTTTCTTTTAACTCAGAAACAGAAGTTACGCTACCATCTGCAAATAATTTGGTAAATAACTCTTGGTCTAAATCTGCAAGCTCACGTTTGTTAATTTCTGTAACCGTAAAAGTTACTTCAATTTCTAAACCATGTGCATCTTCATGTTGTACTTTTAATGCATGCATTAAATCATGATCGTCACTATATAAACCTTTTGTTTTTAAAGTAATTACATCACCAACTTTAGCACCAACAAATTTCTTTGCGTTTGCAGCTCCTTTAAGTTTATCTAAAGTGATAGTTACTGTATTTTCAATTTCTTTTTCTTCGTTCTTAAAAGTTCCAGTTATTTCACTGTCTTTTTCGATTTCTGTTTGCGAAATTAATTTACCGTATTGTTTTTGGATGTTTACGATTTGATCATCAATCATTTTATCTCCAGCAACAATATTATAATGTGTTATTGCTTTTTTACTTTTTAAGTCTACGCTAAATTCTGGTGCTAAACCTAATTCAAATTCAAAAGAAAAGTTTTCGGCTTCCCAATTGATTTCGTCTTGTACTTTTGGTAACGGTTGCCCTAAAACATCTAACTTTTCTTCGGTTAAATATTTATTTAAACCTTCTTGTAAAAGTTTGTTCACCTCGTCTACTAAAACGGCTTTACCATATTGTTTCTTAACCATTCCCATTGGCACGTGCCCTTTTCTAAATCCAGGAATGTTAGCAGTTTTTCTATAATCAACTAAGATTTTTTCAATTTTGTCGCTATAATCTTCTTTAGCGATTTCTACTTTTACTACTGCATTTAATGCATCAATGTTTTCTCTTGTAATATTCATTATAAATGATATAAAACCCTAAAAGGGCATTTAACACTAGTTTAGATTTCCGTTTTACGAGAAATAAAATTTAAAAGAAACTTCAAATAATTCCTTTTAAAGGAGTGCAAAAATACTACTTTTTTACACTACAACAAAGTTTTTAACGTATTGAAAATTAGCCTACTTTTTATCTTGTTTCAAAAAAGATTGCAAGATAGATTGCAAGATGCTTAATAGCACACTAAAAAGCATTGCTGTCCAGAAGCTACGTACCGCAAAACCATCTATAAAATTATCGGCTAAAAGTATAATAAACGCATTAATAACAAACAGAAATAAACCTAGTGTTACAATGGTTACTGGTAAGGTTAAAATTACTAAAATAGGTTTTACTATAAGGTTTAAAAGAGAAAGTACAATGGCTACAATAATTGCGGTTTGATAACCATCTACTTGTACTCCAGATAATATATTCGCTAATACAAATACAGCAATAGCATTTAATAGAAGTCTTATTATTAAGTTCATATTTTTGTTTATTTAATTAGTATATAATAACCATAATTAGTTACCATCTAATTTACAAAATCTATTACAGCTTTATAGAAATCTTCAGGGTTTTCTGCATGTAACCAATGTCCGGCGTTAGCAATAGTCGTAATCTTTGCTAAAGGAAAATGTCTAGTAATTAATGCTTCGTCTTGTAGCGCAATGTATTCGCTTTTGTCACCACGAAGAAACAAAGTGTCTTTGTCAAATTTTGCATGCATTGGTAATGCTTCGCCAACTTCACTTACATTTTCTTTTAAAGCCTCTAAGTTTATACGAAGTGCTAATTTTCCTTTCTCTATCCAATATAGATTTTTAAGTAAAAACTGTCTGGTTCCAGGTTCTGAAACAAAATTAGCTAATACTTTATCTGCAGCTCCTCGTGTTTTTAGTTCTTCAAAATTCAGACTACTTAATCCGTCTAAAATAGCATCGTGATGAATTGGGTAAAATCTTGGAGAGATATCTGCTATAATTAATTTAGAAACTAATTCTGGATATTCTGTAGCAAACAACATGGCCGTTTTCCCTCCCATAGAATGACCAAGTAAAACAATATCTCCTAGGTGATGTGCTTCACAATAGTTCTTTAAGTCTTCTACTAAAACTTCATAATTAAAAACATCACTATGAAAACTTCTACCATGATTACGTTGGTCTACAAGGTGCACTTGAAAACCTGCTTCGCTAAACTGATTACCAAGGGTTTTCCAGTTATCGCTCATACCTAAAAAACCATGAAGAATTATAAATGGTTTTCCTTCGCCTAGTATATTGGAGTGTAAAATTTCTTTATTTGTCAACAAGCTATTCGTATTTAGAGTTCTTATTTAAGTCGTTGTAAATACATTTGAATTACATTTTCTACACCAAGATAAAGGCTTTCAGAAATTAATGCATGTCCAATAGAGACTTCTAATAATCCTGGAATGTTTTCCTTAAAGAACTTCATATTATCTAAAGACAAATCGTGCCCAGCATTTATTCCTAAACCAAGTTGGTTACACAATTCCGCACAAACTGTATATGGCTTAATAGCGTCATGATTACCTAAACCATATTGATGCGCAAAAGCTTCGGTGTATAATTCAATTCTATCTGCACCAGTTTCTTTTGCTCCTTCCATTTGTTTTACATCTGGATCTACAAAAATGGAAGTTCTAATGCCGTTCGCTTTAAATTCTTGAATCACTTCTACTAAAAAATCTTTATGCTTAATAGTATCCCATCCAGCATTACTAGTAATTGCACTTACGCTATCTGGAACCAAAGTAACTTGGGTTGGTTTTATTGCTAAAACCATATCTATAAATTTCGGAATTGGATTTCCTTCTATATTATATTCGGTGTATACTTCTGGCTTTAAATCGTAAGCATCTTGATAGCGAATATGTCTTTCGTCTGGTCTTGGATGAATTGTTACTCCTTCTGCTCCAAAACGCTGTACATCTTTTGCAAACTGTACTACATTTGGCAAATCGCCACCTCTAGAATTTCGTAAAGTTGCTATCTTATTAATATTTACACTTAGTTTTGTCATTATATAAAGTATTATAGTACAAAAATACAAACTAGAACAAGCTTATTGTACTATTTTTTTGATTAATTTGCAGAAGTAAAAATGAAGAAAAATGAATCTTTCTAATTATATAATAAACGACATCAAACCACTTACACTAACAGATAGCGTTCGTGATTTACAAGTGCTGTTTAACCAACTCACCTATTCCCATATTCCTATAGAAAGCAAGGAAGGTGTTTATTTAGGTTGTATTTCTGAAACAGATGTACATTGCTTTGAGACTACAAAACTAGTAAGTGAAATTACATATTCCGTGGAAGGCTTTTTTGTTAGAGAAGACACCAATTGGTTAGATACATTAGAAGCTTTTGCACAGAACTCGACGAATATCATGCCTGTTTTAAGCAAGAGCAATACTTATTTAGGATATTACGAACTTAAAGATGTTATTGGTTTGTTTAATGACACTCCTTTTTTCTCGGAAGCTGGAGGTATATTAATAGTAGAGAAAGGTTTAAATGATTATTCCTTTAGCGAAATAAGTCAAATAGTAGAATCTAATGACGGAAAACTATTAGGTGCTTTTATTTCTAAAATGGAAAACGATGTAGTCCAAATAACATTAAAAGTAGGAAACACAGGATTGAATGACATTATGCAAACTTTTAGACGTTATAGCTATAATGTAGTTTCTGGACATGAAGAGGACAGTTATCTTGAAAGTCTAAAAGAACGATCAGACTATCTTAACAAATATCTAAATATCTAAGATGAAGATAGCTATTTATAGTCAGTATTATTCCGAAAAAACCATAGATGCATTTCAAATTTTATTGCAATTGCTATTAAAGGAAGATGTCGAAATCTGCATAGAACAAGAGTTTTTAAATCATATAAAATCTTCGATAAAAAATGCAACTATTCCATCTTTCACAGAATTAAACAGAAGTTTTGATCTATTAATAAGTATTGGTGGAGATGGTACTATTTTGCGAGCAATAACCTATGTGAAAGATTTAAACATTCCAATTGTTGGAATAAACACAGGACGTTTAGGCTTTTTAGCAACCATACGAACAGACGATATAGAAGAAGCTTTTAAAAATATTTTAAATAAAAACTATAAAATTTCCGAACGTAGTTTACTAAGTATTGAAACCTCTCCTGAAAATACCGATATTAAAGAAATAAACTTTGCCTTAAATGAAATTGCAGTAAGTAGAAAAAACACCACTTCTATGATTACTGTAGACACCAAATTGAATGGAGAATATTTAACGTCGTACTGGAGTGATGGCTTGATAGTATCTACGCCAACTGGCTCTACAGGATATTCACTAAGTTGTGGCGGACCAGTAATAACGCCAGACACCAATAGTTTTGTATTAACTCCTATTGCGCCTCACAACCTAAGTGCAAGACCACTAGTAATACCAGACTCTACAGAAATAGAATTAATGGTAGACGGTAGAGAAGACCAGCATTTAGTTTCTTTAGATTCTAGAATAGCCACACTAAATAATAACACCATTATAAAGATTAAAAAAGCAGATTTCACAGTGAAAATGCTAGAGTTATTAGAAGAAAGCTTTCTAGATACACTCAGAAAAAAACTACTTTGGGGTGAGGATAAACGGAATTAAACAATATTTTAACCGAAATACTGTTTTATTCCCATACAATTTGATTCAAATTGTTATTGGCTAATCTTATTTATTATATTTGCAAACTTTAATCGTATATGAGGTATTTTATTATTATTGTAATAAGCGCTTTAACTTTTCAGCTATCGCAAGCACAAACCTATGAAATAGGTGTGTTCGCTGGTGGTAGTAATTTTATTGGTGATGTTGGTGCAACAAAGTACATTTCGCCAAACCAACCAGCAATTGGCGGTGTCTTTAAATGGAATAGAAGTGCAAGACATTCTTTTCGTTTTTCATTAATATACTCAGAACTAGAAGCAAACGACAGCAAATCTAAAGATCCAAGAAGAAAAGAAAGAGACTACAAATTTACCAATCCAATAATTGAAGCTTCATTAGGTATCGAATTTACTTTCCTTGATTTTAACTTACACAGTAGAAAAACAAACTCTACACCATATTTATACACAGGAATTACCGTTGCAACACACGATAATTTTCATTTCAATTTCCAGGGCGAATTAGTAGACGACGAAACGTCAAGTGTAGCCTTTGGTATACCAATGGTTTTAGGATACAAGCATCAAATAGCACAAAACTTAATACTTGCAGGAGAAGTTGGAGCGCGTTACACCTTCACAGATGAAATTGATGGAAGTGTTCCAGATGCGGTAGAAGCTTATGATAGATTTGCTTTTGGAAATCTAAATAATAATGACTGGTATGTATTTACTGGTTTTATACTAACCTATACTTTTGGTGAAACACCTTGTTATTGTTCCTTCTAAATGGATTTGAAAGAAAATATAAATATCAACAAATTACCTAAACATCTAGCTATTATAATGGATGGCAATGGTAGATGGGCAAAACAGAAAGGTATGCTTCGTGCTTTTGGTCATGAAAATGGCACAAAATCTGTTCGGGAAACCGTGGAAGCAACCGCAGAACTGGGTATTGAAAACCTAACGCTTTATGCTTTTTCTACAGAAAACTGGAATAGACCAAAGCTAGAGGTACAAACTTTAATGAAACTTTTAGTTTCGGCATTAAAGAAAGAGATAAAAACACTTCAAAAAAACAATATTAAATTAACTGCTATTGGTAATTTATCCGATTTACCTTCAAAAGCACATCGCGAACTTCTAGAAGTAATAGATAAGACAAAAACAAATAACAGAATGACTCTTACGTTAGCTTTAAGCTATGGTTCAAGAGAAGAAATACTAAATACCGTTAAAAAAATAGCAATTAAAGTTAAAAATAATATAATTTCGCCCGAAAATATTGATGAATCATTTATTAATGAGCATCTTTACACGCAAAATTTACCAGATGTAGATTTGCTGATTAGGACTAGTGGCGAACAACGTATTAGTAACTTTCTGCTTTGGCAAATTGCCTATGCAGAATTGTATTTTACGGAAACATTATGGCCTGATTTTACAAAGCAAAATTTATACGAAGCCATAATAGAATATCAAAAAAGAGAAAGAAGATTTGGGAAAACAAGTGAACAACTTAGCTAAGCTAAAGTATTTAAAAATAAGTACTAAACATTTTTTAGCAGTAATAGTAACCATATTTAGTTTAAGCACTTATGCTCAACAAACTACATTTACAAAAGGTAACAAATACACTATTGCAGAAATTACAGTAAATGGTAATACATCATTTAGTGAGCAAACCATTATTACCTATTCTGGTTTAAGAAAAGGAAGCGAAATACAGATTCCTGGTGAGGACATTAGTGCTGCCATTAAAAAACTGTGGAACTCCAATCTTTTTAATGATATCGACATCTATCTATTAAAAGTAGAAGACAACAATGCATTCTTAGAAATTAGATTATCTGACTTACCAGAACTTAATGCTCTTAAAATTACAGGAGTTAGAAAAAGTAAAAGAGAAACGATAACAAAAGAAAACAAGCTTGAAGATGGAGTTAAGGTTACAGAAAACCTGGTAACTACTACAAAAAACTACTTACAAAACAAGTATAAAAAAGATGGTTTCTATAACGCGAAAGTTAATATTAACACGATAGAAGTTGTAGACACTTTAAAGAAAGCTAAAGTCAACATGGTTTTAGCAATAGATAGAGGTAAAAAAGTTAAAGTAAAAGATATTGTATTTACTGGTAATTCTGTTTTAACAGATAAAAAGCTACGTGGTACAATGAAGAACACCAAAAAAAGAGTCTACCCTAGACTTTGGAAACGTTCTAAATATATAGAAGAAGACTATAAAACAGACTTAACCAGTTTAATAAACAAGTATAAAGAAAACGGTTATAGAGATGCTAGAATACTATCTGACAGCTTAATAAAAAACGAAGACAACACCGTTTCTTTAAAAATTAATCTAGAAGAAGGAGAAAAATATAGCTTTGGAGATATTTCATTTATTGGTAACACAGTATATTCTGACGAGCAATTAAAAAGAGTGCTACGTGTTAATAAAGGAGAAACCTACAATGGTGTTTTACTACAAGAAAGAATTGCAGACAATACGAAACCAGACGCAGCAGATTTAACCAATTTATATCAGAATAACGGTTATTTATTTTCTACTATAAACCCAGTAGAAGTTAATGCAGAAGGTAATGTTATTGATATGGAAATTAGAATTGCTGAAGGAAAACCTACCTATTTCAATAGTGTAACGGTACATGGTAATGATGTTACAAACGATAAAGTAATTTACCGTGAACTTCGTACCAGACCAGGACAATTATATAGTAAAGCAAATGTAGTTCGTACTATTAGAGAATTAAGTCAATTAGGATTCTTTGATGCAGAACAAATATCTACAGACTTTAAAAATCCAAACCCTAACGAAGGTACTATCGATCTACAATATGGTGTTGTAGAAACTGGTTCTAGCCAAATAGAACTACAAGGTGGTTATGGTGGAGGTGGTTTTATTGGAACCCTAGGTTTATCCTTTAATAACTTTTCTATTAAAAACATTTTAAATAAAAAAGCATACAAACCTGTACCTCGTGGTGATGGTCAAAAACTAGCACTTCGTTTACAAGCAAGTAAATTTTACCAAACGTATAGTTTCTCATTTACAGAACCATGGTTAGGTGGTAAAAAACCAGTACAATTTTCTACGTCTGTTTCACACTCTAAGCAATTTTTATACGATTCAAGTACCGGAAATGCAGATAAAGACAAGCGTTTTAATATTACAGGTATATCTGTTGGTTTAGCAAAAAGACTTTCTGTTCCTGATGATTACTTTACACTTTCTCAAGCGGTAAGTTTCCAACACTATGATTTAAAAAATTATAACACTGGACTATTTACTTTTGGTGATGGTTATTCAAACAATCTAGCATACACTATTGGTTTAAGCAGAAATAACACATACAACGATCCTGTTTTCCCAACAGGAGGTTCTAACTTCAATGTAAGTGCAAAATTATCTTTACCATATTCTTTATTTAATAATGTAGATTATGGTGAATTAGCAGACGAAAGAGCAGAATTAATGGAAACCACGAATGGTAATGATGATGCTTTTACTAGAATATCAGAAATAGATCAAGAACGTTTTAAAATGTTAGAATTTTACAAAATAAAATTCAAAGCAGACTGGTATACAGAAGTCTTAAAAATTGGTAAAAACAGCTTAGTATTACGTCCTAGTTTAGAATTTGGTTTCTTAGGAGCGTATAATAATGATAGAGGTGTTATTCCTTTCGAACGTTTCTTCGTAGGTGGAGATGGTTTAGGTAGCTATAGTTTAGATGGTAGAGAATCTATTGCTTTACGTGGTTATGAAAACCAATCTATACAACCAGTAGATGAAGATGGCTTTGTAACAAGTGATGGTGGTTCTATTTATAACAAGTTCTCTTTAGAATTACGTTACCCAATTACATTAAAACCATCCGCAAAAATTTATATGTTAGGTTTTCTAGAAGGTGGTATCGCTTATAATAACTTTAAAGACTACAATCCTTTTGATCTTAAAAGATCTTCAGGTCTAGGTCTACGTTTATTCATGCCTGCTTTCGGATTATTAGGAATTGATTTCGGTTATGGGTTTGATAGTATTCCAGGGCAACCAAATCAAATAAGTGGATGGCAAACTCACTTTATTATTGGACAACAATTCTAGAAAATATTGCATCTCAATGCTATAGGTATTGATAACAAATTTGATTATTTTTCTAACCAAAATAAGAACCTAAAAAAATTTGGCACGATATTTTCTATTAACATTTTGATTATTTAAAAGAAGAATTAAAATTTTTAAAATTAAAATTCGTTAATTTTGAAAAGCTTAATTCCAAAAATGACAAAAAACTATAAATAATCGTTTGTCCTTTTTAGAGTTTATAAAGCCAATAATTTATAAAATATAAAACAGATGAAATTAAAAGTTCTTTTTTTACTGGCAATTGTATTCATGCTTAGCATATCTACTACTCAAGCACAACGTGGTGTAAGAATAGGATATATTGATACCGAGTACATTTTAGAAAACATACCGGAATACCAAGAAGCAACTACACAGCTAGAAAGTAAAGTTCAAAAATGGAAATCTGAAATAGACTCTCGTTTAGGTGTAATAGAACAAAAACGAAAAGACTTAAGTAACGAAAAAACGCTTTTAACTAGTGAACTTGTTAAGGAACGTGAAGAAGATCTTGATTTTGAAGAACTAGAGATATTAGAATACCAACAAAATAGATTTGGTCCTACTGGTGATTTAATGATTCAAAAAAGACAATTAATTCAACCAATACAAGATCAAATATTTGCAGCAGTACAAGATATAGCTTCTACAAAAAAGTATGATTTTATATTCGATAAATCGGCAGACGTAGTAATGCTTTATTCGGCAGATAGATTTGATATTAGTGAACAAGTTATTAGAGCTATTGTACGTACCTCTAAACGTGATCAAGCAAATTCTAAAAAAGAAAGAAAAAATGCTAAAGACGAAGAAGTTGTTCCTGAAGTAAACGAAACATTAGATGCTAGAAAACAAGCATTGGAAGATAAAAAAGCAACCCGTGCAGCGGAAGCAGAACAACGCAGAAAAGAAATTCTAGAAGCACGTGAAGCTAAAAAAGAAGCAGCACAAAACAGAAGAGATAGTATTCTTCAAGCTAGAAAAGAACTAAAAGAAGGTACACTTGATGAAAAAAGTAATACCGAAGACCAAAAAGAAGCAAGTGCAGCCTCAGGAGATGAAAAGGACACTAAAACAACAGATGGTAAAGAACCTACCACTAGAGAAGAAGAAGCCGCAAAAAAAATAAGAGATAGAGAAGCACGCAAACAAGAACTAGAAGAAAGAAAAGCGAAAATATTAGAAGCGCGTAGAAAAGCAAAAGAAGAACGCGAAAACAATAATGCCGAAGAAGAAGGCGAAGATAATTAACAATTTATAACACACATTAAACTATTAAAAATGAAACAAATTAAAACTTTATTATTAGCAGCAACATTATTTATTGCAGGAACAAGCTTTATGCAAGCACAAACTACAGTTGCGCATATAAACACACAAGATCTTATTGCTGCAATGCCTGCAATGAAAACGGCACAAGCTGAAATGGACAAACTAGGTAAAACCTATGAAGCTGACATTAAATCAATGGTTACTGAGTACCAAAACAAAATGAAATTATATGATGCAGAAGCTGCTACTAAAACTGCAGAAGAAAATCAAAAACGTATGGTAGAAGTGCAAACAATGCAACAAAACATACAAGCATACCAAGGTCAAGCACAACAAGACATGCAAAAGAAAGAAGTAGACTTACTTAAGCCTATTACTGAAAAAGCAAAAGCTGCAATTTTAAAAGTAGCAAAAGCACAAGGTTTTAACTATGTATTAGATTCTACTCAAGGTGGTGGCGTTATCATGGCAGAAGGTAAAGATTTACTTGCTGATGTTAAAAAAGAATTAGGTTTCTAATTAACATTTACCCAGAACAATTAAAAAGCTGTCTTTTAAAAAGACAGCTTTTTTTTATGCCATAAACTTTAAAACTATTTAAAAGGAATTATTTACTTTTATGAGCAATAAACAAAACATGAGCAAACAAGCTATTGGTATTTTTGATTCTGGTGTTGGTGGTACTTCTATATGGAGAGAACTTAACGCTTTACTTCCGCATGAAAACACTATTTATTTAGCGGATAGCAAATATGCTCCTTATGGTAATAAAAGTAAAGAAGAAATAATTGCATTAAGTAAAAAGAATACAGAACTGTTATTAGACAAAGGCTGTAAGCTCATTGTAGTAGCTTGTAATACAGCAACTACTAATGCCGTACAACATTTACGCGAAAACTATAATGTGCCATTTATAGGCATCGAGCCAGCGATTAAACCTGCTGCATTAAATACAAAAACAAAAAACATTGGTATTCTTGCTACAAAAGGAACCCTTTCTAGTGAGTTGTTTCATAAAACAACCGATTTATTTACTAATGATATTCAAGTTATAGAGCAAGTAGGCGAAGGTATTGTGCCTTTAATTGAAAATGGTAATGTGGATAGCAAAGAAATGAAAGCGCTTCTACAAGTATACTTAAAACCGATGCTGGATGCTAATATAGATTATCTAGTTTTGGGCTGCACACACTATCCGTATTTAATTCCGCAGTTATTAGAAATACTACCAAGTCATGTGAAAATAATAGATTCTGGTGAAGCGGTTGCTAAACAAACCAAAGCGGTTCTAAGACAACATGAACTTTTAAACAACACTACCAATAAACCAAAACTGCAATTCTATTCTAACGGAAACCCAAAAGTGATGTCGCAACTTTTAGGGGAAGGCTTTGAAGTCGATTATTTAGATTTTTAAATATATTCTATTTTACTATTGAAGTTCTATTTGCGTTAGCGATTACTCATCGGTAATACTTTTAAATAATGAAATCGTGAATGCTATGCATTTGTAGTAACACCCTTTTTCACGTCAGTTCGAGTAATGCGCTAAAGGAGCATTGTATCGAGAACACGAAAAAAAGATACAACGGAAAGCAAGCCCCTTGTGGTAACCTGCCTGCAGGCAGGCAGGCGCCAAAAAATTACTCCTTAAACCAACCAGAATATTTCACATAGTTTTCGGCAATGCGATTAATCTCCCCATGAATTAATTCTTTACTAATATCTTTTACTTTTTTAGCTGGAACGCCGGCGTAAATAGTACCTGCTTCTACTCTAGTATTTGCGGTTACTACCGCTCCTGCAGCTACAATACTATTACTTTCTATCACGCAATCGTCCATAACAATACTTCCCATTCCTATTAAAACATTATCGTGAATAGTACAACCATGAACGATGGCATTATGACCAATAGAGACGTTATTCCCAATAGTTGTTGGTGATTTTTGATAAGTGGCATGAATTACAGCACCATCTTGCACATTCACTTTGTTGCCCATTTTTATAAAATGAACATCGCCACGAATGACTGCGTTAAACCATACGCTACATTGGCTTCCAAAACTTACTTCGCCAACTATGGTTGCGTTTTCTGCTACGAAGCAGTCTTCTGGTATTTGTGGATGTTTATTATTTACTGGTAGTATTACTGGCATAATTGATTGCTTTATGTTCGTTTTAATTTATTCTTAGAGATTTCTCGACATGCTCGAAATGACAATGGCTGTATTATATAAATTCTTGCTTCGCTCGAATGCTTTAGACCTTCTTAATCTGTTACAGCATCATTCTTATTAATTAGATTTCTGCCTAACGCAGGAATGCATTACTTAAAATACGAAAGTAAATCGGCTTTTCGTGATGCAGAAACTAGGATTTCTTTTCCGCTACTTAAAACAACGTGTCCTCCTTTTCCTTTTACGTATTTGGTGATTTCGTTAACGTTTACCAAATAGCTTTTATGTACTCGTGCAAATCCGGAACCATTTAAAGCTTCTTCAAAATATTTTAGCGTCTTGCTTACTAGCTTCTTTTTATTGGTATTTAAATATATTTTGGTGTAATTATCATCTGCCTTGCAATACAAGATATTCGCAGTTTCTAAAACTTCAAAACCATCTTGTTGCGGAATGGTTATTTTTCCGTTTACGGTATTTGTTTTTGGCACTAACACTTCATCTTGTAATGCGTCTTCTTTGGTTTTAATTTCCACAACATAATCTACTGCTTTTATAAGTTCGTCAATAGAAATTGGTTTCATTAAATAATAGCTCGCGTGTGCATTTAAAGCATCTATTGCATAATGGTTGTAAGCGGTTACAAAAACGGTTTCGAAGGTTCTGTCACCAACTTTGTCAAGCAAATCGAAGGCATTACCATACGGCATTTCTACGTCTAAGAAAACTAGATCTAATTCGTTATTACGTATTAACACCAATGCTTCTTCTACATTAGCAGCTTCGCCTAGAATATTGACATTAGGACAGTATTTAGCGAGATAGTTTTTTAAAATATCTCTGCTGGTTTTTTCGTCTTCTACTATTATAGCGTTTAGTTTCATGGTCACTTCCTGCGAAGGCAGGAATCTTATTAAGGTTATTACTTATGTTTTTTAGATACGGAAACAATTTCCGTAAGACAAATATTGATGCATCAACAATCGCAAATCTTCAATCGTTAATCTTTCTTCAGCGTTACAACCACTTTGGTTCCTTTATCTCCTTCGGTTTGATAATCGTCAATAAACACATTTACTTTATCTTTATACATTTCGTTTAAAATGGCAACACGTTTTTTAATGTTGTTCATCCCTTGCGAATTTTGTTTTTTCTGGTTTTCGGTTTTTAGGCTTTTCGACTTTTCCCTTCCTATGCCATCATCCATAATAGCAATGGTAATTTCATCTGCACTCTTTTGGCTTATATTTATTTCTAATTTTCCTTTTTCCTCTTTATAGCGTAAGCCATGCCAAACCGCATTTTCGATATATGGTTGTAGTAACATTGGCGGAATTTGAAATTCATTAATAGCCACATTATCTTCTACGGTAATGCTATAATAAAACTTATCTTTAAATCTAAAATGTTCTAATTGTGTATAGAGTTCTAATAGATCGACTTCTTTTTGTAACGGAATAAAATCTTGTTCGCTATTTTCTAAAACGGCTCGCATGAGTTGGGAAAAATCGGAAAGATATCTATTTGCCGTTCGCTCATCATTAGAAGCTATAAAACTATTTACCGAGTTTAATGCATTAAAAATAAAATGTGGATTCATTTGACTTCGCAAGGATTTTAGAGCCAAAAGATTGTTTGCTAATTTTTGTTGCTTGATATATTTATACATTAAATATGCTGCAATTAGCAATAAAAGCACACCTCCAAAAAGCGAATAAATAATCAACTTCTGTCTTTTACTTTGCTCTATAGAAAGTTGGTAATTACTCAGACTTAATGCTCTATCACTTTCTAAGCTAGAAATTCTGTTTTGTTTTTCGGCAATACTTTTATTAAACCTTCTTGCTTGCGTAATTTCTTGATCCATTTTAACGTACAAAGTATCGACTGCTTCTTGGTATGCTTTGTAGGTTTCAAGTGCTTTGTTATAATCTCCTGCATCTCTATGTGTTTCTGAAAGCTTACGGATGGCATCCTTTTTTACCAAAAAATCTTCTCTACTATCTGCTTCGGCAATACTTTTCTCTAAATAAGGAACCGCATTTACATAATCTTTTTGTTGGTAATAGGCGTTTCCAATCTTATAGTTTTGCTTTTGTAAGGTTAAAGCGCTTTCGTTATCTATTAAGGTATCCGACTCTAGTTCTGAAATTTCTTCAATAGCTTCTTTACGTAACTGAATTTCATCTTCATAAGCCATATTATCATTCTGAAAATCGGCAACCTTCACCTTCTCTTCTACTGCTCTTTTTTTGTTTTCTTGCGACGCTAAGTCTAACGCATTTTCAAAAAAGGTATTTGCTTCCTTTAATTCTCCGCTTGCATTATATGCTTCACCAATTTTAGAATTTAAGTCTGTGATTTTTGGTTTAATAAGATGTTTTTCGGCAATAGCCAGTCCTTTTTTGTAGTTGGAAATTGCGGTATCTAGTTGTACAATTTTCTTGTACACATCCCCTAAACCTTCATAATAAACCGTTTTTTGATAGTTAGAAAGACTAGCTAGATTTATGTTTTGATAGGTTTGTAAGCTTTCTTGGTAATCTTTATTTTTATAATATGCTTTGGCTAATTTTAAAACGACTTCATTTAAGGTATTGTTTTGAAGGCTAATTTTATAGTTTGAAATTGCTAAATCATATTGTTTCCAATGTAAATATATATCTGCAAGAACCTCATACGCTTCCGCATTTTGTTTGGTAGTGTTGCTTTGTGATAATGCTTCGGTTATAAATTGAATACTTTTTTCGGCATCTTTTTTTAAATATACTACCGCAGAATCGATGATACTATTAAATGGTTTAACTACTATTTTTCGCTTATATAAAGCGCCTTCTTCTGATCCTGGATGTACTTGAACAACGATTCTTTCGCCATTTTTAATCGTATAATTAACAGTAATAAAATCTTTATGACTAATAATTAACTTATCTCCTTTTTTAACTTCAATTCTAAAATCTCCAGCAAGATTAGTAGTTGTATAAGCCCCTCCATTTACAGAAACTTCTACATGAGAAATTGGTTTATGTGTTTCCACTTCTTTTACAGAACCTCGAACCACAAAACTTGTTTCTTGTTTCTCTACAACACTTTCATCATTTTGTTGCGAAAACAAAAAGTGACTTAAAAACAAAAAGCTGAAAAGGATACTATATTTTTTTATGTCTTTCATTTATTATAGTTACAAAGTATAAACTTACACACTTTAATTAACACTTAAAAACATCAATCCTTGTCTTTTCTTCTTTTTTAAGTATTAAAAGTCCTGTTAACTAATTATAAAAGTTACTTGACGTATTCATTTAGCTGTTTTACTAATTGTCGATTTTTATTTAAAAACTTTGGTAATAGGTTTACTAGGAATAAAAAAAACAACACCTATGAAAACAGTATTAAAAAGGAGTGTTCTAGCATTATTTTTTGTTAGCCTCACCGCATGTCAAGCCAAAGAAAAGAATCAAAACACGGCTTTAGTGATTCACGAAACCAAAACTACTGAACCCAGCAAGCAGTTTATAAAAGTGGCTTTGTTACTAGACACGAGTAATAGCATGGATGGCTTAATAGACCAAGCAAAAGCACAGCTTTGGGAAATAGTAAACGAGCTTTCGTATGCCAAATGTGAAGATGCAAAACCAAATCTTCAAATCGCTTTATACGAATATGGTAATGATAATTTAAATGGCGACGAAGGCTACATCAGACAAGTATTAGCATTTAGTCAAGATTTGGATGATATCTCCAAAGAATTATTTTCTCTAACTACAAGAGGCGGAAATGAATTTTGTGGTTATGTTATTAAAACATCCATCGATCAATTAAAATGGGGAACCAATCCAGACGACCTAAAGTTAATATTCATCGCAGGAAACGAACCTTTTACACAAGGAAGCGTTAGTTATAAAGACGCAAGTACATTAGCAAACAGCAAAGATGTTACTGTAAACACTATTTTTTGTGGAGATTACAACCAAGGTATTTCTAGCTATTGGAAAGATGGTGCCGATTTAACACATGGTAATTATATGGCGATAAACCATAATCGTGCAACCGTACATGTCGCTTCTCCTTATGATGATTCTATTTTGCAACTAAACAGAAAGCTTAACAAAACCTATGTTGCTTATGGAAGCCATGGAAATAAAAAAATGGAAAATCAAGCAGAGCAAGATGATAACGCACAAGGTTATAGTGAAGCAAATGCGGTGAGTAGAGCTGTGAGTAAAAGTTCGCATTTATATAAAAACGCTTCTTGGGATTTAATTGATGCCAGTGAAGACGAATCCTTTGCGTATGAAACATTAAAAGATAGCGAATTACCAGAAGAACTAAAAGGGAAAGAGGAAGCAGAAATAAAATCCTATTTAGATACCAAACGAAAAGAGCGTGAAGCCATACAAACGCAAATTCAAGATTTAAACGTAAAGCGTAAGCAACATCTTGCAAAACAACAAAAAGGGGATAGTGACAATCTAGAAAACGCAATGCTTGGTGCAATAAAAACACAAGCCAAAAAGAAAAACTATACCTGGGAGTAATTTTTAAAAACTACAAGTTTATTAATAAGAACTCGTTTTAAAATTTAAAATAAATGCAATAAAAAAGCCTTCATAAATTATGAAGGCTTTTTTTATATTTTGGAATTCCTTAGTTAACTGCAGGACAGTTACAATGGTATTTCTCTTTTCTACAATTAAAGTTTAAACCAAGTGTTATTTGATGAAAACCTGCATTATTAAATACTACAGAGTTGGCTTGATATGCATACGTATATGCAACCATAAAGTTATTATAATCTAATCCTAGTATTGGTGAAATGTATTGTAATTTCTGACTATTAATACTAGTACCATCAATATATTCTGCACCATCTAAACTACGTCTGTAAGATAATCCTCCCCAAAGTTTACCAAACTCCATTTTCTTGTAGGCTTTTAGGTTAATATCAAAAGAAGCTTCTTTTGTTCCATCTTTATATTGAAACAATATAGAAGGCTCATAAGACCAATCGCTACCAAACTTACCAAAACCATAACCAGCAGAAAGTAAATAACGTCTTAGGTTACTTGTAACATGTATGTCGTTATTAATCCCTTTATTGTTTAGCACATTCTTTACTGTTGCATGCGCATAAAAGTTATATAAGTTATAAGAAAAACCAAAGTCCATATTAAAATTGGTAGAGCTTTGCTCTATTCCTGCAATAATAGGATCAAAAGGTTCATTTAAAAAAGCCGTCTCATCTAATTTATATTGTATCATTCCTATACTTAATCCAAAAGAAAGCTGATTTAAATCAATTTCATTTCTAGAAAACATTAAATGATGCGCGTAGGTTAAATAAATTCCATTTTGAGAATGATATCCATTTTTGTCTGAATATACAATAGCTCCAATACCAGATTGTGTTTCACCAATTCTACTATTAACACTTACTGTTGCTAGTTGTGGTGCATCTTCTTGACCAAACCATTGTTGTCTTCCTGTTACTCTTAACTTTGCACAAGTCGCAGCTCCAGCCATTGACGGGTGGATCAAGTAGTAATTATCGGTTAAATAATCTGTATAAATTGGAAGTCCTTCTTGAGCGTTTACAAACTGTGTACAAAATAGAACAACAGCTAAAAGGGATAACTTTTTTAAATTCATAGTTTTATTTTTCAAGGCAAATTGGTAGAAATGCACTTTCTTTCATGTGTTACAACTTAATATTTCAAATTAAATTATATTATCAGTCACCAAATATATAAAATTTAGTCTTTATAAATAATGATATAAAAGTTAAAGATTTGAGTTCTTTGTCGTAAATCCATAATAACACACATAAGAAAAGCTAAATATATAGATAACTGTTGAGTTCTTTTAGTATTTTTGCAAAAAAAATTGATAGACAATGAATACGTTTAAAGTCTCTATACAAGAAACCAACAATCCTACTATAATTAAGTTTGAGTTAAACCAATTTGTAACCAAACACCAAAGCTTTGAGTTTAACAACATTGACGAAGCAAAAAACTCTCCTTTAGCACAACAATTATTCTATCTTCCTTTTGTAAAGAAGGTATATATAACTAGTAATTTTATCGCTGTAGAACGTTTTAACATTGTAGAATGGAAAGATGTACAAGCTGAAGTTGCAGAACAAATAGAAAGTTATTTAAATAATGATGGTATTGTTGTTGAAGAAGAAGCAACGCCAAAAAAAGTTCCAGTAACCGTTTATGCAGAAAGTACTCCTAATCCTTCTGTAATAAAATTTGTAGCTAACAAAAAATTAGTTGCTGCTACTTTTGAGTTTACTTCTATTGATGAAGCAAAAGCTTCTCCTCTAGCTTCCGAATTATTTCATTTTCCTTTTGTGAAAAGTGTCTTTTTAGATGAAAACTACGTTTCTATTACTAAATATGAAGTAGCAGATTGGAATGACATCACTATGGAACTTCGTGAGTTTATTAGAACATTTATAGAAAACGGAAAAGAAGTAGTAATTGCAAATGCACCAGAAGTAGTAAAAAAATCTACGGAAGCATTAGATAAAACCTACGAAAACCTAGACGACACCTCTAAAGAAATAATCAATATTTTAGAAGAATATGTAAAACCAGCTGTAGCTAGTGATGGTGGAAACATTCAGTTTGAATCTTATGATCCTACTACCAAAACAGTAAAAGTAATTTTACAAGGTGCATGTAGTGGTTGTCCTTCTTCTACATATACTTTAAAAAGTGGTATTGAAAATATGCTTAGAGAAATGATGAAAGGTAGAGTGGAGATTGTGGAAGCGATAAATGGATAAATTCCCTTTTAACTACTAAAAAGGCATTTTATCTAATAGTTCGATCCGTATTAATTACATTTCACTTTTACTTTAATTATTCGTAAATTTAGGTTTCAAACAATGTTTAACTTAAATAAATACATATTATGGCAATAATGAAAGTAATTGAAGTACTTGCTAATTCTGACAAAAGTTGGGAAGATGCAACCAAAAAAGCAGTAAAACATGCTTCGAAAAGTGTAAAAAACATTAAATCTGTTTTTGTACAATCACAAAGTGCAGTTGTTAATGATGATGAAGTTACTGAATTCAGAGTAAACTTAAAACTAACTTTTGAAGTGAAATAATTTCAAAAGTATATAATCGCATAAGCGTTCTATTCATAGAGCGCTTTTTTTTTGCTTTAATTTAGCTAACTTTGGCTATATATAACCTTTTAAAAAAAACTATTTATAGATATGACCATATTAGCAACCGTATTAGTAGCCTTTGTAGCTTTTGAACATTTTTACTTTTTAGTACTAGAAATGTTTTTATGGACTACCCCTAAAGCAATTAAAGCCTTTGGTATTGAAAGTACTGCATTTGCCGAAAAAACCAAAGTATTAGCCGCAAACCAAGGACTATACAATGGTTTTTTAGCCGCAGGATTAGTTTTTGGGGTACTCTTTAATAATACCAATATGATTGTCTTTTTATTAAGTTGTATTGTCGTTGCTGGAATTTACGGTGCGTATTCTACTAAAAAAATCAAATTGTTTTACTTTCAATCTGTTCCTGCAATACTAGCATTAGTATCTGTGTTATTCTTTTTCTAATTACACCGATGAAATAAGAGTTTCAAAGAATAGCTTTTTAAATAGTATTTGTTTAACACTACTATTTAATTAAGTACTTATTTTTGCAAAACAAATTATTAATTAATCACAAAATAAAATTATGGAAATACAAAAATGGACAGACATGGGCATAGAGTTCTTAAGTACTTATGGTATTAAAGTTCTTGGAGCGATTGCAATATGGATTATTGGTTCTTGGGTTATTAAAAAAATAATGAAAGCTGTTAGTAAAATAATGGATAAAAGAGACTATGATGAAAGTCTTAAAAAATTTCTATTAAACCTAATTGGCTGGATTTTAAAAATACTTTTAGTAATAAGTATTCTTGGAAAATTAGGAGTAGAAACTACTTCTTTCGCTGCACTTTTAGCTGCTGCTGGTTTAGCAATAGGTATGGCTTTACAGGGATCTCTTGGTAATTTTGCTGGAGGTGTTTTACTTATGATTTTTAAACCAATTAAAATTGGTGATTTAATTGAAGCACAAGGTGAAGTTGGTGTTGTAAAAGAAATTGAAATTTTTACTACTAAATTAACAGGACTTTCTAATCGTGAAATTATTATTCCTAATGGATCTTTATCTAACGGAAATATAATTAATTACAGTACAGAAGGTACACGTCGTGTAGATTTAACTTTCGGAGTTGGTTATGATTCAGATATCAAAAAAACCAAAGAAGTTTTAATGCAAGTTTTAACTGCTAATCCAAAAGTACTTAAAGATCCTGCTCCTACTGTAAATGTTTCCGAATTAGCAGATAGTTCGATTAATTTTGCGGTAAGACCTTGGTGTAAAGCAGAGCACTATTGGGATGTTTACTTTGAAACCACAGAAAATGTTAAAGAAGCTCTTGATGCTGCTGGAATAGAAATTCCGTATCCACATCAAGTTGAAATACACAAAGAATCTTAATAGGTTTTTTGTTATTCTAAAAAGAAAAACCTTTCTACTTTAAAAGTGGAAAGGTTTTTTTATGTTTTATACTTATTTATACTTTAGGCTTGGGTTTTAAAGCCACAAAATCTTTTAAATAATAAGGTTCAAAATAAGCAACATCTTCTATGTCATTATTCTTGTACTTATGAAAAGCGATTACAGACATTTCATTTGCCGATGGCAATTTATCATCTATAAAAACGGCATTTTCATGGGTGATAAGGGTTTTAGTTTTCTCTACACCGTTACCAATAAAATAGACTTTACCTTTTTCTAAATAACTAGCAAAAGATTGTTCGTCTAAAATCTGTGCTTCAATCTCTCTAACGGTATTAAAACTAGCGTCAAATACTGCAGAATAAACCTCCATACGTCTTGCATCTAACATCGGTACAATTAGTCCGTCCTCGGCTTTAACCTGCCTTGCTAACGCTTCTAAGGTAGAAATAGAAATTAATGGCTTATCTAAAGCAAAACACAATCCTTTTGCTGCAGATACACCAATACGTAATCCGGTATAAGAACCAGGTCCTTTACTAACTGCAATAGCATCCAATTCTGTCGGTTTTATATTATTTTGCTGTAACAAGTCATCTATATACACATGCAAGCGTTCTGCATGTGAGTATTGCTTACTATTATCTTCTTGTAAAGCAAAAGTCTCTCCTTCTTTAGAAAGAGAGACGGAGCAGTTTGTTGTTGCTGTTTCTATGTTAAGTATTATTGCCAAAATATATTAATCGTCTTGGTTTTTATCTTTCGTTTTTTCCTCTTTTTTAAGTGCTACATCATCCCCATTCTTCAACGATTTTGTTACGGTATTATATGGACCAGTAATAATTTCATCATCTTCTTGTAAGCCTTCAATAATCTCAATATTAGAATTATCTTGTACTCCAGTTTTTACTACTCGGAGTTTTGCTTTACTTCCATCTTTAATAAAAACGCATTCAAATTTTTCTTCGCTTTCACTTTCAATAGCATCTTTTTTTATGGCTTTTTTAGTGGAAGAGGTATCTGTTTTAATAACAATAGCGCTAATTGGCACACCAACTACTTTTTCGCGTTTATTAGTAATAATATCTACTGTAGCTGTCATTCCTGGTCTAAAAGGAGAATAACTTTCGTCTTTTCCTTCTAATAAATCTTGGTAAGATTCTTCAAGAATTCTAACTTTCACTTTAAAATTGGTTACTTGATCTGCTGTTAAAACACCATCTGCAGAGTTTGCAATTTCTGTAACTAATCCTTTAAATTCTTTCTTTAAATATGCATCTACTTCCACAATGGTAGAGTCACCAATGTTTACTTTAACAATATCATTTTCGTTAACATCTACCTCTACTTCCATGTTGGTTAAGTTTGCAACTCGCATAATTTCTGTACCAGCCATTTGCTGTGTACCAACTACACGTTCTCCAAGTTCTACGTCTAATTTAGAAATAGTACCACTCATTGGTGCGTAAATATTGGTTCTGTTTAAGTTATCTCTAGCTTCATTTACTGTTGCGGCAGAACTTTGCACATTATAATATGCAGATTGTTTACTTGCTTGTGCAATTTCGTAAGAAGAGATTACTTTATCCCAATCTGCCTTAGAGATAATCCCTTTATCATATAATTGCTGATTTCTATCGTAATTAGATTTTGCTTCTTTAAGAGAAGCTTCGGCTTGATTTAATCCAGAACGAACATTTTGTAAAGATGCTTGTGAACGATTTAAACTAGACTGATAAATATCTGGATTTACACGAACTAATAAGTCTCCTTTTTTCACTTGTTGTCCTTCTACTATTGGAAGTTCAATAACTTCACCAGAAACTTCACTAGAAAGTTTCACTTCAATTTCTGGTTGAATTTTTCCGGTAGCAGAAACGGTTTCAATAATATCAATTCTAGCAATTTTTTTGGTTTCTACTTCCTTAAAATTACCTTGTTCGCCAAACCATCCTGCTTTTTTTCCTCCTATTAAAAGGGCTAGTACTGCAATTACTGCAATTACAAGAATAGTTACTGTTTTCTTACTCATGGTTGTTAGTTTAGGTCTGTAATAGGAATTCCGAAATAGAATTCTAATACTTTTAATTTAAATATATAATCAAATTTGGTTCTTACTACTTCACTTTGTGCGTTCTCTAATCTGTTCTTAGATTGGCTAAAATCGAAAGCATTTAGCATTCCTACATTATATCTTTCTTGCGAATAATCAAAAGCTTGCCTTCTAGCATCTTCTGTTTTCAAAGCAGCTTCGTACGCTTTTAAAGCGCCTTTAGCATCATTATATGCTTGATACACATTCGTTTCTAAATCTAGATTTGCTTGGTCTAATTGATACTTGGTACGCTCTAAATTGATCTTACTTCTACTTATATTGTTTTTAACTGCAAAGCCATTAAAGATAGGAATACTTAATTGTACCCCAAAATTATGTCCATCATTAGCGCTAAATTGATCAAATATTGGATCTGGTCCTCCCAATACTGGATTCAAATTAGGAGAGGTGTTAAATACAGATTGCCCAGTACCTTCTACAAAACCAATTTGCGTAGTTGTTGAAGGATTACTCGCATCTAAACTAAAACCAGTTACCTGGTCACTATACGAAGCTCTAGTACTATAACTATAGAACCCTGAAAGTGTTGGCTGTAGTGCTCCTTTAGCTATTTTAAGATTATATGCTGCTATTTCACTATTGTTTTCTGCAATTTTAATATCATAACGTGCCTCTTTAGCTTTTGCTATAATAGTCTTAGGCGACTCGTTTAAAATAGTAGTTGGAGGTATTTGATACTCATTATCTACAATATCAAAAGTTTCATAATCTTCTAATAAAAGTAATTGTGCTAAACTTATTTTAGATAATAAAATTGCATTTTCTGCCACTACCACTTGTTGTTCTTGTGTTGCAATGGTTGCTTGAATTTCTAACAAATCTCCTCTTGGTAAAGATCCAGCTTCCACTAAATCATTAGTCCGTTGTAATTCTTGTTGGGTAATTTCTTGTTGTGCTTGTAGCACTTTTAATTGCTCCTTATTAAATAGTATTTGAAGAAAAGCATTCGCTATGTTTAGCGACATGTTATCTTTTATATTATCTAATTGGTACTGACCAGCTAATATTTCTAGATTAGAACGTCTTAACTCATTGAAGTTTCTCAAACCTTTATAAATATCCACACTAGAATTCAATCCTAACGAGCTAAATTGCGTGGTTTGATTTTCAAGTAAACCTGTTGTTATATTTTGGTTTAAACCAATATTCCAGGAATGCGATCCAGAACCATTAAGACTAGGTAAGAAATTACCAAAGGCATCTTTTTTATTAAGTTCTGCATTTTGCAAATCTAACTCGCTTTGCTTTACAGAAATATTGTTATCTAATGCATAGTTTACGCACTCTTGAAGCGTCCACTTTTTATCTTGGGCTTGCGATGTAATGCTTAAAAAAGCAAACAGTATAAAAATTATTTTTTTCATGTATCAATTCTTATTGTTATTAACGATTACATGCAGTTCGCTATTCGTGTTTTGTTTAGCGACACCCTTTTTAACATGCTCGTTTCATAATTAAAATATAAGTCTATATAAATGTAATTGTGTTACAGATATTTATTAATTCTTTTTTGCGTATTCTGGAACACCTTGAACTTGGTTCCAAACCTTTATTTTATCGTCTTTAGAAACGCCACTTTTTACTTCTACAAAAATACCATCACTAATACCAAGTTCGACATCTTTTCTTTCAAATTTTTGATCACCTGTTTCTAATTCTACAAAAGGCTTTTTTGTTTCTTCATCATATTGTACTAAAGCTTCTTTGATGGCTAGAACTTTATCTGCTTTATCTAAAATAATAGATGCATTTGCGCTTAATCCAGCTCTAATAAAAATAGAATCTATTTTTTGAAGTGTTCCTTTTATTTCAAATTGAATGGCTCCATTTTCGGCAACACCTTTTGGTGCTATATAATCTAAAACAGCGTCAAATTTTGTATCTTCAATGGCACCAACGGTGATTTCTAATGGTAAACCTTCTTTTATTTTACCAACCTCACTTTCATCAACTTTCCCTTCAAAAATCATTTTCTTCACATCTGCTAAAGATGCAATAGAAGTACCTTCGTTAAAGTTATTTGCTTCAATTACTTGGTTTCCTTCTTTTACAGGCACATCTAAAACCATTCCTGAAACCGTTGCTCTTACTTGCGTTTGTGCAATATTACCCAAACCACTTGTAGTTCCTGTTTTTACAATATCATAGTTTTGTCTAGCGCTATTCACATTTATCTTTGCTTGAGCAACACTTTGTTTTGCTTGTAAATACGTGTTATTAATAGCTTCAAAATCATTTGCTGAAATTACGCCTTTATCAAACAATGCTTTTTGACGATCATAACTAACTTGTTGCGTTTGCAGATTAATATTAGCCGTTTGTAATGCATTTTGATTACTAGCGATACTTCCTTTTGCATTTGTTAAAGAAGACACATTAGGAATTACTCTAATTTTAGCAATTAAATCTCCAGCGGTTACATACTCTCCTGCTTCCACAAAAATTTCTTCTACTACTCCAGAAATATTCGATTTAATTAAAACTTCGTCTTTTGGCACGATGCTTCCTGTTGCTACCGTTTTTACGATTATCGTTTGTTCACTAGCAGTATCTGTGGTATAACTAACTGGATCTTCTTGATTTTTTTGCCATAAGTAATATAGCGATCCACCAAAAACAGCAATAATAATTGCTAGTACGATTAGGGTTTTGGTTCTTTTCATGAGTTTGAATTTATTGTTTTTTGATTGTAACGTATAACATCCTTCGTATGCATTCGGGATGGCTTTTTAATTATTTGATTTCTTTTTTCTCTTTACGGAATACCTTCTTACTCCATACGTAAAGCGTCTACTGGTTTCATCTTTGTTGCACTATTTGCTGGAATTAATCCTGCTAATAAACCAGAGATTACTAATATAAATAGGGCTATAAATATTACCGACATACTTACACTTGGGTTGCAAAATTATCTACTGGACCACTATTATCTAAAATGTAATTTAAAATGAAAATCACAAATGCAGCAAAGGATATACCTACCATTCCTGAAATAATAGTTAGCAATAAACTTTCCTGTAATACTTGTGATTTGATAGTCCAAGGTGAAGCACCTAAAGCGCGTCGTACTCCAATTTCTCTGGTACGTTCTTTCACTACAATAAGCATGATGTTACTAATACCAATAATTCCAGACATTAATACCAAAGCACCTACAAAATAACCAACAACTCCAAGTATAGAAAACAGACCATTTACACGGCCAAATGCTTCTGATAAATCGAAATTACCAATAGCACGTTCATCATCTGGATGCACTTTGTGACTTGCTCGCATTAATTCTAAAATCTTAGCTTTTACCGAAGTTACGCTAGTACCATCTTTAGCAGTAATTGCCATCCAACCTACACTATCTCCTCTATTAAAAGCTTGTCCGAAAGTAGTAAAAGGCATAAAAATAGTATTTGCATCTTCTTCTTGATCACCACTATTGGAAGCTTTAAAAGTTCCTATAACTAAAAAGTTTACACCATTTATTTTAACATAAGTACCAAGAGCATCTTCATCTTTATCATACATAGCCTTCACTACATCCTGACCGATAACACAAACTTTACGTTTACTATCGATATCCGAATAACTTATAAAACGCCCTTGAAGAATATCCATAGGTTGTTGTTTAATGTATTCGGGATAATCTCCATAAATGGAAAACGCGCCAGTTTTTGTTCCTCTTATCACATTATTTGCGCCATTAAAACCACCTAATTGATGTCTAGGAGAAACATATCGCAATTCTGGTATCTCACGTTTAAGTGTTTCTACATCATCCAATTTAAAACTAAAACGTCTTCCTTTTGGTAAACCTTTGTATGCTTTTGTGGTTCCTTGTGTCCACATAAACATAGAGTTTGTAGCAAAGTTTCCAAAATCTGCTGTTACCCCATTTCTTAAACCATTTGTTAATGCAAGAAGTAGCACTAGAATGGTAATTCCCCAAAACACACCAAAAGCAGTCAAAAAAGTTCTAAACTTATTTGCTGTAAGTGCTTGTAATATTTCGTCCCAACGATCTCTGCTAAACATATTATTCGTCTCTAAGTGCTACAATTGGTCTAATTTTAGCAGCTCTATATGCTGGAATAAATCCTGCTAAAGCGCCTGCAAATACTAAAATAAAAACGGTAGCTATTGCGGTATTAAAATCTACTTGTGGATATTTTATAAAATCACTTTCTATGAGTGGGCCTACTAGTTCTAGCAAACCTAACCCAAGAATTAGTCCGAATAAGCCAGAAAACATAGTTACAAACACAGACTCTTGCAAGATCATCCCTACAATAGACCAAGGTTGTGCACCAAGTGCTTTACGTATACCAATTTCTTTGGTACGTTCTTTTACAATAATAAGCATGATGTTACCAACACCAACTACTCCTGCTATAATAGTACCTATACCTACAAACCAAAAAACGGCTGCAATGGTATCTACTAAAGAGTATATTTTTCTCGCCTCTTCGAGTGTATTATACACTCGAACTGCATTGGTATCATCTGGAGCAACGGTTTGTCTTAGCTTTATTTCGTTTTCTATGGCAGCAGAAACTGCTTGAGATTCTGCAACTGCTTGATCAAAATCGTCTGCCATTTTTAACGTAAACTTCATATTACGAATATTATCTGCTCCATTAAAAGCTAATTGCGCTGTTGGTAATGGTAAGAATACCTTACTTTCATCGCGTTCTCCTCCTGGATCATAAAAAACACCTACTACTTTAAAGCTAATACCATAAAGTGTGATGTATTTATCTATAGGATCTTCTCCTTTAAACAAGTCTTCTGCTACTTTATTACCAATTACTGCTACTTTTTTTACATTATCAATATCAGAAATATTGATAAAGCGTCCTTGGCTTACATCTGCATTTTCAATGAATTGATTTCCTGGTAAAATTCCTTGAATTCTATAATTTCCAGATTCATTTTTGTAGTTTACTAATCCGCCCCAAATAGTATAGAAAGAAGATTCATGTTCTATATTATCTGCATATTTATTAGAAACCGCATTAAAATCATCATTTTTTAGTTGGATACGTCTTCCCGGATTTAGTCCTTTATATTCTTTAGTAGTTGTTCCTGCCCAAATACTCACCAAATTGGTTGCATCTTTTTGAAACTGAGACTTTACACCATTTTGAATTCCGGTACTAAAACCTAAAAGGATTACTAAGATAAAAATACCAGAAGCTACAGAAAGCCCTGTTAAAAAAGTACGAAGCTTATTTTTACTTAAGGTATCAAATATTTCTTGCCAACGTTCTAGATCAAACATGTGCTGAAGCTCTTATCTGTTCTACTTTACTATCGTCTATAATTAAACCATCTTTTAGGTTTACAATACGTTTTGTCATTTGCGCAATATCTGGCTCATGTGTAACGATAAGTATCGTTTTTCCTTCGTCATTAATCCCTTGAATAAGATCCATAACTTCATAAGAGGTTTTAGTATCTAATGCACCTGTTGGTTCATCTGCTAATAATACTTTAGGATCACTTGCTAACGCTCTTGCTATTGCAACACGTTGTTTTTGACCACCAGAAAGTTCACTTGGTAAATGATGAGACCATTCTGCCAATCCTACTTTTTCTAAATAGTGCATTGCTTTATCTGCACGTTCTTTTCGTTTTACACCTTGGTAGTATAATGGTAAGGCAACGTTGTCTAATGCCGATTTGTAGTTGATTAAGTTGAAGGATTGAAAGATGAATCCTAAAAACTTATTTCTATAGTTTGCTGCTATTTTTTCGTTTAGATTTTTAATGGGAACGTTTCCTAGTGTATATGAACCTGAGTCCGCTTCGTCCAACATACCCAAAATATTAAGTAAGGTGGATTTTCCAGATCCGGAAGAACCCATTATAGACACAAGCTCTCCTTCTTTCACATTAAAATTAATACCTTTTAACACGTGAAGTGAATTACTTCCCATGTGATAAGATTTGTGTAAATCTTTGATTTCTATCATGATGATTGATTGATGATTGATTAGCATTGCAATATTACATAAACCTTGAAATGATTTATGCTAACAAACTGTTAAGAAATATTAACGCTATAGTAGTAAGACTGTTTTTATGTAGAAATGTTACAGAAAAATAAAATTATTCAGTATTTGTATTCGAAAACTTTTTGTAAATGAAGAATGCAATTCCTCCAACTAAGATATAAGGTACTGCCATTAGGTACACAATACCATCATTAACTCCAGCTGCTGTAGCTTGGCCATCTTCACTTTCTAAGACTGCTCTACACATGGCACATTGCGCATTGGTCTCTATAAAAAAGAGGAAAGAGAAAATAAAAAACAATATTTTTTGTTTCATAACTATTGAGATAAAAGTTGCTTCGACTAGCGTAGCATGGCAACCAATTTAAACATAATAAGGTGCAATCATAATATACACAATAACTCCTGTAACTGCAACATATAACCATAACGGAAAAGTGATGCGTGCTATTTTTTTATGTCTTTCAAAATTTTGGGTAATGGCTCTTACATACGTAATTAACACAAATGGTATAATTATTATAGAGAGTAAAATATGTGTTATTAAGATAAAGTAATAGACATATTTAATAACACCTTCTCCACCAAACTTAGTAGAATCACTAGTCATGTGGTATGCGACATAGAGCACTAAAAACACCGCAGAACACAGTACAGCTGTAGTCATTAGGTTTTCATGAAGAACAATATTTTTCTTTTTAATTGCAATAAATGCTATAATTAAAAGAATGGCAGTCATACCATTTATAGTAGCATAAATAGGAGGTAAAAAAGATAGCGGAGCTACATTAGGTATTTTAACACCAAATAGAATAGCTACAACAATAGGAACAGCTACAGATAAAATAACAATCCATTTATTATACTTTTTTTCTGCCTGTAATTTTTCTTCTTGATTCATATGCTAACCCTTCCGTAATTATTCCAAAAAAGGAACAAACTCTCCTTCCCAAAATTAAGGAAGGTATTTTATTATTAATATTATTCGCTAAGTAATTTATTGATGTCTTCTTTAAGCATGGTTATTTGCTGTTCTTGACCTTCATCATCTACTTGTTCTTCTTCCGAAATCATTCCGTTATAATAAATAACTGGATTTCCGTTTACCATTCTAGAACGTATAAAACCATTTTTATCTATTAGCGCAAAGTTTCCAGAATGTTCAAAACCTCCTTCTGCTTCCGCCTCTATTGCGGTATATAAATTAAAACCTTGATTCGCTAGTTTATAGATAGCTTCTTCATCTCCTGTCATTAGATTCCAATTGGGGTTTGTAATTCCAAATTTTTCGGCATAAGCCTTTAATACTTCGGGAGTATCATGTGTAGGATTTATAGTAAAGGAGGCAACACCAAAGTTTCTATTATCTGGAAATGTATTTTGAATCTCTACCAAGTTACTACTCATTCTAGGACAAATAGTAGGACATGTTGTAAAGAAAAATTCAATTACATACACCTTACCAAGGTAATCTTGATCGGTTATTGTTTTACCATCTTGGTTTGTAAAACTAAAGCTAGGCACTTTTTTTGCTTCGCCATTAATTTCAAGAAAAGCTAAATCTGAAGTTCGCATCGTTCTATCTTCATTAGACACACTAACACTTCTACTCTCTTCTCTTGTAATATCATTGCTGGTAACTCTATCTACTATTCTAGGAATAAAAATAATTCCGAATACTAAAACGGTTAGTGCGATACCTATATAGGAATAATTGGCTTTTTTGCTCATAACTTATATTTTAAACGAATGTATTGTATAGATTTCTCGACAAGCTCGAAATGACAAATTTATTCGGTTACGTTTTTTAAATCGTTGGCTCTTCTGGTTTCGGAGTTAAAGTTTCCTTTTCGTTTTTGTCTGTATTCTGTAAAAAGGATTCTTACATCTTCACTCATTTTATTTTTCAACTCAGCAACTTCAATACAATCGTAGGATTTCATTTGATATGCTGGCTTGTCCTTTTGCTTTTCGCTATCGGATCTATCGTCTATTCTTCCTCTTAGATTTAATTCCTTATCAATAATAACTACATCATCTGTAGCTAGATTTGCATCTAGATCTTTGATTAAATGCAAGCTATTATATAGTTTTTGAATTTCTTTATCGGAAGCCGAAACGTATTTCCAATATTCTAAATATTCGTATTTACTCAGTTCACTTTTTAGTTGTTTCACTTCCGCTTTAGCGCTATCGGGAACTACCATAACAATCTGAAACTTTTTAAAACCTTTAAACTTATCGTACATCAACTCTTTCAAGTTAGACATTGCAGTAAGTTTATCTATTGGATTGTTTCCTAGAAACCCTAAAATAGTGATATGGTCTTTAAGTAAGATACTTTCGTTTTCTGTGGAAGTAAAAGAAGTAATGTCTAAAACATTTTCTTCAAGAATATCTAAAGCAATATAATTGTGTTTTGCAGGATATAAAAACAGGAGAAATACTACTGGAAGGAAGAATAAAATTCCAAGAATTACATTTCTTTTAATCAGTTTTTTGTTCATAGTACAAAAATAAAAAAAGACGGTTTAATAACCGCCTTTTATATATAATTTAACTGAAAAATTATGTTTTAAAAATCATTTTTAATAAAACCTGAAGCATATACAGATTCTATATAACCCCCTTCTTGTAAAAGAATAAATACAAGATATAATATTAAGAACACTGCTGTCCATACTACCATACGTCTTAAAGCTTTTACTTCATCACGCATGTGCATGAAATCCCAAGTAATGTAATATGCTTTTACAATGGTTAAGATGATGAATATCCAGTTTAAGATTTTCATCCCTAAAAACTTACCCATTAAAGCTTCTGGTTTAGCAATACCTAATGCTACTTCAATTATAGTAACAAAAGTTAAGAATGCTAAAACACCCCAGATTTTTGCTGTATTGGATTTAAATTTAACTAAACCTCTAAATATTTCTAATTTATGTTCGTGTGCCATTCTATGTGTTTTTTAGATTTCCTTCTTCCAGGAAATGAAAAATAAATTTTTAATTAATTAAACTAGGTAGAAGAAAGTAAATACAAATACCCAAACTAAATCTACAAAGTGCCAGTAAAGTCCAACTTTCTCAACCATTTCGTAACTTTTACGTCTTTCATAAGTTCCTAAAATAACATTAAAGAATATAATGATATTAAGTACCACTCCAGAAAATACGTGAAAACCGTGAAAACCTGTGATAAAGAAAAAGAAGTCAGCAAACAATGGAGAACCGTATTCATTTACATGAAGGTTTGCTCCTTGCACAAATAATCTTCCATTTTCTTTTAGTTGTTTAATAGACTCTTCTCTAGATAAGACTGTCTTTTCACCTTCTGCGTTAATAATTTGAGTTCTTACTAACACATCTGGATGTGCAGCTAAACCATTATTTATTTCCGTCATTGTATATGTTGGTAAAGCACCTTCATCTACAAACCATAAACCGTTTTTGCTTTCGTGTTGTGTTCTTGTTCCTGTTTCCACTTTTGCGAAATCTGCTACAGCAACACGGTGTCCTTCTGCATCCACAAACTGTAAAATGTTTCCACCTTTAGTTTGTACCGCTCCAAACTCCCCTTTAATAAAAGTATTCCATTCCCAAGCTTGAGAACCTACGAATATAATACCACCAATTACAGTTAAAAACATGTAAATAGTAACTTTTGCTTTATTCATATGGTGACCTGCATCTACGGCAAGTACCATGGTTACAGACGACATAATAAGTACAAATGTCATAAATGCAACATAATACATTGGTGCTTCTACACCATGTAAGAAAGGAAAGTGAGTAAACACTTCATCGGCAATTGGCCAAGAATCAATAAATTTAAATCTTGAGAAGCCATAGGCTGCTAAAAACGCTGAGAAGGTTAATGCATCGGAAACGATGAAAAACCACATCATCATCTTTCCATAACTTGCTGTTAGAGGTTTGTTCCCTCCACCCCAAGTTTTACCTTCTGTTCCAGTAGCTACTGTAGTATTCATATAATTGGTTTAGTTATTAAAGTTGCACAAAAATAATCATTTTATTTTTCTAACGAAACATACAACACTAAATTTTAAAAGACTCTAAGTAAGCTTTAGCTAATACGCTAAAAAAGAACCTTAAAAAAGCGTTAAAATTATCTCACGAAATATAAAAACAAAAAGAGATATACCCAAAGTATATCAATAAAATGCCAAAAGGTTGCAGCTAGCTCGAAGCCTAGCATATTTGTAGCATTATACTTTTGTTTAAAATGATTATAAATTACCACTAACAGGCAAAACATACCAACAATAACGTGCAAAATATGCACCATTGCGATTAAATAAATATAAGACATAGTAACATTACTAGTTGGACCAGTAAAATTATACCCTAAATCTATGATTTGCTGAAAGCCTTGAAATTGATTAATTATGAAAACAACACCTAAAACTAAAGTGGTTAATAACCATATAGTAGTTTGTTGTCTATTATTGTTTTTTAAAGCACGTTTTGCTAAAATAAATGTGATGCTACTTATTATAATTACAATAGTACTAATTATAAAAGCGTTTGGTAACACAAAGTCTTTTAACCAATCTGGTCTAGCACTACTTACTACAAAAGCACTTGTCCATCCTGCAAAAGACATCACTAATGAAATTATACCAAACCAAAGCATCATCTTTTTTGCTCTGCCGTGTTTTTCTTGTAAAGTACCTTGAGTAAAATCCATTATTAACGTATAAATTTATCTAATACATATACTATTTGTAGCAATGTAATATAAGAAACACTAGCAAGCATTAATGTTTTTGCTGCTTGTGTTGTCATTTTTTTAAATAATTGTAAAGCAAAATAAAGCAATCCTAAACCTAAAAGCCCCACTATAATTGCCGAAATTGGGGTTAGGTATAATTTTCCTGTAAAACCAAATGCTGGAATTAGCGAAGCTAAAACTGTCCATACGGTATATACAATGGTTTGTACTGCTGTACCTTTATCTCTCTTTCTTGTAGGTAACATAAAGAAACCTCCTTTTTCATAATCGTCGTATAAAAACCAGCCAATAGCCCAAAAATGGGGGAATTGCCAGAAAAACTGTATGGCGAATAAGGTTCCTGGTTCGATACCAAAATCATTTGTTGCCGCAACCCAACCTAACATAAATGGAATTGCTCCCGGAATAGCACCTACAAACACAGATAATGGTGTTTTTGTTTTTAACGGTGTATACACACAAGCATATAAAAATATAGAAATCGCTCCAAACATAGCTGTTTGCGGATTTATGATATATAAAATAACGATTCCTAAAATGGTAAAAACAGAAGCAATAGCAAAGGCAGTATTTACAGACATACGTCCTGCAGCAACTGGTCTGTCTTTGGTTCTATCCATTAAAGCATCTAGATCTTTCTCTATAATTTGATTGAACGCATTAGATGCACCAACCATAAAATAACCTCCAAAGGCCAATAAAATAAGGGTTTTATAATTCACGATATCTACACCTAACAGGTAACCTGCAAGCGAAGAAAACACGACACTTAATGCCAAGCGCATTTTAGTAATTTCTTTAAAATCTGAAATTATGCTATGTTGTACTGTAGATGTGGCTGTTGTACTCAAATAAAACGCTTTGTTTTGCGAGTGCAAAGATACTTTATAAAACGATATTTAAAAAGAAAAAACCACAAGGTTTTAGTTTGTGGTTTTTAGAGTTACTGGATGTTGTTTAAATTATATGTTTTTGAAAGAGTATTCTATAGATTCCTTCTTTCGAAGGAATTGTCTACAAATCAAAATACCAGTTAAACAAGTCGGTTCGAATCCCGAAATTAAACCAAACGGTATTATTTTTAAAGGTAGTGGCTGTTTGTGCTTCCGGATTAAAATCTCTAACACTTATATCTGCAAATATTTTTAGATTGGTAGCAGGATTAATTAGATAGCCAGCTTGCAGGTTGGAATAAAACGTTGTGGTTTTATTTCCTTGTCCTACTGTAATCCCTGTATTTCCTGGTCTATCGTTATAGCTTTGGTAAATATTATTTCCATAACTAATAGTGTTATCAAAATCTAAACCTCTAGCTCCTAGATTTATTTTTGCATTTGCAAACCAGCGTTTATAGTGGTAACGACCAATTAAAACCAACTCACTAAAATTGGCTCCCCAAAGATGCGCCATTGACTGGTTATTATGTCCGTAATTTAAAAAAGTACTGTTGTGCGAATAGGTATATGGACGCACTCTATTATATTCTGCTTGTAACATCAGGTTGTCTACTTTAAAAGCATTGTAATACTTTAGACCTAATTGATACCCAAATTTGTTTTTCCAACTTTTTTCTCCTCCTGTAATATCACTCAAAGAAAACTCATCTAACACAAACTGACTGTATGCATTGATGTTATCGTTAATTTTATATTTAGCCGACAAACCCATTATTGCATTTCCTGCGTCTTGTCCAGTTTCAAATTCGATAGCACGATAAAATATAATTGGGTTGATGTAATTTATATCAAAACCTCTGTTTTGCGATTTTGCCCAAACAATAGATTCGAAAAAACCAACATTTAATCGCTTTGTGGCATTCCAGCTTAAAAAATGTGTTGCCATGTATTTACTTAAATAAGCACCTTCTGCATCTGTACCTGCTGGTGTAACATCTTTTAACCACATCCAAGTATTGGTGTACTTTATCTTCCAGAACTTGGTATTGATCTTTAAAAACGGGGAAGGACTAGCAACATCACTTAAAAATAAGGAACGGTACCCATCACCAATAAAGTTTTTACCATGACCAAATTGTACGTTTAAAAAATCGGTAGGTGAATAGGATAAATATGCTTCAGCAACCGGATAATCATAAGAATCATCTTTAAATCGTTTTGCAATTCCTCTTCCCGGAATTATAGCAACCTCATCCGAAGCTTTTATAGATTCCGCATATTGGTTATAGTATTGCGCAAAGCGTCCTTGACTTTCAAAAACCGAAGCATAGAAACTAAATTTCTTCCCTAATCCTCCTTGAATATTAATTCCTCTTGTATTATTATAGGTAGAACTAAAATCGGCGTCGGTATCTTTACCAACTTCAAAATCAAAAATAGGATCTATAGTAAACCAGTAGTTTTCTGCTTGATAACGCACAAGATGTTCGTTCCATAATTTTCTAGACACTAAGGTTTCTTTTCCTTTTGTTAAAGCTTCTTTTTCTGCTTTAAAATCGTAATATTTAGAAACGTCTTCATATACAAATGGCTTAGATGCAGTATGGCTATTTGTACCTACTAGATTGATATTTCTATCAAATTTAGCATATCCACTATGTGTAAAAGGGATATTTAACTGACTCGTATATTCTTTGTTTGTGTATGGAACCAGCTTTTTATTAACGCTATCGTATTCGGTTTTAATAGCATCTTCTATAGACATTTTATCTTCTTCTTTTGTAAGACTTTTAGAGGCAAGACTCTTGGTTGCCACCGCTTGGTTTACAATAGGAATTTGAATAGGAATAGAATACTGCTTAAACGTTGGTTTCCCATTATAGGTTCCTGGTTTAATTTTTGGCAATGCATCAAAAACACGAGTTGCTTCGTCTTTTAATTCATCATACATGGCATCTACGTAAATAACACGAAAAGCTCCTTCCTTATCTACTTCAAAAGTACGACAACTTCTCCGCTATACTTTTCTTCGGAAACGACTTCTGGTGTTTTAAAGGTATTGTAAATATGATTTAACACGTTCGCATCAAAACAATTTTGAAGGCTTTCTATTTCTGAAGCTTCGCAATTAGGAAAAACGGGAGGCTTTTCGAAAAAAGAATCTTCTTGTGAAAAGGTAACGTATGGAATAAGAAGAAGTAAAAAGATGAATTTCTTCATAGTGTGTTTTGCTGTTTTTAATAAAGTGGTAAGATACTATTTTTTTATAATCCGTTAAATTAAAAAAAAGTCGTTAATAATTACTTATTAACGACTTTGATTTAAAACGAATATGATTTATTCCCTATTAATTCACATTAAAAATAATAGGTTGTGAATACACCACAGACACATTTTTATTATGTTGTTTTCCTGGCTTCATTTTTGGCAATTTACCTATTACCTCTTCTGCCTCTAGTTTTAATTCTTTGTATTTTGTAATTGCAGTAACTTCTGTTATTTCACCATTTTGGTCGATTTTAAAAGCTACGTTAATTCTTTGTCTACCAGACAAGCCTAATTCACTAGCGATATCTGTGTCAAATTTTTTCTGAATATGTTTTGCTATTTTCTTTGACATACATGCTTTGCGGGCGTCATTGGTTGTTGCTTTTTCACAACCCGGAAACACAGGAACTTCTTCTACCTTAGCAAATGGAAGGGTTACTTCTTCTGGAACTTTTTCTAAACCTGTAAAATCTGGTTCGCTTGGTAACACATTTGTTGTTTCAGGTTCTGTAATCATTCCTGCTGTTTCTTTAGCTATAACATCATCATCCTCTACAACTTTTACTTTATCCACAAACTTAGGCTCCTCTTTCTTAGGCGTTTCTTTTACCTCTTTAACAGGTTCTTCAAAAATCTTAAAGGTATCTGGAACATAATCTACGGGTAAATCATCTACCCAAGCGACTTCTGGCGTGTAGGTTTTGCTAGCAAACTCCATTTCTAAAAGTCCGTAGCTAAATAGCAAACATACAATTAAGCCTATTTGAAAGTAAATAGTTGCGTTTTTTTGTAAATTTGCATCATGCTTTTGTGATTTTTTTACGTTTTCCTCTTTTTGGTCATTGAGGTCGTAAGAATTCTTTAAGTTTCTCATAATATCAAAGGTTTTAATGTTAATATTATGACAAAATCACAATAAGCATACCAAAAAAGAAATCCCGTTACATTAATTTGTAACGGGATTTTAATATTATGTAAAAAGAAATTCTTTTTAGTCTTGTACTTGGAATGAGATTGGAAAACCGTAAGGTACTGTTACCGCTTTACCACGTTGCATACCTGGCTTCATTTTAGGTAATTGACTTACCACTTTTACAGCTTCTTGCTCTAATTTTGGATGTGGAGCTCTTGCTCTTACACCAACAACGTTTCCGTTTTTATCTACTTTAAATTGAATGCTGATTCTGTGCTTCCCTGCATTTAATCCTAAATCTTGTGCTAAGTCTGTGTTGAATTTTTTATTTACAAACTTGCTGATTTTTTCAGACATACATTTTTTTCTTGCATTGTTATTCGCTTCCTTTTCGCATCCTGGAAAAACAGGTACGTTTTCAATAACTGCAAAAGGAACTTCAATATCTTCCTCTACTTCTTCAACTTCTTCTACTTCTTCAACCTCAACAATTTCTTCTTCTTGATCTGTTTCTGTAGATTCTATAACCGTTTCTTCTACCTCTACCTCATCTTCAACAACCTCAATAACTTCTGGTGCTGCAGGTGGTGGTGGTGGTGGTGGTGGTGTTTGTATTTGCTCTGTAATAGGCACTTCCTCGTCTAACTCTTCACCTAAATCTAATTGTCCGATATCAATAATAGACTTATCGTACGTTTTATAATTAATTGCAAAATTTGTTAAAAATAACATTAGCGCTAAACCTACTAAAAAGTATAGACCACTGTTTCTACCAACGTTTGCTTTAGGATTTTTCTTGAGTTCCATGATTATATGTTTTTACTTGTTGCTAAAATAACCATTTATTTGGCAAATAAGCAAGGGTTTATTATTTTTTAACTAGACTTTTTTTTAAGAGTAATAAAATGATAATAGTTAGACTGACACCTAATGTATTGGCTAAAATATCATTATTATCTGCTACTCTTGTATTAGTTAACATACTTTGCATAGCCTCAATAAGTATACCAAAAATTACAGAAACAATTGCTGAAACTAACAATCCTTTATTGTAAGACCATTTAAATTTATTATAAAATACTTGAAACCAAAACCACGCTAAAGCACTATATGCTATAAAGTGAAATATTTTATCTGTATTGGAATAATTAATTTCTGGTAAACCTGAAACATTGATAAGACTTAATACTGTTAAAGCTGCAGTATAAGACAAAGTAATAATTAACGCATATTTTTTAAGCACCTACTAGTGTTTTATATTCTTCGGCAGACATCAAGTTTTCTACTTGTGATACATCTGAACATTTCATTTTTATCATCCAACCATCTCCATAAGGATCTGAATTTACTTTTTCTGGCTCATCTTCTAAAGCTTCGTTGAAATCTGTAATCTCTCCAGATAATGGTAAAAACAAATCTGAAACAGTCTTTACTGCTTCCACGGTACCAAAAATTTCTTCGGCCTCTAATGTTTCGTCTACTGTTTCTACTTCTACATAAACAATATCACCTAATTCGCTTTGTGCGAAGTCTGTAATACCTATTATAGCTACATCTCCTTCTATTTTGATCCACTCGTGATCTTTAGTATATTTTAATTCTGCTGGGATATTCATTTTATTTATAAATTATTGTTATTGGCAAATGTATTTAATTGTCTTTTAATTTTAAACTTTTAATTACCAAAATTATATCTTAATGTTAAACCAGATCTAATTGTTGTTTGTGGAAATGCTGTAGATATTGCATATTCTGAAAACGTGTAATCAAAATAGAAAATTCCGGTTAGGTTTTTACTAAACGCATAATCTGCAGTAAACTTACCGCTCCATAGCGATTGACCAGAGGTTATTTGGTTGTTATCTAAATCTAAATACCTAATTATGGTTTTATTATCTCTAAAAGAAACATCTGCCTTCAAGTTTATATCACTAATTATTGTTTTGGTTGGTCCGGCAAGTTTAGATTTCATTCTTACATCTTTAATTCGATATCCTAAACCAACTACGTATTCCTTACCTTGAATTTCTGTCATTAAATTATTATCGAAACTTAAGGATAGCATTCTATCTTTTTTCATTTCTAAAAGCACTTTTACGGCACTTTTTGATTCAAAATCTATACGAAATAACGGACTAAACATTTCTGTTAAGTTAATATTACTGTATAAGTTTTCATTTTTAAAATTTCCGTTTTGATCTAATGCATCAGATGGCTGACTAGCATAATCTACTGTTGCATCTGGAGCAGCATAATCTAAGTTTGTTCTAAACTGATTAATAGTATATGCAGAACGATACCCATGCGATAAAGAGAAACGTTTAAATCGTTTTTTAAACCATTTTAGTTTCATAAAACCGGTGTACTTTAAATCCCAGTTAGGAATTGGTATATCTCTAAAAGCACTGGTTTTTGTTTTGCTTGCATCTTGACCTTGGTATGCAGATACAAACGAAGGTAATAATACCGCTTGACTAGATTTACTAAATCCTTCTGGGTACCCATCTGCATCTCTATTAAAAGTTGCATTCCCATAAAACTTATTTGCTAATCTGTTTGCAATTACTAATCTATTGGTTCTAAAATTCTCGAAAGTCTTAGATTCGTTTTCATCACTTTTATTAAATGCTGTTTTAATTAAAGCAGTCGAAATAGTAAAGTTCCCATACGTGTTTGGTGTTTGGTGCACATATTCGTAATCACTATTTACATTATAGTTTTCGGTTAAATTCTCGGCATATATTCTATTACCAACAATATCTAGTTTCAAATCGTTAAACGGCTCTACATTAATCGCGTAATCAAATTGCTTGGAATGTGTTTCGGTATACTGCTGATTAAATTCTGGATACTGCGTTAACCATCCGTTTCTTGCCGCTAAATCTCTAATATCACGTTGACTACCAAAAGTATAACCAACTGTAGGTTTTAATGTACCTGCAAATCCTGGTGATTGCTTATAACCTGGAAGATAGGTACCATTAGCTTCGTTATAATTTAACTGAATACGCTTCACACTGGTTATTAAGCCTATTCCGAAGTTGGCTAGCTTTCCTGTTTTTTTAGCTTGTTTCGGTTTTTTTGCTTTACCGTCTTCTCCAGCTCCAGGAGGTGTTGCTCTTTGTGATTTACCTAAGTTACCTCTGGTTCTTTTTTGAGATATACCAATATATTTATACAGCTTTTTCATATCTAAAGATGCATTAATATTGTGCTGACTTGCATTAGATATAGAGTTTCCTAAATCGTACGTTTGTCCGTCTAGCTCTAAATCCCCATATAAATCAGATCCTTTTTGCCATTGAAATTCACCACCATAGGTATATGTAGCATCGATAAAGCTAAAGGTTGGTATTTTATTTATAGGTAATTGGTAGTTTACGCCAAGTTTTTGGTATAATCTGTTAGGATCTCCAAAATCGAAAAAGCCATCCCAAACGTTTAATTCTGGATCTTGTCTTCCGTTTAACTCATCGTCAATATAATAGTTTCTTACAATTTTATCACTAGAAGAAGTAAAGTCTAAACTTAATGATTTTGTTAAATTGTAGTTTATTGTATATTGAAAATCATAGGTATAATTTCTTCTATATAATTCTTCTAAACCAATATTAGAACCTCCTAAATCTACGTCTCTAAATTTCTGTTTATTAAACTGTCTGTTAAAGTTAGAATTAACGGTAAAGCTTGATGGTAAAGGGTTAAAGTTAAAATCCTTTAACATTTTCCAGTATTTTCCAGTAAATAAAGAATCGTTCTTTTTAAATGGTTCTATAGATAGTGGTGTAAAACTATATGCATACGTTGCTCCTGTTCGCACTTGTTGGTCTAGTGAGCGTTCTATTTCAAAATCACGATGTTCTACTTTGTTATAAGAATAACTTAATGTTAAGTTCTCTACATCATAGAATTGTGGTTTTTTATCTGTAGTTCTATTTTTTCTTACACCAATAAAATTAATACTTTTTCTTTTCGTGTAGGTTTGAGATTGTTCTTTAATAGTCTCTTTTTCGGCACTAGTTTCTGCCGCATCTATTCTTGTTTGCAGTTCAATATCTTCGTATAGTTGATCATATTTAGGAGTAATGCTTTCTTCCCCTTGACCATAATTAAACGGGATTTGAATTCCCCATTTCTTTGGTAACAATTGCCCTGCATTTACATTGGTAACTACATCATATTGTTGTACATCTTCTAGACTACGCTCTTGAGGCCCTTGCTCTATTGAACCAAAACCAGAGGTACTATATCTACCTGTTGCGCTAATATTTGCAAAATCTGCAATATTTGCATCTGCACTTACCACAGTTGCCCAACCACCTTCGTTATCCATTTCTGCAAGACGAAGCTCATTAAACCAGATTTCACCACATTTATCTATATCACTAGCGTTTTTAACACCAACCATTAAACTTCTTATGTCTCCAAAATTTGGATTACCAAATATTGCTACACGTTGTTGACCGACTACATATTCTGAAAATTCGGCAACAGGATTATCACTTAATTTTCCATCTATAACATCATAGAACGTTGCTTCTGTTGCGCTAAAGTTATCTGAAATAGCTTTTGCTTTCATTTGTTGTAAAATGGCTAATTCAATATCTAATTCATTGGCATCTGGCCAAAGATCGGATCTAGATGTTCCTGTAGATACTACTAGAGGCACTTCAATTTGGTAATAGTTTTGAGAAAGGTCATTACCCATTCTTATAAAACCAACTAATTCTCCATCGGACAAAGAAGAAAAAGCTTCTCCTGCTTCTGCATGCATAAACATTTTAAGTTGTTTATACTGCCTCATATCTACATTTATATTCTTGTAAACAGCCCTTGCATCTTCCGCTTCCAAATCGCAAACATTAACGACTAAGGATTGCTCATTTTGTCTAATTACGGTATTGTTGTTATATAATTCTTCTGGATCTACTCCTGGAGGAGAATCATAATCTCCATCATTTTCTAAAGTACTAATTACACCAATACTAAAATTAGTATCATCATCTGTAGGATCTATATCATCTAAATCTAAAGTTTGCGAGTATCTTCTCCATTCGCTACGTACTAAATCTAAAGAACCAAATCTAAAAAAAGTAGTCTCTGTAAAATCTTTCAAATACATACGTGCAAAACGCATAGAACGAATATCACCTCCTTCATCTGCTGTAGGTTCTGAAATTGGAACTCTAAATTGATACCAATTTACGGTTTGTGATGTTCCGTTTGGCATATTTCTAGACGCTACTTTAGAATCTACAATTAACGGATTGCTATCCACATTTAATGTTGCACGAGTAATATCTAACTCATATTCAAAATAACCATCAATGGTATTCATTGTGTTATCTCTATTAATATCTTCAACATCTGGTTGTGTAGAGCTTCCTCTGTTGGTATCACTAAAGGTATCTGGTGAATTACCATCTACTCCATTATAACGTTTATATCTTTCAAAAACATCTCCATCTGTATTTAAAAAGTAAGAGTAGTTATCGTTTGAAGGATCATCTAATCCTCTATACGGACCATAAATAGCATCCAGTAAAGGGTCTGTAACATTTGGAGGAAGAACAGCTTCTTCACTATCATCAAATCCATCATAACCAACATCTTGATTGGTACGTTCCTGCCCTGTGGTATCAAAGGCGTAAATTAAAGATTGATTTTGTGGTACAACGGTTCCCCAACTTGTACTTGTAGTTCCTATAGCAATATTACCATCTTGTGGCAAACCATTTTCATAGACTTTTCTACCATCTTTAATAATATCTTCTGAAATATTACCAAGGTTAAACACTAATTTACCTCCAGGGTTGGTAGCATTTTCTTGAAAAGGATCTTGTAACCAAAACTCAATGTATTCTACATTTGCTTGTTCAAAATCTGTGGAAGTAAGTTGTCGTGAAATCCCTGCCCAAGAGTTTTCTGGTAAATCTAAATTTCCAGTTTCAGCACCTGGCTCAAAGTTATAAGGACCACGTTCTTCCGGATAGTAAGCCAAGTCTAAAGTAGTTAAAACGGTTGTTTGCCCTTGTGCGATATCTTGTACCGGAAAAAGCTCATTAATAAATACTCTTGAAGAATATAAACCAGACATGTCTTCGTCACTAATACCATCTGGTCTTCTGCTACTATAAAAAATTGGATCTACATGATACCAGTTTAACATTGCTCTACCAAAACCATTTTGAATAACATTATCTTCCGACGAACCTGGTGATGCTAATCCTTTTGGTCTACTTGATAAGTACCAAGAACTAGCCGACTTTAAATCTATGGCACTTTGCGAACCTTCAAAATCATCTATATAAGAAGTTGCTTCTCCGTCAAAATCTGTTCCGCTAGGCGATCCTGGTTTTAAGGCTGCAATTTCTCCTCTTATGGAAAAATTAGAAGGTGCATCGGTATCAATATTTGGTAGTTTATTTACTAATCTTGTTAAAAATGGAACTTCTGTAGAGTAGTTTGCATTTAAACCATATATTTTATTATTAATTGGCTCACTGTTATAATTCGCTTTTTGCGTTACAGGTCTTTCTTTTAGTCCTATGTACGTTGCACCTATCACAAAGTTCTCGTTAAACTTATGCTCTACATTCAATCCGAAAAAACGCTTGGAAGTTTGTCCGAATATAGAGTTATTCTCTGTAGATACTTGAATTGGTGTGTTGGATGCTTTTAGCGCTTCGTCTAAAATTTGCACGGTACCTAATTGATAGTTTACGGTATAATCGATACCTTCTACTAAAACACGTCCTCCAGCTGTAACAACCACAGAACCTCTTGGTACATTAAACGCACCAATGGAAATACCTCCTCCACTACCAGAAGATGTATACCGACCTTTAATTTGGAATTTATTTTTTTCTACTTCCTCTAGAGCAGCAGTTTTTGTTTCTTTATATAGGATATCATATACAAATTTTTCGTGATTCGGATTTGTATATGTATTAGATTGATAGTCTGCTTCATTATTTGAAGGGTTGCCATCATTATCTAAAACATCAAATAAATAACGTCCAAATGGTTCTACTTTTGTAAATACAATTTTTCCGTTTTGCGGAATTACCGTAATCCCAGAAACAAAATCGAAGAAACCATCTCCTCCAACTTGTGGATCATTATTATAGTTTAATTTATCTAAATGAAACAAACGTATTAATGGTGTTTCAGTTATTTCAGAATCATCTGTAGTTACCGTTGTATTGGCATCAAAAGTTGGAAATGGAACAGTAGTTCCATCTGCTAAAGTAACTGGCGTAATAAAGTTTACTGGAGAACCTTCGTTATAAAATATATTTAATTTAAAATCTTCTTGACTTAATTGATACGCTCCTGTATCATAAACGTTTTTCATCATTAAATCCCAAATTGGTTGGGAAGTAGATGTAATTGGACTTTTTATTAATTTTAAAACTAAGTTGTTATTAGTAACGGATGTAACGTTTCCGTCTACATCTGTAGTAACTCCAGTTGCGTCTACACCATCATTTGCAAATTCACCAACTTGGTATACTACTCCTGCCACGGTAAATTGAAAGGCAACGGCTAATACTTCATCATTATTTAAACGTTGGTTCAAAGAAATATAACCTAACTGTGTATTTAATACATACTCTTGACCTTCTTCTAACTTTCTTGCGTTTTCTAGTTTTGCATAATCTGCTCCTTCGGAAACACCGGTAACAGTAATACCATTTTGTACGGTAGCAATGTCTCTAATTAGATCATTAAGTTGTGATCCTCCTCCTCCAATGTTTGTTGGATCGAAAGCATTATTATCATTATCTGGATATGCATTTGGATTGGGATCTACTACGTTTACGGCAGACCCTATATTATTTGGGTTGGATTCCCCTAAATCTTGTAATGCAACAATATTTCTTACGTTTTCTGTTCTGTTACTTCTATTAGTAACCCAAGCTTCTATTCTAGTAATTTGTACTTGAGAGTTTATAAAAGGATAGTTATTTAAGGCATTATCATAATTATCTCTAAAATAATGCGCTAAAAAGAAGTGTCTATTTTCATCATAGTCTCTAGCAAAAAAGTCAAACTCTTCTAATGTTCCTCCTCCTTGTGCAACTACGGTTTTGGTATCTGATTTTTGTTCAGAATAAACAGCTGTAATAGTCGTTTTACCAAATTGCAATTGTGTTTTTACACCAAATAAACTTTGCGCTCCCGTAATTAAAGAACTATTAAGTGGCATACTTACGTTACCAACTTCTATTTTTTGAATGATATCATCTTCGGTTGGTGTGTATTCCAACTTTACAAGGTTTTGAAAATCGAAAGTAGATTCTGTATCATAGTTTGCTGTTACTTGCAAACGCGTACCCACTTTACCTAATAAACTTAAGCTAATACGTTGGTCAAAATCGAAAGTAAAATTACTACGATTTCGAGGAGAAAAGGAAGGATTATCTTGTTTAGTGAATAGCACTCCTAAATCCATTTCTACAGATCCTTGCGGTACTACTTCAATGGTGTTACTTCCAAAAATGGTTTCAAAAAGTCCGGAGTTTACATAAAATTCTGGTAGTAGGTTTTTTTGTTCTTCTTCACTTCCTTCTTTTTTACCATCGAAAGCATCTATTTTTTGTTTGTAGTAGCTTCTTTGATTCTCTTTTGCAACTAGACTTTGAAATTCTTTTGGCGTTAAAATTACCGGATAGTTAATATTAAATGTTCCTACAGATTCTGTATAAATATATCTATCTGTGACAGGATCATAGGTGTATTGCGAAACAATACTGGTAGGATTAGGCATTTGCAAATTACCCAAACTGTACCCTGTACTTGTAGAATCTTGTGGTGTTGGTTCTTGCGACCAAGCTACAAAAGACAATAAAATTGCAGCTATAGTAAAAAGTTGCGTTTTAATTTCGATTGCGGACTTATAGTTAGTTGTATTCAAATCTTATTATAAATTTTTTAAAGCTTGTTTTATAATTACTTCTACGGTAGCATCTGGTTGAATAGCAATAACTTTATCCACCACACGCTCTGCCTGCTTTTTATTAAAACCAAGAACTTCTAAAGCAGATAACGCTTCATCTTTACTTGTATTGTTTTGAGATACTGAAACTTCATCAATATCATAAATCTTTAAAACCTTGTCTTTTAAATCTAATATAACACGTTGTGCTGTTTTTGCTCCAATTCCTTTTATAGATTGAATTAAAGCTACATCACCAATTGCTATTCCTTCTCTAACTTGTTTTGGTGTTAATGAAGAAAGCATGGTACGCGCAATACTTGCTCCAATACCACTTACAGAAATTAGTAGTTTAAACATTTCTCTTTCTGCTAATGAAGAAAACCCAAATAATGTATGCGAATCTTCTTTAACTTGAAGATGCGTATACAATTTTAGGTTTTCTTGATCTGGAATTTGAGAATATGTATGTAACGAAATGTTAAGCATATAACCTACACCATTGCAGTCTATAACAACGTCTGTTGGATTTTTCTCTACTAATTTTCCTTGTATGTGTGTAATCATGTAAAAGTTCGCATTAAACTCTCAAATGTAATAAAATTATTGTGCATTACCATTGTGATATGTTAAATCACAATAAAATGTTAATTTAATCGGTAAAATACTTACATGTTACTTAACTTTTTCTTCTGTTTTAATTCCCATTTTTCTTTTTCTTGCGCATCAATAACAGCAATTGCGGTCATGTTTACAATTTCGTCTACACTTGCTCCAAGTTGAAGAATATGAACAGGCTTGCGCATTCCCATCATAATTGGCCCGATAGAATCTGCTTTATTAAGTACTTTTAATAATTTGTAAGTAATATTTGCGGCATCTAGATTAGGAAAAATCAACGTATTTACTTTTTTTCCAGCTAATTTAGAAAACGGGAATACTTCTTTTATCTTTTCGCTATTTAAGGCAAAATCGGTTTGCAATTCACCATCTACAGCCATATCTGGATATGCTTTATGAAGTATAGCAACTGCATCCCTTACTTTGGAAGCTTTCTCATTTGTGGAAGAGCCAAAGTTAGAATAACTAGTCAATGCCATCACAGGATCCATACCAAACATTTTTACAGTTCTAGCGGTCATTTGCGTTATAATAGCTAAATCTTTAGCAGTTGGATCAATATTAATTGCGGTATCACTTAAAAACAAAGGTCCGCGTTTAGTCATCATTAAATTGGTAGTAGCAACACGCGTTGTTCCGTGTGCCATTCCAATAAGTTCTAACATTGGTTTTACTACCGAAGGATAACTTCTAGAATAACCAGAAATAAGTGCATCTGCATCGCCTTCATTCACCATCATCGCTGCAAAATAATTACGCTCACGCATTATTTTTTGCGCAGAATACAATGTGATTCCTCTACGTTTACGTTGTTGCCAATAGGCATCTGCATATCTGTTTTTACGTTCTAATTCTTCATCCGATTTAGGATCGATAATTAGCACATCTGCATCAAACTCTATTTCTTCTTTTAGTCTTTCAATTTCATCTCTTCTTCCTAAAAGAATTGGATGTGCAATCCCTTCTTCATATACAATTTGTGCCGCTTTTAAAACATCTAATTGATCTGCTTCAGCAAATACTACACGCTTTGGGTTTGTTTTGGCTCTATTTAATAAAAGCCTAACTATTTTATTATCACTACCAAGGCGTTCTAATAATTCGTCTTCATATTTTTGCCAATCTTCTATTGGTTCTTTTGCTATACCACTTTCCATAGCTGCTTTTGCTACAGCTGGTGGAACCGTTGTTATTAAACGAGGATCAAAAGGTTTTGGAATGATATACTCTTTACTGAATGTTAATCTAGTTTCGCCATACGCAATGTTTACTTGCTCTGGAACTGCTTCTTTTGCTAATTCTGCCAACGCTTTAACTGCTGCCATTTTCATAGCTTCGTTAATTGCAGTAGCACGAACATCTAAAGCACCTCTAAAAATAAATGGGAATCCTAATACATTATTTACTTGATTAGGATGGTCACTTCTACCAGTTGCCATAATAATATCATCTCTAGTATCTATGGCTAGTTGATAGCTTATTTCTGGATCTGGATTAGCCATTGCAAAAACTATTGGGTTTTTGGCCATGACTTTTAACATGTTTGGTGTTAGCACATCTGCTCTAGACAAACCAATAAACACATCTGCATCTTGCATGGCTTGGTCTAGTGTATCTATTTTTCTATGGGTTGCAAATTCTGCTTTTTCAGCGGAAAGATTTCCTCTATCCTCACGAATCACACCTTTACTATCTAGCATGACAATATTTTCACGTTTTGCACCAAAGGCTTGGTATAGCCTAGTACACGAGATTGCTGCTGGTCCTGCGCCACTAACTACTATTGTAGCTTCTTCAATTTTCTTTTCGGAAAGTTCTAAAGCATTTAATAATGCTGCTGCAGAAATAATTGCTGTACCATGTTGATCATCATGCATTACAGGAATATCCAACTCCTCTTTTAATCGTTTTTCAATTTCGAAAGCTTCTGGAGCTTTTATATCTTCTAGGTTAATTCCTCCAAAAGTTGGTGCTATATTTTTAACTGTAGCAATAAATTCTTCTACGTTTTCGGTATCTACTTCAATATCAAAAACATCTATTCCTGCAAATATTTTAAACAGAAGTCCTTTTCCTTCCATTACTGGTTTGGATGCTAACGGACCAATATTACCTAAACCTAAAACTGCTGTTCCGTTAGATATAACTGCTACGAGATTTCCTTTTGCGGTGTACTTATAAGCGTTTTCTTTATCTTTTTCTATTTCTAAGCAAGGCTCTGCTACACCTGGCGAATATGCTAAAGACAAGTCTCTTTGTGTTGCATATTTTTTTGTAGGTACTACTTCTATCTTTCCTGGAGTTGGCTTTGCGTGATATACTAAAGCTTCTCTTCGTTTGCTTTGTTTACTCATAATTATTATTAATTTATGGAACTAGCAAATATAAACTATTAGAAGAACAGAGCATAGAAAAAAGCAAATTGAAATAGCTTAATAATTGCTGTGAATAATTCTATTTTCTGAAGTAAACAAAACCTCTTAAAAACAAAAAGCCTTAGTAATCACAAGAGGATTACTAAGACTTTTATTATACTATTCGTTATTAAAACTAATCCATTAACACTTTTGCTCCTTCTGGTTTAGAAAAGAAATTCTCTTCTACTGTTGGAGAGAAACTAAGATCACTAACACTTATTTTAGTGATATATTCCCCCAGTCCATCTTTATCATTAGTAGACCAATAGGTTTTAAATCCGGTTGCAAAAACAATTCCGTCTACAGTAGTTGTTCCTTGCGTAACCGTAATTTTTTCTGGTGCGTGCCCTCCATTTGGAAAGTACTTTGGATAGGAAACAATATATTTAAAGGCATCTACCAAATTCGTTTTTGTATTTACATACAGAATATAATAATCATCTGGAGCAGAACCTATACCAGCATCATAAGTAGCTTTTATTACTTTTTGCATCGTTCCTTGAAATTCTTGTTCTGGTAATAATTCTAGATTCACACCTTCTCCATCCAAAACAAATGGATGCCCTGAAAAATACAATGGTGTTAAAGCCCAAAATTTAGTATCATAAGCAAACGATGTACTGTCTTTTGCTTTTATCCAAGCTTCTTGACCATCCCAACCAAAAATAGAGGTTGGTTCTGTAATACTATTATGTCTTGCTTTATTGCTCCAAGTATCTATGGTTTGATAAGAGTCTCTAATCCCTTTACCATCTACTGGTTCATAATTAAAACGCATAGAAAAATAACCATTACCATACCATTTATCTAATCCTCCATGTGCTTCCATAGCATTCCACAGCACCTTACCTGCTTCTGTAGTATTTAGTCTTTTATTCGCTTTTGCAACTCTGTCTTGTATCCAATATTCTGGAATATTATATTCAGCTTCCGTTGTTTTCACTTCCGTACTAGTAGCTGTTTCTTTTTTTGTAGTTTCTTTACATGCTACAAGATTTAAGACTAAAAACAAACCTAAAAGGTTATAAGGTATTTTCATTTTTTATATTCTTTTTATTAATTAATCGATAGTAGTCGAGATAATTCTTCAGACATTTCAAAATTAACTAAATTTATTTTGAAGTCATATGTTAATCGTATCTATAAACTAATGCTTCTATCGTTAAATACCTAATATTTGCCCCAATAGCTTTTCCTATGTAAAATAAAGAAATTAATCGTATTCATTAATTCCGTAAAGCACTTGCTTCATTTTACTTCCATTAATTTCAACGGGCTTGTAAGCGGTATTAAATTTATCAATACTAACTTTTATGTTTTCTTTTAGGGTTTTGTATTCTGCTGGTATTTTTGAAGCACATTGTTTTTCATTTTCATAACTATTTAGCATAATGCCGAATTTTTCATAAAACTTTGCGCCTTGATTGATATGCGAATTGTATTGGGTAATAAATTGTAATAATCTATCAATAGGAAACTCCAAATTTATTTGCATTTTATGTGCTTTGTAACGTTGTGTATCATCACTTATGACTTTGTTTAATTCTTCCAGAAAACCATTAAGATTTTCTCTAACAGCATCCCAATCGTCTGTGTTTCTGCATTCCTTTAAAGGTGTTTTATATTGAATTGGTTTTGTAAAATCGACAAATAACTGTTCCAACTCTATAATAATATTATCGTTACTCTTTTGTAAAAAAGCAGTTTCAAAATAGATTGTATTTAAATCATTATGCATGCGTAACGTAAAATCTAAAATACATTCCACGCCTTTTAAGTCGGCCTCTTTTTCGGTTTGACTAGAGCTGGTGTTAGTAAATAAGGATACTATGGAATGCACCACAGAAGTATAAATATTATCTCCCAAAATACTAGATAAATTAAACCCTGCTTTTTTATCTTGCTTACTACTAATGACATCCTTCATTTTGGCAAACTCTGGATAGTGGTTGGGATTGCTCAAATTATTAATTTCATTAAAAGTGGCTACACTAGAGAAATGATGATCTAAACTCAAGGTTTTTTCATATAGTATTTTAATAATCTGCAAGCCCTTTAAATAGCGTATTTTACTAATATCACTAGCTTCGGATAAAGCGTTTACATTTAATTGTTCCTTTAAGTTGTCTTTTTTTATAAGAAGAGCGACTTGCTTGTTTATATTATTTGTTGTTATGAGTTTTGCATTTAAAACGATAAGTCTTTGCTGTAAAGTAATGTTTTTAAAATCATAACGTGAAGTTACAGCCTTTGTTTCTTGTTCTAACTCGTTTAAAACAATAGCGATATCATTTCCTGGTTTTACATGTGCAAAACCAGAATAGGATATAAATAACAAGAGTACTATTGCTATTAAATGTTTTATGAATTGTACCATACTATTCTAAGATTAAAGTTATAGTAAACGTATCTTTTGTAATTGCTACTGGATAATTCCCCTTTGCTATTTTGGTTAGATGGTTTGCTGTTTTCAAACCTGATTTGGTTTCTGCTTCTAGCGTTAAATCCTCTTCCATAATAAAGGTTAATTCTTTTACTTTAGAGGTTGTAGTAAGGTATTGCCCGACTATTTTATATTCTTCCTCTTTTGTAATTTTAGATCTATCTATAATTAAGGTTATGGTATTCTCTTTATTATAGGTTACTTGTGTGTTTGCTTGTGCTTTAGTAGTACTTGTATTAAAAGTACAAATACCTCCAGGTCTTAAACAGTCTGTGTATTTACCAAAGATTAATTCGCTACTAACAGTATTCTTTTCTATTACATTTTTCTGTTGCGAAAAGGCAATAAGAGGTATGCATAGCATTGCTATGTGTATGAGTTTTTTCATCGTAATAAATATATTTTATTTTAAGTAGAACTAATGGTTATTGGCTTTTTCTAGAATGAACTGTTTCATTATAACTAAGATTTAATAGTCTATTTTCAATGCCTACAAAATGTGCACTACCATATACAATTGCAATTTTTTGGTGTGAATCCTTTTTTAATTCATTTATTACGTGCCTATTTCTATATTCTATAATTATATCTTTGTATACTTCTTTATCGACATTAAAATCATCTATTAATAACACTTCGGTATTCGTTCTTCTTTGATACTCCATCACTATTTCTTTTGATGTAATGTCAACATGTTTATTTTTACTAATTAACATTCCTAAATCAGAATATGCTGGTTGAGCAATTAATTCTTTTTTTAACTTCACTTTTCCACCATATATTGCTTTGAAAAAATCTTCAGGTCCTTCTAAAGAATCATTACCAATAAGCTTTTCAAATTTCATTAATTTCAAAAGTTTTTTAGAATAAATATTATAATCTTTATAAGTTGTATCATTATCAATAAACTCGGTATAAAACAAGTAGTTTTCTTTAGTCAACGAATCAATGGCCAATTTAACATTATTGTAAAATGATTTCGTTCCAGCATGCTTCATGGGAACAAAAACAACAGTTTGTTTATTGTTAAAAAAACTAACTATGTTTAGATCGTCATCATAAATCCCAAGTTTTGTAAGCGCTAAATTTGCTTTCCAACTCGCACAAGACAATACACATAATAGTAAAAGGAATGATATGTAATTATAAAATCTATTCATAATGTAATAATTTTGATTTCGTTTATTAAACTATTAATAAAAAGTGTAAACTTTAGAAGCTTCATTTTTAATTAAGCTGCTAGCAATTTTAACACTAGCAGCTTTTAAATTATTTAACAGCTTCCTCCTATTAAAAGAATAAAAGCACAACTTGCCGCCACCAATATATCATCTGCAGTGCTATCACCAAAAAGTTGAACTAAATGACATCGTATTTGATACCATCTACAAGGGTAATCTTTTTTGTTGCTGGTATTGTTGGCTAACGGAAAAGTGTTTCCCATAGTGCTTCCGAACAATAAAAACTCACTATCAGAAGATTTTTTTTCAGAATTAGATTTGTTAATATAACTTAGGGCCTTTACAAATTCTATTGTAGAATCCTCATCTATGATTTTTCCAGAAGAGGTTGAATTACTAATATAGATATATGCTTTTTTTAACAATGCATTCCCTTCTACCGTAATATTTTTATTATTTTTTCCAATTAAAACTAATTTGTATTCCTCGAAAGACATTCCCTTCTTATAAAAGGGCTTAACACTTTCTACAAATGAATTCATTCCTTGTCGAAGTTTAGTTTTAACATCTTCAACTTGTTCCTTAGAATATTCATTTTTCTGCGCATGCACATTAAATGAAACCAACATCACCAAAGTCAAAGTAATAACTGACATTACATTTTTTAAGTTTTTCATTTTAATAAGATTTAAATAAGATTACCTACTCTATGCGTTTTTCGGTATACACGGCTTTTTAAAGTGTGTAAGCTTTACACTCTTCAAAACAAACTCGCTTTTATCTTATTTAATTTTTTTGTATCTTTATAAAAGATAAACACTGTTTATTTTGGTTTTAGCGAACCTATGAGAGCCTTTACCTAGTAGAGGCTTTCTCTTTTTCAGTTATTTCCTTTCTGTTTCGTATTCCACTTTTAAGATTAATAATAACTAAATATAGAAAATTTTCTATACAAAACAAAATGTTTTTGTTCTAAAACATTAATTATTAGACGATAACAAGAAATTAAATTCTTATAAAATGGATATTTGGTGCTAACCAGAGAGCTTATTTCTCTTTTCTGAAGTTTGTTTAAACACTTAAAAAAAGTATTTGATAAGATTAATATATACTCATAATCGAACTATAACAACTAATTTGATGTCTTTGGAATATGTGAGCTGTTTTATGTCTATTCATAACTACTTCATTTACAACCTAATCATTTCGAAAATTGAGAATTAATTCGTTTTTAAAAACTTTACTTATAGTTTTCATAAACCTATTCTTCAGCAAGAATTGTTAAAAAAACACTTAATAATAATAATAAGTAATCATTTGTTCTAATGAAAAATCAAAATTTTTTATAATTTGTAATATTTACTTTTCTTATTAAAATTATAAACCTATAATTTTAGATTTATATTTAACTTTTTTTATTAGGATGTAGGATATGGATAAGCTTATACCAATGAATATTAAAGTAAACATAAGGCTGGATATAAATTCACTAATCGTATAGCTATCGATATTTTTACTAATATTTTGATTTTCAATAAGTTTTGATTTATACATCCCTAAATAATTTATTATAGCATGTAATGTTATTACAAATAATATGGATTTTACTCTAATTAATATCGTTTGAAAAATTAACCCGATACCCACTGCTGATATTACTTGTATTATTATAGATAATTGCTCTACATCCGCTTTTAGCATGTTTGAGAAATGAGCACATCCAAAAATCACGCTAGTTAAAACAATGGATAATATTATTTTTTTTTTGGACTTATAAATTCTTTCAAAAACATAAACTCTAAAAAATAATTCTTCAAAAATTGCAACACATAAACAAGATATAAAAAACAACAAATTATTAAACCAAGAAACATCCAGATTAGTCTCTATAATCTTAGTAGAAACGTAATTGTAACTAAAATAAAATATAACTAAAGTAATAACAATGGTAATTATATTCTCTTTATAGCTTCTTAAATTAAGTTTAATTTTACTTATTAAATAAAACGATATAAGTATCATTACTATTTTTTGACAAATCTTAAGAGAGTAAAAAAGCTCATAATTTGTTTTATCTACTAAACTTACAAGTAAGTGATTTAAAGAAAAGTTTATTATTAAAACAAATAATACTACCTTAATTATATTTTTCATTTGGTATTATTTAAAATTCATATTCTACTTCAATCTCACAATCATGAAATTCTATACAAGTGCATGGACTCCCAAACCAACAGTCATTCCACCAACTTGTTTCTGGACAACTTGCAAGTCTCGTTTTACATCCAAATTTAACTTTTCATAATAGAAATAATACCCCTCGTTTTTTAAAGAGTCTATTTTATTCTTCACATCTTTATAAAACAATTTTATATCTAAGTGAGCGATAGGAAAGAAAACAATCTGTTGATCTTTTTTTGTAATTCTCTGTAAATTAATTATATCATTATAGATACCAATTCTGTTTAAATGGGAGTTGTACAATACACTTTTACAGTTAATAAATAGAGTACAAAGTAATAATAGAATAATAGTATTTTTCATATAAAAAATAATTAAACCACATAAACACCTTAATATTTATGTGTTTGTTAATATTAAGGTAAGATTAGGTCAAGTAAAATATCTAGGGCTATTTTAGAGTAATCACCAAAATAAAATCCCACTACTATCCTAATTGGTATGATTTACCTGTTATTAATGCTCTATTAGTAATGGAATATGGATAAGTATTTGTTTTTTAATTTTCAAATTAAATAAGAACTCCGTTGCGTTTCATACCAACTTTTTAAATAACAACAATTAAATATAGAAAACTTTCTATATTTAGTCAAATGTTTTACCATAAAACATTAATTAGTTAGATGATAAGATGAATTTTATTCTTTAAGGAATAGAATATTTCGCATTAACCCAGAGAACTTGGTACGCTTTACTGCAGATTTTTGAAACACTTTACTAAAAGTTTCTTGTGTAATTTCTTCCCAGTCTTTTTTTGTCATTGCTAACAATTCTGGATGCGGATTAAAAAGTGGCTCCTTATGCGGTTTTGAGAATTTATTCCAAGGGCAAACATCTTGGCACACATCACAGCCAAACATCCAATCGTCAAAAGCACCTTTCATGCTATTTGGTAGTTGCTCTTTTAACTCGATAGTAAAATAAGAAATACATTTACTGCCATCTACTACATACGGTTCTGTAATGGCTTGCGTTGGGCAAGCATCTATACAAGCAGTGCAAGTTCCGCAATGGTCTGTGGTAATGCTATCATATTCTAAGTCTAGATCCACAATAAGTTCTGCTATAAAATAAAAGGATCCTGTTTGTTGTGTGAGTAGATTGCTGTGTTTGCCTATCCAACCTAAACCAGATTTTGCTGCCCACGCTTTGTCTAAAACTGGAGCAGAATCCACAAAAGCACGTCCGGAAACTTCCCCAATTTCTTGTTGAATATATTCTAAGAGCTGTTTTAATTTATCTTTAATAATGAAGTGATAATCGGTTCCATAAGCATATTTGGATAACTTATAGCTTTCTGAATTTTGTATTTCGGAAGGATAATAGTTTAATAAAAGTGAAATCACCGATTTAGAATCGTCCACCAGTTTTGTAGGATCGAGACGTTTATCAAAATGGTTTTCCATATAACGCATTTCTCCATGCATATTTTTGCTCAACCAGTTTTCCAATCTTGGTGCTTCTGTTTCTAAAAATACTGCTTGGCTAATACCACAAGACAAAAAACCGAGGCGTTTGGCTTCGTCTTTTATCGTTTTTGTGTATTTCGCTTTATTATCTATCATTACGCTCTTTTCTCAAACTTTAGAAACGCATTTTTTGGTTTTAATGTTATTAACGGTGTAATGGCTATAGTTTCAAATTGGGCTTCAATTTTAAAACTTTTTACTAGTTCTTTAACAGCCAAAATCATTTCGAACATCGCAAAGTTATTTCCTATACATTTTCTTGGTCCTGCTCCAAATGGAAAATATTGTGAGGAGAATTTTCTGCTTCCTTCTGCAAAACGTTCTGGCATGAACGCATCTGGTTGTTCCCATAAATCTGGATGACGATGTATTTCGTAAACCGAAAACAACAAATTAGAACCTGCTTCTAAATTCAGATTATTAAAACTATCTGGCTTCACGTTTACACGATCTATAAAATAAGCTGGTGGATACAATCGCATCCCTTCTTCTATTACTTGTTGCGCAATCTTTGAAGATGTGATTTGCGTCATTAAATCATCCGTTTCAGCAGCTACTCGTACTAACTCCTCATGAATTTTATCTTGCCATTCGGGATGTTTCGCTAATAATTGAAGGATAAAGGTTAACGCATTTGATGTAGTTTCATGTCCCGCTGTAAATAGAATAAGAATTTCATCTATTAGTTGCTCTTCTTCCATGGCTTCACCATCTTCATATCTAGCATCTAAAAGCATGTCTAATAAATCGTTCTGCCTTTCGGCGGAAGACTTTCGATCATTAACAATACGTCTTAATATATTACGAGCTTCTGTAGTTAAGGCTAACTCTTTTTTTATTTGGCCACTTAATTTAAACCACCATCCCAAATAAGGCTGACGTAATTCCTTAATCAACATTTTTTGTCCAGATTCTGTAATATGCTGTAACCTGTTAATCTCTTTCTGATTTACAGCACTACTGAATAACGATTTAACCACCGTTTGAAATGCTAAATCATTAAATATTGGAAAAACATCTATGGTTTGGTTTACTGTGACTTTTGTGTATTCGGAAAGAATAGCTTCTCGAATGCTATCTAATAAATTATTTAATTGATTTTTATGAAAAGCTGGCTGAATGAGTTTGCGTTGTTTTCGCCAATGTTCTCCTTCGGAAGTCAGTAAACCTCTACCCACATATTTTACTAAATCTTCGGTTTGAATTTTAGATTTAATAAAATTCTTTTGATTTTTCTGAAGCGCATATTCTGCTAATGCAGCATCTCTGCTAAAAACAACTTTAGACTTAAAACCTATTTTCAAACCAAAAGTGTCTCCTAACTTTACGAAATATTTATGATGAAAAGGCAACGGATTTTTAAGAATTTCTAAGGAATGCTTAACAAAACTAAAAAGAGAAACTTCTGGTATTTTCTTATTCATTTATACTTTATAAATAGTTTCTATTTTGTTTTGTGTTCCTCTTTGCATTAACGATTGAGCAATTGTTGGAGCTCATCTCTGATAGCGACTTGCAAAAGCGTGACCAACTGAAGCTTTTTTTAGCGAAGGTTGAGAATGCCCTAAAATAAACCGCCTTGCGTAGGACCTTTAACTCTTCCTAAATGTTTATAAGCAAGTTCTGTTACTTCTCGTCCGCGAGGAGTTCGCATAATAAATCCTTGCTGAATAAGGAAAGGCTCATATACTTCTTCAATAGTTTCGGAGTTTTCACTTACTGCTGTAGCTAATGTGGTGATACCAACTGGTCCTCCTTTAAACTTATCGATTAAAGTAGTAAGTATTTTATTATCCATTTCATCCAAACCATGTGCATCTACATGCAATGCTTCTAATGCATAACGAGCAATTTTAATATCTATGCTACCGTTTCCTTTTATTTGGGCGAAATCACGAACGCGACGCAGTAATGCATTGGCTATTCTAGGTGTTCCTCTACTTCGGCCTGCAATTTCTATTGCAGATTCCATAGAAATTGGCACTTCTAGTATTTCGGCACTACGCTGTACTATGGACGTTAATAATTCTGTGTTATAATATTGTAGTCTACTTTGTATACCAAAACGCGCTCGCATTGGAGCTGTTAGTAATCCAGAACGTGTGGTTGCACCAATTAAGGTAAACGGATTTAGATTTAACTGTACCGTTCTTGCGTTTGGTCCAGACTCAATCATGATGTCAATCTTAAAATCTTCCATTGCAGAATACAGGTATTCTTCTACAATTGGACTTAAGCGATGTATTTCATCTATAAATAAAACATCGCGTTCTTCTAGATTGGTAAGTAGTCCTGCTAAGTCTCCTGGTTTATCTAAAACAGGTCCGGAAGTAACTTTAATTCCAACTTCCAACTCGTTGGCTAGAATATTAGCTAAGGTTGTTTTCCCTAATCCTGGAGGTCCATGAAAAAGTGTATGATCTAATGCTTCACCACGACCGTTTGCAGCTTGAACAAAAATCTGAAGATTCTCTAATACTTGTTCTTGCCCCGTAAAATCGTCAAAGGATAATGGTCTTAACTTTTTTTCGACATCTAATTCTCCTGGTGAAAAATTATCGTCTGTTGGATCTAGGTTTTCGTTCATGCTTACTTTCCACGAAAGTGGTAATCTAGTATTGGTTATATATTAAAGATTCTGAAACCAGTTCAGAATGACAAAGAAGTCTAAACAAATATAATGAAAAAGACCTTTGGAATATTATATATATCCAAAGGTCTTTTATTAATTGTTATGATGTTCCTGATTATACAGGTATATCTTAATGTTGAAGTTCTTCTTCACCTTCTTTTAAAGGAACGTTTTGAGGAATAAAATCTACATCATGTCCTGGTTTAGAATAGTCATAAGACCATCTGTATACATGAGGAATATCTCCTATCCAGTTACCATGAACATGTTTTACCTCTGTAGTCCATTCAAGAGTAGTTGCTCTCCAAGGGTTTTTCTCTGCTTTCTTACCAAAGAACATACTGCTAAAGAAGTTATATAAGTAAATCAATTGTACTGCTCCACCAATTAATGCAAAAATCGTAATAATTACATTTGTATTTGCTAAATCGTCAAATAATGGAAAGTTTGAGTTTGTATAATAACGTCTCGGTAAACCAGCCATTCCAATAAAGTGCATTGGAAAAAATACTCCATAAGCACATATTGCAGTGATCCAGAAGTGGATATAACCAAGGTTTTTATTTAGCATTCTACCAAACATTTTTGGATACCAATGGTAAATTCCAGCGAACATTCCGTAAAGAGCAGATATACCCATTACTAAGTGGAAATGCGCAATTACAAAATATGTATCGTGTACGTTAATATCTAATGCTGAATCTCCAAGAATAATTCCTGTTAAACCTCCAGTAATGAATGTAGAAACGAATCCAATAGAAAACAGCATGGCTGGATTCATCTGAATGTTACCCTTCCAAATAGTAGTTATCCAGTTAAATGCTTTTACAGCAGAAGGAATTGCAATTAATAAAGTTGTGAATGTAAATACAGAACCTAAGAATGGATTCATTCCTGAGATAAACATATGGTGACCCCAAACGATTGTTGAAAGGAATGCAATTGCTAAAATGGAAGCAATCATTGCACGGTAACCAAAAATTGGTTTACGTGAATTAGTTGCCATAATTTCAGAAACTAACCCCATTGCTGGTAAGATTACAATATATACCTCTGGATGCCCAAGGAACCAGAATAAGTGTTCGAATAATACTGGTGAACCACCTTGATAGTGCAATACTTCACCTTGAATAAATATATCGGATAAGAAGAACGATGTACCAAAACTTCTATCCATTATTAATAATAGTGCCGCAGATAATAATACCGGGAAAGATACAACACCAATTACTGCTGTTATAAAAAAGGCCCAAATAGTTAAAGGTAGTCTAGTCATAGACATTCCTTTTGTACGTAGGTTGATTACTGTAACGATGTAATTTAAAGATCCTAATAAAGAAGAAGCAATAAATATAGCCATAGATACTAACCATAAAGTCATTCCCATACCTGAACCACCTTGCGCCATTGGTAATGCACTTAATGGCGGATAGATTGTCCATCCTGCTGCTGCTGGTCCTGCTTCCACAAAAATGGAACCTAACATAATCACACAAGAGATGAAAAACAACCAATAGGATACCATGTTTAAGAACCCGGAAGCCATATCTCGTGCACCAATTTGCAACGGAATTAATAAGTTACTAAATGTACCACTTAATCCTGCTGTTAATACAAAGAATACCATGATGGTACCATGAATAGTTACTAATGCAAGATAAATATCTGCATCCATAACTCCTCCTGGAGCCCATTTACCTAATAATGCTTCAAAAATTACATTTGGCTCTTCTGGCCATGCAATTTGCATACGAAACATAAGAGACATGATTACTCCAATAACTCCCATGATTGTACCAGTAACTAAATACTGTTTTGCAATCATTTTGTGATCTTGGCTAAATATATATTTAGTTACAAAAGTTTCTTTATGGTGATGCTCTTCGTGTGCTTCGTGATCGTGTGTATCTGCGTGTGCTGACATAATTTAATATTCTTTTGTCTTATTAAATTTAGTTAATTAGTGAGTTTTTGAAAGCTTTTTGTTCTTTCATCCAAGCGTCATACTCTTCTTGAGTTTCCACAATAATTTTCATTTGCATGTTGTAATGTGATTTTCCACAAATCTTATTACATAATAACAAATAATCAAAATCATATCTTTCTAGAGCTTCTTCTCCTTTAGCAATTAACTTCTTGCTTTTTTCTACTCTAATGTTATTAATATTTGCAACCTTATCAATCATATCCGGATTTTGGCGCATATCTGCAGTGGTTACTGTTGGTGTAAATCCAAATTGTGTTATCATACCAGGAACACAGTTCATTTGTGCTCTAAAGTGAGGCATGTAAGCAGAGTGTAATACATCTTGAGAACGCATTTTAAACAATACAGTACGACCAACTGGTAAATGCAGTTCAGATGTTATTACATCATCTTGAGCATTTGGATCTGCTTCGTCTAGACCTAAAATATTAGCTCTGTCGATATCGATCAAACGAACATTTGCTTTTCCTAAGGTATTATCTGCACCACCATATCTAGCTTTCCAGTTAAACTGTTGTGCATATAATTCAACTACTAAAGGATCATCATCTTCATTTACATTCATTATATCTGACCAAGTGAACAATCCGTAGATTATTAAACCAGCTAAAACGATAACAGGAATGATTGTCCAGATAAACTCTAATGTGTTATTATCTGCAAAAAATAATGCCTTCTTTCCTTTTTCACCTTTGTACTTGTATGCAAAGTAGTGTAAAAGAAATTGTGTAATGGTTTGCACTATAAAAATAAGTACCATGGAGATCATCATCAAATTATCTACTTCAGGACCATGTGCTGATGCCGAATTAGACATTAAAGGTAAATCACCTAATTCTACAACACTCCAAATAGTTATTAAATAAATGAAGGCTAAGAAACCTATCATTAAATAACCGTTTAAGGTATTATCTTTATCTGTTGCAACCTGGCTATTTGATGTACCTACTTGAGCTAAATCAAATATTTTAACCATTTGCCAAATGGCAATTGCTATAAATACTAAAACTAAAATTGTTAATAAAGCAGTCATTGTTGTCTATCGTCTTTATTTATATCTTATTAATAATGGAAATGTTCACTTTCTTTTACAAAAGGATTACGTTTTGCTAATAACGGTGCTTTTGTTAAAGCATTAAATACTACATATATGAATAATCCTGCGAATAATAATACTGCGCTTATTTCAGGAATTCCTATAAACCATCTATCACCTACAGTTGCTGGCATAATCATATTGAAAACATCTACATAGTGTCCTATTAAGATAACAATACCTGCCATAACTACAAACCAAGGAATACGTTTATAATCACTATTCATTAATACTAAGAATGGGAATACTAAATTTAATACTAACATTCCAAAGAATGGTAATCTATAGTCTTCAATTCTAGTTATAAAGTATGTTACTTCTTCCGGTATATTAGCGTACCAGATTAACATGAATTGTGAGAACCATAAGTATGCCCAGAAAATACTAAACCCAAACATGAATTTAGCTAAATCATGTAAATGACTATCATTTACTAATTCTAAGTACCCTTTAGATTTTAAGTATAGAGAAATGAATGCGATTACAGTAATACCGCAAACCATCATTCCAGCTAATACATACCAACCAAATAATGTAGAGAACCAGTGTGGATCTACACTCATAATCCAATCCCAAGACATCATAGATTCTGTGTATAAAAAGAACACTAAAAATGCTGCTGAAATACGGAAAGTCTTTTTAAAGTTTTTATCATCTGTTGCATTATCCTGAGCGATAGAAAATTTACGAGAAAACTGTCTATATAAAACCCAACCTCCAATAAAGATTAAACCTCTAATTGCAAATCCCCAAGTATTTAACCATCCAGATTTTCCTTGTATTAATTTATCATGCGCTACTACTTCTGGATCCATCCAAACAAAAATATTGTAATGACCAATGGTACCGGAAGCGACAGCAATTGCTAATACAATTAAAGCACCAGGAAGTAAATATGCTGTGATACCTTCCATTACTCTAAATAAAACAGGAGACCAACCAGATTGGGAAGCCCATTGTACTGCATAAAAAGCTAAAACTCCAAGTGCAATCATCATAAAGAAGAATGCCGCTACATATAATGCAGCCCAAGGTCTATTTGCAATTTGATGTTGTACATGTTCTACATGTTTTTTATGTTCGTCTACATGTGCAACTGTTTCTGTTCCATGCGAATTCTCTGCATGTGCATTTTCTGTTGCATGTGTATCATGTGCGTTTTCTGTTACTGCAGCATGTGCAGCTTCTTCGCCATGACCACCTCCATGATGTGCTTCTTCCGCTAATATGGCTTCAACGTCTTCAAAGGATTTATGAGATGTCATAAAACCATATCCAACTCCTAATAACCCTAAAATCATTAGTGCGAAAGAAAATGTCTTTAATTTATTTGAGAATGTGTACATATCTATATATAAACTTTATCTAATCTTATTTTTCTAAATCAGCTTTCAACGTTAAAACATAAGCAACTACTTGCCAGCGTTCTTCTTCGTTAAGTTGGTTTGCGTAAGAACCCATTGCATTTTTACCATAATAAATAGTATGGTAAATACTTCCTGCATTGATAGCTCTTCCTGCATCGTCATAACTTGGTATACCTAGTATTTTTTCACGTTTTACTAAGTTCCCTTGACCGTTACCTTTATTACCATGGCAAATCCCACAATAAATGTTGTATAAGTCTTTTGCTTTATCTTCGTCATATTGACCAGCTGCCAACGGACTTACTAAATTTGCTTTTGCTTCTTCGTAACCCGCAGTAGTATTTGCTATTTCAAAAGGAGTATATCCTCTAGGTATAGTTCCTTCTACTGGTAATTGTGCTTCTACTCCATTTGCAAAGGCAGTAGATTCGCCATACGCCTCATAAGGTACAGGTTCATACATGTTAGGCATGAATTGATAGTTAGGTCTAGAATCTTTTTTACAAGATACTATTGAACTTACTACAAGTACGAATACAAATATTTTTATTAAATGCTTCATATTAATGTTCATCTTCTTTATCAATAATATTTACTTCTACAGCTCCTGTTGTATTTAACAAGGTTGTTAGTTCCTTTTCATTCCCATGAACAGCAATTTCCATTAAAAAATGATCATCTGTTGTTCTAGGATCTGGATTTTCTGCTTTTTTAAATGGCCACATTCTACTACGTAAATAAAATGTAATTACCATTAAGTGTGCTGCAAAGAATACCGTTAACTCAAACATAATTGGCACGAATGCTGGCATGTTTTCAATATAGCTAAAACTTGGTTTTCCACCAATATTTTGTGGCCAGTCTTCAATCATAATGAAATTCATCATTAAGGTTGCTACTGCTAAACCAACACATCCATACATGAAGGATGCAATTGCTATTCTTGTTGGAGCTAATCCCATTGCCTTGTCTAGTCCGTGAACTGGAAAAGGGGTATATATTTCTTCAATGTGATACCTTTCGGCTTTAACGGCCTTTACGGCATTCATTAACACATCGTCGTCTGTATAAATAGCGTGAATTACTTTTGAAGCTTCCATATGCTACTTTTAGTTTATTAGTTGTTTAGCTTGTCCTGCCCAATCGTCGCGTTCTGCTCTTCCTGGGAATGATTCTGTAATAGAATCTAACAAGTCATATTCATTTTTAGTCATCTTACTTACTTGTAAGAACGTATAAATACCAATGCTATTTAATACTTCTTCCATTTTTGGTCCAACACCATTAATCTTTTTAAGATCATCTGCTGTTTGTGTATTCGGATCAAAAGTTCCTATAGTACCCAAAAGGTTTGTTACTCTACTTGAATTATCTTCAGCTGAAGTATCTACTACTTTCTTTACTTTAGGTTTAGAAGCTGTAACTGGTTTTTCAGATGTTCTAGAATCTGCTCCTGTTCCAACTAGGCTATCTCCTCTTTCTCTAATTTTCTTATAACGTTCACCAGAAGATTTTAAAATTGTTTTAACCTCTGCTTGTGCAATTACTGGGAAAGTTCTTGAGTATAATAAGAATAATACAAAGAAGAACCCTATAGTACCAATGAATATTCCTATATCTACAAATGTAGGAGAGAACATTGTCCATGATGATGGTAAGTAATCTCTATGTAATGATGTTACAATAATTACGAAACGTTCAAACCACATACCAATGTTTACCACAATAGATATAAAGAATGAGAACATAATACTTGTTCTTAGTTTTTTAAACCACATGAACTGCGGAGAAATAACATTACATGTCATCATTGACCAATATGCCCACCAGTAAGGTCCTGTTGCTCTATTTAAGAATGCAAATTGTTCATATTCAACACCAGAATACCAAGCAATAAATAACTCTGTTATATATGCTACACCAACAATAGAACCTGTAATCATAATTACAATGTTCATTAACTCGATATGTTGTACTGTAATATAGTCTTCAAGGTTACATACTTTTCTCATAATAATAAGAAGTGTATTTACCATTGCGAATCCTGAGAATACTGCTCCTGCAACAAAGTAAGGAGGAAAAATAGTAGTATGCCAACCTGGAATAACAGATGTTGCGAAATCAAAAGATACAATCGTGTGTACAGAAAGTACTAAAGGAGTTGCTAAACCAGCAAGTACTAAAGATACTTCTTCAAAACGTTGCCAATCTTTTGCACGTCCAGACCAACCAAAACTTAGTAAAGCATAGATCTTCTTTTGAAAAGGTCTTGTTGCTCTATCTCTAATCATTGCGAAATCTGGTAATAAACCTGTCCACCAGAAAACTAACGATACAGATAAATACGTAGAAATTGCAAATACATCCCAAAGTAATGGGGAGTTAAAGTTTACCCATAGAGATCCAAATTGATTTGGTATTGGTAATACCCAATATCCTAACCATGGTCTTCCCATGTGTATAATTGGAAATAATCCTGCTTGAACCACTGAGAAAATTGTCATTGCTTCTGCAGAACGGTTAATTGCCATTCTCCATTTTTGACGGAAAAGTAGTAGTACTGCAGAAATAAGTGTTCCTGCGTGACCGATACCTACCCACCAAACAAAGTTAGTAATATCCCAAGCCCAACCAACGGTCTTGTTTAGACCCCAAGTTCCAATACCTGTAGATACGGTGTAAAGTATACATCCAATTCCCCAAAGAAAAGCTACTAATGCAATAGAAAATACTATCCACCATTGCTTATTTGCTGTACCTTCTATAGGTCTTGCCACATCCACAGTAACATCGTGGTATGATTTTTCACCTGTAACTAAAGGTCTTCTAATAGGTGCTTCGTAATGAGACGCCATAATGCTTTATAATTGATTCTTAATTAATTTTTATGCTTCGGTTGTATTTCTCACTTTAGTATGGTACTGCACGTTAGGCTTAGTTCCAACACTTTCTAATAAGTGATACATACGGTTATCTTCTAAAAGTTCTGCAACTTTAGATTCTTTATCATTGATATCTCCAAATACCATTGCTCCACTACTACATGCAGCTGAACAAGCCGTTTGGAATTCACCATCTTTAATTTCACGTCCATCACGTTTTGCGTCTAAAATGGTTTTTTGTGTTTTTTGAATACACATAGAACATTTTTCCATCACACCACGAGAACGAACAACAACATCTGGGTTTAATACCATACGTCCTAAATCATCATTCATGTGATAATCAAACTCATCGTTACCATTATACAAGAACCAGTTAAAACGACGTACTTTATACGGACAGTTGTTTGCACAATATCTTGTACCTACACAACGGTTATACGCCATGTGGTTTTGACCTTGACGACCATGAGATGTTGCAGCAACTGGACAAACAGTTTCACAAGGTGCATGGTTACAATGTTGACACATTACTGGTTGAAAAGCTACCTGAGGATTATCTGAAGCATGCTCCAATTCTCCAAATTCACTTAATGAACTACTTAGACCAGATATATTATCTTTCTTTTCGTTATCTCCTGCAAAAGTAGTTTCCGAAGAATAATATCTATCAATACGCAACCAGTGCATATCACGACTACGTCTTATTTCTTCTTTACCTACAACTGGCACATTGTTTTCTGCGTGACATGCAATAACACATGCTCCACAACCTGTACAAGCATTTAAATCAATAGATAAGTTAAAGTGATGTCCGATAGAACGATCAAACTCATCCCAAAGATCTGCATCTTTTGAGGTTACTGGAATTTCATCATGGTTATAAGAAACAACAGGAACTGCATTCCAGTGTTTTTTATCTTTCGTATTAAATACTTCTAAAGTTGTTTCCTTTATAATATCTCCACGTCCCATTAATGTATTGTGTAATTGTACACAAGCAAACTCATGCTCTCCTGGTACAATCTTTAAAGACACATCACTTTGAACCGTATTAAAGTCTTGGTAAAAAGGGAATGCATTCTTACCCGTTTGCATTTCTTCTTTTAATCCGTTTTTACGTCCAAAACCAAAAGACATTCCTAAAGAACCAACAGCTTGACCTGGTTGAATAATTACTGGAAGAACTTCGGCAACACCATTAACGGTTAATTCTACTAAACTAGAGTTTAAACCACCTGTAGCAACATGCCAGTTTTTAACACCAAATTTCTCGGCATCTTTAGCAGACATGGTTAAGTAGTTATCCCAAGTTGTTCTTGTAATAGGATCAGGAAACTCTTGTAACCAAGGATTGTTGGCTTGTTGACCATCTCCCATTCCTACTTTAGAATATAAAGTTAATTCTAATGGAGACGTTTTAGCTGAAGCTGCTAGAGCTCTTGCTGCATCACCACCAGACTTAGCAGATATTCCTACAGAACTAGCGCTTGATGTGGTAGTAGAAGAGGTAGTACTTGTAAACGTATCTTTATCTTCTTCTTTTAAACCAACTCCAACAGCAGCATCATGAATGACACCACCAACCCAAGTTCTATCTTTTTTATCGTTTAATTCTGTAGAAGTCGTATGTAAAGTATTCGATGAAGCACCATTTGCTCCTCCAAGAGTTGATCCAGTAACAAAAACACCATCATGTAATGCTTTGTTAAAAGAACCGCCACTTACGATTCTAGACTTCCAATTTTGTTTAATATAATCATGAAAAGATACTTCACTTCCTGTCCACTTTAACAAAGTGTCTTGAAATTGTCTAGTATCAAACAAAGGACGAATTGTTGGTTGCATTAAAGCGAATTGTCCTTTTTTCATTTCTACATCTCCCCAAGATTCTAAATAGTGAGGTGCTGCTGCAACATACGTTGAAGCTGTAGCTGTTTCGTCTGCTTTCATTGAAAAACAAACAGAAACTAAATCTTTATTATTTAATCCTTCAGCAAAATCTGAAGCATTTGGTAAGGTATATAATGGATTTACTCCACTCATAATTAAAGCACCAACTTTACCTGCTTTCATATCAGCAACTAAAGCATTTACTGCTTTATCATTTCCTTGTCTTGTTTTTATTGGCGAAGTAGTATCGAAAGCTTTAGAGTTTAAAGCTTCGTTTATTTCTAAAACTACTGTTTGCGCATCTACATCTTGTAAACCAGTTACAACAACTCCGTTTCTTCTCGCTTTTTTAAGCTGAGAAGCTGCTTGACGAATTGCTTTATCCGTTGCTTCTGGTAAGGTTCCTGAAACAGAACCACCAACCACATAAGAATAAAGTTTCGCTAAAGCTACTTTTTGTAAGCTTGGTGTTAAAGGAATACGTTTATCTGCATTTGCTCCAGATAAAGACATATTAGACTCTATTTGAATATGACGAGACATTTTTCCATGTGTTGGAATTTTGTTCTTCGCATATCCAGAATCAAAACCTCCACCTTGCCAATCTCCTAAAAAGTCAGCACCAACAGAAACAATGGTCATTGCTTTAGAGAAATCATAATTTGCTAAGGCACGTTCACCATACTTCGCTTGGTAAGCATCTAATGCAGCTGATTCTGAAACAGCATCATAAACTACATGACGAACATTACCATACTTTGATGTAAACTCTGAAATTAATTTTGAAGTTGACGGACTTGCAAAAGTTTGTGTTAATAAAACGATGTCTTTACCAGAACCTTTAACAGCTTCTAGTTTTTGCATCATTGCATTATCAAGTTCTGTCCATGAAATAGCATTTTCGCCTTGCATTGGACCTTGAACTCTTAAACTATCATACAATCCTAAAACCGAAGCATTAACTCTAGCATTAGCACTTCCATTAGAAGGAGCCATGGTATTGTTTTCGATTTTAATAGGACGACCTTCGCGAGTTTTAACTAAAACAGATGCAAAATCAAATCCATTTGCAATGGTAGTTGCATAGTAGTTTGCTACTCCAGGAATAATTTCTTCTGGTTGCACTACATAAGGAATCGATTTAATAACTGGTCCTTCACAGGCAGCAAGAGATGCTGCTGCTGTACTAAAACCAACATATTTTAAGAAATCACGACGTGTAGTTGAAGAAGACTCTAAAGTGTCTTTATCTCCTAAAAATTCGTCTGTAGGAATTTCTTCAACAAATTCGTTTTGTTTTAGCGTCTCAACAATAGAGCTATTTTCGTTTAGCTCCTCAACACTTTTCCAGTATTTCTTGTTTGATGACATATTATATAATTGAATTACTTCTTATTAATTATTTTTAAAATTTTTCCGCGAAAGCGAAAAGGAAAACTACTGTATTATTAGTAGTGACATTTACCACATTCTAATCCACCCATTTGCGCTGCAGTTAACTGCTCAACACCATATTTCTTAGATAGTTCTTCGTGAATTTTTGTATAGTAAGCGTTGTCTTTAACTTTTACGTTTGTTTCTCTGTGACAGTTAATACACCAACCCATTGTTAATGGTGCATGTTGGTACATAATCTCCATTTCTTCAACAGGACCGTGACATGTTTGACATTCTAACCCTGCAACCGTTACGTGTTGTGAGTGATTAAAGTATGCAAAATCAGGTAAGTTATGAATACGTATCCATTTTACTGGTTGTGGATTCCCTGAATATTTTTGATCTGCATCATTCCAACCGGATGCTGCATATAATTTCTGGATTTCTCCATCGTAAAACTCTTTAGTATATTCTGCAGATGTTTCTCCAGTATATTCATAAACAGATTTATGACAGTTCATACAAACATTTAAGGAAGGAATACCTGATGTCTTACTTACTCTAGCAGAAGAGTGACAGTATTTACAATCGATACCGTTATCTCCAGCGTGAATTTTATGTGAAAAATGTATTGGTTGTACCGGTTGGTACCCTTGATCTACACCTACTTGCATAAAAAAGCCATAAACAAAATAGCCACTAGCTAATAAAAAGAAGATAGCAGTAACCAATACTAAGAATTGGTTTTGTGCAAATGCTTTCCATAACGGAACACTTTTATCTTTAGCAGCAACATCTACTCCTTTAGCATCGGCAAATCTGCGAAGCGTTTTGTTTACTAAAACTAATGCTAATGCTAAAAGACCAAACAATACAGCTAGGGCTCCTAGAATTAACTTATTAGAAACAGTATCTCCACTTCCTGAAGCTGGAGTCATTCCTACTTGCGTAGATGCTCCTTGCGCTGGCGCCTTTGCTTCTTCAGCAGTATATGCTAAAATATTATCAATATCTTCATCTGACAATTGAGGGAAGGCAGTCATTGCAGCTCCTCCAAACTCATTGTAAATCTTGTTTGCGTATGCATCTCCAGACTTAATTACTCCTGAACTATTACGAATCCATGCAGCAAGCCATGCTTTATCTAAACCTTCATCATCTGACAAACGTTGCTCTACATTACGTAAAGCTGGCCCGGTCATTTTCTTGTCTAACTTATGACAAGCAGCACAATTTGCATTAAATAAAGATTTACCCTTTGCTGGATCACCTTCTTGAGCAGAAAGCGCCATGGAAAACGTTAGTAAGATAATTAAGCTTAAACGAAGAATAGTTGCACTTAATTTACGGTGAATCACCTGTTTCATATTATTTGTTGAATTAACTTCTAAACTTTGGTATGGTTTTTTCATTTACTAAAAGAAAAAATACAGTTATAAAATCTCAAGCAAAAGTAATATTAAAAGTCGATTTTAGAAATGTTAGGGAAGTGTTAATTGCTAATTTAGAGAAATTCTAAATAATAAAACAGCTAACTATTTAGTTTAGAACATTTACATTTGCATTAAACAGTCTGAAAAATGAAATTATTAAAAATAAAGCAAACCATTCTTTACACATTTATAACATTTGCATTTACAGGTATTTGTAATGCACAACAAGGCACTGTAATTGTGAATCAAGATACAGAAATCACGGAATTATTAGCGCTCAAAAAAGAAATAAACACCAATGAAGACGCTAGTGACCGATATAAAATACAGATTTATTCTGGACGAAGAACTACCGCAGAAAGCAACCAAACCGATTTTAAAGGTAATTATTCGCAATGGTCTAGTAAATTAGTTTACGAAACACCAAACTATAAAGTATGGATTGGTAGTTTTAGAACTAGATTAGAAGCAGAAAGAGCTTTATTGAAAGTAAAAAAGAAATTCCCAAATGCTTTTCTTTTTAAACCTAAAAAGAAGAAAGAGTAAGGATAAAAAAGAAAAAGCGACCAATGGTCGCTTTTTCTTTTTTATATAAAATCAATTTTTTATTCTTTAACTACTTTTTTAATTACTTCTTTCCCATCAATTTTAAAGGCAACAAAGTAAATACCTGTATTAAGTTTAGAAACATCAACAGCACGTGAATTACTAGTATCAATAACGAGTTCTCCTAAAACATTATAAAAGGAAACAGTATCTATATTTGCATTAACATGCTTTATGAAAAGTGTTTGTTTACCGGATTAGGATACATGCTAATGGTATGTTCTATTACTACATCTGCAACACGAAGCGTCATGTCTTGTACATCTCCTGTTAAACTATTAATTACACCACAAAGCGATTGTGTTACATTAGTATCTTCTACCCAAGTACCTAAAGTTAAACTTGGAGGATTTAGCATTGATGCTTCGGTATTATAATACAATACATAGGTATTTAAAAAGGTACCATCTCCATCATCTGCTAAAATTTCCCAACGAGAATTAGTGGCATTCCAAGCAATTTGAAATTCGCAATTCCTCCACAAGGGGAATTTTCATCTACAGGATTGGTTTATAAAGTATTTCTCCCAGTTACATCCAATGTGTTTTGATTAAATGTGAAGTCTTCTGTTTCTATTAATGAATGATATGCATTAAGTATAGTTGCTTGCGATAAAACGCTTGTACAAATCATAATAAAAAACATAGTTAAAATGTTTGTTACTTGTTTCTTAAACCACATTTTAATTTGGTGAAGGAAAAGTACCAGTTATGGCTATAATAAATGTAACGGTTTGATATGGTTGCATAATATTTACTGCAAGATTACTTCCGGTATTACCTATCATACAAAAGTTCATTGTAGTGGCTTCCCCTCCTGCTGCATATTCTTTATCTAGTAGTTTTATATCTGCAGGATAGTTGTTTTCTGGCGAAGAAGTATCTCCTACTCCTACCACTGCATTAAAAGCATTACTATGTGCTGGTAAATCACCTACGTTTAGATAAACAGCATCCGTACCTACACCTTGTTGGTAGTTTTGCAAACCAGGACCTTGTCCATAATGCATTGGTACAGGACCTCTTAAATCTGGCAGATTAAATGTTGTTTCACCATCTCCTCCATACATGGTCCCTAAAAGCGAAAATAAAGCTAAGTTTTGAGCTATTGCATTGATTACTCTTGACACTTTGCCCAACCTACAGGCGTAAATTTTCCAGCAAACATTCTTATTTCACCAAGAAATGGTTCTTGTGCATTTGTTATATTACAAAAAACTAGGGATAGTACTAAACATAAAATTGTAATTAGCTTCTCAAAGAACGAGAAAATCTATTTACAACAAAAATTTAAACAAAAAAAAAGCGACCTATTGGTCGCTTTTTCATTTTATATAATAGAAATTATTTTAATTTCTTTTTTACTTCTACTTCATGGAATGCTTCAATAACATCTCCTTCTTTAATATCGTTATAGTTCTTGATTTGTGTACCAAAATCATAACCTTTAGCAACTTCTTTCACATCGTCTTTAAAACGTTTTAATGAAGTTAACTCTCCAGTATAAATTACTACACCATCACGTATTAAACGAATTCCAGAACTTCTAAATATTTTACCCGTTAATGCCATACAACCTGCAATACTTCCAATTTTAGAAACTTTAAAGATTTCTCTAATTTCTGCAGTACCTGTAATTTCTTCTTTAAGCTCTGGAGATAACATACCTTCCATAGCATCTTTAAGATCATTAATAGCATCATAGATAATCGAGTACATTCTGATATCGATTTCTTCTTTGTCAGCTATTTGACGTGCATTACCCATCGGACGTACATTAAATCCTATAATAATAGCATCTGAAGCAGTTGCTAATAATACATCACTTTCTGTTATTGGTCCAACACCTTTATGAATAATATTTATTTGAATTTCTTCTGTCGATAATTTTTGGAAAGAATCTGTTAATGCTTCTACAGAACCATCTACATCTCCTTTTAGTATAATATTTAACTCTTGGAAATCACCAAGTGCAATACGACGACCAATTTCATCTAGTGTTATATGACGTTGCGTACGTACAGATTGTTCACGTTGTAATTGTGTACGTTTGGTTGCAATTTGTTTTGCTTCACGTTCGTCTTCAAATACATTGAATTTATCTCCTGCTTGTGGCGCTCCATCTAAACCAAGAATAGATACTGGAATGGATGGTCCAGCTTCTATAATTTCATTTCCACGCTCATCATGCATTGCTTTTATCTTCCCACTGTTTTTACCAGCTAAAACATAATCTCCAATACGTAATGTACCCGCTTGTACTAATATAGTAGATACATATCCACGTCCTTTATCTAAGAATGCTTCCACAACCGTACCTTGTGCTAATTTGTCTGGGTTTGCTGTTAACTCTAACAACTCTGCCTCTAAAAGCACTTTTTCTAATAACTCTTTTACACCTGTTCCTACTTTAGCAGAAATATCATGGGATTGAATTTTACCTCCCCAATCTTCAACTAAAAGATTCATTTGTGCTAATTTCTCTTTAATTTTTTCTGGATTAGCGTCTGGCTTATCTATTTTATTAATTGCGAAAATTATTGGCACTCCTGCAGCTTGTGCATGCGAAATAGCTTCTTTAGTTTGCGGCATGATATCATCATCTGCTGCTGCAACAATAATTGCTATATCTGTTACTTGTGCACCACGAGCACGCATCGCTGTAAAAGCTTCGTGACCTGGTGTATCTAAAAACGCGATTTTTTGTCCGTTATCTAAAGTCACTCCATAGGCACCAATGTGCTGTGTAATTCCTCCAGACTCTCCTGCTATTACATTTTCTTTACGTATATAATCTAGAAGGGATGTTTTACCATGATCTACATGTCCCATTACCGTAACAATTGGTGCACGTGGTTTTAAATCTTCTGGTTTATCTGCAACCTCTTCTATAGATTCTTCAAGATCTGCTGTTATGAATTCTACTTGGTAGCCAAACTCATCTGCAACAATAGAAAGTGTTTCTGCATCTAAACGTTGGTTCATGGTTACCATCATACCAAGTGACATACATGCCGATATAATTTGTGTAACTTGAACATTCATCATCGTAGCAACTTCATTTGCTGTTACAAATTCTGTTACTTTAAGAATTTTGTTTTCAGCTGCTTCTATTTGTTGATCAATTTCAGTTTGTTCTCTGTGTTGATCTCTTTTGTCTCTTCTATACTTAGCACCTTTACCTTTATTAGACTTTCCTTGCAGTTTTTCTAAGGTTTCACGTACTTGTTTTTTAACATCTTCTTCACTAGGCTCTTCTTTTACAATGGTTTTTCTACCTCTTCCTCCTTGGCCTGGTTTTCCTTTAAATCTGCTATTACCTCCTGTATTTCCTCCTGGTCTATTATCTCCTGGTTTAGAAATTCTACGGCGTTTACGTTTATTATCTGAAGATTTATCGTCTTTCTTAGGATCCTCTTTTTTCTTTTTAGGTTTGTTAAATTGGCTTAAATCAATTTTAGTACCTGCAATTTTCGGACCTGTAAGTTTTTGATATTTTGTTTCTACTCTTTCTTCAACATTTGGTTGATCTTCGGTTTTAGTAGCTTCCTCTTTTTTAGAAGGCACTTCTTTTTTAGTAGTATCTGGCTTCTCGGCTTTCACCTCTTTTTCCACCTTCTCTACTTTCACCGTTTTCTCTACATTTTCCGTTTTTTCAACTTTCACCACCTTCTCTACCTTAACTGGCACTTCTGGTTTAGCAGCTTTTACTTCCTCAGTCTTTTTAACTTCCTGAGGTTTCTCAACTTCTTTAGGCGTTGGAGCTACTTCTTCTTTAACCGCTTCTACTTGCTTAACTTCTTCGGTTTTAGGTTTTGGTTCCTCTTTCGCTTTTTTAGCTTTCGGGTTTAAGTCTATTTTACCAACTTGTTTTGGTCCAGACAGCGTAGATTTCGCTTTAACAATTTCTTGTTGTTTTGCTTCTTCTCTTTTCGCTTCAGCTTTTAGCTTTTCCTCTTGTTCTTTCTCACGTAGTTCACGCAAAGCCTCTTTTTCTTTGAGTTTTGCCTCACTAACTTCTTGAGACGCCATCCTTTTGGAAGCATCCGTTTGAAATTCGTTTGAAAGTTTTTGATAAACTTCTTCTGAAATTTTTGTAGTAGGACGCTTCTCTATTTCGATGCCCTTAGATTCTAGAAAATCTACTGCACGATCGATAGAGATGTTAAGCTCGCGTAATACTTTATTTAATCTTACTGTTCCAGCCATAAATTGCTTGTAATATAACCTAAAAATGTGTTAGTCTTCGAATTCTGCTTTAAGAATTCTAACGACTTCGTTTATTGTTTCTTCTTCTAAATCGGTACGTTTCACTAAATCTGCTACTTCTTGTTCTAGTACACTTTTTGCGGTGTCTAGTCCAGCTTTGCTAAATTCAGCAATAATCCACGCTTCGATTTCGTCAGAGAATTCGCGTAATTCTACGTCTTCTTCTGCTCCTTCTCTAAATACATCAATTTCATAACCTGTTAGTTTTCCTGCTAAACGTATGTTGTGACCTCCACGACCAATAGCTTTACTTACTTCTTCTGGTTTTAAAATTGCTTCTGCTCTTTTATTCTCTTCATCAATTTTAATTGAAGTTACACGAGCAGGACTTAATGCTCTTGTAATATACAATTGTAAATTGTTTGTGTAATTAATTACATCAATATTTTCGTTTCCTAATTCACGAACGATACCGTGAATTCTAGATCCTTTCATACCTACACATGCTCCTACTGGATCAATTCTATCATCATAAGAATCTACAGCTACTTTAGCTTTTTCACCAGGAATACGAACTACATTTTTAATCGTAATTAAACCATCAAAAACTTCAGGAATTTCTTGCTCAAATAATTTTTCTAAAAACAATGGTGATGTTCTAGACATAATTATTGCTGGCTTATTTCCTTTTAGCTCTGCACTTTCAATAATTCCTTTTACGTTATCTCCTTTACGGAAAAAATCGGAAGGAATTTGTTTGTCTTTTGGCAAGATGATTTCATTTCCTTCATCATCTAAAAGTATTACCGCTCTATGACGAATATGGTGTACTTCTGCTGTATAAATCTCTCCAACTAACTCTTGAAATTGCTTGTATATATTCGTATTATCGTGTTCGTGAATTTTAGATATTAAGTTTTGTCTTAATGCTAATATAGAACGACGACCAAGGTCTATTAATTTCACCTCTTCGGATACATCTTCACCAACTTCAAAATCTGGCTCTATTTTTTGTGCTTCTGTTAACGATATTTCTTGATTTGGCTCTTCTACTTCACCATCTGCTACTACTATTCTATTTCTCCAAATTTCTAAATCCCCTTTATCTGGATTGATAATAATATCAAAATTATCATCATCACCAAATTTCTTTTTTAAAGCGTTTCTAAAAACATCTTCTAAAATAGCCATTAGGGTTACACGATCTATTAATTTGTCGTCTTTAAATTCTGAAAAAGAATCAATTAATGCAAGATTTTCCATAACTCCTTTAAATTAAAATTTAATCATAACTTTTGCTTCTACAATATTTTCGTAGGCAATATCTGCCTGTTTTTGGACCGTTACTTTACCTTTACCTACTGGTTTAGGCTCTCTGCTTTTCCATTGCAAAGTAATTTCATTTTCAGTAGCTTCTATTAAAGTACCTTCCATGTTTTCTGTTGTTGTCTTAACTTCTAAAAGCCTACCTATATTTTTAATGTATTGGCGTTTGTGTGTTAATGGAGAGGTTGCTCCTGCAGATGCTACTTCTATAGAGAAATCAACTTCTTCTCTATCTAAATCATTCTCTATAGCTCTACTAACAAATATGCAATCTTCTACTGTTACACCATCATCACCATCTAAAATAACTTTCACAGAATTATCTGTTGTTATAGATAATTCTATAAGGAATAGATTTGGCTTTTCTTCAAGCGCTGCTTCTAATAAGTCTTTTACTGTATTCTTAAACATTTTTTGGTATAAAAAGAGGGGACTTTTCGTCCCCTCATCTTTTTCTTTTTCGTTTCAACGCTGCAAATATACAATTTTTATATTGATTTGCAAAAGTTGTTGAAACACAATAGTTAGAATACACATAATTTATAGTAATAGAAGAAAAAATAACTTCTTTAAACAGCAAATCGTCCTTTGCACAAAAACTATTATTTACAACACTTAAACACCTACTTTTTCTTAAGCTTTCGTGATAAAACAGTCTTTAATCAATAGCATTGCACACTTTAAACACACGATACAGCATCCTAATAAGGATTAATAAAAAAAACACTAAATAAAAGTAACCTATTGCTAACCATTCTCAGGTTTAATGATATTCTAGAATATAATGGTATTTTTTCATTAATCACAATAGGTTTCCACATAAAAACGGGAAAATTCATACAAAACAAAAAATTGTCATTTATATTTCTTAAATTTAAGAAGCTATAATTCCTAATTAAATCTTTAAATAACATGAAAAAAATACTTGTACCAACAGACTTTTCAGAACAAGCAAATTATGCTCTAGAAGTAGCAGCACAACTCGCAAAAAGATACAACGGAGAAATCTACTTACTACACATGCTAGATTTACCTTTAAATCAAATACCAGAACTTGGAGGAGAAACTGTAGGCAATATACCTGAAGCTATGTTTTTTATGAAATTAGCACATAATAAGTTTGAAGAAATTTTAAGTCAAGACTTTTTAAAAGGTATTACTATTCATGAAACCGTAGATTTCCACCAAACTTTTCAAGGCATAAAAAACACTTGCAAAGAGAATAATGTCGATATGATAATCATGGGTTCTCACGGAGCAAGCGGTTTAAAAGAAATGTTTATCGGCTCTAACACAGAAAAAGTAGTCCGCTCTTCGGATGTCCCAGTACTTGTTATCAAGAACAAACACGAAGATTTCACCATTAATGATTTTGTTTTTGCTTCAGACTTTAAAAACGACAGCAGAGAAACCTATAAACAAGCTACAGAACTAGCAAAAGCTTTTGATTCTAAAATTCATTTATTATTTGTAAACACACCAAATAGATTTACAACCACAGCAACAGCCAACACAAGAATATTAGATTTCATCTCGGATTCTGATTTCACAAACTATGAGATTCATATTTTTAATGACGAATCTGTAGAAAGCGGTATTTTAAACTTCTCCCATATTATTGGAGCAGACATAATTGGTATTAGCACACATGGCCGACAAGGAATAGCTCATTTTTTTAACGGAAGTATTAGTGAAGACCTAGTTAATCACGCTAAAAGACCAGTGATTACTTTTAAAATATAATTTACCAAAGTATTGAAATTAAAAAAGTCTTCCTAAACAAGGAAGACTTTTTTATTGCCCCACTAGGGCTCAATTCGACTGCGCTCAGTATAAACTTCTCACCAAACATATTATAAAACAAAAAATCCCTACTTTATTAAAGTAAGGATTAATTTGATTAATGTTGGCCCACTAGGGCTCACTTCGACTGCGCTCAGTATAAACTTCTCGCCCAAACATATTATAAAACAAAAAATCCCTACTTTATTAAAGTAAGGATTAATTTGATTAATGTTGGCCCACTAGGGCTCGAACCTAGACTCTTCTGCACCAAAAACAGACGTGTTGCCAGTTACACCATGGGCCAATATCTCAAAACGAGAGTGCAAATCTAACACAAAGTTTTATTTGCACAAACTTTTTTGAAGAAAAAAAATATAAATTTTAATTTTTTTTTAAAAACAGCAGTAAATCAACTAATTGAATCCTGACAACAAGTTAATATTCGTACGAATTTAGTTATGAAAACCTTAAAACCGATGCTCATTTCATATTTATTATTAAATTCGCCATGTTAACAAGATAGATACATGACACAATTTAATTTTAAAAAATGGAACACCATTTTAGGCTGGTTTTCTTTTTTAATAGCTTTAATCACTTATAGCTTAACTGTTGAGCCTACAGTAAGTTTTTGGGATGCTGGTGAATATATTTTAACCGCTTCAAAACTACAAGTAGGACATCCACCTGGAGCTCCTCTTTTTCAAATGCTTGGCGCTTTTTTCTCCATATTCGCTTTAGAACCTTCTCAAATTGGGTTATTAATGAATATGATGAGTGCTGTTTCTAGTGCTTTTACCATATTATTTATGTTTTGGACTATTAGTCTTTTACTTAAAAAGGTAGTTGCAAACGATTCAGAATTAAATGAGAATCAATCTTTAGCTATTTTAGGTTCTGCCTTAGTTGGTAGTTTAGCTTTTACTTTTACAGATTCTTTTTGGTTTAATGCTGTAGAAACAGAAGTATATGCCATGGCTACTTTAATCATGTCTATTTTATTTTGGTTAGGATTACGCTGGGAACAAGACATGGATAAACCTAGAGGAAACCGTTGGTTAATTTTAATAGCCTTTGTTATTGGTCTTTCTTTTGGAGTCCACTTTATGGGGTTACTAACTATTCCTGCTATCGGATTAATTTATTATTTCAAAAATTATAAAGAAATTACTGTAAAGAATTTTATAATTGCAAACGTGGCTACCGTTGCCATTCTTCTTTTTATTTTTAAACTTCTTGCTCCTAATATTCTAAGATTCTTTAGTGTTTTAGAAATGTTCTTTGTGAACTCTATTGGTCTGCCATTTAATTCAGGTTCGATAATTGCTGCTATACTTTTAATTGCATTGGTTTACTTTGGTTTACAATACACTAGAAAGAAAAATTACAAACATTTAAATACTGCAATTCTTTGTTTAACCTTTATTATAATTGGTTTTTCTTCATGGACTATGCTTCCTATTCGTGCAAACGCTAATGTGGTTATTAATGAAAATAATCCTTCTAGTGCTAGAGAATTATTAGCATATTATAATTTAGAACAATATCCTGAAACGCATCTGTTTTACGGACCACAATTTACAGATCAATATTCTGGATTAGATGACATTGAGCCTTATGTAGACGACAAACCTAAATACGAGAAAGACTTAGTAAAAGGGGAATATGTTATTGTAAACGATTATAAAAACGCGAAGCAAAACTACAATCATAAGCACGCTTCTATTCTTCCAAGAATGTGGAGTCCTGAAAATGCCGAAAACTATTTAATGTTTACTGGTATTTTAGATTTTAAACTAAAACCAGAAGTCTCTTTAGATCATGAACAACGCTCTAATATTTCTGAAATTATTGGACGTTATCAATCCGGAGAGATATCGGAAAGTGATTATGAAAACTTTATTACTTCGAATAGAGGATTAATTTCTGCATATTTTAAAGAAACAGAACTTAAAAAAACAATTAGTGATTTTAAATCGGATGTATCTCAAGGACTAATTGATTATGAAGATTACAACAACTTTTTAAAGCAGTTTGGACAATACATAGATATTGAAAAACCTTCCTTAATGAGTAACATTGTTTACATGTTTGAATACCAATTAGGCTACATGTATTGGCGTTATTTTATGTGGAATTTCACAGGAAAACAAGATGATATTCAAGGTAAATATGATAATCATGGAAACTGGATTAGCGGTATTAACTTTATTGATTCTTGGCATTTAGGTCAATCACAAATAGACCTTCCTGGAGATGTAAAAAACAATAAAGCTAGAAACACCTATTATTTCTTCCCATTAATTCTTGGACTACTTGGCTTGTTCTTTTTATTCAATAAAGACAAAAAAATATTCTGGACAATGCTTGTTTTCTTCCTATTTACAGGAATAGCAATCCAAGTATACACTAACGTAAGACCTTTTGAACCTCGTGAAAGAGATTACTCTGTTGTTGGTTCGTTTTATGTATTTGCATTATGGATTGGCTTTGGTGTTTACGCTATTTATGATACTCTTAAAAAATACGCATCTTCAAAAATGCTAGCTCCAGGAATCACATTAGTTTGTCTAATATTAGTTCCTGCAATTTTAGCAGCAAACAATTGGGATGATCATGATAGATCTGGAAAATACACTGCAGAAGCAATGGCTAAAATGTATTTAGACTCTTGTGACGAAAATGCCATTCTATTTTCTATTGGAGATAACGACACCTTTGCGCTTTGGTATGCCCAAGAAATTGAAGGATACAGAACAGATGTTCGTGTGGTAAACACTAGTCTTTTTCAAACCGATTGGTATATAGACCAGATGAAGCGTAAAGCTTATGAGAGTGACCCAATCCCTTCTCAATTTACCCATGACCAATACAAACATGGAACACGAGATTATATTATGAAAAGAGCGATCTCTAAAGACACCATGTTAATTAAAGATTTCTTAGATTTTGTAGGAAGTGAAAACCCTAAAACAAAATTTAAATATATTATTGAACAACAAGGTGACAATCCTAATGATTACCCTAATCAATATATGAATTCTAATTATTTCCCTGTGGAAGACGTGGTAATCCCTGTTAATAAAGAAAATGCTTTAAAATATGGGATTGTAGCTGCGAAAGATGCAGATAAAATTGAAGATCATATTCAGATTAAAATTACAGATGGTGTATTATACAAAAATCGCCTTCTTATGTTAGATATTGTTGCTAATAATGATTGGAAAAGACCTATCTACTTTACAGGTGGTGCTTTTTCTGAAGACGATTATATCTGGATGAAAGATTACCTTCAATTAGATGGTATGTGTTATAAATTAACTCCTATTAAAACGCCTGTAGATAGAGCAAATCCTTTTGATATGGGAAGAGTAGATAGCGAGAAAATGTACAACATTGTTAAAAAATGGGACTGGGGAAATAGTAACAGCCCAGACATTTATCACGATATAGAAACCAGAACAAACTCGATTACCTACAGAGGAAATCTTGCACGTTTAATGGAGCAATTTATAAACGAAGACCAACCCAAAAAAGCAGAAGAAATTGCAGATTTAGCAATGGATAAAATGCCTGTAGACTATTTTGGCTACTACACCTTACTAGAACCATACATAAGTGGTTATTATGAAGTTGGCGCTAAAGAAAAAGCACGTAAACTTTTTAAAGATGTAAGTATTAAGTATCAAGAAAACCTAACGTATTACAGTACGCTAGATCAAAGAAAACAGCGTGAATTAGGCGAGCTTATTATTACAGATATCGAACGCTACAAAGCACTTGTAGATGTTGTTTTAGATTATGATGATGAATTAGCAAAAACCGAAGCTAAAACGTTCACTAACTTCTTACAGTTATTCGATCATTTTAATGCTGGCATTTCTAAGGAAACACCAAGAACGCAAGAAAAAGATATCGATTTAATACAAAAAGACACGGTTATTGCACCAGAATAAAATCTGGAAAACATGAATTTAACACCCGTAAAAACACCTTTAGTTGTACAGAAGATATTCCCAAATTATACTTGGGAAATATCTTCTAGTACTAAAGAGATTTACTTAACTTTTGATGATGGCCCAACGCCAGAAATCACCAATTGGGTTTTAGACCTACTAAAACAATACCAAGCAAAAGCAACTTTTTTCTGTATTGGAAATAATATTGAAAAGCATCCAGAGATCTTTCAAAATATTATAACGGAAGGTCACGCCATAGGCAACCACACGCATAATCATATTAAAGGCTGGAAAACTTCGGTTTCAGATTATTTAGATAATGTACAGCTTGCACAAGAAGTAATAGATTTAAAAATCAACAATCCACAATCTTCAATCTCCAATCTTTTTCGTCCGCCGTACGGACAAATAACTCCAAAGCAAGGCTCAGAAATAATAAAACTTGGTTATAGAATAATTATGTGGAGCGTACTTTCTATAGATTGGGATGATTTTGTTTCTAGAAAAATCTGCCTAAACAATGTAATTACTAAGGCGGATTCTGGAAGTATTATTGTTTTTCATGATAGCATAAAAGCTTCAAAAAACATGCAATATGCGCTACCTAAGGTATTAGAACATTTTAGCAATAAAGGCTATACTTTTAAAAGTATTACTTAGTTACACATACTCTTGAATCAATCCAATAAGCGTATCCGAATCCTGCTCACCGGTTTGCCTCCATTTCATTTCTCCATTTTTATAGATAATTAAAGTCGGCACATTTTTAACTCGCAAAGCTTCAGCTAATTCTTTATTTTTATCTACATCAATTTTAATCACTTTTGCTTTATCGCCAAGAGCAGCAGCAACATCTCTTAGTATGGCATGCATATTACTAGATTTCTCATCTACTGCAAAAAAGTCTAACAGTACAGGAATCTCTACGTCTATAAGTTCTCCAAATTTTGACATATACTATCGTTTTTTAATCCAACACGTATCTACTTAAAATCCAAACACCTAATAGCTGAATTGCGTGTTATTTATAAAAATAAGCATTTTCATATTAAAAATAACATTTCTTAGAAATTATGTGTTGCTAGAACCTCTTTTAAGCTCTATTACAGTTACTTCAGGCCAAATTCCAACTCTTCCAGGAAAAGCATGATAACCAAAACCTCTATTCACATTAATAAAACGACCAAATTCATTATATAAACCAGCCCATTGTTTATATACATATTGTGATGGACTCCATCTAAAGAAACCAGGGATTTCTATTCCCATTTGCAGTCCGTGTGTATGCCCACTTAAGGATAAGTGATAATTGAAATCATGATTTTTCACTTTATATTCCCAATGCGAAGGATCATGGGTCATCAAGATTTTAAAATCGTCTTTATCAATTCCTTCGGAAGCCTTTTCTAAATCTCCTGCTTGGTTAAAACCTTTCCCCCAATTTTCTACACCTACTAATGCTATTTTCTGACCATCTTTTTCAATGTACCTGTTTTCATTCAGTAATAAATCAAAACCAATTTTTGGGTGAATATCCTTTACATCTTGAAAATTCTGAATCTTATCTTCGGGTTTTTCCCATTGCACATAATCGCCATAATCGTGATTTCCAAGTACCGAATATTTTCCCATTGGCGCTTCTAGTGTTTTAAAAACGTCAATCCAATCGTTCATTTCTTCTGCTTTATTATTTACAATATCTCCTGTAAATAAAATAATATCCGATTGCTGATCATTAATCATTTTTACACCATATTCTATTTTCTCCTTATTGGTAAAACTACCAGAATGAATATCGGATATTTGCGTAATGGTTACCCCATCAAAAGCGGCTGGTAAATCGTCAAAAGTCAATTGATACTTAAGTACTTTATAATTGTATCGCCCTTGAATTATTCCATATAAAAAAGAAGCAAAAGGTATTGCTGCCAATCCCAATGCTATTTTAGAAATAAACGCACGTCTTCCTGTTATAGATTGCGTTTCTCCACTTGAAAAAACAGATATTAGCTTTACGAAACCTCTAAAAACATCTTCGCCAAACATGACTACTAAAATCAGTACTTTAGGAATTAAAAACGTAAGTAAAAACCCTGTTGCTAATTGAAACCCGTTGGTTTGTCCTGCACTTCTAGGTGTTGTAAAAACAATATAAAATAAATGAGTATAAATGGCTACTGCAATAAGAATCCAAATCCATTTTATTATTTTGTTTTTTGTAATCGTTTTTAAAGCTTGAAATGCATAAAACTCTATAAAAAATAAGACTAAGGAAACTATTATTAGGGTGATGACAAATCTCATTTAATGAATTTTCATCAAATGTAATTCTTTAAAGCCCATTTTAACATTCCACATTTATATTTAACTATACCTTAAGATTTATTATATTACAATTCGTTAAATAATAAAACCAACTAAATGAACAATCAAAATAACAAATCAGCACTAACTACTTTAGTTACTGTTTTCTTTTTTTGGGGATTTATAGCAGCGTCTAATGGCGTGTTTATTCCTTTTTGTAAAACCTACTTTAACATCGATCAGTTTCAATCACAACTAGTCGATTTTGCATTTTATGGCGCATATTATCTAGGTGCTTTATTCTTATTTGTTTTATCTAGTTCTATTAAAAAAGACATACTAAATTCTTGGGGATATAAAAACGGAATTGTTTACGGTTTGCTGCTTTCTGCAATTGGTGCATTTGTTATGTATCCAGCAACTATGGGAGCAGAACAAGGACAAACACAAGTTTTCTACTTTGTTTTAATCGCCCTTTTTATAGTCGGCTTAGGGTTTTCGTTACAACAAACCGCAGCCAATCCTTTTACCATTGCTCTTGGTGATCCAGAAACGGGATCACACCGACTAAATTTAGCAGGAGGAATAAACTCTTTTGGAACCACTATTGGACCAATAGTAGTTGCATTTATCATTTTTGGTTCTGCGCCTTTATCTGGTGAAGAATTAACTACCATGATTAAAAACAATGAAATAAAACTAACCACCATTCAAGCACTTTATATTGGTGTTGGGTTATTGTTTTTAGTAGCTGCAGCTTTATTTCATTTTTCAAAAAAACTACCAGCTTTAAAATCGGAAACAGCATTTGAACCAGCAAACAAAGCAAAAAATACACTACTCGTTTTAACGGTAATTATCATGGCTTGTTTCGGTTATATTTTCAGTACCTATACTAGCGGAGAAGTGTCTTCGGAAGCTTTAGAACACACTAGGCTAATCCTTTTAATTATAGCGTTATTTGCTGTAATTGGAAGTCTTATTTTTGCGTATTCTAGTTCTTCTAAAAAAGCCGAAGGTTGGGGAGCTATGAAATACCCACAACTTGTTCTAGGTATGTTGGCCATCTTCACCTATGTTGGTGTAGAAGTTACTATTGGTAGTAATTTAGGGGAACTATTAAAACAAGCTGTAAACGGAACAAACTTAAACGCATTAGGTTTAGCAACATTAAATGACGGACAATTAGCACCATACATTTCGCTATATTGGGGAGGTTTAATGGTTGGTCGTTGGGTTGGAGCAATAACGGTTTTCAATCCTAGTAAAGGACTTAAAAAAGCATTATTAATTATAGTACCATACCTTGCGTTTGGCGTTATCTTATTAGTAAACTTTGGCAAATATTCATCCGATCAAATACTCTTTTTCGGAATTTGTGTAGCAGTACAAATCTTTGGCTTCTTTTTAGCGAAAGACAACCCTGTAAAAACTTTAAAAATATTCAGCCTATTTGGGGTTTTAGCGATGTTAATCGGTTTATTTTCTTCTGGAAATGTGGCTTTATTTGCATTCTTATCTGGAGGATTATTCTGCTCAATCATGTGGCCATGTATTTTCACATTAAGTATTGCTGGTCTAGGAAAATACACCTCTCAAGGTTCTGCTTTTTTAATCATGATGATTCTTGGTGGTGCAATTATCCCTCCGCTTCAAGGAAAATTAGCAGATGTTTTTAATATCCAATCTTCTTACTGGATTGCTGTTTTATGCTTTGCCTATTTATTATTCTATGCCTTTAGAACAAAAACGGTATTAGACAAACAAGGGGTAGCATATTAATATTATAAATAATTCCATAATCTGCTTTAAACACAAAATTAAAAAGAACTAAACAACTGATTTTTATAATTTTATCGAAAAAACTATTTATAAATTACAAATAACTTTACTTTAGCTTGTAATAACTATTTATTAAAATTGAAATAGAATTTGTATGCCAGCTATTCGAATATTAATTATTGAAGATGACCCTATTATTGCTGAAGATATTAAGGACATGCTTACTAGCGTAAACTATCAAGTTGCTGGTATCGCCTATGATATGGAAGAAGCATTGCATTGCATTGAAAAAACAAAACCCGATGTCGTTTTATTAGATATTAATTTAGATGGCAATTATGAAGGTTTCGAAATTGCAGAGCATATTAATAAAACGCGTAAAATTCCTTTTCTCTATTTAACCTCTTACTCTGGAAAAGACATCATTAATCAAGCAAAACAAACTTTGCCAATGGGCTATATTGTAAAGCCTTTTAATGAGCAAGAACTATTTACAAGTATTGAAATTGCTTTTTATAATTTTTCGAAATTTATTCTTCCTTTAAAACTGGACAGAGAAGTTATTAACAAACTAATTTCTACGCCATTAACACAAAAAGAGTTTGATGTTTTAAAAGGAATATATGATGGTAAAAACAACCAACAAGTAGCAGACGAACAATTTGTTAGCATCAATACTACAAAAACACATGTTAAAAACATTTACGAAAAACTAAATACGCATACACGCCTAGAAACTATAAACTTATTAAATAACTTACTTCGTTAATTTTTTTGGAATCGTTAATACTACTTCCGTACCGTTTTTGTTATCTATTTTTAGAGTAGCTTTTAGTTTTTGGACAAAGGATTTAATTAATCGTTGCCCAAATGTTTCTTTTGCTTTTTCTAGATTAATTGCTTGATTAATACCAACACCATTGTCTTTAACTGATAATGAATAGGTATTAGCATCTTCTTTCATTACAATTTTGATTTCAGGTTTTGCTACTATTTCACCTTCAAAAGCATGTTTTAGAGAATTCGTTACCAATTCATTTACAATTAAACCAATAGGTACAACCGATTCAATTTCCATGACAATACCTTTTGCTTGAATAGTAACTTGTATTTCTTTTTCTGCTTTTTTGTACGAGTTTAGAATACTATTTACAAGCTCTTGAAAATAATCTTGAATATTTACCAATGTTAAATCTTTACCAGCATACAGGTTTTTGTGTAAAATCGCCATAGATTGCACTCGATTCCTTCCATTTTGAAGTACTTCAAATGCTTTTTCATCATTTACATATTTAGATTGTAGATTAAGTAAACTAGAAATCATTTGTAAATTATTTTTTACACGATGATGGGTTTCGTGTAATAGTAATTCGCGATCTTTTAGTGCTTTGGTAATAATTTGATTTTTCGTTTTTATCTTATCATACATTTTATAAAGACTAAACACTGCAATAGTTAATAATAACAATACAATAAACGTGCTTATGGATAAGGCTCTCGTTCTAGAAAATTTAGCTTCAGAAACTTCCTTTTCTTTATTTAACAATTCTATTTTAACATCTTGTTTTTGTTTTTTATACAAGGCATCCTTTTCTGCTATAATTTCTATCGATTCTTTAGAGTAAATAGAATCACTAATATTTTTATAGGACTTAAAATCATTTAAGGCTTCTTTATAACGTCCACTTTTTTCATAAGCTTCGGATAATAACTGATACGCTGTTTGTTGCTGATACAACGATTCGTGTTCATCATATTTAAAAACGTCTAGTAAATGAGTAATAGCTTCGGGATACCTTTGTAGTTTAATTAAAATTTCTCCCATATTTAATTTAGACTCACATAAATTATAAGTACTACTTAATTGCTCTCTAATTTTTAAGGCTTTAAAATGTTCTGAATACGCCTCTTCTAACCTACCTTGTTCTTGACGTAAAAGTCCTAAAAAGTCATGATGAAAACCCATTTCTCTTAGCGTAGGAAACACCTTATTGAGTTCTTTTTGTTTCATTAAATGCATTTCTGCCTTATCAAATTCTCCCAACTCCGTATACAACAGACCTAAATTTGCATTGGTTCCTGCCATTCCAGAGCTATCTTGCAAAGTTTCGAACTGCTGTAATGCTTTTAAATATTGTTCTTTACTTTTTTCAAGCTGATCTAAATTCATATAAAAACCAGCTAACGAATTATTTATTCTAGCTTTCTGTTCGGCAGTTCCAATACTATCGTAAATTTTAGCAGCTTCAATTAAATGCTTTTGGGAAACCACATTATTACCTAAATACATATTTAAGGTACCTATAAAATGTCCGCTAATTGCAATATCTAAAGCGTCTTTATGCGTTTTAGAATAGTCGTAAATATTTTGATAATAGTTAAGTGCAGTAGCATAATCCCCATGCCATCTACTGCTTGCAGCAAAAATGTAATTATTGCGTCTTATTTCAATACTATCTTTTTCTAGAATAAATTCACTTTGTAATTGGTTGGCTATTTTTTTTGCCAACTCAGGATCGCGTTGCACTAAATATTCTCCCAATACTAAGAGAGCTTCTTTTTTTTCTTTTTTAATGGTACTCGCGTTTATTACAGATTGCAAGCTATCCTGGTAGGCATCTGGTTTTGCATCTTGCCCGTAAGACAAAGAGCAAATTAGAGTACAGGTATAAAATAGTTTTAAATAAAATTTCATTTACTAGTAAGCATTAGAATACAAAAGTACAACATCTTGTTTTCTAAAAAATCACCCATTAGGATGAAAAAATTTTGTAGGTAATGTATGAATTTTACACCACAAGTAAAACTAATAATAATTAGTCAATACTTTTAACAATTAAAAATTATCATCATGAAAAAACGCTACTTTTCAATCTTATTAATATTCTTAATTCCGTCTGCATTCGCACAACCTGCAAATGACGATTGCGCTAATGCAGAATTTATAAACGTTACAACCGATTTCACTGCTGTTGATTTTGATATTAGTACCGCAGTAATTAATAACGAGGTTGGCTGCGATGGCGATACAGCAGCCGATTATGCAGATATTTGGTATGATTTCAACATGCCTATAAATGGAAATATTTTCATTATCGGAACAAGTTCGTGGAATCGTTTTGCGCTTTATGATACTTGTGGCGGCACACAAATACAATGTGGTACTGGCGACGAAATGTATTCTGGTTTAACAGCGGGAACAAACTATAAATTACGTGTCTATAGAACAGCTGCTTATGCAACAAATGCTACTTACACCAACTTTTCCATAAAAGTATTTCCAGAAGTGGCTAACGACGATTGCGCTTCTGCACAAACACTAACCATTACTACAGACGAAACGAGCGTCGAATTTGAAATTGGTGGTGCTACCATAAATACAGAAGAAGGTTGTACAGGAACTACAGCAGAATACGCAGATATTTGGTATGATTTCACCATGCCTGTAAACGGAAACTTATATGTACATGGCACACTAAGCTGGAACCAATTTGCTTTATACGATGCTTGTGGTGGTACACAAATACAATGCGGAAATTCAAATGAACTATTCACAGATTTAACAGCGACAACCAATTATAAATTACGCGTGTTTAGAATTTTAGAAACAGCCGATAATGACAGTTACCTATCCTTTACCATTAAAGCTTTTGAAAGCGTTACAAATGACGATTGCGCTTCCGCGGAAAACATTGTAGTAACTACAGCAGTATCTACCGTTAATTTTGAAATTGGTGGAGCTACTATAAATAATGAAGAAGGTTGTACAGGAACTACAGCAGATTACGCAGATATCTGGTATGATTTTACCATGCCTGTAAACGGAAACCTTTATGTAGATGGCACACTAAACTGGAATCAATTTGCTTTATATGATGCTTGTGGTGGCACACGAATACAATGTGCACCAACAAATGAACTATTCACAGATTTAACAGCAACAACCAATTATAAATTACGTGTGTTTAGAACTTTAGAAACAGTCGATAATAACAGTTACAAATCGTTTACCATTCAAGCTTTTGAAAACGTTACAAATGACGATTGCGCTTCCGCAGAAAACATTATGGTAACCACAGCAATATCTATCGTTAATTTTGAAATTGGTGGTGCTACTATAAATAATGAAGAAGGTTGTACAGGAACTACAGCAGAATACGCAGATATTTGGTATGATTTCACCATGCCTGTAAACGGAAACTTATATGTAGATGGCACACTAAGCTGGAATCAATTTGCCTTATATGATGCTTGTGGTGGTACACGAATACAATGCGGAGATTCAAACGAACTATTCACAGATTTAACAGCGACAACCAATTATAAATTACGAGTATTTAGAACTTTGGAAACAGCCGATAATAACAGTTACAAATCGTTTACCATACAGGCGTACGAAAATGTAACCAACGACGATTGCGCTTCCGCGGAAGACATTACCGTATCTACAGCAGAAACTACCATAGATTTTGCAATTGGTGGAGCATCTATAAACAACGAAGTTGGATGCACCGGAACCGTAGATGACTATGCAGACATTTGGTACCATTTCACCATGCCTGTAAACGGAAACCTTTATGTAGATGCAAGTGTAAGTTGGAACCGTTTAGCGCTTTATGATTCTTGCGGTGGCACACAAATGCAATGTAGTAGTGCCAACCAACTTTTTACAGGATTAAGCGCTGCAGTAGATTATAAATTAAGACTTTTTAGAACAGAAAATAATGTAGATAATGCTTACCGAAGCTTTACTATTCAAGCTTTCGAAATAATTAATAACGACGATTGCGCTTCTGCAGAAAACATTAGCGTTACCAACACACCAACCACTATTAACTTTGGTATTGGTGGTGCCGCTATTAATAATGAAGTCGGTTGCTCCGGAACAACCGCAGCAGATTACGCAGATGTTTGGTATGATTTCACGATGCCAATTGATGGTTATCTCTTTATCGACGGTACTTTAAGCTGGAATAATTTTGCACTATACGATGCCTGCAATGGTAATGAACTAGGCTGTTTTGAGGATGAAGGCACTATCGCAGGCTTAACAATGGGAACTACCTACAAACTTCGTGTGTTTAGAACCTTAGCACTTGCAGACAATGAATCTTACAAAAGCTTTACCATTTACAGCTCAAAAACATTAAGCACCAATAGCAATACATTGGAAAATAGTATTCAAATATATCCTAATCCAGCAGATACTATTTTAAACATTTCTATTACAGAAAATCAGACTATCACAGCTATTAAAATATACGATATGTTAGGCAAAAACGTACTTACAACGAAAGCAAAAACTATCGATGTTAGTGATTTTCAAACAGGAATGTATCTCGTTAAAATTACCACCAAAAAAGGTCAAGTCACTAAAAGATTAGTTATTCAATAAACCCTTTTTTTTTAGAAAATAAAGCCGCAATAAAAAGCAGTCAATCCGGTGCTTTCTATAAAAAAGCCCATAAAAAACATGATTATGAAAAACACAATTTTAAGTATCGCCTTCTTATTCATTATCCATTTTACATTTGCGCAAGGCAATAGCATTAACTATAAAGCTATTGTAAAAGACAACCTTGGTAATGTAGTAGCAAACCAAAATATTACCGTTCAATTTATCATTCGAAAAGGTCTAACTAACGTATATCAAGAAACCCATACACCAACAACCAATGCTAATGGGGTTATTATTGTAAACATAGGAGAAGGTACTACTTCTAATGATTTCTCAACGATTGAATGGGGAGAAAATGATCATTTTTTAAATGTGCAAATGGATACCGGAAATGGACTTGTTGATCTTGGAACAACACAATTTGGCACTGTGCCTTATGCCTCCTTTGCTACAGAAGCCGGTAATGTTTCGGGGCTAGAATCCATTGATGAGGGTGCTGGCCCAGGATGGAGATTAAAAGGGAAAAATCCGATACAATTTGGAAATATTGGTAGTCTTGCTGTAGATTTAAGTACTTCTTTCGAAGTGTCAGATGACCACGGAGCAACTGGTAGTAGATCATTCGCTGTAGGGACAAACACGATTGCTTCCAACAGTTCCACTGCTGCTTTTGGTTTTGAAAGCGAAGCTTCTGGTGGTAACGCCACTGCAATGGGATACCGCACAAAAGCAGAGGCATTAGCTTCTTTAGCAATAGGTTCTTATAATGTAGGCGGAGGTGCTCCATCCACTTTCGCTTCTACAAACCCATTGTTTGAAGTCGGAAATGGTACAAATAGTACGCGAAGCAATGCCTTTACTGTGTTACAAAATGGAACTATAACGGCTCCTAGTTTTGATATTGCAGAAATTATAGATGATAAAGCACTTATTACTAAAGAATACGCTGACATTAATTTAGTAACTTCTGGTTTAGAGGCTATAGACGAAGGTAACGGAATAGGATATCGAATAAAAGGTACAAACTCAGCTAATTATGGAAATATTGGAGTTGGCGCAACCGATTTAAGTATAAACAGTATCGCATCGACAACGTATGGCGCTACTGGTGATAAATCTTTCGCTCAGGGTTCCCATACTACTTCCGCAGGTTATGCCTCTGCAGCAATAGGAAATTTCACTACTGCTTCTGGTATTGTGTCTACAGCAATGGGAGATTACACCATATCTTCAGGAACTGCTTCTACGGCTTTGGGTAGGAATACACAAGCTTCCGCAAATTTCGCAACGTCTTTAGGTAAAAACACAAAAGCCGAAGCCCTTTCCAATACTGCAATTGGTCAATATAATATTGGAGGAGGTAGCCCAACAAATTGGTTATCCACAGACCCATTATTTGAAATAGGAAATGGTACTTCTACTAGCAATCTATCTAATGCGCTAACCGTACTCAAAAATGGGCGTGTAGGCATAGGAAAACATAGCGGTTTAAACGGTATGTTAGAAATAGAAGGTAATAGCTCATTAAGTACACCCCAGCTATCTTTAGTAGAAAATAATGCAGGTTTTGCACGATTAAAATTCACGAACTCCAATCGCCCAGGTGATGGTTACTGGGATATTGCTGGCTTCATAGGAGAACAGGGAATTGATGACAGGCTCAATTTTTTTAGTAGTTATCAGGGAAATATAATGTCCTTAGGTGGCTTTGGTGATGTAGATTTAAATGGATGGTTAGAGATTAAAAATGATATAGGTATCCCTTTACTCGTTTTAAAATCAGAAGGTATTAACACGGTATCTCTAAGAATGCAGGGTTCTGGCCGTGGCGGAAATGATCGTTGGGACTTAGACGCATTTATATCGGGAACTAGCTCCTCCTTAGATCGCTTAACATTTAATAACAGTGATGGTGGAGATATTATGTATTTGACGGGAGGTGGTAATGTTTTTGTAAACGGAAGTCTTGCGCATGCATCTGACAAACGACTAAAACGAGATATTGAAACCATAGATTTTGGTATCGCCGAAATATTAAAACTAAATCCTGTGCAATACAACTGGAAAGACAAGGAAAATACACCGTATAAATCTTTAGGTATAATAGCCCAAGAAATTGAAGAAGTAATTCCTAATGTGGTGCAAATAGGTACCGATGAAGAACAAACCTTAAGTGTAAGTTATACCGAATTGATTCCGGTGTTGATTAAAGCTATTCAGGAACAACAGTTAATTATTGAAGCTCAGAATGACAAATATGCTTCACTTGAAAATTTAGTATTATCACTTGCCTCTAAAATAGAAAGTGGTACTCCAAATTTGATAACTCAAAATACTTCCGTTAAAAAATAAAAAATTACAGACAATGAAAAATAGTTACTCTTTTATTATTGCGTTGCTAGTTTCAACAAGTACCCTTGCCCAAAACGGCATAAAGTATAAATTACTTTATACAGCTAGCTATCCAAATAAACAGCGCAATAATAAAGGGAAGTAAATCGGTTTACTGACACCAACCAATACGATAATACTATCTCTGTTTCGTCTATAGAACACCTAGTATCTGGTGAACATATAGAAATTTTTTCGTAACAATATGAAAGTGAGACCGCAGAAATAGTAATTGGAACTCCATTTTCAAGTTTTGAGATAGCACGTATTAGATAAACCAAATGACAATAACCCTTAGAATACATGATTAAGAGTAAGTAACGGTGTAGTTTCAGATTATACTCACCCATGCACAGGTACGGCACTTATAATTAATCAAATATCAGAAACTAAAAGTTATAGTGCATATACAATTAATTAAAAACTAATAATTATGAGAACAGTATTAAGCATAGTAATCCTATTTTGCTCCACCACATGGAGCTATGCGCAAACTATAGAAAGATTCAGTATCGATAGCGGAGGTGCAAGTGCAACTGCTGGAGGCATAGAAATCCTTTACACTATTGGCGAATTAAACACACAAGAATTAAGCGCTGCAAACACACAGGTTTCAGAAGGTTTTATTAACGGAATCTTAAAAGTTAAACTAGATACAAAATTATTTTTACAAGGTCCGTTTTTAAATCCTGCTACTGCTGGATTAATGAATGATAACCTGCGTAGTTTAAATTATCTTCCAACTACAAGTCCGTATCCTGACATTGCTACTTGCGATGCATCTGTATTTTCAGTAACAGGAAACAATGCCATTGTAGATTGGGTTTGGATAGAACTACGCGCTGCTAACGACAATCAAAAATTGATAAACGGAAAGTCGGCTTTACTACAACGCGACGGTGATGTGGTTGCCTTAGATGGTCTATCTCATTTGGTGCTGCAAGCAGCGCCAACCAACTATTATGTAGTAGTTAAACACAGAAACCATTTAGGAGCCATGAGTGCTACAACCATTGGATTAAACGAAAACACTGCTACCCTTGTAGATTTTACTAATAGCGGCTTTGCAACTTTTGGAAATCATGCACAAGTAATTTTAGGCTCAGGAAACACAGCCCTTTGGGCAGGAGACACAAATAGGAGTGATAGGATTAGGTTTTCGGGTTCAGAAAATGGCACTAATGCTATAAAGGATTATGTTTTAGCAGATCCAGCCAATGGATTTAATTCCGTGACATTTTCTTCAATTGGCTATTTAAATATAGATGTCAATATGAATGGCAACGCGAAATTTTCAGGTTCCGGAAACGATAGTAATATCATAAAAGATAATGTTCTAGCACATCCTGGTAATGGCTTTAACTCACCAACGTTTACCATTTCACAAACGGTACCAAACAACTAATCTTAAACACACACAATTATGAAAAAATATTACCTCCTTCTAACTTTAGCTTTTATCTCTTATTTTGGTTTTGCTCAAAACTACAACCTAGGTATTGTTCACATATCGAATTACGACTTTAAAATTATCGCAATCCCAGATTTTACATCTACTGGAGATACGGATGTATCTGATATTGGCTTCACTATTGTGCTTCCTACAGGTGTTGCAGATGCTACTAGTCCTATCGGACTGCTCTCTGCTAGACCTTGGACCGTTCAGGAATTTGATGCTGCTTTTTTAACAGGAATTGGTCTTGGTGATGGCTCTAAAGATGTCTTTCAATTTAATTTACCTCCTGGACAAAGTGTACTCGCTCATAACGTTGGAGATCAAATAGATTTAGTACGCTTCTCTGTAACGAATTCTCCGACTTCTGGCAACATGTCTCTTTTACTAAATTCTGACCCTATTGCCATGGGTGCTGGTGGTGTATTAGATAGTTTTTATAACACAAATCTTGGTAGTGGTACATTAGATTACTTTCTAATGCCTCAAGCTGGGCTGGATAGTTTTATATTCACAACACTTTCTACGGAAAACAGCATTCTTGATACTAATTCAATACAAATATATCCAAATCCAGCAGATACTATTTTAAACATTTCTATTTCAGATAATACATCCATTTCTTCTATTACATTATATAATCTACTAGGAAAAAAGGTACTCACAACTACAGCAAAAACTATCGACGTTAGTAGTTTTCAAACAGGAATGTATCTACTAAAAATAGAAACCGAAAAAGGACAAGTAACCAAAAGAATTGTGATTCAATAAAACATTAAAGACGCTATTAATCGAGAAAAGAGGTAATTAGGTAAAACTAATACGCCTCTTTTTTTTATTAAAACCACTTGATGGTCAAGTCTACCAATTTCTGTTTAAAATTGGTATATGGCGGAAACAAAAACTCGATAGATCCTATGGTATGTTGTTTTAACACAGAACGCATATTCGAGAATTCCTGAAAACCAAAAACGCCGTGTGCTTTACCAATTCCGCTATTATTACTACCTCCAAATGGCAGGTTATGATTGGTATATTGCAATACGTTATTATTAATTGCTGTACTTCCTGCTCTAGTGTTTGCTATAATCGTATTTATATTCTTTTTACTCTTAGAATACACGTAAAGCGCTAAGGGTTTTTCTTTAGCATTAATATAAGTAATCGCTTCATCTAGTGTTTTATATGTTTTTATAGGAAGGATAGGTCCGAAAATCTCGTCTTGCAAAAGCGAAGCACTTTCTGGTACGTTAGAAATTACGGTTGGTTCTATAAAGTTATCTTCGGAAGTCGTTTTACCTCCAATTTCAATCGTCGCATTATTGGATTTTGCATCTTCCAAATGCGCTACTAAACGCTCATAATGTTTTGCATTCACTACACGAGAAAGCGAATCAGAAGCCGAAGCATCGACCGTATAAAACGTTTTTAATTGTTCTCTTAATTCGGTAACAAAAGCATCTTTCACCGCATCTTTCACCAAAATATAATCTGGAGCAATACAGGTTTGTCCGCTGTTTAAAAACTTTCCCCAAGCAATTTTTTTAGCGGCCGCTTTTAAGTTCGCCGTTTCATCAATGATGGTTGGTGATTTCCCACCAAGTTCTAAAGTTACCGAAGTTAAATGCTTGGATGCTGCTTGCATTACAATCTTTCCAACCTGTGGAGATCCTGTAAAAAAGATGTGATTAAAAGGAAGTTTTAATAACTCTTGAGATACTTCTACTTCGCCTTCTACCAAAGCAATTTCGTTTTCATCAAATAAATCGACTACAATCTCTGCCATCACTTTTGAAATGTTTGGCGTCATTTCACTAGGTTTAATAATCACCGTATTTCCTGCTGCAATTGCAGAAACTAATGGTCCGAAAGTTAAGTTTAAAGGAAAATTCCAAGGAGAAATAAGCAAACAAACGCCTTTTGGTTCGTAAATATAATACGAAGACGACCCTAGTAAAGACATTGGTGTGTCTACAATTTGACGTTTCATCCAAGATTTCAAATGACTTTTAGCGAATTTAATTTCACCAATAACCGGATAGATTTCTGTTAAATCCGTTTCTGTAAAAGGCTTTTTAAAATCATCAAACAATGCTTGACGGATTTTATCCTTATACGTAAACTCCACCGCTTTTTTTAATGCATTCAGTTTTGCAATACGCTGTGTATAGGTTGTGTTTCCTATGTTGTATTGATTTGCTTTTTGCGTATTAAATAAAGTAGCGTATTTATTATCGGAGTAATTCATTGTTAACTAAATATTATTTAAAATCAACGAGAAGCTGACTAAAAGGTTTATAATCCAAAAATGCCATATGGAGCGCAGTCCAAATACTTTAAAGGTAAAGATATTCAGGTTTTCGACTGCGCTCAAACTGACATTATATATTATTTTCGAAAGCTTTATTTCTAATTAATCCGCGTAATTCAATTCACCATTCGCTTCTTGCTCTTTAAACTTTTTCACTAGTTCTAAAGCATCCGGAATCACATCGCTACACAAAATAATCAACGAACCTTTCACCGCGTTTTTAACTGCAAATTTAATGGCTTCTTTTTCCGATGGAATGATTGTAGTTTTCTTATTCGGATCTTTCATTTTAATACCATCATTCAGCATTTTAATAAGCTCCTCTTCCGTTTTTCCGCGTAAGCGTTTGTCTTGTCTAATAATAATTTCATCAAACATTTCGGCAGCAATACTACCCATTTCATTATTATCTTCTACGCGTCTATCTCCAATTCCTGCAATAATTCCTACTTTAACGGTGGCATCTAATTCTTCTACAAAATTTTGAAGGGCACGCATTCCTGCTGGATTATGTGCATAATCTAAAAGAATGGAAAAGTCATTAAATTCGAATAAATTTAAACGACCAGGCGTTTGTGTTGCCGAAGGAATAAAGGTTTCTAAAGCGGCTTTCATATCTTCAATACTAATCCCTTGCACATGTGCAGCAAGTACCGCACCAAGTACATTTTGAATCATGAATTTCGCTTTTCCGCCATAGGTTAACGGAATATGCACCGCTTCCATAATACGCATTTTCCATTCGCCTCTACAAATAGTTACCCAACCATTTTCGTACACAGCAGTGATACCATTAAGACGTTGCAATGCTTTTATGTGCGGATTGTTTTCATCCATAGAAAATAGAGCAACGTTACAATCTAGGTTGCGACGCATACCATACACCAAATCGTCGTCTGCATTTAGAATCGCATAGCCATCTGGTAAAACGGTTTCTGGAATTACAGCTTTCACTTTTGCTAATTGTTCTACCGTATGAATTCCTTTTAAGCCTAAATGATCTGCTGCAACATTTGTTACCACAGCGACATCACACTTTTTAAAACCTAATCCAGCACGAAGCAATCCACCTCTTGCACATTCTAAAACTGCAAAGTTTACGGTAGGATCTTTCAGTACAAATTCGGCACTTGCCGGACCTGTACAATCACCTGTCATTAGTAATCTATTTTGTATATAAACACCATCACTTGTGGTATAACCAACACGATGGCCATTCATTTTTGCAATATGTGCAATAAGTCTTGTGGTGGTGGTTTTTCCGTTGGTTCCAGAAATTGCGACAATAGGAATACGTCCTGTTTCGCCTTTTACTGGAAATAATTTATCAATTACTGGAGCAGCGACATTACGTGGTAATCCAGTAGTTGGTGCTAAGTGCATTCTAAATCCTGGACCAGCATTTACTTCTAAAACAGCACCACCAGTTTCTGAAAGTGGTTTAGAAATATCGGTGGTCATAATATCAATTCCGCAGATATCTAAATCTATAATTTTAGAAATACGTTCTGCCATAGCAATATTTGCAGGGTGAATAATATCTGTAATATCTTCTGCAGTTCCTCCTGTACTCAGATTTGCAGTATCTTTTAATATCAGTCTTTCATCTGCTGCTAAAACCGACTCTAAAGTATAACCAGCATCTTTTATTATGGTTTGCGTTAACTCGTTGGTAGTAATTTTGGTCAGTACATTTTCATGTCCAAAACCACGACGAGGATCACTATTTACTTTATCTATTAATTCTTGTATTGTAGATTTCCCGTCACCAATAACATGTGCAGGAGTTCTAATGGCTCCAGCCACCAACCTATTATTAATCACTAGAAGTCTATAATCTTGACCAGTAATAAATTTCTCTACAATAATAGCACCGCTACGAGAGCTTTCTTTTGCATGATGAAAAGCAGCTAAAGCATCTTCATAATTATTAATATCTACGGTAATTCCTCTTCCATGATTGCCATCTACAGGTTTAATCACTAAAGGATAACCAACATAACTACATGCTTCCTCTAAACTACGTTCGCGACGAATAATATCACCACGAGGCACTTCTACTTCCGCTTGTTCTAATAAATATTTAGTATCTTCTTTATCACATGCTAACTCTACACCAATACTACTTGTTTCACTAGTAACTGTTGCCTGAATACGTTTTTGATTGGCACCATAACCCAATTGGCAAAGGGAATATTTATTTAAACGAATCCAAGGAATCCCTCTAGACTCGGCTTCTTCAATAATAGAACCTGTACTTGGACCTAATCTATCCGATTCACGAAGTTCTCGCATTTCCTGAATATCATCGGTTAAGTCATAGTCTTCGCCAGCAATTAATGCTTCGCAAATACGAACAGCTGCTTTTGCTGCAAAGCGTCCAACAGATTCTTCCATATAAGAAAAAACAACGCTATACACGCCTTCTTCGCCATAACCACGAGTTCTTCCAAAACCCGTATCCATTCCGGCCAAGGTTTGTATTTCTAAAGCAATATGTTCGATAATATGTCCCATCCAGGTACCTTCATCCACACGCATAAAAAAACCACCTTCGCAACCTTCCGAACATCTATGTGAATACATAGTAGGAAACATCGCTTTTAATCGTTCTGGAAATCCCTCAATTTTATTCGATGGAAATTCTTCCATTTCTTCTAAATCAAGTACCATTACTATTAGTTTATGTCGTCTTATAGACCAGTAGTTTGGTCCTCTCATGGCATTTATTTCGCGTATCTTCATGCAGTTTTTGGTTTAATTAGTTCATGTGAAAGATTATAAATATATACAAATTCTGTAAAAAAATTAGCCTATTTTTGTACAATATAATTTTAAGTGAAAAAATAGATGCATAGATTTAACGGAACGTTAATTCCTATAGGAGGAAATGAAGACAAAGGAATTGAAGAAAGTGAACAATACACGCTAGAGTTTATAAGCGAAGGTATTTTGTTTCATGTAGTTAAAGAAGCTGGTGGCATCGACGCTAATATTGTTGTGATACCTACGGCATCTAGTATCCCTGTAGAAGTTGGTGAGAATTACATGGAAGCGTTTACCACTTTAGGTTGTAAAAATGTTACCATTTTAGACATTAGAAGCAAAGAAGACTCTGAAAAACAAGCATCTATAGATTTAATTAAAACTGCCAATTGCGTGATGTTTTCTGGCGGAGATCAATCTAAAATCACCGATAAAATTGGAGGTACTGCCATACATGAAATCTTGGTAGATCGCTATAAAAATGAAGCTGGTTTTGTTATTGCCGGTACCAGTGCTGGAGCAATGATGATGTCTCAAGAAATGATTGCTGGAGGAAGTGCTTCTGAAGCATTTATTAAAGGAGCAGTTACAATGTATAAAGGATTAGCTTTAATCCCAGAATTAATTATCGACACCCATTTTATCAAAAGAGGTCGTTTCGGACGCATATCGGAAGCTGTTGCACAATTTCCAAAGCTTGTCGGACTTGGTTTAGCAGAAGACACCGGACTTATCATTAAAAATGGTATGCTAGAAGTTATCGGTTCTGGAATGGTTATTATTTTTGACGGAAGAAAGCTTAAACACAATAACCACAAGGTTTTAAAAGAAGGCACACCAATGTCTCTAACCAATTTAAAAACGCATATTCTATCTAATGGAGACCGTTTTAATATTGAAAACAAAGAAGTAGAAGTGCTACCAATGGAAGCTCCTTTTATCTGAACTCCTACGCTTGTAGAAGCTTAATATTTTCTGATTATCTAATGAAGTTTTAATGAAAGACCTGGTTAGCCAACCGAAGTTTTAACGAAGGCCTGGTTAGCCAACCGAAGTTTTAACGAAGGTTGGGCGTTACCTTTTGCGCATACCTACAAGGTTAAAAAAACCTCGCAGGATCACAAAACGTCAGGCTATTCACTATATCTTTTTATGAAAAATAAAAAGGATGCCGTTGCTATCCTTAACGCAAAAAACCACAGCTTTGTCACTTCGAGTGATTTGTGAAGCATGAGCAAATTGTATCGAGAAGTCAACACAAATAGTTCTCGATACAATGCTCCTTGGGTCGCATCACTCGAACTGACAATGCGGTCAATGAAAATTATAGTTTTGTCACTTCGAGTGATTTGTGAAGCATGAGCAAATTGTATCGAGAAGCGCTTATTTTAAAAGACTAAAATGCAGTAGATGGAACTACCAAATAGTTCTCGATACAAAATTGCAAAAAAGCAATTTTGTATCGAGAAGCCAACCTTTTTTATTAACTTTAAACATGAAAACATATTACGTTTACATACTAGAGTGTTCCGATAAAAGCTACTACACAGGATTTAGCTCCAGATTGAATGTTAGAATTATAGAGCATAAAACAGGCAAATATCCAGATTGTTATACGTTTAATAGAAGACCAATCAAATTAGTTTTTCATACCGAGTTTACAAACCCAAATCACGCTATCGCTTCAGAAAAACAAATTAAGAAATGGTCCAGAGCTAAAAAAGAGGCTTTAATAAATAATGCATTTGAAAAACTGCCTAATCTTTCTAAAAAGAAGTTTGATAATAGATAGGTTCTCGATACAATTTCGATAAAAAATCGAAATCACTCGAACTGACAATGAAGTTCCATTAAAATTCTAGCCTTGTCACTTCGAGTGATTTGTGAAGCATGAGCAAATGGTATCAAGAAGCGCTTATTTTAAAAAGACTACAATGCAGTAGATGGAACTACCAAGTAGTTCTCGATACAAAATTGCAAAAAAGCAATTTCACTCGAACTGACAATGAGGTCTAATAAAAACCAAAGTTTTGTCACTTCGAGTGATTTTTGAAGCATGAGCAAATTGTATCGAGAAGCGCTTATTTTAAAAAGACTACAATGCAGTAGATGGAACTACCAAATAGTTCTCGATACAAAATTGCAAAAAAGCAATTTCACTCGAACTGACAATGAGGTCCAATGAAAATTACAGTTTTGTCACTTCGAGTGATTTGCGAAGCATGAGCAAATTGTATCGAGAAGCGCTTATTTTAAAAAGACTACAATGCAGTAGATGGAACTACCAAATAGTTCTCGATACAAAATTGCCGTAAAGCAATTTCACTCGAACTGACAATGCGATCTAATGAAAATTCTAGTTTTGTCACTTCGAGTGATTTGTGAAGCATGAACAAATTGTATCGAGAAGCGCTTATTTTAAAAGACTACAATGCAGTAGATGGAACTACCAAATAGTTCTCGATACAAAATTGCAAAAAAGCAATTTCACTCGAACTGACAATGCGATCTAATGAAAATTCTAGTTTTGTCACTTCGAGTGATTTGTGAAGCATGAACAAATGTATCGAGAAGTCTTATTTATAAATAGAAACCTCTTCTGTACCAGTAGAAGATTTACTAGCACGATACATCCCTTCGGTATTAAAAGGCATGGCGATATTCCCTTTGGTATCGACAGCAATTAATCCACCATCACCTTTTATTTCTAAAATACGTTTGTTGATTACTTCGTTAGCAGCAGCTTCTAAAGACATTTCTTTATGCTCTATTAAACAAGCAACATCATAAGCAACCACACCACGAATAAAAAACTCCCCACTTCCCGTACAGGATATAGCACAGGTTTTATTATTGGCATAATTTCCAGCGCCAACCATAGGGCTATCGCCTACGCGTCCCCATTTCTTATTGGTCATTCCTCCTGTAGAAGTTGCAGCAGCAATATTGCCATCCTTATCACAAGCAACGGCACCAACGGTTCCAAATTTAGAATCCTTCTTTTTGGCGTGATCTAATTGAAAACTATCGGTATCTTTAATTTCTAACCACTGATTATGTCGTAATTCATCGTAAAAATACGATGCATCTTCTAATTTATAATCTAACTCTTTTGCAAACTGCATAGCTCCTGCACCAGCAAGAAAAACATGTTCGCTTTTTTCCATCACATCACGCGCCAAACGCACCGGGTTTTTAATTCCGGTAATTAAACTAACCGCTCCTGCATTTAAGGTTTTTCCATCCATGATAGAAGCATCCATTTCATGCGATTCGGTGGCTGTAAAAACGCTTCCTTTTCCCGCATTGAATAATGGGGAATCTTCCAAAACAACTACAGCTTTCTCCACAGCTTCGGTTGCCGTTCCATGATTCTCTAGTACTTTATAACCTGCATCTAATGCTAATTGCAAAGCAGCTTTATACTTCGCTTCTAGTTCCGGAGTCATCATTCCTTTTACTAAAGTTCCTGCTCCACCATGAATGGCAATTGAAAATGTATTCATCTATAAATATTTTCAGCAAAAATACGTAGCAATTTTTTAATAACTTTATTAATAATGAGGTTCTTTAGTTTTTAAAGAAATTGTAATTTGCAGTCGGACTGATTTCTAATTTAAAATCACCATTCTTTTGTCTTCTCGAGCGCAGTCGAGAGGTTAACACCACCCAAAAGAGAGTTCTCGACTGCGCTCGAACAGACAAACACTTATACTCAAAATCAAATGTCAGATAACAAACGTGTATTTCTAGTAGATGCTTTTGCATTAATTTTTCGTGGCTACTATGCCTTCATAAAAAATCCGAGAATCAATTCTAAAGGAGAAGATACCTCCGCAATTATGGGTTTTATGAATTCCCTTTTAGACGTTATCAAGCGCGAAAGACCGGATCATTTAGCTGTTTGTTTTGACAAAGGCGGAAGTGCAGATCGTGTAGAAATGTTTGAAGCCTATAAAGCCAACAGAGACGAAACTCCGGAAGGTATTAAAACAGCAATCCCATATATCATGGAGATTTTAAAAGCCATGCATATTCCTATTGTTGTAAAAGCAGGTTTTGAAGCAGATGATATTATAGGAACCTTAGCAAAACAAGCGGAAAAAGAAGGCTACCAAACGTTTATGGTGACTCCGGATAAAGATTTCGCGCAATTAGTTAGCGAAAACATATTCATGTACAGACCTATGTTTGGTGGCGGATATGAAACTTGGGGAATTCCGGAAGTACAAAAGAAATTTGAAGTTACCGATCCGTTACAAGTGATTGACTTTTTAGGAATGATGGGAGATGCCAGTGATAATATTCCTGGACTTCCTGGTGTTGGAGAAAAAACAGCTAAGAAGTTTTTAGCGGCTTATGGAAGTATGGAAAACCTTTTTGCTAATACGCACGAGCTAAAAGGTAAAATGAAAGAAAAGATTGAAGCCAATCAAGAAATTGGTTTACTATCCAAAAAACTAGCAACGATTATGCTAGATGTTCCAGTGACTTTTAATGCGAAAGATTATGAATTAGACCAACCAGATATTCCTAAAGTGGTGGAGATATTTCAAGAGTTAGAATTTAGACGATTAATAGATAATTTCACAAAAACATTTAGTTCTGGAGCAGAAGCAACAGCGACAGCTACCGATACACCTTCCGTTAAAGCAGTACCAAAAGTAACACCAAAGGAAGCTGAAAGTGCTGGAGCAGGGCAATTCAATTTGTTTGGAGGAGAACCAAATTCCGCAACAGCGACAACCGAAGATCCTTTAGCAAGAAAAACCATAGCAACCTATTCGCACTTCTACCAAAGTGTAGCACCAGGAATGGCAACCACGCTATTTATAAAAAACTTAATGAACCAAACTTCGGTGTGTTTTGATACCGAAACTACAGGCTTAAACCCGCTGACTGCCGAGTTAGTCGGAATCGCTTTTTCATGGGAAATTGGTAAAGGATTTTACTTACCGTTTCCGGAAGACAAACAAGAAGCACAGGCTATCATCGAAGCATTACGATGCTTTTTTGAAGCAGAAAACATAGAGAAGATTGGTCAGAATTTAAAATACGATATCAAAGTATTAGCCAAATATAACGTGCAAGTGAAAGGGCCGTTATTTGACACCATGATTGCGCATTATTTGATCAATCCAGACATGCGTCATAATATGGATATATTGGCAGAAACGTACTTAAACTACACGCCAGTTCCTATTACAGAATTGATTGGTAAGAAAGGAAAAAATCAATTGTCTATGCGTGATGTTCCGTTAGACAAACAAACGGAATATGCTGTGGAGGATGCAGACATCACTTTACAACTAGCAGCACATTTTGAAAAAGAATTGGGCGAAGCAAATACCAAAAAATTATTTACAGATATCGAAGTGCCTTTAGTGCGCGTGCTAGCTGCCATGGAATTGGAAGGGATTAAATTAGATGTTCCTTTTTTAAATGGCTTAGCCGAAGACTTAAATAAAGACATTGAAACCTTAGTAGCCAAAATTTACGAGGTTGCAGGTGAAGAGTTCAATATCGCGTCTCCAAAACAATTAGGAATCATCCTTTTTGAAAAACTAAAACTGGTAGACAAACCGAAAAAGACCAAAACGGGTCAGTATAAAACCGGTGAAGATATCTTATCTGCTTTAGCAAAAGAGCATGAAATTATTAGAGATATTTTAGAGTATCGCGGATTAGCAAAACTAAAAAGTACGTACGTGGATGCTTTACCACTTCAGGTGGAAGAAGCAACAGGCAGAGTGCACACCGATTATATGCAGACCGTTGCAGCAACTGGTCGTTTGAGCAGTAACAATCCGAATTTACAGAATATCCCGATTCGTACCGAACGCGGACGTCAAGTGCGTAAAGCTTTTATTCCGAGAAATGACGAGTACATTTTATTGGCAGCCGATTATAGCCAAATAGAACTTCGTATTATCGCTGCTTTAAGTCAGGAGGAAACCATGATAGAAGCCTTTAAAAACGGTGAAGATATTCACGCTTCTACAGCATCTAAGGTATTTGGTGTTCCGTTAGAAGAAGTAACCAGAGAACAACGTAGCAATGCCAAAACGGTAAACTTCGGAATTGTGTATGGTGTGTCTGCTTTTGGACTGAGTAACCAAACCGATTTATCGCGCGGGGAAGCCAAAGAGCTTATTGATACCTATTACGAAACCTACCCGAAGCTTAAAAAATACATGAGCGAACAGGTCGATTTTGCGCGGGATCATGGCTATGTAAAAACAGTTTTAGACAGAAGACGTTACCTAAAAGATATTAATAGCGCTAATGCTATTGTTCGTGGTGCTGCAGAGCGTAATGCGGTGAATGCACCTATTCAAGGTTCTGCTGCAGATATTATTAAAATCGCCATGATTAATATTTATAACAAATTAGAAGCTGGTAATTATAAAACCAAAATGCTTTTACAAGTGCATGATGAATTGGTTTTTGATGTCTACAAACCAGAATTAGCCGAAATGAAAATTTTGATTAAGACGGAAATGGAGAGTGCTTTTAAAATGGATGTTCCTTTGGATGTGGAAATGGATATTGGGTTGAATTGGTTGGAGGCGCATTAATTAAAATAAAAAATAGCTAAATACGGGAAACCGTAAAACACAATAGTAGTAATCGTTTATATTTGGAATCAGTAGTTTGATTTCTAAATAAAACGCCGTGATTTTAGAAAAAAAATGAAAGAAAATAAATTTAACTTTATTGACCTTTTTGCAGGAATTGGTGGTTTCCACATAGCAATGCATGAAAATGGTGGTGAATGTGTGTTTGCATCTGAACTTGATAAATTTGCAAGACAGACTTATGAAGAAAATTTCAAAAACACATCCCCTGATCTTTTCAAAAACGGTAATTTTAATATTGACATAACAGACCCTGAATTAAATTACGATTCAATACCTGAATTTGATGTTTTATGTGGTGGTTTTCCTTGCCAACCATTTTCAAATGCTGGTTTAAAAAAAGGCTTTAATGACACCAGAGGAACTTTGTTTTTTAACATACAAGAAATAATTCACTCGAAAATAAAAGCTAATAAAAAGGATAATAATGTAAAAATCCCTAAAGTAATTTTATTAGAAAACGTAAAAGGTTTTAAAAACCATGACAAAGGAAAAACCTTTAAAACTATTGAAAGCGTTTTAAATAAAATGGGATACCAAGTAAGTTCAGAAGTGCTTAATAGTAAATATTTTGGTGTACCTCAGAATAGAGAAAGAATATTTATAGTCGCTTGGCATAAAAAACAAATAAAAACTAAAGAGTTTAATTTCCCTTTTGGTTTAAATGAAAATGACGAAGTGATTTTTGATAAATATGAACGTGAAGAAAAGGCTAAAAAAACAAAACTTGGTGATATTTTGCTAACAAACATACAACTCAAAAAACTTGAATTATTAGCTAATAAAACTTATACAATTTCAGAAAAACTTTGGACTGGACATAAACGAAGAAAGGAAGAACATGCAAGAAAAGGAAATGGCTTTGGATATTCTTTATTTAATAAAAAATCGATATACACAAGTACAATTTCTGCAAGATATTATAAAGACGGAAGTGAAATACTAATCGAGCAGAAAAACATTAAAGACAGAGAAGATAGGCCACGTAAATTGCATCCAATAGAAGCAGCAAGATTACAAGGTTATCCAATTGATGATTGGTATAAAATACCTGTTTCAGATAATCAAGCATACAAACAATTTGGAAACAGTGTTTCTGTTCCTGTTGTACAAACATTAGCTAGTGAAATTAAAAAACAATTATTAAGCAATGAAAAGTAATTTATTAGATTTTTCTAAATTTGAAAACAGTAATTCTAAATTTACGGCAGAACTACAAGAGAGAGGTGGCAATATTACTTTTAGCAACTCAGGAAAAGGAGGTAATAAAAAATTTTTCAATTTGAGTTTAGAAACTTTTTTGAACTGTTTGAAAGATATAAAAACTCATCTATCAGAATTTGTAGGTCATGAAGATTATATTGAAGGTGAATGGAGAAATTTAGGAAGTAAATACTTCAATGATGGACCTGCTAACGCTCAGATAACTGTTCAAACAAAACCAATGTTTACAACTTTGAGTAAAATAATAATGTGGGCTAACGCGCCAACCTTAGATAATATTAACCCAGAGCAATATATAAATCTCGAGCTATCCAATTTAGATAAGGCAATTACTCAACTTGACGAACTGACTAATAAATTTAAACCAGATACAGCTATCGAGAATGAAGTAACAAAAGTTTCCTCTAATTCTATAAGAGATTTTGCATTAATGGTATTTGAACATTTCTATAGCGATAATTGGGATGCTCTTTTAAACGAATCACAAACTAGAGAATCTACTATTAGCGGTAAAAAATATATTATTTATGACCATGAATGGTTCAAAAACCTTATTGGTAAATTTGATAAACCTCAAAACAAGGAATCTCTTTCTTCTGCAAATACAATTAGATTTTTTGAAAAACCAATTTATATAAATGAAGAACAATATTATTACTTCACAACGCAATGGAATGCAAATGGTGAATATAATTTATCTTTTATAAACTTAAAAAACTTCATTGAAAGCAAGTTCCCTAGTTACATACTAACTCAAGAAGATAAAAACTTCATACTTTCTCCAAAAGAATTAACAAGAAAACAAGAAAACTTAAAAGAAGCATTCGCAGATTGGCTGTTTAATCTAGGTAAATACAAAAGAGTTTATAAGAATGATCCAACAGTTTTAATTGAAAAATTAAATGAATTTGAAAAAGCTTATGAAAATGATTTTGGAATTTCGATATTTAGTTTTCCTGAATTTTCTTTAGAAACTATAATTAATGAGCTTGAAACAAATATTATTGATGTAAATACTGTAATTGGAGATATAGATAAAAGAACTGTAGGTAATGAATCAGTTAAGGCTATATTAGGTCATAACAACTATATTAAATTTTTAAAAGAATTATTATCTAAAAAACATGAGCAGGATTTAAAGTCTACTAATGAAAATAAAGAGAAAATTAAACAAATTGATTTCGACCTTTCTTTTTTCAATGTAGATTGTAAAAATTCAGGTTTAAACTACAAGCCAGAATTAATCACAAGATACGTTTCATCATTAGTAACTAAACCATTTGTATTATTAAGTGGTTTATCTGGTTCTGGTAAAACAAAATTAGCACAAGCTTTTGCACAATGGATTTGCGAAAGTGAAGAACAATATTGTATTGTACCTGTTGGAGCTGATTGGACCAACAGAGAACCGTTATTAGGTTATGTTAATGCATTGAATGATGATGAATACATATTACCTGAAAATGGCGCATTACAATTACTCATTGAAGCCAATAAAGAAGAAAATAAAAGCAAGCCTTATTTTTTGATACTAGATGAAATGAACTTAAGTCATGTGGAGCGATACTTTGCAGATTTCTTAAGTGTAATGGAGTCTAATGACAAACTTAAATTACATAGTTCTAAAAATGACAAAGGTATTGTACCTTCAAGTTTGGGTTGGCCAAGTAACTTGTTTATAGTTGGGACTGTAAACATCGACGAAACAACATATATGTTTAGTCCTAAAGTTTTAGACAGAGCTAATGTTATAGAGTTTAGGGTTAATAAAAAAGATATTAAAGCTTTTTTAAATGCCCCTAAGGAAATAGATTTTACTAATTTAAACTGTAATGGTGCTTCAATGGGTGAAGACTTTATAACAATAGCCTCTAATAAAGAATTCCCAAAAACAGATACAACTAAGTTAAACGACAAATTAGTGTTATTCTTTGAAGAATTGAAAAAAACAGGAGCTGAGTTCGGTTATCGTTCTGCAACAGAAATTCACAGACTATACAATCAGTTAAGCACTTTAGAAAATGCTATGCAAGAAGATGACAAAATAGACATTGCTATTATGCAAAAACTATTACCAAAACTACATGGTTCTAGACGTAAATTATGTCCTATTCTAGAAGTATTAGCATCTTTATGTGTTGAAGAGAAAACGGATGTTGCGAAAGACTTTTTAAACAATAAAGAAACCTTAGTTTTTAAAGGCAATGAAAAAGTTTTATATCCTTTATCCTTAGAGAAAATTACTAGAATGTATAAAGGCGCAATAGATAATGGTTTTGCTAGTTACGCAGAAGCTTAATATATGGAAAAAGAACAATCCATAGAAATAGATTTATCTTATATAGAAGATGGCTTGTACTTATGTATCGACACTCAAGAGAAAGGCGATATTGAAGTAGATACCAATAACGATTATGAGCATGAACCAACCTACCAATTAAAAGAAGGTTGCTTCTATGATTTTGAATTCTCACACAAAATAGAAAGTATTGCAAAAGACTATCGTCTTTTTTGTAGTGACCAAAAAAACATTGTAAAAAACAGAAAAAGGAAAGAGTATATTGGTGTAATTACACCAAATATATTTGTTGGCACATTAACATTACAAATTTTAAACAAGGAGAATCCCAATAAAAAATGGGATTTAAAACTAGAAGTACAGTCTAAAAAAACAAGCTATAGAGAAGATTATCAGTACATGTTAAATGATATAACATCAAAATGTACAGATTTAATCATTCAAGCGAATTCTCCTGTAAGTCATTCTTTTGAAATTGACCCAAAAACTAAAAACAAAACGCTATACCAACGTTTTGCTTTCATAAGTTCAATAATTAATTCTGAAGATTTTGAAGATGCAGTACAACGTATTGTTACTAGCCCAACTACAAATTGGACAGAGGAATCAGAACTAACTGATGCTAGAAAAATAAAGCGATTTAAAAATTCAGAATTAAGGTCATTAATAAATTCTGATAACAGATTAAAATTAAACGATACGCATCCTTTATTTAAAAAAGGAATACAATCTGTTGCAACAAAAATAGAATCTTATAGAAAATTTGAAAGTGTTGACACTTCAGAAAATCGTTTTATAAAACATGCTTTAGAAACGTTTTTAAAATTCTGTATGGATATTTCAAATCATCCAAATGCAGGAAACAGACTTAAAGAAGAAGCAGATATTGTTTCAGAGACATTAGAAACCCATCTTCAACATGACTTATTTAAACAAGTTTCTAGACCCAATACTTTAAAACTTAATAGTCCAACACTTCAAAAAAAGGAAGGTTATAGAGAAATATTAAAAGTGTGGTTAAAGTTTGATTTAGCAGCTAAGCTTGTTTGGAATGGTGGAGACGAGGTATATAGTGGAGGAAAAAAAGATATTGCTACATTATACGAGTATTGGTTATTCTTTAAATTATTAGACGTTTTAAAACAAGTTTTTGATATTGAACCAAAGGAACTAGAAAACCTCATTACATCTTCAAAAGATGATTTAAGTCTTCAACTTAAACAAGGAAAAGTAACAGCTCTAAAAGGTAGTTACACCAAAGCCAATAGAGATTTAACGGTTAAATTTAATTACAATAGAAGCTTTATTGGTGGAACACAAGATATTTCTAAAACAGGAAGTTGGACCACAACATTAAGACCAGATTATACTTTATCAATTTGGCCAACAAAGCTGAAAGAGTTTGAAGCTGAAGCTACAGAGCAAATTGTTCATATTCATTTTGATGCGAAATACAAGGTTGCTAATATTAATCAAATATTAGGAGAAGATAAAAATGAAAAAACTTTAACAGAAGAGAAAAAAGAAAATCTCAAAGGGATATATAAAAATGCAGATTTATTAAAAATGCATGCTTATAAAGATGCAATTAGACGAACAAGTGGCGCCTATGTTTTATATCCAGGAGAAACAAACAAACCTATTAGAGGTTTTCACGAAGTATTACCTGGATTAGGTGCATTTCCTATAAAACCAACTGAAAATACAAATGAAACAATTCATTTAGAAAATTTTATTAAAGAAGTTTTAAATCACTTTTTAAACACTGCTTCACAACGTGAAAATATTGCTCATAAAAGTTATACCATTCATAAAAACGATAAACCAAACGAAATTTCAGAGCCAATTCCTGAATACTTTAATGATGAAAAATTAATTCCTGACGACGCCTATGTTTTGGTTGGGTTCTATAATAACCAAACACACTATGATTGGATTTCTAAAAAAAGAATGTACAATTTCAGAATGGGTTCAGGTAACGGCTCATTAGTTTTAGACAAGGAAACAGTTTCTGCTAAATATTTGCTATTGCATACTCATGGAGAACAATCATCTGGAGATTTATGGAAAATTGTAAGTAAGGGTCCAAAGGTCTATTCTAGATTAAATCTAGAAAAAAAAGGATATCCTAAAGCAATAAAAGCATCTGATTATGAAAGACATTATTTAATCATTGAATTAGAAAAAGTTAATCTTTCTGAATTTGGAAATAACGATTGGGATTTCAGAAAACTAAAAAATTATAATTCTGGTAATGCATCTGCAAAACCTTTTACAACTAGTTTAACTGAGTTGATTCAACAAAAAACATAACAATCTTCTACTCTCCCCTAAAATACTCGACACACTTAATCCCAGGATTAGTCTTTCGGTTTTTAAAAGCATGTGTAAGACTGCTTATAATTAAAATAACAGCGGTAACTAGCGCTGTATACGCTACAGTAGTATTCCCATCGTTATTGGCAACATAAATAGCAATCAAAGCCCAAGCACCAACAAGTGCAAATTCGCGTAGGTTACGTTTCCAGGTTACTACTATGTTTATTATGCTTGCTATAGCTATTAATAAAACAGTCCAAAATGTTGGAGATAGTCCAAAACCATCCCAATTGTATTTTACTAAAACCGCAGATACGTTTGCAATACTAGCTACCGTAATCCAACCACTATAAATGACAAATGGCCACCATAAAAAAAGGATTACAGATATGGGCTCGTCTACTAGTTCCATACTGTTTTTAAGCACAATTTTTATTAAGGAAAATAGTAATATAAAAATACACACAGAAGATAATAACGTGTAACCATAAATCCAGGTAACAATCCATGCACAATTAGCAACACACGAAATGACAAACCACCAACCTGTTTTTATTATAAAATCGTCGTTTCTAACCTTTACAAACAAACTACGTCCTTGGTACACAATAAACCCAGTTAAAAAAAGATAGATTAATCCCCAAATGGAAAAGGCATAGCCTGCTGGTGTAAATAAGGTGTTATAGTCTTTAGAGATTTCACCAATGGTTGTATTGTTTAATAAACCGGTGTTAGACAAGTAGTTCATTACAATAACACATACAAATGCGACACCGTTACTAATTTGTAGCTTTTTTTTCATAGTATTAAAAATATGGAACTAAAACTTACTCAAAATTATCTACATAAAAAAACTTCTACCCGCTTTAAAACTGAGCGTTATCTTTTATTTATCTAAAAAAACAACATCCTTAAAAAGGCTTTTAAGCATACATCAACTCCCAAAACTCTACGTTGTGCACTTTGATGAAATTTTAACTATTCGAGTGCATGTAACGATTGAAATGAGTATAATTTGTATCGAGAATTAGAATTTTAGTTTCTAGATATGTTCTCGATACGATTTTTTACAAAAAATCACTCGAACTGACATTTAGGGAGTTATTTTATTCCAAACACACAAAAGGTTAACAGCTATTAATACTAAGCATGTACCAACTCCCATAACTCCACCATTTCTTCCCCACGCCAATTTTGATCGCGTTTGGTTTTATCGGAGGCACCTTTTACTTTTCGCTTTAGGCAGTTTTCTAGTTTAAAACGTCCGCCTTCGGCAAGTTCTTTTTCTATTGGGTGTGTTTCTGTAGCATTGGTTATTTCTTCTGTACAAGAGCTCACCCCCAACATAACCACCTGTACACCAACAAGTTTAAAAATAATTGCTTAAATTAGTTAGGTAAAGATTACAACGCTATTAATTAATCTTCCAGCAATGAGCAAAAGCAATTTAAACACCTTAGACCTAAGTTCTGTTTTTTCCTTTAAATCCATACTATTAAAAATTATTGGCGTCTCCTGTACAGTTATTGCCATTAAAGGATTTATGATTCCTAATCTTTTTTTAGATGGCGGGCTTTTGGGTATTTCCATTCTTATTCATGAGTTTTATCATATCGATGTTTCTATTCCGTTAATACTTCTCAACTTACCTTTTGTATATATTGGCTATAGAAAATTTGGAAAGAATTTTGCCGCACACACCTTTCTATCACTAGTCTTTCTTGGTTTATTTTTAAGTCTATTACCCGTTCCTACTGTAACCCAAGATCATTTTCTAGTCGCTGTTTTTGGCGGTGTTTTTGTTGGACTTGGTATTGGTTTAATCATTAGAGGTGGCGGTGTTATTGACGGATTAGAAATCATTGCTGCATACACCAATACCCGATTTGGTATTTCTACTACCGAAATTATTATGGCCATAAACACCACCATTTTCTTAATTATTGCCTTCTTCTTAGGTTTGGAAAAAGCGATGTATTCGATAATTACTTTTTTTACGGCTTTAAAGATTTCCGATTATGTGGTAGATGGCTTTGAAAAATTAATTTCGTTAACTATTATCTCGCCTAACGACCAAGTGATTAAAGAACTGATTGTGAATCAATTCAACAAGCCAATAACCATCTATAAAGGCGAACGTGGAAACTTACCTGGAAGCTACGATATAAAACATGATTGTGAGGTTATTGTAACCGTTGTTACACGATTAGAAGTACATAAAATGAGAAAAGCAATTGCGAAAGCAGATCCAAAAGCATTTATGTTTATTCAAAACATAAAAGAAGTAGATGGCGGTGTGATTAGCAGAAAATCTGGTCACTGATGAAACCGAGTATTAATGAAATACAGAAAGATGTTGTCCGTTTTTTAGACGAAAACCTACCGAAACATTTTACCTACCATAATACCGAACACACTTTATATGTATTTGAAAAGGCAATACATATTGCGAATAAGGAAAAGGTAAATAGCCAAGCTATCGCCTTACTAAAAATAGCTGCTTTATATCATGATATTGGTTTTACAAAATCGCATCTAGAACATGAAAAGATAGGTTGTGAAATTGCCAAAAAGCAGTTGAAAAATTATGGCTATTCAAAGGAAGAAATACAAACTATTTGCGAAATGATTATGGCAACAAAGATTCCGCAAAGCCCAAAAAACCTACTAGAAGAAATTTTAGCCGATGCCGATTTAGAATATTTAGCAACTTCCAAATACCTAAAAACTAGTACTTCTTTGTATCAAGAGTTATTGCATTTTAATCCAGATTTAAGTGAAGACGAATGGGTTGATATTCAAATTAAATTTATTAAAAACCATAGGTATCATACCTCCTATTGCAAACGCTATAAAACCTTCAGAAAAAATAAAAACTTAGCGCTTTTGGAGTCTACGACTTAGCAACTACATAAGCACTAACATATTCCGTTTTAAGACGATAAACCCTACAAGATTCATTTACAAATAATTATTCACTATATTTATTAGCCTTTAGCAATCGCTTCAAATCACACCAAAACATATACTACTTATACGTGTGAACGCTATACGATTTTCAAATTATTCAGTTAGTTTGAATGTCGTTATAATTAATCAATTCTAACTTATTCACTAATGAAAACGTCTAAACGATTATTTCAAGTACTTCTTGTTGCGCTATTTTTTAATATTGCAACAACCTTTGCCCAAGATACTTATTACGTTACCATTCATGTAGAAACCGACAAAATTACCAGCCGCAATAAATTAAAGGTTTGTTATTTTACTTCGGAATCACCAAGTGGCGTAATAACAAAATCCGTTGGAAACATTGAAGATTTTAATATTGAAGTACATCCTGGAGATTTAATCATCTGGAGAGGTGTGTCTTCTATTAATCCCGACAGAGATATTATTAATGTAAGATCCATAAATCATCATGGTGGTGAGAATGTTTTTGGAAAAAATGTTTTAAAGGGAAATGGTCAAACTCGCGAAGTTGTTATTGGTAAAGTCAATCCGGACACCAAAGGACGCGTCGAAAAATACGCCATTAAAATCACAGTTTATAATGACGGTAGAAAACGTGGAAACTATACTATTGACCCAAAAATTACAGTGAAGCTTTAATAACATTTCAAATTATTTTATCATAAAATGAAATTCCATTCCGCACTTCCTTTCGTAACAACAATAAAGACCTGTTTTCTTATGGGCTTATTTTGCATATCTGCTATTTGCTTTAGTCAGGAAAAATCAGAATCCCTCCTTTTAGAATATAGGTATACCAATAATAACTATTCTAAAAGTGAAAAGCTCACGCTATTAAACGAATTGGCTCAAAACCATCCAGATCCACAGAAAAAATTACACTATAGTTTAGAATTAATTAAAAACGCCAAACTTCTAGATTCTAGCAAACTCCTCTTTCAAGGCTATATGCACAAAGGTGCTTCCCTTCGATTAAAAAGTGATTTCACACAAGCATTAGAAAGCTATTTTGAGGCAGCAAATATAGCTTCCAAAATTAAAAACCAACGGGATTTGGGATTGGTTAATATTTCTATTGCAGATGTTTACTCCATTACGAATAATCATGAAAATGCAGTGAAGTACTATAAAATAGGAATGGATATATTAAAAAAAGAAAATGATCTTGAAAATTATGCCAATGGTTTATCCAATTTAGGGGACGAGTATTTTAATAAAAAGGAATATGACTTAGCCATGGAATGTTTTATGGAATCTGGTTTAATATTCCGAAAAATTAACTCTTTAGAAGGGAATGCTTTTGTTTTAGGAAACATGGGAATGGTCTATGCAGAGAAAGGAAAGACGATTTAGCGGAAGCCAACATAAATGAAGCCATCCGCATCCTAGAAAATCTAGAATTATATTATCCTATTTCGGTTTACCTTAGATATATGTCAGATATATATGCATCTAAAAACAATAGAAAAGCAGCAATTGCATATTCCAAAAGAAGCTTAGATTTAGCGACAAAATATGGTTTAAAAGAACAAATAAGTGATGCTAATTTGCAACTTTCAGAGCTATACGAACAAAATGGTAGCTATAAAAAATCGTTAAGTCATTTTAAGAATCATTCCACCTTTAAAGATAGTATTGCTAATATTGAAAAAGTCCAGAAAATGGCAGATTTGCGTACCGAGTTTGAAGTTTCCAAAAAACAAACAGAAGTAGACTTATTAACGCAACAGCAAAAAACGCAAAACATTCAAGTTGCATTATTAAACCAACAAAATAAAAACAAACAGAATGTAGTGATAGCAACCATTATCGCCTTATTTTTAATTGTAATGCTTGCTTTCGGATTATATAGACGTAACAAATACATCAGTAAAACAAAATTAATAATTGAAGAAGAAAAGCACCGTTCCGATAATCTATTGCTTAATATTTTACCTGAAGAAACAGCACAAGAGCTGAAACAAAATGGCAAAGTAGAAGCAAAACGATTTGATTCTGTAACCGTTTTATTTACCGATTTTAAAAGTTTTACAAGTTATTCCGAAAAGCTAACTCCAGAGAAATTGGTAAAAAGTGTGGATTATTATTTTTCGAAGTTTGATACTATCATCGAAAAATACAAACTCGAAAAAATTAAAACAGCAGGAGATTCGTACATGTGTGCAGGAGGATTACCATTTCCAACGAAAGATCATGCAATTAAAATGACACTTGCAGCATTTGAAATTATACAATTTGTAGAAGATTCTAAAAACTTAAACAATCCTGATATAGCACATTTTGATATTCGTATTGGTATAAATACAGGCCCTGTGTAGCCGGAGTTGTAGGTACAAAAAAGTTCGCTTATGATATTTGGGGAGACACTGTTAATGTAGCTTCCAGAATGGAATCTAATTCTATAGCAGGAAAAATTAATATTGCAGAAAACACCTACCAACTAATTAAAGATGCATTTGCATGTGAATATAGAGGTGAAATGGATGTGAAAAACAAAGGGGTTTTGAAAATGTATTTTGCAAAAAGCATCCATGAAAAAACCTTTTATGCTTTTATGAATGCACAAAAAGAAGGGGTTTAAAAAACACCCCTAAAGTCCCCTCAAGGGGACAAGCTAAGCCGAGAAACTTTAACGGTAATATTGCAGTTGAAGAACTAAAAAGAATATAACTCGTGTTGTATTGGTTGTCAAAAAGACTGTAGTGGAATTGGGCAAGTTTGGTTAAATATTGATTTAAAAAACACCCCTAAGGTCCCCTCAAGGGGACAGCCTAAAGCGATGAACTTTATCAATACTTATCTAAATATAGTAACAACCGCAAACCAATATCCCCTTGAGGGGATTATAGGGGTGTACAAAAAACATTAAGCAAATTCCCAAAGCTCCACCATTTCTTCCTATTCGTAATTTTATTTTCCTAATTTTATACCAAGGCACAATAAAAGAAGGCATCCCTTAAAATGTTAGTATAAAATTAAAAGGGTAAGATTATCCCCTTGAGGGTTATCTTCAATGAAAATACATCTTCATTGAAGATACATAGCATTACCTATAAAAGTGTCACAAACAATGAGAAACAAAATAATTCCATATCGTCCAGAATTAAAACTATTAGCAAGACAGCTGCGGAAAAACAGTACGCTACCAGAAGTTTTATTGTGGCAAAATATAAAGCAACGTGCTTACGGTGTGCAGTTTCATAGACAAGTACCTATGCTTAATTATATTGTTGATTTCTATTGCCATGAAATTGGTTTGGCTATTGAAATTGATGGCAGTAGTCACGACCATAGTTTTTTATACGACGCAAAAAGACAAGGTGCATTAGAAGGTTATGGTGTGAAATTCTTAAGGTTTTCTAATGAAGAAGTTAAAAAAAACATGTTTAGTGTGTTATTGGTTATCCAAGAAACTGTAAAGGAATTGAGTGATTGAATATTCATTTAAAAAACACCCCTAAGGTCCCCTCAAGGGGACAATCTACGCCGAGAAACTTTAATGGTAATTTTCTATACACAATAACCAACGTAAACAAATATCCCCTTGAGGGCTATCGAAATGAAAATATATTTTCATTGAAGATACTGAGCGTCGCTCATAGGGGTGTACAAAAAACTTTATGAAATCCGCTTAATAAAAACTCTAAAAAACACCCCTAAGATCCCCTCAAGAAGACAATCTAAACCGAGGAACTTTAACGGTAATATTGCCGTTGAATAACTAAAAAGAATATAACTCGTGTTGTATTGGTTGTCAAAAAGACTGTAGTGGAATTGGGCAATTTTGGTTAAATATTGATTTAAAAAACACCCCTAAAGTCCCCTCGAGGGGACAAGCCAAACCAAGAAACTTTCTCGTTAATTTTCTATACACAATAACCAACGTAAACAAATATCCCCTTGAGGATTATAGGTTGTACAAAAAAACATTAAACGCCTGTCAACTCCCAAAGCTCCACCATTTCTTCTCCACGCCAATTTTGATCGCGTTTGGTTTTATCGGAAGCTCCTTTTACTTTTCGTTTTAGGCAGTTTACTAATTTAAAACGTCCTCCTTCCGCAAGTTCTTTTTCTATTGGATGTGTTTCTGTAGCATTTGTTATTTCGGCTAAATTGGAGAATATAATAACCAACTTACCATCTGGTAATAATCGCTTTTTAGCTGCTGCAAAAAACTCTGGAAACAGGTTCTCGTTATAATAAATAGCTTCGTCATTGGTATCCATTTCTTGAGATGCTGGTAACCAAGGCGGATTAAAAACAATCAATTCTGTTTGTTTTTCAAACTTCCCAAAAAGCGGTGCAAAATCAAGATCTATTTTTCTAGATAACTTGGTATCGCCTAACGTTTCTGTAAGTCCGACAATAGCATTAGGATTCGTATCGGTACCAAATACTTTTTGAAAACCATGTTTCACCATTTGAAAAGACAAAACACCAGAGCCAATACCAACATCTATTGCCGATTTTTTTGGCCCTTCGTAACGCTTCAGCCAATTATCGAATAAGATTAAATGATCAAATCGCGTTGGAAAATACACACCATAATACGGATGAATTTTGTTTCGTAATACAGGAAGGGTAATTCCGTTAAGGTTCCATTGCCAAGCACTATTTAGTCCTTGCACTTTAGTAAACGGTAATAAAAAACTCTTATTTTCAGGATACAACTTTTCTAACCAACCAATAGAAGGTGCTTTTTTTACATTTAATTGATGATCTACAATTTTAATATAAATAAGACTAGACAACTCTCTAAACGCCGAACGATATGCACGTTGCTCTGTAAAAGAATCTCCAGGGAATTTCTCTTTAAGATGCATTTGCAACTCTTTAAGCAACTGTAATCCGTTACTATAAAATTCTGTAATCATTATAGGTTTACCAGCTTCTAAACCTCTAATAGTACGTTTAACATTTATAGATCTGTTAAATTGTGGTAAAGGTTGTTCTGGTAAAAAAGGTTCTGGCTTGTTTATAGTTATTTCAGAAATCATAGTTTGTATCGAGTTAAAGTGAATTGCTCACCAGTATTTTATTAATTACTGAAATACTTTATAAAAAGACTTCAAATTCCGCTGAAAAAGGGCGAAAACACAATTAATTACAACTGGTAAATAATACGTCACAAAGGTACTTTTTAAAATCGACTATATAGGCAACACCATAATGATTTCTATGAGGTATTAAACGGAAAACGGTATTGCTTGCCCCTTCAAAAAACACGAAAAACGTAGATTAACGACAAACATAACTGACTTAATACAAATCTTAAACAAAGAAAAAGCCATAACTTTACACTTTATTAGACCTATTAAAACCTAATAAAGCACAAAAAATACACTTTTGAAAAGTTTAAAGGCCATATTATATTTTTCTATTTTTAATTATCCGCTGAAAAAAGACGAGATTTTTAAATTTTCTAAAACGCAAAAAAAGGAAGATCTAGAAGCAGAATTAAAAGAATTAGAATCTAAAAAAGTAATTAAAAACGTCAATGGTTTTTATATTTACAAAGACACTACTTCTATTGTAAAAAAAAGATTAACCGGAAACGAACACGCCAAGCAAGTGCTCCCAAAAGCTTTTAAAAGAGCAAAATTTATTGCGAAGTTCCCTTATGTAGAAAGCGTGAGTCTATCTGGAGGACTTTCTAAAGGGTATTATGATGATGATGGGGATTTTGATTTCTTTATTATCACCAAAACAAAAAGACTATGGATTGCTAGAACGCTTTTAATACTCTATAAAAAAGTGTTTTTACGAAACAACAAAAAACACTTTTGTGTCAACTACTTTATAAGTGATCAGCATTTAGAAATTCACGAAAAGAATATTTTTACAGCCACAGAATTAATGACCTTGATTCCTATCACTGGAAAGGCTATTTTTCAAAAGTTTATGGCGCATAATACGTGGCCAAAAAACTATTTACCTAATGTAACGATTAACAATTCCGAAGGCATTATAGAAGTTAAAAAACCTGTACTACCTAGAATTATTGAAGCAATCTGCAATTCTAAATTAGGAAACATGCTAGAAGCTTTTTTTAGAAAAGTAACCTTAAACAAGTGGAAAAACAAATTCACAACACTCAGTAAAAAAGAGCTGGATATTGCTATGAAATCTACAACAGATGTATCGAAACATCATCCGCAGAATTTTCAGAAAAAAGTAATTAATGCTTTAAATAAAAAGTATCTTGAAGTAAAAGAGCAACACGAAATAATACTAGAACCAGAACATGACTGATATTGTATTTTCACATTCGTATTATTATAAATTTGATGCCAAACAATGGAAAAACCAAACCCCTTTTCCGCCGTTAGGGACTATTTATGCTGCTTCTTATTTGAGAGAAAATGGATATACGGTTAGTCTTTTTGATGCGAACCTTTTAGAAGATCCGAAAACCATAAAACCTTTTTTAGAAAAACACCAACCAAAAACATTTGTACTTTACGATGATGGATTTAATTATCTAACAAAAATGTGCTTAACCAAAATGCGTGAAGCTGCTTTTGAAATGATTCAAATTGCCAAAAAGCTAGATTGCAAGGTTATTGTTTGTAGTTCGGATGCTACAGATCATTATGAAAAATATCTAGAAGCTGGAGCAGATTTTATTATTCAAGGAGAAGGAGAAGTTAGCTTAAAAGAATTGGTAGATGCACTCACTAAAAACGAAGACACTTCCATTATAAACGGTCTTGTTTACCAACAAGATGGAGAAATTATAAAAACTAAAAAACGAATAGTAACCAAAGACTTAGATGAATTTCCGATTCCTGCTTGGGATTTAGTAGATATGGAAGCGTACAAAGCCATATGGAAACATAGTGGAAGTGATTTCACCTTAAATATTGCCACCACAAGAGGTTGCCCTTACAAATGCAATTGGTGTGCAAAGCCTATTTATGGCAATCGTTATAATTCGCATTCGCCAGAATACATCACCAAACATATTAAATACCTCAGCGAAACGTATGACGTACAACGCTTTTGGATGTGTGATGATATTTTTGGACTGAAACCAAATTGGGTACAACATTTTAATACATCGCTTAAAAAAGAAAAGCTTTCCATTTCTTATTACATACAAAGTCGTGTCGATTTATTATTAAAAGAAGACACTATCGATGCACTAGCAGAAAGCGGATTAGAAGAAGTTTGGGTTGGTGCAGAAAGTGGTTCTCAGGCTATTTTAGATGCCATGGATAAAGACACCAAAGTCGAGCAAATCTATGAAGCAACAAAATTACTAAAAGCGAAAAATATTCGCGTGGCATTCTTTATTCAGTTTGGTTATTTAGGAGAAACCAAAGAAGATATTGCTAAAACCATTAGCATGATTAAAGAACTTGTTCCAGATAATATTGGTGTTTCGGTTTCCTATCCTTTGCCAGGAACTAAGTTTTATGATATGGTAAAAGACGATTTAAAGTTAAAGGCAAATTGGACAGACTCTGACGATCTTGCCATGCTTTTTAAAGGAACGTATAGCTCTGCTTTTTACAAAAAACTGCAACGCTATGTACATAAAGAATATAGAATTAGCCAAGGCTTGGAGCATCTAAAGCATTTGAATACGAATCATTTGAAATCGATACTAAAACTAGCGTATTATGTACCTTCTGCCTTTATAGATAAATTGCAATTAAAAAAAATGAAACCTTCTAATGCATAACGATTTTGACAATGCGTCTAAAAAGTATGACGATACGTTTACATTTTCAAAGATTGGTAAAGCGCAACGAAAGCGTGTTTTTACGTATGTAAATCCGTTATTAAAAACAGCAAGAAAGCTTCGTATTTTAGAGCTCAATTGTGGTACAGGAGTAGATGCTATTCATTTTTCAAAATCAGGACATTCTGTTATTGCTACCGATATTTCGGAAGGCATGATTACGGTTGCTAAAGCAAAAAAACATACCGAGAACGTAGTCTTTCAAGTACAAGATATAAATACCATCCGTAATACTTCGTTTGAACAAAAGTTCGATCTGATTTTTTCCAATTTTGGTGGTTTAAACTGTTTAGCTAAAACGCAACTGGAGCAATTCCTGAAAACAGCCAACCAGCTACTTGCACCAAATGGAAAGCTCATCTTAGTTATTATGCCTAAAAAATGTCTTTGGGAAAAAATTTACTTTTCGGCAAAAGGCCAATTTAAAAAAGCGAATAGAAGAAATACCGACCAAAGCTTAGCCGTACCTGTGGATGGCGTTACTGTAAAAACGTGGTATTACAATCCTAAAGAAATCTTATCTTTAACAAAAAAAGGATTTACTGTAAACAAGATAAAACCTATTGGTTTGGCTATACCGCCTTCGTATCTTGAAAATTCCATTTTGACAAAAAAACCTTTATTATCTATTTTTAAAGGAATAGATACTATTGCAACAGGTGCTTTTTGGGCAAAATATGCAGATCATTTTTTAATAGAGTTAACCAAAAAATAAAATACAGAATACCATAATGAGTATCGTACTTACACATGCCTATTACATATTCGAAGATCCAAAAGAGCAGCTTATCATGAAGCCTTATGCTCCGCTTGGCTTGTTATATATTTCTGCATTTTTAAACGAAAACAACGCTACTAATCACTTATACGATTCTACATTTTACACCAAAGAAAAACAACTTGCTTTTATAGAAGAGAAACAACCAAAGGCCGTTGCTATTTACACGAATTTAATGACAAAAATTAATGTTATTAAACTGGTTAAAACATTAAAAACAGAAGAAAAATATGGCTTTCCAAAAATTATTTTAGGAGGTCCAGATATTACCTATAACTGCAATAACTATTTAAAAACAGGAGCAGATTTTTTAATTATTGGCGAAGGAGAGCAAACTACTTTAGAGCTTTATAATGCCATTATTGAAAACAAGCCCTATACCGAAATTACCGGAATTGCATATCTAGAAGCTGGTGTTGTTAAAAAAACACCTCCAAGAGTAAAAATGAAGAGTCTACAAGACTTGCCTTTACCTAATAGAGCGGCAATTCCTATAGATAAATATTTAGAAACTTGGAAAACACACCATCAAAAAAGCTCGATGACGGTAAGCACGCAACGTGGTTGTCCGTATACCTGCAAATGGTGTAGCACAGCAGTTTACGGACAAAGCTATAGAAGGCGTCCAGCAGAAATGGTTGCTGCAGAGTTAAAAATGTTGAAAGACACCTACAATCCGGATAGCATTTGGTTTGTAGATGACGTGTTTACGGTGAGCCATAAATGGATTAAAGAATTTCATGAAGAAGTACTAAAACAAGACGCTATTATTCCTTTTGAATGCATTACCAGAGCAGAACGTTTAAACGACGAAGTGTTACAACTTTTAAAAGAAGCAGGTTGTTATCGAATTTGGATTGGTGCAGAAAGTGGTTCGCAAAAAATCATTGATGCCATGGACAGACGTGTGGATGTAGATGTTGTAAAAAAGGCGATTCAGAAAACCAATGCTTTACATATAGAAACAGGAACTTTTATCATGGTTGGTTATCCTGGAGAAGAGGAAGAGGATATTATAAAAACCATTGCCTATTTAAAAGCTGCAAACCCGACGCACTTTACCATAACAAAAGCGTATCCTATAAAAGGAACATCGCTGTACACTGAAATTGAAAAAAGCATTACAGTACAACCAAACTGGGAAACATCGACAGATAGAGATATTGATTTTAAGCGGAAATATTCCCGGAAATATTATGATTTTGCAGTAAAACATATTGTTAATGAAGTAAACTACAATAAAGAAGTTTTAAAAGGAAAAGATAAAAACAACCTACTTTATTTAAAATTAAAAACGAAATCGCAACTTGCCTATTTAGGTATGAAAATCTATAAATAATGGAATTAGACTTTTTATACGTAAAAAATAACGTTGGTTATTTAACCGAAAAGCACCCAATTTATATATGCCGATATTTTTAAAACAAATGCTTTTAAATACCAATTTGATATGATAACACTAAATGCTTGTGTGCAATATTTTTCAGGTTTTAAAGTCTTACTTTCTACCTTAAAAACTTTTTTAAAACCTAAAGGAGAGATTCACATTATTGATAGTCTGTTTTATAAACCAATTGATATTGCAGATGCAAAAAAAAGAACGCTTAGCTACTATACCCAATTAGGCTTTCCAGAAATGGCTTCGCTTTATTTTCATCATTCGGAAGAAAACATTCAAGGTTTTGAAGTATTGTATAAAAAAAAGAATAAAATATTAAGGAAGGTTTTAAATGTAAAAGATTCTCCTTTTTGTTGGTATAAAACTACTGGAAATCTTTAATTATTTTGAATTATTTAAATTACATAGCGAAGAGTTTTAGGATTAACCAGCATCCCTATGGAAAAAAAGGTACGCAAGTACTACTAAACCATTTACCTAAAAACAAAATTGAAATTTTAGAAATTGGATGTGGCACTGGGCATACAGCAAGTATACTACATGCTCACAAGAATATTTTTAAGTATACAGGAATTGATGTTTCTAATGAAATGATATGTGCTTGCGAAGAAAGAAAAAGCCATTTAAAAATGGAAAATTACAAATTCATACATCATACTAATAAAAATTCTTATCCTTTTAAACCAAATAGTTTTGATGTTGTTTTTTGTGAATCTGTAATTGCTTTACAAGACCTAAATAGTTTAAACATCATTTTAGCAGAGGTAAATAAAGTACTTAAACGTAATGGCTTGTTGATATTAAATGAATCTTTATGGAAAGAACCTATTAGCTCCGAAATAATTAATAAAAGAAATCAAGAAATCCTTAAAAGGTATAAATTAATTCAAGCATCTAATATTGCTAAACCGAGTACTCTAAAGAACATTTTATCAAAATCTAACTTAAAACCTATCGTTTTTAAACCGCTACGTTTTTTTATTAATACATTAGACGACCAACAAAATAATAACGAAAGTGAAAAGTTCACTAGAAAAAAAATAATCAAATCTATTTTTAATCCTAATCTATTAAACAGTTATCTCTATTTTAAATATTGGAATTTTCGTTTCAGAAAACACGGAAGCTTTATTGAACCTTATTTTATAGTTTGCAAAAAAGAATGTTAAAACTAATATTACATATCATACCAAAACCGTTTCGAAGTTTATCGATAAGATATCTTCTACTCTCGCTTGTTAATGTATTTCTGGATTTACTTTCCATAGCATATATAATTCCGCTATTCATTTTTATTTTAGACGAAACCAAAATACCTGATTTTGTAAATAAGTTGCCTTTTTTTAATAGCGCTAATTTATATGCTTGGGTTATTGGTGGTATTGTTCTGTTTATTATTAAAAATATCATTCAAACCTTTATCATAAAATTTCAGTCTCGTTTAGTTTTTGATATAGCAACAGAACTTTCCTTTAATCTTGCCTCCGATTTTTTAAAAAAACCATTTAGTGCGTTACAAAACATCAACAAAGGGAAAGAGTTACATAAAATTCAAATGTCGGGTGCAGAGTTTGCAAATAATATTCTACTCTCTATTAATTATATATTTACAGAGACTTTAGTGATACTTATCTTACTTACGGTTAGTTTATTTTTGTATCCTATTTTAACCCTTTACATCCTTTGTTTTGCTCTTATTTGTTTGTTATCTCTCTATTTTTTCAAACAAAGAAAAATTAAAAACATAAGCGCTTCCATAAAAAAAAGATATGCTTCTACCTCTTCCAATTTACTCAACATATTAAATGGATTTTTAGAAATTAGAAGTTTAAAAAAAGAAGATTATTTCGAATTAAAATTTAAAAAATCTTTAAAAAAATTCAATGCTAATTTTGTTCAGCTAAAAACAATACAGAATTCTAACATAAAGTACCTCGAGATATTTTTAATAATAGGACTTTCCTTTTTTATCATTTTTATAAAAAATTTGGCAGACCCAGAAACCAATAGAATAGTCTTAACTTCTTTTATTGCGGGTATATCTCTTAAATTATTTCCGTCTTTAAATAAAATCATTTTAAGTATTACTAACATCAAATCATTTAGCTATACTATGGATGTTTTCAAAGATTTAAATAATAAAAAGAATCTTAATTATAATACAAAGCCTTTTAAAAACACATTAGAATTACGAAACATTTCTTTTGGTTATAATCCGTCAAAACTAATTTTAGACTCCGTAAACCTAACCATAAACAAAGGCGAAATAATTGCAATAAAAGGAAAATCTGGTATTGGAAAAACAACACTTCTAAATATAATATTAGGTATGATTACTCCTTCTAGTGGTGAAAAATATCTGGATAATACGTTAATAAAATTGGATGATCTTTTATTTAATATAGCCTCTTATGTGCCACAACATCCATTTATATTTAATGGAACGATATTAGAAAATATTGTTATTGGAACAGCTAAAAAAGATATTGATTTTGAAAAAATAGCACACTTATTAGAAACATTCCAATTAACAGACTACCTAAACAACCTACCAGATAAACTAGAAACAAAACTATCTCACGACTCATTAACACTTTCTGGCGGACAAAAACAACGCATTGCATTAATTCGAGCTTTGTATAGCAACCCTGAACTATTAATCTTAGACGAGGCTACAAATCAACTAGATGACGCATTAGAAGCAAGCATCTTAACGTATTTAAAAAATCGTGCAAAAGAAAATAATTTCGCTGTTATTATTGCTTCACACTCCACGAACATAGATCAGATTATAGAAAAAAGTTACGACATTAATACTTTAAAAAGGACATCGTAAATTGAAAAAGCACCTTGTTATATTAACACCTGGTTTTCCTGAAAATGAAGAAGATTCAACATGTATTCCTGCGCTTCAAATTTTCGTTAAAAAACTAGTAAATACAAATACTATTACTGTATCAGTAGTCACCTTATATTATCCTAATAAAAGAACGTCGTATAACTGGAATGGCATTAAAGTAACAGCACTAGCTTTACCAACAAACAAATTACAAAAACCCATTTCTTTATTTAAAACCTGGAAGCAATTAAAACAGATTCATAAAGACAATCCGATAGATACCATACATTCGTTTTGGCTGGGAGAATGTGCATTTTCAGGATATTATTTTTCAAAACAAAATAAGCTAAACCATGTAACAACTTTAATGGGACAAGATGCCAATCACAAAAATATTTTCTCCAGGCTTTTACCTTTAAAAAAAATAGCCTTAATAACATTATCTAATTTTCATCAGCAAACGTTATTAAACAACTTCAATATTCCTTCTAAAATAATACCTTGGGGAGTACATGCTGAAATAACAGAAAACAAAACTTCAGAAAAAACGATAGATATTATTGGTATTGGTTCTTTAATTCCTCTTAAAAATTACAGTTTATTTCTTGATATAATTAAGAATCTCAAATTAGATTATCCAGATATAAACGCCGTAATCATTGGAGATGGAAAAGAAAAAAAAGCACTTTTAATGCAAATTAAAACGCTGCAACTAGAAAAAAACATCAAATTATTAGGAGCACTTTCCTATACTAAAACGCAAGAATTTCTATCCAAATCGAAAGTTTTACTACATACCAGTAATTATGAATCTTTCGGGATGGTGTTTGCCGAAGCTTTGGCCTTAAAAACACCTATAGTTTCTAGACCTATTGGCATAGCAAACAAAAGTGATTTCTGGCAGCTTGGAAACACGAAAGAAGAACTCCTTATTGGTTGTAAAAAAATGCTGTTAAAAAATACTTTTGAAGCCACTAAATTATACAATATTAGTGATACTGTTAACGCTTATTTAAAATTGTATCATGTTTAAATACTTAAAAAAAGCACTTAAATCCTTTGCTTTTTTCTTTTGGAAAACTATGTTCTTCAAGAAAAAACAGCAATACATTTTTATAATGGCACATCCTAGAAGTGGAAGCTCTTTACTTATGCAGCTTCTAACTAATAATAAAGAAGTGATTGGTTTTGGAGAGTATTTTACAAAATACAAAACGAATCTTTCCCTTGAAAAATTCGAGTTTGATATTAGAAGAAAAACAAACTCTCTTTTAAGAAATAAAAAATATGTTGCAAATCAAATTAACGACAATTCGATTACTCAAAACTTCCATTTAGCAAATTACAAGAACATAAAGTATATCTTCTTAATACGGAAACCACAAGAGTCTCTATCAAGTCTGTTGCAATTATCTGAAAAAAAGTTAGGACATAGTAATCCTGCCGAAGCACTTAAAATATATACAGAAAGGTTACACTATTTTTTAAAGGAAACACCTAAAATACCATCTGAAAATAGATTTTTCCTAACCTATGAGCAGCTAACTAAAAACACCGAAAACACATTAAAAGAACTATCTTTATTCTTAGACCTAAAGTCTCCTTTAACCTCGAAGTATCAAATTGAAAAATACACTCAAATTTGGGGAGATCCTTCAGAAAACATAAAAAAAGGAGATATCATTACAACCAATTCTGTTCAAATAAAATTAGATGAAGAGATACTATTTAAAGCAGAAAAAGAATATGATAAAATAATGGCCTTGTTATTCAAAGAATATGAAAATTAAAATATATGGTGAGCGAAACAGCGGCACTAATTATTTGGAAAAACTGATAGAAGCCAACCTAAAAGTTGCACTTATAAAATTCCGAATTAATTGGTGGTCTCTATTTTTATTAAAAACAATCCCATATGATTTTGTTCAAGATCTAATATATAGGTTACAAAGAAAAAAAACATTAGGATGGAAACATGGTTGCCCAAGTATACGTGAAATTGAATCTTATAATTCTAATACACTTGTAATAATAACCATTACCAAAAACCCTTATAGTTTTTTAAGCTCTTTATACAAAAACCCATACCATATTAAAGGCAAAAAACCAGAAAGCTTAGCCCGTTTTATTACCAAAAAATGGACTACAAGAAAAAGAGATTTGTGCAACAAAAAACACTTAGAATCTCCTATATCCTTATGGGATATAAAAAACAAAGCGTATCTAGATTTAAAAAACAAAGTATCCAAAAAGGTTATAAACATTACTTATGAAGAACTTCTAGAAAACCCAGAACTGTGCATACAAAATATTGCGAGTAAAGGAAACATAGAATTTGTAGCAGACAAGTTTCAAAACCATTTAACATCTACTAAAGACTCTAAATTAACCTTTGATAATTATAAAGAATATTACCTAAAAGAAAAATGGGAAAACGATTTTAGTAAAAATGATTTTGCATATATAAATACCAAAGTGGACCAGGAGTTAATGGCATGTTTTAATTACAAAAAACATACTTAATCTTTAAAGCTAAACGTCTCTTAATCTAATTGCTTTATTTTTTCTGCAATAGCTTTATTGGAGAGTTCTTTATCAAACCAATGCAAAACTTCTTTTCTTTGAAAATCTAAGTCTTGTTTTTTTAAATGGAATAATATTTGTTTTAATTCTTCAGAATTTCCTGGAGAATACATAAAACCAAATCTTCCATTATCCAACATTTTTTTAAATGCTGGTATGTTAGTAACTATTGGTATACAACCACAGGCCATAGCTTCTATTAAAGAAAAAGGGCCTCCTTCTTTATAAGAACCTAAAATAAAAAAAGTGCTTTCTCTAAAATAATGTTCTATATCCGCATGTGGCACCTTACCAATTAATATCACATTACTTTCTAATTTATTCTTTTTAATGGTAGACTTCACTGTTTCGAATAAAATATCTGAATCAAAAATCATTTTTAAAATTGCCTTTTTATCTGTTTTCACATATTCTGAAAAAGCTTCTAATATTGTCAAAGGATCTTTATTTTTATCCAATCTTCCAACCCATAAAAAATGACTAGGTAACTTAATACCGTTCTCTAGATAACTAAATTTTGTAGAACCTTCTACACACTCTAAAATCTTATCTTCAGATTTAATAATATTCCTATCCACCCATTCCTTTCCCATTTCTTTTGCCGTAAACAAATAAGACTCCACATACCTATCTGCTAATTTATATAAAGGCTCTAGTGTTTTTCTAGGTAATCTATCTGCATGATCTCTAACAATAAACCTTGTAGATGCATCTAACATAATTTTTAATAAAACAATAAAATGAGGATACCCTAAACCATCAATAAACACAATATCAGGCTTAAACCTCTTAATAGCGAGAAATTGTTTTATCGGGATTATAAGTTTAGATTTAAAAAAAGCACGGAAATAATTAAACGTTACTTTTTTATAATTAAAACACACGGTTTTACCTATTCTATCAAACACCTGAATATCATAATGGTTTGTCAGCTCATATAAATAATCAAATGATTGATAATACTTTGTAATTTTGTATTTTGCCTTTTTGACACTTGGAATAGGAAAAAAATTAACAATAGCAAGTTTCGTTTTTGATGTTTTATTCATTAAAATTAAAAGTATACAAATTAAACCAGATATGCCTAATAACAAAATCATAATATTCAATCCTAAAAGTGCCAATGGTAAACATAGACTCCCAAATTCTATTTTACAAGTTGGTGCTGCTATACATGGAAAATACGACTATGTTTTTGTAGATGGGAATACAGAACCAGATCCTTGGAAAACTATTTCAGACTATTTTAAAACTGGTGCCTTTAAGTATTTCTGCTCTACAGTAATGCCAGGACCTCAATTAAAACAAGCCATTCCTTTTACCAAAAAAATAAAAGAACTATATCCAGATTGCATAACCATTTGGGGAGGATACTTTGCCTCTAATCAATACAAAGCATGTCTAAATTCTGGTTATGTAGACTATATTGTTAATGGACCAGGCGATAATACATTTCCGCAATTACTAGATGTTTTAGAAGGTAAAAGTGATGAAAAACTCATCCTAATTCGAAACCTCATTTTTAAAGATGCCGATGGTAAAATTATACAAACCGTTAAAGAAGCATTACTAAACCAAGATACTTTACCGCAATACCCTTACACTTATTTTAATACATTTTACCCTTTAGAACGTTATCTAGCAAAGACCTTCATGGGTAAAAAAACATTCTCATATCACTCCAGTATGGGCTGCCCGTTTTCCTGTTCTTTTTGTGCTGTGGTACCTATTTACAATGCCAAATGGAAAGCCAAATCTGCAGAAAACATATATAATGATGTTCGTTTTTTTAAAGAAAAATATAATATTGATGCTATCGAATTTCATGACAATAATTTTTTTACCTCTAAAAAACGCGTATTAGAATTTTCACAATTGGTTTTAAACGACAATATAGAATGGTGGGGAGAAGGACGTATAGACACCATTAATAAATACACAGATGAAGATTTAAAACTCATGCGAAAAGCGGGTTGCAAAATGATGTTTTTAGGTGCCGAAACAGGAAATGATGAAGTTCTAAAACAAATGAATAAAGGTGGTACACAAAGTGGCCAAATGATTAAGGATTTTGTAAAACGAATGAAAAATGTAGATATCATTCCAGAACTTTCCTTTGTTCTAGGAATGCCTGCAGATACCGAAGAACAAGTGTACAAGCAAATACTTTGGGATATCAATTTCATTAAAGAGATTAAAGCAATCAACCCAAATACCGAAATAATCATTTATTTATATAGTCCTGTACCAACGGAAGGCTCTGATTTATACCAACAAATTATAGATGCAGGTTTTTCGTTTCCGGAAACACTTGAAGAATGGATTGCTCCTAGTTGGGAAAAATTCGACTTACGAAAAAACCCATTAACACCATGGCTTAAGCCATACATGATAGACACTATTAAAAACTTTGAAACCGTTTTAAATGGATGCTACCCAACAGTAACCGACTTTAGAATTCGAGGTTATAAAAAAACAATCTTAACCGGAATTTCTAAATTAAGATACAAAACTGGGTTTTATAAATTTCCATACGAAATCAAAGTATTACACAAAATATGGAAATATCGCCAACCAGAAATTGAAGGTTTTTATTCTGAATAATTTTAATCGTTATCATGAGGAGAGTTATTAAAAAAATTCTAGATCCATTTTTAAAGTTTGGCTTTTCTAAGTACTACAAAAAGCCAAGAAAATACAGCTATGAAAATATCGAGGTTTTAGTATATCCCGAAGTATTTCCTCCGCATCTCACCATTAGCACCAAAATATTATTAGACTTTATTAAACCTTTAAACCTGCAAAATAAATCTGTTTTAGAGTTAGGTTGTGGTTCTGGAATCATCTCCTTATTCGCAAGTTCTAAAGGAGCAAATGTCACTGCTTCAGATATTAATTCTATCGCTTTAGATGCTTTAAAAATAGCTTCCAAGAAAAATAACGCAAGCATTTCCATTTTAAATTCAGACTTATTCGACGCTATTAAAAATAAATCGTTTGACTATATCATTATCAATCCGCCTTATTATCCTAAAAACCCAGAAAACATAAAAGAACAAGCATGGTTTTGCGGAGAAGATTTTGAATACTTTAAAAAGCTATTCCAACAACTTCCTAATTTCTTAAATAACACGAATGCATTAATGATATTATCGCAAGATTGCAATATTAATAAAATTCAAGAAATTGCTTCAGAAAACAAGCTATTACTAGAGAGTGTTTTTGAAAAAAAAGTGTTTTCAGAAAAAAACTATATTTTTAAAATAACACGTTTATAGACCTAACGTCGCTTCTTCTTGGTTTTAAACTTTGCTTTATTCTTTCTTTGGTTAAAAGGAATAGGTGCAACAGCATCATTAAATGTGTTTTTAGCTTCACCAGTAGGTTTGTTTTTACGCCATTTCTCGTCTTTATCAGGAAGTAATACTTTTAGTAAATCTTCACGACCAAGTTTATTTAACGTCTTTTTTATCCACGCTTTGTTTTCGTCTTTATACCAAAAGAAAAAACGATGTTGTTCATCTTTTTCTTTTCTAGTAATAGGCGTATTTACTTTTTTAAGCGTGTACGGATGGTATCCACTATAATAAATTACCGTAGCAACCGTCATAGGTGTTGGTGTAAATCCTTGTACTTGTTCTAGCTGAAAGCCCATATCTTTGGTTTCGGCAGCTAGGTTTGCCATATCTTCTACTTCACAAGCAGGATGATTCGATATAAAATAGGGTATCAGTTGAAGCTTTAAATTCTTCGCTACATTAATCTTATCAAAACGTTCTTTAAACTTATGAAAGTATTTAAACGAAGGCTTACGCATTAGTTTTAAAACCGGATCACTAGTATGTTCTGGCGCTACTTTTAGTCGGCCAGAAACGTGCTTGGTCATCACTTCTTCGGTATATGCATCCAGTTCTTTTGGATCTGCATTCTTATTAAATTCTGGCACTAACATATCGTGTCTAATTCCAGAACCAATAAATGATTTTTTTACTTTTGGATGACTATCTACTGCTTGATATAATTCGGTTAAAGGCTTATGTGACGTATCTAAATTACTACATATTACTGGCGAAATACAACTAGGCGCAACACACTTATCACAAATAGATTGTACTTTCCCTTTCATTTGATACATGTTAGCACTTGGGCCTCCAATATCACTCAAATAGCCTTTAAAGTCCGGCATATTTGCAACCGTATCTACTTCTTTTAATATAGATTCTTTACTACGTGACGCAATAAATTTTCCTTGATGTGCCGAAATGGTACAAAAGCTACAACCACCAAAACATCCTCTGTGAATGTTGATGGAAAACTTAATCATTTCGAACGCAGGAATTGGTCCACGCTTATTATATTTTGGATGTGGTAATCTTGTATATGGTAAATCGAAAGAAGCATCAATTTCAGCTTCTGTCATGGTAGGATATGGCGGATTTATCATCAACGTCTTATCCCCTATTTTTTGAAAAATTCGTCTTGCAGCTAATTTATTCGATTCCTGCTCGATGACTTTAAAATTGGATGCGTATTTTTTCTTATCCTTTAAACAAACTTCATGAGACTGTATTTCTATATCTTCCCAGTTACTGTTCTTAGGGATTTTTTCATCTTTATTCATTAATACAGCAGTTTGATTCACCGTATTAATACTATTAAAAGGAACTCCTTTTTCTAATAAACGCACAACTTCACGCAAGGGTTGTTCCCCCATTCCGTAAACTAACATATCTGCTTTAGAAGTTTCTAAAATAGAAGGCATTAGTTGATCACTCCAATAATCGTAATGGGTAACACGACGTAAAGACGCTTCAATACCACCAATTAAAACTGGGGTATTTGGCCATTTTTCCTTTAATATTTTGGAGTAGACAGAAGTGGCATAATCTGGACGAAAACCAATATCACCATTTGGCGTATAAGCATCCTTATCTCTTCGTTTTTTATTCGCATTATAATTGCTAATCATAGGATCCATACAACCACCGGTAACACCAAAAAATAATTTTGGAGCACCAAGTTTTACAAAATCCTGAAGATTATCGGTAACACTAGGTTGCGGAACAATAGCTACACGCAAGCCAAAACTTTCTAACATACGTCCAATAACTGCTGGACCAAACGTTGGGTGATCTACATAGGCATCACCACTAAAAAGTATGACGTCCAGTTCTTGCCAACCGCGTATTTTTACCTCTTTGTTTGTGGTAGGTAACCAATCTGAAAGTTTTAATTCTTGCATATTGCTGCAAAAATAGTCAAAAAAACACTCTTAACCATTATTATAAAAGGGTTTAGCAAATATTTATGTAGACGAAACACGCTAACTACGGATTAATAAGGTGCGTTATAATTTACAAATCACTCACCAAATACGTGCTCTCTAAACGGTTATATGCGGAAGTATTCCACTTTTTTAGCACAGCAACATAGTAGTTGTATGGCTTATGTTGAAATAATTTAGATTCTTTTTTATACCATTTCCCGTTAGCATCTTGTTCTAAGTCTTTTATTTCATCTGTTGTCAAATCGGAAACGTCTACTGCTACTTTTGGATACGTAAATATTGGAAGTTCTTTTAGTGTTCCTATTGGATAATAATTAATATCTGCGACAAATGCAGGCATTTCAATTTTTCCAAATTTCAATCCTAGAATATTATTAATTAAAGAGTTGCTTCCTTTTACATACCCCGTAAGTCCTCTTTCAAACAAACGAATAAAAGCATCTTGACCAAGCTTTTTTGCATTAAATTCTTTCTTTCCAAAAAGCCATCCTCCTATTTTTTCTTTAGTAACCAATTTTTCTTCTTCATAATTAAAAGGCATATATGGCACAGGATCTTCTTTATTTATGATGGAATAACTGGTTCCCTTGGCACTAAATCGCGCATTGTATTCTTCAGCAAATTCTTTATTCCCAGACATGGGTTGCGCATAAGCATAGGTTTTATAAGTGTTCTTTTTAGATAGTTCGCCTTTTGGTAAATGCTCTAAATACGCTCTAGTTAGGCTTGCTAAAGCACCACCTTGACTATGACCTGTTATGATAATTTGGTAGATTCCTTTTTGATTTAAGGCTTTTATTTGTTCTTTTATTTCTTCGGAAAGCATCACTACTGTTAATCCGTAACCTGCATGAACGGCTGCGTTTTCTTCGGAAGCAAAAGCATAATCATGCGCTTCTTCATCTATAACAATAGTCCCTTTTGCAGGAATCATGGCAGAATAGCAATTTTCTACCCAACTAATCATTTTATCTGTAGAACCTCTATAGTTAATTACGCCAATATTTTCGTTTTCATAGACTTCAAACTTATTATCCATACTCAGGATATCTGAAGAATAATGCAAATTAAAATGCTCCGGAATTATAGTTTCGCTAGTACCAAATTGTTTTATAAAATTAAAACTATTACACATGGCAATAGTAGAAGTTACTTCGTGCACATTAAAACCTGGCTTTAATTGTGCAAAAGAACTTAGAGAACTCAACAGAAATACGATGGCTAATACTACTCTCATAAGGACATAACTAATGGTTACATTAAATATTGTGCATTATGATAATTACAAAAACGATTCCAAAAATGAAAAGCTTTTAAAAACCTTACTAAATTAAGGTACTATAAATCAATCGCTTTTAAGCTTTCAATTCTATTTCTAACTAAGAAATCATCTACTGTTTCAAAGTGTTCAATCACACGTTTATCTTTAAACTCGAATACTTTGTTCGATAACCCTTGTAGAAAATCTCTATCATGCGATACTAATATTAAAGTACCATCAAAATCTAGTAGCGCTTCCTTTAATACATCTTTAGATTTTAAATCTAAATGGTTTGTAGGCTCATCTAAAATTAACAAGTTTACAGGCTCTAATAAAAGTTTCACCATTGCCAATCTTGTTTTTTCACCACCAGAAAGCACACTTACTTTTTTATCAATGTCTTCGCCTTTAAACATAAAGCGACCCAAAATATTTTTTATCTGAGTTCGTATATCCCCTTTTGCAACTTCGTCTACGGTTTGAAAAACAGTTAATCCTTCATCTAACAAAGCAGCTTGGTTTTGTGCAAAATATCCCACTTTCACGTTATGACCTAAAGCGCACTCTCCTTCTACATCAATTTCACCTAGAATGGCTTTAATCATGGTAGATTTCCCTTCTCCATTTCGACCTACAAAACACACTTTCTCTCCACGAGCAATAGACATGTTGGCATTATTAAATACCACAAGTTGATCATAGGATTTAGAAACATCTTTCACAGTTACCGGATAATCACCAGAACGCTGTGTTTTTGGGAAACGTAGTTTTAATGCAGAAGTATCTACATCATCCACTTCAATAATTTCCAACTTTTCTAACATACGCTCACGTGAAGTCACCTGATTGGTTTTAGAAAACGTTCCTTTAAATCGGTCGATAAACGCTTGATTATCTGCAATAAATCGCTGTTGTTCTTGGTATGCTTTAATTTGGTGTAAACGTCTATCTTCACGCAATTGCAAATAATGACTGTAGTTTGCCTTATAATCGTAAATACGTCCCATAGTAACTTCAATGGTACGATTGGTAATATTATCTATAAATGCTTTATCATGCGAAATCACCACTACGGCATTCGCTTTATTAACTAAAAAATCTTCCAACCAAATCACCGATTCTATATCAATATGATTGGTTGGCTCATCCAATAATATAAGGTCTGGTTTTTTTAATAAAATTTTAGCAAGCTCTATTCGCATTCGCCATCCACCACTAAACTCATTGGTCAGTCTTGTAAAATCCTCCTGCTTAAACCCTAGACCTTTTAACGCTTTTTCTACTTCGGCATCATAATTTACATCTTCTAATGCGTAATATTTCTCACCTAAATCGGATACACGTTCAATGATTTTCATGTATTCATCCGATTCATAATCGGTACGCGTTTCTAATTGTTTATTCAAAGCATCCATTTCATCACGCATAGTATACACATGACTAAAGGCTTTAGAAGCTTCGTCAAAAACAGTAGTATTATCTTCGGTCAATAAATGTTGTGGCAAATAAGCAATCACTGCTTCTTTAGGATAACGTACATGTCCGCGAGTTCCATTTTGTACACCAGCAATAATCTTCATCATGGTAGACTTACCTGCGCCATTTTTACCCATTAAGGCAATCTTATCATTTTCATTAATAGTAAAAGACACATCACTAAATAAGGTGTGACCACTAAACTCTACTGCTAAGGCATCTACTGAAATCATATCTATATATTTTTAAAAAGTGCAAAGCTAATAAAAGAGAACATTAGATAGTAGAAATGGCTTTAAAAATCCATTATAAAACATCCTATTTAGGTAAAGAACTTTAACCTATTGAAAATCACCGAAAAAATAAGTTACCGCAGTATTTGGTATTCAAATATATAATCGTAAATTTGCAAACTCTTTTTTAAGAGAGGAATGTTTAATCTACCTAGTCAAAGACAGGTAAAAAAATTATTAATAACGTGGATACATTAAGCTACAAAACGATTTCAGCAAACAAAGCTACTGTGGATAAGCAGTGGGTATTAGTGGATGCTGAAGGTCAAACTTTGGGTCGTTTATCTTCTAAAGTTGCAAAACTTTTAAGAGGAAAACATAAACCTAGCTTCACACCACATGTTGATTGTGGAGATAACGTAATTGTTATCAATGCAGAAAAAATCAACTTAACTGGAAAAAAATGGACGGACAAAACTTATATCCGTCACACAGGTTATCCAGGTGGTCAAAGAAGTTTAACTGCTACAGAATTGTTTGGAAAAGATCCAGCAAGATTAGTGGAAAAATCAGTAAAAGGAATGCTTCCTAAGAACAAATTAGGTGCAGCATTATTCCGTAATTTAAATGTTGTTGTAGGTGCAGCTCATACTCATGAAGCTCAAAAACCGAAAACAATTAACCTAGAAGAATTCAAATAACATGGATGTAATTCACAAAATTGGTCGTAGAAAAACGGCTGTTGCACGTGTATATCTTGCCGCAGGAACTGGTAAGATAACAGTAAATAAAAAAGACATGACAGATTACTTTCCTACTGCAACATTGCAGTACAAAGTAAATCAACCTTTAGTTATGACTAACAACGATGGCAACTTTGATATTACAGTAAATGTATTCGGAGGAGGTATTACAGGTCAAGCAGAAGCAATCCGTTTAGGTTTATCTCGTGCAATGTGCGAAATAGATGCTGAAAACAGATTAATTCTTAAACCAGAAGGTTTATTAACAAGAGATCCAAGAATGGTGGAGCGTAAGAAATTCGGTCAGAAGAAAGCGCGTAAGAAATTCCAATTCTCTAAACGTTAATATTATCCTGAAATGTTATGCTACGCTTGTCGAAGCATTACATTTCACAAAACAAAATTTAAACAGTTATTGTTGTCCTAGCGTCTTTAATATAAGACCGCAGGATTTAGTTAAGCATCTAAATGAAGCCAGAAGCTATTAGTTATATACTAAAAGCCTATTGGAACATTGCTAATCAACAGAACGTAAACTATTACAAAATGGCAGTAGAAGTAAAAGAATTACTTGAAGCAGGTGTACACTTTGGTCACCTAACACGTAAGTGGGATCCAAACATGGCCCCTTACGTATATATGGAGCGTAATGGTATCCATATAATCAACCTTTATAAAACAGCAGCTAAGATGGACGAAGCTGGAGATGCACTTGCTAAAATTGCAGCTTCAGGACGTAAAATCTTATTTGTTGCTACAAAAAAACAAGCAAAAGACATCGTATCAGAAAAAGCAGGAGCAGTAAACATGCCTTACATTACTGAGCGTTGGCCTGGTGGAATGTTAACCAACTTTGTTACTATTAGAAAAGCTGTTAAAAAAATGGCTACTATTGATAGAATGAAGAAAGATGGAACATTCATGACACTTTCTAAAAAAGAAAGATTACAAGTAGATCGTTTAAGAGCGAAGTTAGAAAAAAACTTAGGTTCTATTAACGACATGACTCGTTTACCAGGAGCTTTATTTGTTGTAGATATTAAGCGTGAGCATATTGCAATTAAAGAAGCACAAAAACTAAACATTCCTATCTTTGCAATGGTAGATACTAACTCTGATCCACGTCAAGTAGATTACGTTATACCAGCAAATGATGATGCTTCTAAATCAATTGACAAGATTTTAACGCATGTTACTAATGCAATTGCAGGTGGTTTATCTGAGCGCAAAGCGGAAAAAGATGCTCCAAAAGCAGAAAAGAAAGCAGCTCCAGCTAAAAAAGCTGAAAAAGCAGAAGTAGCAAAAGACGAGGAAGAATAAAACAAGTAAACACAACATAAAAAAAGTCGTTTCGTTTTTTTTCTCTTTAGAAATCTGATGGACGACTTTTTTAATTAAAAAACTATATGGAAGCTATGGTAAAAATAACAGCAGCAGAAGTAAACAAATTAAGACAAGCTACAGGAGCTGGTATGATGGATTGCAAAAAAGCTTTAGTAGAAGCGGAAGGTGATTTTGATAAAGCAATTGAAGTATTACGTAAAAAAGGACAAAAAGTAGCAGCAAAAAGAGCAGATCGTGATTCTAGCGAAGGTGCAGCAGTTTCTAAAATTAATGCAGATAACACTGTTGGTGTTACTATCGTATTAGGATGTGAAACGGATTTTGTTGGTAAAAATGAATCTTTCTTAGCTTTAGCTAACCAATTTGCAGATATAGCAATCAACTTTGACAACAAAGAAGATTTCTTAGCAGCAGATTTTGAAGGAATGACAGTTGCCGAAAAATTAATCGAACAAACAGGTGTTGTTGGAGAGAAATTAGAAATCAACGCTTTTGAAAAATTAGAAGCAGCTTATATTGGTACTTACGTACACATTAACAAAATTGGTGCTTTAGTTGGTTTATCTGAAAAAACAGCAGATTCTGAAACCGTTGCAAAAGACGTAGCAATGCAAGTAGCATCTATGGGAGCATCTTCTTTATCTTATAAAGATTTTGATCCAGCATTTGTAGCATCAGAAACAGAAGCAAGAATTGCAGTTATAGAAAAAGATAATATCGAGTTAGGTCGTTTAGGTAAAACACTTAAAAACGTACCTCTATATATTTCTATGGCACAATTAACTCCAGAAGTTTTAGCACAAGCTGAAGAAACTGCAAAAGCAGAATTAAAAGCAGAAGGGAAACCAGAACAAATTTGGGATAGAATTCTTCCTGGAAAAATGGAGCGTTTTATTAGCGATAACACAACTTTAGATCAAGAACAATGTTTATTAGATCAAAAGTTTATTAAAGATGAAAAAATGACTGTTGCAGAATATGTAGCATCAAAAAATCTTACAGTTACTGCATTTAAACGTGTATCTTTAGGATAGACTTGTCATTCCGTACTTGATACGGAATCTCACAATACTAAAAACCACTACTCTTTTTTAAAAAGACGTAGTGGTTTTTTTATTTCTAACATTCTGCTTTCTTAAAAAAAGATATTGATTATATTTGCTAAACGGCAAGTTCCTGCAAAAGCTGGAATTTCACAATTAGCTAAACAAAAAATGAAATACAAAAGAATTCTTTTAAAATTATCTGGTGAAGCATTAATGGGAAACCGCCAATATGGTATAGATCCAGAACGTTTAGCAGAATACGCCAAAGACATTAAAGAAATTACAGAACTAGGTGTAGAAGTTGCCATTGTAATTGGTGGAGGAAACATTTTTAGAGGTGTTGCTGGAGCCATGAATGGTATGGATCGTGTACAAGGAGATCACATGGGAATGCTTGCAACCGTTATAAACGGTTTAGCATTACAAAATGCATTAGAAGATGCAGATGTTAAAACCCGTTTGCAAACAGCAATAAAAATTAACGAAGTAGCAGAACCTTTCATTCGTAGAAAAGCAATGAGTCATTTACGCAAAGGGCGTGTTGTTATTTTTGGTGGAGGAACAGGAAATCCTTATTTCACAACAGATTCTGCAGCCGTTTTACGTGCTATAGAAATTGAAGCAGATGTAATTTTAAAAGGAACTCGTGTAGATGGTATTTATGATGTAGATCCAGAAAAAGATAGTAATGCCATTAAATTTGAACATATCACTTTTGATGATGTATTACGTAAAGGTCTTAAAGTTATGGACACTACAGCATTTACATTAAGTCAGGAAAATAAATTACCTATCATTGTTTTTGATATGAACAAAAAAGGAAACCTAATGAAAGTAGTTTCTGGAGAAAATATAGGAACAAAAGTAAACTTGTAAATTTCGTAACAAGTAATTAACTTGTTGCAACCAAAATGATAACTCTCTTAAAAAGAGAACCTAAACTTTGGCTTAGTTTTTGAAAACTAAACTAGTATATTAAAATTTTTAAAAATGAACGAAGAAATTCAATTTATAATAGACGGAACAAAAGAAGCAATGGCTAATGCTATGAAGCATCTAGAAAAACAACTAACCAATATTAGAGCTGGTAAAGCCAGTCCTGCAATGCTTGGTAGTGTTATGGTAGATTATTATGGTTCACAAACGCCATTAGCACAAGTAGCAAATGTAAATACTCCAGACGGTAGAACCATTACGGTACAACCATGGGAGAAAAATATGTTACAAGAAATTGAACGTGGTATTATGTATGCAAACCTTGGTTTTAATCCGATGAATAATGGAGATACTATTATCATAAATGTTCCACCATTAACAGAAGAACGCAGACGTGATTTAGCAAAACAGGCGAAAGCGGAAGCTGAAGATGCTAAAGTTGGTATTAGAAATGCCAGAAAAGAAGCGAATAACGATATTAAAAAAGCTGATGGCATCTCTGAAGATCATCAAAAAAATGCAGAACAAGATATCCAAGGCTTAACAGATAACTATATCAAAAAAATTGATGAAGTCTTTGCTGTTAAAGAAAAGGAAATCATGACAGTATAATTAAAAGCGACGCTATTGTCGCTTTTTTTATACCAATAACATATATTTTTCGTTTATCTAATGATGCATAAAAAACGGTACTTTTTTTTATTAATATGTATACTACAGTATGCACTTGGTGTTGCGCAAATAAATATCCATTTATTCCTAGCAATCAGTATGCCTTAACAGATACGCAAATAGCTAGCACACCAATTAATATTACTCCAGACGTACTATTGTTTAATGAAAAAGGAAAATTACTTCCTATGTCTAGCTTGTCTTTAATGACAAATACAGACTACAAACCTATTTTTTATGCAAATGATAAAGGGATAGTAAAAAGTCTCATCTTTATTAAAAAAAGTAATCAATCTGTTTTAATAAAACAAAATCCAGAAGCTGTATTTTCTCCTGGAGAAAGAGCTTTAGATTTTATAGCGAAAGATATACATGGTAAAACCTATAAGCTTTCCGAATTAAAAGGTAAAGTAGTTGTGCTTAATTTTTGGTTTACAAAATGTGGACCTTGTATTACAGAAATGCCACAACTAAATACATTAGCTTCTAATTTTAAGGATAAAGATGTTGTGTTTTTAGCACTAACTTTTAATAAAAAAGCAGTGGTAAATCAATTCTTAGAAAGCACCCCCTTTCAATATACCATTCTAGCAGATGCTAATCATGTAATAAAAATGTATGGTGTAAATAGTTACCCTACAAGTATTGTTATTAATAAAAAAGGCGAAATTGTTCTTAAAGAAATAGGTTATAGAACAAACATCAAAGAAGTATTAGCTACTTCAATTAATGCATCATTATAAACATTAATGAAAAAATACTGCTTTACCCTTGTCTTTTGTTTATCCTTCTTTTTAAGTAAAGCACAAACCCCTAATGCAACAGATTCTACTAAAATTGTACAAAAAGACTCTATTAAAAGAAAAGTCTTCTTACAACAATTAGGTAATGGTTATTTCCCAACAAAATATTTTGATATAGACTTAAGATATTTAGTGAAATACAATCAATATGAAGGCTCTAGAAACGGACTTGGCGGACAAACAAATAATGCTTTTTCAGAAAAAATAAGATTCAACACCTACGTCGTTTATGGTTTTAGAGATGATGCTTTTAAATATAGTTTTGGTTCCGGAATTAAATTAAACCAAAAAACGAACACATGGCTAAACTTTTCGTACACGGATGATTTAAGCGAAACCGGGAGCTCTACTTTTTTAACAGACAGCAGGTTTTTTCAGCTTTTTGAACCAAGACTTTTAAATATTAATTTGTTTTATAAGCACATTACAAAAACGATTTCCTTAGAGCATCAACTAACACCAAGTTTAATTGGAGAAACCGAGTTTGCCGTTAGTAAAATAAACACTACTTACGATTATACTTTTGAAGCAAACAATACGATATACAACCAAATACGATTAAGCACTTCTAAAACAGCAGTACAATGGAGTCCTTTTAGTTCTTTTGAAACGGTAGATAATAAATTTAAAATATTAAAAGAAGGCTATCCAAAATTCACATTACAATACACTAAAAGTTTTAGTGATGTTTTTAAAGGAGATCTTAATTTTTCGAAACTAGACTTTAGAACCATCTTTAAAAAAGAATATGGCAACAAAGCATTTTCCTTATTAACAGTAACAGCAGGATTGGCAAGCGGAAAAACGCCATTATCTCATTTATATCACGCCTATCCAAATAATATAAATAAGGAAACCGTAATGCAACGATTTTCTGTTGCTGGAGTGACTAGTTTTGAAACCATGTTTTTTAACGAGTTTTTTTCAGATAGGATTACAACATTACAATTTAAACACCACTTGAGTCCGTTTAAAATAAGTAAACGATTTAAACCAGAATTGGTATTAATTTCTAGGTTTGCCATTGGTAATATGGGCAATACAGAAAGGCATCAACAAATAACATTCAACACCCTTGAAAAAGGTTTTACAGAATCTGGATTAGAAATCAATAAACTCCTTTTTGGTTTCGGTTTAAGTTTCACGTATAGATATGGTGCATATCATTTACCTAAGCTAGAAGATAATATGGCATTAAAATTTACTTTTAACGTTACTTTATAACAATTTAAGACTTTGTTATACCTAGCTTTTTCCTACCTTTGCACTCCAATTTAACTACCTAATCTCGCTAAAATTTAAAGCTATTACTAGTAATTAAATTGTTTTTTTTAATCATACTATGTTCAAACTATTTACAAAAAGTTTTTGGGATGTTGTTGCAAGACTAATACTACGTAATAAGATTGCCATTATTCTTGGTATATTACTAGCTACAGGATTACTTGCTACGCAATGGAAATACATGCGTTTTACGTATACCGAAGCTAATTTATTACCAGATGATCACGAAGTAAACATAAAGTATAATAACTTTCTTGATATTTTGGTGAAGAAGGAAATCTTATTGTTTTAGGAGTAAAAGATACTACCCTTTTTACTGTCGAAAAATTAAACGCTTGGAACAAACTTTCTCAAAGCTTTAAAAACATTGACGAAATAGAAACTGTTGTATCTATTAGCGATCTTCAAAAGCTTATTAAAGATACCAAAAACGAAAAATTTGCGCTAGAACCTTTTATAAAAGACTCTATCACTTCTATAGAACAAATAGATCTTCTGCAAGAAGAACTGTTTGAGAAATATCCTTTTTACGATAACTTTCTATTCAATAAAAACACAAAAACAGTTCGTACAGCAATTTACATGAACAAGGAAATTGTAAATACTGCTGCAAGAAAAGATTTTGTTTTTGATAACCTAATACCAAAAATTGCTGCTTTTGAAAAGGAAACCAATCTAGATGTTAGGGTATCTGGAATGCCTTATATTAGAACTCTAAATGCACAAAATATTGTAGACGAAATTGGTACTTTTATTGGACTAGCCCTTCTTGTTACATCATTAATTTTCTTTTTGTTTTTTAGATCGTTTAGAGCAACTTTCATTTCGCTAATTGTAGTTTGCTTTGGTGTAATGTGGACCTTTGGTATTATTGGTTTACTTAAATATGAAATCACGGTTTTAACCGCGTTAATTCCGCCATTAATTATTGTAATTGGAATACCTAACTGTATTTTCTTAATTAACAAATACCAAAGAGAAGTAAAGTTACATGGTAACAAAGTAAGGTCTTTACAACGTGTAATTACCAAAGTTGGTAATGCTACATTAATGACCAATGTTACCACTGCTTCTGGTTTTGCTACATTTATTTTAACCGAAAGTCAGCTTTTAAAAGAATTTGGTATTGTTGCATCTTTAAGCATTTTAGCCATTTTCATGTTATGCTTATTGATCATTCCTATTATATATACCTTTCTTCCGTATCCAAAAGACAGACATTTAGAACACCTAAATAAAAAATGGATTGGTGGTTTTGTGGATTGGGTAGAGCGCATGGTAAAACAAAAACGAATTACCATTTACATCACATCCGTTGTACTATTAACATTAAGTATCATTGGTATTTTTCAGATTAAAATTTCTGGTAGTCTAATTGAAGACATGTCTAAAAAATCTGGATTCTTTCAAGATATTCGTTTCTTTGAAGAAGAGTTTAATGGTATTATGCCTTTAGAAATCCTAGTAGACACCAAACGTAAAAAAGGGGTTATGAAACTTTCCACCTTAAAACGAATGGATCAGCTAGAAGAAGTAATTCTAGAAACACCAGAACTTTCTAAACCCATTTCTGTGGTAAGTTTAGTGAAATATTCTAAACAAGCATACTATAATGGTAATCCGAAATACTATCAATTGCCAACAAGTCAAGAAAATAGTTTTATCATGTCTTATGCAAAAAACTCCTCTTCAGATGTAGACTTGCTGAAAAACTTTGTTGATAGTACCGGGCAATATGCACGTATCACCACCTTTATGAAAGATATTGGTACAGACAAAATGGAACGTATTGAAGAAAACCTACAAACTAAAATAGATAAGGTTTTTCCTGCTGAAAACTTTGATATTACCATGACCGGTAAAGCTTTGGTTTTTCAAAAAGGAACAAAGTATTTAGTTAAAAATTTAGCCATTTCATTATCACTTGCTATTTTATTAATAGCCTTATTTATGGCATATATGTTTCGATCGTTTCGAATGATTGTTGTTTCCTTAATTCCGAATCTACTACCATTACTAATAACTGCTGGATTAATGGGGTATTTAGGAGTGCCTATAAAACCATCTACCATATTGGTATTTAGTATTGCATTTGGTATTTCTGTAGATGATACCATTCACTTTTTAGCAAAATACAGACAAGAATTAATTGCCAACCACTGGAAAATTAAAAAATCGGTTTATGCAGCATTACGAGAAACTGGAGTAAGTATGTTCTATACCTCTATCGTATTATTTTTCGGCTTTCTAGTATTTACATTCTCTAGTTTTGGTGGTACCGTAGCATTAGGAGCTTTAGTTTCTGCAACGCTATTATTCGCCATGCTTTCTAACCTATTACTTTTACCATCTTTATTACTTTCGTTAGAAAGAAGTATAGCAAACAAAGAAGTCTTAAGAGAACCAGCGATAAATATTATTCCAGAAGAAAATGATGAAGATGAAAATTTAGATCTTTCCAAAGAATAAATACAACAATAAATTATATTTGCATCCATATACATCGAAGCCTTGGCATAGATGACAAAAATTAAAATACAATGAACACTAACACAGTTTCACAATTATTAGCTAAAGACCAATTTGGTCAAGAAATAGAAATAAACGGTTGGGTAAGAACTTTTCGTGCGAAACGTTTTATTGCCTTAAATGACGGTTCTACCATTAACAATATACAATGTGTTGTGGATTTTGAAAACACAGACGAAGACACGCTTAAGCGCATAACAACAGGAGCTGCAGTACATATAAAAGGGGAATTAGTAGAAAGCCAAGGTAAAGGTCAAAAAGTAGAAATTGCGGTAAAAAGCATTGAAATACTTGGGGATTCTGATCCGGAAACCTACCCGATTCAACCAAAAAAGCACTCTTTCGAATTCTTACGCGAGAACGCACATTTACGTACACGTACTAGCACATTTAGTGCCATCATGCGTTTACGTTCTAGCTTATCTTTTGCGGTACATAAATACTTTAATGAAAACGGTTTTTACTACATGCACACACCTATTATAACAGGAAGTGATGCCGAAGGAGCTGGTGAAATGTTTAGAGTAACTAATTTAGATGCTAAAAACCCTCCATTAACAGAGGAAGGTAAAGTAGATTTTAAAGAAGATTTCTTTGGAAGCGAAACCAACTTAACCGTTTCGGGACAATTAGAAGCAGAAACATATGCCATGTCTCTTGGTAAAGTATATACTTTCGGACCAACATTTAGAGCAGAAAACTCGAATACTTCGCGTCATTTATCTGAATTTTGGATGATTGAACCAGAGGTTGCTTTTATGGATTTGGCTGGAAATATGGATTTAGCGGAAGACTTTATGAAATCGGTTATAAACTATATTTTAGAAAACAATCGTGAAGATTTAGAATTCTTAGAAACTCGTTTATTAGACGAAGAAAAAACGAAACCACAAGCCGAAAGAAGTGAAATGAGTTTAATTGAAAAATTAAAATTCGTTGTAGATAATAACTTCAAACGTGTTAGTTATACCGAAGCTATCGATATTTTAAGAAACTCGAAGCCAAACAAAAAGAAAAAATTCAATTATATTATTGAAGAATGGGGAGCAGATTTACAAAGTGAACACGAACGTTTCTTAGTAGAAAAGCATTTTAAATGTCCGGTGATTTTATTTGATTATCCAGCAAATATTAAAGCATTTTACATGCGTTTAAATGAAGATGGTAAAACGGTTCGTGCTATGGATATTCTTTTTCCAGGAATTGGAGAAATAGTTGGTGGTGCACAACGTGAAGAACGTTTAGAAGTTTTAAAAGAAAAAATGGCTGCACTAGATATGCCAGAAGAAGAGCTTTGGTGGTATTTAGATTTACGTAAATATGGTACTGCTGTACACTCTGGTTTTGGTTTAGGTTTTGAACGTTTAGTAATGTTTGCAACAGGAATGACAAACATTCGCGACGTAATACCTTATCCAAGAACACCACAAAACGCAGAGTTTTAAAATATTTGTTTTGTCATTTCGAGCTTGCCGAGAAATCTCTTATATAAAATACAAAAAAGATTTCTCCACTTTAGTCGTAACGACAAAGCACTTTACTTTATTACGAACCTAGTAAATAAGAAACCAAATAAATATGAAAGGAAAATTATCATTAATAATAGGAATATTAGCTATAGCAAACGTAGTTTATAGTTTTTTCAGTAATGTAAAGCACTCTTCTATATTTGGTATGGAATTAAATATTTGGGTATACCGACTAATTTGGAGTTTTCTTGCTGTTAGTATTCTTTATAAATATTTCAAGGATAACAAAGCCACGGAATAACTGCACGTCTTAAAAATATTTTAATTAAAACAATCTAGATTAGTTATAATCTAGATTGTTTTTTTTATTTTTAGCTTAAATCAAAATTCAACAATGCTTAAACAATATTTACAGTTCAAATTATCTCAAAAATTGTCGCCACAACAAATTCAATTAATGAAATTGATACAGTTGCCAACACAAGCATTTGAACAACGTTTAAAGCAAGAACTGGAAGAAAACCCAGCATTAGAAGGTGGCAAAGAAGAAAACGATAGTGAGTATGATGATGACCTGGATAACACCAAAGATGAGTATGATGATAACGAAACTATTGATGCTGGAGATATTAATATCGATGAGTATTTAAGCGATGATGAAGTACCAGAATACAGAACACAAGTCAATAATTATAGTGCAGATGATGAAGAAAAAACGATGCCTTATGCTGCAGGAACTTCATTTACCCAACATTTAATAAACCAATTAAACACTTATAGACTAAGCGACGAAGAACGCGATATAGCAGAATTTTTGGTTGGTAGTGTAGACGAAAGCGGATATATACGTAGAGAATTGCCTGATATTATGGACGATTTAGCGTTTACGCAAAACGTTTTTACTACCGAAGAAAACATAGAAAAGGTACTAAAAATTGTACATCAATTAGATCCCGCAGGAGTTGGTGCTAGAAATTTACAAGAGTGTTTATCTATACAATTACATAGAAAAGAACAGCATCCAGATGTAGCACTAGCAACTAATATTATTGATAAAGCTTTTGAGCAGTTTACAAAAAAGCATTACAAAAAACTCTTACAAAAATTTGACATAAGCGAAATACAACTTAAAGACGCTATACGCGAGGTAGAACGCTTAAACCCTAAACCAGGAGGAAGTTATGCAGGAAACAACCGAAGAGTAGAACACGTAGTTCCAGACTTCGCTATAAAGATTGTAAATGGAGAACTAGAACTTACCTTAAACGGAAGAAACGCACCAGAACTTCATGTATCTAGAGAGTATAATAACATGCTTAAAGGGTATAAAGACACCAAGAAAAAAAGCAAGTCGCAAAAAGATGCTGTTATGTTTATCAAACAAAAACTAGATGCAGCTAAATGGTTTATTGAAGCCATTAAACAAAGACAACAAACGCTTTTTGTTACCATGAGTTCGATTATGCATTATCAAGAAAAATACTTTTTAACTGGAGATGAGCGTAATCTAAAACCAATGATTTTAAAAGATATTGCAGACGAAATTGAAATGGATGTTTCTACCGTTTCCCGTGTTGCAAATAGCAAATATGTAGACACGCCTTATGGTACTAAGTTAATTAAAGAGTTCTTTAGCGAGTCGATGACTAATGATAAAGGAGAAGAAGTTTCTACTAGAGAAATTAAAAAAATACTAGAAACAGTCATTGAAGAAGAAAGCAAGAAAAAGCCGTTAACAGACGAAGCTTTAGCAAAAATATTAAAAGAAAAAGGCTATCCAATTGCTAGACGTACCGTTGCTAAATATAGAGAGCAGTTAGATATTCCTGTGGCTCGTTTACGTAAGAAGATTTAATGCATCACATCTTAAAAAGTATATCGTTTATTTTCCACCCTTTAATCATGCCATTACTTGGTGTGATTTTTTACTTTTCAAAATCACCAAGATTTATTCCAATAGAAATAATACAAGCAAAGCTTATTTCTATCACCATATTGACGGTAATATTACCAATCCTTATTTATTATTTACTAAAAACATTAGGTAAAACACATAGTATCTATTTAAAAACTGCAAAAGAGCGTATTTTACCTTTAGGCGTTAATTGTATTATTATTTACTTAATTGTAAAGCGTATTTTTCCTCCTAGTGAGATTATAGAGCTTTACTATTTTTTCATAGGTATATTGCTATCTAATATTACTTGCTTCATTCTTGCTATATTAAAATTTAAAGCAAGCATACACATGATAGCTATTTCTGGAGTGTTTATGTTTTATATCGCATTAAGCTTACATTTTGGTATAAACATAAATGGAACATTAGCGCTTATGGCTATAATTACGGGAGCGATAGCAACCTCAAGATTGCATTTAAAGGCACATAATAATGTGGAGTTAATTGCTGGTTTTTGTATTGGTTTCTTACCGCAATTTACATTATTAAATTACTGGTTAACTTAGAGAAGATATAGCATTAAACCAATTTTAATAGCATGCATATCTAGGCTTGAATTATCAAATTGTGCTTCTTTATTAAACAGTGTGTTTAACGCATAGTAGAAATGAATATTCCAAGTGTTATAGCCTGCACTTATAGTAAAACCATATTGCATTTTATTAAAATCTGAAATGTTGTTATATTTAATGGTACTATCTCCAACAAACTTTGAAGAATTTGCAATCACATAGCCAAATTTAAAACCTGTGTATATCCTCCAAAATTTATACTCTGTTGGTGTAGAAGTTCTCCATCTAAACTCAATAGGAGCTTCTATCATATATGTAGTAAATTTGTTTTTGGTATAAGACGTTTCGCTATCGTTTATAACCGAATAGTTATAATCGCCATTGCTATCTTTAACAATTAACATATTCTGGTTAAAAGAATTACTAGAAATCCCTAAACCTACACCAATGGCCAAATTACGTTTTACATTTATTGGCATGTCTTTTATATAACCCAAGTGAAATCCGCTAGAAAAACCACTTTGTGAAACTCCTTTAGGTCTTTTAACCAATAAATTATAGGTAACCCCAATATAAAATTGATCTTCTTTATACAAAGAATCTACTACTTGTTCTTCAGCCTTTTCTTCTTGCGAAAAAGAGCTTGTAATGCTAAATAAGCACAGTAAAATTAAAAGAATATTTTTCATTTGTTATATAAAAAAAGGCGTTATGATTTCTCAAAACGCCTTTTAATAAAATTAAGATTTATAATTATTTCTTTAAACCTTCTAAGGCATCCCCTTTTCTAGTTGTATAATTAATTTTTAATGCATTTACCTTACGCAATTCTTGTTTGATATCTGTTACAAGTCCCATGTTTGCTTTACTATCTACTTTTAAAGCAGTAGTAAGAAAAGGTACTTCTTCTTCTCTTTTAGAAGCTCTTTCAGAAGCTATAAAAGCGGCAATATCCTTAACATCAGCAAACTTATCGTTTAACTGTATTCTAGCCTCACTACCGTATTGACTTTTGTAATTTGTACTTGGTTTACCAGCATAAATATACATTACTAAACTCTTTTTATCTAGTTTTTCAACTTGATCTGCTTGAGGTAATTTATTCTCAATCATTAAAGTGTTTTGTCTCATTACAGTAGCTACCATGAAAAAGAATAATAACATAAATACAATATCTGGTAAGGATGCAGTATTCACTGCTGGCATTTCGCCTCCTTTTTTCTTTTTAAATTTAGACATATTTAAGTTTTTTTCTAATTAGACTTTTTTGGTTCCGCTTCAGAGAATATTTGAGGTACTCTATCTTTAATTTCTTGCAATTTCACCTTTAGTTTTGCTTTTGTTGCTGGAGCCGTTCTAGCATCGGAATATGCATTACTAGCTTCCACAAAGCTTAAATCTAAACTTGGATTTGCTTTTTTAAATTCTCTATCTCTTAACTCGTTATAAGCAGCAATAATTTCATTCTGTACTGCTATATATGTATCATAGTGCGTTGCTCTATCATTCTGTAAAGAAATAATAGCCTTTTGAAAATTATCAGATGATCTAGGGTTCTTTTCTCCTTGACAGTATTGGCAAGCATTATCTCCTGCTCCTCCTCCATTATCTAAAAAAGAAACTGCAGCTTTACGCAAATCTTTAATTTCAATAATCTTTTCTTCTCCTCCGGTTTTTAAAAACAATTGATTGCTTCTATTTACTTCTAATTGGAAAATGTTTTTTTCTTTAATAATAACGTCATCTTCCGACTCTTCCATTGGAGGCAGTTTTCTGTTTAAACCAGAATCTGTTTCAATAGTTGTTGTTACTAAGAAGAAAATGAGAAGCAAGAAAGCGATATCAGCCATCGATCCTGCATTTACTTCTGGTGCTGCTCTTTTTGCCATCTTATTTTATTTAATCATTTTTTTAATTCCAGAGAATAACATAGATCCTATTGCTATAATAGCAAGTGCATAAAACATGTATAATCCAGCTCCTATTAATTTAGAATCGCCAGCAGAAAGCATTTCACCTTCTTTCATTTCTGTTTCTACTCCTGTTGCTAGAAAATAACAAATTAAAGCTACTACTAAAAACGCTCCTACAGCCATTAAAGTACTCTTTAATGTTGCAGCGTTAGAAAATATATTTTTCAATGTAAATAGCACCACTAGAACTAGTATTAGAGCTAATATAGCATAAGCAATATACATAAAGGTGTTTACTATCCCGCTAGACTCGCCAGCTTTAATAGCTTCATCACCTACTCCAATAATTCTAATTAGGAAGAACATGGCAATAACGCCAATTACTCCTGCTATTATGGTAATTATTTTTTGTGAATTCATAATATTTTTTAAAATTAGAATTGTTACTATTACTTCTTATATCTTGATAACATATCCATTAAGTTGATAGAAGAATCTTCCATGTCGTTAACGATACTGTCAATCTTTGCAATGATATAATTATAAAAGATCTGTAAAATAATTGCTACTACAAGTCCAAATACTGTTGTTAAAAGTGCTACTTTAATACCACCTGCAACAAGAGAAGGTTGCATATCTCCAGCAGCTTCAATTCTATCGAACGCTTGAATCATACCAATTACAGTTCCCATGAACCCTAACATTGGTGCTAATGCAATAAATAAAGAAATCCAAGATACGTTTTTCTCTAATTGACCCATTTGAACACCACCGTAAGCTACAACAGCTTTTTCAGCAGCTTCTAAGTCTCCGTCTGCTCTATCTAATCCTTGATAGAATATAGATGCAACAGGTCCTTTTGTGTTTCTACATACTTCTTTAGCAGCTTCTAAACCACCAGATTGTAATGCGTCTTCAACGTTTTGTGTTAATTTCTTTGTATTAGTACTTGATAAGTTTAAAAAGATAATTCTTTCGATAGCAATTGCTAATCCAAGAATTAAACATAATAATACGATTCCCATGAATCCTGGTCCACCTTCGATAAATCGTCTTTTAAGTTCTTGGTGAAATCCTTCTGATTCAACTGTTGCTGCATCTGCTGCATCATCTTGAGTTGTAACAACTGTAGTTGCAATAGTACTTGCGTTAGTTGTTGCATTTGCTGTTCCGAAAGCCATAAAACATACTATGGCTAGAATTGAAAATAATCTTTTCATTGGTTCTTGATCTTAATTTTATTAGTTAAAGTGTTAAAGATATAAAAAAAATGCAATTAAAAAATAAAAATACGGCTTATACATAAGGAAAAAAATTATTATTAATTCTTCCTATTATATAAACAACAAAAGAATTTTTAGTTTGTTTATAAAAATCTTTTGCAGAGAGGAAGGGATTCGAACCCTCGATACGCTATTAACATATACACGCTTTCCAAGCGTGCGCCTTAAGCCACTCGGCCACCTCTCTATAGTTTTTTAATCATTAATTACAGTAGAGCAAATAACAAAAAAAAGTTTAGTTGGTAAAATTTTGAAGGTTAATTTTAACCCATTTCTCCTCGCAAAGGAGTTTCGAATGTGATTTTGAACGTTTTAGCCATTATTTTTTGCCCTAATAAATACATTAATTTACAAATAGCAGCTTCTGTTGTTATGTCTTTTCCCGAAATTACGCCTATTTTTTTAAGTTTTTCACTTGTTTCATACTGTCCCATGGCAACACTTCCGCCAGAACACTGTGTTACATTAATAATATGTATCCCTTTTTGTATCACATTTTCTAGCAAATCTGTAAACCATTTTTCGGTTGTACAATTTCCTGCGCCGTACGTTTCTAAAATAATTCCTTTTAAATTTGGAGTAGCAAAAATGGATTCTAAAAGTGCTTTTGAGATTCCTGGAAATAGTTTTATCAATGCAATATCTTCATTAAAATTTTTAAAGACTTTTAACTTACTCGCTTTTTTAGGTTTTAACAAATACTCCTCATAGACTTTTAAATGGACTCCAGATTCTACTAAATCTGGATAATTTAAGGATGCAAAAGCTTCAAAATGTTCTGCATTTATTTTAGTGGTTCTATTGGCTCTATATAATTTGTATTCAAAATATAGACCCACTTCTTGAATTACGGGCTTTTTGTTTTTTTGTAAAGAAGCTATTTGTATAGAGGTTATTAAGTTCTCTTTTGCATCTGTACGCAAATCCCCTATTGGTAATTGCGATCCTGTAAATATTACTGGTTTGCTTAAATTTTCTAACATAAAACTTAAAGCAGATGCAGTATAACTCATAGTATCACTACCATGCAAAACCACAAATCCATCAAACTGATTATAATTATCTTGAATAATAGTCGCTATTTGCGACCAATATTCTGGATTCATATTACTAGAATCTATGGGCTCACTAAAGGAAATTGCCTCAATAGTACAGTCTAATAAATTAAGTTCCGGAATTTTATCAGATAGATTTTTAAAATCGAAAGCCCTTAAAGCTCCCGTTTTAGAATCTTTAATCATTCCTATAGTTCCTCCTGTATATACTAACAGAATGTTTGGCTTTTTATTAGGCATATTATTATAGACTAAAAATTTCTTTTGAATTTTCTGTAGTAATGGCAGCAACGTCTTCTTCAGTAACTTCGTAAACTTCCGCTAGTTTTTCTAATACCTTTACAATATAACTACTTTCGTTACGCTTTCCTCGATATGGTTTTGGTGCTAAATATGGCGAATCGGTTTCTAAAACAATATGTTTTATATCTATTTGATTTATAAACTGATCTATTTTTCCGTTTTTAAAAGTCACTACACCTCCAATACCAAGCTTCATATTATACGAAATTGCTTGCTGTGCCTGTTCTAAAGTACCTGTGAAGCAATGAAAAATCCCAAAAAGGGTATCGTCTTTTTCTTCTTCTAAAATTTCAAAAATTTCATCAAAAGCATCTCTACAATGAATAACTATAGGAAGCTTATATTTTTTTGCTAATTTAATTTGATGTCTAAAAGCATCTTGTTGTATACCTAAAGTGCTTTTATCCCAATAAAGATCAATACCAATTTCGCCAATAGCTACAAATTTTCTTTTAGCTAGCATCTCTTCTACATGCGCCAGTTCTTCTTTATAATTCTCTTTTACATGTGTTGGATGTAAACCCATCATCAAGTAAACGTTTTCTGGAAAATCTGCTTCCAATTGCAACATAGACTCTGTATACGTAGAATCTATTGCAGGAATAAAAAAACGAGTAACATTGGCGTCGATAGCACGTTGTATGGTTTCGTTTCTATCATCATCAAAGGCTTCACTATATAAATGTGTATGTGTATCTGTAATTATCATTTTGCAAAAATAGCTAATTTAAAACCGTATCGCTTTCCCTTATTATTCTAATTTATTTAAAAGCTCTTGTGCTTGACGATAATAATCTGCTCCTTCCGGAACTTGTTTTAACCATTTTATAGCTTCTTCTTCTTTGTCTTGCTTAAAATTACTTAGTCCTAAATACCAAATAGCTCTGTTTTTATATGCCGAATCTCCTTTTGCCATATCTTGTAATATTGGTTCTGAGATTTCAAACTTATCCAACTCAATATTCGTTACCGCATAATACAATTGATATTCTTTGTTTTCTGGATCTTCTTCTAATAAGGTTTCTAAATAACCCGAAGCTTTTTCATATTCCTTATTATTAAAAGCTTTTGTTGTTTTAATTAATAAACCAATGTTTCCGCCTCTAACGGTTAGATCCATAATGCCATGCTCGTTATAATCACTATAAGCAGGCTGGTTCATTTTATTAAATGTAACAATACCAAATAGTAAAACAACACATGCTGCAATAGCATATTTTAACAGACTAAATGTTGTCGATTTTTTATTTCCTTCGGAAGCTCCTTTCGTCTTATTGAAATGCTGATTAGAAATAGACTTTAAGTTTGATTTGAAGGCATTTGTTTCCGCTTCGTTTTTAATAGTATGCTCTAAATATCCAGATAGTTCTTTATAAGTGTTGAAGCTTGCATTAAAAGCGGCATCTGTTTCTAATCGATTTTCAAAAGCTGTTTTTTCCTCAACTGATAACTCTTCAGCTAAATAGGCTTCAAATAATATATAATCTTCTTCTTTCATCTTTCTAATAATTAAGTTGGTTAAATTGGGGCGACTCTTGAACCATCTTGGTCAATTTACCAATACATAAAGACTTCTTTTTTCTAGCATACGCATAAGTTACGCCTAAACTTTTGGCAACTTCTTCCATAGACTTTATTTTAAAAGTTGCTTTTAATAAATCTTTACATGCATTCCCTAACTTTTGAAACATGGTATTAAACAATTCTTGTTTTTCACCAAATAAAGAGGTTTCGAAAGCTAATTCTTGCGAGTCGTCATCTTTAGATAGTACTTCTTCATTAATTGTTACCTCTTTATTGGTTTTCTTTTTTAATTCATTTAACCATTTACGTTTACATAGTAGAAAAAAGTAAGCATCGAAAGGACAGGTTAACTGTAGTTTTTTTTGACTAGCCTGATTATATATTGTGATTAATGTTTCTTGAATAACATCTTGTGCTTGATCTGCATCTCCACTATTCTGTTTTATGTAATTAACAACCTTGGGCACAAAGGTATCATAGATAGCTTGTATAATAAAGGAGTTGTTTTGAAGTAATCCTTCTATATATTTTTGGTCTTCGTGTATTTTCTTTTCACTCATAAACCTTTTGTTTTCGGTTGGTTGCCAACGAATTTAAAAAAACTTTACAAAAAAAGGGTAACAATTTTTAAATGCTTTTGATATAAGGTTGTAAAAGCCAATATGGCAAACGAGAAAAAAACAAATTATAAAATAATAAACATTTAGAAATTATGAGAAAATCAATTTTAATTATCGCAACAGTAGTATTCGGATTATTAAACCTAAATGCTACAACAAGTAACAAGAACCTTAACACTACAACAACTAGTGTAGAAATTACAAAAGACGATTTAATACAAGTATATGATTGGACAGTAAAAACAACAAGTGGCGAATTTTCGGGAACAGCATTAAGCTTATTTGATGCAAAACGAATGGCAAATATTGTTGGTCAAGCAGAAGTTGTTTTAGAAAGACAAATAAACAGCTATTATATGCTTGCTAGTGAACTAAATAAAAAGGAATCTAGACTGTATTACTGGGAAGTAAATAGCGAAACCGCAAAAGCACAAGGATTTGCTTCAACAGAATTTACAGCGAAAAGAATGATTCAATTAGTAGCAAAAGGAGACATCATTAACTACAGAATAATTGCTAGTAGCCCGAAATAATAAAACAAATCCAAAAACTGGGTAACAAAAGGAGTACCCAGTTTATATAAATATATAACCGTTAAACTTACTAATTATGAAGAATTTAAATCAACAATTAAAAATCAGAAATGTGGTAAACAACACATTAAAGCAAGTCTTTGGAAGCTTAATTTTCGCAACTATATTATTTACAAGTTGTAATCCGGATGACGATGGTACTTCTAGCACAATACAATACGTACCAGATGCGGAAGCATTTTCAGCATTAAAAGATCAAGCTTTAGAAAATGTAACACAAACTTTTCAGTTTAACTCAGATGATGGAAACATAACACTAACATCAGAAGCTGGAGTACAAATAAACATTAATGGGGATTGCTTAACCTTAAACGGAAACGAAATAACAGGACAAGTAGATATAGAATTTGTAGAACTGTTTGAAAAAGGAAACATGTTAGCCACCAACAAACCTACCATGGGAAAATTACCAAATGGCGATAAAGCTTTATTAATTTCTGGTGGTGAGTTTTTTATCGAAGCTACACAAAACGGAAACCAATTAGCTACAAATTGCGATATACAAATGGTTATTCCTGCTAGTTTAACTGGAGGTCCAGATACAGCAATGACTTTATGGGAGGGGCAAATAGACAATGAAGATAATTTAACTTGGGAAGAATTACTACCTGCCGTAGGAGAAGGAGAAGTGTTTGTTGAAGCGAATTCGTATTATGCTTTTCTAGATTTTGGTTGGACAAATGTAGATCGTTTTTACAGCGACACTAGACCAAAAACACCAATTCAAGTACAACCTCCTGCTGGTTATACAAACTTAAATAGTGCTGTTTATTTATCGTATGATGGTGAAGCTCCTGCATTAGCCTATCTAGATACTTATGATGATGCTACGAGTATTTTTAGTGAACATTACGGACAATACCAATTGGTTTAGAATGTCACGTTATTTTTGTTACCGAAGATAATGGTGTTTGGAGATACGCAATAAAACCTGTTACCATCATTGCAAACCATGTAATTACTTTTACTTTAGAAGACACAAACACAGGAACAGAAGCTGGTTTAACGGCATTAATAAATGCGCTACCATAAACAAGATGTAATCCTTTTAAAAAGAGCAGGAAATTTATTTTCTGCTCTTTTTGTGGTTTCTAACAAATAAAAAAAAACCTTTCATACTACCAATAAAACCTTTAATAGACTGAAACCATCTCTTTATAAAACCATAAGCAAATGGTAATATGATTTAAACTATATTGGTCTTGATTATAAATTATCCTATTTTGTATCCTTAAATGCTTTAATCTAACTTATATGAAATTTACTACATTATTATATTGCCTTATTTTCTCTTGGCATTCGTTTTCTCAAGAAACAAAGCAAATAGATACGCTAAGAAGAGTAGCAATTATTGAGTATAATACTAATGGAAATGACGTAGACTTCACTCCTAACGCTCCAGAACTCAATCAAATTGCAGGAGCACCAAAAGCATTTTATAGCCATTACTGGGAATTTGGTGATGGTGAATACAGCAAAGAAGCCAATCCGAAACATACCTACAAAAAAGCTGGAGAATACGAAGTAAAACTCTGGTCGACCAACAATTACGATACCGGAAAACCACCAACTTCCAGACCTAAAAAAATAAGCATGTCTAAAGATGCTAATCCAGATAGTTATACCGAAGTCGCAAGCATGACAAGTAATTTAGATTTACAACGCAATACAGAACCAATGCCTGAAGAAGAAATTGTGGTAATCATGAGTTATAAAAACACAAAAGATTATGCGACTAACGGTAAACTGCATTTGTTTTATAACGAACAAAAATACAAAGCCAATAATTTTGAATTAACAGATACCAGAACATACCATAAGGAAAGAGCAAGTCATGCATCCGACTTTGTTTACACCTATGACTATGACGACCAAGAAAGTGTTGTTGCTTCTATTGAAGACAACATAGCCAAGCTACGTGTAAAGTTTCAAGACTCTACCGAAAAACAAAACTTACCGTTAACCTTAGAGGAATCCAAAGCTTATTATAAAAACGCAAGTGTTTTAGAGTTTGACAATATGAAACCAAACGAAGAACGCAATGTCTTTTACACTTTAAAAACAACACCAGAAATGCTTAAAGATACCAGCGCAATCATCTCTGTTCGTGGTGTGTATATTCCAGATGATAATTTTGACAACCACAATGTAAAAGAAATGGAAATGGAGATTGTAACCTCTCATGATCCTAACAAAATGTCCACCTCTGCTACATTTTTAAACTACAGATTGGTTAGACATAAACGTCCAAAATTTAAAATAAAATTTCAAAATAATGGTGAAGGTCCTGCAAGTACAATTCGTTTAGAAACAGACATTCCAGATATGTTTGACAAAACTTCTATTCGTGTAGAAGACATGTATCCCAAGTGTGAAATTTGTCCGAAACGCGAAGTAGCATACAGTTGCTTAGATACTACCTTTACAAAAACACAAGCCATATTTACTTTTAAAAACATCTACCTTCCTGGAAGCGAACAAAAAAATGTAAAAGAATATGATTCGACCAAAGGTTTTGTAAAATACAGTTTAAAGTTTAGTGAAGACTTTCACAAGCAAAAAACCAAAAGTAGAACCGCTATCATTTTCGATAAAAACGATCCTATAATTACCAATTATTCTACAACACGATTTCTTCCTGGTATTTCTATAGGAGCAAAAGTCGGTTACAATTCGTATGCAAATCTAGATAATTCTAAAAGTTACTTTTTAGGAGCAACACTATCTCCTTACAAGTCCTACAAATGGTATTGGCAAGTAGAGTTGCTAAATAGTTTTCATAGTTATGATGGTACTAAAACAGTAACCGTACGTGAAATAGACGAACCTACTTTTATTGGAAGAGAACGAACTACAATTCTAGACACTTATAATAATGTAGATTGGGAAATTCCTGTTTTAGCAAGATATAACGTAAATAATTTTATTGGTTTAGGTGCTGGTTTACAAGGTGCTTTTACGCTTAGTGAAAAGACGACTAATGAAACCACAATAGAACGTGCAGAGATAATTAATGGTATCGATTATGGTCCATATAGTTTTATAAGCGAGTCTTCAAACAAGTCCAATAATTCCTTTAATAATTTTAGAACCGGATTGTTATTGGAAGCCACAGCTGGTTTTGCTAGAATTGGCCCAAGCGTTGGTGCTCGTTATGTGATTAACTTTAAAGAAGACTTTAATTACTGGCAATTTTATGCCATCTGGAAATTCTAAAGTCTAAGATTCTTTAAGCAATACATTCCTACTTAAGTAATTTTTAAATTTTAAAATGAATAAATACATCTTCATTCTTTGTTTTTTTGTCTTCGGAAATATTTTTTCTCAAGATCTTGAAAATGCAATTTATGATGCAACGGAAGCTTTTAATGCAAGTAAAACGGAAGCTTCTTTGCTTCAGCTGAATGAGAAAATTAGTGTTTTTGAAAATCAAATAACTACCAACGATGCCTATTTTGCATTCATAAACTTACTAGCCAATAAAGCCTATTATTTAGACAAATCTAATAAACAGCAACAAGCAATTACAACCTATGAAAAAGCGTGGACCTTATACAAAAAGCATCAGGTTTACGATTATGATATTACGGAGTATTGTTTAATTCCGTTAGGTACATTATATCACAAAACAAAAGATTATGCGAATGCAGAAAACATTATCAAGCAATATATCTTTCTTGCCGAAAAGCAAAACAACAACCACCAAAAAATAGCAGGAACCATAAACCTTGCGAATCTATATCAATCTATTGGTAGCTATACGTTAGCGAATGAAACAGCAAATAAAGGTTTACAGTTTAAAGACATAAAAGCCTATCAGTTAAGAAGACTAAAAACCTTAAAATCAAGAAGTGCTTTATTTTTAAATAAGGACATCATCATTATAGACAAAGGAGGTATAACTTCTAATAGTTTTAATAAAGAATCGGAAATAGATATTACTTTAAAATACGAGCAAGCATTAAAAAACAAAGATTATAAAGTAGCGCAAAAAAACTTAAATAAAATAATAAACCAAAAATCAAGAAGTCTAACCTCATCTAGAGACTTTGCCAAATTAGCTTTTCAAGAAGGACAGCTTTACTTTTTATTACAAGACACGTTACAAGCAAATAAACTGGTACATGCTGCTTTAAAAACATTGCTTCCAGGATTAGAAGATAAAAAACTACCGAACAAAGACGCACTATATCCAGAAAACACCTTTATCGATATTTTTGATTTATTAGCCGAATTGCAAACGAGTCCTGAAAAAGCTTTAGCGTATTACGATTTAAGTTTCCATGCTTCGTCTTTGATCGAAAAAAATATTACTTCCCAAAAAGGGCAACTTATTAATCTTTATGCCAACAGAGTACGAAGCGAAAAATGTTTAAATATCTTATACCAATTACAAACCACAAATGCTGCAAACTACACAGAACGTGCTTTTAATTATGCTGAAAGTCAGAAAGCAAGCATTTTAAAAGATATTAAAAACAAAAATACATTACTTCAACTTCACCCAACAGACAGCTTATTACTTAAACAGAATTCGCTGATTAAGCAAGAAGAACAGCTTACCAATAAATTAATAAAAACACCTATTAACAATGCTTCAGCTGAAGATAAAAACACATTAAGACAAGAGCTTAACGCCATTAGTATTGCTTTAAAAAAGCTAAACACTACCATAGATAACAAATATGCAGTCCACAAAAAAGAAAAGACTATTCATTTTAAAAGGTTAAAAGAGAAACTAACAGAAGACAATGCGGTTTTAGTCGAATATTTCTATGGCAAGCACCACATCTATCAGTTTATATTTTCTAGCAAAACAGCACGCTTTAATCGTATAGCATTAAAGGAAGAAACCAAGGACTTGATTACTAGGTTTGTGAATTACTTTCAGAAAAGCGCTACCATAAATAATGACATCCCGAAGTTTACAAAAGATGCCTTTTCGCTATACAAAACACTTTTACTAGAAGATTTTTCAGATAAAGAAAATGTGATACTTATTCCCGATAGCAAATTAAATTTTATTCCGTTCGATGCTTTATTAACTAGCGAAACAGAAAGCACTTCTTATGCTATGATGCCCTTTTTGGTAAAAAAACACAAACTCGTTTACAATGCCAACACTTCTTTATATCTGAATGAAGTAAATACACAAAAAAACCAAAAAGTTCTTGGTGTATTTCCGGTTTTTGAAGATACCAATCAAGAATTAATATACTCTAAAGAGGAAGCCGAAAACATAGAAAACATTATGGATACTGCGCTTCTTTTAAAAGAGCAGGCAACCAAAAGTAGTTTTATTAGTAAAGCGTCTAACTATGCTATACTCCATTTATCCACACATGCAAAAAGTGGTGATTTTAACGAACCTGCAAGTATAGAATTTTATGATGAAACCTTAAACATTAACGAATTGTATGGTTTAAACATGAATGTAAACTTGGTTGTTTTAAGTGCTTGCGAAACCGGAGTTGGTGCTTTACAAAAAGGCGAAGGCGCATTAAGTATTGCTAGAGGTTTTCAATATGCTGGAGCAAATAGTGTTTTGTTTTCGCTATGGCAAATCAATGATTTGTCTACCTCACAAATTATGACTTCGTTTTATAAAAACTACCATAAATATGATTCCGAATTTATTGCAAACAACACTTCAAAACTAGAATACTTAAATAATGACAAAATAGCGAACATTAAAAAATCACCTTATTACTGGAGTGCTTTTGTTTATTATGGTAGTGTAACGCCTAAAACTGAAACATCTTTCTTATTATATAGTATTATTGGCTTGTTTTTAATAGGATTACTCGTATTTTTATTCCTCAAATTAAACAGAAAAAATTAATGAAAACTTTACAAGAGTTTTTAGAGAAACAGGAGTATTTAAAAATAAAGCTCAAGCTTACTAAAACCAATCATTTTGAAGTTAAAGCCTCTATAAATGGTACTAAAGGCCTTTTTATTTTAGATACAGGAGCATCTAACTCCTGCGTTGGTTTTGAAGCCATAGAAACTTTTAGCCTTAAGGTGAAAGATTCTAAAATTAAAGCAGCTGGTGCTGGCGCTACAAATATGTTAACGCAAATTTCTAAAAAAAATAAAATAAAGATCGGTCGTTGGAAAAACGAAAAAACAGCACTTATATTATTTAACCTTACACATGTCAATACTGCACTCACTACGCATAATGCAAAACCGGTAGATGGAATTATTGGTGCAGATATATTAAAAAAGGGAAAAGCGATCATAGATTACGAAAAGAAATATTTGTATTTGAAAAAGCCCTAAATAACAAAACAATTTTCTTACATTTACGTGTAATAGCAACTATTACTCCCTCTTGATTAATGAACACTTCTATAATAATAGCAGACGATCATCCTTTAATGCTTCGTGGCATTCAAGATTTTTTGACCTCTAAAGGTTTTAATATCTTAGGAAGTGCTCCAGACGGACAAGCGGCTTACAATCTTATTGTTAAAGAAAAACCAGACATTGCCCTTTTAGACATACGAATGCCTTACATGACAGGTTTGGAGGTTGCTGAAAAATGCAAGAAAAACAATCTGGAAACCAAAATAATCTTAATCACGTTTGATAAAGAGGAAGAGATTTTTGATAAAGCAAAATCCCTTGGTATTTATGGTTATATTTTAAAAGAGTTTGCCATTGAAGAAATTGAAACATGTATCGCACATGTAGAAATGGATGAGCCTTATTTTAGTGAAGAAATTGCAGACTACCTTAACAAATCGGAATGTACTGTAGGTACAAGCGTACTTGAAAAACTTACTAAATCGGAAAGAAGAGTTGTACTATTTATAGCAGAAAATATGACTAGCCAACAAATAGCAGATAAACTTTTTATTTCGGTTAGAACCATTGAAAAACATCGTTCTAATATAGTAGCCAAGTTAAACCTAGATAACAAACCAACAGCTTTATCCATTTGGGCAAATCTAAATAAAGACAACTTTTAAAAATACGTAGAACTACGTATTTTTTATATCACAAACATATTATATCTTTACAGAGCTATTAATTCAGTTCTTAGGGAGAATTGTTAAAGGCTCTAGTTTTAATTAAAACTAGAGCCTTTTATTTTTTACCTCGCATAATTTCTAGAAAAATACGTAGAACTACGTATTTTTTATATCACAAACATATTATATCTTTACAGTGCTATTAATCAGTTCTTAGGGAGAATTGTAAAAGGCTCTAGTTTTTAATTAAGTTAGAGCCTTTTTTATTTTATATCCTACTATTTCTTAAAAAACACGTATATCTACGTGTTTCATATATCCTAAACATACTATATCTTTGCAGTGCTATTAATCGGTTCTTTAAAGAGAATTGTTAAAGGCTCTAGTTTTAACCAAGCTAGAGCCTTTTTTTTACAACAGGTTGTTTCGTGAAAAATACGTAGAACTACGTATTTCATATGTCATAAACATAATATACCTTTACCATGCTATTAATCGGTTCTTTAGGGAGAATTGTAAAAGGCTCTAGTTTTTAATTAAGCTGGAGCCTTTTTATTTTATACCTTATTATTTCTTAAAAAATACGTAGAACTACGTATTTTTTATATCAAGAACATAACTTATCTTTACGGTATGCTATTAATTAGTTTTTAGGGAAAATTATTTTTGCATGAAAACTCTACATTATTATAATGTGGAGTTTTCGCTTTTTACAGCTATAGCATTTCCTTAATCCTTATAATTTCTTTGATTTAAAAAGCTTGCTTTTAGCTCCTCCTACTATATGCACAAAAATCTAAATTCTTACGTTTTTTACTCAAAATAACACCTAATCATCACACTATAAGTGCTTTAAGGTGTTTTTGTAAGAAAAAAAATACAAAAATGAATTTTTAAAAATACGTAGTTATACGTATTTTATTTATGCTTTATGTGTGCTATATTTACAGAGCTATTAATCAATCACTTATAAAGAGGAAACTCAACACTCTGCAGAATTATACGCTGCAGGGTTTAAATTAAAAAGGTATGGAAAACACTCTAGAAATGGAAAACAATCTAAATTTCACACACAAACTTCTTATTGCTGGTTTAGTTGTATTAGTTATTACAATAATACTAGTAAACATTTATGTAAATTTCTTTTAGTTTTAGTATAATTATTTAAACCAAAAAAAGCGCGATTTTAGGGATATCGCGCTTTTTTATTTATAGACTTTAAAACTTTTACATTTCTAAAGCCTTCTTAATATCGTTATTCATTAATAACTCTACTGGGTTTTCTAGCGCTTCTTTAATAGCTACTAAGAAACCAACAGATTCTTTACCATCAATAATTCTATGATCATAAGATAATGCTAAATACATCATTGGGTGTATTTCTACTTTACCATCTACGGCAATTGGTCTTTCAATAATATTATGCATTCCTAAAATTCCACTTTGTGGTGGATTAATAATTGGCGTAGATAACATACTTCCAAAAACACCTCCATTAGTAATGGTAAATGTACCACCCGTCATTTCATCTACAGTAATTTGACCGTCTCTTGCACGAAGTGCTAAACGCTTTACTTCCGATTCAATACCTCTGAAAGATAAATTCTCCGCATTCCTAATCACAGGAACCATAAGTCCTTTTGGTCCTGAAACTGCAATTGAAATATCTACAAAATCATAGGTTAGCATTTCTTTCCCGTCAATCATAGAGTTTACTGCAGGATACATTTTTAATGCTCTTACTACTGCTAGTGAAAAGAAACTCATAAAACCTAAACCAACGCTGTGTTTTGCTTTAAAGGCTTCTTTATATTCATTACGCAATGCAAAAATTGGAGTCATATTAACTTCGTTAAACGTAGTTAACATTGCAGTAGTGTTTTTTACTTCTACTAAACGTTCTGCTACTTTACGACGTAACATAGACATTTTACTTTTAGAAGAACCTCTATTTGCACCTGTTGGTGTTCCCATAGAAGGGACCGCTTGCACTGCATCTTCCTTAGTTACTCTACCATCTTTTCCTGTTCCAGTAACCGCAGATGCTTGCATACCTTTTTCTGCTAAAATCTTTTTTGCTGCAGGACTTGCTGTTCCTGTTGCATAAGTATCCGCTTTAGGCGTTTCCACTTTTGGCGCTTCTACTTTAGGAGCTTCCGCTTTTGTTTCTGCTTTTGGTGCAGCTCCACCTTCTGGTTTTGCAGCACTTGTATCTATTAAACATACTACTGCTCCAACAGCGACAGCATCTCCTTCTTCCGCTTTAAAAGTAATTGTTCCGCTAGCTTCAGCAGGCAATTCTAAGGTTGCTTTGTCACTATCTACTTCTGCAATAGCTTGGTCTTTTTCTACATAATCACCTTCTTCAACTAACCATGTTGCTATTTCTACTTCTGTAATAGATTCTCCTGGTGAAGGAACTTTCATTTCTAAAATCATGCGCTATAATTTTATTTTATATTATCGTTGATTATTTTTTGTTTTATCAAACACGAAATCAATTACTTCTTGATGACGTTTTTTAGATCGTACCGAACTACCAGCTGCTGGTGCTCCATAAGGTCTTCTGCTTGCTGCTCTAAAAGTCTTAGCCTCGTCTAAATGCATTAACATGTGACTATAAGCTCCCATATTTCTTGGTTCTTCTTGTGCCCAAACGATATCGTCTGCATTTTTATATTTGCCTAATACTTTACGAATATCTTCTACCGGTAGAGGGAATAATTGCTCTATACGTACTAAAGCAATGTCTTCTCTTTCTAAATTTCCTTGTTCTTCTAATAAATCATAATAGAACTTTCCGGTAACAAAAACTAATGTTTTTACTTGTTCTGCTTTTGCTTTTGGATCATCTATTAGCATTTGGAAACTTCCGTTTGCCATTTCATCTACACTAGATACTACCAATGGATGACGTAATAAACTTTTTGGTGTAAATACAATTAATGGTTTTCTGAAATTCGCTTTCATTTGCTTACGTAACAAATGGTACATATTTGCAGGTGTAGTACAATCTACTACAAACATATTGTCTTTTGCACACATTTGAAGGTAACGTTCCATACGTGCCGAAGAGTGTTCTGCTCCTTGACCTTCGTAACCATGTGGCAACAACATTACTAAACCATTTTGCAACTTCCACTTATCTTCTGCTGCTGTTATATATTGGTCTAACATAATTTGTGCTCCATTACTAAAGTCTCCAAATTGTGCTTCCCAAATGGTTAAGGTTTGTGGACTTGCCATGGCATAACCATAATCGAAACCTACAACACCATATTCTGATAATAGTGAGTTGTATATAAAAAAGCGTCCTTGTGTATCGCTTAAGTCATTGTGTAATATAATTTCTTCTTCACTGTCTTCTACTTTTACAACGGCATGTCTGTGAGAGAAAGTTCCTCTTTCTACATCTTGACCAGAAATTCTAACATCGTAACCTTCTTCTAAAAGGGTTCCATACGCTAAATGTTCTGCCATTGCCCAATCTAATCGGTTTTCGTCAAACATCGTTTGTCTTGATTCGATTAGTCTAGAAATTTTACGAATAAACTTTTTATCCTTTGGAAGGTTAGATAGTACTTTCGTGATTTTAGCTAATCCTTCTGTAGCATAAGAAGTATCTACTGGCTGCATCATTTCATCTTCTTGTGCAGGAGAATAATTCACCCATTCATTACTCATAAATGGTGTAATCTCTGTATTCTTTATTTTACGAGAATCTTCTAATTTTTCCTCTAAAGAATTTTTATAGTCTGCTTCTAATTTAGCAACATGTGTATTATCTATAATACCTTCTGCAATTAATTTTTCAGCATAAAGATCTCTAGGATTTCTATGTTTTGAAATTGCTTTGTATAATAAAGGTTGTGTAAACTTTGGTTCATCCCCTTCGTTATGTCCATATTTTCTATAGCCTAATAGATCAATAAAGACATCACGTTTAAATTTCATTCTAAAATGAAGGGCGAATAAAACCGCGTGCACTACAGCTTCTGCATCATCTGCATTCACATGAAGTACTGGAGATAAGGTTACTTTAGCAACATCTGTACAATATGTACTAGATCTTGCGTCTAAATAATTAGTTGTAAAACCAATTTGGTTATTTACAACAATATGAATGGTTCCATTTGTTTTGTAACCATCTAATTGTGCCATTTGTACAATTTCATACACCAAACCTTGTCCTGCAATTGCAGCATCACCATGTACAACAATTGGTAATACTTGTGATGGGTTCTCTGGGTACTTATCGTCTTGCTTTGCTCTTGTTATTCCTTCTACTACAGCGCCAACCGTTTCTAAATGCGAAGGGTTTGGTGCTATATTTAAGTTTATTCTTTTTCCTGCGTCTGTAACTCTATCACTAGTCCAACCTAAATGATACTTTACATCGCCATCAAAAACTTCTTGTTCATAATCTTTACCATCAAACTCACTAAAGATGTCTTTTGCAGATTTTCCAAAGATATTTGTAAGTGTACTTAAACGACCACGATGCGCCATTCCCATTACAAATTCTTTCACATCATATTCGGAAGCTTTTTCAATTAAAGCATCCAATGCTGGAATTAAAGATTCTCCACCTTCTAAAGAAAAACGTTTTTGACCAACATATTTGGTATGCAAAAAGCTTTCAAAAGAAACGGCTTCGTTTAGTTTTTTAAGTATATGTTTTTTTTCATCGGCAGAAAAACTCGGCTGATTGTCATTAACATTTAACTTGTTTTGAATCCATTGCATACGCTCTGGATTTCTAATATACATATACTCTACACCAATAGAGTTGCAATAAATTGCTTCTAAATGTTTACGTATTTCACGAAGTGATTGCACGCCAATTCCTAGGATTTCTCCTGCATTAAAAACGGTATCTAAATCAGATACTGATAATCCGAAATTTTCAATTTCTAATGTTGGTGCGTACTTTCGTCTTGCACGAACGGGATTGGTTGCTGTAAAAAGGTGACCTCTGGTTCTGTAACCATCGATTAACTTTACTACCTGAAACTCTTTTTGAAGGTTCTCGGGAATTTGTGTCGAAACTGCTTCCACAGTTTCCCCTTCTGTTCCAAAAGATTCAGAACCAAAATCGTAACCTTGAAAAAAGGCTCTCCAACTAGGCTCAACAGAGTCTGGGTTTTTTAAATATTGGTCGTAAAGATCAGCAAAGTATGCTGTATGTGCTGCGTTTAAAAAGGAATATTTATCCATTATATTTTTTGAGAGAATCTAGCTTCAACAAAATTTCTTCAAAAATACAACTTTTACTAAAATTAGATGCAGTTTTAGTATATTTATAACATTCTAATTTAACATTTTATATAATTATGACTTTATTCCATCTTTTCTCCAAAAAAATTATTGTTTTTTTAGTGTTTTCGTGTTTTGTTGCTACATCTGTAAAAGCACAAGAAGATAATATGAAGCAAAAAAGTGCTTTTTGGCAAAAAGTTCGATTTGGAGGCGGAATTGGATTAAGCACTGGAAATAAAACTTTTAGCGCAACATTAGCGCCAAGTGCTATTTATCAATTTGATAATGCTTTTGCTTTAGGTATTGGCATAAGTGGCTCTTATTTTAGCAGAAAAGATGCTTTTAAATCTACTATTATTGGCGGAAGCTTAATTGGCTTGTATAATCCTTTAAACGAAATACAACTTTCTGCAGAATTGGAGCAAAATAATGTGAGTCGGAATTTTGATAGCGCCCTATTAAAAGATGATAACTACTGGTCGCCTGCCCTTTTTGTAGGTGCTGGTTATAGAACACAAAACGTCACTATTGGCGTAAAATATGATTTACTTTATAAGGAAGATAAAAGTGTTTATGCAAGTTCTTGGGCTCCTTTTGTGAGAGTCTATTTTTAAACACAGCTTAAAAATCAAGGAGGTTTAACTATACTTATTTTTAAACCACACTTTTTGCCATTCGCGTTTTAAAATTAAAAACGAAACTTCTTCGGCTAGTTGCACCGTGTCGTTTCCGTTTAATGCTTTCACTTGTTTTTCTGGCACATCTATGATGTACAATAGGTTTAAATACTCTGCAAATTTTTCTTGTATGAGTCTGTAAACCGTTTCATGAAGCATTAATTTCAAGCTAGTTGGAAGAATTTCTTCTTCAAAATCTAAGTCAATATTAGCAAACAGAAAATCTTTATTAAGCTGTTTTATTAGTTTTTTATAAAGCTGAAGGCTATTTGCTTCTTCAATTAAATCATTAAAAGTGGTAGGTAGATTCATAAAACAGATTTCCATCTTCGTGGAAACATAAAAATTTAATTATACACTTCTATTCATTAATTGTTTACCAAACTGTATTAATTCGTTTTTGCTTTCTTCGGAAATATGTAAAGTTTCTAAAACAGAAAACGCTTTGTTGGTATATGTTTCAATGGCTTGTTTTGTAGCTTCAGCAGAACCACTAGTAATAAAAACTTCTTTTGTAGCTTCAATTTTATCGGAAGCATCCGTAGGATTTATACTAAACAAATGTTGCAGTTGCACTTGATCTTCTTCCGAAGAAAATTCTAATGCTTTTAAATACAAGTATGTTTTTTTGTTTTCAATAATATCACCACCAACCTGTTTACCAAAAGTTTCCGGATCACCAAAGGCATCTAAATAATCATCTTGTAATTGGAATGCTATTCCTAAGTTTTTACCAAATTGGTAAATTACAGCTTGATCTTCTTCTGTTGCTTCGGCTACAATGGCTCCCATTTGCATTGCCGCACCAACCAAAACTGCAGTTTTGTATTCAATCATTTTTAAATACTCTGGAATGGTAACATCATCACGAGTTTCAAAATCAATATCATATTGTTGCCCTTCGCAAACCTGTAACGCTGTTTTACTAAAAAGCTTTGCAAGTGCTTGAAAGGTCTTTGGATCATAGTTTTCAAAAAGTTGATATGCTAAAATAAGCATCGCATCTCCAGATAGAATCCCTGTGTTTATATTCCATTTTTCATGCACCGTTTCTTTTCCTCTACGTAAAGGAGCATCATCCATAATATCATCATGAACCAATGAAAAATTATGAAACACCTCAATACTTAAGGCGGCATCTAAAGCTTTTTTATGATCGCCATTAAAAATATCAGCAGTCATTAAAGTTAATACAGGACGTAATCTTTTACCTCCTAATTGTAAAATATAATGAATAGGATCATAAAGTGATTCTGGTTCTCGCTTGGAAACAAATTTCTCTAAATAGGAAACAAATGCTTCTTGATAAAATGAAATATTTTGCATCCCGCAAAAATAAGAGAATTATAAAAAAATAAAGGCATTCTTTTTGTTAATGTTAAAAAATGATTAAAACTTTGGAAACTATTTTTGTTTTTAAAGTTTCCTGACGTACATTTGCATCCAATTATGAGAGAAAAAATTATACATAAGTCCGGCGAGCTATTCTTAACCTTAGGTTTTAAGAGTGTCACTATGGATGATATAGCTAACGCATTAGGTATATCTAAAAAAACGATATATCAACATTTTGATAATAAAACGAAATTGATTGAAGCTACCACAACAAATATGCTTGAAAACGTTTGTGGCGGAATAGATTGTATTTGTGATGCATCACACAATCCTATTGAGGAATTATACGACATTAAAATGTATGTGATGAATTATTTAAAAGACGAAAAAACATCCCCACAGTTTCAATTAAAAAAGTACTATCCTCAAATTTTTCAAAGTTTACAAATGAAGCAATTTGAGAAAATGTATGTCTCTGTAAAAGACAGTATACAAAAAGGTGTAGATACCGGCTTATTTAGAGAAAACATAGATGTAGATTTTATTTCTAGAATGTACTTTAATGGTATGACAGGAATTAAGGATGAAAACATTTTCCCATTGGATAGATTCACCATGGATTACCTAATGGAGAGCTACCTAGAATATCACTTAAGAGCTATTTGCAATGAAAATGGACTACTAACATTACACAAATTTATTAAAACCAATCAATCATAAAATCCAATGAAAAAAAGTATCACACTTCTATTTTTCTTAATAAGTACTGCTATTTTTTCGCAAGAAACGACTATGCAATTTAGTTTACAAGAAGCAATAGATTATGCTTTAGAAAATAATAGAACAGCAAAAAACGCCGTTCGAGATATTAAGGCAGCAGAATTACAAAAATGGGAAACCACAGCATCTGGTTTGCCACAGTTAAACGCATCTGTAGATTACCAAAACTGGATTAAACAGCAAGTCACTTTACTTCCTGCCGAACTAACAGGAGGAACACCTGGCACATTTGTTCCTGTTAATTTTAGCACAAAACAAAGCACAACAGCGACAGCTACATTAACTCAAAAACTATTTGATGGTTCTTATCTAGTAGGACTACAATCTGCTAAAGTGTATTTAGAAATTTCTAAAAACGCTAAAGAAAAAACAGATTTGGAAGTCCGTAAAGCTGTGATTAACGCCTACGGAAATGTATTGCTAGCCGAAGAAAGCCTTTCTGTTTTAAACAGAAACATTAGTGTTTTAGAAAAAAATATTTTCGAAATCACTAAAATCTATGAAAACGGTTTAGAGGAAGAAGAAAGTGTAGAGCAATTACAAATTACCCTTTCGGGAGTTGAAAGTCAGTTAAAAAATACCGAAAGACTTAAGAAACTAGCCTACCAAATGTTTAATATCACACTTGGACTAGATGTAAATACAGATTCTAAGTTAACAGAAAATCTTAGTGGTTTAGCGAATTATCATTCGGTTACAAGCCTATTAGAAGCCGATGAAAATATAGAAAACAACATAGACTTCAAAATTGCTGAAAACGACAAAGTAGCAAAAGAGTTATTACTTAAACTGGAGAAAAGTAAAGCTTTACCAACTTTAGATGCTTTTATAAATGGAGGCTATGCCGCATATAATGAAAAGTTTCATTTTGCAAATAGCGACCAAAAATGGTTTGGTTCTTCTTTATTTGGTGTAAGCTTAAACATTCCAATATTTAGTTCTGGTATGCGAAGCGCTTCTACACAAAGAGCGAAAGTAAATCTTGAAAAAGCCCAAGACGATTTAACAGAAACACAACAACAATTAAAACTACAAATCGCTGCAGCAAAAAGCGATTACCAATTTGCAATGGAAGATTATGAAAACAAGACTTCTAATCTAAACTTAGCAGAACGCATTGAACAAAAAAATCAAACCAAATTTTTTGAAGGTATTTCCTCTAGTTTTGATTTACGTCAAGCACAAACACAGTTATATACAGCACAGCAAGAATTATTACAAGCCATGCTAAATGTAATAAATACCAAAGCAGAACTTGAGACTGTTTTAAACGAAATACCAAAAAACTAAAACAACCAGAAAACACTTTATAATGAAAAATATATATTCCATCTTAATTCTTACGCTTTTAATTGTCTCTTGCGGAGGTGAAAAAAAGAAAAACTCTGTAGAAAACATTTTAGCTACTGAAAACTTAGAAAAAATAAGAACAAAAAGAACAGAATTAGTTGATGAGCAAAAAGTAATTCATGATAAAATTACAGTATTAGACGAAGCTATTTCAAAATTAGATACGGTTAAAAAAGTGCCATTAATAACCACTTTTACAGCAAAACATGAAGTGTTTAAACACGTATTAGAAATACAAGGAAATGTAACTACAAAAAATCTAATTGTAATCTATCCAGAGTACAACGGTATACTTACTAAGGTATATGTTAAAGAAGGACAGAAAGTAACCAAAGGACAATTACTTGCTAAAATTGATGATGGTGGATTAAGTCAACAAGTAGCACAATTGCAAATTCAAGTAGATTTAGCAAAAACTACTTTTGAGCGTCAAGAAAGACTTTGGAAACAAAAAATTGGAAGCGAAATTCAGTATTTACAAGCAAAATCTAACTACGATGCACAAACCCAGGCTGTAAATCAATTACAACAACAATTAGGTAAAACAAATGTAAAAGCTCCTTTTACAGGAACTATAGACGATGTAATTACAGAGCAAGGTAGTGTTGTTGCTGCTGGCCAATCGCAATTAATTAGAATTATTAATCTAGACGACATGTACATTGAAACCGATGTTCCAGAAGCATACATTGCAAACGTTGTAAAAGGTAAAGATGTGACTGCAGAGTTTCCGATTTTAGGAAAAACGATAGAAACTACAATCCGCCAAGCAGGAGATTTTATCAATCCGTCTAACCGCACATTTAAAATAGAAGTTGCTATTCCTAATAAAGACAAAACCATAAAACCTAATTTAACTGCGAAGCTTAAAATTAACGACTACACTAACGAAGAAGCGCTATTAATTCCGCAAAGTATCATTTCTGAAAACGCAGAAGGAGAGCAATACGTTTATGTAGTAAACGATAAGAACGCAAACAAAGAAGGGGTTGCCAAGAAAATTATTATCAAAACAGGGAGAACTCAAGGAGATGTCATTGAAGTTTTAGAAGGTATTGAAAATGATGCAGAACTGATTAAAGAAGGCGCACGAAGTGTAAAAGATGGTCAAACTGTTAAAGTAATAAATTACTAAACCAAAGACAATGACAAAAAAGAAAAAAAATGTAGAGAAGGAGTTTGGTTTATCCTCTTGGGCAATTAACAATAAGACTACCATGTATGTGCTTATTGCTGTTATTTTTTACATTGGTATCACTGCTTTTTTTAGTATGCCAAGAGAAAATTTCCCTGAAGTAAATGAAACGAAGATATATGTAAGTTCTGTGTTTCCTGGAAATACTGCCGAAGACATAGAGAAACTGATCACAGACCCTCTAGAAGATCGATTAAAATCGGTTAGTAATGTGGTTGAAATCACCTCAACATCACAGGAAGATTACTCGATGGTAGTGGTAGAGTTTGATGAAGACATTACTGTAGAGCAAGCAAAACAAAAAGTTAAAGACGAAATAGACACCGAAACTTCTGGTGAAGATTGGCCTACTTTTAATGATGCTAAAGTAGAACCGGATGTTTTTGATTTAAGTCTATCGGAAGAAATGCCAATTCTTAATATTAATATTTCTGGTGATTATCCTGTTGAAAAATTAAAAGATTTTGCAGAATACCTTCAAGATGAAATTGAAGATATTCAAGAAATTAAAAAAGCAGATATTCGTGGTGCTCAAGAAAAAGAAGTAGAAGTTGCTGTAGACATTTATAAAATGATGGCTGCCGACGTAACTTTTAATGATGTTATTGGCGCCATAAAAAATGGTAATGTTACCATGTCTGCAGGTAATTTAATCACTAGTGGACAACGTCGTACCATTAGAATAATAGGTGAAATAGAAAAACCTACCGAACTGAACAACTTTGTTGTAAAAGCAGAAAATGGTAACGCCATCTACCTGAAAGATATTGGAACCGTTACTTTTAAAGAAGAAGACAAAAACACATTTGCCAGAGAGTTTGAAAAGCCTGTGGTAATGCTGGACGTAAAAAAACGTGCAGGTAAAAACATGGTAGCGGCTGCAGAACAAGTACAGTTAATTGTTCAAGAAGCGAAAGACAATATATTTCCACAAGACTTAGAAGTAACTATTACTAATGATCAATCGCCAAAAACCATTGGTCAAGTAGATGATTTGGTAAACAATATTATTTTCGGAATTATCTTAGTAGTTACCGTTTTAATGTTCTTTTTAGGATTTAAAAATGCCATTTTTGTTGGGTTTGCAATTCCTATGTCTATGTTTATGTCGTTAATGATATTAAACCTTCTAGGGCACAGTTTAAATACTATGGTTCTTTTTGGGTTAATCATGGGACTTGGTATGCTGGTAGATAACGGGATTGTAGTTGTTGAAAATGTGTACAGGCTTATGGATGAAGAAGGCATGGGTAGAATTGAAGCGGCTAAAAAAGGAATTAGCGAGATTGCCTTTCCTATTATTATATCTACAGCGACTACGGTTGCAGCATTTATACCTTTAGGTTTATGGCCAGGAATTATGGGAGATTTCATGATGATCTTACCAATTACACTTTCTGTAGTTTTAGGATCTTCTCTATTTGTTGCTATTTTCTTTAACTCTGTTTTAGTTTCTCAATTCATGAGTATTGAAGACAAGGACATGCCATTAAAGCAAATTATTAAAACTACAAGTATTATTGCAATCCTTGGTGTACTTATTTTACTTTTTGGTGGTGCGTACAGAGGATTAGGAACATTAATGATTTTTACTGCTATCATGCTATGGTTTTACAGATGGTTTATACGTAAGTGGGCGAATAATTTTCAAACAAAAACGCTGGTTAGATTAGAGCGTTGGTATGAGAAAAAATTACGTTGGGCGCTTTCTGGGTGGAAACCTTATGTATTAACGGCTGGTACTTTTGCTTTATTAATACTTGCTTTTGTAGCCTTTGGAGCTTCATTAAGCTCCCAACGAACTAAAGTAGAGTTCTTTCCAGATAATAAACCGAATCAAATTATTGTTTATATAGAATATCCGGAAGGTACAGCAATTGAAAAAACAAATGCGATAACTAAAGAAATAGAAAAGCACGTTGTAACTGTTTTAAACAGCTCGCAATATATGGACAACGGCCATAACTTCATGGTAGAAAGTGCTGTATCACAAGTTGGTGCTGGTGCTGGAAATGCCCAAACAGATATGGGATCTGCAGCAGAAACGCCACATAAAGCAAAGATTACAGCTTCTATGCGAGAATATAAATTCCGTAGAGGAGAAGATAGTGAGTTGCTAAGACAAAAAGTGCAATCTTCATTAGTAGGGATTTATCCTGGTGTTTTAATTTCTGTGGAAAAAGATGTTAACGGACCACCAGCTGGATCGCCAATTAACATTGAGATTGAAGGAGATGATTATAATGAGTTAATTGCTGTAGCAGAAAACATGCGTGAGTTTATTAATACTAAAAACATTCCTGGTATTGATGAGCTTAAAATTAACGTGAACAAAGACAAGCCAACCATGCGTGTTACTGTAGATCGTGAAAAAGCAGGAGAACTGGGTGTTAGCGCATTACAAGTAGGACAACAATTACGTAATTCTATTTTTGGATCTAAAGCCGGAATCTATAAAGAAGATGGTGATGATTTTGATATTTATGTTCGTTTTAATGAAGACATTAGATATAACACAAGTGCACTATTTAATCAGAACATCACTTTTAGAGATAATACTGGTCAGTTAAAAAGTGTACCTGTTTCTGCGGTTACAAAATATGAAAACAATTCTGGTTTCAATGCTATTAAACATAAAGACACTAAGCGTGTAGTTACTGTTTATTCTGCACTTTCTCCTGGTTTTACCGATGCTGGAGTAATTGTTGCACAAGTGCAAAATGAAATGAAAAACTATGAAGGTTTACCAAAAAATGTTAAAATAGATTATACCGGACAAATTGAAGAACAGAACAAACAAATGACTTTCTTAGTTGGTGCTTTCTTTACTGGATTAGGATTAATTTTCTTTATTCTAATTTTTCAATTTAACTCCATTTCAAAACCAACCATTATTATGTTGGCTATTTTCTTGAGTTTCATTGGTGTATTTGGTGGAATTGTTATTACAGGAAGTGCCTTTGTTATTATGATGACGATGGTTGGTATTATATCACTAGCTGGAATTGTAGTAAATAATGGTGTAGTACTGCTCGATTATGCACAACTACTAATTGATAGAAAAAAGCATGATTTAAATCTGGATAAAGAAGATTACTTAGAAGAAGATGATCTATTTGAAAGTATTGTTAGAGCAGGAAAAGCACGTTTACGTCCTGTATTATTAACAGCAATTACTACTATACTAGGTTTAATTCCTTTAGCAATTGGTTTAAACATTAACTTCTTTACTTTATTCAGTGAGTTTAATCCGCATATTTATATGGGAGGAGATAACGTAGTATTTTGGGGTCCATTAGCTTGGACAGTAATTTATGGTTTATTCATTGCAACTTTCTTAACACTAATTGTAGTACCTATTTTATTCTACTTAGTAACAAGATTTAAAATGTGGTTACGAAATAGAAGTAATACTGCGGTTGCTATTACTGAAGATTAGAAAACCAACAATAGAAGAAATAAAAAATCCGAAGCAGAAGCTTCGGATTTTTTTGATTTTAATAAAACACCTGTAATGTATTAAAGTGCCGGATCTTCTTCAAATACTTCAATAATAGAAGAATTTCCATCTCCATCTGCCCCTAAAGAAAACCATAATCTCCAAGCATTTGTTGCTGCAGGAAAAGTACCTAAATAATCATCTCCAACTTGGAGCGCTGTTTCAACATCAAAAAGCTGAATTTTATAATCTACAGCAGTATTATTATTTCCCCAAAACCATAAAGCTAAATTACCTTGTCCTGCGACACTTAACAACTCTACTGTTTCTGATAAATCTACGGCAGTACTAGAACTACTAGAATCGAATGTTACAAAACCCCACTGCCAATCTTCTGTCATTAAATCTAAATCCATATCTAAATCCACAGTCGCATCTGTCCAAGTTAATACAGCTCTATAGCTTCCGGAGTCTGTTGAGAAAAACCTGCTATTTCCTGCTGCATCTACAGAAGCATCTGAAGAAGTATCTAAAACAACTTCATAAATTCCGTCGGTTAAAAAAGTAATTTGCGCAGTACTATTCATACTTCCTGCTGCAATATCAGTTACACTAATAGTATAATCTGTACCTAAAACAGCTGTAGAACTATCTGCATAATTATAGACTGTAAAACCAGGAGTTAAATTAGCAGCAATCGCTTGGTTTACCGATATATTTATTTCATCTGCAGCATTTAACCCTGTCAAGGTAAAGATTCCTTCACTTACATCATCTGTTTCAATAAAAACAGAGTTTCCTTGTACTGTATTTGCATTAGAGACAACATCATTCACGTCATCACTATCATCACAACTTACTACAAACACGACAGCAAGTAGTAAGAATAGTTTATAAATTGATTTTTTATTTTTCATAATTTTTTATTTTATAGTGAAGGTTAATCTACCAAATACATAACGGCCATTAAATCCGAATTGAGAAGTTCTACGAGAGAAAATAAATTGGTCTCCATATTGAGATCCCTCAAAAGGTACTTCGTCTGGATATATATCAAATAAATTATTAGCCCCAGCGGTAATTCTTAAATTATCGAATAAATCATAAGAAGCTGTTAAGTCGGTTATAATTTTAGCACCATATTCTACAGGTGTTGCTGTACCTCTAAAGTCTGGATCATTCACAGAACCAAAGTACACATTACGAAGCATAGCACTCCATTTTTCACGTTTATACGTATTCGTTAAGTTTATTTTAGTTCTTGGCATAGCATCTTCAATATACCCTTTTAAGGTTTCGTCTAAAATCTCTTCGCCAAGAATTTCTCTTACATTTTTAACTTCCACTTTTCTAAAAGTAGCAGAAAGGTTGTTTGTTAATTTTGCATCTCCTAAAGACATGTTGTGTGCAATTACTAAATCTACCCCTTTATTATCTAAATCAAATCCATTGGTGAAAAATTTAGCAGCAGTAGCAGATGCATCATTAAATGCTTGTTGTGATTCATCATTTTCATCTATAACACTATCTTCATTATCATCAATTGGCCCATAACTTCTAGTTAATCCTACTCTATCTTCTATTTGTACTATATAGCCATCAATTGTAAATTTTAAACCTAAGTCTGGTAATTTAGCGGTAAAACCTAAACTAAAGTTTTTAGAAGTTTCTTCTTTTAAGCTTGGTATTTCTAGCAATTGCGCTAATCTACTATTGTTTGAAAAAGTACCTTGCTCTATTGGTATTCCTCCAACAAATTGTGTTGCAGTTGCATTAAAATAAATTTGATGTAAATCTGGCGCTCTAAAACCTGTACTATACGCAGCTCTTACTGCAAAGTTATCGGAGAACTTGTATTTACTAGCTAATTTCCAGTTAAAGGTATCTCCAAAATCATTGTAATTTTCATATCTAAAAGCAGTACTTATTAAAAAAGCTTCTGTAATATCTGCCTCTAAATCTAGATAACCAGCATAACTATTTCTGTTTTGATTCACCTCGTTTTCTGGTCTATATCCTGGAAAAACTTGCGCTCCACCGGGAACAACATTTCCAAAATAACTAGTTACTAAATCCGCGTCTGGTGTAGTTCCTGTTACAATTTGACCATTAAGATCATAACTTGCCCAAGAAGCTTCTTCACCTGCTATTTCTTGATAGTTCTCTACTCTATACTCGGCACCAAAAGCGACGTTAAACCCTGAAAAAGTATCTTCATAAAATTTAGAAATATCTAAATTAGTAGTGTTTTGCGCAAAAGAGAAACCTCCTGCTTCAAACTCTCTAGGAGAAGATGTCCCTAAAGTTGCATTAACGGTGTTTTCAATCGTAAAATCGAAACTATTAGTTCCATAAGTATTAGAGAAATCTACATCCCAATCACCAATTTTACCTTTTATACCTGCAGCAAAAGACTTATCTATAATTTTAGATGCTATATGTGGTAAAAAACCATTTGGCAATGCCTCTTGATTACCTCTACCATCTGTATATGCTGGTCTTCTAAAAAATCCAGCTCCTAAACCATCTCTAAAACTAATACCTCCAAAAGAATAAAGTGTAGCACCATTATCATCTAATGGTAATTCCATATTCATCATGAATTTTCCACCACGAAGTTTTGATTGTCCGACTTTCATTCTAAAATCATCACGAGTAAGACCTCTTTGTGCTAATTCATATTCAGATATTGGTGCAGGGTTAGAAGTATCTCCACCAAAAGTAGCTCCATCTGATGCGATTATATCTAAATATGAATCCCCATTAGCAACACCTGCATCATAAACCGCTTGTAAAGTTGGATCTAAACCTGCAACATAATTTGCTAACGCACTAGGATTCATATTATAAGCTTCATCATAACCTAAGTTTCTAGCTGCAACATCAAACATGGTATATATTGGTTGTCCCATAGCATCACTTCTATTGGTTGCACCTCTATTTTCTAAAGAACCAGTAAAGTTAATATAACCACCGTTCTTACCTAAATCTACACCATAGTTGGCATCAATTTGAAATTTCTCACCATCGATACCGCCTTCGTCATATTGCTCTGCATGCTGACTAATATTGGCTCCACTATTCACATTTAAAGTTAACTCGTTAGTTGCTTTTTTTAATACAATATTAATTACACCAGCAATAGCATCTGATCCATATTGTGCAGCAGCACCATCGCGTAATACTTCTATTTTTGAAATTGCAGAAGAAGGAATAGAATTCATATCTGTACCTACTGTTCCCGTACCAACGGTACCATTTACATTCACTAAAGAAGATTTATGACGTCTTTTCCCATTAATTAAAACTAATACTTGATCGGGACCTAATCCTCTTAATGAAGCTGGATCTACGTGATCTGTTCCATCGGAAACCGTTTGCGCATTAGATGTAAAGGAAGGCGCCACATAATTTAAAATTTCATTTACTGTTGTTTGCGCTCCTAACGACGCTATTTCTTTAACATCAATAACATCAATAGGTACAGGAGAATCTAAAACAGTCCTTCCTGCTCTTCTTGATCCAACCAATACAACTTCATCTAAAGCAACTCCTGAGACTAAAGTCACATTCATTACCTTTCCGGTTACAATTACTTCTTTTTCATCATAACCAACATAAGAGAATAATAATGCATCCCCATTGTTTGCTTCAATGGTGTAATTACCATCAAAATCTGTGGTGGTTCCTGTTGTAGTTCCTTTTACAATCACAGAAGCTCCTGGAATAGGTCCAGTATCATCCGAAACATTTCCGGTAATTTGCTGTTGTGCAATGATTTGAGAAGATCCAAAGAAAAGCATCATTGCCACTAGGTAGTTTTTAATCATAATTTTTGGTTTTTTATTAGTTACTACTAAATAACAACAAAAATTACTAATTATTTATGTTATTTTCAAATTTTACACATAAAAAAAGAAATAACCACAATAAAAATGATAATAAACCAAATATAATTCATCTGTATTTTTTTAAAACAAAAAAGCCAGAAAGGGTTACCTCTCTGGCTTTTTTTATTGATTTAAAAAATCGTATCTACTTTTAAAATTTAAAATTCAGTCCTCCACTAATAGTTGTTCCGTTAGTCCCAAATTGATTTACTTCCCAAGGATATTTAAATCTACCTCCAAGATCTGTAACTACATCACCTCCTGTTTCTATTTCATCTGGATACACATCTAATAAGTTGGTAACAGATATGGATGCCGAAAGACGATCACTAAATGCATAACCGAAAATTAAATCTGTAATTACTTTTCCAGCAAACGTCTGGTCTTTACTTGCATCTGTAGCATGTTGCCAAGTTACTTCTCCAAAATAAGTATTATTTAAGGCAAAGTTCCATTTGTTTAATTCATAGTCAAAACCTAATAATACTTTTGTTTTTGGTCTTGCAGATAGAATTCTAGCTTGTTCTTTTCTATTAAACATATCATATCCATTAGCCTCAAGTAAAGCTGGCGTATCAATCTTACCATCAATATCTGTATTATTAAAATTGGCTGCTAATGTTGCTCCCAATTTTCCACTTCCTAATTCTATATTTCTATAATTAGCAACTAAATCTACTCCTGTAGTATTGGTATTTACTGCATTAACAAAGAATTTTAAACTTGTAATAGAGTTATCTATCAATATCTGTTCTACAGGATTGGTGTCACTTGCAATGTCATCAAAACCAATTTCATTTGTAAATAATACTCTATTATCTACTTTTACATTGTAAAAATCTAGAGATAGCGATAAATTATTTACCGGTTTGAATGTGATTCCAGCAGAAATATTTTTAGAAGTTTCTGCTGTTAATTGCGGTACACCTAAACCATCTCTAATTATAGGATCTACGTTATTAAAAGTCCCTTGATTAGAGATAGAACCTCCAGAAACTAGCGTTTGTACATTACTTAAATAAATTTGATGTAATGAAGGCGCTCTAAATCCTGTTCCATAAGATGCTCTTATTGCTCCTTTTTCTCCTAAAGAATAACGACCGTGTAATTTCCAAGAAGTATTGTCACCAAAATCGCTAAAATCCTCATAACGAACAGCTCCACCAATTAACAGTTTTTCCGTTGGCTCCCAGTCTAAGGCACCATAAACACCATAATTATCTCTAGTTGCACTTACAGCGTTATTAGGTTGTAATCCTGGAAAAGATTGTGCTCCTCCAGATCCTGACGGATTATAATAAGAAGCCCACTCTCCTGCTTTAGCTGTAAAACGTTCTCCTTTTACTTCTGCTCCAAAAGAAACTACAAACTTTCCAATTTCTTTACTTAAATCAAGATTAGCCAGTGTATTACTAAAAGTATATGCACCAACATCAAAAGAGGTTGGACTATTTGCTCCTAAGTCTATATTTAAGGTATTACCTACCTCATAATTCACTGCGTTTCTACCATAAGTACCACTTAAATCGACTTTAAATCCTAGTAAATCCCATTTAAAACCTGCTGTCATATTGTTATCTCTAACATCTGTTTCAAATGTTGGTTGAAAACCTTGATATTCTGTTCCAGCTTCATGTAATAAATTATGAGGATCTGTAACCCAGTAAGGTGTACGGTATAAAGCAAAACTCTTACCTGTTCTGTATGTCAATCCTCCAAACGTATAAAACTCCGCTCCTTTATTACCAATAGGCACTCCTGCATTAACAAAAATATCCATTATTTTCATTTCCGGTTGCCCAATAGTCATTCCTAAATCTGGATTTGCTGATAACCAATCTCCAAAAGTTGCATCATCTGCTTGTACTCCAAACAAATCATCTTTTCCTGGTGTTCCAGCACGGTTTGTTTTTTCTTGTTGGTAATAACCAATAGTGAAATTCAAATAACTCCCCTCTTTACCTAAACCAATAGAAGTGTTTAAATCTGCTCCAAAATTAAAGCCATCTCCTTCAGTAGTTACTCCTGCTTTTGTACTAACAGTGGTAAACTCTACCCCTTTTTTTAATACCATGTTTATTACTCCCGCAATGGCATCAGAACCATATTGTGCAGAAGCTCCATCTCTTAAAACCTCTATACGTTCTATTGCTGCAGCTGGTACACTTTTTAAATCTACACCAACTTCACCTTTACCAGGCGTATCATTAATATATACTAAAGCACTCTGATTTTTACGTTTTCCGTTCACTAACACCAAAGTTCTACTTGGACCTAATCCACGTAAATCTGCTGGATCAAAATGAGCCGTTCCATCAGAGATAGATTGCGTTGTAGAGTTAAAAGATGGCACCATATACGTTAACATCTTATCTACTGTTGGCTGTCCTGTATTCTTTAATTCTTCAACACCAATATTATCTATTGGAACTGGTGAATCTAAAATAGACCTTGGTTTTGCTCTGTTACCTACAAGAATAACTTCATCTAGAGAAACTCCAGACTGCAGTGTAATATTCATTACATTACCACTAACTGTTGCTTCTTGTTCTTCATATCCAACATATGAATATATCAAAACATCACCAGCATTGGCATCAATAGTATAATTACCATCAAAATCTGTAGTTGTACCATTGGTGGTTCCCTTTACAATAACAGAGGCTCCTGGTATTGGTCCAGAATCGTCAGAAACGCTACCTGTTACTTGTTGTGCACTCATAAAATGTGAAGTCCCTAATAATAGAAACAGCACCATAAAGAAGTTTTTTACCATAACTTTTGATTTATATTGTTTAAACAAAAAAACAACAAAATTGTTAATTATTTAAATTTTAATCACTTTTTATGAGTATATAATAATAAAAACATACTATAATCCCCGATATACACTATTAAAATTAGTTTTCACAATACCAATTAAAGTCACAATATAAATGTTAAATTTGCACTTTAAATAAAAATTTATGTACAGAAGTCATAATTGTGGTGAGTTAAATGCATCACATATAAATACAGAAGTAACTCTTGCAGGTTGGGTTCAAAAATCGAGAGATAAAGGGTTTATTGCTTGGGTAGATTTACGAGATAGATACGGAATAACACAATTAGTGTTTGATGAAGAGCGTACTTCTAAAACGATGCTAGAACAAGCTCAAAAATTAGGTCGTGAATTTGTAATTCAAGTCAAAGGAACTGTTATTGAGCGTGCATCTAAAAACCCTAAGATGACTACTGGAGACATTGAAATCTTAGTTTCTGAATTAAATATTTTAAACGAAGCATTAGTTCCTCCTTTCACTATTGAAGATGAAACGGATGGAGGTGAAGAACTACGTATGAAATATCGTTACTTAGATATTAGACGTAATCCTGTTAAAGACAATTTAATCTTTAGAGCAAAAGTAACACAAGAGGTAAGAAACTACTTGTCTAACGATGGTTTTATAGAGGTAGAAACGCCTTATTTAATTAAATCTACTCCAGAAGGAGCTCGCGATTTTGTTGTGCCATCCAGAATGAATGCAGGACAATTTTACGCACTTCCACAATCGCCACAAACATTCAAACAACTACTTATGGTTGGTGGAATGGATAAGTATTTTCAAATTGTAAAATGCTTTAGAGACGAAGACTTACGTGCAGACAGACAGCCAGAATTTACACAAATTGACTGTGAAATGGCTTTTATAGAGCAAGAAGATATCTTAAATGCTTTTGAAGGATTGACACGTCATTTATTAAAAGAAGTAAATGGTGTTGAAGTAGAGAAATTTCCAAGAATGCTTTATGATGACGCGATGCGTTTATACGGAAACGACAAACCAGATATTCGTTTCGGAATGGAATTTGGTGAACTTAATGCCGTAGCACAACACAAAGAATTTGGCGTTTTCAATAGCGCAGAATTAGTTGTTGGTATTGCTGTTCCTGGCGGAAACTCATATACAAGAAAAGAAATAGATAAAATAATTGATTGGGTGAAGCGTCCGCAAGTTGGTGCTTTAGGGATGATTTATTCTAGATGTAACGATGATGGTACTTTTAAATCGTCTGTAGATAAATTTTACGATCAAGAAGATTTAGCAAAATGGGCCGAAATTACAGGAGCAAAACCTGGCGACCTAGTATGTGTATTATCTGGAGACACTAATAAAGTAAGAGCGCAGTTAAGTGCTTTACGTATGGAATTAGCAACACGCTTAGGTTTACGCGACCCAAAAGTATTCGCACCTCTTTGGGTAATCGATTTCCCTTTATTAGAATTAGATGAAGAAACCGGACATTACCATGCCATGCATCATCCATTTACATCACCAAAACCTGGACAAATAGAATTATTAGATACCAACCCTGGAGAAGTGAAAGCCAATGCCTATGATTTGGTTTTAAACGGAAATGAAATTGGTGGAGGATCGATTAGAATTCACGATAAAAAAACACAAGCAATCATGTTAAAGCATTTAGGTTTTAGCGAAGAAGAAGCTAAAGCGCAATTTGGCTTTTTAATGGATGCTTTTGAATATGGTGCACCACCGCATGGTGGACTTGCTTTCGGACTAGATAGATTGGTTTCTATTTTAGGCGGACAAGAAACCATTAGAGATTTTATAGCATTCCCAAAAAACAATTCTGGCCGTGACGTCATGATAGACGCTCCTGCTCCAATTGATGATGAACAGTTAACCGAGTTAAGCTTAAAACTTAATTTGAAATCATAATTTTAAAATCCTGCTTTTGCAGGATTTTTTAGTCCTAATAATAATGCCAAAAAAAACCATTTTAAAACAAATTCTTATTTGGAGAGCCAAGCACATTTCCAAACGGCAATTTGTTTACATACTAAGTATCCTTATTGGTTTTGCTTCCGGTATGGGCGCAGTGGTATTAAAAAATTTAACGCATTTTATTCAGCACTTATTAGAAACTAAATTAATAAAAGATTACCATCACGCATTTTACTTTTTGTTTCCAATTTTAGGATTAACGCTCGTTTATTTCAGTATTAAATACATAATAAGAAACAAAGTAAGCCACGGGATTCCTTCTACGCTCTATGCCATTTCCAAACGCAAAGGGATCATGAAACGCTACCAAATGTTCGGTTCTATATTAACCGCTCCTCTAACGGTAGGTTTTGGTGGTTCGGTTGGACTAGAAGGCCCAACAGTAGCAACAGGAGCAGCATTAGGCTCCAACATTTCTAGAATGTTTCACATGAATCAAACTACTAGAACTTTACTTATTGGTTGCGCTGCTGCTGGTGCCATGAGTTCTATTTTTAAAGCACCCATTGCTGCTATTATTTTTGCTATTGAAGTGTTTAGTTTAGATTTAACCATTGCTTCGATGTTGCCTTTATTATTAGCATCGCTTTCCGCTATTTTAACCTCTCGATTCTTCTTTGGAAGTGATGTACTATTACCTTTTAGCATTGAAGATAAATTCTATCTTTCTGATGCACCTTTTTATATTATTTTAGGAATCGTTGCCGCTTTTATATCCAATATTTCACCGAAGTTTACGACCGTATTCAGAAGCTTTTCGACAAACTAAACAGTCCGATTAAAAAGCTGCTTGTTGGTGGTATCGGTATTGGAATTCTTGTTTATTTAATTCCGCCACTTTATGGGGAAGGCTTCGATGTTATTAATAATTTAATTGTCGGAAATCCAGAAAAAGCATTGACAAACAATCTATTTGATATGGATTTAACCAACATTTGGACGGTTGTTTTTCTTTTAATCGGACTGATGCTTTTTAAAATTATTGCAAGCGCACTTACTTTTGGAGCTGGTGGTGTTGGAGGTATTTTTGCTCCAACCCTTTTTATGGGAAGTATCATGGGTTTTACCATGTCGAAAATTATTAATCATTGCGGATTATTTAAAACATCCATTTCCGAAAGTAATTTCACTTTAGTAGGTATGGCTGGTCTTCTTGCAGGTGTTCTGCATGCGCCGTTAACCGCTATTTTCTTAATAGCAGAACTTACTGGAGGCTATGAGCTTTTTATACCACTGATGCTTACTGCAACTATTTCATATAGTATTACCAAGTATTTTAAACCACATTCCGTATACAACATGGAACTTGGAAGAAAAGGCGAATTAATTACCCACGACAAAGACCATGCTGTTTTAACTTTAATGGATATTGATAAAGTTATTGAAACAAACTTCATTAAACTTAGCCCCGATATGACTTTAGAAGAAATAATCCAAAAAGCAGTCATCCAATCGAAACGTAATATTTACCCAGTTATAAACAAAGAAAGTCAAAGGTTAGAAGGCATTATTCTCTTAGATGATTTACGCCCTATCATGTTCGATCAATCCTTATATCATAATGTTATTGCATCCGATTTAATGCAGAAACCACCAGAAGTCATTAACTTAGACAAAGATAAAATGACCGATATTATGAAAAAATTTCAAGATAGTAGCGCTTGGAATTTACCTGTGAAAAAAGATGGGAAATACTACGGATTCATATCCAAATCGAAGCTATTAACAGCTTATCGACGCCAGCTAATAAACTTACAAGGCGAGTCATAATACAACATATCCAATAGTCCAAATCCACAAACACAACCTATTACATGATAGTGTTTTAATACTATATTCGATTATTTTATTCGGAAAGTCCTAATTTTGTGAAATTATAACCTGTTTTACCAAAAAAAATATTGAAATTAGTATATCTTATAAGTTACTAGTAACAAAGAAATTAGAAGCTACTAGTAATAACAAACAGGATATAGAAAATTTAGTCCTTTAAAAACATGCCATTAACCACCAAAAATCTATTACGCAGATTCTTAATTTGGAAATACAAGCACATTTCCGAAAGTCAGTTTGTGTATATTCTTAGTATTTTAGTTGGTTTTCTTGCAGGAATGGGTACTGTGGTTTTAAAAAATTTAACGCATTATATTCGCTTGCTTTTTGAGTTAAGCTTCTTCCGAAATAACCACCATGCACTTTATTTTATATTCCCAATAATAGGCTTATTATTAGTTTATATTATTAAACAAATATGGTTAAAAAAGCATATTGGCCATGGCATTTCATCCACCTTATACGCCATATCGAAACTCAACGGAATAATTCCAAAGTATAATATTTACGCATCTTTAATCACCGCACCACTTACTGCTGGTTTTGGGGGTTCGGTAGGATTACAAGGACCTGCTGTTAGCGTAGGAGCAGCGTTAGGCTCCAACGTTGCACGATTATTTAATATGAGCACAAAAACGAGATTACTATTAATCGGTTGTGCTGCTGCAGGCGCTATGGCATCTATGTTTAAAGCTCCCATTGCAGCCATCGTTTTTGCCTTAGAAATTTTTAGTCTGAATCTTGCTTTTACCTCTTTAGTCCCTCTATTATTGGCTTCCGTTTCGGCAGTATTAACATCGTATATGTTTTTAGGAACTGACGTACTGCTTCGTTTTGAATTAACCGATAAATTTGAAGTAAACGACATTGGTTTTTATCTAGTTTTAGGTTTAGTAACGGCATTAGCTTCTGTCTATTTCTCAAAAGTATTTTTCGCAATAACCAATTTTTTTAAACAGTTTGAAAGTCGAGCAATTAGACTATTAATAGGTGGCTTAGCCATAGGCACCATTCTTTATTTTATTCCACCACTTTATGGTGAAGGTTACGGAATAATGAACAACCTTTTAAAAGGAGATCATCTTTCTGCAATAGGAAAAACGCCTTTGGATTTAGATTTATCCAATATCTGGATCGTTATTGGTCTTTTAATAGGCATTGCCGTTTTTAAAGCCATTGCTATGACTGCAACTTTTGGAGCAGGAGGTGTAGGAGGTGTTTTTATACCAACACTTATTATGGGAAGCGCCATAGGTAATGCATTTGCTAAAATTATCAATAATATCGGATTAGGTTTTCATGTATCCGAATCTAATTTCACCCTTATCGGAATGACTGGATTAATGGCAGGAGTACTTCATGCGCCATTAACAGCTATTTTCTTGATTGCAGAAATCACTAGTGGTTATGAACTTTTTGTACCATTGATGACCGTTTCTGCCATTTCATTCGCCATCACAAAATATTATGTATCCCATTCCATTTACACCTTAAAACTAGCGCAACGTGGCGAATTGATGACACACGACAAAGACAAAAATGTTTTAATGGTTTTAGATATTAATAAAGTTATTGAAACCAATTTCATCATTTTAAAACCAGAAATGAAATTGGGAGAGGTACTCAAAAATGCAGTGGCTAAATCTTCTAGAAATCATTTTCCAGTGGTAAACGATAAACATGAATTTTTAGGCGTTATTCGCTTGGACGATATTAGACACATGATGTTTAACACAGAACTTTACGACACCGTAGATGTCGCTAGCCTCATGCACGCCGATGCTGGCATCATTAATTATGAAGAAGACAGAATGCATGTTATTATGGATAAATTCAAGTCTAGCGGCGCATGGAATTTACCAGTTATTAAAGACGGAAAATATTATGGCTATATTTCAAGATCCAAACTATTAACCGCATACAGACAGCAATTAATAAATTTCACGTAGTAGTCTAAAACATAAAAACTACTTTAGCCCATTAAAACAACAAATTCGAACCCATGAAATATTTCCTATACCTTTTATTTATCGCCTGCTCTTCTAGTATTATTGCTGGTTATTTTTTAGAAGTAGACTATTCCGAAAAACTAATCGGATTTGGCGTTTTAGGTCTTTTCTTACTTTTCTTTCCGCTATTCACCTACCACACTTGGAAAAACAAAAACCTTCAAGATTATATGCTAACTAAAGAGAATTTAGACAAAATGCGCGAACGAGAAGGTGATAACCGAAAGTTATAATTTGGGCATTACCCTTTTCCGTAAAAACTACAAAGCGTCGCGCTATCCACTATATCTTTTCCGCGAAGCAGTCCCATATTTGTTATGGAATCACTTTAATAATCAGAAAAGCCTGAAGTTTTATTACTTGTTTATCAAAGCTTCTTGAAAAGGATGCCGTTTCTATCGCTAATGCACCAATCTACTAGCGTTCTTTTTCGCACACATGTAGATTTTGTTTTGCAAGTATTTCTTTATACATACCAACTAAGTTTCATTCCTTTAGTCTTTGCACGTGTTTTTTACCAATAAAACAGCTTTAAAATGTTGGTGAAACAACAACATTAGTTTTAAATGTTGGTGAAAAACACCAACATTGGCTAATTTAATTTAGCCTTTGCATGTATTTTTTATTGTCTTTGTTGGTGTTTTTCAGCAACCCAAAAAAAACAAATTATAAACACACTAATTCTTGCCTTTGTTGGTGTTTTTCACCAACAAAATAAAAACACTAATTCAAATTCCGCTTATCACTAAAAAAACGTTTCATAATTGCAGAAGCTTCTTCCGCAAAACACCACCTTCTACTTTTGTTTTAGGATGTAGTTTTGTTCCCATAACACCACAACCACGATGATCGTCTGTAGCACCATACACAATTTTTGAAATCTGACTCCAATACAAAGCACCTGCGCACATTTGACAAGGCTCTAACGTTACATATAAGGTACAGTTTTTAAGATACTTTCCTCCTAAAAAATTTGCAGCAGCAGTAATAGCTTGCATTTCGGCATGAGCAGTAACATCATTAAGCATTTCTGTTAAATTATGTGCTCTTGCAATAATTCTGTCTTCTACAACAATAACAGCACCAACAGGAACCTCCCCTTTTTCTAAAGCAGCTTCCGCTTCTTGAAGTGCTTTTTTCATAAAATACGTGTCATCAAAAGGTGTAATCATAGCGGTAACTTCAAGGATTAATAATTCTTGTAAAAGTACAATTTCAAATGATATTAGTAATAGTATCATTTTCAAATATTACATTTGCAGTAGATGAATACCATGCTGGACCATATTAATTACCCAAAAGATTTACGCCTTCTAAAACAAGAGCAATTACCTGCACTTGCCAAAGAACTGCGTGCCTTTATAATTAATATCGTTGCCACCAAAGAAGGACATTTAGGTGCTAGTCTTGGTGTTGTAGAACTCACTATTGCTTTACATTATGTGTTTAATACTCCCGAAGATTTATTAGTTTGGGATGTTGGTCACCAAGCCTATGTGCATAAACTACTTACGGGTAGAAAAAATACTTTTCACACCAACAGACAACTTGGTGGCATTTCTGGTTTTCCAAAACGCGAAGAAAGCATTTATGATACTTTTGGTGTTGGGCATTCTTCTACTTCTATTTCGGCTGCTTTAGGAATGGCTTTAGTTTCCCAATTAAAAGGAGAAGTAAACAAACAACATATTGCAGTAATTGGCGATGCTTCTATTGCAAGCGGAATGGCTTTTGAAGGACTAAACCATGCCGGAGTTACCAATGCTAACCTATTGGTTATTTTAAACGACAACGCTATTGGTATAGACCCTAGTGTTGGTGCTTTAAAACAATATCTAACCAACGTTAAAAAAGGAACACAAAAACAAGATAATATTTTTGAAGCTTTAAATTTTAATTATTCGGGACCAATAGATGGTCATGATTTACCTGCTCTAGTTTTAGAATTGGAACGTCTTAAAGAAGTTAAAGGTCCAAAGTTCTTACATATCATTACCACAAAAGGAAAAGGTTTAAAACAAGCTGAAGAAAACCAAGTAACCTATCATGCTCCAGGGAAGTTTAATGCAGAAACTGGAGATTTATATGAGAAAACCACCCAAATACAGCCTCCAAAATTTCAAGATGTTTTTGGTCATACTATTGTAGAACTTGCTAGAAAAAATGATAAAATAATTGGTATTACTCCCGCAATGCCTACTGGAAGTTCTTTAAAATACATGATGCAGGAATTCCCAGATCGTGCTTTAGATGTTGGTATTGCCGAACAGCATGCAGTAACATTAGCAGCAGGAATGGCAACACAAGGCTATATTCCTTTTTGTAACATTTACTCTACTTTTTTACAACGTGCCTATGACCAAGTAGTACATGACGTAGCTTTACAGAAACTACCAGTAATATTTTGTTTAGACAGAGCTGGATTAGTTGGAGAAGATGGAGCCACACATCATGGTGTTTTTGATATAGCCTATTTAAGATGCATACCAAACCTCATCCTATTTTCTCCTAGAAACGAAATAGAACTTCGTGATATCATGTATACTGCACAACTTGGATTAGAATTACCAATTGCAATTCGCTATCCAAGAGGAAGAGGGGAAATAATAGATTGGAAACAACCTTTTACTACTATTGAAATTGGCAAAGGAACCTGTTTAAAAGAAGGAAAAAATATAGCCGTTTTAAGTATTGGCACTATGGCAACGAATGTAACAGACGCAATAGATTTGGTTTCTAATAAAATTAATGTTGCACATTACGACATGCGTTTTATAAAGCCTCTGGATGAAACATTATTACACAAAATATGTAATACATACAAAAGCATTATTACTATCGAAGATGGCACTATTAAAGGTGGTTTTGGAAGTGCTATTCTAGAATTTGCAGCAAAAAACAATTATAAAAATGAAATAATCGTTTTAGGTGTTCCAGATAACTTTATAGAACAAGGTAGTACATTAGAATTACAACACGTACTGGAGTTAAACGCAGTAAGTATTGCTAAAAAAATAGAAGAGATCTGTTAATCGGTAACGTAATACTGATCATTTTCCACTTCTGAATCCTGATTACTGGACACTTCATTAATAACCAATAAACACGCAAACGTTACAAAGAATATAACAATTGCTCCTAGTAGGTTCTTTTTCATAATTTAGTTTTTAATATTGTTTTCAAGAAACAATTTTATTAAACATCTATACTATTCGAAATCAAACTTAATAAAAATATCGATTAAAAGCAATTTTAATCCGCAAAACGCCTGATTTTTAACTATTCACACATTATACGTAGGAATAATATCACTTAACACTAAAGTTTATTGCATAAAAAAATGCCACTTAAAAAGTGGCATTTTTTATCTAATAGTATCTTATAATTACTTCTTGATAACTAACTTTTCTGAATGAGAGAAATTAGCACCTTGAATTTTTAATACATACATACCTGTAGCCAAATTATTCGCTTCAATTGTAGATTGTTGGTTTAAAGATAATTCTGCTGAAAACACTTTTCTACCATTCATATCAAAAATTGCAGCGACAGCCTTCCCGTAATTTTGGGTTGTTTTAATATGTATTGTTCCGTTAGATGGGTTAGGATAAATGCTAAATGCATTCTCTGTATTTTCATCAATACTTAAAGAATCTGGAGTAAACTGTCCAGAGAAAACACCACGACCATGCGTAGCAACAAATACCATATTATCATCTCTTAAATCAATATCTAATACTCTTACATTGCTCATATCATTATAAGCTTGTGTCCAAGTAGGAGATGCATCAGAGAAATTGCTAGTATACCAAGCTCCTAATTCTGTACCAATAAGTACTTCTTCTAAATTTAAAGGATTTTGTAAAATTGCTTTCACTGGTAAATCTGGTAAGTCACCATCTTTTTGTTCCCAGTTAGCTCCAGCATCACCAGAATACCAAATGTTGTTTACACCATAATTATGTACAGTAACAAAAATTTCATTTTCAGATTGTCCGTATTCTATATCAGAAATACTACCAACAATTACTCTATTATCTAGATTCGTCCAAGTTGGTGAACCTGTATTTGCATTTTCCACTAAAATAATATCCCCTAATCTTGTTCCTACTAACAACTTAGAAGAAGTGGTAGTATAAGGAGAAACCGTTAATGCAGTAGGCGCTGCAGTTAACTCTACAGTGCTTGTTAAATTAGTACTAGCTAACGTTGCATTAGATTTAATTCCGGAGTATCTTTTAATAATATTATTTGTTCCAGAAGAATAATTAGAATATAATATATCTAAATTAGAATCTAATGCTTGTGGATTAATGAATGACCCATTACTTGAAGACTCATTATTAATAGTAACATTTGCTCCATCAAAATTATAAAGATTCACACCACTGTTATACACATAGTTTCTAATAAAATATCTATCTGTACCATCTTGATCAAAAAAGGTATAGGCACCATCACCTCCGTAAGGTTCCGAAGAACTATCTGTTCCTGTAGGATTCGCATTTTGAAAAAGTTGCGTACCGTTATCTTGTAAACCTCCTGCAAAATAATCTCCAGTAAAAGCTGTTGTTGGACCTACACCAACCGTATAAAACTGAGAAGTTACAAAACCATTATTTCTATCTTCAATAGTTACACCTCCATTACTAGAATAATAAACACCACCATCATTACCAAAGAGTACTTTATTAGAATCTCCAGGAGCAAAAACAGCGATATGCTGATCTGCATGTACATACTGTTTACCAAATCCACCATACCAATGAGAAAGTTGCGTCCAAGAAGATGCTCCATTTGTGGTTTTAAATAAATCAATTCCTCCTGTATATAATACATTATCATTATTAGGATCTAAGGATAGATATAAATTATACCAAGCTTGTAATCTAGGAAAGTCAGTTGCTTCAATACTAGGATCTGCATCATTTGGTAGCGCTTTATCATCTATAAAGAATGCAGGGAAAAAACCAGAGGTAGTATATTTCATTGTTACACCTCCTGTTGACAATTCTGCTAAAAGATATACTTTATTTGCAGTTGTTTTTGATGCTGCTATTTGCGTTCTAACACCATTTGTAACCGTATAAATTATATTAAATGTTGCACCATTATCTGTAGAAGATAAAATGGTTCCACCTCCATCGCCATAAAGCGTACTATTATTTGTAGCTACCCATATGGTACCTGCAGCATCGTAATCTAAATCGTTAGGTTCAAATTTATGACCATCTACATCTGCTGTTAGCGGCATATTTATTTGAGACCAGTTTGCACCTTCATCTGATGATTTATAGATACCATACGTTTCTCCACCTATTGAAGTTGTAGCATTAGAAGCACTATAAACTCCATCTCCAGCAGCAACATAAATATCAGAAGTTCCATTATTATCTACAACAATAATATCGTTAACCAATAATACACCAGGAATTACAGTTGCTGTAAAATCTCCTGAAGCAGGATTTAAAGAAACACTTACGGTTCCAGAAGCTAAAGCAGCTTCAATTGCGTCTCCATCTTCTTTAGAAATCATTACCGAAGGTATACCAATCGTAGTATCATCTCCTCCCATTGGAACAGGTTCCCCTGCAACGTTATTCATCATAATAACAGCTATTGCTCCTGCAATTTCTGCATTTTTTACTTTAATATCAAAATCACAATTTCCACGACGTATTAATGCAACTTTACCAGATGCACTTGGCCCAAAACCATTACATCCATTCTCTGCAACTTGAGGAGAAACAGGACTAGGATCATTTGCTAAGATTAAATCTCCAGATACAGTAGTGGTAATTTCTGTACCAAAAGCTGTTGTTGCAAAAGATTGATAATCTCCTGCAATACTAGCAGGTGAATTAACAGAAATACTAGAAGCAGATACAAAATAACTATCTCCAGTGCTTTCACCAAAAATTCTTGTCCAAGTACTACCTCCATCTGTAGATTGCCATACACCATCTCCTGTTGCATCTCCACCTCCATAAGATTCACCAGTTCCAACATAAAATATTTGTGAATCGTTAGGATCTGCTACAATAACAGAAACTGCTAAATTTTCTGGAATACCTACGCGTTCCCATACAGTACTAGCACTAGATATATTAGAATTTCTCCATAAACCCCCACTTACACCACCAGCAAATACGGTGTTGTTTGATGTGTCATTTGGATCAAACATAACAGCTCTTGTTCTACCTCCTACATTATTAGGTCCACGTGAAACCCAACCATTATCCATTGCATCACCAGGAACTCTTCCTTCTACAAATGCTTCTGCTCTTTGTTCAAGAAGTTCTTTTTGTAATTGGGATACTTTTTCTGGAGTTGGTCTTCCTAATTCAGGATTCATGGTTAATTCCCACATTTCCTCATTATATTTGTTAGGAGTCAACCTATGCTCTTTTCTTTCCGTTTTACTTAACTTCAATTGTTCTGTAAAAGGGCTTTTTGCTAAATTTTCAGCATGTAATTTTTTTAATTGTGCCGTATCATTTTTCGATTCTTGGTTAGAATTACATCCAACTAAAACGAAAACAAAAAAAACACTAAATAGATAGGTAATCTTTTTCATAATTTATTTTTTCTAGTAAAAGCAAATATAACAAAACTAGAGACATATAAAAAAATCTTATATGTTAAAGCTTAATCCTTTAATTTTCTTATAGACCATAATGGCTTTACTGTCTGAGAGCAAAGAAACATAGTTACAAATACTCAATAATCTTAAGTATAAATTATCTTCATTTATATTAATCATTTTGGGTAATCGCTTAAGTACAAGTGTATCGTAATTAGTAGGTGTGCCATTATAATTATTATTAATTGCTTTGGTATAAACACTTAATAAGGTATTCAAGACTTGATAACCAGAAATCTCTTTATCCACCACTTCTATAGATTGATATACATTATCGACACTTATCTTAATGATATCGTTTATTTGCGCTTCATATTTACTTTTGTCTAACAAAGCGATTTTAAATTCATCTTTCAATATAGCCTCTTCATTTGCAATAAAAATAGCAACAGCTTCATTAATAAGTGTATTAATAGCCAATGCTCTTAAATAGCTAATTCGATCTTGCGTATTACTTAATTGATGGTATTTTTTGGTGTTTATAGTTTCTCTAACCAGATTAATTAAATACTCTAAAGCGTACTCCTCTTGAATAAGTCCTAAATTAATTCCGTCTTCAAAATCAATAATAGTGTAACAAATATCATCTGCTGCTTCTACAAGAAAAGCTAAAGGATGACGTGAAAAACTAACATCTGTTTTACTTCTACTAATTAAACCAAGCTCTTTGGCTACATCTAAAAACGCTTCCTTTTCACTTTGAAAAAAGCCATACTTTTTATCTGCAATATGTTTGGTAGGTTTTTTAGGAAGAGACTCTTTGGGGTATTTCATAAAAGCACCAAGGGTTGCATAACTTAAACGCAAACCACCTTGACGACCTTCTCTATTTTCGGTAACTATTTTAAAACCATTTGCATTACCTTCAAAATCACATAAATCCTGATATTCTTTTGCGGTAAGGTTTTCTTTATACTGTTTCCCTGCTCCTGTTTTAAAGAACTCCCCAATAGCCTTCTCTCCCGAATGCCCAAAAGGTGGGTTTCCAATATCATGTGCCAATGCAGCAGAAGCAACTATGGCTCCAAAATCATTTGCTTGGTATCCGTGAATATTTTGTAAGTGTGGATATTTCTCTAGTAATTTTCTTCCTACTTGCCTTCCTAAGGATCTTGCAACAACACTAACTTCTAAACTATGTGTTAAGCGAGTGTGAACAAAATCGGTTTGCGAAAGCGGTATTACTTGTGTTTTATCTTGAAGGCTTCTAAATTCTGAAGAAAAGATTAACGATCGTAATCTACCTCAAACCCCAAACGGGTTTCGTCTTGTTCTTTTCTTAATCTTTTATTGGTGTCGCCAAAGCGCTTTAAAGAGAGTAGTTGTTCCCAGTTCATCATATCAATTTTATCTTTTGCAAGATACATTTTTAGTGTTAAGAAATTATTTCCAAATAAAAATAATATGCAAATCTCATAACATTAAGCTAACCGTTTTATTACGCTTGTTTAACCTGCACTTAACACCAACTTTACATAGTTAGGGTTTCTTTGCCTCAAGAAATTAAAACAAGTAATGAGAAATTTTTTATTAGCAATAACACTATTAACTTCTTTAGCAACCTTTGCACAATCTTCTGGTTCTTTAGCTGGAAAATTAATAGACAAAGAGTATAACAACGAGCCGCTTCCTTTTGCAAATGTTATAATAAAGGGTACGTCTACAGGAACAACTTCTGACATGGATGGTCTTTATACAATAAATGATTTAGCAGCTGGAAACTACACCGTTATTTACAGCTTTGTTGGTTACGAAAGTCAAGAGATTGTTGTAGAAATTACAGCAAACAAAGTTACTAACCTAGATGTAACTATGGGAGCAAGTGCTGCTTCTTTAGATGAAGTTGTAATTACGACCACTACCAAAAGAGAAAGTGAAACTGCTTTATTACTAGAACAAAAGAAAGCGGTAGAAATTAAACAAAGTATTGGTGCCGAAGAACTTTCTAGAAAAGGAGTTAGCGATGCTGCTGGTGCGGTTGCTAAAATTTCTGGAGTTTCCAAACAAGAAGGATCTAGTAATGTTTACGTGCGTGGTTTAGGAGATCGATATTTAAACACCACCATGAATGGTTTATCGCTTCCGTCTAATGATGTGAATAAAAAGAATATTGATTTGAATCTATTTTCTTCCGACGTGATAGAAAACGTATCGATAAGCAAAGCATATTCCTCTAAATATTATGGAGACTTTTCTGCTGGTAACGTAGATATTAGTTCGAAAGATTATAAAGGAAATGGTTTCTTTGACGCTTATGTTTCCACTGGGTTTAACACAAATGCAATAGATAAAGACTTTGTAAGAAGTGAAGGAACTGGTTATTTTGGCTACTATGGCAGATATGACCATAATCCTTTTGCTGTAGTTTTATCGCATGGTGTAGATCCTGAAAATGCAGGTACACCAATTAATATTGGTTATGGCGCTTCCGCTGGAAAGTCTTTCAACTTTAACAATGGTTCTAGACTAAGTGTTTTTGCTACTGCTTCTTTTGAAAATGCCTACGAATACCGAAAAGGTTCTGCAGTAGATTACACACTAACCGAAAAGAAAGCCTTTATAGATAATGCCGAAGAATACGAATATGGCACAACCACCACAGCAATGGCATCTATTAACTACAAAATAGATAGCGACAATAGCATTAAATACAACTCCTTATTTATTAATAACTCTTCCGATAAAGTTGGCTATTTTGGTATAGACGGAAAAGGTAGAAGTCGTGACGCTATTCTAAATACAGACGAAGGTTTTTACCAAATGAATGTACAATTTGACCAAACACAAATGTATGTCAACCAATTATTAGGAAAGCATTCTTCAGGAAAACTAGATGTAGATTGGGGATTTGGTTACAACTATGTATTCTCAAAACAACCAGACAGAAAGCGTGTAAGTGTTGAAAATTATCATTTCGCATTAGACAATGACATTAACACAAACCCTTCATTTTACAGCAATGTAGTTTTTGATAACCAACGCTATTTTCAAAATATTGAAGACAACGAATACAACGGAAGAATCAATCTAGCATACAATGCCAATGATAATGTAAAAATCAACGTAGGATATAACGGAAGAAGTAAAGAAAGAACGTTTAACAACATTCGCTATGGATATGATATTTTAGATTCTGGATACGCCATTGCAGATTCAAATAATTTTAATGCGGTATTTAATTTAGATAATTTAAACCTTAACGATGGGGATGATGGGATTTATGAAATACAAGTAATTAACCCTATTCCTACGTTATCTAATGTTAACAGACCTGGATTATACGAAAACACATATACCGGAAACCTTAATGTTTATGCTGGTTATGTAGATGCTGAAATTAAATCTGGCGAAAAATGGCTATTTGTTCCGGGTGTACGCCTAGAGTCTTTCGAACAAAAAATCGCTTTTAATGTTATCAACTTAGGAAACTTAGGAAATAGCGAAATAACCTCTAAAGAAACTTTTGTCCTTCCTACCTTAAATGTAAAATATGCATTAACGGAAGATGCGAACCTTCGTTTTTCTGCTAGTCAGACAGTTTCTATTCCTGAATTTAAAGAAGTTGCTCCTTTTGTTTACGAAGATATCTCTACTAGAATTGGTGGTAATCCAGATTTATTAGAAAAAGGATATTCTAAAATATTAAACATCGATTTAAAATACGAATGGTTTTTCAGCAAAAACGAAATACTATCTGTAGCCGCTTTCACCAAAGAAATTAAAGATCCTGTAAACTTAGTGGTTGGTGCAGATGCAACTGGTACACAACGTTACTTTAGAACAGGAGACAAAGCAAATGTATATGGTCTAGAAGTAGAAATCAGAAAAAACCTACTGACAGATGAAGATGAAAACACCAAACTTTCTGCAGGTTTTAACGCAACTTACATGCACACAAAACAAGATTTATACGAGAATATAGATGGTGCTTTTTACGATGTAAGTTTTACTGAAAGTGAAGAAGAACTACAAGGTGCTTCGCCATTAATACTTAATGCTGATATTAGTTATTCGCCAACTTTTGGAAACTACAAACCAACAGCAAACGTAGTATTCTCATATTTCTCTAACCGAATTGACGCTTTAGGTTCCGGACAATTAGGAAATGTTATAGAAAAAGGAGTACCAACATTAGACTTCATCTGGAAAAACAAAGTAAACGACAAGCTAGAGATAAACCTAAGCGCAAAAAATATTTTAAACGCGAACATCGATTATTACAGAGAAACAACATTAGGTGATGTTTCAGTAAACTCTGCTAACGGTAAAGGAGTAACCGATTACCAAAGAGGTATCGACCTTGGACTACAACTTAAATATAAATTTTAATCACAACTATAAAATCAAAAACGAATTTAATTAAACTTGAAACAATGAAAAATACTTTAATTTTAGGATTAGCAATTATAACAGTGCTTTTCTCTTGCACAACAGATGATACTTCAGATATCGTAATCAATGACAACAGTACGGTAAACAACAATTCTGGTGGTGAAACGCCGAGTGATGATTGTATTTTCCTTTCCGGAACGTATATCGAAGATTTAACTTTAGACGCAAACAACTGTTATAAAGTAAACGGTTCTTTAATCATGGCAGAAGGAACAACATTAACTATTCCTGCTGGAATGACATTAGAAGCTTTAGCAGCTGGAGCAAATGTTTACATTGCTATTTCTCAAGGTGCACAAATTATTGCAAACGGAACTGCAAGCAACCCAATTGTATTAACATCAGATGCTGCTGCACCAAGTGCTGGAGATTGGGGAGGATTAATTCTTTTAGGAAAAGCGCCTATCAACTCAGTAACTGGAACATCTACTTCTACTTCAGAAATTGCTAGCTTACCATTTGGAGGAACAGATGCAACAGATAATTCTGGAAGCTTACGTTATGTTCGTGTAGAATATTCTGGTGGTGCTGCAGATGGACAGTCGGAAAACAACGGATTCTCTTTTTATGGAGTTGGAAGCGGAACTTCTGTAGAATACATTCAAGCTTTTGAAGGTAAAGATGATGGTATCGAATTCTTTGGAGGAACAGTAAACGCTAGTTATGTTTCTGTAGTAAATGCACAAGATGATTCTATTGACTGGACAGAAGGTTACACAGGAACCATTACAAATGCATACGTGAAGCATGGAGTAGATCACGATAAAGGTATTGAAGCAGATGGTTTTAACACCGACTTTAGTAATGCTGCTGGTTATTACTCTAAGCCAACAGTTACTAACTTAACAATTATAGGATTAGGTTCTGCAACTGGAAATGAAGCAATTCGTTTAAGAGCAGGTACACAAGGAATATTCAACAATGTTTTAATTCAAGGTTTTGAAGAAGGTTTTGATTTAGATGGAGATGCTGGAGATAGCCCAACAGGAGCTGGAGTTATTAGTGGAGATTTAAGTGTTACCAATGTCACTTTTACCGATGTCACTTTAAACATGAAAAATGATACTGCTGAAATCTTTACAGAAGCTGAATTTATTTCTGGTAACGGAAACGGAACAGGAACAGATTATGCTACATGGGGAGCATCTTGGACCGTGGAATAAGTAATTTATTTGAATAGTCCCTAAATCAAAAAAAGCATCCTAATTAGGATGCTTTTTTATTTTTCTTAATGCTATTTATTGTCTAGTAGCAATAGACGTTTTGTTTGTCCATTCACTCACATTTGCAATTGCATTGTTTGTATAATCTATTTCTTTTAAAGTTTTATCATTCCAATAAAACCACTTGCCGACTTTCTTCCCATTATCATAATTCGCCGAAACTGTTTTATCGCCTTTGGTATCAAAACGTAACCACTCTCCTTGAAGTTTACCATCTGTTGTATAGAATCCTGTTTGACTCACTACACCATTGTCGTGATAGTACGTTACTTCAATTAAGCTAGTTTGTTCGTTAAGTTTTAATGTTCTCTCTTGCTGTGCAAAAGAAATCACTGAAAGCATTAAAGCGAAAAACAAAATAAATTGCTTCTTCATTATTATGGGTTTTTAATTAATAATACCACAATATACACATTTATTAATAATTACGAAACATTTACGTAACATTAAATTAACATTAAACCAATAACTATCTGTTTATCAATTTATTGAGCGCTGTTAAAATAATGATATTTATTAATAATTACTTAATATTTACATTACATTAAAATCATTTTTGTATTAGATATTTGCTTGTATTTTAAAATACAAATTTTAGTATTTCATATAATCTATTAGTTTTTGTCGACTATATTATCATGAATTCTACAGGCTGCTTTTGGCCAAAGCAGCCTTTTTTTGTTTGTTAAATTTAATAATTTAGAAACATTAAGTTAACATTAGTGTTGGTTCTTTGTAGCGACAAAAACTAATAAGTAACTTAATGAAGCTTAACTCTTTATTAATTGCAATGCTACTATTTGCAATTACCTCCATACGTGGGCAAGAAAACCAATCTCCCAAATTTGGGAAAGGATTATTCAACCTAGTAGGAAAGGATAGCACATTCACCATGAAAATTGGCGCTAGAATGCAATTTCTTGCTATCTCCAACTGGGAAGATGGAGAAGCTAACGAGTCCAATTTTTTAGTTCGTCGTGCTAGATTAAAGTTTAACGGCTTTGCATATAGCCCAAAACTAAAATACAAACTAGAACTAGGCTTATCCAATAGAGATATTTCTGGAGCTTCAGAGTATACCAGTAATGCACCAAGATATATTTTGGATGCTGTTATAAAATGGAACTTCCATGAAAACTTCGTGCTTTGGTTTGGACAAACCAAACTACCAGGAAACAGAGAGCGTGTCATTTCTTCGGCCAATCTGCAACAAGTTGATCGTTCTTTATTAAATAGCAGATTTAATATTGATCGCGATTTAGGGATTCAATTAAGACATCACTTTAACATTACAGACACCTTTATTATTAAAGAAGCACTTGCTATTTCGCAAGGAGAAGGAAGAAACATCACTTCTGGTAACCTTGGAGGCCATCAATATACTGGTCGTTTAGAATTTTTACCTTTTGGAGACTTTGCAAGTCAAGGAGATTATAAAGGAAGTGATTTAAAACGCGAACCAACTCCAAAGTTAGCTTTAGGTGTTAGTTATGATTTTAATAACAACGCCGTAAAAACGAGAAGTAACCAAGGAGATTACATGGTAAACGAAGAAGGTGTTTTTCACGAAACCAATATCTCTACCTTATACATAGATGCTATGTTTAAATACCAAGGCATTTCTTTTATGGCAGAATATGCAGATAGAAATGCAGACGATGTGTTCTTTACTAATGAAGAAGGCGACATAGACGCTGTTCAAATAGGTAGTGCTATCAACCTACAAGCAGGATATTTATTAAAAAAAGATTGGGAAATTTCTGGAAGGTTCACCAATATAGATTGGGACAAATTAACAGGTAACGCGAATCAAAGTCAATATACACTTGGTGTTTCCAAATATATTGTTGGTCATAAATTAAAAATACAGTCCGATATTAGCCACCTAGAAGTAACTCAAGGGAATAACGAATTGATGTACCGATTACAATTTGACATTCATTTTTAAAACATAACAATTAGGTAACATATTAATCAAGAAGACTAAAGATATTTGCAAACATTTTTAAATTAAATTATGGAAAATATATACTTATATATGATTATTGCTCTTGCTATTTTGGCTGTTGCCGATTTAGTGGTTGGAGTGAGTAATGACGCTGTAAACTTTTTAAATTCGGCTATTGGTTCTAAAGCGATTACTTTTAAAACAGTGATGATTGTCGCTAGTTTAGGAGTTGCAGTAGGAGCTGTTTTTTCTAGCGGAATGATGGAAGTTGCACGTAAAGGAATTTTCAACCCTGGAGAATTTATGTTTAATGAAATCATGATTATTTTCATGGCAGTAATGATAACCGATATTCTACTATTAGATTTCTTTAATACCATTGGTATGCCAACCTCAACCACAGTATCTATTGTATTTGAGTTATTAGGAGCTGCTGTTGCCATGGCTTTAATAAAAATTGGTCATGATGGTGGAAATTTTGATGATGTAGTAAATTACATAAACACCTCTAAAGCTTCCCAAATTATATTCGGAATCGTACTCTCGGTAGTCGTCGCATTCTCCATTGGTGCTTTAGTACAATGGGTTTCCAGATTATTATTATCTTATAATTTTGAGAAGAAAGCAAATTGGGTTGGTGCTTTATTTGGCGGATTAGCACTTACCGCAATTACCTATTTTATCTTCATGAAAGGTTTAAAAGGAACTTCTTACGCAAACCAACCGTTCGATCTTTTAGGTGGTGACACGATGAAAGACTATTTAGAACATCAAGTACTTTATATTATCCTTATAAGTTCTGTAATTTGGTCTTTATTAGCTTTTGCTGCTATTACCTTATTCAAAACAAACATTTATAAACTAATTATTATAGTAGGTACTTTTGCATTGGCATTAGCTTTTGCAGGAAATGATTTAGTTAACTTTATTGGTGTACCAATAGCTGCTTATAATGCATTTACAGAATGGACTGCTTCTGGTTTAGCTGCAGATGCTTTTCCTATGGATGTATTAGCAGAAAAAGTACCAACCAACAACTTGCTTCTTTTTATAGCAGGAATAATTATGGTATTAACCATCTGGTTTTCTACCAAAGCAAGAAATGTAGTTAAAACATCTTTAGATTTATCTAGTCAAAGCGCAACTAAAGAACGTTTTCAACCTAACTTTTTATCTCGTGGTTTTGTAAGAGTAGCAATAGGAATGTCTCAAATGTCATCTTATATATTACCAGAAACATGGCAAGCCAAAATTGACAAACAATTTGAAGTTCCAGTAATAAAAATATCTAAAGACAAGGTGCATGAGTTACCAGCTTTCGATATGGTTCGTGCTGCGGTGAACTTAATGGTTGCTGCGGTATTAATATCTTTAGCAACATCTTACAAATTACCACTTTCTACAACTTATGTAACTTTTATGGTTGCCATGGGAACCTCTTTAGCAGATAGAGCTTGGGGAGCAGAAAGCGCGGTGTATAGAGTAGCTGGTGTATTAAATGTAATTGGAGGTTGGTTCTTTACCGCTTTTAGTGCCTTTGTTGCTGCTGCCTTAGTTGCTTACTTACTAAACTTAAACCTACAAGTAATGTTTCCTTTATTATTGGTTGCTGCTTTTGGTTTATTATTAAGAAACTATATAGCACACAATAAAAAGAGTAAAGAAGAAAAGGCAGAAGACACCTTAACTAAAGCAGAAAGTAGTTCTGTACAAGGAGTAATTCACGAAAGTGCAAGTAATATTGCAAGTGTTGTAAAACGTGGAAACAGAATTTATACCAATGCCGTTAAAGGACTTGCTAAACAAGATTTAACCTTACTTAAAAAGAATAAAAAACAAGTTATTAAGCTATCCGATGAAGTAGATGAACTTAGAGATAACATCTTCTATTTTATTAAAAACTTAGACGAATCTAGTATTGGAGCGAGTAACTTCTACATAAACATTTTAGGTTATTTACAAGATATGACACAGTCTTTAGAATACATTTCTAGAGTAAGTCATAAACACATTAATAACAATCATAAAAAACTTAAATTCAATCAAATTAAAGAATTGAAGCAAGTAGATGATAAAGTAGAAGTATTATTTAATGATATTAAGGAAGCTTTCGATTCTGGTTCTTTTGAAAAAATTGGAGCGATCTTAAATGAAAAGACCGAAGTATACGATTTAGTAAAACAAAAGATTCAAGCGCAAGTTGCTCGTACCCGTACGGAAGAATCTAGTCCGAAAAATACAACCCTTTATTTTGGATTGTTATTAGAAACGAAAGATTTACTAAACGCTACTATGAATTTATTAGAAGAATATCACGGTGCACACGATAGCAGTATTAAACCTGCTGTAATTACCGAAGACGACGCAGAGAAAGCATAGTTTTCTCTTTTCTTATATAACAAAAAACCATCTCGATTGAGATGGTTTTTTTTATGATCTAATGTACAATTCTTGTTTTTAAACAACTCCTTTAGGGTAAGAAGGCAATGATTACTATTCATTAATAACAAATAAACACCTCCAATTGCTTTTACATACTTCTAATTTAATATTCTTTATACCAAACAAAAAACCACCTCGATGACGAGATGGTTTTTTCCTTAACACTTAATTAAATATTACTAATTACCCTTCGCAACTAGCACATTCTTTCTTTTGCTTAAACTGTTGTGCAGCATTAATACTGTGTTGGTAGTATAGCGACTTAACGCCTAACTTCCATGCTGTAACATATAGTTTATTGATGTCTTTTACTGGCATATCTGGATGTACCATGATATTTAAAGACTGTCCTTGATCGATATGGTTTTGTCTGTTTGCCGCTTGGTATATAATACTCATTTGGTCAATTTCAGAATAGGTTTTAAACACCTCTTTTTCATGGTCTGTAAGTCCTTCTAAATGTTGTACAGAACCATCATAATCACGAATGCTATTCCAAATTTCTTTCGTATTCATTCCTTTTTCTTCTAAAAGAGCTAGTAAAAACGGATTTTTAATCGTGGTTTTAATCTTAGCAATATCCTTTACATATATATTAGACCAAATTGGCTCAATACCTTGAGATACTTGTCCTAAAATAAATGCTGAAGATGTTGTTGGTGCTACAGCATTTAATGTAGTATTACGTCTTCCGTATCCTTTTAAAACTTCTGGCTCACCAAATAATTTTGCTAATTCTTGTGATGCTTTATTAGACTTATCATTAATGGTTTTAAATATTTCACTATTTAAATTGAAAGCTTCTGTACTATCAAAAGCTACATTTTCAGATTGTAATAAAGAATGCCATCCTAAAGCTCCTAATCCTAAAGCTCTGTTTTCTTTAGCAAAGTTATATGCTTTTTCCATGAACATAAACGTCTGTCTATCGTCTCTGTTATCGGAATCTCTATATACTTCTAACTTGGTGATAAACTCTTCTAAAACGGCATCTAAAAAGTACACCATTGTTTCTACTGCATCGGTATCTTTCCACTTATCATAATGTAATAAGTTTATAGAAGAAAGTACACATACAAATGACCATCTATCGTTTGTTGGTAACATGATTTCTGAACACAAGTTACTTGCGTAGATTTCATGATTTTTATCTTGATATACATCTGGTGCAGTACTGTTTGCATTATCTTTAAAGAAGATATAAGGATATCCTATTTCTCCTCTACGTTGTAATACTTTTGCCCAAATAGCTCTTTTTTCTTGATCTCCAGCAATCATGTCTTCCATCCACTCATTACCAACAGTTACACCATGTGTTAACTCTTGAATTGGGTTTCCTTCTGTACCAATTTCTAGAAATTCATTAATATCTGCATGATCAATAGGTAAGTATGGAGAAAAACGTCCTCTACGTACAGAACCTTGACTTACTACATCTACCATTTTTTCAAAAAGTTGCATGATATGTACTGCTCCTGAAGACTCTCCGTTATTTTTAACAGGAGCACCTCTATGACGTAATTTACCAAAGTAACCAGAAGTACCACCTCCTAATTTAGACATCATTCCTACTTCAGATTGTGTATATAGGATATCTCCCATATCATCTGAGATATGTGAACCAAAACAGCTAATTGGCAAACCTCTTCTTTTCCCAAAGTTGGACCAAACAGGAGAAGCTAGTGAGTAATAACCTTCTGCCATATAACCATAGAACTTATCTGCAAAGCCATCAATTTTTAAAATGTCTTCTGCTCTTTCCGCGATTTCTCTAATTCTTTCTTCTGGTGTAGTATCATCTGTTAAATACCCTGAAGCTAAAAACTTGCGACTGTTTTCGGTTAACCATTTAATTTCAGGTTCTTTATTACCTGCTTCCTTTTTAATTTCTTCTCTAGTTTCTTTTCTAGCGTTAATTAATTCGTCATAATTAGAAGCTTTTGCTTCTTGACTTAAATTTGCCTCGGTGTTCTGTTTTGTTTGGTTGCTCATCTTAAAATAGGTCGTCGCTAGTTATACTTTTTGTTCTTTTGCTATAGTTTATAGATCTTTTCACGAAGAAATCTCCATGTTTTGTTCCTATAATTTCGTCATCAAACCATTCGGTTTGTGCTACTAATTTTTCGTTTACTTCAAATACTTTTTCAATTCCAATACTTTCTAAAGAGTTGTTAAAACGATTTTTAATAAACTCGTTAATAACGTCTTTTGGTAAGAAATCTAATTCGCCTGCTTCAAAAATCCAGTCTATAATTTTACTTTCACTTTCAAATGCTTCTCTACATAATTCTTGTACGGAAGCCGCATGTGCTTCATCAAACCACGTTGGGTTTTCTTCTTTTATAATTCTAATAATATCAATTCCGAAATCCCCATGGATTTGTTCTTCTTTAGAAGTTGCTTCTACCACATTAGAAACTCCTTTAAGCATGTTTTTATGCTTATTGAATGCCATGATTATTAAAAACTGAGAGAATAGAGATACGTGTTCTATAAATAGAGAGAATAATAAAATTGACTCTGCATATTCTTTATTGTCTTCACTTTTAGAATTTTTTAAAGCCATTTCTAAATAATGCACACGACGCATAATTACTGGCTTTTTCTTTATGTTTTTAAACTCGTTGTTAAGTCCTAAAATCTCTAATAAATGCGAATATGCATCTTGATGGCGCACTTCACTTTCTGCAAAGGTTGCTCCTACAGATCCAATTTCTGGTTTTGGCATTTTATTATAAATCTCTCCCCAAAAATTCTTTACTGCAACTTCAATTTGAGAAATAGCAAGCATGGTATTTTTAATCGCATTTTGCTCTACAACGGTAAGTCTTGTTTTAAAATCCTGAATATCACTTGTAAAGTTAAATTCTGAATGAATCCAATAAGAATGTCTAATCGCATCTACATAATCGTTAAGCGCAGGATATTCGTATGGCTTAAGGTTGATACGTTTTTCAAAAATATTTGTTTTTCTACTTCTTGTTTGCTCGTCTCTATATAAGATATATGCTTTAGCAACATCAGGAAATTGGCTTCCCATTAATTTTTCTTCTACAAGATCTTGTACTTGCTCTACCGTTGGAATATATTTAAAGTCTTTTTCTTTTCTATCTAACAACGTTTTTAAAACGCTTACAGAAATGGCATTCGCATCTTCTTTAGAACCATTTCCTACGGAAAGCATTGCTTTCTCAATGGCATTAGAAATCTTATTTAAAACAAAAGGGCTTGTTTCATAATCTCTTTTAATAATCTGCGTAATCTCCATAATCTTTTAATTAAATAGCTAGTTTGTTATTTGGAATGACTTCTATCATTCAAAAACTTAATAATAAATCTGTAAAAACGTGTTATAATTTTCCTTTTATAGGTATCAAAAAGGAAGCTTTCTTCAAAAAAAATGGATTTCCTATCGCTTTTTTTAATAAAAAATATAGAAAATCTATTTCGTTTTTTGGCTTGAACAAAGATTGACAATTGTAGTTAAAAAAGAAAGGGTATTTTGTAAACGTTGTCAACAAGTTTTTAACAACTGAGTATTTACCTAGTTTTTCAACGGATTTGACCCATTTAAACTAACTTACTGATTATTAGATGTTTAAAATATTAAAGTTTTGTTAACATCAGTAAAACAAGGGGTTTCATAATTTTACAAAACAAAAAAAACGAGCGCCTATAGCACTCGTTTTTCTCCCTAAAATAACTAACTGAAATAACTAAAAAAATCAATCAATATAAATACATGATTTTAGTTTTTCAAAATCATGTATGTCGATTAATAGCAAATTAATACTGATTGTTTTTTACAATTAATAGCAATGCTAATATCTCGATTTTATACAAAACTCACATACACAAATGTATAGTTGGTAAGAAATTTTGTATAGTTGGTATATAAAACAGCAATACCATCTAATAAAACAGGAAACAGCGCTTAGTATACAAAAAAAGCAACCAGCTACACATAATAAAGTTACCGCCTCATTTTATATTATTATATTTGATATTATGATAAAAGCAGTAATTGTAGATGATGAACCAAAAGCAATCCAAAGTCTAACTTGGGAGCTTAATCATTTCAGTAAAGACATAGAAGTTATTGAAACTTTTTCTAGCCCAGAAATGGCCATTTCATTTTTAAACAAAACCTCAAATACTCCAGACTGTCTATTTTTAGACATACAAATGCCAACAATGGATGGTTTTCAGTTTCTAGAAAAACTAACCAATAAAGATTTTGCTGTTGTTATTACAACTGCTTATGATGAGTACGCTATTAAAGCCATAAAACATGAGGCTATAGATTATTTATTAAAACCAATAGATTCCGACGACTTAAGCAGCACCATTAATAAGCTAAAAAACCTAACTACTAAAAATATTAATTACGATAAGCTAGAAGAATTATTTTATAAATTTAATGAAGAAAACAGCAGGCAAAAAATCACGATAAACACCGACGGAAAGCTCATTTTTTTAAATGTAGACGACATTATTTTTATCGAGTCTGATGGCAACTATAGCACACTTATTTTAAAAGACAACCAAAAACTAGTAGTAACCAAAAAACTAAAAGAGGTCGATGCCTTATTGCCAGACAAAATGTTTTTTAGAATACACAACTCGTATATTATAAACTTAAACAAAGTAAAAGAGTTTATTAAACCGAAGGCTATGTTGTTATGCAATCTAACCATAAAATCCCTGTTGCTAGACAGCGTAAATTAGATTTTCTAGACAGACTTTAAAAGATGCAAAGACTAAAAAACATACCATTACAATGTTTTATACTAATTACAATTTTGTTGTTAGGAAACAACCTGCACGCACAAGAGCCAGCAACTCCTGATTTTAAAGCACAAGTAGAAAGCATTATAACCAAGAAACCTAATAGCTACCAAGACCTGTATTCGCTTTTTAATACCGTTAGTAATGACACCTTAAAAATGCAGTACTTGTCTACAAAAAGTAAAGAAGCAAAATACCTAGAAGGAGAAAGTTATGCTTTAAACATGCTGGGTATTTATTATAGAAACTCATCAAAATACACCGAAGCTTTAGCCTTTCACAAACAAGCACAAGAGCTAGCATTAAAGGCCAACAATTTAGAACTACAAGTAATAAGCCTAAACATGCTTGGTGTAGTAAATAGGAGATTAGACCTAATTCGCTATGCCTTAGACTTCCACAAACAAGCTTTAGATCTTGCCGAAACAGTAAAAGAACCCTCTCTAAATTTAAAACGAAGTATTGCCGTTTCCAGAAATAGCATGGGTAACATTTATTTATCGCTAAAGCAATATGATTTAGCTTTTATACAATTCAACCACTCTTTAGAAATTGAAAGAGCGCTAGACAATAAACTAGGACTAGCTATTAACTACCAAAACATTGGTTATGTTAAAGAAAGCAAGGGTTTGCTAGAAGACGCACTTGATGATTACAAAACCTCTTTAGATTATAATAATCAAATAAACTCTAATATTGGTCGCGTAATTTGCAACAATAGTATTGCTGTAATCTACATCAAACAAGGGAAATATAAAGAAGCACAAAACACCCTCAACATTGCTTTACAAAAAGCTTTACTACTAACTGACCAATACCACATTATCCCCGTTTATATAAATCTAGGATGGCTACAATTAAAACAAAAGAAATTTGAAGAATCAGAAATAAATTTAAAAAAAGGATTACAAAAATCTAATGATTTAAATCTAGTGACTTCAAAAATTGACGCGTACAAATACCTTTCCCAATTATATGAGCTACAAGGAGATTACAAAAAATCTCACGAATACTTCACAGCACATGTAGCTCTGGACCAAACCGTAACTAACGAAAGAAATTTACAATATGTAAATGACTTGGTTATTAAATATGAAAGCGAAAAGAAAAGTAATCAGATAAAAGAGTTAGCTAGCGAAAATGAAATTGTAAAACTACGTTTAGCACAAAACAAAAGAATACTACTATTAAGTGTATTTGGCGCACTATTAACTTTAGGGATTCTATATGTTTTAAACCGACAAAAAAGTTTAAAAAGCGAAAAGCAAATTATCATGCTAGAGCAAGACATGTTGCGTAATCAAATGAATCCGCATTTTATATTCAATACCCTAAATTCTATTAAGCTGTACATTATTAATAACGAAAAGGAAAATGCAGTTTACTACCTAAACAAGTTCTCAAAACTTATTCGAAAAATTTTAGTCGCATCTACAGAAAAAGAAATCTCTTTAGCCGAAGAAGTAGAAACCATGACGCTTTACATGAATATTGAAAATATTCGTTTTGACAACGAAATTAAGTATAAAATAGAAATTGATAAAAATGTAAATGCCGAAAACATAAAAGTGCCATCCCTTATTTTACAACCTTTTTTAGAAAACGCTTTATGGCATGGTTTGTCTTCAAAAACAAAAAACAAAGAAATTCATGTACATATTGAAAAACCAAAACACAATTCGGTTTCCATTTACATAACAGATAATGGTATTGGTAGAGTGGCTTCCGAAAAAATCAATAAGCAAAAAACACTAAAACGAAAATCTGTAGGTATTTCTATTACAAAAGAGCGATTAGATAATTTTTCTAAACAATTTACAAACGATTATAAATTAGAAATCATCGATTTATATGATGCTAATAATCTAGCAAGCGGAACCAAAGTAGTTATTGAAATTCCTACGGAAGAGATAAAATTAAGAACTGCTTAATTACCTATTCATTTTATCTGCAACCTTTTCTAGTTCAGTATACCAATCTTCACCAAACTTTCTTACTAAAGCTTGCTTAACAAATTTATAAACAGGAACCTGAAGGGCTGCACCAAGCGTACAAGCATCATCACAAATTTCCCATTTATCATAATTTACAGCAGAAAACTCCGAATATTCTTTAACGCGAATAGGATATAAATGACACGAAACTGGCTTTTTCCAATCTATATCTCCTTGATTATACGCTTCTTCAATAGCACAAAGCGCTGTTTTTTTATCATCAAAAATCACATATGCACAATCTGCACCATTAATTAATGGTGTTTCTAAATCACCAAAATCGGTAACAATAGAAGTGCCTTGTTCTTCAATTGCAGCAATACCTTCTTTACGTAAATAAGGTTTTACTTTTGGATAAATATCCTCTAATTTTTTAACTTCCTCTTTATCTAAAGGAGCTCCAGCATCTCCATCTATACAACAAGCACCTTTGCATGCAGATAAGTTACACACAAAATCTTTTTGAATAATATCTTCTGAAACTATTGTTTTTCCTAGTTGAAACATATTGCAAATATACTAGATATTGAAATAAAAAAGCTAACAATTTTTGCACATAAAATTTACAATTATTTAATGTTAGGAATCCTTTTATTATAACGACATTTGCACCGAAAATTAAAAGTTAAAAATCATGCAACTTAATTTTAAAGAAATACTTACCGCTTTTATGATACTCTTTGCGGTAATCGATATTATAGGAAATATTCCTATTATTATCGACTTACGAAAAAAAGTAGGTCATATACAAAGTGAAAAAGCATCCATTATTGCTGGTATTATTATGATTGTTTTTTTGTTTTTAGGACAAAGTTTACTTTCTCTAATTGGTATTGATGTAAATAGTTTTGCCGTTGCAGGTTCTTTTATTTTGTTTTTTATTGCATTAGAAATGATATTAGGTATCACCTTATATAAAGATGATGAAGGCAGCAGCGCAATAACCGCTTCGGTATTCCCGCTAGCATTCCCATTAATTGCAGGACCAGGAAGCTTAACTACCTTACTTTCTTTACGTGCCGAATTTAGAATAGAAAATATTATAATCGCTGTTTTGCTTAACGTTTTAATTATCTTTATTGTTTTAAAGACATCTGCTAAAATAGAAAAGCTTATTGGCCAAAACGGAATTAGTATTATCCGAAAAGTTTTTGGTGTAATTCTTTTAGCTATTGCAGTAAAGTTATTTGCTCATAATATTAAAGCGCTGTTCATATAATTAGAACAGCCAAAATTAAAGGTTAAAACCAATAAAAACACATGAAAATATTCACCATCGTATTTACCGTTATAGCTGCTATTTTGATAATTTTTAATGTCACACAAATAGATTTTAATAATCTTTTTGAAGGACAAAGCGTCGTTGCACTAATTACTATTTTCACTTCTCTATGTGGTATTGCTTTATTGCAAGTTTTAAGGCTTTCTAAAAAAGTAAACAAACAAGTTAAAAACAGCAAATAATGTTTGATGCTCTAATTATTGGTGGTGGAGCAGCAGGAATGTCTTGTGCTTTGGTTTTAGGATCTGCACAAAACAAGGCCTTTGCTAAAAACAAGCGTATTGGTATTATCATGCACCAAAAATCCTCACATTTACAAAATGCCTTATTTAATAATGTATTGGGTTTAACACCTGGAACTACTGGAGCAACTATTTTAGAAGAAGGTAAAGAGCAACTTACCACACAATACCCACATGTTGTACAAGTAGAAAACGAAAAGGTTTCTGAGATCACTAAAACAGAAGCTGGCTATACCATACTTACAAACAAAGAAACCTACCAAACTAAGTGTGTTGTAATTGCTGTGGGTTACACCAATTTGCTAGGCATAAAAGGTTTAGAAAATTATATAGAACCACATCCTAGAGCTGTAAAAGAAAAAGACAGAATTTGGTTGAAAAATATAGATCACAAAATTGAAGAAGGCTTATATGTTGCAGGTACTCTAGCTGGTTGGCGTAGTCAATTTGCAATAGCTTCTGGAAGTGGTGCGCAAGTAGCTACTGATATTTTAACGCTATGGAATAACGGCGTGCATACCAAAGCGCATGACAAAGTGCATGACAAAGTATAATAAGTAAGCTTCACTTAACTTAAACCGGTTAGCGCGGATTTGTAATCCGTGAACGTAAACTAAAACGTATTCTAAACTAACGGATAGCACAGATTTGTAATCCGTGACTGTTATGAATCTAATCGAATTCTCGTTGTAAATATCTACAGGCTTTTTAAAAATATTCTGCCATTGTTCCTTTATGTTTAGTAGACTATAGGATTCACGGATTGCAAATCCGCGTTATCGGACTATAGGATTCACGGATTGCAAATCCGCGTTATCGGGATCTAATCGAATTCTCGTTGTAAATATATACAGGCTTTTTAAAAATATTCTGCCATTGTTCCTTTATATTTTGTAGACCTAATTGTTTTTATATCATTTAAGCTTTTTTATAAATATAAAAAGAGCGTCAAAAACGATGCTCTATATTAACGTACTCTTATGGATAGGGATTGCAAATCTACATTATAGGATTCACGGATTACAACTATAGGGTTCACGGATTACAAATCCGCGCTATCGGTTTACAAACTATAGGATTCACGGATTGCAAATCCGCGCTATCGGAATCCGTGCTATCGGCCGAATGAAAAGACCTAGTTAATGTTCTTCACTTAACTTAACCACCTCTTCAATCATAATATCTTGCTGATTAATCACTTCTTGATAGGTACCTTCACCAAACAATTGTTCTCCTAAAGCCGCTTTAATAAGCAGTTTAATTTCCTCTTTAAAGGTTAAAAAAGTAAGATTTCTCTTTAAACGCTCTCTTAAATACTCCTGAAAATCCTGTACAACATTGTCTGTGATTATAAAATCCTTCACAAAATCTTCTCGTGTTAAATTATCATAAGCTTCTCTTTGCTTATCTAATTGCTCGAAAACAAAATAATTTAAAAACCCAGTTTGTTGCAGATAGTTAAAGGTTTCATTTTGCATACTTAAATCTAAAGGCACAAATACATCTGGAATAATTCCGCCACCACCATAAACTACTTTACCTTTTGGAGTTGTGAATTTTAGAGAGTCGGCAACTTCTATTTTATCAGAGTCTAGTAATTCGCCACTATCTAAACGTGAAAAATACTCATCATAATAATCTTTGTTTCCGTTTTTATAAGAACGCTGTATCGACCTTCCTGTTGGCGTATAATAACGAGAAACAGTTAATCGTACTGCGCTACCATCACCAAGTTGCATTTCGCGTTGTACCAAACCTTTTCCATACGAACGTCTACCAACAATGGTTCCTTTATCATTATCTTGTAAAGCTCCTGCAACGATCTCACTTGCGGACGCAGAATTTTCATCTATAAGCACAAAAACATCTGCTTTTTCGAAGTCTCCTTTTTTGGTTGCAAAGCTTTTTTCTATGGTTCCTCTTTTGTTTTTGGTAAATAGAATCAGTTTATCATCTTCTAAAAACTCATCCACAATCTGTTCGGCAATATTTAAAAAACCACCAGGATTACTTCTTAAATCTAAAGCTATTTGTGTTGCACCAAGTTTTTCAAGCTTATTTAATTCTGTTTTAAATTCTTTAAAAGTAGATTCTGCAAAACGATTTATTTTCACATAACCTAAAGTATTCGTTAGCATATAGGATGCATCCACACTAGTAATTGGCACGTGATCTCTGGTAACTTTAAAATCAAGTAATTCCTCTTCCCCTTTTCTGTAGACTTTTAAATTTACTTCTGTATCTATTTTCCCTTTCAGCTTAACAACAATTTCCTTATTAGAAAAGTTATTTCCGAATAGCGTATCATCATTGGCAAAAAGAATTCTATCACCGCCTTGAATACCAATTTTCTCACTCGGACCTCCTTTTACAGCTCTTATTACCGCAATAGAATCTTTATAAGGATAAAAACTAACACCAATACCAACAAAATCACCTTTCATGTTTTCGCTAACGCGTTGCATATCTTCTTTTGGAATATATACCGAGTGCGGATCTAGATTTTCTAGAATTCCGTTTACGGTTACATCTACAATACTATCTGTATTTACATCGTCTACATACTCATAATCTATGTAGTCTATAAGACGGTTAAGCTTATCTTTTTTACTGTTAGCAGTAAATAACCTATCTGAAGAATCTGTGAAATTTAATTTTCCGCCAATAAAAATACCAGCTGCAATTGCAACCCCAAGAATTAGTGGTAAGTATTTTTTTTTGATATTCATTATGCTTTTAATGCTTCAATTAATTCTAACTCTATTCCTGCTTTTTCTAAAAAACGCAGACCAGAATCGTCTTTATATGTTTGGTTATAAACTACTCTTACAATTCCTGCTTGGTGTATTAACTTACTACATTCTTTACAAGGTGACAATGTAATATATAAGGTTGCCCCTTTACAAGATTGTGTAGAAGACGCTACTTTTAAAATAGCATTAGCTTCGGCGTGTAATACATACCATTTGGTATACCCTTCGTCATCTTCGCAATAGTTTTCAAAACCTGTTGGTGTACCATTAAAGCCATCAGAAATAATCATTCTGTCTTTTACTATTAAAGCACCAACTTGTTTACGTTCGCAAGCAGATAGTTTTCCCCATTCTGTTGCTATTCTTAAATACGCTTTATCATATTTAAGCTTCTTTTTTTCTGACATATTTTATTTTGCAGTTAAAATAGTTTTGTGTTATAAAGATTTCATACCAAGAGGTATAACGAAGATACTTGCTTCGTATTTTAATTACAACACTTGTAAGTTAAAGTTTTACCAAACTTTGGCTCCTAGAAAAGTATATTACTATTTATAATCATTGGTATTACTAAACCAATTACAATAGCAGAAACGACCATAACCCAATCCCGTTTAGAGAATCTGAAAATAGTTTGCATTAAAAAACCTAAAAACAGCACCACAAAAACGATAATTATTTGCGCTAACTCAATACCTAATGCAAATTCTAAAAGGGTTACTAATTTGTTATCCGATTTACCTACCATGAGTTTAAATTCTCTTGCAAAACCAAGACCATGTACTAATCCAAAAAACAGTGTAGAAAAAAACAAAACGCCAACTTTATCGCTCTTAGCCGTTTTACCAGCTGTAAATACATTAAAAATAGCCATTACTAAAATAGTAATAGGAATTAGAAACTCTACCAACTTACCATTTACAGAAACCACACCATAGGCTGCTAATATTAAAGACAATGTATGCCCTAGTGTAAAAATAGACACTAACATTAAAATGCGTTTCCAGTCTTTAAAGATATAAGGAACAGCAAGAACTATTAAAAAAAGTACGTGATCATAAGCGTTAATGTCTAACACATGGTTAATACCATATTGTACGTTAAACCAGAATTCTTCTAGCATAGATATAGATATTTGGGTTGCGTGTAAATATACAATTTAAAATAAAAAACCTTAACATTTCTGTTAAGGTTTGTACTCAAGGCGGGAATCGAACCCGCACTCCGAAGAATCGGATTTTGAATCCGACGCGTCTACCAATTCCGCCACTTGAGCAATTGTATAATGCAAAACTAATTTATTTTTCTATATATCCTTTAAAAATCGCATAGAAATGCTGTATAGAATGAAAAAAAACTCTAAATTTGCACCTCATTAAAAAACAGGCTATATAAAAGCCTAATTAATAATAGATTAATCATGTCAAACACCATTACTGAAGCAAAGATATTTTCTTGTATGCAAAGTAAAGTTTTAGCAAAAAATATTGCTGACGCCTATGGTACACATTTAGGTAATGTAATCACATCTACTTATAGCGATGGCGAATTTCAACCATCTTATGAAGAATCTATCCGTGGAACCCGCGTATTTATTATTGGTTCTACAAATCCTGGTCCAGAAAACTTAATGGAAATGTTGTTAATGTTGGATGCCGCTAAAAGAGCATCTGCAAGACATATTACAGCAGTAATACCTTATTTTGGTTGGGCAAGACAAGACAGAAAAGACAAACCTAGAGTTCCTATTGCTGCAAAATTAGTAGCTAAAATGCTAGAAACAGCTGGAGCAACTAGAATAATAACTATGGATTTGCATGCAGATCAAATACAGGGTTTCTTTGAAAAGCCTGTAGATCATTTGTTTGCATCCACTATATTTTTACCGTATCTAAAAGAATTAAATTTAGATAATTTAACTATTGCTTCGCCAGATATGGGAGGTTCTAAAAGAGCTTATGCATATTCTAAAGCTTTAGCTAGTGATGTTGTAATATGTTACAAACAACGCGCAAAAGCAAATGTAATTTCTCACATGGAACTTATTGGAGATGTTACTGGTAAAAACGTAGTATTAGTAGATGATATGGTAGATACTGCCGGAACATTAACTAAGGCTGCAGATTTAATGATGGAAAGAGGTGCTTTAAGTGTTAGAGCTATTTGTACACATCCTATTTTATCTGGTAGCGCATACGAAAGAATTGAAGATTCTAAATTGGAAGAGTTAATAGTAACAGACTCTATTCCTCTTCAAAAAGAATGTTCAAAAATCAAAGTATTAAGTAGTGCTGATTTATTTGCTGAAGTGATGCAAAACGTACATCATAACAAATCTATTAGCTCAAAATTTTTAATGTAATTAATAATTAAAATAAAAACAAAACAATGAAATCAATTACAATCAACGGATCTCAAAGAGAAATCGTAGGCAAAAAAGCAACAAAAGCCTTACGAAATGCTGGTCAGGTTCCTTGCGTATTATACGGAGGAGACAAACCAGTGCATTTTCACGCACCAGAATTAGCTTTCTCTAAACTTGTATACACTCCTAATGCGCATACAGTTGTTATTGAGCTTGCTAACGGAACAACATTTAATGCTGTACTTCAAGACATTCAATTTCATCCTGTAACAGATAGAATCTTACACATAGATTTCTATCAATTATTTGATGATAAAGAAATTGCATTAAATATTCCTGTAGAATTAACTGGAAACTCTAAAGGTGTTAAAAATGGTGGTGTTTTAAGAAAAAACAACCGTAAATTACGTGTTAAAGCGTTACCAGCTAACTTACCTGATTTAATCGAAATAGATATTACTAATTTAAAAATTGGTGATAAAGTATCTGTAGCAGATTTAGATCAATCTAAATACACTTTATTACATTCTGAAAACACAGTAATTTGTCAGATTAAAACTTCAAGAACAGCAGTTGTTGATGATGAAGACGAAGAAGAAGGTGCAGAAGGAGATGCTCCAGCAGCTGAAGGTACTCAAGAATAAATTTATTTATTTACACAATTATAAAAAGCATTCTGTTTATTCAGGATGCTTTTTTTATTTTTACAAAAACAAAAACCTTCCATGTGTAAATTCTTAACATCGCTTTTCAAAAAAAAGAAAGCTTTACACAAAACAGAAGAAATAGATCCCATGAAAAAATATCTTATCGTTGGTCTTGGAAATATTGGTGAAAAATACACACATACCAGACATAATATTGGCTTTAAAATATTAGACCATTTTGCGGAAAAAGAAAATCTTATTTTTGAAACTCAAAAACTAGGAGATATAACCACTTATAAATTTAAAGGAAGAACCTTTATTCTACTCAAGCCAAGTACGTATATGAATTTAAGCGGAAAAGCAATTCTTTATTGGCTAACTAAGGAAAAAATTCCTTTAGAAAATTTACTGGTTATCACAGATGATTTAAACTTGCCTTTTGGAAGCATTAGAATTAAAACCAAAGGAAGTGATGGAGGTCATAACGGATTAAAAGACACACAAGACAAATTAAATACTACAAAATACAATAGATTTAGATTTGGTATTAGTGATGCGTTTAGCAAAGGAAGACAAGTGGATTATGTTCTTGGAGAATGGACTGCAGAAGAGGAGAGCAAACTAACAGAAAGATTAGATAAAGCTTCAGAGATTATTAGATCTTTTGGCACTGCAGGTACAAATAACACCATGAATACGTTTAACGGAAAATAAAAAAAGGAAGCCAATTGGCTTCCTTTTTTATTAAACACTATTTTAGTATTACTCAATAAGAATCTTTTTAATAGTTTCTTTCTCTCCATCACTAACTTTTACTAAGTACATTCCAGATTGCACATTACTTAAGTTAATTTCTTGGTTGAAATCTGTAGTATTTACATACGAATTATTAAATACAGAACGACCTCTAATATCAAATACCTCAACATTAATGTCTTTATTAGAAGACGAGTTTAAGTTAATGGTAAATGCTCCGCTATTCGGATTAGGGAATAGTGAAAACGTATTAAAAGCATTTTCTGCAATAGATAAAGATTGTCCGCATACCTCTAAAGACCAATTCTCTAAAGTACCTGTATCTACATTCCACCAATCTGTTATGGAGAGCGTCCACTCCCCTTCACTTTCTAAACCATTAAAAGCAGATAAAGGATTTACTGGATTATAGGTTCCAACTGCAGGATCTGCACACACTATAGCAGGTTGCCCATCTTCAAAAGTAACATTCATTTCATTTTCACTGGCACAATCTCTATCCCAAACCACAACAGCAGTAGTACCATTTGGATGTTTCAGCTCTATTACCAAATCTCCAATAAAAGAATGCGTAATATCTACATTCAAGATCACAGAATTAATATTTCTATTCTCCGTAGCAGGTATCGTCATGGTAGTTGTTAAAGCAGCTCCTGCTGTATTTGCCCCAACACCATCTGGAATTACTAAACCTAAAGCTCCTGAACCTAAATCTGTACACGCTGGACAAGCAGCACCAGTTAAAACAGAAACATAATCGGTTATTGTAATGGTATCTGTGTTAAACGAATTGGTAGCAACCAACGTAACATCAAACGTTCCAGCTGCTGCATAAGTAACTGTTGGATTTTGATCTGTAGATGTAGCAGGTGTACCTCCTTCAAAAGTCCAAGACCAAGAGGTTGCACTTGGAGCAGAAGTATCCATAAATGTTATGGACGTATCTCCTTGTAAACAAACCGACGATGTACTAGCGTCAAAAGATGCAACTGGCGGACCAGGTAAAGCTGGCAATGTATAACCACAACCTGTTAATGATGTATGAATTGTACTTATATCTGCTGGACTATAATTTAAATTTACTGCTGCTTGATATACAGCTACAGCTGCATCATTTTGTCCTGTAGTTCCTGCGGTCATTCCTAAACCTTCCCAAAATATTTTATCCATTTGTTGACCACCAATTTGATCCCAAATACCCATTAGGCAAGTCGCCCAAATTTGTCCATCTGTATGAATAGAACCCGTTAAACCTCCAGGGTAAGTAGCACTATAGTTGGTGACTCTACCATTCCAACATTCGTTATGACCATCCCAATTAAACACATAATTATATTGTGGATCTGCAGCGGTCCAATATCCATTGGCATTATTAATAGCACGGTTATAAGACTGTGCAACATAATCTCCTGTACCTTCACCAAGTCCTTCAGCGCCACTGTTTCCTCCTGAAGTAACCCAATCATGTAATCCATGGCCTAATTCATGATGAATAACATCCGAATCTTCACCATCATCTACACAACCTTCACCAAATCTTAATTGTCCACTTCCACTATTATAAGAAGATTGATCTTGTCCGCTCCATCCATGTGGATCAAATTGCACACCTCCCGCATATTGATAAGGCATAACATCACAACCTAAGGTGTTATTTATATAATTCATCATATAATCTATATGATAATATATGTTTACTGCTTCAAAACCGTCTTGTTCTCTATCAAAATTAAATACCGATGAGTTTTGTGTAAAAAGCCCTGTATTAGGTGTATCGAAATCCACAATTTCTGCTCTAGGACCAACAAGGGAATACGTACTTCCTGTTAAAGTTATATCGTTTAAAGTTACACTCATTCTTGCTGCATTTAATTCTGCAGAAGCTGCATCATTATTATCTATATAACCACCACCATAAGCAACCATGTTTGAAGTTAATGGATCTGGATTAAAAATCATACCCGTTCCGCTTACTCTTCTTCTATCTTCTGAAATTTTAGCCGAAGCATGCAAACACGCATCATTATGTTTATGCTTTTCATCCGAATAGTATTGATTTAAATCAATAACTTTAAATATCTCTTCGGTTTGTGCATCTACAAACACGTGCCATTCTCCTGCAGGATTATTTGTTAGAATGGTTACTTCATTTGCCAAACGTGTCATCTTAGGATTATTATAAACCATTAATCTATTGGCTTTAAATAAAACATCACTAGATACATTTAAATAATTATATGCTAACGTATATGCTAAGTCTTCAGAAACACTTGGTGCACTATTAAAAGAATTAATAGATTGATAACTATTCATTACATAAACTACTTTGTTTTCTGGTGAAATAGTTATCGTCACCTCTGCTTTATTTACTGGATACCCATCTGCATGTTGTCTAAAACGAACAACAGATCCTACATCTGTAGTTCTTGTAGCATGGTGTTTTAGATTCTGAATTTCCTCTTTAGAAAACCCAAGCGTCTTAGATTCATGCTCTAAATAATAAAGCGCCATACTTTCGGGCGAACCTTGAGGAACTTCGTAATTTAAACCATAAAGAGCAACAGGTAATCCTGTTTCTACATTAACTCTTTGGTTGTTTTTAATTTCTGTCTGTATCGCTTCGTCCTTTTCTAAACGTATCTCAAAAGATCGTTTTTCTACTGGTTTTTGCGCTAACACGTTCAATGAAAACAAAATTGCTAGCCATGTAAAACAAGCGAATTTGTAATGCGTAATTTTTTGCATAATATTGGTTTTTAGTCAGTTAAAATTCGTATTAAATATACAAATAAATTAATTAGCAATGCTGTTATTATTTTTTTCACAACTTCATTCCAAATTACTGCTGATGACATTAATTTTATCAAGACAACAAACATTATTTCAATAAATAAAAACCCCATTATATGCTAGCCTTAAAAAGCCAAAATAAAGAGTTGATATTTACTAAAGCAAGTGTTAAAATTTACTCTTTATTCCCATCAAATACTTCTCATAAACATATTTTCATTACTTTTATGGCTACAAATCCAATTATTTTAAATTAATAAAAATGAAAAAAATTACTTTTAGTCTTTTTATTTTTCTTTTAGTATCTCAGGTCACTGTATATGCTCAAGGACAATCAAAAAGCACAGGATCAAGTGCATCTTCACAGGTGTTTGAACTTACTCCAGCTACTTTAGAGTCTATAAATCAAACAGGTTTTGCAAGATGTTTAACTGTAGAAAATGAAGCTTTATTACAACAAAAATATCCAGAACGTTTATCTTCTGATGAATTTGAAGCATGGTTAGCTCCTAAAGTGGAACAGGTAAAAGCAAACAGAGCATCAAATAGAACTATTTATAATATACCAGTAGTTATACACATTATTCATGATGGTGATGCACTTGGAACCGGAGAAAACATAACCGATGCACAAGCAATTTCTCAAATCACAGTAATGAATGAAGATTACAGAAAACTTACAGGTACTCGTGGTGGTGCTAATACAACCGGTGCAGCAGTAGATACTGAAATAAATTTTTGTCTAGCTAATATTGATGAAAACGGTGTTGCTACCACAGGTGTTGTAAGACATGTTATCACACCTTATTCTAACAATGTTGCAGACGGATTTACTGGACCAGATTGGGAAACGACTGCAGATGTACAGTTAATGAAAGCTGCAACCCAATGGGATCCTACAAAATATTTAAACATGTGGGTAATACGTCCTGGAGGTCTACCTTTACAACAAGGTGGATTAGAAGGCCTTTTAGGTTATGCACAATTCCCTAGTAACTCTGGATTAGCCGGAGCTCCTGCTGGAGGTGCTGCCAATACCGATGGTGTTGTTGCAGGATATAATGCTATGGGAACAAAAGATTTAGATGATGGAACTTTTATTCTAAACGGTTCTTACGAATTTGGTAGAACAATGACGCATGAAGTTGGTCACTGGTTAGGATTACGCCATATTTGGGGTGATGGACCTAATAGCGGTAGCTGTGCTTATGATGATTATTGTGACGACACACCAAATGCAGAAAACCCAAATTACGATTGTGTTGCTGTAACAAGTTGTGGGTCTGCAGATCAATATCAAAACTACATGGACTATTCTTTCGATTACTGTATGGATACATTCACGCAAGATCAAATGGATAGAATACAAACAGTAATGACTAATTCTCCACGTAGAATGGAATTAAATTCATCTACTGCTTGTTCTACTGCACCAAGCATCTACTTTGAATCTTCTCCTTCAGGAGACTTAGACGAAGGAAGTGATTGTGGATTTACAGATTACACAATTAGCTTTGCTCTTACACAAGGTGCTTCTGCTAGTGCAACAGTATCTTTACTAGCAACTGGAACAGCTACAGAAAATGAAGATTTCGAATTAATTAATAATTCGGTAACTTTTGCTCAAGGAACTACTACAGCAAGCAACGATGTAACTTTAAGAATATATGAAGATAGTTTTGTGGAAACGGATGAGACCTTAGAACTTTCTATAAATCTTTCTACAACTGGAGATGCTGAAGCTACCACTTCAACAAAATCTATTACCATAATTAATGATGATACTGCCGCATCAGCTTCTGGTTCTGCAGTAATTTTTGAAGATGGCTTTGAAAGTTATACCGATTTCGAATTAGCACCAGTTGGACAATGGACTATGTTAGATGTGGATGGAAATTCAACGTGGGGTATACAAGATCATACTTTCACAAATACGAACTATACAGGAACATTCATTGTATTTAATTCTAGCGCAACAACACCTTCTCTAGCACCAGGTAATTGGGATCCTCATACTGGCGACAAAACCTTCAATTGTTTTGCTGCAAACCCTGCATCTAATGACGATTATATTTTCACTCCTCAAATGCAAAATTTTGGAGCAAATGGAGAACTAAAATTATGGGCTAAATCGGCAATCGACACGTATGGTTTAGAACGTTTTCAAGTAGGTATTTCTACTACAAACACAAACCCTGCTAGTTTTACATACCTTTCAAACTCTCCTTATGAAGAGGCCCCTACAACATGGACAGAATATACGTATGACTTATCTGCTTACGAAGGACAAGATATCTATGTAACAATACATGTAATATCTGATGATGCCTTTGCATTTATGCTAGATGATATATCTGTTACTGCAGATGTTACCACTGCTATTCAAGAAACAATAAATACTGCTACTGCAGACCAATTAAATATAACTGGTCCTGGTGAAGCTTTTGCTCTTGATACTGCTTCCCAAAACTTAATGTTATCCATAGATAACTTTGGAGGTTTTGCTTATGGATGTACAGATATTAATGTTTCAAGAGATGTAGCAACAGTTGGTGCGGCTTCTGCTATGTATACTGCAAATACCGATCCTTCTAGTTTTGTTAGTGCTAAAACATTCGATATCACAACAGCTATACAAAATACCGCTGATGCTTCCACTTTAAGCTTTTACTTCACAGAAGCAGAATTAGCAGGTTGGGAATCTGAAACAGGTAATTCTAGAACTAGCTTATATGTTAAAAAAGAAGGAACAAATGAAGTAGCTCCAGTTACTGTTACAGCATTTGGTGGAGATCTTAAATTAACAGCAAGCTTTACAACAGGTTTAGAAGGTACTTATGTATTTGGTGTACAAACTGCACTATCTACTAACTCACTAACTCTAGATACAGGTATTTCAATATACCCTAACCCTTCAAGTAGTGTGTTAAACATTAAAACAAGTGATAATAATTTACCAGATACGTATGTGATTTATAACATGCTAGGTCAAGTTATGAGCAATAAAACTATTTCTAATAATTCTGATTTATCTATAAATACTTCAGCATTAAGTAACGGTATGTACTTTATTAAAATATCAAAAGAAGGAAACACGGTTTCTTTACCTTTTGTAAAAAAATAATACAGTAATACGCTAATTATTGAAAGAGGATTGATACTATATCAATCCTCTTTTTTTATTTTTGCCTAAAACATAAATACAGTTGGAAGTAATTCAATCTTTTCAAAATCTAAATGCGCATAAAACCATAGTTACCATTGGTACATTTGATGGCGTGCATATTGGTCATCAAAAAATAATTGAGCGCTTAGTGAATACTGCAAAACAAGAAAATTTGAAATCGGTTGTATTAACCTTTTTTCCACACCCTAGAATGGTATTGCAAAAAGACGCAAACATTAAACTTATTAATACCATTGAAGAAAGAACGCATATTTTAGACCAACTAGGTATTGACTATTTATGTGTGAAAAAATTTACTAAAGAATTTTCAAGATTATCTGCCGAAGAATTTGTGGTAGATATTCTAGTAAAACAACTTAATATCAAAAAAATAATTATTGGCTATGATCATCACTTTGGTAGAAATAGATCTGCTAATATTAATGATTTAAAAAGATTTGGAGAAATCTATAATTTTGAAGTGGAAGAAATCTCTGCACAAGATATAGATGATGTATCTGTAAGTTCTACAAAAATTAGAACCGCCTTAACGGAAGGAGATATAGAAACCGCTAATTCCTTTTTGGGTAATAATTTTATGCTCAACGGAATAGTAACCAAAGGCAAAGGTTTAGGAAAAACCATTAACTTTCCAACAGCAAATATACATATCAGCGAAGATTATAAACTAATACCTAAGCAAGGCGTTTATGTGGTTCGTTCTACATACAAAAACCAAATTCTTTTTGGTGTAATGAATATTGGTACCAACCCAACAATTAGTGATAATACAAAACAAACTATTGAAGTACATTTCTTTAGTTTTAATGAAAATATTTACGGCGAAATTTTAACCGTAGAAATCTTAAACAGAATTAGAGACGAACAAAAATTTGAGTCTCTGGAAGCATTGAAAAAACAAATAGAGCAAGACAAAGAAATTGCACTACACTATATAAGCCAAAACAATATTGAATAGTTTTTTATTTAAACATATAGATAATAGTCCGTTAATAGTTTTTAGAATTATTTTCGGGTTACTATGTTTTCTAGAATCTGTAGGTGCCATTTTTACTGGCTGGGTTACTAGGGCTTTTGTAGAACCAAAATTCACCTTTACATTTATTGGCTTCGAATGGTTACAACCACTTCCCGGAAATGGCATGTATTTCTATTATCTAATAATGGGTATTTTTGGCTTCCTAATCATGATTGGTTACAAATACAGATTTAGCGTTATTATGTTTACATTAATGTGGACAACCACCTACTTAATGCAAAAGGCTTCCTATAACAATCATTACTATTTACTAATATTATTGAGTGCTATCATGGCATTTCTACCAGCTAATAAATACTATGCTGTAGATGCCAAACAAAACCCTAAAATAAAAAGTAATTCTATGCCACAGTGGTGTAGATGGGTTTTTATTTTACAAATGTTTATTGTGTATACCTATGGTTCTATTGCTAAGATATATCCAGATTGGCTAGATGGCACCGTTATGAAACTCTTTATGTATGGTAAAAAGCATTACCTTATTATTGGTGACTTTTTACAACAAGAATGGATGCATTATTTTCTTGCTTATGGTGGTATTTTATATGATGGATTAGTAGTTCCGTTTTTACTTTTTAAGCCTACTCGAAAAATTGCTTTTTTTGGCTCTATATTTTTCCATTTATTTAATTCTATTGTATTTCAAGTTGGCATTTTTCCATACTTAGCTTTAGGTTTTAGCTTATTCTTTTTTAATCCTAAAACCATTAAAAACATCTTTTTCAAGAAAAAAGAATTTTATAACGACGCCGAAATAATAGAACCAAAATTTAAAAAACCCCTAGTTGCCTTATTCGCTGTTTATTTTATAATACAAATTGCATTACCATTACGCCAGCACTTTATAAAAGACAATGTACTTTGGACAGAAGAAGGTCATAAAATGTCTTGGCGCATGATGCTTAGATCTAAAGCAGCACACATTAGCTTTAAAGTGAAAGACAAAAAAGCAAACAAAATGATTTTTGTTAAACTAGATGATTATTTAAGTAAAAAACAAAAACGTGTAATAAGCACACACCCAGACGTTATGTGGCAATTTGCCCAAAGATTAAAAAAAGAATATGCGGAAAAAGGACAAGATATTAGCGTTTTTATAACCTGTAACCTGAGCGTTAACGGAAGACCTTATGAAAAGTATATAGATCCTGAAGTAGACATCGCTTCCGTTACATGGAGTGCTTTTAAACACAGCGAATGGATTTTACCGTCAAAACTAGATTAATACCAAACAAACATAACGCGCAATCTAAACTATTTCTTATTTTTGCTTATTCCTTACGGAATACATTTTAGAACATAAAAAACAAAACATGTTACAAGTACCATTTATTAGAGAAAACAAAGACTTAGTAATTACTCGTTTAGCAAAAAGAAATTTTGATGCTACGCAAATCATTGAAGAGGTAATTACTTTTGATGAAGAACGTAAACAAATTCAAACAGAATTAGATAATACGCTTGCTGCATCCAATACGATCTCTAAAGAAATTGGTGCTTTATATAAATCTGGTCAAGCCGAAAAAGCAAATGGTTTAAAAGCGAAAATTTCAGAATTAAAAGAAGCTTCAAAAGCATTAAGCGATAATTTAAACGCTAAAACAGAAGCTTTAACTAACTTGTTATACAAAATTCCGAATGTACCGCATGAGTCTGTACCACAAGGAAATTCAGAAGAAGACAATGAAGAAATTTTTAAAGAAGGAGAAATCCCTACTTTATACGATGGTGCAATGCCACACTGGGAACTTGCAAAAAAATACGACATTATCGATTTCGAGCTTGGTAACAAAATTACAGGTGCTGGATTTCCGGTTTATAAAGGTAAAGGAGCAAGATTACAACGTGCTTTAATCGCCTATTTCTTAGATAAAAATACAGACGCTGGTTATACAGAATACCAATTACCTCTTTTAGTAAACGAAGCGTCTTGTTATGGTACCGGACAATTACCAGATAAAGAAGGACAAATGTATCATGATTCTCGCGATGATTTATATTTAATTCCTACTGCTGAAGTTCCTGGAACTAACATTTTTAGAGATGTTATTTTAAACGAAAGTGAATTACCTATTGGTATTACAGGTTACACGCCTTGTTTTAGAAGAGAAGCAGGAAGCTATGGTGCACACGTAAGAGGATTAAATAGACTACACCAATTTGATAAAGTAGAAATTATTCGTGTAGAACATCCAGACAACTCTTATAATGCATTTAACGGCATGATAGAGCACGTACAAGGCATCTTAAGAGAACTTAATCTTCCATATAGAATATTAAGACTTTGTGGTGGAGATACTGGTTTTCCTTCTGCTATGACGTATGATTTTGAAGTATTTTCAACAGCGCAAGACAGATGGTTAGAAATCTCAAGTGTATCTAACTTTGAAAACTATCAAGCAAACCGTTTAAAATTACGTTTTAAAAATAGCGAAGGTAAAAACGAACTTGCACATACGCTTAACGGAAGCTCTTTAGCATTACCAAGAGTATTGGCTGGAATTCTTGAAAATTACCAAACCGAAGACGGAATTGTTATTCCAGAAGCATTAGTTCCTTACACAGGCTTTAAAATAATTAACTAAAACCGTGTTGTAAAAACGCACAAGATGTAGTAAATTCTCTCAATTTTATCGATAAAAGGTTAAAATGTTGCGTTGTTCAACGATTTTATGCTTTTTCGTATGGTAAATTAAAAAAAAATCCTGAAGTTTATATATCAAGTGCTTAAACTTACTTTAAAATGAAAAGCTCCTACTTCTTTTCCTTTTACGGATTAATGTATTTGCAAAAAAATATAACGAAAGAATTAATAACCATATAATATTGCCCCGATCAAGTATTTGAATCATGTTAAATTGACATCGATTAATAGCACAATTATTTAGATTGGTTAATGCCTGAAATAACATTTCAGGCATTTTTTTAACCTATTATTTACAATATCTACTAGTTACATTTCTTATATTTACCCAAAGTACTTGCTATAACCTTATGAAATTTTTATATATAATTTGTTTCCTTTTTAGCTTACATGCGTTTTCGCAAGACGATATTTTAGCTAAAGAATACTTTAAAAACGGAGCGTTTGAAAAAGCACAAATCCTTTATAAAAAAATACACGAAAAACACCCAACACACTACGTTTTCCTCATACAATTAGTAAAAACACACCAACAATTAGAGCAGTTAGAGGAAGCACAAGAATTATTACAAAATTCCAAACTAAAAAACCCTGCTTTATTAGTGGAGATTGGCTATAACTACCAATTAAAAAACGATATAGAAAGTGCAAACACATACTACAACAAAGCTATAGAAAGTTTAGATATAGATGTTAGCGCAACCTATTATGTTTCTCGTGCTTTTGAAGAACACTCCCTTTTAGACCAAGCAATTATTACTTACGAAAAAGCCATGCTGCTTAAACCAGAATATAATTTTAATGTGCAATTGGCACGAATTTATGGGGAGCAAGGCAACGTAGAAAAAATGTTTTATAGCTATGTGAATTTTATTGAGTCTAACGAAAATTATGTAAACACCATAAAACGTGCTTTTAGTGAGTTTATAAGCGAAGACAAAAGCAATCCCAACAATATCATCCTAAAAAAAATCTTACTAAAAAAGATTCAAGAAACTCCAGACTTACTTTTTAATAATTTATTAAGCTGGTTGTTCATTCAGCAAAAAGAATATTACAAAGCATTTACACAAGAAAAGGCCATTTTTAAAAGAAACCCAGAAAGCCTAAACCGAATAGAAAATGTAGCTACCATTGCAGCCAACGAAAACCAAGATGCTATTGCAATAGAAATTTTTGAATACATTGTGAAAATTGCTCAAGACCCTGAAATTACGCTAAAAGCAGAAAACAACATTTTACAAATTGAAACTAAAAATGCAGTACCAAAAGATTACACTGCTTTAAACAAAAAATACATCACCTTGTTAGAAACCTATGGTAAGCATCCTGGCACTATAGATTTACAAGTCGCTTACGCACATTTTTTAGCTTTTAATTTAAAAGACACAGAACAAGCAACCACCTTTTTAAAAGAAAGCTTAAAACTAAGATTAACCACATATCAAGCTTCTAAAGTAAAACTAGAACTAGCAGATATTTTAGTATTCCAAGAAAAATTTAACGAGGCTTTAATCTATTATACGCAAATTCAGCGTAGCCTAAAAAACAGTACCATATCACAAGAAGCACGTTTTAAAGTTGCTAAAACAAGTTATTATAAAGGCGATTTTAAATGGGCAGAATCCCAATTAAAAATATTAAAATCTTCCACATCACAACTTATAGCAAATGATGCTTTAGATTTAAAATTGCTAATTTCAGATAACAAATACGAAGACTCTACACAAACGGCTCTAAAACTATATGCGAAAGCAGATTTGTTAGCTTTTCAAAATAGAACCCAAGAAGCAATTAGCATACTAGACAAAATTATGGCCGCGCATAAAACCGAAACCATAATAGATCAAGCCTTATACAAACAAGCACAACTTTTTGAAAGTAAAAAACAATACCAAAAGGCTGCCGACAATTACCAACAAATTATCAAAGATTACAAAGAAGAGATTCTTGCAGACGATGCGCTTTTCTATCTAGCAAAATTATACAACAATCATTTAGCACTACCAGAAAAAGCAAAAGAACTCTACGAAGAAATTATCTTTAACCATCAAGACAGTATTTACTTTATTGAAGCTAGAAAAAACTATAGAATGCTTCGTGGTGATGCTATTAATTGATGACTAATGACTGATGACTAATGACTGATGACTGATGACTGATGACTGATGACTGATGACTGATGACTGATGACTGATGACTGATGACTGATGACTGATGACTGATGACTGATGACTGAAACATATGTCATTTTGCGCTTGTCGATAAATCTATAATCTCTAAAAATAAATAAATCCTAAATGGAATGCTGACTGAATTCGTTATTGAAGACTATAAAGTACAATCAACTGGAGCAGATGGTGGACATTATTATATTTTAACCATAGTGGAGTACAATGGCAAAATTAGAAAACTGATTGTGCTTTTTGCTAAAAAATCTGATGAATTAAAATTGAAAGAAAACCTTCAGATTAGAATAAAAGGTAAACTTGAAGAGGATGGTGAAAATTTGATTTTATTTAACTCTGAACTTGAATAATATGATTGTAGCAGAAACAGAACGACTAACCTTATCTAAATTCACACTAGAAGACGCTCCCTTTTTTTTAGAACTGGTAAACACACCACATTGGCTAAAATATATTGGAGACAGAAATGTTAAAACCATAGAAGATGCTCAAAACCGCATTACCGAAAGCCATATAAAAAGCTATAATACCCAAGGTTTTGGCTTTTATGTACTAAGGCTAAAAGAAGGAGATAACAAACCAATTGGTACTTGCGGACTTATTAAAAGGGATACTTTAGAAGATATCGAGATTGGCTTTGCCATGCTACCAGAAAACGAAGGAAAAGGATATGGTCACGAATCTTCTCTTGCCGTTTTAAAATTAGCCAAAGAATCCTTTAAACTTAAAAAAGTAATAGCAATAACATTACCAACAAACACAGCATCCATTAAACTAATAGAAAAATTAGGGCTATCTTATCAAAAAAGAGTAAAACCCTTTGAAGATGATAAAGAACTTCTGTTATTTGCAAAAACTTTAAATTAACACATGCAACAAGAAAAATACATATATAACGTTACAGTCAATTTTGAAGAAGAAATTCATGACGAATGGCTAACCTGGATAAAAGAACATATTCCACAAGTATTAGGAACTGGTAAATTTGAAAAAGCCACACTAACCAAAGTACTTGTAGAAGACAAAATAGAAGGACACACCTACTCTATTCAATACACCAGTTATTCTAGAGAAACTTTAGACGCATACTATAAAGAAGACGCAGATCGACTAAGAGCAGAAGTAACTGAAAAGTTTGCAAACAAAATACTATCCTTTAGAACAGAACTTCAAATTGTAAACGAATACCATGTTACTTTTAAATAGTCTAATTTTGCAATTATAAGTATCGTACAATCTCATTTCAATAAAAACCAATTTCGTGGCATATAACCATCAAGTAAAAGCAAAAAAACATTTAGGTCAGCATTTTTTAAACGATGAAACCATTGCAGAAAAAATTGCAGATTCGCTAACACTTAAAAACTACAATACCGTTTTAGAGATTGGTCCAGGAATGGGTGTGTTAACCAAGTATCTTCTAAAAAAAGACGTTACCACGCATGTTATAGAAATAGATACAGAATCGGTAGAATACCTAAAAAACAATTACCTCAATCTTGCAGATAGAGTTATTGAAAAAGATTTTTTAAAGTACGATTTAAACGAAGTTTTTAAAGGCGAACCTTTTGCTATTATTGGAAACTTCCCATATAACATTTCTACCCAAATCGTTTTTAAAACAATTGAAATGCGAGACCAAATTCCAGAATTTTCTGGAATGTTTCAAAAAGAAGTAGCACAACGTATTTGCTCTAAAGAAGGATCTAAAGTCTACGGAATTCTTTCGGTATTAGCACAAGCATTTTATGATGCCGAATACTTATTTACCGTTCCTCCAGAAGTATTTAATCCGCCACCAAGAGTAGAGTCCGGAGTACTTCGACTTACAAGAAAAGAGAATTACGCGTTAGCTTGTGATGAAAAAATGCTATTCAAAGTAGTAAAAACAGCATTTCAGCAACGTAGAAAAACACTTCGTAATAGTTTAAAAACACTACAACTATCCGATAGTTTAAGAGAAGATGTTATCTTTGGCAAACGTCCAGAACAATTAAGCGTAGAAGACTTTATTGCCCTTACCTTAAAAATTGAACAAGACACCCAAAATCTTTAATACTTTGTAGCTTGGTAGAAGAAAAAGAAAACATACAATTTGAGCTAACCAAAGAACTCATTCAACAAGTAGAGCAGCTTATCGAAAGTAACAACGATAAGGAGCTTCGTAAATTGTTAAATGAATTTCACCACGCAGATATAGCCGAAATTCTAGACGAAGCAACGCTAGAACAGGCAACCTATGTTATAAAACTTCTAGATTCAGAGACCACTTCAGATATCCTGATGGATCTGGATGAAGATATTCGTGAAAAAGTTTTAGAAAACCTTTCCGCAAAAGAAATTGCTGAAGAAATTCAGGAATTAGATACCGATGATGCGGCAGATATTATTGCCGAACTTCCAGAAGAACGTCAGCAAGAAGTAATCAATAAAATTGAAGACTTAGAGCATAAAGACGAAATTAAAGAACTTTTAGCCTATGATGAAGATTCCGCTGGTGGACTCATGGCAAAAGAACTAGTAAAAGTCTATGAAACTTGGACTGTTGCAGGATGCATGCGTAGAATTCGCGGACAAGCAAAAGATGTGAGTAGAGTACACTCCATTTATGTAGTAGATAAAAAAGACAAACTTATTGGTCGTCTTTCTTTAAAAGATTTAATTACCGCAAAAAGCGAACAAAAAATAGCCGAAATCTCTAACCCAAATGTAGATTACGTATTTGTAGACGAACATGTAGAAGACGTTGCGAAAGTGATGCAAAAATACGATTTAGAGGCCATTCCCGTAGTAAACAAAGAACGAACCTTATTAGGTCGCATTACCATTGATGACATTGTGGATGTCATGAAAGAAGTAGCCGAAAAAGATTACCAACTAGCAGCAGGTATTACCAGTGATGTAGAAGCAGATGATAGCATCATGAAATTAACCATCGCAAGATTACCTTGGCTCTTAATTGGTATGTTTGGTGGTTTAGGTGCAGCAAGTATTATAGAACATTTTAACCAAGACATGGGCAGTTTTATCGTACTACTAAGTTTTGTCCCATTAATACAAGCAACTGCAGGAAACGTAGGCGTACAATCTTCTGCAATTGTAGTGCAAGGACTAGCAAATAACAGCATAGATGGCAACATTTTAAAACGCCTTTTTAAAGAATTTATACTAGGTTTAGTAAACGGAATAGCCATTGCTATTATCGGTTTACTAATTACGCATTTTGTGTTTGGCACACCTTACAATGTCTCTATAACCATAGCAATTGCATTAATCGCAGTAATTGTAATGGCCGCTTTAATTGGTACATTTATTCCAATATTTCTAGACAAAAGAGGTATTGATCCAGCCGTTGCAACAGGACCATTTATCACCACAAGTAATGACGTTTTTGGTATTTTACTCTATTTTACCATCGCAAAACTTATACTAGGTTTTTAATTTTCATGGCGTTACCACAAGGGTCGCGCTTTCACTACTCGCTTTTTTTGGAGAAAAACAAAAAGAGCTCAAACATGCCGCTCAATCCCTAACGCAAAACAACAAAATATCTCCCTCCCTTTTTTAAAAGGAAGGGCATTCCATTCCAAAAAAGAAACCAAAGGTAGAAGGCTAGAAAAAAGATTGTATTTTTACTTTCTAAACAAATGCATTTGTCATGAAAATCCTTCACCTAGATTCCAATCATTCCCTATTAATAGATCAGTTAAACGATTTAGGATGCACTAATCATGAAGATTATACGTCTTCCAAAGAAGACATTCTTAATAAAATACAGGAATATGATGGTTTTATAATTAGAAGTCGTTTTTCTATAGACAAACCATTTCTAGATGCTGCCACAAACCTAAAATTTATAGGTCGTGTTGGCGCAGGATTAGAAAACATAGATTGCGAATATGCAGAAAGCAAAGGCATTCATTTAATTTCGGCACCAGAAGGAAACCGAAATGCAGTAGGTGAACATAGTTTAGCCATGCTACTTAGTTTATTTAATAAACTCAATAAAGCAGATAAAGAAGTACGATCTGGAAAATGGTTGCGTGAGGAAAATCGAGGCATAGAACTAGACGGAAATACTGTTGGTTTAATTGGTTATGGAAACATGGGAAAAGCATTCGCTAAAAAACTTCGAGGTTTTGAAGTAGATGTTTTATGCTATGACATCAAACCCAATGTTGGAGATAAAAATGCAGAACAAGTACCTTTAGAAATTCTATTTCAAGAAGCCGATATTTTAAGTTTACACACTCCACAAACACCATTAACCACGAATATGGTGGACGAAAATTTTATTAATCAATTTGCAAAACCTTTCTGGTTAATAAACACCGCAAGAGGAAAAAGTGTGGTTACTAAAGATTTAGTTTCCGCATTACAATCTGGTAAAATCCTTGGAGCAGGACTCGATGTTTTAGAATACGAAAAAGCATCGTTTGAAAACTTATTCTCTTCCAACATGCCAGAAGCTTTTCAGTATTTAATACAAGCCGAAAACGTTTTACTTTCTCCGCATGTTGCTGGTTGGACTAAAGAAAGTAAAGAAAAGTTAGCACAAACCATTGTAGACAAAATCAAAGATATTTTTAAGCTTAGCTAAAGTCTAGTTAAGCATAAAAATAAATTCCCTATTTTGAAGTATCTAAAAACAAAAAAATATGCATCCTATTCTTAGAAATATTTTAGCTGTAATCCTTGGTTGGATTGCAGGAAGCGTGGTGAATATGTCACTCGTTCAATTGGGTAATAAATTATTTCCTATAGAAGGTGTAGACCCAAATAACATGCAGGCATTGGCAGAAGTAATGCCAACATTAGATGCGCAACACTTTATTTTCCCGTTTTTAGCACATGCTTTAGGTACTTTTATTGGAGCAATGGTTGCTGGTTTTATTGCCTTTAATCACAAAATGAAATTCGCCTTAGCTATTGGTGTTCTTTTCTTATTAGGAGGAATAGCAGTAAACTATATGTTACCAGGTCCAACTTGGTTTGCAGTTGCAGATATTGCCATAGCCTACATTCCAATGGCTTGGCTTGGTGGTAAAATAGCCATTAATAAATCGAAGCAAAATGCAGTATAAGGCAGACACACCCGAAGCGTATATAAATCAAGTTCCAGAGGAGAGACAAGCGGTTTTAAAAAAATTGCGCAAAACCATTAAAGAGAACTTACCAAAAGGATTTCAAGAAGTAATTACTTATGGTATGATTGGCTACGTGGTACCACATTCCATATATCCAGAAGGTTATCATTGTGATCCAAAAACACCTTTACCTTTTATGAGTTTTGCATCCCAAAAAAATTCAATAAATTTATATCATAGTGGGATTTATGCAAAACCAGAATTGCACGATTGGTTTGTAGCCCAATACCCAAAACATTGCAAGCGCAAATTAGATATGGGAAAAAGCTGTATTCGTTTTAAAAAGATAGAAGAAATTCCTTTCGATTTAATTGCAGAACTATGCACAAAATTAACCGTAGAAGATTGGATTGCTATTTATGAAAAAGCATTAAAGAAATAGATAATAAGTAGGCAATAGTAGAGAGAAAAATTAGTAGCCTATCCACCTGCAAGGTTTTAAAAACCTTATAGGTATTACAACATAAAAGGAATAATAACAAGATTCCCTTCTTCAAGGGAATGAAAAAAATTGTTTAGATGAAAAAACGAGTTACAGGAATTGGAGGTTTGTTCTTTAAAACAAAAGACCCAAAAGCAGCGAAAGATTGGTATAAAAAACATTTAGGATTTAATACAGATGATTATGGATCTACCTTTAAATGGAAAGATACAGAAGGTAATGATTGCACCACACAATGGAGCCCTTTTGCCGAAGACAGCAAACACTTCGAGCCTTCTAAAAAAGACTTTATGTTTAACTATCGTGTAGAAAATTTACAAGAACTAATAGTCGCCCTTAAAGAAGAAGGAGTAACTGTTCTAGGAGAAATTGAAGAATATGAATACGGAAAATTTGGCTGGATTTTAGATAACGACGGTAACAAGATTGAACTTTGGGAACCAATAGATAAGCCTTTTTTATAAATAAAAATAAATATAGAAGCTTTAACCCAAAATAACATTTTAAAAAGGAACACGATGAATGAAGAAAATAAAGATTTAGAAGATAAAATTAAGAATACAGAAAATACGGTAGATAGTTCTACGGATGCTATTACTGATAAAGCAGATCATTTAAAAACAAGTGCTAATGAAGCGCTAGATAACGCAAAAGAAAAAGCAAGTGCATTAGCAGATGAAGCTGAAGAAAAATTAGACGATTTAGCAGACGATGCTAATGAAGCCTTTACTAATGCTAAAGAAAAAGCTGGAGCGTTCGCTGAAGACGCTAAAGAAGCCTTTACAAACGTAAAAGAAAAAGCTACAGCATTTATAGAAGGAGATGCTAAAGAAACTCTAGATGCTGCTAAAGTAAAAGCGGATGAATTTGCAGAAGACGCCAAGGAAGTATTAGGTAATGTAGCAGAAAAAACTACAGAATTTGCTAGTGAAGCAAGTGAGAAATTGGAAGACATAGCAGAAGATGCTCAAGAAGTTATAGAAGAAGCTACTAAAAAAACAAAAGGATTCTTTCAAAGACTTTTTGGTTCTAAGTAAATAATAATCCATCCATTAAATTTAAGAAGCTAGATGAAAATCTAGCTTTTTTTCATTAAATTAGAAGGCAACTAATTAAAAAACAAGAAACTATGGCTGACGATAAAAATTTAAGTGACGATCTAGAAGATATGATTGGTGATGTAAAAGAAGGAGCCAAAAAAGCAGCAGACAAAGCTGGTCACTTCGCCGATGATGCTAAAGAAAAAGCAAGTGATTTTGCTGAAGAAGCTAAAGAAGCAGCCAAAGACTTTGCTAATGATGCTAAAGAAGTATTAAGCGATGGAAAAAATGTTGCCATCATATCACACTTGTGGCTTATAGGATGGATAATAGCATTAGTGATGAATAATGGTGACAAAAAATCGGAATACGGTTCTTTTTACATTAGACAAATGTTAGGTTTAGGTATTTTTAGTTTACTATTAGGCTTTATTCCTGTAGTAGGTTGGCCTATATTTCTAATCTTTGCGGTACTATGGTTAATGAGTTTCATTGGATCCTTTAGTGGCGAGAAAAAACTCACTCCAATTCTTGGCGAATACTTTCAAGATTGGTTTAAATCCTTATAAATTAAATAAAGCCAGAACATTCGTTTTGGCTTTATTATTATAACGGCTATTGTAATATTGCAATATTACTATTATATTAGTGTTTTAATTTAAAATACAATTATGGGATCTACTAAATTAAACATTCATGATGCAGAAAATAATTACTTAGCCAAAGTTGCTAAAGTTTTTAGTCATCCTGCTAGAGTTGCCATTATAAAATATATTAGCAGCTCCGATTCTGGCTGTATATGTAATGATATTGTAAAAGAAATTGGATTAGCACAACCAACCATTTCGCAACACCTAAGCGAAATAAAAAAAATTGGTTTATTAGACCAATCTGCAAGTGGTAAAAGTTTAAGCTATTCTATTAATACCGATAAACTAAATGCGTGTAGAAGACTTATTAATGACTTTTTTGTAAAAACACAGGTGAATGCAAGTTCTTAAAGTATACTAAATTATTTACTCTTTGTTTTAAAAATAAAGAATACCATAAATGTTTTCATTAAAGTGAATTTAAGAAATTTACTCACTCTCGGTATTTTCACCATTAGCAAACTTACGCTCTAATTCTGCTTGAAATTCTTCCATTACAGGACGAACAGTACTTTCTGGCAAGTCGGCAATTTTAATATACATTAAACCATCGACAGCATTATTAAATAAAGGATCTACATTAAATGCTACCAATTTAGCATTCTGTTTAATGTACTTTTTAAGCAATACAGGAAGACGCAATGCACCTGGTTCTACTTCATCAATAATTTTATCAAACTTGTTTAAATCTGCTTCAGCAGCATCAAAAACGAAGTCTTTATCTGCATCTTTTAAAACGACTTTAAATTCCTTTTTAGGGTGTACATATTGCGCAACATAAGGATCATAGTAATTCGATTTCATAAACTCAATCATTAAAGATTTTGAGAAATTTGAAAACTGATTACTAATACTTACACCTCCAATTAAAAATTTATGCTCCGGATAACGTAATGTAGTATGTACAATTCCTTTCCAAAGTAAAAATAAAGGCATTGGTTTTTGCTGGTAACTTTTAATAATGAAAGCCCTACCCATTTCTATAGATTGGCTCATCATTTTATATAATTCTGGCTCAAATCGAAATAGATCTTGAAGGTAAAAACCATCAATACCATATTTAGCAAATATTTGAGAACCTAGTCCCATTCTATATGCTCCTGCTAATTTATTGGTTACATTATCCCAAAGAAACATGTGATGGTAATAGTTGTCAAAATCGTCTAAATCTATAGCTTCATTAGTACCTTCACCAACTTCTCTAAATGTAATTTCGCGTAAACGACCAATTTCATGAAGGATATTAGGAATCTTGTTTGCTGGTGTTAAAAAGACCTCATAGTTCTTGCTTTGCAACAATCTTAAATCGTCTTTTCGTAGCGCTTCCACTTCCTGTATCATGGTCTCCATACTTACTGGAGTTACAATACGTTTTGGCGGTTTTGCAGGCGTTTTTAAGGTATTAGAAAGATTCTCTAAAATTTTAGGTTCATCTTCAAAAGCATGGGATAACATGTAGGTTTTCTTTCTTAAAAACTCCGAAAGACTTTCAATCGTTTCATGCTCACTTTGATCTTTTACACTAATTGGTTTCCCTATTCGAACTTTAATAGTTCTACGTTTTTGTGTTAAAACTTCAGATGGCAATTTAGCAGTTCTAAACGTATCGCTAATTTTGGATAGCTTATAAAACAATTTAGAATTTTTTGCATGAAAATAAATAGGTACTACAGGAACTTCCGCTTTTTTAATAAGCTTGATTGCTGTTTCTTCCCAAGGTTTATCTACTACCAATTTACCATCTCTATAGGTAGAAACTTCTCCTGCAGGAAACACACCAAGTGGATGTCCGTCGCGTAAATGCAAAATGGAATTTTTAAATCCTGCAATACTCGACTTTACATCTTTTCTGTCCTCAAAAGGATTTACAGGCATGATGTAAGGCTTCATAGGTTCAATACGATGCAGTAAGAAGTTAGCGATTATTTTAAAGTCCTTTCTTTGCTCTAACATCAACTTTAAAAGCAAAACACCATCGATACCACCAAGCGGATGGTTAGATACTGTTATATATGCGCCATCTTTTGGTAAACGTTTTAAATCTTCTTCGGGAATTTCGAATTTTATCTGGAATTCATCTAAAATAGCTTCTAAAAAAGGCAAACCTTCTAAATGCTTGTTTCTATTATAAACTCTATTTAAGGTCGATATCTTAAGAACTTTCATTAGCAGCCAACCAAAAAAGGTACCAAGAAAACCATACTTATCTACATGTATGGCTTTTGCTACTTCCTTTGCTGTTACTAAACTCATGTTTGTTTTTTTATTCTAATTAATCCCATTATTTACTTAACGAAAAACGATAAGCAATCGCAAATGTAATAAATGTTTACTTAGTAACTAATTGCGTAGTAACTTGTGTTAATTGTTTTAAAAGCACCGTTTTCCCTTTCTCTATCTCCTTTACAACCTGATCATTACTATGCCGTATCGTGTACAAAGAAACATTTTCATTATAAATCACTCTAAATTTAGCCTTTAAATGCTGTAATAATTTATCTAAATTATTATAATTATTCTCTATACATACCGAAAAACTAATTGCCGAGTTTTGGATAACATCTACTTTCATTTTATACAAATGAAGCAAATTAAATATTTCGCTAATATTTTCTTCTACGATATAAGAAAAATCTAAAGAGGAAAGGGAAATTAAAACTTGATTCTTTTTAACAATGAAACACGGTATTTCTGGATCTAAATCGACACCTTTACTCACCTTGGTTCCATCTGCTTCGGGATTTAAAAAAGATTTCACATATAACGGAATCTCCTTTTTCTGTAATGGTTGTAACGTTTTTGGGTGTATTACAGAAGCACCATAAAACGCTAATTCAATGGCTTCTCTATACGATATTTTACGTAACAATTGTGCGTTTTCAAAATAACGCGGATCGGCATTTAAAACACCAGGAACATCTTTCCAGATAGTTACACTTTCAGCATTTAAGCAATATGCAAAAATTGCCGCGGTATAATCACTTCCTTCTCTTCCTAAGGTGGTTGTAAAATTATTAGCATCGCTACCAATAAAACCCTGTGTAATGTTTAACGTATTGGTATTGAAATTAGCAGTAATTTGCTCTTGGGTTACCTCCCAATTTACATTTGCTCTTCTATAGTAATTATCTGTTTTGATATATTCTCTTACATCTAACCAACTATTTTTTAAACCTACTTCATTAAAATATTCACTAATAATGGTAGTAGAAACTAACTCTCCATAACAAATAGTTTGATCATATACATAATTGTAATCTGGTGATTTATTGCTTTTAAAAAACGAATCTAAGGTATCTAACAGAGTACTTACTTTAGTAAAAACAACATGATTTTCATTAGGAAATAAATCTAACAAAATTTCATTATGAAACTTTCTCACTTCTTGAATAGCGCTTTGCAATGCTGCTTTCTCGTTATAATATTTATCAATAACTTTTTCTAAAGCATTGGTGATTTTACCCATTGCAGAAACCACAATCAAGGTATTATCAAATCCTACTGTTTGTAATGTTTCTACTAATTTTTTTACACCATCTGCATCCTTAATGGAGGCTCCTCCAAATTTAAAAACCCTCATATTTTCAATAAATAGTTTTTTATTCCTTGTTCATCTAATTGCACAACATCCCAATCGCGAAGTACTTTTGCTCCTTTTTGTTCGTAAAAACGAATTGCAGATTCATTCCAATCAATTACTTCCCAATTTATTCTTTTAGCACCTAGTGCATTTCCATAAACAACTACCTGGTTTAAAAGCAAAGTACCAAGACCTTTGCCTCTATATTTCTGACTAACAATAAGATCTTCCAAGTGAATTATTCTGCCTTTCCAAGTAGAGTATCTATTATAAACCACAGCGATTCCTGCAATTTCATTGTTGTATTCTGCTACAAAACATTTAAAAACAGGATGACTTCCAAATCCATCTTTTTTTAAATCTTCAACCGTTACCTCTACTGCATCCGGTTCTTTTTCAAAAACTGCCAATTCTACAATTAATTCTAAGATTTGTTTTGCGTCGTTTATTGTTGCTTCTCTAATTATAAAGTCCATCTGCTAATTTTATTCTCAAATATAGTTTAAAGCCATTAAATTTTATGCATTAAAGTAAAACGATAACGTTATAGTTTGTTAAAAAATACGATATTTGTACAAACTTTAAAAAGCTATTATGTCTAGAACAAAACAAACATTAGGAGAATTTATTATAGAAAACCAAACATCTTTTAAATATACTTCTGGTGAATTATCTAGACTTATTAATTCCATTCGTTTGGCGGCAAAAGTAGTAAACCATGAAGTAAACAAAGCCGGATTGGTTGATATTATTGGAGCTGCTGGAGACACCAACATTCAAGGAGAAGACCAACAAAAACTGGATGTTTATGCTAACGAAAAATTTATTCAAACACTTACTAAAAGAAATATAGTTTGTGGTATTGCAAGTGAAGAAGAAGATGATTTTATTGCAATTAATAGCCAAGACGAAAACAACCAAAACAAATATATTGTTTTAATAGATCCTTTAGATGGTTCTTCTAACATAGATGTCAACGTTTCTGTTGGTACTATTTTTTCTATTTACAGACGTGTAACACCTGTTGGAACACCTGTTACTTTGGAAGATTTCTTACAAAAAGGAGAACAACAAGTTGCTGCTGGATATATCGTTTATGGAACATCTACCATGTTAGTCTATACTACTGGAGATGGTGTACACGGATTTACACTTAACCCTGCAATTGGTACATTTTATTTATCGCACCCAGATATGCAGTTCCCTGAGGATGGTAATATCTATTCTGTAAATGAAGGAAACTATGCACAATTTCCACAAGGGGTTAAAAACTACATTAAATATTGCCAAGAGGAAGAAGGCGACAGACCTTACACAAGTAGATATATTGGATCTTTAGTTTCTGATTTTCATAGAAATATGATAAAAGGAGGTGTGTATATGTACCCAAAAAGCTCTAAAAACCCACAAGGTAAATTACGTTTGTTATATGAATGTAATCCTATGGCTTTTTTAGCAGAACAAGCTAACGGAAAAGCAAGTGATGGTTACACTAGAATTATGGAAATTGATCCAACAGAATTACACCAAAGAGTACCGTTTTTGTGTGGAAGTAAAAATATGGTCGAAAAAGCAGAAGAATTTATGCAAAAGGCTTAATATTTACTAGATTAAGTCATTACTTTTTCATTATTTTTGTACATTACTTTTTTAAACAAAAGCTAAACGATAATGGCTAAAGAAAAACTTACAAATAACAACACCGAATCACTTAATTCAAATGTAGAAGCTACTACAAAAATTGACGCTATAAAACAGCTTATTTTTGGAGAAAACATGCAAGCTTACGATAGTGAGTTTGAAGCGGTAAAAAATGACATCCTCGCCAAAAAGCAAGAATTAGAAAACTTGATGGATGATGTTAGAAAAGAATTACTTCAAAATATTGATAATTTAAGCACAGACATTAACATAAGAATTACAGACCTTGAAAATTCTTTTAACGATAAAGCAGATACGCTTGACGACAAAAAATTAGACAGAAAATTGTTAGGTGACTTGTTAATGAATCTTGGTGAAAAAATAAGCAAGTAACACAAATTACTAGCAATCATGAATCAAGAAGATAAACTTAAAGTTCTTAAAGACATCTTACTAACAGATGAAAGAGAATATGCTTTATCAATTCATGAAAAAATCAAAATCCTTGAAGAAACAATAAATAAAAAAACAAATTTATCCGAAAAGGTAGACCCTATTATTGACGATAAATTAAACAAATTTGTTCTTGAAATACCAGATACTTTAGGTCCAACTATTACAGAAGCATTAAAAAAAGAGATTAAAAACTCTCAAGATGCTGTAGTAGAAGCATTGTACCCAATTCTAGGTAGAATGATAAAAAAGTACATTCAAAACGAATTCAAACTTTTATCCGAAAAAATAAACCAACAAATAGACAACACCTTTTCTTTTAAAGGCTTTAAACGAAAATTTAAAGCTAAAACCTCTGGAGTTAGTGAGGCCGATTTAATCTTACAGAATCAATTTGCTCCAAAACTAAACCAGTTTATGGTTATTGAAAAAGGATCTGGTTTACTTATTTCAAAATACTCTAAAACAGATGATATAGATGAAGATATGGTTGCAGGAATGTTAACTGCTATTAAAAGCTTTGTAGAAGATGCTTTTAAAAAAAACGACCAAAACCTAGAACTCATTGAATATGAAACCTATAGTATTTATATTCAAAATTTCTCATCTTATTACATTGCAGTAGTAATTTCTGGCATATTTAATGCTAGTCATAAAACAGAATTAGAAGACAAACTATTAGATTTTGCTCAAAACATTATTAATGAAACAGATCTAAAAAATAAAGAGTCTTTAACTAAAAAATTAAAAGCATATTTTGCTAATGAATATCTCTAAAAAAATAGTTTTACTTGGTCACTTTGGTGTTGGTAAATCTTCGCTTATTAGACGTTTTGTCGAAGATACTTTTACAGACAACTACAAAGTAACCATAGGTGTACATATATTAAAAAAAGAAGTAGTAATTTCTCCAAAGGAAACGGTTTCTTTAATCATTTGGGATTTAGAAGGTAATGATGATATTACAAACACAAGAGCCTCTTATATGTTGGGTACTAGTGGTATGATATACGTATTTGATCTTACCAGACCTGCAACCTATGAGCAATTAGAAAGCGATCTAAATTTTATAAAAACAAACTATCCAAACATCCCAATAAAAGTAGTAGGAAACAAAAAAGATTTAGTTACCAAAGACTTTATTAAGCAGAACAGCGATGTTTTTGGGTCGTTCACCGATTTTTATACAAGTGCAAAAGCAAATACTAAAGTTAATGATCTATTCTCTACATTAGCTAAACAACTAATTTCTTAAACCAAAGAATAATGCTTGCAAAACACAAATTAGCACATGAAAAGGCTATTATTCAATACCTTATTGTAGACAAAAAAAGTATTATCTTAGAGTCCGATGATGCTTTCTTTTCAAATGTTACCAAGCAAAGTATAACAAGTTTACATCCTTTTTTTGAAAGTATTACAACCTTATTAGATCTAGAGGAAAATCAAGAATATCTATTCTCATGTATTCATTTAGAAACAGACAATAGAAATATAATAGCAGATATTACGCTTAAAACGTTTTCTAAAGAACACGCGCTACTAATCATTCAAGACCTAACAACGCATTACGACAATTATCAATTAACTGCGCAAAAGAGAAACGAATCGGTTATAGACTCCCAAATTCTTGAATTAAAAAATAAATACTTAATAGAAAAAGAAGAGTTCAAAAACACCTTCATCGCTAACTTTAGCCATGAAATTAGAGAACCTCTTTCTGGGATAATTACTTTTGTAGATATTCTAGGCAAAACCAATCTAGACTCCGAACAAAAAGATTATCTAAACATTATCAACACATCTTCCAATCATTTAAAACACATGATTGAAGACATTTTAGATATTTCTAAAATAGAAGTTGGTAAGCTTAATTTAATTGAAGACTCTTTCAACCTATCCGAGTTTTTAGAAGAATTTGTTTTTACCTATAAAATAAAAGCCGAAGAAAAAGGATTAACTTTTCTTAATACTATTGGAGAAAAATTACCACCACAAATCATTGGTGACCCTTATAGATTAAAGCAAATACTAGGTAATCTAATAGACAACGCTATTAAATACACCACAAAAGGTAGTATCACTTTAAATGTTTCTTTAAATCAAGTAAGAGCTAATAAAGCAAGTATTCATTTTCAAATTATAGACACAGGAATTGGTATAGAAAAAGAAAACCTAGACAAAGTTTTTACAAGCTTCACCCAAGTAGACACCACCCAAAGAAACAAAGGAACAGGATTAGGTTTAGCCATTGTAAAAAACCTAGTATCGTTAATGGATGGTAACATCTCTATTGACAGTGAATTTAACGAAGGGACCTCTTTCGCTTTAAATTTAAGTTTTAAATTAGATACAAAAACAAAAGATAAAAAAGTAGAAGTTGCTACTGTAGAAAAACTAGGAAAAGATAAATACCATATTCTTTTAGTAGAAAACTCAGAAATAACGCAACTCTCGGTTCTTAAAATATTAGCAGCGCAAGGAAAATTTTATTTAGATATCGTTACCAATCCAGATACGCTAATAGAAACCATCCAAAACCAAAAGCCTGACATTATTTTAATGGACATCAATCTTCCAAATACTACTGGAGATCAACTTGCCATAGAAATCAGACAACTACCAGAAAAAGAACTTAAAAAAATTCCCATTCTAGCCTTAACAGGAAAAGTGTTCCCTGAAGACCTAAAACGCTACAAAAAAGCAAAAATAAACGATGTGATTAGTAAACCTTTTGACGAGAAAAGCTTGCTAAAAACCATCCACAAATACTTAAAATAAAAAAAAGGCGAACTATAAATAGTTCGCCTTTTTTTTATCGATTAAATAATCTAAAATTATTATTTATTCATTGTTTTAATTTCTTCAATAAAAGTATCTAAATCTACTTTATTACTCACCAAAGTAAGCGCTTTATCCACAACATACTTTACATTTTCAGGTTTAAAACCTAATCCCACAGCAATCTTACGTAAAACATGTTCTTCATCATCTCCTTTAATATGATCCACAAAAACCATTCTAGATAAATCATATAAACGCTCTAAACGACTATCATAAGACGTTGGAGGATTAATATTATGAGAAGCATAATCCTTTAAAATTATTGCATAATCTCCTTCGCTAATATCTAAATTTCTAGCTAAACGATCTAAAAACGCTTTTTCTTCATCTGTAATAACCCCATCTTCCATTGCAACTCTAACAATTGAAGCAAAATGGTCTTCATTACGCTTTTTAAATCCACTATCAAATAAATCTGAAATTGACATATATTCTTTTTTTTAAGTGGCACAAAGATAATTAAACAAAACACGATTTAAAACATTATTAATAGCTTTTTTTAGGTCTAATAAAACAAACTTAACTTGTATAACTTGGGCATTACACCACTACGCAAAAGCTTCGTAGTGTCGCGCTATTCGTTATATCTTTTTTGCACACAAAAAAGGATGCCACTGCTATCGCTAATGCAAAAACAAGTTCCATTAAAAATCATATTTTGTAATTGGTAATTCCAATATCTAAAACATATCTTTACACAAAATTAAAATACGTGAGTAAAACACTTCTCTCGCAAGCCTATGCACAGTCTTTGCAATCGCAAAAACTGCAAACTGCTATTGCCAAAACCGAAACAAAAACACATATTAAAGGGCTTGTTGGTTCTTCCCTTTCGTTTATTATTTCACAAAATTTTAAACAAGCCGAAAAACCATTCCTCCTTATTTTTAACGATAAAGAAGAAGCAGCCTTTTACCTCAACGATTTAGAACAATTACTAAATAGTAAAGACGTTCTCTTTTATCCTGGAAGCTATAGAAGACCTTACCAAATAGAAGAAACAGACAATGCAAATGTGCTACTACGATCGGAAGTCTTAAACCGAATAAATTCTCGTAAAAAGCCAGCAGTAATTGTTACCTATCCAGATGCACTATTCGAAAAAGTAGTAACCCGTCGGGAACTGGAAAAAAACACATTAAAAATTTCTGTTCAAGATGATTTATCTATAGATTTTGTAAACGAAGTACTATTCGAATACAAATTTAAACGTGTCGACTTTGTTACCGAACCTGGAGAGTTTTCCGTTCGTGGAGGAATTGTAGATGTATTCTCCTTTAGTCATGACGAACCCTATAGAATTGAGTTTTTTGGTGACGAGGTAGATAGCATTCGTACCTTCGATGTAGAAACACAACTCTCTACAGAGCAAATTAAAAAAATTAGCATCATACCTAATGTTGCTAATAAGTTTTTAGAAGAAAGCAGACAAAGTTTCTTAAAATACATTGCGCAAAAAACGGTGGTTTTCACAAAAAATGCCGACTTAACTTTCGCAAGAGTAGATTCCCTTTTTGAAAAAGCAGTGGAAGCTTTTGGAAATCTTTCGCCGGAAATTAAACACGCAGAACCAAAAGAATTATTCTGTAATGCAACCTTATTAAAAAAGCAACTTTTAGAGTTTTCTGTAGTAGAATTTGGGAGCACATCTGTCATGTCCAGCACAACGACTATTGCATTCCATACCACACCACAACCTGCTTTCAATAAAAATTTCGACTTACTTATTGATAACCTAAACAGTAATCACAACAAAGGTTTCACCAATTATATTGCTTGTGTAAGTGAGCAACAAGCAAAACGTTTTCATGATATCTTTGAAGACGTAGAACAAGAAGTACATTATAAAACCATTGTGCTTTCGCTTTTTCAAGGTTTTGTAGATAACGACAATCAAATCATCTGCTATACAGACCATCAAATATTTGAACGTTATCATAAATTCCACTTAAAAAATGGCTACGCTAAAAAGCAATCCATAACCTTAAAAGAACTTACAAATCTAGATATTGGCGATTATGTTACACATATAGATCATGGTATTGGTAAGTTTGGCGGACTGCAAAAAATAGATGTCGAAGGCAAAAAACAAGAAGCTATTAAATTGGTATATGGCGAACGTGATATACTCTATTTAAGTATTCACTCGCTACATAAAATCACCAAGTTTAATGGTAAAGATGGTAAACCGCCAAAAGTGTATAAACTTGGTAGTAAAGCTTGGAAAGTTTTAAAACAAAAAACTAAATCTAGAGTTAAAGAAATTGCATTCAACCTTATTAAAGTATATGCAAAACGAAAACTAGAAAAAGGCTACCAATACAATCCGGATTCTTACTTACAACACGAGTTGGAAGCATCCTTTATTTACGAAGACACACCAGACCAAACCACAGCAACTGCAGATATTAAAGTAGACATGGAAAGTGAGAGACCAATGGACCGATTAATTTGTGGTGATGTTGGTTTTGGGAAAACAGAAGTTGCTATTCGTGCCGCTTTTAAAGCTGTAGATAATGGTAAACAAGTTGCCGTTTTAGTTCCTACAACTATTTTGGCATACCAACATTCTAGATCTTTTGCAGAACGTTTAAAAGAGTTTCCGGTAACGGTAGATTATCTAAACCGTTTTAGAACCGCGAAAGAAAAACGCGAAACGCTAGAAAAACTAGAAAAAGGACATGTAGATATTATCATTGGTACACACCAACTGGTAAATAAAAAAGTAAAATTTAAAGATTTAGGTTTACTTATTGTAGACGAAGAACAAAAATTTGGTGTCGCTGTAAAAGAAAAACTAAAAACATTAAAAGACAATGTAGATGTGTTAACCTTAACAGCTACGCCCATACCAAGAACGCTTCAGTTTAGCTTAATGGCTGCAAGAGATATGTCGGTAATTACAACGGCTCCTCCAAACCGTTACCCTATAGAAAGTAATGTGATCCGCTTTAGCGAAGAAAGTATTCGTGATGCGATTAGTTATGAAATACAACGTGGCGGACAAGTTTTCTTCATTCATAATAGGATAGAAAACATTAAGGAAGTTGCAGGATTGATACAACGTTTGGTTCCAGATGCTAAAATTGGTATTGGTCATGGGCAAATGGATGGTAAGAAGCTAGAGCAATTGATGCTTGCTTTTATGAATGGTGATTTTGATGTTTTAGTAAGCACAACCATTGTAGAAAGTGGTCTGGATGTACCAAATGCAAATACCATTTTTATTAATAATGCGAATAATTTCGGACTTAGTGATTTGCACCAAATGCGTGGTCGTGTTGGTAGATCGAATAAAAAAGCATTCTGTTATTTTATAACACCAGAATATTCGGCAATGACAGCAGATGCCAGAAAACGTATTACTGCTCTTGAGCAATTTACAGAACTTGGTAGCGGATTCAACATAGCCATGAAAGATTTAGAAATTCGTGGTGCTGGAGATTTACTTGGTGGTGAACAAAGTGGTTTCATTAATGATATTGGTTTTGATACCTATCAGAAAATTTTAAACGAAGCCATTCAAGAGCTTAAAGAAAATGAGTTTAAAGATTTATATGAAGACGACGGAAAAGAAAAAGAGTTTGTAAAAGACATTACTATAGACAGTGATTTCTCCATACTTTTTCCAGACGATTATGTAAACAATATCACCGAAAGATTAAACCTATACACGCAATTAAATAATATTAAAACCGAAGAAGAACTTACCGTTTTTGAAACCCATCTTATCGATAGGTTTGGCGAGCTACCAACGCAGGTTGTAGACTTATTAAATTCGGTTAGAATAAAATGGATTGCCACCAAATTAGGTTTAGAAAAAATCATAATGAAAAAAGGCAAGCTCGTTGGTTATTTTATTAACGACCAACAAAGTGCTTTTTACCAAAGTCCAGGTTTTAGTAAAGTCTTGCAATACATTCAAACAAATCCGCAAGCATGTAAAATGAAAGAAAAACAGACCAGAGCAGGTTTAAGATTATTGCTTACTTTTGATAGAATAAACACGGTAGACAAAGCATTAAACGCTTTAAAACCTATTTTGGCATAACCTTTGAAATAGTATAAGAAAACCAATTACAATGACTAAAAAATTACTTTTTTTAATCGCTTTTTTACCAAGCATTTTATTAGCACAACACACCATTAAAGGAACATTTACTCCTGCAGATGAGTTTAAATTCGCTATACTTTATAAAGTTACACCAACCACTTCGCTTTATGTCAATAATGCTGAAATTGATAGCATTGGTAACTTCCAATTCAAATTGGATACAACAGTTACCAAAGGGATGTACCGAATCGTGTATGCTTTACCGCAAGATGAGTACAATTTCGATTTTATTTATAATGCTAAAGAAGACGTAGAACTTACTTTTAATTTAGACGAAGGCGTAAAATACATAACCTCTCAAGAAAACAAATTATTAGGTGCTTATACTGAAAGTTTACAAGCAGTTAGTAAGAACATAAACGCATATTATTCTAGTAATAAAGAAAGTAAAAAAGAATTCCGTAAAGCTTTTGATGTATTATCGGAAACACAAAACGAATTTGAAAAAGCTTCCGAAGGTATGCTAGCTTCTCATTTTATTAAAGCAAGTAAGCCATATATTCCAACAGAAATGGAAGATGCACAGACGTTTTCAAAAAACTTAAAAGCGAATTATTTTAACAATATCGATTTTAGCAATGCGACCTTACAAAGCTCTAGCTTTTTAATTGAAACCGTTTTAAACTATGTATTTACGTTTACAAATCCAACAGACGAAAATGTTGGATATATAAACAATGTAGATACCGTTATTAAAGCTATTGGAGAGCATGCTACTATTAAAGAAATTATTACAGAAGTACTTTTTAACCAATTTGCAGATGGTAAAAAAGAGGTAGTTGCAAACCACATAGCAGAGACGTATTTATTGCCAATAGCAAAAGCAAAAAAGGATAATGCTTTAATTGAAAAACTTACCGTTTACAAAAACACTTCTATCGGTGCGCTTGCTCCTAACTTTACTTTAGAAATTCCTAAAGACGAAAAAGTAGACCTTGTGAAACTTTACGATTATAAAGAGGCGGCACAATATGTAGTCGTTTTTTGGAGTAGTACTTGTTCGCATTGTTTAGAAGAATTACCAAAACTTCATGAATACACAAAAAACCTAGAAGCAGGCAAACTAAAAGTCATTGCTGTTGCTTTAGAGAATGATATTTACAGATGGAAAGATAAAACCTATGACTTTCCGGTATTTAATCATGTGTATGGGGAAGGAAAATGGGACAACCCAATTGGCAACGCTTACGGTGTTTCGGCAACACCAACTTATTTTATTCTAGATGCAGACAAAAACATCATAGATAAACCAGATGATTTTTCTGGGTTAGAAGCTTTTTATAAAGCACATCCTATTGTTCTGGAGAAAGAAGAAAAAGAAGAGCTAGAAGATTAACTCTTTTTTACTTTCTCGTTTTACAAAGAATTACTCTAAAAAGCTCTGTCTTCATATACGCGCCGAAGAAAACACCTAACTAAGACGTGAAAACCAATCTTAATAAAACAGGTAAATCCAAATAGATCTTGAAATTCTATAATTAACTGCACCAAGCAAAAAGGCTATTAAAGTAATAATCAAAAAAACTCTTAAAGGAGATAAATCAATAAAATACCAAAACACAATAAGGCTTGCTATCATTTGTGCTACTGCAAGTGCATAACTAACAAACATAGCGCCAAAAAAGAAACCTGGTTCTCTTTCAAATTTAAAATCACATTCGTTACACCTAGCACTCATTTTAGGAATCTTAAACAACAACAAACTACCTCTAGTATTAAAGATATTTCCTTTTTTACAATTGGGACATTTACAATTTAATGCATTAAGAACTACACTCATAATCTATGAATTAATGGTGCTACAAAACTAGAAGAATAAAACCTGAACAATCCTATAGAATAATCGCCATTTTTTGTACTTTTAAGACATTTACTATGAAGATACCTGTTTTAAAAATTGATCAGTTTCAAAAATCGAAACCTTTAAAAGATTTGTATATCAACTCTTTTTCCAACCACATAGCACGCAACAAGGACTTAATAAGCAAACCACACAGTCATAATTTCTATCTCTGCGTACTCTTTACGGAAGGCACTGGAACCCATGAAATTGATTTCAATTCTTATACTATAAACCCCGGGAAGGTTTTCTTTTTAAAACCAGGACAAACCCATTTTTGGAAATTTGACACAAAACCGGAAGGCTATATCTTTTTTCATTCGCAAGCGTTTTACGACATGAAATTTTTAGACCATACACTGCATTCGTTTCCATTTTATTATTCCTATCAAAATCCGCCTTTACTAGAAGTCCCGAAAGAGAAAAGACACGAATTACAATTAAAATTCCAAGAGGTTTATTACGAATATCAGGAAGACCATCTTTTAAAAGAATTAAAAATAACGAACCTTATAAATAGCATTTATATAGCATTAACACGTGAATACACCGCAGATATAAATCCTGAAAAACTTATTTCGCCTAGCTATTCTATCATACTGGAAAAGTTAGAAAATGCCATAAACACGCATTTTTATAAAGAGAAACTACCAAAGTTTTATGCCAACCAGTTACATATAACCACAAAGCATCTCAATAGAGTTGTAAAGCAGACGATAAACAAAACCACAAGTCAGTTAATCTCAGAAAGAATATTACTAGAATCTAAAAGGTTGATAGTTCATTCTAATAATAATTTAGCCAATGTTGCAAATACGCTAGAGTTTTCGGATTACGCCTATTTTTCAAAATTTTTCAAAGCCAAAACTGGAGAAACACCAATACATTTCAGGAAGAAGTATTTTCATTAAAACCCTAACACCAACTCAGTTTCTAAACGGTATAAAGCGTCGTTACAATAACACCTTTCCCTTCTTTTAAAGGAATAGATAACAACCGTTTTTCATCTTGTACCTTAAAGTGAAATGGAGCTGCTAATACATCTAAACCACTTTTCTTTTTTAGCCTAATTCCTTGTCCGGAAATAATAGCTGCATTGGGTATAAAATCACCTTCTGGCACATGCTCGGTTATAATCACATATTTAAAACCCGATAATTTATTCAGTATATTTTGCACTTCAGCATTCGAGAGATGCTGTAATACTTGTCGTAATAAAACACAATCACCAGAAGGCAAATCAGCTACAGCAATATCCAAACAATAAAATTCTAAATGGTCTGCTATAAATTGTTCTTTATTATACTGTATAAGATCCGCAACGATATCTACACCCACGTACTTCTTGGTGTGTTCTACCAATTGCTTTCCTATGTTAAAATCACCGCAACCTAAATCACAAACCACAAGTGGATTTTTAAAAGATTGTAAAAAAGAGCTTACAACATCTATATATGGTTGTACTATTTCTGGATCATGCGATCCTGCTCCAGAATAAAATGCAGAAGAATTGCTTCCCCAAAGGTTCATGGCATACACTTGCTCCATAGCGTCTTTAGTTGGCCAAGGTTGCTTTATTTTTTCAGGTTTATTTTCCTTCTTCTTATTTAGCATTTTTTTATAAGCAGGAATTAGAAATGATAAAAAGCATTTTCTAAATGTTCTATTTCAAAGGTCTTTCCGGATTTAACAATTGCAATAATATCAAAACGCACTTCCACATCTAGTTTATTCGTGGTTACATAATGGTCTACTGCTTTTACTATGCGCTGAATTTGCTTCGGTTTTAAAAAGTCTTGCGGATTCCCAAAATCGATAGTAGATCTGGTTTTTACTTCCACTATGGCTAGAACATCTTTTTGTCTGGCAATAATATCTACTTCGGCTTTTTGAAATCGGTAATTACGTTCCATAATTTCATAGCCATTTTGCAATAGAAAATCTACTGCTAACTCCTCTCCTTTTTCTCCAAGTTCATTGTGTTGTGCCATCTTGTTCTTGCGCAGGCAGGAATCTCATCCTGTCTACCTAAATTTTTATCCACGAAGGTGGGAATCTTATTAATTTTACTTTATAATAATTCAGGCTGGAATCTCTACCTACCAACTACATTTAATTTCCTGTTTTGTCATTTCGCACTAGATGCGGAATCTATTTTAAAAGTGGATCCTCAATCCCATTCCCGATGATAAAATATTATTTCCAAAAAACAACAGTACTCACATCCTTTCCTACAGTTATGGTAGCATTTCTACCAAGAATCAAAGCGCGATTATCTTTTTCATGTCCCGCTGGAACATTAAAAACTATTGGGAAATCATATTCCGCTAAAGCATCTAAAATAAGTTGCTCTACAGAAGTCCCCCAAAGTGTGGTGTTTTTTCGCATCCTACTCATATCTCCAACCATAAGTCCTTTACAGTTTTCAAAATAGCCTGCTCGTTTTAAACTTTGCAGCATTCTATCAATATGGTATTTGTATTCGCCAATTTCTTCTATAAATAAAATCTTCCCAGAAGTATCGATACTAGTACTAGAACCTAACATGGTGTGTAAAATAGTCAAATTTCCTCCAACCACTGGAGCTGTAACTTCTCCCACTCTATTATAGGGCGATCCTTTTAAAGTATATGCTATTGGTTTTCCAAAAAGAGCATCTTTAAAAGTATTTATGCTTTCTTCTATCTCACTTAAATCTTTGGTTAAACTTACACACATTAAAGCGTGTAAAGACTCTACACCTTCATTATGCACTTGATTATGCAAAGCGGTAATATCACTATAACCAATAACCCATTTCGGATTTTTCTTAAACGTAGTATAATCTAATTTATCCAAAATTCTAACCGTTCCATAACCACCTCTTGCAGACCAAATAGCGCTAATTGTTGGGTCGTCTAATGCTTTCTGAAAATCTTCACAACGCTGTGCATCTGTTCCTGCAAAGTGATTGTCTTTACTAAAAACATGATCACCTACAACTACGTTTAAACTCCAACTTTTAAGTAATGCTGTAGCTTGTGCTACTTCGCCATTTCTGTTTTTTAATATTCCTGAAGGCGCAACAATAGCAACAGTATCTCCTGCTTTTAAATAATCTGGTTGTATCAAAGTAGTCGTGTTTTTAATGCTATTTCCTTGTGCGTTTAGGCTTATCATTCCGAAGAAAAAAACCACACAAAACAGTTGCAAAAAGATTCGTTTTTTAGTCATAATGTAAATGTACATTTTTTTTCTAAATCCCTCTTAAAATGCGTACTTTTGTGGCTTCAAAAAGAAATTTACAATGTCAAAGAGATATACTATTACTGCTGCTTTACCATATACTAACGGTCCAATTCATATTGGTCATTTAGCCGGAGTTTATGTGCCAGCAGATATTTATGCACGTTTTATGCGTTTAACAGGAAACGATGTTGCTTTTATTTGCGGAAGTGATGAGCATGGTGTTCCAATCACTATTAAAGCAAAAAAAGAAGGTGTAACTCCGCAAGACATTGTAGATAAATATCACGCAATTATTAAAAAATCTTTTGAAGACTTCGGAATTACTTTCGATAACTACTCCCGTACTTCTGCGAAGATTCATCACGATACAGCTTCTGAGTTTTTTACAACTTTGTATGATAAAAACGAATTTGTTGAAGAAATTTCAGAACAACTTTATGATGCAGAAGCAAATCAGTTTTTAGCAGATCGATTTGTAGTTGGTACGTGCCCAAAATGTGGAAACGAAGAAAGTTATGGTGACCAATGTGAAAACTGTGGAACTAGCCATAATGCAACCGATTTAATTAATCCGAAATCCGCTATCACAGGAAATGTTCCTACTTTAAAACAAACCAAACACTGGTTTTTACCTTTAAATAAACACGAACAATTTTTACGTGAATGGATTTTAGAGGGACATAAAAAAGATTGGAAACCGAATGTTTACGGACAAGTAAAATCATGGATTGATGATGGTTTACGTCCGCGTGCCGTAACCAGAGATTTAGATTGGGGAATTCCTGTACCACTTGAAGGAGCCGAAGGAAAAGTACTTTACGTTTGGTTTGATGCACCAATTGGCTATATCTCTTCTACTAAAGAATGGGCAGCACGTGTTGGAAAAGATTGGGAACCATATTGGAAAGATAAAGACACGAAACTAGTACACTTTATAGGTAAAGACAATATTGTGTTTCACTGTATTATTTTTCCAGCAATGCTAAAAGCGGAAGGTTCTTATATTCTTCCAGATAACGTACCAGCAAACGAGTTTTTAAATCTAGAAGGTAAAAAACTTTCTACCTCAAAAAACTGGGCCGTTTGGTTACCTGAATATTTAGAAGATTTCCCAAATCAACAAGATGTATTGCGTTATGCATTAACAGCAAATGCACCAGAAAGTAAGGATAACGATTTTACTTGGAAAGATTTTCAAGCAAGAAACAACAACGAATTAGTAGCCATTTTTGGTAACTTCATTAATCGTGTGGTTGTTTTAACGAATAAATATTACGAAGGAATTGTTCCAGAACCAACCGCTTTTTCAGAAATAGACCAAGAAACTCTTGCTGCAATTAAAGCATATCCAAATGTGATTTCTAGTTCTATTGAAAGATACCGATTTAGAGAAGCTGGTCAAGAATTAATGAATCTTGCTCGATTAGGAAATAAATATTTAGCAGACGAAGAACCTTGGAAAGTTATTAAACTAGACGAAGCTAGAACAAAAACAATCATGTACGTGGCATTGCAAATCGCTTCGGCTTTAGCAACATTAAGCGAACCGTTTTTACCGTTTACTTCTACTAAACTAAAATCTATTCTTAATGTCACGTCGAGCGCAGTCGAGACGTCTTGGGACGAAGTAACAACCAAAGAAGTATTACTTCCAGCTGGACATCAAATAGGAAAAGCAGAATTACTTTTCTCTAAAATTGAGGACAGCGAAATACAGAAACAACTAGATAAATTAGAAGCTAGTAAAAAAGCAAACGAAATAGCAAACGCAGTTGTGGAGCCACAAAAAGAAACGATTGCTTTTGAAGATTTTACTAAATTAGATATTCGCGTTGGTACTATTCTGGAAGCCGAAAAAATGCCAAAAGCAAAAAAGCTTTTAGTACTTAAAGTAGACACAGGAATTGATGTAAGAACTATTGTTTCTGGTATTGCAGAAAGTTTTACAGCAGAAGAAGTGGTTGGTAAAAAAGTAACTGTTTTAGTAAACCTTGCTCCTAGAGCACTTCGTGGTGTAGAAAGCCAAGGAATGATTTTAATGACCGAAACACCAGATGGTAAATTGGTTTTTGTAAATCCTGATGATGCTAATGTTAGTAACGGATTGCATATTAGCTAAAATGAAAAGGCTATTCTTGCTATTTATTGCAATATCGATAGTGTCTTGTAAAACAGCTACTCCTATAAAACAGAAGACTGCGTTTCGTCTTTCGGATAACTGGTTACTTAAAAAAGTATCTTTTGTAGATCCAAATATCTTCGAAAAAACAATACTTTTTAATGACGCCACAAATCAATGTTTTAAAGATAGTCGTTGGCAATTTAATCCAAAAAACACTATTGGCACCTATGCAATAAATGACCTTTATTGCACTATTGGTAAACGTGAAATATCCTATAGGTTTTTAAAAACAGAAGAGAAAACAGGCTATTCTCACATTGTTTTAAAGACAAAAAATAAAGCGGGTACATCTAAAGATTATAGAATAAAAATAACAGAGATCTCAAGTACTTCTATGCAATGGCACTATGTTATTTACATTAAAAACGAAAGACATACTATTAATATGTTGTTTGAAAAAGCATAAAAACCACATACATTTATATAATGAAAACACGGATATTAAATCTAGTTGTAATCCTTGTATTATTGACAAGTTGCAATAGCACAAAAAAAGAAAATACAGAAAAAGAAACAACAAAGGAAATTACTATAGACGATCATACTAGCAAAACCGCTTTAGATTGGCAAGGCGTTTACAAAGGCACACTACCTTGTGCAGATTGTTCTGGTATTAAAACTACCATCCAACTAAACGAAGACCTAACCTATTCTGCAATTCATGAATATGAAGGTAAAAAAGATGGCGTATTTAATAGTAGAGGCTATTTTAAATGGATTGAAAACGGACAAAAAATCATATTATCGGATGCTGATGAAACAAGCTATTTTGTAGGAGAAAATACACTAACCCAATTAGATGCTTCTGGAAATAAAGTAACAGGAGAATTAGCAAAGTTTTACATTTTAAAAAAACAAGTTATTTCTAAAAAGGAGGCTATTGCTTTTACAAACACCAAATGGAAATTAACCAATTTACTAGGTAAAGATGTGAGTTCTAAAAATGCTTTTATTACATTTTCTACAGAAGATAATAAAGTGTATGGAAATGGAAGTTGCAACAACTTTAATGGTGCCTTCACATTAAAAGAAGGTAATAGAATCGTACTTTCTAAAATAGCCTCAACCATGATGTCTTGTGAAGACATGTCTACAGAAACACCATTTTTAAGTATTCTTGAAAAAGTAGACAACTACTCCTTAAATGCGAATAAAATGACACTTAACAAAGCTAAAATGGCACCACTTGCTGTTTTTGAAGCTGTAGAATAAACACAAAAACAATCATAATAATTAACCTTGTAGTCTAGTGCTACAAGGTTTTTTTTATTACTTTTCTAAAATTAAAACTGTCTTATGATTTCTTATATAATTTCCAAAACCCAATTACCAGAAACTTCCGTTAAAAACACCGTCGAATTATTAAACCAAGACTGCACCATTCCTTTTATTTCTAGGTACCGAAAAGAAGTTACAGGAAATTTAGACGAAGTACAAATTGGAGATATTGTAAAATATAAAGAACAATTTGAAGCTTTAGAAAAACGTAAAGCAGCAATTATTAAAGCCTTGGAAGAACAAGATGTTTTAACGGCAGAGTTAAAAACCAAAGTGGAAGCTTGTACCGATTTAACCACACTAGAAGATTTATACTTACCATATAAGAAAAAACGTAAAACCAAAGCAGAAACAGCTCGTAAAAACGGATTAGAACCATTGGCAAAGATTATCATGAGTCAAAATGCGAATGACATAGAATCTATTTCTTTTAAATATGTAAAAGGTGAAATTACTTCTGTTGAAGATGCTTTAGAAGGCGCAAGACATATTATTGCCGAGTGGATTAACGAGCGTACAGATGTTAGAAATAACATTAGAAAACAGCTGGAACGTTTCGCAATCATTTCCACGAAAGTGATAAAAACAAAAGCAGAAGACGAAAAAGCACAAAAATTTAGAGACTACTTTAAATGGGAAGAATCTTTAAGCCGCATTCCTTCGCATAGACTATTGGCTATTTTAAGAGCAGAAGCCGAAGGTTTTATTCGTGTAAAAATGGAGATTGACAATGAAAGCGCTTTACATAAAATAGAAAACAAAATCATACGCTCTCAAAACGCATGTGCCAATCAAATAGAATTAGCAATAGCAGATGCATACAAACGTTTGCTTTTCCCTTCGTTATCTAATGAAGCCTTACAAATAGCAAAAGACAAAGCAGATGCGTCTGCAATTAGCGTATTTGCGAAAAACTTAAAACAACTCTTATTAGGTTCTCCTTTAGGTGAAAAAAGAGTACTTGCTATAGATCCTGGTTTTAGATCTGGTTGTAAAGTGGTTTGCTTAGATGCACAAGGACAACTCAAACACAATGAAAACATTTATCCGCATGCTCCAAAAAACGATAGTATTGGAGCGATGAATACTATTAGCACTTTAGCAGACACCTACAAAATTGAAGCTATTGCTATTGGTAACGGAACAGCTTCTCGTGAAACCGAAACTTTAATTAGAAAAATTCATTTTAAAAACGACATGCAAATATTTGTGGTTAGCGAAGCTGGAGCAAGTATTTATTCGGCATCTAAAATTGCTCGTGATGAATTTCCAGATTATGATGTAACCGTAAGAGGCTCTGTTTCTATTGGTAGACGTTTACAAGATCCATTAGCAGAACTTGTGAAAATTGACGCAAAATCAATTGGTGTTGGTCAGTACCAACATGATGTAGACCAAAGCAAACTTCAAAAAGAATTAGATGTTGTAGTAGAGAATTGTGTAAATAGTGTTGGTGTAAATATTAATACAGCAAGCAAAAGTTTACTAAGTTATGTTTCTGGTATCGGACCAAAATTAGCCGAAAACATTTTTAATTACAGAAACGAAAACGGTGTGTTTTCTTCTAGAAATGAAATAAAAGAGGTGCCAAGATTAGGAGGAAAAGCTTTTGAGCAAGGTGCTGCTTTTTTAAGAATTAAAGATGCCAAAAATCCGTTAGACGATTCTGCAGTACATCCAGAAAGTTATAAAATAGTAGGAAAAATGGCAAAGGATCTAAAAGTAACTGTAGAAGATTTAATTGGTAATACAACATTACTTCAGAAAGTAAATTTAAAAAATTACAGTACCCAAACAGTAGGTTTACTAACTCTTGAGGATATCATAAAGGAGCTTGAAAAACCAGGCTTAGATATTAGAGAAGAAGCGAAGGTTTTTGCTTTTAATCAAAACATTAAAACGATTAACGACCTTGAAGAAGGGCAATTATTACCAGGAATTGTAAATAACATTACCAATTTTGGATGTTTTGTAGATGTTGGAATTAAAGAAAGTGGCTTGATACACGTTTCTAATCTTTCCGACTCTTTTGTTAAAGACGTAAATGCCCATGTACATTTACACCAACAAATCACTGTAAAAGTTCTTGAAATAGATGTAGTTAGAAAGCGTATTCAGTTAAAATTACACAAATAGTTGTAAAAAATCGTAAAAAAAACCACTTAATCTTTGGAAAAATAACCGTTAATGTGCTATATTCGTACTTTGTCGATGAAATCATTGTCAAAATACCCTAAAAACCCTAACAATAGCATAGGAATGTTTAATGAAGATTGCTTTTCATTAAACATTTTTTAAAACATTATTTAGAAGACGGAATTACCAAGAAAGGGGACTGGTTTTTCAAGAATCTTAATCATGTAATGCTAACAACATTAATAGCAAAATGATTAAAAAATTAGTATTTATCCCCTTAGCATGTATTCTATTATTTTCTTTTAAATCATCTAACGATGTTTCTTCAGAAAGAATCTTAAAAGACTTCTGGTTACTTAATAAAGTATCTTATGTGGAACCAGATATGTATGAAAGAATCACACTTTTTAATGATGTAACCAATTTTTGTTTTGAACAAAGCCTTTGGAGGTTTAGTCCATCAAACAATACAGGAAGTTATGCTATAAATGATCTTTATTGTTCTTACGGAAAAAGAGATATCTCTTTTGATGTTTCTAAATCTTCGAAAAAAAATGGTTTATATGATGTTATATTAAAACATCAAAATGAAAATGGGGAAACGGATAAATTCAAAATAAAAATTACTGAAATTACGGATAAATCCATGCAATGGAACTACACTACTTGGGTAAATAAAAAACCGTATACTATTAAAATGAGCTTTCTTAAAAAATAACATTTTAATTAGTACGCTAGATTTCAAAGACTAATAAGTAAATAATTTCCTAACATAACTAATTAACTTAAAAGCGTATGCTACAAATTTGTAGCATACGCTTTTTATATTTGTTTATAGCAAACGATAAAACGAATAGAACATCATAATTTATTAGATAAAAAGTTACTGCAACCTTTACTGAGCAAGCATCCTTTTAGCTTTATCCATTTAGGATTCTTTCTAAGGTTTCTCTAGATTGATTACCATAAATACCATCTATTGTAATAGAATTAGCTTCTTGAAAAGCTTTAAGAGCCGTATATGTTTTAGGTCCAAAAACACCATCAGCACTACCCGTTAAATAATTTAATTTAACAAGTATCTTTTGCAATAGTTTTACATTTCCGTTACTTTCTGTAATGCGTAAATATCCTGTAGGAATTTCTAAGTCGTCTTCCAAGTCATCTGTCAAGCTTCTAAATTCAATAATCCTATCTAGTGTAAATGTTTGAATATTTACTTGATCATCTTGATTTCCACCAAGACAATAAATAGACTTTCCACTTTTGGTATACCCCAAAAAGAAACCAACATGCCCAAAAAGGCTATTAATATCGGTACGCCAAAACACAACGATATCTCCTGGTTGTGGCCAATCGGTTTTTTTACCCACCTTTAACCAGCTTCTAGCCATGGCACTATTAGACATTTCTAAATTAGCTTGTAGAGCCACCCAATTAGCAAAAATACTGCACCAAGCAACCTCATCATTACCAAAATCTAAACCTGTCATTTCTTGGTATTTTAAAATACGCTCGTTGTGTGTAGAACCACTAATTTCTTTTTGGCCAAGTTCGCCAAAAGCAATCTTCAAAGTATCACCTAACATAATAGTTAAATTAAAGAATTAATATGATGCTATTAAAATTTAGGGAGAAAATTACTAGTAATAAATTTAACAAAAAAAAGCGTTATAAATTGCTTTTTATCAAATTATTTTAACAAAAACTTGCGAATTAAATAAATATCGTTATTTTTGGTAAACCAATCTGGTTAACCAATTTGTGTTATTTAAAAACTATAACTCCTTTTTTAACGAAAGGCTTTTTGTATTTTATAAAATATAACAACGTATTAACAATTCTTTTTATGAAAAAAATAGCTTCTATTTTAATCCTATCCATATTACTATTCGCTTGCGGAAACACAGAAACCACTAGTGTAAATAAAGTATCCAATATAGAGGAATTAAACCATGCCATTAAGGACAGTAAACCTGGAGACAACATTGTTTTAGCAAATGGCGTTTGGAAAGATGTTGAAATAAAATTTACAGGAAAAGGAACCAAAGACAATCCAATAACTATTAAAGCAGAAACTGAAGGACAAGTTTTTATTGAAGGGATTTCCAACCTAGCTTTTGGTGGTGAATATTTAGAAGTTAGTGGTCTACATTTTAGAAATGGATATGCACCAAGCGAAAATGTAATCGCTTTTAGATTAGACGAGAACACCATAGCAAATAACTGTAAAGTTACAAACTGTGTTATTGTAGATTTCAACAAACCACAACGTGATGATGATGATCTTTGGGTACAGTTCTACGGAAGACATAACGAGTTAAGCAATTCCTATCTTGCTGGAAAAACAAACGGCGGACCAACAGTTAGAGTAGATCTAAAAGGAGTGGAAAGCATTAAGAATTATCACAAAATTGTCAATAACCATTTTGGACCTCGCCCAAGAAAAGGTGGAGCAAGAGGAGAAACTATTCAGTTAGGAAGTAGCTTTACTTCTATGAGTCCTAGTAATACAACCATTGCTAATAATTTATTCGAGGAATGTAATGGCGAAGTAGAAATCATTTCCAGCAAAACCAACTTCAACGAAATTAGAAATAATGTCTTTTATAAAAGTGAAGGTTCTGTTGTTACTCGTCATGGAAATTACGTAACCATTGATGGAAACTATTTTATTGGTGATGGCGTAAATGAACAATATGGTGGAATTAGAATTATAAACACAGGACACTGGGTTACCAATAATTATTTCTTCAACTTAAAAGGAAAAAGCTTTAGAAGTCCGTTGGCAGTTATGAATGGTATTCCAAAATCGCCTTTAAATCGTTACAATCAAGTAACCGATGTGGTGGTTGCTTATAACACTTACGTAAATTGTAGCTCGCCTTGGCAATTTGGCGTTGGTACCAACATTGCACAAGCAGATGTATTACCCGTATCGGAAATCCGTTCTGCAAGAGCCATTAGAACTACGGTTGCTAATAATGTTGTTTACAATGAAAAAGGTCTAGAACGCATTGTTGTTGAAAATGACAAAGCAGATGGTGTTACTTTCAAAAATAACATTGTAGATAATCAAGGTGTGAAGTTTAAGGACTTTAATGGCGGCATTACTGCTGCATCTTTAGCGTTGAAAAAAGTATCAGATAACATCATGCTTCCAACAGGAATTCCGAATGATGTAGAAGCGTATCATGGTTTTGATTTTGAAACTATTGAAAACGACCTATTTGGAAACTCAAGAAAAGACAGCAAAAGTATTGGTGCAACGGTAGGTGTAGATTTTAATAATCCTAACATTTTAGATAAATCCAAATATGGTGCTTCTTGGTATTCTAACGAAATGAAAGCAAAAGATCCAGTAACGCACATCATAACTAAAGCAGAACAATTACAAACTAAAATAGATGCTGCTAATAGTGGTGATATTATCGCTTTCGCGGAAGGTGTTTATAATATTTCAAAATCTTTGGTAATTAACAAAACACTTACTATCCAGTCGGAAGGAAATGCACAACTTGTTTTTTCTGGCGCAACGGATACGCCATTATTTTCTTTACAACCTAAAGGAAAACTAACCGTAAACAACATGATTTTAAAAGGAAATGCTTCCAACTATGCCTTTGCTAGTTTAAAAGAGAATATGTCGAATCATTTCGGTTTAACCGTTTCAAATTCTAAAATAAGTAACTTCAACTATGTTTTAAGAGCATACAAACAATCTTTTTCAGAACGTGTTACTTTTAAAAATACTGCTATTTCAGATTGTGAAAACGGTATAGAACTATCGGAAGAAACAAACGATAGAGGAGATTATAATACCGAATATTTAACCATTAACAACTGTCAATTCAACAACGTAAAACAAAATGTTGTGGATTATTACAGAGGTGGTTATGATGAGTCTACTATTGGAGGAAACCTTTTAGTATCTAACAGCACATTCACGAATTGTGGAGCAAAAGAGAAAAACAAAAGGCTACTAAACCATAACGGAATTGTAAATGTGAACATCAACAACAACACATTTAAAAACAATCCCGTACAATTTGTGTCTATTCTTTGGGGCGCAAAAAACAATGTGGAATCTGAAAATACAGTAACAAATTCCGGACAAATTAAAACGGAAGAAAATTTAGTGATGACACTGATGTACTAATTTATTCCTATACAGATAGGAATCTCATAAAATGAAATAAAAAAGCTTAAAATGAAAAAATCGCTATTTACCATTTTTACTATTTTACTAATCGTTGGATGTAAAGACAATACCAAAACAACTACTAAAGCAACAGTTGAAATGGAAACAAAATATCCTAGTGACGTGATTCCATTTATGGACGAATGGAAAATTCTTTTAGGGGATGGTACCTATAAAGATACATTAGTAAATTTCTCGAAAGACGATTTCTTTTATGTGGAAAATGATGGTACAACGGATTGGGTGGTTTACAAAACACCAAACTCTGGTATTACCTCTAGAACATCTAGCAATACAAGAACAGAACTAGGTCAGAAAAAACATTGGATCCCTGAAGTTGGCGGCAAACTAACTGGAACATTAAAAGTGCAGCATGTTTCTACATCAGGAGATGCAAGAGTGGCGGCTTCTTATTCTGTTGTGGTTGGACAAATTCATAGTGATGAAGGTCACGAAAATGAACCTATTAAAATATTTTACAAAAAATTTCCAGGGCACACTAAAGGCTCTGTTTTTTGGAATTATGAAATTAACACCGATGGTGATGATAATTCTAGCCGTTGGGATTTTTCTACAGCAGTTTGGGGAGATGATATGTCTGTTGTTGGTACTAGTCCTAATACGTATCCCGAAGAACCTAAAGATGGTATTAAGCTCGGTGAAGAATTTAGCTACGAAATAAATGTGTACCAAGGAATCATGTATCTTACTTTTAAAAGCGCAGGTCATGAAACAGTAAAATTCACTAAAAACTTATTGCAATCAGATTTTGCAACAAAGGAAGCTATTCCACAGCAAATATGGACCCTATACGCAGCCATTGGTCGTGATGGTGTAGAGCGAGATAGTGCTTATGCTGGCGAAATAAATTATTTTAAACAAGGTGCTTACAACCAAACCAATGGTAAGAACCCGGAAGACAATATTGTTTGGTATACTGGTTCTGAAACATACAATGGAGATATAGAAAAACAATACGCAAATGGATGCTATGCTGAAGTTTGGTTTAAAGATGCTACGGTAGGAGAAGGAACAAACCCAAACGAATAAAACGAAGAAACATGGAAACATCCATAGCGGAAATTTAGTCGCACAGCGGAATAATTGTATGGATGTTACATCTGACAAATAAAAAATAAGTATAAGCAGGTGAAAAAAGTAATATATATAATGGGAGTTTCAGGTTGTGGAAAAAGCACTATCGGAAAACTACTTGCCCAAGAATTAAATATTCCTTTTTTTGATGGTGACGATTTTCATCCAAAAGCGAACATAAAAAAAATGTCTAGCGGACAAGCTTTAAATGATGAAGATAGACAAGGCTGGCTAGAGACATTAAATGCTTTAGCGAAAAAGCAACTGACTAAAAATAGTTGCGTGATTGTGTGTTCTGCTTTAAAGCAAAAGTATCGAGACACATTAAATTTAGATATAGAAACCCAAACAAAATGGGTGTATTTAAGTGGCGCTTTTAATCAGATTTACAATAGAGTGAATAAGAGACCGGAGCATTTTATGCCTTCCGAATTATTACAATCACAGTTTGATGCTTTAGAAGAACCTAAAGATGCTTTGAAAATCGATATTACCACAACACCAGAAAATATTATAAAAAAGATAAAAAACGGATTAATGGATAAATCAGCATTTGGATTATTTGGTTTAGGCGTCATGGGGAAAAGCTTATGTCGAAACCTAGCTAAAAATGGATTTAAAATCGCCATGTTTAATAGACATGTAGATACTATTGAGGTGGATGTTGCTAAAAACTTTAAAGCAAACCATTCCGAATTATCTGAAGCTACCGCTTTTGATGATATTGCCGCTTTTGTGAATGCTTTACAAACACCAAGAAAAATAATGCTCATGGTGCATGCTGGAAAAACAATAGATTATGTTATTGAAGATCTGCTTCCATATTTATCAAAAAACGATATCTTAATTGATGGCGGAAACTCCAATTATTTAAAAACTAAAGAACGTGGTGACTATTTAAAATCTAAAGGCATTCATTTTATAGGAACTGGTGTTTCGGGAGGTGAAGAAGGTGCATTAAACGGACCATCTATAATGCCAAGTGGCGACTTAGAAGCGTATAATAAGGTGAAGCCTTTTCTGGATAAAATTGCAGCAAAAGACAAAAACAACTTACCTTGTTGCACCTATGTTGGACCAGAAGGAAGTGGGCATTTTATAAAAATGGTACACAATGGTGTGGAATATGTAGAAATGCAATTGCTTGCTGAGGTTTGTACCATTTTAGAAGCTTCCGGACAAAATCTAGATGAGATTGCTAATACTCTAGAAACTTGGAAAAGCACAGCAAATAGTTACTTGCTAGAAATAACCATAGACATTCTAAGAAAAAAGGAAGGCAACGATTGGCTAGTAAAAAAGATACTAGATAAAGCAGGAAATAAAGGCACAGGAAACTGGACAACTATTGCTTCCGCAGAACTTGGTGTACCAAGTACATTAATCGCTTCTGCCCTATTCTCTCGTTATATTTCGTTTTACAAAGAAGAACGAATTCAGTTAAACAAGCATTTTAAAAGCGAAAATACTTCCGCATTAAATGTGACTTCCATTGAAGTTTTAGAAGCCTATCAATTTGCAAGAATTATAAACCATTATCAAGGATTTAAACTCATTTCGGAAGCTTCCAATAAATTTTCATGGGATTTAAACCTAAGTGAAATTGCTAGAATTTGGACGAATGGTTGCATCATAAGATCCACTTTAATGGAAGAATTGGTTGCCGTTTTTAAAGAGACAACAAATATTTTAACCAATACACAATTAATCGCGTCGATAAAGGAATACAAAGCTTCTGCAAAAAAGGTGGTTTCGCAATGTATTCTTAATGATATTACTGCACCTAGTTTAGGGGAATCTATTCACTTTTTTAACGGAATTACAACAGAAAATTCTTCCGCAAATATCATACAAGCGCAACGGGATTATTTTGGAGCGCATACCTATAAAAGAATAGATGATGATGGTGTAAAAAGCCACCATACCATCTGGAAATAAAACGAACTAACCAAACCAACATATACTATGGACGTAACGCAACCTAAAAAATCCTTTCTCAAAAAAATTATCGCATTAATATTAGGGTTTGGCCCTGGTATTTTCGCAATTGGTTATACTATTGGTACAGGTAGTGTTACCTCTATGATTGTTGCAGGAAGTAAGTTTAACATGCAATTACTTTGGGTACTTTTATTAAGTTGTTTGTTCTCTGGTATTTTAATGTTTGCTTATGGTAATTACGCCTTATTAACTGGCGAAACTGCCCTTTACGGATTTAAAAAACACTTTAAATACGGAAAAATTCTAGCCATATTAATTATCGTTGGTATTACGTTTGGGCAATGGAATTCGCTAATGGGAATTTTAGGAATCTCTTCCAATATTATTTTTGAAATCTTATCTGTAAACTTTGAAGGTTTAGCAACCCATAAATATGAAACCGTTTTAATAACAGCCATTGTAATTATCGTTACATTTTATCTTTTAATGTTGGTTGGTAAGTATACTTTTTTCGAAAAAATACTTGTCATTTTTGTAACCTTAATGGGAATATCTTTTGTGTTATCCTTATGCTTTGTGCAACCACTTCCAATAGATGTTGTAAAAGGATTAATACCAACAATACCAGATGTGGTTGGCGGTAAAATGTTGGTTGCTGCTTTTGTTGGAACGACTATGGCTTCGGCTACATTTTTATCCAGACCTCTTTTTGTAAAAGGAAAAGGATGGACTATCAAAAACTTAGATCAGCAAAAAAAGGATGCGATTACAGCTGCCATTTTAATTTTTGTAATTAGTGGTGTTATCATGGCTGTTGCTGCAGGTGCTTTGTTTTATCAAGGTAAAGAAGTAACCCATGTATTAGATATGGCAAATACTTTAGAACCTGTTGCTGGAAAATGGGCCGTTACTATTTTCTTTTTCGGAGCATTAAGTGCTGGTTTGTCTTCTATCTTTCCTTGTTTATTAATCGCACCTTTACTAGTTGCAGATTATCAATCGGGAGAATTAGATACCAACTCACGTCAGTTTAGAATAATTACAGCCATCGCTTGTTTAGTCGCATTAATTGGCCCTGCATTTGGAGCAAATCCTATTGAAATACAAATACTTTCTCAAGTGTTTAATGTCTTTGTTTTACCACTAGTAATTCTTGGGATTATAATGATAGTAAACAGCAAAAAAATAATGAAAGGATATAAAACAGGAATTTTTGTTAATGTAGGATTATCTGCAGCTTTACTATTTTCTTTGATTATTTCGTATAACGGAATCATAGCATTAACAGAATATTTCTAATCGGTACTTAAGAACCTAAAAAAATGAAACTAAAAAATATAAAAATGAATAAAAAAACCACAACCACAATAGCACTTTGTCTTTTATGTGCCATTTTCACACTGAATAGCTGTAAGAATACAGATAAAAAAGTAGAGAAAAAAACCAAAGAAAAAGAGATAGATAAAACAGTATATGCAAGTGATGTCATTCCGTTTTTCGATGATTGGAAATTAGTTTTAGGAAATGGAGCTAATGTTGGTATTGCAAATGATTTTGAAGACAAAGATTTCTTTTACACTGCAAACGACAGTGACGGGGATTGGGTAGTTTTCAAAGCACCAAATGCTGGAAGCACACATGGAACTTCAAATAATACAAGAACCGAATTGGCACAAACCAAAAAATGGTATCCAGAAACGGCAAATGACAAATTAACTGCAACACTTAAAGTGATGCAAGTATCTGCAACTGGAGATGCACGAGTAGCTGCTTCTCATGCTGTAGTTGTTGGTCAAATTCATAGTGCCGATAAACATGAAAACGAACCGCTTAAAATATTTTACAAAAAATTCCCAGGACATACCAAAGGTTCTGTTTTTTGGCATTACGAAATAAATACGGAAGGGGAAGACAATTCTGGAAGATGGGATTATTCTTCCGCTGTTTGGGGTAATGATTTTTCAGTAGTTGGTGAAACCGCAGATACGTATCCTGAAGAGCCTAAAGATGGTATTGCTCTTGGTGAAACATTCAGCTATGAAGTACTAGTTAAAGACGGTATCATGACCTTAAATTTCACAAGTGAAGGACATGAAACAAGAACGTTTACAAAAAATTTATTAACATCTGAATACACAACAAAAGCAGATATCCCAGAACAAACACAAAAATTATTTGTACCAATTGGTCAAGATGGTGTGGAGCGAAAAGCTGCTTACACTGGTGAAGGTTGTTTTTTCAAATTAGGTGCTTATAACCAAACCAACGGAAAATCTCCAGAAGTAAATAAAAACTGGTGTTCTGGTGCAGAAACACATGGTGGCGATATTGCAAAACAATATGCAGATGGAAACTATGCGGAAGTATGGTTTAAAACAGGAAGTATTTCGGTAAGTGAAAATGCGGTATCTAACGATGGCTATTTCAATAAAAACGACAAAGTAAAATAAATTATAATTACGATGACAAATAATAAATTAACAGGAAAAAACATACTAATCACAGCAGGAGCTCAAGGAATTGGAGAATCTATCACTAGACATTTTATAGATAGTGGTTCTAATGTTGCTATCCACTATTTTTCTAGTGCAGATACTGCGAATGAATTAGTAGCGTACGCCCATAGTAAAGGTGTAAAAGCAGTTGCTATATCTGGTGACTTAACAAAAGAAGCCGATGCAAATGCCATGGTAGAAAAAACGGTAGAAGCATTTGGAGGTTTAGACATACTTATCAATAACGCAGGTTCTTTGGTTGCAAGAAAAATGCTAAACGAAATGGAAACGGAGTTCTGGCATAAGGTAATGGACATCAACCTTACTTCGATGATGTTTGTTACACGAGCAGCAGCTCCATATTTAGCAAAACAAGACAACAGTAGTATTGTTAATTTAGCATCCCTTGCAGGACGTAAAGGTGGTCATCCAGGATCTTTAGTGTACTCCACAAGTAAAGGTGCCATCTTAACATTTACACGTGCGTTGTCTACAGAATTAGGTGCACAAGGCACTCGAGTGAACGCGGTTTCTCCAGGTCTTATTCTTGGTACCTCCTTTCACAATACACATACCACAAAAGAATCTGCAGCTGCAACAACTGCAGGAATACCAATACAACGAGCAGGTAATGCTGCCGATGTAGCTCGAGCGGTTTTATATTTAGCCTCAGAATACGATGGCTTTATTACAGGAGCTACACTTGATATTAATGGTGGTGTATATAATATGTAGTTTTATTATATTAACAATACAATAGATCTTTTTTAATATGAAAAATCAATTCTCTTTTTGCTTTATTTTAGTCTTTGTTTTATGCGCGATGTTTTCCTGCAAGAAAGAGAACACGTCTGTATCCAATGTGGAAACAATAATACCTAGTACAGAAGCGCATCCAAAGTTAATTTTAACTGCACAAGGTGTAAAAGATATTAGAGCACAATTGGGGAATATTCCAATTTTTGATAATACGTTAAAAGCAGTTCAAGAGGAAATAGATGCCGAAATTGCATTAGGAATAGACACACCAATACCATTAGATTATTCTGGTGGTTATACACATGTACGTCATAAACGAAACATGATTGTTTTGCAAAAAGCAGGTGTTTTGTATCAAATTTTAGACGATGAAAAATATGCGAAGTATGTAAAAGACATGTTGATGCAATATGAAGCGATGTACAAAACATTACCATTGCATCCAAAAACAAGATCCTATGCAAGAGGTAAATTATTCTGGCAATGTCTAAATGATTCTAATTGGTTAGTATATGTAAGTCAGGCTTACGATTGTATTTATAATTATTTATCTGAAGAAGAACGAAACAAACTAGAAACGAACTTATTTAAACCATTTGCAGATCACATTTCTATAGACAGTCCGCAATTCTACCAAAGAGTACACAATCATAGTACCTGGGGAAATGCAGCAGTTGGCATGATTGGTTTAGTAATGGATGATCAAGAATTAATTGATCGCGCTTTGTACGGAATTAAAGATTTAAAATTAGATACGAATGAAAAAGATGACGATGGTGGCTTTTTAAATAAAGACGGAAAAGCTGGCTTTCTTGCGAATATTGAAGAACCTTTTTCTCCTGATGGTTATTATAACGAAGGACCATATTACCAACGTTATGCGATGTATCCGTTTTTAATTTTTGCGGAAGGATTGCACAACGTGAAACCAGAATTGAAGATTTTTGAATATAAAGATGGGGTATTACTAAAATCGATACATGCTTTATTAAATCTATCGGATGCAGATGGCGATTTTTTTCCACTTAACGATGGTCAAAAAGGCATGTCGTATTACACTAGCGCTTTAGTTACAGCTGTAGATATTTCGTATCATTTTGGTACGCAAGACCCAGGTTTATTAAGCATAGCTTCAGCACAAGACCGTGTATTACTAGACGATTCTGGTCTTGCAGTAGCACTTGGTATCAAAAACGGGAAAGCAAAACCATTCGATAAAAAATCAATTAATCTTTCGGATGGACCAAACGGAACACAAGGCGGAGTTGCTATTTTAAGAAATGAAGATATAGAACTCGTATTTAAGTATGCTGCGCAAGGCTCTAGCCATGGTCATTATGATAAGTTGTCGTATTCGTTATACGAAAAAGGCGAAGAAATTCTTCAGGATTACGGTTTAGCGCGTTTTGTAAATATCGAACAAAAAGGTGGTGGAAATTACCTAAAGGAAAACAAGACTTGGGCAAAACAAACCATTGCACATAATACGGTAACACAAAACGAAACGTCTCATTTTAATGCGAAGTATGAAATAGGAAGTCAGCATCATTCGGTACTAAACTATTTTTCTTCAGAAAATGAAAACGTACAAGTAGCAAGCGCCAAAGAAAGCAATGCCTACCCTGGAACAAAAATGCTTCGTACCATGGCAATTATAAAAGATGAAGATTTTGAAAAGCCATATATGTTAGATATTATGAAGGTGACTTCAGATAAAGCCAATCAATATGATTTTCCGTATTACTTTTTAGGACAAGTAATTCAAACAAATTTTGACTACAAAACACCTAAGACATTAAATCCTTTAGGAACAAAAAATGGATATCAACATCTATTTGTAGAAGGAACAGCAAAAGCGTCTAGTGATAATAGCAAACTATCCTGGTTAAACAAAGGAAATTTTTACACCTTAACAACTGCAACTAATACTAGTGATGAATTGTTGTTTACTAGAATTGGAGCAAACGATCCAGAATTTAATTTAAGACGCGAAGCAGCTTTCATGCTAAGACGAAAAAATGCTAAAAACACTATTTTTGTTTCGGCAATTGAAGCACACGGAAATTATAGTCCAGTGACAGAATCTGCAGTAAACTCCAATAGTAGTATCACAGCATTAAAAGTGATTTTAGATACCGAAGCGTATACTGCAATACAAATCACCAATATAAAAGGGAATACCAAACTGTTTATAACAGCAAACACAAATGCTTCAAAAGAAGCGAAACATAACATAAAAATTAACGATAAGAATTACGAGTGGTCAGGTTCTTATTATTTCAAATAAAACAAAACAATTAAGATTATGAACCTTCCATATCTGTAACTTAATACGCAAGAGAACGATTATATGGAAGCAAGATATGACCTTTTAAAAACAATAAAAATAAACATATGAAAAGATTTAGCGAAAAGTATGTCATCACAAAAGACATGGAATGGGAAGTACTAGGTGGCGGAGTATCTAGAAAATTTTTAGGTTACGATAACCAAATCATGATGGTAAGAGTGAAGTTTGACACAGGTGCATTAGGTGCTCCACATCAACATTTTCACACACAAGCTACCTATTGTGTTTCTGGTAAATTTGAATTTGAAATTGATGGAGAAAAGCAAATTGTAGAAGCAGGAGATGGTGTCTATATTGAACCTAATTTATTGCATAGTGCCATTTGTTTAGAAGAAGGAGAACTTATTGACACCTTTAGTCCAGTAAGAGAAGATTTCTTAAGTGGTGATGCAGTATCTTATTTTGCAGATAAATCCTAAGAAAAAAAATTACTAGCTATTTCTAGAGGTTAAAACAGTTTTATGGGATTTTAGAGATTCTATATACATTTCACCTCTAGAAATACATGTAGCAACTTACCATAAAGAAGGAATATTTAGAAATAATTCCTTTACTCCTATACATGAGCACTTTATGAAATAGCGGTAAAACTCTTACGTTTAAAGTAAATGTTTGCTATTTTAACTTAAACATATACTCAATTAACATATAAAATTCACGAAAACGTTGTAATTAACAAAATTTTATATATATTTGGTAAACCAATCTGGTAAACCAATTATTTTACCGGATTAAAACCAAAAAAAAAAGGACAAGTAAAAACCTATCCTTTTTTATAAAATACTTCTTCGTCGGGAAGTAATCATGTAACAAAACATAACATTACAAAAGTAACAAACATATTGATACTTGCCTAATAATTGTGTTTTTAGTAAAACAAATTAATTAACTAAAACTTAAAAATTAATTATGAATTTAAAAGCTAAATCGGCATTATTTGCATTACTCTTTATGTGCATTTCTGCCTTTGCCCAAGAAAAAGTAACGATAACAGGGGTAGTTGTTGATGCTGAAGATAATATGCCTTTACCAAGTGTAAATGTTATTATTGTAGGTACAAGTACAGGAACAAGTACAGATTTTGATGGTAACTATCAAATACAAGTTAAAAAAGGAGAAATATTACAATTCTCTTATATTGGTTATATTTCGCAAAATGTAACTATTGATGGTCAAAGCACAATTGATATCTCTTTAGCAGCAGATGCTAATAATTTAGATGAGGTTGTTGTTGTTGGTTATGGTACACGTAAAAAATCGCACCTTACTGGATCTATTTCAAGTATAGGTGGTGAAGATGTTGCTGCGGTACAAGCTACACGTGTGGATGAAGCATTAGCAGGTAAGTTACCTGGTGTATTAATTCAAAACCAAGATGGTTCACCTGGTGCAGCTCCAAAGATTCAAATTAGAGCAGCTTCTTCTATTTCAGGTAATTCCAATCCATTAATTGTTGTGGATGGTTACCCTATTTCAGGAGGTTTAGAAACGGTTAATCCAAACGATATTGAAAGTCTAGAAATTTTAAAAGATGCAGCTTCTGCAGCTATTTATGGTTCTAGAGGTGCAAATGGTGTTATCTTGATTACCACCAAAAAAGGAAAATCAGGTAAAGCTAGTTTTAATTATAATGTATATACAAGTTTCTCTAGTAAATACCGCAAAAACATACTTAAATCAGGTAAAGAATGGGGTGCTTATTCTAGAGAGCAAATCGCTGCTGGGAACTGGCAAGGTACTGTAGACAATGTAGATCCAGAATTTTTAGAATATAGACTTAGTGCTTATGAAAATTCACCTGGAGCTATTAGCCCAGAAGATTGGTTATTTAGAAATGGTAATACTACGAGTCATGATTTTAGCATGAGCGGTGGTACTGACGATGTAAATTATTTTGGATCTATTGGTTATCAAAAAGCAGAAGGTGTTATAATCACTGAAGGTTACGAAAGACTAAATGCTCGTCTAAATATCGATGCTAAATTAGGAGATAGATTTAAAACTGGAATAAGCTTTAATGGATTCACATCGGATAGAGATATCTTAGGTCACGACATGAGAGATCTTTTAAGAGCAACTCCTGTTACTCCTATTTACCATACCGCAGAATCTATTGCATTCGTTCAAGCGCTAGATGCGCAAGCACAAGCTTTAGGTTTAGAAGCGTTTGATGTTGGTTATAGAGGGTCTGGATACGAAGCAAATAGTATTTACACTTTAGAACCTGGTATGGCAGCGCAAGATTGGCATTATGGAAGAAACAATAATGGTATTGGAGGTTCTGGTGATGCAGGTCCTGCAGCAAAGCTTGACAATACAGAACGTTGGGAAAAAACATTTTTTGGTAACGTAAGTTCTTATTTACAATACGAAATCATAGATGGATTAAATATGAAAACGGTTTTAGGTGGAGATCTTAAAGATACCCAATACTACGAACACAGATTACTAGGATTTGATTCTAGAGCAAGAAACTCTCAAACCTATATGGATCAAACAGATTTAAAAGTATCTTCTGTATTAAGTGAAACTACTTTAAATTTTGCTAAAGAATTTGGTAAGCATGACGTCTCTGCTGTTGTTGGTATGGAATTTCAAACAACAAAACTTAAAGGAACTGCTTTAGATGGTGTGAATGTACCAGATACAGCAATTCTTAACTACAACTTATTTGACCCTGCTGATATCACAGTAACAGAAAGAGATGAAACTAGAGCTAGAAAGAGTCTTTTTGGAAGAGTTAACTATGCATATGACGATCGTTATTTATTCTCCGTATCTGTAAGAAGAGATGGTGATTCCCGTTTTGGAGCGAATGAACAATACGCAACATTCCCAGCATTTTCTTTAGGTTGGAATGTAGATAAAGAAGCTTTCTTAGAAGATAGTGAAATATTAAGTAAGTTAAAATTAAGATTTAGTTATGGATCTTTAGGTACTGCTTCCTTTTTAGGTTCGTATGATGCTTTAAAACTTTTAGAACCACAAGCAACCTATTATGGAACTGGATTCTTAATTCCAGAAAATACTGAAAATCCAGATTTAACTTGGCAAACAAATACAGAAACAAACTACGGTGTAGATTTCGGATTCTTAAATAACCGATTTACATTAGGTGTAGATTACTATACTTCAGATATTGAAGATATATTAATTAACCAAAGTATTTCTGAAGTATATGGTACTCCTTCTATAGTAGTGAACTCTGGAGATGTTAGAAGTTCTGGTTGGGAATTTGATATCAATGCAAGAGTAGTAAACAGTGATGATTTTTCTTGGACGGTAGGTGCTAACTTATCTACGGTAAAAACAGAAATTACAGATTTAGGTGGTCTTACTGAATTACCACAAACTATTTACGGAACAAGCGGTAGAGGTCCAGTATTTAGAAATTATATAGGTGGTGGTATTGGTGAAATGTGGGGATTAGAAACCACAGGAGAAGTTGAAATGCAATATTTAGCAGATGGAACTAGAAGTCCTAATAACGTATCTGGAGAATCTTATGTGGTAGATCAACAATCTCCTGGAGAACCTGGATATGGTGAAATTGATAATACTAGAACGGTTGAAAACGGTGGAGATTTAGTTAAAATAGGACAAAACACACCAGATTTTTACTGGGGAATGTCTCATAACTTAAATTATAAATCTTTTGATATGTCTTTCCAAATTCAAGGATCACATGGTGCTGAGGTTTACAATATTGACCCACTTTATTACGGTTCACAATGGGGAGGAAGATTAGTAGATAGTTTTGATGCAGATGACGATGGTATTGCAGATCATAATGGACAACATTATACCGCAAGTAGAAATCAAACAGATGCAATGATACAAGACGCTTCTTTTGTAGCTTTAAAAAACCTAACTATTGGTTATACACTTAAAGAAGATGTAATCAATAAAATAGGATTAAGTTCTGTTAGAGCATATGTTGCAGCAACTAACTTATTATACCTATGGGCAGACGATTATACATCCTATAACCCAGAAGGTGTAAATACTTCAGGTGGTGATTATTTAGGACCAACAACATATGGAGCACAATTTGGAGCGAGTCCTGTTGTAAGAAGTTTCACTATTGGTTTAAATATTAATTTTTAAAAAAAAAACATGAAAAAAATATCTATAATATTAGGGTCATTGCTTTTCATAACAGCATGTTCGACCGATTTGGATCAAGCGCCATCTAATATCGCTAATTCAGATTCTTTAACAGATTATGAAGGCGTATTGAATGCCGCATATTACTACCAACTTGGTACCGTTACACCAATGGCAGTAATGGGAGAATTTAGATCAGATAACGCAGTCATGGATGAAGCTCCATACACGGAGTTTGATGAATACGACAACGGTTTAACAGCCATGGAAGATCAATTTTTTAGTCCTTTCTATACCGCTTTATATAAGTCTATATTAAGTGCAAATAATGTCATTGAAAATTCTTCCAATGATGGACATATTGGAGAAGCTAAATTTTTAAGAGCTTTATCTTATTTTAAATTAGTACAAGTTTTTGGCGATACTACACTTAATTTATCTCCAGATCCAGATGTATATGATTCTTCCATTTTAGTAAGACAGCCAGCTGCTACTATTTATAATGATGTTATCATTCCAGATTTAAATGATGCAATGGCTTTAAGTGCAACAATTTCAGATGGAAGAGCATCTAAATATGCCGCACAAGCTTTATTAGGAAAAGTATATGCTACTATGGGTAATTATGCTAGCGCAGAACCACATTTAGCTGCCGTTGTAAACGGAGCATCTTCAGCAGGTATCAGCTTGCAAGCAAACTATAATGATATCTTCGGAGCTGCTAATGAGATAGAAAATTCTGAAATTATATTTTCTACACAAATAGTTAGTTCTGTAGTAGATGAATATTCTCCTGCTACCGATTTTTGGAATTGGTTTGTTGGTGATGATCCAAAAGCAGATTATCCTGTAGATCCAGATTTAGTTGCTGCTTTTGATGCAGTTGCTGGAGACATAGTAGATACAGATCCTACTACTGCTGGTAATCAAGGTGTAGATTTAAGAAGAGAAGTTACGCTTAACCCTGATGGTTTAACCGCTATAAAATTTCCTAAAGAAGGAGGTCAAGGATCAGAACACGATTGGATAGAAATAAGATTAGCAGATGTTATTCTTTTATATGCAGAAACATTGAACGCAAACAATTCTCCTGCAACTACAGTACTTCCTTTATTAGATGATATTAGAACAAGAGCAGGTTTAAGTATTTTAGATCCACTTACTATAAACACAAAACCTTTAGTTAAACAAGCTATTCTAAACGAAAGAAGATTAGAATTAGCTTTTGAAGGACACAGATGGTTTGATTTAATAAGAACAGGAACAGTAGATGCTGAAATGGGAGAAGTGATTAATAGCAATTACTATTTATTCCCTGTACCAGTTTCAGAAGTACTAGCTACTAATGGAATAATTACTCAAAACACAGGTTACTAATACTACCTATTTCTTTCTTTGTAAGTTCTATCAACCGTAATCAAGACATACGGAAATATTATACTTACAAAGAAAGAATTTATAGAATTAAATTATCCAGATTAAAAAACAACATTAGAAAGAAAAACTTCTGATGATAAACTATTAATATTTTAAATAAAACGAATACAAAGTATATGAAAATATACGCATGAAAAAATGGGGAATCTTTGAAAGTAGTAAACTATTTTCAAAAAAGAGGTAATCGGTTTCGTACAAATTAAATGTTACAAATTAGAAGTCACACATTAAAAATATTTTGATTAGTCTTATTGTGATTTAGTTGAGCTTTAAAGGCCTATAAAAGGCCTTAAAGTTTGGCTTATAGATTATACTTCTAGTTGATTTTAGTAAATTTACCCTCTTAAACAAAATAGGAAAAAAAACATTAATTTATGAAATTAGAGGCTACTACAAAAACGGAAAAATTTGATGTTCAAAAACATATAATTGCTAGTATTCGAGATTTAATAAATTTAAAAAACCTGGAGCCTGGAGATAAATTACCTGCAGAGCGCGTACTAGCCGAAAAATTTGAAGTGTCTAGAAGTAATGTTAGAGAAGCTATTCAAAAATTAGAATTATACGGTTTATTAAAATCCATTCCGCAAAGCGGAACATTTGTAGCAAACATAGGTGTAATTGCCATGAATGGTATGATTAAAGATATCCTAAGACTGGAAGATCCAGATTTTAAATCCTTAGTAGAAACCCGAATATTATTAGAATTAAAAACAGTACGATTAGCAGCTTTAAGAAGAACAGATGAAGATTTAAAAAAACTAAAAGCAACAATAGATGCATATTCCAAAAAGGTTTTAAATGGCGAAGATGCTGTTCAAGAAGATTTACTATTTCATCTATCTATAGCGAAAGCGAGTGGTAATAGTTCCATGAATACTTTCATGTTAATTATTACACCTCAAATTATTACCAATTTTGAAAAATATCATGTTTGTGATAAAAACTTAGCACAAAAAGGTATTGAAGAACACCAAGCTATTTACGATGCAATTGAAATGAAAGATCCGCAATTAGCAAAACAAAAAATGAAAGATCACTTTAGTGAATTATATCAATATTGCTATAAGGATTAAAAAATATTAACGAACTAGACGAAACAAGCATGAAAGTAAAAGGACTAAGATGGTGGGTAGTAGGACTTGTGGCCTTGGCTGCAGTTATTAATTACATAGATAGACAAGCTTTTGGAGCGCTATGGCCAGACATTGCTAATGATTTATTCCCAGAAATGGATAAGGATGGACATAAAGCAATCTACGGTACCATTTCAACAGTATTTATACTTTCGTATGCTGGTGGTCAAGCACTTTTTGGTAAAATTTTCGATTGGATAGGAACCCGAATTGGTTTTGCAATTTCAATTGGTGTATGGTCTATCGCTACACTAATGCATGCATTTGCTCAAGGAATGCTAAGTTTTTCCATTTTCAGATCTATATTAGGAATTGCAGAAGCTGGAAACTGGCCTGGTGCCGCTAAAGCTAATGCAGAATGGTTTCCAACTAAAGAGCGAGCACTTGCTCAAGGAATCTTTAATTCTGGAGCAGCTATAGGAGGTATTGTAGCTTATCCAGTGATTGGGTTGTTGTCTGTTTATTTCGATTGGAAAGCAATATTTATAGTGGTTGCTGCTCTTGGGTTTTTATGGTTACTACCTTGGTTATACGTAGTAAAGGGAGCCCCAAAATCACACCCTTGGTTGACTGATGATGAAAAAAAATATATTCTATCCGGACAAAGAAATCAGGATATTGATGAAGATGGTAGTTATGATGAAGGTTATACGCCAGACACTGGTCAATTACTAAAACACAAAGAGAGTTGGGGAGTAATAATAGCTTCCGCAGCAATTGATCCTATTTGGTGGCTTTTTATAGTTTGGATACCAATCTATCTTTCCGAAGTTTTTGGAATGGATGTTAAACAAATAGCATTCTCGGCGTGGGTACCTTATGTTGGAGCAATGATTGGAGCTATCTTTGGTGGTTTACTTGCTAAAAATAGAATTACAGCAGGATGGTCTGTGGATAAAACACGAAAAATGACAATCACTTTAGGTTGTTTAATTATGATTCCATGCTTCTTCCTATTGAAAGCACCATCATCTGCTATGAACGCAGTGATTATTATGGCAGTTTTACTTTTCGGATTTCAAGTCGCAATCGGTAACATACAGACTTTGCCAAGTGATCTTTTTAGCGGAAAAATAGTCGGTACATTATCTGGTTTTGCCGGTATGGCAGCGAAACTTGGTGCAGCTGGACTTACTATTTTAGTTACATTCATCACAACAGGAGGAAATTACACACCTGCCTTTTTAATAGGTGGTGCCTTAGCAATAATAGCACTATTATCGGTTTGGATATTATGTCCTAAAATTGAACCATTAAAACCTAAACAATAATCAAATTCAATAAAAATAAAATATTAAAGATTAAAATAAAAAAAAATGAGTAAAAATACAGGTAAAGTAGCAATAGTTACAGGAGCAACAGGAGGAATCGGTTTTGAAGTAGCTAAAAGATTAGGTCATGATGGATATACTGTAGTTTTAAACGGTATAGATGATAAAGCAGGTGCTGAAAAATTAAAAGCACTTACAGACGAAGGAATTACTGCAGAATATTACGGTTTTGATGTTACTAATGAAGAGCAAGTAACTGCTAACATCACTAAAATTGGTGAAAAATATGGTAGAATTGACGTGCTTGTAAACAATGCAGGTGGTTTAGGTGGAAGATCTAGATTCGAAGAAATGACAACAGATTTTTACAGATTTGTAATGGCATTAAACTTAGATTCTGTATTTTTTGCTTCAAGAGCAGCTATACCATTTCTTAAAAAAGGAGAACATCCTTCTATAATTAACTATACATCTAATGCTGGATGGACTGCAGGTGGACCAGGAGCTGGTATCTACGGTACATCTAAAGCTGGTGTACACGCAATTACTAGAGCATTAGCAAAAGATTTAGCAGAATATGGTATTAGAGTGAATGCAGTATCTCCGGGTACTATTGACACGCCATTTCACGCACAAATTAAAGCAACGAAACCAGAAGTTTTCGCTTCTTGGGCAAACAATATTATGTTAGGAAGATTAGGTCAGCCAGAAGATGTAGCTGGAGTTATTTCTTTCTTAGCAAGTAAAGATGCTTCATTCATAACTGCAGAAACTATCCAAATTGGTGGTGGACAAGCATTAGGAATCTAGAATTAAAGATTTAAAAGCCAAATAGCATTATTATAAAATAAAACTATTTGGCTTTTCATTTAAAGTAAAATAATTAAATTCAAGAAATGAGTAAGATTGTCACATTTGGTGAAATTATGTTAAGACTCTCTACAGAGCGTCATTTAAGATTTTCGCAAGCAAAAAAGTTTGCAGCTTCTTATGGTGGTGGAGAATTTAATGTAGCAGTATCCTTAGCAAATTATGGTATTCCTGCCGAATTTGTTACCAGATTACCAAAAAATGAAATGGGAAATTGCGCATTAATAGAGATGCGTAAATTTAATGTAGAGTCTAAAAATGTTATTTACGGCGGCGACAGACTTGGTATCTACTACTTAGAAACTGGTGCTGGAACTCGTGGTAGTAATGTAGTTTATGATAGAGCAAACAGTTCTATGGCAACTATTGAAAAAGGTTCCATAGATTGGGAATCAGTTTTAAAAGATGCTACTTGGTTTCATTGGAGTGGTATTACTCCTGCTATTTCTCAATCTGCTGCAGACGAATGTTTAGAAGCAATTAAAGTAGCACATAAATTAGGGATTACTATTTCTTCCGATTTAAACTATAGATCTAAATTATGGCAATACGGAAAAGAACCAAACGAAGTAATGCCAGAACTTTTAAAGTATAGCAATATTATTTTAGGAGATATTGATACCGCATTTTTCATGTTAGGAAAAGATAAAGCGAACCCTAACTATCAAGACGAAAAATCCTTACCATTTTTATACGATCAAATATTTAAATTATGTCCTAATTTACATACTGCGGCTACAACGCTAAGGTATTCTGTTAGTGCATCCCACCAACGTATTGGAGGGATATTATATGATGGTAAAACCATTTACAATGCAGATGTTAAAGAAGTAACTCCTGTTGTAGATAGAGTTGGTAGTGGAGATGCTTTTATGGGTGGATTAATTTACGGATTAGTAAACAATGCAACCGATAAACAAAAAGCATTAAATATAGCAGTAGCAGCTTGTTGCTTAAAACATACCATTTCTGGCGATTGTAATTTAATTACACTAGATGAAATTGAAAAATTATTAAATGGTGATGCCTCAGGAAAGGTTTCCAGATAAAAAAAATAAAATGGCACAATACTCAAGAATTGAAGTTGCAACAGTAATGCAAAATACAGGCTTAGTTCCTTTGTTTTATAATGAAGATATAGAAGTAAGCAAAAAAATAGTAAAAGCTTGTTACGATGGTGGAGCGCGCCTTTTAGAATTTACAAGTAGAGGTGATTTCGCTTTTGAAGTTTTTGCTGCACTTAATAAATACGTAATAGCAGAATTACCTGGAATGATAATGGGTGTTGGCTCGGTTACAGATGCAGCTGCTGCTTCCCTATATATGCAGTTAGGTGCAAACTTTATTGTAACACCTGTTTTAAGAGAAGACATTGCTATGGTATGTAACAGAAGAAAAGTATTATGGTCTCCTGGTTGCGCAACATTAACAGAAATAGCTAAAGCGGAAGAACTTGGTTGCGAAATAGTAAAATTATTTCCTGGAAATGCATATGATCCTAGTTATGTTAAAGCAATAAAAGGACCACAACCTTGGACAAGCATTATGCCAACTGGTGGTGTAGAACCAACTCAAGAAAGCTTAGAATCTTGGTTTAATGCTGGTGTTACTTGCGTAGGAATAGGTTCTAAACTTATTGCCAAAACAAAAGATGGTAATTACGATTTAGAAAAAATAAAAATGCTTACCAAAACGTCTATAGAGATTATTCAAAAGCTAAAAAACTAACTGTTAATGTATCAATCTACAATAACACTTAAAAGTATATCCATTTTAACCGGATTCTCTGTTTCTACAGTTTCTAAGGCTTTAAATGATAAAGCAGACATAAGCACTAAAACGAGAACCTTAATAAAAACGATTGCCCAAAAACACAATTATGTGCCAAACTTTACTGCTTTATCTTTAAGGAAGCAGCAAACGAAAACACTAGCGATAATTGTTCCGGAAATAGCAGATTCTTTTTATGGTTGTATCATTTCAGAAATACAAAAATTTTCTTTTAAACATGGGTATAGACTGCTTGTGTTTCAATCTTTCTCTTCTCAAAAAAAAGAAGAACAATGCTTAAAAAATATAAATGATGGTAGTGTAGATGCTGCCATTATGGTCTCCAATTTCAAACAAGATAATTCTTCCATTTTTGTTAATAACCAATTACCAATTGAGTATATTGAAATTTCTAATACAACAACTAGAAAAAAACTTAAAGAAGAGGTAATTGTCAGTTTTAAAGCATCTCTTAAACGATTAATTAGTTAGCGCAATATCATTTAGTTCATGCACAAAAAAGCTATAATTTATATGTCTATTAGTGCTTTAGCCTTTGCACTACTAAACGTTTTTGTTAAAAAATTAGGCGATTTTAATGTCTATCAAATCGTTTTTTTTAGATCTATTGGCTCCTTAATTTTTACCATTCCTTACCTTATAAAAAACAAAATTTCCTTTCTTGGTAATAAAAAAGCACTTCTTGTTGCAAGAGGACTTGTTGGTTTTGCTGGTATGACCTTATTTTTCATGGCAATAAAACATATGTCCATGGGATCTGCAGTTTCTATTCGATATATATCACCAATTTTTGCCGCTCTATTTGCTCTTCTTTTACTTAAAGAAAAAATAAAACCTATACAATGGTTCTGTTTTGGTATCGCTTTTTTAGGGGTTGTTCTTTTAAAAGGATTTGATAATCAAATTAACAATATTGGTTTAACGCTTGCTGTAATTTCGGCAATATTTACAGGTCTAGTCCCTATTATAATTCGAAAAATTGGAACAAAGGATCACCCAATAGTTATCGTTAATTATTTTATGATAATATCTGCCATTATTGGAGGGCTATTAGCAATAAATAACTGGAAAAACCCAATAGGTATAGAATGGTTACTCTTATTAAGCCTTGGTGTTTTTGGCTATTTCGGACAAGTATACATGACCAAAGCATTACAAAGCAGTGAAATCAATCAAATAGCGCCGTTAAAATATATTGAAGTCATTTTTACCATGATCATTGGTGCTATCTGGTTACAAGAAAGCTATAGCTTACTAAGTTTATTTGCTATTCTTTTAATTATTATAGGATTGGTTTTAAATGTCATGGTAAAACAATCTAAAAAATTAAATTAATATAATAAAAAGAAGCGACTTAGGTCGCTTCTTTTTATGGTTACACAAATCGTATCAAAAATATTATTCAATAATTATTTTCTTAATAATTGCTTTATTTCCTGTTTTAATTTCTACTAGATACAATCCAGATTGTACGTTATTTAATGTAACTGTTTCATTAAAATTAGAGCTATTTACAAATCTATTATCATAGACCAATCTTCCTCTAACATCATAAACGGAAAGATTAATATCCTCCTCTAAAACCGTATTCATTTTAATATTAAATGTCCCTCTATTCGGATTAGGATAAATAACAAAATCCTCTACTTCAACCTGTTCAGCAACAGACAATGTAGATTCAGAACAAACCTCTAAAGACCATGAAGCTAATGCTCCACTATCACCTCCTGCATTGTCCACAAAAGTTAAAGTCCATGTACCATTAGGATCTTCTCCATTAAAATCTGCTAAATTCCCTACTGGCTGATAGGTTCCTCCATCAGTAAGCGGACAAGGCAATGATCCAGTAGCTACTGCGTCGTCAAACTGAATATCAAAATCATCATTACCTCCACAAATATAACTAAAGAGGGAAACTACCGTTCCATTAGGACTAGTTAAAGTTGCTTGTAAATCGCCCAAATAGCTATGGGTACCAATTAGATTTAAAACATTAACATCTGTAATAACATCTCCACCAGATATAGCAACTGTAGAGGTAGTAGTTCCACTTGTTCCTGTTATAGGTATATTAAGCGGTACGTTAGGACTAGCTTTTGTAGCACAAGTTATAATTGGACAACTTATCCCTGTTAAAGTAGTGATATAGTTTCCTTTCATTTCTGAGTCAGAACCAATAGCATTGGTGACCAATAAAGTCACATCGTATGTTCCAGAAGTAGCGTAAGTTACTGTTGGATTTTCTGCTGTTGAAGTTGCTGGATTACCACCTTCAAAAGTCCAAGACCAAGATGTTGGAGTTCCTGTAGATATGTCTGTAAAATTTACTGTGTTATTAGTGTCTATACAAATACTCGAATTATCTACACTAAAGTCTGCAATTGGTTCTGCAACTAAAGCAGGCAAAGTATAACCACAATCTGTAAATTGAGTATGAATTGTAGTCAACTCACTTGCAGAATACCCCATATTTATTGCTGCTTGATAAGCGGCATTTGCGGCATCGTCTTGACTAGAAGAACCATTTGTCATACCAAGACCTTCTAAAAATATTTTATCTGTTTGCGCACGACCAATAATATCATATATTTTCATTAGGCAAGTAGACCAAATTTGACCATCGGCATGCACACCTCCAGTTAAACCACCAGGATAAGATGCGCTATAATCTGTTGTTCTTCCACCCCAATATTCATTATGTCCATCCCAATTAAAAACGTAGTTATAAGCAGGATCACTTGATCCCCAATTTCCTAAACTTCTATTATAAGATTGCGCCCAATAATCGCCACTTCCTTCACTAAGTCCGTTTACTTGAGATAGATTACCGTTAGTAACCCAATCATGAATTCCGTGACCTAATTCATGGTGAACAACATCAGAATCTTCAGCATCATCTACACCTCCTTCACCAAAAGCAAGAGATCCAGATCCACTTAGATAATGCGAATTATCAGACCCACTTAAACCATGAGGATCTACACGTACACCACCAGTATATTGAATTGGAGCAATATTTAAGTTTAGTACCGTATTAATATAACGCATGGAAGCATCAATATGGTAATACACACTTACCGCTTCAAATGCATCATCTGCTCTTTGAAAATTAAAACTAGAACTAGCTTGAGAAAAAAGTCCATTGTATGGAGATTCAATATCTACAACTTCAGCGTAAGGCCCTTTTAGTTGATAAGTACCTCCCGAAAATTCTAAATCTAAAAGTGTTTTGTTAAATGTTTGCGCGGTTAAAGCTGTAGAATTTGCATCGCTGCCATCTGTAATTCCTCCAGAACCATAAGCAACCATTGCTGAAGATAATGGATCTGGATCAAACACATTACCATCACCTGTAGCAAATCTATAACTTACACTTTCTTGGTTACATTCTATTTTGTTCTCTTTTTCAATACTTTTCTTTTTATCCTTTTCTCCATCATTACAGTAGAAAGAAATATCAAGAGCTTTAAAAATTTCTCCGCTATTAGCGTCTACAAAAACATCCCATTCCCCAATTAAATCTTTGGAAATAAAATTAATTTGATACGCTAACCTAGAAGATTTACCTTGATGATAAATAAATAACTTATTGTTTTTATATTGAAAAGAGCCACTCACGCCTACATGTCTATAAGCGATATCTTCTGCTGTGCTTAAAGAAATACTTGGCGAAACAGAGGATAGCTCTACATTATATTGCAATCCATTCATTACATAAGTAACCTGATTATTAGAATTAATATTCATTGTAATCTCAGATTTGTTGACTGGCAAACCATACTTATATTGTCTTAACCTTACGATGGTTCCAGAAAGGCTGGTTCTAACGGCATGCAAGTTAAGTGCCTCGATTTCTTCTTTTTCAAGACCTAAGCTTTTCTTAAATTCTAACAAGTATTCTTTTGCCATATTTTCTGGGCTACTTGCTTTTGATTGATATTCAATACCGTAAATAGCAATGGGAAAACCTGTACTTCTATCTATCCTTTTATTATCGTTAAATACATAGGCTTGCTCTAATTTGGGCAAATCAATTTCAAAATTCTTTTTTGAGGAAGGTTTTTGGGCCATCATATTTGTTGTTAAAAACAAAGCCACTAAAAACAAAACATAATGTGTTTTTATAAAAGTAATATTTTTCATTGGAGGGTTTTTTAGTTCCTCGATATTACATTTTTATAATTTATTTAACAATTTTTGTCGTTATACAAAACAAAAAAAGCGACATAAGTCGCTTTTCTTTAATTTGGTTCATAAAATACTATTTTCCTAGCATCAACAATTCGTTACAAACTACTTCTGTGGTGTAACGCTTTACACCTTCTTTATCTTCCCAACTTCTGGTGGTAAGCTTCCCTTCTATTGCAATTTCTTTTCCTTTGGTAACATACTTCTCTACAATCTCGGCAGTTTTACCCCAAGCTACAATATTGTGCCATTGCGTATCTGTTATTTTTTCGCCTTTTGCGTTTTTATAGCTTTCATTGGTTGCTATAGAAAACTTGGCTAACATTTTACCCGTTTCTAAATTAATGATTTCTGGATCGTTTCCTAAGTTTCCAATTAACTGTACTTTGTTTCTTAACGTATTCATAAGATAAGGTTTTTATTATATTGAATTTCATTAGTTCCATTCAACACTGCAAAGATGAAACAACATGCAAATATTAGTCGGTTGTTACACATTTAAAATCGTTTGTAAATGTTTGTAGTCGTTTGTAAACGGAAAATAATTTACTATATTAGCCTATAAACCAGCACTTATGAAGCACTTCGCATCCGTTTTTACAATTCTATTTTTTATTGCAATAAATTGTTCAGCACAAGAAAATACATTAAAATTTATAGAAGGAAGCACATCACCTAGCGCTACTTTGCAAGAGGCTTCTTGGATTTCAGGTTCCTGGAAAGGGGAAGCCTTTGGCGGAATTACCGAAGAAATTTGGAGTCCACCGCTTGGAGATTCCATGATGTTTTCCTTTAAACTTGTTGCAGATAATAAAGTGGTGTTTTATGAACTTGGTGGCATCCGACAAGTTGACGACACCTTAATTTTTCAGCTAAAACATTTTGGAAATGATTTTAAAGGCTGGGAAGAAAAAGACGAAACTATAGACGCTAAACTCGTTAAAATAGAAGAAAATCGTATCTACTTTGACCAGTTCACTTTCGAAAAAATAAACGAAAACGAGATTAATATATACGTCGTTGTGAAAGATAACGGTAAAGCTGAAGAAATAAAATTCACTTATAAAAGAGATTAAATGAAATTCCATATCGAAACAGAAAGACTTCTTTTAAGAGAACTTAGATTAACAGACCTTGAAGGAATGTTTGCTTTAGATTCGGATCCAGAAGTACATAAATACTTAGGTAATAAACCCGTAAAATCTATAAATGAATCTAAAAAAATACTAGAAAGTGTATTAACGCAATACAAAGAAAGAGGTATTGGTAGATTTGCTGTTATAGAAAAAAGCACAGGAGATTTTGTTGGCTGGTCTGGTTTGCGTTTAAACACAGAATACAACATGAATGGTTTTACCGAATATTATGATGTTGGCTACCGACTTATAAAACGTTTTTGGGGAAAAGGCTATGCAACAGAATCTGGAAAAGCATCGGTAGATTATGCTTTTAATGTTTTAAAACTTCCTGAAATTTATGCTACCACAGAAATTGGAAATGAAGCTTCACATAACGCATTATTAAAATTAGGATTACATTATGTGGAAGATTTTTATTTTGAACAAGAGCAAATGAACTTACGTTGGTATACACTAGAAAACAAATAACTATGCAAAAAAAATGTCCGGAATGTGGTGATAAAATTGTTGGTAGAATAGACAAGAAATTTTGCAGTGATGCCTGCAGAAATGCATACAACAATAGTGTAAATAAAGACAGTAAAAATTTAATACGCAACACCAATAATAGGTTGCGAAAAAACTATAGAATTCTCGAAGCACTGAACCCGGATAAAAAAACAAAAAGTTCTAGAGCAAAACTTATAGAAAAAGGCTTCGACTTTAATTACTTCACAAGCATTTACACCACTAAAGCAGGAACGGTGTACTACTTTGTTTACGATCAAGGTTATTTGCCTCTAGAAGGCGATTATTATGCTTTGGTAAAAAGAGAAAGTTAATACGCTATTTCCAAGTATGTCCTTTTAATTGCAAAGCAGCTTTAAGAATATCTTTCTGGCTAATTTGCCCTACTAATTTACCATTTTCTAATATTGGAAAACGTCTATGTTTAGATTCTAAAAACATATTGGCAGCATCAAAAATATTCATATTACCATCCATAGTATCCACATTTTTAACCATGCGTTTTTCTACATTGTCTTGCGCCATTGGCATATTATAATATCTACTTTCGCTAATTTGCTTTAAACAATCTCCTTCACTTATAATACCAACCAATTCATTGTTTGCATTTACAACTGGTCCTCCAGAAATTTTATTGGTAATAAGGGCTTCTATAACTTCATCCACAGATTGCTCCGGCCTAAAAGTGATTAAATTCTTGGTCATATAATCACTTACTCTTAATTGCGTTTGGTCTACAGCGTTCTGCTGCTTCCTTGCTCCTTGAAAACTTTTAATACCCATAATAATAGCGTTTGATTCACTTAAATATACTGATTATAAACGATTTATCCTAAACCAAAAAATGCTAATTATTATTTCCTATTTTTATAGGTAAATAATACATCCTAAACCATGTTTAAAAAAATTATTGCAATCCTTATTATTTGCCTAGCTATCTATTGTAGTTTTGATGCTTTACTGCCAAATACCATTTCGACAATAGATGCACCTGAAACTTCTTTTTCTACCCAACGTGCATTAATTCAACTGAAAGAAATTTCTAAAAAACCTCATTTCCTTGGTAACCAAGCACATCAAGAGGTTAGAGATTATATTGTAAAAGAACTTGAAAAACTTGGTTTAGAAACCCAAATACAAGAGGATTATTCCATGAGTCAATGGGGAAATCTATCGAAGCCTAAAAACATTTTAGCAAGAATAAAAGGAAGGGATAACAGCAAAGCACTACTCCTGCTTTCGCATTATGATAGCAATCCGCATTCTTCTTTTGGAGCTAGTGATGCTGGTTCTGGCGTGGTAACTATTTTAGAAGGTGTTCGCGCTTTTTTAGCGGAAAATAAAACTCCGAAAAACGACATTATTATTCTCATTTCGGATGGTGAAGAACTAGGATTAAATGGCGCAGATATTTTTGTAAACAAGCATCCTTGGTCTAAAGATGTTGGTTTGGTTTTAAATTTTGAAGCTCGTGGTTCTGGCGGACCAAGTTATATGCTTATTGAAACCAACCAAGGAAATGCAAACCTAATGAAAGCCTTTGTAAAGGCGAACCCCAAATATCCTGTGGCAAATTCCTTAGCATATAGCATTTATAAAATGCTTCCTAATGATACCGATTTAACGCGTTTTAGAGCAGATAAAGATATTGATGGTTTTAATTTTGCTTTTATTGATGACCATTTTGATTACCATACCGCTTTAGACACCTATGAAAGATTAGATAGAAACACTTTAGAGCATCAAGGTTCTTACCTCATGCCACTACTCCATCATTTTAGTAATGCGAACCTCAACAATGTAAAAAGTACCGAAGATTATATGTACTTTAATGTTCCATTTTTTAAAACGATTATCTATCCTTTTTCATGGATTTGGCCCATGCTAATTCTAGCAATTATTGGATTTATTGGTTTACTTATTTATGGGTTTAAAGAAAAGTCGTTAAACGCAAAAGATATATTAAAAGGTTTTATTCCATTTTCACTAAGTCTTGTCGTTGGCGGTTTATTTACTTTTTTCGGGTGGGAAATTTTAAAATTTCTGTATCCGCAGTATCAAGAAATGCTTCATGGCTTTACGTATAATGGTCATACTTACATTGCAGCATTCACCTGTTTAACATTAGCAATCTGTTTTTATAGTTATCATGTGTTTAAAGGTTCTGAAAAACCCGTGAACCTACTCATTGCACCAATAGTTTTCTGGTTGCTTATTTGTGTTATTGTTGCTTTACAACTAGAAGGTGCTAGCTTTTTTATTATTCCGGTTTACTTTGGTTTATTAAGCTTATTTTTAATGATAAGACAGCAAAAACCGAGTTTAATTCTATTAGCGTTATTAGCGATTCCGGTGTTGTTTATCATCTCACCTCTTGTAAAAATGTTTCCGGTTGGTTTGGGTTTAAAAATCTTATTTGCTTCCGCCATATTTGTAGTATTAATTTTTGGATTATTAGTTTCTGTTTTCGGATTTTTAAAACATAAAAAACGCTGGTCATATTTCTTTTTAGTCTTCGGAATTGGTTTTCTTATAACGGCACATTTCAACTCTAAATTCACCAAAGACACGCCAAAACCAAACAGTCTTTTATATGTTTTAGATACGAATGAAAATACTGCGGTTTGGGCAACCTATGATGATATATTAGACACATGGACCGAAAGCTTTTTAACCGACAATCCTGATCGTGCTACAGCGCTTTCTAAAAACACCATTGGTAGTAAGTATAAGTCTAGTTTTACGTTTACAAAAAATGCCGCAGTAAAAGATATTGCCAAACCTAAGATTGAAATATCACACGATACGATTATTAATGGGGAACGAAAAGTTGCTATTTGTGTAACCTCGCGACGAAATGCTGCACGTTTTGAAATTTTTTCAGACAGTACTAATGTTTTTAATTCTTTCACAATCAATGGTGTTTCTGCTAAAAAAGACGAAGCCACTGGAACCGTTTTCAGGGAAAGATTAAACAATCGTTTGTTTAGTTATTACGTAGCAGACAACGAACCTTTAGACATGATTTTCACGATTCCTGTTTCGCAAAAAACAAGCATACAAGTATATGAAGCTACTTATGATTTATTAAAAAACGAAGCTTTTACTATTTCACCAAGAGAAGAAAATATGATTCCGAAACCTTTCATATTAAACGATGCTATAGTTACTAAAACAAAGGTTACCTTAAATAATTAGTATAGTTTTAAGAGTATAACTGCATATTTTTTTTAGTTTTAGCCTCAGAAAAAACAAAACAAATGAAAAAATTACTTTTTATCGCATTATTATCCGCTAGTTATTCTTTAAGTGCGCAGAACAATTCTGAATTAAAAGAACACTATGAAGCTTACTATAAGCAGATGCGAACACAAGGCGATGTGCAAGGTATTATAAATGGATTAACACATTTAAACATTATTGCTCCATCTGTTGCTAGAAAAGATACTTTAGCATATATATACATGAGTGAAAACAAATACATGCAAGCTTTAAATACTATTGGTGTAGATGTTGTTCCTACAGATTCGGATATGGCTTTAGAAATAAAAGCTATTTCTTTAAAATCTATTAATCAGCCAGCACTTGCAGCACAACATTTTGAGGCATTGTTTAAGCGTGCTCCCAACGTAAATATTGCTTATGAATTAGCAGAACTTAATTTATCTACTCAGAAATTTGACGAAGTAAACAAGTACATAACCTATGGATTAACAAATGCTACAGCAGAAATGCAACATGCATATTACGAAACAAAAACACCTTATCAAGTTTCTTTAAAAGCTGCCTTTTTATATTTAAAAGCAATGCTGAAGTTTAATGAAAATAAGGCTACAAACTTAGATGCTGCTGTTACTATTTTAGATGAAGCTATTGCTTTAAATCCTAATTTTAACTTAGCACTAATAAGTAAAAATGCTTTATTAACTCAAAAAGCACAAGACGTAAAAAAGGACTAATTTTAGTTTATATCATAAAAAAAGGCAACTCATGGAGTTGCCTTTTTTTTTATCCTTTCGACCAAAGTGAAGAAGTCTATTTTTAATACTCTTTACGGTTTTTCGACTACCTTCAAAATGACGATATTTAAAATATTACTATTCTATCTTACCAGATTCTAACTCTATCTTCTGGAGCGATGTACATTTTATCTCCTTCTTGAATTCCAAACGCTTCATAAAAAGCATCTATATTTAATAAAGGTTGTACCGCTCTATTCATTCCTGGAGAATGTGAGTCTGTTTTAATTCTAGTTTTTAAAGCATCTTCACGCATTTTTGTTCTCCAAACGGTTGCCCAAGACATAAAGAAACGTTGTTCTGCGGTATAACCATCAATATCTGCTGGTCTGTTTCCTTCAAAACTCATTTGTAAAGCATCATAAGCTGCAAGAACACCACCTAAATCACCAATATTTTCACCTAAAGTAAAGGCTCCATTAATGTTGATTTCTGGTAATACTTCAATCGCACTATATTGATCTGCTAATGCTTTTCCTAATCCTTCAAATTGTGTTAAATCTTCGTCTGTCCACCAGTTATTTAAGTTTCCATCTTTATCATATCTAGAACCAGAATCATCAAAACTATGCGAGATTTCATGACCAATAACAGCTCCAATTCCACCATAATTTACAGCATCATCTGCAGTAAAGTTATAAAAAGGTGGTTGTAAAATAGCCGCAGGAAAAACAATCTCGTTGTATGCAGGATTAAAATATGCATTCACCACTTGTGGCGCCATATACCATTCACTTTTATCTACTGGCTTCCCTAATTTATCAATACTTTTCTTAAAGTTCCATGCACTAGCATTTAAAGAATTTTGAAGGTAAGTACCACCATCTTCTACACTATTAATATCTAAAGCAGAATAATCTTTCCATACATCTGGATATGCAATTTTCACTTTCGTTGCTTGAAGTTTTTCAATCGCTTTTTGCTTTGTTTCTGGACTCATCCATTCTAGTTTATTGATTCGGTGTTCGAAAGCTAAAATCACGTTTTTAATCATTTTTTCTGCTTTCACTTTCGCTTCTGGCGGGAATTTTTTATCTACATATAATTTCCCTAAAGCTTCACCAATTGTTCCATTTAAAGATCCTAAAGCACGTTCATCTCTTGCTCTTTGTGCCTTGGCTCCATTAAGTTCTTTTCCGTAAAACTCCCAATTAGCAGTTTCTATATCTGTACTTAAGTATCCAGCTGCTCCTCTAAAAGTATCCCATTTTAAATAAGCTTTCCAATCGTTAACATTAGCGTCTGCTAATACTTCTTGTAATCTATTAAAGTATCCTAAGTCACCAATAATTACCGTGTCTAATTCTTTTACACCAATACCAGATAAAAAGTTTTTCCAGTTTACTGCAGGAACCATTTTTTGAACTTCTGCAATAGAACGAGGGTTGTAACGTTTACGTGCATCACGACGATCTACCTTATCCATTTTAGCTTCTTCTAATCTAGTTTCGAAAGCTAAAATCTGGTCTGCTTGCGCATTTGCATCCGCTTCGCTATCTCCTAAATATTGAAACATTCTAGTAATATGTGCTACATACTTTTCTCTCTTTTCTTTAGAATCTGCATCCTCTTTTACATAGTAATCTCTGTCTGGTAATCCAGTACTTCCTCCTCCTAAATAGGCAACATTTCTATTACTATCTTTCGGGTCACTACCAACACCAAATCCATATAAACCGGCACCACCTTTTGGCTCCATTTCAATCATGAAAGCTTGTAAGTCATCTACATTATTAATCGCTTCAATTTTTGCTAAATATGGTTTTATTGGATCAATACCTGCTTTATTTCTGCTAATAGTATCCATTATCGTTTGGTAATAAAATACTGCTTTTTCTTGGTCAGAACCAGGAAGTACTTGAATGTTTCCTAAGTCTTGATTGTTAGAAATTGCAGACTTTAAAATAGCCAAAGCATCTTCGTCTGTTTTTTTACGTAGTTCTTGAAAACTTCCCCAAGTAGATTGGTCGTCTGGGATTTCGTTATTTTCTAGCCATTTTCCGTTAACGTGTTTAAAGAAATCTTCGCTAGCAGATATGCTAGTATCCATATAATCTAAATTGATTCCTGGAGTTGTTTCTACTACTGCTACTTCCTTTTTAGCTTCTTCTTTACAAGATACTAAACCTATAAAAGCGACTGCACTAAGTAGTGATAGTTTTTTAAAGTTGGTTTTCATTTTTAATTAGTGTTTTGTTTTTTGGTTTACAATTTAATGTTAAATAGACTGCTAAAGATTAATCTAGTTACATCTTTAACAAAATATTAATAAAAAAAGCCTCACTAAAAATAGTAAGGCTTTTGCTTTTATAAAACGTAATAAAACTAATTGGTAGCTTTCTCCAATAGTTTTTTAGTGTACACATTATCCCAATCTTTCTTAATAGCAATTACCTCTTTTACATTTTCATTAGGTATGGCAATAGATAAAACATAGTGTGCAATTTTCCATGTATTATCTTCTAATTTCATAACACCAGACCCTCTACAAATCTTCATTTGTGTGTCTAGTAATTCGTCAAACCAAACAAAGTTTTCATCATCAGACAGATAAATATTTCTTTCTATTGCTGTAAAACTCCATGCTTTGCCTTGATCAAAATAAGGTTTTGAAAAAGTTTTAAAAGCTTCATTTTGCCAGTTTTCGGTAGCATCTGTGCCAATAAAAACACCATCCTTAGTCATTAAATTAAAATACGTATCAAAATTGGCAGTAGCAGCAGCTTTATGCCAAGCGTCTAAATTGGTGTTAATTTCTTTTTTAATATCGGAAGCAGAAGCTAGCTGTTGCCCGTTAACTTTAACACTACACGAACTAATTGCTAGTACTAAAAGAAATATGTAAAGATGTTTCATACTAATATGGTTTTACAATATTTTGAGATTCTTTTTCTACCTTTTTATTTATTTGAAGATTAAGATTTGAAAACGCAGTTAAAAAATCTTTAACCACCAAAAGCACCTCTTTTTTCTCAGGATTAGATAAGTTTATTTCACCTTCCAGTTTTAGCATTTGGGTTTCTAAAGCGATTAATCTTGCGTTAATAAGTGGCGTATTGATCTCTTCTGGTATGGTTTCTTTTAGGTCTTTAATAAAAGCGATTAGGGCTTCTTTGTTTTCTTTAAAAAAAGATAAATCTGCTTGATTCACTTTTAAAACAACGGTATTTAATTCGCCATATTTTTGCCAAAATTCTTGAGAATTTCTTGTTTTAGCATCTAAAAGAAACTGTGCATATTTAAGGTTAGCGATATCGCTTTTGGTTATTTTTAAAGAAACGACTTCTGTTTCTGCTTCTAGTTCTTGTGTCTTATCTACTTCTTTACAAGAAAAAACACAAAAAATTAAGGTAATGTATAGTAATGCTTTCATTTTTAATCAACTATTATATTTACAAATATATTGTATTCTTTACTTTTATTATTAAATACTTTACACTGTTGTAATTTTAATAGTATTTTACATTTTCTTCTTTAAAATCTTATTATTTTTGAACACCTTAAATTACATGGATTAATGACTTCAAAAATTTTAATTATTGGTGCTTGCGGACAAATTGGCTCTGAGCTTACCTATAAACTTAGAGAAATTCACGGTGTAGATAATGTTATTGCAAGTGATATTAATACCAGAAAGTTAGCGTTAGTAAACGCTGGCCCTTTTGTAATTCTGGATGCTAAAAATTTTAATGCAATTAAAGATTGTTGCATCCATCATAATGTAAAGACCATTTATTTAATGGCTGCTTTACTTAGTGCTACTGGCGAAAAATACCCGATGGAAGCTTGGGATTTAAACATGAATTCTCTTTTTCACGTATTAAACCTAGCCAAAACAAAACAAGTAGATCATGTTTTTTGGCCTTCAAGTATTGCTGTTTTTGGCCCTACAACTCCAAAAGAAGACACTGCGCAACATACTATTATGGAACCTTCAACCGTTTACGGAATCACCAAACAAGTTGGTGAACGTTGGTGCGAATATTACCATGAAAAATATGGTGTAGATGTAAGAAGTATTCGCTATCCTGGAATTATTAGTTGGAAAACGTTACCAGGAGGAGGAACCACAGATTATGCCGTTGAGATTTATCATGAAGCACTTAAGAATAAAGCATACGAATGTTTTTTAAGTGAAGACACAGAACTTCCAATGATGTTTATGGATGACGCCATAAAAGCAACGGTAGACATTATGCAAGCAGATGCAGATGCTATTAAAATAAGATCTTCTTATAATTTAGCTGCTATTAGTTTTACACCTAAAGAAATTGCGAATTCTATTCAAGAGCATATTCCCGATTTTAAAATTACCTATAAACCAGATTTCAGACAAGCCATTGCAGATTCTTGGCCAAAAAGCATAGATGACACTACTGCAAAAAAAGACTGGAACTGGAAACATGCTTTTTCTTTAAAAGATATTACTAAAGAAATGCTTTTGCAATTAGGTAAAAAGTAACAGGTTAACTTTATCTTGTAATTATCTAAAAAAATCTAATGAAAAAACTAGCAGCTATACTCTTTCTTTTATTTTTTATATCAAATTCATTTGCGCAAAAAGCAAAAATTGATAAAGGCAAATGGAAAGATCTAAAAGACATACAGGAATACAAAGTAGAATTTGACTATCACCATTTAGAAATTGCAGATTACGAAAGTGAAGAAGCTTTTTTAAAAGATAAAATGCAACTTCGTGAAGAAAGAAAAGAAGGCGATGGAGAACGTTTTAAAAAGTCTTGGTTTGCAGACAGACAAGACAAGTATGAACCACAATTCATAGACTTTTTCAACAGCTACCATGAAGATTTTAATGTAAAAGTATCCAACAAAAGAGAAGATGCAAACTATGTGATGCATATACAAACTACCTTTATATACCCTGGTTATAATGTTGGTGTATGGCGAGAAGATTCTAAACTTCGTGTAACGGTTACTATCTATTCTATTAAAAACCCAAACAACATTTTATTTTCTGCGAATATTAAAGGGATTAAAGGAGGAGGAGCCAAAGGATTTGACTATAATTCTGGAGATAGAATTGCATATTCTTATGCCTTATTAGCAAATTATATTGCTAAAAAAATTAGAATAGTTTCTAAATAAAACCTTGATAACCTATTGAAAATAAACATCTTTTTGAGGATGGTGTAATATTTAGTTATGTTTGCAAGAATTAACTTATAAACTTAACTATGAAAAAAATCTACCTACTGCTTTGTATTTGTTTTTTTGCTTTTACAACTAACGCACAAAATGAAATATCTCCAGATTATAATTTTAATGTAAGTGAACCTTATCAGGTTTATGATGCCGCTAAAAAATATTATTTCAGTAAAAACAATGAGATCCTTTCGGTGAAACCTTGGAAAAAATATTTGGTTATACAAAAATTTGGAGTAGATGATTTAAATCTAATTTCTCAAAAAGAATATAACGACTTACCAGACAACTACGTGGTTGAAGGTATGATAGAATTACAAGACAAATATTATTTCTTTTACTCTTCTTGGTCTGGTAAAAAAACAAAAGAAGAACGTTTATACTACAGAGAAATTAACTTTAACACAGGTGAATTTGCAGGAGAAGGTATTGAGTTAATTAATGTTTCTGGTAAACTAGCAGGTTCTCCAATGGCAACATACACGTCTGGAGGAGGTTTTTCTGCTGGTGGATTTGGTATGAGCTTTGGTGGATTTGGAGTTGTAGATAAGTTTGATTTTTTAACCTCTAAAGATGAATCTAAATTATTAGTACAATACAGAAAAAAGCCAGAAGTAAAAAGAGACACAAAAAGTTACGACATTATTGGTGTTAATGTTTTTGACATGAATTTAAAACCTCTTTGGGCTAAAGAGCACAAAATGCCTTATACCGAAAGAAGAATGGATTTGTTAGATTTTGCTGTAGATGCTAATGGTCATGGTTATATTTTAACTAAAGTTTTTCATGACGACAGTAATAAAGACAAGAAAAAGAAAAAAGATACAGACGCTAATTACCACATGGAACTGTTTAGATTATTAGATGGTTCTGAAGGGATTGAAAAAAGCAAAATTGTTTTAAATGATAAATTTATTAACGGAATTTCTTTGTTTGAATCTGAAGATGGTTTTATGATTTGTGCAGGTTTTTACACCAATGGATTAAATAATAAACTAGGAAACTCGGATGGTTTATTTACTTTTAAAATTACTAAGGAAGGGGAATTAGTTGAAAAAACATCTCATGAAATTCCAGTAGAAGTTTTAAACCAATATGTTAGCAAAAGAACACAAAAGAAGAACGCTAAAAAAGATAAAAAAGACAAGGCAGAATTTGCTAATTTACAACTTCGTGATTTAGTAATTAATACTGATGGTAGCCTTGTTTTAATTGGAGAGCAAACATTTGTAATTCAGCATCGTACTTCTCAAGGAAGAGTATATTATACCTTCCACAATAATGATATGCTACTTTCTAAAGTGGATGCATCTGGTAATTTAGCATGGATGAAAAAACTTCCAAAAAGACAATCTGGAGCACCAAAAATAGGTCAAGTATACGACATGAGTAAAACCTATCAAGGAGGAATGTCTTACTCTTATTTTTATACCAACGGAAATCACTATTTAGTATATTTAGATAATGTGAAAAATATAGATTTAAAACTAGACCAAGTACCAGCTTTACACAGCGATGGTCATGGAGGTTATTTAACCGCTTATAAAATTGATGATGCAACAGGTACTGTTTCTAAAGACAATATACTAGACACAAGAAATGTAACAGACAAACTAGAAGTCTACCAATTTAGTAACAATAGAGTTGTTAAAACAGCTGAAAATGAATTTGTAATTGAGTTTTACAAAAAGAAAAAAGAAGACGTATTAATTAAGGTAGAAATTAAGTAAACCTTTATTTCATTAAAAAAAAGCGAACCTATTGGTTCGCTTTTTTTATGTTTCTATTCCTTATTTAATCAAAATTAGTTACGTTTATATTTAAATACTTCTTTATGCTAAAATATCTTTCTATTATTTCCCTGTACTTACTTGCAACCATTTGTTATGCTCAAGAAAATCAAAATTATTTGGTTAGCGAACCGTATAAAAATTTTGATATCGATAAACGTTATTATTTCAACAATGAAGAGGAAGTGCTTATGGTAAAAGCATGGGACGAATCGGTTATAATTCAAAGATTTAATGCTAAAAATTTAACTTTAATCTCCGAAAAAAGATATGACGAACCAGATTTAAATTATGATATTGAAAATGTAATTAGAGTTCAAAATAAAGTTTACTTTTTCTATTCTATGTGGACCGGCTATGAGTCGCAATTAGAACAATTATATTATCGTGAAATTAATATGAAAACTGGTGAGTTTATTACCGATTCAAAACTACTCATTGAAGTTAAAGGTAAAATCACAAAATCTCCAACATCCACTTACAGAGGTGTTCAAGAACATTTTAAAAACAGAAAAATACCAAGTGTAAAATTCGACATACTAGTACCTACAAACGAGAATGAAATCTTTATTCTTTATAGAGAATATAGAAAAAACAAGAAAGATGTTAAAAGTTGGGATACGCTAGTTCTTAATTATTTTGACACTAATCTTAATAGGATTTCTAATAAAAAGTTTAAAATGCCATATTCTGAACGCAGAATGAAAGCTTTAAATTACAATACGCACGATAATGGTAATCTATACATTTTAACGAAAGTATTTCTAGATGATAGTGGTGTTGAAAAAAAGAAGAAGCGAGAAAACGAAGCAAACTATTATTTAGAGCTGTTAACCTTAGCAAAAAACGCTAACGATATACAAAAAACCAAAATCGAATTACCCAATAAATATATAAACACAGCCAATCTATTTGAATTATCTAATGGTAACCTATTATGTTCTGGATATTACAGCAATGGTCTTCATAAAAACCTAAACCATTCTGATGGTGTATTCATTTCTAAAATAGCTACAGATGGTACTATACTTACCAATATTGCTTATAATATCCCTACAAGCATTATCGAACAAAATGCGAAACATAATGACAAAAGAGAATTCGAAGATATTATACTGAAAGAAATAAAAGAAAATAACGATGGAAGCCTATTACTAATTGCAGAACAATCGCATAAATGGGATCTACAAAATCAAGGAGGATATAACTTTAGATATAATGACATCTATTTAACTAAAATGGATTCAGAAAATCAATTATTATGGATGCGCAAGATTCCTAAAGAACAAAAAGGAAACTCAAAACCTGGTCACTCTTATACACACAAAGCGTTATTGGGAGATATGTCTTATAACTACTTTAATATCGATAACGCTCATTATTTTTTGTTTCTAGATAATCTAAAAAACAAAAACCTAACACAAACGGATAAACCAAAACCACATACCAATAATCATGGTGGCTATTTTACATATTACAAAGTGAATGATGCTAGTGGTGAAGTTTCAAAAAAAAATCTATTCAATACAGATGATGTTGATGGCAAGTACAACATTGAAGATTTTAGCAAAAAAAGACTTTTTAAAGTTTTTGAAAATGAATTTATAATGGAAGTAAATAAAAAAAGAAAAGAAGATATTTTAATTAAAGTAGAAATTAAATAAATCTCTTTTATATTTCAAAGCAAAAAAAGCGAACCTATTGGTTCGCTTTTTCTTTTTCTTGTACTTCCATATCTATTAAATACGCTAGATTTTTCACTAACCTATCGTGTTTTTTAACAAAAGGATTGGTATCATCCCAAACATATCCTGCAAGTACAGCACAAATTTGTTTTTTAATATCTGGGTTTTCAGGTCTATGAAAAAACAAAGTTTGCAAGTTTCCTGTGTACCATTCTTTCACATATGTTGAAAAGACTTTGACTCCTTTCATAATATAACCGGTGTATTCTGTTTCCCAATCTACGGTTTCGCCATTTAACTCTTTCGTTATTAGCTTTGCAGATAAAAGAGCAGATTCTGTTGCAAAAGTTACTCCAGATGAAAAAACAGGATCTAAAAACTCTGCGCTATTTCCTGTTAAAGCATATCCTTTTCCGTAAAGCTGTTTTACCGATTTCGCATAGTTTTTAATACTAACTGGTGGAAATTTAAAATCTAAACCTTCAAAACGCTTGTGGTAATACTTAGAGAGCTTCAGCATTTGCTGCATTCTTTCGGTAGTATCTCCTTCAAAAGAATCGATAAAATCGGTTAGACCAACAAAACCAATACTAGTATCTCCATTAGAAAAAGGAATCACCCAAAACCAAGTATCTTTATCTAAAACATCAAAAGTAATCATGGTTCCTTCTACTCCTTCTGGTCTTTTTAAATCTTTTACATGTGTAAAAATAGAAGAATGTTCTGGTATAGAAGAGGGTTTGTCTAACCCTAGCATTCTTGGTAAAACGCGACCATAACCACTAGAATCTATAATATGTTTTGCGTGTACTTTATATTCCTCTCCATTTTCATCTTTTATGCTAGTAACAGAAGCGCCATCTGCTGCAAACACAACATCTACCACTTCATGATTAAAGGCAATATCTACACCTCTATTTACTAATTCGGTTGCAAGTACATTATCAAAATCTGCACGAGGCACTTGCCAAGTCCAATTCCAACCTTCCGTATGCTTTTTACTAAAATCAAAATCACAAACGATATCTCCTCTTAAAAAACGAGCGCCATGTTTTTTTTCGAATCCAAAATCTTTTAATACATCTAAAAGGCCAACTTCTTCAAAATGATCCATACATCTTGGTAGCAGACTTTCTCCTATTACAAACCTTGGAAAAGTACTCTTTTCAACAACTTTAAGCTGCTTTCCTTGATTGTGCAAATAAGAAGCAGCAACGCAACCAGAAGGTCCAGCTCCTATAATTAAAACATCCACATGTATTTCATTCATAATCATTATAGTATTTTATCTTAATTATATTAAATTAGCGCACACAAAAATAACTACTTTACTTGGAGTTATTAAATTTAATATTAAAAATAGTCAGAATAAAACATATAGATGCTAACATTTAACGGAAAACTAGGATTAGAAGATTTTTACAAAATAATAATAGAAAACAGCAATATTAAGGTAGACGACTCCGTTTTTGAAACGGTAGAGCAGAGTTTTAACTTTCTTAAAAAATTCTCAGAAAACAAAGTAATTTATGGTGTGAATACAGGTTTCGGACCAATGGCACAATATAAAATTAAAGATTCTGAACGTATTCAATTACAATACAATTTAATTCGTAGTCATGCATCTGGAACGGGAAATCCAATTGCTCCAGAATATGTAAAAGCAGCAATGCTTGCTAGATTAAACACCTTATCTTTAGGTAATTCTGGTGTGCATGTTTCTGTTATTAAATTAATGACAGAACTTATAAATAGAGACATTACTCCTTTAATTTACGAACATGGAGGTGTTGGTGCTAGTGGAGATTTAGTACAACTTGCACATTTAGCATTAGTTTTAATTGGTGAAGGTGAAGTGTTTTATAAAGGCGAAAGATTAGCGACTAAAGACGTTTTTGAAAAAGAGAATTTAACGCCTATTTCTGTAGAGCTTCGTGAAGGTTTAGCACTAATGAATGGTACTTCGGTAATGACCGGAATTGGTATTGTAAACACCATGTACACCAGACGTTTATTAAACTGGATGATTTCTTGTTCTGCTGCAATTAATGAAATTGTTGAAGCGTATGATGATCATTTATCGGAAGAATTAAACAATTCAAAAAAACATAAAGGACAACAAAATATTGCTAAAAGCATGCGTGAGCATTTAGCAGATAGTAAACTTACTAGAAAAAGAGAACACCATTTATACGAGGCAAACAATGATGATGTTTCTGTTTTTCAAGATAAAGTACAAGAATATTATTCGTTACGTTGTGTACCGCAAATTTTAGGTCCTGTACTAGATACTTTAAGTAGCGTAGAAAATATTTTAATAGAAGAAGTGAACTCTGCAAATGACAATCCTATTGTAAATGTAGAAAAACAACACGTATATCACGGAGGAAACTTTCATGGTGATTATGTGTCTCTAGAAATGGACAAGCTTAAAATAGTAGTTACTAAAATGAGTATGCTTGCAGAAAGACAACTTAACTACTTATTAAATCCTAGCTTAAATAATATACTTCCAGCATTTGTAAATCTTGGGAAATTAGGATTGAATTTTGGTATGCAAGGTGTGCAATTTACTGCTACTTCTACAACTGCCGAAAATCAAACATTGTCTAACCCAATGTATGTGCACTCTATTCCTAACAACAACGACAATCAAGATATTGTAAGTATGGGAACAAACGCTGCTTTAATAACTAAAAAAGTTATTGAAAATGCATTTGAGGTGATGGCTATCGAATTAATTACAGTAGTGCAAGCTATAGAATATTTAAAAGCACAAGATAAAGTCTCATCAAAAACTAAAAAAATGTATGAGGAGATACGAGAAATAGTTCCAGCATTTAAAGATGACGTTATTATGTATCCTTATGTGAATCTTGTAAAAGATTACATCATTAACAATGAAGCATAAAACGGTTTCTTCTATGAAAACAAGATTCCTTTTACTTGCATTCCTTTTAGTAGGTATTTCCATAAATGCACAAGAGCTCGCTTTAGCAAAACTGGACAGTAAATTTGGTTATATCTCAAGAACTGGGGATTGGCATATTCAACCACAGTTTAAAGTTGCAAAAAACTTTTCTGATGATATGGCTGCAGCCATGAATGACAAAGGAAAATGGGGATATATAAATCGTCAAGGGGAATGGGCTATTCCTCCTAAATTTAAAAAAGCTAAATATTTCGATTCTGGAATTGCTGTCGTTTTAGATGGAAGAAAATGGATTTACATCAACAAAAAGGGAGAACAAATTCTTAATAATGTAGACACCGATCACATGTTTGACTTTTCTGAAGGATTTGCTCAAATAAAAAAAAGAGGAAAAATTGGTTTTATAAATACTACCGGAAAAGTAATTGTAGAACCTAAGTTTGAAGTAGCTGATGATTTTTTTAATGGCTATTCTAAAATAATTTATAAAGATGATTTTGGTGTAATTGACACCACTGGAGCGTATTTATTAAAACCGGAATACACTTTTGTTCCAAAATTTATATACGATAAAAACAGAATTGGTGTTAAAAAGAAAGGTTCTCCTGGAGTAATTATTGATGGAGAATTTCACCCTATTGCCGATGCTAACAGAATTTGGGAATTCCCAAAAAATAGTAATCTTACTCCTGTTTATAAAGATTGGAGAATAGGTTTTGTAGACCATAAAGGTAACTGGGTTATTGAACCTGAATTTAAAGCTGCTAAAGCATTCTCTAACAACTTAGCTCCCGTTTACAATGGCAAAAGATGGGGGTTTATTAACACTACTGGAGACATCGTTATACCTTGTACTTTTGATGAAGCCGAAACCTTTAGCGAAGATGGTTTTGCTCTTATTTTCTTAAAAGGAAGATGGGGTTTTATAAATACAGAAGGTAAAGTTGTTGTGGAACCTAAATACGATATCTTATTAGAACAAGGTTTTGGTTTTATAAAATTTAAAAACCTTAACAAAGGATTTAACAATGGTTTAGCTAGAGTAAAATATAAAAAAAAATGGGGATTTGTGAACGCCAAAGGGGAACTATTAAATAATACTTGGTTTAAAAACCTGGAATTATTCCATTAAAAATTCTAAAATACTATTAAGAAAAAAGATAATTAGTTCCTATATTTACAAAAGACCTTATTAAGCTACTTAATGTTAACCTTTCTAAAGACTATACTATTAATAGCAAAGCATAACGTATGCATCACTAATTATGAAGCATTTATAAACAAACATTTCCTTAACCAAGAAATGAATAAATGTCTAAAACAATAGATTAAAGAAACAAACACATGAAAACAAAATCGCTATTAATCGTATTATTATTTTTAAGCACCATAGTTGGAGCTCAAGAACTTGCTCTTGCAAATGATGATGGAAAATTCGGCTATATAAACAAAGCTGGAGAATGGGTAATTGAACCAGAATTTAAAGTTGCTAAAAACTTTTCTGAAGATTTAGCCGAAGCTATGAATAGCAACAAAAAATGGGGATTTATTAATAGAAAAGGAGAATGGGTGATACAGCCTACTTTTGATAAAACTAAAGCATTCAACTCTGGAATAGCTGTTGTTCTAAGTAAAAAAGAATGGTTTTATATAAATACTAAAGGTGAAAAAACACTAACAGATGTTGCTACCGATAAAATTTATGATTTCACAGAAGGTCTTGCTCAAATAAGACAAGGAGATAATGTAGGTTTTATAAACACTTCTGGAACTGTAGTAATCGAACCAAAATTTAACAAAGCTTTCGATTTTGAAAATGGATATGCAAAAGTTAGAGAAGGTGAAAAATGGGGATTAGTAGACAAAACTGGAAACTATTTTGTAGAAACCAAATATGATGGTGTTAGTAATGTGTACAATGGCAATGTTGTAGCAACGCTTGGCGAAAGTCACGGATTAATCATTAATGGGGAATTTAAAAAAGTAGATGGTGCTCAAAAAATCTGGGACTTCTCAGTTAATGGAGACATTACTTACGCTAAGAAAAACGATAAAATTGGCTACATTAATAAAAAAGGAGATTGGATTATAGAGCCAAGCTTTGATAAAGTTAGAGCCTTTGTTAATGGTCTTGCTCCAGTTTCTAGAGATAAACAATGGGGGTATATTGACACTACAGGAAAAGTAGTTATATCCTTACAATACAGAGATGCCGAAATTTTTAGTAAAGACGGCTTAGCTCCTATTAAAATAGACAAACTTTGGGGATTCATAAACACTTCAGGAGAACAAGTAATAGACGACAAATACAATATTACAGCTGGAGGTTTTTCTATCTTTAAAAAGAACAACGAAAAAGGTTTTATTAATGGTATAGCTAGAGTAAAAGAAGAAAAAGTTTGGGGTTATATAAATACTAAAGGGGAAGTACTAAAAAACAAATGGTACAAACAATTAGAATTATTTAAATAATCTTAAATATCTAGATAACATATCTATTAAAATTTCCAAATCTAATTACACTTACAAAAAACAAACACTAACACATGAAATGTGCCCTAATAACTGGTGGTTCCAGAGGAATTGGTAAAGCCATTTGCTCACAACTTGCAATAGATACAGATTATCACATATTAATAAACTATAACAGTAATGAAGCAGCTGCAAAAGAGACTTTAAAAGCAGTACAGGCAGCAGGAAATACTGGAGAAATTATTGGTTTTAATGTAACGGATGCTGAAGAAGTAACATCAAAATTAGATGCTTGGCAAGAAGCAAATCCAGATGCACTAATAGAAGTAATAGTTAATAATGCCGGAATTACAAAAGATGGTCTATTTATGTGGATGCCTAAAGAAGATTGGCAAAGCGTTATCAACACCTCTTTAAACGGTTTCTTTAATGTTACCAATTATGGTATTCAAAAAATGCTACGTAATCGCTACGGTCGCATTGTAAACATCGCTTCCGTTTCTGGTGTAAAAGGAACTCCTGGACAAACCAATTATTCGGCTGCAAAAGGCGCAATTATAGCTGCTACCAAAGCACTAGCTCAAGAAGTTGCTAAACGTAAAATAACGGTAAATGCTGTTGCTCCTGGGTTTATAAATTCAGATATGACTGCAGAGTTGGATGAAAAAGAACTCAAAAAAATGATTCCCGCTAATCGTTTTGGTGAAGCACAAGAAGTAGCAGATTTAGTTTCCTTTTTAGTTTCCAAAAAGTCTTCTTATATTACTGGCGAAGTAATAAATATTAATGGAGGAATTTACTCTTAAAATAATTTTGTTGTAAATATGAAGCGTGTTGTTATAACAGGAATGGGAATTTATTCCTGCATAGGAAAAAATCTAGAAGAAGTAAAGGATTCATTATATAATGGGAAGTCTGGAATCATCTACGATCAAGAAAGAAAAGATTTTGGGTATCGCTCTCCGTTAACCGGAATGGTAGAAAAACCAAATCTAAAAAAACAACTTACAAGAAGAGAACGCATTAGTCTAGGCGATGAAGGTGCTTATGCATACGTTGCAACTACCGAAGCTTTAGAGAACGCCAAAATAGATATCGATTTTTTAAAGAAAAACGAAGTAGGTATTCTTTACGGAAACGATAGTACAGCAAAGGCTATTGTAGATTCCGTAGATAAAATTAGAGAAAAAAAAGACACAACACTTGTTGGTTCTGGCGCTATTTTTCAAGCTATGAATTCTACAGTAACCATGAATCTTTCTACACTTTTTAATCTTACTGGAGTAAATTTCACAATAAGTGCCGCTTGTGCTAGTGGATCTCACGCTATTGGCATGGCGTTTCAACTTATAAGAAGCGGATTACAAGACTGTATTATTTGTGGTGGAGCACAAGAAATAAATAAATATGCCATGGGAAGTTTTGATGGTCTTGGTGTTTTTGCCATGAACTTAGAAAACCCAGAAAAAGCATCTAGACCTTTCGATAAAAACAGAGATGGTTTAGTGCCAAGTGGTGGCGCAGCAACACTAGTTGTTGAAAGCTATGAATCTGCTATAAAACGTGGAGCACCAATTTTAGCCGAAATTATTGGTTATGGATTCTCTTCCAATGGCGAACACATTTCTACACCAAACGTAGATGGCCCATCTAGAGCAATGGCTAAAGCAATTGAACAATCTAATTTAAAACCATCCGAAATAGAGTACGTTAATGCCCACGCTACCTCAACTCCTGTAGGAGACACCAATGAAGCAAAAGCTATAGTTAAAGTTTTTGGAGAAAATGGCCCTTATGTAAGTTCTACAAAATCGATGACTGGACATGAGTGCTGGATGGCTGGAGCTAGTGAAGTAGTATATTCTATGCTAATGATGCAAAATAATTTTATTGCCCCTAACATTAATTTGGAAGAGCCAGATGAAGACGCAAAAAAATTAAATCTAGTAAGTAAAACGCTAGATAAAAAATTTGATGTATTTTTGTCGAATTCCTTTGGATTTGGTGGAACAAATTCAGCATTAATAATAAAAAAATTATAATACAATATGACTAAAGAGGTTATTATTGAAAAGATAAACGATTTTCTTATAGACGAGTTTGAAGTAGAATCAGATGACATCGCTCCTGAAGCAAACTTAAAAGACACTCTAGAATTAGATAGTTTAGACTTTGTCGACCTTGTGGTTGCAGTAGAGTCTAACTTCAGCGTAAAATTAGTTGGAGAAGATTTTGTGAATGTAGAATCCCTTCAAGATTTCTATAATTTAATAGAAAAAAAATTAAGCTAAACACTTTACTTTAAATATTTATGGCTGCTGAATGGCAAGGAAAGTCCAGAGGAACTGTTTTTGGATACAAGATTTTTGTGTTTTGTATGAAGACTTTCGGAATTGGTTCTGCATACTTCATTCTGCATTTTGTTGCGCTATACTTTTGCTTTTTTGCAGGAGATAGCACTAAAGCCAGTTACTATTATTTCCATAAAAGACGTAAAAACTCTAAACTTAGAAGCTTTATAAACATTTATAAAAGCTACTATGTTTTTGGTCAAACCATCATCGACAAAATTGCAATATCTTCTGGATTACGTGACAAATTCACCTATCATTTTGATGGCTTCGAACTTATTGACAAAGCCTTAAAACAAAAAAAAGGAGGTATTTTAATAAGTGCACATGTTGGTAATTTTGAAATTGCTGAACACTTTTTTGGTGAACTAGAAGAAAATACTTCCATTAGTATTTTAACTACCGACGCCGAACATTCTAATATTAAAGAATATTTAGAAAGCGTTACAGATAAACCGAAAGTAAAGATTATTCTAATTCAAGAAGACTTAGGCCATATTTTCGAAATTAACGCAGCGCTTACAAGAAATGAACTTGTTGTAATTACTGGTGACAGATACATCACTGGTTCCAAATACTTAACTCAAGATCTATTAGACCAAGTTGCAAAATTTCCTGCTGGTCCCTTTATGCTAGCATCTCGTTTAAAAGTCCCTGTGCTTTTTGTGTATGTAATGAAAGAAACCAACAAACATTACCATCTTTTTACAAGAAAAGCAGAAGCGAAACATAGAGATGCACAAGCACTTTTAAAAGAATATACAGAAAGTGTATCTTGGATGTTGAACAAATATCCTTTACAATGGTTTAACTATTTTGATTTTTGGGGAACTTTCGATAAAAAAAACTAAGAACACTCCTGTTTTTTTATCGTTTTCGCAAAAGTTAATAAGTTCTACTATTTACAAAGAATGAAACTTCTATATCTAGACTTTTATTCGGAAATTACCAAAAAATCTATCTTTTGAAAAACGTTTTAGTCATACACTATTCTCAATCTGGACAATTAACAGAAATTGTAAAGAATATAGTTTCTCCTTTAGCCAATGATACTATACAAATAGATTATCATGATATAAAAATGGAAACTCCTTTTCCTTTTCCATGGAAAGCAGATGCGTTTTATGGCGCTTTTCCAGAAACCTTTCAACAAGTTCCAGAAAAAGTAAAACCTGTTTCATCAGAGATTCTTAACAAAAAATACGACCTCGTTATTTTAGGATATCAAGTTTGGTACTTAACACCATCTATTCCTATAAATTCATTTTTAAACACACCAGAAGCAAAGCAACTCCTAAAGAATACACCAGTAATTACTGTGATTGGTTGCAGAAATATGTGGATTATGGCGCAAGAAAAAATGAAGAAAAAACTAAAAGCATTAGAAGCTAATTTAGTTGGTAATATTGCTTTGGTAGACCGACATATAAACCACGTAAGTGTTATCACTATTGCGCAATGGATGTTCTCTGCAAAAAAAGAACGCTACCTTGGTGTTTTTCCAAAACCCGGAGTGTCGCAAAAGGATATCGATGAAGCGGTAAAGTTTGGTCCAATTATATTAAAACATTTAAAAGAAAACAATTTCAACAATTTACAAGACAACCTTTTAAAACAAGGTGCAATCCTAATTAAGCCCTTTTTAGTAGTTACAGATAGACGCGCAAACGTTATTTTCTCTAAATGGTCAAAATTAATTCAATCGAAAGGCGACAAAAACAGCCCTAAACGCAGTTTTTGGGTTAAATTTTTTAGTTATTACTTATTATTTGCGATTTGGATTCTTGCACCAATTGTTTTTATCTTATTTTTGTTGACTTATGTGTTTTCAATACATAAAATAAAAAAAGACAAATTATACTATTCGTCTGTAAATTATATAGAGTAAGGCATTAATATGAAGGAAGTTTACATCAACAAAATTTCAAAATTTTTACCAAATCGTCCAATTTCAAATGACGAAATGGAAGATAAATTAGGTACCATAAACGGTAAGACTTCAAAAGGAAGACGTATTGTTTTGCGTAACAATCAAATAAAAACTAGATATTATGCTATTGATGATAATGGCAATATCACACACAATAATGCACAACTGACAAAAGAAGCAATAGTTGCCTTATGTGATGCAGAATTTAAAGCAGAAGATATTGAACTGCTTTCTTGTGGTACATCTAGTCCAGATCAAATTTTACCATCACACGCAGCAATGGTTCATGGTTTTCTAAAAAACGGAAACCTAGAGATCAATTCGCCTTCTGGCGCATGTGTTTCAGGGATGAATGCCCTTAAATATGGCTACATGTCTGTGAAATCTGGTGAAACTAAAAATGCGGTTTGCACAGGATCGGAACGTACATCTTCTTGGATGATGTCGGATACTTTTGAAGAAGAAGTAAAGCATTTAGAAACATTAGAAGACAACCCAATATTAGCCTTTAATAAAGATTTCTTACGTTGGATGTTATCCGATGGCGCTGGAGCATTTTTATTAGAAAGTGAACCAAAAGGGGACCATCCTTTAAAAATAGATTGGATGGAAGGCTACTCATACGCTCATGAAGTTGAAGCGTGTATGTATGCTGGAGGAGATAAATTAGAAGATGGATTTTTAAAACCTTGGAGCGAATATCCTTCAGACCAATGGAGTAAAAAATCATTATTTGCTATGAAGCAAGATGTAAAACTCCTAAGTGAAAACATACTAGTAAAAGGTGTGGATAGCCTAAAAATGGCTATTGCAAAACACGACCTAAAACCAGAAGATATAGATTATTATTTACCACACGTTTCTTCGTATTACTTTAAAGACAGTTTATATAAAGAAATGGTAGCGCAAGGTGTTGAAATCCCTTGGGAAAACTGGTTCATGAACCTAAGCAAAGTAGGTAATGTAGGAGCAGGTTCTATCTACATCATGTTAGAAGAATTAGCAAATTCTGGAAAGCTTAAAAAAGGAGAGAAAATATTACTTTCTGTTCCTGAAAGTGCTCGTTTTGCTTACGCTTATGCACTTTTAACTGTTTGCTAAATGGGTTTACCAATAACAGATATATCGCATTTAATTCCGCAAAAAACGCCATTTGTAATGGTAGACACTTTGTTGGATTTCACTGCAGATAAAGTTGTGTCTAGTTTCACTATTTTAGATACCAACCTTTTTGTAAAAGATAATTACTTTTTAGAATCTGGTCTCATAGAAAACTTAGCACAAACCGTTGCTTTACATACGGGTTATGACTTTTTTTTAAAAGGCGAACAAGCGCCAACAGGTTATATTGGTTCTATAAAAAAAGTGGAAGTTACTAAGCTTCCAAAGCTTAATGAAACTATTACCACCGAAGCATTGATACTTCATGAATTTATGGGAGTAACTATGGTAGAAGTGAAAGCCTTTAATCAAGATAAAGAGGAAATTGCCTTTGCACAAATGAAAACCGTTATTGCTAGCTAATGAATAAGTTTCAGTCACTAGATATCACAAAATTTTTACCACATCGTACGCCATTCTTAATGGTAGACCATGTTATATCTATTGATGATGAACACGTAACCACTTCCTTCCAAATAAAAGAAGATTGCATTTTTGTAGATGAAGACATGCAATTTAATGAAGTAGGATTAATTGAAAACGCAGCACAGACTTGTTCTTCTATTGTTGGTAAAAGTTACTTTGAAGAAGACGATCTTGAAGGCGAAGGAACAAAACTTATTGGTTTTATTTCTGCAATAAAAAAAGTAACCATATTTGCTTGTCCTGCTATAGGAGACATTATAATATCTAAAGCAAATTTAAAATCTAGGTTTGATACAGATAATTATAGCATTTGCACTTTAGCCTGTACTATTGCTACTTCAAACAAAGAATTATTATCTTGTGAGTTGAATTTGTTTATTCAGGAAACACCTAAAAACTAAAGGTTATGAAAAAGAGCGAAGTACCTCAGGATAAAAGTAATTTAGAGTCTGCAAATTTCAGAGAACTTTGCTATGCTGTAGATGAAAATGGCGAATATACCACAGCGCATACCACAGGTTGGGACCCAAAAACCATTGCTTTAGACAATGCTATTGAGGATATCCATCAACGTATTGAAGACGCAAAAAACCGAGTACAAAACAATCAAACCAGTCCGATAGAATATTATATGGAATTCCATAAAATGGATCTTCCAATTTTAGCCAGCTATGTTGGTATTTGGCAATGGCGTGTTAAAAGACATTTCAAACCAAAAGTATTTCACAAATTATCGAATAAAATACTTCAAAAATATGCAGATGTTTTTGAAATTACCATAGACCAACTTAAAAACCTACAACATGCAAATTAACTTTACACATCATCAATCTGCGCATTGCGAAAATGGTGTGGTTTCTAATTTAATGAAACATCATGGCTTTAACGTAAGTGAGCCAATGGTTTTTGGTATTGGTTCGGGATTACTATTTTGTTATATCCCGTTTTTAAAGGTGAATCATGCTCCTGCAATTACGTACAGAGCAATGCCTGGATTTATATTTAAACGTTTTGCAAAACGTGTTGGAATAAAAATAGAACGCGAAAAATTTAAAGATCCTAAAAAAGCGAAAGCTGTTTTAGACGAGAACTTAAACAACAATAATCCTGTTGGCTTACAAGTTGGTGTTTATAATTTAACGTATTTTCCAGATGAATATCGTTTTCATTTTAACGCACACAATTTAGTCGTTTACGGAAAAACAGAAGACACCTATTTGATAAGTGATCCGGTTATGGAAACGGTAACCACTTTAACAGATAAAGAGCTTGAAAAAGTTAGATTTGCTAAAGGAGCTTTACCTCCAAAAGGACATATTTATTACCCAACGAATTTCCCAAAAGAGCTTGATTTAGAGAAAGCAATACTAAAAGGAATTAAACATACCTGTAGAGATATGCTAGCTCCAATGCCTGTTCTTGGTGTTAAAGGAATTCGTTTTACTGCAAAGCAAATAAGAAAATGGCCTAAGAAATTAGGTGTAAAAAAAGCGAATCATTACTTAGGACAAATAGTAAGAATGCAAGAAGAAATAGGAACTGGTGGCGGAGGCTTCCGTTATATTTTTGCAGCATTTTTACAAGAATCTAGTAAGATTTTAAACAATCCGAAACTTGCAGATCTTTCCAAAGAAATGACTCAAATTGGCGATTTATGGCGTGATTTTGCTGTAGATGCTTCTCGAATTTATAAAAATAGAGGCGCAAAAGCAGATGGTTATAATGAAGTAGCTTCACAATTAGAAACTATTGCAGACAAAGAAGAAGTGTTTTTTAAAGCTTTAAAAAAAGCTATATAATATGATTAACATTGAGCATATATCTAAAAAGTATAAAACTGCCGAAGATTTTTCGGTAGTAGATTTTGATTTGCTCATTGAAGAGAAAGAAATCTTCGGTCTTCTTGGTCCCAATGGTGCAGGAAAAACGACGCTAATCTCTATACTTTGCTCGCTTATAAAACCAACTTCGGCTCTTTTACCATTAATGGTTTAACATATCAGAACAATAAAAACGAGCTAAAACAACTTATTGGTATTGTACCACAGGAGTACGCCCTCTACCCTACACTTACCGCTTTCGAAAACTTAAAATACTTTGGAAGCATGTACGGTTTACATGGAAAATATCTAAAAAATAAAATTGAAGAATATCTTAAAATATTAGGACTATCGCAATTTGCCCATAAAAAAATAGATACTTTTTCTGGAGGAATGAAACGTCGTATAAACCTTATAGCAAGTATTTTACATGAACCTAAGGTTTTGTTTTTAGACGAGCCAACTGTTGGTGTAGATGTACAATCTAAAAATGTAATTATAGAATTTCTTCAAGGTTTAAATAAAAAAGGAACGACTATCATTTATACTTCGCATCATTTAAATGAAGCGGAATCTTTCTGTTCTAGAGTTGCCATTATAGATCATGGTAAATTAATAATAACAGGAAAACCAGCAACACTAATAAGCAACCATACAGGTGCTCATAATCTAGAAGATGTGTTTTTAAGTTTAACCGGAAAAGCCTTAAGAGATCATGCGTAAACTTTGGGCTTCAGCATATAAAGAGTATTTACTTCTAATAAAAGATTTTGGAGGTCTTGTGGTATTATTTGTAATGCCATTAGTACTTATTATTACCATCACCATCATTCAAGACAGCACATTTAAAACGATTAGCGATGCTAAAATCCCTGTTTTAATTGTAGATAATGATAAAGGTACCGTTTCACAAACTATACAAGACGGATTAGCAACTTCTAATACTTTTCAAGTAATTGTAAAGGAAAATGAAACCATTGCTAGAGATTTAGTTTTTTCTGGAAAGTATCAACTCGCGATTATTATTCCAGAGAATCTTTCTTCCGATTTAAATAAAAAAGTAACCCAAAACGTAGATGGTATTCTTTCTAAATTTGGTTTAGATGAAGAAGGCGAAACGGAAGCAATTGTCATTCCTAAAAAAGAAGTAAAACTCTATTTTGATCCAGCAACGCAGCTTACCTTTAAGTCTTCGGTAAAAAATGGAATAGATAAAATGATTTCAAAAATTGAAACACAATCTATCTATAAAGCCTTTCAACAACAAATAACAGACGACCCAACAGAAGCTATTTTTGAAACGGATAATTTTATTAGTTTTAAAGAAATTCTCCCAATAAAAAACGATGAAGAAATAAAACCAAACTCGGTACAACACAACGTTCCTGCTTGGACATTATTTGCTATCTTTTTTATCATCGTACCATTATCTATCAATATTGTTAAAGAAAAAAGTCAAGGTACTTTTGTGCGCTTACGTACAAATCCGGTTTCTTATGCCACGGTTTTAGGAGGTAAAACGTTGGTCTATCTGTGTGTTTGCATTATTCAATTCATGTTAATGCTTGCTATTGGCGTTTATCTTTTCCCTGTAATGGGTTTACCAACGCTAGATATTTCGGGACGTTTACCACTCCTTTTCGTTGTTGCTATATTCTCAGGATTGGCAGCAATTGGATTAGGCTTATTACTAGGTACTATTGCAAAAACACAAGAACAATCGGCTCCTTTTGGCGCTACATTTGTTGTTATTTTAGCAGCACTTGGAGGTGTTTGGGTTCCGGTTTTTATTATGCCTAAGTTTATGCAAACTTTATCTAATATTTCTCCAATGAATTGGGGATTAAATGCTTTTTACGACGTATTTTTACGAAATTCCGGTCTTGTAGAAATTTTACCAGAAATAGGTTTACTATTCGTGTTTTTTATAGTAACCACGCTAATCGCTATTGTTTATAATGAAAAGAAAAATGCAGTCTAATAAACTCGTAGAACATACCAATCAGGTACGTGTACGCTTTGTAGAAACAGACCCTTTAGGTATTGTTTGGCATGGTAACTATATTCAATACTTTGAAGATGGTCGCGAATCTTTTGGTAGAAAACATGGCATATCTTATTTAGATCAAAAAGAACATGGTTTTGCAACACCAATTGTAAAATCTAGTACAGACCATAAACATCCTTTACGTTATGGTGATGTTGCAACTATAAAAACAATTTACGTAGATAATCCTGCTGCTAAAATGATATTTCGTTACGAAATTTATAACCAAAAGGATCAATTGGTATGCAAAGGAGAAACGGTTCAAGTATTTGTAGATAAAATTGGTGAAGGAGATTTATCATTAACTATTCCTGAGTTTTTTATGGAATGGAAAAAAAATGTAGGCTTATTAGATGAGTAAAGTGTACGTTTCACATAATAATATTATTTCGTCATTAGGTTTTACTAGTGAAGCTGTTGTTGAAAAAATAAGCAACGAAGTTTCTGGTTTACAACGTATAGATGACAAATCCATTTTACCAGAACCTTTTTATACTTCCTTAATTTCTACGGAAGACTTACAAGAAAACTTTAACAAACGTAATCCGAAAGGAGCATATACGCGTTTAGAGCAAATGATGATTACTTCTTTAAGTAGCGTTATAGATGCTTCCAACATAGAAATCAACGATCGTGTAGGTTTAATTATTTCTACCACCAAAGGAAACATAGATGCTTTAGATGCAAACAATCCTTTTCATAAAGACAGAGCATATTTAAGCGAACTTGGTAATCAAGTCAAAGATTTTTTTCATTTTAAAAACGATGCTATTGTAGTTTCTAATGCTTGCGTTTCTGGAATTTTAGCCGTTGCCATTGCAAAAAGATATATACAACAAGGGACGTACGATCATGTATTTATTACCAGTGGTGATGTCATTACAGAGTTTATTTTATCTGGTTTCAATTCTTTTCAAGCGTTAAGCAGCGAACCTTGTAAACCGTATGATGCAAACCGAACAGGAATAAATATTGGCGAAGTAGCTGCAAGTGTTTTAGTAACCAAAGATGCAGATGCTTTAGCAAAAGAAGCTGTTACCATTTTAGGTGAAGGTTCTTGCAATGATGCCAATCATATTTCTGGTCCTTCCAGAACTGGAGAAGGTTTATATAGAAGTATGCAATCTGCATTTACACAAGCAAATATTTCTGCAGCAGAAGTAGATTTTATTTCTGCACACGGAACAGCAACCATGTTCAACGATGAAATGGAAGCTATTGCATTTAACAGAATGGATTTAAGCACTGTACCGTTAAATAGTTTAAAAGGTTATTTTGGTCATAGTTTAGGCGCTTCCGGATTGGTAGAAACCATTGTTGGTATGCATGCATTAAAAAATAACACTTTGTATAAATCGTTAGGTTTTGAAACTTCTGGAGTTACTAAACCAATAAACGTAATTACTGAAACAACTAAAAAAAATATTAATAGATTCTTAAAAACAGCTTCCGGATTTGGAGGTTGTAATACAGCAATCTTATTTCAAAAAACGAATTAAATATGTCAAACCAATCTATAAAAGCTATAGACGCAATTCAAGAAGCACAAAAAATTGCAATGGCTCCTTTTGTGTTTCAAGCAACAGTATCTTTAAGAAAACTCGGTATTTTCGATCTTATTTTCGAGAAAAGAAAAAAAGGAGGAATCACTTTAGAAGCTATTGCTGAAGAATTAAAACTTAGCACTTATGGTGTTGGTGTATTATTAGAAATTGCGGAAAGTTCCGATATCGTTTCCAAAAACGAAACCGAACATTATGAACTTACTACTATTGGTTACTTTTTAGCATATAATGAAACAGTAAATGTAAATCTTAATTTCACCAATGAGGTTTGCTACAAAGGCTTATTTCATTTAGATGAAGCTATTAAAACAGGAAAACCTTCAGGATTAAAAGAACTTGGAGATTGGCCAACGGTTTACGAAGGCTTATCAAAACTAACACCATTACAACAAAAATCTTGGTTTGATTTTGACCATCATTATTCCGACGATATTTTTGCAGAAGCTTTAGAGTTATTATTCAAAAAAGACCGCAAAAAAATATTCGATATAGGAGCAAATACAGGAAAATTCACTGTGAAATGCTGTACGTACAATAGCGATGTGAACATAACCATGATTGATCTTCCCGGACAATTAAACAAAGCGAAAGCAAATGTAGAAAAAGCAGGTTTTCAAGACCGAGTAAAAGGTCATGAAATCGATTGGCTTTCCGACAACCCAACCATACCAAGTGATGCGGAAACCATTTGGATGAGTCAATTTTTAGATTGTTTTTCAAAAGCGGAAATTCTAAAAGTGCTTAAAACCTGTGTGAATTCTATGAATGAAAATTCAGAATTAATCATCATAGAAACTTTTACCGACAGACAAAAATTTGATAACGCTAAGTTTATTTTAGAAGCAACATCGCTTTACTTTACCGTAATTGCAAATGGTAATTCTAAAATGTATAAAGCAACAGAGTTTAAAGACATAGCAAAAGAAGCTGGCTTACAACTTAATGAAGATGTAGAAATTGGTGAATATCACACGATGTTTACTTTTAGCAAAGCATAATAGATGAATACCAATTACCACATAAAATCCTATTGCAGTATAAAGAACAATCAAGTTTCTTTAAACGGTTCTGTGGTATATAAAGATGAAGAGGAATCGTTTTCTCCTTTTATAAAAGCAGCATACAAAGACCAAAACACAAAATATCCAAAGTTTTTTAAAATGGATAAATTGAGTAAACTTGCTTTTTTAGCTGCAGATGTTTTATTAAAAAACGAAAACCTAAATCTAGAAGAAGAAAACAATATTGCTATTGTATTTTCTAACAAAGCCTCTAGTTTAGATACCGATAGAAAACACCAAGAATCCATTCAAAATAAAGAAAGCTACTTTCCTAGCCCTGCCGTTTTTGTGTATACATTACCAAATATTTGCATTGGTGAGATAAGTATAAAATATAAGCTGTATTCTGAAAATAGTTTTTTTATCTTTGAAAACTTTAACGCAACGCATTTGTTAACGTATTCAAATAGTTTATTATCAAGCAACAAAGCAGATCAAGTACTTTGTGGTTGGGTAGAATTTGATGGGGAAGACAACTACGAAGCATTTTTATATTTAGTGTCTACAGAAGGCACAATAACAAACAGTAAACAAGACATAATAAAATTATATAATACATAGTATGGACGCATTAAAACAAGAATTAAAAGAAAACCTTATTGAGCAATTAAACTTAGAAGACATGACTATTGCAGACATTGCAGATGATGACATGCTTTTTGGTGATGGTTTAGGTTTAGACTCCATTGATGCTTTAGAGTTAATTGTAATGTTAGATAAAAGTTATGGTATTAAATTAACAGACCCAAAAGAAGGACGTTCTATTTTTGAGTCTATTAATACAATGGCTGCTTACATTACAGAAAACAGATCTAAGTAAAAATTAAGTATGAGTAAAGGAGTTGCTATAACAGGAATGGGAATTATATCTGCCATTGGAAACAATGTTGCAGAAAATTACCAATCGCTTATACTTGGTAAAAAAGGAATCTCTCGAGTTTCTAAAATTAAAACCAATCATGTAAATGATATTATGGTTGGAGAGATTGATTTTACCAATGAAGCTTTAGAGCAACAACTTGGTTTAACTTCAGACAATAATTATTCTAGAACCGCACTTCTTGGTGCAGTAGCTGCAAAACAAGCAATACAAGATGCTGGAATTACAGATATTAATGCATACAAAACAGGTTTAATTTCGGCAACAAGTGTTGGTGGCATGGACATGACAGAGCGTTATTATTATGATTATTTAGAAGATAAAAGCACTCAAAAATATATTGAAGGTCATCATGCTGGTGATTCTACACAAAAAATTGCAGAACAACTAGGTATTGAAAAAAGCTTAGTTACCACCATAAGTACGGCATGTTCTTCTGCTGCAAATTCTATAATGCTTGGTGCACGCTTAATAAAATCGGGACAACTAGATCGTGTTATTGTTGGAGGTACAGATTGCTTATCTAAATTCACCATCAACGGTTTTAAAACCTTGATGATTTTATCCGATACCTATAGCACACCTTTTGATGAAAACCGAAAAGGTTTAAACCTTGGGGAAGCTGCTGCTTTTTTAGTTTTAGAATCCGATAAAGTAGTACAAGCAGAAAATAAAAAAGTACTTGCTTACGTAAAAGGTTATGGGAATGCGAATGATGCATATCACCAAACGGCTTCTTCCGAAAACGGAGACGGAGCAACCCTTGCCATGCAAAAAGCATTAGATATTGCTGGTTACAACCCCGAAGATATCGATTACGTGAATGCCCATGGAACCGCAACTGGAAATAATGATTTATCCGAAGGAAGAGCAATTATTAGAGTCTTTGGCGAAAACGTTCCTGACTTTAGTTCTACCAAAGCATACACCGGACATACCTTGGCTGCTGCTGGTGCCATTGAAGCGGTATATTCTATTTTAGCATTACAAAACAATATCATTTACCCTAATCTGAATTTTAAAACACAGATGAAGGAATTTAACATTACACCACAACTAGAATTAAAAGAAAAGCCATTGCAATCTGTGATGTCTAACTCCTTTGGTTTTGGAGGAAATTGTTCTACCGTAATATTTTCAAAAGAGCAATAATTATGAAGAACGTTTATATAAATAGCATCGCTTCTATTTCTGCTCAAAAAACATTGGATAACACTTCGTTTTTAGATGCAATTGAAGATTACGAAACCAATGTACTTCCTGTTATCAACCCTAATTACAAAGAATATATTCCGCCAGCTGCCGCACGACGTATGGCAAAAGGAATTAAAATGGGTGTGGTAGCTTCAAAAATAGCAATACAAGAATCTGGATTAGACAATGTAGACGCCATTATTACAGGAACAGGAATGGGTTGTGTTCGCGATTCCGAAAAATTTGTAAGTGCTATTATTGATAACGACGAGCAATACCTTACTCCTACTTCTTTTATTCAATCGACACACAATACGGTTGGCGGACAAATAGCTTTAGAATTACAATGTAAAGGCTATAATTTCACCTACGTACATGCTAGTACTTCTTTTGAATCTACTTTGATAGACGCTAAATTGCAATTAGAATTAGACGAAGAAAAAAACATCTTAATTGGTGGTGTAGACGAATTAGGAGAACATACTACTGAAATTCAAAAATTAGTACACCTAGTTAAAGCGGAAGCCGTGAAAACTTCCGAAGTATTAGATTCTAAAACAAAAGGAGCAGTTTTTGGTGAAGGTGCCAATTTCTTTGTGCTTTCTAACGAAAAACAAGCTACAACCTATGCCGAAGTCGTTGCTATTAAAACCTATAATACTTTAGCGGAAACAGAAGTTTTACAAGAAGCTATCCACTTTTTAAATGCAAGTAATTTAAATATCGAAGATGTAGATGTTTTAATTCTTGGAAATAATGGCGATGTAGATTTCGATGCTTTCTATACTACTTTAGCCGAAGGTTTTAAAAACACACAACAAGCTAGTTATAAACATTTATGTGGGGAGTTTAACACAGCGTCCTCTTTTGGATTCTGGTTAGCCTCTAAAGTACTTAAAACACAAACGCTTCCTGAGGTTGTGAAAACGAATAACACAGACACAACATCCTTTAAAACCATCTTGTTATACAATCAGTATCGTGGAGAAAATCATAGTTTCACGTTACTAAAACAATGCTAAAATTTAAATCTGTAAATATAATTTCAAGCCTAATTCTTATTGGTTTGTTACTTGCTTACAGCTTTTATAATTTTTCGTTTGGGTATATTATTTTATTCTTATTTGCCTGGTTTCTAATTACTGTTGCAGGTTCTTCATTAATAGGTTGGAACTATCATTTTACCTCTTTAATTTCAAACCCATCCATCAATAAAAATCAAGTTTCTATTACTTTTGATGATGGTCCAAATCCAGAATACACGCCAAAAGTTTTAGCACTTCTTAAAAAATATAATGCAAAAGCTACGTTTTTCTGTATTGGAAAAAACATAGAAATGCATCCGGAAATCTTCAAAAGCATTATAGAACAAGGACATACCATTGGCAATCACACCTTTTCACACAGTACTAATTTCGGATTCTTTTCTACGGAAGAAGTCATAGCAGAATTACAAAAAACCAATTCTATAATTACCCAGAAAATTGGTTTAGAACCAAGACTGTACAGACCCACTTTTGGAGTTACTAATCCAAGAATCAAACGTGCTTTAAAAGTGACAAAACTACAACCTGTTGGTTGGAACAAACGCTCGCTAGACACCAGAAATATCACAGAGAAAAGAATTTTTAATAGAGTAACCAAAAACCTAAAAAAAGGCGATGTTATTTTATTACACGATACTAGCGATAAAACAATTGCTGTTTTGGAACAGTTATTGTTATTTTTACAACAAGAAAAAATAACGTCTGTTACCATAGACAACCTATTTCATATAAAAGCGTATGCGTAAATTAGTATATATATTGTTTTTCACCGTTTTTGCTACACAAGCACAAACCCAAATGAGTACGCAAGAAGCAGCAGCTTTAAAAACAAAAGTAAAAGCATTGGCAAGCACTACGCAAACCATTTCTAGCGATTTTATACAATACAAACATTTAGACTTTTTAGATAATGATATTGAAACCTCTGGTAAATTAGCTTTTAAAGCGCCAGATTTAGTGAAATGGGAATATCTCGATCCTTTTAAATATGCGGTTTTATTTAAAGACGAAACCCTTTTTATAAATGACGAAGGCAACAAAAGTAATGTCGATATTGGAAGCAATAAAATGTTTAAACAGCTAAACAAACTTATTATTAGCAGTGTAAAAGGCGATATGTTTGATGAAGCAGAATTTACTATAGAATACTTCCATAAAGACAAAACAGCTTGGTTTATTTTATGCCGAGAGACAAAAAATTCGCCAAATACATTCAAGCTTTTCATATTACATTCAACACAAAAGGAGATGTTATTGAAGTAAAAATGATAGAGCCTTCACAAGATTACACCAAAATAGTATTCAGCAATAAAGTACTAAACCAAACATTAGATAATGCGATATTTACTAATTAGTATATGCTTTATCTTTTTTGGCTGTGCATCGTTTCCTAAAAAAAACAACTTTGTAGCAACGACTGTAACTAGCAATATTAGCAATCCGTATTTTGCAAATCCCAATCAAGACTATATTTACAAAGCGAACATAGAAGTCTATGATAATGCTTTTGGCGGTATTTTTATTGTCAAAAAAATAGGCGACCAACACCACAGAATTGTTTTTACCACAGAAATGGGAAACAAGCTTTTCGATTTTACTTTTAATAAAGACGATTTTACCGTAAATTACATTCTAGACGATCTCAATAAAAAAATACTAATCAACGTATTGAAAAAAGATTTTAAAGTCCTAATTACGGAGCATTTAATAGCTGAAAAGACATACGCTATTGCGTATAAAATCATCAAAAAAACAAGTTTAGACAATAAAACCTACTATTACTTTGAATCCCCAGAAATCCGCAAAATCATTAGAGCGAATAGCCATAAAGAAAAAGTAAGATTTCTGTTTACCAATTTAAATGATAATATTGCACAACATATAGAGATCATTCACTCTAATATTAAGTTGAAAATCAACCTCAAATCTATTACAAAATGAAAAAAATATTTTTAATCATTTTGCTACTTCCGTTTATTGGCTACTGTCAGAAAAAAATTGACCCAACGCCAGAAGATATTTCCAAAGCAAAAGAACTAAGAAGTCTTTATGACGAAGAAGATATTGTTTTATTAGAAAGTGATAACCTAATTACTTTTTCTATAGAAGACAATAAAGTTGCTGTAAACAATTACACCAAAGAACATTTAATGAATATCAACTCTCGATCGGATATTCAAAAACCTGTTTTTTATGATGGAGAATCCGAAATTCAAAAATTTCAATTCTATTATCGAAATAAAAAAGAAGCACGCATTCTTAGCAAAGATGTTTCGTATACAGATAACGATTTATTTCATAATGACGCTCGTGTAAAGTACGCTAATGTCGATTTCCCAACACAAGGTTATACGTATTTTTTCGAATCTATAAAACACACCAAAGACATTAAATATTTTACAAGTGTTTATTTCACTAGCGAATATCCTAGTGTAAGTAGAAAGATTGTTGTTGAAATTCCCGATTGGCTAAATGTAGAATTATTTGAAAAGAATTTTGAGAATTTCGACATTCAAAAAACCGAAGAGCAAGTCGGAGATAAAAAAATCATCACGTATACAACAGCAAATATAGAAGCTTATTATGATGAAAATAGTTCTCCTGGACCAAGTTATATTTATCCGCATGTACTATTACTAGCAAAAGACTTTACCAATAAAGGCGAAAAACAAATCCTTTTTAACGAAACCAAAGATTTATATACTTGGTATAAGTCTTTAACCGAAGACATCAGTCATGAAAGCGAATTGTTAAATGAAAAAGTAACCGCATTAACAAAAGACGCTACTACAGACGAAGAGAAAATTAAAAACATCTACTATTGGATTCAAGACAATATTAGATACATTGCTTTTGAAGATGGCATCGCTGGTTTTAAACCAGATAGCGCAGAAAGCGTACTTACTAAAAGATATGGAGACTGTAAAGGAATGGCAAATTTAGCCAAAGAAATGCTAGTTATTGCTGGTTTTGATGCGAGATTAACTTGGATTGGCACCAAACGAATTGCTTACAATTACAGTACGCCATCCTTAGCGGTAGACAACCACATGATTTGTACTTTGTTTAAAGATGGTAAAAAAATATTTTTAGATCCTACCGAAAAATTTAGTGCTTTTGGCGAATATGCCGAAAGAATTCAAGGGAAGCAAAGCATGATAGAAAACAAAGATTCCTTTTTATTAGAAGAAGTACCAACAAGTACCTCTAAAAAAAACAAGGAGTATTTTTTATTTAATGCAAGTATTGTAAACGAAGAAATAGAAGGACAAGCAAGTAGAAAATATCAAGGGGAAAGTAGAGCAGATTTTTTATATAATTTCAATAATTTAGAAAGCAATAAAAAACAAGAAGCCTTAAAAGACTACCTAGCTAGAAACAACAGAAACATTTTTATTAGTGATATAGAAACTTCTAATCTAGAAAATAGAGAAGCAGAAATAGATGTTAAATACGTTTTAAAACACAACAAAGCAGTTTCATCTTTCGACAATGAAATGTATATCGATTTAGATTTTTACAAAGAGTTTGATAACTATACTTTTGAAGAAAGACAAACCAATTACAACTTTGCATACAAGAAAGATGTTATTACAGAAATGCGTTTGAAAATCCCAGAATCGTATACGGTTTCCGCATTACCTGAATCTTTTAGTGTAGATAATGCTAATTTTAAAATAAGTATTTCTTTACAAAAAGAAACAGATTTTATTGTGTACAAAAAGGAATTCGAAATAAAAAATGCAACGATTACTACTAGCGATTTTGAAGCTTGGAACGATGCAATAACAAAATTAAACGCTATTTATAACGAGCAAATAATATTAACCAAGTCTTAATGAATATGAATAAAGCATTACTTATAACATTAGTATTTTTAATGAGCGTACCTACTTTCGCACAAAAAAAATCGAAAGAGCATTTAAAAAAAGAAGCTAGTGTAAAAGCATACATTTGGAGTGAAAAAACAGATTTCAATAGCATTACTATACCAAGTGATTTAGAAGACCAATCTGCAGTTATATTATATAGAGAAGTAAAATACATTTACAACAGACCGCATAATAGCATCGAATACACAAAAATAGAGCACGAGCAAATTAAGTTGTTAGATCAAGTTGCTGTTAAGGATTTTTCTGAATTTAAATATCAAAAGACAGAGCACATTCAAGGTTTATTAAACACTTTTATACTTGGTGTAAAAATTATTAAACCAAGTGGTGAAGAAATAGAAATTGATGTAGACAACGAAGCTATAAAAGAAGAAGACGAAAACAAACTAGCCATTCCTAACCTAGAAAAAGGGGATATTTTAGATTATTACTTCTACTCCAACATCATTGTAAGTGAAAACGATTTATATCAATTTGATGATGTAGAAGATATTGTGGGAGAGCACTATCCTATTTTAGATTTTAAATTTTCTTTAGAAACCGAAAAAGATTTCTTTGTGAGTTTAAATACGTATAATAATGCACCAGAATTAGAAACCTACGCAGCACTTTCCAAGGAAAACAAAACCAGACTTTATGGTTTTACCATGCAAAATGTAGCATCTAATGATTTCCCTAGATGGTTTTATCCATTAGTAGAACTTCCTGCTTATAAATTTCAAGTCTTATTTGCTAGAACAAGAAAGCATGAGAAAAAGGCAGATGCATTTATGCCAAAAGAAGTAACTACCATAAAAAAGGATATTAATAAAGAAGAAATTTTTAATCTATACGAAGATAAATTCAGTCCGTTTGGAAACCTTGGAGACGTAGAAAGATTCTTAAAAGGTAAAGAATTTACAAGCGAAGAAGAAAAGGTAAAAGAAGCCTTTTATTTTATTCGTCATAAATACTTCACCAATTATGTCGAAGCATTTGTGGTAGACGAAAGCAAGATTATGTATCCGTATGGATATTACAAAAATCCGATTATTTTTAATTCCGACGAGCAGTTCATCAAGTTCTTTGCAGCCTTTTTAAAAGACAATAAAATAGATTACGAAATATTAATTGGTACCAAAAGATACAACGGACCAATTAAAGATTTACTTATAGAAGACAATGTAGATTTTGTACTAAAGATTCTAACTGAAAAACCTTTATATATAGAGCATTTCAATCAGTTTTCAACAGTAAATCAAATAAATCCTTTGCTAGAAAATTCGCAAGCATATGCGCTTAAAGTAGTAGACAGAAAACATATTGAAGATATTCAATTAACGAGTTTACCAGCTTCCGATCACATAATAAATAACACTACTGAATCTATTGCTATTACACTTCTGGAAGATTTTTCAGGAATGCAAATAAAAAGAGTGTCTGCTACAACAGGACACAATAAAATAGAGGCGCAAAAGGATCGATTAAACTTTTATGATTACATCTATAAAGATCATGAAAAATACGGAACCAAATCTGTTTTAGATAAAGTTAAAAAAGAAAAAGACAGGCTGCGTTACAAAAAAGAATACAAGAGTTTAATAGACAAACAAAAGGAAAAACAATTAGAAGCCTTAGAAAAACAAACAGCTAGCGAATACGAGCTAGAAATGGATGACTACACGTTTAACGTACTAAATAATGGTCGTTTTGGTGTAGAAGACCCTTTAGAATTTGAAGAAGCATTCTCTTTAAAAGAGGATCTAATTAGAAAAGCTGGTAATAATTATATCTTATTAATTGGAAAACTTATTGGCGGACAAGCACATATAGACGAAGAACACAAACAACGTGATAACAATATTTATATGAGCTATCCAAGATCATATACAAATAATATATCTTTAGCCATTCCGGAAGGATATTCGGTGCAAGGACTAGAAAAATTGAATAAAAACGTGGAAAATCAAACTGGTGGATTTAGCAGTGAAGCGATAGTAAACAATAACGTTTTAACTATTAAAACCAATAAATATTATAAAAACTATTTTGAACCAGCTGCCAACTGGCCAGACATGGTTGCCTTTTTAGATGAAGCGTATTTATTCTATGACGATAAAATACTTCTTAAAAAGAACTAAAAGTTATACTTTACAAACCTTAAATCTATTAATTAAAACAACAAACCAATGAAAAAAATTATTTTAAGCTTAGCATTACTTATTGCTGGTACAACCGCTTTTTCGCAAGCAACCTTTAAACCAGGAGTTAGAACTGGTGTTAATTTTGCAAATGTAAGTAACTTAGATTCTGAAACGAAAACAGACTTCTACTTTGGTGGTTTTTTAGAAATGCAACTAGCTGAAATTTATGCACTACAACCAGAAATTACATATTCTAGACAAGGTGCACAAAGTAAAACCTCCGAGGGAAGAGATTTAGAGTTACAATATGTAGGCTTATCTGTAATAAATAAATTTTCTCCAATTCCAGATGTTGGTTTACATTTTCTAGTCGGACCTGGAATAGATGTAAAAGTTGGCGATAATATAGAGAATGAATCTTATGGATATTATTACAGCTACAGTGATGATACCGCTCCAATAGACATTACCTTTATTGGTGGAATTGGTTATGATTTCCCTTTTGGTTTATCTGTTGAAGCACGCTACAAACAAGGTATTATTGATTATGATGATGGTTTTTCAGAATTTGGAGACAGTAGTGATCCTTATTATGATGACGATTATGACAAAAACAACTTAAATGGTGTTTTTCAAATAGGTGTATCTTATAAGTTTGATTTTAGTAAATAAAACTATGCAATTAAAAGACTTTTATACTGTAAATAATGTAGCAGTTGCCGATAATTTGGCAACTGCAAACATTACAATAAACAAAGATCACGAGATCTTTAAAGGACATTTTCCAGGAAACCCAGTAACTCCAGGAGTTTGCATGATGCAAATTATTAAAGAGTTAACAGAAGGTGTTGTTGGTAAAAAATTAATGATGCAATCTTCTAGTAACATTAAGTTTATGGCCATTATTAATCCGGAGCAAACACCAGATTTAGTACTTACTTTAGACATTAGTGAAACCGAAGAAGGCTATAAAGTAAAAAACGTTACCAAGTTTGATCAAACTGTGGCATTAAAATTGACTAGTAACTTTATAGAAAAATAACGAACAAGGTTTTAAAGACCTTGTAGGTTTATAAAAACTAAAAATGAAACTAATAATTTTATTAATAACGGTAGTAAGCTTAAATCTGCAGTCTTTAAATTTAGACGTGGTAAGAGATGCCTACAAATTAGCAGCACAAGACAAAACTAAAACCGAAGCTTTTAATACTTCTTTAGCTACAGTTACCAAAAAAGATAAAGTAGAACTTGTAGCATACAAAGGAGCTGCAATGGCATTGGTCGCTAAACATGCAAAAACCTTAAAAGCCAAAAAGGAAGGTTTTGTAGAAGGTGTTACTTTAGTAGAATATGCAATTACCAAAGCACCTAACAATATAGAGTTACGTTTTATTCGTATTGGTATTCAAGAAAACACACCAAAGCTTTTAAAATACAAAGGCAATATAGAAGAAGACAAACTCTTTCTCTTAAAACAATTTAGTGGCATACAATCTTCCGCATTAAAAAAACACATAAAAGACTATATTTTACAGTCTAAAGCCTTTACAGATGAAGAAAAAACATTAATTTTAGACTCCTAAAAAGAAAACACTTTTCTAAGTGACTAACGAGCTATTAATTAATAAAATAAACAGTCTGAAAATCTGTGTGTTAATCCCAACATACAACAATGAGCGCACCTTAAAACGTGTAATCGATGGTGTTTTGCAATACACAAAAAACATTATTATTATTAATGATGGTTCTACAGATAGCACTTCTCAAATTCTAGAAAACTATACCCAAGTCCAACATATTTTGGTTCCAAAAAACCAAGGTAAAGGAAATGCGTTACGCCAAGGTTTTATTAAAGCAACTGCTTTAGGTTATGATTATGCAATAACTATTGATTCTGACGGACAACATTTCCCGGAAGACATACAAGTATTTGTTGCAGCTTTAGAACAAGCCGAAAATAAAAACCTATTACTTATTGGAGCAAGAAACATGGAACAAGAAGGTGTTCCTGGAAAAAGTAGCTTTGGTAATAAATTTTCTAACTTCTGGTTTTGGTTTGAAACCGGAATTAAACTCACAGATACCCAATCTGGGTTTCGAATGTATCCTTTAAAAGCTTTAGAAAAATTAAAGTTTTATACGAAGAAATTCGAATTTGAAATAGAAGTCATCGTAAAATCTGCTTGGAATGATGTCGAAGTAAAAAACATTCCTATAAAAGTATTGTATGATGAAAGTGAACGCGTTTCACACTTCAGACCTTTTAAAGATTTTACTAGAATTAGCATTTTAAATACTTGCTTAATTTTAATCTTAGCGTTTTATATAAAGCCTAGAAACTTATTTAGGAAATTAAAAAAAAAAGGAATTAAACGATTCTTTGTCGAAGACTTTTTAGGGCATCAAGATTCGCCAACTAAAAAAGCATTATCTGTTGCACTTGGTGTATTTATTGGGATATCTCCTTTTTGGGGATTTCAAACATTACTCGTAATATCATTAGCCATACTATTTAAACTAAATAAAGCGATTGCTTTTGGCTTTTCTAACGTGAGCTTACCTCCTTTTATTCCGTTTATATTATATGGAAGTTCGGTTATTGGACAACGTCTTTTAGGTTTAGATTTTAACTATACTTTAGATATGTTTAAAAATGGTTTTGATATTACAGAACATCTAAAAACATATCTTGTAGGTAGTTTTACACTAGCAACAATTTCGGCTATTGTATTTGGTATAATAAGTTTTATATTCTTTACCTTTTTCAAAAAAAAGAACACAACACTACAAAATGGATAAGCTGTTTTACAACATATACCAACGTATAGCGTCGCAAAAACCTTTGAGTATCGGTATTTTGTTGTCGTTAATTATTGGTTTATTCTTTCTTGCTTCTAATATTGAATTTGAAGAAGATATAACGAAACTTATTCCGCAAAGCGAAAAATCTTCCGAAGCACAAAAAGTATTAAAACAGGTTAATTTTGCCGATAAGATAATTGTTAACATTCAGCGTAAAGAAAACGGAAACGTAGATGATTTAACAAAATATGCAACGGCATTTATAGATAGCATTTCTAATACTTCCGAAGCATATATAAAAGAGATTCAAGGACAAGTTGCAGATGAAGATGTGATGAACACCTTAGACTTTGTCTACAATAATCTGCCTTTATTTTTAGATAAAACCGATTACCAAACCATTCAGAAAAAGCTAGATAAAGATAGCATCCAAAATACTACAAATGCCAATTATAAAACCCTGATTTCACCTTCTGGGTTTGTAGCAAAAGAAACCATACTAAAAGATCCTTTAGGTTTATCTTTTATCGCTTTAAAGAAATTACAAGAACTCAGTTTTGGGGATGACTTTACCTTACACAACGGGTTTATAATTAGCAAAGACAAAAACAATGTACTGCTTTTTATTACGCCAACTTTCGCCTCTAGTGAAACTGCAGAAAACGCCACTTTTGCAGATAATTTATACAATTTACAAGAACAGCTTAACACTACTTTTCAAGACAAGGTAACCGGAGAATATTTTGGTGGAGCACTAATTGCTGTCGCAAATGCCAAGCAAATAAAAAAAGATATTCAGCTTACCGTTGGTATTGCAATTACGGTATTATTGCTGATTCTAATTCTGTTTTATAAAAAACTTAGTGTACCAATAATACTATTTACGCCAACTGTTTTAGGTGCACTTTTGGCGGTTAGTTTACTGTATCTAATTCGTGGTAAAATCTCTGCTATTTCCTTAGGAATTGGTTCTGTACTTCTTGGTGTTACTTTAGATTACGCATTGCATATTCTTACGCACATTCGCAGTAATAACAATGTAAAACAGTTGTATACCGAAATCACAAAACCTATTTTAATGAGTAGTTTAACGACTGCTCTTGCTTTTTTATGTCTGCTTTTTATTGAATCGCAAGCATTACAGGATTTAGGAATTTTTGCTGCAATTAGCGTTTTAGGAGCTTCGGTTTTTGCGTTACTTTTTATTCCGCAAGTGTATCGTACAAAAGCTGAAACAACGGACAAAAAAAACATTATAGATCGGGTTGCATCGTATCCTTTGCATAAAAACAAATGGGTATTAATTGCTTTGGCAATTCTTATCGGTATTAGTGCTTTCACCTATAATAAAGTGACTTTTAATAAAGATTTAAATACACTTAATTTTGAGCCTCAAGCGTTAATTGATGCGCAAAAAAGATTGGATGCGCTGACTAATATCTCTTCCAAATCGGTGTATTTGGCTGCCTACGGAAAAACAGAACAAGAAGCATTACAAGTGAACGATGCTATTTTTCCATTACTAAAAGACCTCCAACAAAAGAATAACATTATCCAATTTAGCTCTATTGGTTCTTTAGTGCAATCGGAAGTCATCCAAAATGAAAAAATCAATACTTGGAATCGTTTTTGGACTACCCAAAACATACAAAACACCAAGGAAAACTTAATTGAAAGCGGAAAAACTCTAGGGTTTAAGCCAACTACTTTTAAAGCTTTTTATGCACATTTAGAAAACAGGTTTACACCACTTTCTGTCGCAGACTTTAAAGCTTTAAAAACCATTTCTACCGAAGACTATATAACTACTAAGGACGATTTCTCTACCGTTACCACTTTAGTAAAAGTACAAGATGAAAACACGCAAAACCTAGTAGATACTTTTAAAGATTTCAAACAAACCATTGTTGTAGATAGAAAACACATGAATGAAACCTTTTTAGGGAATCTTAAAACCGACTTTAATCGTTTGGTTTTATATTCTTCTATTGTAGTTTTACTGTTGTTGTTACTCTTTTACAGAAGCATTTCCTTAACCTTAGTGACAGCAATACCAATTGCACTTACTTGGTTGGCAACGCTTGGTGTGATGGGATTATTTGGTATTCAATTTAATATTTTCAATATCATTATTTCTACCTTTATTTTTGGTTTAGGCATCGACTATTGCATCTTTATCACCAACGGTTTATTGCACGAATATAAGACTGGAGAAGCAGCTTTACCAACACATAAAACCTCTATTATCCTTTCGGTTATAACTACTATTTTAGGAGTCGGTGTTTTAATTTTCGCAAAGCATCCAGCCTTACATTCTATCTCTTTGGTTTCTATCATTGGTATTTTGTCTGCGTTGCTTATTTCGTTTAGTGTACAACCATTACTTTTTAAATTATTTATTGGTAGCAAAACCAAAAGACCAATTACCTTTCATTTATTATTACATGCACTTTTTTCTTTTGGGTATTATGGTATTGGTGGATTTGTTTTAGGAATAATAGCTGCAATAGTATTTCCACTTATTCCACTTTCCAAAAAAATAAAAATGCCATGGTTTCATCAAGTGCTTTCTAAGTTCATGCGATCTGTATTTTTCACCAATCCATTTGTTAAAGTAAAAACGCTAAATCTAAATAACGAAACCTTTAAAAAGCAGGCAATAATCATCGCTAACCATACTTCTTTTCTAGATATTCTAGCAATTGGTATGCAGTCTCCAAAAATTATTTTCTTGGTAAACGATTGGGTATACAACTCACCGGTTTTTGGTAGAACTGTAAAAATGGCTGGTTTTTATCCGGTTTCTAACGGTATTGATGGCGGTGTTTCCCATTTAAAAACCAAACTAGATCAAGGCTATTCTTTAATGGCTTTTCCAGAAGGAACACGATCGTATACCAACAAGATAAAACGCTTTCATAAAGGTGCTTTTTTCTTAGCCGAAGAATTAAATCTAGATATTCTTCCTATCCTTATTCATGGGAATTCAGAAGTCCTACCAAAAGGAAGTTTCATCATAAAAAGAGAGCATCTTACTATAAAAATATTAGATAGAATTCCTGCGGAAGACGTAAGTTTCGGAACAACCTCTAGAGAAAAAACGAAAAGCATTAGTGCGTATTTTAAGAAGGAATTTAATCTGCTTCGTGAAGAGTTAGAAAACGAAACTTACTTTCATCGTATCGTTTTAGAAGACTTTAGGTATAAAGGAGATGCGCTTTACCATAAAGTAAAAGCCGACTTAAATACCAACGCAAAAAATTACAGAGCGCTTTTAAATACTTTAGACGAAAAAGCTAGTATTATTCATTTCTCTAAAGATTCCGGACAACTAGATTTCTTATTGGCTTTAGATCATCCGGATAGGAAAATTTTCACTTTTATCCAAGATGAAAACGAAAGAGCAATCGTTAAAAACAGCTATATACCAAATACACATTATAAAATTTCGGTTTGTAATTCTATAGAAGAAACAGCACAAAACAAGGCTAATGTTGCTATACTTAACCTAGAAGGTATTTCAGAAAATGAAATTAAAAACATAGCAAATACTGTAAATCTTTTTGTATTATTAAAAGACAGCCGAAATTTATATCTTGAAACTTTAAAATCCTTAGGTTTTAAAGTAGAAATAGAAAACGATACGCTTAGTATCTTAAAAAAATAAAATATTGAAGTACAAAGAACATTATGATGTTGTAATAGTTGGAAGTGGTCTTGCAGGAATGGTTTCTGCAATCATTCTTGCTAAAGAAGGAAAGAGTGTTTGTGTTTTAGAAAAGAACAATCAATACGGTGGAAACCTACAAACCTTTGTACGTAACAAAACCATTTTTGATACTGGCGTACATTATATTGGCGGATTAAGCGAAGGGCAAAACCTGCATCAGTACTTTAAATATATTGATATTTTAGACGGCATACAGCTTCATAAAATGGATGAAGACGGTTTTGATATTATCTCTTTTGATGGCGACCCAAAAGAATACAAACATGCGCAAGGTTATGATAACTTCATAAAAAACTTATTAGAAGATTTCCCTGAAGAGGAAGAAGGCATCCGAATGTACTGCGATAAACTGCAAACAACTTGTAAAAAATTCCCTTTATATTCTCTTGAAAAAGGAAAACCTTATTATGATGATGCAGAGATTTTTCAGCTTCCAGCAAAAGAATATATTAATTCCTTTACCACCAATAAAAAGCTTCAAGCGGTTTTAGCTGGCTCTAACTATTTATATGCTGGAGATCAAAATAAAACACCTTTTTTCGTGCATGCTTTATCTACAAACTCGTACATACAGAGTTCGTATCGTTGTGTAAATGGCGGAAGTCAAATTACCAAAGTGCTTATTAAACGCTTAAAAGCGGAAGGCGGAGAAGTATACAAACACCATGAAGTTTCTACATTTGGCTTTGAAGATGGTTTAATTACTTCAGCAATGACCACCAAAGGAATTGAAATTAAAGGCGATTTATTTATCTCGAATATAGAACCGAAACTTACCGTAAAAATGGTAGGTGAAGATAAGTTTAGAAAATCGTATACCAACAGAATTGAAAAAATTGAAAGTACCATTGCTGCTTTCACTTTATACCTGGTTCTAAAACCAGATACTTTTAAATACCAAAATAAGAATTTCTATCATTTTAAGGATTCTAGTAAGGTTTGGGATTCCCACAACTACACCCAAGAAAGCTGGCCAGAAGGTTATATGATGTCGATGGGGATTAAGAAAAATTCTAACGGATTTGGTGATAGTATTGCCGTGATGACCTACATGAATTACGACGAAGTAAAACCTTGGGAAGACACGCATAATACGGTTGCTAATAAAAACGAAAGAGGACAAACCTACGAGCAGTTTAAAACCCAAAAAGCAGAAACATTGATTGATGAGTTGGTGAAGAAATTCCCTGATTTAAGAGATTGTATTGAAGAATATTACACCTCAACACCATTATCCTATAGAGATTATATTGGTAGTAATCGTGGTTCCATGTATGCCTATGTAAAAGATGTAAACAAGCCTTTACACTCGCATTTATCGCCAAAAACGAAAATAAAAAATCTATTTTTCACAGGACAAAGTTTAAACATGCATGGTATTTTAGGAGTAACTATAAGTGCTATTATTACCTGTTCCGAAATTCTTGGTAAAGATTATTTATTAGATAAGATTCTAGAATCTAACAGCCATGAAGATTAAAAATTTTAATAGTTATCCTTCGTTTTTAGTTGTCGTACTTTTTGCTGTACTCACTTCTTGTGGTATCTCCAAGTCCATTCATGATGTACCAGATGTTAGTGGTTATGATGCTACAATTTCTGAAAAAATAACGATTAACGATTCTACATTTACTTCTGGAAACAACAGTTTTGCAAAAAATGAATATGGTTCTTATGAACTTTTTGTAGAAGGAAATGCCTATCAAATTGGTTTAAATACAGGTTTGCTAACCGAAGATTTATTCAAAATACAAGAGGATGCTTTTTTAAGTAAGATTGACGATTTAGTACCTTCTAAATTCAAGCAATATCTTTTGCGTAAGGTTTTAGCATTCTACAACCGTAAAATGTATTTACATATTCCAGAAGCATATAAGTCGGAGATTCTCGGACTCTCCAAATACGCATCCAATGAGTACAATCATATTGCAGAAAACTATTTAAGAGTCATGTATCTGCATGGTGCACATGATATTGGTCACGCCATGCAAGACTTAATGCTGGTTGGCTGTTCTTCTTTTGCAGCTTGGGGAAATAAAACCGAAGACGGACAATTATTAATTGGAAGAAATCTCGATTTCTACGCTGGCGATGATTTCGCAAAAAACAAAATCGTAGCCTTTGTAAATCCTACAGAAGGTTATAAATTTATGTCGGTTACTTGGCCAGGGATGATTGGTGTGGTTTCTGGAATGAATGAACACGGACTAACAGTCACTATAAATGCTGGGAAATCTAAAATTCCGTGGATTGCCAAAACACCGATTTCTATTTTAAATCGTGAAATTTTACAATACGCAACCAATATTGAAGAAGCGATTGCGATTGCTAAAAAGCGCCAAGTTTTTGTTTCGGAATCTATTTTTGTAGGTAGTGCAAAAGACAAAAAAGCCGTTACTATAGAAGTTTCCCCTAAGAATTTTGGGGTTTACGAAGTAGCAAATACCAACCAACTTATTTGTACCAATCATTTTCAAAGTGACGCGTACGCGGAAGACAAGAATAACTTAAAAGCAATTGCAGAAAGCCATTCGCAATATCGTTACGAGCGTTTGGAAGAACTTATAGGTGCAACGGAAAAACTAAGTGTACAAGATGCTGTAGACATTTTAAGAAACAAAGAAGGTTTGCACGACAAAGCTATTGGTTATGGTAATGAAAAAGCCTTAAATCAGTTATTAGCACATCATGGGATTGTTTTTAAACCCGAAGAACGTCAAGTTTGGGTTTCTTCCAATCCGTATCAATTGGGAGCTTTTGTGGCTTACGATTTAGATGAAGTTTTCAGTACGGATTCTGCAGCCAAGTTAAATCTTTCAAAACCCGAATTAACAATTGAAGCAGATGCTTTTCAGTTTACCGAAGCATATAGAAATTATGAAGCATATCGTATTTCTAGTAAAGAATTACAACATGCTATTGGTGACGATGCACATATTCCTTTAGAAAAACTTACCGAAACCATACAACTAAACCCAGAATATTGGGAAGTATATTATCTTGTCGGTACATACTATTACGAAAAAGGGTTTTACACAGCAGCATTGCACGCTTTTGAAACTGCACAAACTAAAGAGATTACAACGGTTCCAGATCAAGAGGAATTAGAAAAATATATTAAGAAAATTAAAAGGAAATTAGATTTATGATTCCTAAAATAGAACAAGCATCTACACAAGAAATAAAAGCTTTTCAAGAAGAAAAGTTAGCCGAATTATTGATGTATTTAAATGAAAACTCCGCGTATTACAAACGTGTGTTTTCAGAAAACAATATCGATCTAGATGCGATACAATCTATTGAAGATTTATCTAAAATTCCGGTGACAACAAAAGATCAACTACAACAACATAATGATGATTTTTTATGTGTACCTAAAAGTAAGATCATTGATTACGTCACTACTTCTGGGACTTTAGGAGATCCTGTAACTTTTGCTTTAACCGATAATGACCTAGAGCGTTTAGCATACAACGAAGCGATTTCTTTTGCTTGTGCAGGAGTTGGCAAGGAAGATGTTGTACAATTGATGACTACCATAGACAGACGTTTTATGGCTGGATTGGCATACTTTCTTGGTGTACGTAAACTTGGCGCAGGAATCATTCGTGTTGGCGCTGGAATCCCGGAATTACAATGGGATTCTATTTTAAAGTTTCATCCAACGTATCTAATTGCAGTTCCTTCTTTTTTATTAAAACTAATCGAATACGCAGAGCAACATAATATCGATGTAAATGCATCTGGAGTAAAAGGTGCTATCTGTATTGGCGAACCGTTACGAAATCAAGATTTTAGTTTAAATACCTTATCGCAAAAAATTACAGAAAAGTGGGATATTGAATTGTTTTCTACCTACGCTTCTACCGAAATGAATACTGCATTTACGGAGTGTGAACACCAACAAGGTGGACATCAACACCCGGAATTAATCATTGTGGAGATTCTAGACGATAACGATAATATAGTAGCCGAAGGAGAAGTTGGGGAACTCACAATTACAACACTTGGTATAGAAGGCATGCCTTTGTTACGTTTTAAAACAGGCGACATGGTAAAAGCAAATAAAGAAGCTTGTGCTTGTGGCAGAAACACCATGCGTTTAGGACCAGTTGTTGGAAGAAGAAAACAAATGATAAAATACAAAGGAACCACTTTGTATCCGCCAGCAATGGATAATATTTTAAACGATTTTAATGAAGTTGAAGCCTATGTTATTGAGCTTTCGCATAATGATATTGGTACCGATGAAATCTTAATTAAGATCGCTGCAACAAATCCTTCCGAAAAATTATTACAACATATAAAAGATCACTTTAGAGCCAAACTTCGTGTTGCGCCAAGGATTGCCTTTCATGATAAAAAGGAAATTATTAAATTACAGTTTCCTGCAATGAGTAGAAAGCCTATTTTGGTGATAGATAAGCGGGAGTAAATATTTTGCTTATTAAGAAGCTTGTTGCATATTTTGCACCAATCCTTTATCGACATAAACTTCTAATAATTTTGCATTAGTAGCGCTAAACACAACCTCATCTGTATTGGCAGGAATTAAAATAGTTTCTCCCATTTTTACAGTTTCGGTATGTAAACCTGCAGTTATTTCTGCTTCCCCTTCCACACACATAAAGATCACAAACGAATCTAAGTTGCTATAATCTTTCACTTGATGATTGGTTACATCTAAAATGTTAGTTGTAAAATATTCACAATCTACTAAGCTTGCACTAGCGTTTGGTTGTAAATCATATACTGCCTTTCCGTTAGAATCAAACTGCTTCGTTGCTTGTTCTGCTAATTGGGTATGTAATTCTCTTTTTTGTCCAGAATCATCGGTTCTATCCCAATCGTAAACACGATACGTAATATCACTTGTTTGTTGAATTTCGGCAGCTAAAACTCCTGCTCCAATAGCATGAATTTTTCCTGCTGGAATAAAAAAACTATCACCTTTCTTTACTTCTTCTCTATTAAAAACAGCATCTACATTATTTGCATTAATGTGATTTAATAATTCTGGATTTGTTGTTTTATCCTTTAAACCTAAAACAATATCTGCATTAGCATCACTATCCATAATGTACCACATTTCTGTTTTCCCGAAAGAATCATGGTGTTTTTTAGCCATTACATTATCTGGATGCACCTGTACCGATAAATCTGTTTTTGCATCTAAAAATTTAATTAATAACGGAAAGTTATAACCAAAGTTGGCAAAGTTCTCTGCTCCTAACAGCGTTGCTTCATGTGCTTCAATAAGCTCTTTTAAATTTGTTCCTTGATATGCGCCATTACTAACTTCTGAAATGTTTCCGTTTACATCCGAAATCTCCCAGCTTTCACCTACATTATCTTTATCTGTATCTTTTCCTAAAAGGTTTCCTAGTTTGTTTCCGCCCCAGATTTTCTCTTTTAATATTGGATTGAATTTTATTGGATATACTTTCATAACTGCTGCTTTTTAAAGGTTTCTTTGATATTGAAGTTGGATAAAAGGATTCTCTATTTTTAGATTTTTTAAGTAATCCATAACAGAGAATAAACTCTGAAATAAGGTTTGTTTCTTTTTTAAAGGATTGCCACTATAATTAATAATAGCCTCTTGATTTTCGGCGATCATTTTAATTAAACTATTTACCCCATAGTATTTAGTGTTTAACATATTGATAGAAACGTAACCTACATTTTTAAGTTGAAATGCACTATGCATGAATCTTGCTCCCGCTTTTACTGCTGCAACATCCGATTTAAACTTTCGAATATTCAATACAGATACATTATCACAGGAGTCTTTTATTTCATGTAACAAATCGTTCGTACTATCTTTACTATCATTGTTTACTAAACACAATTCTAAATTGGACGTTTGATTTATTTGTTCAATAAAAAAAGAAGGGTCCATTGTATTCTCATTATTATGAAAGATGATGATAATTCCTGTTTTCATGATTTGGGGCATTTTAACGATTAGTAATTAGGCTACGTGTAGATTGGTAGAAACTGCTGTTTTCATAACTTGTTTTTTGTTTCTATACACCCACGCTATTTGTCCTAATTGTCCGACAATTTTTATAGAATCTTTCATCGATAATTTAGAACCATCCGCATGAATCCATCTTTTTAATGGTTGCTCACAAAGCATTGCTTTCGCTTCTTTTAATCCGAAATGGATACGCATTCTTTTAAAGATTTCTACATCAAAAATCCATTGGGTAACAAACTTTTCACCAAAAGCGATTTGTATTACATCTTTACGAAAGATTTTAGCACCACATTGTGTGTCTTTAAAATCCATTTTTAAGATCTTTCTAATAATAAAATTGATGGTTAAACTGATTATTTTTCTTGCAGATTCTTTAGTAATATTCGCTCCCATTCTTGAGATTCTAGAACCACTTACAATTTTAAAATCGGAAGTTTCAATCGTCTTTACTAAATCGTCAAAATCTGCTAAGTCTGTAGATAAATCGGCATCTAAAAACCCGATATAATCTAAATCTTCTTTTTTAGCCATGTGTAACATTCCCAAACGAACAGCTTCTGCTTTTCCTCCGTTTTTCTCACAGTCGTAAACCGTAATAAAATCTTCTCTTCCTTTTTGTAAATTTTTTAAAACTTCTAATGTTTTATCCTTACTACCATCGTTTACAAAACATAAATGGTAACCAGAGTTTTTATCGATATAGTTAATAAACGCATCACTTAACAAACGTTCTTCTTCATTATAACAAGGAATAACAACACCAACACAACGCTCTTGAATCATTACATCACTTTTAGTCACTACGTTTTGTACTTCAGGAGCTCCAATTAATCTTTTTACACGAGCACTAATCTCGTTTAAGCTTAATGGCTTTTTCATGTAATCGTTGATCCCTAAATCGAAACCTTCTGTAATCGTTTCATCTTTTGTATCTCCAGATAAAACCATAATTGGTGTTTGCGAATCTTTAGTAATTCTTATATGTTTTACAACATCTAACCCAGAAACAAACGGCATATTAATATCTACTATAACTAAATCTGGATTAAAAGATTCATATAATTCTAATCCTTTAGTTGCGTCCGTTTCTATTTTCACTTCATAACCTAATTCTACTAATCTCTTTTGTAAAGGAAGTAATACTAATTGTTGGTCATCTATGGCTAAAACTTTCATAATAAGTTGTTTTTATTTGTTGTTGATGGTACAAATGTACAGGAGAAGACAGCCCTAAAATTGTTATTTAGTTTAACCTAGAACTAAGTGTCGACGAATGGTAGATTGCTGTAGATAATTAAAAATGGAAGCACTATAATATTTATTTATCTTTACCATATTGTTATAGCTTAGGCTTTAAATGAAAGAAACCTCAAATAAATACTTAATCGTTGCCATCCTTTTAGGACTGGCTTTTCATGGTAGTGCCATATTTTTCACTTTGGAAACTACTTATGATGCGCTAATACACCTGTTTTTCGCAGATCATTATGCAAATAGCTGGTTTGAACCTTGGAATTATGAATGGTATACAGGTTTTACGGTACAGAGTTATCCGCCGTTAGTACATCAATCTATTGGACTGTTGTCTATGATTGGTGGTTTAAAGTTTGGGATGTTTAGTGTTGCCTTAATTGCTATTGTATTATTTATCACAGGAGCCTATCGTTTTTCTTTAATGATGACAGCCAACAAAACAGTTGCTGGTTATGCTGCTATTTTAGCAGTCTTTAGTTCTTCCTTTGTAGAAACACTTCATATTTTCGGACAATTACCAAGTATAATAGGTGTATCAGTTTTAATGCATGCCTTACCAGAAATCTATTTGTGGCTAAAAACGGGTAAGAAATGGTACTTAGCAACCTCCTTATCTTTAATTGCCGTAACAGTGACTTCTCATCATGTGACTCCCATTTTCGGGATGATCTTTTTTATCTTTCCTTTAATAGGAATGGTTATTATGGATGTTTCTAGAGAGCAAGTAAACTCGATGAAAGAAGTCACCTTCAAAATATTTTTGAATAGCTTTTTCAAATTGTTTAAACGTATTGTAAGCTTCGGAATGTTATCCTTAGTATTAATAATAGGATGCATTTTTCCGTATTGGCTAAACTCGAAAGCCAACCCAATTACCCAAGTTCCTATTCCGCATGGTTCTCGAGATAATTTTTTGGAAATCACCTCTTCCGGATTGGTATTCTTTTTAATTCCCTGGGGAATAATACTCGTATTATTACCATATATATTCTACAGATATTACAGCAAACGATACTTGTTTTTTGGTTTATCCATAACCATTTGTACCATTTTAGGAACTGGAGGAACCACGTCTGTACCTTTAAAAATGTTAGGGGAAACGGCATTTAATATATTAACATTAGATCGATTTACACTTTGGGCTTCTATTTTGTCTATACCTATGTTAGGCGAATTTACCTATCGTTTTGTCGAAGGCGATTTAAAGGAATTAATTCAGAACAAATTTGGCGCTATTTACCATCGTATTATTGGCGGCATACTAGCCGGACTAATGGTGTTTATGGTCGTGTTTACTATGAGTTTAAACTATTTTAGACCATCGCAACCACAGAAAATAAAGATGTTACCTATCGTGAATTTCTTAAATCAAGATGATCACGATAAATGGCGATTTTTAACTCTTGGTTTTGGCGATCAAATGGCTTGGTTAAGTGCACAAACGAATGCGATGACAGTGGATGGAAACTACCATTCTGCAAGACGATTACCAGAGTTAACCACTAGGCCTATCGAGCGTTTAGAAAACTCGAAATTTAAAGGGGTAGCCGGAATTGGTTCGCTTCAGCAGTTTTTAACTACTCCAGAAAAATACAATCTCAAATACATTTTTTCTAACGATAAATTTTACGATCCCATTCTCTATTTCTGCGGCTGGCAACGTTTACGACAATTAGAAAACGGCATTATGGTTTGGGAACGACTAAACATTCCGCCAGTTTCATCTATTTTACCAAAAGAAGATGTTGCCAAATGGTTAAAAATAATGTGGGGAATTATTCCATTTTTAACCGTTTTAATTGCCTTTGTTTTAAACATACAAATGCTTTGGGTTAATGCTTTAAAAACGCGAATCAAACCCATTCCTGACTTTTTAAAGTTTCCAACGACTTATAATAAGTTTAATAGAAATGTTTTACGTGTTACGCACATCTGGTCTTTAATATTAGCGGTTGCCGTGTTTTATGGTATTTATTTATTCTACCTCAAAAACGATTCGCAACGCAGTCCGGAAAATGCCATTATTGCCTATTATGATGCTTTAGATTTTAAAGAATTTGAAAAAGCGCATAGTTTAATCGATCCTGAAAATCAGTTACCAATTGCACAATACATGTTAGAGATTTCGGTAACCGATGGTTTACTAAGTAGCTATGCAAAAATGGATGCTATTGCAACCGAAATCACCAAACATAACGACAGTACCGTTTCGGCGAAAGTGACTAGCCAATGGATTACGCCTTTAGAGAAAATTGAAAAAGTAGATTATAAATCGCTATCCAAACGAAAAGGAAAATGGTATTTACAACCAGACGATTTAAACAACGATTTACCACCAGACCAACTCTATTCTGCTAATGCAACCAAGTATTTCAACCAAGGTAGAAGACGTATTACCACACAACAAACCCATCATGAAGACATTTTAAAACAACCTGTTCTAGAAGTGGTCTCTGCTAAACTGGTGCAGTATGATGGCAGTTATGCTATCATTGGAGAAATTCAAAATATAGACAATGTGCCTGCAGATGTTATTTTAAAAGGAACCTTATACAACGATGCTAATAAACAACTAGCAACATATAATGCAAAGTATCATGTGAAGCATAAATTAATGCCGAAAGAATCGAGTAGTTTCCGTATTAATTTTGAAGGGATTGCTTGGTCTAGAACGCAAGATTCTATTCCAGATACGTTTAATCCAGACGAATTTACGCCTATTGAATTTGAAGAACAACCCACCAAATTCAACTTACAAATTGCAGGAAATGTATCTGGATCTGACTTGTATAAAAACGTCGTGTTAAGCGCCATTACTATTCAAGAAGGCTCCATCAACGGAAACTTATTTAATAGCGGCATCCAAGAAATTACCATACCGCAGCTTTTAGTGACTTATTATGACCAAAATAAAGAGATGCTTTGGGTAGATCATCTATTTGTAAAAGAAGGTGTGCGACAACAACGCAAGCAAGATTTTGAATACGAAATACTGAAAGATGGTGCCGTAAAAATCATAAATACAGACATGCAAAACATTTTTGTAAATGGTTTACCAAACGATGCTATTGCTGGAAAAATAGTGCCAAACAGAATTGAAAATCATAGCGATGCACAATTACAAAAAATTGACCATCCCGATTTTAGTTATATTAAAATAGAAATTAACACATATATAGGAAGTCCGAATTAATGCAACTTAAACGTACATACATATTTCTTTTAGGCTTGATTTTATTATCATCGTTTGCTGTTGTGCAAAACAACGAAGCGACAAATCCTATCCAATTATTAACTACACAAACAGATTATGCAGTTGGAAATGCTGTGGTTTTAAAATTTACGGCTTCCGAAGGCGAAAAACCACTACTCTATTGTTCGAATAGTTATGGTTCTACTCTAGTTTCTGCAACCTTAAAAGACAATGCACTTCAATATATTATTCCGCAAAACATCACCAGAAAAATTGGTGTAGTGCACTGGAAGTTATTAGATGAAAACACATCTATTTCTAGTCAATTCTATATGCATCCAAAAGCGGAAGTAGCAACCATGGAAACCTATATTGGTCCGCCAAGTATAGAAGCTGGAGGATCAGATTATACCATGTTGGTTGTTATTCCAACCGATTCTTTAGATAATCCTGTACCAACAAATACGAAGGTAAATGCGAAGTTTCAGTTTTTAGCTTCCGAAGAAAATGATGCTGTTTTCACCAAGAACTTCATTTCTTATCGAAACATTAATTCGAAAAGAGAAAGCGGACGTATGTTAGTGTCTTCAGAAAGTTTAGGTATCAATTCGAAAGAATTCACTATTAATGTATGGGCTGCAATTCCTACAGATTTTACTATTGCAGCCAAACGACCACATAATTATGCCGACGGCAATCAGGTAACTACTTTTAATACTTCTGTACTAAAAGACAAGCAAGATAATGTGGTTAGTGATGGTACATTTGTCACCTTTTTTATTACGAATGCAAGTGGAAATATTTTAAAAACTACAGGAACTACTATTGAAGGTGTTGCACATTCTAAAATTATTCATCCCGATTTTAAAGATAGTTGGAGCATTAAAGCCTATGTGGATGGTATGGCAGAAAGCAATACGATTACCTTAGATTATCAAAGTGTTATCGACGATTTTGACGTTGCCTTTACTAACAAAAACCGCGAAATATTAGTTGGTCCTTTACAAAGTTTTATGGAGCAAATGATTCCGGATGGTTTACACGTCAAACTTTTAATTTACAAAGATGATATGCTTATAGATACCATTACAAAAACATCTTTTAATGGCTATGTTACCTTTTATTTGAAACCAGCTGTTTACGAAAATGACACGTATAATTTCCGTGTAGAAACTGCAGGAATAGACAAAACATTTAATAACAAAAAACTATGGTAGGTCTTAATAAAAACATACTACGTACCATATTAATAATCTCATATATTATGATTGTAGCCTTGATTATTTCTGGTATTAGCGCGCTTTTTAGCTACCTAAATACTGGAGCAGATAGAAGCACCATGCTGCATACCGAAATACAAAAAGTAGAACAATACGCTCCGAAATTAATTTGGGAACCTTTAACTAATGAAGGTAGACTAATGGATACCGAAAATTTAAATGCCTTACAAAACGATTATTTAGATGCTTGGTATGTAAAACAAATCGCTTATAAAACGAATAAAACTGCTGGCATAAAAGATTATTATACCGATAGTGCCAGAGAAAATTTATATGCTTTTATTGACTTAAACAAAGCCGAAAACACCACCATTGAAGCGACCACGTTAAACCACAATCCAACTTTAGAATTTTTTAGTGAAGACGGGCAACTTGCTGTGATTACAGATAGAGATGTTGTAGAGTATAAACGGGTTTTTAAAGCAGAAAAATTAGTACTAGAAACTACCGAAACATCCACATATAAAATGGTGTTTTTGCTAGAAGATGGCTTTTGGCGTATTAGACATTTGGTAAAAGAAAGCAGTAATCCTTTTGAAGCAAAAACAGCAAAAATAGAAACCGATAGTTTAATTATTAAAGGCATTAATTATTATCCGAAAGCAACGCCTTGGAATATGTTTGGAGACGCTTTTGCGAAAGACATTATTGCTAACGACTTTAAAATCATTAAAGATGCCGGTTTGAATTCGGTTCGAATTTTTGTGCAATATGATGATTTTGGAAAAGCAGATGTAAATCCGAAAAAGCTAGAAAAACTAAAACAAACTTTAGATGCTGCGGAAGAAAACAACCTAAAAGTCGTGTTGACTTTATTTGATTTCTATGGCGATTATTCGGTGATGAGTTGGACCTTAAATCAGCGTCACGCAGCCACCATAGTCTCCACTTTTAAAGACCACAACGCTATTATTGCTTGGGATATTAAAAACGAACCAAACCTTGATTTTGAATCTAGAGGAAAAGATATGGTTATCGCTTGGTTGGATAATATGATCGATTTAGTAAAATCTGTAGATGCAGAACATCCCGTAACTATTGGTTGGTCTAACACACAAAGTGCTCCCATTTTAAAAGACAAAGTGGATATTGTTTCGTTTCATTATTATGAAGGTTTAAGCGAGTTGGATGCTGCTATAAAAACCATGCGTAAAGACATTCCTAACAAACCATTGGTATTACAAGAATTTGGAATCTCTTCTTATAGCGGTTTCTGGAAACCTCTTGGTTCTTCCAAAGAAGACCAAGCCAATTACCACAAAAAAATCCAAGAGATTATTGCTGCTAATGCGTTGCAATTTATGTCTTGGACTTTATATGATTTTGTGGATGTGCCAACTGCTGTTGTAGGTAGCAGACCTTGGCGTCGAAATACCCAAAAACATTTTGGGTTTATCGATAAAAATGGGGCAAAAAAGGCATCGTTTCAATACATTACTAACTAATACATTTAGTTAGTTTATCATTAAGAGTAAAGCGAAGAATCTCAAATCAAATAGGTTAATTCTTAGATTCTTCCGTTATACTTTCTTCTAAATAATAATAGGTTTCTTAATTGTTTTGGGACAAAAAAAGGTGTCGATTTACTGTGTCTTATGCATTAGTAGGTTTTAATGCTTTTTTACTTGGAGGTGCTTTTCTAGCTATAATTCTATCAAAATGGGATACGTACATATCTGCAATTTTCTCCATTGGATATGCTGTTGCAGCTTTATAGTTTGCTTTTCCTAAAGCAATTCGGTGTGCTTCATTGGTTACAATAGCTTCAATTGCATTTGCTAAACTTTCTACAGAAGTTGGCTCAAAAAATTCCCCTTTATAACCTTCATCTTTTACTAATAAAGCAAGATCTCCTAAATCTGGCATCACTACTGCTTTACCATAACTTCCTGCTTGGTGTAAAACACCTGAGCTTCCAGTTGTTGATGTGTATGGAAATACGACTACGGCACTTTCTTTAAATAAGGTTGGCACTTCGTATTCTTCTACATAACCTGTAAAACGGACTTGCGATACATGCATATATTTTGCGCGTACATCTGCTAAATATCCAGGTACATTTGGGTTGTCGGTTCCTGCAATAACAACCTCCAAATCTAATCCTGTAGTTGCTCTTACTTTCTCCACCGCTTCAATCATACCTTCTACTTTTTTATAGGTACCAAATTTCCCGAAAGTCATCACTTGTAAAGGTCCTTGTGGTAAGCTGTATTCTGGTTTTTCTTCAGAGATTTCAAAAGTTCCATGCGGAATTAAAGTCACATTTGTAGCATTGTATTTTTTCTCTAAAACGTCCACATATTTTTGCATCGTTACTGCAACCGTATCTGCTTGTAAGATTAACTTTGTTAAGCTAGTTCCTATAAAACCATATACTTTTTGCATGATTTTACTGCTTGTAAATCCTGCAGAACCTAAATCTACTTCTTCTAATATATTATGTAATAACACAATATTTGGAATCTTTTTCAGCTTACAAACTAATGGTAACATTAAGCCTAAAGCCGCTGCTACTTTTTTGTCTCCAAACTTCATGAATTGTAAGTTGAATAACACGGCATCTGGTTGTGTATTATTAATCGCTTTAGTAACGTTTATAATGTTTGTGTAGCTATTAAATGCCCAACATTCTTTCACTGTAATCTTGCAACCGTTTTCTGTAAAAGCAATATCTTTTGCACCTTCCGTTTTATCTGTAAGTAAAACAATTTCAGTAACATTTTCTTTTTGTCTAAAGTGCTTTACTAAATGGTAAGCGTACTCGTTTAAGGTTACTTTACTTGGTGGATATGCGGTTACGATTGCTAGTTTCATAAGTTCGTTATTTATTGTTTTTTAAAGATCTTATGTTGCATCCAGTTTTAATTTTTTCTTTTAAAGAAGAACCCGTTTCTGGATGGTTCATAAGTTTGTTGTTTATATGTTATTTCCTAATTACACTACAAATTTGCGTTTTAAAAGACATTAAATCCGGTAACTTTAGATAGGTTGCGTGTTGCTGTAGACGAATGGTAATAAAGTGTAGATTTGCTTATTTTCAAGTAGTTAACACAAAAGCTATAAACTGAAAAAGCTGCAGTATAAAACCACAGCCCTTTCCTTTATATAGACTAATAATATAAAATTCTTTTTTTATTACTTACGTTTCGTATCCAAAACGAAGAAGAAGATCTGCACTACTAACAATAAAATCATTGCTACAATTTGCATGTGTACTACTTGTTCTAAACTATCGTGAAAAAAGATAACTAATCCCATTTGAAGCATTCCGAAGACTCCAGAAATTACTACAGGAACAAACTTGTCTAAGGATAAATAGTAATACGCAAAGATGTTGGATATGGCAAACAAGCCAGTTGCTAAAGCGTATTTCCATAACAATGGCGCCATGGCTAAATAGCTATCTCCAAATAATATGGTAATTGCAGTTTCTGGAAACAATGCACAACCAATTACGATTGCTGTTGCAATTGCTGCGATGTAACCAACATATTTAAATAAAATTGGCGCGGTTTCTTTTCCTTCTTTTTTAAGCTGAACGACTGTTGGTAATAACAACATCACAAACATCCAAGCTACGAAGTAAACAATACGACCTATTAAGGCTAATGAAGCATATAATCCTGCCTCGTACGCATCAAAGTAATGTTTGACTAATAAGATGTCACTATTGTTAATTATAATCTGTGTAAACTCGTAAAACGCTGTAATGATAAAAAAGCTTCTTACTTGTTTCGACTGGCTTGCCTCTATAGCAATCGTCTTTTTAAGGTTTAGATTTTTAAATTTAAAAGGAACCAATCCAAATCCGAAAGAAATTAAAATACCAATTGCAATCACCACCGAAGATTGTATATCGAACAAGAAGATTAAAGCTAAAGTGATTATTAATCTGCTTAACATTTCGGCTTGATAGGTAATCGATAAAGATTTAAATTCTTTTTTTCCTTGAAACACACCGCGATTCACACTCATTAAAAAGTATAAAGGCACTCCAATTCCAAAAATGGTAAACATGCTAGAAGACGATGTATTAAAAAGGGCTTGTAGTTGGTTTGCAAATACAATGATTAACGCTCCTAATCCCAATCCAACAATCGTTGCATTTTTATAAATCTTGGAGACGAAATTTTTAAACGTATCGTTTTCAAAAACCACTGAAAATTTTGCAGTTACTAATTGAAAGGTCATCGCTACAAAAGATAGCACTAATAAAAAGGTGATCAACACCGCTGCATCTGCAAATTGTGCTGGACCTAATACACGACCTAAAATAAGATTGTACAAATAATTACCTCCATTTACAGCTAATACACTTAGCATGAACACTTGTTCTGGAGTTATTTTTTTCGATTTTAATATAGATAAAGCTTGCATCTTATTCTGTGATATTTGTTAGTACTAATTAGGCTACGTTTGGATATTTAAAATCTTCATAAACATCTTTACAACCATAACCAACCACAAAAAACATATTGTTGTTATGGATTGCATTGGTGTACATTTCTTTTAATGCGTGCATTCCAGATGCATCAATTTCGGTAACCTTATCTATATCTAAAGTCACTTCTTTATTCGTATTTAAAATAGCACTAAAGTGATTTTTAAAACTACTTAGTGTATTTGTATTTAATACACCTTCTAATGTAATGATGTTGTTTTGCTGTGTAATTGTTAGTGCCATAATTGTTATTTTTGTTTTGTTTGTGTCTGATTTCTGATGCAAAGATGCAATGGAAAGCCATGAGATTCCATTGGATTTCGACGAGTGGACCATTGCTGTAGATGAATGAATGGAAATGAATGCCTAACTTGCAAATGATTAAAAACCAGAACATGAAACTTAAATTTTTTGCCTTACTTACCTTATTATTAACAGCTTTTTTTAGCCATGCACAAGACATGCAAGAAGGCTTTACCTATTTAGAAACAGGTAAGTACGCTAAAGCGGAAACGTTTTTCCAAAATATATTAAAAGAACACCCAGACAATAAAACGGCAAGACTATGTTATGGTCGTGCTATTGGATTAAACGGAAAACCAGAAGCAGCGAATACGCTTTTTACAAATCTATTAGCAGATTACCCAACCGATTTTGAGGTGAAACTAAATTACGGAGAGTCTTTATTATGGAATAGCAATTTCCCTAAAGCCAAAACCTATTTTAAAGGTTTGATAGATGAAGATCCGAAAAGCTTTCCTGCATTATTAAGTTATGCCAACACACTTTCTAATTTAAAAGAATATGAAGATGCTTTAAAATATGTAGATAAAGCTCTAGAAGTATTACCAGGAAACCCAAATGCATTAACTTCTAAAAAATACATGTATTTAGGATATGCTTACCAAAAACAACAATCGCAAAAATACGATGAAGCTGAATTATTACTAAAAGAAAACCTAACTCTTTTTGATAATGATAAAGACACCTTATTAAATTTAGCCAACTTATATTTAATTGCCAATCGTTTAGAAGATGCTAAAGCAACCTATAACATTTTAGCTGAAAATCCTGAAAATAAAATCACAGCATTAAACGGTTTAGCATTAGTTTCGCATTTAAACGGAAAAGAAAAAGAGGCATTACAACTAAGTACAGAAGCTTTTGAAAGTCTAGATAAAAAGACAGAACCGACACTTAGCCAACAAACGACAGAACGTTATGCACAGGCTTTAATTTGGAACAAAAAATACAAAGCAGCAGATACACTTATTAATAGTTTAATAGAAACCAAACCTAACGAAAACTGGTTATTAGCTTTACGTGCTACCCTTAATATTTATAAAAGTGATTTTAAAAAGAGTGTCAAAGATTACGACCAAATTTTGGTAAATGACAGTACTTCTTTTGATGGGAACTTAGGAAACGCAAATGCATTAAAAGCTTTAGGTAAATATGAAGCTGCTTATACCTCTGCAGAAAACACCTTAAAGTTTTACGACAATCAAAAAGATGCGACCAACTTTATTAAAAACCTCAACACTACCTTTACCCCTTTTTACGAAGGAAAAACATCCTATACTTTTGATAATGGCGATAACGAAGCATTTGCGTTTAATAACAATTTAGAATTTCCGTTTTCTACAAAATTTAAAGTATTAGCAAGCTATAATTACAGAAACACCACCAATGCTGTTACTAATAACGATGCAACTTCTAACGACTTTAGTTTAGGGTTATCTTATCAATTATTACCAAACGTAACCTTTAAGGGTACCGCAGGATTTACCTCTGCAAAAGCAACTACAAATGATTATACCCAACTATTAACCGATGTATCGTTTAATATTAAACCTTTTAAATTACAAGATTTAACGGTTGGTTACAAACGCGAATTACAAAGCTTTAATGCCGAATTATTAGATCGTGAAATCGTGCAAAACAACTATTATGCAAACTATAGTTTAAACACAAATTTTAACTTAGGTTGGTTTACACAATACTTTTATACCAGCCAAAGCGATAGCAATGCAAGAAACCTATTGTTTACTTCTTTATACTATAACATTTTACCAAAACCATCGCTTAAAGCAGGTGTAAACTACCAATACATTACGTTTAAAAACCAAGTGCCAACGGTGTATTTCTCACCAGAAACTTTTAATGCTGTAGAAGTATTTGCTAATATTATTAAAGACGAAAACATAGCGAAACCTAAAGAATGGTTTTACGAATTGACTGCTGCAACAGGATTACAATATATTGAAGACGATAAAAGCCAAAGCACCTATAGAATACAAGGGAAGCTAGGTTATAAATTCTCCGATCGTTGTATGGCAAACCTATTTGGTACTCGAAGTAATATTGCCTCTGCAACTGCTGCTGGTTTTACTTTTAATGAGGTTGGATTGCGTTTTAAATGGTTGTTGTTTGAAAAGCCTGTTTTTAGGGAGTAGGATTGTATCCTATTAATTTTAATTCATCAATTAATTTTATTTTCCAGTCTCCTTCGTTATCTAATGGCTCATATAATACCCCTGATAAATCAGAAGGGAATTCAAAGTTTTCACCTGATTTAAACAAGGTAAACGTGTGATCTGCACCTATTTTACCAAGAAAATATCCCATTTCGAAAATAACGTTTTGTCTAGCTCTTAATCTTGCTTTTTCGTGATTAGAGCTTTTCGAAAACCCATAATCATCTCCAGATAATAAAATAATCGCAAAATTCACATGAGATAAATCTTTCAATTTTTGAATTATTGTACGACTATGATTTGGTTCTTTGCGGAAAATAATAGGCTTAAGACCTAAACTAAAGATAAACTCTTCTACAATTTTCTTCATCTCATCATCATGACCATGAACAATAAATACTTCATTAAAATTTTTGTTTTTTAATTTTATTGAATCTATATTTTTAACAAAACTCATGTCTTGTTCCACCCTTTTATTAAAAACTAGAATTATAATATTCGTCTCTACTTTAGATCTTAAAATTTTAAATTCATAGTCACTAGGTGCTTTCTTAAGACTTTCAAGATTTAGTAATATCTCATTTAAGTTTTCTGTATCACTAAAAGAAGATTCAATTTCTTTAGACAACTTATCAATTTCAGATTCTAGATTATCTGAATTAATTTCTAGCTTAAGTAATGATATTCTTAATTCATTTTGCTTCTCTTTTAATTTGTCATTTGTTTCCAGTTTTTATATTATTCTGATTAAGAAAAAAAAAGACTAGTCTACCAGAATTTAAAGAATAAATATACCACTTAAAAAAAACCTCATAATAAGGTTTCCCGTAATTACGGTATTTAAATTTCATAAAAAAGAGATTCTTCAGTCGTACCTCCTTCTGAATGACAACTCTAACAACTCATCTAGCATCCTTCTGAATGACAACTCAAATTCTGACATATAGAGTACAGCAAAGCATCTCATGTAATGGAAATTTTCATTAATTGAGATGCTTCTGTTATTCAATCACCATCGAAACTCCTTCTGAATGACAATTCAAACTAGTACATTTTTCCCTTAAAATAAAACCAAAAAAAAGGCAAGAACCCTCGCTCTTGCCTTTAGTAGAAACCAACTTATAAGCTATTATTAGTTTTTAGGTTCCTACACTATCAATAAATAATTAGTGTTACTTTACAAGTAACTTCAAGGGACTATATTGAGTTTTTGAACTTATTATTTTACAGATGTATAAACCAGAACTTAGATTATTTCTTTCTATTGCTATTTGGTTTTTTCCTGCTTGTGCATTTACTGTATTATGAAATACTACTTTACCTAATTGGTTATAAATAACTAGTTGTACTGTTTCCTTTTGATTGCTACTAAAGTGAATGCTAGATGCATTTCGCATTGGGTTTGGATACGCTTTTACGGAAGTGGTTGTCGTTTCTTTTTCAAAATCGTTTACAGATAAGGTATTTCCTGTAGAGAAACGTACATCTTGTACATGCATTTCTTTTGCTGTTCTTGTTCCGTCTTCGCTTACCATGGTAAATACTATGGTAACCACATCGTTTGCTTGTAATTGGGTATTTAAAGCAGATGTAAATGCTGAAAATGGTATAGCAAAACTTTGGTAATTCGCTGTTAAAGCAATGGTTGTTTTGTATTGCTCTTCCCAGTTGCTGATGCTTTGTTTTACTAAAGTAATCTCTAAGTTCCCTGTTCCTTTTGCTTTAAGTTTAAAGTTATCGTAATTAGTTACATCTACTGCTTTAAAACGTGGTGTTAATGCTCTGTAAGCTGCAAAATAAGTACTTGTATATGCGCTTAATGTTAGGTTTCTTTCTATTGGAAAATCTGCTGCATCAAAATTATTTGTATTTGGCGAAATAGCGTAGTTAGTACTTCTGTACTGGTTTGCGAATCGTCAATTCCCCAAGGGCCATCCGACATAAATAAATCGTCTGGTGTGTTTATGCCATCTCCAATTCTAAATCCGACATCAAATAAATTCCCTGTTGGTACTTGAATTTCTGTAATGTAATTTTCGTTTAAATTCAGGTTTGAAGATGTGTAGTTAAATTCGCTAGTTTCTGTTTCTCTAAAACCAGAATCGAAAGTTACATTTTCGGTTGCATTGGTATTTATTATTTGAAGATCTAAAGCGCCATTGTTATACTTTCCTTTTCTTACAAAAACGGTTGGAGGCGTAGATAACTCGTAACCAGAAATTGGTTTTACTACTTCTAATAAGTTTAATACTTCTTGAGATAAGCTATATAAATCGTCTATAGAATTTGACCAAATTTGAAAGTTGTAAAAGGTTACATCTTCTTCATATACATCTAAATTCCAGTGGCTTTCTACTGCAAAGTTCGCATCGTTGTTAGCTACTTTAGCCGATAAACTTAAAACATATTCAAAAGAACCATCTGCATTTTTTATAATGGATTTAATAAATGCTTGTTCGTTGATATCTATAGTTGAAACTGAAATTAATTCTGCTCCTAATAATCTATCGCAAATATATTTGGTGTGTTCGTAAACTCCGTTTTCTGTTTTTAAAGCTAAAATGGAAGCTATTGATGCATCGTTTTGCATATAATCTACAGAGTATACTTCTGTTGCATTGGTAATGTTTAATAAGTCTGTTGGTGTTGATTCTACTGCATAATCTTCGTGGATAGTTGCTAATGGTACAAAATCTTGTAATTGAAAATCATTGGTTGTTCTACTCGTATAATTTACCGGGTTTGGAGTGACACGTTTTGCCGACATTTGGTCAAACGTATAGCTCTTTTTAGCACGATTAAAATTACGTTTGCTGATTGCTTCCGATAATCTTCCGTTACTTTCTAAACCACCATCGTTAGCAGTTGTTGGAGGCGCAATCACTTCGCAGCTACCAAAACCAGAACAAGAAGGATCTTCACAATCTATTAAACCATCGCCATCATCATCAATACCGTTATCGCAAATCTCTTGTGCTACAGGAGCTGTAGGACAACGTGCGCCATCGTTACTAGAACTTGATGGTCCAAATGCAAATAAGTTAGAGTCCATAGTAGATGTCGTATTTAAATCTTGAACACTTTGTATCACATAAACAGTTCCTGTTTCATTAGCAGAAACATAAAAACGACCATCTGCATCAAAATAAACGGCTCCGTAAGTATAACTTAATCCGGATAAAATTGGCACTTCACCTAAAGCTTGTACCACACTTGTTGTTGGGTCTATTCTATATAAAATATTTGTAGTTTTTTCTACGGCATATATATTACCATCTACTGCATTAAAAGCCCAATCATGAATGCTAATATTTTGCGTTAAATTTTCTGTAGATAGGTATTGTGTATAGGTTGCTGAGTCTGGATTTAAATCAATTTTAAAATAGCTTCTTCCGCCAGCTTTAAAATAATAAATCCCTTCTGGACTAATATCTCCAACATATTTATTTCCTGTTGTTAATTCTGGTATTGTAAAAGAAGTGGTTTGAAAATCTTTACCAATTCTAACAATTGTTTTAGAAGGTGTACTTAAATATCCCCAAATAAAACCATCTGCAGGATTATAAGCTGTAGCATTAATATTTCCTTCTGTAATATCTGTTGCTGCTAAGTAAGAATTACCAGAAGCTAAGTCTATCGCGTACACATCATTACGTTGAAATAAGTAAGCACTAAAATCGCAATTAAAAGGTGTATTCTGTGCTTGTATTGTTATGCTAAACAACACTACTGCTAAGATTACTATTTGATTTTTTAAGATGTGTAATTTTGTTATCATGGTTTCTTTATTTCTTATTTACAGTACAAATTTACTGGTATAACCTGCTTTAAAATATGTTTTTCGTTTCGTGTAGCTTTAGTGTAGACGAATGGTAATTTTGTGTAGATAAGCTATTTTAAATTATAGCTTTACAAAGATGTTTGTTACGTAATTACTACCTGTTTCATCTTCTTTTGAAGAAATACCAAAGTCGGTATAGCTTGGGTTTTCTATAGCTTGTCTATGTCCGTCACTATTTAACCAAGCGTTTACTATAGATGCCGCGCTACTATACCCGTAGCCTACATTTTCTGAAACCTTTTTGGCATTTACGGCATTTTTTAAATTTTGAGAACGCTCACTAAAATAATCATGACTAATAGTACCTTGACTAGCCATATATTGATTGTGTACAATTGCTTCTTTAGATGCTGCATTAAGAATGTTTAATGCATTAAGTCCTTGTGAAATTCTATGCGCATTAATAAGCTCTGCAATTTCATAATCTAATGTTGTGTATGTTACGTTTACAACTTCTGTTGTAGAATTTCCTGAAGTACTAACTTCCTCTTCAACAGAGCAAGACATTAAAAACATATTAAATAAGACAGCTGTAATAATTACTAATTTTTTCATCGTGATTGGTTTAATTTGATGACAAAACTATGAGGAAAGCGAGTTCCATTTTATGTTTTTCGATTAGCGCAATTTAAAGTGTAGACGAGTGGTGTTTTTTTTTAGATAAAGGATTAGAACATTCATTTATCGATAATTAGGAGCAAAAAAAAAGACAAAAGTTTCCTTTTGCCTTTTTTACCCTAATTAATCATTCAATCCCTTAAAAGATTACACTTCGAAAGTAGAAGGATTAAAAGTATTTGTTGTTTTTAAAAATGCTTGAAAAAAAGTTTAAGACAAAAGTGTTAATAAAATCGTTGTAATACCTACAAAAGATTTAAACGCTTCATTAACTCTGGTCTATTCGATCTACTTACAGGAATAACATCCTTTTTAATAAGTACACTGTTATCTTCAATATCTATAATTTTTTGAATATTTATAATATAAGATCGGTGCACTTTTAAGAACAAATCGTCCGGAAGCTTGTCTTCTATTTTCTTTAAAGTAGAATGTACGGTATAGTTTTTATCTTCGGTTTTCACTTGAATATAATCTCCTTTTGCTTCTACTAAATAAATACTTGGTATATCTATTTTAATTAAGCGTCTGTCTATATTTACATACAAATCATTACCAGAAGTAGCTTCTACTTTTTCTGTTTGAGATTGTATGGCAACAGGCTTGCTTTGTTTGGCTTCGGCTTTATCTATAGCTTTATTAAAACGTTCTTGTGTTATTGGTTTTACCAAATAATCGACAATACAATCGTACTCAAAAGCTTGGATTGCAAAGTTAGGATCGGATGTGGTAAGTACTATTTTTGGTGGATTTTTTAGTGTTTCAATAAAATCGAAACCTGTAAAATCTGGCATGTGTATATCTAAGAAAATTAAATCAACTTCGTTTTGATTTAAGTATTTAATAGCTTGCATTGCATTAGGAAACTCTTCTAAAACATTAAGACTTGGTACATTGGAGCATAATTGAGAAATAATCATTCTTGCTGTAGCTTCGTCGTCAATTACAATACAATTCATATGGTATATTTAAATTTCTTCTAGATATTCTGTTATGCTGTTTAAGATAGCTTCAAATGCTTCTTTCTGGTTTGTAGTACCTTCCAGTAAATTATTTTCGAACGCTACTGCAACTTCATATCCTTTTTCGAGCCCTAAAATACTAATTTTATGTTTAAGTTTATGCACATTATCTGCAGCTAACTTATAATTTTTAGCATTGTAGTTATTAAGATACACTTGTTTCTCTTCTGGAAACTCTTTTTTAATAACATCTATTAGTTTTTGTTTAAAGGCTTCATCACCTCTAGACAGGCTGTTAATGTAGGATTGATTAGGTTGTTCCATTTGGGGATTTTTTTAAGGTGAAATAAAAAGTGGTTCCTAAATTGACTTTAGATTCTAGCCATATTTTGCCACCATACAATTCGACAATTTTCTTTACTATAGACAATCCTATTCCTGAGGATTCCGGATTGTTTTCTAACTTTTCAAAGGTTTTAAAAATTTTATTAAAGTAGGTTTCTTCAATACCTTTTCCGTTATCTTTTATATAAAATTGCCAATATTTATCTTGATCTTCTACGCCAATATCTATAGTTCCCTGGGCTTTATCATTATACTTTATAGCATTACCAATTAGGTTTTGAAACAGTTGTTGCAGTCTGTATTTATCGCCTTTAATTATGGGTAAATTGGCTTTTGTAATACGAATATGATCTGGAGTATAAATACTATTTATTATATCTTCAATGAGGTTATTTACATCTACATCATAAACTTTAATCCGATTTTTCCCAATGGTGGAATATTCTAAAATACCACTAATTAAGGTATCCATTTTTTCCACATTAGTTCGTATCAGTTTTAATGTGTTTTTTCCGTTGTCATCTAGTGTTTCCTCATAATCTTGGGCAAGCCAAGCGGTCAACGTATCGATACTACGCAACGGTGATTTTAAATCGTGAGATACCATGTGCGCATAATCGCTAAGTTCTTGATTTTGATGTGCAAGTTCGTTTAGCATGGATTGCTTTTGCTTGTTCATCTTTACAATTTCTTTGGTTTGATTATCAATAAAATCTACCAAATTAGAACCTGTTAATTCTACCTCTTCTTCTTTTTCGTCTTCTTTTAAATTATAAAACTTTAGTGTATCAATAACACTTTTAAGTTTATCAATAACTTCCTTTTGCTCGTCTGCTTCCTTTTGTAATTTTCTATTAGCAACATATAACTCATCAGAGCTAATAGCCATTGCTCTTTGAATCATGACAGACTGTTCATCAAAATTATTATAAGACAAATCAACCGCATTAATAAACGCAGTTATATCCTCATTGTTTTTTAAGTCGTCACTTAAAAATTTACGAATTTGTCTTTTTAATAATGAATTCATTATTCACTAATTAGCGTTATGGTCATGGTTTGATTGTGTAATTGGCAAGCCATTTCACCATGAAAAGGAGCAATTTCTCCGTAAGAATAAAAACCACTAGTTATGGTGTCTTTACCTATAACTTCAATAACCTCTTCAATTTCTTCTTCCACACGCTGATCTAATACCAACTTTCTACCAATACAACTAACTAATATTGCTAGTTCTGGTTTGTTTTTTCTGTGTTCTAATGCTTGTTTTGCTGCGCGTTCTGATGCGTTTGCAATGTTATCCACATTGGTCATCATTAACTGCACTTTAGAATTTTCTTTAATATCTCCTGCTAAGATTACAGCGTTATCCTCTTCATTTATATTTAAAATAGACCTTACAATAGATTGTTTTTCGTCTGTAGAGGTAACGTTTAAAGGGTACAATAAAGCTGCTCCAGGTAAGTCTTTAGCTTTATCGCCTAAATATTTTTTGTACAAATCTAAAGCTGGTAACCCGTCTAATTCATATAAAATATTGTCTTTAGATTTAGTTACAATACGTTCTGGACCAAAAGGTGTCCATCCTCCATGAATGGAAAAAGATATTTCTAGGGTATCGCCATAAAAACCAACAGCAACTAATTCTCCTTCTTTCGGACTTTCATTATACGATGCTAATGTTTTTTCGAAACGTGCATCATCACCACATAAACCTCCAGTTATAATTATATTATCTTCTGTAGAAGCGCTCATCCCTTTGGTAAGTTGACTACCATTAATAAAGCTACCTTCAGAAACTACAAATACATATTTTAAACCCTCTTGAGGCAATTGCTGAATCAGATCATTTCCTGTTTTATAGCTATCTAAATCTGCGTTTAAAACATTACTTGTTTTAATTATAAACTTACTTTTTTCAAACTCGATAGCGGTTATTGTAATGCTATCTTGATTTACTGTATTCGATGAAATTTCTGCACAAGAAGACGCAAAAACAATATGTCCATCTGGAAACAACTGTCTAATATCACTGTAAACAGCTTCATCTTCTAACATATATCTGTTACCAAAAACCAAGACTAAAGGTTCTTTTAAGTTTTGTTTTTCATTAATATATTCCCAGTCTTTATTTTTATGTTTTACTAGTTGAACTGTTTTCATTGTTATTTTTTTAATGTGAAATAAAAAGTGGTTCCTACGTTAGGTTCGCTATCTAACCAGATTTCTCCTTCATGTAAATTGATAATTTTTTTAACGATAGATAAACCTATTCCTGAGGAATCTTTACTTTTCTTTAAAGAATGAAATATTTTAAATATTTTATCGTGATACTTTTTCTCAATACCAATTCCATTATCCTTAATAGAAAATTTATAATGACTTTTTAAATCTTCTACATCAATGATAATGCTACCACATTTTTTATCTATAAACTTCACAGAATTACTAATTAGGTTTTGAAACACCTGCTGTAATTTCGTTCTATCCCCATGTATATTTGGTAAGACATGAAGACTTTTAATTTCTATATGATCTGGAATATATAAAATAGATACGAGTTCATTTACCAAGCTATTTAGATCTACTTCTGTTTTTGAGGAAGTATCTGCTCCTACGCTAGAATAATTTAAAACATCTGTAATCAGTTGTTCCATTTTCTCTAAGGTAGTTTCTATAAGTCCGAAATTTTGTAAACTCACAGCATCTAATTTACCTTGATTATCTTCTTTTAACCAACTTACTAATGCGTGTATACTTCGTAAAGGAGATTTTAAATCATGTGATACAATGTGTGCATATTCTTGCAACTCGTCATTACTTTTTTCTAGTTTTTCTAATAGTTTTTCTTTTTGAAGCTCTAAGTTCTTCGTTTCGGTAACATCTAAATGAATTCCAATAGATCCAATAATTTCTCCATCTATATTATAATTTGGCGCGCCACTAACTAACCAATGCCTTGTTTTCCCTTTTTTACAAATTGCTTTAAACTCATACGAACTTGAAGCGCCTTCCTTTCGTTTTTGTCGTTCTACTTTAAGTATTTCTGAGTCTTCTTCTGAAGCAAAAAGCGCTCTTGCATTCTTTCCTATAACTTCTGCTTCGGTATAACCAGACATTTTTTCAAAACTATGATTTACCATTAGGATTTGGTCGTTGTTATCCAACTCCATCATTCCTAAATTCATATTTGCAATAATATTGTAATACTTTTGCTTTTGTGCTTCTAGGCTTTTTCTATACGTTCTTTTTAGGGTAACATCTGTAAAGGTCCATAAATACCCTTTAGACTTTTCTCCTATTTTTATTGGTGTATAATTACGTTCTAATATTTTGCCATCTACCATCTCTAGCTCATCACCAAGCACAACTTTTTTCTCGGTATCAATAGCACGCATCCTTTCTAAAAAAGCATCTGGATTTTTAAATAGGACTTTGTTTTGTTCGGATGCAGCTTTACAATCTAAACCAACTAAATCTTTAGGCTTGGCATTAATATTAAAAAGCTCACAAAACTTATTATTGGTAAGTACGATATTTCTGTTTTCGTCTTCTAATACAATACCACTATCTAGATTTACAACAAGCGATGCTAATCTGTTTTCAGATTCTATTAATTTTTCTTCGGATGCTTTTTGGTGGGTTATATCTCTAACAATACCTTGTGCTGCAACTGGTTTTTTATCTTTATCAAAAATCATACTTGCATTTATGTGTACCCATTTAACCTCTTTAGATTTGGTGTACACTCTTGCTTCGTAGTTTTTAAAATATCCTTTTGTTTGTAGTTCCATAAAGGAAGACACGGCGTATACATAGTCTTCTTTATAAACAAGATCTACAACATTTACCTCATCTCTACTAATATCATAACCAAATAACTTGGTTGCCGCTTCATTAAATTTTATAAAATCCCCTTGTATATCCATAACCACGTATGCATCTACAATATTTTCGAATACCCCTTCAAGTTGTGAAGATTTTTCGTCTAGAAGTTGTTCTAGTTTTTGGGATGTTAAATATAATTCTCTTGATTTTTCTTCAAGAATTTTTTCGGCAGCTTTTCTTGCCGCCTTTTCTCTTTTTAAAGCACGTTGTAGTATTTCTGCTTGATTTTGACTCATTAATTTTTATGAATAATAAATCTAACTTCTGTTCCGTCTTCTTTAATTTTTTCTAATTCTATTTTCGCTGTTGCATTAAAATGCTCAAACGTTTTGTTCATTAAGCCTAAACCAAAATGATGCATTGCTCTACTGGATGTGTAGATCATAATTAAGGAATTCTCTGTTTTTTCTACAACTTCAAAAGTTGGCAATTCTGCATCTGGATATATTTTTCTTACCTCAACATGAATATGGTTCTCTATAGAAGAGATCATTTCTATTGGGTCTTTATAGGTTGCCAAAAGGCCTGGATAACTTTTTTCAATCACACTAAAAAAGTGTTCTGCATATACTAAAAGTAAATTATCAATAGATATACCTGTGTTTTCACTTAAGTGTTGTAGTAGTTGAAGCATTTCAGAAAAACTATATGTTCCTACTGCTGTATAAATACCTTCAGATTCTAATTTAGAATTAGAGATAATATTATCTACCATTTCTAATCCAAATTTATCTTCCACTAACTCCAAAAACTCTGTAAAAACTATCCCTTTCATTTTATACTACTATTAATTCATTTATACTCCAATATGCTAATAATTTTTCAATTTTACTAACATAATCCTCATACTTTAATGGTTTTAAAACATATCCTGCAACTCCAATTTTGTAACATTCTAATAAATCTTTTTGATTATTAGAGGTGGTTAAAATAATAGTAGGGATGTATTTTAAAACATCGTCACTTTTCAAAATACTTAAGAACTCAATTCCATTGATTTTAGGCATATTTAAATCTAACAAAATAATGTCAGGTAAGTTATCTTTTTGCTCTAAGATTTCTAGAGCTTCTTCACCATTATTTGCTTCTATAATTTTATGATCTAATTTTAATGTTGAAATTGTTCTGTTCAATTTCATTACTTCAATCATATCATCTTCAATAAGAAGTATTTTAAGTTTTTTCACCATTACGAGGGTATTTATTTAATCTTTACAAAACTACCTTTATTGCTGGTTTTTCGCTTTTTAATTCGATTAGAGTGATTTTGATGTCGACGGATAACGTTTTAGTGTCGACGAATGGTTTTCCATAAAATACATTTATTCAAAAAGACTAATTGAATGCAGCGTTGTTAGAAGATTATTTTGAGAATGGTGTTTTAGTGTTTTTAAATCTGTAAAAAACTCTAAAGGAAAATTATTTAATTGCTTGTCTTGCAAGTTCATTTCCAGATAATTGATAAACTCTAAGTTTCTTATGTTTTTATTTAAAGAATAACTTTCTATAGTTTTTAAACTAAATTCTTTATCCTCTTCTTTTACTTGATCTTCATAAACCGCAGCATTACGGAAAGATCTCTGTTTATTCTTATTTATTCTATTCAAAAATAATCGAGGGAAAATTTTTATTTTTAACATGGTTTTGTTGGATTAACTATCACAAAACTAACCGAAGACTCTCCTGATTTTTAAAATATTCTTTTAACAAACCATGTCTATAGTTAAAAAGAAAAGAAGTGTAGACGAATGGTATTTTAAAGACATAAAACCCTGTTAATAAAGCTAGTATTCTATTCTCACGACTATACCTGTAGTAAACAAAGCAATATGAAAATTAATAAACAGCTTCATTTTCAAAGAATCTATGGTATATGCTTAAGTGAATGTTTTTCCTATAATTACTACTAATAATACACATTCATAATAGCAATAAACCATTGTTTTCACCACTCAATATTCCGTATATGTCACTTAAAATCCTATAAGGTTATTCTCACAACCTAAAAATAAGCAACGAAAAAGCTACTTTTTAACGTAAATAATCGCTCTTTATCGTCTTTTCTCCATTATATTTGCAATTCCAAAACTATTTTATAAGCAGAAAGCGATAACTTATAAATCCTAAACCTACACCAACCATGAAAGATGTTTATAATAAATTACTTCGTATTTCGAATAAACAAACATCTGTATCTAATCCTTTTTTAGATTCCATACAAAAATCTATTGCAATCGGTTCATGGGAGATAGATCTTCAAACTATGGAAATTAGCTGGAGTCCTATGACTAAATTCATTCATGAAGTAGCAGAAGACTTTACACCTAATGTTGAAGAAGCCCTAAATTTTTATGAAGAAGGATATCATAGAGATTTAATCTCTGTATTATTTGATAAGGCTGTAAATAATGGGGAAGAATTTGATGAAGAATTTTTATTCCGAACCGCTAAAAATAATTTAAAATGGGTAAGATCTATTGGTTACCCCGTAATAGAAAACAATAAAACAGTTAAAATACTTGGTGTTTTTCAAGATGTTACCGAAAAAACGAACACCTATAAGGAACTGGAATACCAAGAAAAATTAATAAGCACAACCTTAGAACATGCACCTAACGGAATGGCATTAGTAGGACTAAAAGGGGAAATTCTACAACTAAATAAAAAGTTTTGTGATTATTTGGGCTATTCTAAAACAGAGTTGATGCTTACAAATGTAAACCGTCTCTCACATCCAGATGATATTAATATCATACCAATACACATTAATGAAATGATTAATGGGGAAAAGGATCATTTTGAATGTGAAAAAAGATATCAAAAAAAGGATGGGTCCATCATATACTGCTTACTATCTGTTTCCATAATTAGAGATGAAGCAAACCAACCTTTGCATTTTATATCTAACATTATTGATATAACTAAAAGTAAAGAGGCAAATAAAAAAATTGAATCCCTTTTACAAACTACAAAAAGTCAAAATACAAGACTTCAAAATTTTGCACATATAGTATCTCATAATTTGAGATCACATTCTGGTAATTTAGAAATGTTATTAGAATTAATGAGTGATGAGATACCTGAATCTACCCAAAATGAATTCTTTCCTTTAATAAACGAAGCAGTAAATAGATTAAGTGAAACAATTCTGAATTTAAATGAAGTAGCGAATATAAACACGAAAAAAAATCAAGATTTAGAAAGTAATAATTTATTAGACTTTACAAATAATGCATTAAGTACTTTTAGAGCAGAAATAATAGAAACAAAGGCTAAAATAAATATAGAAATCCATAACAACATAGAGGTATTAGCCATACCTGCTTATTTAGAGAGTGTTTTATTAAACTTTATATCTAACGCTATTAAATATAAAAAAGAAGACATCGATCCTGTAATTAATATTCATGCAGAGAAAGAAAACAATTACGTTAAAATAAAGATTGAAGACAATGGTCGCGGTATCAATCTTGATTTACATAAAGATAAAATTTTTGGTTTATACAAAACATTTCACAATCACAAAGATGCTAGAGGTTTAGGTCTTTACATTACAAAAAATCAAATTGACGCTATGAACGGTAAAGTTGAAGTTACCAGTAAAGTAAATATTGGTACAACTTTTACAATATATTTAAAGCATGAAGCAAATTAACTCTGTCTGTTTAATTGATGATGATCCTATTTTAATTTTTGCAATTAAAATGATTTTTAAGGCTTCTAAGGTTTGTAAAAATTTTACAGTATATAATAATGGGGAAGATGCTATTGATGGATTATCGCAAACCCTAGCGTCTGGTAAAGATATCCCTGAGCTTATTTTACTAGATATAAATATGCCAATAATGGATGGATGGCAATTTCTTGATGAATTTGCTAAAATGACAATTTCTAAAAAAATCACATTGTATATGGTAAGTTCTTCTGTAGACCCCGTTGATTTCATGAAAGCTAAAGAATATGAGCTTATAAAAGATTTTATAGTAAAGCCCCTAACAAGTGATACACTAATAAAAATTGCTGAAGATTTAAACTCTAATTAAGCAAACACCTTCCTTTCTAAAACAGTATTTCTCACTATTCTAATTTCTATTAATGAATTTAAACCATCATAATACGCTGGTTTACTTCTTATTAATCACAAAACAAACCTTGACTTTACGCCATAAAAAAAGCCACTATTTCTAGTGGCTTATTCTAACTTGCTCCTCTTCTAAGACTCGAACTTAGGACCCTCTGATTAACAGTCAGATGCTCTAACCAACTGAGCTAAAGAGGAGTGTTATTCGCTTTTGCGAGCGCAAATATATGTATACTTTTTAATTACCACAAATCTTTTTTGAAAAAATTTTAAATTATTTTAACCAGTCCTGTATTGCCTTAAATGCATCGTTACCATTTGCAAACAAAACCAAACCTATAAGTAAAACAAAACCAACCAATTGCGCATATTCCATGAATTTATCTCCTGGTTTTCTACCAGAAATAATTTCATATAATAAAAACATTACATGACCTCCATCAAGTGCAGGAATTGGTAATAAATTTAAAACACCAAGCATAATTGATAAGAATGCAGTCATTTTCCAGAACACTTGCCAATTCCATTGTGATGGAAACATTTGTCCGATAGCAGCAAAGCCTCCAATTTGTGAAGCACCCTTTTTAGTGAATATATATTGAAACTGTGCTAAATAATCTTTGATCTCCCAATACCCCTTGCTAATCCCTCCTGAAACACTTTCAGCTAAAGAATATTCTCTTTGGTTTACTTTAATAAAATCTAAATCTGTTCTTTTAACCGCAATACCAACTTTATTATCTTCGGTTGGTGTTAAAGTGAATTTCTTTGTTTCGTTATTACGCTCTACTTCTAAAACAATATCTGTAGTGGCACTATTTTTTAATTGATAGGTAAAGTCTGAAAAATAAGTAATCGGATTTCCATTTACAGCTACAATTTTATCTTGAGCTATAAGCCCTGCTTTTTCTGCAGGTAATCCTGGTTCTACTTCTTCTACTTGAAAAGGAGAACGTGGTTCAAAAGCTGGTAAATCTCCTGCTGCAAAAAGTTGCTTCCCTATATCTTCAGGAATAGCAAGATCTTCAATAGCTCCATTGGTGTGTTCTACTTGAATGGTTTCAATATTTCTAAACATTAGGTATTTACTAACATCTTCCGATAGATTTTCAATAGGCTCGCCATCTACAGAAACAATTTTATCTCCTTGTTGAAAACCATAATTCTCCATGGTTTTACTAACGCCGTAACCATATTTTACATCGTCTTTTTGAATATAAACAGTTCCCCAAACAAATAATATGACCATGTAAAGAAAAAATGCCAATACAAAATTCATAAAAACACCACCTAGCATAATGATTAAACGTTGCCAAGTTGGTTTAGAACGAAACTCCCAAGGTTGTGGTGGTTTAGCCATTTGTTCTTTGTCCATACTCTCATCGATCATTCCTGCTATTTTTACATAACCTCCAAGTGGTAACCAACCAATACCATATACGGTTTCGCCAATTTTTTTCTTGAAAATAGAGAATTTAATATCGAAGAATAAGTAGAATTTTTCCACTTTTGTTTTAAACAATTTTGCAGGAATAAAATGTCCTAGTTCATGCAAAACAACTAATATAGAAAGGCTCAAGAATAATTGAGCTGCTTTTATTATAAATACAGTCATGTATTGGGTTTTATTTGTAACGTGCAAAAGTAAGCTTTTATGCTTACTAAAAAAAACAAGTATTAAGTATTGCTTATTCCTTTAACAGCCTTTTATGAAAAACTCCTTGATTTGTAGAAAATTTCACAAAGTGAATCCCAGAAGACAAGCTTTCGATATTGATAGTTTCTTTATAATCCATTTCTAAAACTAACTTACCTAAAACATCGAATACTTGAATGGTGTCAATTACTAACGCTTCTGGTTTTTCTAACTGAATATAGCTTGTAGTTGGATTAGGATACATTAACAAAGTATTTTCGATTTGAAAGGTATTCGTACTTAAGGTTAAGTTGTTATTTTTAGAAATTAAATCTACCTCTGGATCAAAGAGTATTTCACTAACAGTAAAGTTAACGGTTTCTACAAAAGTTTCTCCTGAAAAGGTATTATCTAAAACAACATCTAACACTTCTCCGTTAGTCCCAATAATTCGCATTGGAATTGGTACTTCAAAATAACTAACCGAAGCATCACTTTGTGTTTGGTTTACCTGAAACTGCAATAGGTTTGTATTAATCCAATTCGCATTTATAGTATAACTTGGATATCCTTCATTGTAAATCCAGTCATTAAAAAACTCGGTTAAATCCTGACCACTAGCGGCTTCCATTTTTTCAATATAATCTGGTGTTTTCGCATAATTATAAGCCAAATCCGAATCACTTAAATAATCTTGCATGCCTTGGTAAAAATCAGCATCACCCACTTTTTTTCTAAGCATGTGCAATACCATTGCGCCTTTATTATAACTTAATCTACTGCTAAAAATTCGACCAACACTTGTGGTGTCTGTATCTGCCAAATACACAGCTCCGTCTGTTTGCGATGTAATAGAATTTACTCGTCCTTGTTTCCAGCTTTTAAAACTTTCATCACCATCAAAATCCTCGATTACTAATCCCGCTAAATAAGTAGCAAAACCTTCGTTTAACCAAATATCTTTCCAACTGCCACAAGTAATTTTATCGCCAAACCATTGGTGTGCTAATTCGTGTGCTATTAAACTTCTTCCAAAGCTTCCCATAAAAGAAACCGTGGTGTGCTCCATCCCTCCTCCCCAACCAAATTGGGCATGTCCGTATTTTTCGGAAGCATACGGATATTCTTCAAATTTGGTAGAAAACAATTCCATAATATCCACAGTAACTGCGGTACTTTCTTGTACAGAAGCGAAGTCTTCGGGATATACATAGTTTACAATTTCAAAAGGGTTTCCGTTATTAGGAACGGTATGTGAATACACCTCGTAATTTGTTGCAGCAATTGCTATTAAATATGCTGGAATAGGAAACTCGTGTTTATAATGTGTTGTTTTATTAGTCCCATTTACGGTTTGACTTTGCTCTACACCATTACTAACGGCAATGTATTCTTCGCCTTGCGCATTGAATTGTGGCGTCGTTATATATACATCTATATTTTCAATTTTATCATTTAAATCTTGTTTACAAGGCCACCAACCTTTTGCTCCATAAGGTTCTGATAATGTCCAAATAATAGGATCACTATTATGTGTCGTTTGTGCAAAGGAACCAAAACCAGAACTTATTGGGTTACCAGAATAGGTAATTTCCACAATTCCCGTTTGCCCAACATTTACAGCTGTTTGTAAAGCAATTACTAATTCGTCATCTGTATTTTGTACATAAGTTAAAGCGTTTCCGTTTTGTAAAACTTGAGAAACAGCCATATTATCGGCTAAGTCAAAAGTTACTTCGGTCATATTTTCCTTGGCAACAAAATGCGTGGTTACAACTCCAGAAATACTTGCAACACTTGGATCTATAGTAAACTCTAATTTATGATAAATAACATCATAATTTCCCGTGTTTAGGTTTACTCGGTGGTTGTAAATTCTATTAGAAGCAGATTTAGCTTCAGCCTCTACCAGTGCATGTAAATCTTCGTCAAAGGTTTGCGAAAAAGAAAAACTTATAGAGCATAAGGTGATTAGCAAAAAATAATATTTCATTTCAATAGTTTTTTAAACATTAAAGTTACAATATTAAGTTTTAACTTATGTAACCAATAGTACTAGTACTGCCTGAAATAATTTGTAATTTTGTATATCAAATCATTATTTATGCTTTCGTTTTTTAAGGACTACAAATATTTTGCTATTGTTTTAGCAACTTTATCCATTATCATCATTACTATTTTCTATAATATTCTAAAAGTAGAGAAAGTGCTTCCTATTTACCAACCTGCTTTGGTGAATCCAGAATTGGTGGATAGCACGATGCAATATGTGAAAAAATATCACAAAATAGCCGACTTTAGCCTTACCAATCAAAACGGAAAAACAATTACACAAGAAGATTATAAAGATAAAATTTATGTAGCCGATTTCTTTTTTACTACTTGCCAAACCATTTGTCCGATAATGACAGATAATATGTATCAAGTTCAAAAGTCGATTTTAAATGATGAAGACGTAATGCTACTCTCACATTCTGTAACCCCTAAAATAGATAGTGTAGCACAATTAAAACGTTACGCACTAAAAAAAGGAGTTAATGATGCAAAATGGAATTTAGTAACTGGAGACAAAAAACAAATCTATGCCCTTGCCAGAAAAAGTTACTTGGCGGTAAAAACCTTTGGAAATGGGGATGCTTATGATATGATACACACAGAAAACTTTATTCTTGTAGATAAAAAACGACAAATCAGAGGTTTCTATGATGGTACTAACCTTGAAGAAATAGAACAACTTATTGAAGATATTAAAATCTTAAAAAAAGAATATAAATAGTTTATTAAGCCACAATTTTTTTAGCTACTACTTTTATATTACATTTGCTTCTTTAAAATCAATCTAAATAAGCTTGCAAGTAACTATAGCACATCTTAAACGTGGAGAACAAGGCATTATCACTGATGTTTCTTCTGCACATATACCATTAAAATTGTTAGAAATGGGTTGCCTTCCTGGGAATACTGTAGAGCTTTTACAGGTTGCTCCTTTTCAAGACCCCATGTATTTAAACATTAATGGTACACATCTAGCAATTCGAAAAGAAACTGCAAGTCATATATTAATAGAAAAAATAATCCATGAGTAAACAAATAAATGTTGCGCTTATTGGAAATCCGAATACAGGAAAAACATCTGTATTTAACGCACTTACTGGTTTACACCAAAAAGTGGGGAACTATCCAGGAATTACGGTCGAGAAAAAAGAAGGTATCTGTAAACTACCTCGTGGTGTAAAAGCACACATTATCGATTTACCAGGAACCTATAGTTTAAATGCTTCGTCTTTAGATGAAAATGTAGTTATAGAATTACTTTTAAATAAAACGGATAAAGACTATCCAGACGTTGCCATAGTAGTAAGTGATGTAGAAAACTTAAAAAGAAACTTACTTCTTTTTACGCAAATTAAAGATTTAGAAATCCCTTGTATTCTGGTTATTAATATGTCGGACAGAATGCGATACAAAGGTATTTCGTTAGATATAGACTATTTAGAAAAGCAACTAGAAACCAAAATAGCTTTAATAAGCACACGTAAAAACGAAGGTATTGACACGTTAAAACAGCTTATTACCAACTATAAAGAATTATCTATTACTCCTTGTTTGCATGCTTCAGAAATTGATAAAGATTATTTTGATCGATTACGCCAAGCATTTCCGAATCAACTTTTATACAAGCTTTGGCTCGTAATTACACAAGATGTAAATTTTGGTAAAACAAACAGACAAGAAATTGAAGCTATAGCGAGTTTTAAAACAAAATCGAAAGAAGACCTTAAAAGACTACAGCAAAAAGAAACAATAAAACGCTACCAGTTTATAAATAACACACTTAAAAAAGGGCAAACTATTGATGCTAGTCAAGCCAAAGGTTTACGTGCAAATTTAGATAGAGTACTAACCCATAAAGTTTGGGGTTACGTTATTTTTGCTTTCATTTTACTAACCATTTTTCAAGCAATTTACGATTGGTCTAGCGTACCAATGGATTTTATAGATTCTACATTTGCATCCTTAAGTGAATGGACCAAAAACGCATTGCCAGCAGGTGCTTTCACTAATTTAATTGCCGAAGGTATTATTCCTGGCCTTGGTGGAATTGTTATTTTTATTCCACAAATTGCATTCTTATTTCTATTTATTGCTGTTTTAGAGGAAAGTGGCTATATGAGTCGTGTGGTCTTTTTAATGGACAGAATCATGCGTCGTTTTGGTTTAAGCGGAAAAAGTGTCGTACCGCTAATTTCTGGTACTGCTTGTGCTATTCCCGCAATTATGGCAACCAGAAATATTGAAAGCTGGAAAGAACGATTAATCACCATTTTAGTAACACCATTTACTACTTGTGCCGCAAGATTACCAGTTTACTTAATTATCATTGCTTTGGTAATTCCAGAAGGACGAATCTTAGGATTAAGCTACCAAGCATTAACGCTAATGCTATTATATTTAATAGGATTTGGAACCGCAATTTTTTCAGCATACCTTTTAAATAAAGTATTAAAAATTAAAAACAAAAGCTTCTTTGTGGTAGAAATGCCAAACTACAAATTACCACTTATAAAAAATGTTGCCTTAACCGTTTTAGAAAAAACAAAATCTTTTGTATTTGGAGCTGGTAAAATAATCCTTGCTATCTCTATTGTACTTTGGTTTTTGGCTTCTTACGGACCAGGAGAAAACTTTAATAATGCGGAAGAAATTGTAAAAACAGAATACGCTTCTCAAAACTTATCGGAAGACGAAATCAATCAAAAAGTAGCTTCTCAGAAATTAGAGCATTCTTATATTGGTATCACAGGAAGAGCTATAGAACCTGTGATAAGACCTTTAGGTTACGATTGGAAAATTGGTATTGCCATTGTTAGTTCTTTTGCTGCTCGTGAAGTATTTGTTGGTACACTTGCAACTATTTATAGTGTTGGTAATGACGAAGAAGAGACCATTAAAAACAAAATGGCTAAAGAAATAAACCCAATTACTGGCGGACCATTATTTACATTAGCTTCTGGTATTTCACTATTACTTTTCTATGCCTTTGCCATGCAATGTATGAGTACATTAGCGATTGTTAAAAGAGAAACCAATTCTTGGAAATGGCCAACGTTACAATTAATAATCATGACCGCTATTGCTTATATAGCAGCATTAATAGCCTATCAGTTTTTAAAGTGACCTAATTATATAGAAATTTTGTAAATTTATAGAACAACAAACGACCAATTAATTATGAATACAATCATTCAAGACATACTCGTTTTTTCTACCGTTTTACTAGCAGTAGCTTTTATTTTGAAAAAATATTTTTATAAGAAGAAATCAAAAAAAGCATGTGGAACAGACGACTGCGGTTGTCATTAGAAAGGGCTCTGATTTTAAAATCGAGAACCTTCTACTTCCTCACATCTAACTGAATGTAATAATCTTCCATCGGAATTTTATTATTAGCAACAGGATAAGGCATCACGCTAATTCCTGAAATACTTAATGCTTCCGAAGAAAACAAATTACCAAGTTGCTCCTGCAAAGAAAAAGTGGGATTAATCGTTAACTTTTTTTGTTCTACTTTATTTCCGTTTTTAAAAACGTCTACTAAAACAATTACTTCTCCAGCCCAAATACATTGCACCGCTTTCGGGCAGCGAGAATCTTGTACTACTTCCACAAATTTTAATCGGACATCTTCAAACTGTACACTTGCACCAAAATGAAGTTTTGTTACAATTTTTGGCGGTGTTACTTTCGTTACAACTGTAGAATCTTGCGAAAAACCAATACTTGCTACTAAAAATGTGAGGATAAATATTGTATATTTCATAGTGTGAATGTTAGTAGTCTATAATCCTAAATCATGCCAAATTATAAATTACAAAAAGATTGCTTACACTACTAAACTTTCTTTAAATACAGATTTTTGGCTACATTTTGAGAAACAACAATTTCAGAATCTTTTAATTCTATTTTTATAGAATTATCATAAGGCTCTTTATGTTTGATTTTAATAATAGTGCCTAAACCAATATTGTTACTATCTAAATATTTTAAAAAACTAGAAGAAGTATCATCTACTCCAACACATTTATACACAGCACCTATTTCTGCTTTCGCTAAAACTATTTTTTCAATATGTTGAAAATTCCCTTCCTTATCTGGAATTGGATCTCCATGCGGATCGTGTTTTGGAAACTCTAAAAAAGCATCCAATTGATTAATAAGTTTTTCTGATTTTATATGCTCTAAGTGCTCTGCCACCTCATGAACCTCATCCCAAGAAAAGTTTAATTTCTCAACCAAAAAAACCTCCCAAAGCCTATGTTTCCTAATAATATTTACGGCTACAAACCTACCATCTTTAGTTAACGTAACTCCTTGGTATTTTTTATAATTCGCATATTTTTTTTCAGACAGCTTTTTAATCATATCTGTAACCGAAGATGCTTTGGTTTGCATAACCTCTGCTATTGCGTTTGTATTTACCGTTTCTTCACCATTGTTCCCAAGATGATAAATAGCCTTTATGTAATTTTCTTCCGTTAATGTGATCATAGTATAATTATGTCTTACAAATATAGAAAAGATATATTTCTTAAAATATTTTTAGACTAACCTAAAAATATTTTTATATTTGATTAAAAATAAAATAAGATGAAACTAATTAAATTCTTAATAGTATTAACATTTTCTTCCGCTACAGCGCAAACAACCTTTAATATAGAAGGAAAAGTATTATCTAATGGAGAACCACTTGCTTACGCTAATGTTTACTTGGAGAACACAACAAAAGGAACGACAACAAATGAGAATGGTGTTTTTATTATTAAGAACATAGAACCTGGAAAACAGAGTATAATAGCTTCTTTTACAGGGTATATCCTTCAGAAAAAAATAATTACAATAAAAGACAAAACGGTTTTTACAACCTTTAATTTAAATGAAAATGAAGATTTAGAGGAAGTGATCATTACAGGAACCTTAAAAGCGGTTTCTAGGTTAGAAAGCCCTATTCCTGTAGAAGTATACTCACCCACTTTTTTAAAGAGAAACCCAACGCCTAATATTTTTGAAGCGCTCCAAAATGTGAATGGCGTTCGTCCGCAATTAAACTGTAATGTATGCAATACTGGCGACATTCATATTAACGGTTTAGAAGGGCCTTACACACTTGTTCTAATTGATGGTATGCCAATTGTTAGCGGTTTGTCTACCGTTTATGGTTTGTCAGGAATACCTAATTCTTTAATAGAACAAATTGAAATAGTAAAAGGACCTGCTTCCTCCTCATATGGTAGTGAAGCAGTTGGAGGTTTAATTAATATCATCACCAAACTTCCTGAAAATGCTCCAAGATTCTTTGCAGATGCATTTGTTACCGGCTGGGGAGAAGTAAACGTAGACGCCGGGTTTAAAGCAAATGTTGGTAAAAAAACAACCGTTTTATTTGGTGCCAATTATTTTAAATACGATAATATTATAGACAACAACAAGGATAATTTTACAGATTTAACACTACAAGACCGCATTTCTATTTTTCAGAAATGGGATTTTAAAAGAGCTAGTAATAAAAAATTATCTCTTGCCGGGCGCTATTTCTACGAAGATCGTTGGGGAGGAGAACTACAATGGACCAAAGCAGATAGAGGAGAAAATGAGGTTTACGGAGAAAGCATATACACTTCGCGTTTTGAAATATTAGGAAACTACGAACTGCCTATTAAAGAAAAAGTAAATTTTCAATTCTCCTATTCCGATCACGATCAAAACTCCGTATATGGAAACACACCCTATTTAGCAAAACAACGCATTGGCTTTGGACAGTTTATTTGGGATAAAAAAATAAACAAACACGATTTACTTTTTGGCTCTTCTCTTCGCTACAACTATTATAACGATAATACGACAGCAACTGCAACCGCAGATCAAGTTACTATTCCATCCTTTTTTGTACAAGATGAAATCATATTCAGTAAAAAACAAAGTCTGTTATTAGGAACGCGCTATGATTATGACAGCAGGCATGGCAATATTTTCACACCGCGAATTGCCCACAAATACAAGCCAACAGACGCGGATATTATTCGAATAAACGCAGGTACTGGTTTTAGAGTTGTAAATCTATTTACCGAAGAACATGCAGCGCTTACTGGAGCAAGAGAAGTTATTATTGAAGAAGCCTTAGAGCCTGAAAAATCATATAACGTAACCCTTAATTATTTAAAAAAAATGTACTTAAAAAATGGGATGTATTTCACTTTTGATACTTCCGCTTGGTACACCTATTTTACCAATGCTATTATTCCAGATTATGACACCAACCCAAATCAGATTATTTATGACAATCTAGACGGTTATTCTACAACAAAAGGACTTAGTTTTAATGTGGATGCCGTTTTAGGTAGTGGTATAAAAGCATCTCTTGGCGCTACTTATCAAGATGTTTCACAAACTGAAAATGATGAAAAAAAAGAACAAATACTTACTGAAAAATTCTCTGGAGTTTGGTCTTTTAGCTACAAAAATCACCCTACAAATCTTACCTTAGATTATACTGGAAATATTTATGGCCCCATGCGATTACCGCTACTTGGTGACTTAGACCCAAGGCAAGAATATTCTCCAACATGGAGCATTCAAAATATTCAAATAACCCATGACGGAATAGATAATTTAGAAATTTATGGAGGTGTTAAAAACCTATTAAATTGGACTCCAAACAAAGGAAATCCTTTTATAATTGCAAGATCAGACGATCCTTTTGATGAAAACGTCCAGTTCGATGGAAACGGGGATGTAATTGCAACAACAGACAATCCGTATGCGCTAACCTTTGACCCTTCGTATGTGTATGGACCAAATCAAGGTATTCGTTTATTCTTTGGTGTAAGATATAAATTAAATTAGTCAGGCATTTTTAGTACCTTCGTAATAAATATTTAGATATATGAAAAAATTAATTTTCCTTTTAGCAATTACCTCAACTTTAATAGCTTGTAAAAAAGAGGTTAAAGACAACGGAAAGCTAAACATCGTTACCACCACATCGATGATTACAGATTTGGTAACAAACATTGGAGGAGAACACATAAATATTCAAGGGTTAATGGGTTCTGGTGTCGATCCACACTTATACAAAGCAAGTGAAGGCGATGTTTCGAAGTTGGTAAATGCAGATATCATTTTTTATAACGGTTTACATTTAGAAGGAAAACTAGTAGAGGTTTTTGAGAAAATGGGAAGCAAAACAAAAACACCAATTGCTTTAGCGGAAGAGATAGACAAAACGACGCTAATTGGTTCCGATTATTTTGCATCCAATTACGATCCGCATGTTTGGTTTAATATTGCATACTTTAAACTGTTTGCAAAAAAAATAACTAAGGTCTTATCTGAAAAAGACCCGACAAACGCAGCAATTTACACAGAAAACGAAAAAGGATACCTAGAAAAACTAACCGCATTAGAAGGTAAAGTAAAAACCATAATAGAAACACTTCCAATAGAAAAAAGAATTCTAGTCACTGCACATGATGCCTTCAATTATTTTGGAAAAAATTACGGATTTGAAGTGGTTGGCTTACAAGGTTTATCTACAGCAACAGAAGCTGGAGTGCAAGACGTACAAAATATTTCTAAATTTATAATAGATAAAAAAGTAAAAGCTATTTTTGTAGAAAGCTCTGTACCTAAACGTACTATAGAAGCTTTACAAGCTGCGGTGAATTCAAAGAATCATGACGTAACTATTGGTGGCACTCTATATTCCGACGCATTAGGAAATGCAGGAACCGTAGAAGGAACCTATATTGGTATGTTTGAATATAATGTGAATACTATTGTGAATGCTTTGAAGTAAGTCACATTCTTGCGAAAGCAGGAATCTCATGATCTTATAGATAATTATGAAATGAAAAACAAAACAGAAGAAAATATAAACGACAGTAAACCTAATAAAGAGACTCCTACCTATTCCGGAGTGTTAGCTGTAAAAGTAGACGATTTAACCGTTGCCTACAACTACAAACCTGTACTTTGGGATATTGATTTAGAAATCCCAGAAGGCGTACTTATGGCTATTGTTGGTCCAAATGGCGCAGGAAAATCTACACTTATAAAATCTATTTTAGGCATCTTAAAACCCATTGCAGGAAGTGTAACTATTTACGGAAAGCCTTATGACAAACAACGAAAACTGGTAGCTTATGTTCCGCAAAAAGGAAGTGTAGATTGGGATTTCCCAACGACAGCTTTAGATGTTGTGATGATGGGAACCTATGGTAGCTTAGGCTGGATTAAGCGTCCGAGACAAAAAGAAAAGAAAGCAGCTTTAGAAGCCTTAGAAAAAGTAGGAATGCTTTCGTTTAAAGGAAGACAAATTAGTCAGCTTTCTGGCGGACAACAACAACGTATATTCTTAGCAAGAGCCTTAGTGCAAAACGCATCCATTTATTTTATGGACGAACCTTTTCAAGGTGTAGATGCTACTACAGAAATTGCAATCATTAATATTTTAAAAGAATTACGAAAAGCAGGAAAAACAGTAATTGTAGTACATCACGATTTACAAACCGTTCCGGAATATTTTGATTGGGTAACTTTTTTAAATGTGAAGAAAATAGCAACAGGACCAGTCAAAGATATTTTTAATGATGATAATTTAACCAAAACCTACGGAATTAATTATAAAGTAAGTATTCAAGAGTAGAAAAAAGTAGGCAGTTAACAAATAGTTCTCAGTGAACAGTCGCAGTATGCAGTGCTTACTCGAATAAATAAAAGGATGTCACTTCGAGTGGTTCCGAAGAAAAAATCGAAGTGACAAAAAAATAAATATAATTAGAAAAATTCCTTCCCTTAAAAAAAAGGGGAAAGTTATTTGATTTAAATAATGAAAGTCAAAATATAAATTAAACTTGAAATTCCGACAAAGTCGGAAAACATCAAAATTCAGAAATATTGAGCGAAGAGATGAAGATGCGAAGCGCAGCTTCAAGCACGAAATCTCGAAAGCGAAAGATGCTTTAGCAATTTCCTAATTTTGATTGTGATTTTTTGGTTCGTTTTGTATCAAGACAAAATGAACAGAAACAAAACAAGAAACCAATAGATTGCCACGACTTCAAAAAGTCTCGCAATGACAATAAAAAACAGATTGTGTAGTAGGAAGAGATTCCTGCCTTCGCAGAAATTATGGACATAACAGAATATTTTTCATTAGTCTTTACAGACTACACACTTAGAACCATCACCCTTGGAACCGCTATTTTAGGAGCAGTTACAGGGATGCTTGGTAGCTTTGCTGTACTACGAAAACAAAGTCTTTTAGGAGATGCTATTTCGCATGCAGCACTACCCGGAATTGCAATCGCTTTTTTAATAACTGGAGCAAAAGACAGCAACACACTTCTTTTGGGAGCTTTAGTTAGCGGACTTGTTGGCACCTTTTGGATTCGAGGAATAATCACAAAAACCCATTTAAAAAGTGATACTGCTTTAGGCTTAATCCTTTCTCTATTTTTTGGTTTTGGTATGTTGCTACTTACATTTATTCAAAAACAACCCAATGCCAATCAAGCTGGTTTAGATAAATATTTATTTGGTCAAGCGGCAACATTAGTAGAAAGTGATGTTTGGTTAATGGCAATTGTAACAGGTATTTGTTTGTGTGTTCTTTTACTTTTCTGGAAAGAATTTAAACTCTTACTTTTTGATGCCGACTACACGAAAACACTTGGTTTTAACACCAAGTTCATAGATATTCTTATAACTACTTTTATTGTTTTAGCTATTGTTTTAGGTTTACAAACCGTTGGTGTAGTTTTAATGAGTGCTATGCTACTCGCTCCTGCTGCTGCTGCACGACAATGGACAAACAGTCTTGCAACCATGGTTTTTTTAGCTGCAATTTTTGGTGCTTTTTCTGGTGTATTTGGAACCGCAATAAGCGCTAGTCAGAACAACCTTTCTACAGGACCAGTAATTGTATTAGTTGCTGCTGTATTTGTAGCATTCTCTTTTATATTTTCTCCCAGTAGAGGATTGCTTTTTAAACAAATTCGTTTTATAAAAAACAGACGCGATTTAGAGCTCCATAAAACTCTAGCCTTTATGTATCATATAGCAGAAACGCATGAGAACATTTCGCATCCGCACACGATTAAATTATTAAATAATTTTCAAGGTTTCACTAAAAAAACGCTTCAGAAACTAGTAGAGAAAAATTATGCAACTATTGATGGTTCGATGTGGAGCTTAACCGATTTAGGTTTTGAAACCGCTGCCAACTTATACACCAAACAATCGACAGAAGATGAATAGTGCGCAAATAGAAATACAACTTATTGCAAGCTTAGTAGCTATTGCTTGCGCGATTCCTGGAACCTTTCTTGTGTTAAGAAAAATGGCGATGATTAGTGATGCTATTAGCCATTCTATCTTACCAGGAATTGTAATTGGATTCTTTATAACGCAAGATTTAAACTCTCCGTTACTCATATTACTAGCAGCTTTCACCGGAATTATTACCGTGGTTTTGGTAGAGTATATTCAAAAAACAGGATTGGTAAAAGAAGACACAGCAATTGGTTTAGTTTTTCCTGCGCTGTTTAGTATTGGTGTTATATTAATTGCTAAAAATGCGAATGACGTGCATTTGGATGTCGACGCTGTTTTACTTGGTGAATTAGCCTTTGCTCCTTTTGATAGATTATTTATTGGAGGAACCGATGTTGGTCCGAAATCCCTGTGGATTATTGGTTCTATTTTAGTGATAACTATTGGTTTACTACTCGCTTTTTTTAAAGAGCTAAAATTAAGTACTTTCGATAAAGGCCTTGCAGCTTCCTTAGGTTTTTCACCAGCAATTATTCATTACGGTTTAATGTCTGTCGCATCGGTAACAACGGTTGGTGCTTTTGATGCTGTTGGCGCTATTTTAGTGGTTGCATTAATGATTGCTCCTGCTGCAACTGCTTATTTATTAACTACAGACTTAAAGAAAATGCTTTGGTTAGCTATTGGTTTCGGAGTTTTAAGTGCTATTTCTGGTTATTGGTTTGCGCATTGGTTAGATGCATCCATCGCAGGATCTATCACTACCATGTTGGGCTTCATTTTCTTAATGGTATTCTTATTTGCGCCAAGTAAAGGAATAATTGCCGTAATGTACAGAGAAAAACAACAACGTACCGAAGTCTCTTTACTAACCTTTTTATTGCATTTAAAAAATCATACCGAAGAACGTGAACGTCATGTAAATCACCTACAAGAACATATTAATTGGCAAAAAGTAAGAGCTAAAACGGTTCTAGATTTAGCGCTTAAAAACAACATGATTGTTTTAAATAAAAACATTGTTTCTCTAACTAAAAAAGGAGACACTTTTACCTCTAAAGCCATTGATTATATTATTACTAATGAAGATGCACAAATTGAAGATATGAAAGACGACTTCTTTTTGTTTAGAGGTTAATAGATCTATGTAATCAGAATTCAAAAAAAACTAGTTAGACACGGTAAGCTTCTTTATCTAATAACGACTTTTACATCTTTAAATAATAATCATGAAAATATTAGAATACCTCACCGGAAAAGAAGGAATGTTGATTCTTGGATTCGTTGTTATAGTTATCTATTTTGTTAGAAAATGGAAAGAAAAACGCTATTTCAAGAGTATTGAGAAACGAGTAAATAATAAAAAGGAAAAATAAAATTCTGTTTTAGATTCCCCTTTTCATGGCAATGACAATTTCAACAGAAACCTAACGCAGAGCGTTGATATTTTTTTTTCGATTAGAAACCTCTCTCCTTTTGCAGCTGCTCGTAAGCTTTTTGTATTTGCTTAAACTTTTCTTCTGCTCCTTTTCTATGCTCCTCACCTAAATGTGCTACTTTATCTGGATGGTACTTTTTAGCCATGGTACGATATGCCTTTTTAATTTCGACAACAGTTACAGATTTTGTGATTTCTAAAATCTGATACGCGTTATCGCTACTGTTATAAAACATCGCTTTAATACTATTATAATCCCGAGAGCTTATCCCTAAATATCCAGCAATAGTAAAGATGGTTTGTTCTTCATCTTCGGTAACCATACCATCTGCTTTTGCAATACCAAATAGAAAATGCATCAATTGCAAACGCGATGCATGATCCATCATTTGCTGTATTTGTTTACAAACTTGGCGTAATGGCACGGTTTGACTACTTATACCTTTAAATAATTTAAATGCTTTGTTCGCTCTGTCTTTTCCATACATACTCACAAATTGACTACGTACAAAATCTAATTCGCGTTGGTCTTGTACACCATCTGCTTTTATAACTACTGAAGCCAAAATAAGTAAACTGACTTCAAAATCACCAGAAGTAGTTTGTGCTCTTCGTTGTTGTTGGCTTCTATAATTTGGCCTTTGTCTTTGTTGCGTGCTTCCTCTTTCAGAACCTCCTTCACCAATAGTAAATCCTTTACCTGAAGATAATGAATCTACAAAACTACCAAGCGCCAAACCTATAATAGCACCAATTGGCCCTCCAAAAGACCATCCTAAAGATGCTCCAATCCATTTTCCGAAACTCATGTTTTTTATTTTTTAAAGTTCAAAGATACTACTTGTTAGTTATAATATGTATGGTTTTGTTACATAAGGCTTTTGTTACTTTGTGACCTATTTCTTTAAAAGAAAGAAAAACTAGTATTGCAAATCAAGTTGCACGCGTTAAGGATAGAAACGACATCCTTTTTTACTTTTTTGTAAAAAAGATATAGTGTATAGCCTGACACTTTGTAGCTTTAAGCGAAGAAGTGTAACGCCATATTAATTAATTTTTACTTAATAAGATTCCGTTTTACAACGGAATTAATTCGATTACGCCATTTTCTACGTCATTCTGTCTTTAAAAATGGCTATCTCAATAAATTGCACGGTTTTTGATTATCTTTGCATATAATTAAATTATTAAACATAAAATTACAAGATATGTATCCAGCAGAATTAGTAAAACCAATGCGTGAAGATTTAACGAACGTAGGTTTTGAAGAATTACATACCGTTGCAGATGTTGATGCAGCTATTGCAAAGGAAGGAACAACTTTAGTGGTTGTAAATTCGGTTTGTGGTTGTGCAGCAGCAAATGCAAGACCAGGAGCTAAAACAAGTTTAAAAAATGCAAAAAAACCAGATCATACTGTAACGGTTTTTGCAGGTGTAGATAAAGACGCAGTGAATAAGGCTCGTGAATATATGATTCCTTTTCCTCCAAGCTCTCCATGTATGGCTTTGTTTAAAAACGGAGAATTAGTACATATGTTAGAGCGTCACCATATTGAAGGAAGACCAGCAGAAATGATTGCTGAAAACCTTGTTGATGCTTATAATGAGCATTGCTAGAATACTTTTAACTTTAAATGTTAAAGTTAGATTTATACACAAACTATTACAATTAAACCACGTTTTATAGACGTGGTTTTTTTATTTTTGAAGCATTACATTTTAACAAAAAAAATGAGAAAAATTTTAGCAATTCCCTTATCTTGTATTTATTATCTTTTTTTCGGATTAGCATTAGTAGTGTTTCATCCAATACAGTGGTTTTGTTTTAATGTTTTAGGTTACAAAGCGCATAAAAATAGTGTGGATGCTTTACAGTTTTGCCTTATGCGATGCGTAAACCTTTTAGGATCTAGACATAGCTTTTACAATGCGTATCCATTAGATAATTCGCAACCCGTAATTATTGTTGCTAACCACCAAAGCATGGCAGACATTCCGCCACTTATGTGGTATTTTAGAAAACATCATGTAAAATTTGTTAGTAAAAAAGAATTAGGAAAAGGCATTGCCAGTGTGTCGTACAACTTACGTCATGGAGGTTCTGTTTTAATCGACAGAAAAAACGCAAGACAATCTATAGTTGCTATTCGTAAATTTGGTGAGTATATTGAGTCTACAAATCGTGCAGCAGTTATTTTTCCGGAAGGTACAAGGAGTCGCGATGGCAAACCAAAACCTTTTCATACCAAAGGGTTGGAAACATTAATAAAATATATACCAAGTGCCGTAATTATTCCTGTTACTATTAATAACTCTTGGAAAAACCTACGCTATGGAAAGTTTCCTTTAGGCATAGGAAATCACTTAACTTTTACAGCACATAAACCCGTGAAAAAGAGTGATTTTGAAACCCAAGAATTAATGCTTGAGCACATTGAAAAAACAATAAAAAACAGTATTAAAATATAATATTATGTCCATAAAAAATGTAAGATTAGAAGTAATGTCGTTTTTAGAAAAAGACATAGACTCTTTAATTCAAAAATATTTAATTCCTGTAGATACCATTTGGCAACCATCGGATTTTTTACCAAATAGTGAAGGCGACAATTTTTTTGAAGAAGTAAAAGAAATTAGAGAACTAGCTAAAGAATTACCTTATGATTTTTGGGTAGTTTTAGTTGGTGATATGATCACCGAAGAAGCCTTACCAACCTATGAATCTTGGTTAATGGATGTAGAAGGTGTAGATCAAGTAGGAAGAAATGGTTGGTCTAAATGGGTGAGACACTGGACCGCTGAAGAAAACAGACATGGCGATGTGCTTAACAAATACCTTTACCTTTCTGGGCGTGTAAACATGAAAGAAATTGAAAGAACCACACAACATTTAATTGCAGATGGTTTTGATATTGGTACTGGTAGAGATCCTTATAAAAACTTTTTATATACTAGTTTTCAAGAATTAGCGACATATATTTCTCATAATAGAGTTGCAAAAATGGCGAAACAAAAAGGAAACAAGCAACTTTCTAAAATGTGTAAAATCATTTCTGGAGACGAAATGAGACACCATCATGCATACTGCGAATTTGTAGAACGTATTTTTGCTGTAGATCCTAGTGAAATGATGCTTGCTTTTCAATACATGATGAAACAAAAAATCACCATGCCTGCGCATTTTTTAAGAGAATCTGGAAATAAAATAAGCTCGGCTTTTGAAGAGTTTTCTAATACAGCACAACGTATTGGCGTGTATACTGCTACAGATTATGTAGATATTTTAGACAAGCTTATTATTCGTTGGGAAATTGATAAAATGTCTAATCTAACCGATGAAGCTGAAAAAGCGAGAGACTATCTAATGAAGCTTCCATCAAGAATGGTACGTATAGCAGAACGTATGAAAATTCCTGAAAATTCCTTCGAATTTAATTGGGTAGAACCAGCAAAATTATAATAGTACATGCATACTATCATTGAATCTACTAAGGGTTTTGTAAAAGAAACCCTTAAAAATGCCGAAGGCGGTCATGATTGGTTTCATATTGAACGTGTTTATAATAACGCGCTCCTTATTGCTAAAAAAGAAGATGTAGATGTATTGGTAGTTTCCTTAGCTGCGCTTTTACATGATATTGCAGATAGCAAGTTTCATGATGGCGATGATTCTGTTGGTCCAAGAATAGCTCAAGAATTTTTATTTAAAGAAAATGTGTCTTCAGAAACGATAGAGCATGTGGTAAACATTATTGCTAATATGTCTTTTAATAAATCTTTAGAAGGGGCATTAGCTTTCACCTCTAAAGAATTAGAAGTGGTACAAGATGCAGATAGATTAGATGCTATTGGAGCTATTGGTATTGCGCGTTGTTTTAATTATGGCGGATTTAAAGACAGAGCACTTTACAATCCGGAAATTGCTCCTAATTTAAACATGTCTAAAGAAGAATATAAAAAATCTACCGCACCAACCATTAATCATTTTTACGAAAAACTACTCTTGTTAAAAGATAAAATGAATACGAAAACAGGAAAGCAAATCGCACAAGAGAGACATCACTATATGGAAGGTTTTTTAAAGCAATTTTACGCCGAATGGAATGGTGAAAAATAATTCTTATTGAATTATTAATCGCATTTCACCTCTATACTTTGAGGCACTTTTTCCTATCACTTCATTAAACACCTTATTAAAGTGTGAGAAGTTATTAAAACCACATTCAAAACAAATATCTGTTATACTACTTTGGCTTTCTGTTAAAAGTTTTGTGGCATAAAATATACGACACTCATTAACAAACTGCGTAAACGTTTTCCCGGTTACCTTTTTGAAATACCTACAAAACGCAGGAACGGTTAGATTTACATGACTTGCAATTTCATCTAAAGTAATATGTTGTTGATAGTTTTTATTAACGTATTTAAAAATTTTATCAACCTTACTACTGTCTTGTGGTTGCGTTTCAAACATGTACCCATTTTCATTAAGCAAAACATAGTCTGTGCTCAACGCCAACAGTTCTAGTATCTCTAATAGTTTGGTTACTCGTTTTATACCTTCGTATTTTGGTAACTTTTCTATTTTTGGACCAATAATATCTTTTATTTCTCTTTTAAATAAAATCCCCTTTTTAGAACGTTCTATTAACTGCGAAATATTTTTCATTTCTGGCAGCTTATTAAAAAGGTCTCCCAAAAACTCCGGATGAAATTGTACGAGTGTTTCTTTTCCCTTAGAAGTTAAACGATCTGTAAATCCATTATGCGGTAAATTAGGCCCTATTAAAATTAATTGACTATTATTAAAATAAGAAAGATGATTACCAATATGTCTTCTACCATTCCCCTTATTAACATATACTAATTCTAATTCTGGATGAAAATGCCAAAAAGCTTCACTTCGTTTTCGCTTTTTAGTTTTTTGAATAGCAGTAATAGAGCTACCAAAATCTGGCGTAATTTTTTTAAATGTAGGTTTTATTTGCAAAACGTATAAATGGGATTAAATCTGGCAACAAATTTACAAATAATAAAAATCTTAGCATGTGTTAATTTACCACTATTATATACTATTTTAACATATAACGTTTTCGTGTTTAATAATCAGGGTAAAATAACATATATAGTTGCAAATATAGATGCTTTTTAAACTCGCCTTTGATTATACCTTTGTCCACATAATCATTAAACCCAAAAGATTATGAAAAAATTAATGAAAAATACTTTAGTAATAGTAGCTTTATTTACTGCTTTACTAGCAAACGCAAATGCACCTTTAAACAATTTAAACGATGCAAGAAAAACAACTTTATCATTAGACAATGTTAAACAAGGAAATATACTACTAATTAAAAATAATTACGACGTAGTTATTTACAAAGAAAAAATTGAAACTTCTGGTAACTATATTAAAGGATTTGATTTAAGTGAATTACCGAAAGGAGATTACTTTTTTGAATTAAACAAAGACTCTGAAATTAAAATAATCCCTTTTCATGTTTCTAATAATTTAGTAGCATACAAAACAGGAAAAGAGTCTACTATTTTTAAGCCTTCTATTAAAAGTATAGATAACAAGGTATACATCTCTAAACTATCTTTAAACCAAGAGCCGTTAGATATTAACGTTTATTACGAAGACGCACAAGGTGATGACTTTAACTTAATTTATTCGGAAACCATTACTAACGACTCTAAAAATATAGGTAGAGTATTAAGTTTAGATGGAAGACTAGAAGGAACTTATAAGATTGTTACAAAAACAGAAGGAAGAACATTTGTTGATTACGTACAGTTCTAGTTAGATTATATAATATCAACGCAAAAAAAAGCGAGCATTTATGCTTGCTTTTTTTGTTTATAGACTTTCTGTTAACATTTGAATTTAAAGCTCCCAGCACTTTTAATATAGGATGTATATAAATAAAAACAAAAGAAGATTAATAGGTGCTAAGTCAATAAACAAAAAAAACTAACTTATTGTTTTTCAGTAGATTAATGTTAAAATAACACACATAGTCGCAAAAATAGCTGTTTTTAAAACACTCCTTTCCATATACCTTTGTCTATATAATCATTAAACCTATAAGATTATGAAAAAATTAATAAAAAACACCTTAGCAATAGTAGTATTATTTACTGCTTTACTAGCAAATGCAAATGCACCTTTAAACGATTTAAAGAATGCAAAAAGAACTACTTTAACATTAAACGATGTTAAAAAAGGAGACGAACTTCTAATTAAGAATACTCACGGAATTATTCTCTATAATGAGTCCATTCAAAATTCTGGTGATTACACCAAAGGATTTGATTTAACGGAATTGCCAAATGGAGATTACTTTTTTGAATTAAACAAAGCTATAAAAATCGTAATAATTCCTTTTCATGTTTCTAATAACATCGTTGTATTTAAAAAAGAAAAAGAAGTTACCATATTCAAACCTTATATTAGAAATAAAAAGAATAAAATTTACATCACTAAATTATCTTTAGACCAAAAACCGTTAGACATTAAAGTCTATTATGAAGACCTAAATGGTGACGACTTCAATTTAATTTATTCGGAAACCATTAATAACAATTCTAAGAATATAGGCAGAGTATTAAGCCTAGATGAAAAACTAGAAGGAACCTATAAGATTGTTACAAAAACCGAAGAAAGAACCTTTGTTGATTATATACAGTTCTAGTTAGATTATATAATATTGTTATTCCATAAAAAAGCGAACAGTCTATGACTGCTCGCTTTTTTTGTTTAAAATACTTTTGTTACTCTGTAAAAATTTAGATTTTTATTTTAAGAAATCTTTTTTGTTCCCCAGAATCACCAAAAATAATTATGTTTCCTTCAGCATCTATAATATTGTCTTCTGTATGAAATAGAATGTCTAAATCTTTGTCTTCGTATATTTTCTTATAATTTGACTTTCCGTTTTCATCTAAAATAACACAATAGATAGCAGATTTATCTCTTTTGAATTTTCCGAATTCAACCACCCCGTTTTTTGATTCTTTTATTTTTGGAGAAGCATTAAAAAAGTAATATAGTTTGTCATTCTTAAAGACAGAACCATAGGATGCATGTACAGTATTAGCAACATCAAAATAAGTATCCGCCTGCTCTTTAATTATATTTTTAGCCCAAGTTAATTCACCATTATTGTTCATTTTAATCGAAATAATATCATCATAGAGATAAGTTATTCCTGTATGCTGACCATATTTATCTAATTGTTCTTCTGCAGCTAAAATAATATTACCATTATCTTGCATGTAACCAGCATTAATATTCAAATCTTTAAGCCCTTTATCCGATTTTTTACCAAGTTTTTCAATAATAAAATCATCTGAAAATTGAGCAAAACTACTTTTTTCTATACTTAGATTTTTAATATTTATATCAAACCTACATACTCCATTTGATTTTTCTTCCTTGTCTTTTCCATAAAAACCAACATAAGATAAATTATTTCCTTTTCTAACTGGCACTAAAGATTTAACAAAGTTATTGTTTGTTTGTAAATCTACTTTTTCTTGTCCATTATTAGTTAGCTTAAAGAGTTCATAATGATAGTTTACTTTATCGTCTTTTATTAATTTTCTAGTATTATTTTCAAAAACTTTACCTAATAAAAGAATGGAACCGTCTGTGTCATCTACATTAATACTTTGAAAATCAAAAAATACATCTGGAATGTTTTTCTTGAACGTGTACTCCTTTACTTGTTCGAATTTCTTATTAAAAACAAAAACTTTATGTGTTGCTTCTTCTTCATTTTTAATATCAAAAATCAAAGCACTATAGTTTTTGTTTTCAGAGAAATATACAGTTCCAAAAGAATTAGGGTCATATGTTTTAGATGAAGCATACAAAGACATAGATAATTTTTGATCTTCCCCTGATGAGCATAAATGCTTCTTTTCAAACTTCATGGATTCAATAGAAGATGATAATAAATTAAACTCATATGCATTTGTTGCTTCATCCAAACCAAACATAATCATATTAATTACACCATTATCTATAATAATATTGCTTGAAGCATTATCTGTTTTCACTCTATTAGTTAATTTCAAATCACTATCATAATGCTCTATATAGTAGGCTTCCGCATTTGATCTAGAGTGCACATGAAATGTTCTTACAATTACAAGACCACCATTTCCATCGTCTTCAGAAGAAAGTATTTGTGTCCAATTTGTTTGATCTTTAAAGACAGGTCCTTCAATAATATTGTCAAATTCATTTTGTCCAAAAGTTAAAATACTTGTAAATAAAATTACACTTGTAATAAGTAGTTTCCTCATATGTGTTTTTATTAAATATATCGTTTATTTACCTGGAAAATCTGCTTTACGTTTTTCTAAAAAGGCGGTTGTTCCTTCTTTAAAATCTTCGGTACCAAAGCATTTTCCAAATTGTTTAATTTCAACTTTATACCCATTTTTGCCGTCTTTATAATTGGCATTAATTGCTTTAATTGCTTTCGCTATTGCAACGGTAGAATTACGCATAATCTTACCAGCAATTTTTTCAGCTAAAGGAATTAACTCTTCAGGAGTTGTAACATGGTTTACTAATCCGTAGTTCTTTGCGGTCTCTGCATCAATCATTCCAGCCGTCATTACCATTTCCATAGCACGTCCTTTACCAACTAATTGCGGCAAACGTTGTGTACCACCATAACCAGGAATTACTCCAAGAGAAACTTCTGGTAATCCCATTTTAGCATTATCACTTGCAACTCTAAAATGACAAGCCATAGCTAATTCTAATCCGCCACCAAGCGCAAAACCATTACAGCTGCTATAACTGGAGTTTCTAAATTCTCAACAAAATCGAATAATAATTCTTGTCCTTTTGCTGCAAGTTTCCCGCCATTATCTACACTAAAGTTTGCAAACTCACTAATATCTGCTCCAGCAACAAATGCTTTCTCACCACTTCCTGTTACAATAATAACTTTGGTGTTTTTATCTTTATTCGCAGCTTTAAAACCTTCATGAAGTTCTTGAATGGTTTCTTTGTTTAATGCATTTAGTTTACTCGGACGATTAATAGTAATGGTTGTTATTCCATTTTGGGTTGAAGATAGTATGTTGTTGTATGACATAATGCTGTTTTTATTAATAACACCTCGCTTCGCTAGGTGGTTTTAGTTTGTTCTAAATATAAAGATATTTTTTTTCAATTATAAGATTCCTGCCTACGCAGGAATTTAGTTTTTTGGGAAAGTTACCGTAAAAGTGGTACCTATTCCTAATTGTGATGTAAAGGTAATGCTTCCGTTATAAGTTTCCATAATATTTTTAACCATCGCTAAACCTAATCCCATTCCGCTAGTTTTAGTCGTAAATTTTGGTTCAAATATTTTCAATTTATTCTCATCGGTAATTCCTATACCATTATCGGAAACCGTAATTTTAATGACATTATTCTCTTCTAATACTTTTACAATAATTTCTGGCGTTTTATCTTTAGGAATTGCCTGAATACCATTTTTAATTAAATTAGTAACCACTCTAATCAGTTGCGTTCTATCAAAATTAGCAATAATTTCTTCTCTATTGGAAGAAAACGTAATATAGTCTTCATTAAAAATATCTAAAGAAAGATCTACAACTTCTACCACGTTTAGCATTTCGTTTTTCTGAGCAGGCATTTTTGCAAAGTTGGAAAATGCGGAAGCAATAGAACTCATAGTATCAATTTGCTGAATTAAGGTCTTGCTATATTCGTCTAATTTTTGGTGTATATTTTCATCTGTAGGATCAAACTTACGCTGAAAACTCTGTACTGTTAATCGCATTGGAGTTAACGGGTTTTTAATTTCGTGTGCCACTTGCTTTGCCATTTCTCGCCAAGCTTGTTCACGCTCACTAGTCGCTAATTGCACAGCACTTTCTTCAAGCTCATCTATCATACTATTGTATGATTTTACAAGTGCTGCAATTTCTACGGTTGCAGAATCAATTTCTATTTTTTGATTTCTTCTTTCTAACCTTGTTGTATTAATTTTATCACTAATGGTATTTAATGATTTTGTTATATATTTTGATAACACGTAAGCCAAAGCAATCGCCATTAACAACATAAACAAATAAGCAAAAGCTATTCGCTCTAAAAACTCGTTCAATTCTTTTGCTAAAAAATCATCATTCTCTAATAATGGTAAATTTAAAATTGCAATAGGCTTAGATTTTTGATCTTTTATATAAGTAAACGAAGATTGATACGTTTCACCACTTACTTTTCGTTTTAGAACAAGTCTATGCTCCACAGTATTAGCCAACGTATTTAAAACTTCTGCATTTAAGCAGGTTTGAAGAGATTCTTGTGTTAAGGTTGCTATAGAAGATTTTAAAAGCTGACCATCTAAATCATATAAATTTATTGGTAAATCATGTACAGAAGCAATTTTATAAATTTCTTCTTTAAAAATAAAAGGAAGCTTCTCTGTTTTAACTTCAAAGGAAGTTTCTTGAATTACAAAATCAATATGCCTTTTTATATTGGCTTCTTTACGCTCTAATCTTTGCTCGTGGTAGTCTTTAGTTTCTTCCTTGTTTTGATAAACAGCAACTCCTGTTATTAAAATAGAAGCTAAAAGCACCAAAAAAATCATGGCAATAAAGATACGAACTCGTAAAGACAGTTTTTTTAATTTCATAGAAAGGCCTGCATAAACAGGTATCTTAAATTAGTATTTGTAATTGTCTAAATATAACAATAATCACACCAAAAACCTTTTAGGTAAATCTCAATTTCCAATTACCATACTATAGGTTTTGGTTTTCCGGAATTACACTTTGCAATTATGCTTCCGGATTCTTGTTTCGTATATTTTTATAAACTTTAAAACCTAACATGAGTAATACACCAAGAATAAAAATACCTAGTACACCAAAAATCCAATTAAAAGCACTTTTAAGTATTACAAGAAACACTACTGCAAATAAAATAAAGGTGGCTCCTTCGTTCCATAAACGCATAAAGTTGGATGTTTTTTTAACCACATCGTTTTGCAATTGTTTATAAAACTGATGGGTTTTTAAATGATAAATAATCAGTAAAACCACAAAGCTTAATTTGACATGCATCCAAGGCTGTTGCAACCAAACGGGTTGTAAAATGAGTAACCAAATTGCAAATCCCGTAGCCAAAATTGCAGATGGCCAGGTAATGATATTCCATAACCGTTTTGCCATTAACTTCAACTGTTTCCCAAGAATCTCTTTGTCTGGAGAAGGTTTATGAAATGCTTCAATTTGATACACAAACAATCTCGGAATATAAAATAATCCGGCAAACCAAGTGATTACAAAAATGAGATGTAGCGATTTTATGTAGTTGTAATACTCCATAGTTATATTACGATAAAACTCCTTTTTCAGACCAACCATTTACCCATTTAGCAAGTAAAGAAACCCATGCATCATCATCATTTAAACAAGGAACGGTTGTAAAATCTTTTCCTCCCATTTCATGAAAAATCTCCTGACCTTCCATCGCAATCTCTTCTAAAGTTTCTAAACAATCACTTACAAAAGCTGGAGTTACAATAGCCATATTTTTCACGCCTTGTTTTCCTAAACGCTCAATAGTTCTATCGGTATAAGGTTGCAACCAAGGATCAAATCCTAATCTAGATTGAAAGGATGTAGAAAAAGCACCTTCCTTAAATCTTAATTTCTCCGCTACCAAACGCGTAACTTCTAAACATTGATGTCTATAACAAAACTCATGTGCTTTGCTTGGTGTTGCACAACAACTACCATCTATTTTACAATGTGATTTTGTAACGTCACTTTTTCTAATATGTCTTTCTGGAACACCATGATACGAAAACAATACATGATCATAGTTTTTATCTTCTAAATGCCTTGCAATGCTATTGGACAACACTTCAATATAATCTGGCTTGTTGTAAAATGCAGGAACAGATGTTATTTTTATATTCGGAAAAAACTTTTGACGTAGTTTTTCTGCTAAAACAGTAATGGTTTCTGTGGTTGCCATCGCGAATTGTGGATATAGCGGAAAAAGTAAAACCTCATCCACACCTTTATCTATCAATTCTTGAATTCCTTTTTTAATAGTCATCGTTCCGTAACGCATAGCTAAAGCCACAGGCATTTCGGTCTCCTTTTGTAATTTTTTTTGAAGTCTTTCAGAAAGTACAATAAGTGGAGAGCCTTCTTCCCACCATATCTTTTTATAGGCTGCTGCAGATGCTTTTGGTCTTGTGTTTAAAATAATACCTTTCACTAAAGCTGTTCTTGCTAAAACAGGTATATCGATAACACGTTCATCCATTAAGAATTCTCCTAAATACTTTTTAACGTCTTTAGGTTCTGGACTTTCTGGAGAACCTAGATTTACTAATAATATTCCTTTACTCATTATATTATAATTACCACAAAAGTGGAAAGTTTATTAATTTACAGATTGTATATATTTTTTCGGAGTCGTCCCGTACTTCTTCTTAAAAGCAGCAATAAAATGACTGGATGTGCTATACCCTACTTTTAATCCGACTTCATTTACATTATGATCGCCAGATTCTAATAGTTTTCTGGCTACTTCCATTTTATAGTCTAATAAAAAGCTAAATACAGAATCGCCATAGATTTGCTTAAATCCTTCTTTAAGCTTTTTTAAACTTAAAGAAATCTCATCTGCTAACTCTTGCAAACTTGGTGGCTCAGCCATTCTAGATATCATAATATCTTTTGCTTTTCGTATTTTAATCACATTGGTTTCGTCTACCAAAAACGGACATTGCTCTACATTTGCATCTTCATTTCTATTAAAATACAAGCTTAAAAGTTCGTAGGCCTTTCCTTTAAAATAAAGGTTTTTAATAGATTGGTTTAAGTTATAATGTATCAATTGATTTAAGACAATAGACATGGAAGGGCTAATTTTTCCGTCTTTATAATATTTTTTGTCCTTATTATCATCACTTAAAAACGTGATATAATCTGCTTCCTGACTAAATAAACCATGGAATTTTTTAATTGAAATCAAAAGGGAAACCAACCAAGTATTTGCATCTACCTGTAAATGAATGGGTAAATCGCGTTGCGGATTATACAAAAGCAAAGAAGTTTCGTCTTGTATATTTAAAGTATAGCTTCCGTTATTAAACAAAAAAGCAGCAGCACCTTTAATACAAAAATGAAACTGAATAAAACTACTATCAATCTCTCGTTCTAGCGTTTCAACTAATTGACTTTCATTTTGGTAGCTTAGCACAAAAAAACCATCATCTACTTCTGTTTCATTAAAAGTACCTCTAGCGACATTTTTCAAAGTAGTATTCTCTTTCATTTTAAAATTCTTATTTAGAATAGTTCTAAACAATAGCATCAAAAAGGGTTGCTATTACTGCAAAAGTATGACATTTATCATATATTATTTAAAAATAGTACTAAAAAACCACAAACGACACTAAAAGTTCTTTTAGCGTTACTTTTATCCGCATAAGCGTTCTATTTTTGTCCGGTAACATCCAAATCAGGTAATGGAGCAATACAATATTTCTAAAGGCAATTCATTTTACGCAATTGGTCTAAGCTACAAAAAAGCAGATGCCGAAATACGTGGACATTTTAGTTTAGACGCACAATCTAAAATAAAGTTGCTAGAACAAGCAAAACAAGAAGGTGTTGAAAGCCTTGTGGTAACATCTACATGTAACCGAACCGAAATTTACGGATTCGCACAACATCCTTTTCAACTTATAAAATTACTTTGTGACAATACAAAAGGTACTGTCGAAGAATTTCAAAAAGTAGCATTTGTCTTAAAAAACAAAGATGCTATTTCGCACATGTTTCGTGTTGGCTCTGGATTAGATAGTCAGATTTTAGGAGATTTTGAAATTATTGGTCAGTTAAAACACGCTGCTTCCCAATCTAAAAAGGAAGGTTTATTAAATCATTTTTCAGAACGTTTAGTAAATGCGGTTATTCAAGCAAGTAAACGTATTAAAACCGAAACAAGCATTTCAACAGGAGCAACTTCTGTTTCCTATGCTTCGGTACAGTATATTTTAAATGAAGTGGAAAACATTTCGCAAAAAAACATTCTGCTTTTCGGAACAGGAAAAATTGGTAGAAACACTTGCGAAAACTTAGTAAAACATTCACAAAACGAACAAATTACTTTAATTAATAGAACCAAAGATAAAGCGGAAGCTATTGCTGGAAAATTCAACCTTGTGGTTAAGGATTACAGCAATTTACAAGAAGAAATTCAAACTTCTGATATCTTAATTGTTGCCACTGGTGCGCAAATGCCAACGGTTGACAAACATATTATACAAAATAAAAAACCACTTCTAATTTTAGATTTATCGATACCTAAAAACGTAAACGAGAACGTAAACGAATTAGAAAATATTACTTTAGTACATCTCGATCATTTATCTAAAATAACAGATGACACTTTAGAAAATCGCAAGCTAGACATTCCACTTGCAGAAATAATTATTGAAGAAGTTAAGACAGAATTTAATGCTTGGTTAGAAACTAGAAAGTTTGCTCCAACCATTAAAGCTTTAAAGCTAAAATTAAATGATTTTAAAGTTGCAGAATTAGATACGCAACGTAAAAAAATGAATAATTTTAACGAAGAACAAGCCGAATTAATTAGCAATAATATTATTCAAAAAATAACAAATCATTTTGCGCATCACTTAAAAGATGATGCTATATCTACAGACGAAAGTCTAGAACTAATAAAAAAAGTGTTTCAATTAGAAACATCCTCAACAAATGTCTAAAACAATTAGAATTGGTACTCGCGATAGCGAACTTGCACTATACCAAGCAAAAATAGTAAAAAGCCAATTAGAACACCTTGGTCACAACGTAGTATTAGTTCCTGTAAAATCTACAGGAGATTTACAACTAAACAAACCATTATACGAATTAGGAATAACTGGAATTTTTACTAAAACTCTAGATATCGCTATGCTAAATGGTGATATAGATATTGCAGTTCACTCTTTAAAAGATGTACCAACGCTTTTACCAAAAGGCATTGTACAAGCCGCTGTTTTAAAACGTGGTAACGTACGTGATACTTTGGTTTACAAAACAACAGAAGAGTTTTTAGGTGCACGTGAAGCCGTAATTGCAACAAGCAGTTTACGTAGAAAAGCACAATGGCTAAACCGTTACCCAACACATACTATCGAAGATATTCGTGGTAATGTAAATACGCGTTTGCAAAAACTAGACGATACAGAACATTTTGATGCAGCCATTTTTGCAGCAGCAGGAATTGGTCGTTTAGAATTACGCCCAGAAACCGCTGTAAATTTAGAATGGATGATTCCTGCAGCAGGACAAGGAGCTATCGTAGTTGTTGCGTTGGAAGAAGATGAAGAAACAAGAGCTATTTTAAACGAAATTAACGACGAAGAAACACAAACGTGTACGCAAATTGAGCGTGAGTTTTTAAATCGTTTAGAAGGTGGATGTTCTGCACCAATTGGTGCATTATGCTACATAAAAGAAGAAGAAATACACTTTGATGGTATTTTATTAAGTCCTAACGGAAGTAAAAAAATAACCGTACAACGTGTAAAAAAATTAGGAGAACATCATGATATGGCAGCATGGTGTGCAGACTATGTTATAGAAAAAGGTGGAAAACGTTTAATGGATTCCATACAAGAATCTAGCAAACCAACTACCGTATATTCTACAAAATCCTTTACCGAAGACCAACGTTTATTAGTAAACGAAAATCTTGGTGTAGAAAGTTCCGATTTTGTAAAAATAAGCACCAATAGATTAAAACCACAAGTGGTTAGAAATCCGATCCAAAATGTGGTGATTACAAGTAAAAACGCAGTTGAAGCATTACTTCAAAACTTTTCTGCTGTCGAGTTACAATTCCAAAACATTTACTGTGTCGGACGTAGAACAAAACGTTTAGTAGAAAAACGTATTGGTGAAGTAAAGCATACAGAACCTAATGCTAAAAAGCTTGCCGAATACTTAGTTGAATATATAGAAGGAACCGAAGTTACTTATTTCTGTAGCGATTTACGTTTAGATGCACTTCCTACTATTTTAGAAGAAAACAATATTACGGTAAACGAAATTGAAGCATACCAAACCAAATTGGATGCTGTAAAACTAGCAGATACTGTAGAAGCAGTTCTATTTTATAGTCCATCTACAGTACAAAGTTTTAAGCAAGAAAATAATGTTTCAGATAACATGATTGCTTTTTGTATTGGAGAAACTACAGCACAAGAAGCTAAAAAACACTTTAAAGATATACGTATTGCTAAGGTCCCCACAGTAGAAAGTGTGATCCAATTAGTAAACGAGCACTATATTTAATAGCTGTCATTACGAGGAACGCTGTGACGTGGTAATCTCTTCAATAACAGATTGCCAAAGTAAACATATTTGTTTCGCAATGACCATTGAAATCAAGTTGAATTAAAAATATTTCCGCTTTCGCAGGAATGACAAAAATATGAGTATAAAAAACGATTTATTTTTAAGAGCATTAAAAGGAGAAATAGTAGAACGTCCACCAGTTTGGATGATGCGTCAAGCAGGTCGTTATCTTCCAGAATTCATGGAGATAAAGGCTAAGTATGATTTCTTTACACGTTGCCAAACTCCAGAATTAGCAAGTGAAATCACAGTACAACCCATTCGTAGATTCGGAATGGATGCTGCCATTTTATTCTGTGATATTTTAGTGATTCCACAAGCAATGAATATTGAGGTACAAATGAAACCTAACTTTGGTCCATATTTACCAAACCCTATTCGCTCACAAAAAGATGTCGATACGGTAATCGTTCCCGACGTAAAAGAAAGCTTAAGCTACGTTTACGATGCCATCAAAATGACTAAGGAAAAACTAAACGATGATATTCCATTAATTGGTTTTGCAGGTTCTCCATGGACCATCCTTTGCTATTGTGTACAAGGACAAGGAAGTAAAAACTTTGACAAAGCCAAAGAATTTTGCTTTACCAATCCGGTTGCTGCACATCAATTATTACAAAAAATTACAGACACAACCATCGCTTACTTAAAAGAAAAAGTAAAAGCAGGTGTTAATGCGGTTCAAGTATTCGATTCTTGGGGAGGCATGCTTTCTCCAGTAGATTATCAAGAATTTTCTTGGCAATATATCCAACAAATTATCGATGCTTTAAAAGACGAAACTCCAGTGATCGCATTTGGTAAAGGATGTTGGTTTGCTCTTGGTGAAATGGCAAAATCTGGCGCTGCAGCTTTAGGTGTAGACTGGACATGCTCGGCAAGAAACGCACGTTATTTAACTGGTGGAAACATTACGCTTCAAGGTAATTTTGATCCAACCCGTTTATTTTCGCCTCCTGCAGAAATCAAGAAAATGGTACACCAAATGATTAACGAATTTGGTAAAGACAAGTACATTGTAAATCTAGGTCATGGTATTTTACCAAACATTCCGTTAGAAAATGCCAAAGCTTTTATTGATGCAGTAAAAGAGTATAAAGCATAAAATAATTTGGGCGTTACCTACTTTTTTCAGTAACATCTAGTTGCTAATTACTACTTATAGTTATAAAAAAGTAGGTCGCGCTTTCCGCAGTCGCTTTTTATTTGCTTTTAATAGCAAAAAAAGAGCTTCAACAAATGCTTCAATCGCTAACGCAACGCTTGGTTTTAAAACCAATTTAATTTTAAAATAGTGTATTATTAATTTGGATTATTTTTTAATCAAATGAGATAGAAAATCAAAGCATAGCATTAGTTACGGTTTTATTTTATATTGAAATATGGATGAAAAAGAAACTAATTATATAGACTCTTTTACGGTTAAATTGGTTCAAGAATAAAGACTATGGTTAAAAACATACTAAAAGGCTTAAAAGCATACGCAAACAGTTTCGCATTAATTTCTGAATTAAAACTTTGGAAATTCTTTTTCATACCAATAATTATCAGCTTAGTAACCGCAACCATAATAGGTATTACCGCTTATGGCTTATCCGATAATGTTGGTAATTTCATTGCAAAAATTTGGTTTTGGGAATGGGGAAAAGAAACCTTCACCTCTATTTCTACCGTTATTGGTGGAATAACCGTTCTAGCCATTGGTTTAATTGTTTACAAACACATTATCATGGCACTTTCTGCGCCATTTATGAGTCCGGTTTCCGAGAAAATTGAAGCACACTTAACAGGAATAGCAAACCACGCCCATCGTAAAACTTCTTTTAAAGAACAGTTATGGCGAGGAATTCGTATCAATATTCGAAATCTAGGAAAAGAACTTTTGTTCACCGTTCCGCTATTAGTACTTAAGTTTATTCCTGTAGTCAATATATTCTCCACCGTTTTATTGTTTTTATTACAAGCATATTACGCAGGTTTTGGTAATATGGACTACACGTTAGAGAGACATTTTAATTATAAAGAAAGTATTCAGTTTATTAGAAAAAACCGAGGCATCGCTATAGGAAACGGAATCGTTTTTATGCTCTTTTTATTAATTCCAGTAATTGGTGTAATTTTGGTTTTACCGCTTAGTGTTACTGCCGCTTCCATAAGTACAGTACAACTATTAAAACCGGAAACAGAAACTTTAAACTAATGACTTTACAATTTGATGATTTCGAAATTAATCCGATCCATAGCGGAGACGCTTGGAAGCTTTGTGATTTCATGGTCGCAAATGAAGATCGGTTTAAACGCTATTTTCCTGGAACTTTAGCCGAAAATGCAACACCAACTTTAGCCAAACTGTTTACAGAAAAGAAAGTCAAGCAATTGGAGAAGAAAGAAGAATATCTATTCACTTTAAAACATTCTAAAACTAGAGAATTAGTAGGAATAATCTATATTAAAGAACTAGATCACACCATAAAACAAGGGGAATTTGCCTATTGCATTGGCTATCCTTTTAAAGGGAAAAAACTAATTACCAATGCGGTAAAATTATTATCAGAATACGCTTTTAATCATTTAGACATAAAAACACTTCAAATCATTGCACATAAAGACAATTTACCGAGTGTAAACGTGGCTTTAAACAATGGCTTTGTTTGGCAAAAAACGTTAGAGAAAGAATTCACTCCAACTAATGAAAGTCCGTTAGACATGGAGTTATACGAATTATACAGACCTAGCAGGTTTTAAAAACCTTGTAGGTCTAAATCACAACAAACCTAGCAGGTCTATTACTTATAATAATAAAAAACAATGGAATTACTAAAAAAAGAAAATTACTACCATGTTTATAATCGAGGAATAAATAGTGAAACTATTTTTCACGATGAAGAGAACATGACTTATTTTCTAAAATTAGTAACTAAACATTTAAGTCCAAAAGTTAATATTTTGGCTTATTGCCTATTAAATAATCATTTTCATTTTGCCATTGAAGTGACTTCGGAAACCAAAGTTGTTAACCAAGCATTTTCAAATTTGTTTAATGCTTATACTAAAGCATTTAATAAGCAAAACTCTAGAACTGGAGCTTTGTTGGAAAGACCTTTTAAAAGGAAACTAATTAATAACGAAGAATATTTAAAGCAACTCATTTTATATATTCATAAGAATCCTGAAAACCATAATATTGTTAAAGATTTTAAAACTTACGAGTTTTCATCTTATAAATCATTTTTATCTAAAGATGTGACGTTAATTAGTCACAAAAAACCATATATCATTACCCTTTTTAATGATTTAAATAACTTTATGGAAACACATACTAATAATAATTCCAACGATCTTAATATGGAACATGACGATGACGATTCTAGACCTGCTAGGTCGTCTATGAAAGATACATTTTTTAAATACATACATCAATTACAAGACACTATTACAGCTGGCCTAGAAAAAGTGGATGGTAAAGCAACATTTCAAGAAGACATCTGGGAACGTCCCGAAGGTGGTGGCGGAAGAACCAGAGTAATAGAAAACGGAAACGTTTTTGAAAAAGGAGGCGTTAATATTTCTGGGGTTCACGGTAAATTACCAGATTCTATGCAAAAATATTTTGGTGTAGAAGATGCCGATTTCTTTGCTTGCGGATTGAGCTTGGTATTGCATCCTAAAAACCCAATGGTTCCCACAGTTCACGCGAATTGGCGTTATTTTGAAATGTATGATAAAGAAGGAAATATTGTAGACCAATGGTTTGGTGGCGGACAAGATCTAACGCCTTACTACTTGTTTGATGAGGATGCGAAACACTTTCATCAGACTTGCAAAACGGCTTGCGACAAGCACAATCCAGAATTTTATACAAAATATAAAGCACGTTGTGACGAATATTTCTATAATGCACACCGAAATGAAGGTCGTGGTATTGGCGGTTTATTCTTCGATTACTGTAAAGCTTCCGAAGAAATGAGCATGCAAAACTGGCATGATTTTGTTACCGAAGTTGGGGATAGTTTCCTAGAAGCCTATGTTCCTATTGCGGAAAAAAGAAAAGATTTAGACTATACCAAAGCACAACGCGATTGGCAAGAAATTCGTCGTGGTCGTTATGTAGAATTCAATTTAGTGCATGATAAGGGAACGCTTTTCGGATTAAAAACAAACGGAAGAATTGAAAGTATTTTAATGAGTCTTCCGCCACATGTGCAATGGGTTTATGACCATCATCCAGAAGCTGGTAGTGAAGAAGAACGTTTAATTGAAGTTTTACAAAACCCTATAGATTGGGCTTAAAATGAATTGCTACTGCGGAAATAACAAAACTTACAAATCCTGCTGTGAAGTCTTTCATTTAAATAATGGAAAAACAGAAACAGCACAACAACTCATGCGTTCTAGATATAGTGCTTTTGTATTAGCAAATGGCGATTACTTAATGGGAACGCATCATAGCTCTACAAGACCAACATCCGAAAAAAAAGCGATTGTAAAATGGGCAAAATCTGTAGAGTGGATAAAACTAGAAATAGAAGAAACTACCAAAGGTTTAGAAAAGGATAAAGAAGGTACAGTAACCTTTAACGCCTATTTTTATGAAAACAGCAAAGTAGATGTAATTCATGAAAAATCTGCTTTTATAAAAGAAAATAACAAATGGTATTACTTAGGTTATGCCAAAAACTAATATAATATGTATCCAATTAAAAGAAATAGAAGATTAAGAACCAACGAAGCGATTAGAAGCTTAGTTAGAGAAACCATTATTTCACCAAACGATTTTTTAGTACCACTTTTTGTAGTGGAAGGAAAAGGTATTAAGGAAGAAATTGCATCGATGCCAAATTACTATCGTTACAGTTTAGATTTACTACAAGCTGAAGTAAAAGAGCTTTGGAAACTAGGTTTAAAATCGGTGTTACTATTTGTAAAAGTACCAGACATTTTAAAAGACAATAAAGGTACGGAAGCAGTAAATCCTAACGGATTAATGCAACGCGCTATAAAAACGGTTAAGAATGCTTGTCCGCAGATGTTAGTAATGACAGATGTAGCACTAGATCCATATTCTATTTATGGTCACGATGGTATTATTGAAGATGGTAAAGTTATTAACGATGAAAGTGTAGACGTATTAACAGAAATGAGTGTTTCTCATATAGAAGCTGGAGCCGATTTTGTGGCACCAAGCGATATGATGGATGGTCGTATTTTATCTATCCGTGAAGCCTTTGAAGATGAAGGCTATGCAGATGCCGGAATCATGAGTTATTCTGCTAAATATGCTTCTGCTTTTTATGGTCCTTTTCGCGATGCTTTAGACTCTGCTCCTGTAGATGCACAAGATATTCCGAAGGACAAAAAATCGTATCAAATGGATTATGCAAATCGTTTTGAAGCAATTCGTGAAACCGAAATGGATATTGATGAAGGCGCAGATATCGTGATGGTAAAACCAGGTTTATGCTATTTGGATATTGTCCGTGAAATTAAAAATGAAGTGGATGTTCCTGTTGCCGTATACCAAGTTTCTGGAGAATATGCGATGCTTAAAGCAGCTGCAGAAAAAGGTTGGTTAGACCATGATGCGGTTATGATGGAGCAAATAACAGCCATTAAACGTGCTGGAGCAGATATCATTGCTAGCTACTTTGCTAAGGATGTTGTGAAAATTTTAAATGATTAGAAAATCTATAAACGAAACGAATTTTTATTATCCTGAGCGTAGTCGAAGGGTTGCTAAGGATGTTGTGAAGTTATTAAACCAATAATCTAAATTATATTCCCAATAAAAAATCCTGAACAAAACTGTTCAGGATTTTTTATTTTCAATACTTATCTTTTTAAAGTAAAATGTGACTGAAACTGTTTTTGTTCTCCGCCTTCTTCATAAGTTAATACAAACCAATAATCACTGGAAGGTAAATCGGAACCATTAAAAGTGCCATCCCACCCTGGAGCATTCGGATGTAATTGTTTTAATAATTTTCCATATCTATCATAAATACTAACTAGAGTATTAGGCTGATTACTTACCGCAAAAACATTCCAAGTATCATTATAGCCATCGTTGTTTGGTGTAAACATTTTAGGATAATCTATAATACTAATATTATCTATAGTAATAAAATCGCAAGATGGTGTACCAGTTGTTCTATCGTGCACATACACCGTATGTATACCACTGCTTACATTGGTAAAAACACCTCCATTATCTAAAATAGGTCCATCATCTAATTGAAACCAATAATCCCCATAACCTTCTACAGTAATCGTTATTGTTGGATTAGGCTCAAAAGATCCCGTTTGTGAAACACTCACAAATACTGCTTGTCCAGATTGAATAATTTCAAAATCTTCACTAATTTCTGAAGTACAATTGGCTGTCGGTAAAATTTCTTCAATAGATAAGGTATACAATCCAGGGGCTGCAGTATCTACCGTATAGGTACTTTGATTTGCTCCTACAATTTCCACATCATTTAAATACCATGTATAATTATAATTAGGATTTTGTAAATCGCTAATTAAAGTAATTGCATTTTGCACAACTCCACTAACATAATCTGCACAAAGTGTATTCAATCCATCTACTGAAGAAATCACAGGTTTTAAGATTGGATTTACTATTATGGTCATGGTTTGTGTGGTAGCACATTCTCCAGCATTAGGTGTAAAGGTATAGGTTGTAGTTGCTGTATTGTTTATTGCAGGACTCCAAGTTCCAGTAATACCATTATTGGATGTGGTTGGTAAAGCGTTTAAAGTTTCACCACTACATATTGCAGCTTCTTGTGTAAATGTTGGTGTTACATTAGGGTTTACCGTTATGGTCATGGTTTGGCTAGTAGCACATTCTCCAGCTGCAGGAGTAAACGTATACGTGGTTGTTGCGGTATTATCTACTGCAGGACTCCAAGTTCCTGTTATACTATTATTCGACGTTGTTGGCAAAGCATTAAGTGTGTCACCACTACAAATGGCTGCTATTTGCGTAAACGTTGGTGTAATATTTGGATTTACCGTTATGGTCATGGTTTGCGTTGCGGCACATTGTCCGGCATCTGGAGTAAACGTGTAAGTTGTCGTTACCGTATTATCTAAAGCAGGACTCCAACTTCCTGTTATACTATTATTAGAGGTAGTTGGTAAAGCTGCAAGTGCGTCACCGCTACAAATTGGTGCTACTTGTGTAAATGTTGGCGAAACCGATGGGTTTACCGTTATTACCATGGTTTGCGTAGTAGCACAAACACCTGCGTCTGGTGTAAACGTGTAGGTGGTTGTTGTTGTATTATCTATTGCTGGACTCCATGTTCCGGATACACCATTATTAGAGGTAGTTGGTAAAGCAGCTAAGGCTTCGCCACTACAAATGGCTGCCACTTGCGTAAACGTTGGTGTTACATTAGGATTTACGGTTATAGTCATGGTTTCTGAAACCGCACATTGTCCTGCATCTGGAGTAAAGGTGTAGGCTGTAGTTGTGGTATTATCTATTACTGGACTCCAACTTCCAGTTATACCATTATTAGATGTAGTTGGTAAAGCGTTTAATGTTTCCCCACTACAAATTGGTGCTACTTGTGTGAATGTTGGTGTAACTATTGGGTTTACCGTGATGGTCATGGTTTCTGTAGCTGCACATTGCCCTGCGTCTGGAGTAAAGGTATAGGTTGTAGTAGCTGTATTATCTAGCGCTGGACTCCAACTTCCTGTCACACTATTGTTAGAGGTCGTTGGTAACGCAGTTAATGTTTCCCCACTACAAATTGGTGCGGCCTGTGTAAATGTTGGCGAAACTGAAGGATTAACTATTATTACCATAGTTTCTGTACTAGCACAAACTCCTGCATCTGGCGTAAACGTGTAGGTAGTTGTTGTTGTGTTATCTATTGCTGGACTCCAAGATCCTGTTACACTATTATTAGAAGTAGTTGGTAAAGCGGCTAAGGTTTCGCCACTGCAAATTGGTGCTACTTGCGTAAAGGTTGGTGTAACATTCGGGTTTACCGTAATTGTCATTGTTTCCGTAATTCCACATTGCCCTGCATCTGGACTAAACGTATAGGTTGTAGTTGCTGTATTCTCTACTCCTGGACTCCAACTACCAGTTACACCGTTGTTAGATGTAGTTGGTAAGGCGCTTAATGTTTCGCCACTACATATTGGTGCTACTTGAGTGAATGTTGGTGTAACTGTTGGGTTTACGGTAATAGTCATTGTTTCTACAACTCCGCATTGTCCGGCATCTGGAGTAAACGTATAAGTTGTAGTTGTAGTATTATCTAGTACGGGACTCCAACTTCCTGTTACACTATTGGTAGATGTCGTTGGTAAAGCAGCCAAGGCCTCACCACTACATATTGGTGCTACTTGTGTAAATGTTGGTGTAACAACTGAGTTTACAGTAATAGTCATGGTTACAGAAACAGCACACTGTCCTGCATCTGGAGTAAACGTATAGGTTGTAGTTGTTGTGTTATCTATTGCTGGACTCCAAGTACCTGCAACACTATTGTTAGATGTGGTTGGTAAAGCAGCTAATGTTTCCCCACTACAAATTGGTGCTACTTGCGTAAATGTTGGTGTAAGGTTAGGACTTACGGTTACCGTTTCACTATCTACTAATATTTGTGAACATATCACAGTACCAGATCCATTTACAACTTGAACATTTTCTAGAGTTATGGTTGTATTTACACTAGGTGTTTGGGCTAAAGTTGCGACTCCTGCATTATCTAAAACAATGGATTGCGTTGCAGCACTATTAATATTGTAATACACAACGGTATTTGGTGTTCCAGAAAAAGTAAAGGTCACATTTTCACCATCACAGATTGCTGTATCTGAAGCAGAAACCACAGCATCAGGAATAGGAGAAACTATTAAATCAAAATCTATTAAACTGTAGCAATCGGTTACACCAGATAAAACTTTAGCATAAATAGTTTGCGGATTAGATGTGTTTGCGTAAATACCTGGAAGTGCATTTATACCATCCGTAGCATCTGCTAAGCTAGCGTAATACTGCACCGTTTCATTTGCTAAATCATTACTGATACTGCTATCTAATCCAAATAAACTAAAGATAGAAATATCTGGAGTTACACTACAAGAAATAATATCATCAATGGGGTTTGCATCTGGAGGCGTTGGAAAAGCTCCAGTACCATTCATGGCTGTTCCTGTCCATTCTATTTCAAAACCACCTTCTCCATGAGGTCTATCAATTACTAAATAGTACGTTTGACCAGGAAGTACAGATAACCAATACACAAAGCCATTTCCACTAGCATCCGGACCTGTTTGGGTTAGGGTTGTGCTACCATCTATTCCTGTGTGATTATTTGGTAGACCTGCTGCGTTTGGATTTGTTGTTGCACAACGAATTGGGCTTCCTAAATTGGAGCAAAGACGATCTGGACCGTATACCCAAAAATCATAATCGACCAAAATATCTGGATCATCCGGAATTAAATTAAACCCTAATGTTCCCGCTTGCACTATATTTACTTCTAGCCATAAAGAATTATGCTCAGAACCACCACAACCAGAAACTTCTTGTGTGTTTCCAATACCTGTTGCATTCGATGAGAAATTCCCATTACCACAAACGGTAATGGCATTCACACAATCATTCGGTTCTTGTGCTTGAACTAGCGAAACCAAGAGAACTAATAACCCAAAAATTAAAACCTTTTTCATTGCTATCTTTTCTTCATTATTATCTAAAAATTAAACAGTAAAAATTACCGTTTAATTTTTAAATAATGCTTAATATTTTAATACTAACAATTAACTATATAAAGTTAATTAAAAGTTACTTTTTTACTATCAAAAACTCTGAGCGTCTATTTTGAGCGTCTTCTGCATCTGTACAGTTAGACTTACAATCTATTTTAGGTTCTTTACTTCCTAAACCTAATGCAGACAACCTAGTTTTACTAATTCCTTTAGAAATCACATATTGTATGGTTGCTTGCGCTCTTCTTTCGGATAATTTCAAGTTATATGCTGCTGCACCTTTGGTATCTGTATGCGAACGCACTAAGATTTCCATTTCTGGATACGCATTTAAAATTGTTACTAGTTTGTCTAATTCTGTAGCACCTTGATAGGTGATATTACTTTTATTAAACTCAAAGTAAACGTTATTCAGAATTACTTCTTTATCTGTAATCATTTCTTGCATAGCATCCTTCACAATTGGGTTTAAGGAAGCATTTACGACAATTTGATCTTGATCTTCACGATTAACAGGAATAGTTAGGCTTTCATAACCTTCTTTTTCTACATTAATGGTGTAATTAGATGCACAGTTTACATTAAAGCTTGTTTTACCTTCTTTAGTTACTTGCGTTGCAATAATATTATTTTTTGCATCTAAAATAGAAACATTCGCATTTGCAATAAATTGTTTTGTTTCTGCATCTTCAACCAACGTTATTACTTGGTATTGGCAAATAGGAATTGCTAAATAAATATTATCTACTCCCGATCTATTAGATGAAAAGAACCCTGATTTTTTAACGGTATTAATACTAAAAGAAAAATCATCACTTTTAGTATTTATCCCCTTTCCCAAGTTTGTAGCCTCTTCTTTTTTATTAAGATCTACTTTAAAAATATCAAACCCTCCAAATCCTTGCTTCCCTCTGGAAGAAAAATAAAGAATATTATTATCACTAATAAAAGGAAAACCTTCTTTATCTGCAGTGTTTACTAACTTTCCTAAATTTTCTGGAGTACCATAGGTATCTTTATTTACGGATACTTTCCAAATATCAGTATCTCCAATTCCTCCTGGCATATTCGATGCAAAATAGAGTGTTTTTCCGTCGCTACTTAAACTAGGATGACTAACAGAATACTCTTTACTATTAAATGGTAGCGCAACTATATTTTTCCATTTCCCATCAATTAGAGTTGCTTTATACAACCCTTGTTGTGATAGTTTAATTTGCTTTTTATCCATTTTTTTATAAATCCCTTCGCTATGTCCATCTCTAGAAAAAATCATTGTTTTTCCATCTTCACTTAAAGTGATTGGTCCATCATGATAAGGCGTATTTAAACTTTTAACTGCTTCAGGATCTGTAAAGGTTCCATCTACATTTCTTGTGGTTTTATAGATATCTAAATATGGTTTATTTGTCCAATTGTCTTCCTTTTTCCCATTATCTCTAGTACTCACAAAATACAGGATATTGTCATTAGATAAAACAGCTCCAAAATCACTTTGCTCATTATCATTAATGATGGTACTTTCTACATCAAAAAACTTAGATTCGTCTGCAAGTCTTGGAATGTAATTAGGGTTCATTAAATGTTCTTTAGCACGTAAATCTTCTGGTAACATTTTTGCAAAAATATCCATTTGAGTATTTGCTGCTTCGTAATGTCCTTGTGATTTTAACACTTGTGAATAACGGTAATACGTTTCTGCATCTTGTTTAGAATCTAATGCTTTTGCATACCATTTTGAAGCTTCGTTAATATTAAAAACGTTATAATAGCTATCTGCTAATTGTTTGTAAACATAACTATCTGCTTTTTTATCATTTACCACCTCAAGGTATGCATCAATAGCATCTACATATTGATACGTATTAAAAAGTTTATCTGCTTTTTCTGAATGTTTGTTTTGTCCGTAGCTTACTGTTACTAGTAAACAGAAGCAAAAAAGACTAAGTATATTTTTCATTTTTAACTGTTTTATTATTAGAAAAATCTAGGTGAAATAGATATTTTTTTAGGAAAATTTAAATCGAATAACAGCATAATCTCATGCGAACCCGAGGTGACAACATCTAACTCTGATGTGGTATAATCATAAGCATAACCTATTCTTAATTCTGGAGTAATTGCAAAATTCACCATTGCTCCTATTGCATCTTCTAAACGATACGTTGCACCTAGTTCTAGTTTTTCAAAAAACAACACATTAGCAGAAACATCTAAAGAGGTTGGTGCATCAAATGCTGATTTTAACAAGAAAGATGGTTTAAATTTAGTGTTTTCTGAAAGATTAAAAACATAACCAGCAGAAAGAAAATAATGCATCACATCTGAACCATATTGATATTCTTGTCCATTATTTGTAACATCCAGATAGGTGTTTTTTAACATATTTGGCACTGCCAAAGACACATAATAACGATCTGTATAGTAAAATAGTCCTGCTCCTAAATTTAAATGTGTGTTGCTGGCATCTTGACCAAAAGCTTCATCACTAGCATCTGGAACATACCCGTTACCAACTTCGCTAAACAATCCTATTTTCTGAAAAGTTGCACCTCCTTTTATACCAAAGGCTAATTTATGAGATTTGTTTAAATTAAGAGTATACGAAACATCTGCATACACGTTATTTTCTTCGACAGGTCCAATTTGATCTGAAATAACCGACAAACCTAAACCTACGTTTTTTCCAACAGGGCTATGCACCGAAAAGGTTGCCGTTTTTGGAGCATCTTCTACACCAACCCATTGCGAACGGTATAACAAACCGAAGGCTAAGTTTTCTTTAGATCCTGCATATGCTGGATTTACCACGTTCATATTATACATGTACTGTGTGTACTGCGGGTCTTGCTGCGCATTTGCACTGATAAAAACCCCAAGTACAAAGACTATTGCTAAATATATTTTTTTCATTTGTATTTTAAATTATTTACAATTAGTGTGCTCTATTAATATAAACCCATCCAGTTGCAGAGCTTCCATCTTCTTTCTGAATATTATAGAAATAAGTACCATCTGGTAATTCTTTTCCTTTATTTGATTTCCCGTTCCATTGGTTAGAATAGTTACCGCTGAAACTGTATACCTCTTTTCCGTATCTATTAAATATGATCATATTTGTCACTCCAAAACCAGTTAAGTCGAAAGTGTCATTTTTACCATTTCCGTCAGGAGAAATTCCTTTAGGAATAGTTCCACACGATAATTTATCTGTGGTAAATGATGTCATTGTAGAACAGCTACCATATGCTATACTTACCGTAAATTGCGCAGGTACGGTAACATTTTGATTTTGGTTTGCATATGCTGTAACATTAAATGTTTCTGAATCTGTACCTACTTCATTTCCATTGGCATCCATCCAAGTAAAAGTTACCTCATTAGCATCAAAAGAATTTCCAACAGGTGATGCTGTTAATACATACTCATTATTGTTACATTCTCCAGCAATAGAAACTTCAATAGCATCTAAAATAGTAATATCGAATGTGCTTGTACTACCTTCGATACAGCTAGTAAGATTTTCGATAATTTCATATACAATGGTGTAATTACCAATAGTACTTGTTGCAATATTAATTTCTCCTGTAGAAGCATTAATAGATAATCCAGCTTCTGCACTAAATGTACCTCCAGTTGTGAAACCAGTAGCTAATTCTGGGAAGATGTTTGTGCTGTCTTCACAGTAAAGATCTTCGGTATAAGTAAATTCTGAAATAGTACTTGTCTCTTGAATAATTTCAATAGAAGTGGTATACATTCCAGCTTCGGTACAATTGGTTGGATCTGCATCATAGGTATAAACCACATCATGAGTTCCAGCAGTTGCTACAGTTAAATCTACTTCTCCAGTAGCTGCGTTTACCGTAAGCATACTAGAACTAAAAACACCACCAGTTGTAAATCCTGTTGCTAGATTAGGTAAAGTTGCATTGCCAGACAATAAACAGAATGCAGCTGTACCGTAATCAAACATAGTAATTGGAGTTACTGTTTCTCCAATAGTCATAGTAAAAGTACTTACACTAGCTTCTAAACAAGTAGTTAAATCTTCCAAGATTGTATATGTTATTGTATACGCTCCTGCAGTACTTGTTGCAGTGGTTATTTCTCCAGTGGTTGCATTTATGCTTAATCCCGTTCCTGCACTAAATGTGCCACCTGTTGTGAAACCGGTTTCAAGAACTGGTAATATAACTCCAGTATTTATACAATAAAAATCTTCTGCATAAGTAAACGCGGTTACCGGAACTATGGTTTCCACAATTTCAATACTTGTTGTGAATACACTTCCTTCTATACAATTTGTAGGATCTGCAACTATAGTATAAACTACATCATGTGTGTTCACGGCTCCAGAAGTTAAGTCTATTTCTCCTGTTGCGGCATCTACAGTTAATGTAGCAGAACTAAATACACCACCAGTTGTAAATCCAGCATCTAGATTAGGTAATACCGTTGTTCCTGATAATAAACAGAATGAATTGGTACCATAATCGAAATTAGTAACTGGAACAATTGCTGTTGTAAATTCTATACTAGCAGTAAAGGTATCCGACAATGTACAGTTTTCAGTATCTCCACTATAGGTATACACTATATCATGTGCGCCAGCTGTAGCTGAAGTCATATCTACTTCTCCTGAAACTGCGTCTACAGTTAAAGTAGCTGATGAAAATACTCCGCCAGTTGCAAAATCTGTAATTAATGTTGGCGTAGGATTATCTGCAGCTACAATACATGTTGTATCATAACTAAATGTAATTTCTGGAGTAATAGCATCATTTACTGTTACTATTATTTCAGAACGTGGACTTTCGCAACCATTGGTATCTACATTGGCTACAAAGTAAGATGTGTCACCAAAAACAGACGTGTCTGGAGTTGGTGCAGTATTACTACCTGTTCCGCCTACCGCTTGCGTATACCAAACTAAGGCATAGCTACCTGTTGCTGTAGCCGTTAATGGTTGTGCTGTTGCGTTTAAACAATATTCTAAAGGAGTTTCTACCGTTGGCACTTCTGAGATACCATTATAGGTAAAAGCAATAGTATTTTCACAATATCTTGTTTTCCAAGTAAAAGTATAAACACCAGGTTGTAAGAATCCTGAAATATTTGTGTTGTTACTATTAGCATCTTCAATTACTACTTCTCCAGGATTATTAGCGTCTGGAATCCAACTTCCTGCACCATTAGCTTCAACTGCTATGATTGGATTTGTACAATCTACTTCAGATGCTGGTGTTATTATTTCATTATTAGGAATGAATTTCACCGCGTCAATAATATTTCCATTGACATTATTTCCTGCCACTTTGAAAAAGAATCTGGTAGTACTCTGACCTTCCGGCACCTGATACTCCCCAGCTACCACAGTCCAAGCTTGAACTACAGCAGTATTTTCATTAATCATTGTAAATGGTCCACCAGGAGGTCCTGCATAAACCTGAATGGTATTATTATTTGCTCTTCCAAGATGTGCATAACTAAAATCATAAAGAGTAATTTCAGAAGTATCAAAATCTCTGTAGTATCCTTTAAGATCTGGATCGTTAGGCATATCTGAAAGTAGTTGCACACATTGGCTACCATCATATGGTTCAAATCCAGGTGCTACTAATCCTTCCCATAGAAAAATAGCTCCACCATCCCATGACGTTAAATTTGTACGCCATCCTGGAACCACTTGTATGGTTGCAATGGAAGTAATTCCACTTAGATAACCTAGGTTAGAATCTTCAAAATCACCATTAACGGTTTCTACCTCACAAGAATCTATTGGTGTTCTTAAACAAACATTAAATAGACGTGTTTTAGCTTCATTGTTCTTTAGGGATAGTCTTAATTTATAATTTTCTCCTACTACTAATTCAGAAGAATACATAGTAACCATTATTTTGTCATAAGTACAAGAAATTTCTTCTAAGCTACCAGCATTATCTTTATAAAGTGTCATGGTAATGTCTGGGTAAGGCACGTCACCACTACTCAACCAAAATTCACCAGTAAAACCGTTTACTTCTATAATATGCACTAAGGATTCTGCAGTAAAGTCGAACCAGATATCTCCAGTATTTGGACCCTCACATGTCATGTTTTCTGAAGAAACCGTTGCACCAATAAAGGACACACTTTTTGCAGCCATATCACAGGAATCATTAGCACTAATGGAAAGAGGAATGGCATTGGAAACATCATCATTTCTAACAAAATTAAATGGTCCTGACCAATAGCTTTCGTCACCTGTAGCACAAACAGCTCTTACAAAGTATTCATAAGTAATCACATTAGCATCATTAAAATCGGAAGCTGTTGGCGTATAAGCGTTTGTTGAAACTATAGTTCCAGACTGCGGTAGAGTTCCATTTTCATAAGGTTGAACAGCCACTTCCCATTGTGTCTCAGATCCTCCTGGAGTCCATGAGAAAACAGATGTTTCACTGATGGTTAAATCTGTTGGTTGTGGACATGAAATGGCTCCGCAAATTGCGGTACCTTCATATACAACTCTTCTTAATGGGATACCTGTTGGACTTGAATAAACAGTAACGCCTTCATTATTTATAATATCAAACTGGTAATCATCATATTGAGATTGTGCACTCCCTAAAGTAGCAAAGTAAATCGAGAACTCTACTCCAGAACATAAAAACACTGGAAACTCTTCTGCTGTTTCCCCATTAAATGGTAAGGATTGTGTTACTTGATTGTTTTGAGTAATTTCCAGAGATGCTGAAATATCATAACCACTTGTAAGTACAAATGTATATTGACATAGATTTTCAAAACTACAACGAGTTAATAATTCTTTAGGACCTGACCATGTACTTTCAGAACTATCACAGATTGCTCTTACGTAGATATCATATTCCGTAGAAGCTGTAAGTCCTGTTAATGTAAAAGGATTTGATGTTGCACTGTATAAGTAACTTGGATCTGTATCTCCAACTGGAGCAGGTGATCCTGCAGGTTGTGCTGAAATTTCCCAAGCAGTTTCCGATCCATTTGCATCCCAAGTAACTTGGGCTTGCGTATCTGTAATGTTATTGAAAGTGATGTTAGTTGGTTCTGCACAAGTTGGAACATCTTCAATATTTACATTATCAACAAAAAGACCATAACCACGGTACCCACAACCACAAGGTGTGAAATAAGGTACGTGAAAAGCGATATTAATATCTCCGCTAATTCCAGCAGGGAAGTTGATTATTTTTTCTCTATATTCCTCGTTATTAATTATTACAGGGTCATCACCAGAATCATATAATACCGTTGTAAACTGATCTAAACCAGTACCATTAGTTGAAAGTAGGACTTCTAAATCTTCAATATAGTATTGTGAATTTGCTCTATAATAGAATCGTATACGTTGATTTTCGGTAATTGTAATCATTGGAGAAATCAACCAGTCATCACTGTTACCATTAGTTGTAGTTAAAATAGCAGCTGCTTCATCTCCTTCATAAGGGAATGTTGCGCTGTTAAATTCCCAAAAATAATAATCTCCATTATTATTAACGGTTTGCCAACAGCTTTCTGAAGTAGAATCTGAATTAAAGGTTTCAACAAACGGACTTGTAAAAGAGGTACATAAAGTTCTAAAAACCATAGGTCCAATCCATTCGCTCTCTCCAGTTTCACAGTCTGACATTACATAAAACTCATAGTCTGTATCTGAAGTTAATCCTGTTGCGTTATAAACTGTACTAGTAACAGGTGTGCCTGTAGTAGTAGGTATTCCAGATCCTTCTGCTTGCACAACTATATTCCATGCTATTTCTTCAAATCCTGGAGACCAAGATAAATCTGCTGTAGTTGCCGTTGTTGTATTTACTGTTAAATCTGTTGGATTTGGACAAGTAGGAGCATCGGTAACGCGAACGTTATCAATACTTAAAGATGACCAAGTTCCGGTAAATTCAGGAGGTGTTCTAAAAGCAAAATAAACAGTTCCCGTACCTTCTACTATAATTGTTTTTTCTTCGAATGCACCATTAGTAAGTATTTCTAATGGAGAAATTACTGAGAAACTACCCGGACTTGTGTTTGTGGTAGACATTAAAACTTCTAACCCAAAACGTGTAGCTGTTGCGAACAAAGAAAAATCTGCTCTAGCATCAAAAGTTAATGCTTTTGGAGTACCATCTAAATTAATAGCTGGAGAGATTAAGTAATCATCAAAACCACTTGCAGGAGTAAATATAGATGTTTGTAAAGTGGCATAAGTTTCAATAATATTCCATGTTGTACCATCATTATTAGCATCTGTTACTTTCCAACAAAACTTTTTGGTGTCATAATCATCATCATTAAAACTTTCATAAAATGGTGTGTCATAAGATGTACACAGCGTGGTAAAAGGAACAGGCCCAACCCATTCACTAAAATCATCTGTATCACAAGCTGCTCTTACATAATATTCATATCTATGTCCAGAATCTAAACCATTTACAATATAAGGAAAACGGCTAGTAGTATTTACACCGGGTGCTGTTGGTACACCTGAGTCTAGGTCTTGAACAGAAACTTCCCATTCTGTTTCCTCGTCTCCAGCTGTCCAAAATAACCAAGCAGAACTGTCGGTAATTTGTAAAACAAAAGGGTTTAAAGGATCTGGACAAGAAGGCTTGTCTTCAATATAAACATCATCAATAGTATATCTTAGTGCGGTCTCTGTAGTATTAGGTTCTACAATCCATGCAATGTTTACTTCTCCAACAATATCTTCAGGGATATCTACAATTTTTTCTTGAAAAACAGTATTACTTATAGTTGTTGCTGGTAAAAGGATAGTAGTAAAATCATCTACACCAACTCCTGTTGTAGATAATTTTAAGGTATATGTTGAAGCACCTTGTGTAGCTCTTTCTTGATAACGAACACGTTTTGGTGTTCCATCAAAATTTATACGAGGTGACACATAAAAATCATTATTTTCATATTGTGCGTCTTGTGTTTGTAGAGTTGCCCATCCACCAATAAAACCCCAAGTTCGGTTATCTCCATTGGCATTAATGGTTGTCCAACAGGCTTCTGGATTTTCGTTTGTAGCATCCGTAAAATCTGTAAAATATGGTGTATCAAAAGAGGTACATTGTGTAGTAAACGTAGATGGATTACTCCAGTCTCCAGCTACACCATTACATACAGATCTTGCGTATAAATCGTACGTGGTTGCAGTTACAAGACCAGTATTAATAACATTTCCAATATTGGTATTGGTAGCAATTCCAGAACCTGTTGGTTCTCCAGAACCTGTAGGAACAACAACATATTCCCAAGAGTCTGAAAATCCTCCTACATTATCCCAAGAAAAGCTAACACTATTTTCGGTTAAATTATTATAGACAAAATCTGCTGGAGGAGCACATGTTGGTCCTGAAATTTCTAATTCAAAACAGATTCCTGCTCCGGATCCAAAAAACGAGGATACAACAATAACGTAAGTTTGTCCAGCTTCTACAAATAAGTTGTCTATAGATTTTGGTTCGAAACCATTTACGGTGTTTGCTCCTGCAATACAGTTAACACCTACATCGGCACAACTTTCATAAACAAGAAGAGAACTTTGCGGGTTATAACAGTTGTTCGATTCATTACCACCATCAAAAGTAGTTTGGGTTAGCGTTACTAATCCATCTTGCGTTGGTGTATAGGTTAAGAATACCTTATCCCCACTTAAATAGTTATATATACTATTCCCAGGTATGCAATTGGCACCTTGATTGTCATATTCTACATTTGGATTTGCCCAATTGGCTAAATTATCTGCTATTATGAAAGGCGTTGTAGAAACATCTGGAACTACAATAGGCTCCTCACAAGAAAGACCATATTTTAATGTTTCAAAAGTATAAGGTCCTGTAAAAGCACTTTGTGTATCATTATCACAAATTGCCGAAAGATAAATATCAAACTCGGTATAAGCATCAAGATTCATTAGGGTATAGCTTGTTCCTGTTACAGGAATTCCGCTATCTGCTGGAATACCACCAGTAGGTAATATTTGAATTTCAAAGTTAGTTGCTGTAGGATGTGACCATGTCACTTCTGCAGAATCTACTGTAATCCCTTCAACAACTACTGAGTCGTCTTCAATTTCTATACAACCTTCTAAAATAGAAACCTCATCTACAAACCATTCATCTCCAGTTGGACTTGCACCATTTTGCGTATTTACTGCAACAAATGCAATGTATACATTTAATCCTGCAGGAATGGAAGTAGGTATTTCTACAATTTTCTTCTCATACTCTGTTTGCAAACCTACATTTAAAGTAGATTCTGTATAAGATTGAATTACAATATTGAAGCCATTAATATCTGGCTGAGCTGCAGTTGAAATACGAATTTGGTACTCAGCACCATTATCTATTTCATTTGCTTGTTTTGTATAAAACTGAATTTCACCATTTTCTGGAACTGCAATTTGCGGAGTTACTAAAAGATATTGTGCCGTATTTTGATCACCAATATTATCTGCACTCGGATTTATGGATATTCCATTTGTTCCTAAATAACCATCTGCAGTTGCACCCCAATCAGAGGCACCTACTCCATTTCCAAATAGCGTCCATGTACTTGGAATGCCCGTGTCGAAAGATTCGCTCAATTGCGCAAAACTTTTTCCAGAAATTAATAAAAATAATGATAGCGTAAATGCAAAAATAAAACTTCTATTTTTACTAATCTCTCTAGTAGAAAAGAAGGATTTAGTTGCTACAGGTTTTTGTAACTTGTTTCTCATGTCAAACAATTTCGGTTAGTAATTCAAGTTTAAATATATGTATATAATTACTATATATATAGTATAACCCTTTGCTTTTTACCGAAATTTAAAAGATAAAAAAAGACTGTAATTCACTGATAGACAGTGATTAATACCCGATTTAATCCTTTTATTGAAGATCTGTTAAAGATTTAGTGTTTTGGAGGCTTTCTACCTTTTTCTGAAGTGTTTTGATACTATTTCTATTCTTTCTTTCTATAAAAAAGAGAATAATGATGAAGATAAAAATTAATAAAACCAACCATTTAAATCGGTTTTTAAATTGCGATTGAATTTGGTTTATCTCTTCATTTAAGTTTTTAGAATTTTCTTTTATGGAATCGCTAACAGAGCTTCGTTCTGATTTTTTTATATCTAATTGTGTTTTTGAAAATAGCTCATAATACTTCTGAAATTTATCGGATTCGTCAAGGACTAAATAATTTTCGAAAAGCCCTTTGTAGACTCCTAAATTCAACACCAAATCTCCCACATTTTTAGCTCTCTCTAGTGCGGATTGTAACAACAAAATAGCAGCTTCGTATTTACCTTCTAAGGTATATACTTCTGCCAAACCTTTTTCTGCAAAAGACACCAAACTGCTAGCATTTTCAAGTTTAGCAAGTTCTATAGATTTATTAAAGCTTTCTTTTGCATTGTCATAGTCTGAGAGAATGATATAACAATTCCCTTTATTGTAATGCCCAATACTTTGGTTATGCACGCTAGATCCCAGCCTTTCATATTCAAGGATCCCTTTTTTAAAATATTCTAATGCGATATCACAATTTAGATTATCCTTATAAATAAACCCTTTCACCAAATAACTATCTGCTAAAATTTTACCAACAGAATCTCTAACAGGATACGTTAGTGATTCCTTTTCTATTTCCTCCATATATTCTATGGACTTATCAAATATCTTGAGTTGCTGATATTGAAGCCCTGTCATAAATAGAATTTGAATTTTAAGGTTTTTATTATCTATTTTACTTGAGAATTCCTTGGCTTTGATAATATGTTCTAAAGCTTTTTTATAATCTCTTTTAGAAGTATATGCCGTACATGCTAAAATTAAAGCACGAGTTCTTGACTCTATGGAGTATGTGGTACTATTAAAAATGGATTGCGCAATTTCAATAGATTTATCAGGGTTTTCATAAACAATTTTAGTACCTGCTGCTAACAGACTATCTATTTGCTTTTTCTGAAAATTATCTGCATGAATAGAAACTGCACTTAGAATAAACACATAAAAAAGAAGGTGATATTTAAATTTTATTATCATTTAGTTTCCTTATTTTTTTTTAATTCTTCTCTTTCCGTTTTTAACAGGTTTATAAATGTTGCTGGTGGCATACCAATGATTGTTTTAAATACCGTTGCAAAACTACTATGTGTACTAAAACCACTCTCTTCGGCTAAAAAACTAATTTTATAATTCATATAATTTGAATCGGTTTTTAATTTTTCAATAATATAATTAATACGAAGTTTGTTTATAAAGGTATTGAAATTGTCATTATAATGCTTGTTAATTATCTCAGACAGGTATTTTGTATTAGTTTCAAATTGCCCCGCCAATACAGCAAGTGACATATCATTATTTAAATATTTTTGAGATTTTTCAAAGCGTTTTAGTTTCTGTAAAATATTTTGTTCGGTTTCTTTGGGGATCGCTATTTTTTTAAAAGTTTGTTTTTTAACCGGCTTAATTTTTATAAAGTTATTTCTACTTACTTCTAAATAATTAATAATCTCTCTTAAACGCTTTTTTTTGTTTTCCTTTTTTAATAATATAAAAACACCAATAACTATAAAAAATAGAGCTGCAGCCAAAGTTACATATAGGTAGTTAGTATATTTTAACTTTTCGATTCGTAATTGCTTTTCCTGTTGTCCGCTTGTAATATTATAAAATGTATTTACCGCTTCTTGTTCTATTTGTTCGATGGTATTATTTAAAACCAAGAACTCATCGTTATACGTCTTGTGTTTATTTCTTTGGTTAGACGCTAAATAGCTGATGGCTAAATCTCGATTTATTTGTTCTAACAGAAACGGATTATTTAATATTTCGGCAAAGCGTAATGCTATAAAAAGGGTTTCTTCACTTTTTTGGTAATCTTTTTTTTGTAAGTATAAGTGTCCTAATTCTTTATAAATTATGGCTTTTTCATGAAGATTATTGTTTTGCGAAGAGTCTACTAAGTCTAGTGTTTTATCAATGTAAACAAAAGCAGAATCGTATTTAGAAAGGCTGCTAAAAGCACGTTCTTTTGCTAGAATAAAGGCTCTGTTTTCAATAGAATTATTCTTTAAAAAGTTTTTAAATTTAGCTTCGACCTCTGTAATAGCTGTAATTGCTTCGTTGGAATTAAATCTATCCAGAAGCATATTTATTTGTTCTAAGTAAATATGACTTTCATACAGATCTTTTTCAGATTCTAATTTGGAAGTAAGTAGAATCGCTTTATTTAGGTATTGTTTAGATTGTCTATCTAGATATAGCTTTCTTAATAGTGTAGCTCTAAATATATTGTTTTCTATTCGTTTATGGATATCAATCTCTTCTAATTGATTACTATTATCAAAGGCATGAATAGTAGCATTATTACAATCTCCTTTTACTAAATAGCTTTTAGATAATAGTAAATTAGCAACAACTCTTTCTTGAAGTTTTGGACTAGTATTTAAAATGTGACTCGCTATTTTAATAGCTTCATCTGGGTTTGAATAAATAAGTTCTTCTGATTTTAAGGCAAGATCATTCTCCTGTGAATAAAAACTTATGGATAGCAAAAAGCTAATAATAGTAATAACTAAAGTCTTATTTAACAGAAATTCTTTAAAATAATGATGTATTTTTTTATTTGTCAAAAAGCATACTGTATTATAAATTAAATACAAATATAGTTTTCGAACCCATAATTTAAGTCTTTTTCATGAAAACTATAAAAGATTAAATATACTGAACTTATTTATAATCTGTTTTTTTTTATTTTATGATTACTGATAAAAAGTATTAAGACTTACTTTGTTTTTATTATAAAACATAAAAAAAGCAGCCATTACAGCTGCTCCTTTCTGAAAAAAACTACTCTTTTTAGAGTACTTAAAATATATCAAGTTAAATAAACTATCTATATATTTTTTAACACGGCCAAGAGAATAAAATCTATTGTCCGTGTTTATTGATTTGCTATTAATCAAATAATTATAAAGGGTTATTTTTTAACAACTTTAATTGTTTTTTGAGAACCATCAATAGTTACTGTAACAAAGTACACACCATCCTTTAATTCTTCCATGTTGATTGTAGATTTTATGCTGTTTGGACTAGCCATAAGCACTTGTTGACCAACAATATTAAAAACACTTACACTTGAAATTGTATTCTTAGCTTCTACTGTAAAAGAATCTACAACTGGGTTAGGGTAATAATTAAATGTTTCAAAAGTATTTGATGTTACACTTAAAGAAGGGTCTGGGTAAGCAAAGAAATCAAATTCTGCTGCACCAGATGCAAATACCATTACTAAATACGTAGTATCAGCAACTAATTCTACTGATGTAGTATCAGAATTGTAACAATTTGTAATACCAGTAACAAATCCAGCAGTTTCTGCTTGAGAACAATCATCCGTATTATAAACAGTGTAATTAGCATATCCAGATGTTCTTGCAAATTCAAAATAATGCAATCCGGTATACTGTGGTGTAAAATTGTACCAAACAGATTCATTAGAACCACTTGCACATCCTTCTGGTGAATAATATGCTTCTTCAAGATTTCCTGACATCGTGTTATTACCGTTAAAGTCAGAAGACTCTAATAAAACGATGGAATCCGAACAATTACTATTAACCTGCGCATCTAACACTTCCCATACACATAAGTTAAAACCTGTTCCAGGATTAGTAGTCGAAGATCTCACCATGATGGAGTAGCTCTCACCGCTAGTTAAATATAAAGTTTGGCTTGAATTATTATTACAATTAGTACTTAATGATGTTAAAGCACCACAAGTTCCTTCGTAAATAGTATAGTTTGATGCGATAGTTGGATCTAATTTTTCATAAGAAAATTCATAATACGCACTATTAGTTGGCGTAAATACATACCAAACATCTCTTAATGTGCTATATTCATTATTACATGAATTATCAACAGATACAGTGGCACCAACTGTAGTACCAGTTATTTGGTTATTACATTGGTCATCTGAAGATGCTGATATCTCAATAGCGCCAGAACAGTCATCATTTATAGGAACAGTTGGAGCCGCTTTTAAGCAAATGTCAAAGTTTTGCGCATAATCTCCAGCACTTATAGAACTGTTTCTAATGTAGTACGTATTATTTACTGTTAAATCAAAGAATGTAGTATACGTACTATTGTTATTGAAACAACCAAGGCTAGTAAGCGCTCCACAACTACCTTCTAATAATTCAGTAGCTTGATTTGTTCCTCCAGATCCAATAGCCGCAGTAATATTTAAATATTCTAAAATGATCGTTTCACTTGTAGCTACAAAGCTAAACCAAATATCATTATTATTCGTATAAAGACAGCTAACTGGGTTGCTAGCAGATTCTGTTGCTCCTGCATTGGTTACACTAGTAAAAATAGTACATGACCCATCTGTATTTACAGTTAATGAAATATTATCGTTACAATCATCATTTACAGGTGGGCAGTAGAAGTACGTAGACCCTTCAAAAGAACAGGTATTATCATCATTACTTGTTAACGTAAATTCTACAGTAGTTCCGCTAGTATATGGACCAAAGTTTGTAATCCCTATAGCATTAATGTTTGTGTTTGAATTACCAAAATTATCTGTTAATGTTAATGTTGAAGCGTCTCCCATATAAGTTACGTCCACATCAATTGTAAATTCACCCGTTGTACAATCTGAAACTGGTGCTAATGTGAACTCAGGATTAATACAGCTGTTTTGAGTTATAAGTAAAAGGTCATAACTAAAAGAAGTGTCATTTCCAGAACTACTCAATACAATAAAATAAGTACGTCCTGCAAGTAATACTACATTATCTAAATTTCTAGTTGCCCCACTATAAACACCAACATAAGCAGTACATTCTGTTGCAGAATCTATACAACCTTCTGTTATATGAATACTAGCTCCATTACCTACAATATTTGCAAGTTCAATGTTTATAGATATATCTGTAGCAGGTGTAATTTGATAAAACACATCATAACCACCTAAATATGCACCTGAATATCCTCCACAAGGACCTTCATTAATATTGTTTTCATAGTTAGCTGTGTCATCTGCAAATCCAAGATATGGCGATGATGGCGAAAGCCCTGAAATTATAATAGGATTAGAACATGTTGCTCCTTCAATTGGTGCTAAACGTGTCGTAAAACTTTCTTCTGTACATCCTGTTGCATCTCCTATTCCATTAAAAGGTACAATATTAACAAAATACTCCGTTCCATAAGCTAGTCCAAGACCAGCAAATGAATAAGCAGTTTCTGTAGTGGTTACTGCATTTAATACATCAGTAGCTCCAGAACTTGTACCTATAGAAACAGTATATCCTGTAGGTAATCCTGTTGCTGCTTGCCAGGTCATAGTATCATTTAAATCTGTAGTATTAGAACCAGCTACAGGAGATATAAGAGACGCATCACAATTTGGTGCTGTAGTAGCAACTTGAGTAATTGAAACATTATCTAAAACAACGTTTAGAGAGAAATGTCCTGGATCTATATTTGTTAGATTTGTAATAAAACGAGCTTGAAAATCGGTACCAGCTGTTAGTTGTCCAAGATTTGCAGCAGGTATTGTTGTACATGTTTCGGTGTCCACATAAGTCAAAGTAGAATTATCTACTGTAACACCAGGAATCCAAGTAGCACCTCCATCTATAGAATATTCTAGAGCTACAGAACCCCAATCCCCTATAGGTGCATATGAACTTACAGGTGGCCAAGGCCCTGTTTTTTCAAATACATTTACAGAAAAACTTACAGTTAAGTCTGTATTGTTTGTAATACCAGTATAATTTGGAGTTGTTAAAACATTTTCAATTGTCCACGGTGAAGGACCAAAGTCACTATTAGCCCCTGTAGCTATACTTTTCCCTGTCCCTCCACATTGTTCGTAAGGAACAACAGTATATGCATCACTACTAAATGGGTTCAAACTTGATGTCCATCCAGAAGGAAGCGTATAATCTGCTGTGCTATCAAAGTTTTCAACAATCTCTACTTGAGAGAAAGCTGTGATGCTTAATAGCATCATTAATAAAAAGGTAATTTTCTTCATTACAAATAAGATTAAATTAATTAATTCGGTTAGTTAACTCCAGTCTAATATATAAATAGGAATACTGTAATAAAAGCTTATACCTTTGGTATTTACCGAAATTTGAAAGCTAAAAATAAGTTTTAAAATATTGATTAACAGTTTATTAAGCAAAATATACTGATTTATTTTTCTTAAAACCAAAAAGACACACAAAAGGAATAAAACACTCCACTTGAATGCCTTTTTTACTGTTTTATTTTTTTTAAATCGAATGATTCGAATAATAAATAAAAGCTATATACAACCATTAGATTTAATTATTTTACTACTTTTAAAAAGTTAACTAACCAATTATCAAGAGTTCTATTATTATAGATAGGATTTTGTAAATTAGCCAAAAATAAAATCCTTTATGACTGCACTAATTCTTTGGGCAACAATCTCTATTTTCTTTTCGTTTTTATGTTCTATACTCGAAGCAGTACTTTTAAGTGTGACTCCAACATTTATAAATGTAAAAAAACAAGAAGGTAAAGAATATGCAACTACACTCGAAACACTAAAAAAAGACGTAGATAAACCGCTTATAGCAATACTAACATTAAACACCATTGCACATACTTTAGGTGCCATGATGGTTGGTATTCAAGCAGAAAAACTACCATATAAATTAGAGTTTTTTGGTATTAATACCGTTGGTGTTGTTTCGGCAATAATGACTTTATTAATATTAGTAGCTTCCGAAATCATACCTAAAACCATTGGTGCTACCTACTGGAAAAGCTTATCTAATTTTACATCTAAAGCATTACTTGTATTAATCTTTCCTTTAAAATGGACAGGGATCTTATGGGTTTTACAACTAACCACAAAGCTAATTGGCGGTAAAGGACACGGAAGCGTTTTAAGTAGAGAAGGTTTTCTAGTCATGGCAGACATGGCACATGAAGAAGGTGTTTTTGAAGGCAACGAAAGTAAAATCATTAAAAATCTTTTAACCTTTAAAGAAGTATTTGCTAAAAACGTGATGACACCACGTACGGTGATGCAATCGGAAAACGAAGAAACCACTGTAGAAGATTTTTTTAATAGAAATATGAACCTTCGTTTTTCTAGAATCCCAGTATATTCGGAAACAGAAGACAACATAAAAGGACTTGTTTTAAAAGACGAAATATTTAAAGAAATGGCTTTAGGTAATGGTTCTAAAAAGTTAGTCGAATTAAAAAGAGACATTATCATTGTAGAAAGAAACTTACCAATACCGACGCTATTTGAAAAATTAGTAGAAACTAGAAATCACATGGCTTTAGTGGTAGATGAATATGGTAGCGTAAGTGGTATTGTAACCATGGAAGACGTAATAGAAACCCTTTTAGGTATGGAAATTATGGATGAAAGCGATAACGTAAGCGATCTACAAAGTCTTGCAAGAAAAAGCTGGGAAGCACGTGCAAAAAAACTAGGTATCATAGAAGATAACAGTCCAGAATAACCATGGAAGAATGCATTATCAAAACCCCTTTAGGTTTCACCAAAATAATGGGTGATATTGATGGTATTGCATCCGTAACCGTTTTAAATCATATAGAACGCTTCGAAGAAGAAACAGATAAGCTATCATTACAGCGAAATCTGGAATCTGAAGAAAAAGTAACCGACATTATTCCCCAAGAACTAGAGGAATGCGTCATACAGCTACAAGAATATTTTAAAGGAGAACGCAAACAATTCGATTTTAAAATAAACGCAGAAGGCACCGATTTTCAAAAACGTGTTTGGCAAGAATTGCGTAGCATTCCTTATGGTAAAACCACCTCATACCTAAAGCTATCCCAACAACTTGGCGATGTAAAGGCCATTCGTGCGGTAGCAAATGCCAATGGTAAAAATCCACTTTGGATTATCGTGCCATGCCATCGTGTTATTGGCAGTGATGGAAGTCTAACTGGATACGCTGGAGGATTACAACGAAAACAATGGCTATTAGAACACGAAAGTCCGTATAAACAACACAGCCTTTTTTAATAATAACTCACATTTCTTTTTTTAGAGAAAATATTCTATATTTATAAACTGTAAAGCATTATGAAATTTTTAAAAAAAATATTAAAATTCTTAGTTATCGTAATAGGTTTAGCTGTTGCTATCTTATACATCACAGATACCGATTATCTAATAAAAGCGGTTCGTACTATTTATATGCGCGGTTATACCACAGCTTTTTTAGATGATTATAAAAGATTTGATAACCAAGTTATAGAAAACGACACACCTCAACCTTGGCCAAACCATGAAAACTATAATACGGTAACAGAAACAGAATCTTTACAAAAAGCCAATAAAGACTGGGGAACTATCGCATACGTAATTATTAAAAACGATAGCGTTTGGTTTGAAAACTATTATGATGGTTACAATAAAGACTCTAAATCCAATTCCTTTTCTATGGCAAAAAGCTATGTTTCTGGCTTAATGGGAAAAGCAATTAAAGACGGTTATATTAAAAGTTTAGACCAACCTGTTTGCGACTTTCTACCTGAATTTTGTGATGGTGAAGCAGCAAAAATGACGGTTGGTGATTTAAGTAGTATGGCATCTGGAACCAATTGGGATGAAGCGTACTATTCGCCATTATCAATTACAACACGTGCGTATTTTGATGATGACTTAGCGAAAGTTATGAATGGTTTAAAAGTAGTTACAGCTCCTGGAAAGGCTTTTAAATACGCAAGTGGCGACACGCAAATGCTTGCCATGGTAATAGAAAAGGCTACTGGAAAAAAATTATATACGTACTTAACCGAAAGTTTCTGGAAACCTTTAGGAAGCGAAAATGCAACGCTTTGGCAAGTAGACAGTGAAGATCATGATTTGGTAAAAGCATATTGTTGTATTGCAAGTAATGCGAAAGACTTTGCGCGTTTTGGAAAACTATACAAAGACCACGGAAAATGGAATGGAAAACAGATATTAGATTCTACTTTTGTAGCAAAATCTTTAAAACCTCGTTTTCCTGCTAGTCCAGAATACGGTTATGGTTGGTGGCTTAAAAACCAAAACGGAAAAGACTTTTTCATGATGCGTGGACATCTAGGACAATATGTAATTGTGCAACCAGAAGACAATGTTATTATTGTGCGTTTAGGACACCAGAAATCTCCGGATGCTGGAATTGGAGCGTACACAAATGATATTTCGCTGTATATTGAAGAAGCCTATAAGATGTTGAATAATTAAAAAAATACCGCTTTCGCGGAAAGAAAACATGATTAGTAAACTGAACTTGGAAGACATATTGTTTTTAGATATTGAAACGGTTCCGGAAACGGAAAAATTTTCAGAGCTAGACAAAACGAAACAAGAACTTTGGGATGCCAAATCACGTTACCAAAGAAAGGAAGAATTTACTGCCGAAGAATTTTATGATCGCGCAGGAATTTGGGCGGAGTTTGGTAAAATTGTATGTATTTCTGTTGGCTATTTTTCTATAACAAATGACGTAAGAACTTTTAGAGTTACTTCCTTTTATGGCGAAGAACCTAAACTTTTAAAAGACTTTAAAAACTTAATACTTTCGCATTTTAGCCAAGCCAAACATTTGCTTTGTGCGCATAACGGGAAGGAATTTGACTTTCCGTACATTGCTAGACGTATGATTATTCATCATATTGAATTACCATACAAACTAAATCTATTTGGTAAAAAACCTTGGGAAGTACCACATCTAGATACGCTAGAACTGTGGAAATTTGGCGACTATAAAACCTATACTTCTTTAAAATTATTAACCAATGTTTTAGGAATCCCTTCTCCCAAAGATGATATTGATGGTAGTGAGGTGTACCGAGTATATTACCAGGAAAAAGAAATAGATAGAATTGTTGTTTACTGTGAAAAGGATACGATTGCAGTGGCACAAATCTTCTTAAGACTTCGTGGAGATGATTTACTTCATGATAACGAGATTATTCATATTTAGTTTAGTATCGCAAAAAGGATGGAGGCTTTGTTGGAGCTCCTCACAGAGAGCGACTGCCGAGAGCCTGGTTTTTTTCTTCAAAAAAATTTGCCCAAAACATAAAATAACAGCTTCTATTTATTAAAAATATTAACATAAAAAAAAGCCCAGAGCTTTCACTCTGGACTTTAAAAAAACTAATTCTGAGGATTAATTATTTAATGTTTTATAAACTTTTTAACTTTTGTTTTCTCTCCAATATGCAATTGTAAAACATACATACCGTCTTGTAATTTAGCAACATTAATGCTATTGGTGTATCTACCTTGAAGTACGGTTTGTCCTAACAAGTTTTTAATCTCGAAACTTTGCGCTTCTAATCCGATTAGACTTACATTAAGCGTTTGCTTCACTGGATTAGGATACAGTTTAAACTGATTATCTAAAGTCTCTACGGTACTTGCAACATAACTGTACGTAGCGCTTGATGCTCCACCAACACAAAAGGTTGTTGTTTCTGAGCTAGTAAAAGAACTTCCGCTTACTAATACGTTTCCTCCATCGGTTAGAGAATAAGATCCGTTTCCGTAAGAACAGCAAATACCGTCACCATAAACATCACTAATTGTAAAGGAATAACATCCTGCAGGTAGTGTTTCACTAATATTTAATGTAGAACCATCTGCTTGATTTCCGTACGTTCCTCCGGATGCTACTACACTATTAGAACCATCTGTGATTGTCCAAGATGTTTCTTCTGGATAATTATCGAAAGTAATAGATAATGAAACATCTGTACTAGTACCTGTTGAGCCACCTGACGTAGATAAGCTTACAGCATCTACTGCCATATCTCCTTGCCATGTGGTTCCTGTAACACCATTAAAACGTAGTTGCACAGTTCCTCCTGCATACGCAGATAAATCTACAGATGCTGTTTCCCAAGCATTTCCTTGATTTCCAGATGCACTCCAAACACTTGTCCAAGAACTTCCGTTATTACTACTTGCTTCTACAGCTAAGCTTCCCATTGCTGTAGTACCATACATATGGTATGCAAAGGTAAAAGTAGCTTGAGATTCTCCATTTAAATCAAAACAAGGAGAATTTAGAATAGCTCTCTTTGTAGAGTAGTTAGGAGAAGAAGACTCCATAAAAATATATTGAGAACCTTCTGATGCACTAGATGGCCCAGTGTTACTTGAAGGTGTAGCACCAGATTGTCTTGTCCAGTTAAAATCATCTCCAGTTCCTTGGGTCCAAGCTCCAAAACTAGATTCAAAACCTTCGTTATAAGGGAATGAAGAAATAGCTCCAGAACATCCAGTAGTACTTGCTGGACTTACCACTACAGATCTAGATACTGGATCTGCTGCATTACCTGCTGCATCACTAACATTATAGTTTTTGGTATAGGTACCTGCAGTATTTGTATTTACAGTTCCTGTAGTTACGATACTAGAAGTTAAGTTTCCATCTATATTATCTGTAGCTGTAGCACCTAACTCACTGTACGTATCACCAACCGTTAAGTTAATCGTTGCACTTCCTGTTAAGGTAATCACTGGTTTCACGGTATCTGCTACTCCTGCAGAAATATTTACGGTATAATCTTCTACTTCTCCATAAGAAAAAGCTTCACAAGATGTTGGTACACCATTATATTTCATAGAAACACGTAATCTTTTATCTCCACTTGCCGTTCCTGTTGGCACTGTAAATGAACCGCTTGCTGATGTTACTGATGATGCCGCTAAAGAAAATATTTGCTCTCCAGCATCTGTAAAATCACCATCATCATTATAATCAATCCAAGCAGCATATCCTTCACTGTATGTAGAACCTGTCCATGCTGGTGTTACTGTTAATGTATAACTAGAACCAGAATCTAAATTAGTAGAAACACTAGTGAAATCGGTATATAATTGTGCTCCAGAAGTATTATTAATAGTACCTACTTGCACTCTAGAAATATACTCATCATTTGCATTGTTACCTTGCGAATCGCAATATTGCGTTCCTGTTTGACATGGTGCACATGATCCTCCACAATCTACTCCTGTTTCGGTTCCATTTTGAATACCATCTGTACAAGTTGGTGTCGTTGTTCCTCCTCCACATTTATCTGATAATGCTAAAGTACGTCTTGCACCTCCAGCTTCTAACACTGCACGCATTCTTGTTTTTTGTCCTTGTGTAAATAAGTTCATACATGAATCATTGGTATAATCCATATAGTTTTCAACCATATCTGTAGAAGAACAAGAAGTTTGCCCAGTTGGACAACCATAGTTAGACGTTTGATGTGTTGGTGTATCACTTACAAAATCGTTACCACAATTAGAGTCTCCCCAAATGTGACGTAAATTAAAGTAGTGTCCTATTTCATGTGTAGTTGTTCTTCCTCCATCATACGGAGAACTTACTGCTCCTGTGCGACCAAAAGCATTGTAAATCATTACTAAACCATCTGTTGCAGCAGAACCTCCAGGGAATTGCGCATAACCTAAAAGATTAATTGTTTGTCCGCCAGAAGTCGTAGTCATTTTTGGTACAATCCACATATTAAGGTATTCGGCAGTGTTCCAAGGATCAATCCCTCCTGAAGAAGAACGCTTAGCATCATCATTAGCCCCCCAATCGGATCTTGTAGTTGATTTTCTAGTGATACCTGTTGTTGTATTTCCGTTTGGATCTACAGTAGATAAACAGAATTCAATCTGCGTATCTGCGGCTTGAGACCACGTATTATCGGCATCTGGGTTGGTACGTCTAAAATCTTCATTTAAAACATCTAATTGCGATTGTATTTGTGCAACGCTAATATTTTCTGTGCTATTGGTATATAACACATGTACCACTACTGGAATGGTAATGATACTACCATCTACTCGATATGCACTACTATTGTTTTCTAATGCTTGGATTTTTGCTTGTGTGAAATTTTCTATTTCAGTCATTCGCTGCTCCAACTGTGGATCTAATTGCTTTCTGTATTCTAGGTTTTCCATAGTAGCACATCTTCGATCTTGAGCGAAAACGGAAGCCACCATTAAAAAACACATAATTGATAATGTAAAGTTCTTTTTCATGCGAATGTTATAATTTTTTGGTTAATATTTTGATGAAAGTAATGTTTTTGATTTAAAAAAATAAACAATCAATAGCTTTTCGACGAAATACATTTTTTTTGTAAAAAAACCCCTATATTTTACGGTTTTCCCGTAATTTTTATGACTAAAAATGCTATTTTTAACCATGTTAAAAAACAAAATACTTGCTATTGAAAACCTTTCAATTTCCTTCTTCAATAAAAAGGAAGAAAAAGAAATTATCCACAACATTTCATATCACTTAAATGAAAATGAAATACTAGGTATTGTCGGGGAATCTGGTTCAGGAAAATCGGTTTCTACCTTGGCTATATTAGGGTTATTACCAAAAAACATCTCCAAAATCACCAGCGGAAGCATTTTATATAAAGACGAAGACCTAACAAAATTAGACGCAAAAGAGTTTCAGAAAATAAGAGGAAAAAAAATATCTATAATTTTTCAAGAACCAATGAGTTCTTTAAATCCTTCGATGACTTGTGGAAAACAGGTTTTAGAAATTGTTTTACAGCATACCAATCTAACTAAAACCGAAGCAAAAGCACAGGTAATCACTTTATTTGAACAGGTAAAACTTCCTATTCCTGAAACTACCTACAAGAAATATCCGCATGAAATATCTGGCGGACAAATGCAACGGGTTATGATTGCAATGGCTATTGCTTGCGAACCAGAAATTTTAATTGCCGACGAACCCACAACGGCTTTAGATGTAACAGTACAAAAAGATATCATTCTGCTTTTGAAAGAATTGCAAGCAAAAAACAAAATGAGCATTCTTTTTATCACGCATGATCTTTCTTTAATATCTGAAATTGCACATCGTGTTTTAGTCATGTATCAAGGAAATATTGTAGAACAAGGCAGCATAGAGCAAATATTTAAAAACCCAGAAAACAATTACACTAAAGCACTAATAAGCTCTAGACCCTCTTTAAATACAAGGTTAAAAATACTACCAACCATTCAAGACTATCTACAAGAAACTACTTCAAAAGAAGTAATCACTGCAGAAGAAAGACAAAAACATCACGAAGCTATTTACAGCAAACCTCCTTTATTAGAAGTAATAAATCTAGAAAAAGAATATTTTACGACTTCGGGTTGGTTTAATAAAACGGAAGGTTTTAAAGCTGTAAACGATGTGAGTTTTAAATTATATGAAGGAGAAACTTTAGGATTGGTTGGCGAATCTGGTTGCGGGAAATCTACTCTTGGAAAAGCTATTTTACAATTAGACAAAGCTACCGCTGGAAGTATTCTATATAAAGGAGAGGATATTACTAAAATATCTACTCGGGAAATGCGAGTACTAAGAAAAGATATTCAAATTATTTTTCAGGATCCTTATGCTTCTTTAAACCCAAGACTTACTATTGGAAATGCTATTTTAGAACCAATGAAAGTGCATAACCTTTATAATACATATACCGAAAGAAAGGAAAAAGCATTAGAAATTTTACATAGAGTTGGTTTAGATGCGGATGCATTTAACAGATATCCACATGCATTTTCTGGCGGACAAAGACAACGTGTTGGAATTGCTAGAACCATTGCATTACAACCAAAACTAATTATTTGTGACGAATCTGTTTCGGCTTTAGATATTTCTGTACAAGCGCAAGTACTAAATTTATTGAATGAACTAAAAGCAGATTTTGGCTTTACCTATATATTTATCTCGCACGATTTGGCTGTTGTAAAATATATGGCAGATCAATTATTGGTAATGAATGCTGGTAAAATTGAAGAGTTAGCAGATGCGGATGTTATTTATAATAATCCGAAAAAAGAATACACAAAAAAGTTAATTCATGCTATACCTAAAGGGTTATAGCATGAATACTTTTTTTGTTAAATACAATAAACTTCCTATAAATTTGAATGTGTTCTTTACTTTTTTAAAAAGTTTTAAAAAAAATAAATCCGTATTCATAATTCATAATTTAAGGTTAAGTCTATGGTAGACTCGGGTTATTATATTTGGTACATTTGGGGACTCCAAAGATGTAACTTATTTTAGAATAATCAGTTAAAAAGCATAATAAATCGATGAAATACACTAAATTTTAACGTTTGAAGAGCTTTCGTAGTCCTTTCCTTATCTTTTTAACACCTAAAACATGTGCTACCGGATAATAATTCCGACCATAATTAGAGCGTTTATCTTCCTCTAATCTTTTTGCTACTTGATTGGTTATTTTAATTACAAAGACTTCTTCCGCATTGGGAAAAGACAAATCACGACCATCTTGATCTACTTTTTGTCCTCTGGAGGTATGATCGTGCTTTCTTGCATGATACGCTTCGGTTTCATACAATTCATTATAACAATGTATCAGTTCATGGCTAAGTAAAGCTAAGGGAGAGTTATAGCCTTTGTTGCGTTTAAACCATTTTCTTTTATGGTTCTTTCGGAACACAACACCATGCGTATCATAAAACATAATGGCGTTATGCTTAAAGTAGTATGCATTCTTTTTTCCTGGTACTATTGTAATATTATTTACCGTGTCTTCTACTAAAACATCTATAATATCTACCCTTTTCATCTCTTCTTCGTCTTCAAAAGAGATGGTAAGGGTATTGTTCTTTATTAAAAAATCAAGAGCTATGGTGGTATTCCGAACAAAACGATCGGTAATCGTTTCATAATCCCGATCTTCTTTATATTGATAGTTAAAAAACTCTCCGTTAAGGGATTTTATTTTCATTCCGAATATTACAGACTCATTTTAATTTTACATATTCTATTACCCTAAATCGGAAAAATGGAATTCGCCATTAGCAATTTAGAATAATAGCATGTTTTTTATAGGCTCATTTGAATTTTACATTTTCTATTACTTTAAATCGGGAAAATGGAATTCGCCATTAATGATTTAGAATAATAGTATGTTTTTTACAGGCTCATTTCTGGTACTTCGCCATCTACAATTAAAGTACCTTCTGTAGCCTTTTGAATCTCTTCTACAGAAACTCCTGGAGCGCGTTCTAGTAATTTAAATCCCTTTGCTGTTACTTCTAAAACAGCCAAGTTAGTTACAATCTTTTTTACACAACCAACTCCAGTTAAAGGCAAGCTACAATTTTTAAGAAGTTTAGATTCCCCAGCTCTATTGGTATGCATCATGGCAACAATTATGTTTTCTGCACTAGCAACCAAATCCATTGCGCCTCCCATTCCTTTTACCATTTTACCTGGAATTTTCCAATTGGCAATATCTCCATTTTCTGAAACTTCCATAGCACCAAGAATAGTAAGGTCTACATGTTTCCCTCTAATCATAGAGAAGCTCATTGCAGAGTCGAAAAAACTAGCTCCAGGAAGCGTGGTAATGGTTTGTTTTCCTGCGTTAATTATATCTGCATCTTCTTCTCCTTCAAAAGGAAACGGTCCCATTCCTAAAACGCCATTTTCACTTTGAAATTCTACTTCTATATCGTCTCTAACATAGTTTGCTACTAATGTTGGTATACCAATACCAAGGTTTACGTAGTAACCATCTTGTACTTCTTTTGCAATTCGTTTTGCTATTCCTGTTTTATCTAACATGTTCTTTTGTTTTTTGTCATTCCCGCCTTTCGTCTTCGCTCAAGATAAACTAAGGCAGGAATCTTTTTAATTGAAACTGTAATTCTGTAAATGGATTCCTGCTTTACTCTTTAATTTCTTTTTAATTATTGAAATCATGAACCTTCGATGTAGCAGGAATGACAATTCTTTAACTTCGTTGTCTTACAGTTCTCTGCTCAATTCTCTTTTCATATTTAGCACCTTGAAAAATGCGTTGTACAAATATTCCCGGAATATGAATTTGATTGGGATCTAGCGCTCCTACAGGAACTAATTCTTCTACCTCAGCAACGGTGATTTTTGCAGCACCACACATATTCGGATTAAAATTTCTAGCAGTTCCTTTAAAGATTAAATTTCCTGCAGCATCTCCTTTCCATGCTTTTACAAAAGCAAAATCTGCCTTAAAAGCATGTTCTAACACATACATTTTACCATCAAATTCTCTAGTTTCTTTTCCTTCTGCTACTTCTGTACCATATCCTGCTGGTGTGTAAATTGCAGGAAATCCAGCTTGTGCTGCTCTACAACGTTCTGCTAATGTACCTTGAGGAATAAGCTCTACATCTAACTCACCAGATAGCATCTGACGTTCAAATTCTGCGTTTTCACCAACATAGGAAGAAATCATTTTTTTAACTTGTTTTTGATGTAATAACAAGCCTAGACCAAAATCATCTACTCCTGCGTTATTAGAAATACAGGTGAGTCCTTTTATATTCTTTTTTACTAATTCTGCTATGGAATTTTCAGCAATACCAGAAAGTCCAAATCCGCCAAACATGAAAGTCATGTTGTCTTGAACACCTTGCAATGCTTCTTGTACAGAATCTACTTTTTTATTAATCATTTTTGTAATTTTTTGGAACTGAAAAATACGAAATAAAAAAACCATTCGGAATAGAATGGCTTTGAAATTATGTGTGACTATTAGAGAACTGATTTATTTGTTAAAAAAATTAAAATTCGCTTTGCTTATTTTTCCTTAAACAATCTTATATCTTCCTATTGAATGGTCTCGAGCAATTAATTTTAAAACCCTTCCATATTTAATTTCTCCTTAAAACAAACAACTCCTTCCCTAAAAAAGGAAGGAGTTGTTGTTTTAAAATTTCACAAATACATCATGAGATTCCTGCCTTCGCAGGAATATATTAGAAGTCTAATTCTTCAGGAACATCTTCATCTGGTCCATCTGAATCTGAATCTTGCTTTTGTTTATAATCATCACAATCTACTTCAATAGAAAGGTTTTTTGGTCTTTCAAATTCGCCTTGAGATATTTCAAGTTCTTCGTTTTCATAACAACTTTTCATATACATTCCCCAAATTGGTAATGCCATTGCTGCTCCTTGCCCATAAGTTATAGACGCAAAATGTGCTGCTCTATCTTCAGCTCCAACCCAAACTCCTGTAACTAGGTTTGGTACCATTCCCATAAACCAACCATCACTCTGGTTTTGTGTTGTTCCTGTTTTTCCGGCTATTGGATTTGTAAACTCATACGGATACCCAGTAATTACTTCTCTGTAATCTGCACGCCATTTATCACGCCCTTTACCTCTTAATCTACCCCCTGAACCAGATTGTGTTACGCCTTCCATTAGGTTTACCGTTACATAAGCAGCTTCTTCCCCTAATACATCGCGAGATTCTGGTGTAAATTGGTATAAAATCGTTCCGTTTTTATCTTCAATATGTGTTACCATTACTGGTTTTGTATAAACGCCTTGGTTTGCAAAAGCAGAATATGCGCCAACCATTTCATAAACACTTACGTCTGGCGTTCCTAAGGCTATAGAAGGTACGGCAAGAACTTCAGATTCTATTCCTAATTTCTTTACTAAATCTACAACAGGCTGCGGACCAACCTTATCCATTAAACGCGCTGTAATGGTATTTACAGAATTTGCTAAAGCATTTTTTAAGGTTCTTGTTCCTCCATATTCGTTATTATCATTTCTTGGTGTCCAAGGTTCTGGATTTCCATACTTATTTGCTTCAATAGTAATTTGAGAATTTGGCAATACATCACAAGGAGAAAGGTGCAACTGGTCGATTGCTGTTGCGTACACAAAAGGTTTAAAAGTAGAACCTACTTGACGTTTAGATTGGTTTACATGATCATATTGAAAATGCTTGTAACTAACACCACCAACCCATGCTTTTACATGACCTGTTTGCGGATTCATAGACATCATTCCTGTGTGTAAAAAATGCTTATAATAACGCATAGAATCTATAGGCTTCATAATAGTATCTATTTCTGAAGCTTTACCTTCTTTCCATGCAAAAACAGACATTTTTGTAGGCTTATAAAATGATGCTCGTATTTCTTTTTCCGATTTACCAGCTTTTTTCATTATTCTCCAACGCTCTCCTCTGCTCATTGCTTTTTGCATTAAAGAATCTATTCCTCCTTTTGTTAAATCTAAAAATGGAGCTGTTGGGTTACGATCCGGTGTGTTTTGATGAAAAAATTCTGCTTGCAATCTTGGCATGTGTCTATTTACAGCATCTTCAGCATATAATTGCATTCTAGAATCTATGGTTGTATATACTTTTAATCCATCACTATTGATGTTATACGCGGTACCATCTGGTTTTCTATTGGCTTTATCTTTTGTCCAATCTTTCATAAAAGCACGAAGATATTCTCTAAAATAAGTGGCAGTACCTTCACGATGCGATTCTGGAGAATAGCGCAAACCTAAATCAAGTTTTTGAAGCGAATCTTTAACAGTTTCATCAATATAACCATACTTTTCCATTTGTGCTAAAACCACATTACGTCTGTTTTTTACACCAATTGGATTACGTTCTGGTCTTGGATTATATAAAGAAGAGTTTTTAAACATACCAACCAACATTGCTGATTCTTTAATATCTAACTCCATTGGCTCTTTACCAAAATAAATTCTGGATGCAGAACGGATTCCATCTCCATTATTTCCAAAATCATAGATATTAAAATATTGCGCAATAATCTCTTCTTTAGTGTATTGTCGTTCTAGTTTTGTAGCGATAATCCACTCTTTAATTTTTTGCGTAATTCTACTTAGTGTGTTTGTAGAAGCCACACCAACAAATAACTGTCTAGATAATTGTTGCGAAATGGTACTTGCGCCACCTTTGCTTCCTAAATACACAAATGCTCTTAGTGTTCCTCTTGCATCAATTCCTGAATGCTCATGAAAACGCGCATCTTCTGTTGCAATTAAAGCATCTACTAAGTGCTTTGGTAATTCATCATAACTTACAGGAGTTCTGTTATCGTTAAAATAGAATTTACCTAGGGTTTTACCATCTGAAGAAATAATTTCAGTAGCTAAATTCGTTTTAGGATTTTCTAATATGGTATGATCTGGAAGCGCTCCAAAAACACCCCATGAAGCTAATAAAAACACGAGTATTATTGCCAAAACACCTCCTAAAAAAAGCTTCCAAAACCAACTTATGTATTTTGAAAAATCTTGAGTTACTGCTTTTTTATTTGCCTGCTTTTTTGCTTGCTTTTTTGCCATTAACTATTTTCTTTTGTTAGATACTTCGACTGTGCTCCGTATGACATTTTTAATTATTATTTATATTTTCTACTCTAAATCCAACATCTGTGATGCCTTCCAAATCCACAACACCATTTACTTTACCGTTTTCACGCATGGCATGTTGAATCTTTATTTGGTATTCTCCAGTTTCACTAAAAACAAAACCTTCTTTATACCACAATTTATTTTCTTTAATACCAGAAAAACCAGAACCTAAAAATTCTCCATTAGGTTTCGCCATTTTATATTCTAAAGTGTCTTTTACTGTTTTTCCGTGCGGATAATTCATTGCTACTATGAGATACAAATTATTGTATTTGTATTCTTGATTATTTCGCAGGTTTACAAACAAATTGTATTTATTAATACTATCAGGTGCCTGTACTTTAAAAGATATAACATCCTCTTTATTCCATTTTTTATCTACACTTTGATAGGTATCAAAAACACCATTAGCATCACAAGACACAAAAATTAGAGAAAGAAATAAAAGCAATAGAAAAATACTATTTCGCATTGTTTGTTTTGTTGGTATTACTGTTTTTATTTGTGTTTCTAGTTTTGTTGGTATTGCTAGTTCTACTTGTATTACTTGTTTTGTTCGCTTTATTGGCATTGCCTGCCTTGTTGGTGTTATTACTTTTATTTGGGTTGTTACTTTTATTCGCATTACCAGCTTTGTTAGCAGTATTGCTTTTGTTCGTAGTACTTGTTTTATTCGTATTACGGGGTTTATTGGTATTCGGTTTGTTTGGCTTGTTGGTATTCGTATTATTGGTACTATTTTGAGGTTTTGCTCTTCTCTTATTGTTTTTACGTTTTTTATTGCCTTTTGGATTATCGAAACGTGTTAAACTATCTTGACCAACAACGTTTTCAAACTCGGTTTTAGTATCTTCTACCAGTTCTAATGCGTATTCTTCTAGACTTTCAATCTTTTCTTTTTTCTTATTGATTGCTATAATTTCATTGGCTTGATCTTTCGTAATCTTGTGCCAATTCATCCATTCGCCTTCATAAGCATACCATAAATGACCTTGAAAAATATCTGTTTTCTGACAAACAGCAGTTCCTTTTTTGGTGTATAATTTTATTTCCGGTTTTGGAAGCGTTTTTAAAGCATCTAAATAACTATCTAACTCATAGTTTAAACAGCATTTTAATTTCCCACATTGTCCTGCTAATTTTTGCGGATTTAAAGATAACTGCTGATAACGTGCTGCAGAGGTACTTACCGATCTAAAATCGGTTAACCAAGTAGAACAACATAACTCACGTCCACAAGAACCAATACCACCAAGTCTTGCTGCTTCTTGTCTAAAACCAACTTGTTTCATTTCAATTCTGGTTCTAAACTCTCTTGCAAAAAGTTTAATAAGCTCTCTAAAATCTACGCGTTCTTCTGCGGTGTAATAAAAAGTAGCTTTACTGGCATCTCCTTGAAATTCGATATCCGAAATTTTCATTTTCAATTTCAAATCTATTGCAAATTGGCGTGCTTTTACCTTCATTGCTTCTTCTCTATCACGAGCTTCAGACCAAATATCGATATCTTTTTGTGATGCTTTTCTGTATATTTTTTGAATCGTTTCGGGGTTTTCAGAAACCTTTTTACGTTTCATTTGCACTCTTACTAGTTCTCCAGTAAGCGTTGCCATACCAATATCATGTCCGGATTGTGCCTGTGTTGCAACCACGTCACCAATTGCTAAGGTTAGGTTTTCGGTATTTTTGTAGTATTCTTTTCTTCCGTTTTTAAAACGAACCTCCACCCAATCAAAGGGTTTTTCTCCGTTTGGAAGCGACATGTTTGCTAACCAATCAAAAACAGTGAGTTTGTTACAACTATCTGTTCCACATGTTCCGTTACTTTTGCAGCCTTTTGGTTGGCCATCTTTTCCTGTTGAACAAGTTCCACAAGCCATAAAGTGTATATATTGATTCTGAAAAAGCACTCTTTTTCAGAAGAAGATTAATAAAAAATAGTTTCTTTTTTAATGATTTCTACTTTCATAGAAATTACAAACCAAAGTACTACTTTGGTTTGTAAAGATAATATTATTCTAACGACTTAAAAACAAAGTTTTAGATTCCCTTTTTTCTTAAAAAGACAAACACACAGAAAACCAAGATAATTGCCTCGTGTTGTGTGCTTTTTAATTGAATTCTACTTCGTAGTTTAATCTATTGGTAAGTGATTTTAATTCGGTTTCCGACTTAAAAGCATTGGCATATAATTCTTTGCTCCAACCTATTCTTTTAGAGTAATCATTAAAGCTTTCTTCTTTCCAATTAAAGCCATCTTTCCAGAATTTATTGGGAGAAACATAACAAAACGTATAGTCGAAAATTAGACTGGAGTTGTTTATTTGTGTGCTTTTAGGAATTTCGTTAGATGCCAAAAGCATGATATTATTCGCTTTACAATTGTCTCGAATTTGTGTTATCAGTTTTGGATAATCGGCACGAATACTTTCTAAATCGAAATCATTATACTCGGTATTTCCAATTTTTCTAATGGGACGAATTTGAAGTATATCGAAACTTTTTCCGCTAAAATGATTAAAGAGTTCTGTTAATTCGTAAAAATTATCTTTATTAAAAGTGTAATTAATTCGGACTTTAAAATCGTATTTACTTTTTAGTTTCTGAAAAGCATTAAATGCATTATGAAATTTCTCATAGCTCGATTTTTTCATAAAACCTTCGTAGCTTTCTTTTGTTACGCCATGTAATGAGATTGTAAATTCATTAAGTCCTGCTTCTAAAAGAGCTTCAATCTTTTCTTCATCCAGTAAATTCGCATTGGTGGTCACAGAAATATATGGCACGCCATATTGTTTCCCTAATTTTACAATTTCTGGTAAATTTTTATAAAGCGTTGGCTCTGTACCACAACCAATTTGTAGTTTTAAAGCACGTTTAAAAATGGTTTTTGCTACTTGCTCTAATTCTTCAGGTTTAAATTGTCCCTTTAGAGTTTTCACATAATCGGCATCTGTAAAATAACACATTTTACAACGCAAGTTACAAGCCATTACAGGATCTAGATTTACTGCTAAATAACGCTTGTTGAGTTTATGTAACAGCCAAAGCCCTAGAAATTTAACTCTATGGCTTTTAATCTTTCGATTGAGTTGTAATAGCTTGTAAATATTCATTTACTTTTTATTTGGTAAAGATTCAAAGATGTTTCTTAAATCTTTCTTGAAAGGTAAGTGATCTGCTCTTCCTTTTTTAAATATATCGTTACTATTTGCTTGCCCTTTTCGTAATTCTTTTTGCTCTTCAAAAGGCATTGCATGAATTTCTTGACAGGTTGTAGAGCAACAGTTATTCATTTCTTCCTTACACGCATCACATTGAATAAATAAAAGATGACACGCATCATTTGCACAATTGGTATGAATATCGAATGCATCACCACATTGATGGCATTTTGCAATAACATCTTCGCTTATTTTTTCGGCTCTTCTTTCATCAAAAACAAAGTTTTTCCCAATGAATTTATTTTCTAAACCTTCGGCATTAATTTGACGTGTGTATTCTATAATTCCGCCTTCTAATTGGTATACATTTTTAAAACCTTTGTGCTTATAGTATGCACTTGCTTTTTCGCAACGTATTCCTCCTGTGCAATACATTAAAAGGTTTTTTTCTTCTTTAAATTCTTTTAAATCTTCTTCAATAATATCTAAAGATTCTCGAAACGTATCTACGTCTGGCGTTACAGCACCATCGAAATGACCAATCTCACTTTCGTAATGATTACGCATATCTACACAAACGGTGTTTGGGTTGACTAACATTTCGTTAAATTCTTTAGCAGAAAGATGCACTCCTTTATTTCGCACATCAAACGTATCGTCATTTAATCCGTCTGCAACAATCTTGTTTCTAACTTTTACTTTCAATTTTAGAAAGGACATATTGTCTTGCTCTACCGCAATATTTAGTCGTATTCCTTTTAAGAAATCAATAGTATCTAAATGAGTTTTAAAAGCTTCAAATTGATCCGCTGGTAAGGATAGTTGGCCGTTTATGCCTTCTGTAGCGACGTATATTCTACCAAGAACATCTAGTGCGTTCCAAGTTAAAAATAAGTGGTCTCTAAATTCTTGAGGATTTGTAATTTTAGCGTACTGATAAAAAGAAAGTGTTAATCGGTCTTTTCCTGCTTCTTCGATTAACGCGGCTCTTTCTTTTGCGCTTAAGGTATTGTACAGTTGCATGCTATACTAATTTTTAAGGTTAAAGAATAATTTTTTACAAAGGTAGTATTTTAAAAAGAATAGGCAAGATTTGTGTCTTTTGATAATAGAATATAAAAGTTAAAAACAAAAAAAGTCCTTTACGCTCTGCAAAGGACTTTTAATAGACTAACTCGTTATTAATATTTTTAATTTCTTAAAATTTAAAATATTTTACGAGTTAACCTCCATCGGCTTTACAATTGCTATTAACAAATATAGCAACGGGTCCGCCTAGTGCATGAATACATTTTTTAAAAAACTTCATAGTTTGATACTTTATAAGATTAAACTATATATACCTCATAAAGATTAAAATGGCGGACTACATTTCTCTCTATTTCCTTTCTAGTTCCAACACAAAATAAAACGTACTTAAGCGATGCTTAAATGACTATTTCATCCAAAGAAAATAAGGTTCAAATTTAGTTTCTACTCTTTTAAAATTTATTCGGCACTATTTATTAAAAAGCAAGGTCATTTTTCTTTTTCATAGCATAAAATTTTCCCACTTTATATAGTAGATGCAGAAAGCATAAAAAGGTTGCGTCACAAAGGCAATTATTATTTAATTAATTTAAAATGAAATGTATTATTGTATTGCAATATGACAAAAGAAGTAGTATTTTAGCGTCTCTTACACGAATAAATTAATATACACAGATGAGCAGCGAAAAAGAAGCAAAATTAAAAGCCCTTAAACTAACTTTAGACAAGTTAGATAAGGCTTACGGAAAAGGAACAGTAATGAAAATGAGCGATAAAGCAATCGTGGATGTAGAGGCTATTTCTTCTGGATCTTTAGGATTAGATATTGCTTTAGGCGTTGGTGGTTACCCAAGAGGTCGTGTTATTGAAATATATGGACCAGAATCTTCTGGTAAAACTACATTAACTTTACATGCTATTGCGGAAGCGCAAAAAGCTGGAGGTATTGCTGCATTTATTGATGCAGAGCATGCTTTTGATAGATTTTATGCAGAAAACTTAGGAGTAGATATCGATAATTTAATCATCTCGCAACCAGACAATGGAGAACAAGCACTTGAAATAGCAGATAATTTAATTCGTTCTGGTGCTATTGATATTGTGGTAATAGATTCTGTTGCTGCATTAACACCAAAAAGTGAAATTGAAGGTGAAATGGGAGACTCTAAAATGGGTTTACATGCAAGACTAATGTCTCAAGCCTTAAGAAAATTAACAGCATCTATAAGTAAGACCAATTGTACCGTTATTTTCATTAACCAATTAAGAGAAAAAATTGGTGTTATGTTTGGTAACCCAGAAACAACAACTGGTGGAAATGCATTAAAATTTTACGCCTCTGTTCGTTTAGATATTAGAAGATCTACACAAATTAAAAGTACAGATGGAGAAGTACAAGGAAATAAAACGAGAGTTAAAGTAGTTAAAAATAAAGTAGCTCCTCCTTTTAGACTTGCTGAGTTTGACATTATGTATGGTCAAGGAATTTCTAAAGTTGGTGAAATTCTAGATATAGCAGTCGAGTTTGAAATTGTTAAGAAAGCTGGTTCGTGGTTTAGTTATGGCGAAACAAAACTAGGACAAGGTAGAGACGCTGTAAAAGAATTAATAAAAGACAATCCAGAACTCATGGATGAGTTGGAAGGCAAAATTAAAGCAGCGATTAAAGAAGCTAAAGAATAAATAAAAATCCCGATATAATCGGGATTTTTTGTTTTTACACGCAACCTTTTATACTTTTCTGCATCTAGTAATTAAAACATGTATTTTTTATTATCGTAAAAATGAAAAAAATATTAGTAGTCTTATTATTCATAATATTCTCTTCTTGTAGTGTAACTGATGATATACCACGTATACAAACAGCGTTTTTGCCAATAGAAAGTGTTAGTATGCCAGATGCATATAGAATTAATCAAACCTATACTATATCTTTAGTTTATAATAAACCATCTACTTGTCACACTTTTAATGGCATTTATTCGCATGTAAATGGTAACGAAAACACCATTGCCATAGTTAGTGATGTACATACCAATAATAATTGTCAAGAAATAATTACGGAAGCAGAAGCTTCTTTTGACTTTGAACCAACAGAATTAGGAACTTATATTTTTAAATTTTGGCATGGTGAAAACACTATAAATAATGTAAATGAAGACGTTTACTTAGATTATGAGATAGAAGTAGTAGAATAATTATACGTTTAACTAATACATATATCCTTTGAGTTTAGACCAACTCATTTTAAATTGTAAAAAAAATGATGCTAAAGCACAAAGCGAACTATACCAGCTCTTTTCGAGTAAACTGTTTTCTCTTTGCTTAAAGTATTCTAAAAATTACGTCGAAGCGGAAGATAATCTGCAGGATGCGTTTGTGACTATTTTTAATAAAATATCACAATACAATAACAAAGGTTCTTTTGAAGGTTGGTTAAAACGAATAACAATAAACACCGCTTTACAATGCTACAGAAGCCAAGGTGTTTTTGAAATTGTAAACGAAGAAAACATTGAAGAGGTAACTCTTGAAATAGAAGACGATGAATTATCTATAGACTATCTATTACAAATTATACAAGAACTACCAGACAGATACAGATTAGTGTTTAACCTGTATGCCTTAGATGGCTATTCCCATAAAGATATAGCATCTATGTTAAGTATAACCACAGGAACCTCGAAATCTAACTTAGCAAGAGCTAGACAGATTTTAAAAGATAAAATAGAAACCTATAGAGCGAGTTTAAATGCGCAAACATTATAATGAGTGACAAAAAACATATAGATAGAATTTTTCAAGAAAAGCTTAAAGATTTGGAGGCAACTCCAGATGCTAAAGTTTGGGAAAATATTCAAAGTCGACTAGAACAGCCTAAAGAAGATAAGGAAAAGATTTTCCCTATTTGGTTCCGTATTGGTGGTGTTGCAGCATTACTATTGGTATTATTAACTGTTGGAAATCTCTATATTTCTAACAAAAGCAATACTACTAAAACAAATGTTGTCGATACAGAAAATGCTACAAATCCTTCAGCAGAGGAAAAAAACAGTATTAACGCAAATAGTACGAATTCAGAAAACACAAATAACGCCATTGTAGAAGAAAATAATACTACTTCTAAAAATGAAGAAACCATTGCTGTAGTTAAAAACACTTCCGAAGAAAACAAAAAGAGGACAAACACAGGTATAGTATCTTCCAATACTTCTAAAAACACAACCAATAATAATAATAATAATAATAATAATAATTCAAGTATCAACCAATCGGGTACCAATAACACAGCACAAAACAACAAAATAGCTACGGTAACAAATAATAAAAGCAAGGTTATCACTAATCAACAAACCCTATTAGTAGTTGCTAAAAATAGTACAGCATTAGACGCAAATTCTAAAGGAATTACTGTAAACAATTCAACATCTAGAAATCAAAATGTGGTTACCAATAGCTCCAAGGAAGAAAACGCAAACATTATCAACAAAAACGGGAATACTCTTGCACAAAACAATGTAGAAAACAGCAACAATACAACTGGAAATGTAACCGAATTAGATAAAAACAAAGTAGCTACCGCATTACAAAATAGTACTACAAATGCTATCACAGAAAACAGCACAAATACCGAATTAGAAAACACCATTGCAGACGCAGAAACTAAAAAAGAAGAAGCATCTATAGAAGAGGAAATAGCAAAATTAGAAGACCTTATTGAAAAAGAGGAAGAAAAAGTAAACAGGTGGCAAGTGTATGCAAACATTGCGCCTGTTTACTATAATACACTTAGCAAAGGATCTCATATTGATGACCAATTTATAGACAACTCAAAATCTGGAGAAATAAATACGAGCTATGGTGTTAATGTGAGCTATGCTTTTAATGATAAATTAAAATTACGCTCTGGACTTAACTCTTTAAATTTAAGTTATGACACCGATAATGTTATTTTATATCAAAGTGCCTCGGGTAACAATGGAGGACCTGCTTTAAAAAATATAACCTTTAATAACGAACAACATATATCTGCCATTTCTGCAAATAATCTTGTGGTACAACAAGCGATAGGTATTTTACCAAATGAAAACGCAGCTATTAGTCAGCGTATTGGTTATTATGAGATTCCTATGGAATTAGAATATACGGTATCTAGCAAAAAATTTGGAGTAAATGTTATTGCAGGATTAAGCACATTTATCTTAAATGATAATAAGATTTTTTCTGAATTTGAAGAAAGAAAAACAGAAATTGGCGAAGCAAACAATATAAACAATGTGAGTTTTAGCGGAAACTTAGGTCTTGGTTTAGACTATAAATTTTCTGATAAAATTAAATTCAACGTGCAACCAACCTTTAAATACCAAATGAATGCCTTTGAAAATACCTCTGGTAATTTTAGACCATACATTATTGGGGTATATACAGGGTTGAGTTATAAATTTTAGTTTTTAGTTGGTTAAATTGGTTATTGCTTTTTTAAGTGTATACCATTAAAAAAAGTAATAATACAAAAAGCTGCTCTATGCCAAGAGCAGCTTTTTTATTTTGAATTATAAACCTTTAATTGCTTTAATATAATAGCTTTAGAAGTGCTGTTTAAAGCTTTAGTATCTTTAACTGTTAGATCTTTTGTTGGAATAAATTGATGCATCTTAGCGCGCATTCTTCCAGGACTTCCACTAAAGAAGGTATATGAAAAACGTTTCTTATTATCTGCAAACGTTAATGGTACAATTGGTATTTGGTGGTTTATTGCCAGTCTAAAAGCACCATCTTTAAATTCGGTTAAAAGCACATCATCATCAGGAACCAATCCTTCCGGAAAAATACAAATACTTAATCCTTGTCCTAAACGTCTTTGTGCATTTCTAAAAACTGCTTTTCTACTACGTTCGCTACTTCTATCTACTAAAATACTAGTCCGTTTATAAAAGAAACCAAACAATGGTATTTTTGCTAATTCTGCCTTACCAACAAATACAAACGGATTTTTTACAGCAACTAACATGAGCATAATATCCATCATCGAAGTATGGTTAGCAATAAACATATAGCTTGTTTTAGGCTCCAGAGTTTGATCGCGTTCAATTTTGGTTTTAAAACCCATTCCTATTAAAATAAAACGAGCCCAAATACGCGCAATCTTAAAAAAGAAAGGATACCAGGTTTCTTTTAAAATAGAAATAATTAAAAATGGAAATAATATAATAATCGGTATAGCAACCAGTATATAAAACCAAATGCGATAGAAAATCCAAAAAATGTACTTAAAAACTTTCATAAGTGCCAAAACTACTAAATTTATCGAACTCCTCTTTATAAAAAAATTATCTTTGCTTTATCAATCAAGATTTAAGTTTAATTTAAAAAGATTTCCGCTTTCGCGGAAAGTAAACATGGCAAGAATTTTAACAGGAGTACAAAGTACAGGAACACCACATTTAGGAAACATTTTAGGGGCAATTATGCCAGCTATTAAAATGGCGGAAGACGCTAAAAACGAATCGTTTTTATTTATAGCAAACCTACACACCTTAACACAAATTAAAGATGCAGCAGTCTTAAGAGAAAACACGTATTCTGTAGCTGCAACTTGGCTGGCATTTGGTTTAGATGTTGAAAAAACGGTATTTTACAGACAAAGTGATGTTCCGCAAGTAACCGAATTATCTTGGTATTTGTCTTGTTTTTTCCCTTTTCAACGCTTAACCTTAGCACATGGTTTTAAAGACAAAGCAGATCGATTAGATGATGTAAATGCAGGTTTGTTTACCTACCCAATGCTTATGGCTGCAGATATTTTAGCCTATGATGCTAATATTATTCCTGTTGGAAAAGACCAACTACAACATATAGAAATGACTCGGGATGTAGCTTCTCGTTTTCATGCAAAAATGGGAGAAACTTTTGTACTTCCAGAAGGAAAAATACAAGAAAACATCATGCTTGTTCCTGGAACAGATGGTGAAAAAATGAGTAAAAGTAGAAACAACTTTATCAACTTATTTTTAGACGATAAAAAACTGCGAAAACAAATTATGAGTATTGCAACAGATAGCACTGCTTTAGAAGACCCTAAAGATTGGAAAACCTGTAATTGCTTTGCATTATATAACCTTTTAGCTTCGGAAGCCCAAATTGAAACCATGAAAGCCAATTATGAAAATGGTGGTTTTGGTTACGGACATGCAAAACAAGCTTTATTTGAGTTGATTGTCGAAAAATTTGCACACCAAAGAGAGCGTTATAACTACTATATGAATAATACAGACGAACTGGACAAAATACTTGCTATTGGCGCAGAAAAAGCGACTTTGGTTGCTAATGATGTTTTAGTTAGAGTAAGAGAAAAGATTGGGTATTAATTAAATCCCTTCAGAAGTTAGAATTTCTATTATTAAAAAAGTAATTATGTTTTCTAATAAGAAACATAATTGCTTTTTTTACTTCTTCTACTTTCAAAAACATTAAATCACCTCAAACAATTTCCCAGGAAGTGGTCTTACCACACCTTTTAATTCCATGTTTAAAAGCAAACCAGCTACTTTAAAAGTTGGTAGGTTACAACGCAAAGCAATAACATCTAATTGTTCTTTTTCGATATCTTTCAAAAAGTTATAGATCACTTTTTCTTGGTCGTCAAGTTCTACAAACAATTGTTTTTGTACTGTCTGTTTTTTACTGTCTTCTAATTCCCAATTTAAAATATAAGGCACATCTAAAGGCGTAGATAACATGTGTGCTTTTTGGTGTTTTATTAAATTATTACAACCAATACTCTGGCTATCTGTAACTCTTCCAGGAACTGCAAAAACATCTCTGTTGTAGGAGTTTGCAATATCTGCAGTGACGAGGCTTCCACCTTTTTCGGCAGATTCTATTACAATAGTAGCTTGGCTAATTCCGGCAATGATTCGGTTGCGTTTTAAAAAATTGTTTCTATCAAAGGTGTCACTACTCCAAAAATCGGTAAAGAAACCGCCGTTTTTCTCCACTTCTGCAATATACTTTTTATGGGTCTTTGGATATACCTGATTTAAACCATGTGCTAAACAACCTATAGTTTGTAGGTTATGTTTCATTGCTGCTTTTTGTGCTGTAATATCTGTACCATAAGCAAAACCAGAAACAATCACAGGATTAAAAACAGCAAGTTGCTCTACTAACTTTTCACAAAAAGCAATGCCATTTGTAGTAACCTTTCTTGCGCCTACAATACTAATAATACGCTGTTGTTTGAGATTCATATTTCCGGATTGAAATAATAAAACAGGACTATCTATACAGTGTTTCAACTTTTCGGGATAGGTTTCCGCTGTAAAATAATGGCAAAAAATATTTTCGTCTTTTATAAATTGTAACTCTTTTTCTGCAGCTTTTAAATGCGTTCTAGCAAATAAATCGCTAATTACAATGCTTCCTATACCATCAATTTTTAAAAGATTCTGTTTTTTCTCTTTAAAAACAGCTTCCGCAGAACCACAATGCGCAATGAGCTTTTTTGCCGTAATGTCCCCAATTTTAGCAACATGCTGCAATGCTAAAACGTAAAGCAATTCATTATCATTCATAATATAGAATTTTTTCTATACTGCAAAGTAAACAAAAAAACATAATGTTAATAACTCATACACGCGTTCTTTTTTCTGAAGTAAAAAATTTATAACTTTGTTTTATGCGATTAGAAACCTACATAAGCGATTTATTATACAGATACGACTGTGTTACAGTACCTAACTTTGGTACCTTTTTAACACAACGCGTTTCTGCGAAAGTACATGCCTCTACAAATGCCTTTTATCCTCCAAAAAAAGTATTATCTTTTAACGAGCAAATACAACAAAACGATGGTTTGTTGGCGCATTATATTGCGGATGTAGAAAAGATTCCTTTTGAAGTAGCTGTTAAAAAAATGGAGAAAAGAGTAAAATCTTTAAAATCTTATTTAACAGAAGGCGAAACACTAACCTTTGATAATATTGGAGATTTATCTTTTAATACCGAAGGTAAAATGTTGTTTGAGCCATCGTACCATTTAAATTACTTAACCGATGCTTTTGGTTTAAACCAATTCGTTTCTCCTACCATTACAAGAGAAGTGTATAAGGAAGAAGTAGAAGCAATAGAAAAAGTAATTCCACTTACAGTAACTCCAGAAAAACGCAAAGCGAGACCTTATTTTAAATATGCAGCCATTGCATTATTAGCATTAACTGCTGGAGGTTTGGTTTCTTCTAATTACTATGTAACCCAAATTGAAACACATAACCAACTAGCACAAGAAGAAGCAAACACACAATTGGAAAACAAAATTCAAGAAGCTACTTTTGTAATAGATAATCCGCTTCCTGCTGTAACCCTTACGGTAAACAAGCAAACTGGTAAATATCACATTATTGCTGGTGCTTTTAGAGCGGAAGAAAATTGCGATAAAAAAGTAAAGCAATTAAAAAAACAAGGTTTTAATGCTAGAAAAATTGGAGCTAACAAATATGGCTTACACCAAGTTGTTTACTCTAGTTATACGGATAGATTAGAAGCATTACAAGCGTTACGTGACGTTAAAAAAACACATAACAAAGAAGCTTGGTTATTAGTTAAAGATGTAAACTAATTTCTAAACGACATCCTATTATAAAACCTTCCTTTTTTGGGAAGGTTTCTTTTTTTAGACCCTTTACAATACATACCGATAGCGTTAAATCTACTTCCTGTTGCTATTTTAATTTATGTTTTTATTAGCTACTAAATCTTAAATTCGGTTTACCTTTGCATTTTCAATTATTTTCGGTTTTTCGGAAACAAAAAATTAATACATTTTTGATGCAAACTAAAACACCTAAAGAATCTAGAACAATAATGACAGATATGGTTTTACCTGGTGAAACCAATCCAATTAACAACCTTTTTGGTGGCGAATTATTAGCAAGAATGGATCGCGCAGCAGGCATTAGTGCTCGTCGTCATTCGCGTCGTATTGTGGTAACCGCTTCTGTTAATCATGTTGCTTTTAATCGTGCTATTCCTTTAGGAAGTGTGGTAACCGTCGACGCTAAGGTTTCTAGAGCGTTTAACAGCTCTATGGAGATCTATATAGATGTTTGGATTGAAGACAGAGAGTCAGGCATTAAAGACAAGGCTAACGAAGCTATTTACACTTTTGTTGCTGTAGATGAAACTGGACGACCAATTAGAGTTCCAGAACTAGAACCGGAAACCGAATTAGAAAAAGAACGTTTTGAAGGTGCGCTAAGACGTAAACAATTAAGCTTAGTACTTGCCGGAAAAATGAAACCTAATGATGCTACAGAATTGAAGGCTTTGTTTATGAACGAGTAGGTTTTAAAACTTTACTTAGAGATTCCTCCATTGTAGTCGGAATGACAAAACCTTTCCGTTTAAGGTTGTCTCTTTATTTAAAATCACACTGTCATTTCGAGCTTGTCGAGAAATCTTCCATAATGAAACAAAAATTACATTAAGAGATTCCTCCATTGTAGTTGAAATTACATTGAGTTTCTATTTAATTTATTCTTGGTAATTAAAAGTGCTTTGTGTTACCAAATCTCCATCCATATATTCATTTGAGGTTAAAGGATAATCTGCTTCATTGTAAGTATATTCCATAGTAAAAACATTTGTACCACTATTTCTAGAGTAAATTCTTTTTGTTTTGTTATTGAAATTGTATTCTAATATTTTTCTAAACTCTTGATTATTAAAAAGTGATGCTGCTGGATTATTTTTATTATCATATTCAAAAGTATATTCTGTAAATGAAGTGTTTTCAGAATTTGAAGAATAAGTGTTCGTGATATTTCCGTTACTATCAAAAGTGATGTCTTTGGTTGCAACTTCAACATTATCCTCATCTATAAATTGTATATGGTTTAATTGATTCAAATTATTATATGAATATATTCTTTCGCCTGAATTAAATTCATTTGCATAAATAGATGAGGAAATTAAATTATTGGTAAAATAAAATTCTTCAAACCTACCATTTGTATAAATAGATTTCCATATTTGTCCATTGCTATTATATGAAAAAGTAGTAGAGGATGAACTACTTTCTCCATCCGGTGAAGTTTGAATTCCGTTTATTTCAATTAATCTTCCGTTTGAGTCAAAAGAGTTTGTGCTAATATGCCTATAACCAGATATTACAGAATAAGTTTCTGTACTTATAAGTGTACCACTTGGTGCATTATTTTGTGAAACATTATCGGAATCATCACTATCACAAGCAGCTAATAAAATACAAACAGCAATTACAAAATATTTTTTCATGTTATTAATTTAGAATTTCAATATATGTGGATTTGCAAGGGTTTAGGAAATAAATTTTAATAATTATAGATTCCTCCATTTAAGTCGGAATGACATATAGTTTCTTTTTAGAATTGAAATTTATTAAAAGCTTGAGGTGTCGAGCTTGTCGAGAAATCTAAATGATAATCTTACATTTTAAAAATCCAAGAAGCTGGATTTTCTGTTTTAGAGTTATTAAACACACTAAAACTTAACATGGTTTGCCCGTTTGAAGGATTTGTAAAAACTTCACCAATTTCTTGTTTCGTAGTTACTTTATCTCCTTTTTTAACGTAGATTTTTCCCAAATTAGAATATGCTGTAAAGTAATTACCATGTCGAATTAAAACCGAAGGATTTCCGTTTTTAGATCCAATAATTCGATATACTTCCCCATTAAAAACAGCGCGTACTTTTGCGTTTTTTTCTGTCGCAATTCGAACGCCATTACTTTGTATCATAATAGTTTTTACAATGGGACTTGGCTGTCTACCATAGCGTAATTTTACAATTCCTTTTTCTACAGGCCAAGGCAATTTACCTTTGCTAGTAACAAAACTATTCGCCAACACTTTATCTTCTGGTGTCATGGCATAAGCTGTGGACTTAGAAGTAGATTTTGTTCCAGATTTGGCATTAGAACTTGCAATAGCCTCTTTAATTATTCTTTCTATTTCTCTGTCTATTCTACTTGCTTCTGCTTGTCGGCTTTTAATTTGCGTTGCATATTTGCTAAGGTCTTTATTAATGGAAGCCATTAAGGTTTCATGCTGTTTAAGCTCTTTTTCTAATTCTACTTGCGCTACTTTATTTTCACTAATAAGCTGTTGCTTGTCTGCTTTTTGTTTTAATAACGCCGTATTGGTTACTTGTAATTCTGCCGTTTTAGTTTTAATAGATTCCCCTTGCTCCTTTTGGTATTCGGCATATTGATTAATATATTTTACCCGTTTATAAGCTTGCTGAAAATTACTAGAAGACAATAAAAACATGACACGACTTTGCTCACTTTTACTTTTGTAGGAAGTAACAATCATTTTAGAATAATTGTCTTTTAGTGTTGCTAATTCTTCTCGTAACTCCGATATTTTATTTTGGTTATCGTTAATTTCACGAGTAAGCAAATTGGCTTGTTGGTTAGTAACTTTAATTAAGTTTCTACGCACACTAACCTTATAATTTAAATCTTCAATTAGGGTTAATTGCGATTTTTGTTGCGATTTATTTTTAGTAAGGAGACTGTTGATTTGTTGTATCTCGCGACGCAATTCTTGTCTACGATCTTCTAACTCTTGTTGCTTTTTACTTTGAGAAAACGAAAGTGAAGTGCAAAAAAATAATGCGACTAAAAAGACTATTTTGTATGTAAATTTATGCTGCATTATTTAAGTATAATTTCATCAAATCCGGAAGGAATATTAAACGGAAAGCTTAGTTTTTCATTTAAAGCTATAGACTTAAATTCTAGGTTTAGTCTTGTTTCTTCAAAAGCTTCTACGGCATTAATTTTTATATGCTGCGGAAACGTTTGTTTGTCTACCTCTTGATAACTGGTATAGTCTATTTGAAGCATTCGATTTTCTTTTTCTTGTGCTAGTTGTTGCGAGTTTATTTTAAAATGTGAAGCATCTAATATGTAAAACAACTCGAATGCTTCTGGCTGTATTTTAGGTTTTAAAACGTATTGATTTTCTTGTGTGTAAACTTCAAAATCATTCTTGTTTAAATTGTACAAAGCTTCTCCTAAAAGCATGTTTTGTACTTTTTCAAAATCTAAATCGGTTCCTAATAAATCACTTAGATATTTGTAATCTCCATCAAAATAGGTGTTATCTAATTTATTGTAAAAGCTTACGCGTTCTGGAGTAATTAACACCTTAATAAAGCCTAGTTTACTCATCCAAATGGTTTTGTCTTTTTCCATTCTTAAGCTTACCGTTGTGCTTTGCGAAGATTCTCCTTTGGCATACTCTATTTTCACTCTTGCAGCAAGTGTTTTAAAGCTTGGTGTTTGCTTTGCATTTTCTTTTATAAGTTGCTTAGCGGTTAAGTTTAAATTGCCATTTCCAGAGGTTACTGTTTTGGTAGCGGTACAACCTACTAACAAAAAAACAAAAAAGAAAATGGGGTATATAAGGCGTTTTGTATGCATCTAATTTGTAGATTCTAATTGTTTTGCTTTATCACTAAACGTTTTTGCTTTGTTGGTATTGTTTAATTGGGTGTGTGAAATACTTATTTGTTTGTAAAAATCACCTTCCATTTTATGATCATCTATCACATAATCTAAACCAGTTTCTAAAACTCGGATTGCTTTTTCTGGCTGATTTAATTTATTTTTAGCAACACCATTTACTAAATAAAAGATGGGTTGCGAAGGGAATTTATCTAAAGCTTCATCACTTTTCTCTACCGCTTTTGAATAGTTTTCTACATCTATGTATAATAACAATACATTGCGAAGTACACCAAAGTTATCTGGTTCTTTTTCTAATGCTTTTTCGTAATAGGCTACTGCTTTAACTTTATCTCCTTTAGCCAAAAAGTATTGTGCAACTTCTATATTTGATTTGCCTTTTTCGTCTTCTGTGATGTTTGAAGTAATTTCCACCAGTTGGCTTTCATATTCTGGGTGTATAGCTACAAATTTCACAAAATCTGATAACACCATCATTTTTGCTTCTGGTTTAATTTGACTTGATTTAAGTACAATTTGCATAGAAACTACTGCTTTTTCGGCTTCATTATCATCTAGGTAAAACTTGTATAAAGCCAAATGTACCATTTCTGAATTAGGATGACTTTTTAATAGTTTTATTGCCGTTTCAAAAGCTTTTTCTTTTTCGTTATTCTCGCTATATCTAAAAATTAGAGAAAGGTAGTTTTTCTCTTCCTCCGGATTATCTTCTACGCGTTCTTCTAAATTTTCAATCTGGTCTTTTTTATTTCCAGTTGCACTATAAATCATGTTTCTTACACGATCTCTTGTGGTTGAAACACCTAGCTCTGCATCCATTTCATCTAAAACTTTAAGAGCATCATCATATTTCTTGGTTTTAACATACAGCGTTGCTAAATCCTCTTTATAATCTGGATGGTATTTTACTAGTTTTTTTACGGTTTTAATAGCGTTTTCCAGATCGTTTTGTTTTGCATAAACTCCGTAAAGTTCATCTAAATACCATTCGTTATCTGGTTGCTTTTTTATTGCTTTTTGAAGCGCATCTTCTGCTGCACCAAAGTTTTTAAGTTGGCTGTAGTTTTTTCCTAATTCGAAAAACAAAGCAGGATCTGAATTGTCTATTTTTTCACATTTTAATAATGCTTCAATAGCACGATCGTAGTTTTCAATTCCCTTTTGTTTTAAGGCTTCGAAAAAGAATTCTTGGTATGCATCTTCATTGTCTCCTAAATCATCATCAGGCTTCTTATTAAAATCAACTTGTGCATAGTTTGCCTGCGGAAAGAGAAGTATTCCGAAGATAAATAGTAATATGTACCGTTGTTTTTTCATAAGTAAAGATGCTTTGACAAGCTCAGCATGACATTATCTTTTTAATTGTATTCTAGATTTCAATAATTATTCCAAAATAGAATAATCTCCAATACTAATTTTAGAGAATTCGCCATTATATTTCACATGGTTTCCAATCATTGCTTCGTCTAAATTAGCGTTTTTTATGCTGGTATGGTTTTGTATTAAACTATTTTTAACGCTAACGTTTTCTAAGGTACAATTATTACCAATAGATACATTTGGTCCGACAGTAGTATTAGTAAGCTTCACGTTTTCGCCAATATAACAAGGTTCAATAATTGTAGCATTATCTAAAGTTACAGAATCTGCTATTAATTGCTCTTCATTATCTGCTTTTAAAAAGCCTAACATTCTCGTGTTGGTTTCTATAGTAACGGCTTTGTTACCACAATCCATCCACTCATCAACGGTTCCTGTTTTAAAGACTTTTCCTTCAGCCATCATGCGTAAAATACCATCGTTTATTGGTATTCTCCGCCATTCATAATGTTTTCGTCTAAAACCTCTTGCAGTTTCCCTTTTAAAACAGCAACGTCTTTAAAGTAATAAATCCCTATTACAGCTTGGTTACTAACAAAGGTTTCTGGTTTTTCAACAAGCTCTGTAATATTATTTTCTGCATTTAATTTTACAACACCATAAGCTTCTGGGTTTGCCACTTTTTTAGTCCAAATCACAGCATCTGCTTCTGGATCTAAGTTAAAATCTGCCCGAATTAAAGTATCTGCATACGCAATAACTGCAGGTCCAGAAAGGGATGGCTCTGCGCACATAATAGCGTGACCAGTTCCTAATGGTTTATCTTGTCTGTAAATAGATGCTTTTGCGCCAAGGCTTTCTGCTAATGCTTTAAGACTTGAGACTACCTCTTCCCCAAACCAAGCTGGGTCTCCAAGAATAAATGCTATTTCTTCTATTGGTTGCTTTAAAACTTTAGCAATATCTTTAACCAATCTATGTACTATTGGTTGTCCTGCAACAGGAATTAATGGTTTTGGTACGGTTAAACTATGTGGACGTAAACGAGAACCTCGTCCTGCCATTGGTACTATTATTTTCATTGAAAATTATATTTTCATTTCCACTTTCGTGGAAATCTGTTTCATTAAACTTTATGTTATTTATACCTGCCAGGTTTTAAAAACCTTTCAGGGTTTCCTAAGAAGTTCCAGTACTTCCAAAGCCGCCTTCTCCTCTATCGGTTTCCGAAAGTTCTTTTACTTCTATCCATGCTGCGCGTTCGTGTTTAGCAATAACTAATTGTGCAACACGCTCGCCGTTTTCTATGGTAAAATCTTGGTTTGATAAATTTACTAAAATAACCCCTATTTCTCCTCTATAATCTGCATCTACTGTTCCTGGCGCATTTAATACGGTAATTCCTTTTTTTGCAGCAAGACCACTTCTTGGTCTAACTTGTGCTTCAAAACCTATTGGTAACTCTATAAATAAGCCTGTTTTAACAATCGTTCTTTCTAAAGGCTTAAGTACTATGGATTCTGTAATATTTGCTCTTAAATCCATTCCTGCAGACGCTATGGTTTCATAGTGTGGTAATGCGTGACTAGACTTGTTTATTATTTTTATTGTCATGTTTATTTTCCGCGAAAGCGGTACTTTTTAAATTTCCTTTTTAATTATAATGATACCACTCGATTGCACTCGAGGTGACAAATAGTTATTGCTTTAATAGTTGTTTGATTTCCTTTTTTTCGGAAAAGAAAACGATTCCCAAAAATACTAAAACTAACGCTGTATTAATATAATAGTTTGCGTTTGTATATAATGCTAAAATGGATAAAGTAATCGCTATCCCTAAATAGCCAAGTATTGCTTTTATATTATAAGGCACTGGATAATGTTTTTGTCCTAAGTAATACGATAAAAGCATCATAAAACCATACGCGACTAAAGTTGCCCAAGCGGATGCTATAAACCCTATTTCACGAATCAATATTAAATTAAATGCTATTGTAATCACTGCACCTACAATGGATAGATACATTCCGTATCTCGTTTTATCTGTAAGTTTATACCAAATACCTAAGTTGAAATAAATACCTAAACACAAATTAGCTAATAGTACTATTGGTACAATATCTATAGCAATCCAATATGCTTCATTAGGAACTAATTGTTCTTTGATTATGTCTAAAAAAGCAATAATAACCAGCAACATAATACTACCACAGATTACAAAATACTTCATAATAATGGCATAGGTTTTAGTTGCATTTTTCTCTTTAGCATGATTAAAGAAAAAAGGTTCTGCTCCTAGTCTAAATGCTTGAATAAAAATAGTCATAAACACTGCTATTTTGTAGCATGCACTATATGCACCATTGATATCTTTTCCTAATTCTCTTGGTAATATCCACTTATCGAAACTTTCGTTTATTACATACGCTAAACCAGCGATCATGATTGGCCAACCATAATTTATTAGTTGCTTAAAAATAGCCTTACTAAATTGTAGTTTCGATTTAAAAAAGTAGGGTGTTAGTAGTAAAAAGGTAACAATACTAGCTGCCAAATTGGAGATAAATATATACTTCACTAAATCTGTCTTATCATAAAAAGAAAACTGTAGATTAAATTTTGGAACTGCCCAAAAGAAGAAATAATTTAAAATAACATAAACGACAATATTAGAGAGTTTAATGGCTGTAAATTTTATAGGCCTTCCTGTAGCTCTTAAATATGCGAAAGGAGCTACAACTAATGTATCTAAAGCTAATACACCTATTAAAAGATTAAAGTACTCAATGTCTAAATTAACAAAAGAGGCAATTTCATTATTAAATATTAAAACAAGGCCTAGAAAAACAATAGTGGTAATGGAAAGACTAATTAATACGGTAGAAAATACTTTTAGTTTTTCTTTATGCGAATTATAAAACCTAAAAAAGGCGGTTTCCATCCCATAGGTTAATAGGACATTAAAAAAAGCGGCATAAATATAAAACGTGGTATTGTCTGAGTAATTAGAAAGTGCCAAATTACCCGTGTGTAAAGGCACTAAAATAAAATTCATTAGCCTTGGCAAAACTGTTGCCAATCCATAAATAATTGTGTCTTTAAAAAACCTTTTTAATGTACTCAATGTTATTTTTTAATTAGGCTTAAATGTATTGAATTTGTTGCAGTATAAAAAGTATTAATCTTTTGGAGGTCCATCTAGATAATAAACACCTTCTTTTTCTTCTACATAATTTACTTTAAAATACTTAATGACGCCGTGTTCTAGGTAACTAATTACACATTCTCTGTTTCCTAATTTAAAAGGAAAAAATCCATTTGTAGTTAGCGCATTATCTTCTGCATTGGTTAATCTTTTCGTTAATCTTGAGGTATACAATCCTTTTCCTTCTTTTAACTTTCCTTTCATTCTTCTAAAAAACACACTATCTATGGTTATATTTTTTGCAGGAATTAGGTTCGCAAAATATATATTTAAACCTGTACTACCAATTTTAATCCCGCTAGTCCAATTATTAAAATATGCACGTGTTAATTGGAAAGGAGCCTCTTTTTGAAATGCATATTTGGAAGGTTTACAACTAAATATGGAAATGAGAATAAGTAAAACAAAAGTGTTTTTTAAAGAAGCTTTCCTATTTAGCATACTATATTCGATTTAGTTTTTTGGTCGCGCCTTTGGATATTCATCTCTTGGTTTTTCTACAAGATTTTCTATTTTATAATACTTGGTTGTACCCTCTTCAATATAACTAATAACGCATTCATTATCTTTTAACTGAAAAGGGAAATCTGCTTTGTTTGGCAATTGATTATCATACTCAGCACGTTTATCGGTACTCATTACTATATCTTCCTTTTGATTTGCTTTGGTTATAAAATTTGCTACATAACCCGAATTAATAGATTCTAATTTTGTTTGCATTCCTCTAAAATAGGCAGCATCTATGACTATATTTTTGGTGTTGTTTGAAACAGAGATTAGCATGGTGATTCCTGCACCTCCTCCTTTTACACCTGCAACCCAATGTTTATAAGAGGTTTCTTCTAATGTAAATGGTATTTTATCTTGAAAATCTTGCATTGCTGTCTTACTCCCTTCGTTATTTATTTGTTTACTACTGGAACAATTTGAAAAACTTGCCAAAATAAAAAGCATGAAAAGAGATAGGATATATGTTTTAATAATGCTCATGGAATACGTTTAATTGTTATAAAGATAGTAAATCAAATAATGTTCCATAAAAAAAGCTCTACTAATAATAGTAAAGCTTTGTTTTAGTTTATAAAAAGACCTTTCGACTGCTCTCAAGGGGACATTTTAATAATATTTATTCTTTAGTTATTTAAAGCTTCTGCTCCACCAACGATCTCTAATATTTCGTTAGTAATAGATGCCTGACGTGCTTTATTGTATGTCAATTTAAGTTGATCTCTTAATTCTGTTGCGTTATCTGTAGCCTTATGCATTGCTGTCATACGAGCACCATGTTCACTAGCAAAAGAATCTCTAATTCCTTTATATAATTGTGTCTTTAACGACTTAGGAATTAATTGCTCAACGATTTCTAATTTTGAAGGTTCAAAAATATAATCTGCATTGTTAACCGCTTCACCTTCTACAGGAACAATTGGTAAGAATTGTTCTGTCATTATGATTTGTGTAGCAGCATTTTTAAACTTGTTGTACACAATTTCAATCTTATCAAATTCACCAGCAACAAACTTCTCCATTAGCATTTCTGCTATTTCGGAAACATTATCAAAAGTTAAATCATCAAAAATAGCACTCTTGTTGTCTATAACAATTCCTTTTTTAGAAAAGGCATCGTTAGACTTTTTTCCTATTGCTAATACAGATACTTTTTTACCTGCATGTACATTAGAAATTAAGTTTTGTGTTTGCTTAATAATGTTGGAGTTAAAAGCACCACATAACCCTCTATTCGAAGTTATAGCTACAATTAATACATTATTTACCTCACGTTGTTCCGAAAATTTACTTCCAGAATCTGCATCTAAAGTTGCACTTAAACTTTGTAAAAGTTCTGTTAACTTATCTGCATAAGGACGCATTGCTGTAATAGCATCTTGTGCTTTTTTCAATTTTGCAGCAGATACCATTTTCATGGCACTAGTAATCTGCATCGTTGAAGATACTGAAGCTATTCTATTACGTATTTCTTTAAGATTCGCCATTCTTTATTTATGTAAAGACTCTTTGCCAAGATTTTCTTGCTGCCTTTAACACAAAATACATTTTATGTTTTAGCAATGCTCCGAGTGACATTAATTTTATAATTGAAATTTAGAGTTATGCGTAAGTAAACGCATAACTCTAAACTTAAAACTTCTAAGCTCTATATTTAGCAGAAAGTTCTTTACATACATTCATTAATGTATCTGTAACCTCATCTGTTAATTTACCTGCTTTTAAAGTATCTAAAACATCTCTATGCTTCGCGTTTAAGAATTCAAGATAATCTCTTTCGAATTCTTTAATTTTATTTACAGGAACGTCTTTTAATAAATTTTTAGATCCAGCATAAATAATTGCTACTTGATCTTCTACTGTAAACGGATCATTTTGACCTTGCTTTAAGATCTCTACGTTACGTTTACCTTTATTAATTACATTTAAAGTAACAGCATCTAAATCTGAACCAAACTTAGCGAAAGCTTCTAGCTCACGGTATTGTGCTTGATCTAATTTTAAAGTACCAGATACTTTTTTCATAGACTTAATCTGTGCATTACCACCAACACGAGATACAGAAATACCTACGTTAATTGCTGGACGAACACCAGAGTTAAATAAATCTCCATCTAAGAAGATTTGTCCATCTGTAATTGAAATTACGTTTGTTGGAATATATGCTGAAACGTCACCTGCTTGTGTTTCAATAATTGGTAATGCTGTTAAAGAACCACCACCTTTTACGATTGGTTTTAATGAATCTGGTAAATCATTCATTTCTTTAGCAATAGCATCATTATTAATGATTTTTGCAGAACGCTCTAATAATCTTGAGTGTAAATAAAATACATCTCCAGGATACGCCTCACGTCCCGGTGGACGTCTTAATAATAAAGATACCTCACGGTAAGCAACTGCTTGTTTTGATAAATCATCAAATACAATTAAAGCTGGTCTACCAGTATCTCTAAAGTACTCTCCAATAGATGCTCCTGTAAAAGGTGCATATACTTGCATTGCAGCAGGATCTGATGCATTTGCAGCTACTATTGTTGTGTACGCTAAAGCTCCTTTTTCTTCTAAAGTTTTAGCAATAAGTGCTACTGTTGAAGCCTTTTGACCTACAGCAACATATATACAATATACAGGTTCCCCTGCATCGTAAAATTCTTTTTGATTTAAGATAGCATCAATACAAACTGCAGTCTTACCTGTTTGTCTGTCACCAATAACTAACTCACGTTGTCCTCTACCCACTGGAATCATAGCATCAATTGCTTTAATACCTGTTTGTAATGGCTCAGTTACTGGTTCTCTATAGATAACTCCAGGAGCTTTACGCTCTAAAGGCATCTCATAAGTTTCACCAGTTATTGGTCCTTTACCATCAATAGGAATTCCTAAAGTATTTACAACACGACCAACAATACCTTCACCTACTTTAATAGATGCAATACGATTAGTACGTTTTACTGTAGAACCTTCTCTAACTCCTACTGAAGTTCCTAAAAGTACAATACCTACATTATCTTCTTCAAGGTTAAGTACAATACCTTCTAATCCGCCATCGAATTCTACTAACTCACCATATTGTGCGTTAGCTAATCCGTAAGCACGTACAATACCATCACCTACTGTTAATACTGTTCCAACTTCGTCTAATGAAGCGTTTGCTTCAAAACCTGATAGTTGTTGTTTTAAGATTGCTGATACTTCAGCTGGTTTTACTTCTGCCATCTTTATTTAGTATTTAGCTTTTAATAGTTAGCCTTTAAAAAGTACTAACCTAAAAACCTTATTAATTTGTTGTAAATTCTCTTTTCAATTTATTCAATTGGTTAGATATACTAGCATCATACTGCGTATCTCCAACTCTTAAAATGAAACCACCTAAAATGCTTTCATCTACTATATTTTTAATTGCCGTTTCTTTTCCTGTAAGTTCTTTAACTTTTGCTAAAACTTTAGATTCTAAAGCTTCAGTTAAAGGTACAGCTGTTGTAACTATTGCAATTTGACTTCCTTTTTGTTCTTCGTATAAAGTAATAAACTTAGAAGCTACTTCTGCTAATAAACTTGTTCTTTTATTTGTAATTAACGTATCTATTAGATTAACCGTTGCAGGATTTATTCCTTTAAAGATTTCTAATAAAGCCGATTTTTTTACAGCCGAACTAATTACAGGACTATAAAGCATGTCTTTCAAGTCTTTACTTTGCGCTACTGTATTATTAATTAGCTCCATATCTGCATTTACAACCTCCGCTGTATTTTTGTCTGTAGCTAAACTTAAAACCGCTTTTGCGTAACGTATTGCTGCTCTTTCTCCTGCCATGATTTAAACTTAGTTTAATTTAGCATCATTTAACATAGAGGCAACTAATTCTAGTTGTTTGTCTTTGTTAGATAATTCTTGACGTACTACTTTTTCTGCAATCTCTATAGATAATCCTGCTACATGGCTTTTTAATTCTGCCATAGCTGATTTCTTTTCGCTTTCAATAGCAGCTTGTGCTTGAACAATCATATTGTTTGCTTGTGCTTGAGCTTCCGTTTTAGCGTCGTCAATCATTTTGTTTTTTAAATCTCTTGCTTCTTTAAGCATAGACTCACGTTCTGCACGTGCTTCTTTTAATAAGTTTGCATTATCCGCTTGCAGATTTTGCATTTCTAATTTTGCTTTTTCAGCAGCATCTAAAGCACCTTGAATTCCTTCTTCTCTTTCTGTTAAAGAACTCATGATTGGTTTCCAAGCAAATTTTACCATTAATAAGATTAATAGTAAAAGAAGTATTGTTTGTACTACAAACAATCCTGGTGAAAAATCATTTAATAACTTATCCATTTCTAAATGTATTTAAATTTCTTCTTTTTTTAATTTAATAAACACAACCTGTAACCAACCGTTACAGGTTTGTGTTCTTAATTTGATTGCTGCTTATTTTCCTAAGAATAAAGCACCGAATGCTAATCCTTCTAAAAGTGCTGCAATAATAATCATTGCTGTTTGGATTTTTCCTGTTGCTTCTGGTTGACGTGCAATACCTTCCATTGCTTTTCCACCAATTTGACCAAGACCAATTCCTGCTCCGATTACGATTAAACCTGCTCCAATTAAATTGTACATAATAAAAAATTTATAGTTAAATTAAAAAAACTCTTGTTAAATGAAATCTCCTCGCACATCTTCTGCGTCAGCGACTTCGTGACCATGATCATCATGCTCATGTTCGTGATCGTGCTCTGCTACAGCCATACCAATAAACAATGCCGAAAGCATGGTAAAGATATATGCTTGTAAGAAAGCAACTAACACTTCAATTAATGTTATAAAAAATGATAATACTAATGATAATCCTGTAGCTCCTACAACTCCTAAAGATTTTTTAAGAGTAAACATAATTGCTATTAAACTCATTACTACAATATGTCCTGCAGAAATATTTGCAAACAAACGTACTAATAAGGAGAATGGCTTAATGATTAATGCTCCGGCTAATTCAATCACAGCTAAAACTGGACGAATTAAAATTGGCACTCCTGGCATCCATAAAATATGCATCCAGTAATCTTTATTACCACTTACTGTATAAATCACTAATGTAAAGATTGCTAAACAAGCAGTAACTGCTAATTGACCTGTTACATTAAAACCAAATGGAGTTAAGCCTAATAAGTTTAATATCCAGATAAAAAAGAATACTGTTAATAAGTAACCTGTAAATTTTCTATAATGTTTCTCACCAATGTTTGGTCTTGAGATTTCATCTCTTACATATAATACTAATGGCTCTAAGACTCTACCAAAACCAGTTGGTACTTGTCTCTTTTTATATTGTCTTGCTAAACCAGAAAACCAGATTAACATTAATAAACCAATTAATAAGACACCTACTACACTTTTAGTAATAGAAAAATCTAATACTCTATGTGCATTCGTTGCATGATGTGTTTCATCAAAAGCTACTGTTGCAGCTCCACCGTCTAACTCATAGATCTTAGAATGAATCTTTGCGAATTTCAATCCGTTTTTCTCTACAACAACATGACCATCATCATTATGATGAAACTCTGAAGACATAAAAGTTGTTAAACCGTTACTTGACCATAAAATAATTGGTAAAGGGAATCCGAAATGTTTACGTTCTCCTGCATCACTTGTATATGAGAACAAAGAAAAATCATGAGAATCTTGAATATGATGCAAAATATAAGCTTCCACTTCTTCTTTTGTATCTATTTGACCACCTGTATCTTTCTCCGTATCATTAGTGTTTTCGGCCATTGCAAAAGCACTAGCGAAAAGCATTACTGCGAGAGTGAATAATTTAAAAGTTTGTTTAGCTACCTTCATTGTTAAAAAAATCAAAAAAACTGTGTTTTTAAATTCGGTGCAAAACTACGGAAATTATTGAAAAAACAATTACTTTTTTTTCAATAATATTTAGCACTATTTTTTACTTAATATCTTCGCAATAAAATAGACTTCTAAAAAAAGAAAAAGGAACACCGGAATTAGCAGATTAAATCCTTCTAATTTACTAAGGTTCTCGACTTTAAAAACAGAATTTTTAAAGAGAACTGCAAACAGCATAAGTTTGGTTATTAATGTAAATAAGTACACAAAACCCAACTGTTGCGACCATTTTTTAGTAGTTTCCAGTACCGCAAAACTTACACAAATAAATAGGGATACTATAAAATGAAATAGATAGATAGAAAATAGTGGTACTCTAAGTTTAATATTTAAATCTTTTAAACCAGATACATGAATTGTATAAGAAGCTGCAAATAAAAATGAAAAACCTATACAGTAGAAAACGATTCTTTTAATCATTGTCTTCATTATCTTTTGAAATTTTTAAAACTTGGCTAATCACTAAGTACATAGCAATAAAAACCGCTAGAAGTGTAATGGTGTTTTCTAAATACGTGGTTTGGTATTTTACATCTAACCATTTTCCTAATACATTACCCAACCAAATGGTTCCTCCCATTTGAAAAGCTGTAGATGTAAATCTTAAAAATTTACTAGGCACTTCTTCCTTTTTTTATTTTTTGTGAAGTATTGTTATTATTTAATTCTTTTAAGGCGCCTTTCATCACACAGTTTACATTAAAGGTTGCTCCTGGCTCTACTTCTAGTTTACCAAGAACGACTTCCCCTTCAATATGTGCAGAAGACTTTAAAGTTAAGGTTCCTGTTAAGGTTAAGTTTCCTGAGAATTTTCCTTCAAAATAAGCATCAGATCCATTTAGCGTCCCTTTAATTACACCAGATCTTCCCACTACAATTTTTCCTGGAGTAGTTAGGTTTCCTTCAATAGTTCCATCTATTCTTAAATCGCCTTCACTAGAAAAGTCTCCAACAATATTGGTTCCTTTTGCTATAATGTTTTGGCTGGAAGAATTTTCGTAAGCTTTTTTATCTTTTTTATTATCTGAAAACATGATTCTTATTTTATTATTGCTGTGCTTTAGTATAATCGTCTAAATTCTTATGAATCTGAACAATTTGGTAATTTGTAGAAGAAATAGCGATAGATGGCTTTGTTATTTTAGATCTATCCTCATCTCTTAATATGTATGCAAATCCTTTTGCTCCATCGATACTTTTTAGTCCGTGAATGACAACAAATGTTGTTTCTGGATCATATACATCTACCGAAGTACTTAATCTATAATGTGGCACATGCGCTGTTACTTCCTTTAAGGTTTTTTCAAAACTTGTTATCTCTTCGGTATTCGCTGTATTAAACTTGTACAACACTTTATAATTACCATTTAAGCTATCCGAAGCAAATTCTTTGTTAGCCAATTTAGGCAATGCATTGGTGGATAAATCTTGTGCTCGCTGCCCTTCTGGTGTGTTTGCATAATTAAGCGCGACAAAATTAATTCCTTTTTTATAAGCTTCATAACCATATAAACGTCCTGTTGCTGTTGCTTTAAGAAGCTCGAATTTAGAAACTATCGCTTCTGCTTCAAAAGCTATAATATATTTTTCTATATTGGAAAGTACTTGAACGTATTCCTGATTTTCAAATTGATTGTACAGGTTTTTATATATGGTTTCCGGACTATTTTCATCTTCCAGATTTGCTGCTTCCGGATTATTTAAAATGGTTGCATATCTAGAATCTGGATAATTGGTAGTAATATCTTTTTTAGTAAAATCGGCTTCCCCTTGCTCTCCTAATAATTGATAAATTTTATACAGGTTATATTTGGTAGGAAGCACTAACTTTTCTTCCGGGTTATTATTTAAAAGTTGTGTGAATTTACTCTTTGCTAAAGGATATTCTTTAAATTTCTCTTTATAGATTAGACCTAATTGGTAATAGGCAAAGTTTCTTTCTTTTACAATGCTATCTACTACTTTCTCTTCGGAAGGAATTTGATCTATATAAAACTGAGGATCGTATAATTCTACTTCGGAAGCATTTGCTATCGCAGGATTTTCTTCGGTATTTTTTATTCCGGAATTTGTATTGCTAGACCATCTCCAATCGTCTTCTAATTTACGCTTTCCCCAATCTTTAGCAAACTCCGATTTACCATAAGCTACTGTAGTTGTGTTGTAAAAGTAAAAAGAAGACCCTTGACCAGGTGTTGGTCCGCCTTTAGAACCTTTACCTCCTAATGCGGGACTATTACCAAAAACCTTATTGGTTGTTACAAGACCTTTGTTTCTTTCTGCTGCTGCTGCTTTTTCTTGTGCTTTTTCGGCTTCCTCTTTAAGTTTCTCTACATGCTCTGTAAAAAACGCAAGCTTCCCTTCTTTAGACAGAGACACTAATCGTATAATACTATCATTATTTTTCGCGATGTCTTCATATAGAATAACATCTTCCAAGTTATCTCTTTTGCGTTTAATAACTCGGTATGGCTTGCTATTCACTACCATATTCGTCATGGTGCTATCATAATAATCACCAGCACTTTTATAAGCTGCAGCAATAAATTTCATATCCCCAATAATCTCATAGGTTTTTGCTTTTAAAACCTTGTCGTTGGTGTCTGTTCTTAAAGATTTATTGTAGTATGCTAATGCTAAAGAATCGGATTGATTCTTTAAATGGTATTCTGCTATCTGATGGTAAATCTTATCTAGGTAAGGTCTGTTTTCACGATTTTCCTCTAAGTCGGTAAGTAATTCAAGGAACTCTAATTTGTCTCCTTCTTCATAATCAAAGTTTTTAGCCTTTTCAATGTGTGCACTAATAAGGTACATTCTAGGCGTGCTTCGGTTTAAATCTATAACTCTATCAAAGGCTATGTTTGCACTGTCTTTATCTCCTAAAGCATTGTATAACTGTCCTTGTATAAAACGATATCTTCCGCGTTCGTCATTACTTTTTGTAGCATTAGATGCAATATCTATTTGTGTTAATGCACTATCTAAAGATTTGGTATTTATATAAGCTTGTGCCAGTATAGATGTAGCATCTGCTAAGTCCTGACCGTCTAATTCTTCTTGATCTAAAAGACGTTTTAGATTTTTAATCGCTAATTCTTCGTTTTCTAGACGAATATTAGATTTTTCTCTCCAAATTTTAGCTTGATTGATTTTATTACTAGCAGGATATTTATATAAAATGTAGTTGAAAGACTCTAAGGAAGGCACAAAACGCTGGTCAAAATAACGTGCTTTCCCTAAAAGTAAATACGCTTCGTCTATTTGGTAATTATATTCTTTTCCTTGAATATTCATACCATGCTTCTGAATGGCTTTTACTGCTTTTTCTTCTGCTCTACTAAAGCTTTCGTTTTTATTTTGTCCAGGAAGTGTAACCTCTTCAAAAACTTGCATGCGCTCTATAGGAAGGATTTCCCAGTAATTATCTGTATAACCTTGGTTCAGGTTTTCTCTGCCTTCTTCTAGCGCATTATATCCATTAAAAAGGGTGTTGTCTCGAGCGGATAATGCGTGGTAATTTCTACTAATAAAGCTATTCTTTTTTCTAGAACAACTAGTTATTAAAGTTACTGAAACTAAAAGAACTAATATTATTTTATACGATGTTTTCAAAAGCGGTGTATTTAATCAAATAACTATAAACTTGTGCAATTATTATATAATATCATTTACCAATTGAAATTTCCGTAATAAAACGCCCTTTTTTCCTTTCTATTTCATTACAAAAAGAAACCGTAACTAAAGCTATGCTTTATTTCTCTAATTTATATAAAGAAAAAAATCATCATTTTATTTTATAGTAATTTTAATTCACAACTGGTATAAAAACTGCATAAGCACGTAAAAATACACATCTTTTTTTACTTTGCTATAAAAAGCAAGTACTTTTAGATTATTTCTGTTCCTGCAAAATGTGCTTCCAATTCTTTTAAGGTTGCTTGGCTAGTTACAATATCTTTAACCACCTCTCCTTTTTCTAACACTACAATACGTTCACAAACATCTGTAACATGCATTAAATCGTGACTAGAAATAAGCACGGTTACTCCTTGTTCTTGCGCTAAATCTTTTACTATTTGTTTCAGTTTTATTTGCGTTGTAGGATCTAGATTGGCAAAAGGCTCATCTAATATAATGACTTCTGGATTACCAATAAGTGCCGCAACTATTCCTGCTTTCTTTTGGTTTCCTTTACTTAAATCGCGAAGGTATTTTTTTTGTCCGAGAATTTCTCCATGGAAAAAATCTTCAAAAGTAGCTACTAAGGCATCTACATCTGCTTTGTTTTGTCCTCTAAGTTCGCCAATAAAATAAAAGTATTCTTCTGCAGTTAGGTAACCAATTAAAAAGCTTTCATCTATAAAAGACGACGTAAATGGCTTCCAGTCTTCACTAAGGTTTACTTGAATATCGTTATTTTTAATATACCCTGTAGTTGGTTGTATTAAATCTAAAAGCAGACTAAAATACGTGGTTTTTCCAGCACCATTATTACCAACTAAACCGAAGCTTTGTCCTTTAGGGATTTCTAAACTTTCAATATTTAAAACGGGATTTGAATTGTATTTTTTGGTAAGATTTGTTGTAGTTATCATGTGGTTAAATTTTAGTTGTCTTGATCAAAAGCAGCAATCATTTTATATTTTGAAGCTAAATATCTCTTGGTTATTAATTTCATTATTTTTTGATGGAAAATAATTCCGGTTACTCCTAAAAGGATAAGTACTAGAATACCAATTTCGAAATTGAATGCAAAATTAAAAATAGCGAATATCCCCATTGGTAAAAGCATTAACGGAAAACCAATAATCCACTGTACCGCTCCAGTACCTTGAAAATTAAACGCTGCTCTTTGGTTTAAATCTATTTTTTTTCGATTGAAAGAACCTCCTAATAAAATGACGTAGGTGTTTACACCAATATTATAAACTGCTGCAGCAAAATGTGCTAGTAAAATTTTCCAACCAAAGTATACGTAAGGAATACTTAACACAAATAAAATAATAACACTTAAAGTCATTAACGTGTATTTAGATTTTAAGTATTGTTTGTATTTAATATTTTGACTCATTAGCATTTTGTAATAACCACTATCCCATGCAGGAATGAATTGTCCGAAGTTGATAAGAAAAATTCCGGTTACAAAAATACCAACAAACGCAAATAAGAATTCTTTGTCTTGATACATAGGGTTTGGATAAAAGAACAAACCATATAAAAGTCCCATTAACAACATCCAAACCGAGGATTTTGGTCGTTTATTACGCCAAAGTAATTTTAAATCTAATTGCATAAAAGGTGCAATGTCTCCAAACTTTTTAGTCCATTCTAGATTAGAAGCATTTACCTCTTGTGTTTTAGATTTTAGGGAACTGTCTAAAAATAATTTAGCACGAAGAATTTTAAAGTTATACAGGTATAGACCAATTAAAACAAGTATTGGAACCACTAGGAATAACGGATTATTAGAAATAGCCTGAATACCATTAGATAAAACTTCGGCAATATTTATTATTTGAAAATGATTTAATGCAAAAAGAGATCCTGCAAAAAGTATAATTGGTAAAAAAGATAATTCTGTTTTAGCAGATAGACTTTCAATAATAAAATTTAAAAAATTATTAATAAGAGTAATTAGCACAATCGTTAACATCCAAACGATAACCACAGAAACGTTATAATCTTTTAATATTAGCGTAACACCAAAAGGTATAATTGCAAATAAAGGCAGAAAATTAAAAAAGGACAATGCAGATTTTCCTAAAACGAAGTTTACCACTTTACCTCTTTTAATAGGAAGCGTAAGTAATGGTTTCACACTCATTACTGGTAATTTTTGAAAGAAAAATCGGATTACTAAATCGCCTAAAATCCAAAAGAAGATAAATCCGTTAAACATTATTAAAGGATCACTTTCTGGAAACACTTTTTTAAGCAGTGGATACATTGCAATTCCCATGATTAAAAACATGGCAACAAAATACAAGGCAAAAAAGGCCATTACTATTTTTAGCGCTACGCTTTTACCAAAGCTTGCTGATCTAGTAAACTGTTTCCATTCTAAATCTAAAAAACGTTTTATCATTTTGGTTGGGTTTGGTTTAAATGTTAGTAGTGAAAAGTATAAAAATGTTACACACAGAATTCGGGATAGGTTTTATTTAATAACTCTTCCGCTTTTTGGGGCAATATTAAAAAGCTAATATATAGCCAAAGAAAAAATAAAGTCGAAAAAACAGAAAAGCCTAAAATAAAATAGAAATTGGTAAATAAATTATCTGAAAGATTATACAAAGAAGGCAATTGAGACATTAATAATAGTACAGATCCTCCAGCTTGTTTAAATATTATTTCTTCTAGCATCCATTTTTTATTAGAAACTTCCTTTCTTCTTTTAAACTGTCTTTTAAGCTGTACACTTTTAACAAAAGACCAAATACAGACTACCCCATAAAAAGCAAAAATAAAATATGAGAATAAAGAAGAGGTAAAAGCAACATAGATTATTATAAAAAAGGCAGCCGTTTTAATTGCTTTAGGTAAAGTAAACCATTGCTTAAGCTCTGTCCATAAAAACTTTAAATACCTTTTATGCATTGCTTTTTGACGTTGCTCAACAGCATTCATAAATCCGAAAACACCAAACTTTTTAAAAGCTTTATCTCGCGCATCTTCATAAGGTAAATCAGGATTCTTTTCCCAAATAGATTCTATATCATTTGCCAGATGATCTACTAATTCTGTTTGCAAATCGTAATGCTCTACAAAATGTTTTATGGTGAATTGATAAAGATCGTCAAGCTGTTCTTTGTCCACTTTTTTGCTCTTCGACATGTTTTCTTTATTGGCTGTTTTCATTAATCTAAACTAAATTTAGGGTTTACTAGAAGCTGCATCGTTTTAATATAATCCTGAAGCTCTTGCAATTTACTATTGGTTTCTTTACTTCCTTTTTCTGTTAGCTTATAGTATTTTCGCAGTCTATTATCTACTTTTTCTACCTCAACATCTAACATGCCATCTGCTTCTAATTTATGCAAAGCAGGATATAAAGCACCTTCGGTAATCTTTAATTTTCCTTTAGTGATCACTTTCACTTTTTGCGTGATTTCATAACCATACATCTTACCTCCTTCATCCAGAAGCTTTAATATAATGGTTATTAAACTTCCTTTATATAATTTATTGTTTGCCATAAATCAAATATACATAAATTTCTTATGTATAAGATAATTAGGTATAATTTTTAGAATAAAAGAAAGGCAAAACGAAAATGCTTCATTATTTTTACAAAAAATAATAAAGATGTCACAATTTCATAAATTAACCATTAAAGATATACATAGAGAAACTGAAAAAGCAGTAACTATAACCTTTAATGTACCAGAAAACTTAAAAGAAATTTTCGCTTTTAAAGCAGGACAATATATAACAGTAAAAACCACTATTAACGGCAATGAAGTAAGACGAGATTACTCTTTATGCTCTTCGCCAAAAAGTGGAGAATTAAAAGTTGCAGTAAAAGAAGTAGAAGGTGGTACTTTTTCTGCGTATGCAAATAACACTTTAAAAGCTGGAGACACTTTAGAAGTAGCTTCGCCAAAAGGAAGGTTTGTATTTACACCTAACGATTCTAAAACTAAAAATATCGCTGCATTTGCTGCCGGAAGTGGGATTACTCCTGTTTTAAGTATTATAAAATGTGCTTTAGAAGAAGAAGTACACAGTAAAGTAATTCTGGTTTACGGAAACAAAACCACCAAAGACACGATGTTTTTAAATGAATTATTAGCATTGCATCATAATTATAAAGAACGCTTTTCTATACAGTTTGTCTTTAGTCAAGAAGATGAAGAAGATGCTATTTTTGGAAGGATTGAAAAAAGTACTGTAAATTATGTAATGAAAAATAAGCATAAGCATATTGATGTAGATGCTTTTTACCTTTGCGGACCAGAAGCAATGATACATACTGTTAAAGATGTTTTAACAGGACATGATATAGCGGAAGACACCATACACTTTGAACTTTTTAAAGCTGCAAAACCTGCTGTTATAAATGAAGAAACTGCAAATGGTGAAACAGAAATTACTATTACTGTAGATGATGAAACAACGACCTTTACTATGTCGCAAAAACAATCTATTCTTGAAGCTGCATTAGATAAAGATCTAGACGCTCCATATTCTTGTCAAGGCGGAATTTGTAGTAGTTGTATTGCGAAAATTACGGAAGGAGAAGCAAAAATGAGACAAAATAATATTTTAACTGCTAGTGAATTGGCAGAAGGTTTAATTTTAACCTGTCAAGCACACCCAACAACCTCTAAAATTACAGTCGATTACGATGATGTATAAACGGTGAAAAAATATTTAAAATCATTCTTGTGCTAACATTTTATCGATGAAAATCTTGTTTTAACTCAAAAAACATACACTTTAACGATTTTATTATCTTTTCCTAGATGTTTATTTTTTTTAAATAATAAACCCAATATATTCGTTCTAGTTTTAAACGATAAATGATAATAGTTAGGGATTATTTTTTTTATGGTAAGTTTAAAATGAACCCTACTCCTTGGAGTAGGGTTTTTCATTTCAGCACCTAAAATTCTATACAACAATTACTTACACCTTTTAAATTACAGCATTTATTGTGTCTATAATTTTTTTTGTAGAAACACTTTTGGAAGCTTCTTCGTATCCTTCAGGGAACTTATTTCCATAGATAGAAGTTGGTATTAAAGGAAACTGTTTTTTATCTGCTAATAACGCGTAATTTTCTGGTTGATTAAAAGGTGAGAACCCTGCAAAAGGATGTGTAACTCCCCAAATGGTAACTGCTTTTTTGCCAAGCATTGCTGCAATGTGTGCATTGCCAGAATCCATAGACAACATGACGTCTAAATTAGAAATAACGTCTAACTCTTCGTTTAAACTTAATTGTCCGGCTAAATTAACCACGTTCTTATTTATCTGTAAAGCCTGTAACTCTTGAATATCTTGTTTTCCTCCAAAAAGAAAAACAGTATGCGTTTTAGAAAGTGCTTCAATAACTACTTGCATAGCATCTAAAGGATACATTTTACTTTTAAAGGCTGCAAAAGGCGCAATACCTATCCACTTTTTGGTTTTACCTCCTGTTTTAGAAAGTGTTTTATCTTGAAGCTTAACGGTTTTTGGAAAGGTTGGATTACTTATGTCTACAGGTAAACCTAGCGCTTTAAAAACATCTGCATATCGCTCCTGTGATGTTTTTAGCTGCTGGAACACTTTACCAGAAACTAGTGCTTTCTTTTCTGCTCTACCTTTATTTATTTGCATGTATTTTATTCCGAAGAAAAAGACTTTTAAAATCTTAGTTCGCAATACGTTATGCAAATCGGCAACGGCATCAATATGTAGTTTTTTTAATTCTTTTGAAAGTTTAAAAAGTCCGAAAACACCTTTATGCCTTCCTTTTAAATCTATAGGAAAAACAGTAACGTTGTCTAAGTCTCTAAAAAAAGGCGTAAAAAACGCACGTGTTAAAACGGTGATTTTCACTCCTGGATGCTGCTGTGTAAATGCTCTTAAAACAGGAACAGTCATAGCAACGTCTCCCATTGCAGAGAGACGAATGACTAAAATATGTTTTTGTGTATTCATAAAACCTTTGCGTCTTTCAATTTTTTAATAAATTGAAATCCACCTTTCCTTAAAAAAAGGGAAGGAGTTTCTTGTAATGAAAAATTATGTATTACTTCTGTGAACGTAAAACTGGGTTTAGCTCATCGTCATTATACATTTTCATTTGCTTGTACACTTTCATGTATTTATCTCCATTTGCGATATCCTTTAACAAGGTATCTATTGCTGTTGATAAATCTACACGTTGCTCTAATAAGATGTCTAATTTCTTTTGACAAGCTGCTTTATGCGTATCTGTAGCGTTTGTACGAGTTGCTTCTTCATGCATGTGATATACTTTTAAAGCTAAAATAGATAATCTATCTACTCCCCAAGCTGGACTTTCGGTATTAATAGTAGCATTCTCTTTTACAGAAACGCTTTTATTTTTTTCTAAAAAATAACTATCAATATACTCTACCATATCTGTTCTGTCTTGGTTAGAAGCATCAATTTGACGTTTCAATGCTAAAGCAGCAACAGGGTCTATTTGTGGATCTCTAATGATGTCTTCATAGTGCCATTGTACCGTATCTATCCAACATTTTCTGTATAATAAATGTTCTAATAAATTGGTTTCTTTATTATAAATATTAGTGAAAGGTTGATCTACAGTATTTAAAACGTGATAGGTATTAATTACGTCTTGAAATATTTTATTGGCTTTTTCTGAAAACATATTTTAATTTATTTGATTACAAATATACATTTTTGAAACCAAAAAAGCCGCTAAAAGCGGCTTTTTGGAATTCAATTAAATTTGATTAATTATTGTTTAACAAACCTTTTAACTATGGTTTTATTATCCTTAGTTAAAATTTTTGCAAGATATAATCCAGCGCTTAATTGTTCTAAGTCAAGTTTTACTTCACTTAAATTAGACGCTGTACTGTAATCTTTTGTTATAATTAACTTACCAGTAATACTGTAAACTTTAATAACAGTGTTGGCATCTAGTATATCTGATTTTACAAAAATGTATTTCGTAGAAGGATTAGGATATAATTTCACACTATTATATAACTCTAAAGATTCTGCATCTAAATCTTGACTGTTTTGTGCAAACTCTCTTATTAGCGTATCGTCAATTAATGCTTCGTCAGATTTCCCTTTGTCTTTTCCTTCGTCTGCTGCTACTTTTGAGTTACCAAAAATTTTATCTATACCAAAATCAACTCCTTCTGTAGTTTCTTGTAAATTAAAACCATAAAAACCATCTGGATTAACAGTCGCATCATCTAAATCGAAAGTAGTAGTATAAAACAAGAATGGTGGAACGTTTTGAGGCGTTACTGCATATACTATTTTGCTACCTGCTGTAACATTAGTAAATGTGTAATTAGGGTTTGAATAAGACGTAAATTGCGTACTTACATATTCATCTCCAGCATCTAAAATTCCGTTTTCATTATTATCATTATATAAATTAACAATAATAGATGGTAAAGGTGTTTCTGTTGCATCTTGCACACCATCTCTATTATTGTCATCCCATACTACACCAGAAATAGTATACATTAAAATTTCTTCTTCGTTGATACCAAAATCAACTCCAGATACATCTTCATCGGAATGAATAACAACAACCTCATCTGTTGTTAATGTATATATATTATCTGCTGTGTCTTCTGGTGCAATTACTTCAACTAATACGCTATAATAGCTTACTTCGGTAAAAGCATAATAACCATTTTCATCCGTAGTTGTTTCTTCTAATACTAAGTCATCAACATCTAAAGCGCCATTGTTATTAATATCATTATATAAAATAACAGGAATGTTGTTTAAATACGCCTCTTCTGTCTCATAAAGGCCATTAGCATTATCATCATCAAATACAACTCCTTCAATAGCATAGTTAATTATGTTATTTTCGTTAATTCCGAAATCCACTCCAGAAACATCTTCCGTTGCTGTAATTACGATAACTTCATTGGTCGTTGCTTGGTAGGTGTTGGCCTCTGTATCTTCCGGCACTGTTACAATTACAAGTATATCTTCTTCCGAGATATTTGTAAAGTTATAATAACCATTGGCATCGGATGAAGCAACTGCTAATTCTTGGTCACCTGTATCTAAAACACCATTATTATTAGTGTCTGCATATAAAGTCACTATTACATCCTCTAGATTAGTTTCTTCCGTTTCTTGTGTTCCATTTTGGTTATCATCGTCAAAAATAGTTCCTTCTAAATTATAAGAAACTTCAACATCTACAACTAGGTTTAAATAATCTGCAGCATCGGTAATTTTACCTTGATCTTCTGCTGATAAACCCTGAATTTCAATTAAACTTCCTAATTGAATATCATTATACGTTTGTAATTGGGATGGTTGTGTATAGCTTTGTACATAACTTTTTCTAGTACAACTAGAATAACAAGACCCATAATGAGAACACGTTTTCTTATTTTTAAGTAAATGAAAATTACTGTTTTTATCTTTAGCTATTTGCGCATAAACATCTTCGTTATTTGCCCAATTGAAAGCATTGGTATTAAAATCAAAATGCTGAATTTGATACGTTGTAACCGCATAAATTTCTCCGTCATCACTTACAGCTATATCCCCAAGCTCTCCTTTATATATAAAACTAGAATGCCCGTCGTTGTCGTATTTCGGACTAGCGTTAGATATACTAGAAGAATCTCCACTAAAATCTGAAAGGTTACTAAAGCAAACCTCTAGCAAGTAAATCTTATTATTATAACTACTATAATTGCTATGTCCACGTTGCGAAACACCTCTATTAGAATCTGTTAAAGAACCTGTTGAAGATCCTGTTGATGAACCCGTATTGTCCATTAAGCTAGATTCTGAAACATAATCACGTAAATTATAGTTGTCTTCCGTTTTTAGACTTTTAGTTTCATTAACATCTGCAGTAGGCAACGTTTCCGTAGATCCTGATCTTCCCGTACTCATTTCGGAAGCAGTGTTTATAAGAGAACCTTTATTAATCTTAACGCTTTCTAATTCTCTTTTTAATTCGTCCTTTACATTTACTATACCACTTGAAGTTCTATAGTTATAGCAATTTGAAGGATACTCCATAGCAAAGTAAAGTTTCCCATTATAAAAAGTTGCGCCTCCAGAACCTAAACCTCTAGATGAATATGCATGTCCGCTTGAAGTAAAATAAGATTTAATATCGCCAAAAGATTTATGTGTATTCGCATATACATTATAACCATAAACGGTCCAGTTGTATTTAGAAGCCTGATTACTAACGTAAAAAACCCATCCTGTACTAGCATCTACAGCTAAGGAGTTTATCTCGGATACATAAGGAGATGATGTTAGTAATGTAGCTTGATAAGTCTGCATATTTACTGTGTAAATGTGACATCCTGCAGAAACAATTAATGAATTGTCTTCGGTAGTCATCATTACAGTTGCAGCTTCCCCATCAATACTTAAAGGAGCATTAGCTTGTATGGTCTGAAAACCAAAAGCTAAAGCCAAAAAGGCTAGAATTGTAATTTTTAATTTCATGTTAGTTAGTTTTATGTTTAAATTATAGCATACTATAACATAAAACAGGCACGAAATTTCTAGTAGATTTTTTTTGAGGGGAATCAAATATAATACAAAATACAACTATCCGAAGTTTTTTTAAATATTTACAGTTTTTTTAGATAAAACTCATAAAAAATCGGCAAAACCCGTAATCTTACTATTTAATTTATTCTTATTTTTATCCCATGAAAATATTTAATCTAGCAGAAGAGAATTCCATATTAAACTCTTTTATTTCTGAAATAAGAGATATAAAAATTCAAAAAGACAGCATGCGTTTTAGACGAAACATAGAGCGTATTGGTGAAATTTTGGGTTATGAAATGAGTAAATCTCTACAATATAATACAACAACCATTGAAACTCCTTTGGGTAATTGTAAAATGGAATTACTTAATAATGACATTGTTTTATGTTCTATTTTAAGGGCTGGAGTACCATTACATAATGGTTTATTAAATTATTTTGATGATGCAGAAAATGCATTTATTTCTGCATATAGACACCATAAAGAAGATCCGGATAGTTTTGAAATTGTAGTAGAATATTTAGCTTGCCCAAGCTTAGAAAACAAAACCCTTATTCTTGCAGATCCTATGTTAGCAACAGGACAATCGATGCTTGCTACTTTTGAAGCTCTAAAACCTTTTGGAAAACCAAAAAACGTACACTTAGTAAGTGTAATTGGCGCACAAGAAGGTGTAGATTTTATAAATGAAAATTTTAGCGAAGACACACATTTATGGATTGGTACTATTGATCCAGAATTAAGCGACAAAGGATATATAGTTCCTGGTTTAGGGGATGCTGGTGATTTAGCTTTTGGAAAAAAAGTGCAACACTAACATCACAAACGGAGCAATTAATAAAACACCAAAAAATACTTCTTTAAACCATTTCTCATTAATGGTTTCAATATAATTAGTAATAATTATTGCTAAAGGTGCAAATAAGAATAAAAGCTCACTTCCGTTCTTATTTGGCGCAATTACAAAGAGTATAAAAGCGATTATTAACGTTGCCAAAATTGTTTTAAAAGCTGGTCTTATGGTTCTAATTTTCTTTCTAAAGTTTTTTAAATAATAGAAAACTGACCAAAACCCAAAGGAAAACAGCAATGTTAAAGCTACCAAAAACTGTAAGGTGTTATAGCTATTAAAGTCTAATCCTGTTTCGTAATTACTATTAAAAAAACTTAAATAGGTATTATTAATTATTATAGATGCACTTATACATAATATAAAAACGGTAGCAACGCCAACACCAGGTGTTAGCCAATGTCTTATATTATCACTAGAATGAAACAGTAATACCAATGGGATTAAGAAAAGAAACAAAATAGCCCAAAAATAGAATAAAGAAGCAACAGCAATACAAAAAGCAGCATCAAACAGTTTACTTTTTATATCTTTTTTAGTTCTTAAACTTATTAGTCTTCTTAAGGCAAAAAGAATAAAAAAGTTAGCCCAAATCACTCTAGAACTAATTAATGATTCTGGTATTAGTAATAAGAAAAGGCTAAATAATATTATTTCAATATTACTTTTTAGAGTTAATTCATTTTTAGTTACAATAAAATTTAATAGTAAAATGGAGAAATAAGAAACCATAAAAGTTACTAGTTGTTGCATAACAAACACGCTAGTAACAGGCCCTTGTGTATACTTTAATTTAACGCTTAAAAACGCCAAAGCAGTAATTACAAAAACGATTAAAAAATTTATTGGCTTAGATTTACTAAAAATACTTGTAATCATTAACTCTTTTTGTACTTTTGTATTGTAAATATACTATTATTACTATTATGAAAGATTTCTTTAACGCAATACAAGACCTATTTGTAAATGTTTTATTTGTTCCTTTAGATGCAATTAAAAACTTAGAACTTGAAAACTGGTTTGCAGCAAATATTATTTCTTGGATTTTTATTCTTATTGGATTTGTAGCAATGGTTTACTGGATGCTTCAATTAAGATCATTTGATAAAAACAACGAAGAAAATAAAACTGTTTCTGCACATTCTTATTTATAAGAATTACAGATCAAAACCAATGTCTTTACGATAATTCATCTTATCAAAATGTAGTTTTTCTATACTTTGGTAAGATTTTTTTATGGCTTCTTGGTAGGTATTTCCATAGCTTGTAATTGCCATAACACGTCCTCCAGAAGTTACAATTTTATCTCCATCTAATTTTGCTCCTGCATGAAAAGCTAAAGATTCCGTTATGTTTTTCACTCCAGTGATTTCTTTTCCTTTTTCATATGCTTCTGGGTAACCACCAGAAACTAACATCACTGTTGTTGCTGCACGCTCATCTATTTCAATTTCTATTTGATCTAAAGTCTGATTCGCTATGGCTTGAAAAATTTCTACTAAATCATTTTTAAGTCTTGGTAAAACCACTTCGGTTTCCGGATCTCCCATTCTTACATTATACTCTATAACTTTTGGATCGTCACCAACTTTAATGATACCAATAAACACAAAACCTTTATAAGGTAAGTTATCTTTTTGTAAACCAGAAATTGTAGGTTTTACAATGCGTTCTTCAATTTTATTTAAAAATTCTTCGGTAGCAAAAGGTACTGGAGAGATTGCTCCCATTCCACCTGTATTTAATCCGGTATCTCCTTCGCCAATTCTTTTATAATCCTTTGCTGTAGGTAAAATTTTGTAGTTTTTTCCGTCACTTAAAACAAAACAGCTTAATTCTATTCCGTCTAAAAACTCTTCAATAACTACTTTGTTACTTGCTGCACCAAACTTAGCATCTACTAACATGCTTTTTAATTCGGCTTTCGCTTCGTCTAAATCATTTAAGATTAAAACCCCTTTTCCAGCTGCTAATCCGTCTGCTTTTAAAACATAAGGAGGATTTAACGTTTCTAAAAAAGCATATCCTTCTTCCACATTACTTGCATTAAAACTCTGGTAAGCTGCAGTTGGAATATTATGTCTGTATAAAAACTCTTTAGCAAATTCTTTACTTCCTTCTAACTCTGCCGCGGCTTTTTCTGGTCCAATAACTGCAACATGCTTTAAGGCTTCGTCTTGCAAAAAGAAATCATGAATACCTTGCACTAGAGGATCTTCTGGTCCTACCACAACCATATTCACCTCTTTTTCTAAAACCAGCGCTTTAATCGATTGAAAATCGGTTACCCCAATATCCACATTGGTAGCGATTTCTGCTGTTCCAGAATTACCAGGAGCTACATAAAGGTTTTTACATAAAGGGCTTTGTGATATTTTCCAAGCAAAAGTATGTTCTCTTCCGCCAGAACCAAGAATTAAAATAGTCATGTTGTATTTTGTTTGCTCAAAAATAAAACTAATGCGTCGAATACACGAATATTTTTTATTTACTTTACAAAAATATCTTTTCGTTTGCATTTATTCAATCTTTCTTTAAAACTAAACGGCTTTCCTATAAAGAAGGCTTCTCGTGTTTTAGAAAATATTCAGGCTAAAAACGAAGCCGATTTTGAGACTTATCTACTTCAGAAAAAAAAGGATATTTTTAATTATCACTTACAAAACAATTCGTTTTATCAAGAAATTGCTAAAAATGCTACTATTACAGACTGGAAAAACATTCCTGTAATGACAAAAAGCGATTTACAGCAACCTTTAAACGCTAGACTTTCTAAAGGGTTTACTACTAAAAACGTATATGTGAATAAAACTTCCGGCTCTTCTGGAGATCCTTTTGTTTTTGCTAAAGATAAATTTTGCCATGCACTAACTTGGTCGGTAATAAAAAACAGGTTTGGTTGGTTTGGTATCGATTTTAATACTTCTAAACAAGCTCGATTTTATGGTATTCCGTTAGATAAAGTGGGGTATTATAAAGAACGTTTTAAAGATTTTTTAGGGAAACGTTTTCGGTTTTCGGTTTTCGATTTAAGCGATGCCGCTTTTGAAAAATGTGTAACGACATTTCATACAACACGTTTTGATTATATTAATGGTTACACCAGTGCCATTGTGCAATTTGCTAAATATCTTCAGAAAAAAAATATTATTCTAAAAACGGTTTGCCCTACACTAAATGCTTGTGTTGTCACTTCTGAAATGCTTTTTGAAGACGATAAAAAACTTCTAGAAAAGCAATTTAATGTTCCTATAATTAATGAATATGGCGCCTCTGAATTAGACTTAATTGCATTTCAAAATCCGCAAAATATTTGGCAAGTAAATAGCGAAACCATTTTTGTAGAAATCCTGGACAAGCAGGACAACATTTTACCTTTTGGTGAAGAAGGCAGAATTGTAATTACCTCACTGTATAACAAAGCACATCCTTTTATACGTTATGATATTGGCGATATTGGCGTACTTAGTAAAAGCAGCACCTTACAAAAACCTATTCTTGAAAAACTAATAGGAAGAACCAATGATATCGCTATTTTACCTAGCGGAAAAAAGGCAGCAGGCTTAACTTTTTACTACATTACCAAAAGTATTATTGAAGACGATAGTACCATAAAAGAGTTTATTATTGAACAGCAGAAAATAGATACTTTCAAAATTATTTATGCTAGTGCGGAAGATATTTCGGAAGCAAAAATAAAAAACATTAAAACCGAAATGGATAACTACCTTGAAAAAGGTTTAAATATTATCTTTGAAAGACACGATAAAATCGAACGATCTAAAAGCGGTAAATTGAAACAATTTAGATCTTTACTTAATTAATATGAATATAACTATTATTGCAGGTGCACGACCAAACTTCATGAAAATAGCACCAATTATTGCAGCTATTCAAGAAAAGAAAGCACAAGGTTTTAATATGAATTATAGGTTAGTTCATACCGGACAACACTACGATAAAAATTTAAGCGATACTTTTTTTACCGAACTAAACATCCCTTTTCCAGATATTAATCTAGAAGTAAAAAGTGGTACGCAAGCAGAACAAACGGCTGCAATTATGATTGGTTTTGAAAAAGAATTACAACAAAACCCTTGTGATTTAGTAATGGTTGTTGGTGACGTAACCTCCACAATGGCTTGTACTATTGTTGCTAAAAAAGCAGGAATAGATGTTGCACATGTAGAAGCAGGAATTCGCTCTGGCGACATGAATATGCCTGAAGAAATTAATAGAATTGTAACCGATAGTTTAACCGATTACTATTTCACGACTTCTAGCTATGCAAATGAAAACTTAGAAAATCTTGGAGTTTCTAAAAACAAAGTTTTCTTTGTTGGAAATGTGATGATTGATACCTTATTGAAAAATTTACCAAGACTTGAAAAACCGCAAATTTGGGAGAAATTAAAGTTGGAAGAGAAAAAATATATGGTCATGACTTTACATAGACCAAGTAATGTAGACGAAGAAAAACAGCTTAAAAACCTTATTCAGCAAATTGTAGATCTTGGTAAAGACTATCCTATAATATTTCCGGTACACCCAAGAACCAAAAAGCTTTTAGAAGGTTTAGATTTAAATTTTAAAAACCTGCACTATGTAGAACCTTTAGGGTATTTACATTTTAATTATTTGGTAAAAAATGCTTTTGCCATGCTTACCGATTCTGGTGGAATTACAGAAGAAACCACTGTGATGAATGTGCCCTGTATTACGCTTAGAGACTCGACGGAAAGACCAGAAACTTGTGCTATTGGAACTAATGTTTTAGTAGGAAATGATACTGCTAAAATTGAAGCTGCTTTTGCAAATTTACTTTCGGGTAATTGGAAACAAGGACAAACTCCAGAGCTTTGGGATGGTAAAGCGGCAAAACGTATTACAGATTGTTTAGTTAAAATTTATTCGCTGTAAATGAAAGAGGTACTAATAATAACGAGTTACTTTCCTCCAGAAATTGGAGCAGCTTCTAATCGGATTTTTCACCTAGCGGAAGGTTTACAAGAAAGAAACTTTAAAGTACAAGTAATCACCCCTTTACCAAACTATCCTACTGGTAAAATATTTGATGATTACAGCGGGAAATTTAAACAAACAACGGTTGAAAAAGGCATCACGATTCACCGATTATGGATCTATGCTACCGTTTCTAAAAACAAGTTTTTGCGTTTAATTGCAATGCTTTCCTATAGTTTCAGCTTGCTTTATTTTTTTGCATTTAATAAACTACCAAAAACGGTAATTGTACAATCGCCACCATTATTGGTTGCTTTTACTGCCATGCTTTTTTTACGTTCCAAAAATAGAAATCTTATTTTAAATGTTAGCGATTTATGGCCAATTGCAGGATTAGAGCTTGGTGCTTTTAAAAAGAATTTCAGCTATAAAATGTTAGAGAAAATTGAACGTTTTAATTACAATAAAGCGGATTTGGTTTTAGGTCAAAGCGAAGAAATACTAACACATGTTACCTCGTTATTCCCTGAAAAGGAAACGCTTTTATATAGAAATTATCCGGATTTTGATGCCCCTGAAATAGAATCTAGAAATCCTTCCGAAGAAAAAATAAAACTAGTTTATGCTGGCCTTCTAGGAATTGCACAAGGTGTTTACAAGCTTTGTACCGAATTAAATTTCAATAACAATATAGAACTTCATATTTATGGTTCTGGAGCAGAACAGAAGCTTATAGAGTCCTTTATAGAAAAACATCCAGATCTTCCTATATACTTTCATGGTAGAGTTACAAGAGAAGCACTACATAAGGTGTTATTGCAATACGATATTGCTATAATCCCTTTATTAAATAGAATTTATGGTTCTGTACCTTCCAAAATATTTGAATATGCAAAATTAGGCTTACCCATTCTATATTTTGGAGGTGGTGAAGGGGAAGATGTTGTAAAAAATAACACACTAGGTTGGATTGCTAATGCGGCAGATTATGAGGATTTAAATCGTGTAATTGCTTCTATTACTATTTCGGAAATAACAATCGCTTTTAAACAACAAATAAAAGAAACAGCAACAACCACATTTAATCTAGAAGGGCAACTAAAAAAGCTAACTAGCTTGCTTTAATAGGCTTTATCTTCGCCATTAACGACATTCATAAAGGTTTGCGTAACGATCTTAACATCTAGTAGTAAAGACCAATTTTCGATGTAAAAAATATCTAGTTTTACACGATTAATAATGTCTTTATCTGTTTCAATTTCTCCTCTAAAACCACTTACTTGAGCCAATCCTGTAATTCCTGGTTTAACAAAATGTCTCACCATAAATTTATCTATTCGCTTTGCGTACATATTGGTATGACTTACCATGTGTGGTCTAGGACCTACTACAGACATATCACCAAACAATACATTAAAAAATTGTGGTAACTCATCAATACTCGTTTTACGTATAAACTTACCGATTTTAGTTACACGTTGGTCTCCTCTTGTAGCCTGATTTAAATTAGCATCCTTGTTTGGAGTCATAGAACGAAACTTATAGCAATCAAATTCTTTATAATTAAATCCATTTCTAGACTGTTTAAAGAATATTGGACCTCTAGATTCTAATACAATAAGAATGGCAATAATTGGGGTTAACCAAGAAAGAAGTAAGATAATTACAGCAGATGAAAACACAATGTCGAATACTCTCTTAAAAAACTGATTTACAGAATCTTCTAAAGGTATATTACGAAAGGATAAAATTGGTGTGTAATTGTAGTATTCGTATTTTAATTTTTTGGAATATATATCTTTGTTGTCTGGTAAAAACTTTAAGATTTTAAGATTATTATCTGCAAAATCTATTACTTTACTCAATTGACTATTAGAAAGCTGTGATAAAGAACAGTAAATCTCGTCTACATTTTCTTCTTGTAAGAACTTAAAACAATCTTGCAGCCCCTCTTCTGTAAGGTTTTTAAAATTAAAAGTTTTGGTGTGTGAATACCCATATTCTGGTTTGTCATTAAAAAACTTTTCTAATGCATACGTTTGCTTGTTTTTACCTAAAATAGCAGTAACTCTATAGTTACCACCAAAAGAAACTCTATATCTCTGTAATAAGTAATACAATGTGAATTTAAATACAGTTACCAGGACAAATACGCTACCTATATATTTAAAAATAGTTTTTGGCAATATATCTAAATCATAGTAAAACCCTGAAAAGGCAAACACAACCAATGTAAAAAGTGCCATTTGCCTAAAAATAAGTGTCATGATAACGACTTCTCTTGTATATCTAAAAACACCATAAAATTTAGATAGTGTAGAGATAGTAATCCAGGATAAAGAAATTATAACAACAAAAGAAACAGGTTCAACACTTTTAAAAAAATAAAGTATTGCTAAACTATTTATAATAATTAAATCAATTATATACGATATAGGCCTTAAATAGACAGAATATCTCCCTTGGTTAAATGTGTTCAATTTATTTTTTTATATGTTTAGAAAAATCTTTATGCTCGCTTTTATATAAGTCTTCATCTGACAAAGACTTAAAGTAATTAAAAGTTTTAAGCATACCTTCTTCGCGTTCAACTTTAGGCTCCCAACCAAGCAACTTTCTTGCTAATGTTATGTCTGGCTGTCTCTGCAACGGATCATCTACAGGCAATTCTTTATAAATTACTTTTTGATTGGTATTTGTAAGTTTTATAATCTCTTCGGCAAAATCTCCAATGGTAATTTCGTTTGGATTACCAATATTTACAGGATTTGCATAGTCACTAAACATTAATTTAAAAATACCATCCACTTGATCATCTACATAGCAAAAGGATCTGGTTTGTTTACCATCACCAAATACCGTTAAATCTTCTCCTCGAAGTGCTTGTCCCATAAATGCAGGAATAACTCTTCCGTCATTTAATCGCATTCTTGGGCCATAGGTATTAAATATACGAACTATGCGTGTTTCTAGACCATGAAACCTATGGTAAGCCATGGTTATAGATTCTTGAAAACGTTTCGCTTCATCATAAACACCTCTTGGACCTATGGTATTTACATTACCATAGTAATCTTCGGTTTGTGGATGTACTAATGGATCTCCATAAACTTCGGATGTGGATGCTATTAATAATCTTGCATTTTTAGCCTTAGCCAATCCTAACAAGTTATGTGTACCTAAAGAACCTACTTTTAAGGTTTGTATTGGTATTTTTAAATAGTCTATTGGGCTTGCTGGTGAAGCAAAATGTAAAACATAATGTAAGTCTCCTTCAATTTTAATAAACTCGGTTACATCGTGTTCTATAAACTCAAAGTTAGGATTACTAGCTAGGTGACTAATATTTTTTTTGTCGCCAGTAATAAAGTTATCCATACCAATAACATAAAAACCTTCATGGATAAATTTATCGCATAAATGTGACCCTAAAAATCCTGCTGCTCCTGTTATAAGTACTTTTTTCATTCTTTATTATTCTTTATTGACCTGTTCCTATTTTGTAGTAAACAAATCCGATATCTTCTAAAACTTCTTTATCTAAAATACCTCTTCCATCAAAAACGAAAGCTGGTTTCTGCATATTGTCAAAAATTTGCTTCCAATCATAGGTTTTAAATTCATCCCATTCTGTTAAAACGGCAATAGCATGAGCGCTTTTACACGTTTCGTAAGGGTTATTTTCAACTTTAAGAAGGCTTCTGTTTTCTTCGCTTGATCTTGTATTTAAATAGTCTAAATCGGCATAAATACGTTCTTCCACCACTTTAGGATCAAAAACAGTTATTTCTGCTTGCTCATTTAGTAAATTATCAGCGACTTTGATGGCTGCTGATTCTCTAGTATCATTGGTATCTTTTTTAAATGCCCATCCTAAAAACGCTATCTTTTTACCAGATACTGTGTTGTAAAGTGTACTTACAATATTATCTGAAAAACGTTGTTTTTGGTGTTCATTCATTAGGATTACTTGTTCCCAGTAATCTGCAACTTCGTTTAATCCGTAACTTTTAGCAATATAAACAAGATTTAAAATGTCTTTTTGAAAACAAGAACCTCCAAAACCTACAGACGATTTTAAAAACTTAGCGCCTATTCTACTATCCATCCCGATAGCTTTAGAAACTTCATTTACATCTGCTCCAGTTTTCTCACAAATTTCTGACATTGCATTAATTGATGAAACACGTTGTGCTAAAAAGGCATTTGCTGTAAGTTTAGATAACTCTGAAGACCACACATTAGTTCTTAAAATTCTTTCTTGTGGTACCCAATGCGCATATACTGCTGCTAAAGCTTCAATAGCTTTCGTTCCTTCTGGAGTTGTATCACCACCAATAAGTACTCTATCTGGGCTTAAAAGATCTTCTACCGCTGTACCTTCAGCTAAAAATTCTGGGTTGGATAATATTTGAAAAGCAACATCATTACCTGTATTGTCTAAAATATCTTTTATAGCAGAAGCTGTACGAACAGGAAGTGTAGATTTTTCAACAATAATCTTATCTTGTTTAGAAACTCTAGCAATTTGGCGAGCACATAACTCGATATATTTTAAATCTGCAGCCATTCCTTTACCTTTTCCGTAAGTTTTGGTTGGTGTATTTACAGATATAAATATCATTTCAGCCTCGTCAATAGCTTTATCTACTTCAGTGGAAAAGAATAAATTTCTTCCTCTTGCTTCTTTAACAATAGCATCTAAACCTGGTTCAAAAACAGGAAGGTTATCTAAATTATCATCATTCCATGCTGCAATTCTAGCTTCATTAATATCTACAACAGTTACTTTTATGTTAGGGCATTGTTTTGCTATTACGGCCATGGTTGGTCCACCAACATATCCAGCTCCAATACAACAGATGTTTTTTATTTTCATTTATTTAAACTTCTTTTATTATTATTACTATTATAAAAATAATACTAATTTAAATTCTAGCAATTTTGTTTTTACACGTAAATTATTTCAAAATAAAGAAATTATTACGTTTTTCAACAATAAAGCTTTATTATTTATTAGTGAAAGTATTATCCTTTATTCTTATTTCTTTTCTTTTAATGCTTTTAGCAAGAGTTTTAAATATTCATTATTAATTTTATTCCAATTGAAGGTGTCCTCTATTTTCTTAAAATTATTAGTGATTTTATCTTGATACGCTTCTTTATTTATGGTGTCGATATATTTAGCGACTTCGTTTTTGTCTGTAAAATAGAAAGCATCTTCATTTAAAATTGCTTTATTGAAGACATTGTCATTAGCAATTATTAATGTGGTAGATGCCATGGCTTCCAATAAAGAAGGATTTGTTCCTCCTACCGAATGGCCGTGAAAATATAAATTAGAAAAATGTCTAAGATTATTTAAATGCTCTAAATTATAAACCCCTCCAATGAAGCGAATATTTTTATGATCGATATATTTTTTCTTTAAGTACTCACCAAATTCATTAGCATCATGTTTACCTACTACTAAAAAGGTTTCCTTTTTATCTGCAAGGCTTGCGCCATCTAAAATAGTTTCTAGATTATTTTCTGGTTCAAATCTAGCAATTAGCATGTTGTATTTATACGGAGTTACATTGTAGGATTCTAAAACTGTGCTATCTTCATTTATAAAGTTATCTGCTCCATACGCAATGTATGTAGAATCTTTATTATAGGTCTTTTGAATATACTCTTGTATGCCAATAGAATCTGAGATTAAATAATCACTACTATTTATAGCCAGTTTTTCGGCGTATTTTAGAAAGGTTTGTACGGGTTTGGAGTATTTACTTCTTTTCCATTCCAAACCATCCATGTTAGTAATTATAATGGCTTTTTTAGGCAAAAATCGATGCCAAACAGAATTACTTGTGTACCCTAGTTGTAGTATGATGTCAAAATCTCTTTTTCTGGCATCTCTTATACAGTTTAAGTCGTATAAAAACTGTCCGGGAGTCCCTATTACATTTTCTGGATCTTGACAATGAATAATTTTTACTCCTTTAAACGTACTTTCTTGGTAAGGGTGCGTATGCGAATTATATACATATACGTCATGCTTATTATCGGCTAAAAAAACCGAAAAGAATTCCGCAAATTGCTCAAATCCTCCGTGATGGTTTGGAACCCCTCTAGTTCCTATTATTGCTATCTTCAAAATTTAAATAGTTTTGTAAAAAAAGTGTGTTAAAAAAATAAAAAAATACGATCCCCTTGCTTCTAACGAGGGTGACTTCAAAAAGAAATCCAAAACATACAAGTATAAGGAAAAAAACATGCATTACGTTTTTGTGTTTAATTGCTTCATAAAAACTAAAAAACAAATAACATAAAAAAAAGATCAATACAAAAACACCATACGTTACTAGCATGTGCGTGTATTGATTGTGTAAATTAAAATCCTCGTACCAATTAGGTCCTAAGTTATAGGAAAAAAAATAATAGTTCAAATAATCTTTCGTATCCCCTTGTTTGAAACCTAAAAGCAATTTGCCATCTTTTACTAAATGATAAACGCCAATGCTACTTAAAACATATCTTAACTCTAAATCACTTATCTCTGTTTTTTCTTGATAGGTGAATATTTTTTTTTGGCTAAAATCGTTAGTTGGTTTAAAGTTTAATATTTCTGGACTAAAACGTAATCCGTCAGTAAACCTATCCTTTATAAAATGAATATTAAATACCGATATAGATACTATTCCTAATATTGTAAAATATACTATTTTTTTCTTCAATTGCTTTATTTTCAACGAAAAATAAAACAGGTAAATAATTCCATTTATAAATAATATTGCTTTTGAAACACAAAGGATTAGCCCTAAAAGAAGAATAATTATAAACCCCGTTTTTACGACTTTATTCTTTTTGTAAAACCACTTCGTTTTTGTGTGAATAATAAAAAATAAAGCAATGGAAATATTTAAAGAATAATAAATGGGATGATAATCATATAACAATGTGAAGTTATGAAATATTAAATCTCCTAGTTCTTTATGTTGGGCAACTTTTATTACATTATGAATCAATAATATGGTAACACTTAATACAGTACCATAAGTAAACCATATTAATATCTTAGAGATTTTAGTTTTGGTTATTTTGTTGTTTACTAAAATAAAAACGAGCAAAACTAATAAAATCTCTAAGTTTAGGCGCTTTAAGCCTTCCATGTGTTTATTACTTAAAAGGCTACTTATTATTACGATTAGAAAGAATGCTATTGGAAAAATAGCACTAAAAGATTTGAGTTTTTTAAGATTTTCTTTTCGAAAAAAAAAGACCGTATATACCGAAGCAATAATAATGGCAAGATTACCAATATTAATCTTAAATGGTATTGTAGCAGCAATTAAACATAGCAAAATTGTTGCTACGTCGTATTTTGAAATGATGTTTTTTATAAACCCCACTAATGAAGTAGTTTGATTAAGTCTTCTACTTTTGTACTCCAAGAATGTGTATTTAAATCTATTAAGTTCTTAGAATTTTGGTGGTTTGTAATTTCTGCAGAAAACTCTTCGGCATTATGAATTATATACAAATGTTCTTTTAATTCTTCTAAGCCATTAGAGTCTGTACCAATCACTTTTTTTGTAGTTGCTAAATACTCATAAACTTTAATAGAGTTTGCACCAGATTTCTTGTCTTCATCTACCACATAAGGTACGGTACAGATATCAAAGTTTTTTACATAGTTTGGATAGATCTCGTAGTGCTTATCGCCTAAATAATAAAAATTATCTAATTTTAAAATACTATTAAATACTTGTTTATCTAAAATCTGACCTACAAAAACAAAGGAAGCATTTTTAGTTTGCTTCATCGTTTCATTTAACAAATCAACATCCAAAAGGTGTGTTATTTTTCCTCCAAAACCAACAATTGGCCTCGGGATATTTTTCATATCCTCAGGAATTTCTGCTTCTGTATCATTAGCAAATCTAGAAACGTCCACACCGTTTTTAATTAGTACGAGTTCTTTAGGTTGGTATGCTTTTGAAAAATCTCTAATATTATCATTGGAGTTTGTAATCCAAAAATCACAAATCTTAGCATACTCTTTATATGCAGAAAAAATTTCTTCTTTAATTTTTGAATACACATTAAATTTTGCAAAGTTATCCCAAGCATCAAAAACGGATTTTTTAGGCTTTAAGGATTTAGATAATTTACTTGCAAAGATGTTTTGATTGAGTAAAAAGTAATCGTCATGAATACCAAGTTTACTTAAAGACTCGTTAATGAAGTTAATATATTTTGGGTTTTCATATTGTGAAATAAACCAATTATAACCGTTTAATACTTGACCAAAAATATCATTTGAAACAAAATCTATAACATAAAAATTCGTACTTACTTCATAAAGTTTAAAGTTTGATTTCGAATGAATGACTTTCCCTTTTATTAAGTTAGGTTTTCTTTTAAGCAAGATTTCTACTAATGTTGTAGGTCTATTAATAACCACTTTTACATCTGCAGTATTTTCATTTAAATGTTCAATAAAATGCGCATCTCTAGTTCTAAAACCTTCTAGGATAATTTTTCTCCAATCGTGAAAAGGTGCTATAAGTATATTCATTCTTGTCTAATCTTTTTATTATTTTGTAATAAACTAGTTAGGGTTATCATTATTGCTAAATCTGAAAAAATCGTTGTCATAAAAGCATAAATAAGTACAACACCAAATAGAATAAATTTCACACTTCTATCTAAGTTAAAACTATTTACGAGCAAATATAAAAGTAATATTAATAGAATTAACCCTATAATACCCAAATCTGCATAAACCCATATTAATTGCGAAAAATGTTCTGTATTTGTAAATTTTCCTTTTAATACATTAAAATAAGAGTACGGCCCTTCCCCTACTACTCTTAGCGGTAGCATGGTTGCATAGGTGATAACAACTTGAGGTCGCTTAGCAATGCCTCTATTGTAGTTTGAAAAGGATTTTTTAGAATTATATTCTTGATGAAAAAAGTAAATTTCCCTTTCAAAAGCTGTTATTTTTTTAGCTTGAGAATACCCTAAAGGCATTAAAAAAAGAAGTACTAAAACACCAAATACTTTTATTTTTTTTGGAAATGATTTATAAATTAAATATCCAAAAAATAAAATCAACAACAGTTTCGTAACATTTGATTCTGCTATTAATATGGTTAAAGACAGGTAGAAAACAATCAGTTTAGGCATTTTGGTAATGCTGTTATTTGTGTTGTTTTCAAAAATATTAAAGATGTTTAACAAAATAAAGAAACCTAAAGCATGATCGGCTTTTAAGAAAAAGGTCCCAAACATAAAGTCGAAAGAAGCAATACCTTGACTACTATTATTAAACCGTATAAGGAAATCATATCCGAAATGCTGTATTAAAATAACCGGCAATTGTAAACAAGCTATAAATAAATAGATTTTACTAATTGTTCTAGTTGAAATATATCTTTCTTTTTGATTTATTTTAAAAAACAAATAGCTTCCCAGAGGTACAAATACAAAAATTAAATAAATAATTGTTTTTAAAACTTTTGTTTGGTTTACAATAGAACTGAGAATAATGAGTAGAAAAAAAAGGAAGAAAAGAAGTACTATTTTATCTACAAAAACCTTTTTCTTAACAACAACGTAAATAGTGTAAAATATAAAAAAAAGCCCAATTATCCCATAAGACAAAACGGTGTTGGGTATACCTATAAAAAACTGAGTAAACCCTCCTATTAGAAAACAAAAAGCTATAATTAATAAAAAAACACCTAAGTATAACTTATTTAATTTTATCATTTGTTTTAAAGTGTTTACTAGAAGATAGTATTGCTCTTAATATTATAGGAAACTTCCAGAAGTGAGTTGGATTAAAAATCATTGCCAAAAATAAGATAAAAATATAACTTATAGTATTTAAGAAATATATGAACTTACTAGTCACAAAATTTTTCTCAAAATACACATTGTTACGTACTGAGTAATAAATTGCATTTTTGGAATCGGTAGAAAAATATCTTGTGTGCAGAATTTTTTTAGGTTTTTTTAAATGAAAGGAAGTTTCTAAATCCTCTAATTCACTATCTAAAACTAAAATTATTTTTCCTTCATTTTTTGTTATTCTATAAGAGAACTCGTGATCATCTGCATATAGAAAAAAGTGTTCGTTAGGAAGCCCTATTTTACTAATAGTATCCTTATGAAAAAACATGCCTCCGTAAGGTGCCACTGCAACCACACCAGAATCTACATTTTCTGGTTTATTGGCTTTAGGTTTCTTCAGTTTATCTACAATATTAAATCCTAAAAAAGAATTTTCAGTCCCTAGCATTAAATAGGGATTATGCTGCGAAATAGCATCCTTGTAAATCTTTCTTTGTGGTCTGTAGGATAACAATGAAAGAGGTTTGGTTGTATCTTTATTAAAACCATCCCAAGATTTTAATAGCACTTCTAAGGCATTATCTTTAGGTAGGTTATCGTCATCTAAAAGCCATACAAAATCTACATCTTCTTCTAAAACTCTTAAAATTCCTTCTTTAAAACCTTTAGCAGACCCAGAATTATAGCCTAAATCATGTACTATAAGTTTTGTTTTATTTGCTTCTTGTAATTCGTTTAAACGTACGCTGCTTTCTTGGTCAACACCATTAGAAACCACAACAATTTTTGCAACATTGGGGTGTTTTACAGCAGAGGCAATTAGTTTTGAAAAATAAGCCTCTCTATTCCCATAAGTAACTGTAACTATTCCTACTCTTTCTTGTACCATGAAGATAAATCTTGATTTATTAAACTTTCTAAAGCTTTTATATCTTCTAAAAACACAGACTTAGTAAGCTTATCTTTAAGATCTACATTGGTATTATACGTTATTTTCTTTCTGTTAAGATGATCTATTTTGCTAATAATATTTTTTCTAATTTGCGGAGACGCAATAATTTTCTTTCCTATTTTTCTAATAACATTAGGCTTGTTTACAAAGTCTCTAATCCATTTACTTTTAGGAGTTGAAGCCACATTGCTCTGAATGCTTAAATCGTAGTTAAAAGACTCTAAACCTAGGAAATCATTTACCTTATTTATAGTTTCTTGTTTATTAGCAATGAAATCGTCTTCAAAACGAATAAACAAAAAATTAGATGGGTTGAAAAGCTTAAAATACTTATTAATTTGCTTGGTGTACAAGCTTCTTGTTTTATAACTAAAATACAACTCTCCAAAATTATCTTTGGTACGTGTTTCTTCTTTTTCTATCGCTTCTTCAAACTCTAAGTCTTCAAAACCTCTTCGTTTACTCATCAAATATTGAGAAAAAGCTCTGTCGTAAGGATTTCTTAAAATAACAATAAATTTTAAATCGGCTCCAAAATGTTTAAGAATTCTTTCTGGTGCTTTTTCTGAACATAGGTATTCGGGATCAATTTCACCAATAACTTCCTTCTCCTCTAAATCATCATTAAACATTTTAAAATACTCTTCTAAGTTTCCTGTATACAAGTCGTCATGAGAGAAAAAGTGTGTTTCTTTATTTATTGGCAGACCTATATTTGGGTTCTGTAATAAGATATCATGTAGAGATGTTGTCCCTGATTTTTGAGCTCCTAGACAAAAAAAAGTAGTTTTATTATTCATTATGAATCAATATTTAATTTCTTAATTAGATTTAATTTGTAATGCATTCTAATGTATTAAAAAAGAATAACAATTACTTCTTCTTGTTTTTAATAAAAAGGAATGGATTAAAATACGTTACTATACCTAATTTTCGTTTTACAAAAATAGCAGAACTTAGGTTAAGTACAATAATACTAGAAGCTGTTGCTATTGCAGCTCCTATAATTCCGTATAATGGGATTAACAGAAAGTTAAGGCTAATATTTAAAATCCCGCTGTATATGGTAAAATTTCTTAGTTTTTTATGATTACCTGTCATATTCATTACCTGACCAGAACTCCCTGATATGGCATTAAATAACTGGGACATCATTACTATTATTAAAGCAGTACCTCCAATTAGAAATTCTTCTCCAAAAATGGATAGTACTAGTTTATTAGCTACCATAATTACAATTACCAATGGCACTGTAATTATAAAAATTAATTTTGTGGATTTTGTTATTAATTGTTTCATCTCATCCAATTGAGAATTACCATATAACTCTGATATTTTAGGTGCCAAAACAAGATTAATGGATGTGATAGCAATGATCGCTATTCTTGCTATTCTTATAACCACATTATATACTCCTACATCTACTTTATCATTGTAATACCCTAACATTAAAGTGTCTGTCCATCCCATTATAAAAATAAAAGAACTAGTAGCTAACATGGGAAAAGAATAATGCATAAGCTGCTTAGCAGAATACTTTTTCAGTTTCGAATTATCTGCTTTTTTAATCCAGAAAATACTCAAAACAAAAGCAATAACAACCCCTAAAGCATAAGCACTAATTATAATACTATCTTCTATAACATTAAAATAATAAAATGCGATAAGCACTATAATAGAAGCCGCAAAAAAAGGAATAATATGCGATAAAAAACCAAATCGAATAATCTCTTTTTTACCTCTTAAGGTTTCAAAATTTAATCGTAATAAAATTAATGGTGTCAATGATATAGCCGAAATAATAAAGTATCGTTTTAGAGATTCGTCTTTATAAAAATCAGATAGAACACCTGAGAGCGCGTACAAAATTAAACTTCCAACAATTGCTGAAAGTATCAATAAACTCATCGAGGTTTTTCTAAAATGAAATTTACTGTTTATGCTTTGGTCTGAAACTATTTTTATGGTAGCATCAGGTATACCAAGAGCAAATACTAAAGCAAAAACATTTAATACTGTAAAAGCAATAGAAAAACGACCATAAGATTCTGCTCCAAAATACCGTGAAACGATAACAATAAAGGCATAGCTTAACGCTAAGCCTAGTATTTTTAAAACAAAAGAGAATATTGTTTTCTTAGCAAATTCTCCTTTAAAGATGTCTTTAATTTTTTGAAACAAGTCCACTTTTCATTTTTTTACAGAGCAACAAATCCTCCATACTGTTTATTACCTTTCTTCTAACCCTAATTTCTTTTGAAATAAAGCTCTTGAATTAAAATAAGGATCATACTTACCGTCTACAACTTTACGTTCTATTACACCTGTTTCTTTATTGTATTTTATGTAGCCGTTAGGGACAAAAAAGGAATGAAATTCTTGTGAATTTAATTTCATATTAAAATCTTCGTAAGTCATTTCAACACTATTTAAAACAATGTTTTCTTCGCTCTTATTAAGACCTAAATCAAATCTAAGACTCAAAGGAAAAGTATTCTTTGGTAGCACTATTTCAACATCTTGTGCTTGAGGGCTTCCTGTTACTTTTTTAGTAACCCTTGTTTTATAACTATACCCTTTGTTATTATAATCTTGATAATAAATTTCAAACTCATCATCATTAAGAATCACTGCGTTTAACTTAATTTTAAAAACAGCTTCTTCTTTAGGCGATTCAATAATTTCTTCTGTAGTGGTTTTTGGTGGCGTATTTGCTTTCTTATCTCCACAACTGATTAAGCTTAGATTTAAACAAATAGCTAATAGTAAAATATACTTTTTCATAATTTTTATTTTTATAACTTTATACAATCATTCCTGCTGCAACAGTTTCGTTGGTAGCATCATCTACAAGAATAATACTTCCTGTTGTTCTGTTTTCTCTGTACGTATCCACCATTAATGGTTTAGTAGTACGTATTTTAACTTTACAAATATCATTCATATTCATTTCTTTATCGTCATTAATACGATCTAGAGTATTGATATTGTATTTGTAAATCACCTCTTTAATCATTGCTTTTTGATCGTTTGAAGTATGTTTTATAGTGTATTTAGTTCTTGGTTTTGCAGCATCGTTATTTAACCAACATAACATCACTTCAATATCTTGTACTGCTTCTGGTTTGTTGTTAGAACGTACAATCATATCACCACGGCTAATATCAATATCATCTTCTAATGTTATAGAAACAGACATTGGTGCGTAAGCTTCATCCAACTCTTTATCTAAAGTATCAATGGTTTTAATTTTAGAAGTAAATCCGGATGGCATAACTGTTATGTCATCTCCTTTTCTAAAAACACCACTTGCTACACGTCCTGCATACCCTCTATAATCAATAAAACCTTCACTTTGTGGTCTTAGTACTGTTTGTACTGGAAAACGCGCATCTACCTTATTAATATCGCTACTAATGTGCATAGTCTCTAATGTGTGTAACATTGGAGCTCCTTGAAACCAAGGCATATTCTCTGATTTGTGAACTACATTATCTCCTAATAAAGCACTCATTGGAATAAAACGAACATCTGTTACTAACATTTTTGAAGAAATGTCTTCAAATTCTTTAACGATATTATTATATACCTCTTCAGAAAAATCAACCAAATCCATTTTGTTAACACAAACAATAATGTGAGGTATTTGTAATAAAGAAGCAATAAACGCGTGTCTTTTAGTTTGTTCTATTACACCGTGTCTTGCATCTATTAAAATAGTTGCAACGTTTGCTGTAGATGCTCCTGTAACCATATTACGAGTATATTGAATATGCCCTGGAGTATCTGCTATAATAAATTTACGTTTAGGTGTTGTAAAATATCTATAAGCAACATCTATAGTAATACCTTGTTCACGCTCATCACGTAAACCATCTGTAAACAAAGCTAAATCTACACCTTCGTGGCCTTTCTTCTTACTTGTGTTTGTAATGGCTTCTAATTGGTCTTCAAATATAGATTTTGAATCGTATAATAAACGACCAATTAAGGTGCTTTTTCCATCATCTACACTTCCTGCTGTTGTAAAACGTAATAATTGATTATTGTCTAACATTGTTCTTATATTATTTCTATTCGTTTATTTGATTTTTTAACTAATACTTCTCCTTCTGAATCTCTAATAATCATAAAGACTTCATAATTACCTTTTTCTAAAAGTAAGGTATTTAAAGTAATATAAAAACCGGAGTTATCATATAAGTCTTCTTTTTTAAAGAACTTAGAGACGTCTTTTCTTTCTCGGCTTTCAAATTGTTCTGGTCTGCTTACGTAAATAAAATTATTTTTGTTTTTCAAACCAATAAATATTTCCTTATCATCTGAATTTTGATCCTTTATAACGGTCCATCCCTCAATTGTAATATTACCATCTTCTTGAGCTACAGAAATAGTGTTTCTTTTAATATCATTAAACCTATTTATATCCCCCAATATCGTAGCACCATTATTTAACTTATTCTTTTTAATATTATTATATAAAAAGTATTCTGGCAGAGATTCATTAGAATTTTCAAAGTTAAAATCATATTCTTTATTAATGTAATCTGCAATATAATTACTAACAAGAATATTTCCTTTATAGTTTAAATGCTGATTTGCTCTAACAGCATCATTCATAAAATAATGATAATCTAAATCTGGATATACACCATTTAAATCTATATAATTATACTTGCTTTCTTTTGCTATATTTACCAATGCACTACTAATATGCTTATAATTTATCTTGTTTCTATATTCTTTAAAATAAGGAATAGTGACAAGTAATATAGGAATGTTTTTTTCTTTTGCTAATTCTGAAATTTTATTAAAATAGGATAATTGCCATTTAGAAAAATAATATTTTTTGTTTCCAAAATCTTTCTTTCTATATGCCTCGATTTTCTTTTTATCAAGTGTTTGAACAGATTTAACGTCTCCAAAATAATAATTGGATTTAGGATTTAATTTTTTAATAATATTCTCTTTAACTAAACCTTTTTTATTCCAGTTAGAATGATAAGTTATAAAAGGGAAAAAATTTAATACCTCTTCATTTTCATATAAATCTAAGTACTCTTCAATTTTAAGTTTGCTCAATTTTTTAGCTTCAAAACCTTGCATTTTAGGTATTCTATCTTGGCCATAAAAATAATCTTTAGAGATATTAGAAAAAGTATAGGTCTCTAACACAATCAATTTAGGGTTTTGATATTTTAATGCTTCCTTTAAATTGTAATACACTTGTGGTAGCGTTTGCCCATAACCGTATAATGTATTTGTTTTTGATTTCGTTTTTGCATTAATAATATTTAAATCTAGACCATTACCTATATGTGAATTTCCTATAAATAGTATATCAACGGTATTTTCTTCTTGATCATAAAAAGCATCCCAAGTACTAATGGATGGGTTTTCTTTTAAAATTAAAAAATTGAAAAACATCATGGTTAATACTCCTAATAGGAGTAACAAAAATGCTTTAAAAAATATTTTTTTCGTTTTCATAAATTAAAATTGAAAATAAAGAAATTCTGAAACATTATCATCTCCATATACACCAAAAATGGTAAGGGCTACAATGATAGTCACATATGTCGACCAACGTAAAATAGTAGATTGTTTATCTAACCAGTTAATCATATTCTGTTTTTTGTGATTTAATTCAAAAGCAATCAAAACAATAATACTTACAATCAATACTAAAAACTCGTTTTCCTTCAAACCTATAAGGTAAAAATCAGCACTAAATAATTCGTGAAAATTATTATTGAACATATTTTGAATAATTATGGATGCATCTGCAAATGAATTTGCTCTAAAAAATAACCATGCAAAATCAACAATAACAAAAGTAATAACTACGAAAAACAATTTATTTGAAAAGGAATTAGAAGATAAGCCTAATGTATTGCTCATCTTAATTCGCATTTTATAAGTCGCTTTCTCAAATACAATAATTATACCATGAATTACTCCCCAAATCACAAAAGTCATGGCAGCTCCATGCCATAAACCACTAACCAAAAAGACGATAAATAAATTGGCATAAGTTCTATATTTCCCTTTTCTACTACCACCTAATGGGATGTACACATAATCTCTAAACCATGTGGATAAGGATATATGCCAGCGTCTCCAAAACTCTGTGATAGATTTAGAAAAATAAGGGCTATCAAAGTTTTTCATTAGATCAAAGCCCATTGTTCTAGCAGCTCCAATAGCAATATCTGAATATCCTGAGAAATCACAATAAATTTGAAAAGCAAACAAAACAGTAGCCATGATGGTTTCTACACCTTCATAATTCCCTGGATTATTATATACTTCATTAACGTAAAGAGCAGCTCTATCAGCAATAACCATCTTTTTAAACAACCCAAAAGCCATTAATAATAATCCAGATTTCACTTGATTATAATTAAACTTATAGGTTTTATAAAACTGAGGTAATAAATGGGATGCTCTCTCAATTGGTCCTGCAACTAGCTGCGGGAAAAAAGATACAAACGAGAAAAAAGCAAGCCAATCTTTAGTCGGTTCTAGCTGTTTCCTGTAAATATCTATAGTATAACTAAGCGTTTGAAAGGTGTAAAAACTAATTCCAACTGGTAAGATGATATTTAGTGTAGAAACTTCTAACTCAGTACCAAATAACCTAAAAGAATCTACAAAAGTGTCTATAAAAAAGTTCGTGTATTTAAAATAGACTAAGAAACCTAAATTAATAACAAGACTAACTAGCAAATATTGCTTTTGTTTTTTCTTGTCATCCGTATTATAAATTTTTTGGCCAATTAAAAAATCAACCAAAGAACTAAAAGCTATTAGTAATAAAAACCTCCAATCCCACCAGCCGTAAAACACGTAACTAGAAACAAGTAAAAGTATATTTCTATAATTTCTATTTTTAGCAACGAGCCAATAAAGAACAAAAACTATCGGAAAAAATATAGCAAAGTCTAATGAATTAAACAGCATAAGTAATTAGTAAATCGGGTTGTCTATTAAAAGTATCCTTGACGTTTTCTGTCTTCCATCGCAGATTCAGAACGCTTATCATCACTTCTGTTTCCTCTTTCTGTATTTCGCATTCCTGCAACTTCTGTAGCAATTTTCTCTAAAGTATCTGCTTCCGATTCATCTCCTCCGGTAATTGTGATATCTCCTAAGGTTCTAAAACGTATTTTTTTAGTTACTACTTCTTCATGTTCTTCTAGTATTAAAAACTCAGAATTAGGAATCCAAGTTCCTTGTCTACGTACTACTTCACGCTCATGCGCAAAATATAAAGAAGGTATTGCAATGTTTTCTCTTTTAATATAGTTCCAAACATCCATTTCTGTCCAGTTACTAATAGGAAATGCTCTAAAATGTTCTCCTTCAAAATGTTTTCCATTGAAGATATTCCATAATTCTGGTCTTTGGTTTTTAGGATCCCATTGTCCAAAATCATCTCTATGTGAAAAGAAACGTTCTTTTGCTCTTGCTTTTTCTTCATCTCTTCTTCCTCCACCAATGGCACAATCTACTTTATTTGCTTCAATAGCATCTAAAAGTGTTGTGATTTGTAATGCATTACGAGTGGCATTTTTACCTTTTTCTTCAGCTACACGACCTTCATCAATAGAATCTTGAACAGAACCTACAATAAGCTCTACACCCAATTCTTTAATGATATCATCTCTAAATTGAATCGTTTCCGGAAAGTTATGTCCTGTATCTACATGCATTAATGGAAATGGTATTTTAGCTGGATAAAATGCTTTTCTAGCCAAATGCGTTATTAAAATAGAATCCTTTCCTCCAGAAAACATGATTACTGGATTCTCAAATTGTGCCCAAACTTCTCGTAAAACGAAGATTGCTTCACTTTCTAATTCATCTAAATAATTTAAGTAATATTTACTCATTGCTCGAATTTTAGTTTTTTCTATATTGTTTTCCTAAATAGTAATATTTCTATTGGTTAGGATTTTATGCTTTCATTTAATTATCAGAATCTTATCTTCTGATACTGTAATATTTTAATTCTGCCCTACCTTAACATTTTGACTTAGTAGTGCTTACATCAATTTGCCAAAGTTAACATCTTTAACGATATTTTAAACTCTTAAACCGTTTTTTTTACAAACGAATACATATTAATTAATTTAGTAATCAAGGCTTTAAATATGGTTGTTATTCTATTAATTTCATCTTATTTTTATTATAAACTGGTAATAATATAAACGACAACACGCCTAGTACGATAATAATCAATGTTTGAGAGGTCCATATAATCCATCCAAAGGCATAACTAGGCTCTTCTGCTAAATCAAATAGCATAAGCGCAGATAAAACCGCTGCGGGATAAAAAAACACACCACCATTTGTTGTTGCTATGGTAAAGCTTGCTGCTATAAAAGCGACTACCATGGCTGAAAAAGGTGCTCCTTGTAATTCTTGAACAGCAAAGGAGGTTACATAAAACATTAAAATATACATTAACCAAATAAAAATAGTATGAAAAATAAAAGCGCCTTTATGCTTCATTCTATACACACTAGTAATACCTTCTAAAAGACCTATGGTAAACCCTTTAATTTTATTAGCGATCTTACTTTTAGATTTTTTAATATAAAAAACAACAAAGACCAACAACAAAGACAACCCGAATACTATCCCTATTAATTTAATAGGGTTAAACTTTTCTATTAGTAAGTTATAAATAAAATCGAATTGAAAAAACAGCGTAATAACACAAATTATAAGCATCATTATTAAATCGAAAATCCTTTCAGTTACAATAGTACCAAAGCTTTTTTCAAAAGGAATATTCTCATAATTTGTAGCTACAGCAGCACGCAATACTTCACCAGATCTTGGCACACCATAATTTGCTAAGTATGCTATAAATATAGCCATTACACTATTTGGTGTTTTTATGGAGTACCCCATTGGTTCTAGTAAGTAATTCCATCTATACGCTCTAGATAGATGACTTAAAACACCGAAAACTAAACCTAAAGCAATCCACCAATAATTAGCAGATTTAAAATAAGGAATGGTTTCTGTAATTGGCATTTTAGAAAAAGTTAACCACCCAAAAAAAACAGCTAATACTACTGGAAGTATTAGCTTTAATTTTTTTAAAAATGATTTCTTATTATCACTCATATTAGATAAATATCGGTTAAAATTAATTTATACTTTATTGCGTATTTATTTCTAATTTAGGTTTTATATACGCCATGATATCTTTCACCGCTTCCTCCACCGTTTTTTCTTCGGTTTTAATTTCAATATCCGGATTTTCTGGAGCTTCATAAGGAGCAGAGATTCCTGTCATGTTTTTAATCTCGCCAGCTCTCGCTTTTTTATAAAGCCCTTTTACATCTCTACGCTCGCATTCTTCAACGCTAGTATTAATATAAACTTCAATAAAATTGTCCTCTTTTACAATACTTTTAATGTTCTCTCTGTCTTTTCTATATGGCGAAACAAAAGCTGCTAAGGTAACTACACCTGCATCTACCATTAGATTTCCAATTTCAGCAATTCTTCTTATGTTTTCTGTTCTATCTTCTGGAGCAAAGGTTAAATCACTGTTGATACCTTTTCTTATATTATCTCCATCTAGCGTATAGGTTTTCACTCCTAGTTTATATAATTCTTGTTCTACAACATTAGCTATTGTAGATTTTCCAGAGCCTGAAAGCCCAGTAAACCATATTAAAAAAGAGGAATGCTTGTTGTTTTCTTGTCTATCTGCTTTGGAAACTTGATAGTTATGTGGAATAATATTTTCTTTCATCTGTATTTTTTAATTATTTTATTTGCAGATGCAATTAGTAAATAATGAACTAGGTTAATTTACGCTTAATAAAAGCTTGTTGGTGTATATTAATTAATTTGTACGTTCTCTAAGTCCAAAATTTATTTTGTACCAAGCACGTTCATGTAAATAATACAATAACATTTTTGTTACCACTTCTGCAAAACCTATTTTTAATGCTGCCAATGGGTCTCCCGAAATTAACCAAGCTAACGTCATGGTATCAATAGTTCCTATAAAACGCCAGGTTACTGTTTTTGCTATGTGGCGTTTTCTGCTTTCTAAAATTTCTCCTTCTTTAGATAGGTTTATTTTAAACCAAACACGTTCATGAAGGTAATATAAAGTCATTTTAGTTATTACCTCAGCAAAACCTATTTTAAGGCCTGTAAAAGGGTCTCCGGAGATAATCCACGATAGAATAATAGTATCTATAGTGCCTATAATCCTCCAGGTAATCGTTTTGGCTATATGTCTTTTATAAGATATATCTGCCATTACTTACTAACTAAAAACCACGGATTTAATAGATTTTCTTTATTATATAAAAGAGATTGGTTTGTTTCTTGTGAAATAACATCAATACCAACAGCATTACAAATTGCTTGTCCAGCTGCAGTATCCCACTCCATTGTAGGTGCAAATCTAGGATATACATCTGCATTTCCTTCTGCTACCAAACAGAATTTTAAAGAACTTCCTTTGGAAACTACTTCCACTTCTTTTCCTTCTTTTTTAATAGACTCTACAAAATCTAATGTTTCTTGACTCATGTGTGAACGACTACCAACAACTTGCACAGGATTTGATTCTGGTGCTTTTGGCTGTAGTTTTGTAGCAGCTTGCATTACTTCTTCTAACGTAGTATCATGAGATGACAACACTGCTTTAAAAGCATCGTTTTTTGTTACATCTGCAACATAAATTGTTTTTGTTGCTGGTACATAAATAACTCCCAATTCTGGTTTACCGTTTGTTACTAATGCTATGTTAACAGTAAACTCTCCGTTACGTTTTATAAATTCTTTTGTGCCATCTACAGGATCTACTACCCAGCAAGTAGTCCAATTTTTTCTTGTAGCGTAATCTGTTTGTTTATTCTCTTCGCTAATAATTGGAAACTCGGTATTTACTAGATAAGAGTTTATAATATCATTCGCTTTTTTGTCTGCTTCGGTTAAAGGAGATTTATCGTCTTTTATTTCTACATCAAAAGGAGTATCGTATACTTCCATGATCACTTTTCCTGCCTCTAAACTAGCTTTTATAGCTATTTCTAAATCTTTATTCATAACTATTTGCTAATGCTTTTTTTAAACTGTCTCTCCAATATGGAATTTCAATTTGAAGATTCGTTTTTATTTTCGTCTTATCTAACACGCTAAAATGTGGTCTTTTTGCTGGTGTTGGAAATGCTTTAGACGGTATTGGTAATACTTTGATTTTAATATTGCTCTCTTCAAAAATAGCTTTTGCAAAATCATACCAACTTGCAACTCCCTCATTACTATAATGGTAAACACCGTATTGCGTGTTGTTTGTTGTTATAATTTTAATAATGGTTTCTGCTAAATCTGTTGCGTACGTTGGCGTACCTATTTGATCTGCCACGATAGTTAACAGATCTCTTCCTTCAGACAGCTTTATCATGGTTTTCATGAAGTTATTCCCGTTTTCGGAATACAACCACGAAGTTCTTATAACAAAATGTTGCTCTAAGTTTTTAGCTACTTCTAATTCGCCTTCAAGTTTTGTTGCTCCATAAACTCCTGTTGGGTTTGTGGTATCTGTTTCTGTATATGCTACAGATTTTTCGCCATTAAACACAAAGTCTGTAGACACTTGAATCAAGGTTGCGTTTTTTTCCGCGCAAGCGATAGCAAGATTTTTTGCACCAACAACATTAACTTCCGTTGCTTTTTCTTGGTCACTTTCTGCTTTATCTACAGCAGTATAAGCAGCACAATTAATGCAATATTGAAAATTTGTAGTACTAAAAAATTGTTGTACAGCATCAAAATCAGCAATATTTAACTGTGCTGAATTTGCGTATATAAAGTTTAAATCGGAATACGTAGATTCCAGATCTTTTATACAGGTTGCTAATTGTCCGTTTCCTCCTGTCACCAAGATGTTTATCATAGTCTAGCGTTCTCTAAATTTGGTAAAATTACATCTTTTTCTGAAACAAGTAATTCGTCTTCAGGCAATTGCCAGTCTATATTTAGTTTTGGATCGTTGTATATAATTCCTCCTTCGGATTCCTTATTGTACAGGTTATCACATTTATAAGAAAAAATAGCGGTTTCGCTTAACACAATAAAACCATGTGCAAATCCTCTAGGTACAAATAGTTGTTTCTTATTATCTTCAGATAATTCCACCGCTACATGTTGTCCAAAAGTTTTTGAATTAGCTCTAATATCTACTGCTACGTCTAAAACTTTACCTTTAATTACACGAACTAACTTTGCTTGTGCATGCGCACCTACTTGATAATGCAATCCTCTTAATACCCCTTTAGAAGAAAAGGACTCGTTATCTTGAACGAAATCTACTTTTTTATTAATTAGAGTATTAAATTTTTCTTGGTTAAAACTTTCAAAAAAGTAACCTCTTTTATCTTCAAAAATTGTTGGTTCTAAAACAAAACAGTCTTCTAGCTTGGTTTCTGTTGCCTTCATATTATTTTTCTAAAATGCTTAACAAATGTTTACCGTAACCACTTTTAATTAAAGGTTGTATTAAGGTATTAAACTCTGCTTTATTAATATAACCCATTCTATACGCTACTTCTTCGATTGCGCCAATTTTTAAACCTTGTCTTTCTTCAATGACTTGAACAAATTGAGATGCTTGCATTAGCGATTTAAAAGTACCTGTATCTAACCAAGCTGTTCCTTTATCTAAGACACTAACTTTAAGTTTACCTTGTTTTAAGTACTCTTTATTAACGTCTGTAATTTCTAATTCCCCTCTATGACTAGGCTTTATGTTTTTTGCGATTTCTACAACAGAGTTATCATAAAAATAAATTCCAGGAACTGCATAATTTGATTTTGGTTTTTCTGGTTTTTCTTCAATAGAAATAACCTTACCGTCTGCATCAAATTCTGCTACACCATAACGTTCTGGATCATGAACATGATATGCATAAATAATACCTCCATCTGGATCATTATTAGCTTGTAATAACTGTTCTAATCCTGTTCCGTAAAATATATTATCTCCTAAAATAAGTGCTACTTTATCATCACCAATAAAATCTGCTCCAATAACAAAAGCTTCCGCTAGTCCGTTTGGTTCTGCTTGTACTGCGTACTCAAAATTACAACCAAACTTTTTCCCATCTCCTAAAAGTTGTTCGAATAATGGTAAATCGTGCGGTGTAGATATAATAAGAATATCTTTAATTCCAGACCACATTAAAGTTGATAATGGATAGTATATCATTGGCTTGTCGTAAATAGGCATTAATTGCTTACTTACTGCAAGTGTTAATGGATGAAGTCTTGTGCCAGAACCTCCTGCTAGTATTATTCCTTTCATGTGTCGAGCTTATTTGTTTTTTATTTGTCACTTGTAGCTTCCATAATAGTCATTCTCTTAAGTATCGAACTCTTGTTATGGAAGTTTCATGTTTCTGTTTTTATTATTAGCTGTATTGTTTTTGGTAATATGTTTGGTAAGAACCGCTTGTTACACTGTTTAACCAATCTTCATTATTTAAATACCAGTCTATCGTTATTTTTAAACCTTGTTCAAAGGTTACCGATGGTTTCCAGCCTAATTCTTTGTTTATTTTAGATGCATCAATAGCATAACGTAAATCATGTCCTGGACGATCTTTAACGTAAGTTATTAATTCTTCTGAGGAATCTTTATCTCTTCCTAAAGCAACATCCATTTGTTGGCAAAGAAGTTTCACTAAATCTATATTTTTCCATTCGTTAAAACCACCAATATTATAGGTGTCTCCTTGTTTTCCTTCATGAAAAACTAAATCGATAGCAATTGCGTGATCTACAACATACAACCAATCTCTGGTATAGTTACCATCTCCATAAACAGGTAATGGTTTGTGGTTTATAATGTTATTTATAAATAATGGAATTAATTTTTCTGGGAATTGATTTTGACCATAATTGTTAGAACAGTTTGTTATCACATAAGGCATACCATAGGTTTCACCATACGCTCTTACAAAGTGATCTGAACTTGCTTTTGAAGCCGAATATGGTGAGTTTGGATCATAAGATGTTGTTTCTTCAAACAATCCTGTTTCTCCTAATGAACCATAAACCTCATCTGTACTTACATGATAAAATAATTTATCTGCAAAATCATCTTTCCAAAGTGCTTTAAAAGCATTTAGCAATATCATAGTCCCAATCACATTGGTTCTTACAAATGCTAATGGATCTTTTATAGAACGGTCTACATGAGATTCTGCTGCTAAATGAATAACACTATCAAACTTATACTCATCAAAAAGGGAGTTTATAAACCCTTCATCTGTAATATCTCCTTTTACAAAAGTATAGTTTGCTGCGTCTTCTATATCTGTTAAATTTTCAAGATTACCTGCATACGTTAAAGCGTCTAAATTAATTATTTTATAATCTGGATATTTTTCAACAAACAACCTTACAACATGAGATCCTATAAAGCCTGCGCCTCCTGTAATTAATATCGTTTTATTATGCATGCATTCTCTTTTTTAAATTTATTAAATTTTCTAATAAGCTATTCCTCAAACTTACTTATTTTAAACGTATTAGCCGACAAATGTAGGCCTTTTTGGTTTGTATTACAATTATTAGCTATTAGGTGTTTTAAATAGCATTTACGTAATTGTTTGTGCTAAACTTTCCTTTTAAGTACTTTGTTTAGAAAATATTTATAGTGCTTTTAATTACTTCATACACTACAAATAAAATTGGCTGCTTCCATAATGGAATTATTCTTCTTTTCCATAAGCATTTACAAAATGGACTACAGTTACAGATATGTATAAAAGCATCAGTAAAATAATGGCTAATATTGGAAATATTAAGCTGTACCTTTCTGAAAGCTTATTCGATTTTGTACCAATTTTTTGGAAACTAGAAATCGTATCAAAGAAAACATCTTCTTCAATTTTCTTTTCTTCAAGCACCCTTAATTCTGTTCTTAATTTTAATTGTTGATTTAATAATTCGTATTCTTTGGTGTTTGATTTTTCTTGTTTCATAGGATATCCCCCATCAAAATTTATGTTACCATTGCCAGATTTAGCCTCTTCATTAAGCACATTAACATATATTTGCTGTAAGGAATCTAAGTCTTGAATAGATGCTAAAATATTCTCTTTTTGAATGATAATTAAAGAATCTCTTTTCTTCATCTTCTTTAAAGAATACTCATTAGTAAATGATGAGTTTAATCCTTTTTCTAAAGAACTAAAAATATCTTTTTTGTAGGACTCCACATTAATTTCATAAAAATCACCAGAAAAGATACTCCTATTTTCAACAAAATCTTCAAATTCAATTTCAGAAGCTCTCAAGCTATCTATCGATTTGACAAACTTATCATACTGTATAATTCTATCATTCTCTGTTTCTGGACCAGGAGCAATTTCAAACTTTTTAATCTGTTTAACAGACTCTTCATCTAAATGGAAAATAGTAGATAAAGTACCATAGTCTTTATTCCCTATTAAGGCGTTAAAATAATCGATATTCGTTACTAACTGGAATTTAGAATCAAAGTATGGTTTAACTAACATACTTGAACCGTAAGTAGCTGGTTTAAACTTTTCAGCAACATACCCTAATACACCGGAAAGGACTACAGCTATCAGAATAATTTTAAAATTCTTAATTACTACTTTAAGAATAGAAACGATAAAATCTAATATTCCTCTAAAAATAGATTTTATAAAATTATAAAATCCTTCAAAAAGCTTACCTATTGCATTAATAAGTTGCCCTAAATCAATTTCATCTGAAGCACTTGTTTCTGGTTTTTTTTCACTCATAATGGTTAGTTAAATATTTGTTGTAAAATTTTTCTTGTTATTAAATATGTTGGTTTTACTCCAGAAGTTCCTAAACCTCCCGATGCTAATGTCCCTCCTGTTTCTAGAGGGTTATCACTTGCATAATAAGCATAACGCACTTTAACGTCTTCGTTTATACTTCCTCTTACTTTGGATGCTGCTTGAATTGCTTTTTGATAATGCGCTCCTTCCATTTCTAGACCAATCACATTCCATGTAGAGCTATGAAAGAATTTTAAAATGTCTTTGTTTTGCAAGGATGTACCTAAAACAGTTATCATAGCACCTTCAAAGATTTTTAATCCTTGACCTTCTAAATCTGCGGTACACAATTCGTTTTTAAAAGGATAATTATCTGCAGTACCTTCAAAAATATGGGCAGAAGGTATCATGATATCTCCTTTTCCTCCTTCTAAAATCCCCGCTTTACCCATAATAGAAATAGAGTCTACATATAAATGTGTTTTCTTTCCGTTAGGTTTATAAGGTTTTAAAAGTTCATCTATGGTTTCATACGCTTGTTCACCAAAAGCATAATCCATTACAATAATAATTGGCTTTTCTGCTTTTAATTTTTCTTGATCAACGTCTATATCTACTTTAGAAAAATCAATTTTTTCAGTATCAAATACCTGCACATTAATATTAGTTCCTGAAGTATCTTCAATATAAAGCATTCCTTTTTGCAAGGCTTCCTTTGTTACTTTATCACGTAAATCTTTATTGTCTTTATGACTTATTGCTTCATAAACTTCAAAAATATCGTTTTTAGAAGCTAAAGGTTTTAATGCATTTGGAGCAAAAAGCGTATTCATTACACTATGCATATTTGCACTAATTACATGAATTGGTCTTTCAAGTAATTCGTTTTTATGCAAAACATCTTTAATGTTATTAGCCCAAATTTCTCCATGAATATGGTGTCCTAAACGTTCTCTTAAAACAGGACTAAAAGTAACGGTTCTTTTGTTGTTGTTTACAACCTCTTCTAAGGCTAATTTACCTAACCAATAGACAATATGTAATAAACGCTCTGGTTGTGTTGGTATAGCAAAATCATCATAAACTTCTAATAACTCATTAAAAGTTCTGCCTAAAATATTAGCAGTATGTGTTAATGCTATTTCTCTTTCTTTTTGTGTAAGTTTCTTTTTGGTAGTAACTGCTTTTTCAAGCTTAATCCAATCTCTTGTTGTAGCTCCGTTTTCATCAATTAAAACACGTTTGCTAATTTTATGCGACTCTACAAAAAGAAAAGTAATGTGTGTAAGAATGTCATAAATTTCTGAGCGACCGCGAGTAATCTCGATGTTCATTTGCTCATCATCTATTCTATAACAATTACGTCTTCTTTTGGGTGGAATAATAACTTTGAAATGCGAATTGGCATACCCTTCATCACTCGTCAAGTTTATAAAGGTACATTCTTCTATTCCTTCTGGCAGTCTATCTACTACATAAAGTAGTCCTTCTAGCTCTGCTTTTTCTTCTCCAATAGAACCATAAATTTCTGGTCTTAATAATAATAACGCTTCTCGTAATGTTTCTCCTGAAACTCCCATTGGTTTGTAAAAACCACGATTAAATAGGTGTCTCATGGTAATATACATACGCTCAATAGCATTTGAGCTCTCTTGAGCTCTCGTTCTTGCATGATGTTTTTTGTTACTCATATACTGTATTTAACCTACAAATATAGTATTATTTCGTGAGATTTAATGTTTCTAAATCATCAACTAATTTTCTGTCGTTAGATAAACGAGGTAATTTGTTTTGTCCGCCAAGTTTACCTATAGATTTCATATAGTCTTGAAAACCACCTTTTTTAACCAATGTAATCTTTAATGGTTGCAATACTTTACCTTCAATTAAATCGAAATAATAACTATTTTGTTTTTGTAACGATGCGTCTATTTTTTGCGCTAAAGCGGAAAGATTTTCTGGTTCTTTTTCAAATTCTATAAACCATTCATGATATGGTAAGCCTTGCTTTGGGGCAATTTGAGGTGCTACCGAAAACTCGGAAACTTCCGCATTTTCAAAGACTAAAGCATCTTGAATTGCTTGTTCTACTTCTTTACCAATTACGTGTTCTCCAAAAGCAGAAATAAAATGTTTTATTCTACCTGAAACAATAACTCTATATGGTTTTGTAGAAGTAAACTGTACAGTATCCCCAATATTATACGCCCAAAGTCCGGCGTTTGTAGAAATAAGCATCACGTAGTTTACATCAACTTCTACATCTTTAATGGTAATTCGTTTTGGGTTTTCGTTAAAAAAATCGTCCGCCTTAATAAACTCGTAAAAAATTCCAGAGTTTAATTGAAGAAGCATTCCTTTTTCGTTTTGCTTGTCTTGATACGCAAAGAAACCTTCACTTGCTGGATACAACTCTATACTATCTACTTTTCTTCCTATTAAGCTTTCAAATTTAGCTCTATAAGGTTCATAATTTACGCCTCCAAAAATAAATAAGTTGAAGTTTTTAAAAATATCACCAACCTTTTTCCCTGTTTTTTCTTGAAGCTTTTCAAAATACATTTGTACCCAAGAAGGTATACCCGAAATAATGGTCATATTTTCAGGAAGTGTTTCTTCTACAATAGCATTTACTTTGGTTTCCCAGTCTTCAATACAATTGGTTTCTAAAGAAGGCATTCTGTTTTTTTGAAGGTATTTTGGTACGTAATGTGCTACAATACCCGAAAGTCTTCCTAGTTGTATACCGTTTTGCGTTTCTAAAATTGGAGAACCTTGAAGAAAAATCATTTTACCATCTACAAACTTAGCATTACCCGTTTCATGAATATACATTAAGATGGCATTTCTAGCAGCTTCTACATGTGTTGGCATGCTTTCTTTGGTAATAGGAATGTACTTCGCTCCAGAGGTTGTTCCTGATGTTTTTGCAAAATAAAGAGGTTTCCCTTTCCAAAGTATATCTTCTTCTCCCGCAACTACTCTATCTACATAAGGTTTTAAAGCTTCGTAATCTCTAACAGGAACACGTTTAATAAAGTCTTCATGATTATTAATACTAACAAAATCATGGTCTTTACCAAATTGCGTCGCAGTAGCATCACTTATTAGTTTTTGAAACACTTTGCTCTGTGTTTCCACAGGATTATTAGCCCATTTTTGAATGGACTTATATACTCGTTTTGCAAATGGTTTTGCTATGGCTGCTTTTAATGATAACATTTATTCAAAATCTATAAAGTTGGTTGGATTAATTGGGTAGCCATCGCTCCAAAGTTCAAAATGCAAATGTGGTCCAGTGGTTAATTCTCCAGTGTTTCCAGACATAGCAATAACTTCTCCTGCTTTCACTAAATCTCCTTGTTCTTTGTTTAAAGATGCATTGTGTTTGTATACAGAGATTAGTCCATGACTATGCTCTACAATGATTACAAAACCAGTCTTGGTGGTCCATTCTGCAAAAATAACAATACCATCTGCTGTTGCTTTTATTGGTGTGTTTTTAGCCACCACAATATCCACAGCGTAATGTTTTTCTTTTGCGTTGTAGTTTTCTGTAATGGTTCCGTTTACCGGAGGAAATAAAACAAAGCTAGCCTTAGAGGTTGCAGACTCAAAAAGATTGTACTTATCTTCTTTATCTACTTTTTGGCGTAGTAAAGAATCTGCTTTAATTGGAGCTAGATCTATTTCACTTACATCTAATTTAGCTGCTTCAATAATAGAGTCTCTATTAAAATCTATACTGCTTAATTCACCATGTAATACTTTTTTTATGGAAGTAAAATAACGTTCGTTTACAGCAATTACTTTTACTAAAGAATCTGTTTTATGATTTAATATCGTCGCTTTCTTTTTTAAAGCTGTGGAAGAATAACCAGGAATATATTCTTTTAATGGCGTAAAAGCTATTAAAAAAGTGGTTGCAGTTATTAGTAATATAGTAGAAATTGCAAGCAAAACAAAAACGTTAAGCCTAGTAAGCTTAAACGATAAACGCTCCTCAAAAGTATCTTCATTAAGTATAACTAACCTATACTTATGCAGTAATTTTTTTGCTATTTTCTTTTCTTTTTTCTTTTTTGATTTCATGTTAAAACAAAAGTATATAAAAATTACAAAGCCTTAGTTTAATAATATACTAAAGTTAGCCTTAAAACGATAATATTAAACTTTAATTATTAACTTTGCTTTAAATTTAAAGATTATGATTCTAAATATGATACCTCTTTTTATAGGTTGGCCTCAAGTAGTGTTAATTGCTGTTGTTATTTTACTAATTTTTGGTGGTAAAAAAATACCAGAACTGATGCGTGGTCTTGGTAGTGGAATTAAAGAATTTAAGGACGCAACCAAAGAAGAAGAAGAGGAAGAAAAAAACAAAAAAGGATAGTTATTACTTTCTTTTTTATACAAAACAAAAAAACCAACGCAATGCGTTGGTTTTTTTTTGTTATACCTTTAAAAGATATCTATTCCATTTTAATAGACTTAACGATCGCTTCTAGCTCAAACATATAATCGCGTTTGGCAACAGAAGGAGCAAAAGCAAATCCTTCTATAACTACATAGCGTTGGTTTACTTTATCGTCAATCATATAATTTACAAATGGTCCGGACATAAATGCATTTTCCATATCCCAAATCCCTTTTGTTTCTATCGTTGGTTTGTTATCTATTATAGTTTCTGAAAGAAATGGAGCATACGCATCTTCGGTTATCATATATGCATCATCTGTTGGTCCAGGAATGTAAATTTTATTAATAGAATCTCTTATTTTAATAATCTGATTGATCAAGCTATCGTTTTCCTTAATAGCGTTATATGGCAATGTATATAACATTAAATTAGTTGTTCCTGTATTAATATCTTTTCTAATCCAGAACACATCATTTTCTTCTTTCGCTATTCTATATGCGGTAGGAAAATTTATAGAGAACCCTAATTTGTCTTTGATACTACTGTTTTTATTTAAAGATAAATTTATTCTTCGTTGCTTTTCTTTTAGTTCTTCTCCTTTAAAAGCTGCAACTATTTTAGCAGCATTATCTTTAATTTGTTTTATAATATCTGCGTTAGTTTTTCCGGTAATTAAAACCACTTTTTGAGGTTTAGCAAACACGTCACTCGCAATTTTAACCGCAGCTTCTTCAGATCCTTTTTCAATTTTTAAAACGGTTCTGTTTTTGGTTACAAAGCCAGAAAATACTTGTGGTGGTATTTGTGCCATTGTAAAAATAGGCTCGTCTTGTGGTAAACCATAAATTGGTGCAGCAAGCACTTCTCTAATGGATTCACCTACTTTACCTTCCCAAAGTTCGTTACTTACAACTACAGAAATATTATTAAGTGTTCCTGAAGATGCTGAAACAATTCTTTTGTTTGATTTTTCGTCATCATTACAAGATGTAAACAATAGTACTACCATTGCAATACAAAGAAAATTACGCATAATTGTTAGTTTTTATAGAAGTATTAGCCTTTGGATACTATAAGCTTCATTCCTGGTTTTAATTTGTTACCACTAATATCGTTCCAATCTCTAATATTCTGAACAGTAATTTCTGGAAATTTCTGGGAAATACTCCAAAGAGAGTCTCCGCTTTTAACGGTATATGTTTTAGCATTAGGAGAAATAACAACCTTATCCTTCTTTTTAGAAGTACTTTGTGTTGTTGCTGCTGTGTTTCTTGGATAAATAGTTAAACGTTGCCCAATTTTAAGATTATTGCTTCGTAAACCGTTCCATTGTTTTAACTGACTAACACGAACACCAAATTTTCTTGCTATTTTCCCGAGGTAATCCCCACTTCTTACGCTGTATCTTGTTTTACTTTCGGAATTAAATAATTGTGGTAATGGTTTTTCTCGTTTATCCATTTCGGCTTTAGCCGAAGCATAGAAAGCTTCTTCATTATTTACAAAGGCACCAACCACATCTCTTGGTAGTCTTAATGTATAATTTTTTCCTTTTACAACCGGAATAATATCTAGTTTATACGAAGGATTTAAAAACTGTAATTTCTCTATCTGTACTCCTGTTGCCTCACCAACTTGATCTAGCGTAATCATGTGTTTTACATGAACCGTATCTGTTTCTATATATTGAAACTCCGGTTTTACAGGTTTAAAACCATGTTCTTCAGCAAATTCAAAAATATACATGGTTGCTAAAAATGCAGGAACATAACCTGCTGTTTCACGTGGAAGATTATGACGGATATTCCAATAATTCTCATAACCACCAGAACGTCTTATTGCTTTACTTACGTTTCCAGGTCCAGAATTATATGCTGCAAGCGCAAGATCCCAATCTCCAAAAATCTCATAAAGTTTAGCTAGGTATTTAGAAGCTGCTTCTGTCGATTTTATTGGATCGCTACGTTCATCTACATAAGAACTTACATCTAATCCATATTGTTTTCCTGTTGCAAACATAAATTGCCACAAGCCTGTTGCACCAACTCTAGATCGTGCTCTTGGTTTTAATGCCGATTCTACAATGGCTAGATATTTCATTTCTAACGGAATATTGTAATTGTCTAATTCGCGCTCAAACATTGGAAAATAATAATGACCAAGCCCCATTAGTTTTTCAAATGATTTTCTTCTGTGCTTTAAAAAAGACTTTATTACACTTTCCAACGATGTGTTATATTCTACATTAAAAGGTGTTCTTGCGTTTAGTTCTGCAAGTCTAGATTTTAATAGTTCTGTAGACAGTTCCGGATAATCAACATCTTTATAATCTAAGGTTTCAACAGTTTTATAAATAGTATCAAACAGTGAATTACTATATAATTCTTGAAGCCATTTTTCATCAATTTCGGCAGCGTGAGCATTGTCTAACAACTCTTTTTCAAGATCTAGCTCCTCTACTACTTTAATTTCCTTTTTATAGAGAGCTTGGCCATCAATTATAGTATCTATAACATAGTTTTTTCCAGCTTCTAATTGTTTTTCTGTCAGTCGTTGGTTCTCTACAGTAACTTGTAAACTGTCCTGAGCCTGTACGGCTGCAAAACTTAAAAAAGAAATAAAGAAAAATAGTTTTTGTAATTGCATAATGATGTGATTAGCGTCTTCTTTAAACGTATAAGATACTAATTTCGTGTTTTATTAAAAAAATCAGGTGGTTATTTGCTTAAACTATTCTAAAATAGCAGCAATTCCTGGAAGCGTTTTACCTTCTAAACTTTCTAGCATTGCTCCTCCACCAGTACTTACGTAGCTTACTTTCTTTTCAAAGCCAAACTGTTTCACCGCAGCAACAGAATCTCCTCCTCCTACTAATGAAAATGCACCATTTTTAGTTGCTTCTGCAATAGAATTCCCTAAAGCAATAGTTCCGCTAGCAAAATTTTCCATTTCAAAAACACCTAAAGGACCATTCCAAAGTATGGTTTTACATTGTAAAACGACATCATTAAAAATTTCTTTCGATTTTGGTCCGCAATCTAAACCTTGCCAACCATCAGGTATTTTATTGATATCGCAAACTTGCGTATCTGCATCGTTGCTAAAAGCGTTAGCTGCTACCACGTCTACAGGAATATGAATTTGAACCCCTTTTTCTTTTGCTAGTTTTAAAATTTCTAAAGCTAGTGGCATTTTATCGTCTTCACAAATAGAATCACCTACTTGTCCGCCTTGCGCTTTAACAAATGTAAAACTCATTCCTCCACCAATAATTAAGTGATCTACCTTATCTAAAATATTTTCTATAATGGTAATTTTTGAAGACACTTTTGCTCCACCTAAAATAGCAAGAACAGGTTTTTCTCCTGTTTCCATCACTTTTTTAATGCTTTCTATTTCTTTTGCTAATAAAAACCCAAAACATTTTCTTCCTGGAAAAAATTGAGCAATAACGGTTGTTGAAGCATGCGCACGATGTGCTGTACCAAAAGCATCATTTACATAAATGTCTCCTAGTCTAGAAAGTTTTTCCGCAAAGTCTTTATCTCCTGCAGTTTCTTCTTCATGAAAACGTAAATTTTCTAACAATAAGATTTCGCCAGGTTTTAGGTTTTTAGCTAAATCTTCAGCTTCACTACCAACACAATCAGAAGCAAACTTTGTTTCTACTCCAATAATTTCTTCAATTTTATTTGCGATATGACGTAAAGAAAATTCGTCTTGAACCCCTTTTGGTCTTCCCAAATGCGACATTAAAATACAGCTTCCACCATCTTCTAAAACTTTGATAATTGTTGGTTTTGCAGAAAGGATTCTGGTAGCATCTGTTACCTGAAAGTTTTCATTTAATGGTACATTAAAATCTACTCTTATTAATGCTTTTTTGTCTTTAAAGTTGAAGTCGTTTAGTGTTTTCATTTCTGTTATATATAAAAATTGCGCATATTATTTTAAACGCTAAAGGTCTTTAAAATAAATAATATGCGCAATTTTATTATTACTATAAGTGTTTTGAGTGTTTTACTCTTCATCTTCCATATTACCAACAACAGGTTTTGCTTCTTTTAAAACATCACGACTTACTATAAGATCATTGTTTTCTAAGTTGTTTTCTAGGTAACACGTTTCGCTAATATCTGTTTTAAAGGCTGTAAAAAACATATAAAATCGATCTGCTTTAGTGAATACTTTAAAATCTAATTCGTTTTGATTGTTAGCCAATAAAGTATTGTTTGTATTTGGTATATTTAATGTAACTAAATCAAATCCTAGGGTGTTTTCACTTTTTGGAAGCCTCGTTGTTACATACGCTTCATTACTTGTAATCTTACTATTAAAGAAATTAGATTCCGGTCGTAACTCAGAACTCATCGTAATAAATCTATTGTCTTTCTTGCTAAAAATAGAACATTTATCTGTTTTTAGTTTTGCATCTCCTTCAATTGCAGCCATAGTAATACTAGCATTAATTTCACCAAATGCTGTGGTATTGAAATTATTAAAATGCATATCTAAGGTTTTCTTATTTAATAACGATAAGCCATGATATGTTCTTATGTATTTAGGAGTAACACCTTCTTGTTCATAGACCACATACAAAACCCAACCAGCAGAACTTCCTCCTGTAATTACTCCTTCTGTTGCTCTTACATTTGCAACCGTATAATTACCATTTGTAATATTATTTTGCAGTATAGAAGTGACATCTGCGTAACAAACATAAGGCGAATTTGCAGCAAAGAATTTTTTATCATGCCCATCAAAAACCACTTCTCCTTTTATGCTTTTGTATTCTTGATTTGGCGTTTTAAATTTTATAACATGAAATGTAGTATCTCTTTCTCCTTTTCCTTTCACGACCATTTTATTGTTCACCACTTTGTATTGCCCTTTTTTAAAACCATACGTTGCACTCCAATATAAAGCCGCAAATTTTACTTTTTTGGTGTTTTGAGGTAATTGCAATGCTGCAGCACTAGAACTAAATGTAGCATTATCCCCATCAACATCTACATATTTCATTTCTACTCGATCGTTAATCAAGCCAATTTCATTATAGTCTTTTTGGGCGTGTTCACTCAAAATGTTATTACCAATAACAATAGCATCTCCTTGAATATAAAATTCTTTTTGCGTGCTTAAGGGACGTTCTTGAATAGATTCTAATGTTTCTAACTTTTGTGCATTTGTAGAAAACACAATAAGTACAGCAAAGCTGTATTTAAGTAGGTTTTTCATTTTAGGTAGGCATTTGGGATTACAAACATAAGACTTAAAAAGCACTTAATCTATGTTTTATGCTTTTAATCGTTGTTTTGACACGTTTTCGATAACGTATTACATATAGAATCTTACCATTTTCTTTAAAATTGAAGTTTAGTTTTGCGTTTCTTTTTAAGGATAAAAACTATATTTGCCTTATGCTTTTTAGTGATATTTTAGGACAAGAACATATAAAAAACCATTTAACACAAAGTGTTGATAACGGTAGAATTGCACATGCCCAATTGTTTGTAGGCCCAGAAGGATCTGGAACATTACCAATGGCAATTGCTTATGCACAATACGTTTTATGTGGTAATACCAATAAGGAAAACACTGGTGGAAATGCCGCTTGTAACCTTAAATTTAATAACGTTTCGCATCCGGATCTTCATTTTGCTTTTCCTGTTACCACTAGTGACAAAGTAAAAAGCAAACCGGTTTCTAGTTATTACTTAGAAGAATGGAGACAATTATTAAAAGAGCAACCTTATGGTAATCTGTTTGATTGGTACAAACTACTTGGTGTAGATAATAAACAAGGGCAAATTGGTGTAGAAGAGGCACTACAAGTGGTAAAATCTCTTGCACTAAAATCTTATGAAGGTGGTTATAAAATCATGATCATTTGGATGGCAGAAAAAATGAATACTGCTGCCGCCAACAAGCTTTTAAAACTGATTGAAGAACCGCCAAGCAAGACTATTTTTATTCTTATTGCTGAAGATGAAGAGCAAATAATTAACACCATTAAATCGCGTTGTCAGATTTTACACTTTCCTCCTTTGGCTGAAAATGATGTAAAAAAAGGGCTGATTGAACAATATAATTTAGAAGATTCTGTAGCTACAAAAATTGCGCATCAAGCAAACGGGAACTATAACAAAGCTTGTGATTTAGTATACCAAGATAGCGAAGATATACAATTTGAAACTTGGTTTATTTTCTGGATTAGAAGTGCTTTTAAAGCAAAAGGAAATAAAGCAGCCATTCATGATTTAATTTCTTGGAGTGAAGATATAGCCAAAACAGGAAGAGAAACTCAAAAACAATTTCTTCAGTTTTGTATTGACTTTTTCAGACAAGCATTACTATTAAATTATAACGCCAATGAACTAGTATATTTTGAGCCAAAAACCGAAAAATTCAAACTAGAAAACTTCGCACCTTTTATACATGGCAACAATATTTTAGAGATTTCTAATGAGCTACAAGATGCCATTTACCATATTGAGCGTAACGGAAATTCTAAAATTATTCTTACCGATTTATCAATCAAACTAACCAGGTTATTGCATAAAAAAAGCCAAGCGTAAGCTTGACTTTTAAAACAATAACTAATGTTATCTTATTTTGTGTATGAAGCATTTAATGCTTCAATTACTGCTTTCGTAATATCGTTAGCTTCACTACCATACATTACACTTCCTGCTTCATTTTTTCCTAGAATATAGGTGTAACCATTATTCTTTCCGTAATCTGCTACAAATTCTTGTACTTTAACAATAGCAGAATCAATTTCTACTTGAAATTCTTGTTGCATGGTTTGTTGTTGCATTTGCACTTGTCTTTGTAAACCTTGTTGCTTTTGCATTAACTGTTGGTATTTTTCTTGCTGCTTACTTTGAGACATTTTTGCTGCTGCAAGTTCAAAAGCTTTTGCTTCTATTTGAAAACCGCTAGCTAAACTATCTGTATTCTTTTTAAAAGCTTCATCTTTAATTTTATATTTTGCTTCAATGTCTTTTTTACCTTGATATTCATTTATCAATTCTCCATTATCTATAAAAGCAATTTTTTGTTGCTCACAAGAAGTAAAAACTAAAACGGTTACAAGTGCTAAAATTATTTTTTTCATTTTTCGATATTTATTTTAAATCTGCGCAAATGTAAAAAAAGGAAAGGAAATTACTTGTATAAAATATTTTTATACAAACTACAAATGCAATAATAAAAACTTATTAAAAACAACTTCAAATAAGACGATTTAAGCGATTTTTGTAAAAATCAGGTGTTTATTATCGTTTTCAAATCCAAAAAACGATTAACGCTGTTTAAAATAAGAATTAACTGTTTTTAATCACATAAATTAAGGAAGAATACTCTCCAGAACGCTTTCCTTTTAAATTAGAAAGAAATCCGAACCAAAAAGCTTTCACCGGATTCATAAATCCAGATTTATATTTTTCAGAAAGTAAGCTTACATAATATGCATCAAATTTCATAGGAAGCGTTTTTACAACCTTCATGTTTTCTTTAGCAAAAAGTTTAGAAATAGATTCTTGATTAAAATGCCAAAGATGTCTTGGCACATCTAAAGCAGCCCAAAAGTCTTTATAATGGTTTGCATCATAACTTTTATAATTTGGTACCGCAATAATTAAAGTGCCGTTTACTTTTAATAAGCTTTTAAAAACCAAAACCTGTTCTTCTAAGTTTGGTAAATGTTCTAAAACATGCCAAAGCGTAATAACATCAAAACTGTGCTTTTTAAATTCTTGTAATTGCGCTGTAGTATAAACAGTATTATCCGTTTTTCTATTTGCAATATCTCTTGCTTCTGGATTTGGTTCTATTCCAGAAACCTGCCAATTGTTTTGTTGCGCTACTTGTAAAAAATCTCCTGTACCACAACCAATATCTAAAAGGTTTTTTTCTGTAGCGGAAAATGAATTAATAAGTTTTAATTTTCGTTTTAAATAAATACTTCTAACCACATGATATACTTTTTCAAGTACATTCCTTTTAGAATCTGTATGCGAAATATAGTCTTCGGTTTTATAATATTCAGAAAGTTTATCTTCTTTTGGCTGCGGAGTCGTTTCTAAAAAACCATACGTTTTGTTTTCTATTAATTCGAATGCTTCACCAGAAACAGAATGATCTTTTACTTTTAAAGGCGTGTTATTTTCTTTCATTTGGAATACATATAGAAACAAGTTCCTATGGAGAAATAAATATGTTTGTGTAGATTATTTTAATTTTCAAATATATCAATACGCTTTAAAACGCATTCGTATATCGTCTAAATATTTTGCAACAATATATCTATAAAAAGAATTTGTACTTAAAGCGTCTTCTCCATTTTCATCATTTACTACGATATAAATAAACTCTTTCTTTTTACCTTTCTTTACTAATTCTGGATCTTCCTTTTCAAAAATATAATCCGTAAAATCTAAATATTGATTTGTTTCTTGCTTACTTAAAACACGAATTGTAAATGGTACATCTTCTATTTCTACAATAAAATTAGATGGAGAAAATCCAGGAGTATCTTTAAAACGCTCTTCCAAATATCTATCAAAAACACGTTTGTGTTTGTAAATTTGAAAACTAAAAACGTTTTGATTTTTAAAATCTGCTCCTCCTTTTTTAGTTCCTTCTATGATATGATAACCGTTTATATCTTGAACCGATTTAATAGGAATACAAGACACAAACAAAACAATAAATAGAACTACTAATACCTGTAATTTCATTGCTTAATTTTAAAGTATTTCGCTTCAGAATTTAATCCAAAAACAAAAATGTTCCACGTGGAACATTTTAAATTTATCTTCCCATATACACCAACAAAACAGAAATATCACTTGGAGATACACCACTTATTCTGGATGCCTGAGATATGGTTACGGGTTGAATTTTCTTTAATTTTTCACGTGCTTCCAAACTCATAGATTGCAATTTAGAATAATCAAAACCACTAGGTATTTTTATATTCTCTAATCTATTTAACTTGTCCGCATTTAATTTTTCCTTCGCTATATAACCAGCATATTTGACTTGAATTTCTGCTTGCTGAATAACCTCTTCATCTAAATTATGCTCCTGAATATACCCTTCTACAGATTCCATTTTACGCATATCATCGATAGTAATATTTGGTCTAGCAAATAACTTATGCATCTTTCCTTGCTGCTTAATTGGAGCAGAATCTTTAGCTTCTAAAACCGGATTTGCTTCACTAGTAGTTACACTAGTATCTTTAAAAAATTGAACAAATTTATCAGAAGCACTAAACTTCTCCTCCATTCTAATCAATCGTTTTTCACTCGCTAAACCTAACGCATGTCCTTTAGGTGTTAAACGAATATCTGCATTATCTTGTCTTAATAACGTTCTATATTCTGCACGAGAAGTAAACATTCTATATGGTTCTTCTGTACCTTTTGTAATCAAATCATCTATTAAAACGCCAATATACGCTTCATCTCTTTGTAAGGTAAAAGGATCTTTTTCACTTACTTTTAAACTCGCATTTATTCCTGCCATTAAACCTTGAGAAGCCGCTTCTTCATATCCTGTAGTTCCATTAATTTGGCCAGCAAAATACAAACCTGAAACTAACTTAGTTTCTAAAGTATGCTTTAATTGTGTTGGTGGAAAATAATCATATTCGATAGCATAACCTGGTCTAAAAAACTTCACGTTTTCAAAACCAACTACAGAACGTAATGCTTTAAATTGAACATCTTCTGGTAACGAAGTAGAGAATCCATTTATATAATATTCAACCGTATTCCATCCTTCTGGTTCTACAAAAAGTTGGTGCCTATCTTTATCAGCAAAACGATTTATCTTATCTTCAATCGACGGACAATATCTTGGTCCGAGACTTTGAATTCTTCCATTAAACATTGGCGAACGATCAAAGCCTTCACGAAGTAAATCATGCACCTTTTCACTTGTGTAAGACATGTGACAAGAACGCTGTTTTGTCAACGGTTTTGTACTATCTAAATAGGAGAACTTTTCCGGATTTACATCTCCAGGCTGTTCTACCATTTTAGAAAAATCTAAAGAACGACCATCTACTCTTGGAGGTGTTCCTGTTTTCATTCTTCCCGATTCAAAACCTAAAGTAATAAGCTGTTCTGTAATTCCAGTCGCTGCTCTTTCTCCTGCTCTTCCTCCTCCAAAATTCTTATCTCCAATGTGGATTAATCCATTTAAAAAAGTCCCATTAGTTAAGACCACAGATTTTCCTCTTACTTCTACACCAAGCGAAGTTTTTACACCAACTACTTTATGGTTTTCTACAATTAAACTAGAAACCATTTCTTGATAGAAATCTAAGTTCTTGGTTCCTTCTAACATTAATCGCCAATCTTCTGCAAAACGCATTCTATCACTTTGCACTCTCGGACTCCACATTGCAGGTCCTTTAGATTTGTTCAGCATTTTAAACTGGATGGCAGACGTATCACTTATAATACCACTATAACCACCAAGCGCATCTATTTCTCGAACAATTTGTCCTTTAGCAATTCCTCCCATAGCAGGATTACAAGACATCTGCGCAATGTTCTGTAGGTTCATGGTAATAAGCAATGTTTTGCTTCCCATGTTTGCTGCTGCTGCTGCTGCTTCACTTCCTGCGTGACCAGCTCCAACAACGATAACGTCATATACTTCGTTAAACATCTAATTATAACTTTAAATATGTTCTTGTTTTATTTTGTTTTCTTGATAAAGAAAAACGGATTGTTCCACGTGGAACACTTTTACTTTTTGAATTTAAAAAACTTGTAAAGATACATCGAAACCCCTAATCTTCTACTAATTGTTTTATGTAGAAATTTTCCTTTTCACGCATTAACTTCGCTTCCGACTCACTCTTATCTTTATAACCACAATAATGTAAAATTCCATGTACCAGTACACGCTGTAATTCTTCCGTAAAGGTTACCTCAAAATCTTTAGCATTATCTATTACTCTTTCCACAGAAATAAAAATATCACCTTGTAGCGTTTTTCCCATAGAGTAATCGAAACTTAAAATATCGGTTAATGTATCGTGATTTAGAAATTCTACATTTAATTTATGTAGATATGCATCATCACAAAACACATAATTTATTTCGTCTTCTGTACAACCTTCAGAAACAATTACACTAGATATCCATGTAGTTAATTGTGCTTCGTTGTCTAATTTAAAATCGTTCTCGTAATTAAAACTAATCATTGCTTTGCTTAAAGTATTCTTGTACTTTCTTTTTATAAATTGGTTGCAAAGGTAAGCTTTGTCTATTTAATATTTCTGTAGTGTTAAAATATTGTTTTGCAGTAGGTATTTGGTTGTTGGTTTTATTCTCAAATTGTCTTTGATTGGATTCCGATTCTCTCTTTTCTTCTTCGCCTTGTTGAAAGGTTGCTTGTTCTAATTTAAGTAATTGATGTTTTAAATTCATCATTTTCTCCATCGTCTGATTGGTAAAACCTTTATTCAAAAGATCCATTTCAATCTCTTCCATTTGTTTCACCAAATTACTTCCTACGCCACTTTTTCCATCCTTAGCCAACCTATCTTGTAATGCCTGTCTTATTTGTTGTTGCTGTTGGTATATTTTATATAACTCACCATTTAACTCTTCGCTGTCACCTTCTCCTTCCCCGTCACCTTCTCCAGATTTACCTTCTCCTTCTCCGTTTTCACCAGATTTACCTTCTCCTTTTTCTTTACCTTTTTCTCCTTCTTTACCTTTACCTTCTTCTCCTGCTCCTTTTTTCCCTTTACCCATCTTGCCTTCCATTTCTTTAGCAAGTTGTTCTTGGCTTTTAATAATATCAGGTAGTCCGCCTTCTCCACCTTCTCCAGCTCCAGGTTTTGGTTTTCCTTTACCACCTTGACCTTGACCACTCATCTGCATCTGCATATTATCTAATGAATTACTTAGAAGGTCGGCTAAATTATTAGCAGAAGTTATGGTGTATTGCTGATTAGAAACCCCTTTACTTATCTGATTTTCAGACAATACCGTTAAAGATTTATCAATATTATAGAAAACATCTACTATTTCTTTATTTACTTTTTCTGAAATTTTTGGTTGACGAAGCGATAACGCAAACAAACTATCATCAATATGCGAAAAATGCTCTCTTAAATCATGTTGTTTACGCAAATACGAAGCATATTTATTATGATTAATCTCTATGCTTTCAAACTGATTCATTAGTTTTTCTTGATCGAAAGAAAAAAGCAATAAGTTATCTAAAATCTGACGAAGCATTTCTGCATCTTCTGCCATTTGTTCTCCTCCTGAAGCAGACATACTCGCTTGCATTTGCTCACTCATTTGTTTCATTTTCTGAGCTGCTTGCTTTTGTTTTTGCTGTGCCTTTTTCTGACTATCTTGTTTTTGACCTTCTTCCTGACTTTGTTCTTTTTCTTCTAATTTATCGGAAGCTTCTTGCTGATCTTCTTTTACATTCTCTTCTTCATTTTTATTTCTATCTATTTCTTCCGGACGTTTTAATTCTTGATTTTCTTTTTCCAAGGCATCCATTTCTTTTTGAAATTCTTCAAACTCCTTATTAATTTCGTCTTGTTTTTCTTTGGTATTATTTTCCGGAGTTTCTTCCATTAGCTTTTCTTGCTTCTCTGCAAGTTTCGCTAATTCCTGTTGCAACTCTTCTAACTTTTTACCTATGTAATATTTTTTTGTAAGCTCTAATAATTGTTCTAAACTTCGTTCTTGCTTTTTATTTTGCTTTGCAAGCTTTTCTAATTTATCACTTAACTCCTCTTTATCTAATTTGTCAATTTTTTCTTTCAATTTCTCTAACTCGTCCAGCAGTTTCTCATCTTTTTTAAGCTGCTCTTCATTTTCTTCTAAACGCTTCTTTAAATCGTCTTTAAATGGGTCATCACTCTTTTCTTTCTGAAATTCCTCTAAATTCTCCTTCAGCTTTTTATTAAAGCTCTTCATCATTTCTTCTTGATCTTTTTGACGCTTTAGGAAATTATTTAATTTTCGTTTATCGTTAAAATTTAATTCCCTTTTTTCTTTTTGTGTTTTAGAAAGTTCTTGTAACTCCTTTTCGCGTTCTTCAAATTTTTCTAAAGATTTGTTTAAATCTTGAATCGTTTCCTTTTGATCTTGCAATTGCTTTTCCTCTTCTTCGTCTTTGGTTAATTTTCTATAAAAGAAGATTTCACTTTTGGTACGTTTATATTTATGAATCGCGTCATTATCAAAAACCTGAAAATATAACTCGTAACTAATACCTTCCGTAATCTCTAAATCATTTGGAAAAGCACTAAAAAAATCTGCTACATTCGATTTATTAATAGGAATATTAACCACGGTTTGTTCCGTATCTTTTTCCGAAGGATAATACACTAACTGCAATTTATTTAATCCGTAATCATCACTTACTTGTCCGTAGAAATAAAGACTCTGATTATCTAAACTATCCACTTGCATTTTAATATTTAACTCTGGATGTTCATCTTTAATCACATCTATGTTAAAAGCTAAATTTTCGTAATCCTTAAGGTTGGCATTACTTGTAGTTAGATTGTATTTTAAATCATTATAAACCCGTTTAGAAGCTTCAAAAACACCAGATTTACTAGTGTTAAACTCCAAAGTATCTTTCGCATACAAACGCACTTGCTCTGTAGCTTTCGTATTTAATTTCCAGGTAATATTGGTTCCTTGTGGTACTACAGCATTTCCTGTACTTTTAAGGGTTTCATCTCGTTTTTTGGTATGACTAGGATAATCTAAAATCATATCAAAACTCAATAAAGTTGGCGCAGCAATAACCTGAAGTGTATACGGTTTTGACGTTACGGAATTTGCCGAAAGTTGAAAAGTAATATTCTCCTTTGGCTTTGGTAAAACGTATTCAAAACTTCCAACTGCTTTTTGCTGTAAAAAATAGGTTTCGTTATTATAGGTGATTTGTACATTTTCTGGCTGTACCTCTCCTGCTGTTTTTACTAATAGTTTAAAGTCTTTGTTTTCTGTTGCTTGTAAGTTTTCATTAACCACAAAAAATTGAAAAGGCGCTGGTGGTTCATACGCTGTTTTATAATCTACTACCCTTTTATAACTATCGCTAAACCAATCTAAATGTCCGGAAACCGAAGCCAGAAGTAATATTAAAACAGGAATTGCAGCATACTTTAAATACTTGGTGTTTTTTTTAAAATTCACCGCAAGTTTAAACGGAATGGGTTGTAATGTTTCCGATTTCTGCTCGATGCTTGCTAGAAGTAATTCCGATTGATCTGTAGTTTGTTTTAACTGAAGCACATTAAGTAACTTGTCATTTACTTCCGGAAAATGGGTACCAATTATTTTCGATGCATCTTCATAATCAATCCCTTTTTGAAGCTTTAATAGCTTGGCTAATGGAAGCGCAATAAACTTGGCAAACAAAACACCTTCCACTACAACAAAAAGCCAAAACAAAACCGTTCTACCTATAGAACTTAGCCATAAAAAATGTTCAATAAGTAAGGTTAGTAAGAAATAAAGTAAGCCAATACTAAAAAATAGTATGGTTCCTTTTATAAGTTCATTAGTGTAGTATTTTCTAATAAACGCTTCAAGTTTTACTTGTATGTTTTTAAAATTGCTCAATGCATCTTTGTTTAACTTACTAAACTACAATAATAATTTAAACTATAAATGCCTAAATTTGGTAACATTCTGTTAATTTACAGGTGTTTTTAAAGTTAAGTTAATGAAAGACCTTAAATATTTATTCGCTTTTACCATTCCGTTAATGGCTTTTATAAGCTTATATTTTAAAGGAATATATACTTTTTTGGTTCCTATTTATGCATTTGTTTTCATACCTATTATCGAAATGATTTTTCCAATGGATGAAAAAAACCTAGAAAGTGAAGCTGTGGAGAACAAACTAAAAAACAAATTGTTCGACTGGTTGCTGTACTTAAACCTTCCTATTGTTTTTGGATTGCTTTTTTTAATTTTAAAAACGGTGGCTACCAAAAATTTAGAAACTTTTGAATTCGTTGGTTTGATTCTTTCTTTAGGTATTGTTTTAGCAATCAATGGAATAAACGTAGCACACGAACTTGGTCACAGACAAAATACCACCGAACGTTTTCTTGGTAAAGCCTTACTCCTTCCTTCTTTATACATGCACTTTTATATGGAGCATAATTTCGGTCATCATTTACATGCTGCAACTCCAGAAGATCCAGCAACAGCAAAATATAACCAAAGTGTGTATTCGTTTTGGTTTACTTCAACGATTAGACAATATTTCAAGTCTTGGAAGATTCAAAAAGAACTATTAAGGAATAACAACAAGTCGTTCTTTTCCTTAAAAAACGATATGTTTTGGTATACCATTATTCAAATTACATATTTAGTTTTGGTGTATCAGTTTTTTGGAACCATCGGTTTCGTATTTGCTTTAGCATCCGGAATTGTAGGTTTTATTCTACTAGAAACAGTGAATTACATTGAGCATTATGGCTTGCTTCGTTTAAAAACAAAATCTGGTCGTTATGAACGCGTAAAACAAATGCATTCCTGGAATTCTAATCATGTTATAGGAAGAATTGTATTATATGAATTAACTAGACATAGCGATCATCATTACAAATCGAATAAAAAATATCAAGTATTAGATTGCCATGAAGAAAGTCCGCAAATGCCTTATGGTTATCCAACATCTATGCTTATATCTTTGTTTCCTCCGCTTTGGTTTAAGATTATGAATAAACGTATTCCACGTAAAATGATTATAAAATAATGAATACCAATTTAGAAAAATCACTCGAAAAACTAAAATCCATAAAGTGGAAAAAACTATTCAGAAATATAGATTTAATCAAATTTAACGAAATTGATAAAGCTTATTTTGACATGTTTCCCTTTTTTCCTATTTCTAATGAAATATTTGAACCCAAAGAAATGAATAAAGGTCATTATTATAGAGTAAGACCTCTAGATGAAATTAATGACTATAGGAATTTTAAAGAATACTCTTACCCTCCAAAGGAATTTGTTTCAAATCAAAGAGCCAATATTGTTGGACAGCCCGTTTTCTATTCAAGTATTCACCCACGTACCGCTGTTTTAGAATTTGTTTTAAACCAAAGAAAGTATGATCAAAAAAGATTATTAGCTCTTTCCGTTTGGGAATTGAAAAGCAAAAGAAACATGAGTATTCTTAAATTAGTAAATGAATCTAATTCTAAAAATGAAATTAGATCTTTTGCGGAACATAGCAGCAAATCATTTAAAACTTTTGCAGAAAACAAGTTTGGAAAACATAGTAATGTAATTATCAATTTAAGGAATTATTTTATTAATTCTTTTTGCCTTAAGAACAATCATGTTTTCTCATCTTATATAGCTCATAAATCTTTATATGATAGTAAAGAAAAAACTGATATAATCATTTATCCAAGCATTGCCGGAGATTTAAGCTCAATTAACGTTGCTTTTAATTCAGATTTCGCAGATGAAAATCTATTTTTAAAAAGAGTATATATCGTTGATTCAACGAAAGATAACTTTGTTAAATCCACTGTCATTGGTAAAGTTCTAACGTTTGAAAATAATGAGTTTAAAAATGAAACAATTATTGACAATAAAATTCTTCTAAACACCTTAATAGAGCTGGATTTTGGAGATTCTATTAAAGTTTAATTTAATTAATTTAATTCTTAATTCATATCCTTATATCTTTGCACTTCAGTTCCTGAAATAACTTCAGGATTATAGTTTTAATTGATTTTTATATTCACAATGACCAAAAACGTTAGAGTGCGTTTTGCACCAAGTCCGACAGGACCTTTACATATAGGAGGAGTACGTACTGCTTTATTCAACTATTTATTTGCTAAAAAACACAACGGAACTTTTGTGTTACGTATTGAAGATACCGACCAGAACCGTTATGTAGAAGGTGCTGAAAAATATATAGTAGACGCCTTAAACTGGTGTAATATTCCTTTTGATGAAGGACCAGGAAAGAATGAAAAATTTGGACCATACAGACAAAGTGAACGTAAGCATTTATACAAACAATATGCAGAACAGTTAATAGCTTCTGGCAATGCATATTATGCTTTTGATACTGCGGAATCTTTAGATGCTGCTAGAAAAGAACACGAAGCAAATAAGGAAACCTTTATCTATAATTGGCATAACCGTTTGCAACTAAGTAATTCTTTATCGCTTAGCGCGGAAGAAACACAAACCAAGTTAGCTGCTGGAGAGGATTATGTAATTCGTTTTAAATCCCCACAAAACGAAACCTTACATCTTACCGATATTATTAGAGGAAATGTAACCATTGACACCAACGTATTAGACGATAAGGTTTTGTTTAAAAGTGATGGTATGCCAACCTATCATTTAGCGAATATTGTAGACGACCATTTAATGGAAATCACACATGTTATTCGTGGAGAAGAATGGTTACCAAGTTTAGCATTACACTACCAATTATACAAAGCTTTTGGATGGGAATCTCCAGAATTTGCACATTTACCGCTTATTTTAAAACCAACAGGAAAAGGAAAATTAAGCAAGCGTGATGGTGATAAATTAGGATTTCCAGTGTTTCCATTAGAATGGAAATCTCCAGAAGGTGAAATTTCTAGAGGATATAAAGAAGATGGTTATTTTGCAGATGCTATGGTGAACTTTCTTGCCTTTTTAGGATGGAATCCAGGAACAGAACAAGAGATTTTTAACCTAGATGAACTGGTTACTGCTTTCGATTTAGATCGCGTAAATAAATCTGGAGCACGTTTTGATCCAGACAAAATAAAATGGTTTAATCACCATTATATGCAAGAGCAAAACAACGATGACTTAGCAGAAATATTTAAACCAATAGTAGATGACAATGTCTCCTTGAGCGCAGTCGAAAGGTCTGATATCGATGTTAATTATATTGCTATGGTTGTTGGTTTAATAAAAGAACGAGCAACTTTTGTAAATGACTTTTGGGATTTAAGTGCTTTCTTTTTTGTTAGTCCGAAAACCTACGATGAAAAAGCGTACAAAAAAGCAATGAAAGAAGATACTCGTGAATTAATGAGTGAACTTTCTATGTTAATAAATACTGTGGAAGACTTTGAAGTTGAAAACCTAACTACTACTATTAAAACATGGATTACCAATAAAGAAATTGGTTTTGGTAAAGTAATGATGCCTTTGCGTTTAGCATTGGTTGGTGCATTACAAGGACCAGATGTTTTTGATATTATGTATATGATTGGTAAAAACCAAACGGTAGAAAGAATAGAAAATTTAGCAACTACAATTTAACTATTGACTTACATATAAAACAAAAAAAGCGAGCTTAACGGCTCGCTTTTTTATTTTAAGATTCTGAAACAAATTCAGAATAACAATAATGTAATTTTATAAGGTAATCATAAGTGTAAAGGCAAGCATAGATTGATTTCCTTTAAACTTACTTTCACTGTTTCCTAGCGTATCTAAATCGTTTTTATTTAGCTTTCCTAACATATTGGTAAAGCCATAAATATATTGCGCTTTCAATCTAAAATGGCTAATTCCGGCAGATAAACCAATAGCGCCATCCACGTTAAATTTAGAAATATCACTAATATCTTTTGCTTGAAGATTGGTATAATTACTTATAAAATAATTTTCGTATTTATCATCTTTCAGCTCCAATTCGCTATTGTATTGTAACATGGGTCCAACATCTAGCGTTAAAAAACTCTCCACAATTTTAATATGTGCTTGTAAAGAAATTTGTGCTGTAAAAAGTTTATAATCAATATATTCTTCCGAAGTTATTAAAGGTATAGGACGTGCAGCGATACCAACTACGTTTTCAGAAAGTTGAATGCTATAACTCATGTTGTACCATTTATGCGGAAGCTCTACTGTTGCAGATCCTCCAGCAATCCATCCATTACCAGCTTTGGTATCAAAATTATCGGTCATAATATCAAACTGCGTCAGTCCTCCTAGAATTCCTACTCCGTTTTTTATTGGCACTGTTCTATGTTGCGCAAAATTAATTGTAACAAAACCTATAGAAAGTGCTACTAATAAGATGTATTGTTTAAATTTCATAATTCTTTGGTGTAGTTTGAACAAATATAGTTTAATTTTAAAGTCATATTATTTTAACCATCAAAAAAACAAATTATGGGAAACTTTCTTTTTATACCAATTCTTTTTTTCGGACTAATCATTTTGATTTCCGCCTTCTTTGTAGTAAAACAACAAACATCCGCAATTATTGAACGATTCGGTAAATTTCATAAAATAAGTCCGTCTGGATTACACATGAAAATTCCGTTAATAGATAAAATTGCAGGTCGTTTAAGTTTAAAGATTCAGCAATTAGATGTCATTATTGAAACCAAAACTTTAGATGATGTTTTTGTTAAATTAAAAGTGTCTGTCCAATATAAAGTAGTTACTGAAAAAGTGTATGATGCTTTTTATAAATTAGATTATCCGCATGATCAAATAACAAGTTATGTGTTTGATGTGGTGCGTGCAGAAGTACCAAAAATGAAGTTAGACGACGTTTTTGTTAAAAAAGATAATATTGCATTAGCTGTAAAAGCAGAATTAAATGATGCTATGATAGATTATGGTTTCGATATTATTAGAACCTTAGTAACGGATATTGATCCAGATCCACAAGTAAAAATAGCCATGAACCGAATTAATGCTGCAGATAGAGAAAAAACTGCTGCACAATATGAAGGAGATGCACAACGTATATTAATTGTTGAAAAAGCAAAAGCGGAAGCAGAAAGTAAGCGTTTACAAGGACAAGGTATTGCAGACCAACGTCGTGAAATTGCTAGAGGTTTAGAAGAATCTGTAGAAGTGCTTAATAAAGTAGGTATTAACAGTCAGGAAGCATCTGCTTTAATTGTTGTAACCCAACATTATGATACCTTACAAGCTATTGGTAGCGAAACAAATAGTAATTTAATTTTATTACCAAATTCGCCACAAGCAGGAAGTAATATGCTAAACGATATGGTTGCTAGTTTTGCTGCAAGTAACCAAATAGGTGAAGCGATGAAAGAAGCAAAGCTTAATAAGAAAAACAAGTAAATTAAAATCTTTTACTTTTAATAAAAAACCTCAAGTTAGCTTGAGGTTTTTTTTATGATTTTTGTTATATCTTTTTAGAATCTCCTTTAGGCTAATTAAATAATCTTCGAGTGAATTAGCATCTACCTTAGGCTGTTTTACAGTTGGGATGGTTATAGGGTTTTCATCTAAAAGTACATACAATTCATTATGATTTGCTTTTATATCTAGCAAAAGATTTGAAATTTTGACTAATATTTTTTGTGTTTTTTTCATATCACTTAAATTCTTACAAAAGTTAATGATATATAACTAATAATCAAAGTGTTAATCGTTAAATATTGGTTAAGGCTTTTATTTAAAAGGATGTCGTTCTTGCCATTCTCTAATGGGATTCATATACTTCACAATTAGCTTTAAAACCGTGTTAGCAATAATATTATTGGTATGTTTTAAATACAAATACATGTTGTGTGGTTTTGCACCAATAGAACTTTTAATTTCCATTGCTGTTCTAGCAAAAACAATGGTTTCAAAGTTATTTTCTATACCAAAATTAGCCATGTTATATAACATGTTTAAATACATTTGATGTTCGTGTTGCAGCTCTGGATGATATCCTAAAAAATAGGTTTCCAACTTCTTGTTATTTAGTATCAAAGAATAAAAACCAACGAGTTCGTTATTTAAAAAATAGCCGAAGATTTTAAAGTCTTCTTTTAAATGTTCCTTCAAACTGTAAAAATGATTATTAGCTAGTTTAAAAGAGTTTACTCCTGCATTATCTGATACACACCCATACAGTTCAAAAAGTCTGCTAGCGTGTTTATTTATGTCTTCTAAATCTAATTCTCTTAGTTCTAGAGAAGCTCCTTTTTTTCTTGCCCTCTTAAAACGATCTCTATATTTTTTAGTAAATGCAGCAATGTAATCTTCTTTGGTATGCCATTCTTTCGGAATAGCAAATAACATATTGGGTTGTACTTGTACTTTATATAGATTTTCTTTTTTGAAAAAAGCATGGTTTTCATGAATGTTATCGGTTTCAAAATAATCTTTAAAAGCGATGATTCTTATCTTTTTTCGGAATTGCTTTTTTATCGTTTTTCGTAATTCTTTAATAGCTTCACTTATCTGATTCAGGTAATCTTCTTGTGAAATTTCTTCCTTTAAAAAAAACAAACCGTGTTGTCCGGTATGCATTACGTTTCCGACAATTATTCCATTTCCTCTAACAATTTTAGCAATGGTTTTTTTAACCATTACCTTAAAGAAATTGGTAGATGTCTTTCTAAAAATATCTTCTGCATACATTTCTATACGCTGCAAAATGGCGATTCCTATTAGTTTTTCGGCTTTAAAAATTGCTAAATAATACGAGGTAATGTTGTTTGGTGAAGATTGTTCTAATGCTTTTAGAAAAGGGGTTTTTAGGAAAATATCTTGTGTTGGTAGGCGGTTCCAGGATTCTGGAAGGTCTTCAATAGTATTAAAAAGTTTAAAGTGTATCAAATAAATAAAATAAAAAAGACTGAAAGTTCTTATTTTCAGTCTTTAAATCTGTTAAATCATTACAAAATTATAATCCACAAATTAATGCTCCCATTACGCCTAGCGTAACAATCCAATACCCTGCGTTTATAAAAATATACTTAGCACTTTTACGCTCAAATAAAGCGATAGTTCCTAATATTGGTAATGCGCCAAGAATACCAAACATGGTTCCGTGTAATGCGCCATGTTTAAAGGTTCTAAAAGCGTTTCCGTAGTCGGCCATAAAAGCTTCAAAAGATGGTAAAGCTTCTTCTGGGTTTCCTCCTATCATTCCCATTGCTCCCCATTGATGGTTTGTATAATTCATTAATAATCCAGCCAACATTGCAGCAAAAATTAAAGATAAACCAAAGATTTTAAGCATATTGCCTCCTTTCATTTTTTCTTCTGTCATACCAGATTCACGCATCCAAGCATTACCAAAGACTTTTGGGTTGTACCAAATTGCTCCAATTAATAAAGCTGCTACTGCTGCTACTGGGATTGACCAAGGGTTAATAAGTTGTTCCATTTTTAATAGTTTTAGTTAGTTCTTTTCAATGTACAAAAAAACCTTGATTATGTAACCAAGGTCTTTTTTATATGTACTTGTTTATTAAAGCTTTGCTGCTTCTGCAACTAACAATTCATTTTTATCTTCTAAAGCTTTTTCAATAAAGTCGTTTATCGCTTCATTTTTCTCTAAACCATTTTCTAATAAAACACTTAAAGTTAGCATCGCTCCTATTCTAGTACCTGCTTTTTTAACTGCGGTTCCAAAAAGAGGTTCTAATTCTTCATAAGAAACTTCTTTAGCGAGTTCTAGTATTTCTGCTCTAACTTTCGCTTGTTTTTCTTCCGGAAGATTGGTGTATTTTTTTCCAAATTGTTGGATCACACTAATTGCTTTTCGTTGGTTTTGTTGTTGTGGTTTTTGTTGGTTTGGATTGGTATTTGCTTTCGGCTTTGCTTTTGCCCAAGAATCTCTTAAACCAACCGTTTTATTAAATACTAATTTCCCTTCTGAAGCATCATCATCCACATTAAAATAACCCAAACGTTGAAACTGAAACTGCGCTCCTATTTTCGCTTCGGCCAAACTTGGTTCTACGAAAGCTTCAATTATTTTTAAAGAATTCGGATTAATAAACTCCATAAAATCTTTGCCTTCATGGCTATCTGGAGCTTCGTCTATAAACAATCTATCGTATTCTCTAACTTCGGCTTGTACCGCATGTTTTACAGAAACCCAATGTAAGGTTCCTTTTACTTTTTTGGTAGTATCTTCGGTATAAGTAGCATGTATTTCGGTAATGTTTCCATTTGCATCTTTTACAACTTCTTCCGCTTTGATGATATATGCGTTTTTCAGTCTAACCTCTCCTCCTAGTTTTAATCGGAAAAACTTATCGCTAGCTTCTTCTTTAAAGTCGTCTTTTTCAATATAAATTTCGTTTGAAAAAGGTACTTTTCGACTTCCTGCGGCAGCATCTTCCGGATTATTTTCTGCTTCAAACCATTCTTCTTTATCCGCTGGATAATTAGTGATTACCACTTTTATAGGATCTAAAACAGCCATAACTCTTGGTGCTGTTTTATTTAAATCTTCACGAATGCAAAATTCTAAAAGCGAAACATCAATTACATTCTCACGTTTTGCAACTCCTACTTTTTCTATAAACTTACGAATAGAATTTGGTGTATATCCTCTTCTTCGTAAACCAGAAATAGTTGGCATTCTTGGATCGTTCCAACCAGAAACCACATTTTCTTCTACCAATTTAAGCAGCTTACGCTTACTCATAATGGTATAACTTAAATTTAGGCGTGCAAATTCTCTTTGTTTCGGAATTAAAGGATATTGCTCAGCACTTAACGGATATACTTGTTCTTTAAACCAATCGTATAATTTACGGTGTGGTTTAAATTCTAAAGAACATAAGGAATGCGAAACCTGTTCTATATAATCACTTTCCCCATGCGTCCAGTCGTACATTGGATAAATACACCAATCGTTTCCTGTTCTGTGGTGATGTGCATGCATAACGCGATACATGATTGGATCACGCATCAACATATTTGGATCTTCCATGTCTATTTTTGCACGAAGAATGTGAGCTCCATTTGGAAATTCACCATCTTTCATACGTTGAAATAAATCTAGATTTTCTGCTACACTTCTATCTCTATACGGACTATTAGTACCTACTTGTGTTGGCGTTCCTTTTTGTGCTGCCATAGCTTCGCTAGTTTGCGAGTCTACATAGGCTTTTTCGTCTTTTATTAGCTGCACTGCCCAATCGTATAGTTGTTGAAAGTAATCTGACGAATACAATTCATTGGCCCAAGTATACCCTAACCAAGAAATATCACGCTTAATAGCATCTACATATTCTTGTTCTTCTTTTGCAGGATTGGTATCATCAAACCTTAAATTTACGGGAGCGTTATATCTTTCTCCCAAACCAAAACTAATACCAATAGCTTTGGTATGACCAATGTGCAAATAGCCATTTGGTTCTGGTGGAAAACGAAAACGTAAATCTTCTTTAGACATTCCGTTTTGTAAATCTTCCTCTACAATATGCTCAATAAAATGGAGCGCTTTAGTTTCTTCAGACATAATTATATTACTTTCTAAACTGAAATACAAAACTAGACAAATTTATAGTAACTACATATTTGCACAAGCGTATAAATTTTGTAACTTTTTTGAAGGATTAAGACTTATATATAAAACCTCTAAAAATTATGGAACACAGAAACTATCAATGCCCAAAATGTAATAATAACAGCTATACTACCGGACAAATGCGAGCAACTGGCGGCACTTTGTCTAAAATATTTGATGTACAATCACAAAAATATACCTCAGTAACTTGTAATAACTGCACGTATACAGAGTTTTACAAAGCAAAAACCAGTGCGTTGAGCAATATTTTTGATTTATTTACAAACTAGTTTTTTATATAAAATTCTTTACTAATTTTAGTAGAACTGACTTTGGTTACACTACTTTTGCGCCATGGGAATAATTAAAGTAGAAAACATTCGTGTATTTGCAAATCATGGTTGCTTAACCGAAGAGACAAAAATTGGAAGTGATTATCGTGTAGATATCAAAGTGAAAGCCGATTTACAAAAAAGCGCAAGTACAGATGATTTAAAAGACACTGTAGATTATGTGTTTTTAAATAAAGTAGTTCGTGAAGAAATGGCGATACCTTCGCACTTATTAGAAAGCGTTGCAAAACGTATCTTAAGACGTGTGTTAAAGGAATCTAGATTAGTTACTATTGCGACGGTTGCAGTAAGTAAAATAAACCCTCCTATTGGTGGAGATGTGGAAATGGTAACCATTGAAATTACCGAAAAAAGAAAAAAGTAAAACTAACTAGCGTTAAAAGGGAATTATTTTTATATTTGCCTTCTCGTTAGAAATAATGAGATTCCTATTTTAATAGGAATTAAAGGGTGTCGTGGCCGAGCGGCTAGGCAGTGGTCTGCAACACCATCTACAGCGGTTCGAATCCGCTCGACACCTCAAAAGAGTTACTAATTTTTAGTAGCTCTTTTTTTTTGTTTTAAATTTTAGGAAAATTTATAGTAAGAGGATACAGCGGTTCGAATCTTTGATTATAACACCTCAAGAAACCTGGAACGTAAATTAGAGTTTTTTTTGTTTTAAATTTTAGGAAAATTTATAGTAAGATGGTACAGCGGTTCGAAACCTTAATGATAGCACCTCGATAAATATGAAACGTAACCAAGAGGTTTTTTTATTCTTAATTTTTAGGAAAATTTATTACAGCAGTTAGAAAAAAGGAGCTGTTTGCAGACTGCTTTAAAAGAATTATATTTACGGGATAACCTTACTAAAAAAGGTATTATAACCTGTTCTATTTAAGGGTTAAGATTAATAAAAATTACTATATAACACGTTGTAGATAATATTTAGCCTAAAATGAAGAAACATACTAATCAAATTATCGTATTACTATTTTTAATTTTTAATAACACATTATATTCTCAAAATATAGTTGACGACTGTTTTAATACAGTAACATCTGTAGCTTCTGGTGATTTTAATTCAAGTTCAGATTTAGCTAATATTTTTAGCTCAGATGTGATTGAATGGGATGGAAATAATTGGATTGGTGGATATCCAGCCACCAATATTACAATTCCTCCACCATCAAATCAGATATCATGTAGAGCTATTTTTCTAGGTAATGGAACTACTTGGACAGCTGGTGGTGAATCTGTTGGGCTAAGGCTGGACGGTCCGCTTGTGGAGGGAACTACATACACATTTGATATTACGTATATTAGCCATGGTTTTGGCAGTAACGGTGTTTTTGAGCCTTCTTTTTATACAAACTCATCAGCTACATTAAGCAGTGCTACTTTAGTTGGTACTTTGATGCCTGTTGGCTTTGTTTGGGAAACAAATAGTTTTTCTTTTGTAGCTAGTTCAAGTCAAGATGGAGACACTTGGGTTATTTTAAAAACAGAAAGCTCTGGCACATCTGGTCTTATTAACTCTTTTTGTCAAAATTGTAATATCAACGTACCTAATTGTAATGTTTCTGTAAATAGCGAAACGATTTGCGAAGGTTCTTCTGCAACTATTGCGGCTTCTTTATCTACACCAGGAAATTATACATTTCAATGGACTGTACCAACTGGTTTGCCTAATCCTGGTAATGTCAGTTCTTTTTCAACCGATATAGATGGTATCTATTCTGTTATAGTAACTAATGTTGATACTAATTGTAATGCAAACGCCTCTGGAGCCGTTTCTGTTAATCCTATTCCTATTGTTTCTGTAAATAGCGAATCGATTTGCGAAGGTTCTTCTGCAACTATTGCAGCTTCTTTATCTACACCAGGAAATTATACATTTCAATGGACTGTACCAACTGGTTTGCCTAATCCTGGTAATGTCAGTTCTTTTTCAACCGATATAGATGGTATCTATTCTGTTATAGTAACTAATGTTGATACTAATTGTTCTAGCAATAATGCTTCAGGAATGTTAGATTATTTTTCTGATTTTGATTTTACAATTGAACAATATTGTGATCAAAATGATTTTATTTTAGAAGTTGTACCTATAAATAATTCCTTTAGTATTCAAGATTCAAGTTTTATTTGGCAGCTAAACAATTCTAATATTATTGAAAGTGATTATATGATTAGCCTAAGCTCATATTTAAATTTCACTTCAGAAATTGAAGAATTACCTTTAAACATAAGCGTAAGTGTAACCACAAACAATAATTGCACAAAAACTGACTCTTTATTAATTGAGCAAGTTTTTTGTTCAATACCACAAGGTATATCACCAAACGATAATGGAAAGAATGATTTTTTTGATTTATCGTTATTAGGTATAAAAAAACTAGAAATTTTCAACAGATGGGGGACTAGTGTATACCAAAAGAACAATTATACAAATGAATGGCATGGACAGTCTAATTCTGGAAACAAATTACCAACTAGCACATATTTTTATATAGTAGAATTTAAAAATAACTCTAAACCTATATCTGGTTGGGTTTATTTAAATAGATAATGAATTAAAAATAATCGCGAAAATTAATACTATCTACAACACCGTTTATAATTAATAGCTAGTACTAGCCTACTTACAAAAATTATCACCAAAAAAACGCTACCAACACTACTATTTAAAACGAATACTAGTTATCTTTACTACCGAATACCAACAAAATGATAATAGACCAAGAGCAAAAATTTAAAGAAGTACTTTCTAAAATAGAAGGTAAAATTAATGAACAAACCTTTTTTAGCAAGTTCTTAGAATTGTATCCAGAAGTATGGAAAAAACATAAGAGTACGTTTTCAAAATTTAATAGAAGTAAACAATTCGGACAAACAATTCCGTTACCAAAACCTGAAGTTTCTTTGCGAAAAGAAATTAGAATATGGTTACGTAAACAATAAAATCTTCCAAGAGTACAGCAGATAATAATTTATAACCTCCATATTAAGGGTCTATTATTAGCCAAAGGAGTCCTCTGTTGCATTACTCTAGTCTGTAGCTTTTCTTCCTTAAAATCCCGCTGTAAAGGTTGTTGGTCCGTACCAATCACTATTTCCATCAACACCACAATTGGCTCTAATATAAAAATCATAGCCTTGACCATGGACATAACCATTTTGGTTGGTAAAATATAATCCAAAAGTATTATCTGTAACGTTAAATGTATTTGTGGCGTCTAGATTAATCGGACTACCTTCAGGAATAATATGAATGTCCCAACTAGATTCCGAATTATCACTCCAATTAAAAGTTGCCCATCCATTTCCTGTTCCTGGCCCTATATCAAAATCAGTAGGATCCTTACAATGTACATTAAACGGTGTTTCTTCTGTGTAAATCCATTCTGGACCTAACCAACCACTGTAACCAGCATTAGAGCAAATATTTCTAATATAAAAGTGGTATGCTGTGTCTGATTCTAATCCAGAAATTGGTGCTGATCCACTTCCTATACTGCTTGTATTTTGTACAGTAACTATGGTTCCCTGGTCTAAGCTGAAATTTGCAGGTCCATATTGCACTTCTAATCCATCCACACTCCCACCAGACCATTCCACATGAATCGTGTTATGTGTTTCTGTAGGATGCAACCAAGGTTTTCTTTTGACTTGCATTAATAACGGATCATTACAAAAAGGGTTCTCTTCTTTTGTTTTAAAACTATATACATCAGACCATTCGCTGTTCGAATTAGTATCTTCACAAAACGCTCTAACGTAATAGGAATAATCGGTAGATTTAACCAAACCATCTATAAATAAAGAGGTTGCAGTAGCATTTATTGTGGTACCATTACCTAATGAAAAACCTTCAATACCATATTCTACTTCAAAAGTAGAAGAATTGTCATTGGCGGTCCAAAACAAATTTGCAGTAGTATTTCCTACATCAAATGCTGTTAAACTTAGTATTTTAGAACAAGATGAAGATTGGGTTTCCCCTTCTTCATTACTTGAAGAGCAAGAGCTAAAAAACACAAGAATAAAAACAATTAAGAATTCTTTTTTCATTTGAAAGTCATTTTAATTTAATGTAAAAATAGCAATTTTTATAAGCTACCTCTTCAAAAGATAAAAGAGTCTTATAATGGGCTAATTTGTTCTAATTTATCTTTAATCAATTCTTTTTCTTTAGGGAAAAAACCTTGTACTAAAAGTAAAATACCAAAGCCTAAAATAAAAAGAGCAACAATTTTTTTAGTTTTAAAAATGCGTCTTGGAGTCAACTTATTTTTAAGTGTTTTTGCTGCAACAATTTTTAATAAATCTACCAAAAAGTAAACCAATAAAATGGTTCCTAAAAAGATATGAAGTTCTTCTGTACTTTCTGTTAAAGAGCTACCTATTACAATAAAACCAAGCCATCCAAGTAAAACACCAATATTAATAAAGTTTAATAAAAAACCTTTAATAAAGAGTTTTCCATAGTCTTTTTTAAATTCTACTTTATGATATTCTCTAACAATTTCACGAAAAGATTTTGAGGTTTTTATAAAAGAAATTAATCCATAAGCGGTTAGTAAAACGCCTCCAAAAATGAGAAAACTAGGATCGTCTTTCATTTTTTCTAATAACATACTGGTACTATAAAAAGCAACAATAATAAATAAGATATCTGCTAATATTACTCCGAAATCAAAAATTAGTGCACTCTTAAAACCTTTTGTTGCACTAGTTTCTAATAGCACAAAAAAAACAGGTCCTATTGTGAACGATAATATAATACCAAAAGGGATTGCTTTTAAAATAGCATCTAGCATGAGAGATTCTTTCTTACAAATTTAAGAAAAATGCTAGTATTATTCTTTAATAATAATTTTTCCTCCTAAAATAGTATTTTCATCTACGGTTTCTGGGTTTCCATAAATGTAAACACTACCTCCTGCTCTCACTTTAGCTTCTACTTTTTTAATAGTATTTGTGTACGCTGTTCCTGCTGCTTTTATGGTAACAGTTGTGTTTTCTGCAACTAAATCTTTTCCTTTATAAGATCCTCCGGTGTTAATATCTATAGTTTGATTTACAGCTGTTCCTGTTATTTTAATACTTGCTCCAGAAACGGCTTTAATATCTAAATAATTAAGTCCTTTTACGTTTAAGCTAACGCTTCCTCCTTCTTGTGCCTTAACCTTTAGGTCAAACTGTTCTATTTCATCATTAGAACCTATAAAAGTGCCTTCATTTGCATCTATAACATCTAATGTGGTATAATAAACTTGTACTGTGGTATCCTCGCCATTAAATGCTTTTTGTAATGTCATTCTAATTTTAAGAATGTCGCCTTTATGAACAATAACAACATCTTTGGTGTTTTTTCCAGAAACTACTACTTTGTTTTCATCTGCTTTAATAAGTGCTACTTCTATTCGATCATAGACTTTTATTTCACTGAAAGCACCAATAACATTTTCTTGAGATTCTTGTGCAAAGCTTGTTATAGTAATACATGCAAATAGTACGTATAGTAAATTTTTCATAATATGTTTTATAAAATTATAGAACAAATTTATAAAATTAAGAATGTAATAAATTGATTTTTAGGCAACTTTAACAGCTGTTCCTGTTATAGAAACCATAAGAATTCCTGAAGTTGCAAAAGTTTCTACGTCTACGGTGATACCTACAACAGCATTTGCTTTTACTGCAATGGCATTTTGTCTTAGTTTTTGAAATGCTTCTTCTTTTACATCATTAATATTTAGTTCTAAAGAATCATAATACTTTTTCATGCTAAAAGACATTCCGGTTTGTTTTCTATTGATGGCTACTCCTGTGATGACCCCTAAATAGTCGTGAATTTTATGTCCTTCAATAGTGTTTGTTGTGGTTAAAATCATGGTTTCTGTTTTTAGTATGGTTAATAATTTGTGCTGAATAGCATTCTCTTACTTCGAACATTTCGAAAGGAAAATACTTTTTATTAGTGGTTGGATTAGGTAAAATGTTACTTGTTAAAAATAAAAAATGCTATTCTCGTAAAAAACAAGAATAGCATTAGTTAAACTATTTTGGTATTCATTTTATGCTTCCGCTTTTCCAATTAATTCGAAATCTAAGTGACGTTTTATTAAATCTGCTTGTTTTACCTTCACAATAATCTCATCACCAAGTTGGTACATGGTTTTTGTATCGCGACCAACTAGTGCAAATTGTTCTTGATCAAATTCATAGTAATCGCCTTTAATATCACGAGTTCTAATCATACCTTCACATTTATTATCAATAATTTCTACATAGATTCCCCAATCGGTAACCCCAGAAATAACTCCTTTAAATGGTTCGTCTAAATGATCTTGCATAAAACGAATTTGCATGTATTTAATAGAATCTCTTTCGGCTTTTGTAGCTAAATATTCCATATTACTAGAATGTTTACAACGTTCTTCATAAACCTCTGCATTAGCAGATTTTTCACCATCTAAATAGCGTTGTAATAAACGATGTGCCATGACATCTGGATACCTACGAATTGGTGATGTAAAGTGACTGTAATAGTCGAACGCTAAACCGTAATGTCCAATATTCTGGTAGTATACTCTGCCTTAGACATGGTACGAATTGCTAAAGTATCTACCAGATTTTGTTCTTTTTTACCTTGTACATCGCTTAATAACTTATTTAAAGAAGATGCTATACCTTCTTTACTATTGAAGTTAAGCTTATGTCCGAATTTAGATACAATGCCTTGTAAGGCCATTAATTTCTCTTCATTTGGCTCATCATGCACACGATACACAAAAGTTTTTTCAGGTTTTTGTTTTCCAACAAACTCCGAAACCTTTCGGTTTGCTAATAACATGAATTCTTCAATTAGTTTATTCGCATCTTTAGAGGTTTTAAAGAATACGCCAATTGGATTTGCATCTTGATCTAATTCGAATTTCACTTCTACTTTATCAAAACTAATTGCTCCAGATCGCATACGTTGTCCGCGCATGATTTTTGCAAGTTCGTCCATTTTTAAAACAGCGTCTGCAATGGCTTGGTCTGTTTTATATTCCTTTCCAGTTAATGAAACTTCCGCTGGAATTACATTTGTTTTGCTTTCAATAATAGCTTGTGCTTCTTCATAAGCAAAACGCGCATCAGAATAGGTAACCGTTCTTCCGAACCATTCGTTTTTAATTTCGGCTTTATTATTTATTTCAAATACTGCAGAAAAGGTATATTTTTCTTCATGTGGTCTAAGAGAACATGCGCCATTACTTAATACTTCTGGCAGCATTGGTACTACTCTATCTACTAAATATACAGAGGTTGCACGTTCATAAGCTTCATCGTCTAAAACGGTTCCTTCTTGTAAATAATGCGAAACATCTGCAATATGAATTCCTATTTCGTAATTCCCATTTTCTAAAACGGTAAACGATAAGGCATCATCAAAATCTTTTGCATCTTTTGGATCAATGGTAAAGGTTAAATCTTTACGCATATCTCGACGTTTGGCAATTTCTTCTGGCTTAATTTGTAAATCTATATTGTTTGCATAGTCTTCTACTTCTTTTGGAAACTCGTAAGGCAAGCCATAATCTGCTAGAATTGCATGGATTTCGGTATTATGCTCACCAGCTTTACCAAGAACTTTAATGACTTTTCCGTTAGGAGAATCTGCTCTATCTGGCCAATCTTCCATAGTGACTAATACTTTGTCACCATCTTCGGCATTCATCGTTTTATTGATTGGTACAAAAATGTCTGTTTTCATTTTGTTACCATCGACTACTACAAAAGCAAAATTCTTTTTAGTATGAATTTGAATAATACCAACATAATCCGTTTTTGCACGTTTTATAATATTAGTAATTTCACCTTCTAGTTTACCACGTTTTCTACGTTTGTACACATAAAGTTCTACTTGATCTCCGTTTAATGCTTTATTAACATTATTAGAAGCTATGTAAATATCGTCTTCAAAATCATCGCAAATAACGTAACCGTTACCACGTTGCGCAGCATCAAAAACACCTGTATGGTATTCTGTATTGACTATGGCTTTAAATTTACCACGGTCTGTTTCTTCGATGTCGCCATCTGCTTTGAGTTTTGCTAATTTTTTTATAATCTGGTTTCTACTACTAGCATCATTAACACCAATTTTTGATGCAATTTGTTTGTAGTTAAAAGCCTGGTTTCTATCTTTTTTTAAAATACTAAGAATGGTATCTGTAAGGTTGGAAATCTTATTATTTGAAGGTTTCCTGTGTTTCTTTTTTGTCATTTAATTTAATTGTAATCTATTGAATTTCTAAGTTATGTGAAATTCTGTTATTATCTAGCGTTTTAAGTGGAGAAATTTCGCTAATTATTTTGACAAAGTTACAATTTTAATATTAAATGCATATTAAGCTACTATTAATTCGTAAAAAAGGAAAGTATATTTTATAAAAGAGAAAAAGGATAAATGTGTTTTAAAAGGAAAAAAAGTAGTTATAAACATATATATACATATTCATCTTTTTCTTTTAAAAATTTAAAAAAATAATAATGGTTATTATAGCTTGTTAATAACGGTATAACTTTTTTAAGTTTTAGTTTGATTGCTTTAGTAATTGACTCTATTAACAAGTTGTTAGTTTATTAAAGGCTTCATTTTAAAAGGATTTAGTTTCGCTATTAACAGTTGTTAATAACTCTAATTGACATCCATTTTTTAATAAGTATTATAATTTTTAGTGTTGGTATGTTCCCTTTTTAGTCTGAAAACTTCTCTGTAAAAAAACGCTAACTTTTTTGGTAGTCTCCTCTGGGTTTTTGATTGGAAAATTAACCGGATATTCCTAATTAAAGTTTTAAAAAACAATAAGAAGATATTAACAAGTTATCCTTATTATTTTGAAAGTTATTAAGACTCTATTTCTAAGCTCTGTTTTATTAACAATTAAAACTTAACTATCAATATATCAGTAGTTTAAAATATTTTTTGTATATTTACTATTCTCTCCCAATTTTTATAATATCTGTTAATAGTTTCAGTTTCAAAAGCTGAAAATAAATTACGTCTAATTTAAACTATTAACTCATGAAAAAAAATTACACACTTTTATTAAGTATTATATGTATGTATCAAATACATGCGCAATATACAGCTATTCCAGACCCTGTTTTTGAACAATTTTTAATAGATCAAACTATAGATAGCGAAGGAACGCTTGACGGACAAGTATTAACAAACGATATAGCAATTGTTAATAGCTTAGATGTTTCTGGAACTAATATTACAAATTTAACTGGAATTCAAGATTTTATAGGATTAACACAGTTAATAGCAAGCAATGTAAGTTTAACAAGTTTGGATGTAAGTAATTTAACAAATTTACAAGAACTTAATCTAGCGTTCAATTATACTTTACAGTCCTTAAACCTTACTGGTTGTACAGGTTTGGTAGATCTAGATATTAAAATAACAGGTCTAAATAGTTTAGATTTAAGTACGTGTTCTTCGTTAGCTACTATAGATATGTATAAAAGTTTTTTACCACATCTAGATGTTCAAGGTTTAACTTACTTAACAAATATAAGAGCTAATGAATCTTATTTGCAAACATTAAATGTTACAGGTTGTACTTCGTTAAGTAGTATTAATATTGATGAAACTTCTATTTCTAATTTAGATTTAAGTAATAATCTATCGATAACTAATTTAAGTTTTTATGATTCTGGTATTCAAAATTTAAACCTATCTAATTGTAGTAATTTAGAGTGGTTATTTGTGAATCAATGTCGTAGCTTAAGTACTTTAGATCTAACGAATTGTACAGGAATGAAGAATATTACTTTTTTAGAGTCACTAAGCTATCAATTTACAAGTTTAGATTTTAATAGTCTTTCTGCTTTAGAAAGTATTGAATTAGGAGGTTCTTCAATTACAAATGTAGACCTTTCTAATTGTCCAAATTTAACTTCTTTATCTATTTATAATTCTTCTGTAAGTAGTCTAGATCTTAGAAATGGAAATAACACTAATCTTAATTTTTATGTGTATGCTTCAAATTTAAGCTGTATTAGCGTAGATGACGAAGTATATTCTACAGCAAACTGGGATATTAACATTAATTCTAATTATATTTTTAGTAATGATTGTTCTACTTTAAATGTTGCTGAAAATCAATTAAGTACCATTAGTGTTTATCCAAATCTGGTTGTTAATAACCTTAATATAGGTTTGCAAAATCATCAAATATTACAAGACCTTACTATAGTAAACCTACAAGGAAAGAAAATAGTAACTACTGCGGAAACTACTATAGATCTATCCAATTTAAGTTCTGGTTATTATTTTGCTTTAATACATACCAATCAAGGAAAAAGCATAAAAAAGATACTAAAAATGTAAATCAACCAACTACATTTAAATTTAAAAAAGTCTTGTTTCATTTTATAACAAGGCTTTTTTTTTTTTTTATTTATCTGTTTTTCAGTATTATAACTATATATATTAATTATTTTTTATACATTTATATTTCTCTCCCTATTTTATTACAATGGTTAATAGTTTCCGCTTAAAGCGGAAAAATAAATGATGTCCAATTTAAACTATTAACTCATGAAAAAAATGTACACACTCTTATTAAGTATTATATGTATGTATCAACTACATGCGCAATACACAGCTATTCCAGACCCCGATTTTGAACAAGTTTTAATTTATAATTCGACGGATTCCGAAGGTACTTTAGATGGACAGGTATTAACAAGTGATCTTGCAATGGTTAATAGCTTGAATATTTCTAATAGTAACATCTCTGATTTAACAGGTATTCAAGATTTTATTGCATTAACTTCTTTAGAAGCAAGAAATGCAAGTATAATAAACCTAGATGTAAGTGGTTTAATAAATTTACGAGAACTAATTCTTGCTTTTACTTATACTTTAGAAACCTTAAATGTAAATGGTTGTACGGGATTAGTAAATCTAGATATAAAAATAACAGGACTTAATATATTAGATTTAAGCACGTGTACTTCGCTGGAAACTATTGATATGTATAAATCTACTTTACGCCATTTAGATGTTCATGGAGTTACCTCTCTAACATACATTAGAGCTGATGAATCTTATTTAAGTACTTTAAATGTTACTGGTTGTACTTCTTTAAGAAGTATTAATATTAACGAAACAGGCATGCGTAGTTTAGATTTAAGTAACAATCCGTCTATTGTAAATTTTGGTTGTTTTGATTGTTCTTTGGAAGATTTAAATTTATCAAACTGTATTAATTTTGAAACTTTAGATTTTTGGAGGGTTCGTGATATAACAAATATTAACTTAACTAATTGTAATAATTTTACAGGTATAACTACTTACGAAAGTTCCTTACACTTACAAAGTTTAGATTTGACGGGTGTTGTAGATTTAGAAACTTTCCATTTAGATGAGGTTACTATTTCAGAATTAGACCTTTCTAATAATCTAAATTTACACGAAGTTACATTAGGTTTTTGTACCATAGGTAGTTTAAATTTAAAAAACGGTAATAATACCAATTTTACTAATTTCGGTGTTCATAACTCCAATTTAAGCTGTATTACTGTAGATGATGAAAATTATTCTAATTCTAATTGGACTAATACTTCTAATTCTTCTATTGTATTTAGTAACGATTGTAATACTTTAAGTACTAACGAAAACCAAATAAGTACTATAGAATTTATCCGAATCCTGTTGTTGATAACTTGTATGTTGGTTTACAAAGCCATCAAATACTAGAAAATATAACTATTGTAAACCTACAAGGAAAGCAGATGTTAACAACTACGGAAACTACTATAGATCTATCCAATTTAAGTTCTGGATATTATTTTGCTTTAATAAATACAGACCAAGGAAAAAGTATAAAAAAGCTACTAAAAAAGTAAACTTAGTAATGATAAAAAATTTAGAAAAGTCTTGTTTTATTTTAGAACAAGGCTTTTTTTATTTAGTACCTTTATGGTGTTAAAAACAATCCACTTTAATACTAAAAAAAATGAAAATTTCTATAGGAAACGATCACGCAGGAACAGATTATAAATTTGCTATACTAAAGCATTTAGAAGCAAAAGGATTTACTGTTAATAACTATGGAACAGATAGTAATGACAGTGTAGATTATCCAGATTTTGTACATCCTGTAGCTAATGATGTAGAAAACAAAAAAGCAGATTTTGGGATTATTATTTGCGGAAGCGGTAATGGTGCAAACATGACAGCAAATAAACATCAAGGTATTCGTTCTGCATTATGTTGGACTAAAGAAATTACTGCACTTGCAAGACAACATAATGATGCAAATATATTAAGTATTCCTGCTCGATACACCGCTTTACAACAAGCTATTGAGATGGTAGATACTTTTTTAGAAACTAAATTTGAAGGTGGACGACACCAAAACAGAGTAGATAAAATTCCTGTGAATTGTTAAAATGGGTAATGCACACGCACATAACCATGCTCAGGATACAAAAGATCTAAAAGGGCAAAAGCTGTTAATTACTATATTTTTAAATATAATAATTACGGTAGCACAAGTTATAGGAGGAATAATTTCTGGAAGTCTATCTTTATTAAGTGATGCATTACACAATTTTAGTGATGTTATCTCTTTAATAGTAAGTTATATAGCTGCCAAATTATCTAAAAGAAAAGCATCTATAAATAGAACTTTTGGTTATAAACGTGCCGAAATTCTTGCTGCTTTTATTAACGCTTCTACTTTAGTTATTGTGGCGGTTTTATTAATTATAGAAGCGGTTAAACGTTTTAATAATCCGCAAGAAATAGAGTCAAACCTAGTAATATGGTTATCTATTATAGCAATTATAGGTAATGGTTTTAGTGTTTTACTACTTAAAAAAGATTCCAAAAACAATATAAATATGCGCTCTGCATATCTGCATTTATTTACAGATATGTTAGCAAGTGTAGCTGTATTAATAGGAGGTTTATTAATGAAATACTACCAAATGTTTTGGGTAGATAGCTTATTAACATTATTGATTGCTTTGTATTTAATTTGGGTTGGTTACGATTTATTAAAAACATCCACCAGAATGTTAATGCTCTTTACACCAGACGATATTAATATTAAAGAAGTAGTACGTGCTGTTAATAAACTACCAAAAGTGAATAAAATACACCATGTACATATCTGGAATTTAAGCGATGATGAGCTTCATTTAGAAGCACATTTAGACCTAACAGAAGATATTACAACCACTGCATTTAATGCTTTGCTTTTAGATATTGAAAACGTGTTACACGATAAATTTAATATAAACCATGTAACCATTCAACCAGAGTTTAATAAAGAAGATCCTAAAGAAGTAATAGTACAAGATTAATCCATTCTTTTTTTTAAGGAATTTCATGATAACCATTTAAAAATATGCTTAATATAGTAACTAAAACCTTTAAAGAATTAACCACACAAGAGCTATACGAAATTCTACAATTACGATCGGAAGTTTTTGTTGTAGAACAAGATTGTGTGTATCAAGACTTGGACGGAAAAGACCAGAAAGCGCTACATGTTATAGGTTTTAAAGATGAAAAAGTAGTAGCATACACACGTATTTTTAAACCAGGATTTTATTTTGAAGAAGCAAGCATTGGTAGAGTAGTAGTTGCTGCAAACCAAAGGCAACATAAATATGGTTATGCTATAATGGAAGCATCTATTAAGGCTGTAAAAGAACAGTATAACGAAAGCATTATTAAGATTTCAGCCCAATGTTATTTAAAGAAATTCTATAATAACTTAGGGTTTAAAGAAATAGGAGCAGAGTACCTAGAAGATGGTATACCACATATTGGAATGTTAAAAATCTAGCGTTTTTTGGCAACATGTGTAATTAAAATCTCAACACGTCTGTCAAATTTAGGATCTCCACCAAGCGGAAATTTTCTTCGCATACCAATAAAACGCATGCGTCTTTTACTCACGCCTTTTTTTATTAAATAGTCATAAATAAACTTTGCTCTAGCTAAAGATAAATTACGCTGGTTTGTCTTTCTATTTACTGCATCTCTAGAGTTTTGTGTACAACAAACATGGCCTTCAATAGAGAAGTAAATATTATCTTCTTTTAATAAAATATTAGCAATGTCTTCTAGTGTGTTTTTAGAGTCTTTAGCTAGTGTAGCATAACCTGTTTTAAAGTATATATTCTCTAATCTAATTTTGTCTCCTTCTTTTACATTACCATCTGATATATCTTGCGTAGTCTTTTGGTTTTTAGGTCTTGGTATGGTGTCTTTAGGTTTATTTACTACAATTTCTTCTTTGGTTTTGGAACTTTTTTAGTAGCAATAATTTCTACTTTTCGGTTTAAACCTCTTATTTTATCTACTTGGTCTTCTTTTATTATTCTTAATAAAACCTCTCCTTTTCCATCTACATTACTAATTAGAGACTCGTCTATTTCATTATTAGAAAAAACAGTTTTAATAGCGTTTGCTCTATTTTGTGATAATGCTAAATTGTAGTGTTCACTTCCTCTATCATCACAAAAACCATAGATGGAAATCTTTTCAATATCAATACCATCTAAACCAGAAATAAATAATAATAACCTGTTTTCTTCGGTAGATAAAACGTGGTAATCATCGGTTTCAAAATAAACTTCATGTGTCAATTTTTCTTGTGCTAAAACACTAAAAGAACTTATTAAAAGGAAGAGATATGGAATTGTTTTTTTTATCATAGTTTAAAGTTTCTGAACGTTTTCAGAAAAAAATAGGCTTAAATATACAGGTTTTTAGTTTTATTTTAAATAACTCGCGTATTTAGAAGGGTTTGCTAAAATTTCAGTAGCTTTTTTAATTTCTATATTATGTGTTTTATAGTACTCATACAAACCTTCTCGGTATGCGTGACGTTTTACAATTTCATCGGTTAACAACCCAAGAATTTGATCTTTATTTTGATCTATTGCTTTACTTTTAGAAGTATTTAAATTTGCTAACAACGTATTGTAATCTTTTTGAATAGCACCATCTAATTCTTCTTTTTCCGCTTCAATTAAAACCTTGGATAATGATTTTTCAGTATTGGTTTCAAAAGTGAAATTATTAGAACTTAAAAAGTTTTTAAAGCCTTTAAAATCCGAATCTGTTAGCTTAAAATTATTTATATCTTCTATGTTATTTTTGTAATAGTAATCTGTAGCGTAATCAAAAATTAAAAAATTACTATTAATTGCTTTGGTAATTGGTGAATTTTTAGTGATTGCTAAATCTTCATCCGGAAAAACGCCACCTCCATCAAAAACCTTTCTTCCATTTTTAGTTTTAAAGGCATGATAATTTTCTTGCTTTACACGTACCGCGTTTCCTTTGTCATCGCGATTCCAATAATCTAATGCTTGTATACAACGTCCAGAAGGCGTATAATATCTAGAAATAGTAACTTTTAATTGTGTACCATAGGTTAGGCTTTTTGGTCTTTGTACCAAACCTTTACCAAAACTTCTAGAACCTACAATTACAGCTCTATCTAAATCTTGTAAAGAACCAGAAACAATCTCACTTGCAGAGGCACTAGAACCGTTAATTAAAACCACTAATGGGATTTCGGTATCTAAAGGATCATTTTTAGTGTAATAAGTTTTATTGTATTTTTTTACTTTCGATTTTGTGGTAACTACCAATTGCCCTTTAGGAACAAAAAGGTTTACAATACTTATCGCTTCACGAAGTAATCCTCCTGGATTGTTTCTTAAATCTAAAATGATGCGTTCTGCTCCTTGTGTTTTTAAATCTTTTAAAGCGAAAGCGGTTTGTGTGGTTGTTTTGGTATTAAACTTACTTAAAACAATATAGCCTGTTTTAGCATCTATCATAGAAAAGTGAGGCACAGCATTGATTTCTATTTCAGAGCGCATAATAGACGCTGTATTTTCTATTCCTTGGCGAACATAGGTAACAGATACCGAAGAATTTGCAGCGCCTTTTAATAAGTTTCCTGCTTCCTCTTTATAGTCACTAATAGATACGTTGTTAATTTTAATTATTTCATCTCCAGCTTTTAAACCAGCTTTGTCTGCAGGATAATCTTTATACGGTTCTATAAGGATTAATTTATCTTTTAAAGTTCTTACGTTAGCACCAATTCCTGTATAATCTCCAGTACGTTTAATGCGTTCTGCTTCTACATCTTGCTCGTTATAAAAACGGGTGTAAGGGTCTAAACTAGTAAGCATGCTTTTTATGGCTGTATCCATTAAATCTCCAGGATTGGTTTCATCCACATAATTCATGTTGATTTCTTTAAACAAGGTGGTGAAAATTTCAATTTGTTTAGCGATTTCAAAAAAGTCATTTTTAAAGGCAGACCCTGTAAAAAGTATCGTTGCTGCAAATATTGGAATTAGTATTCTCTTAGTAAGTCTTGTTTTCATCTGCATTATTTTTGTTTTTCTTAGTAAGCTATTTTTGATAGAAAAAAATAGAGAAAACTAAGATAAGTATAAAAGGCCACATGTCTAATATGCCTAGAAAAAATAAAGATATACCATTAAATCGGGATTTAATAGCGTTGCTTATTTTTGTTCCGAAAAAAATAGTTACACCACATTTAATGGTTTGTTTATAAAATGCAATGGCAAAAGGGTAGTTAAAAATTTTATTTTCGCTGTTATTTATTTTCAGCGATTTTAATTAAAAACTTGTTGAACATCTTTTTTGTTGCCTTTTCTAATTCACTATAGGAAGGTTTTTCTTTGCCAACATACAAAATCATAAACGCAAATTGTGTAGATATGTTGTTAAAAACCATGTATTTATTAAGTCGGTAGGCCTCACGCATCACACGTTTGATTCTAATTCTATCTACGGCCTTTTTAAAATTACGTTTTGGTACCGAAACACCTGTTTTAAGAGGAACAGCTTCCGTATGCGTAGTTTCTAAATATACAAGACGTAACGGATATGCCGAAACCGATTCTCCTTCTGTAAAAAGTTTGGTGATAAGCTTTTCGCTTTTCAGTTTTTCGGATTTGTTATAGGTAAATTTCAAGTATTCTATTTTATGGGTCAAAGGTAATAAAATGAATGCATCTCATTTTCGATTAAAACTAAAAAGAAGAAATACACGCAATAAAAAAAACCACTAGATAATTTATCCAGTGGTTTTTTAAAAAGAATTAAAGGTATGCTTTATTTCTTATTGTTTTCTTTATTAATATCCGCCATCATTTCTTTAGCATCTATTTGTACGCTACTAATAGCTTTAGAACCTTCAAAAGTATAGGTTGGATATGCCCAAGCCCAATCTGCTTTAATAGTAGCAGTTGTTGGTTTTTCACCACGCATCATTTGTAACGGAATGTAAATTTCTTCTGTAGTACCATCTACATAAGTTACCGTAACATCTAAAGGCATTGGCATTAAACCAATTCTTTCTAAGGTTACTTTGTTTCCTTCAATAGTATTTACAGCGTAATCAATTGTGTTTGTTGTTTGCGTCCAATCCATTAAATACCAATCTAATTCTAATCCTGAAACTTTTTCTGCAGAACGAATAATATCTATTGGTCTTGGGTGTTTAAACGCAAAATCATTAAAGTATTTTTTAATAGTTTTCTTTAGATTTTCTTCACCAATAACGTACCCTAATTGTGCCATAAAAACTTCTCCTTTACTATAAGCAGATGCTCCATAGGCTCTATTATAATTGTAACGATCGGCATGTGTGCTTTGCGGTTGTTCTTTACCAGACAATGCTAAACCAATATAGCTTCTATATGCTCCAGAAGAAGGGTTTTCTTTATTGCTATTCATAATAGTATTCATAGCATGATCGCTTATATAGCTTGTAAAACCTTCGTCCATCCACTCGTGTTTAGACTCGTTTGTTGCTAATAAAAACTGAAACCAAGTATGTGCTAATTCGTGCGCTGTAACACCAACAAGACTCCCAAAGCTACGTTTTCCTGTAATAAGCGTACACATAGCATACTCCATTCCGCCATCTCCACCTTGAATAACAGAATATTGCTCATAAGGATACTTCCCTATGTTTTCTGAAAAATACTGCATCATTTCCACTGTTTTTGGCTGTAAGTCTTTCCAAAACTGAAGGTTTTCTGCTGGTAAATCTTTTTTGTAATAGAAATTTAGCATTGGTCCATTAGGAACTTGCATCGTATCATGAATATAATCTGGATCTGCAGCCCAAGTAAAATCATGCACATTAGGCGCTTTAAAACGAAGTGTTTTTTTGTTTCCTTTTACTTCAGGATTTCCTTGTAAGTAACCTGTTCCTCCAACTACATAATTTTTATCGATAGTAAGGTTTACATTAAAATCTCCCCAAACACCGTGAAATTCTCTTCCAATGTAAGGATCTGCATGCCAACCTTCAAAATCATATTCTGCAAGTTTAGGATACCATTGCGTCATAGATAATGCCACTCCTTCTTTATTATTTCTTCCAGAACGACGAATTTGAGCAGGTACTTGCGCATTAAAAACCATATCGAAAGTTACTTTTTCTCCTGGTTGAATCGGTTTTGCTAAATCTACTTCTAAAACAGTACCAACGGTTTCATAGCTTAAAGCGGTTCCGTTTTGTTTTAAGGAAGACACTTTGATGTAACCAATTTCGTCTGGACTTAATTTACTAATTCGGTCTCCTACACGACCATCTGGATCTGTAATGGTACGAGAACGTACATCCATTTCACTTCCTGGTTGAAATGCATTAAAGAATAAATGATAATATACTCTTGTTAATACATCTGGAGAATTATTAGTGTATACTAAATTTTGTTTCCCTTGGTATTGAAAGTTGTTTACATCCATATCAATATCCATTTTATAATCTACATGTTGTTGCCAATAAGTAGATTTTGTAATAGAAGTTGTTGGAGTAGAAGGTGTTTGTGGTGTAGTAGAGACACTCTTTGTGGAACCACAAGAAACAAGGGTGATACCTAAAGCGACAAGAAAAAACTTTTTCATCTGTAAAAAATTATTAAATAAAAAAGGCATCAAATACTTTTGATGCCTTTTTGTTTGTTAGTATTATTTAGATAATTGCTGTGCCATTATTAAGGCATTATAAACATTTACCATTTTCCCCGATTTGGATAAAGTACCAAAATCTCTTACATCATTAGCGTCACCACCAACAACAACTTTTTGATGGATTGGTAAACCAGAATCCATAATAACTTGTTTTACTTGTGCAGCAGTTAATTTTGGATATTGAGACCAAACTAAAGCAGCAACACCAGCAACAGCTGGAGAAGCCATAGACGTTCCGCTAATCGCTTTATATTCGTTATTTGGGAATGTAGAATAGATTTGAGATCCTGGAGCAAAAACATCTACGTTTTTCTGTCCGTAGTTAGAAAAACCAGAAACCATAGAAGTACCATATTTAGATGCTAATGAACCAACACGAATGTAGCTATTACTAATCTCTACATAGTTTACGTTATCATCTGGAAAGTTCGCTTCTGTATCTACATTTTTACTATCGTTTCCTGCAGCGTGTACAAAAACAACATTGTTATCACTAGCATATTTTATAGCTTCTCTAACCCAGTCACTATGTGGAGAAAAACTTTTACCAAAACTACCATTAATAACTTTTGCGCCATTATCTACAGCATATCTAATCGCTTTTGCTACATCTTTATCATACTCATCACCATTAGGTACTGCACGAATACTCATAATTTCTACATTATTAGCAACTCCATTAGCTCCTAAACCATTATCACGAACAGCAGCAATAATTCCGGTAACGTGTGTTCCATGAATTTCATCATCTGCTATTGGTAATACATTTGCATTTCCATAACCAGGCTTATCGTTAAAATCGTCTGGATTATCGCCAGTTGTTCTTCCTTTAAAGTCTACGTTATAGTTTGTGTTTAATCTTCCTGTTAAACCATCTAAAGCTCCTTTTAATTCTTTTTTAGCTTCTTGTATACTAGGTAAACCAAAACCTACCATTTGCGCTGCAACACCTTTGTATTGTGTTAGCTTTTCGTCTGTAGTTTCTAATTTTGAAACTTGTTCGCTAGTGTAATCTGCTGTTTTAAAATGTGCAGTGAAAGCATTATCTGCATCTACTAAAGAAGCATAAATTTGCTCATAACGCGTTTTTGTAGGACCCATTTGTGCAATATTCTCATCTAAACCTGCTTTAGCTTCTGCAAAACGAGGTGCATTTGTGTTTCCGTTTGCTACAATTCTTGTCATTTCTAATTGCTCATCGTAAGCATCTCCAAGAAAATTCCAACCATGGATATCATCTACATAACCGTTTTTGTCATCATCAATTCCGTTTCCAGCAACCTCTTTTTTATTGGTCCATATTACACCATTTAAATCTTCATGGTTGATATCAATACCAGAATCAATAACAGCTACAATAATTTTCTTTCCTTTTTTTCCTTTAATAATTTCAGCGTAAGCTTTATCTACACTCATTCCAGGAATAGTATCTTTTACAAGATCTAAATGTCCCCAATTATGTTTTTCGGTTTCGGTTAAATCTGCTTCTTTTAAAGCAATAGAATCAATGTTTTCTAATGGTGTAGATAAAATTTCGGCTCCACCACCACAACTAGTTAAAACAAGCGCTAAGCTTCCTACTAGTACAAAAGGTTTAATAAGTTTCATAATTAAGTTTTAGTTTTTAAAATATATCATTACAAGTAAAAAGGCCGTCTAGTCTGACTCCTTTTTCCGTGTGTTTTACTGTAATAATTTCGTTGTTTGCATCGTGTTCCAAAAATAGGTAATAATTATTATCTGCCGCTAAATTGAGGAAATTTTCTTTTTCGTCTAAAGTTAATAAAGGTCTTGTGTCATAGCCCATTACAAAAGGAATTGGTAAATGACCAACCGTTGGCAATAAATCTGCCATAAAGCAAATGGTTTTTCCTTTATACTGAATCATAGGAATCATTTGTTTGTCGGTATGCCCATTTGCGAAAAAGATATCAAAACCTAAAGCAGAATTTTTCAGAATTTCTTTTTGAGGAAGTCCGGTAAATTTTAACTGACCACTTTCTTCCATAGGAAGTATGTTTTCTTTTAAAAAGGAAGCTACTTCACGTTTATTAGGCTTGGTTGCCCATTGCCAATGGTCTTTATTGCTCCAATAATGTGCGTTTTTAAAAGCAGGTTCGTAACCCGTTTTGTCTTTATTCCATTGTACACTTCCACCACAATGGTCAAAGTGTAAATGCGTCATAAAAACATCTGTAATATCATCACGATGAAAACCATGTGCTTTTAGGGATTTGTCAATAGAGTCGTCTCCCCAAAGATGGTAGTATCCAAAGAATTTTTCGCTTTGCTTGTTCCCCATTCCTGTATCAATGAGGATTAGGCGATTTCCGTCTTCAATTAATAAGCAGCGCGCTGCAATATCAATCATGTTGTTGGCATCAGCAGGATTGGTTCTGGTCCATAAAGATTTTGGAACAACACCAAACATGGCGCCACCATCCAGCTTAAAATTCCCGGCATTTATAGGATATAGTTTCATGTGTTTATGTTTATTGTTTTGTAATGGTAACATGTAGCATCCATTTAAACATTATTCTAGGATATCCAATTTTAGTTATGGATGTTTCCATAAGTATGCAAATTACTAAATAGGAATCGTAATTTATAAAACGTTAAGAATTTATTAAGAAATAACTTGTTTTAAACGTTTACCAAAATCGTAAAGCGCTTTGATTTCTTTAATACTTGCATGTCTTTCTTTACTGAAAACTAACAATGCTTTCCCGTTAGATTCTACGTGATAATACGGGTTACTTTCAAAAAAATGAGTTACGTTATCATTAAAAAAGTATTTTATTGCTTGTTCATCTTCGCCAAGCAAATAAAAGCGTTTTGAAAAGTCTTCGTGATTTTGAATAGGAATATCTTTAAAACCAGCAAAAGCATATACTTTTTCAAGAAAACCTTCTCTGTCTAAAGTAAACTCTGGAATGTTAGTATCTAATTGTATATAAAGCATCGTCGAACGAACCACTTCTTTTGCTATCAATTCTCCTTCAGAAAATTCGATATCAAACATGGTTAGTTCTTTGTTTTCGGAACAAAGCTGGTTATTAATATGATTGACATGCTTGGTTTTAAAAAACAAAAAACGATCTAAAAAGGAAACGTTTTTTTCTTTTTTAGACACGTAGCGTAGTCCATAATCTTCGGCTAAAACTTCAATACTCGTTTGTCTTTTTGTTAAGCTATTTTTAATAACGTTTGGCACAGGAAGTAAACGTCGTAATGCAAATGGGTGTTTAGAATCGGTATCGTGAAGATCTAAACCTACAACTTCAAAATGACCACCTCTTTTAGAAAAGAGTTCTTGATAGTTATTCAAATTTTCCATAACGGTATGATCTACAAAATCACAAAGTGAAAAATCTACAATAACATCTTGGTTTTCTGGAACAGCGTTTAGTTTTTCTTTTAATCGGTAGTAATTTAAGAAGCTGCAAAAATGCTTGACACTTACGTAGTAATTACCTGCGCTATCTTCCTCTTTATACATTAAAACATTTGGTTTTAATACGTTTCTTGCGAATAGAGAAAAACTTTTATTGATAAAGATATGTATCAAAAAAGTAACTAAAACACCAGAAAGAATTCCCGTTATCAAGCCAACTTTTAGTGTTAAAATAAGCGTTACAAAAAAGATGATTAGTTGCTCTCTACCAATAGAAAATATTTTTTTAATGTTTTCTGGCGAAGCTAATTTATAACCGGTATATACCAAAATAGCCATTAAAGCAGGAAGTGGTATTCTGGTTAATTGGGTACTAAAAAGGAGAATGAATATCACCAAAAAAGTGGCATGAAAAAAGTTGGACGAACGATTTGTTCCTCCGTTATTAACGTTTACCGAACTTCTTGCAATTACAGTAACCACATTTAAACCACCAAGAAAACCAGAACCAATAGTTGCTAATCCTAAGGCTTTTAAGTCTCTATTTACATTAGAACGTCTTTTTTCTGGATCTAATTTATCTACCGCTTTAATACTTAAAAGGGATTCGATACTAGAAATAAGGGTTAATGCTAAAACACTAGACCAAAACGGAAAACTTCCAATTTTACTAAAATTAACGGTTGGTATTTGTGAAATGATTTCTTGAAAATTTGGAATACCAGAAATCATGTATTCTTTGGCTATTGGGTTTGCCTCATGGGCAACCAATTCAAAATAATAACTAAAACCAATAGATAGAATAACAATCCACATTGGCGCAGGAATTAGCTGAAAATACTTATTTCTTATTTTTCCGTAAAAAGCCATAATAATAAAACTTATAACACCTGCTAAAGCTGCAAAAATAAGCCCTGATTTATCATAGTGAATAGCATCATTTATGGTAACCGGTATTTCTAATAAGTAATCGATGGTATCTGCACGTTTAATTTTATGCGCAAGCATAATGTGAAATTGCTTCCCAAGAATAATAAGTCCGATAGCAGCTAGCATCCCTTGAATTGCAGAAGAAGGAAAGAAATCGGCCAATTTACCCAAACGCAAAAATCCTAGAACCAGCAAAAGTACTCCAGAGCATATAATAGCAGCATAAGCACTTTCTAAACCTAAGGTAGTAATAGCGACTAAAAGCACACCAACCAAACCATTTCCAGGACCGGTAATAGTTACATTAGATCCTCCCAATATAGAAACCAGTAAACCACCTACAACAGCAGCAATAATACCAGAAATTGGAGGCGCATCACTAGCCATTGCTAAACCTAAACCTAATGGTAAAGCAATAAGGCTTACTACAAAACCAGAAAAAATATTTTTTGGCAATGTTTTAAAAAAAGACACTATTTTCTTTTCTTTTTTTATCATTGAATGATGAGTACGTCAGTTGGTAATTCGGTTAAAATATGTTCTATATCATGCGGAAATAAACGATCCCAAAAAGTCATTTTACTTGGCGCATTCATAATCAATAAATCGGCTCTAGCAATTTGTGCATAATGACCAATAGAATATCCTTTAGTTCCAAAAATGGGTTGCGATTTTATAACAATGTCTTTGGTATGGTCTTCTGGTATATTTTTAATAATGTTATTTACTCTAGCGGTTTCACGAAGTTTTAAACGCTCTTTTACAATATTCGCTTTTCTTAAAGATTTATCATCATCTACCTTAGTGGTTATTTTGTCTTGCGTAATTTCTTCTACTATAGTAATCTTTTCAGAACCTAAAGCATTTGCAACATAAAAGGCAGAGGCAATTGTTTTTTCTGTTTTAGGATCTTTTAAACCATTTACCACTACGTGACTGCAAGGCAACCTTTCTACAGAAGGTTTGATAAGTAATAAAACAGAACATTTTGCCTGACGTGTTATTTTTCGAGCAATAGATCCTACGTAGTATTTTAAAAAATTCTCTTGTTTTAAAGCGCCTAGAATTAATAGATCTACCTTTTTTTCTAAAGAAACAGAAAGAATAACATCTACTGGATCTCCTGTTTTAAAAACAATATCATATTCTAAAGACTGAGAAATAAAAGGAGCTAATAGGCTTTTAAATTTTTCCGTTTTTTCTGAAGACTCTTCCCCAACATGAATAAGTGTTAACTTACTTTGAAACAGTAAGGCTAAACGAGATGCTTCAAAAACATTCGCTTTTAAATTTGGAGAAAAGGTGACACCAATTCCTATAGTATGAAAAGGTTTTAATAACAAGGCTATTTTATCCATTAAGATTTGAAAGATAGTATTTTTTTAAAACTCTGAAGTCATATTACCAATAGATGTCCTTTATAATTATAATTATTTAGTATTTTCACACACAAAAACAACTAAATGTTAGAATTAGCAGGAATCATTATTTTAGGGATATTAGCACAATGGGTTGCTTGGAAATTTAAAATTCCAGCCATTTTGCCTTTAATACTTATAGGTTTATTGGTAGGACCAATTGCTGCAGAATTTTTATCTGAAGATGGCACCAAATGGATTGAACCTATTTGGAATGGAGAAGAAGGCTTATTTCCTGGAGAAAGCCTGTTTTACTTTGTGTCTTTAGCGATTAGTATTATCCTTTTTGAAGGAGGCCTTACCCTTAAAACCAACGAAATTAAAAACGTAGGACCGGTTATTACAAAATTAATAACCATAGGATCTTTGGTTACTTTCTTTGGCGCAGCAGTTGCAGCACATTATATTTTTTATCTAAGTTGGGAAATGGCTTTCTTATTTTCCGGTTTAATAATAGTTACTGGACCAACCGTAATTACACCAATTTTAAGAAACATACCATTAAAAAAAGATGTTTCCGCAGTTTTAAAATGGGAGGGAATTCTTATCGATCCTATTGGCGCTTTGGTTGCCGTATTAGTTTTTGAGTTTATTACCGTAGAAGGTGGAGGAGAATTTACCAAGACTGCATTTATCGAATTTGGGAAGATTGTTCTTTTCGGATTTACCTTCGGATTTACCTTGCACACGCATTAAATTTTATCATCAATAAAAAATGGGTACCACATTACCTGTTAAATGTATTTGCATTAGCGGCTGTTTTAGGCGTTTTTGTCTTAGCAGATACTTTTGCGCATGAATCTGGTTTATTAGCCGTGGTGGTAATGGGAATGGTTCTAGGAAACTCTAATTCGCCATACTTAAAAGAACTTCTTTATTTTAAAGAGTCTTTAAGCGTTTTGCTAATTTCTATTCTTTTCATATTACTAGCTGCAAATATTAATATGACCGATTTATATTTAATTTATAATTGGAATACTGCCGTGCTATTTGCTGTTGTGGTATTCATTATAAGACCTATTGGTGTATTTTTAAGTACGAGAGGTTCTACGTTAAAAACGAATGAAAAACTTTTTATTAGTTGGGTTGGACCTCGCGGAATTGTAGCTGCTGGTATTGCGTCTTTATTCGGATTAAAACTAGCAAAAGAAGGAGTTCCTGGAGCAGAATATATTACGCCTTTGGTTTTTATGATTGTACTCGGAACCGTTTTACTAAACGCAACAACAGCACGTTTGTTTGCAAAACTAGTTGGTGTGTTTTTAACTAAATCCGACGGAATTTTAATTGTTGGTGCTGCTAGAGTTTCTAGATTATTAGGTCATTATTTAGAATCTCACGGAAGACATGTGGTGTTAATTGATAGTAATCAAAACAATATTAATAAAGCAAAAGAACTCGGTTTAGAAGCGATAAGTACTAATATTTATTCCGATTCTTTAATGGATAATATAGAACTGAATGATGTTGGATACTTAATGGCATTAACAGGAAACACAGAAATTAACAAATATGCTATCGATAAATTCAGCAAAGAATTTGGAGAAAATGGTTCGTTTAGGTTAGTTACGCAAGAGGAAATGAATGATGGAAATAACAACCCTAAAGAAGGCTTATTTAGTCATACAGACGATTATAGCAATTTAGTTACCGTTGCCAAGAACTTTCCTTCTATTCAAGAAATCGATATTGAAAATAAAGAGCACTATAAAAGTTTAATAGAAATTACAAATAGTAACAAAAATATCATTCCTTTATTCTTTAAAGATGATGATGGCGAATTGCATATTATATCTTCTTATAATACAGAGATAGAAGATATTGGCGAAAATTGCCAATTGGTGTATTTAGGAAAACCTTTTGATGTGGAAAATGTTGCATTAATTCCGGAAAAGATTGGCGTTTCTTAAACACGAAGCTAATTTAAACGTTTGTTACTAAATTCCTGCGGAGGCAGGGATCTATCAAAATACAGAATAATCACAACCACTTGTTACGGTATTTAACTGTTCCCAATAGGACAAAAAAAATCCCTTTTTAAAAAGGGATTTTTTAATATATAAAAGTGATGTTCTATTTTAGTCATTCAGCTTTAAAACAGCCATAAATGCTTCCTGTGGTATTTCTACATTACCAACTTGACGCATACGTTTTTTACCTTTCTTTTGTTTCTCTAAAAGTTTACGTTACGTGAAATATCTCCACCATAACATTTTGCAGTTACATCTTTACGTAATGCTTTTACAGTTTCTCTTGCAATAATTTTTGCTCCAATAGCTGCTTGAATTGGAATATCAAACTGTTGACGCGGAATAAGTTCTTTCAACTTCTCACACATTTTTTTACCAATATTATGTGCATTATCAGCATGTATTAAAGCAGAAAGCGCATCTACTGGTTGCCCATTTAATAATACATCTAAACGTACTAATTTAGATACCTTCATTCCTATTGGATGGTAATCAAAAGAAGCATATCCTTTAGATACTGTTTTTAAACGATCGTAAAAATCGAAAACAATTTCTGCTAAAGGCATTTCAAACGTTAATTCTACACGAACAGACGTTAAATACGTTTGATTAATAATCATACCACGCTTTTCAATACAAAGCGACATTACGTTACCTACAAAGTCCGATTTTGTAATTATCGTAGCTTTAATAAATGGTTCTTCCACACGATTTACGGTAGAAGGATCTGGTAAATCTGATGGATTATTTACTATAAATGGTGTGTCTGGATGTTTGTTTGTAAATGCGTTATAAGATACATTGGGAACCGTTGTAATAACCGTCATATCAAACTCACGTTCTAAACGTTCTTGAATAATTTCCATGTGAAGCATTCCTAAGAAACCACAACGAAAACCAAAACCTAAAGCGGCAGAACTTTCTGGAGCAAAAACTAAAGAAGCATCATTTAATTGGAGCTTTTCCATAGAGTTTCTAAGCTCTTCGTAGTCTTCGGTGTCTACCGGATATATTCCTGCAAATACCATTGGTTTTACATCTTCAAAACCTGCAACAATATTGGTTGTCGGATTCGCAAAATCGGTAATTGTATCTCCAACTTTTACTTCTTTTGCCGTTTTGATACCTGTAATTAGGTATCCTACATCCCCTGTTTTTACACTTTGTTTTGCAACTTGTGTTAGCTTTAAGGTACCAACTTCATCGGCATTATATTCTTTATCTGTAGCGACAAATTTATCTTTTGTCCTTTTTTAATTTCCCCATTAAAAACTCTAAAATAGGTTTCAATACCTCTAAAAGTATTGTAAACAGAATCAAAAATTAAGGCTTGTAAAGGTGCATCCGGATCTCCTTTTGGAGCAGGAATACGCTCTATAATTGCTTTTAAAATATTTTCGACACCAAAACCAGTTTTTCCACTTGCGTGAATAACTTCTTCTGGATCACAACCTAAAAGGTCTACAATATCATCGGTTACTTCCTCAGGATTTGCACTTGGTAAATCAACTTTATTTAATACGGGAATAATTTCTAAATCATTCTCAAGGGCTAAATATAGATTCGAAATGGTTTGTGCTTGTATACTTTGAGCAGCATCTACAATAAGTAAAGCGCCTTCACAGGCAGCAATAGATCGAGAAACCTCATAAGAGAAATCTACGTGACCAGGAGTATCAATAAGGTTCAAGACGTATTCTTGTCCTTCGTAAGTATATTCCATTTGTATGGCGTGCGACTTGATGGTAATACCACGTTCGCGCTCTAAATCCATACTATCTAAAAGTTGTGCTTGTTGTTCGCGCGCAGTTACCGAACCTGTTGCATCGAGTAAACGATCGGCAAGGGTACTTTTTCCGTGATCAATATGTGCAATAATGCAAAAATTTCTAATGTGCTTCATAATCCTTTTCTCTTCTCTTTAGAGATTTGGCAAATATAACGCATTTATTATGCTTTTTCATACTTTTATTTTGTAGGAAAAAGACTAATTTATTTATGGGTAAACCGTAAAATAAAATGTAAAAGTATTGGTATATTGCGAGTTAATATTATTAAAATTTTGAAAATCAAAAAGAAGCTTTTATTATTATTTGTATTTATTCCTTTAGGAATGCTTTGCCAAGATTTTTCCCTAAACGGAAAAGTTTTTGACGCTAATAAAAATGCTATTTCTTTTGCTAATATTGTTCTTCTAAGTAAACAAGACTCTACCATTGTATCTGGAACAAGTAGTAATGATCTAGGAGACTTTTATCTAAATAAAATTCAACCAAACAGTTACATTTTAAAAATTTCTTTTGTTGGTTTTCACGATTATTCCAAAGAAATTCAAGTAGATAAAAACATAACCTTACCTTATGTAATACTTAACGAATCTAAGCAAAGTATAGAAGAAGTTAGCATTGTTGTAAAAAAACCAACCGTTAAAAAAGAGGTGGATCGTTTAGTTTTTAATGTTGCAAATACAGCATTAAGTGAAGGTAATATGATGGAAGTTTTACGAAGTACGCCTGGTGTTTTAGTAATTGACAATAATATTCAAATAAAAAGTGGCGCACCAACGGTGTATATAAATGATAAAAAAGTACACCTTTCTGGAGAGGAATTAGCACAACTATTAGAAGGTTCTCCTGCTAATAATATAAAATCGATTGAGGTTATCACCAATCCTCCTGCAAAATACGATGCTTCCAGTGGTGCTGTTTTAAATATTGTAATGGATAAAAATTTAATAACAGGATATAGAGGTTCTGTTTTTACAAATTATACTCAAGGAGTTTTTCCAAGGAGTAATGTAGGAACAACTAATTTTTATAAAACCGAAAAATTTAATGTATTTGCCAACTATAGTTTTACACAAAGCAAAATAAATAGAGAGAGTGATGAGGTGATTAATTTTTTAGAAAACGATGCTGTTTCTGAAAAATGGACTACGGATATTGATAGAAACTCCTGGTCTAAAACACATAATTTTAATCTAAACTTAGATTATTTTTTTGATGATTATAACACCTTAAGTTTTGCTTCCAATTTATTATTTCTGCCATATTATAAATATAAAATTAAAAGTAATACAGAAATTAGTGAGAACGCTAGCAACCCACTTACTAGCTTTAAATCTGATAACTTATCTAGAGATAGAAAACACAATTTAGGGTTCGATTTAGATTATGTGCATACCTTTAAAAACGAAGCAAAACTATCTTTAAATACGCATTATACGGTTTATAACTACAACAGGAAACAAGATGTTTTTAGTGATTATTTTTATCAAGACACACCAAATACAACGAACGCATTTAATACAAAGGCAAATCAAGGTACAGATATTTACACTTCGCAATTAGATTATAGTGCAACAATAAATGAAACTTCTTCTTTTTCTTTAGGAATTAAGACCTCCTTTATTACAGCTGAAAGTGACATCACACAGTTTGATGTAGTGGGAAATAATCAAACGTTGAATACCGATAATTCGGATGCTTTTAATTATAACGAAGATATTCTTGCTGCTTATATTGGGTATGATAAAAAGTGGAAAAAATGGAGCTTATCTGCTGGTTTCCGAATAGAAGAAACAGCTATTAAAGGAGAATCTCCAATTACAAACGAAGAAAACAAACAAGACTATTTAAAAGGATTTCCTGTTTTTAATTTACAATATCAAATTACAGATAAAGTAAGTGCTACTGTTAATTATAAACGCAGTGTAGACAGACCAAGTTATCAAAATTTAAACCCTTTTGCGTATTATTTAAACGATAATACTATAGTCACTGGAAACCCAAATTTACAACCAGCATTTGTAGATTATATTAAGCTTGGTACAACCATAAATGACATGTATACTTTTGAAGCGTATTATAAATATATGGACGCTAGTTTTTTAGAGTTACCTATTCAAGATAATATAGAAAATCAAATCATTTACACCCCAATAAACTTAAGTAATACCGTAGAGTATGGTTTTGATTTTACTACTTATTTTAATGTTACCAAAAATTGGTTTCTTTACTTTGTAACCTCCTTTTATAATATTCAAGATTTAGCAACATTAAATGGCGAGCGTTTAAAAACAGACTCTTGGTCTAATTATTCTGTTCTAAGTAATGATTTTTCTTTATTAAAAGATAAAAGTCTAACCGCTAACTTAACATTTGTATATGTAGGTAAAAACCAACAAGGTTTTCAAACAGTAGATGGTAGACTTGCAACCGACTTAGCAATTAAAAAAACGATTTTAAAGAAAAAAGCTACTATATCTTTATCGGCAGCAGATTTGTTTAACCTCCAGGATTTTACTGTAAACGCTAAATATCTAGATCAAAATAATTCCAGATACTCCAACCAAGACAATAGGTATATAAAACTTGGCTTTAGTTATAAATTTGGAAACACGATTTTAGAAACAAACGAGCGTACTAAATCCCGTAAAGAAAGAGATCGTTTAGAGAAGTAACAAATTCATACGAAAGTAGGAATTTGTTAGTCTTGCCACTCTGCAATAAACAAGTTTGTATCAGAATTAATATATTTCAGAATATCGCTAATCGCTCCATTCTGCAATATCGGTATCATTCTTTAATTATATTTCAGAATTGCCATCCTTTTAGTCTTGCCATTCTGCAATAAATAAATTAGTATCAGAATTAATATATTTCAGAATATCGCTAATCGCTCCATTCTGCAATATCGGTATCATTCTTTAATTATATTTCAGAATTGCCATCCTTTTAGTCTTGCCATTCTGCAATAAATAAATTAGTATCAGAATTAATATATTTCAGAATATCGCTAATCGCTCCATTCTGCAATAAACAAGTTCGTATCAGAATTAATATATTTCAGAATTGCCAACCTTTTAGTCTTGCCATTCTGCAATAAATAAATTAGTATCAGAATTAATATATTTCAGAATATCGCTAATCGCTCCATTCTGCAATATCGGTATCATTCTTTAATTATATTTCAGAATTGCCATCCTTTTAGTCTTGCCATTCTGCAATAAATAAATTAGTATCAGAATTAATATATTTCAGAATATCGCTAATCGCTCCATTCTGCAATATCGGTATCATTCTTTAATTATATTTCAGAATTGCCATCCTTTTAGTCTTGCCATTCTGCAATAAATAAATTAGTATCATGTCCGCCACCATTATTTCTATTCGAAGAGAAGACTAAGTATTTACCATCATTAGAAAACACAGGGAAAGCATCAAAAGTAGTACTATGCGTAACGCGTTCTAAGTTTTTACCATCAATATCAATCAAGTATAAATTAAATGGAAATCCGCGAGGGGATTCAAAGTTAGAAGAGAATAAAATTTTCTTTCCATCTGGGTGAAAAAACGGACTCCAATTCGCGTTTCCTAAGTCGGTTAATTGCTTTAAATCACTACCATCAGCATTACATATATAAAGTTCCATTTCGGTTGGTTGTACTAACCCTTCCGCTAATAAATCTTTATATTCTTTAATCTCTTCTTCGGTTTTTGGTCTAGAAGAACGGAAGATAATTTTTGTGCCATCTGGAGAAAAGAAAGCGCCTCCATCATAACCCAACTCGAAAGTAATTTGCTTTACATCACTTCCGTCTAAATTCATAGTATATAAATCGATATCCCCATTTCTAGTAGAGGTGAAAACAATTTTATCGCCTTTAGGAGAAACCGTCGGCTCTGCGTCATAACCAACTTCATGTGTTAATTGTGCGGTTATATTTCCTTCTAAATCGGCTACAAAAATATCATAGGTATCATAAATTGGCCAGATGTATTTTCCGTTTTTACGTAAAGGAGTTTCTGGGCAAGCATCATCTCCTAAATGTGTAGAAGCATAAATAATATGTTCGTTATCTGGTAAAAAATACGCACAAGTAGTTCTTCCTTTTCCGGTGCTAATCATTGGAGGAATTTTATCTTTAAATATTTCGTCAGCATCCATTAAAAACATCTGATCGCAATCTACATTCCAGTCTTTGTTATTCGACTGAAAAACTAATTGCTTGTCATCAAAACTCCAATATGCTTCGGCATTATCACCACCAAAAGTAACTTGACGTATATTTTTAAAATGCGTTTCTTCCGGATAAATTAAAGAATCCACCCATTTTGTAGCTCCCGTTGTAGCATCTCCTGTTTTAGAAGTATTCTGTTTACAGGAAACAAAAGAAAAAGCAAGTAATATGTATAGTACGTAGTTTTTAGTCATGATTTTTTACTTAAATGGCATTTAATACCTAATTTTGTGTAAAATTAATATTTATCATTATGAAATATAGCATTCTTGTCATTTTTTTAATTCTATTGAGTTCTTGTAAAGAAGATATAGTTACACCAGAAGTATCTATTGAAGAAGACGTAGCATTTTTAGCAGATGATGCTTTAGAAGGCCGACAAACAGGAACAGTAGGAGAGCAAAAAGCTGCGGAATATATCGCAAAACGCTTTCAAGATTTAGGTTTACACGCCAAAGGAACGGATGGTTTTTTTCAAACCTTTTCCTTTAAACCAAAAACAGATCCGCATCAAGAAGTGAATTATACCGTAAAAGATGGAGACAGTACCATTACAGGAACTAACGTAGTAGCGTATATAGATAACCAAGCAGAAAACACTGTGATTATTGGTGCGCATTATGACCATTTAGGTTATGGTGCTGAAGGTTCTTTATATAGAGGGGAAAGAGCTATTCATAATGGAGCAGATGACAATGCAAGTGGTGTAGCAGTGCTACTAAATTTGGCAAAACGATTAATGAAAGGGAATATTAACAACAATTACTTATTCATTACTTTTTCTGGTGAAGAAATGGGATTATTAGGTTCTAACTATTTTGTGAAAAATCCAACGATAGATACGAAGAAAGCAAACTATATGATTAATATGGATATGGTTGGTAGGCTTAAAAAAGATAGTACACTTGCTGTTTATGGGGTTGGTACTTCGCCAATATTTAAACAAACTTTAAAAGCGAATAACAACCGATTTAAATTAGTGCAAAAAGAATCTGGAGTAGGACCAAGTGATCATACTTCTTTTTATAATGCAGATATTCCTGTGTTGCATTTTTTTACTGGTCAGCATGAAGATTACCATAAACCTTCAGACGATACAGAACGTTTGCATTTTAACGGCATGCAAGTAATTTCAAATTACATTTTCGAGATTGTTAGCGATTTAGATAATAACGGAAAACTTCCTTTTAGAAAAACGAAAAACGAAAGCGAAGATGTACCACGTTTTAAAGTTGGATTAGGTGTCATTCCAGATTATTTATACGACGGAAAAGGGATGCGAATTGATGGAATTAGTGAAGACAAACCAGCACAAAAAGCAGGATTACAAAGAGGAGACGTAGTTGTAAAACTTGGCGAGATTGAGGTGATAGATATGACAACATACATGATAGGATTATCAAAATTTGAAGAAGGAGATACTACCAAAGTGATTGTAGAAAGAGATGGGAAAACAGTAGAAGCCGAAATTAGCTTTTAAAACCCAATTAAAGTAGCGCAAATTGTAACGCATTTTATAAATAAAAAACAGCAACAAGAATAATTAAATTTTTGCTGCTGTTTTTCTTTATAGAAGCAATAAACACAGAATTACACCCCTAAAATTTTAGCATCTACTCTAAATTTGGTGTCAATGGTAATGTCGTGTGTTTCGCTAATTGTTTCGTCTGTAACTGTTTTAACACGTAAACTAAAAGTGTCTTTTTTAATAAACTCTTTTAATTCTTGATCGGTAACTTGTAATTGTAAAGTGCTAGAATTAGTGTCTTCTAAATCAAAAGCGTTTGCTATTTCTAATTCCTCAACACCTTCGGCATTAATATAAACGTGAATTTCTTTTAAAAAGTTAAAATCTCCATCTTCCGGAGTATCGATAGTAAGCTTAATCGTTTTTAGTTTAATACTTTCAATTAAATCTTTACGTGTATCGTTGTTTTCAAAAGTAGACTCCGACTCTGTAGTCATGTCTGGCGTCTGGATATCAAAAGGAGTGTTTATTAAAGTGGTAGGTTGTATGGTATAATTGGTTTGATAGTCTAAATCGAATTTGGTTAACTCATCTATAGCACTGCAATTTAAAAGGAGTATAACAGGGACAAAAAGTAAAAGTAGGTTCTTTTTCATTTTATGTTTTTGCTGCAAAGGTACATATTTAGAGATAAGCGGTTTTTACGTTTATTTTTTATAAAAATAAAAGACTTATTTTTGCGGAAAATATTAAGTACTTGGTAAAAATAGGCAACATAGAACTTCCTGACTTTCCTTTATTGTTAGCACCAATGGAAGATGTAAGTGATCCACCTTTTCGCGCATTATGCAAAGAACAAGGTGCAGATGTGGTATACACAGAATTTGTTAGTAGTGAAGGTTTAATTCGTAACGCAGCAAAAAGTGTTATGAAATTAGACATTTATGAAAAAGAGCGTCCTGTTGGGATTCAAATTTTTGGAGCCAATTTAGATAGTATGCTGCAAACTATTGATATTGTTGCAGAATCTAAACCAGACATTATTGATATTAATTTTGGTTGTCCGGTAAAGAAAGTAGTTAGTAAAGGTGCAGGAGCAGGAATCTTAAAAGATGTCTGTTTGATGGAGCAATTAACTGCCGAAATGGTGAAACGCACCAACATTCCAATCACGGTAAAAACACGTTTGGGTTGGGATCATGATTCTATTCGAATTGTTGAGGTTGCTGAAAGATTGCAAGATGTTGGCTGTAAAGCGATAGCAATTCACGGACGTACAAGAGCGCAAATGTATAAAGGAGATGCCGATTGGAAGCCAATTGCAGAAGTAAAAAATAATGCACGTATGCATATTCCTGTTTTTGGAAATGGCGATGTTACTACTCCAGAACGCGCCATGGAAATGCGTGATGTATACGGATTAGATGGTTGTATGATTGGTCGTGCATCCATTGGTAATCCTTGGTTTTTTAAACAAGTAAAACACTTTTTTGAAACAGGAGAACATTACCGACCAATTAATATGCAAGAACGTGTAGAAGCGGCTCGTAGACATTTGCAAATGTCTATTGACTGGAAAGGGGAAATTCTTGGTGTTTTTGAAACGAGAAGACATTATACCAATTACTTTAAAGGGATTCCACATTTTAAAGAATACCGAATGAAAATGGTTACTAGTGATGCATCTGTAGATGTGTTTGCTGCGTTTGATGAGGTGTTAGAGAAGTTTGGAGACTTTCAGTTTACAGAATAGATTTATAGATTCTAAAGTATTATAATCACTTGCTCCTCTCTTTAGTTAAAAGCGGAGCGTTTGAAGAAAAAAGCGAAGCTATTTTTTAGGAACAAAACTCCTCTTTCTTCCCGTTTTCTTTTTGGAAAACTGCAATTCATTCTCCTCTTAAACTTAAGAGGAGAGCTTTTACGAGTATATTTTTATTTAGTTAGAAAACAAGGCTGTATATATTCAAAACACCTCTTTCTTACAGCCAAAATTATAATTTGTACTTGCTCCTCTCTTTAGTTAAAGAGAGGTGGTTTTGACTTTAGTCAAAAGCGGAGAGTTTGCAAATTGCGCGAAGCTGCAACAAAATAGATTTTTTTAAGTAATTACTTTCCTTTTAATTAAACCTTAAGCATAGCAAGTACACGCAAGAAGGATTGCACAATTTGTTTGAGCTCCTTGAAAAGAGCGAGTTGTAAAAGCCTGTTTGCCTTTTTCAGGCAACTTGCCAAAAAACTAATTAGACACTAAATTTTTAGTAATTCTTGCAGATGCAATTTTAGAAGCAATAACCCCCAAAACAGTAATGGTTAAAAACACAATTCCTACGTTTATTGCTTTTAATGCAACCGGATAAGGTAAAGAAGGTGTTATCATTATGAAAGCGAAGGTTTGCTGTAGAAAAATAAGAAGTACTCCAATAATTAAACCTATAATGCCGCCTAAAAGTGTCATTAAAACTCCTTGATAAAAGAAGATGTTTTGAATATTTTTTTGGGTTGCGCCAAGATTAAATAAGGTGTTTATGTTTTTCTTTTTGTCTAGAATCATCATAATTATAGAACCAATAACGTTAAATAATGCGATGATTAATACCAAAGTAAATATGAGGTAAACGGCTAAATATTCGGTGTTTAGCATTTTATAAAGCGCATCATTTAATTGTGCTCTATTTTTTAAAATCACTTTATCGCCTAAAATATTTTGAATGTTTGTTCTTGCTTGCTCTTCGTTAAAACCTTCTTTTAGTTTAAATTCTATGGCAGAGATTTGATTGTCTTTATAGCCTAACAATTCTTTAGCAAATTTAAAAGGTGCGTAAACGTATTTGTCGTTTAGCTCTTCGTTAATATCAAATATACCGACATTAATGGCTTGAAAGGTGTTGTAAATTTGTTTTTCGGAAGTGATTTGTCCCTTACCAGGTTTCATCACATATAAACTAACACGTTTACCATAATCTAATACGCCAAAAGAGAGGTTGCTCGAAATTCCCCAACCGACTACAATTTGGTTGGTGTTTTGTGTAAGCCAGCTTCCTAATGGGATTACAGAATCGATGATGTTTACTTTTTCGTAATTTTCATCTACGCCTTTTATGTATGCGTTTGGGTAGTTTTTTTCATCAAAAGCGATAAAAACACGATCTTCAATAATTTTAGAATATGAAACAATATCTTCTAGATCATCTAGTTTTTCTAATTCGTCATCTGTAATAAAAAAAGATTTTCCTATGGCGGTTTCGGCTTTTAAATCGGGATCGACAATAGACGTAAATTGTAAGGTGAAGTCTTTTAAACCAGCAAAACCAGATAGTACAATAAATAAAGAAGCGGCACCAAGAACAATGCCGATAGCTGCAATTATGGTAATAAAATTAATAGCATTGTTACTGCTTTTAGAATGCAAATAACGTTTCGCTATGTATAAAGGGAAATGCATGTTTATTTTACAATAACAAAAATGAGTTTTAAGTAATAAATATAATGGAAAGGTTTAATAAAACCGATTATTGTTTTTTACGTTTTCCTAAAAGTTCAGGATCGTTAATAGGGTCTTCTTTTCCTTTTAAAGACTGTTCAATCTTGTCAATATACTCTAAAGAATCATCTACAAAAAACTCTAAATTTGGCATACGTCTTAATTGATGTCTAGTACGTTGCGCTAATTCATGTCTAATTAAAGGGGTATTTGATTTAATTCCTTCTAATAGTTCTTTCCCTTTATTATTAGGAAAAATACTTAAATACACTTTAGCAACAGAAAGATCTACAGTTACTTTTACTTTACTAACAGAAATAAGTATTCCTTTCATACCACCTTGTGATGCTGCTTTTTGTAGCACATCCACTATATCTCGTTGTAATACAGAACCTATTTTTTTTTGTCTTTGCGTTTCTTCCACTTTAAATGTATTTTAGATTCAGAGTAATCTGAAATCTTATTTCAATATAAAAGATAAACTTTATCTTCTACAATGCAAAAATAGTTGATATTTAAGGATTATTGTATTTTTAAGGCATTAAAATAAATTTTAGTAAAAAAATAGAAGTTAACCTAAAAAATATTTTCGCTTTCGCGGAAAGTAAACATGAATAAAATTGAACACATAGGTATTGCTGTAAAAGACTTGGAAAAAGCGAATAAATTATATGCGCAACTTTTTGGAGAACCGCATTATAAAGTAGAAGAAGTCGCTAGTGAAGGCGTAAAGACCTCGTTTTTTAAAGTCGGCGAAAATAAAATTGAATTATTAGAAGCTACCAACGAAAATAGCGCAATTGCTAAGTTTATAGAAAAGAAAGGAGAAGGAATGCATCACATTGCTTTTGCTGTAGATAATATTGAAAAAGAAATTTTAAGATTAAAAAAGGAAGGTTTTAAAATAATTAACGAAATCCCTAAACAAGGAGCAGACAACAAGTTAGTCGTTTTTTTACATCCAAAAAGTACGAATGGCGTCTTAATAGAGCTTTGTCAAGAAATTATTTAAAAAATATTCTTGTAGAGTTTTAAAATATGTAGTAATATTGCACACTCTTTAGCAATAGAGAGTTTGACATTTGTCAATGGTCCCATAGCTCAGTTGGTTAGAGCACCTGACTCATAATCAGGTGGTCCTTGGTTCGAGCCCAAGTGGGACCACTTTTTTTATACAAGTATAGAAAAAGTGTTAAGATTTAACGGTTTACCGATGTTTTTTTGCAATTAGAAGGTTTTTTTTAACTAAAAAGATTTAGAATTTTTTGTTAAGTCGCTTTTTTTTATACATTTACAACTGAATGATACAAAACAAAAAAATAATTGCCTCAATCTTATTTTTATTAATAAGTTTTGTTAGTGTTGCGCAAACGATGAGTGGACCACCTCCACCAGCGCCACCTCCACCTCCAGGTCTTCCTATAGATGCTGGGATTTACTTGTTATTAGCTATTGGTTTGATATATGGTATTGTAAAAACAATTAGATCGAAAGCTTAAAGTTTGTTTAGGTCTACTAATCTAGCTACATATTTTCCAATTACATCAAATTCTAAATTTACTTCTGTACCCATTTTAAAATGCTTAAAATTTGTGTGTTCATAAGTATACGGAATTATAGCCACGCTAAATTCGTCTTTTTTAGAGTTTACAACTGTTAGGCTTACACCATTAATGGTAATAGAACCTTTTTCAATAGTGATATTATTTAACGCACTATCATATTTAAAAGTAAACAACCAACTTCCCGAAGTGTTTTCAATATGTATACAAGTAGCTGTTTGATCTACATGACCTTGTACAATATGGCCATCTAATCGTTCTCCTAGCTGCATTGCTCTTTCTAAATTTACTACATCGCCAACCTTAATAGTATTTAAATTTGTTTTTTCTAGCGTTTCTTTAATTGCAGTTACTTTATATTCGTTATTGTTAATAGCAACAACCGTTAAACACACGCCGTTATGCGCTACGCTTTGATCTATTTGTAGTTCTTGCGTAAAATTACTTTGCACTGTAATGTGCAAATTATCAAGCTCTTGATCTAGTTGTTTTACCTCTCCTAATTCCTCAATGATACCAGTAAACATTATTGTCGATTATTTAGTTAAATTTGTAACAGTAAAATTACAAACAAAAGTTAGCATTATTAATGAAGAAAGAAGAAAATATAATTGTAGGTATCTCTATTGGAGACTTAAATGGTATAGGAGCAGAGATTGTACTAAAGACTTTTGAAGATCCTAGAACGCTAGAATTTTGTACTCCAGTAATTTTTGCATCCGTAAAAACAATGACTTTTTTAAAAAATCATTTTAAAGTAGATGTAAATTTAAACGGAATAAACAACCTAGATCAAATACTTCCACAAAAAATAAATGTCTTTAACGTTTGGAATGATCATGTGAAAATTCAATTCGGTAAAGAAGATTTTAAAATAGGTGAGTTTGCTATAAAATCTTTGGAAGCTGCAACAAGTGCTTTAAAAAATGGAAATATAGATGTGTTAGTTACTGCACCTATAAACAAACACAATATACAGTCGGATACCTTTAAATTTCCTGGACACACTAATTATTTAGAACAAGAATTAGAAGGAAACAGTTTAATGTTAATGGTTGCCGGCAAATTACGTGTTGGTTTATTAACAGATCATGTGCCGGTAAAAGATATTGCAACACAAATTACACCGAAACGTATAAAAGAGAAAATAGAAACGATTTATACTTCGCTACAAAAAGACTTTAAAATTAGAAAGCCTAAAATAGCAGTATTAGGTATTAATCCGCATAATGGAGATAATGGGGTTATTGGCACAGAAGACGATACTGTTTTAAGACCAACATTAGAAGAAATTAAAAAAACAGGGAAGCTTGTTTATGGTCCTTATGCCGCAGATAGCTTTTTTGGTTCTAATAATTACACAAATTTTGATGCTATAATAGCTTCTTATCACGATCAAGGATTAATTCCTTTCAAAACACTTTCTTTTGGACAAGGTGTAAATTATACGGCAGGGTTAAATAAAATACGTACTTCTCCAGATCATGGAACGGCTTTTGAAATCGCAGGAAAAAACATAGCAGACAACAGTTCTTTTAAGGAAGCAGTGTTTAAAGCTATTGAAATTTATAAGAATAGATTAGAGTACGATGCATTAACGGAAAACCCTCTAAAATTCAATCAAAAAAAGATATAAACAAAAAAATGTTTATAACTGTGCTTGGTAAATAAAAATTTGTATATTTGCAGGCTCAAAATAGATGTGAAAATGAAGCATTTGAAAGCATTTACAATACCATTTGTAGGTTTAAAAGCAGGAGAACACCTTTTTGAGTATGATATTGAACAATCGTTCTTTGAACATTTTGAGTATGAAGATTTTAATGATTCGAACATTAAAGTAGCTGTTATTTTAAATAAAAAATCAACGTTACTAGAATTGAATTTTAAAATTTCGGGAACTTTAAACGTTAATTGTGACGTAACCAATGAACCGTATGATCAAGAAATCGAAAGTGAATTCGACTTGGTTGTTCAGTTTGGAGAGGAGTACAATGACGAAGACATGGACATATTAATCATTTCACATGGTGAATATGAAATAAATATACAGCAGTATATTTATGAACTTATTGTTTTAGCAGTTCCTAATAAACGAATTCATCCAGGAGTTGAAGATGGTACATTAGATTCAGAAATACTTAAAAAATTAGAAGAACTTAGCCCTAAATCGGCTGAAGAAAAAGAAAACAAAGAGGATATAGATCCTCGTTGGAATACACTTAAGAAACTATTAACGGATAAATAATATAAAAAATGGCACATCCTAAAAGAAAAATCTCAAAAACAAGAAGAGATAAAAGAAGAACACATTATAAAGCAGTTGCGCCACAAGTTGCTACATGCCCAACAACAGGTGAGGCTCACCTATACCATAGAGCGCACTGGTTTGAAGGAAAATTATACCACAGAGGACAAGTTTTAATCGACAACTCACAAGTAGAAGAAAATTTAGCATAGTTACTATGCGTGCATACAATAAAACGCTCCTCTGTGAGCGTTTTTTTTGTTATATATTTTTCTTTACGTTAAAAACAACTTAATTTGCATCAGATTAAGCCGAAACCTATCCCTTTAATTAAAATGGTATTCGTTTTTGCTAATCTTCAACGATTTTAGGTCGAATTAACACCAAAATTATGAGCAAAATCTCAGCAGCGATAACAGCTGTAGGTAAATATGTTCCAGAATATGTATTGACTAACCAAATATTAGAAACTTTGGTAGATACAAATGATGAATGGATAACTTCTAGAACAGGAATCAAGGAACGTAGAATATTAAAAGAAAAAGGTAAAGGAACCTCTTTCTTGGCAACGGAAGCTGCCAAAGATTTGATAAAAAAATCAAATCTAGATCCCAAAGAAATAGAATTAGTTATTGTGGCAACAGCTACAAGAGATATGCAAGCATCTGCAACAGCAGTATTTGTAGCTTCACAAATTGGAGCAACAAATGCTTTTGCTTATGATCTAGATGCAGCATGTTCTGGTTTCTTATATGCGGTTTCTACGGCTTCTAGCTTTATAGAATCTGGAAAGTATAAAAAAATATTAGTTATAGGAGCAGACATGAACTCTTCTATGATTGATTATACAGACAGAGCAACGTGTATCATCTTTGGAGATGGAGCAGGAGCGGTACTTTTTGAACCTACTACAGAAGATTTAGGGGTTCAAGATGAATACTTAAGAAGTGACGGAACTGGAAGAGAATTTCTTCAAGTTCCTGCAGGAGGATCTATAGAACCAGCAACCTTAGAAACAGTAAAAGCAAAAAAACATTTTGTTTTTCAAGACGGTAAAACAGTATTTAAATGGGCGGTTTCTAATATGGCAGACGCTTGTGTCAAAGTCTTAGAAAGAAATAACCTTACTAATGATGATATCGATTGGTTAGGAGCGCATCAAGCAAATAAAAGAATTATTGATGCTACCGCAAGCAGAATGGATTTAGATTCTAGCAAGGTGATGATGAATATTGAAAAATATGGAAATACGACTTCTGCAACGATACCTTTATTATTAAACGATTACGAATCTAAACTTAAAAAAGGAGACAAGGTGATACTTGCTGCTTTTGGAGGTGGATTTACTTGGGGCGCTATTTATATAAAATGGGCTTATAATTCTTAAACTAACTAACAATCATAATTAAAACTTGAATATTATGGATATTAAAGACATTCAAAACCTAATTAAATTTGTAGCCAAATCTGGTGCAAGTGAGGTTAAATTAGAAACTGACGATATTAAAATTACCATAAAAACTGGTGGAGACGATAAAGCAGAAACCCAAACATTTGTACAACAAATACCAATGGGCGCTATGGCACAAGCACCAGTTGCTGTTGCAGCACAACCTGTTGCAGATGCAGCTCCTGTAAAAGCAGCTGTTGCAGACGAAGACAACTCAAAATACATCACCATTAAGTCTCCAATAATTGGAACTTTATATAGAAAACCTTCTCCAGACAAACCAGTTTTTGTGGAAGTAGGACAAACTATTAATGAAGGAGATGTTTTATGTATCATCGAAGCAATGAAACTTTTTAACGAAATAGAATCAGAAGTATCTGGTAAAATCGTAAAAGTTTTAGTAGATGATTCTTCTCCAGTAGAATTTGATCAACCATTATTTTTAGTAGATCCATCATAACCCTTTAAAAATTCCAATACACAAATCTAAACATCCAATATTTGGAATTTGGAGCTTGGAATTTGAAATTTTTAATACAAAAAGTTATGTTCAAAAAAATATTAATTGCCAATAGAGGGGAAATTGCATTACGTGTAATTAGAACCTGTAAAGAAATGGGCATTAAAACAGTTGCTGTATATTCTACAGCAGATGCGGATAGTCTTCATGTTAAATTTGCAGACGAAGCCGTATGTATTGGTCCAGCAGCAAGTAGCGAATCCTACTTAAAAGTATCTAACGTAATTGCAGCAGCAGAAATTACCAATGCAGATGCAATACATCCAGGATACGGATTCTTATCTGAAAACGCTAAATTTTCAAAAATTTGTGAAGAACACCAAATAAAATTCATTGGTGCTTCCGAAGAAATGATTAATAGAATGGGAGATAAGGCGAACGCCAAATCTACTATGATAGAAGCTGGAGTACCATGTGTTCCAGGAAGCGAAGGAGTAATAAAAGACTTTGCAGACTGCGAAAAAGTAGCCTTAGAAACTGGTTACCCAGTAATGCTTAAAGCATCTGCTGGTGGTGGTGGAAAAGGAATGCGCGCCGTTTGGAAAGCAGAAGATTTAAAAGACGCTTGGGATTCTGCAAGACAAGAATCTAAAGCAGCTTTTGGAAATGATGATATGTATATGGAAAAGCTTATTGAAGAGCCTCGCCATATCGAAATTCAAATTGTAGGAGACTCTACGGGCCGTGCTTGTCATTTATCCGAAAGAGATTGCTCTATTCAACGTCGTCATCAAAAACTAACCGAAGAAGTACCTTCGCCGTTTATGACAACCGCCTTACGTAAAAAAATGGGGGAAGCAGCAGTAAAAGCAGCAGAATACATAAAATACGAAGGAGCAGGAACGGTAGAATTTCTAGTAGATAAACACAGAAATTTCTACTTCATGGAAATGAATACTCGTATTCAAGTAGAACACCCAATTACAGAACAAGTAATTGATTTTGACCTGATACGTGAACAAATTTTAGTAGCTGCAGGAGTGCCAATTTCTGGTAAAAACTATTTACCACAATTACACTCTATCGAATGTCGTATTAATGCCGAAGATCCATATAACAACTTTAGACCTTCGCCAGGAAAAATAACAACATTACATGCTCCGGGAGGACATGGAGTACGTTTAGATACGCACGTGTATGCTGGGTATAGCATTCCGCCAAACTACGATTCTATGATTGCTAAGTTAATTACAACGGCGCAAACAAGAGAAGAAGCTATTAATAAAATGAAACGTGCTTTAGACGAGTTCGTTATCGAAGGAATAAAAACAACCATTCCTTTTCATAGACAATTAATGGATCATCCAGATTATTTAGCAGGAAATTATACTACTAAATTTATGGAAGATTTTGTAATGAAACCTCAAGCAGAAGAAGACTAATTTAAAAGCTGCTTCTAGACATTAGACTAAAAGTTTCAAAATATATTGGTATTCCCTTAAACTAAGGTATAAAAAAACTCCGAAAGCAATTTCGGAGTTTTTTTATTTATAAACCATAGCTTTGTTAGGTCTTTTTTATGGTGTTCCTTTTGCTTTTTTAAGAAAGCAAAAGTCAGGCTTTCACAAGTCGCTCTTTGCAAGGAGCTCCAACAATTGCTCAATCCTTAACACAGTTTAGAACTTCAATTTAAATCCCTAAATTAGCAACATGAACTTATCCTATTGGGAAATAAAAACATGGCTTACCAACATAGACTACACCATTGTTGGTAGTGGTATTGTTGGATTGAATTGCGCTTTACACCTAAAAGAGAAATTTCCAAAAGCAAAAATTCTAATTCTAGAAAAGGGAACCTTGCCACAAGGAGCAAGTACCAAAAACGCAGGCTTTTCCTGTTTTGGTAGTCTAAGTGAAATTCTAGACGATTTAAACACACATACCAAACAAGAAGTCATAGAGCTAGTTAAAAAAAGAGTAAATGGCTTACAGCTTCTAAGAAACACTTTAGGAGACAAAACAATGAACTACCAACAGCTAGGAGGTTATGAGTTGTTTACCAAACAAGACACTAGCTTGTTTCAAGAATGTCTTTCTCAAAAAGAGGCAATAAATAATCTACTAAAACCCGTTTTTAACGCAGATATTTTTAGTTTAAAAGACAATAGCTTCCGTTTTAAAAACATTCAAGAAAATTACATTTTCAATCAGTTTGAAGGACAAATAGATACTGGTAAAATGATGGATGCATTGCTTCAAAAAGTACTTCCCAAAGGCATTAAAATTTTAAATAATGTATCGGTTACTAGTTTTTCAGAAGATGCTAACGCTGTAAAAATAGAAACCAATTCGTTTTCCTTTTCTTCTTCCAAATTATTAATAGCAACTAATGGCTTTGCTTCGCAATTAGATATCCCAGAAGTAAAACCTGCAAGAGCACAAGTTTTAATTACCAAACCAATAAAAAATTTACACATAAAAGGCACCTTTCATTTAGATAAAGGCTATTACTATTTTAGAAATATTGACGATAGAATTTTATTTGGTGGCGGAAGAAATCTCGATTTTAAATCCGAAGAAACCACCAAATTACACCAAACAGCAATCATTCAAAACAAACTAGAGGAACTTTTAAAAAGCACTATTTTACCAGAAACTCCTTTTGAAATAGACCATCGATGGAGCGGTATTATGGGAGTTGGTAACCAGAAAAAAGCAATAGTAAAACAACTAAGTACTAACGTGTTTTGTGGCGTAAGACTTGGCGGAATGGGCATCGCAATTGGTAGTTTGGTGGGTAAAGAATTAGCGGATCTAATATAATGGCTAAACCAAAAAAGAAGCAGCGCGAAAATCTGTTGCAACGGTTTTTTAGATTTGTTTTAAAATGCATCTTTTGGTTGGTAGTACTTTCTGTAGCGATCGTTTTTTTGTATAAAAAAGTTCCTGTTCCTGCTACTCCATTGATGATTATTAGAAGCATCGAGCAATATCAAGAAGGAAAAGATATCATTTGGAAACACGATTGGGTTGCTATGGATCATATTTCCAAAAACGCACAAGTAGCGGTGATTTGTAGTGAAGATCAGCAGTTTTTAAATCATAATGGTTTCGATTTAAAAGCCATTGAAAAAGCATACGAATACAACAAAAAAGGAAAACGAATAAAAGGCGGAAGTACCATTAGTCAACAAACCGCAAAAAATGTGTTTTTATGGCCACAACGCAGTTGGTTACGCAAAGGTTTAGAAACCTATTTTACCTTTTTAATAGAAAAAATTTGGAGCAAGGAGCGCATTCTAGAAGTCTATTTAAATAGCATAGAAATGGGGAATGGTATTTATGGCGTAGAAGCGGCTTCTCAATATTGGTTTAAAAAATCGGCATCCAGATTATCACAACAAGAAGCAGCTGCCATTGCAGCTATTTTACCAAATCCGAGAAGGTATAAAGCAAATCCGCCAACAAGCTACATAAACTCTAGAAAAAGTTGGATTGTAAAACAAATGGTTTATTTTGGATCCTTAGATTTTAAAAGCAATGAGTAGTACTTTACATATAAAGAAAAACCTATATGATGCGTGTTTTCAGTTTATAGAAAATAGGTTGTTAACGGTTCAAAAAACCATCAACGAGATCCAAGAATCTTTAACCAGCGAAACCAAAAGTAGTGCTGGCGATAAGCATGAAACCGGTCGTGCCATGTTACAATTGGAACGTGAAAAAGCAGGAAATCAACTTTCCGAAATTGTAAAGGTAAAAGAAGCACTTTCTAAAATAAGTGTCGAAAAAACGAGCCCAACCATTGGCTTAGGAAGTGTGGTGTATACAACAAAATCCAATTACTATATAGCGATTAGTGCAGGCGAATTAACGGTGGATAAAGATAAGTTTTATGCGATTTCCCCAAATACACCTATTGGTAAATTGTTGTTTGGAAAAGGTGTTGGAGATGCGGTTGCGTTTAGGGATTTGAAGTTTACAATTAATGATGTAATATAATAAAACCTCCAATTGTTTTTTATTGGAGGCTTATTTACTAACAAGAATAGCTTAATTGTTTTGCATTATTATTGGAGTTAATTCCTTTTTAACTATTTCGTAATCTTCTTTGGTAATCATTTCTAAATCCAATAGATCTTTTGTTTCTTTTAATTTAGCAATTGCTTGCTCACGATTTAATCCAGTAGTTTCAATTTCACCGTTTTCAATAGCAGGCTCTATTTCTACCCAAAGATTAGTTAGACCAACGGGGCTTTTTGTAACAGCTATTACAAAAAAACCAGTTCGCTTATTTCCATAAATTTTAAACTTTTTTACTTCTGCTTGAAAACCTTTTTTACCTATGTTTATTCGTTTAAGACTTCCTAAATCATTTTCTACAACATTTAAATATTCATCTCCACTCATACTTGGTTGCGCTAGAGTAATTTTATCTCCAATTTTAAAAACTTGACCATTAGATGCTTGATAGGAATCTAGTGTTACTTTTTTTTGGTTTTTAGAAGCTTTAAATTCTTCATAAGTTACTAATTGCGAAAAAGAAAAAGTTGAATATAGTACAGTTACTATTAGTAGAATTTTTTTCATAGTTTATTTTTTTAAATGTTTAGATTTCTAATTTAAGAAAATTTCTATAAAATACAAATATCTTTCTGGTTTTCAGTACTTTATTGTTGATGAAGCAATTTGATTTTTATCTAGTTTTTAAATCTTTTAAAAAAATACAACCTCACGATCCAAGTCCACTTTCACTAAATAATAATTCCTTTTAAATCCAGGTTGTTTAAATACTATAACAATCATTTCCCTATTCTAGGATTCCCATGATTAATATTCCATTGTGCTTCTACCAGTCTTTTTTTAATAATGGTATTATAGATGATTTTAAAAAGAGAAAGCATAAAAACGATTACGATTAGCGCACAAATACAAAACAGAATACAGGCATTTTTAATCTCTTTTCTTTGCTCTTTTTGTTCTTCAAAACTTATAATTTTATGCTGTTCTGGGGTGTAAAAACCACTAACAATAAATGTTTTTTCTAAACTACTTTTTATGGAATAACTACTTTTTTCTGGTGCATTAAAACAGTTATCATAAAGCTTAAAAAAGGATGTTTTTGGTTTCAATTCCTTTAAAATAGAATCCATTCTTTTTGCTTTAAAAAGACGGTTGTTATATTCTGAAAGCTGTATTTTAAAAGAATGATTAACCGCATTTTCCCAAAGGGTAGAGTCTGTGTTTTGTTTAATACCAAGCTTCTGTATGTTTTTTTCTAATTGCTTTTTATAGGTTTCTCTTTCTGGTTTTTTAAATATGCTTGGTGGAAAGAAAAATCTATAATTAGGATGCGAAGAAGGGTTGTAGTAAATGCGATCTCTTTCTGCTTTAGAAGATGACATAATTATCGCCAAATGAATCATAAGGTCGCTTATATTGATACACCCAAGCATTATTAATTTTAATATAATTAGGAGTTTCAATTTGTTGTAATTCTTCGGTAGAGTTAAGCGTTATGAAATCTTTCTCTGTTTTTGTTAGTTGTATAAAGTTTTGAATATCGGTTACATCGGGATTCAAGAATAGAATCAAAAGTGCAGGAATAATTAGAACAAAACTAACCATGTTAATAAAAGAAAAAGGCTTCGCTTTTTGAAGTCCGTTTTGCAATTCATAATCCAAGGATAATGTATCGTTTACAGAAATGAGATACAAGGAAGCCCCTTCGTTTACTGCAACAGCGCCATCTCTAACAATATATTCAAACGCAACGGGTTCTTTTTGTAATTTAAGATAGTTTCTCCAATGCCAAGGTATTTTTATAATAGCACCATTTAAGGTGTCGTAGTATCTTCCGTTTTTATCATGCTGTTGGTAGATGCGTTTATATACTCCTTGCGATTTGTAAACCTTTCCATCAATAACATGTTCTTTATAGCCCTTTGCAAACCAATGCAAGAAATACAGCAGTAAGATTAATACACCAAACATTAAATTAATAATGAAATTGGTGGTGTCTAATTCGCTATAAACAAAAAATGCGGCAGTAGCAATTACTAGAGCTATAACGATAAATAAACCTAAAAGTAGATTTTTGGTTCTATTTATTCGGCTTGAAATAAAAGCAATTTCGTTGTCTGTTAAATACCTATGGTTAAACATCTTTAGTTTTCCTTTCTACGATGATTATTTCGAGATTTTCAGACAAATATTAGCACCTATTGGAAGTGCTTTTTTGGATTCCAGCAGAAGTGTTTGATCCTCCAAATCCGCTTCCACCAAATAACAACTCCCTTTAAAATACGATTGTTTTACTGTTGCTTTTAAATCGGATTGTTCCACAACGTGTAACTGATGTGCATAAATAATTTGGTTATCTATCACATTAAATTCCCCAAAGAAGAGGCAATTAAACCAGTCTTAGGGTTTTTATATAAGTTTTCAGGTGTATCGTTAACTGCTATATTATGGTTGTTTAAAACAATCATTTTGTCGGCATGGCCTAAAACGTCTTCTTTATCGTGTGTGGCAACAATACATGCAATATTATTTTCTTTTAAATATTTAAAAACACTTCTACGAAGGGATTGTTTTTTAAAATTATCGATATGACTAAAAGGTTCATCTAATAAAATAATTTCTGGCTGTTTTGCTAAAGCTCTGGCAAGCGCAACACGTTGTTTTTGTCCGCCACTTAATAATTTCACTTTGGTTTTTGCAACATTAGTAAGTTCTACCACTTCAATTAATTCTGCTACTCGTTTCTGTTTTTCTTCCGGATAAAAACGAGATAGGAACTTCCCGATGTTTTCTTCGACAGAAATATAAGGCATCAAATCAAATTCTTGCGCTACGTATTTCATGAAATCATAGCCAATAACTAGATTGTGTTTTGGTCCTAGAATTTCTTCGTCTTTCCAAAAAATGTTTCCTTTTTCTGTGTCATATTCGCCATAAAGCACTTTTAATAAAGTACTTTTTCCAGAGCCACTTTCACCAATAATAGAAAGGTGTTCTCCGGGTTTTACCGAAAAGGAAATATCCTTTAAAACGGGTGTTTTATTATAAGAAAAGGTGATGTCTTTTACTTGCAGCATTTTATACCAGTTATCATTTAAAATTACCGAAATAAAACACCCTTTATTATTTCTACTTCAGAAGAAAAAGAAACCGTAACAAAAGCTATGCTTTATTTTTATTACTTGTATAAAGCAATAAATCATCATTTTATTTTACAATAGTTTTAAATGATAATTGGTACTACAAAAATAACATAAAAAAACCGCGCAACTTTTAAGAAGAGCGGTTTTAGTACAATTTTATTAATTAGACATTTCGACACTAGATTTGCTAAAGCTTTCGAAGCTAAATGCGCTGCGTGTGACAAATAATTATCCTTTTATTTTTTCTTTCATTTTGCTTGGTAGCACATCAAATCCCATATTATATAACGTAAATCCGAAAATATCTGCGTATTGCTCAATGGTTTTACTAACCGGAGTTCCTGCGCCATGTCCTGCATCGGTTTCAATTCGAATTAAAGTAGGATTATTTCCTGTTTGTTTGTCTTGTAATTCTGCAGCAAATTTAAAACTATGTGCTGGTACCACGCGATCATCATGATCTCCTGTGGTTATTAGGGTTGCAGGATATTGTACGCCTTCTTTTACATTGTGTACTGGTGAATAACCTTTCAGGTATGCAAACATTTCTTTGTTGTCTTCTGCGGTTCCGTAATCATAAGCCCAACCTGCTCCAGCTGTAAACGTGTGGTAACGTAACATGTCTAAAACACCAACTGCTGGTAATGCTACTTTCATTAAATCTGGACGTTGCGTCATGGTTGCACCAACTAATAAACCACCATTAGAACCACCACGAATTGCTAAATAATCGCTAGAAGTATAATTGTTTGCTATTAGGTATTCTGCAGCAGCAATAAAATCGTCAAATACATTCTGTTTTTTTAATTGTGTTCCTGCTTTATGCCATTCTTTTCCGTATTCACCACCACCACGAAGATTAGGAACTGCATAAATACCGCCTTGTTCCATCCAAACGGCATTAGTGATACTAAAAGACGGGTTTAAACTTACATTGAATCCGCCATAACCATAAAGAATGGTCGGGTTTTTTCCGTTAAGTTCTACGCCTTTTTTGTAGGTAATTATCATCGGTACTTTGGTACCATCCTTAGAGTTGTAAAATACTTGTTTGCTGATATAGTCTTCCGGATTGAAATCTATACTCGGTTTCCAGTACAATTCAGATGCACCAGTATCTACATTTAATTTATAAATACTAGATGGTGTATTGTAATTGGTAAAGGAAAAGTAATCTGTTTTTTCTTCTTTTTTTCCACCGAATCCACCAGCATTTCCTACTCCTGGAAGTTCGATGTCTCTGATGAATTTTCCGTCATAGTCATATTGTTTTACTTTAGAAATAGCATCGACCATATATTCTGTAAAGAAATATCCGCCTCCTTTTGAAGGGCTAAAACATACTCTGTTTCTGGAATAAAATCTTTCCAGTTTTCAGGAGTCGGATTTGCAGCATCTACAGTTACAATTTTTTTATTAGGCGCATTTAGATTGGTTACTAAAAATAGCTTGCTGCCAATATTATCGATAACATAAGTATCACTATCGGTGTGATCTAAAATGGTTACTAACGGATTGTTAGGATTCGATAAGTCTTTGATGTAAAGCTTGTTTCCGGAAGTCGAAACTCTTGGAGAAATTAGCAAGTACTTATTATCTTCAGTAACGGTTCCGTAGATATATCTGTGTTTCTCGGAAGGCGTACCACCAAAAATTAGCGCATCTTCTTTTTGAGGCGTTCCAAGTTTGTGATAGTAAACTTTGTGCTGATCTGTTTTAGCAGAAAGCTCGCTTCCTTTAGGTTTGTCGTAACTGGAATAATAGAAACCTTCGTTTTTAAACCAAGACATACCACTAAATTTAATATCCACTAAAGTATCTTCCATAATCTCTTTTGTTTCGGTATTCAGGATTAAAATCTTCCTCCAATCACTTCCACCTTCCGAAATAGCATAGGCTAATGTTTTTCCGTCTTTTGAAAAACTCGTTCCTCCTAAAGAAACGGTTCCATCCTCCGAAAAATTATTAGGATTTAAAAACACTTCTGCGGTATCTGGACTACTTCCTTTTTTGTGTCTGTAAATTACGTGTTGGTTTTGTAAACCGTCGTTTTTATAAAAATACGTATAATCTCCTTCGTTAAATGGAGCGCCTACTTTTTCGTAATTCCAAAGTTTTTCAAGGCGTTCTTTTAGTTCTTTTCGATATGGAATATTGTCTAAATAACCGTATGTTGCTTGGTTTTGAGATTTAACCCAGTTTTCTGTTTCTGCACTTTTGTCGTCTTCAAACCAACGATAAGGATCTTTTACATCTACACCAAAATAGTTTGTAACGGTATCTACTTTTTTCGTTTCGGGGTAGTTTACAGAAATGTTTCTTTCTACTTGTTTCTTTTCTTCTTTACAAGCCATTATAGTAATTAGTGTAATTAAACAAAGGGTTATTTTTTTCATTTTAGGAAAATTTTATTGGTATAAAAATAGCATAAAAAAAGCTCTAATAAATGAATAGTAGAGCTTTTAAGAAAGATTTATCGTTTTATTCTTTAATTAATTTTTGTGTTTTATTTTTTCCGTCTATAGTGATTTTCAATACATATATTCCTGTGCTTAATTTGGAAACATTAATGGTATTCGCTTTTAAGCTAGCATTTAGAATTTGTTTCCCTGTAATATCATATATAGTATACACCGCATTGTTTAATGGAATGGAAGATCTAACAGTAACCATATCTTTTGCAGGGTTTGGATAAATAACAAGATCATCTTCAAGTACATTGTTGTTTATACTCAGTGGATTATCTCCTTCAATGGCTGTGATGGTTTCATTAATATTTGGATTTGAAATAACATCTACTGTTCCAGAAGGCCATTTAATGGTTAGACTAGTAATTTCGGTATCTGTACCAATACCAAAGTGGGTGTTTAGACTACTCATAAATTCAAACCCTTCGCCACTTCTTACATCTCTAATTTGTGTTCCAGAAGGCGTAACAATTTCAACTCTAGCGCCAATACCATTGTAATTACTTGTGGTTCCTTGTGTTCTTATTTTAATCCAATTATTTTCGTTAGGATTGTTTATATACATGGTACCTGTATTGTTTGTTCTTCCAAATACATCTAAAAAACCATCGTTGTTAAGATCTCCAATGGCTCCACTAGGAGGCATTCCTGTATTTACAACCGTAAACGTGTTATTCCCATTATTAAGTAACATTCTACCGTTAGATAGAATATCTACATAACCATCATTATTAAAATCTGCCGGTGCATTTTCAATTCCGTAAGGAGCGCCACTAGGCGGAGTTCCGTATGTAAAAGTACCATCTCCATTATTTAACATGTATTTGTGGGCACCATCAGAACTTGAACTTGCTCCAATGTATGCATCCATATCGCCATCATTGTCATAATCTGCCCAAGCAGAAGACCAAGTTTGCACAGGGTCGGCAAGGTTTACACCAGGATCGGCAGCAACATTTGTAAATACACCATTACCGTCATTACGCCACAGTTCATTTATTTTATGTGTTACATCACCACCTCTACATTTAGCAATAAACATATCGGAATCCCCATCATTATCATAATCTACCCAAACGGTTCCGTAATTTCCACCATCTGGATGTATACCTATTCCGTTAGGAACACCAGAAGAAGGACCTTGGAAAAAGGCTAAATTACCAGTTCCATCATTAATAAAATATACGTTTGGCTCTACATCATGACAAACAAAAGCATCTAAATTACCATCATTATTAATGTCTACAAAATTGGAACGTTGTGAGAAAACATAATCGGTAGTATTAAAAGACTGGGAGTAGCTTGTACCATCTGCATTAGCCATAATAAAAGATACGCCATTTCCTGCACCATATAATAAATCGTTATATCCGTTACCATCTAAATCCCCAGCAGCAATACTCCATCCCGGACCATAATTTGCAGACGTAATATAAAGGGTTTCATCAAAACAACCGTTTTCAGATTGGTAAGTAATTTGAAGGCTAGAAGCGCTAGCGGCAATTAAATCGTCTAATCCATCATTATTCATATCTACAACCGCATAACTAGATGCACTTATAGATGATATACTATTGTCTTGAGTAAAAGCAAATGTATTAGGTGCTGGAGGCGTGTTGTTTGTGGAAAAAGATAAGGAAGTCCAAGGACTAAATCCACTTCCATCAGGGCATTGCGATCTAACATATATTTCATAGTTGGAATTCGCGGATAACCCGGAAATCATATAGGCCTCATTTATGTTGGTAGATGTTCCAGAAGAAGGAGCTCCAGATCCTTGCGATTGTATTGCAATTTGCCATGTAACTTCATTGTTCCCTGGCGACCAGTAAACCTCTACCGAATTATCTGTTACATTACAAATACTTAAATCGGTGATTTGTGGACAATTTGGAGGGGCTGAAGAAGATAGGTTTGGCGAATTAAAACAAATTCCATATCCAAAAGAATCATTATCATCATAATAAATACGATATCTAAAGTTTTGAAGCTGATTACTTGTAAATCCTGAAACGTCTAATTCAACACTTTGGAAATCGTTAGGTGTACCGTTGCAATAATCTACATTTGGCGGATTTGAAGTGTCACTATCGTATGTTGGTCCCCAATTCACCCAAGTATTCGTATTTGCATTCCAATATTGAAGGTTTAAAGTTTCGTTTGCATATACATTAAATACATAAGAAGAAGAAACTGCTAAAATAGTTTCTCCAGCATTAAATGCGTTCGTTAAATTAATGGTAGGAGATTGGATTCCTATATTGTTATCCGAACTTCCACCTCCTTCATCGTCATCAAAAGAAAAACTTGAAGATCCTCCAGCTACTGTTGGGTTTCCAGTAAATATTAGAGGTGCTGCATCATAAGTACCGTCTAAATCCCAATTCGTATTTGGCCAGTTTGCATTTTCGTTTAGTACTTGTCCTGTAGCGAAATAGCAGCATAGCATTAGGGAAAGTACAAGTGTAATTTTTTTCATGTTTTTATTGATTTTAGTTGCATTGTATGGTTAGTGAGTTTATCCACGCTTCGACCAATTGAAGTCCTTCAATATGTCTAAGTGTTCTGCCTAATAATGGCATTCTAATAGATTCTTCCGTTTCATTTAATCTGTAGAACAATACAGATTTTCTTGTGTCTCTTGGTTCTACGATATGTGTTAATCCGCTATCAAAATTATCATCTGGTTCAACACAAGCACCAAAATTGGTAGGATTTGAAGTCGCATCAAAATTAAATCGAATAGGTCTATAAGCACAATGAGATTCTTCCGAATGACAATGCGCACAATTAATATCAAGATAAGCTCTTGCTCTTGAATTTAGAGATAATGTCTCGTCCTCCCAATTAGGAAGCGTTTCTATATTAGAAGGATAGTTTTCTGCTAAGTAGCCAAAATCTGCCCATTTTTGTAATTGATTAATATCCCCATTTCCATAATTATAAGCGATATTTAAATTTCTAGGCTTTGGACCAATTGGTATGGAAGTGTTTCCTGTTTTGTGGCAAGTATGGCATTGTGATGCACTTGGTATTCTATATTCTACGTGCTTTGTTTCAATTCCTTCGTTCCAGTCTGTGCTTACTACACCTCCAGATAAATTAAAAGTAGCTTCGGTTTGTGCATCATTCCAGATATAATTTAAAAAGCTCCAACCGTCTGCTTTATTAATCAATAATCTGGTTTCAATTATTTTTGTTTCATTGTTTGGTAAAACGTTATTGTAATAGAAATTCTTGATTAAAATCGTACCAACTGGGAAGTTAAGTATTTCGTGATCTCCATTATAATTTGCTTTAACATTGGAAGGCATCCAGATAAAGCGTTTCTTTTTAGCATAATCTGAAAAAAGAGCAGAACTTAAATCGTAAGGTAATACACCGTATACCGGATTTAGATTTTTAAGATCCCCTTCAAAAAAGTTGTATTCTGAAAGTGTAGTATAAGGCACTTGCGTTATATCAAAAACTACAGGAGACGTTTCTGGTTCTTCAATTATTTCTGGTTCTTCGATGGATATATAATTATCATCAGAGTCACAAGAATAAAAAAGTGTGCTAATAAAAAAACAAGAAAATACAAAAAGTAATTTTTTAACCATAGTTTTAAAAATGGCTATTAAGTTACAATTTTTTATATTAACTTAATGTTAAACAGGTTAAACTACAGCAATATTTATGTTAAAGTAGTTTAATATGTTTACACTAAATGGTTTTCTACTAAATATTCAGCAATTTGAACAGCGTTTGTTGCGGCACCTTTTCTTAGGTTATCTGCAACAATCCACATATTTAAAGTGTTTGGTTGTGTTTCGTCTCTTCTAAGTCTACCAACAAAAACATCGTCTTTTCCATGTGCTAAAATAGGCATTGGGTAGGTGTTGGTTGCTGGGTTGTCTTGCACAATAATCCCTGATGCTTCACTTAGTAATTGTCTAACGTCTTTTAAATCGAAGTCGTTTTCAAATTCTACATTTACCGATTCCGAATGTCCTCCAGAAGTTGGTATTCTAACCGCAGTTGCTGTTACAGAAAAAGTTCTGTCATTAAATATTTTTTGAGGTTCTCTAGCGAGTTTCATTTCCTCTTTCGTGTACCCGTTTTCTTCAAAAACATCACAATGTGGTAGTGCATTTCTGCCAATAGGATATGGATAAGCCATTTCTCCTTCAATACCATTTATTTCATTTTCTAACTGTTGTACCGCTTTAACTCCTGTACCAGAAACCGATTGATATGTAGAAATAACAACGCGTTTCATTTTGTACTTTTCATGCAATGGAGCTAATGCTAATACTAATTGAATAGTAGAACAATTAGGGTTTGCTATAATTTTATCTTCTTTAGTAAGCTCTTTGGCATTAATTTCTGGAACTACTAATTTTTTTGTTGGATCCATTCTCCATGCAGAAGAATTATCTATAACTACCGTTCCTACTGCTGCAAATTTTGGAGCCCAGTCTAATGAAGTACCTCCTCCAGCAGAAAAAATAGCGATATCTGGTTTCATATCTACAGCGGTTTGTAAACCAACTACTTTGTAGTTTTTGTTATTATATGCAATATCTTTTCCAACAGATCTTTCTGAAGCAACAGGAATAAATTCTGTTACAGGAAAATTACGCTCTACAAGAACTTGTCTCATTACTTCCCCAACCATTCCAGTTGCACCAACTACAGCTACTTTCATTTTATAAAATTTAGACTACAAAACTATAGCATTTATTAATGCAAACGTTTAATATACAACGTTTTTTTTGTTAAAAATGGCGTATAAAAAAAGCCTCATTTTAAATTAAATGAGGCTTTTTTAGTAATTATATGATGATTATATAATTATAGAGTTTTTCTTAAAGAAGATTACTTTTTTAATAAATCTCTAATTTCTGCAAGTAAATCTTCTTGAGATGGTCCTGCAGGTGCAGCAGGTGCTGGAGGAGTTTTTGTTTTATTGTATGCTTTTACAAGTAAGAACATTACAAAACCAACAACAAGTAAACTAATAATAGTGTCTACCCACGCTCCGTATTCTACAGCAGCAACTCCTGCTTCTTTAGCAGCAGCAACAGTTTTGTATACTTCGTCTCCAGGAGTCCAAAAGTTGTCTGAGAAACTTTTTCCACCAGTTACTAAACCAATAAGAGGCATAGCGATTTTAGATACGAAACCGTTTATAACAGCTCCAAGAGCTCCGGCCATAATTACAGCAACAGCGAAATCAATCACGTTACCAGTCATAATAAAATTCTTAAATTCTTTTAACATGATATATGTTTTTTATTAGTTAATTAATTTAATGCAAAATTAGTTAAAATTTTAACAAAATATAAGAAATTAATTCACTAGTAGGAGTTTTTAACGATGAAATGCTCTTTTTACACGTTGAGATATAGAAGTTAGCAACTCATAAGAAATAGAGTTTGTTTTATTTGCTAAAGTTTCGGCAGTTGGGTGCTTTCCAAAAACAATAATTTCATCTCCTTCATTACAGTCTATGTTGGTTACATCTACCATAATCATGTCCATACAAACATTACCAACAATAGGTGCTTTTTGCTCGTTTATAGTCACAAAACCAATGCCATTTCCATACTGTCTACCAATACCATCTGCATGACCAATGGGTATGGTTGCCGTTTTTGTAGTATTCGTTGCCGTATATGCTCTGTTATAACCTAAAGATTCTCCTTTTTGTATCGTGTGAATTTGGGAGATAACAGATTTAAGAGTAGAAATAGGTGTAAAATTTTGGTTTTCTTTTTCCGAATTACCAAAACCATATAATCCAATTCCGCTTCTAACCATATCAAAATGTGCTTCGGGATAATTTAATATTCCTGAAGTATTACACATATGAAGTATTGGTTGGAACCCTGTTTTTTTAAGGAATGTTTCCGCAATATCTTTAAACTTCGCTATCTGATTTAAAGTAAATTCCTTTTCATTTAAATCTTCGCTAGCTGCTAAATGCGAAAATATAGAGGTTACTTTTACCGAAGCATTATTTTTTAATAACGGAAGTATTGTATCTATTTCTTCGGCATTAAAGCCCAAGCGATTCAATCCGGTGTTAAACTTTATATGAATCGGATAATTTTGTTGTTTTTCTTTGGCAGCAACAGCTATAAATTCTTTTAAAATTTTAAGACTATAAATACTTGGTTCTAAACAACGTTCTATAAGGGTTTGAAAATTTACAGCTAGAGGGTGCAATACTAAAATTGGTTTAGTAATTCCTGCATCACGAAGCGCAACACCTTCATTAATATAAGCCACAGCAAAATAATCGACATCTAAATCTTGAAGATGTTTTGCTATTTCTTCCGCATCGCTACCATAAGCAAAAGCTTTAACAACTGCTAAAAATTTGGTTTTAGGTTGTAGCTTAGATTTAAGGTATTTGTGGTTATGCGAAAGCGCTTTTAAATCTATTTCAAGGGTTGTTTCTTGAACCTTAGACATTGGGTTTATTTTCTTTGGTAGAAAGTTCTTCGACGTCTTCAACTTTCATAGACTTTATTTTTTCGCGCATGGTAGCTTTGTAGTATGCAGCACGACTTAAAGGCTCATATTCGTCGGTTTCACCAAGTAATACCAGATTGTCATTCAGTGATTTTCTAAAACTGTATTGTGCTAAATTCCCAGTTCTTGTACAAACCGCATGTACTTTAGTAACGTATTCTGCAGTAGCCATTAGATTTGGCATAGGGCCAAAAGGGTTTCCTTTAAAATCCATATCTAAACCAGCAACAATAACACGAATGCCTTTGTTTGCTAAGTCATTACAAACACGTACAATTTCGTCATCAAAAAATTGTGCTTCATCAATACCAACCACATCGCAGCCGTCTGCTAAAATTGGAATATTAGCAGCAGCAGGCACTGGCGTCGAGCGAATTTCGTTAGCATCATGAGAAACAACCATTTCTTCATCGTAACGCACATCTATGGCAGGTTTAAAAATCTCTACTTTTTGCTTTGCAAATTGCGCACGCTTAAGCCTTCGAATTAATTCTTCGGTTTTCCCAGAGAACATTGATCCGCAGATTACTTCAATCCAACCAAATTGTTCTTTTTGATTTACTGTATTTTCAAGAAACATTTTGTAATTTTAACACTAAAACAAAACCTTTTTTCGTTTTGCATAAAGGTGACGCAAATTTATTAAAAATCAAAAGGCTAAATTGCATTATATTCGAAAAATAAAAATTAATATGTCATGAAGAAGAAGTTGGAATCTGAATTAATGAGCATTGCTCATAGAATTTTAAAGCTAAAAGGGAAAGAAGATGTTAATAAAATGCATGAAGAGGTTGCTGCGCTTTATGAAAAACTTACGGTTTTAAAATTTGCACAAGAAAATTTTGAAGATAGTATACCAACCATAGGCAATGATTCTTCTTTTTTTGGCATGCTAGACACTGCTTTTAATAATAAAGTGAGTGATAATATAGAGGTGGAAGATAGAACCTATATTAACATGGATGAAAATGAAAACGAAGCCATCATGGAACCTGCCATTGAAAAAATTAAGGACATGGTAGCGCAAATGCCAGGGGAAACACATCAAGTAGATGACTTTTTAGAAACCGTAATACCAAAAACACAGTTTCATAAAAATGACTTTGAAGAAATTACAGCCGACTTTACAGAAATGCCTGTTTTTGAAAAAGTAAATAAAACCAACGAAAAAAAGTCACTATACGAAAAATTAAAAACAGGAGCTTTACACATTGGATTAAATGATAAAATAGCTTTTATAAAACATCTTTTTGATGGTAAAAACGAAGATTACGAACGTGTGATTTCACAAATAAACACCTCACAATCTTTTGAAGAAGCGCAAAATTTTATTCAGAATATGGTGAAACCCGATTATAATAATTGGATTGGTAAAGAAGACGTAGAAGTGCGCCTTTTAGAACTTATTGAAAGCAAGTTTGAGTAATGAGTAAATTATATATTGTCCCAACACCAATAGGAAACCTTAAGGATATCACCTTTAGAGCTGTCGAAATTTTAAAGGATGTAGATCTTATTTTAGCCGAAGACACTAGAACTTCAGGAAAACTTTTAAAACACTTTGAAATTGGTACGCATATGCAAAGCCACCACATGCATAATGAGCATAAAACGGTCGAAGCATTAATTCAAAAATTAAAATCAGGTGTAACTATTGCTTTGATTAGTGATGCGGGAACGCCGGCGATTTCAGATCCGGGATTTTTGTTAACCAGAGCCTGTGTAGAAAATGGCATTGAGGTAGATTGTTTACCTGGAGCAACCGCGTTTGTACCAGCATTAGTAAATAGTGGTTTGCCAAACGATAAGTTTGTTTTTGAAGGTTTTCTTCCTGTTAAAAAAGGACGTCAGACCAGATTATTACTTCTAGCCGAAGAAACGAGAACCATGATTTTTTACGAAAGTCCGCACAAACTAATAAAAACACTAGCGCATTTTTGTGAGTATTTTGGAGAAGAACGACAGGTTTCGGTTTCTAGAGAATTAACAAAACTATACGAAGAAACCATTCGTGGTACCGCAAAAGAAGTGTTAGCACATTATACCAATAAACCACCAAAAGGAGAAATTGTTGTTGTGGTTGCTGGAAATTCTAAGAAATAAGAAAGTAGTTTTATTTTTCAGAATAGCAACAGAAAATATTAAAATGGATATAAAAACATTCAAAAATAAATTAAAAATAGCTCCAAAAACTATTGCGTTTTCTGAAACCATGGATGTTATTTATGCGAATTATGAATTCACGCCAAAAGCTTTTACAAATGGCCCTTTAGAAAATGCCGAAGGACAAAATTCAGGTTCCTGTAAATTGTTTGCTTTTGCAAAAGTGGAAGGTTTATCTAAAGCAGAAACCTTGACTTGTTTTGGCGCATTTTATTTTGATGAAGTTTTAAAAGATCCGGAAGGTGACGGACATAAAAATATTAGAAACTTTATGAAAACCGGTTTTGAAGGATTGGTTTTTGAGGGTTTTCCTTTAACAAAAAAGTAAAAGGGTTATTTCTTATTCAATGGAAGATTTACTGTACAAGATAAGACAATGTGCTATTTGCGAAGCGCATTTACCACTTGGTCCACGACCAGTAATAACAGCAAATCCGAAAGCCAAAATAATAATTATCGGACAAGCACCAGGAACGAGTGTGCATAAAACGGGAATTCCGTGGAATGATCCTAGCGGAAGACAACTCCGTAAATGGTTAGGCGTTACCGATGAAGATTTTTATGATGAAACCAAATTTGCATTAATGCCAATGGGTTTTTGCTATCCCGGAAAAGGAAAAACAGGGGATTTACCACCAAGAAAAGAATGTGCACCACAATGGCATGAAGTGCTTTTAAAGGAAATGCCAAACATAGAACTGGTTATTTTAATTGGGCTGTACGCTCAAAAATATTATTTGCAAGAAGACGCTAAAAGAACATTAACCGAAACGGTTGCAAATTATAAAGAATACTTACCGAAGTATTTCCCTATTCCGCATCCTTCGCCAAATAATAGATTCTGGAAAGGTAAAAACCCTTGGTTTGAGGTGAATGTTGTTCCGGAACTTCAAAAAAGAGTAAAGAGCATTTTAAAATAATCAATTACACTTGAAGTTTCACTCCTCTTATGTATTGAATTTTTCATGTATTTTGCTTGAGCTTTAATTTTTTTTGGACTACGTTTTTTCAACCTTTTCAATACTTTAAGTTCGTGTTTTTGATTTATATTTTTATTTATAAAAAATATAGCAGCAATTAATATGATAATTAGAAAGATAACTACTATTTGATTAACTGATAATTCCATAATTATTGAATTCTTAAGCTAAAATAATCCAGTCATTTTAAACTAGGTGTGACACGAGAGCTTCTGCTGTAAATTATTTTAGTATGTTTTTCTGTTTCAAAAATATAAGGACTTTCTGAAAAATATTAAGACATGAAATACCGTAGCACAAATATCTTGTAATCAGTGCATTATGATTGTGTAAAAATTATTTTGGCTAAATTTATTTATTCATTTTTCTCATGTCTTAACCAATAATAAATATTTTTATATCACAAAAAAACCTCACTATTTCTAGCAAGGTTTATATGTTATTATTATTATTATTATGAAGACTAAGAGTAAGCAAACGGAAAACGGTTACTGCCTACTGCATACTATCTAAACGTGTTTTCCAACTTCAAATCCGTGTTTTCCTAAAAATTGGTTTCCACTTTCAATAGCATCACCTTCTAAAGTGGTTCCCATAGAATCGTTCCAACGGTTTAAATAACCAAATAAGGAAACTACTCCAAGCATTTCAACAATTTCACCTTCGTCCCAGTGTTCGTGTAAACGTTTTTGTATCGTTGCGTCTACAGCGTTTGGCACTTGACTAGCAGCTAAGCTAAAATCTAAAGCCGCACGTTCTGCTTCTGAAAAAGCAGGATGTGTTCTGTACTCCCAAATATTATCTAGTTGTTCTTGTTCTGCTCCATAACGTTCTGCAGCGCGAATAGCATGTGCTTGGCAATATCTACAACCTGTAGCATTACTAGAAACCCAAGCAATCATACGTTTTAAGGCTGAGGTTACGCGACCTTCGTTAGCCATAACGGCTTTATTTAAATTTATAAAAGCCTTGCTAATCGCAGGACGACGTTGCATGGTAAGTACCGAGTTTGGGCAAAACCCAAGGGTTTCATTAAAGAATTCTGCAAGCTTTTTGGTTTCTAAATCGTGGTCTGCAGATAATGGTGTAACTAATGGCATAATATTTTATTTAGTAGTATTTTTGAATGAACAATAAACATCTTCTTTTACCATCTAACTTTGTTAGCATAAATAGATAGATGTGCATTGTGTCTTATTTATTTAAATAATCTTACACAAGAAACAAAAAATCTTATAATATGTCTGATAAAATTACAACCAAATGGAAAGGGAATATGGTTTTCGAATCTGATAATCCGAGATGGGATTCTATAATGATGGATGCTTCCGAAGATTTTGGAGGTACAAATTCTGGAATGGCTCCTAAAGCAATGATGTTATCTTCTTTAGCGGGTTGTTCTGGTTTAGATGTGGTTTCCGTTTTAGATAAAATGAAAGCACCTGTTGAAGATTTTTATATGACCGTTGAAGGGGAACTTACAGACGAACATCCAAAATACTACCATACCGTAACCGTAGAATATCATTTTACTGGGAAAGATTTAAACGAATCTAAAATTAAAAAGGCAGTGGACTTGTCTGTAGATAAGTACTGTGGTGTTATGGAAATGTTTCGTCAGTTTGCAGAAGTAAAAACATCTATTCATTATCACAATAAGTAGCGAAAATTTTCTATATTAGTATATGCGTTGGACACTTAAACCAAAACCGGAAGCTAAAAAACTAGAAGCTTTACAAAAATCACTACAAGTAGATGAAATTGTTGCAACCTTACTTTTGCAACGCGGCATTGAAACCTATGAGGAAGCCAAAACCTTTTTCAGACCAAGTTTAAGTGATTTGCATGATCCGTTCTTAATGCAAGATATGGACAAGGCAGTGGCAAGAATTGAAGCTGCTTTTGCAAAGGGTGAAAACATATTGGTTTTTGGTGATTATGATGTGGACGGTACGTCTTCCGTAGCATTAATGTCTTCCTATTTAAAAACTAGAACTGCAAACGTTGCAACCTATATTCCAGATCGTTATGAAGAAGGTTATGGTGTTTCGTATCAAGGAATTGATTTTGCAAACGACAACGATTTCTCCTTAATTATCGCTTTAGATTGCGGTGTAAAAGCCATTGATAAAGTCGCTTATGCTAAAGAAAAAGGTGTCGATTTTATTATTTGTGATCACCATAGACCTGGAGAAAACTTACCAGATGCTATTGCTGTTTTAGATCCTAAAAGAGACGATTGTAAGTATCCGTATAAAGAACTTTGTGGTTGTGGTGTAGGCTTTAAACTCATTCAGGCTTTAGCTAGTAAAGAAAATAAAACCGTAGAAGATCTCACCGAATATCTAGATTTGGTAGCCACCGCAATTGGTGCAGATATTGTTCCTATTACCGGAGAAAATAGAGTGCTTGCGTATTTTGGAATGCAAGTTATTAATGCCAATCCGAGACCCGGAATTCAAGCCATTATCAACCAAGTTAAAAAAACGAATCTCACGATTACCGATGTGGTTTTTACCGTTGCGCCAAGAATAAATGCCGCTGGAAGAATGAAGCATGGTAATTATGCGGTAACCTTATTAACCGAAATGGATTTTCCATTAGCGGAAAAATATGCTGCCGAAATAGAAGAATTTAACACCGATAGAAAAGATGCAGATCGACGAATTACAGAAGAAGCTCTGGAGCAAATTGAAGAACAAAAAGAACAGGAAGGTTTTACTTCTGTTGTTTACCATGAAACTTGGCACAAAGGCGTTATTGGTATTGTGGCTTCTCGATTAATTGAAACCTATTACAGACCGACTTTAGTGTTTACCAAAAGTGGCGATAAATTAGCGGCTTCGGCACGTTCGGTTTCTGGTTTTGATGTGTACAATGCCTTGGAAGCTTGCGCAGAACACATTGAACAATTTGGAGGACATAAGTATGCTGCAGGTTTAACGCTGAAAGAAGAAAACTACGAAGCTTTTAAACAAGCTTTTGAAGATGTGGTTTCTAAAACTATTGACAAATCCTTATTAACGCCTGAAATTAAAATCGACAGACAGATCGATTTGCATCAGGTAAATGATAAATTAATGCGCATTATGCGCCAGTTTGGACCTTTCGGACCAGGAAATATGACGCCTATTTTTGTAACTGAAGATTTAAGAGATACCGGTTACGGAAAATGTGTTGGCGAAGACGATAAGCATTTACGAATTACCGTAACACAACCAAAAGCGAATAAAATGGTTTGTATTGGCTTTGGTTTAGGAAACAAGCTGCACTTGATTGAAGATAAACAACCATTTAAAGCAGTCTATTCTGTAGACGAAAACCATTGGCAAGGAAATGTGTCTCTCCAATTAAAACTGAGAGATATCAAAGCATAATTTATAGCAAAAAAAGATGTAATTACCTTGGTACTTATTTTACATTTGTGCCAAAATTTAAAATAAACTTTTCACATGGTTAAATGTTATCTTTATCCTACAAGGTTTTAAATTAAAATATTCCTGTTTTTTAGTTGAAGTTGAGAGGCATTAAGCAATAACATCTTAAAAACTAAAATAAGAAACTAGGTTATTTTACATTTGTACCGAAAACTAACATAGACCTTTCTGGTTTTAATGTTAGATTTTTATCCTGCGAGGTTTTAAAACCTTGTAGGTATCAAACTAAAAGATTCCTGCCTTCGCAGGAAATTAATATGGCGAAAAAAGATCCTTATGCAGCATTACGAATTAAAGAGTTTAATATTTTTTTACTAGTTCGGTTTGCCTTGATTTTTGGTTGGTCTATGCAATTTATTGTGATAGAATGGCAAGTGTATGCATTAACAAAAGACCCTTTGTCTCTTGGTATTATTGGCCTGATGGAAATTATTCCAGCATTAGCCATGGCGTTATTTGCAGGTCATATTGTAGACCAAAAAGAAAAACGAAACCTGCTAGCGATTTGTATTGCTGCTTTTTCGTTAATTAGTTTTTGTCTTTTCTGGTTGACCTCTCCAGAAGTTATTAGCTCTTGGTCTAAAAAAAGTATGCTCTATACGATTTACGGATTGGTGTTTTTTGGCGGATTTTTACGTTCGTTTTTCGGGCCAACCATATTTTCATTAGTTGCTTTAATCGTACCTAAAAAAATATATGCGAATGCCGCAACATGGAATAGCTCTACTTGGCAAATGTCTCGTGTTTTAGGCGTTGCTTTTGCCGGATTCTCCATTGGCTGGCTTGGTGTACATTATTCTTTATGTATTGTTTTCGCGCTCGTTTTAGTTTCTTTATTATTCTTGTTTCAAATAAAAAGGAAACCCATTCTTAACGATAAAATTGGCGAGCCTATGATGCAAAGTTTAAAAGAAGGTGTGCATTTTGTTTTTAAAACAAAAGCGATTCTAGGTGCTTTAACTTTAGATATGGTTTCGGTGCTCTTTGGTGGAGCAGTTGCTTTGTTGGCTATTTTTGCACAAGATATTTTAAAAGTGGGACCGCAAGGTTTTGGTATTTTGGTTGCAGCGCCATCTGTTGGTGCTTTTATAACCATGTTAATTACCGCGTATATTCCAATTAGTAAAAATGCAGGAATGAAGTTGTTGGTAGCCATTTTTGGTTTCGGAATATGTATTGTTGTTTTTGGGCTATCTACTTCGTTTTGGTTGTCGGTTGCAGCTTTATTTTTTAGCGGTGTCACCGATGGTGTTTCTATGGTGATACGTCAGACGATTTTACAAATTAAAACGCCAGATAATATGCGAGGTCGCGTGTCTTCCGTCAACTCTATGTTTGTTGGTTCTTCTAACGAACTTGGTGCTTTTGAAAGTGGTGTAACTGCGAAACTTATGGGAACAGCAACAGCGGTTGTTTTTGGAGGAACCATGACCTTAATCACGGTAATTACTACCGCAATTGTTTCGCCAACGTTTAGAAAATTAGATCTAACCAAGGATATTGAAGAACATGAAAATGCAGAATAATTTTAGAGCTATTCATGGCATATAAAACGGGGTTGCTTTTTTATATAAAGTATATATCTTTGCAGTATGATACGTAAAGTAAATAAAGCGGTGAAAATTGCTTCCGAAAGAGAAATTGTTATCTCCTCCATCAAAGTAGCTCTAGTTGTTGGTTGTGTTTTGAATTTGATAAATCAAGGCGAAAAGCTAATCGCATTAGATTTTAAGCAATTAAATCTTTTAAAGTTTTTTATTACTTTTTCTGTGCCTTATATGGTTTCTACTTATGCCTCGGTAAAGGTGAAACTTGAGCGAGAGAGAGTTTAGTCTGCGGAATGCAATACGCCTAAAAAGAGAATCCAATCTACAGGATTAACTACTTATTTTTTATATTTTTTTGAGTTGGATTGTATCAGTAAATACGGAATTCCGATAGCGATAGAAATATAAAAAAAGATATTCGCTACGTTAGTATCTGCTAGCCATTTGGAAGCGAAATAACCAATTATCATTAGCGCTGCCATACCAAACATCACATTTCTAAAAAGGCTTGCAATACCTTCGATATTGTAGTTTTCTTTTTCCTCCTTGCTCATGGTATTGTAACCAGCAATTAGGAAATAGAATTTTCCATATTTTATTAAAGCACCCAGAAGAATAAATATAATAGCAGTTATCAGCATGGTTTACGGATTATAGGTTTTTAAAATCATGTTTTCTCCATCAAAAACACCATAGGTGTAATACTGAATCCAATCGCCAAGATTCACGTATTTCGCGTTGTTTTCTAGGTCTATGTCTAACGGAAGATGTCTATGTCCGAACACAAAAAAATCTCTGTGTTTGTCTTCTAGTTTACGTTTGCAATATTGTACCAACCATTCTTCATCATTACCTAAAAACTTGGCATCATCATCACCAGAAATAAGTTTGTTTTTTACCGACATGTATTGTCCGATGCGCATAGCGAAATCTGGATGTAAAACACGTTTAAACAACCATTGGCATATTGGGTTGGTAAACACTTTTTTCATGCGTTTGTAGCCTTTGTCTTTTGGACCTAAGCCGTCACCATGACCAATAAAAAACGTTTTATTATTAAAGGTAAATTCTTTTGGTTTGTGGTACACAGGAATGTTTAATTCCTCTTCAAAATAGCCATCCATCCATAAATCATGATTACCAACAAAGTAGTAAATCGGAATTCCGGAATCGGATATTTCGGCAAGTTTCCCCAAGGTTCTTGTAAATCCTTTAGGTACCACGTTTTTATATTCTACCCAGAAATCGAATAAATCGCCTAAAAGAAAAATGGCTGCAGCATCTTTTTTTACGTGATCTAACCAAGCGACAAACTTTTTTTCACGAGGAAGAGAAGCTTCTTTTGTAGGAGCTCCTAAATGATTATCACTGGCGAAATATATTTTTTTTCCTTCTGGAATTTGCATGTTGTAAATATAAAAAATGTTTGTTAGTTAGCTGGATGCCGCGTTAAGGATTGAGCAATTGTTGGAGCTCCTTGCAAAGAGCGACTTGCGAAAGCCTGACCCTTTGTCGTTTTTACGAAAAAGGGTAACTCCATAATTATTCTTAAAAACTATTTGTTATCACTAGCATACCACTCGGCATAAGAGCTTGTTGTTTCTTGTAACTTAAGAGAATGTAGCTTTATATTGTCTGGTAAACGTTTTGATATTTTGGAAGCAAAGTCAATAACCATCATTTCACTGGTTGGTTGATAATCTACCAAAAGTACATTGTGATCTCTGTCGGATAATTCTTTAGCAAGCTCCAGGTGTGGTGTGTTTTTATTAAAAACGGTGGCGTGATCAAAAATTTCAACTATATCTTCTTTTACTATTTTTTTTAGATCGCTAAAATCTATAACCATCCCAAACTTTACGTTGGTTGCATCTGTAATTGGTTTTCCAATAACGGTTACAAATAATCTGTAACTGTGACCATGAACGTTTTTACACTTACCATCATAACCGTAAAGTGCGTGACCAGTCTCAAAAGAGAACTGTTTTGTAATTCTAATATTACTCATTGTATTGTTTATTTCACTGCAAAGATATTCATTTTGTAAAAGGAAATGCTTTTTAGATTACATTTGCTCACTTTTGTTAAGACTAAGCTTGATGCAAGTAAAGTTATGAAACAAATTTTTGAAGGACTTGCATTTACAGAAAACCCTTTATACGAGAGAGTTATTGATGATCTGTTAGCGAAAAAATATAGTATTGTTGAAGATTTTTTTTCTGCGGAAGAAGTTCTAGTTTTAAGAAAATCTTTAATTGAAAAGCACGAATTAGATGCTTTTAAAAAGGCTGCTATTGGTAATCGTATTAACGAAACCATTGAAAAAGCCATTCGTGGAGATATTATTTTGTGGATGGACGAAAGTAAAGCAGATACTTACGAGCAGTTATTTTTTAATAAAATAAACAGCTTAGTTACTTACCTAAACAAGACTTGCTTTCTAGGGATTTTATATAAAGAGTTTCACTACGCATTGTATCCTAAAAACACGTTTTATAAACGTCATATAGACACCTTTCAAAACGATGATAGACGAAAATTATCTTTTGTTTGTTATTTGAATGAAGACGGTTGGTTGCCAGAAAATGGTGGCGAATTGGTATTGTATTTAGATGAGAACGGCGTAGAAACCGAAAAGGTTATTTATCCGTTTCCAGGACGTGTGGTGATCTTTGAAAGTCAGATTATAGAACACGAAGTAAAACCTGTACATACCGAGCGATTGAGTATTACAGGTTGGTTAAAAACAAGATAATTATCTGCGTTTATTTCTGTTATAAAAATAGATGATAACTAAGGCTATTCCTAGCACTAAAAAAAAACCGTTTCCGCTTAAAAAATTTAATATTTCCATTTTATTGTTGAATTATTCTTTTTTGTTTTTATTGTATCGATATATAAAATAAGCAAGTGCTACTAATACAACAAAAGGCAGCATAGAACCAATAAATACACCAATGCCGTAATTAGCATCTGGAGCACTATTTATTTTTTCATTGATGTCCACTTCTTGTAAAACAGCTAAAAATTTCATTTTATATTGTATTAACTTTGGGTAAAGTTACACCTTTTGTGAAAGTGGTAAAAATTCTTTTCTAAATTTTATTATTAATGGTAATCCTCTAGCGATAATCCAAAGGGTGAAAGCAATAAAAATACCGTATAATTTGTAGTCTAAAGCATCTAACCAAAACAGGATTGGAACAAAAACGACAAAAGTAGAAAAGAGTAGTACGTTTCTAAGGATTTTCATTTTGCCTAAACCTTTAAAGATGCCATCAAAAATAAAAGCTAAAGCACAAAGCGGTTGCATGAGTAATACGATCCAGAATATGTTGTAAAATTCTTCTAAAACTTGAGGCTCTTTAGTGAAGATGGTTCCTAAAGGATAATATAAAATCGCGCCTAATATTGCAATAGTGATTCCTAGAACAATGCCGTATTTAATTAATTTATTACTTAATAGTATTAAGTTTTTATATTCTTTTCCTCCTATTAATTTTCCCGATAAAATATTTCCAGCACTAGCATAGCCATCAATTATAAATGCGCCAAGAAACCATAGGTTTATAGCAATAGTGTATGCTGCAATGTAGTTTTTTCCATAGCTTGTAGAAAAAGCACTTGCAAAATATAAGGTGACATTTAAGGCTAGTGTGCGGACAAACAAATTAAGAATCATTATAATAAAACGTTTAATTTCCGGATTAAAAGGAAAACTAAAACGCAGCGGAATATTGGTTTTTGTTAGTAGATAATATGCAGAAAAAATAGCCATTAAAAACTGCGCGATAACACTTGCATAGGCAGCACCTTTAATGTGCATAGCAGGAATATATCCTTCGATTCCGTACACCAAAATGAAATCTAAAATAATGTTTGCAGAGGCACCAATAATAGCAATTAGCATTGGGTGATAGGTGTTCTGTAAACCTCTAAAGGTTCCGAAAACCGCAATGGTAAATAACGTAAAAGGGAATCCGAAAACGCGAATTTTATAGTAATCTACGCTATAGTCTAGAATTAATCCAGAAGCATTATACAGTTTAAAAATACTTTGCGCAAAAGGATAGGTGCTAATAATTATTAAAATACTTAGGGAAGTAATAATAAAGATCGCTTGTGCAGGCAGGTTTTTAACCGCATCTACATTATCTGCACCAACATATTGTGAGACGATGGAAGATATAGCACTTCTTGTTTGTCCTAAAACCCAAATAAGCATAGATATAAAAGCACCAACAATACCAACAGCAGCTAAAGACTCGGTAGCGTTTATATGTATATTACCAACAATAGCAGTATCTGTTAAAGATAAAATAGGTTCTGAAACGCCAGCAATTAATGCAGGAATTGCAAGTTTATTTATTTGTTTCAGACTTATTTTGGTTGACAAAAGTTTAAATTTTTATTTAAGAAAGGGTAAAGGTCGCAACTATTATTATAAAATCTGTATTTTTGCATTCTAAATAATAAGTAATGAAAAATATTCTAGTTCCTATTGGTGCATCTCAAAATGCAAAAAACACTTTGCAATACGCTATAGATTTTGCGCAAGTTATGCAAGCAGATGTTTATGTTTTCAGATCCTTTAGTTTAGCTCCAAAAGCAGGAACAATAATAAATGTAGATAGTATTGTTGCTAGAGAGCAGGTTGCAAATGTGAAAGAAGTTGTTGGTCAAGTAGACACCAAAAATGTAACCGTAAAAATAATATCTGCAAAAGGAGGAGTTGTAGATAGTATAGAGACGATAAATAAAGAATTAGGAATAGATTTAATAATTGTAGGACAGCGACCTAATGATTTACAAGAAAGTTATTTTTTAGGAAGAACACCAGGAAGCATTGTGAAAAAGACAGATATTCCTGTATTAGTTATACCAGAAGGATATGTTTATAAACCGATTACAAAGATTTTAACAGCAATAAAATCTGGTGTCGTTAGCAAACAGAATTCCTTAGTACCATTACAAAAGATAATAAAGACCTTTGATACAGAAATGCATTTACTGCAAGTAAAAACGAAGGCTTTTTCTACAGAAGATTCCGAAATAAATGTGGAGTTGAAAGCGTTAGCTACTTCGTATAATAGTACTGAAAATGCAACTTTATTTCAAGGTGTTTTAGAGCATTTAAATACACATAACCCCGATGTTATTTGCGTTTTTAGACGTAAAAGAGGATTCTTTAAAAAACTTTGGGAGCAAAACACGATTAAGAAAGTAGATTTTGAAAGTCGCGTGCCTCTTTTAGTCTTAAAAGGAGCAGAGTAACAAATAACTATATAAAAGAAATACTTTTAGTAACTACCTGTTGTAAAGCTTCAGGTAGTTTTTTGTTTTTATAAGGATGGGAAGCATCAAATACATGATTGCTATTTTCTATAGAATATAATTCACTTTTGTTATTCCAGGCATGTAAATTTTCTGCTTCCTTAAATTTCACGGAAGGATCTCCTTCTGCATGAATAATTAAAAAAGGAATGCTTACTTTTTTGGTTGCCAATTCTATATTTAATCGATTTTTATTTGCTTTGTAGTCTAAATAAAACTGATAGTTGTGTGGCATTTGTTGATGGGTTCTACCATTTAAAACATACTTAACACCCTCTTTTTTCCATTGTTCTAAATCTCCAGTTGTGGACGTTCTTTTACCAAACCCGCTTACACTTGCCCAAGTGATTAGTTTGGTTATTCTAGTGTCTTCTGATGCTTTAATTATGGAAATTCCTCCACCTCTAGAATGACCAATTAGCGTAATGTTATTGGTGTCTATTTGCTCTGTAAATTCATTTTCTTTAGATAAAAGATGGTTTAACATACTGTCTACATCCTCTAACTCTTTGGTATAATTGTTTTCAGCAAAAGCATCCAAATCTGGAAAATCTATTGGGTTTTCTACTGTGCCGCCATTATGCGAAAAATTAAATTTCACAAAAAACAAGTTTGCTTCACTGTACGCTTGTGCAACTAAATCCCAAGCGCCCCAATCTTTAAATCCTTTATAACCATGGCAGAAAAGAACTAACGGTTTTTTTGTATTATTCTCTTTATAGAAAGCATCCCAAACGATTGGTTTTTTGGAATCTCTTTGTAATATGTTGTTTTTCTGTATCATTATACTTCTTTCTCCACAAAAGGAATCTTTGGATTACAGATTTCTAGAATGATTTTTTTAAGTTCTATTTCAAAATGCTGCATGGTTTCTTCCGTTATAAGCTGGTTTTTATTTCTTCCTTCTTTTACTGCGAATTTTAAAAAACCGTTACTTAAGTTTTTAAAGGATATAATACCTGCTTCCAATGGAAATTGCACGTTGTTTTCTTTCATCATCATATACGCGTACATCAATACTTGAAAACTCTTGCTGTATTTTTTGTAGTCTGTGGTTAGGTCTTCCCAATTAGAAATTTCGACTTCATTAGATAATACTTTGCCTGTTTTATAATCAATAATTCTAGTGATACCATTGTAAGTATCTACGCGATCTACTTTTCCGGTAAGATTAACTGTAAAGTCTAACTCAGGAATGTTAATGGATGTTCTGTTATTTGCTTCTAGAGAAATGATTTTAATCTCGTTTCCTTGTTTTACATCTTCCATTTCTAAATTTAGAAAATTGAGGACGTAGCGTTTTGCAATTTCAAAAATGATGAGGTTTTTTCCTGTGTTAATATCTCCTTCTTTATATTCATTCTCAAAATGATAGGTAACTCTTTCATTAATTTTGGACTTTTGCTTTTCTAAGGCATCCACGGTTAAAAAGGCACTAATAAAGTTGGTGTATAAATCTTCTAAAGTATTGTGTACAACGGTACCAAGTGTGTTAAAAGCAACACTTTCTTCTACGTCTTCTTGTTCTGAAATTCCTAATATTTTCTGATAATAGAAATCGATAGGATTCCTAATGTAATTAGTAATGGAAGAAGGTGAAAAACCTCTTTCTGCAACATACTTCAACTTGTTTTGTATGGCATCTGTTTTTTCAATTTCTAATAATTCGGTAAAACAAGCTTCTACTTTTGGCGTTACAATTTGGTGTTTTATTTTGTGATCTCCTTCTAATTCTAATTGCGTTATAAATCTACTTTTTTCTCCACCAGTTAGAATATCTGCTTCGGTATTATATAAAATATAAACGTTTTTAGCACGTTGTAATAACCTATAAAAGTGGTAGGTGTACACTGCGTCTTTTTCTTTGTAGGTTGGTAGCTGATTTTCTATTTTTACATCGAAAGGAATAAAGGAGTTGTTTGTTTTTCCTGACGGAAGCACACCTTCATTTACCGATGCTATAATTACGGTTTCAAAATCTAGAACGCGTGATTCTAACATTCCCATAACTTGTAAACCTTGTAGCGGCTCTCCTTGAAAATCTAAAGTAGCAGCACTTAATAATTCTTTATAAAGGCCATGCAGTGTGTTAACATCTTTTATGTAGCTATATCTAGCATTTAGACTTGATAGTTCATTAAAAAGCTCGTTAAAGCGGAATAAATATTCTAGAGAGAGTTTATTTAGTGGTTTATTTATATCTAAGTTTTCCTTAATAGATAAAATTAGATTCAAACAGTTTTTAAGAATACTTTCTACGCTGTTTTCTTTTACAACAAACAATAAGTCTATTACGTTTGTTGCGGTGGGGCTAAGTTCTTTTAAACGATCTACCGTTAAATAAACTAGGTTATTTGTTAATATAGTTTCAGTTATTTTGGAAGCTGTATCTACATTATCTGTATTCATTAGTGGTCTAATAAATTGATGGGATATAATGGCGATAACATCTTTATAATAAAAGGTATTACTTGCTTTTTTATGTACTTGAAATATTTGTTCAAATAAAGAAGCTAGCGGAATGGATTGCAATGGGAAACCCATAGTGATGTTTAATGCATCAATAGATTCTGGTAGTGCGTTTAATGTAGGAGTAAGTAGATTTTCATCTGCAAGTACCACAGCTGTTTTTTGTAGTGTAGGGTCTTTTTCTTTTAAAGATTTTAAAAGGGTGCCTATATATTTTGCTTGCCCTATGTTTTTAGGAATACCAACGACTTCGATGTTTTTAGGTTGTGTGTAGTTATTGGTTTTCCAGTTAAAAGGATTCGTGGAAAAGTACTTCCAGTTTTTGTGATGCTGTCTGGTAAACAAACCAGCATCATGGTATTTATTGTCAAAAAATTTCTGGTCAATATCCCAAAAAATTTCTGCCATTTCATTTTGAAGTAATTCTTGAATAATATTTTCTTCCGCTTTATTTAGTGCGTTAAAACCTAAAAAAACATGTTGTTTTTCTGAAGCAGTTTGTATGTACGATTCTATATTTTCTACAGCCTCTCTATAAATTAGTCCTTGGTAACCTGTTTTGTTTTGTAGAAGTTCTTCTGCAAATTTGGTGTAGTATTGGTTTAATTTATTCCAAAAGGAAAGATATTTTTTTATAAAATCCGATTTAGGTTCTTCTAAAGACCAGTGTTTTAAATCTTGAATAGCACTTAAATAGTTAAATATTTTTTCTTGCGGAATGAGATACCTGTCTATTTCATTAAAATCCTGAAGTAATATTTGCGCCCATTTTGAAAAAGAATCAAAGCTTTCTTGTTCTTCTTTTTTAGTTAGTTCTAAATAGACTTTATAAAATACAAATAGGAGTTCTGTATTTGAAGTTTTTTTTAATTGCGATAGATCTTCTACAAACTCCTCAATACTAATTATTTTAGGAGATAAAATAGTATGATTAACTATTTGTGCAATTTGGTGTTTTAAAAAGATACCAGCACGTTTACTGGGTAAAATAAAGATTAATGAAGATAAATCTTTATTCCTGTTTTGTAAATCTTTTAGTACATCTAGAATGAATGTTGTCATTCTATAAAAATAAAAAACGCTTCGATATATCGAAGCGTTTTTATTAAATATTTAGATTGTTTTGTGAAACTTATTTTCTAAGTTTTACTTCAACACGTCTGTTATTTTTCTTTCCAGCTCTTGTAGCGTTAGAATCGATTGGGTAATCTTCACCAAATCCAGCAGCAACTAATCTGTCAGCGTTAACTCCGTTAGAGATTAAGTAATCTCTTACAGCGTTAGCTCTTCTTTCAGATAATAATTGATTAGAAGATTTAGGTCCGTCACTATCCGTATGTCCTTCTAACGTAAAGTTAGATTCAGGATATTCTTTTAAGATAGCAGTAATCGCTTGTAATACTGGGTAAGTTTCTTGTTTGAAAGAAGACTTAGCGCTTGAAAATAAGATTGTTCTAGCGTAGTTGTTTAATGTTGCCATTACTTCAGCAGTTGGAGCAGCAATTACTTCTGGACAACCATTGTTTGCAGCTACACCTACTTCGTTAGGACATTTATCATCTTTGTCTAATACACCATCACCATCAGTGTCTGCCCATGGGCAACCATTGTTAGCAGCAGGACCAGCTTCACTTGGACATTTATCATCTCCATCAGCAACTCCGTCACCATCAGCATCAGGACAACCAGCTAAAGCTTTTAATCCAGCAACTGTAGGACATTTGTCATCTTTATCAGCTACACCATCACCATCAGCATCAGGACATCCGTTAAATTCAGCTAAACCAGCTTCATTAGGACAAGAATCTTTTGAATCCTCAATTCCGTCACCATCTGTATCAGGACAACCGTTAAATGCTTCTAATCCGAAAACTTCTGGACAAGCATCATTTTTGTCATATATACCATCACCATCTGAATCTTTTCCACCAAACTTAACAGTTATACCTGCAGAGTGTTGGAAATGTTTAGATAAGTAATCTTCAAATGAATGTTTGTAAGTAGATTGAAGGTTTAGTCCAATGTTTTCTGTTAACCAGAAATTTAAACCAAAAGAACCGTTTAAAGTACCAGCTCCAATTTCATCAATCCAAGTGTAACCACCACCAACACCTAAATAAGGCTCAATAGTGTTACAGTTTAATAAATCTGCAAAGCTATATTTAACAGCTCCGTCAAGACCATAATAAGTCATTTCGCTAACTGTTAAGCTAGGTACTCCTAATGTCTCTCCGATTTTTTCAATTTTGTTGATAGATCCTGTTACTCCAACAGAAAATCCATTATTGATGTATTTAGATACATTAATAGTAGATAAAGATGGAAGGATGTTCCAGTGATCTGTTGCGTTAAAGAACTCATCAAAGTAATCTCCTTGAGGAGCGTTTTCTCCAACTGGATAAAGATCGACTGCGTTTACCCCGAAACTAATTGCCCAAGGATTGTTATCATCTTGTGCATACGTGTTGCTAAAACCTAATACAAGCAACATAGCGAACAATAATCTGCTAAGATTTTTCATATTCAAAAATTTAATTTTTAAGTGTTAATTGATAAGCAAAAGTAAGTTGTTAAATATTATTAACAAAGACAAATATAAAAAAATATTAAAAAAAATCTTTAATTATAACTGTTTGTAGTCAATTTAAATAATATCTAATGTTTTCCCAATTTTAATGAAGCTAGATATAGCCTTATCTAAATGCTCCTTTTCATGTGCTGCAGAAAGCTGTACTCTTATTCTTGCTTTTTCTTTTGGAACTACAGGAAAAAAGAAACCGATAACATAAATGCCTTCATTTAATAACATATTTGCCATAGTTTGAGATAGTTTTGCGTCATATAGCATTACTGGAACAATAGCAGAATCCCCATCTACAATATCAAATCCAGCTTCTTTTATTCCTTTTTTGAAGTAGTTGGTGTTCCATTCTAATTTATCACGTAAAGTCGTGTCGTTTTTTAACATATCAAACACTTTAATAGAGGCACCAACTATTGCAGGAGCTAAAGAGTTTGAAAATAAATATGGTCTAGAACGTTGACGTAATATTTCAATAATTTCTTTTTTTGCGGTAGTATATCCTCCCATTGCGCCACCTAAAGCTTTACCTAAAGTTCCTGTAATGATATCTACTCTTCCTAGAACCCCTTTTTCTTCTAAGGTTCCAATTCCTTTTGGTCCAATAAATCCAGTGGCATGACATTCATCAATCATTACCATAGCATCGTATTTGTCTGCTAAGTCACATATTTTATCTAAAGGAGCAACTAAGCCATCCATAGAGAAAACACCATCTGTTACTATGATTTTATTTCTTGCTCCATTTTTATTGGCATCTATTAGTTGTTGTTCTAAATCGGCCATATCATTATTCGCATAACGATATCTTGCTGCTTTACATAAACGTACACCATCTATTATAGATGCGTGATTTAAAGAATCGGAGATAATAGCATCTTCTTTTCCTAATAAAGGTTCAAATACACCTCCATTGGCATCAAAGGCTGCAGCATATAAAATGGTGTCTTCTGTACCATAAAAATCTGCAATCTTTTGTTCTAATTCTTTATGAATGTCTTGTGTTCCACAAATAAATCGAACAGAAGACATACCAAAACCGTGGGTATCCATAGTGTCTTTAGCTGCTTGAATCACCTCTGGATGTGACGATAAACCTAAGTAATTATTAGCACAAAAGTTTAAAACGGTTTCTCCGGTGTTAAGCGTTATTTCTGCTCCTTGCGGAGAAGTAATAATACGTTCCTCTTTGTAAAGTCCGTTGTCCTTTATGTCTTGAAGTTCTTGTTGTAGTTGTTGTTGTATATTTCCGTACATGGGTTTTATTTTTTTACAAATTTATAATGTTTTTTGCGTTAGTGGTAGAAACGGCATCCTTTTTTATGTGAAATATAACACCTCTCATCAATAGGTGCTATAAGTATATGAGTTGTGCATAGCATATTGGATACTATAAAAAATAAAAAAGATATAGTGGATGACACGACGCGCTGCAGTTTTTACGAAAGCGCGTAACGCCATTATTAAAAGGTTATTACTTGAATATCGTCATTTATATATACCAGAATTTTATGGATCACTTTGTATGGCATTTCTTCTATAACCCGTTGGTAATTTTCTAGTTGCAATTGGTGTTTTTTGTTTATTGCTCCCGTTTTATAATCGATTATGGTTGCTTCATTATTGGCATTAATTACCAATCTGTCTGGTCTTATAATCTCATGATTTGAAATTATATCCCGTTCGTTATAAACGGTGTTTTCAGTGGTGAAATAATCTTTTAGGTCTTGGTGATCTATTATTTGTACTATCGTTTTTTGTAATTCTATGGCTTGTTCTGGATTTATAATTGCGGTTTCTTTAAAATGGGTAATTGCAAATAAAACATCTTCTTTTGTTTTAATATGTGCCAATATATTGTGAATAAGATTTCCTTTTTCGATGGCTTCTTGTTGCGCTGTATTCCATAAAAAACCAGAATTAGTAACAATTTTTATGTTGTGACTTTCTTTTGTTGTGGTTATAAATTCTTGTTGTTCTATAATTTCTGTATGCTTGGTTTCTTCTTTCGATGTTTTTTTAGGATTACCAAAAGAGAAGCTACTTTCGCTTTCATTATACTTGTTTGCTTGTTGCAAGTAATTTATAAATAAGCCAGCGTAGGTTTTTTGTTCCTTTAATTCTTTGGCAGACACATCTCTTTTAGAAATAATAAAGAGTTGCTCCTTTGGTCTAGTCAATGCAACATATAATAAGTTGATGTTGTCTAGCTCTAATTCTGCTTGATGCTTGTTGTGGATTTGCAGACCAACCTCGCCGTAGTTTTCAAATTCTTTGGTGTAGTTTAATAGTGTGCTAGAAAAGCCATTAAAGTTTTCTGCTTCTAATGGGAACCATTCTTTGGGTTCTATTTCGCTATAAATATTTAAATCTGCATAAGGGAAAATAACTACTGGAAACTCTAAACCTTTAGATTTATGAATGGTCATAATCTGCACAGCATTTTGTCCTTGCGGAGAAACAATACTTAGATTTCCTTTTTTGTTATTTGCGTGTTCTAAAAAACCGGAAAGACTAGAGCCTTGTTTTTGCGAATATTCTAATACAAAATCTAAATAGTATTGTACGTAAGCGTTGGAGGTTTCTACTAAATTAAAGTTTCTAACAATGCTTTCTGCCAACTCATATAATGGTAATTGTAGTAATTGGTTTGGGGTTAAAAAGATCTGGTAGTCTTCCAAACTTTTAAAGGTTTGGAAAAGGGACTGATGGATATGTTCACTGAAAAATGCGTGCTTGTCTTTTATTCTGAATTTTTCGGAAAGATAATTTAAAGCCTTAACCTTGATTTCATCGTTCTCGGATTGCACTAAAAGCGTTAAGATATTATCTATAAACTGTACTTCGGGACTATTAAAAATAAGCATCGTTTCGGAAGACATAATAGGGATGCCTTTAGTGTTTAAAAACTCTGCAATAGCGATTCCTTCTTTTTTCTTACGGACAAGAATACAAATATCTTGATAAGAATAGCCATTGGTTTGGCACGTTCTAATGGTTTCTAAAACTTTCTGCGGATAGATTTCGTCTCTATCTTCGTCTTTAAGATCTAAAAAGTCTAATTGTATATAGCCTTCATTTTTATTGAAGGTGTTTTGTTTAGAACCTTCATGATAGAGTTCGCTATAATCCTGGTTGGATAATGAAGTTTCGGCAACATATTTAAAAAAAGCATTATTGAAATGTATAATTTCTTGGTAGCTTCTAAAGTTTGTAGGTAAATTATCTACGTGTTGTTCTACTTGAAAAGGATCTGTTTTTTTAGAGTATAAGTCTATAAATTGGTCTGCTTCTCCGCCACGCCATCTATAAATTGCTTGTTTGGCATCACCTACTAACATGGCTGTTCCTTGTTCTTGTTTTAAGTTTTGACCAGCAAGCGAGTTATCTATTAACGGAATTAAATTTTGCCATTGTAATTTAGATGTATCTTGAAACTCATCGATGAAGTAATGTCTAAATTTTTCGCCCAGTCGTTCGTAAATAAAAGGGGTTGGTTGGTCTTTAATTTCCTTGCTTATTAAGGTGTTGAATTCAGAAATTAATAATTTATTCTGATCTATTTTAATATTTGTTAACTCTTGGTTTATGGCGCTTAAAACCGATAAAGGCGTTATGTTTTTATAAAAAGCTTTTAAGAATTTTTGCTGAAAAACTAGTTTTTTGGTTTCTTCAAAAGCTTTAATGAATTGCGGTTGCAACCCATCTATAACAGCTCCAAGTTCTGGAGTAAGTCGTTTAGGATACAGTGTTTCGTTATTAATTAATTCCGCTTGCCATTTATTGGTGAAACTAATGTCAAATCGCTTATTCTTTAGATTTTCAAAATGTTTTGGTAGAGAACTTCTATTAAAATCATTAAACTGTAAACCAGCTTCGTCAATTAGCTGTAAAACGTTTTGTGTAATTTCTGTAATTCGGCTTTCAAGATTTTTGGTGTCTTTTCTTAATTGCGCTTTAAGTACTTTAAAATCTTCAAGCGATTTATCTTTTAGTTTTTCAATATGCGCGACATCATTTTCTTTTACTAATAGTTTTGCAATCTTATTAAAGTCGAAAGAAATATCCCAACTCTTATCATCATCTGCTTTTTCAATGGAAAAATCCACTAAAATTTTTGTCAGCTCTTTATTCGTTCCCGCTTTTGCTATCAAACTATCTACCGCTTCTTGTAAAAGAGAGTCTTGATCTAATTCGACTTCAAAATTTAAAGGCAGTTTTAAATCATGCGCAAAGGTTCTAATTATTTTATGTGTAAATCCGTCAATAGTAGAAACATCAAAAGCGGCATAATTATAAATAATGCTGTTTAGTATCTTTTTAGATTTGTTGTGTAGTTTTTCTGGTTTCAGTTGTAATTCTTCAGTAAGTATAGAAAACATGCTGTTTGGATTTTCTATAATTTTTTCCGAAGAAAACGCGGTAAGCATTTCAATAATACGTTCTTTCATTTCACCAACTGCTTTATTGGTAAATGTAATAGCCAGAATGTTCTTGTATTGTTGCGTATTATTAGATTGTAATAAAATCTTTAAATACTCTTTAACTAATGTAAATGTTTTTCCGCTTCCGGCAGATGCATTGTATATAGTGAAAGGATGTTGGTTAGTCATGCGTTAAATTTTACACAAGATAAAGATTATCGATAATTTGATAACTATTTATTATTTTTAATTGAAGGCATTTATGCGTAAATTTGAATAAAATTTAATAATAACAACTAAAAATAAATATTATGGCTTTCGAATTACCGAAATTAAAATATGCTTATGATGCTTTAGAACCAAACATTGATGCTCGCACAATGGAGATTCATTACACGAAACATCATAACGGTTATACAACAAAATTAAACGCAGCAATTGAAGGAACAGACTTAGAAGGGAAATCTATTGAAGATATTCTTGGAGGTTTAGATATGAAAAATGGTGCTGTTAGAAATAATGGAGGAGGTTTTTACAACCATTCTTTATTCTGGGAAGTAATGAATCCAGAAGGGAAAGGACGTTTATCTGGAGATTTAAAAGATGCTATTGAGGCAGCTTATGGTTCTGTAGATGCTTTTAAAGATACTTTTAGTAAAGCGGCTGCAACACAATTTGGTTCTGGTTGGGCTTGGTTATGTGTGCATAAAGGAGGAAAAGTAGAAGTTTGTTCTACACCAAATCAAGATAATCCATTAATGCCAGGAGTTACTTGTGGAGGAACACCAATTTTAGGATTAGATGTTTGGGAGCATGCTTATTACTTAAACTACCAAAACAGAAGACCTGATTATATTGAAGCTTTCTTTAATGTAATTAACTGGAATGAAGTAGAAAGACGTTATGCAGAAGCGAAATAAGCTTTTATTAAAACAATAACAATAGCCTATTTTTAATAGGTGGATATAAAAAAAGGTGAACTTACGTTCACCTTTTTTCGTCCCAAATCTACCATAAACTTAACCTACTTATGTCATGGAGATATATAAATAACGTGAAAATATTTTGAATATTGTAAAATGTTGAAAAACATTTCATTACCGAAAATGAAAAAAGGTGAACGAGAGTTCACCTTTTTTGCCCCAAATCTACCATAAACTTAACCTACTTATGTTATGGTCTAGCAAATATAAGTGTGCTTGGGCCAAATTGTAAAACTTATTAGATAAACTACTAATATATTAGCCTAAAGGAGTAAAGAGTCTGTTTTATTCTGTTTTAGAAAGAAATGTCGTATAAAATGGAATGGGTGTAAAATGAAAAAAGGTGAACGAGAGTTCACCTTTTTTGCCCCAAATCTACCATGAACTTAACCTACTTATGTTATGGTGGTACTAATGTAGTTTTATTTCTTTGATTAAGTGAAATCTTTTAGATGAACCGCTTTTTTTTAGGATTAAGCGCTTCAAAACTAAATAGATACGGAAAAACCGTAAGAAAAAAGCTAGTAAGCACGTTCTTCATTTCCTTCATAAAAATTAATAAACGCTTTATTTACAACTCTATTACCTCCAGCTGTTGGATAATTTCCTGTAAAATACCAATCTCCTAAGTTTTTAGGACAGGCTTTGTGTAAATTAGATACCGGTTGAAATATTATCTTTACTTCGGCATTTACTGTTTCATCACTTAATAATTCTGAGATTTTATCTGAAAGCTCATCCGCTGTAAAAAGATCATATAGTTCTTTTACAAAGTTTTTTACTTGCGCATCTTCTAAATCTACCTGCTTTTTACATTTTTTGTATACTTCCTCAATTAAATGATACTTGTTGTTGTCTTTTAAAAGCGAAAGCATTGCTTTAAAGGCTATTAATCCTTCAATTTTTGCCATATCAATACCGTAGCAATCCGGATAACGTATTTGTGGCGCAGAAGAAACCACAACTATTTTTTTAGGATGTAGTCGATCCATCATTTTAATGATACTCTTTTTTAGAGTGGTACCTCTTACAATACTATCATCAATAATAACCAGGTTATCTGTTGGTTTAATTACACCGTAAGTAACATCGTAAACGTGCGCAACTAAATCATCTCTACTGCTATCTTCAGTAATAAAAGTTCTTAGCTTAACATCTTTAATTGCTATTTTTTCAATTCTTGTTCTTTCCGATAAGATTTCAATAACACGTTCTTTAGATAGTTTTCCGTCGCCATCTAAAATCGCTTGTGTTTTCTTTTGGTTGAGATGTTCTTCAACAGCTTCTATCATTCCGAAAAAGGAAGTTTCCGCCGTATTTGGTATATAAGAGAAAACAGAGTTTTCTGTATCATTATCAATAGCTTCCAGAACTTTAGGCATTAATAATTTACCAAGTTCTTTACGCTCTTGATAAATTTCAGCATCACTTCCTCTAGAGAAATAGATACGTTCAAAAGAACATGCTTTTCTTTCTAAAGGTTCTAATATTTGTTGAATAGAAACTTCTCCAGATTTCTTGGTAATGATAGCATGACCAGGTTCTAATTCTTTAACGTCATCAAAGTCTACATTAAATACGGTTTGTATTACTGGTCTTTCTGAAGCTACAACAACCACTTCATCATCTTGGTAATAATAGGTTGGTCTTATTCCTGCAGGATCACGAAGTACAAAAGAGTCTCCATGTCCTAAAAGTCCAGCCATGGCATAACCACCATCCCAGTTTTTTGCAGCTTTTCTTAAAATTTTTGCTACGTTTAATCGGTCAGCAATTAAAGGAGAGCATTCGTTTTTATTGTATCCTTCTTTTTTAAGCTTCTTGTATATTTTAGAAACAGCATCATCTAAAAAGTGTCCAATTTTTTCCATTATAGTAATGGTGTCTGTGTACTCTTTTGGGTGTTGCCCTAGATCTATTAAGTTTTTAAATAATTCTTTAACATTTGTCATATTAAAGTTTCCAGCAAGAATAAGGTTTCTGTGCATCCAGTTATTTTGTCTTAAAAAAGGATGTACACTTTCTACGCTATTTTTACCAAAAGTACCATAACGAACATGTCCTAAAAGCACTTCTCCTATATATGGAATGTTCTTTTTTTGTAATGCAACATCATCTTGATATTCTGGGTGCTCTGTTAGTTCTTTGTTTATTCTACCGTTTATTTGAGCAAAGATATCTTGTATAGGCTGCTGCGCAATAGAGCGGACTCTACTTATGTAACGTTCTCCTGGTTTGGTGTCTAATTTAATACTTGCAAAACCAGCGCCATCTTGTCCGCGATTGTGCTGCTTTTCCATTAATAGATACATTTTGTTTACACCGTAAAACGCAGTACCATATTTCTCTTTGTAAAATTCTAATGGTTTTAAAAGTCTAATGTGTGCTATTCCACATTCATGTTTTAAAGCATCGCTCATTTTTAGTTGTGTGTTTGTTGTTTCTTATTTGTGTTGTCGCTTTTTACATTGTTTCATAACAAGTTATGAAACTTTGATTTTGCGAAAAAAAAACGCGCTCCATTTTGAGCGCGTTTGTATTTAGTTTATTTCGATATCAAATTGTGTCAAATCCTTGAACTGTTGCAAGCGCTCGAAGATTTCTTTATCTGTTAAAGTTAGCATACGTTCTGTTCCAAATTTTTCTACACAAAAGGAAGCTAAGGCTGAACCGTATATTACTGCTTTCTTCATGTTTTCAAAAGAGATGTTACCCGTTTTAGCAATATATCCTGCAAAACCACCTGCAAAAGTATCTCCTGCTCCTGTTGGATCAAAGACTTCGGCTAATGGTAAAGCTGGTGCATAAAACATATTACCTTCACTAAATAGTAAAGCGCCATGTTCTCCTTTTTTAATAACCACATATTTAGGACCCATTTCATGAATCTTCTTTGCTGCATTAACTAAAGAGTATTCTCCAGATAACTGGCGAGCTTCTTCATCATTAATGGTGATCACATCTATATTTTTTATAACTGCTTTTAAATCATCCATAGCAATATCCATCCAGAAATTCATGGTATCTAAAATGGCTAATTTTGGTTTTTTAGACATTTGATCCAGAACACTCTGTTGTGTTAAAGGATGTAGGTTACCAAGCATTACAATATCTGCATCTTTATAACTTTCAGGAACAACTGGCGTAAAATGTTCTAGTACATTTAATTCTTTGCTAAAGTATCACGAGTGTTCATATCGTTATGATATTTACCACTCCAGAAGAACGTTTTTCCTTCTTTTACTATTTCTACTCCTTCTATACTTATTTTTCTATCGGTTAAAAGGTCTAGATATTCTTGTGGAAAATCTCCTCCAACAACAGAAACTGCTGCTGCATCCACATTATCAAAATTTGCTGCAGAAAAACCTATATAGGTTGCTGCTCCTCCAAGAATTTTATCGGTTTTACCAAAAGGTGTTTCAATAGCATCAAATGCTACAGTACCTACAATGACTAATTTGCTCATAAAGCGATATTAATTTTTTTTGCAAATATACGTTATTTTAAAACTAGTATAATAACTTATTTTCTACCAAAATCTGCAGGTATTTCTCCCCAAGCTTTCGTTTCCCATTTTACAATGGTTGTTTTATACGTATTATTGTTTAACCACAATACGGCACGATCTACTAAATCATAAACCGGTTTGTTTTTTGCGTTGCGTTCTAATTTAGAATTACATATTTTTTTACGAACCCAACTCATAGCGGTTTTAGAGTCTGTATATATAAGGAGATCACTATTGTGTTTTTTTAAAAAACTTAGTCCGTGAACCAAAGCTAAAAATTCACCTATATTATTTGTGCCTTCGGCAAAAGGACCTTGAATAAATAATTGTTTTTTAGATTTTGTTTCTACACCACGATATTCCATAATACCAGGGTTTCCAGAAGAGGCAGCATCTACAGAAATAGAATTATAATTAGGAAGCCCTATTTTTTTAAGTTGTTCTGCAGAAAGTTCGCTTTTAAATTTCTTATTGGTTCCTATATAGTCTTTATAGCTTCCGTTTAATGCTTTTTTTGCAGCATCAAAAGTGGCGAAAGATTTGTATTGTGCGCCTTGATAATCTTTAATTTGTGCTTTGCAGTCTTTCCAAGTATCAAAAACACCAACACGGTGTCCCTTCCAAACGGTATAATATTTTTTTTTCTTTTTTGACATCTTTAGCTTCCGCCTTTCCACATCGCTCAATATATACTTTAGCGAAAATCGGATTATTTATAGTTTAACTTCTATTCTGAACATAATACCTTATTTACTACTTCAGGAAAATGCTCCATTTCCAATAAATGAATCTTTTTAGCGACATCTTCGGCAGAATCTGTAATATTTACCTTACATTTTGTTTGAAAAATGATGGCTCCTTCATCATAATGTTCATTTACGTAATGAATAGTGATTCCTGTTTCTTTTTCTTTATTGTTAACAACAGCTTCGTGAACATGCATTCCATACATGCCTTTTCCACCATATTTTGGTAGTAAAGCAGGATGTACATTTATCACTTTATTAGGAAAATGCGCGAGTATGTTTTCAGGGAACTTCCATAAAAAACCAGCTAACACAATAAGGTCGGGTTGGCTGTTTTTAAGTAAATCGAGTACATCGTTGGTTTTAGTGAATGCTATTTTGTTGAATGATAATGCGCTAACATTCAGTTTTTTACATCGATCTAAAACTTTGGCATGAGGATTGTTAGTTAGAACCTGAATAACAGAAGCATTTTCTCTGTTGTGAAAAAACTTAATTAAATTTTCAGCATTAGTTCCACTTCCGGAAGCAAAAATTACAATACGTTTCATTTACAGATAATAATGTTAAAATTGTTCAAACAAAAAAAAGAATAATTATTAACAATTAGCGGGTAAAAAAGAAATATTCAGCTTTATTTATTAAATTAGGACACATTTTTAAACTAAAGGTGTGTTTTAAAATAAAGTTTTTTATTTTTGCCATCTAATTAAAACTTAAAATTAAAAAGATTATGTCAGACATTGCATCAAGAGTAAAAGCGATTATCGTAGACAAACTGGGAGTTGATGAAAACGAAGTTGTTACTGAAGCTAGCTTTACAAACGACTTAGGAGCAGATTCATTAGATACTGTAGAATTAATAATGGAGTTCGAAAAAGAATTCGATATCCAAATACCAGACGATCAAGCTGAAAATATTGCAACAGTTGGTCAAGCAGTTTCTTATATTGAAGCAGCTAAATAAGAACAAATTTTTATGGAACTAAAGCGAGTTGTAGTTACAGGTCTAGGAGCATTAACACCAATCGGTAATACCAAAGATGAATATTGGGAAGCCTTATTAAGTGGTAAAAGTGGTGCTGCGCCAATAACATATTTTGATACAGAAAAGTTCAAAACCAAGTTCGCTTGTGAAATAAAAAACTTTAACGCGACCGATTTTTTTGATAGAAAAGAAGCGCGTAAAATGGACAGGTTCGCTCAGTACGCTATGGTAGCTTCAGATGAAGCTATCATAGATGCTAAGCTAAACTTAGATACCATCAACAAATTACGTGTTGGTGTTATTTGGGGAGCAGGAATTGGTGGTCTAGAAACCTTTCAAAACGAAGTTTTAAACTTTGCAGAAGGAGATGGTACACCTAGATTCAATCCGTTCTTTATTCCAAAAATGATTGCAGATATTGCACCGGGAAACATATCTATTAAACATGGATTTATGGGACCTAATTACACAACGGTTTCGGCTTGTGCCTCTTCTGCTAACGCTATGATAGATGCCTTAAACTATATTCGTTTAGGACATTGTGATGTTATAGTTACAGGAGGAAGTGAAGCAGCAGTAACTATTGCTGGAATGGGTGGATTTAATGCAATGCATGCTTTATCTACTAGAAATGAAGATCCAGAAACAGCATCTAGACCTTTTGACGCTACCAGAGATGGTTTTGTTTTAGGGGAAGGAGCAGGAGCTATTGTTTTAGAAGAATATGAGCACGCAAAAGCAAGAGGAGCAAAAATATATGCAGAAGTATTAGGAGGCGGAATGTCTTCAGATGCATATCACATGACAGCGCCACATCCAGAAGGAATTGGTGTTATTGCTGTTATGAAAAATTGTTTAGAAAATGCCGGACTTAAACCAGAAGAAGTAGACCATATTAATACACATGGTACCTCAACACCTCTAGGAGATGTTGCAGAACTTAAAGCTATTTCTCAAGTATTTGGTGCGCATGCGAAAAACATAAACATTAATTCTACAAAATCTATGACTGGCCATTTGTTAGGTGCAGCAGGAGCTATTGAATCTATTGCATGTATTCTTGCAATGGAACATGGTATCGTGCCGCCAACAATAAACCATACTACAGTGGATGACCGTATAGACCCTGAATTAAATTTAACACTTAACACTCCTCAAAAAAGAGATGTTAAAGTAGCCATGAGCAACACCTTTGGCTTTGGTGGCCATAATGCTTGTGTATTATTTAAGAAGTTAGATTAATTTTTGAATGAGCTACATTCGTAACATATTTAATTCTCGTTCTAAAGACAACGGGGATTTTATTACGTCTATCGCAAAAATCTTAAGCTTTAAGCCTAAGCAAATAAAATTTTACCAAACTGCTTTTACCCATCGTTCTATGAACATAAGAAATGGCAAAGGACATGCTATTAATTATGAACGATTAGAATTTTTAGGAGACGCTATGCTGAGTGCTGTAGTGGCACATCATTTATATATAGAAGTTCCAAGTGGTGATGAAGGTTATCTTACCAAAATGCGTTCTAAAATTGTAAGTAGAGAGCATTTAAACGAACTAGGAAGAGATCTTAAACTAATAAAACTAGTAGAAAGTAAAATACCCAAAGGTCAATTTGGTGATAATATTCATGGCAATTTATTTGAAGCTTTAGTAGGTGCTATTTTTCTAGACCGAGGCTATAAGTACTGCGAGAAATTTATTTACAAACGAGTAATTACACCTCATGTAGATATAGAAACGCTAGAAGGTAAAGTAATAAGCTATAAAAGTTTACTTATTGAATGGTGTCAAAAAGAGAAGAAAAACTTTAATTATGACGTCTATGAGGACACAGGGAATGATGATATAAGACATTTTTCAGTGAAACTATCTATAGATAAAAAAGTGATTTCTAAAGCGCGAGCAACTTCCAAAAAGAAAGCAGAAGAAAAAGCATCCAAAAGAGCATTTTTTGCTTTACAAAAACAAATTCCTAGAGGAGCTACTGTTTAAAATTGTTATCCACCAACTATAACGATTTCGTTAAAAACTACTGTTAATATTACCTTTAGCTTAACACAATTCTTCGTTTTAAATACTATATTTACAATAATTAAAAGGAATTAACATTTTGCGAAAACTAATTCTTGAAGATTTTATAGAAGACATAGACTATGCTTTAATTGGCATACATTGCTCTATTGAAGACTACAGACTAGCCTATTTACTAAACAAATATCTAGGACTAAACCTTAAAAGAAAATCCGTAGATATAGAATATAAAGATACTTCTTGCTACTCTATTTTTGAATGGGAAGACGAAAAACAACTAACCGTTTGGAATCTGATATCTAACATTAGCAAAATAGAAGTTAATGATACTGTAGATGTTACTTCGCTATTTGTAAATGAAGAGAAATTCACAAAAACAAACTATTTAGTTCCCGAATATAAAAAGGTGAATTTTATATTAAAAATAAGTGATGATCCTAATCAGCATTTAGAAAAGCAAGCCTTAAATAAAATTTTAGAAATACCTCGAGTAGTAACTGCTTTTGGTATTGATGCAAACAAATTAAAAACTACAGACCAATTAATATTTAATTAAAATATTATATCTCGATATCTATCGGGACTCAAGGAAAACGAATATGATAAAAAGAAAAAAAACCAAGATAGTAGCAACTTTAGGACCAGCAACAAGCACCAAAAAGGTTTTAAAAAGAATGCTAGAAGAAGGAGTAGATGTGTTTAGAATTAATTTTTCGCATGCAGATTATGCAGACGTAAAAGAACGCATCCAAATGATACGGGAACTTAATGAAGAATTTGGTTATAATGCCGCTATTTTAGGGGATTTACAAGGACCAAAACTTCGTGTAGGAGTAATGAAAGGAGACGTTATTGTAAAAGAAGGAGACGAAATCATCTTTGCAACAGGAGAACGTTTTGAAGGTACAAAAGAGCGCGTTTACATGACCTATGACCGTTTTCCTCAAGACGCAAAACCAGGAGAACGTATTCTTTTAGATGATGGTAAACTTATTTTTGAAGTCGTTTCTACAGATAAAAAATCAGAGGTTAAAGCAAGAGTAATACAAGGTGGACCACTTAAATCTAAAAAAGGAGTAAATCTGCCAAACACCAATATCTCACAACCTGCTTTAACCGAAAAAGATATTGAAGACGCTATTTTTGCTATCGAGCAAAAAGTAGATTGGATGGCTTTATCTTTTGTACGTCATGCAGAAGATTTAATGCAATTAGAAGAGCTAATCAAAAAGCATAGCGAGCATAAAATTCCAATTATAGCAAAAATTGAAAAACCAGAAGCAGTAGAAAACATAGATAAAATTGTTGCCTATTGTGACGGATTGATGGTTGCTCGTGGAGATTTAGGAGTAGAAGTACCTGCAGAACAAGTACCACTTATTCAAAAACAATTAGTACTACGTGCTAAAAAAGCTAGAATTCCAGTAATCATTGCAACGCAAATGATGGAAACCATGATCTCTAGTCTTACACCAACAAGAGCAGAAGTGAATGATGTTGCAAACTCGGTAATGGATGGTGCAGATGCAGTAATGCTTTCTGGTGAAACTTCTGTTGGGCAATACCCAGTGCAAGTAATCACACAAATGTCTAACATTATTAAAAGTGTAGAAGATTCTCCACTTATTCAGGTACCACAAATGCCACCACATATTCGTACAAAAAGATATATCACAAAATCGATATGTTATCACGCGGCAAATATGGCAAACGAAATTAATGCAAAAGGTATTTCCACACTTACCAATAGTGGGTATACTGCATTCCAAATTTCAGCTTGGCGTCCATCAGCACACATTTTAGTATTTACCTCTAACAAACGTATTTTAACCCAACTAAATTTACTTTGGGGAGTAAAAGCGTTCTTTTACGACAAATTTGTAAGCACAGACGAAACCATAGAAGATGTAAATGCCATTGCTTGTAAAAAAGGATATCTGGAAACAGGAGACATGCTAGTCAGTTTAGCAGCGATGCCAATACAAGAAAAAGGAATGGTAAACACCTTGCGTGTAACCGAAATTACAAGTTGTAGTTTCTAAATTCCTTTTGTCATTCCGACTGCAACACAGGAATCTCTTATCGCATGGATTATAGATTTCTCGATAGACTCGAAATGACAACGCAACTTATATTAGAGTTTGATTAAAAATGGAAGTATTATGTCATTCCGACTGTAATGGAGGAATCTTTTATGTGATTCGTTACACTCGAAAGGACAATAAGTAATACAGTTAATTTTTATAGCGTTTACTACTTCGCTTAAAAAGCTTCGTAGTACCGCGCTTTCCACTATATCTTTTGCGAAAAAAGCAAAAGGATGCCGTTGCAATCGCTAACGCGAAATCAAGAATAGAAGAATAATAAAAAACCAGTTACCGTAATGTAGCTGGTTTTTTATTTCTTCATTATCCACACACAACAAACAAGGTAATAATTGAATTATAAATGGTACTTTTGTAGACTCAAATTGTTTATCTGTAATCCATAGTTTTATGCCATACCAAGATGTTTTAGTTCTTTTCTGGGAACAAGTAAAAGAAAGTGTTCAAGAAGGTCGCTTTGCTAAATTAACCATGGCAAAAACCATTGGTAAACTCGAATTGAAAAACATTTTTGTAAGACCAATCTATTCCGAAGACGATTTTAAAGTCTTAGTGAAATTACGCTACAGACCTAGAGAAGTAGAAGATGAAGAACAAGAACTTACATTAGAAGAAGCTTTTGAGTTTTTAAAACAATATTTACCAAAGCCTTTTGTCTCTATTATTTTATTTACCACAACCAAGGATGTGATTTTTAAAATTAATAAAAAAGGAGCCGCTAGTATTACCGAGAACCCTCCAACATTTAAAGATGTTACAGAAGCAAAGAGTGATATAGAATAGTTTCGTATTGCCTATTCTTATTTTATACCGTTATGCTTCAAGAAGTCTACTATTAATTTAGCAACCTCTCTAGTCTTTTCTTCTGCAGCAAAATGTCCTGCATCCAATAAGTGAAGTTCTGCTTTTGGCACATCTTTTAAATATGCTTTTGCTCCATTGGCATTAAATTTTAAATCCTTTTTACCCCAAACAATAAGCGTTTTAGGTTGGTTTTCTCGGAGCATTTTTTGCCATTTCGGATATCGAATTAAATTAGTATTATAGTCTTGAAAAAGCTGTACCTGAATTTCTCTGTCTTTTTTCGTGTTTAAAAATGCCAAATCATGGGTCCAAGCATCCGGACTTTGACTATTTCTATTAGTGGCATCCAAATCAAATAAATACTGCTTGTTAATTACAGCATCCTCGCCAGTAAGTGTATATAAAAAATCTCGTTTTGTTTGGGAGGTATCCGTTTGCGCAGTTCTAAAAAAATCTTGCCTTTTTGGAGTTAAACCATCCAAATAGGCATTTGCATTCTGAACAACTAACGCATCTATCCGGTTTGGGTCCTTTGCCATCATTCTATATCCTATAGGAGCTCCAAAATCTTGCATGTACATCACATAGTTTTTAATTTCCAGTTTATTTATTAGTTGCTGGGTATAGTTAGCCAATAAATCAAAGGTGTATTTTGTGGTACTCGGATCTAAATGATCGCTATAACCAGAGCCAAGATTATCTGGAGCAATCACATGATAATGCGTAGACAACATAGGAATCAAATTTCTATACGTATGGGAAGAAGATGGATAGCCATGTAATAAAACAATGGTCGGATTTTCTCTACTACCAGATTCTCTGTAAAATAATTGTACACTATCTATTTTTGTATAATTATAGGTGGTTGCAGGTGGTAAAAAGTATTGGTTTTTATCGTCTTTAAGACCTTCTTCTTTAGAGGGATTGCATCCTAATAATGCAATACCTAAAAGTGTAAATAGAAATAATTGTTTCATGGTAGTAGTATTCATTTCCAATGGGGAATTTTATATGGTAGTTTAGACGCTTTTATTTGTTAAGCTTGCGCATAAAACTTCTCATTTTTTGAATAATAGCATCGCCATCTTCTTCTAAAGCAAAATGACCTGTATCATATATATTATAATCTATGGTTTTTACATCTTTCTTAAAAGCTACCGCACCACTTTCTGGAAAAAAAGCATCGTTTTTACCCCAAACAATTAGTAATGGAGGTTGATGGTCTCTTAAGTATTGTTGCCATTTAGGATATAGTTTTACATTATTTTGATAATCATAAAACAAGTCCAGATTTACTTGATGTGCATTTGGTCTGTTCAGTCTTAAATAATCTAAATGCCAATTATCCGGATTTACAGTTTCTACATTTCTAACGCCGTGGGTATATTGCCATTTTAAACCTTCCAAAGAAAAGGCAGGTAATAAAGCATTTTCTGTTTGTGCGTTACGGTCTTCCCAAAGTGCTCGAATGCCTTCCCAAGCAGCACCTAAACCTTCTTCATAGGCATTTCCATTCTGATTAATAATAGCGGTAACTCTTTCTGGATGTGCGGTTGCAATTCTAAAACCAATTGGTGCGCCATAGTCTTGAATCATTAATGCATACGAATGGATTTCCTTTTTTTCAAGAAAAGCATCTATAGTTACTGCTAGGTTATCAAAGGTATATGTATACGTATCTGCGTTTGGAAAATCACTATTTCCAAATCCAGGATAATCCGGTGCGATAAGGTGAAATTCGTCTGCTAGCTGACTTAAAACTTTTCTATATTGATGGGAAGAAGCAGGAAAACCATGTAGTAATACAATCGTTGGGTTTTTAGGATTTCCACTTTCTCTGTAAGCTATCTGTACGCCGTTTATATCTATAGTTTTGTAAGCAATAGTTTCCTTTTTTATGGAAGTACTAAGGTTTGTTGTTGCCGTACTATTTTTTGAAGAAGTATCGTTTTTACAACTAACAAAAAGGAATAGAAGGATTAAAGTATAAATTAAATTTTTCATGTTGTTTTATTTTAAATAGGAATTGGTAATTATTCGGAAGGTTAAAAAAGCCATAGACCGTATCCTAATACAGCTATGGCTTATGTATGTTTTTTAATTAATTACGTCCTGCCATTACACCACCATCGGTATCCCAAATAGCTCCAGTAACCCAAGATGCTTTTTCAGATAGTAAAAATAGAATACTGTTAGACACGTCAGATGCTTCTCCGAAACGTCCTATTGGATGAAATCCGTTAAAACCGACTAATGCCTTATCCGCGGCTTCTTTTCCTCCAAAAACACCATGATAAACAGGAGTATTTACTAATGCTGGTGAAACTGCGTTTACACGAATATTATCTTCTGCTAATTCCATAGCCAAATGCTTTGTTAAGGTATGTAAACCTGCTTTTTGCATGGAGTATGCCGTAGATGGTGTCGCTTTTACGGCTTGTTTTGCCCACATAGAACCTACGTTTACTATAGAACCTCCTTTAGTTGCTTTCATTTTTTTAGCAGCACTTTGTGTGATAAAAAAGAAACCTCTATTTAAATCTAAGTAAGAGTTGTAATCTTCCATAGTGTGATCTAAAAATGGCTTTGGGCCAAAAATTCCGGAAGCATTTACTAAATAGTCTAAGTTATCTAAAGCGGTAATTGTAGTTAACAACGTTTCCACTTGTTCGGTTTTAGAAATATCTACGGTATGTTTAATTAAGTTTGGTGCATCTGCAACTTTATCGGTGTTTCTACCTACAATATGTACCGTTGCTCCACTTTCTAATAATGCATTTGTTGTTGCATTTCCAATTCCACTTGTTCCTCCAATTACTAAGGCTACTTTGTTTTCAAATTCTTTCATTTTATTTTTATTTAAATATTAATTTAGACAGACAGGTCTGTCTATTGTTGTGTAAATTTTTTTAGTTTATTATTTTAGCACAAAGATTTTTGGATTCTTGGATAGGCCAATATGCTTGGTGTAAATGACTTTCTCCAACTGCACTTTCATAGATTAGATAAATTTGTCTAGACAGAGAAGAGACTTCTTCTTCTTTAATGTCTCCTAAATTATTAGTAACCAGTTTTGCTATAAGCTGAATAAAACTATTTTTTTGTGACTGAATTTCATTTCTAATAATCACATTATCCTTCGGAATTTCAGAAACGGTTTTAATACACCAACAGCCATTAAAATCTTTCTCCATGAAAAAGAGTTGTAAAAAATCAAAAATGGCAAGTATTTGATCTTTTCCTTTTGGTTTCGAAGTAGTGTAGGTTTCCACATCTTTTAAAAAGCTTGTGTTTTTAAACTGAAGATAGGCCAAACAAATATCTTTCTTCGCCTTAAAATGATTATAAAGCGTGGCTTTAGCGATACCAGCTTCCGAAATAATTTCATTTATTCCTGTAGAATTATAGCCGTTCTTATAAAATAAGAAGGAAGCCGTTTCAATGATTCTATTTTTTACTTCAGAGTGTTTCACAGGGCAAATATATATAAATTAATTTAAAAACAGACAAGTCTGTCTATTGTTTTTAAATTCCTAAGAATCGTACCGCGTTATTTAGTCTTTAGATATATAAGGATTATCTACAAAAAACTGAAGTACTTTTGCAATTTCTTCTCGTTTTTGGGAATTATAAACAGTAATTGTAAAGTCGCTATATCGTTTAATAGCTTCTGTCCAATATTCTCCAGGAACTTTCACTTGGTTGACGTATCCTTCGGAGTTCACATCTAACACAACTTTTTCACCTTCAATATACACGCTGTTTACAACATTAAAAGGTATATCTCCTTTAAAAAGGACATTGTTATAGCGTACACCTTCAGACGCTACCTCCTTTAATTTAACTTCAAAACGTAAAAAAAGGGCTGAGCTTTTAGGGTCAAGAAGTATATCGTTCTGTAATACTGCCGCGTTATCACTTCCCATATAATCCACAAGTTCATAAAAGGAACTTCGCGCTTGTTTTTGTTTAGACAATATAGTTACTTGAGAAAATAAGGCGTTTGTACTTATTATAAATACTAGAAGAATGAGTGCTTGTTTTTTCAATTTAATTAATTTTTTTAGATTTTTAATCACATAAACCTTTTATGCTGTGGTATTTAAAAAGAGTAAAATATAAATCTTATTTATTATATAAAATATTAAAGCTTGTTTTTTTACGTAACCAAGTAGTATCTGCGTCCACAACAAATGAGTTTATTTCTTTCGGATTTTCTAAGACATCAAAAGTATATGCGTAGCTTCTTTTTTCTGGTAAACTAGCAGCAATATTCAATTGGTTAGGTTTATAACTTAATTCATAAAGACGCTTCGATTGATTTTCAATACCGTTTTCTTCGGTAAACCCTTTTCTTTCTTCTAAAACTTTAACGAGTTGACAGCGTTCATTATACTCAAAACTTATGCTGTGTGTATTCACATAGGTCTCTGGTCGTTTGTATTTTAAATAATCGACTTTGTTTATTTCTATATTTTCTCCTTCATTTTCAAAAGGAACAAAATATAAAGTATTTGTCATTTCTAAGTGCGTCAACAAATGGTTCGTATTGTAGGTGTATGTTTTTATGGTAACCGCTAAACCATCTGTATTATCAAAACGGGACTGACTTATAATTTGTCCGTTACTATTGTATATCGCTTCATCCATAACGCCACTTCCATATTCATTGAAATAGCTCTTTTTTATTAATTGGCCTTGTTTGTTGTACGCATATTTTACATCGTTTACATAAACGGATGTGTCTTCGGTTAGCGCAATAATTTTATTATTTTTAAGCGTGTATATTACATTTAGATGATAAAGGGAATCTGTACTTTGTAATTGAAAAGTATGCTTATCGATTTTAATGACATTATCTATATCTAACTGGTCTAAAATTGGTGCTTCGCTTAATTCTTTAAAGTGTTTAAAGCTTTTTGGATCCTTTGTAATTATGGTATCCGCATAAACTACTTTTCCTGTTTTAGTATGCTCTGTATATATTTTTTCTAGATGAATTACATCACCTTTGTAGTTACTTGGGTTAAGTATTTTGTCTTCCGATAAAAAAAAGAGAAGCGCATCTTCTGGTGTTGGAAATTCTGGTTTTTCTAAAACGAGTACATCTTTAGTGTTCGTTTTAATAATTTTATTATTTACTACACATGCCGATGTATCTATTTGTGCGGAAAGAATATTACATATTAAAAACAGCACTAAAAAAAGAGATTTTTTAAAGAGACTATTGCTAATCCATTCTGTAATTCTAGAAAATGGATTCTTTTTAGTAGAGACAATGGATTCATATGCAAAGGCAGATGTCCAATGAATTTTACAAGGGTTGAAGCCATCAAAACAAGCAACGGGTTTTAATTCATAAGCAGCCAAGGTCATTATAAAACGCTCTAAACCGCCAAAGGGATAATTTCCAGTAGAAAACTCGACAATGCCAGAATGCTCGTTTATCTTTTTCAGATGATCCATATCTACTTCGAAACCGAATTCTAAATAATTAAAGATGGGAAGTGCATCGGATTCCCCAAAATAACCCGATTTTTCATTCTCATTTTTGATGTAGTTTTCTAAAAATTCCTTTGCGTAACTAGGAATGAGCGCTTTGTATCTATATTTTTCTGGTTCTACTTGTGCATCTAAAAAAGTATTTAGTTCTTTTAAGGCTGCATCTACTTCCTCCTCAGACATAGTATCCCAGTCAAATTCAGGACCTTCCTCATCAAACTTAAAACCAGGTTGCCGTACTTGCACCATGTGATTATACAGATTTTTGAAATCTTCAAATTTGGAAGCATTTTGAATTTCGAATTGGATATAAAGCATATTTTTAAACGTAACTAACGAATGTATGATGTAAACGAAGTTCGATATTTTTGTTGGAAAGACAAATGCTTAAAAACCAAACTGTAACTGTACACTAACTTCTTTGTCTTTTACCACAAGCTTTTTAGATTTTTCGGTATTTAAATTAGACAGAGAAATACCAAGCAATCGCACCGAATTGCTCATTTTTTCTTGATACAATAAATCTTTTGCAGTTTCTAAAATGATACTAGCATCACTTATAAAATAGGGCAGGGTTTTACTTCTAGTTTGTAAGGTGAAATCACTGTATTTAATTTTTAGGGTTACCGTTTTTCCTGCAACCTTACTTTTACTTAATCGTCTGGAAACTTCTTCGGCAATATGCTCTAGTTTTTCTAGCATAAAAATTTCGGAAGAAAGGTTTTCATTAAAAGTGCGTTCTGCAGCAAGTGATTTTCTGGTTCTATTTGGTTTTACTTCACTGTTGTGTATTCCTCGGACAATATAATAGTAGTAGCGTCCAGATTTCCCGAAGTTTTCATCTAGAAATTCTAGTGTTTTCGACTTTAAATCTTTTCCTGTAAAGATGCCTTTTTGATACATTTTTTCCGCAGTAACTTTACCAACACCATAAAATTTCCGGATATCTAAAACCTCTAAAAATTCTAAAACCTCTTCCGGATTTACGGTTTTTTGTCCGTTAGGTTTATTGTAATCACTAGCAACTTTAGCAATAAATTTATTAATGCTAATTCCTGCCGAAGCCGTTAAACCAACTTCATTAAAAATGCGATCTCTAATTTCTTTTGCAAGTAAAGATGCACTCGGATTCCCTTTTTTGTTTTCCGTAACATCTAAATAGGCTTCATCTAAAGAAAGCGGTTCTACCAAATCGGTATAATCAAAAAAGATCTTTTTTACTTGTTTCGAGATTTCGCTATATCTATCAAAACGGGGTTTTACAAATATAAGATGCGGACAATTTCGTCTTGCTTGTGCGCCACTAATAGCACTTCGTACGCCAAATTTTCTAGCTTCATAACTTGCAGCACTTACTACACCACGAGTTCCGCCGCCACCTACAGCAACTGCTTTTCCGCGTAGTTCGGGATTATCCATCTGCTCTACGGAAGCATAAAATGCATCCATATCTACATGAATAATTTTTCGTATTGGTAAGCCTTCTAACATCACACAAATTTATAATATCTTTGGTTGCATTAACAATTCTTGCAATGAAACTTATATACATCTTACTTACTTTAACCATTTTGTTACTTATTTGGTCTGCTATACAGCCTTTCGAGTATTTTACATGGTTTTTAGAAGTATTACCTGTGCTCATTGGAATTCTTGTACTGGTAGTTACATTTCGGCAATTTAGATTTACGAATCTTGTTTATATTCTCATTTTTATACACTGTGCAATTTTAATTATTGGAGGCCATTATACGTATGCCGAAGTGCCTTTATTTGATTGGATTCAAGAAACCTTTAATCAGAGCAGAAATAATTATGACAAGGTAGGTCACTTTGCGCAAGGCTTTGTTCCTGCTATGATAGCAAGGGAGCTATTGATTCGTAAAAAAGTAGTGTTAATGCATAATTGGCTACATTTTATTGTAGTTTGTATTGCACTTGCAATTAGCGCGACTTATGAGCTTATAGAATGGGGCGTTTCTATAGGAACGGGAGAAGGTGGCGATTCTTTTTTAGGGACTCAAGGATACATTTGGGATACACAATCAGATATGTTATATGCAGTTATTGGTGCAATTTGTGCTCTAGTTTTTTTAAGTCGAACTCATGATAAACAACTAGTTAAAATAAGTGCAACTAATGAATAGAAAATACGAATTATGAAAAAAAGCATGCTTCTAATATTAATAGTAATTTCTGTAATCTGCACGATCGTTTCGTCTTATATCGATAGTAACATCATGCATTATATTTTTAAACCGTTGTCTACCATTCTAGTTATCTTATTACCTGTTTTGTATGCTAAAAACGGATTAAAGCCATATAAAAACATCATATTAATTGGTTTGGTGTTTTGCCTAATTGGAGATGTCTTTTTAATGTTTGATGCGTATTTTGTTTTTGGCTTAGCATCGTTTTTAATTGGGCATGTGCTTTTTATATATGCATTTGCAAGCATTCGCGGATTTTCTTGGAATTTAAAAACCTTAATGCCATTAGTGCTCGTTGCGGGGCTTATCTTTTTTAATTTAAAAGACCATTTAGGCGACTTACTAATCCCTGTAATTCTTTATGTGACTTGTATTGTACTGATGGCTTGGCAAGCAATAAATGTATATGTTTGGAAAAAAGAATACGGATTTCTGCTAATCGCTATTGGTGCATCTTTGTTTTTGGTTTCCGACTCCGTTTTATCTTATCGAAAGTTTATTGGCGATTTTACCATCGCACAATTTTTAGTTTCTAGTACGTATTGGACAGCAATTACCTTAATTTCGCTTTCCACAATTTATATTAATAAGAAAACAAGTGCAGCAATCTAATTTAGAAATAGAACGTAAATTTTTAGTAAAATCTACAGCGTTTAAAACGGAAGCTTTTAAAAACACGAAAATTGTTCAAGGCTTTTTAAGTACCAATAAAAAACGAACCGTTAGAGTAAGACTAAAAGGAGAGCAAGGTTTTTTAACCATAAAAGGAGCGTCTTCTAAAAACGGATTATCGCGTTTTGAATGGGAAAAAGAAATTTCTAAAACCGAAGCAGAAGATCTTTTAAAACTTTGTAAAAAAGGAATTATTGATAAAATACGATATGAAATTAAAGTAGAAAATCATATTTTTGAAGTAGATGAATTTTTCGGTGAAAACGAAGGTTTAATTGTAGCAGAAGTAGAATTACAAGCAGAAGAGGAAGCTTTCACGAAACCAGATTGGCTTGGTAAAGAAGTTACAGGAAATATAAAATATTACAATTCACAACTAAGTAGCAAACCATTTACTACTTGGAAAAAATAAAACTGAAGACCTATGAAACAATTTATAATTTTAATTTTTGCTTTAGCAACGGTTGTCGCTTGTAAGAAAGAAGATAAAACGGTTCTTGACGAGATTTCAACGGTTCCAAATACAGAGGTTGTTGAAGAAGTAATAGAGGAGGTTTTAGAAATAAAACAATCTGCTGCTTCGCTTAAAGCGGAATTGAAAGCGAAAGGATTTGAGACTTTTGATTACATAGATGAAAAAACACAAGACACTGTAATCATGCAAAAGTACTTCATGGCATTCTTAAAGAAAGGACCAATAAGAAGTCAGAATGAAGAAGTAGATAAAGGATTACAAGAAGAGCATTTAGAGCATTTAAGTAGAATGTACGACGAAGGCTTTGCCGATTTAATAGGGCCTTTTGGAGACGATGGCGATATTCGTGGTATTGCAGTATATAACGTACCGACTAAAAAAATGGCAGATAGCTTGGCTAATCTAGATCCTATGGTGCAAGCAGGTCGATTAAAAATTGAAATGCATCCTTGGTGGTGTAAAAAAGGACAATCTTTACGTTAGTTATTTATTAAAGACGATTCTGTTTTGTCGATAGAAGATGAGACCTCTCGACTATACTCGAGGTGACATTTGTTTACCTGTTATATTCTTAACTTAATTATTTAGAAATAGTAATCATTCGCTTGGTTTCATTACCAAAAGTATCTACAACGGTAATGACATGTTTTCCTACTTTAGGTAAAATAGCCATATCATGAATGTCTTTTGTGGTACCAACAAAAACAGCGTCGACATACCAAAACAAAGTAGTTTCTGGTTTAGAATGTGCAATTTTTAAAACGAGTTCATTCGTGTTGCCATCAAAATCTTTAGGTAGAAAAACAGTGGTGTTTTCTTTCGGATAAATAAACTGCATAGAAATACTATTTTCACCCAAACAATCGCTTCTAAAACGTGGTAATGGTTTATAAAACGGATTCTTGGTTTTATAGTAGAATTCCATTAACGGCGGAAGCACAAACCATGACTTGTTATTAATATTACTAATATCCTCACACGAAGAATTTACTTGATATTGTTCGTTGGTATCTAAATGTACTAATTTGTGATACGGACAAGGTTTCGTTTTTAAGCCGCTAAGCTGTATGAATTTGTTTTCGGTTTTCTCACAGTTTTCTGTTGCTCTGTAACCACTTTTTTCGCAAATGGAAACCTCTTGCATTTCATCAAAAGGTTTTGCAAACCAATCGCTATTTGGTAAGGCGTCAAAGACATCAAATAAAATAGGAGCAGCAGTTTGTACACCAACCAAACCTGGTCTTCCTTCGCCATCTGCATTTCCTACCCAAACACCAACTACATAATCTTTGGTCGTTCCAATAGCCCAAGCATCCCGAAAGCCAAAACTGGTTCCTGTTTTCCAAGCAATTTGTTTCGAGCCATCAAAAAACTCCCAACTCTCATCACTTTCTGGTCTGTTGACTTCCTTTAAACTTTCATAGGTTAAGTAAATAGAAGCGGCATCAAATAAGGTTTTACCCGACGTTTTCTTTCCGAAATCTATTGCTTCCGAAGCTAAAAAAGTAGGTTCACAAAATTCATTGCTAAAATATTGGCTAGAATTTTCACTGTAATGGTTTATGGTGGAAGACAACGATGCATAGCTTTTACATAAATCCCAAAGATTACTTTCTGCACCACCAAGCACCAAGGTAAGTCCGTAATGATTGGCGTTGTATTTTAAATCTTTCAGTTTTAATTCTTTTAAATAATGATGAAATCGATCTAAACCAAACTCCTGAAGCATACGAACCGCAGGAACGTTTAAAGAGCGCGACAATGCACGACTAGCAGGAACTGCGCCATCGTATTCTTTATTAAAATTCACAGGAGAATAGCTTCCGTATTGTGTGGGCACATCTGCAATTAAAGTGTTTGGTAACAAGTCTCCAGAATCTAGCATTGCAGCATATAAAAACGGCTTTAAAATACTTCCTGTACTTCTAGGTTTGTCTATAATATCTACATCTTTTTGATGTGCTCTGTCTGTTGGTGCATTACCGACATAAGCTAAAACTTTACGCGTTTTGACATCTAAAACCAAAACAGACATGTTGTAAATTTCATTCTGCTTCAACAAATTATAATGGTTTTTTACAATCGCATTGGTTTGTTTTTGCAGTCTAGAATTAATAGTAGTTTGTGTACGTTTACCATAATTTGTTTTCGCTACTTTTTGCAATAAATGTGGAGCGGTTTGTGGTAAAGGATATGGTTTTTGTGGTAAACCTTCAGCAATAGATAAGCTATAAGTTAGTGAATCTATAATCTTTTTCTCCAATAGTTTTTTAAGTAAACGGTTTCGTTTTACAAGCAGTCGCTCTTGATTTTTTCCCGGATAAATCAAACTTGGTGCATTTGGTAAAACCGCTAAAGTGGCACTTTCTGCCCAAGATAATTGGTTTGCATTTCTATTAAAATAACGCCAAGAAGCAGCGTCAATACCAACTACGTTTCCTCCAAAAGGAGCATAACTACTATAAAAGGCTAGTATTTGATCTTTGCTTTCGCGGAATTCTAATCGCGTGGCAAGAATCATTTCTTTCATTTTTTCAAAATATGTTCTGGATTGTCCTTTTCTAGAAAGACGAATTACTTGTTGCGTAATCGTACTTCCTCCTCGTTTTACTTCTCCAGATTGTAGGTTTTGTTTTAATGCCTTGAAAATAGAAATCGGATTAAAACCAGGATGCTTGTAAAAATATTCGTCTTCAAACTGAATAATACAGGTTTTAAATTTTTCGGGCACCGAATCATTCTGCGGAAATCGCCATTGTCCATCTTTGGCTATTTGTGCGCCAAGCAATTCGTTATTCGCACTCGTTATTACTGTTGCTGTCGGGTCTCTAAAAAGCTGCTTCGGTAAACAGAAATAATAAGCAAGAAAAAGTACAGCAAGAATTACTGTTTTTATTTTATGCTTTTTTATGTAGGTTATTATTTTGTTCATGTTTACTTCCCACGAAAGTGGGAATCTTTTATTTTTTACCCTTCCGTCTTTTATTGCACATCACTTAATTGGCTAGAAACGCATACTCACGTTCTACTTTACAAATCCGCACATGGTACCAACTGTACCAATCTTGTCTACCTTTTAGTTGTGCTTGTAGATGCTCGCTTTGTTGTTTCCAGTTTTTAATAGCCTCTAGAGTTTCCCAATAACTGACAGTAATACCAACATTTTCTCTAGCAGATTCTATACCAATAAAACCCTTTTGCTGTTTGGCAAGTATTTCCATTTTTTCAGCCATTTCCCCATAACCTTCTATGTTTTTATTTTGAGTAGAAGTGAAAATTACGGCGTAATAGGGTTTCGATTCATTATTCATAAATGACAATTTTTTAATTTTTTTCTTTGTTGGTGGAAAACACCAACAAAGGCAATTATGTTTTCTTTTACTTATTTAGATAGTTTTTGTTCTTTTCCCCCTTCCGTCTTTGATTTCTTTTTTGAAATCAAATCCACCTTCCCTTGAAAAAAGGGAAGGAGTTTTGCGTGTTACTATTTTTATAATCTAGTTCTATTAGCCTTTGTTGGTGTTTTCCACCAACAAAGGCAATTTAATTACGAGATTCCTGCCTGCGCAGGAATAGGTTACTTCACAACTTCAATCCAACGACCTTTATTTCTAACTAAAAACTCATTGTCATACATTGCTTCTGCTTGCACTCCTGGTAAATAATAAGTTCCAAGATATGCAGCATTTAGCATGACATTAAAGGTATTGGTATCGTATTTTCCTTTTTTATTTAAATCGAAATAGAAATTAACGCGGTCATCACGAATATCTGTAAACCTAGCTTGGCTAGTAGTACTGCTTCCAAAGTCGGTAAAGCGCGTATTTACAATTTCCCAACCGGAAGGAAAAATTTGTGTTAGCGCCACATCATTCACCTTTTCGTTTTTAAGATTACTCACTTTAACGGTTGCTACAAAATCCTGACCTTGTTGTAACTTAGAAATGTCGATTGTGTTTCCTTGTAAATCTTTATATACTACTGAAACACTTAAACCTCGTTGTTCTGTTTTTTCGTTTCCTAAAGGCAGTTTTCCAGAATTTAACACACGAACATAAACAAGATTGCCTTGGTTGTTTTTAAAGGAAAGCGAATTACTTCCTTCTTTAACAATTAAATCTCGTTGTGCAATAGCGCTTTTCGTGTCTATTTCTTCCGTTTTTCCGTTTAAGGTATATTCCAGTTTAATTGCTTTTCCGCCATTAGCTTCTACCATTTTTGCTATTGCAAGTAAGCTATATGCTGTGGTTTGTGTACTCATCCATTTATCTTTAGACAAATCTTTAGCAATTGTTTTCGCTAAATCTCTTGCACGTGGATCTTTGGTAATTACCATAGTTTCTAATGCCATTGCGCGATTTCTGTCGACAGAACCATAGGTGTAATAGTTATATCTAGGAGGCAAGAATTCAATATTTGCAGTTCTAGAAATTTGTGCACTTGCTTCACCTTGTCCAGCTAAAGCGTAAGCAGCAGCTAAACGCCATTTCGCTTCGTTTGAAATTTCGGTAAACTCACGAAGTCTATTCATTGCTGCTAAATCGGCACTTCCAGCTAAAGCTAAAGTATACAATCTATACGCTTGCGCAAGATCAGAGTTATAGGTTTTATAGCTTGGTCTCCAATCCCGAGCAGCTTGTTTTTGATAGGCAATCCAATTGCTTTTAAAAGTAAGCGGAAGTACAAAGCCTTTCTTTTCGGCTTCAATCATAAAGTGACCAGCATAACTGGTTCCCCAATCATTGGCATTATTTTCTCCCATCCAATAACTCATTCCGCCATTTGGTCTTTGAAAGTGTCCTAAACGTTTGATGCCGTTTTCTATATTCGATTGGATTTCTTGTTTTTTCTTAAAGGTTAAATCGAAAATATCCTGTAAGTATAACTGCGGAAAAACGCCAGATGTTGTTTGCTCTACACATCCATGTGGATATTGAACAAGATATTGCAGTCTTCTAGAGAAATCCATTGGAGGCATGGTAGAAAACTCCACCGTTGCACTATTCGTTCCAATAACACCAAAGGTTTCAAAATCTAGATTTTCGGAAGCATTAGCTTCTAAGTCCTTATCTAAAGCTACAGAAGTTATCGGATTGGTATTTACAACATCTAATTCTACTTTATAAGTAGATTTTTCACCATTCCCACTGGCAATAACTTCCACCGTATTTATACCTTTTGCTTTACTAACATCTAGTTCAAAATAAACCATTTGTTCGTCTGGTTTTGCAAAAGTTAATACCTGTGTTTTACTACCAACAACTTCGATTCCATCGCTTAGTTTTAAGCTAATGTTTACATTTTTAATGTTTTTTTCCATAGCAAAAACGGTAACCGGAAGTGTTACTTTTTCACCCGGACTTAGTTTCCGCGGAAGCGTTGCCAATACCATTAATGGCTTTTTTACTTGCACCGTTTTGTCTGTGCTACCATAGGCTTCGTTATTGATATCTCCTGCAACTACCATGGTTCTTACCGAACCAATATAATTAGGCATTTTTATTTTATGTGCTTTGTTGTCGCCTGGATTTAATTGAAAAGGACCCAAAAAGGTTACAACAGGTTTAAAACGATTTGCTTTTTTGTTTTTACCATCTGCAGCAGCGCCATCGCCACCAATAGCAAATATCTGATCTACGCTTCCAGAATATGCGCCAATGACATCATCAAAAACATCCCAAGTTTTTACACCTAAAGCTTCTCTTTTGTAAAATTCGCTCCACGCATTTGGTGTTTTAAATCGTGTTAAATCTAGCAAGCCTTCTTCTACCATTGCAATAGTGTAGGTCATTGCTTTGTTGTTTTTTTCGGAAACAAAAACTTCAAATTCTTGTTCCGGACGTAAAACACTAGCCATTTTTAATTCTGGTTCTAGTTTGGTGTTAGGATCTTCGACCATTATTGGGATTACACCGTACAAACGGATTGGTAAATCGTTGGCAGTAATAGCGTGCGGTTGTAAAAGCGAAATATTTACAAATACATTAGGAGCCATTTCTGCAGTAATAGGAATAGTTACCGTAGTTTCTCCTTTGGTGGTTTTTACCCATTTATGTTCCAAAACTTCTGTGCCATTTTCAATACTTACTAAAGCACGACCTTCACTACCAGAAGGAAAAGTAATGGTTGCTGTTTCGCTAACATTATAATTTTCTTTATCGGAAGCAAAAGCTAACATTTTGGCAGCTTCTTTATCTCCTGAAGGTGTATACCAGTTTTTATAAAAGTATGCGGTTCTCCCTGTTGCATGTCCGCTTTTAGGATCGAATACACGAATCAGGAAACGACCTTTATCGTTTTCCGGAATATTTAAAGTGAAACTAGTTTTACCATTAGCATCTGTATTTAGCTTCATGTCTTTGTACGCCTGATGATACGTACTTGAGGTGTATGAGGATAAATTGTCATAGGAAGAATTCCACCACCAACGCCAGTTTATTTTGTACACTTTTACTTCTAAACCATTACGCTTTATAGGTTTTCCTTGTGCGTCTACCACAACAATATCAAAAGTTTGATTTTCATTAGTCACAAAAGATCCGTAACCTTTTCCTTTTGGCGATTTTAAACCAACAAAAGACTTATAAGGAGCATATTGTTTGGTGAAAGCATCCATAGAGAAATCCCCTCCGTTTTCGAAAGCACGGACTAAAAATTGTGCGTTTAACATTCCTGGTGCATTGCTTCCAACATTCAATTTATTGGTAATATCTGCTAAACCTTCTTCGTTTACTTTACCATCAAAAACAACAATTTCTTCGGTAGAAAAAGAACGTGATGGATCTCTAAATGTATAATCGGCATAATTTTTAAAACTCGTATATGCATTGCTGAATTTCGCTTTAATTTCGGTTCTAACATTTTTTGCAGGAGCGCCATGTAGCCATTTTACATCTAATTTTCCGTTTAACGGATTTTCACCAGAAAGTACTTCGTCTTCAAAATCGACTTTAATTTTTAATCGATTTGGCTTTACGGTTTCTATTTTTAATCCTTTATAAAAAGTAGCACCACCAACCGAAACTTTCGCATTCCAGTTTCCTGTTTTGTCTTCGGTAGCAGTAGGAACGGTAAAGGTGTATAGGTTGTTGAGGTTGTTTGTTGTAACATTTCTATATGCAAGTTTTCCGTTTGCATCTGTAATTTCCATTTTTACGGGATGCGCTTTTGGTAGTTTGTTTCCAGCGTCATTCAACATAAAAGACAAATGCAAAGTATCTCCTGGTCGCCAAACACCACGCTCGCCATAAATGTATCCTTTTAGTCCGCGTTGTAAATGATTTCCAGAAACATCAAACTTACTTAAGGATAAAGAATTACCGTCGTTTAGTTTGATGTAACTCGTGTTATTTCCTTTGGAAACGATTGCAAAAGCAGCATGATTTTCGACAAGAATGGTGGCCAAACCTTCTGCATCTGTTTTGGTTTTTGCAATTTCTTGTTGCTGAAAATTATAGATAGCTACGGTTGCTCCAGCTTCTGGATTGGTATCTAAAATATTAGTAACAGCAAAGTAATAATTGTTGTTAGCCCCTTTTTTTGCAATCACACCAATATTAGATGCTAATAGATTTTGTGCAACGGTTTTGTTGTTATAAAAAGCTTCTTTACAAGGGTTTTTTCTATCGTTCCAGTTGTAATAATTGTTTTGGTAACTGTAGGTCAGGTTGTCCCAATATTCTTCTTCACGAAGGTCTTCGTCTTCGGTTGCTGTTTCATTATAGTCCTCGTAATAATAGTCTTCTTCATAGTATTCCTCTTCATAATAATCGTCGTTATCTTCGGAGTTTGTTATGTTTTGATTGCCATCACAATTGTACAGCGAGTATTCCTTTTTCATTTCTAACTCTACTCTGTAAATCGCTCCAGGATCGGCTTTCATATATTTCGATAAATCGATACTATAGGTTTTCCATTTTCCAGTATTTTCAGATGCATCTTGTAGCGTAATGGTTTGCTTTGCAATTCTTCTTCCTACACGACGTACATCATTTCTATTGGTGTTGTTGAGGTTGTTGTCTTGTAAAAACTGCAATACATTATCTTCAAATATCTTGATGATACGAACATCAACCGCTTTTAAATTAACCGCTTCAAAATTGAATTTTAATTCTTGGGAATTTGGTAGAATTACACCATTACTTATTAATCTAACTTGTGGTTTTTCGTCTTCAAAAGCGATGGTTTCCGAAAAGGGTTTCTTCAGTTTATATCCATCTGTATTTGCTATTCCTTGAAAAACATCGACTTGAATATTACCAACCACTTTCGTATTTGGGTAGGCTTTTAATACATTGCCATCTACTATGTATTTTGGGTTTTTTACATTCTGAATAGTCACTAAACCATCAAAATTTTGTTGCTTTTTTAAAGGATCTGAAAAATTGATAGATAAGTATTGTTCCGGAGTTTGTACCACATCGACTTTAGTAATAGTAAAGTTATTTTTACCAGGAATGTTTACTGTGTTTTCTCCAGAATTATCTGCTTTAATAGGTTTCCCGTTCCATTTTACAAGTATTTGGCTGTCTTCCGCCAAACGATGAATGCTATCTATTTTAAATTCGAAAAGTTTTTCTTTTTTATACGATTTATTCCAAACGATTGCTAGATTTTTTCCGCTTTGCGAAGCTTCTACTAATTGTTTAGCTTCTTCTAAAGTAATAATATCTGCTGCGCGAATAACACCTTCTAAATATTGCCATTCTTTACTATACGATTGCAAATTATTGGTAACCATATTGAAGTTTGGTGTAATGGTTTTAAACTGAAAAGTATAGGTTTTAAAATCTGTAGGAATGTTATTAAAAATCTTATCCAGTTTAACGTCTACGGTATATTCTGTGTCAGCATCTAGTATTTCATCTGGAACAAAACGCAAAGAATGCTTGTTGTTTACTAGTAGTTTTCCATCTACATGCGGTTTAATAGAAACAATATTATCGGTTATCTCTTGGTTTATTTCCCAGCCTTCCACGTCATTTGCTAAATTAATTTCAATAGGATTTGCAACAGAAATGCGACCAGAAGAGGTGTAACTTATATAGTCTTTAAATTTGAAGATATTGTCTGTTTCTTCTACCTGTTTTTTACATGAAAATGCTAAAGCCAGGATAAAAGCAAAAGCAAGAAGTTTCTTGATGCGCATAGTGATGGATTTTTAAAGTGAATGACGGTTAAAGAAGTGTAATACAATTCCTATTAATATAGATACTCTTTTCTTAAACACTTTAGATTTTTTGTTGCTGTTAAATTCTTCATAAAGTTAAAAAAAGAAGCAGGTATTACTGTGAATTAAAACGAATATTTTTAAGAAATAAAACGAGGGTTCAACAGGTAAATAATTAGTATCTTTGCAGGAAATTAAATAATTCATAAAAAACAAACATATATGGGAGATATTTCTAAGGATTTCGGAATGGATAAGGCTTTAAAAGCGTTAGGTGTTTCGGCTATTAACGATGGAACATCAACAGGTTCTAATAATTTTTCTAACGGTGAAATTATTGAGTCCTATTCTCCAGTAGATGGGAAATTAATAGGAAAAGTAAGAACGACTACAAGAGCAGACTATGATAAGGTAATGGATGCGGCAACGAAAGCATTTTTATCTTTTAGACATATGCCTGCGCCACAACGTGGAGAAATTGTTCGTCAGTTTGGTAATAAATTAAGAGAATTAAAAGAACCTTTAGGGAAATTAGTTTCTTACGAAATGGGAAAATCTTTGCAAGAAGGTTATGGTGAGGTTCAAGAAATGATTGATATCTGTGATTTCGCAGTTGGTTTGTCTAGACAGTTAAACGGACAAACGATTCCTTCAGAAAGACCAGGACACGTAATGAGAGAACAATGGCATCCAATTGGTGTTGTTGGTATTATCTCTGCATTTAACTTTCCAGTTGCAGTTTGGGCTTGGAATACAGCTTTAGCATGGATTTGTGGTGATGTTTGTGTGTGGAAAGGTTCTGAAAAAGCACCTTTATGTACTATTGCTTGTCAGAATATTATAGCAGAAGTTTTAAAGGATAACAACTTGCCAGAAGGTATTTCTTGTATTATAAATGGAGATTATAAAGTAGGTGAAATGATGACTACAGATTCAAGAATTCCACTTGTATCTGCTACAGGATCTACAAGAATGGGAAGAATCGTTGGAGCAACTGTTGCAGAGCGTTTTGGAAAATCTTTATTAGAGTTAGGAGGAAACAATGCAATCATTATTACACCAACTGCAGATTTAAAAGTAGTAGTTCCTGGTGCTGTATTTGGTGCTGTTGGAACTTGCGGACAACGTTGTACTTCTACAAGAAGATTAATTATTCACGAATCGGTTTACGATAAAGTAAGAGATGCTATTGTTGGTGCTTATGGGCAGTTAACGATTGGTAACCCTTTAGATGAAAAAAATCATATCGGACCATTAATAGATCACGATGCTGTAAATACCTATTTAGCTGCTATTGAAAAAGCAAAAGCAGAAGGCGGAAACGTTTTAGTAGAAGGTGGTGTCTTAGAAGGTGAAGGTTATGAGTCTGGTTGCTATGTGAAACCAGCAATTATTGAAGCAGAAAACGATTTTGAAATCGTACAACACGAAACTTTTGCACCTATTTTATATTTAATGAAATATTCTGGAGAAGTAGAAAATGCTATTGCAAAACAAAATGGTGTTGCACAAGGATTATCTTCAGCGATCATGACAAACGAAATGAAAGAAGCTGAAAAATTCTTGTCTTATGCAGGTTCTGATTGTGGTATCGCAAACGTAAACATCGGAACTTCTGGTGCGGAGATTGGTGGTGCTTTTGGTGGTGAAAAAGAAACAGGTGGCGGACGTGAGTCTGGATCTGATGCTTGGAAAATATACATGAGAAGACAAACAAATACAGTAAACTATTCAGACGAATTACCTTTAGCACAAGGGATTAAATTTGATCTATAGACGTATTTAATTAAATTATATTTGGAAGAGCCACATCGAAAGATGTGGCTTTTTTTTGTTTAAAAACGAGAAATTTAAGCCATTAATCGATTTTAAAAACAATCTTAAACATTAAAAAGGAATAATATGTTAAAAATTCAATACCTTAATAGTCAATAACTTATAAAAGAAATAACGAATGAGTAAAAAAACATCCTACCTACTCGGTATTTTGCTAACCATTATTATTGGTACCATTTTGTATTGGTGGCTATGTTGTAATTGTTGCAATGCTGAAAGCTGCGATCACAAAAAAGGAGATGAAAAGACTATAGTAGAAACTCCGAATGTGATGGAAGCAACGTTAAATCCTTTTTCTATTAAGGATAGTGATTATGCTTTAAAGAGTAATGACAACTTCAATTTTAAGGATTCTAGTTTTAGAATTTTAGAACCCGTTTCAGAGGAATTAAAAAATGCTGTTTTAAATCTTAAAACGTATTTTGATGAAAATCCTTCAAAGCGAGTTTCGATTGCAGGGTACTATACCAATGAAGAAACAAATAATTCAGCATATCCTAATTTAGGTTTAGCAAGAGCAAATGCAGTTAAAAATTATTTTGTAACACAAGGCGTTTCTTCAAAAATAATGGACACAGAAGGAGAATTAAAAGACAGTATGATTGCTGATGAAAATAAAATCTTTTTTGGTCCAGTTCATTATGAATTGTTTGCAGTTTCTGAAGATGATAAAGCAAATGATGAGGTTTTAAAAGTGGCTTGCGAAGCTTTAAAAACAAATCCATTGGTATTGTATTTTAATACGGGAGAAGCGCAAATTAATTTAACAACAGCGCAACGTGAAAAAATAGCTAATATTTCTAGATGTGTAGATAAAATAGGTGTAAAAGTACTTGTGGTTGGCCATACAGATAATACTGGAAATGCGGCTAATAATGTAATGCTTGGTCAGCAAAGAGCAGATTTCGCAAAAAGCTATTTAATACAAAACGGTATTTTAAGTACTAACATAGAAGCAGCCTCTAAAGGTCCAAATGAACCTATTTCAGATAATGCTTCAGAAGCAGGTAAAGCTAAAAACAGAAGAACCGTTGTAACAATTAACTAAAACTTAAAAAATATAGAATATGAATTGGTGTATATTAATTCCATTATTGGTTGGCGCAATTTGTGCCTTATTAGGATATTTACTAGGTAAATTATTATCTGGAGGCAATGACAGCGCTGTTGGTGAAGATGTTTATAAAAATAGAATAGCTAAGCTAGAAGCAGATTTAGAGACTTGTAAATCAGAGAAGTCTTCAGATGTAAATCTTTACAAGAATAAAATAACAAAATTAGAAACAGATTTACAAGCGTGCAAGTCTAGTAAATCTTCAGGATTAGGAACTGCTGTTTCTTCTTTTGCGGCTGGAGCAGGAGTCGCTTCCGTAGCAAAAATAACCTTTGATGCAGATGCAGCCAAAGCTGTATTTGGTAAAAAAATAAAAGAAGATGATCTAACAGTTGTAGAAGGTATAGGTCCAAAAATCAAAGAACTTTTTCATACGCATGATGTAAAAACATGGCATGCATTATCTCAATGTAGTGTAGAAAAATGCCAAGAGGTTTTAAATTCTGGAGGAGATAGGTATAAAATACATAAACCTGGAACTTGGCCTAAACAAGCTTTATTGGCTTCTCAAGGAAAATGGAAAGAGCTTTCTGATTGGCAAGATAAATTGGATGGCGGGAAGTAATATCTTTATTTCTAAGTAAATATAAAACCGTTTTAGGCTACTAAAACGGTTTTTTTTATAATTAAATTAGGAATTTTATTTATGGTTTGGTTAGATTTTTGATAAGTTTAATGTTGCACATTGGCGTTAAGTTAGTTTTATAAATATGAACAAAAAGCACATATTACATTTATATTGGAGAGCGGGTTTTGGACTGTTACCTAAACAGTTAGATTTGCTTGTTGGGAAAAGTAAAGAGCAAATAATTAATGATTTGTTCTTAGAATCTAAAAAGATTTCTCCATTGCGCATAAACACAACGGGTCTAGATGCTTTTAAAGAAGAAACCATAAAAAAATCTCCAGAAGTAAAAAAAGACTACAACATTTTAAACGCAAATTTGATGAAGAAATATAATCATATTTGGGTTAATAGATTAGCAACCTCAAAAGAAACTTTACGAGAAAAAATGACGCTATTTTGGGCAAATCATTTTGTTGCAAAAGATGCTAGAATTAAAAATGTAGAACAATATAATAACCTACTGCGAAAGCATGCATTAGGAGATTTTAGGCAATTTGTTAAAGCAGTGTCTAAGGATTCTGTAATGATTCAGTTTTTAAATTTAAATCAAAATAATAAATCCAAGCCTAACGAGAATTTTGCTAGAGAATTAATGGAATTATTTACTCTAGGAACGGGGCATTATTCCGAAAGAGATATCAAAGAAAGTGCAAGAGCATTTACTGGTTATAGATTTAATTTTAAATCCCAATTTGTGTTTAATGAAAAGCAGCATGATTCTGAAATAAAAACTTTTTTTGAAGAAAAAGGAAATTTTGAAGGAGATCAAATTATAGATATTATTTTAAAACAAAAACAATGTGCACGATTTATTAGTGAGAAGATTTATAAGTATTTTGTGAGTGAAGATATTAATGTTAGTCATGTAAATTTAATGACCGAAGTATTTTATAAAGATTATAATATTGAAAATTTAATGCGCTATATTTTTGGGTCCGATTGGTTTTATAATCCAGAAAATATTGGAACTAAAATTAAGTCTCCAATAGAATTATTGGTAGGTATTGGTAGAATAATTCCAATAAAATTTAATAAAACAAATGAACTGTTGAAAATACAAACAGTACTAGATCAAAAACTATTGTACCCAGCAAATGTTGCAGGCTGGAAAGGAGGAAGAAACTGGATAAATACCAATAGTATTTTAGTTCGAATAAAATTACCTACAATGTTATTAGAGAAAGAATCTTTTACCATTCAGCCCAAAGGAAATTTTACAGATAAATTTAAGTTAGTGTCTGTTAAAAATAAATACCAAGAAAAATTAGATGTAAGAGTCGATTGGAAATCGTATCAAAAAGCGGTTAAAAAAGTGTCATCCAATGATTTGATTTTCTCTTTAATTTTAAGTGAAATAAATCTTGGGACACAAAATTATTTAAAGACACTTGGTAGATTAACAAAAAGGAAAAATTTATCAAAAATAATGAGTCTTCCTGAATATCAAATGTGCTAATTATGGAAAGAAGAAAATTTTTGAAAAATTCAGCATTAGCTAGTAGTTTATTTTTTGTCCCAAACTTTTTAAAAGCACTTGAGGATGTAGATTTAAATGGATTAGGATATAATAAATTAGTGGTTATACAATTATCTGGTGGAAACGATGGCTTAAATACAATTGTGCCATACAGAAATGATTTATACTATAAAGCAAGACCGGAAATTGCTGTAAGTAAAAACGAAATTATTAAACTAAATGACGACTTAGGTTTTCATAAAAAATTGTTGCCATTAAAAAAGTTATATGACCGAGGAGATTTGAGTATAATAAATAATGTTGGTTACCCAAATCCAAGTCGATCGCATTTTAGATCTACCGATATTTGGCAATCTGCTAGTAATTCTAATGAGTATCCACAAACAGGTTGGGTGGGTCGATATTTAGATGAATATGGTAAAAAAGCGCATCAAGCAATAGAAATTGATGATAGTTTATCTTTAGTGTTAAAAGGGGAGTTTAAAAATGGTATTGCAACTAGAAGCTCTTCTTCGCTTTATAAATTATTACATGAATCTAATTTTAATAGAATTTTAGAGTATCAGAACAGTAATCATTTAAATGAGCATAATTTAGGGTATTTATATAAAACAATGATTGATGCAAAATCATCTGCGAATTATTTATTCGAAAAAACCAAAACCTATAATTCTAAACAGACCTATCCAACAAAAAACCCATTAGGCGGACAATTAAAAACGATAGCAGAGTTTATTAATTCGGGATTAGATACTAAAGTGTATTATGCAAGTTTAGGTGGGTTTGATACGCATGCCGGACAAGTAAATAGGCAGGAGCATTTATTAGATCTTTATGCTAATGGCGTGTCTGCTTTTGTGGGTGATTTAAAAAGAAACAATTCATTTAAAAATACGCTAATTATTACTTTTTCGGAGTTTGGTAGACGCGTAAAACAAAATGCTGGATATGGTACAGACCATGGCGCTGCAAATAATGTTTTTGTTATTGGCGAAAATTTAAAGCAACAAGGTTTGTATAATGATTTAGCAAGTCTTAGCGATTTAGATGCTAATGGCGATTTAAAATATGAAATAGATTTTAGAACTATTTATGCAACTATATTGAAAAAATGGCTAAAAGTAAACGATAAAAAAATATTGAATAAATCTTTTAAGCAGTTAGATTTTATATAAAAACCTTGTATCTATCTTTAAATGAATAAAGAATGAAACAAGGTTTAAAGTACTCTGTTGATTAATAGCAGTGTAAATGTATGTAAATCAATGTAATAAATGCATGCTAAATATGTATTTGGTAGTGAGAAGTATATAGTTGGTATTGTTTTTTGTATAGTTGGTGTTTAGTTATACTTTACTTTTCGTAAAATTCTTAGCGATTCTTTATAAAAAAGATATGCTTCTTCACTGTGTATTTTTAAAAAGGGTTTAGCCTCAGTAAGTTTATCTATAGCTTCATGAAAATTATTTAAATAGCATATTAAATAGGTTTCTGGAAGATTCATTAAATCCACCTCTTCATTAGTGTTCAGCTTTTGTCCTTTTTTTAATTTTTCTAATAAAGCATTATTAGCATTATAAATATGATGTAATACTTTTTTATCCAATTGAGGAGCTTCAAATAGTAAATTAGTTTCAATATTATAGCTTGCGTTGTTTTCAAAATGAATTAAAGTTTCTTCTAAAGGATAATATTTAGATGTGTTTTGCAGACTAAGGTTTACGTATTCAATAATTTTAAAACTATCTTCATTAAGCTTATTGCTACTTCGTCTAAGGTGGAAAAAAACAAACGCACTTGCTCGTTAACCATTTCAATATCAACTCTAGAATAAAAGGTTTCATTACCTACAATTTTCTTTTGTCCAGACCAGCAAAGCACAAAATATTCTTTAAAGACTTTGTATTTAGGATGGTAATCTTTCCGCTTATTTAAAAAAGTAAAAACGCCATCGAGTGTATGTTGAATATTGTTTTGCGAATGGTTTTCAATCGCTTCCACGATTTTAGAATTTACATCAATAATATCGCTTTTAAAAACCTTTGGCATACTTATGCTACCATCTCTAAAAAAGACTGTACCGCCATAATATTTCCAAATATTTTTCCGAAGTGATGTCAAGCTATTAATAGGGCGAATAGTTACTAAACCAACTACTTTGTCGTCTGGTAAATGCGGAAAAGGAATATTCTCATACTGCACAATTGGCGGATTGGCTAAGTATGCATTTATTAAATTCTGAATCTTAGAATCATCAAAAAAATCAACGCCAACAATAGTATTGTCTTCATCTTCTACACCAATGACTATGTAGGAATTGTTTTTCGGATTACTGTTAGAAAGCGCACAAACATGCTTTAGAAACTTCGCTTTTCCTTCTCTTAGGTCAATATTTATTTTTCGCTTTTTATCATAAAAACTGTTCTCATCATTGTGAGCTAATAGGTTTTTAATAAGTAAGCGTTTGTTAATCATGTTTACTTCCTGCGAAGGCAGGAATCTTTTTTAATTAAATATCTTTCTTCACAATAGTACTACTAGCCTGGGCTGTACAGAACACCAATAAGTCTGCAATATTTACATGTGCAGGACGTGTTATGGCAAAATAGATGATGTCTGCAATATCTTCTGGTTGCAATGCTTTGTAGCCTTTATATATATTATCAGCAATGGCATCTCCTTTAAAACGCACTTGAGAAAATTCGGTTTCTACTAATCCGGGATTAATGGCGCCAACTTTTATTCCGTATGGGTTGAGGTCTATTCGCATACCTTCTGTAATTGCTAGAACCGCATGTTTACTACCACAATACACGTTTCCTTTAGGGTATACTTCTTTTCCTGCAGAAGAACCAATATTAATGATGTGTCCAGAATTTCTCTCTGTCATTATAGGAATTACCGCTTTACTAACATAAAGTAATCCTTTTACATTAATATCTAGCATGGCGTCCCAATCGTCTAAATCTCCAGTTTCAATGGGATCTAAACCATGTGCATTTCCTGCATTATTGATTAAGATATCTATTTGTTTAAAATCTGCAGGAAGCGAATCGATGGCATTAAAAACGGCATCTTTATCACGTACATCAAAATTTAAAGTTTGCACGTTGGTTTGTTTACTTAACGCTTGTTGTATGGTGTCTAGGCGTTCTTGTCTTCTGCCGCAAAGTATTAAGTTAATACCATGTTTTGCAAGTTCATGAGCTGTTGCTCTACCAATACCGCTTGTTGCTCCTGTTATTAAGGCTGTTTTTTTCATGAAAAATTTATTTTTAATTTCCACGAAGGTGAAAATCTTTTACTTATTTATATTAAAACCGAGTAAGCAACTGCCTACTGCGACTGAATACTACTAATCTTTTTAAGGTGGTTATTAATCTTTTGCAAAGCAAGAATATAGTTTCAATTTATGAGATTCCTGCCTTCGCAGGAATGTATTACGGCACTTTATGTCCTTGGCAAGCCACTAAAATTTTAAACCAATCTTCTAATTCTAATTCTATATGGATTGCTTTTACTGCGTTTTCAATTCGCTTCGCGTTTGTAGTTCCTATTACTGGATGTATATTAGCAGGGTGTTTTAAAATCCAAGCCAATAAAAGCTGGTCTTCTGTTGCATTGTATTTTTCTAATAACTCCCCAAGTTGTTTGTGTATGCGCCTGGTTTGTTCGGTATCTTCTTTAAATACATTTCCTAAAGGAGACCAAGCCATTGACGTCATGTTTTTTAATAACATTTGGTCTAAAGTGCCATCATGCATTGCTTGATGTTGGGTTAATGAGAATTCTATTTGATTTACCGAAACATCTGTATATTTAGAAATTAAATCGACTTGCGAGGTGGTAAAGTTAGAAACTCCAAAAGCTTTAATTTTTCCTTGAACTTCTAAAATAGAAACTGCTTCTGCAACTTCATCGGGTTGCATTAACGGACTTGGTCTATGCAGTAAAAAGAGATCTAAATAGTCCGTTTTTAGATTTTTTAGCGATTCTTCCGCTGACCAAATGATATAATTTTTACTAAAATTGTAGTGTTTTACTTCGTTTTTACGATTTTCACTAACATATTGTATGCCACATTTGCTAATTAATTGCATTTTTTCTCGTACGATATTGCTTTCCGCGAAGGCGTTACCAAAAGCAGTTTCTGTAGTATAACTCCCATAAATATCTGCATGATCAAAACTAGTTACACCTTGGTTTATACAGTGATGCAGGAGTGTAATCATCTCTTTTTTAGAGAGTTGCTTTCCCCAGTCACCCCAGGTCATAGCGCCAGCAATAATTCTAGAAAATTTATTCTTTATCATTTTTTTTGTTTTGAACATTAAAAATAGAAAAGAAAAACGCTTAAACATATATTAAACACTACAATTTTTAACCAATTATTAACAGCAGCGCATCAAAAATTTTAACAAATTTACACCTCGAAATTATGAATGTTAAATTCATGCCTTTAAAAATTAAAAAATGATGGAAGATACAAGTACAGTTGATATTAAGTCAATTAATGAGAAAATTGAAAAAGAGAGTGCTTTTGTAGATTTACTAACACTAGAAATGAATAAAGTAATTGTTGGTCAAAAAGACATGATCGAAAGATTACTTATAGGATTATTAGGTCAAGGACATATCTTATTGGAAGGTGTTCCTGGTCTTGCAAAAACATTAGCAATTAATACACTGTCTCAAGCAGTATCTGGAAGTTTTAGTAGAATACAATTTACACCAGATTTATTACCTGCAGATGTTACTGGTACCTTAATTTATAACATGAAGGAAAATGAATTCAAAATTAAGAAAGGACCAATATTTGCGAATTTTGTGCTAGCAGATGAGATTAATAGAGCGCCTGCAAAAGTGCAGTCTGCTTTATTAGAAGCAATGCAAGAAAAGCAAGTAACGATTGGTGACGAAACTTTTAAATTGGATAAACCATTCTTGGTAATGGCAACGATGAATCCTGTAGAGCAAGAAGGAACATATCCTTTACCAGAAGCGCAAGTGGATAGGTTTATGCTAAAAACAGTTATTGATTACCCAAAGCAAGCGGAAGAACAATTAATCATGCGAGCGAACTTAAAAGGATCTTGGGAAAAAGTAAATCCGGTAGTTTCGGTATCGCAAATACTTAGAGCGCAAGAAGCGGTTCGTGAAGTATATATGGATGAGAAAATTGAAAAATATATTCTAGATATCATCTTTGCAACACGTTACCCAGAAAAATATAAATTAGAAGATTTAAAACCATTAATCTCTTTTGGAGCTTCTCCTCGTGGAAGTATTAATCTTGCAACCGCAGCAAAATGTTATGCATTTATTAAGCGAAGAGGTTATGTAATACCAGAAGATGTTCGTGCGGTAGTATATGATGTATTACGTCATAGAATTGGAATTACCTACGAAGCGGAAGCGGAAAATATCACTTCAGAAGATATTATTAGCAAGATTGTTAATGAGATTGAAGTACCATAAAGAGAGTCTTCAGTGTTCAGTAGGCAGTCGCTTACTCGAATTCTGAATTGTAATTACTGCTAACTGAAGACTGCTCACTGCATACTTAATAAAAATGGATACCAAAGAATTACTAAAAAAAGTACGAAAAATCGAGATTAAGACACGCCGTTTGTCTGATCATATTTTTGGAGGAGAATACCATTCTACCTTTAAAGGTCGTGGTATGACTTTTTCTGAAGTAAGACAGTATCAATATGGAGATGATGTACGTAATATAGATTGGAATGTAACGGCAAGAACCAATCTTCCACATATTAAAGTTTTTGAAGAAGAACGGGAGCTCATTATGATGCTTATGGTGGATATTTCGGGATCGGAATTATTTGGAACCGAAGAGCAATTTAAAAATGAAGTGGTAACAGAAATCGCAGCAACATTAGCATTTTCTGCAACACAGAATAATGATAAAATAGGGCTTATTTTATTTACCGACGACGTAGAACTTTATATTCCGCCTAAAAAAGGAAGATCCCATGTATTGCGTATTATTCGTGAACTTATAGAATTTAAACCAAAAAGCAAAGGCACTAATGTTGCTGAAGCTTTGAAGTTTATGCGTAACGTAATGAAAAAGAAAGCTATTGTTTTTGTGCTTTCCGATTTTATTGCAGACGATTATAAGCAAACCTTAAAAATAGCAGCAGGAAAACACGATGTAACCGGAATTAGAGTATTTGATAAACGCGAAGAAGAGATGCCAAACATTGGTATGGTTCAAATGCAAGATGAAGAAACAGGAGAGTTCCTTTTGGTAAATACACAATCTAAAACCGTCCGTAAAAACTATGCGAAATTCTACCATGAAAAAGTAGATATTATAAAGATAGTTTTGCGAAATCTGGAGCAGGAACCATAGATTGTAGAGTAGATGAAAGTTATGTAAAAAAGCTTTTAGGTTATTTTAAAAGAAGAGGATAATTAATAAGATAATGTCAGGTTACGGTAAATGGAAACCTATTTTTAATATGAAGAGTAAGAATTTTAAATATAATAATACAAATGCTTCCGTTTTCGGTCTTCCGTTTTCGGGTCTTTTTACTTTTGCCTTTTTACTTTTGCCTTTATTTTTAGCAGCGCAAGTAACTGCAACAATAGATTCTACTTCCATAAAAATAGGAGAGCAAATAACCTATAAAGTTCAGGTAGAAACCGATACTACAAATGTTGTAGTTTTTCCGGAAGGACAAACCTTTCTTCCGTTAGAGGTTATCCATTCGTTTGCAATAGACACCACAAAAGAAGATGCTAAATACACGCTTATAAAAAAGTATGGATTAACGCAATTTGATTCTGGCGCATTCACTATTCCAAGACAGAAAATTGTAATTGGTACCAAAGTCTTTCAAACCGATTCTCTACAAGTAGAAGTGAGAAATATTGTTGTAGACACTACAAAACAAGGATTGTTTGATATTAAACCAATTATTGAAGTAGAGAAAAGTCCGAGTCAATGGTGGAAATATTTACTGCTAACTTTATTGGTTTTATCGGTAATAGGTTTCTTGTTATATTGGTTTATTTGGAGAACAAAACCACTTACAAAAGAAGAGAAAATTGCATTGCTTCCGCCTTATGATAGAGCGAAATTAGCACTTCAAAATTTAGATGAAACCAGCTATTTACAAAATGCTGAATTAAAAGATTACTATTCCGAGTTAACCTTTATTATTAGAAAATACCTAGACGAAAAAGTATATGATCGCGCATTAGAGAGTACAACCGATGAGTTAATCACACGATTAAACATACTTAAAGATGCAAATCAAATAGATATTACTAAAGACGATATTAGAAATATTGAAACGATCTTAAAGCGTGCCGATTTAGTAAAGTTTGCAAAATCTGCTCCAGATGTAGAGCTAGCAAAATTAGATAGAAATACTATAGATTTAGAAATAGATCAAGTAAAAGAAGCGTTGCCAGAACCAACCGAAGAAGAAAAACTGCAAGACCAAAAATATCAAGAAATACAAGAGAAAAAACAAAAACGTAATAAGATAATTATTACTGTAGCAATAGTTATTGGTCTTTGTATTGCCACTTTTGTAGGCTTTGGTTTGAAATATGGTTTTGGTTATGTAAAAGATACTATTGTTGGTCATGAAAGTAAAGAATTACTAGAAGGTAATTGGGTAACTAGTGATTATGGTTTTCCAGCAATTTCTATTAGCACACCAGAAGTTTTAAAAAGAGAAAACCCACCAATTCCAGAAGAGATAAAAGCAAAACTACAGATGACTGTTTTTAGTTTTGGTAATGTTTCCCAAGCCTTAAGTGTTAACCTCTCTACGCTAAAAATTAGTCCGCAAGAAGGTCCCGAAAATCAAGGAGCAAAAGAAGAAATAGATTTAAATCAAGTTTCCGAAAAGGCAATTCAGCAATTAGAAAAACAAGGTGTTACCAATTTACTTGTTAAAAAGGAAAAGTTTGTAACTCCTAATAATGCCGAAGGATTAAAAACCTACGGAACAGCGAGCCTTCCTGTAGCAAATACCGATAAGTATTATGATGGTGAATATGTGCTTTTACATTTCACTGCAGACAACGTTATACAGGAAATAGCAATTACATATAGAAAAGGCGATGTTTATGCCGAGGCGATTGCAGAAAGAATTGTTAATTCTGTAGAGCTTATAAAAGAAGAAGTAGCAAAAAAAGAACAAGAAGAAAATTAAACCATGTTTGAAGGAATAGAATTTTTAAATAAAGAATTTTTCTGGTTGTTTTTATTACTTCCATTAGCATTGCTATGGTATGTTTTTAAGCATAATAAGCAAACAGCAGAATTAAAGATATCCAGTTTAAAAGGGTTTAAAGTAACCAACTCTTGGTTGCCAAAACTAAGACACTTGCTATTTGCTTTGCGTTTAGCAGCTTTAGCAGCATTAATAACTGCAATGGCAAGACCAAGAACGGTAGATGTTTCAACAAAAACAAAAACCACTCGAGGTATAGATATTGTGATGGCAATAGATGTTTCGGCAAGTATGTTGGCGAAAGATTTAAGACCTAATCGTTTAGAGGCTTTAAAAGAAGTTGCAGCAGAATTTATTGCTGGAAGACCAAATGATAGAATTGGTTTGGTAGAATATGCAGGAGAAAGTTATACAAAAACACCAATTACTAGTGATAAAGCAATTGTAATACGATCGCTAAACGATATAAAATACAACACGATTATTGAAGGAGGAACCGCAATAGGAATGGGTTTAGCAACTTCTGTAAACCGTTTAAAAGATAGTAGAGCCAAGAGTAAAGTAATTATTTTACTAACAGATGGAGTAAATAATTCTGGTTTTATAGATCCTAAAATTGCTAGTGAGTTAGCTTTAGAATATGGTATTAAAGTATACACAATAGGGATAGGAACAAATGGAATGGCGCTATCTCCTTACGCAACAAATCCAAACGGGACTTTTCAATACGCAAGAGTACAAGTAGAAATTGATGAAGCCCTACTTCAAGAAATTGCAGATGCCACTGGAGGAAGATATTTTAGAGCAACAAACAATAAGAAGCTTGCCGAGATTTATGACGAGATAAACAAACTAGAAAAAACAGAAATCGAAGAATTTAAATTTTATAATTACGAAGAAAAATATCGTCCGTTAGTATTATTAGCAGGACTTTTATTAGCATTAGAATTATTATTGCGTTTTACTATCTTTAGAAGTTTTGTGTAAAAAACATGAATGAGCTAATACCACATAAAAATTGGATGAAGCGTAATCAAAAATGGTTTATTCCGTTAATTGGATTCCTCATAATTATGTTAATAGGTTTCATTAATTCAGGATTAGGTGGAAAGATTAAAGATGTTAGTAAAGCTTATACAGACGCAACGCTTTATGAAAATGCGATAAAAGAAGTGGGAAATAATAAGCAGGCTATTCATGTATTAGGAGATATTGAGCCAATAGATAAAATGGCTATTGCCGAAGGGTTTGTTAGCTATTCTGAAGATAATAAAAAAGTACAATCAACGATTAGAATAAAAGGCACCAAAGGACAAGGTAAGCTAGATATTCTTGCAGAAAGGAATGAAAATAGTTGGGATTATAAAGCGCTGAAAATTCGTATTAAAGGAGTAGAAGAGCCAATAGTAATTATAAAAAAATAGCTGAAAATTTCAGTAGCGATACACTGCTCACTGAATATTGCGAAAGAATATTAAAATAAATGTATCAATTAGAAGAAAAAATATGGTTTTGGGTTTTAGTGATTATTCCAGTAATAATCCTACTTTTTTTGGTGCTTCAAATTTGGAAACATAAAGCACAAAAAAACTTTGCCAATAAAGCAATCCTAAAAAAATTAAGTCCGAACCAATCCCTTTTTAAAAGCATCTTAAAAGTAGCTATTTGGTGTCTTGCATTTGCTAGTTTAGCAATTGCTTTAGTAAATCCTAAAGTAGGAACCAAACTAGAAACGGTAAAACGCGAAGGTGTAGATATTGTATTTGCTGTAGATGTTTCTAAAAGTATGTTGGCAGAAGATATTGCGCCAAACAGATTGGATAAGTCGAAACAATTAGTAACACAAATTATAAATAATCTTGCCAGTGACAGAGTTGGTATTATTGCTTATGCGGCAAAAGCATTTCCGCAATTACCAATAACTACAGATTATGCAGCGGCAAAAATGTTTCTGCAAAACATGAATACAGATATGTTGTCTTCGCAAGGAACAGCAATTAATGGCGCTATAGAATTAGCAGAAACCTATTTTGATAATGAAGAGCAGACCAATAGGGTTTTAATCATTATTTCAGATGGTGAAGATCACTTTGGCGAATCGGCAGTTCGTGCAGCAGAAGAGGCGAGTAAAGAAGGAATACGAATTTTTACCATTGGCGTTGGAGATATTAAAGGAGGGCCAATTCCTATAAAACGAAACGGCGTTGTTTTAAATTATAAAAAAGACAGACAAGGCGAAACGGTAATAACACGTTTAAACGAAGAGAATTTAAAAAGCATTGCTGCAGAAGCAAACGGTGTTTATATTAATGGGAGAAATACAAACGAAGTAGTAGATACCATTAGAGACATTTTAAATAAAATGGATAAAACAGAATTTGAAGCCAAAGAGTTTGCCGATTTTAAAGACCAATTTCAATGGTTTTTAGCATTAGCAATATTTCTATTGTTTATCGATGTCTTTTTGTTAGAACGAAAAACAGCTTGGCTGAAAAAGTTAAACCTATTCAACGAGAACCTATAAATAAGAATGTCACCTTGCGCATTGGTTGAGATGAAAATATATTTTCATTGAAAGTACCTTGCAAAGCAAACCGAAAGGTCTTTCATGAATTAACCAGTTAAATAATTTATAAAATCTTTAACTAGAACCAAGCCAAGAGTTTTATAATTTAGTAAAATCAAAATGAAACACGTAGTAATAATCATATTAGCCCTTTTTAGCATTTCTTCTTTTGCACAAGACAAAGAAGAAGAGCAAATACTTGCGCACCAAAAAGCGAACGATTTAGTGTATGATGCCAACATTTTGGCAGATAATGAAGATTATGTTTCGGCAGAAATGGAATATAGAAAAGCCATGTCTGAGCAACCAAACTATACCGTTGGAGCGTATAACTTAGGGAATTCGTATTACAAAAAAGGTATTTTTGATGAAGCGTTATATCGTTTAAAACAAACGGCAAAACACGCAACCACTAGAGATGAGAAATATAGAGCATTTCATAATATTGGTAATATTCTTATGCAGGATAAGCAATGTAAAGAAGCGACAGAAGCTTTTAAAAATGCATTACGTAACAATCCTACCGATAACGAAACACGTTATAATTACGCTTTAGCAAAAGAATGTGCAGAGCAGCAACAAGAGGAACAAGATAAGCAGGACGAGAATAAAGATCAAAACGAAGATAACAAGGATCAGGAAAAAGATCAAAAAGATCAAGACCAGGATAAGGAAGATAAAAAAGATCAGGAAGACGAAAATAAAGACGAAGAGCCTAAAGACGACGGAGAAAAAGATAAAAAAGAAGGCGAGGATAAAAAAGACGAAGAAGGTAATCCTAAAGATGAAAAAGAAGATGAAGGGAAAGGTGGTGAAGATGAGAAAAAAGAACAACCAAAACCACAACCCGGACAATTATCACCACAGCAAGTGAAAAACTTGTTAGAAGCAATGAATGATCAAGAGCAGAAAGTACAAGATAAAATGAATGCTCAAAAAACAAAAGGAGAAAGAGTACAAACCGAAAAGGACTGGTAAAAAAGCTAGAAGTCTGAAGACCGAAGCTAGAAGTTATAATTGTAAATTAAAATTGATTGTCATGCTGAGCGCAGTCGAAGCATCTTAAAAATGAAAACACTAAAACACATAACCATACTATTTATACTACTTGCAACAAGTATTGCTTCTGCACAGGTTAAATTTGAAGCAAAAACAAGCAAGAAGAAACTTGGTGTTAATGAACGTTTACGTATTGATTTTGAAATGAACGAAGATGGCGATAATTTTAATCCGCCAAGCTTTCAAGATTTCACTGTAGTTGCAGGTCCAAACCAGTCTGTTAGTCATTCTTGGATGAATGGAAAAAAATCATTCAATAAGACGTACAGTTACTTTTTAGCACCAAAAAAACAAGGAAAATTTACTATCAATCAGGCTACTATAGAAATTAATGGTGAGACCTATAAAACAACGCCAATAACCGTAGTGGTTTCTAAAGCGGTAAGCAAGCCAAATGATCCTAATAATCCAGATATTATAATAGAAGATAATATTCATTTGGTTGCAGAAGTATCTAAGACAAGTCCTTATTTAAACGAAGGAATAACCGTTGTCTATAAACTTTATGTTTCACCAAATACCGGAGTTAGTAATTGGCGAGAAATAGATAGTCCGAGATACAATGATTTCTGGTCACAAAACATAGATATAAAAGGCTTAAAAATTTTAAAAGGAACCTATAAAGGTGAAGATTATAGATATGTTGTTTTACGTAAAACAGTACTTTATCCTCAAAAAACAGGGAAGCTAGAAATTGAGCCTTTAAGCTTAGATATTACCGTAGATGTTCCTACAAGTAGACGAAATATTTTTGGAGAACGTTTAATGACGCAAGCGCACAAAACAATTTCTGCAGGAAGTAGAAAAATTAACGTGAAACCGTTACCAGAAAATAATAAACCAGCTAATTTTACTGGAGCGGTTGGTGATTTCGATTTTAAAGTAGCTACTTCTAAAACAGCATTAAATGCATCCGAATCCTTACAAGCAACCGTTGCTGTTTCCGGTAATGGAAATTTAAAACTATTCGAATTACCAAAACTAAGTCTTCCTAGCTCCTTAGAGGTTTATGAACCAGAAAATACAGACAATGTAAGAACAAGTATAAACGGCATGCAAGGAACACGTAGCCAGAGTTATACGGTTGTTCCGCAATTTAAAGGGAAGTATCCTTTACCAAGTATCTCGTTTTCTTATTTTGATTTAAAAACCGAAAGCTACAAAACACTTTCTTCTGATGAGTTAATAATTGATGTATTAGAAGGACCAACCAATAGCGAGGCAACAAACAATAATGCTATTGTAAACGGAAACGATAAACAACCTGTTTTAAGTAATGATCAATTTGCATTTATTAAAACCAACGCAAATTTAGTTAGCACTACAAAAAAGAATTTCTTTAAATCTACAGGCTTCTGGACCGCTTTATTAAGTCCGCTTTTAGCAATACCATTAGCCATTGTGTTTAGAAACAAACGTGAAGAACGTATGGCAGATGTTACAGGGAATAAAGTTAGAAAAGCAGATAAGCTAGCAAAAAAATATTTAAGCGCAGCAAAACGTGCTTTAGGACAAAAAGAAGCTTTTTATGTGGCTCTTGAAAAGGCGTTACACAATTATTTAAAAGCCAAGTTGCAAATAGAAACTAGTGATTTCACTAAAGATAAGATTACAGAAATATTAAATGATCGAGAAGTAGAAAACACCACTGTTTTAGAGTTTGTAAGTATCTTGAAAAATTGCGAATTGGCACGATATACTCCAATTACACAAGTAGAAATGCAACAAGATTATGAAAAAGCATCTAGAACCATTTCTGAAATAGATAAGCAAATAAAATAAATGTTTAAACTCCTTTCTTAGAATAATAATTGGAAGGTGAATGTATTCCGATACATCGAAAATATAGCAGGAAGAGTTTTATATAAAACACAAATGAAACAAATAATTTACATACTAACCTTTTTACTAACTACGCTTTCTGTAGCACAAAACAATACGCTTTTTGAAGAAGGAAATACGTTGTATAATGAAGGAAAATTTACAGAAGCAATTTCTAAGTATGAAAGCATTTTAGATGCTAAAAAACATTCTGCTTCTTTGTATTTCAATCTTGGTAATGCACATTATAAGCTAAATAATATTGCACCTAGTATTTACTACTTTGAAAAAGCATTACAGCTTTCTCCTAACGATAAAGAAATACAAAACAATATCGCTTTTGCAAGAAACATGACTGTAGATGCTATAGATGTTGTGCCAGAAGTAGGTTTCTCTAAACTGTTTAAAAGCATCACAAATACCATGAGTTTTAATGGCTGGGCGTATGCTTCGGTTGTCGCTGTGGTTTTATTTGTGCTATTGTCTTTATTGTATTATTTCAGCTTTTCTACAGGCAGAAAAAGACTTGCATTTATTGGTAGTTCCAGTTTCTTATTTTTAACATGTATCACTTTGTTTTTTGCCTTTCATAAATTCGATATCGATAAAAAGAATAAACCAGCCATTGTGTTTTCACAAGAAGCGATGGTTAAAAGTGAGCCTAATTTAAGAAGCGAAGAGTCTTTTAGGTTACATGAAGGAACTAAAGTTTTAATTTTAGATACGGTAAATAATTGGAAAAAAATTAAACTTACAGATGGTAAAGTGGGTTGGATTTCTAATGATGATATTAAAGCATTAAATGAAATTTAATTTTTCCTTAACAATAAAATACTTCTATAGTTATATATTTGCAGCTTGATTTAATTTAAAGGATGCCAAAAAGAAACATTTCTATATTTTTTACTGTATTATTTATGGCAATTATTACTATGCCATCTATAATTATAGCACTAGATGATACTATAGATATTTCTGTTTTTTATAGCCTTTCTGAAGAGGAAGAAAATAATAATTTGGAAGTTGTTTTTTATAAAACGAACAACGAATTCATTCCTTTAAGCGATTTATTTAAGAATAATGAATTAGGGTATTTCTTTAAAAGTTACCTGAATCCGCATTTTAACATCATTTCTCCACCACCAGATTTTATTTAATATTTTATTCGTTAGACATTTATTGTCCCAAAAAAATATTAAAAATAGCTATTGATCATAAAAAAAGAATCAATAGCGCAAAATCAGTATGTATATATGTTTAAAACATTAAAAAGCGACTTGCCTGCAAGTGTCGTCGTGTTTTTTGTTGCATTACCTTTATGTTTAGGTATTGCATTAGCCAGTGGAGCCCCACTTTTTTCAGGAGTTATAGCCGGAATTATAGGAGGAATAGTAGTAGGAGCCTTAAGTGGTTCTAAAATTGGTGTAAGTGGCCCTGCTGCCGGACTTGCAGCAATTGTATTAACAGCAATTGGAACTTTAGGAGGTTATGAAAACTTTTTAGTTGCTGTTGTTTTAGGAGGTGTTATTCAATTAATTTTTGGTATTCTAAAAGCTGGTATTATTGGCTATTATTTTCCGTCATCGGTGATTAAAGGAATGCTTACAGGTATTGGTATTATCATTATCTTAAAACAAATTCCTAACTTTTTTGGTTACGATGAAGCGTCAGCTTGGGATTTAGAATTTTTTGAAATAGACGGAGGAAATACCTTTTCAGAATTGTTTACGATGCTAAATAATATTCATCCAGGAGCTGCTTTAATTGGTCTTATTAGTTTATTACTTTTAATATTTTGGGATAAAATATTGAGTAAAAAAGGAAAGTTCTTCGAAGTGATTCAAGGCCCTTTTGTAGTGGTAGTATTAGGTATCGTATTTTTTATGCTTACCCAAAATCACGAGGTATTATCTATTGGAGCAAACCACATGGTTAGTGTTCCAATTCCAGAAGATTTAGATTCTTTTATCGGACAGTTTAGTTTCCCGAATTTTGCAGCAATTACAAATCCGCAAGTATGGGTTGTTGCTTTTACTATTGCTTTAGTAGCAAGTTTAGAAACTTTATTGTGTGTTGAAGCATCGGATAAAATTGATCCAGACAAAAACGTGACACCTACCAATAGAGAATTATTGGCGCAAGGTGCAGGTAATATATTATCTGGATTAGTTGGTGGTCTTCCAATAACGCAAGTAATTGTTAGAAGTTCTGCTAATATTCAATCTGGCGGAAAAACGAAACTATCGACTATCATTCACGGACTTTTATTATTATTATCAGTAGTACTTATTCCTTCTTTACTTAATAAAATTCCTTTATCTGTTTTAGCATCTATTTTATTAATTGTAGGTTTCAAACTAGCAAAACCATCGTTATTTAAGAAGATGTACAGTCTAGGTTGGAAACAATCTGTTCCGTTTTTTGTAACCGTAATAGGAATTGTGTTTACAGACTTATTAGTTGGTATTGGTTTAGGATTGGCTGTTGGTATTGTTGTTATTTTATTAAAAAGCTACCAAAATTCGCACTTTCTTCATATTGAAGATAATAGTAATGGAAAGCATAGAATTAAAATGGAATTAGCTGAAGAAGTAACCTTCTTTAATAAAGGAGCCATTTTAAAAGAATTAGATAGCTTACCAAGAGATACGTATTTAGAATTTGATGTTAGAAAAACAAGGTTTCTGGATTACGATATTATTGAAATTCTTGAAGATTTTGCTTTTAAAGCAAAGGAAAGAAACATTGATATCAAATTAATTTCAAAACGTGGAGTCGTTGAAAATCCGCCAAGCTTTATCGAGTTTTTTCAATTAAGACCAAAATCTAATATTAGTTTAAGTTAAATCCTATGAAAAATAATAAATACAAAATATTACTGCTTTCAGATTTAAAAAAAACTACAGAGTTAGATTTAAAAAGTACAGTAGGTTTAGCAAAAATGGTTGGTGGTGAAATAACGTTGTTTCATATAAAAAGACCAACAGAAATTGTCGATAGAGATAATCAGTTGTCTACTATGCGTTCTATTAATGAAAAGCATCTCATTACAGATAAACTAATAGAAAGTATTGTAAAACCTGTAAGTCAGGAGTTTGATATGCCTATCGATTATAAATTATCTTTTGGTAATTTAAAGCATGAAATTGAAAGCTATATACAAGAACATAAACCAGATATTATAGTTCTTGGTAAAAGGAAAGCAAAAAAACTTAACTTTATAGGAGACAATATCACAGAATTTGTTTTAAAAACACACAAAGGTCCTGTTATGATTACAACAGGTAAAGATGCGTTGCAACCAAATAAAGAAGTTGCATTAGGGGTTTTAAATACTATAGATAAAACCTTAGACATTAATGGTATTGAAGAATTAATTAGTAAAACAAAAGTGCCAATTAAGACATTCCATATTGTTAAAGCAGCGAATAGTAATTCAACAGTGGATGTTACTGCTGAAATAAACACCTTTGAATATGTTTTTGAACAAAGTGATAAAGCATTAGAAAGTGTATCTAAATACGTATCAAAAAATAAAATAAACTTGATGTGTTTAGATAAAAACAACAAAACAAAAAGAGACATTATGAATAAACTTAATGTTTCCTTATTACTAACCGGAGAGAAAAATCCAGATACTACAAAACTAGTATTCTAATAAATAAAAACTTATGAAAGCACATACAAAAGAGACACAAGCAACAATGACACCTGAAAAGTCATTACAATATTTAATAGAAGGAAATCAAAGGTTTCAAGATAATTTAAAAGCGAATCGTAACCTTTTAGAGCAAGTAAATGATACTAGTGACGGACAATTTCCATTTGCAACTATTTTAAGTTGTATCGATTCACGTGTGTCTGCAGAATTGGTTTTTGACCAAGGATTAGGAGATATTTTTAGCGTGCGTGTAGCAGGGAATATTGTGAATGAAGACATTTTAGGGAGTATGGAATTTGCATGTAAATTAGCAGGTACAGAACTTATTGTTGTTTTAGGACATACAAGTTGTGGTGCCGTAAAAGGAGCTTGTGACCATGCCGAAATGGGTAACCTAACCAAGTTGATTCAAAAAATTACACCAGCAGTTAATGCCGTTACAGAACCTAAAGACGAAAGCTTAAGAAGCTCTAAAAATTTAGCGTTTGTAGATGAGGTATCGCACATGAATGTACAATTAATGATCGATAGAATTCATGCCGAAAGTCCAATACTTACCGAAATGGAGAAAAAAGGTGAAATTAAAATCATTGGAGCAATGTATGATGTAAATACAGGTGCTGTAAACTTTTATTAATAAAATAGTATAAAAGCTTTTATGAAAAAGAAGACTTTTATGGCAACACTAATATGTATATTGGTGTTGCCTTTTATTGCTACAAGTCAAGAGAGTAATTTAGGAAATTGGTTAATTTATATTGGAAACAAAAAATTAAACAATACCTGGAATATTCATCACGAAGTGCAATACAGAAATTATGATGCTGTAGGTGATTTAGAACAACTATTACTAAGAACCGGTTTAGGTTATACTTTTAATGAAAGTAAGAATAACATCCTTTTAGGATATGGTTATATTTTATCTGAAAATTATATTGGAAACACCGATGAAAAAGCAACGGTAAATGAGCATCGTGTTTTTCAGCAATTTACGTCCAAACAAAATATAGGTAAACTGAAATTGAATCATCGTTATCGTTTTGAACAACGTTTTGTAGAAGACGATTTTAAAATGCGACTACGCTACTTTTTAGGCTTTAATTATCCGCTTCAAAATAAAGAAGATGGCAAAAGCCCTTTATATTTATCTGCATACAATGAAGTGTTTTTAAATACGGAATCGGATGTATTCGATAGAAACAGAGTATATGGAGGATTAGGATATAAGTTTTCAGAAAACTTAAAATTAGAATTAGGGTATATGAATCAGTTTTTTGAAAATTCAGGAAGAGATCAAATTAATATAATTGCATTTGTTAATTTCTAATCTAAATTCCTTTTAAACTACATAGAAAAACGGTATTTTGTAAAACGAACAAACAAAAACAAACGAAACTAAAATATAAAATATGAAAAACTTTTTCTCGAATTTTAAAGGAGATGCTTTTGGAGGTATCACGGCAGGAATTGTTGCATTGCCACTGGCATTAGCATTTGGTGTGTCCTCTGGATTGGGCCCAAGTGCAGGACTATATGGTGCGATTTTTTTAAGTTTCTTTGCGGCACTTTTTGGAGGTACAAATACGCAGATTTCTGGACCAACTGCACCAATGACAGCAGTAAGTATGGTGGTTATTGCAGGGATTATTGCTTTAAATGATGGCGACGTTTCTAAAGCTTTACCAGCAATTTTAACCGTATTTTTATTAGCAGGATTGTTTCAGGTAGGACTTGGAGTTCTCGGTTTTGGAAAATACATAAAATACATTCCGTATCCTGTGGTTTCGGGGTTTATGACAGCCATTGGAGTTATTATTTTAATCACGCAAATTCTTCCAGCATTAGGTTATTATCCTAAAGAAGATATGGTTTTCGTAGAGCAATTTAAACCACAAGCGGAAGAACTTATCCTTGAAAATATATTAAAAGAAGAAGCTGGAGAAGGTATTCTAGTTTTAGAAAATTTTAAAGAAACCATTGAAAGAGGAAGTGAAATTACTGCAGAAGATATTTTAAAAGAATCTAAAACGCTAGCTTCCAATGAAGCTTCAGGTGTTTTAGGTGCATTAAAATCGCTACCAAAAGCTATTCAGCAAATTAATTGGTTAGAGCTTATTCTCGCTCTTGGAACGATATTTATTATCTACGGATTTAAACGGATAACCACAGCCGTGCCAAGTACGCTTGTCGCTTTAGTTGTGATGTCTGGAGTTGCCATTGGTTTTGGTTTAGATTATAGACCTATTGAAGAAATACCTACAGGTTTACCAATTCCTAATTTAAGTATTTTTACAGATTTTAGTGTTACTAGTGTCACGCCTTATATTTTTACCGCTTTAACTTTAGCGTTACTAGGTGCTATTGATTCTTTATTAACTAGTGTGGTTGCAGATAATATGACCAAAACAAAACACAAGCCGAATAAAGAACTTATTGGGCAAGGTATTGGTAATAGTATCGCAGCAATATTTGGTGGTTTACCAGGAGCTGGAGCAACAATTAGAACCGTAGTTAATATTAATTCTGGTGGTAAAACAAGACTTTCTGGAATGATTGCCGGTATTATGTTACTGTTTATTTTATTAGTTTTAGCGCCAATTGCATCTCAAATTCCTGCAGCAGTTTTAGCAGGTATTCTTGTAACTGTTGGTATTGGAGTTATGGATTATAAAGGTTTAAAAGCCATTCCAAGTTTACCAAGAGATATGAAAATTGGACCTTTTAAAATGAGTTCTGAAGTTCTAATCATGATTGTCGTATTATTATTATCTACTTTTTGGAATTTAGTATATGCCGTTGGTATTGGTTTAGTTATTGCTTCTCTTATGTTTATGAAAAAAATAGGAGATTTAACTGCGCAACGATCGGATGTGAAATCTTTAAAGAAAGAGAAAGCTTGGGCAGATGAAGCTATTTTTCCTGAAAAATTAAAAGAAGAAGTTTTTATAAAACACTTAAAAGGACCTTTATTCTTTGGGTCTACAAGTGATTTTCAAAGTCTAGCAGATCAAATTCCTGCAACAGCAAAAACGGTTGTTATTCGTTTAGGACGTATGCAATATATGGATCAATCTGGATTGTATGCCATGGAAGATGTACTGCAAGATTTAAATAAAAAGAATATTCAAGTATTGTTTGTCGGACTATTAAAACAACCAAGCTATATGATGGAACGTATTGATATTATTCCAGATCTTATTGCTAAAGAACATATTTTTAAGACTTTTGATAGTTGTGTGAAATGGATAAAGGATAACGTCAAAGACGAAAACTAAATTTTTAAAAGATGAATCTTGATATCGTATTTGAAAATAATAAAACGTGGATAAAGTCTAAATTAAATGAAGACGACGCGTATTTTGATAAATTGGGCGAAGGACAAAATCCGGAATTACTATTTATTGGTTGTTCCGATAGTAGAGTTACTGCAGAAGAATTAATGGGATTAGGTCCTGGAGATGTTTTTGTACACCGTAACATTGCTAATATGGTTATTGGTACCGATTTAAACGCGATGTCTGTTGTAGAGTATGCTGTAGAGCACTTAAAAGTAAATCATGTAGTTGTTTGCGGACATTATGGTTGTGGTGGTGTAAAAGCTGCTATGCAGTCTGCAGATCTAGGTTTGTTAAATCCGTGGTTGCGAAACATTCGCGATGTATACCGTATTCATAACGAAGAGCTGAATGCGATTGAAGAGGAAGAAAAAAAATACGAACGTTTAATCGAATTAAATGTACAAGAACAATGTGTTAACCTTATTAAAACAGCTGCTATTCAAAAAGCAGTTCGTGGTAGAGGATTAATTGTACATGGTTGGGTCTTTGATATTCACACCGGAAAACTGATAGATTTAAAAATAGATTTTGAAAGAATCCTGAATGATATTAGAGAAATCTATCATTTAGATTAATTGGACACGAAACAATAAGTAAAAACAAAAGCCACTCCTTTAAGAGTGGCTTTTCATTTTTATAATAGACTAATATTATAAAATAATAAGAATGTTTACTGTAATAATTCATATTGAAATTGTGGATAACCTCTTTCTCCTGTTTGGCTTTCCACTGCTGTGAATCTTAGCTTATAGTAGTTGTCATCCGTATCCTTGATAATGTAGTATCTGTCCTCTCTTACAGATGTTTCCCCAGTCATATAATCGACACTTCTCCAGCCACTTCCTATAACCGTACGATCATTGTAAATAAAACTGGCTTCCGTAATAGCATCGTATGTGAAATTTGTATAATTAGGGGTTGTGTCGTCTTCCACAGTAATCGGGTACAAGCCAACACCACCTAGCGTATTGTGTAATGAATAATCTGAATACGTTAAACCTGCAGCTAAAGTACCTTGCTGACCATAATAAGAAAATACACCACCAAAATCAATATCCCAATTAGAAGATATTGGCTCTAAAGTTGCAATTTGCTCATCCGTTAAGCTTACAGTAGTAAGGTTGTAGTTGCTATCTTTACTTACCGTTAATTCCGAAAAATCAGTTGTGTTGCTTAAGGCAGCATATTGAATCGTGTAACTGTTTCCGTCTGTTAATACTCTAACCTTCATAAAACCTCTTGAGTCTCCAGTCGTGTTTATTGTTCCATTATTTGTTGTAGGTATTTCGTTTCCTAAGTTGATAATGTACACATTGTTCTCGCTATCTGTTGTTGATATTTCTTCAAATGCAGTACCTGTTAATTCGCCTTCTTTAGTATCCGTAAAAGAAATGCCAGCATTTAAATCACCATATTGGTAATAGTTTACAGGTAAACCTTGCATTAATTCAGCAACAGTATTTACTGTTACAGTGGTAGGTGTAAAAGTTGGATCTAATGCATTTAAGGTTAACGGAGATGTTAAAGTTGTAGTTTCCGTTACTGTTGTAATATCCGTAATACCTTCTAATTCTGCAGCAGATACTAATAAAGCACTGTTAAGATAGACTCTGTTTTCCGAACCGTTATAAACAGCAATTTCCCAAGAATCGCGATTTACAGCGACTTGGTTACCTGTACTTAAATCTACAAAAACACGATTTGGTTGATTAAATCCACCTACTTCTGGGTCAATAATTCCACCAGAAGATGGCGGTGTCGTTGTTACTGTGTTTCCACCATTATCGTCACTACTACAGCTTGTAACAACTACAGCGGTAAGGATTAATATCAGAGTTAAAAATTTGTTTGTCATAATTATTAGTGTTAAAAATTTAAATTATAGGATAGTTTTAAAAAATAGGATCGGCCATTACCGATTAATCGGGAACTTGATGTCGAAGCAGTATGTGCTCCAGCAGAAGATTTAGTGTTTATGTTTACAACATCTAGTAAGTTTCTTGCTCCTAATGTTGCATTTATTCTAGGTGTAATATCTGTTCTTATGGATGCGTTTAACCAAGTAAAAGCATCGGTTTCTCCAATAAACAATTCGCCATCCGTATCCGTAAAGACACCTTGAGTTTTACCAGTATGTTTTAATTGGCTACTAATAGTGGTATTCCACTTGTCTATATTGTAAGCTAATGTGGCTTGTAAGTTTAAGCTCCACATATAATTGGATGGATTATCTAAAGATTCATTAATAGCATTTGTAATGCCCAAATAAGTGGCTCCCAATCCTACATTCCAGTTTTTATAGATAAAACTGTTTTCTAAATTGAAACCTAATCGTTTACTATAATCTATATTGTCTTGTGTAAATAGAATGCTGCCATCTTCATCTTCCGAAGTAATACTAGCTATTGCGTCTTTTAAGTCCATATAAAAGAATGTGAATTTTTGATTTAAAAAGCCTTCTTTGGCAATCTTATAATTGTTTTTAAGGTTTACAAAAACAGAGATTCCATCTTCTGGTTGTAAATCAGGATTCCCTCTTACATTGTGATTGGAGTCTACAAAGTAGTAAAAGAGCTCTTCAAAGTTTGGTGCTCTATATGCAGATCCTACAACCGCTTTTAGTTTTATTTTCTCTGTAAAATTATAAGTAGATGACAACGACCAAATTATATGATTATTAAATTGAGAACTATTTGTAAATCGTACACCCGGATTTATAGATAATTTTTTAAAAGGTTGAAATTCGGTAATCCCAAATAATTCATAATTAGTTATGGTGTTTTCTACTACATTATTAGAATAATTTCCTGTAGCAATAGCATCAAATCCTTTTTGATTAGTGAATTCATAACCTAACTGAAGATTAAAAAAATCAGACTTTGGTACTATATTATTTACAAAAACTTTAGAGTACCATACTTCACTAGATTGGCTTACAGTATCTGTCTCTACAGATTGCGTTTGTTCTTCTAGAATATTGTAAACATATTCTTTGTAGTTTCGTTTTTGAGTTTGATACGAAAAGGAAAAATTATAGTTTGTAGCTCCATGTAATGGTCCAGAAACATTTAAATTATTTACCCATCGATCTGTTTTGTAGTTTTCATCAACAGCTGTAGGATTAAGAACACCATTTTCATATCTCCCATTTACTGTTCTATTGTAAATATCTAGGTTTTCATTAAAGTATTGAAGCTTGTAAAACAAGTTGTGTTTCCCTAAGTTTAAATCCACATCTCCAGATACGGTTATTTGTTCTTTCGGATTCCACTCGGTGCCTCGCAAACTATCGTTTACAACTATTCCATCTTCTATATTAACATAGTTTTTTCCTTTAAATCCATTATAAAAACCTGCAAAATCATTTCTAGAAGCACCAACAGAATATGCTAATTTTTCATTAACCTGGTTGGTAGCTCTTACATTTTGAATATGTCTTCCCTTATCAAAGAATTCAAATTCATTACCCACAGTTTCTTCTTGAATGGATAACTGAAGTTCCCAACCATTATCTTTTAATCCTCTTTTTGTGATAATATTAATTACACCTGCAACGGCGTTATCCCCATATAAAACACCCATAGATCCTTCCACAATCTCTATACGTTCCACATCATCTATATTTAATTGGGAAATATCGATGTTGTTACCTAGACCATTATCACTAATAATTGGTATGCCGTCTACTAATATTTTTACATATTGACCATCCAAACCAAATAAGCTTATGGTAGAACGACCATTAGAAGCGTCTGGATTGACGGTAATGTTTAAACTGTTTTGTAAAACATCTGCTAAGTTATTTCCAGCAACATTTCTATGTCTTTTCTTTTAATAGTTCCAACAGTAAATAACTTTTTACTAACAGACATAACATTACTTTCTCCTACTATAACTACTTCGTCTAGTTTTTCAATCTTGGTAGTGTCCGTTTTCTTTTCTTGAGCACTAATCGCGTAACTCAAAAAAAGTAAAAAATAAAGTGTAATATTATTTTTATTTAGACTCATTCTATTTTATATTTGTCGCAAATATAGAATCTTATTTTAATTCAATCTAAATAAGAATAAATAAATTTAAATTTTTTTTAAACCCAATAAATAAAACTTTAATAATGAAACATTTACCCTTATTATTCATTTTATCATTCGCATTTACCTTTAATGTAAGCGCACAAAAAAAGAAGGAACAAGATCAAAAAGCCATTAAAGCGATGTGTGGTTGTTATGAAGTAAGCTTTAATTTTGCAGAAACTTTTCAATACTCGGAAGATTCTACATACGTTGCTTCGAAAACAAAATATGATAAAGGATTAGAATGGGTGCAATTGGTAGAAGACAATAAAGACAAAATAGCAATGCAACATTTATTAATTGTTGGTTCTAAAGAACAACCATATATTGTGAAGCATTGGAGACAAGATTGGGAATTTGAAAACACAAACTTATATGAATTTGATCACGATAATAAATGGACATTTGTTAATCTTCCAAAAGAAGAAGTAAAAGGGCAATGGTCTCAAAAAGTATTTCAGGTAGATGATAGTCCGCGTTACGAAGGTTCTGCAACTTGGGTACATGTAGATGGAAAAAGCTATTGGGAAAGTACAACAGCTGCACCTTTACCAAGACGTGAGTACACCAAACGTAGCGATTATAATGTGACTCTTAGAACAAACCGTCACGAGATTGTAGAAAGCGGTTGGATTCATGACCAAGATAACGATAAAATTATTCGTCAAGACGCTAAAGATGATGTGTTATTAGCACAAGAAAAAGGATATAATACCTATGTTAAAGTAGAAGATAGTAAATGTGTTGCAGCACAAGAGTATTGGGCTAAAGAACAAGTTAAATGGGCTTTAGTACGCACTAAATGGGACGAAGTATTTGCAAGAAATCAAGATTTAATTTTAGAAGAAAAAGTAGATAATAAAGTATTGTTTAAGTATTTATTTGATAAAGAAAAATACCAAACAGCAGAAGAAATTAATCCATTAATAGAATCATTTGTAAAAAAATAATATGAAGTATTTAAAAAACATAATAACCGTTGTCACTCTATTTTTAAGCACGCTAGGTTTTGCGCAAGAAAATATATTTTTAAACCGTGATTTTTGGAAATCGAATCCAACCATTGCAACTGTTGAAGCTAAAATTCAAGAAGGAAATGACATTACAGAAGCTAATGGCAATAATTTTGATGCTGTGGTATATGCTATTTTACAAGATGCACCAGTAGCAACTATTAAATACATGCAGTCTAAAGAAGGAAACGATGCCAATAAGCTAACACACGATGGTAGAACGTACATTTTTTGGGCAGCATATAAAGGTAATATAGAGGTAATGGAATACCTACTTAGCAAAGGCGCTAAAACAGATATTACAGATGATAAAGGAAATACCATCTTAAATTTTGCAGCTGGTTCCGGACAACAAAATACGAAGGTGTATGACCTTTGTATTGCAAATGGTGCGAATGTAAAAACAGATGTAACACCAAAAGGAGCTAATGCTTTATTATTAGCTGCTCCTTACGATAAAGACTTTGCGTTAATCAACTATTTTACTTCCAAAGGAGCTAGTATAAATAGTGTAGATGCAGATGGAAATGGCGTATTTAATTATGTAGCGAAAACAGGAAATGTAGACTTATTAAATCAATTACTTAAAAAAGGGGTAAAAGGAAACGATAACGCTTTTATGTTTGCAGCAGCCGGAACTAGAGGGAATACAAATACCATAGATTTATACAAATACTTAGAAAGTGTTGGTTTAAACCCGGAAAAAGCTTCCATTAAAAACGAAACACCTTTACATATTTTAGCAGCCAGAAGTAAAGATTTAGAATTGGTTAGTTATTTCTTAGATAAAGGAAATGTAAATGCAATCGATGAAAACGGAAACACACCATTTATAAACGCAGCAAGCCGAAACAATTTAGAAACTGTTTCCTTATTATTTAAGCAGGTTAAAGATGTTAACCAGGTAAATAAAAAAGGAGAATCTGCGCTAGCTTTGGCTGTTGCAAATAACTCGCTAGAAGTGGTTCGTTTTTTAATAGAAAATAAAGCCGATGTTACCATTTTAGATGCGAATAAAAATAACTTAACGCCTTATTTAATAGCCTCTTTTTCGACTAAAAAATCAGATGTTTTTGAGCAAAAGTTAGGTGTTTTAGCTAAAAACGGACTGGATTTCACCAAAACGCAAGAAAATGGAAATACGCTATTTCATTTAGCATTAGCTAAAAACGATATCGATATTTTAAAGTTTATAGCGCCATTTAAAATAGATGTAAATGCGAAGAATAACGAAGGGAATACAGCTTTACATTTAGCAGCTTTACAAGCGAAAGACACAGAAATCTTAAAGTATTTATTATCTATTGGAGCTAAAAAAGATGCAACTACAGATTTTGATGAAACTCCTTTTGATTTAGCATCCGAAAACGAAATTTTAAAAGCACAGAAAATCAATTTAGATTTTTTAAAATAATAAATAATTTAGAGTTTGTAATGATGAACTGTCACACGGAGCGGAGTCGAAGTGTCTTTTCAGATTTCATAAAATTATAACCTCAAAAAAATAAAGTTACACATGAAATTTAAATCCATATTAACGGTTTGTTTTTTAGCAATAACAATGCTATCCTTTACCACTATAAAAGAATCTACATCGTATAAATGCATGATTCAAATGATTAATTATACAGGTGAAAATGCCTACGTGGTTATTTCACTTATTAATCCGGAAGGGGAATACGAAAAAACCTTATACGTGCAAGGAGATGATGATGAGTGGTATCACGATATTTCAGAATGGTGGAAATTCTACGGAAAGAAACGCTCTAGTATCGACGCTATTACAGGAGAAACCATTGCTGGAGGCGCAAGAACGATTAGCGTTTTAGAAATTGAAGATTCTAAAATTGATGCCGGTTACAGTATTCGTTTTGAAACGGCTGTAGAAGATCAAGAATATTACACTAAAGATGTCGAGTTTCTATTAACATCAGAAAGTGTTAAAAGCAAAAAAGAAGGTACAGGGTTTATTCGTTATGTGCGTTTAATGCCTAACTAAAACACAATTGTCACTTTGAGAGCAGTACAAAAGTCTCCTAAATTTAAAAAAGCATGACCATTTCCATTTGGAGATACAGCCACTTAACACTAGCTGTATCTTCTTTTGTTTTTATTTTATTAGCATCCATAACTGGAATTATTTTGGCGTTCCAACCCATTTCAGAAAAGCTAGAACCGTATAAAGTTTCTAATTTTGAAAACATAACGGTTGCCGAAACGATTAGCAATTTAAAGGAAAAATATCCTGAAGTTATCGATGTGCAAGTAGATGCAAGCCATTTTGTTTTAGCATCTGTTATTACTAACGATGGTGAAAGTTTAAATGGGTATATAAATCCGAGAACAGTAGCGTTTATTGGAGATAAAATAGAAGTGTCCAAATTTTTTAAATGGGTTACTAATTTTCATAGGTCGTTGTTTTTAAAAGGAATCGGACGCTTTTTTGTAGGATTATGCTCCTTTCTATTATTATTAATTGCTGTTTCCGGAACGGTTTTAATACTAAAAAGACAAGGCGGTTTAAAGAAGTTTTTCTCGAAAGTAGTAAACGAAAACTTCAGTCAGTATTGGCATGTTGTTTTAGGAAGACTGTCGTTAATTCCAATAATTATCATCACCATTACAGGTGTTTATTTGTCGGCTGAAAAATTCGATTTACTTCCTAAAAGTAGCGTTAATCATACCGTAGATTTTGAATCCCTTTCGGAAACACCAAAACAAGATATTCAAGATTTTCCTATTTTTAAAAACACAAAACTTTCCGAAGTAAAAACCATAGAATTCCCTTTTTCGGAAGCTGTAGAAGATTATTTCACACTTTCCCTTAAAGACAAAGAAGTTGTTGTAAACCAATTTACAGGCGAAACTTTAAGCGAAATAAAAACACCTTTAGTTACGGTATTTTCTAATTTAAGTCTGAATTTACACACTGGAAAAGGCAGTATTTTATGGTCTGTAATTTTAGCAATTGCAACCGCAAATATTTTATTTTTTATCTATTCTGGTTTTGCCATGACGCTAAAACGTAGAAAGTCTAAACTAAAAAATAAGTACAAAAAAGACAATAGCAAATATGTGATTTTAGTAGGATCGGAAAACGGAAATACCTTGCCTTTTGCTAACCAATTGCAACAACAATTAATAAAAGCAGGAGAAAGCGTTTACATCGCAGAGCTTAATAATTACGATATCTATAGTAAAGCAGAGCATATTATAGTTCTGACTTCTACTTATGGCGAAGGCGAAGCGCCAACCAATGCCAACGTGTTTTTAGAACGATTAAAAACGGTAAAACAAGTACAAGAAATAAGCTATTCTGTAGTTGGTTTTGGATCTTTAGCATATCCCGACTTTTGTAAATTTGCTTTCGATGTAGATGCAGCGATGCAGCTTCCGTTTAAACAAGAATTACCCATTTTTACCATTAATGATAAATCGGTAACTTCCTTTGAAGAATGGGTGACCCTTTGGAACAAAAACAGAAAGCTTCCTATATCTATTTCCAAAGAAAAACTAGCTGTAAAACCAAGATTAAACAACACCTTTACGGTGGTAGATAAAACCAAAGCAGAAGACCATGCCGACAGCACTTTTTTAATCAAATTAAAACCGAACACCAAGAGATTTACCTCTGGAGATTTGTTGGCTATTTATCCTAAAAACGATTACAGAGAGCGTTTATATTCTATAGGAAAAGTCAACGGAAAAGTACAGTTAAGTGTAAAGCTGCATGAAAACGGATTGGGCTCCGGTTTCTTAAGTAACTTAAATAAAGGTGACCTTTTTAAAGCACGAATAATTAAAAACACAGCCTTTCATTTTCCTAAAAAAGCTTCCAAAGTTATCTTAATTGCCAACGGAACAGGAATTGCTCCTTTTCTAGGAATGCTAGATCAAAACACCAAAAATATAGAGACTCATTTGTATTACGGACTAAGACAAAATGCTTCGTTTAACCTGTATCGCGACGTTATTAAAGAGAATTATAAGAGCAAAAAATTCACCAAACTAAAACTAGCGTTTTCAAGAGAAGCACCTAAAAATTATGTGCAAGATCTTCTAAAACAGGACGCTTTGTTTGTAGCAGAAACATTAAAAAACAATGGTGTAATTATGCTTTGTGGATCCTTAGCCATGCAAAACGATGTCTTGGCTGTTTTAGATGTCATTACCACAGAAAATTTAAGCCTACCGTTAAGTGCATTTATAGAAAAAAATCAGATAAAAACAGATTGTTACTAATCTCAAAAAAGAGAAGCCTATGTGTAGTAATATTAAAACAATATCTAAAGTTACAAGTGGCGAATTATCTATTTGTACGAAGTGTAATGTATATCATTTAGAATTTAATAATATCTATTTTGAATTTTCAGAAGCACAATACAAACAGTTTAAAAAATACTTGTTCGCTATAGATTCTGAGTACTGGGAAAACAAATATGGAGATGCAAAAGTAAAACGAAAAATCCCTGTACCCTCTTTGCAATCCAATCTTGTTTTAATGTTTAATAGACAAGAAATAAAAGAATTGAAATCGCTTTTCTCTAATAAAAAACAGATCTATAATAAGTATTTAAACGTAGACGATATCGATTACACACTAATTTTAAATTAGTATTTAAACAGCTTCCGTTTCTGGGGTTTCCTCTTCTTTTTCTTCCGCTTTAATAATACTAGGGAAAATCATTGGAGCAAGGGATTTTACAGGTTCATATAAAATGGAATCCTTTAAATCTTCTTCACCAACAAAAGGTATGGTGTTATTCATTCTGCTAAAAACACCTAGAATAATACTTAAAACCAATCCTATTTTTAAAGCACCAAATACACCACCAAGTAATTTATTAATAATTCCTAAAGCAGCAAAATCAGCCAATTTAGTTAATGCTTTTCCTGCTAGTGAAATCACTAAAATAATGACTACAAAAGTGATAGCAAATGCGACTATGTTCGTGTATTTTTCCTCCCAATTTACTTTACTAGCTAAAAATTCTGCAGCAAAACCACTAAAATGTATGGCGCCATAAACTCCTGCAATCAAGGCAACAAGAGAAGCAACTTCTACAAAAAGTCCCTTCATAAATCCTCTAACCAATCCAAAAAGAAGTAATGCTCCTAAAATAATATCTAAAACGCTCATAAAATTAGAATTTTGTCAAATATAGAAAAAACAAATCTTCTCTCCTTTTTTAATAAGAAATCAACGTCACAGCACGTCAATATTTAATAGATTTATCGACTTAAATGTCTCAAAGTGACAACAAGGTTTAGTAACTTTGTAGCTTAATAAGTTTCATTTAAAAAGATTCCTGCTTTCGTAGGAAGTGAACATGGCAAGAGATACAGAATTAAAAGAACGCTGGGAATTGGTAGTAGAAAAACTATCGAATCAATTTGCAGATGGCGACATATTAGACTTAGATGCCATCATTTATTTAATAGGTTTACAAGAACTTGGACAATTAGATAGAACCTTTAAAAAAGACCAAAAACTAGACCTTATGCACATTGCAATCTGCAAAGTCCTTACGCCTTATGGCTATTATGAGTTAGATTTTGTAGACGAAGAAGGTTGGCCGCATTACACTACAAAAGGAGAATTACCACACTTAAAAGCAGGAGAACAAAGCGTTTTAATGAAAGAAGCCATTGTAAACTACTTTGTAGAAACTGGATATGTTAAATAATTAGGGCGTTACCACAAGGGTCGCACTTTTCGCAGTCGCTATCCAAGATGAGCTCCAACAATGCTCCAATCGCTAACGCAAATCACAAGGAACGTCTGTAATTATCCAGTAAATTTTTTATTTACTAGGACAATCGCATTCTTTTTTCAAGATTACTTCGTCCATTCCACCTCGTAATGACGATATTTTATTTAAATTTGCCACCTATTTATACACACCATGATAGACAAGATAAAAGAACTCATAGCAGAAGCCGAAGTATTTAAAGCACAATCGATTGAAGAGGTTGAAGCTTTTAGAATAAAATACTTAGGTAAAAAAGGATTGTTAAACGACTTTTTTGCAGAGTTTAAAAATGTAGCTAACGACCAGAAAAAAGAATTTGGTCAAACCATAAATAAGCTTAAAAAAACGGCCGAAGAGAAAGTTAACGCTTTAAAAGAAGAGTTAGAAGGAAAAGAGGAAGAGGCTGGCGTTTATGCCGATTTATCTCGTCCGGGAGAACCAATAGAAATAGGAGCACGTCATCCAATATCTATTGTTAAAAATGAGATTATCGATATCTTTTCTCGCATCGGTTTTAACGTAAGTGAAGGTCCAGAAATAGAAGATGACTGGCATAACTTTACCGCATTGAACTTGCCAGAATACCATCCGGCACGTGATATGCAAGATACCTTCTTCATTCAAACCGATCCAGATATTTTATTGCGTACACACACAAGTTCTGTGCAAGTGCGTTATATGGAAAACAATAAACCACCAATTAGAACCATCTCTCCAGGAAGAGTATTTAGAAACGAAGCGATTTCTGCACGTTCCCATTGTTTCTTCCACCAAGTAGAAGGTTTATATATTGATAAAGATGTGAGTTTTGCCGATTTAAAACAAACACTGCAATACTTCACAACAGAGATGTTCGGAAAATCGAAGATACGTTTACGTCCTTCTTACTTTCCATTTACAGAACCAAGTGCAGAGGTAGATGTATATTGGGGATTAGAAACAGAAACAGACTATAAAATTACCAAAGGAACAGGTTGGTTAGAAATTATGGGTTGTGGTATGGTAGATCCAAACGTTTTAGAAAACTGTGGTATTGATTCTAAAGTATATTCCGGTTTCGCATTCGGAATGGGAATAGACAGAATTGCCATGCTATTAAATCAAATTAGTGATATTCGACTACTAAGTGAAAACGATGTAAGATTCTTAGAGCAGTTTAAATCTGCATTATAAAAACAAAAAAAAGCGTTATTTTAAATAACGCTTTTTTTTTGCTTATTAGTTAAGTGTCTCCTGAAACAACTTATAAATTCTACGGTATTCATCAGACCAGCTGGACGATTCTTTAAATCCATGCGATTCTAAAGGAAAAACAGCAAGTTCCCAATTTTCTTTTTTGAGTTCAATTAAACGCTGTGATAATCGAACCACATCCTGAAACTGTACATTGGTATCAATCATACCATGAAGCATTAATAGGTTGCCTTTTAAGCCTTCAGCAAAATAAATTGGAGAACTTTGTTTGTATGCTATTGGGTCTTCAACAGGTGTGTTTAAAATATTAGCAGTATAGCCATGATTGTAATGTGCCCAATCGGTTACAGAGCGTAAAGCAGCACCACTTTTAAAAGTGTCTGGTGCGTTAAACATAGCCATTAAAGTAATAAACCCACCGTAAGAACCTCCATAAATACCAAGTCTGTCTTTGTCTATATCTTGATTTTCGATCAGGTATTTTGCGCCATCCACTTGGTCGTCTAAATCTTTGCCGCCCATATGTCTGTAAATCGCTGTCCGCCAATCCCGACCGTAACCAGCACTCGCTCTAAAATCTATAGCCAAAACCGTATAGCCATTATCGACTAAAAAATTATGAAACATATATTCTCGGTAATAGGACGACCACCAATGATGTACATTTTGTAAATACCCAGCACCATGAACAAAAACTACGGCAGCACCATTCTTTTTTGCTTCTGTAGGTTTGTATAACGTTGCAGGAACTTGTGCGCCATCTCTTGCTGTAAAGTGTATGATTTCAGAATCTATCCACTCATAAGACTTAAAAATATCGGTTGTAGATTCGGTTAATTGCGTCATTTTGGCTCCAGCCTTGTTAGGCATTACGTACAACTCCCAAGGCTTGTTGGTATAAGAATATCGAATGGCTAATTGGGTTTCATCTGGTGATACCACAACTTCATGACCTCCTTGACGCGATGTGATTTGTGTCATTTTACCACCTTTTGCTGGCAAATGATAAAAATGATTTTCGTGCGGACTTACCTTATTACTGTTTAAAAAGAAAGTGGATTGGTCTTTAGATAAGCTTACATTCAAAATTTCAAAATCACCTTCCGTTAGCGCTTTAATTTTTCCGGAGTTCACATTAGCGCTATATAAATGGGTATAACCCGTTTTTTCAGATTTAAACCAAATGTTGTTTTTGTCTAACCAACCCATTACACCTGGTGAAAACCAACCTACTCCAGGACCGCCAATCCACGCATCATCATGCTGTCTGTCTATGCCTTTTAAGCTTCCGTCTTCTAGGTTTACTAACATAATCCAACGGTCTTTATAATCTTGAGAGGTAATGTTTACCACAGCTTTACTGTCGCTTGAAAATATCGGACTGCCTATTTCTACATTTCTTGGGTTTTCATAAGTTGCTTCATAATCGGAAGGATTTTCAGCATATTCTTTTAAGTATTTAGGCTTGTCTTTAATGCCTTCCATAGCATCCGTTTTTATTGGATATGTTTCCTCGGTTTCTAGGTTTAAAATCCAAGATTCGTACGTATAGGAATCACGGCCAACTTTGGTTCTTGCGTTTAAATTTTTAGTATACCCACTTTCAGTAACATAGTCAGGCACATTGGTGCTTTTGTTTTTTGGAGCAGTATACAAACGGTAAATGACATAGTTTAAATCCGGAGAAATATCCATGTCAAATATTTTTTTGTCCCCTAAATAAATGACTTTTTGACGATTAGCGCTCGTTTGTTCTTTTCTGTAATTTTGAGCATCCCTTTCGTTTTTACGTTTTTCAAGAATATTAAAATGTTGTAATTGATCGTCTTCTAGCCATTGATCTTGTGCATTAAGTTTGCGTTCTTTTTTCTTCTTTCCGTTTGTAAAATTGGTAAGCTGTGTGGTGGTTCCTTCGCTAATATCCCACTGGAATAAGTTGTTATTTAGTTTATATATAATAGATTTTTGATCTCCTGAAAATATAGGATTCGATTCTCTAGCATTGGTATTCGTGATTTGTTTTTTTGTGAAGCTTGAGGTGTTCATTAAAAACAAATCGCCTCCTTTTTGGTACAGTTTCCATAATCTATCTTTAGAATAGGTACCAAAAGTTGTTTTTTGTTTAAGGTCCTCAAAAGATAGTTTGTGTGTTTTTTTTGAAGCAATATTTACTTGATAGGTAGAACGAATGGTATCGTTATCTGGATTCCAGCTAAAATAGATGTCTTTACTATTATCAGACCAGCTCATGTTGGTTGGTAAGTAACCTACAAAGTCTTCCCCTTGCATAATTTGATCTATACTAAGCACAGATTGGTTTTGATTTTGCCCAACACTTGGAATTGTTATTAGAAGGGAAATAAAGAAAATAAGCTGTTTCATATGGGTTTTAAACAATTAGTTAGTTACAAATCTAAGTGTTTTGAATCTAAGAATAAAACCCGATGAAAAGGGCTTTTTCTAATTTAACAATTCTTTAACTTCGTTTAGTTCGGTTTGTTCCGAACCTAACTCTATATTTGCATAAAATTTGCTGCGTTAGAATAATTCACTTTCGAGAACAGTAATAATATATTAAAAAATGAAAGATAATATCTGTAAAGAGAAAATGGCTTTAGTTGAAAAACTAGGAGTACATATTGAGTCTAGAGATAAGTTAGCACCTGTTGCAGCTCGTATCTTGTCTTATGTCATTCTTACAGGAAAAAAAGGGACTACTTTTGAAGATCTGGTTAAAATACTTTGTGCAAGTAAAAGCACCATTTCTACACATCTTAACCATTTACAAGATTTAAAAAAGATTAAGTATTTCACTAAAACTGGAGATCGCAAAAAGTATTTTGTAATTAATAAAGATACCATAATTCAACATATTGATAGAATGGTAGATCATTGGGATGAAGAACGTAAGATACATCTTGAAATTAAGATGTATAAAGAAACTATAAATAAGCATAGATTAGAAAATGAAGAAGAAAAATTCGATTTAAACTTTCATAACGATTATATCAAATTTATAGATGGAGCATCTTCCTCTATTCAGGAATTAAGAACAAAAATAACAGACAATCAATTCGATATTTAAACCAAGTAAAAAATGAAACATAATAAAATAGTAATGTTCCTAGCACTAAGTATATTCTTAGTCATTGTTAGTTGTGGAAACGCAGAACAAAAACCAGCAGCAGCGGCAGCAACTCCTCCTGCTCCTTTTCCTGTTACACAAGTGCAAAGTAAAACGGTAACTGGGTTTACAGATTATCCAGCTACTATTGAAGGAATTGTAAACAGTGATGTAAGAGCTAAAACCTCTGGGTATATTGAAAAGGTTTATGTAGACGAAGGACAAAAAGTACGCAAAGGACAAATGTTATTTAAATTAGAAACACAGTCTTTAAGTCAAGATGCGGGAGCAGCAAGAGCACGTGTTAATGTAGCACAAGTGGAGGTAGATAAATTAGTGCCTCTAGTAGAAAAAAACATTATTAGTGCGGTACAATTAGAAACTGCTAAAGCGAATTTGGCACAAGCTAAAGCAAACTTAAGTGGTGTTTCTGCAAATATTGGCTATGCAACTATTAAAAGCCCGATAGATGGTTATGTTGGTTCTATTAATTTTAGAGAAGGTGCTTTAATTAGTCCAAGTGATGCAAGACCTTTAACTTCAGTAAGTCAAATAGACCAAGTATATGCATTTTTTAGTTTTAACGAAGCACAATACATAGACCACTTACAAAGATCTAAAGGCCAGAATAAAGCAGAGCGTATTAAAAATGCACCAGACTTAACTTTAATCTTAGCTAATGGTAAAGAATATTCTGAAAAAGGACGTATTCAAACCAGTACCGGACAAATTAACCAAAATACAGGTACCATTCAAATTAGAGCTGCTTTTGATAACCCTAACGAAATTTTAACGAATGGAAATAGTGGTAAAATTAGATTTCCTATAGAATATAAAGATGCTATTGTGGTACCACAAACGGCAACTTTTGAGCAACAAGGAAATATTATGATTTTCAAATTAGGGGAAGACAACAAAGTGGTGACTTCCATTTTGAAAGTACAAGGAAGAGTGGATAATTTATATGTTGTAGAATCTGGAATAGATGCAAACGACAAAATTATTATATCTGGTATTGGAAAATTAAGAAACGGCATGGCAATCTCTCCTCAAGACACCTCTTTTGAAGAAGCGATTAAGCCGGTTGCAACTTTATTCAGAAATTAAATAACCACCAAACATATTTATCATGTTAAAAACATTTATTGAAAGACCAGTGCTTTCAACAGTAATCTCTATTATCATAGTTATGCTAGGTGTTATTAGTATCACCAGCTTACCAATAGAAGAATACCCAGATATTGCGCCGCCAACTATTAAGGTAACCGCAAATTATACAGGAGCAAATGCCGAAACGGTTTTAGAGAGTGTCATTGTTCCTATTGAAGAACAAATTAACGGTGTAGAAGGGATGACGTACATTACTTCTACAGCTTCTAATACCGGAACTGCAGAAATTACAGTATACTTTGATCAAGAAATTGATGCAGATATTGCGGCTGTAAACGTGCAAAACCGTGTGTCTAGAGCAACACCTTTATTACCACAAGAGGTAATTCAAACAGGTATTACCACACAAAAACAAGAAACCAGTGCATTGATGTTTATTTCAATGTATTCGAAAAGTGAAAATTACGATGCTACATTTATTCAGAATTACTTAAAAATTAACGTGATTCCAGCCATGCAACGTATTAGTGGTGTTGGTGATGTTAGTGTATTTTCACAACAAGATTATGCGATGCGTATTTGGTTAAATCCAGAAAAATTAGCATCCTATAACTTAATTCCTTCCGATATTTCAGCGGCTTTAGCAGAACAAAATTTAGAAGCTGCAGCTGGATCTTTAGGTCAGAATAACGGAGAATCTTTTTCATACACTTTAACCTATAGCGGTCGTTTTAAAAACGAAAGCCAATACAGTGATATTGTAATTAAAGCCTTAGGAAACGGAGAGTTTTTACGTTTAAAAGATGTTGCTACTATTGAATTAGATGCACAATCGTATGCATCGAACGCGATGAGTATGGGTAATCCTGCTGTTTTTATGGGGATTTTTCAAACGAAAGGATCTAATGCACAAGAAATTATTGAAAACATAAAAGTAACTTTAGAACAAGTAAAAGCAGATCTTCCAGAAGGTTTAGATGTATTTGTACCTTATGATACGAGTTTGTTCTTAAATGCGTCTATCGAAAAAGTAATTAGTACTTTATTAGAAGCCTTTTTATTAGTATTCTTAGTGGTATTTATCTTCTTACAAGATTTCCGTTCTACGTTAATTCCTGCAATTGCAGTACCCGTTTCTATTATTGGTACTTTCTTTTTCTTGAATATTTTTGGATACTCTATAAACCTTTTAACGCTATTCGCGCTAGTTCTTGCTATTGGTATTGTGGTAGATGATGCCATTGTAGTTGTAGAGGCGGTGCACGCCAAACTAGATGAAGGCGAAAAGGATTCTAAAAAAGCAACACTAACAGCCATGAATGAAATTTCTGGTGCTATTATTTCTATTACTTTGGTGATGGCAGCAGTATTTATTCCGGTAACCTTTGTAACGGGTCCAACAGGAGTATTTTATGAGCAGTTTGGTGTGACCTTAATTATTGCGATTTTAATTTCAGCAGTAAACGCATTAACCTTGAGTCCTGCATTATGTGCTTTGTTATTAAAAGGACATAAAGAAGACGAAGATTTAAAAGGGAAAGGACCATTAAAACGTTTTTACACCTTATTCAATCGCGGATTTAACGCGACAGTAGAACGTTACGGTAGATCGCTTCAGTTTTTATACAAAAGAAAATTTATTTCTGTTTTATTATTAATCATTGCTGTTGTCGGAATCTATTGGGCTGCAACAACAACACCAACAGGATTTGTACCTAATGAAGATAGAGGAATTATTTTCGCTAATATTGAATTACCTCCTGGAGCTTCACTAGATAGAACGGATGCAGTAGCAAGAAAACTTTATGATAAAGCGGAAGGAATTGAAGGTGTTGTCGCTATTAACTTTATTAAAGGTAGAAGTTTAATTAGTGGTGCTGGTAGTAACTTTGGTTTTGGAATTATAAAACTAGAAGATTGGGCAGATCGTACAGATCCATCGCTTTCCGCGCAAGCGATTACCGGAAAATTATTTGGTATAGCAGCAACCATTCCAGATGCTAATATTATTTTCTTTTCACCACCAAGTATTCGTGGTTTTGGTAACTCTTCTGGTTTCGAAATTAACTTACTAGATAAATTTGGAGGAGAGTTCACCGATTTAGACAAAGCAAATAAAGAGTTCTCTATGGCTTTAATGAGTCATCCAGAAATTAAATATGCAACATCGGCATTTAACACGAACTATCCGCAATACGAGATGGAAGTGAATGTGCCTTTAGCAAAAGAAAAAGGAGTATCTGTAACGAGTATCTTTTCCACATTACAAGGGTATATTGGAGGGATTTATGCTTCCGATTTCTCTAGATTTGGAAAACAATTTAGAGTATATATTCAAGCGTTACCAGAAGACAGAGCAGATGAAAGTGCTTTAAATAGTATGTATGTACGAACTGATTCTGGCGAAATGACACCAATTACACAGTTTGTAACTTTAAAGCGTGTGTATGGACCACAATCGGTAACGCGTTTCAACTTGTTTAATTCCACAACCATAACTGGTGCAACAAATGACGGATTTAGTACAGGAGATGCCATTCGAGTGATTGAAGAAGAAGTTGCAAAATTACCAAGTAATTATACCGTTGCATATTCTGGTTTAACACGTGAAGAGGTAAATGCAGGAAACCAAACAACGTTCATCTTTATATTAAGTATCCTATTTGTATATTTCTTATTAAGTGCACAATATGAAAGTTACTTATTGCCATTTGCAGTCGTATTTTCATTACCATTTGGTGTATTCGGAGCATATATAACTACCAAATTCTTAGGCTTAGAAAACAATATTTATTTCCAAATTGCCTTGATAATGCTTATCGGATTGCTGGCTAAAAACGCCATACTTATTGTGGAGTTTGCATTGGCAAGACGGAAAAATGGCGAGACCATTGTAGATGCAGCAATTCACGGCGCAAAATCCCGTTTACGTCCAATTTTAATGACCTCATTCGCCTTTATTTTAGGATTAATGCCTTTAGCATTAGCAAAAGGTGTTGGGTCTGAAGGAAATAACTCGATTGGTTCTGGTGCCGCAGGAGGAATGCTTATTGGTACTATTTTAGGAGTCTTTGTAATTCCTATCTTATTTATATTATTCCAGTGGTTACAAGAAAAAGTTTCCGGTAAACCAACAGTACAAACTATTGAAGAATAAAAAGATGAAAACCATTATAAAACATAGAAATTTTAGTAAACCGATTCTTTTACTGGTAGTTGCATTAACATTACAAGGTTGTTTTGTAGCGCAAGAATATGCAAGACCAGAATTAAATGCAGAAACGGAAGCACTTTACAGAACCGATAATTTACCAACAGATAGCGTTTCTATTGCAGACGTATCTTGGAAAACGTTATTTACAGATACTTACTTACAACAGTATGTAGAAGAAGGTCTGCAAAATAATATGGATGTGCGTATTGCGCTACAACAAATAGTAGCTGCTGAAGCGTATGCAAAACAAGGGAAAGCAGGATATTTGCCAACCTTAGATGTAGGTGCGAATTATACCCGTCAAGAGTTTTCTGAAAACAGTCAGTTTGGGTCCATATTTAGTGGTGGAACAGATACCTATGACATCACCGCAAACCTATCTTGGGAAGCAGATCTTTGGGGGAAAATAAGAAGTGGTAAAAGAGCTACGCAAGCAGCATATTTACAAAGTGTTGCAGGACATCAGTTGGTGAAAACACAATTGATTTCTAGCATCGCAAATACGTATTACAACTTATTAGCTTTAGACGCACAGTTAGAAGTAACCAAGCAAACGATTGCAACTAGAGAAAGTGGTGTAGAAACTATTAAAGCACTTAAAGATGCTGGTCAAGTAACACAAGTTGCCGTAGACCAAAATATAGCACAATACAATAATGCAAAAGCGTTACAGGTAGATATTGAAACCGCTATTTTTAAAACAGAAAACACGTTAAGCATTTTATTAGGTAAAGGACCACGAAACTTTGAAAGAAGTAGTTTAGATCTTCAGAAAATAGAAGAAGATATTACACTTGGTGTGCCAGCAGCATTACTTAGTAATAGGCCAGATGTTATGGCTGCAGAGTACGGTTTAATGGAATCTTTTGAATTAACTAATGTGGCGAATAGTAACTTATATCCATCGCTAACATTAACCGCTTCCGGAGGATTGCAAAGTTTAGAATTAGATAAGTTGTTAAACTTGAACTCCTTATTTGCAACAGTCGTTGGAGGTTTAACGCAACCACTTTTAAACCAAAGGAAACTTAAAACACAAAAGGAAGTTGCTATAGCACAACAAGAGCAGGCGTTACTTCAGTTTAAAAAGACATTATTAGTTGCAGGAAACGAAGTGTCTAATGCATTGTTTTCTTATGAATCGGAAATTAAAAAGTTCGAATTTAGAAAAAGCGAAGTGGAAGCTTTACGTCAAGCGGAAAGCAACTCGGAAATCTTACTTAAAAACGGATATGCAAACTATTTAGATTTATTAACTGCTAGACAAAGTGCATTAAGTGCAGAGCTTAATGTTATAAATAGTAAACTAAATCAATTAGTGTCTATTGTAGATTTATACGAAGCACTTGGTGGTGGATGGAGATAAAATAAATAAAAATGATTACCAAAGCGCAATTGTTAAAATGTTCTATTACAAAGTTTACGCAATGCGGAAGCAAGCATGTAACGTTAGACGAGATAGCAAATACGCTTGGGATTTCTAAAAAAACAATTTATACCTTTTTTGATAACAAAGAAGACCTAGTGACTTCTAGTTTGGAAAGCTTATTAAACGAGTATAAAGAAGATATAAATGGGATTGTTAGCAGCAATGGTAACGATCCTATTTTGTGTGTAGTGTTAATTTACAAAAGAGGGTTTGAGTATTTAAAATACTTTAAGCCCTCTTTTCTTTTTGGATTAGAAAAGTATTACCCAAAAGCAAGTGCTTTATTTGATGCGTTTGTTGAAGAGTTATCCAATACTACCGTTTATAATTTACTGGAACAAGCCCAAGAATCTGGTGCTATTAAACAAGAGGTGAATCTGGAATTAATAGTAAAAATTTATTTTTTCAGAATTGATAACCTGGTGTTTAAAGAGGATAATCTATTTGAGGTGTTTCCAAAGGAAGAATTATTTAGGCATTTAGTGCTCTATAATTTAAAAGGAATAATTACTCCTAACTATTCTAATTCTTATTTGGTATAGTTTACTATTTTTGCAGCATGAAAAAAGATATTGACATCCCAAAAGTCGAAGGTGTTTACCTTGCAGTTGTAAATGAATACAACGATATTTATAAAACCCAAGATTGGAACGCGTATATCATTAATGATAAAGAGGTAGATCTAGAAATGGTACTTATTGTTACTAGTGGCTATTCGGAAGATAAAATGACTTCTATTTTTAGAAAAAAACTAGACAAGTTACCTAAGAAAAGCTATGCTAAAATAGAATTAATGCAGGAAGATTTATTTGCTATAAATAATCAATTTAAAGTCACTTTTTTTGAAGGGAATACCATGTTTGACAAAACATATACGTTTAGAAAAAACACCATTAATTTAAAAGCTTTGCAAGCAGTTCCTTTAATGGAAGCAAAAGGTGTTTTGGTAAAGTAAATTATTTGAATACTTTTACATAAGGTTTTCATTGAAATCTATTAGAAGTATGCAAAACAACCAGTTAATTCAATACTTAGAAGCTTTTGGAGCTTTAACCCCTGATGATAAATTGTGTTTATCAGAAAACGTTAGCGTTAAAACATATAAAACCGGAGACGTATTTTTACAAGCTGGAAAAATAGCGAATCAAGTTGGCTTTATCACCGAAGGCGTATTTCGGTATTTTTTCTATGATGGTCAAGGCAACGAGATTACTTCTTATTTCATGTCCGAAAACCAATTTGTAACCAACGTTACTAGTTTTAATGAATATTCATTTAGCTCCGGAAGTATTGCAGCAGAAACCGATTGTGTTGTTTTAATGATCGATAGACAAGCCTGGGAGTTATTTGTTACAGAAATACCAAGTTGGAATGCTATTATTGCAAAAATCACCTCTAAAGTGCTGCTTGAAAAAACAAATTTTCAACGCCAATTAATAAATCAAGATGCAAAATCTTCTTATTTAAGTTTATTAAAAACAAATCCATCTATTATAAATAGAGTGCCTCAAACACACATTGCTTCCTTTTTAGGAATCACAAAATTCTCGTTAAGCAGAATTCGAAAACAAATAGTGGACGAATAGTATTTGTTGTCAAATGGCAACGCGCAGCCATTGTATCCTGCCGATATTTGTATCCTAATACTTAATAAAACTATTATGAAAAGGATATTAAAAATAGTTGGAGGTCTTTTTGCGCTTCTTGTGGTTGGTATCGGAGTTATTTATTTTTTCTTTCCTGAAAAAATAGTAGATTTTACCTATTCGCAAAATGCAAGTAAAGCACATTTAACAGCCAAAACAATAACTGTAAATGGGTACAATACGCACTATTATACAAACAATAATAAAACAGCAAAAGACACCTTAATATTGCTTCATGGTCTTGGCGATGATAAAAATAGCTTTGTACAATCAGCTACCTTTTTAACGAAGGATTATTATTTAATTATCCCAGATCTGTTGGCTTCTGGAGAGAACAAAAAAGAATCTTCTTTAGACTTAAGTATTAAAGGGCAAGTCGATTTTTTAAATCGGTTTTTAAACCATTTAAAAGTCAAAAACTTTAATCTAGCAGGGAATTCCATGGGCGGGCATGTTGCTGCTGCTTATGCTGTTGCGTATCCAGATGCGGTAACATCGCTAGTGCTTCTAAATGCGCCAGGATTGAAATTAGATGATCACGTAGTGTATTCGGGTTTTGGTAGTATTTTAAAAAATGATGCCGATTTAAACACCGTTTTGTCTCGAGTGTTTTATAAAGTACCAGAATTACCTGGGCCGATTAAAAAAATGTACATCTCACAAATAAATGATAGTCGCGATTTTTTAAATAATAACATTATTCCGCAAATAAAAAACGGACAATATTTTGATTTACAAGATCAAATAAGCCAGATTAAAGCTCCAACTTTAATCCTTTGGGGAAAACACGATGCCGTTGTAAAGTTTAATGTAGCAGAGCGATATAACAGAGATATCTTGCTATCTGAAATAGAAATTTTAGAAAACGCTTCCCATTCGCCACAATTAGAAGTACCAGAAGTTGTAGCAATAAGTATTAATGATTTTATCCAAAAAAAAGTAAAGTAATGAAAGCAACAGTACCAACAACTAGAGAGCAACATATAGCAAAAGTGCAATTATACAGATGGTATCAATTGTACGAAAGAGCCATAAATGAACAGCGTATTGCTAATCAATTAGATCTTTTAGAGGAAGATGTCTATATGAAATCTGCCGCAGGTGAAATGCGAGGAAAAGTGAATTACCCAGAAAGACTTACGGTTTATAAAGGATGGAAAAACGCACATCATGTAGAGCATGTAAACATTACGACTTCGGAAAAAGGATTGCACTTGGAAGCAGATTTACGTTATCAAAATATACTTCCCGATGGCGTGAAGGCAAGCTACACGATACATTATAATACCGAAATGGTTAAAGGTGAAGGCTATTTACCAAAATTTTCATCTATAGAAATAATTCCTAGAGGAGAAACAAACGAGGTTTTTGAAGATGCGTATCCTACCAATAGAGTAAAATCTTTAATGTATTATTGGATTGCATCCATGGAAAATTTAGATGGCAATGTAACGCCTTTTAAAGAAGTGCTAGCAGATGATTTTGTGTTGAATTTTTCTACGTCAAGTACAATTACTTCTATTTTAGATTTAGAGAAATGGCTAAACGGAACACCGAAGCAGTTATCGAATAGCGAACATTATCCGAAGCATTTTGAAGTCAAACAAATTATGGAAAACGAATACGAAATGACGGTAGTTTTCGACTGGAAAGGAAAAACGAAAGCTGGTAAAAACTTAGAAGGTACCACAAAGCATACTTGGTATATTATAGATAATCCAAACGATAGATTTGCTAAAATTTTAAAGGTAGATGTGGTGCAAACCAATCCTTTTAAGGAAGTAAATTAAGTTTCTATAAAACCCTTCCGTCTTTTATTTTCTTAGGAAAATAAAATCCATCTTCCCTTGAAAAAAGGGAAGGAATTAGATGGTATTGCAAATCGGGATGGAGATGTATTTAATCCTTTAGTTTTACCTAGGAATTGAAAGAAACTCTCCTCCTTTTTTCAAGGAAGACGAGGTGGTTTTTATATTTAAACACACACACACTATTTTATGTACAGAAAATGCAATTAGCAAGCAAGTGCGTTAGCGATTGCAGTGACATCCTTTTGCTTTTTTGCAAAAGATATAACGGAAAGCGCGACCATTTGTAGCTTTTTCAGCGAAAGATGGTAACGCCAAAATAACCTAGATAAAATGTAATAATTTTTTTGTTTTAATCCAGCTTATCCGTCAGTTTTTGAAACACTTTTTTAGCGTCTTACCTTCATATAAAATCTCGTAAACCGCATTTATAATTGGTAGTTGTGTTTTCTTTTTATTTTTTTCGTTTAGTACATGTGCCGATTTTGTAGCGTAATAGCCTTCTGCAATCATGCTCATTTCCATTTGCGCAGATTTTACGGTGTAACCTTTACCAATCATGTTTCCAAACATTCTATTTCTTGAAAAAACAGAATAACCGGTAACTAATAAATCGCCTAAATACGCCGAGTTATTAATGTTGCGTTTCATTTTGTGCATTTTCTTGATAAAGCGTTTCATTTCACGAATGGCATTACTCATTAGTACACTTTGAAAATTATCACCATAACCTAAACCATGGGCAATTCCGGCTGCAATGGCGTAAATATTTTTAAGCATTGCAGCGTATTCTGTACCAATGACATCATCGCTAATTTTGGTTTTAATATAATCGCTAGACAATGCGTCTGCTATGCATTGCGCTTTTACAGCGTCTATACAAGAAATGGTTAAATAGGATAAACGTTCTAAGGCAACTTCTTCGGCATGGCAAGGACCAGAAATTACAGCAATATTATCTAATGGAATTTTATATACATCATGTAAATGCTCGCCAACTAGTTTTCCGGTTTCTGGGATGATCCCTTTTACTGCAGAGACCACAATTTTATCTTGAATATTATAGGTTAGCTTTTCTAATTCCGAATGCATAAAAGCAGAAGGTATAACAAAAATGAGTACGTCTGCATAGGCAGCCATTTCATTGATGTCATTCGAGAGTTTTAACTGCTCGGTATGAAACTCTACAGAACTTAAATAACTTGGGTTGTGCTGCTCTTTTAATAGATGTTCTTTAATATAAACGCTTCGCATATACCAACCAATTTCTTGTTGGTTTTCACATAGCATTTTTACAATTGCAGTAGCCCAACTTCCGCTACCAAAAACAGCATATTTTAAAGGTTTGCTCATTAAAAATATTTTCTTTTTTAATTTCCGTGACAACGGAAACCGTAATTATTAGAATTTCAAAAATAAGCAAAATATCAATCATATTAAATAGTTGATTGCTAATTAGTTGTGTTTTTTGGCACAAGTTTTGAATACCCAAAAGTATTAACTTTAAAACGAACGATTATGAAAACGACAAAACTACTTTCGGTATTTGCTATTATAGCATTATTATTTACCTCGTGTTATCATGAAGATGTTTACGTAGATGATTACAATAGCAATTATAATAATCCAGCACCAACAATTTCTATAAACCAATTATTGAATTCTTACGAGTTGTGGTATGTAGATATTAATCAAACCATAGGATATGGGGAAACCCGTTTTTTACAAACAGCCTTTACCATATCTTTTAGAAACGGATTGCTTTATGCGAACAATAACTTAGTAGGGATTGGTAGCCAAGGAAATGGTTTTGGAATTCCTGTTGGTTATTATGATGCATATAATATGATTTTAGATGTAGATCATGATATAGATGGTTTTGAAACTTTTGATGTGTATAAAATAGACTATAATACTATTGAATTGTATAACCCATATAATGATACCTCGTATTTTTTACATGGTTACCAAAGAGCAAGTTTTGACTATGACTTTGTTTTTTATGATAACATTCATTATTTCATGCAAGAATATGAAGCTTGGGAGAAAACATATACAAGCAACTATGGCGCTTTAAACGAATTTGATAATGAAAACTACATGCAGTTTTTAGCTGGTGGAAATGGATCTACTTTTAGAAGCTCACAAGATGCTACAGGAATGAATATTAATAATTTGTATTGGGATTACTCTGGGATTTATGGCATTGGTGATGTAAACGGAAATCTATACAAAAAAACATTAACATTAGATTATGATTACTTTGACAATGAGTTTTTTGAATTGAGCGTTATTAATGATAGTACCATAGAATTGTTTCACAATGCATCTGGAACCTTATATGAATTTAAAGGAAGAGGTTATATACAGTATTTAAAAACAGGTACAACAACAGATAAAACAAAATCTAGTGCAGAAAAGAAACGTGTACAACGTGCTGTGAAAAAAGAAAATACAAGAGAGAATACACGTGTGAAATAGAGAGCACACATTACAATTTTGGTTGGTTAGTTAATCGAGAAACCGTTTAAAAAGAAATTTTTAAGCGGTTTCACTTTTTATAAAATTTTGGCACATTAGTTGTTAACATTAATAGTAGTTAGGAACTATTTTTTTAACTTTACAATTATTAACAAAAAATTAAACACAAAAAACATTATGGGATTATTTTCATTTATTAAAAATGCAGGAGCAAAAGTTTTCGGAATTGGAAAAACAACGGAAGAAGAAGCAGCAGAAAAATTAGCAGCAGCAAATGCAGAAGAGTTAAAAGAAGAAGCATTAGTTGCTAGAAGATTAGAAACAACCATTGGAGATTTAGATCTTCAAGTAGAAGATTTAAATATATTTATTGATGATGACGCTGCAACCATTTCTGGTATGGCACATGATCAAGCAACAAGAGAAAAAGTAATATTAGTAGTAGGAAACTCTAACGGTATTGCAACAGTAGATGATAAAATGACGGTTGAGGTTGTAGAGCCAGTAGCGCAATTTCATACCGTAGTAAGTGGTGATACTTTAGGTAAAATTGCAAAAACATATTATGGTAATGCAATGAAATACCCGGTTATTTTTGAAGCTAACAAACCAATGTTAGAGCATCCTGATAAAATTTACCCAGGTCAAGTATTACGTATTCCTGCTTTAGACTAAGTTCTATAATAGTATATAAATTAAAAAGCCAACGCATTGCGTTGGCTTTTTTTATGCGTTGTTGTAAAACGTTTCATTCCGTTTTCAGTAATATAAGTTTTTCAAATTCAAATATTTTATCGACTAGATTTTCAGTGGTTATTTTTTTGAATTGATTAATAAAAAGTTCAATTTCTTGACTCGTTTTTTTTCTTATTGTTAGAGGGAAATTTTCATTTATTGTTAAATTAAATGGAAGTTCGTTTTTTGAAATTTTGAAATGAGCAAAATTATCAAACATTGTATTATAATTAATTCTACCATTGTTAGATTTTATATCATTTATATATCCAACATCTTCATCATATTTTTTAGCTATATAAGATTTGAAAATAATTTTAACTTCGATAGAATCTGATTTATATTCTGTTTTTGTTTCTTTGATTGAAATACTATCAATAGGATGATTCGGTTTAATGAATTCCAATTTGAGTTTGTTGTTCTTAAATGAATATATGCCAGAACCATGCTCGTTTATTATATAACTTGGACCATCTAAAACTTTTTTAATTTTTTTTATTTTTCGTTCTTCCATCGTTGTATATGGAGAAGAAACATGATAAGATACGAATCCAAATTTTTTATTTTTCAGCAGTGTTACGTAACCTAATTTGTTTTCAGTGAGATAAGTTCCTAATTCTATTTTTTCTTGACTGTAGAAATGTATAGAGCTATAGAATATTACAAGTATCATTAATGTTAATTTTCCCATGTTCCAAATATAAATGCTTTGAAGGAATTTCTAAATTACAAATGATTGAGTTTGCCTTTGGTTTGAGTGAAATGGTCTTTTGGTTTAGTCAAATGTTTTACAGCATACAGTGAATATGCTTCCGTTTTAATGCGTTATATTCGAAGTTAAACGAAGGTAGTTGAAATTTTTTAGAAAGTCAATTAGGTGGATTACCTATAAAAATTCATTTCATCCAAATACTCCCAAACATGTTCTGGTAACATGGGTTTGATCATTCCTGCGAAGGCAGGAATCTATAATAGTTATCCCCTTTTTTTAATCTGAATAAAGAGGGATTAAATAAAATTATTCTTGATAGGTATAAATAACAGACCTAATATCTCCATTTGGTAGAACTTCTTGCGTTGTTATAGGAACCCATTAGTGTTGTATGTATGTGCTAAAGTAGCATTAAAAGAACCACTTTTGGATATAATATTATTGGTTGTATTTGTAGGAGGAACTAAAGCAAACACATGGAATGTTTTATTAAATTCTTGATTTTGATAAGCTGCATAAAGTGGGTTATTCCTATTGTCATAGGTGTAAGTGGTTAATGAAGTGCCATTTTCAATACTTAAAACATTTCCACTACTATCATTTGTGTAATTTTTTTCTGATAGAAAGATACTTCCATCATAGTATTTACTTTGTATTAGTTGTGAATTGCTATCGTAAATAAGTACTATGTTGGTATCCGAATTTGAAAAGGTAATAGATGTTATTAATCCGTTAGTGTATTGGTATTCTCTAAATGATCCATCACTTAAGTTTTCTTTCCATATTTGCCCTTCGTCATTATAAGAATACCTTACGAATGTTGTGGTATTGTCAATTCCAGAATTAATTTCAGAAAGGTTACCGGAATCATTATAGGTATATGAATTATATACTACATCCGTTTCTCCTGAAGCAGTAAAAGTAGTTTCTGTTTTTATTAGCTTACCTAAAGGGACATTATTTTGTGATGTTTCAGAATCGTCAGAATTACAGGAAAATTGAAATGCAATTAATGCAAATAGTATGATTTTTTTCATTTAACAATTAAGGTATTAAGGATTTTAAATATTTAAAAAATCCGTGTATATAAATTCATCTACCTATAAAAATTCATTTCATCCAAATACTCCCAAACATGTTCTGGTAGCATAGGTTTGATCATTCCTGCGAAAGCAGGAATCTATCTATATAAATTTAATTACCAATCTGGTTTATATAGAAGATGTACTTTAGGAATACTCTTTTTAATATATGTACTAATACTTCCTCCACCTCTTGGAGATTCTTTTGTTTTTTGTAGGAAAGCAACTTGAAATAGAAGTAAGTGTAATTATGAAAAATAAGAATTTAAGGAAATTCATATTTTATTACCTGTAAAAATTCATTTCATCCAAATATTCCCAAACATGTTCTGGTAGCATAGGTTTGATGTTTTTACCTGCTTTAATAGACTTGCGTATAAAGGTTGAAGAAAGCTGTATTATTGGAGCTTCTACCCGATGAATACGTTCGTGATTATCAAACTGTGTTGCTACTTTTCCTTCCGAAATTCTAGGATATACATAAATGGCATTGTTTTCTAGAATCTGCTCGTAGTTTTTCCATTTATGAAAACTCTTCAAGTTGTCTTCGCCCATAATCAAACTAAAGGCGTGATCTGGATGTTTTTCTTGAAGATGCGTTAATGTGTTGATGGTGTAATTTGGTTGCGGTAAACCAAACTCAATATCACTAGGTTTAAGTTTTATATAATCTTTGGTTGCTTGATACACCATTTCTAATCGTTGGTGATTATCTAGCAGCGTATTTTTCTTTTTAAAAGGATTGTGTGGTGTTACTACAAACCATACTTGGTCTAAATCGCTATACTCTGCTAAATGATTAGCAAGTATTAAATGACCAATATGAATAGGATTAAAAGACCCAAAGTATAAACCAACTTTCATTTTAAGCTTCTTTTTTAGGATTTACAAAATCACCAACTAAATTTTCTGCTTCTAATAATGCTTTTTCAAGATTATCATTTTCAATAATAATATCAAAAAGAGGAGCAGTAGCAAGTTCTGCACTGGCTTTTGCTACACGCATATTAATTTTATCGTCGGTTTCTGTTTTGCGTTTTTTAAGCCTAATTTTTAACTCGTCAATACTTGGTGGTTTTACAAAAATAGCTAAGGTCTCTTCTGGGAATTTTCGTTTAATACGTAGGCCTCCAGAAACATCAATATCAAAAATTACATTTTTACCTAAAGCCCAAAGACGCTCTACTTCGGTTTTTAAAGTACCATAGAAATTATCTCTATATACTTCTTCCCACTCTAAGAAATCGTCGTCTTTAATATGTTGTTTAAATTCGCTTGCCGATAGAAAGTAGTAGTCTTCGGCATGTGCTTCGGTACCTCTTTTTTCTCTTGAAGTTGCAGAAATAGAAAATGCTAGATTTAATGCTTCTTGTTTTAATAAGTGCCTAACAATGGTTGTTTTTCCAGATCCTGAAGGAGCGGAAAACACTATTAGTTTACCTTTTTCTGTATTGTTTTTAGTCAAATCCTATTTTTTTTAATCGCTGAGAAAACCTCAGTGTAATATTTAGTTTGGAATGCGCTTTGTTTTATTAAAGTACATTTAGTAATTGTTCTTTAATTTTTTCTAGCTCATCTTTCATCTGAACCACTAATTTTTGCATTGGCGCATAATTACTTTTAGAACCAATAGTGTTGATTTCTCTACCAATTTCTTGACCGATAAAGCCTAATTTTTTTCCGTTAGAATCGTCAGAATTTAAAGCAGAAACAAAATATTCTAAGTGGTTTTGTAAACGCACTTTTTCTTCTGTGATATCAAACTTTTCGATGTAGTATACCAGTTCTTGTTCAAAACGGTTTTCGTCTACTTTTTCTTTTAAATCGTCTACACCTTTACGTAAACGTTCACGAACCCCTTCAATACGTTCCGGATCCATTTCTATAACTTGTTCCAGTAAGTTAGCAATGGTTGCAATTCTATCGTTAAAATCTGCTTCTAGAACTTTTCCTTCGTCTAATCTGTAGGTGTCAATTCTGCTTAAAGCTACTTTTATTTCGGCTAAAATAGTACTCCATTCGTTTTCGTCTATCTCGGCTTTTTCAGTATTTAATGCATCTGGAAAACGAACAGCCATTTTTAATAACTCGGTTTCGTCTCCATCCACTACTTCTCGTAACTGATTCATGTATTGTTTTACAACAGGTTTGTTAAGTTGTGTAGTAGTTTCTTCTCCTGTCATTTCTACATAAATAGAGAAATCTATTTTTCCACGCTCTAGTTGTTTACCAATAAGTTTACGAAGGCTTAACTCCTTTTCTCTATAAATGGAAGGCATTCTAGCGTTTAAGTCTAGGTTTTTACTGTTTAGAGATTTAACTTCTAAAGTAATTTTCTTTGTTGGTAATTGTAAAACAGATTTACCATAACCTGTCATAGAATGAATCATAAGATTTTTATTTAAGTTTTACAAAGGTAACGAAAACAATAGGTTTAGAAAACACAATTTATAGTATGCATGCATAATATATTTATGTAGATTTGTTGTTCAAAATTTATACTATGTACACAAAACAATTTGAAATACGTTGGAGTGATGTAGATGCTAATAGACACTTAGCAAACTCGGCATACACTAATTTTATGAGTCATACTAGAATGGCTTTTTTAATGGAGCATGGCTTTACTATGAAAGAGTTAGCGATACATAATATTGGCCCAGTGGTTTTTTACGAACACATGCATTATTTTAAAGAAGCATTTATGGGGCAACCTATTACGGTTAGTTTAGAAGTTTCTGGATTAAGTGAAGACGGAAAGTTTTTTAAATTTGATCATAACTTTTATAATCATAAAGGCGAAAACATCGCGTTTTGCGAAATGATGGGTGCTTGGATTGACCTAAAAGCGCGTAAAATGACAGATTTACCAGATGTATTATTAGATCTGGCTAATGCTTTTCCAAAATCGGAGAACTATAAAGTACTTACCAAAGAAGATACTAGAGCAAATGGTAGAGCTCCAAAAAATCTAGTGCTATAATTTTACTCCTTTAATCGTGGAGTTTTACTTACTAAGTATACGCCAGAAAAAATAAGAAGCATCGCTACTATTTTTACAACGTTTAAAGTGTCTACTCCCATAGAAATAGCAAATATTCCTGCTATTACTGGTTGTAGATAAATAAAGGTTCCAACTGTTGAAGCCTTTAGGTTTTTTAAACCTAAAGGGTTTAACATGTAGGTGAAAAAAGTAGCTCCAATAATTACAAAGCCTAAAGAAAAGTATACATAAGGAGAAAAAGTTTCCCATTTAATCTCTTGCACATCTTGATATCCAAAAGGTAGCACCATAAAAAATCCAATTAAAAACAACCATTTAATAAAAGTAAAAGGATGGTATTTTTCAGTAAGTTTTTTTATGATAATGATATATATACTATAGGAAACCGCATTTGCAAAAACCATCACATTTCCTAAAAGCACATTATCTCCAAGCCGCGTCGATTTACCATAGACCGAAAGTACTATTGCTCCTGCAAAACCTAAAAGTATTCCTGTTATTTTAAGACCTGTAATTCGTTCTTTTAAAAATAGCGCAGAAAACACCAATATAATTATTGGCGTAGTAATCATAATTACCGAAGCATGAATAGGTGTAGTTAGTTCTAAGCCTCCTAAAAATAGTAGCATGTTGGTTGCAATACCAAAAACAGCAGCTAGGAAAAAGATTTTATAGTCTTTTTTATCTATCTTTTCTTTAGGCATAAATGCGTCTAAAATCCAAAATAAAATAGCAGCACCAATAATGCGTAGTAAAACAAGTCCGAAAGGTTTTATGTAGCCTTCATTCATGATAAACTTTGCAAAAGTGAAGTTTAAACCATAAAGTACTTGTACTAGAAAAACAGCAATTAAGGCAAAGGTTCTTTTATGCATTTAAAACTTGTTTTACTGCTTCGACATTTGCTTTAGAGTTTCCTATAAAAATAGCATCATCAATAATAAAAACGGGACGACTTAAAAAGGTGTAATACTCTAAGATGTAGTGTTTGTAATCTTTTTCAGATAAATCCTGATTTTTTAAATCCATTTTCTTGTACAAAGTAGCACGTTTACTAAAAAGCGCTTCATAGCTTCCAGCTAAATCTTTCATTTGTTCTAGCTGATCTGCTGTAATTTCCTCTTTTTTAATATCTTGTAAGATAAAATCTGAAGGAAGGTTTAATTCCTTTAAAATTCGAATACAAGTACTACAGGTTTTTAGATAGTATACTTTTTTCATGCTGTACAGGTTTAAGTAACAAAGAACGTCATTTAAACTAAAAAAATAATTACTTTTAAACAAAAAATAGAAACATGAATTGGGCCTTTGATATTACTTTGAAAAACAGAAAATTATTAGAATCCATTATGGAAAACCATACTTTAGAGCAACTAAATAAAGTTCCGGAAGGTTTTAATAATAATATCATTTGGAACATTGCACACACTATTGTTACCCAACAATTATTGGTGTACAAATTATCTGGTTTGCCTTCTGTTTTAAGTGATGAAATGATTGAGGCTTATAGAAAAGGAACCAAAACGGAACGCGATCTAACGCAAGCAGAAGTGGATGAAATTAAAGGTTTATTGTTTTCTACTAACGAAAAAACAAAGGAAGATTATAACAATAAACTTTTTAAAAGTTATAATGAATATACCGTGTCTACAAAAAGCACTTTAACAAATGTGGAAGAAGCTATAGATTTTAATACCTTTCATGAAGGGATTCATTTAGGCTATATTTTAGCGCTTAAAAAGTCGGTTTAATTATATTTTTAAATACGTGTTTGCTACTTGGTAGGGGATGGTAAATTCTACAATTTCTTTTTCAAAAGCACCAACACTAAAATTGTCATATAGAATAATTACGCCTTCTTCACTAAACCCTAAAGTTTCTGGGAGTTGAAATTGGTTGTCGTTTAAAAGATTATCGGCATCTGTAAATGTAGAATTTACTTCTTTATTGTAATATTTCTCTACCAAAGTGGTAAATTCTTCTACATTGTTTATTAAATCCTTAGTCGTTAACAGACTTCCTGTATTAGTATCAAAATTAAAAAAACGCAATAGTAAACTACTGTTTGCTGCTCCGGTATTTATACTAGAATTCATAGCTATACAAGCAAAATTTACCTTATTGTAAATAACTTCACCATCAATTAAAGCTTCCCATTTAGGAAGTTCTTGTTGCAGTTCTTCACTAATAAATGTATTAAAATTAGCGTACGCATTATTGAAATCTTGTATGCTTTCATCAAGGGTTTCTTTTTTTTCTATAGAAGCATCAATATGCAATGCATTACACACAAAAGTATTAAGTGTGGTGTTTATTTTTTCTGCTGCTTGCCCTTTTCCTATCGCTTTAGGCATATTTATTTCTATAGTAGTTGTAGTTTCTTTTAAAATATTGATTTCAGAAAATGTAAGCGTTGCACTTTCTTTTTTACAAGAAGAAAAAACAAGAAGTAGTATAAGTAAACGAAGAAATTTCAATATAATAATGTGTTAAAAGTTAAAGATAGATTAAAGGTATTGTTTCGGTTTGAATCCAACGAATTAAAAGGTATTTTTATTGTAAATAAATGGACAAATGAAGTTTAATACAAAAACAATACATGGCGGACAAAAGCCAGATCCGGCTTATGGTGCGGTAATGCCTCCAATATACCAAACCACAACCTATGTGCAAACTGCTCCTGGAGAACATAAAGGCTATGCATATTCCAGGAGTCATAACCCTACTAGAAGTGCTTTGGAAAATGCGCTTGCTAGTATTGAAAATGGAAACTTCGGATTGGCATTTGGTTCTGGTCTAGCAGCAATAGACGCTATTTTAAAACTTTTAAAATCTGGTGATGAGGTGATTTCTACTAATGATTTATATGGAGGAACCTACCGTTTATTCACTAAAATCTTTGAAGGTTTTGGTATTAAGTTCCACTTTGTAGGCATGGAGAACGTTAGTAATATTGAAAACTATGTCAATGCTAATACAAAACTTATTTGGGTAGAAACACCAACAAACCCAATGTTGAATATTATAGATATTAAAGCGGCAGCAGGAATTGCTAAAAAACACGATATTTTATTAGCTGTAGATAATACCTTTGCTACGCCATATTTACAACAACCATTAGATTTGGGAGCAGATATTGTAATGCATTCTGCAACTAAATACCTTGGCGGACATAGTGATGTGGTAATGGGCGCTTTAGTAGTAAAAGATAAAGATATAGCAGATAAATTATACTTTATTCAAAATGCAAGTGGTGCAATTTGTGGTCCTCAAGATAGTTTTTTGGTTTTAAGAGGAATAAAAACACTACATGTAAGAATGCAACGCCATTGTGAAAACGGTAAAGCTATTGCAACGTATTTAGCAAAACATTCCAAGGTAGAAAATGTGTATTGGCCAGGGTTTGAAAATCACCCGAATCATGACATTGCAAAAACGCAGATGCGCGATTTTGGAGGTATGGTATCCTTTACAACGAAAGGAAATAATTATGATGAAGCGATTAAATTAGTCGGAAAATTAAAAGTATTTATCCTAGCAGAATCCCTTGGTGGTGTAGAATCTCTTGCTGGTCATCCCGCAAGTATGACGCATGCAAGTATACCAAAAGAAGATCGTGAAAAAACAGGAGTAGTAGATTCTCTTATCCGTTTGAGTGTTGGTATAGAGGATGCTACAGATTTAATTGCAGATTTAGAGCAAGCTTTAGGATAAAATTATATTATAGTATAAACAAAAAAAACTCTAGGATTAACTAGAGTTTTTTTGTTTTATGTTTTTCAGTGTTTTAGTCTAAATAATAAATATAACCAAAGTTTAGCCATAATAACCAATCATTCGCTTTGTTAGATTCTAAGGTGTGGTTTAATCCATCTACCCAGTTACTATAAAAATATTGTGTTCTTAAATCGATCATTAAATCGGAAAGCACATTAAGTTTATAACGTACACCAATACTTGCCACCGTAGACCAAGTACTTCCTGAAGCATCACTAATCACATCGGAAACCGAAGATTGACCATTTACCCACGGATTGAAGAAGTTATTAGGATCTAGAATATTTCCGCCAGGTTCATCGGTATATACTTTAGGATTATAAGATGTATAATGCACTCCAAAACTAGCAAAAGGAGCAAATCTATATGCGAATCCTTGAAAAGATCTAATGCTTAAAGGAAAGTATTCTAATTGCATACCAATATCAAAATTGTTTGCTTCTCCATGATGCGTTCTAAGTTCATCATAACCAGCTCCAGAATTTTCTACCCATTGTCCAAAATGATCTAATTTCGTTTTATTCCAAGAAAGTTCACTTCGTAATTTAAAGTGATCATTAAAATAAGTGTCAGTAGAATAGCAGTTACAATCTGCTCTGTAAGCAAAGTTTATGTAGTGTACTAGACCAATACCTATACCGGTATTTCCAGCATCTGTTTCAAAATTATTTCTAACTCCAAAATCCGATTGCATAGCAACAGGGCCAGCAATGATACCTATTTCATGCGAAAACCCTAACTGGGAAACTGCAGAGTGTGTTCCTATAATAAAGAACAAAAAAAGGGTTAATTGTTTCAAATTAAACATGGTATGATTTCAAGATTAGAGCAAAATACGTACAACAAATATATAAATTAACGACAAATCAGCAAATTTATCAGATAAAACGATGATTTATTGTTGTGATATTTTATGATAACAACCAAATCTAATAAATTATTATTCAATACGCATTGCTAAAAACAAAAAAATAGCATATAATTTTTAAAGATAATGTATATTTGTGCACGTATAATTAGATATATAATATTTCTCAAAATTTCATAAAATGAAAAATAAAATTGAAGCTTTTTTAAATATAGTAAAAGAAAAGAATAGTCATGAACCAGAGTTTATGCAAGCTGTTCATGAGGTAGCAGAAACGGTTATTCCGTTTATTGAGAAGAATCCTCAATACCAAAATAAAATGTTATTAGAGCGTATGGTAGAACCAGAACGCACAATAATATTTAGAGTTCCTTGGATAGATGATCAAGGAAATACACAAGTTAATAGAGCTTTTAGAGTAGAATTTAATTCTGCTATTGGGCCATATAAAGGAGGATTACGTTTTCATCCATCTGTAAACTTAAGTATCTTAAAGTTTTTAGGTTTTGAACAAGTTTTTAAAAACTCATTAACCACTTTGCCAATGGGTGGAGGAAAAGGAGGAAGTGATTTTGACCCAAAAGGAAAAAGCGATAACGAAGTAATGCGTTTTTGCCAATCTTTTATGAGTGAATTGTTTCGTCATATAGGAGCAAATACAGATGTTCCTGCAGGAGATATTGGTGTTGGTGGTCGTGAAATTGGCTATATGTTTGGTCAATACAAAAGATTACGTAATGAATTTACTGGCGTTTTAACAGGAAAAGGGATTTCTTATGGAGGTTCTTTAATACGTCCTGAAGCTACAGGTTATGGGACCGTATATTTTGCTAAGAATATGTTAGCAACTAAAGGCGATTCTTTTGGCGGAAAAACAGTGGTTATTTCTGGATCTGGAAATGTAGCACAATATGCTTGTGAAAAAGCAACAGAATTTGGTGGTAAAGTTGTTACTATGTCTGATTCTTCAGGATACATTTATGACGCTGACGGTATTAATGCTGAGAAATTAGCTTTTATAATGGAAGTTAAAAATGTGAAACGTGGAAGAATAAGTGAATACACAGAAAAATATACTACCGCAACTTTTCATAAAGGCGAAAGACCTTGGAGTGTGAATTGTGATATCGCATTACCATGTGCAACACAAAATGAATTAAATTTAGACGAAGCAAAAGCATTGATAAATAACAATGTTATTGCTGTTGCAGAAGGAGCAAACATGCCAACAACTCCAGAAGCAATTGAAGCTTTACAAGCAGCAAAAGTGTTGTTTTCACCAGGAAAAGCGTCTAATGCAGGAGGTGTTGCAACCTCTGGGTTAGAAATGAGCCAAAACTCTTTACGTTTCAATTGGACCCGTGAAGAAGTAGATGCTAAATTAAACCAAATCATGAATGATATACATGAATCTTGTGTTACTTATGGTACGCAAGAAGATGGTTATATAGATTATGTTAAAGGAGCAAATATTGCTGGGTTTGTAAAAGTAGCAGATGCTATGTTAGCACAAGGTGTGGTATAACGTTTTATTTATTATATAAAAAAAGCTTCCTAACCAGGAAGCTTTTTTGTTTTTAATATATTATTTTAACACAAAACTCGTTAGATATAAATATATTTGAAGTTGAAGATTTAAGCTATGATTAAAAAAATTGCACTGTTTCTAATTTTTATATCCCCAATATTTTCATTTGCACAAGATTATTCTGCACAATGGCAAGGGTATTTTTCTTATTATAACATTAAAGATGTTTCCCAAGGGAATAATAAAATATATGCGGCTGCAGAAAATGCAATTTTTAGTTACGACATTGAAACTAATGAAATTGAAACCATTACAACAGTTAACGGTTTGTCTGGTGAAACGATTTCTAAAATTCACTACAGTGAAGCGTATGAGCTTTTAATTGTAGGATATGAAAACGGTTTAATGGAGATTGTGTTTGATGATACCGAAGTAAATGTGTTAACTATTGTAGACATACTTGAAAAACCAACCATACCACCAACCGATAAATTTATTAACCATTTTAATGAGCATGACGGTTTAGTTTATATTTCTACAGAATACGGGATTTCTGTTTATGATTTAGAGCGTTTAGAGTTTGGAGACACATATTATATTGGAAATGAAGGAACTCAAATTAGGATAACGCAAACCGTAGTTTATAACGACTTTATTTATGCTGCATGTTTGGATGGAAATGGTACTAAAAGAGCGCCATTAAGCAGTAATAATTTAGTGGATTATGAGGAATGGGATCGCATAGCTACAGGGAATTTTTTGGTAATAGAAAAGAACAATGATAAATTATATACGGCTAAATTTAGTAGAGCCTTTTTGCAGATTGAAGATGATAATTCACTAACAGATCTGGTAGTGCATGATGACCAGCAAGTTGATCTTAAAAGCGTTAATAATTATTTAATTGTAACCACTGAAAATGATGTTTTTGTTTATGATGGTAATTTCACACAAATAGCACAAGTATCTACCAGTGCTGATTTAGATACTGAATTTACATCTGCTACAATAGATGACGAGTATTTGTATATTGGAACTGCAGACTTGGGTTTAATAAAAACATTAATTTTAAACCCTGTTACTTTTGAAGTAATATTACCTAATGGCCCGCTTTCTAATTCTGCTTATTCTATAAAAGCTTCTGCAAATAATCTTTGGGTTACCTATGGAGATAATACTTTGGCGTATAACCCTTTTCCTTTGAGGTCAAGAGGCTTTAGTCATTTAAATAATGAAGAATGGAAAAACATTCCTTTCGATAGTGTATTTGGAGCTAGAAATTTAAACATCATTTCTGTAAACCCTTTTGTAGAAAATCATGTGTTTATAAGTTCTTTTCAAGACGGATTGTTAGAAGTGCAGAATGATGTGCCAATAATTTTATTGGATGAAACGAATAGTGGTATTGAATCTTTTGTAAATCCTAATAATCCGAACTCCCGAAGCATACGTCAAAGTGCCTCTGACTTTGATAGAAATGGCGTATTGTGGACCATGACAGGAAGAGCAGAAAAGCCATTAAAATCGTATGATCCTTCTGCTAACCAATGGCAAGGTTATGCTTTTTCAGAAATTCTAATAGACCCATTTAATGATGAATGGGGATATAGTGAATTGGTGATTGATGGTAATGGTACAAAATGGACAGGAGGCTATTTAAAAGGTCTTATTGGTTATAATGAAAATAATGCAGACGTTAAAACTGCAGCAATATTTTCTGAAGAGCAAAACATGCCTTCAAGCATCGTTACAGCGCTAGCTGTTGATAATAGAAACCAAATATGGATTGGTACCAACAAAGGATTAAGAGTCTTATATAATACATCTACCTTTTTTACAGACCTAAATCCTGAGGTAAGTTCTATTATTATTTTAGAAGAAGGTGTGGCAGAAGAACTATTGTTCCAACAATTTATTACAGATATTGAAGTTGATGGTTCTAATAATAAATGGATCAGTACCTTAGATTCTGGTTTGTTTTATTTTTCATCAGACGGACAAGAAACCATTTACCACTTTACGAAAAGCAATTCCCCTTTACCAACAAACAGTATTGTCGATTTATCTATAGACAATTCAAATGGAACCGTATATGTAGCAACAGAAAATGGCTTAGTGTCTTTTAAAGCGGGAGGATCTTCTGCTTTAGAAAATTTAAGCGATGCTTTTGTTTACCCCAATCCTGTTAGACCTACATTTAATATGGATCAGGATAAAGTGAAAATTAAAGATATTTCAGAAAATGTAAATATTAAAATTACAGACATTGAAGGTAATTTAGTTGCAGAAGCAGAAACCAGAACCAATTCAAGATATAAAGGGTATAATTTAGAAATAGATGGAGGGACTGCTTTTTGGAATGGTAGAAACTTATCGAATAATACCGTAGCTTCTGGTGTGTATTTAGTAATGCTTTCCGACTTAGATACTTTTGAAACTAAAGTTTTAAAAATAATGGTCATTAGATAATGATTGCTAAAACCAATGCTATTGTTTTATCTAAAATAAAGTATGGCGATAACGATTTAATTATAAAATGCTATACCAAACAATTTGGTGTGGTAAGTTTTTTGCAAAAAGGCATTTTAAAATCTAAAAAAGGAAAAATAAAAAAGGCATATTTTCAATTACTAACACAGCTACAACTAGAAATAACCTACCAAGACAATAGGTCACTCCAGTATATTAAAGAAGTGAAGCCGCATGTAATTTATGCTACCCTTCACAATGATATTTTAAAAAGTACTATTGTGATGTTCTTATCAGAAGTATTATCTACCTCACTTCAAGAAGAAGAAGAAAACGAATCGCTTTATGCATATTTAGAAACTACCCTGCAATGGTTGGACATGCAGCATAGTTGTGCGAATTTTCATTTATTGTTTTTATTAAAAATAACCAAACACCTTGGTTTTTATCCGGAACAAGACCTAAATAACGCTGCTTTTTTTAATTTAAAAGAAGGGCGATTTGAAGAAAAACCAACAGACTTTTATAGTGTTTCTGGTGGAAATTTAACACTGTTAAAACAGTTGCTAGGCACAGTTTTTGATGACTTATCTGAAATCAAAATTAACGCAGCACAAAGACAGGCTTTTTTAGCTATGTTGTTGCTATATTTTGATTTACATTTGGGAAGTTTTAAAAAACCTAAATCGCTAGAAATTTTTAATCAAGTATTTAATACCTAACATGAAGCACCTTTATTTTTTAATTTTTTGCCTTTTTACCAGTATTCTTACCCAAGCACAACAAATAACAGTTATAAATAAAGAAACAGGTGAAACCTTGCCAAGTGTTGCTATATATAATCAAAGTAAAACAAAAAGTACCATTACCAATCTAGATGGTCAAGCAAATTTAGATGCTTTTAAGGCTTCAGATATTTTATACTTTCAACACCTTTCTTATAATGTGTTTTCTGTTTTAAAGTCTAAAATAACAGCTTCCAAAGTAGCACTTACTGCTAATGCGCAAGACTTGGAAGAAGTAGTAGTATCTGCTTCCAAATTCAAACAGAGTAAAAGAGATATTCCGCAAAAAATCACCAATATAAGTGCTAAAGATATTCAGTTTTCCAATCCGCAAACAAGTGCCGATTTATTAGAGCAATCTGGTCAAGTATATATTCAAAAAAGTCAATTAGGAGGAGGGAGTCCAATGATTAGAGGTTTTTCTACCAATAGATTACTACTTACTGTAGACGGCGTACGTATGAATAATGCTATTTTTCGTGGTGGGAATCTTCAAAATGTAATATCTGTAGACCCTTTTAGTATTCAAAATACAGAGGTTACGTTGGGTGCTGGTTCTATTATTTATGGTAGTGATGCTATTGGTGGTGTGATGAGTTTTTATACCAAAACACCAAAATTATCGTATACAGATTCTCTTAAATTTAATGCAAATGCCGCAGTTAGATATGCATCGGCTTCTAATGAGAAAACAGGGCATTTAGATTTTAATATCGGACTCAAAAAATGGGCGTTTTTTACCAATGCCAGTTATACCTATTTTGACGATTTAAGAATGGGATCTCATGGTCCAGATGATTATTTAAGACCAGAATACGTAGAGACCATTAATGGCGAAGATGTTATGGTAGCAAATAGCAATCCGAAGATCCAGAAATTCACGGGTTACGACCAAATTAACCTACTGCAAAAAGTACGCTATGAAGCATCCGATGATTTAAGTTTCGATCTAGGTTTGTATTATTCTGCAACTTCCGATTACCCGAGATACGATCGATTAATACGCTATCGAGGGGATGATTTACGTTCCGCACAATGGGATTACGGCCCACAAAAATGGTTTATGTCTAATTTCGGCATAACAAAACTAAGTAGTGGTTCCGACTTATACGATAAAATAAAATTTGTAACCGCATATCAAAACTTTCAGGAAAGTAGAATCGATAGAGATTATCAATCGACAACACAAGATAATACCGAAGAGCATGTAGATGCCTATTCTGCAAATCTGGATTTCGAAAAACGATTAAGCCCGAAAACAGAACTATTCTATGGTGTAGAATATGTCTATAATCAAGTGTTTTCTAAGGCATACGCAAAAAATATAGAAACTAACGAAACCGAGGCTATTGTAACTAGATATCCAGATAATTCTAATTGGCAATCTGCGGCAGCGTATGCGAGTTTAAAATATAAGCCCAATACAAAGTTTGTTTTACAATCGGGTATTCGTTATAACCACGTTTCTTATAAAGCAGATTTCACAGAAAACAATGTGTTTTTAGATCTGCCATTCGATACTACTAATAGTGACTTTGGCGCATTTACAGGAACCGCAGGAATAAGTTGGTTGCCTAATAAAACCATACAATGGAAATTGAACGCATCTACCGCATTTAGAGCACCAAATATTGACGATGTTGGTAAAGTTTTTGACAGCGAACCTGGGTCTGTTGTGGTGCCAAACGAAAACTTAAAACCAGAATATGCCTATAGTGGTGAATTAGGATTAAAATTAGATTTCAATAATGTGGTAATTTTAGATCTAGCAACCTATTACACTTATTTAGACGATGCTTTAGTACGACGCGATTACACCTTAAATGGCGAAAGCGAAATCATGTACAATGGCGAACTAAGTCAGGTGCAGGCTATGCAAAATGCATCTAAAGCATGGATCTACGGATTTGAAGTTGGTATGAAAGTCAATCTATCTAAAAAATTACAGTTTAGCTCACAATACAATGTGATTGGTGGTTCTGAAGAAGATCATGACATCGAAGTTCCCGTAAGACATATTGCACCAAATTTTGGAAATACCCACCTAACTTGGAAATCGGATAAACTAAAATTCGATGCTTTTGCAGAATATAATAACGAGTTGTCGTTTCTAGATTTAGCGCCTTCCGAAGCCGAAAAAGAGTATATTTATGCATTAGATAACAACGGAAATCCATATTCTCCTTCTTGGTACACACTAAATTTTAGTGCGCAAATGGAGGTCTATAAAAATACTACAGTGACCGCGAGTTTAGAGAATATTACAGACCAACGTTATAAAACCTATTCCTCTGGTATTGCTGCTCCAGGAAGAAATTTAATTATAGCAGTCAGCTATTCTTTATAATTGTATAGCTGTTTTAATTTGGGCGTTTATTACTTCGCTTAAGCTACGTAATACCAGGCTGTACATTATATCTTTTTATGTTTTCTGGAGTAGGATAAGCATAAAACAAAACAGCAACTACACTACCTATTAAAACACATATTCATAACATAAAAAGGATGCCATTTCCATCCTTAACGCAAAAAAGCCTTTCTTTTATAGAAAAGCTTTTTGTTATTTCAACTACATGTAACTAAGGTATAGAAAGTAATACGTTTTAGTTTCTTTTAATAGCCTTTTTAGTAATCACTACATCATTAGATAAAGTGACTTTAGCAACATAAGCCGCTTGGCTTAGTTTATCTAAAGTATAGATTTCTGTACTACTGTTTCCGTTTAGGTTATATAGTAATCTACCCAATACATCATATACTTTTACATTTTTAATTTGTAAAGCATTAGAAGTGCTAAACTTCACCGTACCATCTGGTTGTTCTATCATGGTAAGAGCGTTGCTTAATTGATTTTCGTCTATAGAAAGTGTAGTGTCTTGAAAAACAATTTCAAAACGGTCGTTGTGTTCTCCAGTTTCCGAAGTGAAAGTATAGTTAGAAGCGCTTAAATCATGAATTACATGCATTAATTTATCATGTACATAAATGGTGTTGTTTGTTAAAAATTCACCTTCCAATTGCGTTATACTAAAGGTATATATGGTTGCTTCATTAATACTTGTTTTAAATCCTAACGGAATAACTTCCTCTAGATGTAAACTTTCCGGAGACTTTCCTTGAATGGCTAATTTATCTTTACCATTTGTAGCATCAATAATTGAATATAGAATAGAATGCGAACCTGCCGATAAGTTCTTTGGTGCATCATAATACATACCATCATAGGCATTCGTTGCTCCAGGTACATAACCGATTAAAACTTGGTTAAACACACCGTTATCCGAAGTTAGATTGACCCATATTTTTTCATGAGAATTATTGTTTTCCGTTCTAAAAAACTGATTGTTATTTCCAGTAACACGCATGCTATTATTAAAAATAACATCTGCAGTTTTTATATCTCCAGAAACCGTTGTGGTCGTTGCTGCATCCGATAAGGAAATAAAGAATCCTTGTCCAGAAGGAATATGTCTAGTTGGTGTAATTCCATCTCCACCAGAAGTTTGTCCTGTTCCGTTAATAACCGCATAATCACTTTGCGCAAAATTTAAAACCTGATTTCCATTATTAGTATCGGTATACGGTGAATCTTGTGACCATAAAAAGATAGCGCCATCGGTTACTCCAGTTGTTGTTTCCGAAACATTGGTGTCTATAATAGTGTTTGCAGCAAGAAAAACATCCGCATCAATTGCAGAAGCATATGGGTTTCCTATAAAATTCCAGTTATTGTCATTGGACTCTAAATCATTTCTATAAATAGGCACAGTATAGTCGCCTGTATGTAAAGCACCTTCAAAAGTATATTCATAGTTTGCACCTGGCATACCAAAACCTGTTTGATTGTGCATTGCAGCATAACCAATACCTGGTAGCATAATATCGCTATTGCTAGTAGATTGCCAATCGTTACCATTGTCGTCAATATCATCTTGACCAGCAATGGTTCCGTTGTTGTTATTTGTTTCAGCAGTTTGATCTAAATAATTTTGACCGTTATACCAGTAACGTCTTGTAGGATGTGCTTCTAGTAAACCGTTTCCAATAGTTTCACCCACAACAGGAGAACTCCAATAGGTATATTCGTAATAATTATTTAAAGGAGCGGTACGTTTATTTACTTGTGTTACTGCATCGGTATGGAGTGTGTATGTTCCGGCGTTTGCGCCATCACGTTGTACAAAACTACCTTTGTCTTCTACTAGAACACCGTCTAAACCTGTGCCATTACCGTATACATCCACATTATTAATAACTTCTACATAATGCCCATCTGTAACGACTAATTGGTTTCCAGCATTTATAAATAATTGGCAAGCGCTAAAACTACCATTTGTTGTTGTGTTATAATTTCCATTAATTATTGTGATGGTGTCCATGTCTGGAGTAATGCCATCTAGCCACTGTGTTCCATCCCATTCTGCTTTGTTGACACTTACTTTTACCGCTTCACTTGCAGCGTAGCAAGTGCCTGTGTTTTCTCTAATTTGACAATAATATTGATAATCATCTAAACCTGAAATATCAGAAATATCTAATGTTGCGGTTGTGGCACCAGAATAAATTCCTCCATTAGAAACTGCTGTCCAGTTGCCAGAAGTTCCTAAAACGAACCATTGATAAGCAAGTGTTAAACCTCCCGAAACACCTTCAGATCCTGTAACGTTTAACGATGTACCTGTTATTGCGCAATTTTCTATATATTGTGGATGTGTTGTCACTACAGGTGGAATCTTTACAAGAGGTACAGAACCAACTCCTGCTAGGCATTCATCTTCGGCTAAACTTTGAGCCGTCCATTCGGTAGCATCATAAGTGGTATTTGGATAAAAATTAGTATTCTTTCTTTTTAAATAATAACCTACATAATTTGGTGCATGTACATCATCAATAAGTGTAGTACCATTCATTAATCTAAAGCCATCATTTGCATTAAAACCTGCGTTACCTAAACTTCCATGTCCTGTAGTAGTGTATCCACAGGAAGAACTAGTTACAGAAACAAGTGCTACTGCATTTGCAGCAAGGGTGCCGCTGAGATTTGCATAAGTAGCATAACTACCTCCATAATCTCCAGCTCTTTGAATTTTATAGCCAGTTAAATTTACAGCGGCTCCTGTGTTGTTATAAATAGTTATCACACCGCCAGATCCACCATTTTCGTCATACACTTCGTAGATAACTAAATCGGATGCATCACCGCCACCAACTCCGGTATCACATGCTGTAAGGTCTGTATCAATAACATCAAAAAATTGTGTTGCGCTACATCCTGTTGCTAGTTCAATCACAAAATTACCATCATTAGCATCCGAAGGAATGAATACTTCTATGGTGTCTGTTGTATTTGAAATGGTAGGAACTACTATATTATTAAATGTAACAGTCGCACCTGTAAGATTACTTGTTGCAGATGTTAAAGTGACTAAAGTGTTTGCTGGACCAGATGTTGGAAAAGCAGCAACAGTTGGAGCAGTGGAACAATTACCATTACCTTCAATAGTAAACAGATATGGATTTTCATCAGCATCATTACTTTCAATTCTCACTTTTGCAGTTCTTGTACCTGCAATGGTTGGATGGAATTTAATTCTAAAAGTGGTGTTTATTCCATTTACAACTGGTGATGTTGCCTGTTGCGTTACAATAAAATCTGTTGGGTTTGTGCCTTCTAATTCAATAATAGGCGAACCTGTTAAAAATAAATTTGCTAACCCAATATTTTCTATGGTAAATTCTTTTTCAACAGAATCGGTGTTTAAAGGTGTACTAGCAAATAACGTATTGTTTAATCCGTAAGGCGCATCAAAACCATTCGCGATAGAAATAGTTCCTCCCTTTACATTAATTTCTGCATTAGTAGGCTGTGTTACATTAACTGTATAATCTTCCACTTCCCCGAAGGTAAATGATTCGCAAGATGTAGCGTAGTCACTAATACTATTTTGAGAATTTGCGGAAACTCTCATTCTTACATTTCCTAATGCAGCACCCGTTGGTACTGTAATTGAAAATGGGGATGCTGATGAAGTGCCATTAGCGTCATTTGTAACCGTACCTAATTCATACGCTTCACCACTATCATTAAAATCGCCATCTCTGTTCCAATCTATCCATGCTATTACATAAGAAGTATAATTACCATTCGTATTTACTGTTACACTTAAATTATGCGTATCTCCAATGTTAACATTTGTTGAAACCGCGGTATAATTGGTGTAACCAGCGTTAGAGGTAGAAGATTGATTAATGGTGTTAAAAGTAACATTTTTAATCATGGAGTTATTTGTGCCTCCTGAAGCGGTACAATAATCAACACCTGTAGTCTGGCAAACCGAAATACCATCACTCCATTGATTGCCGCTATTTACCTCTCTTACAAAAACGGTATAACAATATTCAACCGCATCTGTTAAGCCTGTAATAGTAATTGTGTTTCCTGTTCCTTTATAAACAACCGAATTAGCTCCTGCATATACAGAATTTGCGGTATACGCCGAACCATTTCCTGTTGGTGTTAAAGTAACTGGACCTGCATTTGCAACAACCATATATTCGTAACATCCTGCAGAATCTGGCACTACATTCCATGAAACAGTAGAGGTGGTAGGATTAATGCTCGCAGCTAAATTGCTAACTTCTGGTACATCAATTGTATAGGTTTGTGTATAAGAGGAAGCTGCGGATGTATTATTAATAGCAGAAGCCCAACCTGTTCCTGTTTCACCAGTGTAAGCAACTACTTTAAAAGTGTATTGCGAAGCATTGGTTAAACCAGTTATGGTAGCTGTAGTTCCAGCACCTTTATAGACTGCTTTTCCTAAAGTGGTGTAGGTTGTTGCTGCACTATAATCTGTATTTGCAATGTAAGTAGAAGCATTTCCTGCAGAAGCAGCTGCCATTTGTGGAATGGTTGCATTAGGCTGTGCAAAAACAATATAGCCTGTTACGCCTGCTGTAGAAGATGCATTCCAACTTAAAGAAACTTGTGTATTTGCAATACATGCTTTTAACTGCAAACCATTATTTGGTGATGCATAGGTAACGTCTACTGCTACAGCTGTAGATGTACCATCATTACCACTACAAGTAACCACACAACGGTACCATGTTTTTGTGTTTACAGTTGCTGTATAGGTTGCATTTGTTGCACCAGTAATATTAGTAAAACCAGTACTTGCACTAGTTGTAGAACTTTGCCATTGGTAAGTAACTCCGGAACCTGCTGTTACATTTTGTAACGATAAATTAGTTGTACCACCAGTTAAAACAGAAGTTTCAGAAGAAACGGTATTACCTGGAGTTGGTGTGCCTGAGCATGGCGTTGCGGTATAACAAGTCCAAGATAAGTTATTAATTAGAGTTCTATTTCCAGAATTTTCTAATTCTAAAGAAATGTTTCCACCTAGGTTTACTGTGGAAGTGAATGTTGTGCTTGAGGTAGAAGTTACAGAAATATCACTCCCATATTGGGTGCCATTAACAAACACTTTCAATGTTGAATTACCACTATAAATTCGTGCATAATCAAAAGTAATGGTTCCCATTCCTCCTGGTATTGGGGCATTATTTGTTAAAGATCCATTTCGCAGCATAATCGCTTCAGCTCCATTTAAATCTTGATCACCTCTTGAATCTGTACCAGTCCAAGAAACACCAGTATCTGTCCATGTATTAGTTGAATATGATCCTGAATTTCCAGCACCTGTAAAATCTAATTCTCCACAAGGTCCAACATAAACAGCTGTAACTTCGCCACTTACTGCTAGGTTTTGTGTTGTTGCTCCACCACCAGAGTGTGAAATATTTAATCCATAAGTACCAACCGGTAAACCAGGTTTTAGCATTACAGATATTGTAAAGGAAGGAAGGGTTCCACCTACATAAGGATAATATAATGAAGTAGTTGAAAAATTAAGGCCATCGTTTGAAATTAAAAAATTAGAATTTATAGAAGGAGTAGGGAGACTTACTGTAATTAATCCGTTTGCTGGAGTTAAATTACTACCGCTAATTTGATATGTTTGCACTCCTGAAGGACCACTACCTACTTCATAATCTAAACCCGTTAGTGTTGCTGGCGATACTGATATTGTTGGGCCTACACTTGGCATTGTGTAAGTAACTTCAATATCATCTACATAAATTCTATTACCAGAACTACTATCTTTCTGATAAAATTCAACATCAGATGTTGCGTTTAAACCACTCATGGTATACGTGTTTGAAGCACTAAAATTTGCAACAAAAGTACCATCTACTGTATATCCAGCAGGTCCAGTTGTGCCCGAGGCATTAACAACAACTTTTGTAATAGTAGCGCCATTAGAAGCGTATATTATAATTGAACCACCTTTAGTTGCATTTTGATATAACCTTAGTTGACCACCATTTAAAGCCGGATTAGATGTGCCACTGTTTTTAAAAGACCCAAAACCTATATTTGCATCTAGAGTAATTCCTGGAGAGGCTTCATTTAAACCAGTAACTGCTCCTGAAGCAGAAAAATCATAAGTGACGGTTGTCTGCCCAAAACCAAACACAATGCTGCATAAAAATGCTATTAATAAAAGTAAATAATTCTTTTTCATAGGGATAATTAATTAATGCTAACTTTTTAATAAAAAAAAATTGACATACAAATATACAGTAATGCTTAAAAATGAAAAGCATAAGTATGTTACCAAATTACTTCGTTTTTAGCGCTTTAGTGTAAATAATCTTTGAAAAACATATTCAATCGATGAATTGTAAAAAATGAATATTTTTTTATTTAAAATTTTAAGAAATAAAGGTAATTAGCATGTTTGTAATTACTTACCGTTTTTTATGCTGTTTGGGTGTATAAAAAACAAAAGGCTCAACCATGAGGTTAAGCCTTTTGTTAAAAAAAGAAATGTTTTGTAGGGTGTTATTTTTTTACCGCTTTTTTAGTAAGCACCATATTATTAGATAAAGTTACTTTGGCTACATAGGCAGCTTGGCTTAAATGATCTAGATTATAGATTTCTGTGCTGCTATTTCCGTTTAAGTTGTACAACAAGCGACCTAAAACATCATAGATTTTTACGTTTTTAATTTGTAAATCATTTCCTGTGCTAAATAGTACATTACCATCTGGTTGTTCTATTAGCGTGAAACTGTTATGGTATTGGTTTTCGTCTATACTTAAAGGGTTGTTGTGAAATACAATTTCAAATCTATTATTAATTACTCCTGCATCTAGCGAGAAAGTATACGGTGCATTTTTTAAATTATGTATATACCCTAAGGCATTATCTTTTAAGTAAATGTTTTGTTCTTCTGTTTCAAATAAACCATCTACGGCAAAAAGAGCAATACTGTAATTAGAAGCGCTGGTAGCTTTTATTCCTAAAGGAATTACATCGGTATCTACAAATGGCAATGCACGACCTTGTATTTTATAGGCTTCATTATCTATTACCGAATAGAAGTTTTTATTGCTATCTAATTCCGATTGTGCATCATACAGTCGGTCTACTTGCATGGTTGCATTTTCTATATAACCGACTAAAATTCTTCTTGCTGGTTGTCCTTCTGGAACAAGATCTAACCAGATTCTGTTTTTTTCTGTATTGGCAGTTCGGTAAAATTCAGAATTATTTAAGGTAATATTACGTAATGAATTATTAAAAATAACCGTTTCTGAAGCAGCTGCTCCATCTACCATATTTACCATAAAACCTTGTGCTGCGCCAATTTGACCATTAAAAGTACCCGGTCCAGTAGATGGTCCTGAAAGGTTATAAGTTAGGTAGTCGTTTTCGTCATAATTAGCAGCAAAATCATAATAAAAAGGATCTGTAATTGTAGTGCTAGGTAGCGTACCATGTGTCCAGATATTTACAGCTCCTTCTACGTTTGTGTTTAAGTTAAGAAAATCTATTGCACTAATAGCCGATGGATACGGATTACCCAATAAATTCCAATTATCGTCTTTAACATTATAACCAGTAGGATTAGCGCCTCTAGATATGGTAACGTTATGTTCTCCGTTTAAAGGAATACCATTATTAAAGGTTGCTGTAAAACCTGTGGCTGTAGATGAGTTAAAGGTATTTGGTCCTCTAACAATATAACCAACACCAGGTGTCATGGTCGTGTTTGCAGCAGAAATCCAGTTACCTTGGCTACTATTACCATTAATTACGGTAGGATTCCAGCTGTAGATTCTACTCGTTGGTGATGCAGGAGATATGTTATTAGTGTTAAAACCAGAAATAGGGGAAGACCAGTATACATAATCCATTTTACGAATAGAAGTAGTACGTTGCATGCTAATATTACCCGAGTTTACAGCATTATCATCTATTTGAACTAGGGAACCACTGTCTAATATGTTAAATGTACCGTAGTTGGTAACTTCAAAGTATATCTCTGCATATTCGTTTTTAGTTACTACTAATGTTTTTCCAGCGTTAATAAGAAGACTACAAGCGCTAAAGCTTCCGTTTATACTCGTGTCATAATCCCCATCAATTATTGCTAGGGTATTTAGGTTTGGTGCATTATTAGACCAGGTTGTTCCGTTCCATGTGGTAGCGCTGGCTTTTGTGATTTCCGCATTTGAAATATTTACACAGGTACCTGCTTCTGTTACTTCACAATAAAATTGGTAGTTGAATAAATTACTTAAAGGATTCGTATCTCCTCCAATTAATAAATTATCACCATCTTCTCCTAAGATAGTATATCCTGCAGGAGATGTGTTTGTAACTGCTATCCAAGAATCATTAACAGCATTGTGATAATACCATTGGTAGGTTAAATCGCCAAGGGTATCTGTATCGCCTTCGGTTGCCGTTACAGAAAAATCTAAAACGGCACAATCGCTTGTATTTGTAATGGAAGAAACTAAAGGAGCATTGGTTATTGCTGCAGATGAAAAGATTCCTAAATCATCACAACTTTCTGAAGTAGCGGTTGTCCAATCTCCCGCATTATACGTTGCAGTTGGTCCTGTAGCCGTAGGATCTCTTAAAATAGAATATCCATCTTCAGCAGGTGCATCTACAGCGTCTATAATTGCACCGTTATTGGTAAGGTACATGCTGTCTGATGCATTAATTCCGCCTCCATTATCTATCACATCATAAGCAATACCTGTACAAGTGGAACTGCTAGTTCCTAAATTCATAGTATATACCGCGTGTGGTGCAAGTGTTCCGGATAAAGCAATTGTTCTTGTAATACCACCTGTTCCACCATTTGCTTCTTCAGAATATCTTTCAATAGCATAGGTGCTTAAATCAATAGGGTTTTCTGTAGGATTATATAATTCCATATACCAAACATTATTAGCCTCGGAATCATACACTTCTGATATTATTAAATCGGTAAAATTGGTAGGTCCATAACAAGTTCCTCCAGCTTCCAGGATTGTAAATATATCTGCATGGAGTCTACAACCTGCTTCCGTAAGGGTAAGATTGCTTGTTGCGGCACCAGCAGGTACGTGGACAATTAAAGTGCTTGCATCTATAAAATCTACTGTGGCAGTTACACCACCAAAATTAGCTGTAGTACTTGTTGTAAATCCTGTTCCTGTTACTGTGATCTCTGTTTCTTCAGGCCCCGTTGTTGGTAGCATAGAAGTAAATGTATGTGTTGGCGTACAAGAAGGGATTACTTCTACTGTGTAATCTGCAATGGTTCCATAACCAGGACTAGTACAAGGATCTATTAATACCTCGGTGCCGTATTCATCTTGTACAATACGCATTCTATAATTACCTAGTGCTTGTCCAGAGGGTACATTTATAGTAAATGCATGAAATTCATTTGCTCCTCCACCTTGAATATCATAAGTTCCAATTTGTTCATCTGCATCATCAAAGTCACCATCTTGGTTCCAATCTATCCAAACCGCACCAGCTCCATAATATAGGTTACCACCATTACAATCACCAAATTCAACCGTAAGTGTATAAGAACCTCCATCATATAAATCTGCAGTCATTGCAGTATTGTCTTGTACGGTATTTGTACAAATATTGGAAGTAATATTATTTATTGCATTATTTTCACCTGTTAGTACAACGCCTTCTATTTCAGAATCACTACTAGACCATGATCCAGGATCACAATACGCTAAAGTTGGTGTGCAATCTACATTTACTCCTGTACTCCAGGAATCCCCGTTTTTTGTAAAGACTGTGTAGTAATATTGTGTGCCGTTTGTTAAGCCTGTAATGCTGGTAGAAGTTGTAGTACCTTGATAAACAACATATCCGTTACCATAAGCAGTACCAGAGCCATACACGGTATTAGCAGTAAAGCTATTTCCTGTTGGTGCTGTTTCTGTAGTTGTAGAAGCTACTACTACATAATTATCTAAACAACCTGTTACGCCTGTCCATGAAAGCCCTACACTACCGTTTTCACAGTTTGTAGTTGCTAAAGCGGTTACGTTATTAGGGGTTACTTCTGTTATGCTATGTGTACCACTAGTATAGGCTGTTCCTGTTGCTGAACCACTGGTAAAAGAAAAGTCTGTTGGTGTTATTGCTTCTACTAGTATGGTGTTTCCGTTTGTAGCACCACAAGGAATGTCGGCGGTTATAAAAATATAACCAGTGCTTCCGTTAGAAATTGTTTGTGAAAAACCAGAAAAGCTATGTGTTCCAGCAGCTAAAGCTGTAGTTATATTTCCTAAACTGGTATCTGTACCTGCGTTAAAAGTGTTATCTGTAGAGTAATACGCTTCAAAATTTGTAATATCTGAAGTTAAAGCGGTTCCTGAAGTTGTAAAATTAAAAGCGGTTAATTCTGCTTGATAATTAGTTACTGCTAAAGCAAAGGCATAAATAACCGTATTCGTCACATTTGCATCCGCTTGAATATTGGTAGCGGTCACTGCAGGATTGGAAGAACTTAATACAATACTTGGTATATCGGTACCATTTCCTTCTACGTTGAAGTTGTATGTACTTTCGTTGGCATCATCACTTGTGATGGTTATGGTTGCTGTTTGTGTTCCAACGGTGGAAGGATCGAAGGAAACTGTAAATGTGGTGCTAGAATTTGCAGCAATTGTAGCAGGGAAAGTCCCTATGGTGAAATCTCCTAAATTGGAAACGATACTAGAAATATTTAAAACTAAATCTCCCGTGTTTTCTATAGTAAAAGTATGGACTTGTGCACCACTTGAAATTAATACATCTCCAAAATCGGTGTCATCTGCAGTGTCTATTGCTGTGTTGCCGTCTGGTATATCTGTTGCGTTTCCTAGGATGTTGATTTCTGGAGCAGGAATTGAACATTCGATAGCTGTTAATTCTACATTATCAATTCTCCAACTTTCAGCGTTGCTAGTTGAGGCAGATGTGTAAAGTAAACCTATATAAACGGAAGAACCACTTATTCCTGATAAATCAATAGTTTTTGTATCAATACCCCATGAACCACTAGAAGAAAGTTCCTCTAATTCCCCTAAACTTGTCCATGTTGCGCTACCTGTATTTGCAGCTGAAAAAGTACCATTGAAGTTTGTGGAATAAAATACTTCTACATTGTTTCCAGAGTATTGTTCTTGATAGTCAATGACTAAGCTTGCATTACTAAGATTGTCAAAATTGATGGCACTATTATAAATTAACCAATCTCTTTGGCCAGAACCACTACCATATCCATTAATTTGAGCATATCCTCCAGAAACACTCCATGTTAATGGCCCTGTTTCACTTACTTCTGTGAAATTTCCGAAAGCAGAAAAGTTTTCATCTATAATTGTTGCGTTTACTGCATCATTATCATTGATGCTTAGTGTAGTTTCATAAATATTACCAACACTAGCGTTAGAACCTCCAGAAACATTTTGAATTTCAAAGGTATATGTGGCATCGTCTCCACAAATAGTATTGTTTGTAATAGGAATATTTACACATTGTTGTGCTGAGCTATTTGCAGGAAAACTAATGGCTTGTGTATAAGAACTAATATGTGTAGTGGTTGTAGAAGTCATTACAATATTTGCGGTTGTAGCTGTAGCACTAGGGTTGATGATGTCTACGCAAACACTTACGCTAGTATCGGACTCGTCGGCAGTATACGTAGCAGTGGTAAAGTTAAGTTGCGTGTCTGTTGTTGCTGCAATAATGTTCACTTCTAAATCAATGGTTACACCATAAGTACCCGAATAACAAGAATTGGGTGTTCCTTGTCCACTATCTGCAGTTCCAATACGCATTTTGTGTTGCCCAAGAGCTGCAGTTGCTCCTAAATTAAAATCCGTAGTTAATGTAGTTGGATTAGCATTTGCTGATTCTCCTGTAAAGACTTTTTCTGTTGTGTTATCAAATACACCATCATTATTCAGATCAATCCAAATATGTGTATCGTAAGTAAATAAAGTTTCAAAAGTAATGGAAGATGGAGTAGTTATCCCTTGTGTTACATCTGGCACAGCGCCAGTGTATGTGTATTGTGTAACATCGGTAACGGGAAAAGTTACAGAGCCAACGGTTACGGAGCTTATTCCACTATTGTCATTCGAAGATGGGGTAGAATCGCAATAAATAATATCTGTTACCTCACCACTTACAGCTACTGTTGGTGTACTTGTTACACCAGAAGTTGCATTGGTCATGGAAATTGTTCCCGAATATGATGCAATAGTCAAACCCGTTTTAAGTCTTACATAAATGGTATTACTACTATTGGCATTTAAAGCAGAAATATTTACGGTACTACTATAAGGGCCTGCTGCAGTATCTGAAATTTCAAAATTTGTTGGTGCAATAATATCTATACCTGCGGTAAGTAGGGTGCCAGTTACATTAAAACTTTGTTCTGTAGATGGACCATTATTTATTACATAATCTAAACCTGAAATGTTTGCTGGAGTTGCGGTGATGTTTGGGCCAGAAGCAGCAAAAGCAGTTACTGAAAAGTTATCAATAAATAGATGCGCATTTTTATTGTCGCTTAATATTCTTATATATGTTGTAGTATTAGAGCTATTTATATTGAAAGAGTAATTGGTGTAATTTTGATTTGATGCTGCTCCAAGAGTTCTGGTGTCCACTGTAGTAAAAGTGGTTCCATCTGTAGAAGTTTGTAATTCAAAAACATTGGAAGAATTTCCATTTATGTAGGCATAATCGAAAGTAACTGTTCCGCAGGTATTTAAAACAGGAGTAGTTATATGAGCATTAGATTTATCATCATTTATGGTAAATCCTTTAGATCCTGCACTTGTATTGGCATAATCAAAATTTCCAGCATTACTTCTAGTCCAAACTCGACCATTTATGGTAATAGTTCCAGTTCCATAGCCGGTACTGGTTGGACTTTCAAAATTTTCAGTCCATTGCGAATAACAGGACAGAATTGCGCATAGGAACGCTAGTAGGTTTAGGGCGTAGGTTTTAGTCATAGGGAAATGTCTTAATAATGCTTCAAAAAAAAGCATAAAACAAGTATGCAATTTATATTAAATTGTATAAAATCGAAGCGATTAAAGCTATTTTTTTGTTATCAAATGGTTAACCTTAGGTTTTTTATGTTTTTTTTGAACACCACGAGAAGCCCTTTGTTTTGTGTGTGTAGCACTATAAATGAAGTTTTATTTTAAGGTTTAAAACCTTGTGTGCTAAAGTTTTAAATTGTTTTTTCTTACAAGTTTTTTGCGCTTATTATTTTAATGAAAACCGTAGTTTTAGTTGTGTTTTTTTATCCAATTTATTTTTTAGTTTTTGTTGCATTTATATCAAGATATTTGTCTACATATTTCTAAAATAAAAGCATATCTATTGATTTTGTTTCTTTTTTATTATTAATAATGCCAATTTCTTGTGTATATAGCATCCAAATGTTGTTTTGCTATGGCTGTTTTTTCTTTAGAACTAAAAAAGGGAATAATACTGTTAATATATCAAGCCTGTAGTTTTATTCAGGATAAAATATTTATTTTCGTTTTGTTAAAAAAATAGCATATCCAAATATATTAAGTAAATAGGTTTTTAGTTGGTCTTTTAGGTTAATTAATAATTAATTTGCTGAAACTATAAATGCACGTAAAGGCTTATGAATACTCACAAAACCTATTCTCTAGATGAAGCACAAAAAAAACTAGAGTTTTACTGTGCATATCAAGAGCGTAGCCATAAGGAAGTGGTTACAAAGCTGAAAGACATGCGCATGATTCCCGATGCCATAGATGTTATTGTTGTGCATTTAATACAAAACAATTTTTTAAACGAAGAGCGCTTTGCTAAGGCTTTTGTTCGAGGAAAATTCAGAATTAAAAAATGGGGAAAAAATAGGTTAAAGCTAGAGCTTAAACGAAAGGATATTAGTAGAACAATTATTGATATTGCTCTTAAAGAAATTGATGCCGCCGACTACCTAGAAACTTTTCATGCATTGGCAGAAAAAAAAGCCGAAACAATTAAAGAACCGAATAGCTATAAGAAAAAAAAGAAACTAGCAGATTACTTGCTCTATCGAGGTTGGGAAAGTCCGCTAGTTTATGATATTGTAAATACTTTGATTAAGTAAAAAAAAAGCGGTTACAGGTTGAAAACAACTCCTGCATTTACAGAAAATTGGTTGTGTAACTTTTCTGAAGGATCTAATTTTCCAGTATCGTATTTCGCAAGAGGAACATTTAATTCGGTGAAAACTCCAAAACCGTCTGTAAAGAAATAACGAGCGCCAAGGTGTGTACCAAAATTCTTCAAACCAAGGTGTAAACCAGGATATAAATCGAAGGCATCATCTATGTTTATAACATTTCCAATATTTGCATTTATTCTTGCTTTTACATCAAAACGCTCATCGAATGCTTTACCTACATAGTTTGTGTTAATTCCTAAAGAATAGCTAGAAGAAACACCAACCGAAATGTTTTCGCCTAAACCATAATCAAAACTCGCGAAAATACCCGTCGCATTGTCTTGAAAATTAGCACCAACTTGTACTTTTTTATCTCCATTTCCTGAAAAGGATTGTGCATGTAAAAAGCTAACACTTAATAAAGTGATAAATAAAAATATATTTTTCATTTGAAATTTTTTAAATTAAAACGTTAGCAAAATTAGCTAATTTTTTTATTAGTATTAAGTATTGCTTGCTTGTTTTTATAATCAATCCAGTTTTGTCCTTTTATTTTTCGCATAATAGTATCAAAATGTCTCATGATAGCAATGTTATATACTGCTTTTGCTAGATTTTTTGGGTTTTTAGGAATAGATCGTAAACTCATAGAAAAACCAGGTGTTTTATATTTCATATAATGCCAATAGCCTTCTGGCATGTATAAAACTTCGCCATGATTTAATTCGGTAGTAAAACCTTTAGCATGTTGTAGTGCTGGCCATTTTTCAAAATCTGGATTAGAGAAATCTATATCTTCTCTGGTTATTAAAGAATAGGGTATTTTATATAAGTATTTATTTTGGTCCTGATTAAATAGGATGCATTGTTTTTTACCTTCAAAATGAAAGTGAAAAATATTGGCGAAATCAATGTCATAATGCATAAACGTATGCGAGTCTTTTCCGCCAAAAAAAAGCATTGGTAAGCTTTTCATGAGTTTTAAACCAAAATCGGGAAAGCTAAAATCTTTTTGAAGCAGCGGTACTTCCTTTAAAATATTCCAAAGAAAAATTCGGTACTTTGTGGGCTCACTTTTCAATAAATCTACATACGCACTCATTTTCATGGTGGCATGTGCTTGGTTAAAACCGTCTTTGTAGTTTACAGGTCTGTCGTCATACAGCGGCACCGTTTTATCACCAGCAACCTGTTTCATGTAGTCTAAATTCCATTTGGTAAAAGCAGGCCAATCTTCAATACAACGCTCTATCACCACAGGTTTTTGCGGTGTAAAGTAGTGGTCTAAAAATTCCTGTTTTGTAATGGTTTTTACTCTAGGAATGTCTTGAAGATGGAGTTTCAATATGATGGGTTTAAAAGCCCAAAGTTACTAAAAGGAAAGTAAATGGAATCAACAAACGTTCGTTGATTGTTTTAATAAAAAAGCTATATCTAGAATTTACTTGTTCTGGATATAGCTTTAGTTGTTTATCTATTTTTAATACTATTTACTTAAAAGTGTATTTTAATCCAAATAACAAATTCCCTTTTGGCATTGGTACCAAGTTAGTTTCTGTGTATTCCGTATTAAAAATATTGTTTGCAATTATGGAAATTTCAAATGCTTTTAGATTGTAATTTACACTTGCATCTACAACGGCATAGCTTTGTCCCGAAGTTCTTTCGGCATATTTATAAATAATATTTTGTGATATATTTTTTATAAACTGCGTTTGAAAACTTGCTGTTGCATGGTGTTTTAAAGAATTGATAGAATATCTAGAGAAGTTAGAAGAAACTGTTTTTAAATCGTCTTCTAAAAAAGTATATCCTGTTGCAATTTTTTGATTAAAAGTACCAATCTTAAAACCATAAGAAGCATGAAGTTCGATTCCTTTGGTGTTTAAATCTCTAATATTGGTTGCTTGCCATAAATCGGTTTCATTTTCTTTTACAAAATCGATTAATTTTTTAGAGTCTCTGTTAAAAGCAGCAAAGGAAAGGTTGAAGTTTCCGGTATTAAATTTAATTCCCAATTCTTCGGAAATAGCTTCTTCTGGATCTAAATTCTCGTTTCCTAATTCACTCGGACTGTTATAATATAAATCGGTATACGTAGGTATTCTGTAGGTATAACCAATGTTTCCGTAGATTTTTAAAGCATCATTTAATTTATAACCAACATCTAAACCAGGAAAGGCATGAAATTTAAAATCGGAAAAATAATTCACCGCAACTCCAGGAGTTATATCTAATTTATCATCAACAAACGTAAAACGATGTTCTAAAAACATAGTCGTCATAAAACGATTTCTAGATCCTAAATTATTACTAGATAAAAACACTTTTGCTACATCTACACCAAAACCTGTGATACCAATATTCGATTTGTAGGAAGCATCTAATGCAGCACCCACTTTATTGGTTTGGTGTAAATTTCTATAAATAGAAGGATCTTGTCTTATATACACATACATGTCTTGGTTGCGTTTCCAGTATAATTTTGGCTTCAGGGTTAGTTTCTCTTTTTTTATTTCGGAAGAAATTGCAACTAAACTAGCTTGTGTTTCTTCGTATTGATTAATTGCAGACGGACTAGCATAAAAACCATTGGCACCAAATTTTCTTTCTTGAAACGAAGCGATGAAATTTATAGGTGCTTTATCTGTGTTGAACGTGCTTTTTACAAAATAATTCTGATTATCATAATCGGTGTTATATCGGTATCCATCCGAAGTATTTCTAGAAACATGTATAATATGCGAAGATTTTTCTAATTGACTTCCAACCGTTACGCCACCATTTAATTGATTATAAGATCCCGTTTGTGCATTTAGTGTCACCAGATTTCCCATGTTCTTTTTGGTCACAATATTAACTGCTCCTGTAAATGCGTTTTGTCCAAAAACACGAGCCGCAGGACCTTTAATAATTTCTACACGTTCAATAACTTCTATTGGTAACGCCATGTTCATGGTATGATGTCCGGTTTGTGCATCGTCCATTTTAATACCGTCTATTAATAGTAGCGTTTGATCAAAACCACCACCACGAATGTATAAATCTGCTTGGCTACCTGCTGTTCCACGACGTCTAATATCTACACCTGCCACTTGTTGTAATAAATCGGCAACATTAGTGGTAGCACTTTTTTTAATGTCTTCCTGGGTGATAACGGTTATGGTTCTGGAGTTTTTAGAAAACGGTAAATCGATTCGTGTGGAGGTAATAACTACAGAATCTAATTGTTGTTCTTTTTCTAATTCTTGTGCTTGAAGGCTTATAGAAAATACAGCAAGCAAAATAAATAAAACGTTTAATTTCATAATAAAAGGTATTCGTGTTTTTTAGCGCGGCAAAATTAGTAACTTTCCGGATCACTAAAGTAGTCCAGTTTTAAAACAATGCATAGTCCGGTTAACGATAAGTTACAATCTTTAATATATTTTGAGAAGTCGCCAAACACTTCCATTTATATTCAAATAGCACAGCAAATTATCAATGCGATACAGCGTGGGTATTTGACAGAAGGTACTGCTTTACCAGGAACTAGAAAATTTAGTGACTTACTTTCTATAAATAGAAATACTGCAGTTGCTGTTTATGAGGAGCTTGCATCACAAGGTTGGGTAGATGTTATACCTAACAAAGGAACGTTTGTATTAAAACCCGAAAAGAAAACTGCTGCAATAAAAGGAACGTCTCAAGGATTAGATAAATTAAAAACGTATCCAGAAACGGCAGGGTTTCCGTTTCAATCTTCTTTTCATTTGGCTTCTACCGAAGAATTTTCGATACATAAATATGTAATCAATGATGGAAAGCCGGATTTAAGACTGCATCCTACACACCAATTTTCAAAATGGTATAGCGCATCGATGAAGCGAGCTTCGTTAATTTCAAAATGGAATCAAACCCAAGATGAATCGTACACCACTTTTAGTAAGGAGCTTTGTAATTATTTAAATGCTACACGAGGTTTTCATATTAAAGCGAATAATATTGTAAGTACTCGAAGTACCGAAATGAGCTTGTATATTGTGTCGCAACTTTTAATAAAAGAAAACGATGTGGTTCTTGTTGGGGATTTAAGTCCGTATAAATCGAACATGATTTTTCAACAGGCAGGTGCTAACATTATAACGATTCCTGTAGATGCACATGGAATGGATGTCGATTTTATTGAAAAAAACTTTACCAAAAACAGCATTCGTTGTGTGTATGTTTGTGCGCACAGGCAATACCCAACTACAGTAACACTTAGTGCCGAAAGACGATTAAAGCTATTGCAATTAGCCAAGGTATATGGTTTTGCGATTATAGAAGATGATTTTGATTACGACTTTCAGTTTGATGGTTCTGCTATGGTTCCTATGGCAAGTGCAGATGGCCACGGTGTTGTTATTTATTTAGGAAGATTGGGACAGTCGTTTTTTCCTAATTTTCAAATCGGATTTGTGGTAGCTCCAGAAAACATTATCCAGGAAGCCAAAAACTATTTGCAAATACTAGATAAGCAAGGTGATTTAATTCAGAAGCAAATACTTACAGAGCTTATTCATGAAGGTGAAATACACCGATTAATTAAAAAAAATATTACGGTGTATAAACAAAGACGTGATTATTTATGTGCCTGTTTAGAGACACATTTTAATAAGTATGCAACTTGGCAAGTGCCAGAAGGAGGTTTAGCCGTTTGGTTGCATTTTGAACCTAGAATATCGCTTGTTAAGCTTGCTGAAAAAACAAAAAAGCACAATTTATTTTTACCGAAAACCATACTGTATCAAAACAAAAATATTTGCGCGATACGATTTGGTTTTGGACATTTAAACGAAGTAGAAATAGAAGCTGTGGTTACTATTTTAAAACAATCTTTTGAAGAAGTAATGCATGGGATTTATTAGGCTTTTCTTAAAGTTTTTTTACCGATGCTTTTATAGCCATTCTGATTCTGGCTTGGTAGCATCTAATACATCAATACTTAAAATTTCAGCCATTTTTTTTGCCATTGTAAAAGCATCTTCCTTACTCGTTGTGGTGTAAGCTGTTATTTTTTGATTTCCATTGTAAAATAAGTTTAACTGAATAACAGCATTAGATACATTTGCTTCTGCACTTAAGGCTCTTACTGTGGTTGTTTCTGAAGTAGCAAATACCGATACATAATCTATTGCAGGTAAGTCTTTCCATTTTCCAAAATGGAGACCGAAAAAAGAAATAATAGTTCTATATTTTTTTGTTTCTAAATCTATTTCAGAACCATCCGAATGAAAAAAGAAAGCTGCTATTCCGCAAATAATCAAACCAAAAAGGTTACCAGACGTTAACCAAGATAATCCCATGACAAAAAAAGCTAAACCAAAAATAAACTTCATTATTGGCACTTTTCTTTTGTAAACTATTTTATTCATTCATAAAGGTATTAAACAGGTTAAAAAATTTCTCCGGTTCTTCTAAATACGGGTTATGTCCGCTTTGCTCAAACATTTCAAATTGTGCTTGTGGCATAAAGATTTTGTATTGCACCGCAAATTCTGGAGTAGAAACACCATCATAACGTCCTGCAACAATAAGTGTTTTCGCTTTTACGTCTTTTAATTGTTGTCGGTAATCTTGATTAATCATACTTCCGGAAACATCAAAATCACCATCTCTTCCAATAATACTCGTATACACATCATTTGCCCAACCTCTATGTTTATACTTTGGTGCATTTTGTTTCAAGCTGGTGTTGTGATAGTAAATGTATTTGGTTGGAAAGTTACCATACACGGTTTTTAGTGGTTCTTGACTAGACACGTAACCTAATTCACGCAGTGAATCTACTTGTTTCCATTTTTCCGGAAAATGTGTTTTTGCATAATGGTTGTAGCTATCGCAATTGGCTTGCCACATCGCACCAGAATGAAAACCATTTATGAGTACCATTTTATCTACATGGTCTTTGTATTGGATGGCGTATGCTTGCGCAGGAACGGTTCCGTACGAATGTCCAACTAGCGATATTTTATCATATTTTAAAAGGATACGAAGTTTCTCCATAAGCGCTACATCAGCTTCTACAGAATACTCGGAAGCATCTTTGGCATCATCACTTTTACCGCGACCTAACCAATCGAAAAACACTACCGTATTGGTTTTATAGTATTGTCCAAAATTCCCTTGCATATAATCGTGCGAGTTTCCTGGTCCGCCAGGAAGAAAGAAAATAGGGTCTCCAGAACCCAACACTTCGACGTTAATTTTATACCCATCAATAGTATAGAATTTAGATTCAAATTTTTCGAATATTTCTGGGTCTTGTTGTGCGGAAACCGTTGCCGTTACTAGTAATAGCGTAATACTGAATAGTCTTATTAGTGTTTTCATAAAATGAAGATTTATGTAAATATAGGCATTAATTGAAAATAGTAGAACATAAAAAAACCCGCTATAAAAGCGGATTTTTAATACTAGAATTTTTATTATTCTGGTTTGTCTTCGATGACTTCTGCAGAAGTTTCGTTTGCTTTAGGATCTTTACCTTTTAAATATTCTGGTAATTCCATTCCAGCCATATTAAACATTTCCTGTAAAGGTGGTACCGATTTATACATTCCGGAAAGGAAATTAGCGGTAGAAGATTTTCCATCTTTATTCCCTCCGTTTTCCCAAACCGTAACTTTATCAATCTTAATGTTTTTGATGGCTTCGGATTGCATTTTTACTAATTCTGGTAATTTATCAGCGATTAATAAAAGTACAGCATCTTTAGAATTGTTTCCTGCAGCTTTTACTATTTGCTCCATACCAGCAGCTTGTTTGGTTAGTATTTCAAACTGCCCTTGTGCTTCGGCTTGTGCTTTAAATAATATTGCATCTGCTTCCCCTTTTGCTCTTCTTCTAATTTGCTCTGCTTCCGCTTCGGCATCAATTTCTACTTTACGTTTATCAATTTCCGCAGGTACAATAATATCTGCTTCTTGAGAAGAACGTTCTCTTTCCGCTCTCGCTGTTTCCGCTTCTTTTTCGGCAGCATACGATTCTTGTAATGCTTTTGCTGTTTGTACTTTTTCCGATGCAATCGCTACACGTTCTGCTTCTGCTTCCCGTTGACGACGTAAAGAATCGGAATTAGCAACGGCAATTTTTGCAGTGTTTTCTCCTTCCACAGCTTGTGCATTTGCAGCAGCTACTTGTGTTCTTTCATCTTGCACAGCATTTGCTTCCCCAATAGATCCATCTCTGGTTTTTTCGGCTACCGATTTTCTAGCGGCATTAATGGCGTGTGCAGCAGCCTCTTTTCCTAATGCTTCAATATATCCAGACTCATCAACAATATCTGTAATGTTTACGTTGATTAGTTTTAGACCTACTTTTTTAAGTTCCGATTCGACACTTTGAGAAATATTGGTTAAAAACTTATCTCTATCGTTATTAATTTCTTCAATATCCATAGAAGCAACTACTAAACGTAACTGACCAAAAATGATTTCTTGCGCTAGTTCTTGAATGCTATCTTGGTTTAAACCTAAAAGTCTTTCCGCAGCATTTTGCATAATTCCAGGTTCTGTAGAAACACCAATCGTAAAACGAGATGGTACATTTACACGAATATTTTGTTTAGATAATGCGTTTACTAGATTCACCTCAATAGAGATTGGTGTTAAATCTAGAAATTGATAATCTTGAATTACCGGATAAATAAAAGCGGCGCCACCATGAATACATTTAGCCGATTGTCCGCCACCAACTTTACCATAAACAACCAGAATTCTATCCGAAGGACAGCGTTTATAGCGTTTTATTAAAACAATAAAGAAGATGAAAATAAATAGTACTGCAAAAATTACAGCAATAGGAAAGCCTAAATTAAAGGCGTCTTGAGGTAGTGTTAATAGCATAGTTTTTTTAGTTGTTTAGTTTTTCAATGATTAATATTCCGTTATCTGTAATCGCTTTTACTTTTATAACCGTTCCAGATTTTAATGGGGTACTAGAATCTGTTAAAGCATCTAATTCTCTTAAAGCACCTTGAATTTTTACATGTGCTTTTCCAATAGTCGATCTATTTGCTCCAACGGTTAAATAGACTTCTCCAACAGCGTTTACAGCATTTTTTAATTTTAAGGTTCCGCTATCACTTAATTTACTCATATAAAAAAACATAGCAGCCATAATTGCCATCATGATTAAACCACAAATAAATGCGATTATAATAGTTACTGGTTTAGAAAAGCCAGCGTCAATACAGGCAATTCCGCTCCATCCAAATAGTGTAAAAAATCCGACTAAGTTTTTAAAGGTTATAAATTGAAAGCCAATTCCGGTATCTGCTTCAATGTCTGCATCTACATCTCCAAAATCACCAGAGTCTCCTCCTGCAAAGGATAAAACAAGTGTGATTATGAAAACAAAAGAGCCAATGAAAGAGATACTCCAAAAAACTTTTTGAAATAATTCTAAGTTAGAAAACCATTCGGTCATAATAAATAGGTGTTAATTAGGTTTTTGAAATATAAGACCTTTATACCTGTCTTACAATTTTATTTGGATGGAAGCATAGAAATGTATGTACGCTTCTTTTTTAGTTTCGCATACTGCAAGCTTTAAATAGTATACGCACATATATATGTAGTTTATTTAAAGGATTTGTTACAGAATATTACTATTTAATATCGAATTCGGTATTACAATCTTCACACCGGTATTTGTCTTTGGTATAAAACGGAAGCGTTCCAGACAGGAAACCAATAATAAAAGAAAAGAAGGATTTAAAATCGGTAATGGTAGAAACCATTGCGATATGATTACTACTACAGTTTATGCATTTTATCGCGTTCCCTTCATCATCTACAGAGTACTTTTGTATGGTCTCTAGAATATGTTGGGCTTGCAGTGCATCTTCTGCATATACTTTTAATTTTATTCCACCAATAGCATTACTAACCAAAGGGTCTGTTTCGATGGTGAAATTATCACTTAAAAACACAGGAATACCTTCCGATTCTAAGCGACCTTTTATGATTTGCGCTTCTGTAGAGTATTGGTATTTCGCTATGGTTTTAAATATGTCGCTCATCTTTTTTTTCCGCAAAAGCGGAAACGTTTTCATTATACTTTCTTGTAAAGATAAAGAAAGGGATTCGTATAAAAAGAAAAATGTTTTATGTAAAAATTATTGTTTATCAATAATTTTTATATATTTGTTATCGTTAAACAATAATAATATAGATTATGAAAATTAAAATGTTTGGAAAAAAATCGGTTTCGGCAGTACTCTTTTGGTTCGTTCTTTTATGTATAGCGTTTGTATTGATAAGCGCTTTTTATTTTATTCCAAAATTAATTCAGTATAAAAATTGGCCAGTATTACCCAATTTAACACCTTTAATAAGCTATTTAGCATTATTAATTCCGCTAGCATTTATCTTATTTAATTTTCAGAAAAAAGTGCTATTTACTAAACAAATTATTACGTATTTATATGCGTTTGTTATATGTAATGTAGTGGCAACTGCGCTTAATTTTTATGTAACCCATTCCTATTTAAAAATGCAATACTTGGAAGCTTTCTCGCTTTCATTTCCTAATATTTTATTAATCGTGTTTGCATTGTTTTTAGTTTCTATTTTTAAACAAGGATTTCAAGTACAACAAGAAAACGAATTAACTATATAATTATGAGAACCATTTTAATTTTAAAAAGACTTATTACTGTTTTTTATTATTTAATTTTCATTGGCTTAATAGCACAGTTATTCCGGATAATAAATCAAATAATTACAGGAAAAATACACGATTTAAAACCAAAAATATTTGGTGAACAATTAGACTATGGTACTATGAGTCTTTTTGAAATAGGATTATCTGGAGTTGTACCTGTTGTTTTATTTTATTGTTTTTTTCAATCCCTTATATATCTAAAAAGAAGTCTTAAAGATTTGGAATCTGGAAATTATTTTAGTGCGTTAGTAATTACTAATTTTAAAAAAATAGGAATCCTTTTTTTAGTATGTTCTTTAGGAGAGGTTATCGGTAAACTTCTGTTTTTTATTGTTTTTAAAAGCAAGTTTCATTTTGAGCTAGACAGTTCTGTTGTACTATTTTTTATAATGGGATTATTTTTCATGTTTTTAAGTGAAGTTTTTCAAAAGGCAAGGAGATTACAACAAGAAAATGAACTAACCATATAACTATGCCAATAATAGTAAATCTAGACATCATGCTTGCGAAGCGTGAAATGAAAAGTAAAGAGTTAGCAGAAATTATTGGTATCACTACCGCAAATCTTTCCATCTTAAAATCTGGAAAAGCAAAAGCCGTTCGGTTCTCTACACTCGAAGCCATTTGTAAAGCATTAGATTGTCAGCCAAGTGATATTTTAGAATATAAAGAAGACTAAAAATACTATCTTAGAGCTTTAAAATATTCCTTATGAAAAAAGTGTTACTACTCTTATTACTTGTTTTTACATTCGCTTTCGCGGAAGCACAACCTGCTAGTGAAAATATATCTTCTAATCCAGAAGTATCTACAAACTATTCGATTTCCTTTGAAAATGCAGCGCATCACGAAGCGCAAATTCAAGTAACATTTTCAAATATTGCCCTTGGTGAAACAGAGATTAGAATGAGTAGAACCTCTCCTGGTCGTTATGCATTGCATGAATTTATTAAAAATGTGTATCAGGTAGTTATTACAGATAGCCAAGGAAATATTTTAGAAACCAATCGTACAGATCCATATTCTTGGAAAGTTTCTGGACATGATGGTACCATTAAACTAAGCTATACTTTATTCGCTAATCGAGGAGGAGGAACCTACGCACAAATAGATGAGACGCATGCGCATTTAAATATTCCAGCAACCTTTATGTATATGCCTAGCTTGGCTAATCAAGGGATGGAAGTAACTTTTAATGTCCGTGAAGATTTACATTGGAAAGTCGCTACACAATTAAAACACCTACAAGGTAACACCTATTTCGCTAGAGATTTGCAGTATTTTATGGATAGTCCGACAGAACTAAGCAACCATAGTACACGTTCTTTTGATGTAGACGGACAAACCATAAATTTTGTATTGCATCATAATGGTACCGAAGCCGAACTAGATACGTATTTTGAAAAAGTAAAGAAAACCGTACTGCAACAAAAAGCCGTTTTTGGAGAATTACCACAATATGATTATGGTGCATATTCGTTTTTGGCCTGTTATATCTCTAACGCTTCTGGTGATGGTATGGAACATAGAAATTCTACTATTTTAACGAGCACGCGATCTTTAGCAGATGGTGGTTTAGAAGGAAATATAGGAACCGTTTCTCATGAGTTTTTCCATTGTTGGAATGTAGAACGTATTCGTCCGCAATCTTTAGAACCTTTCAATTTTGAAGAAGCCAACATGAGTGGTGAACTTTGGTTTGCTGAAGGTTTTACTAGTTATTATGACGATTTAACACTTTGTCGTGCAGGATTAATTAAGCAAGAAGCATTTATAAACGGATTAACAGGAACCTTTAATTATGTGTGGACTTCTCCAGGACGCCAATTTTTTAATCCGATCGAGATGAGTTACCAAGCACCTTTTGTAGATGCTGCGCGTTCTGTAGATCCTGTAAATAGAGGCAATACCTTTATTTCTTATTATTCCTACGGAAGTATGCTAGGCCTTGCATTAGATTTATCATTAAGAGAGAAAGGATTGCAATTAGACGATTATATGAAATTGGTGTGGACTACTTTCGGAAAACAAGAAAAACCATATACCATTTCCGATTTACAAAACACTTTAAATAGTTACGCCGGAAAGGATTTTGGAGATGCGTTTTTTAATAACTATATCCACAAAAGTGGCATGCCAAATTATAAAAGATTATTCGATATGGTTGGTGTAACTTTAGTACAAAATACTTCTGAAATCGGATTTGGTGCACAGGTTAGAAAAGGAGTTGTTACTAGCAATACTACTATTGGATTGTCTGCATATAATGCGGGATTAGAAAATGGCGATACTATTATTCAAATTGGGGAATATGTACTTTCGGATGCTTTAGAACTAGACGCTGTTTTGAAAAACTTTAAACCAAACGATGTAACCAAAGTAGTTTTTGAACGTTTTGGGAATAGAAGGGAAGCAACAATGACATTTGTAGCCAATCCTAGTTATTCTATTGCTGTTTCAGAAACGAAAGAAAAACCGTTAACCAAAGCGCAGAAAAAAGCTAGAGCAGCTTGGTTAGAATCCAAAGAATAATTTTTAGTTAATAAGATTTTTTTTTCGAAGAAATAACAAAACACTTTTGGTATACCTTTGCATTCTATGTTTGCACTAGTAGATTGTAATAATTTCTATGCTTCTTGCGAACGTGTATTTAACCCTAATTTACAAGGTAAACCAGTCGCTATTTTAAGTAATAACGATGGTTGTGTTATCTCACGAAGTGACGAAGCTAAAGCGTTGGATTTACCAATGGGAGCACCTATTTTTAAATGGGAAGCTTTTTGTAAAACCAATAATATTCATGTGCTTTCTTCCAATTACTCTTTGTATGGTGACATGAGTTCGCGTGTTATGGAAATACTGAAACAGTTTACTCCAGATGTTGAGGTATATAGTATAGACGAATCTTTTTTAGAATTCAAAGGTTTCGAAAATTATGATTTTCATGACTATGGAATCCAAATAAGAAAACGCGTTTTAAAATGGACAGGAATACCAACCTCAGTAGGTATTGCACCAACTAAAGCATTAAGTAAAGTTGCGAATAAAATAGCTAGAAAGTTTCCTGTAAAAACACAGGGTGCTTATGTTATAGATTCCGAAGAAAAAAGAATCAAAGCCTTAAAATGGACTAAAATAAATGATGTTTGGGGTATTGGTAGAAAATTAAGTAAACGTTTAAAAGACAAAGGTTGTAAAACAGCTTATGATTTTACACAATTACCAGATGCTTGGGTAAAAAGTAATTTTTCTGTAATAGAATCTCGTTTAAAACGCGATTTAGAAGGGATACCAACATTACAATTAGAAGAAAGCACGAATACCAAGAAAATGATTGCTACTACACGTAGTTTTGAATATACATATTCAGATTTGGACAATATAAAAGAACGCATTTCTACCTTTGCAACCAGTTGTGCCGAAAAACTTAGAAAACAAGGTTCTAGTTGTCATGTCATTGTTGTGTTGTTAAGTAGTGACAGACATAAAACCGATGTGGAGCAGCACAGAGTAAGTAGAATGATTAGTTTACCTTATCCAACCAATTCGTCCTTAATTATTAGCAATGAAGCCGTAAAAGCGGTGGTTTCTGTTTTTAAAGAAGGTATTAAATACAAAAGAGCAGGAGTTATTGTTTCTGGTTTAGTGCCCATAGATAATTACCAATTACATTTATTTGAACAAGAAAATCCAAAGCATAAATATTTAATGCGTGCTATAGATGGTGTAAATAATAAGTACGGAAGCTCTAAAATAAAATTAGGGAGTCAAGATTTAAAACGTACCTGGAAAATGCGCCAAGAACGTTTAACACCTAAATACACAACCAATTTTAACGATATTATAAAAGTGAAAGTGTGAAAATCTTTTAATTGCGTATATTTAAGAAATAATATGAAACGAAATGTTACTACATAAATCGGAAACCCTAACATTCTTTACTCCAGAGATTTTAGAAAACTCAGGAGCTGTACTTTTTGATACAGGAATTTCTGCAGGTTTTCCATCTCCCGCTGAAGATTTTAAAGAACAAAGAATTAGCCTAGATCGTGAACTTATTAAAAATAAGGAAGCCACTTTTTTTGCAAAAGTAAGCGGGCAATCGATGATTGGAGCAGGACTAGACGATAAAGATTTACTCGTTATTGATAGAAGTATAGAACCAGCACATAATAAAATTGCTGTCTGTTTTTTAGATGGCGAATTTACGGTGAAGCGTTTAAAAATAGATGATGAAGGTCTTTGGTTACAACCAGAAAACCCTAATTATCCTATTATTAGAATTACAGATGATAACGATTTTGTTATTTGGGGAATAGTGACCAATGTGATTAAAAAGGTTTAGCTTTTCAATCTATTTTTAATGTAACCTTATAGCTATAAAACAAAAAACGCTTCAGAATTTCTGAAGCGTTTTTTTTATAAAATTTGTGTTTGTAATTAGTCTGCTAATACAATCACTTTGTTGTTATTTATTTCTAAAGTACCAGAGTTAATCGCTAACCAAGTTGCTTTATCGCTTCCTGTAGTAAATTTATCTTTTACTTCTTCTTCTAAAGAAATATCGCCATAAATTTTCACGTTTCCTTCTTTTAAAAGGGAAACAATAGGAGCGTGATCACTAAGTAATTCAAATTCTCCGTTAATTCCAGGAACAGCAATACTTTTTACTTCTCCGCTAAATAATGTAGCTTCTGGTGATACAATTTCTAAATACATAGTTTATTGTTTTAAATATTAAGCTTCAGCTAACATTTTCTCTCCAGATTCGATAGCTTCTTCAATAGTTCCTTTAAGGTTAAAAGCAGCTTCTGGTAAGTGATCTAACTCACCATCCATAATCATGTTAAATCCTTTAATAGTTTCTTTAATGTCTACTAACACACCTTTAAGACCTGTAAATTGCTCTGCTACGTGGAAAGGTTGCGATAAGAAACGTTGTACACGTCTTGCTCTACCTACAGCCATTTTATCTTCTTCAGATAATTCTTCCATACCTAGAATAGCAATAATATCTTGTAATTCTTTATAGCGTTGTAATAATTCTTTTACACGTTGTGCACAATCGTAGTGCTCATCACCTAAAATATCAGCAGTAAGAATTCTTGAAGTAGAATCTAAAGGATCTACTGCAGGATAAATACCTAACTCAGCAATTTTACGAGATAATACGGTTGTTGCATCTAAATGCGCAAACGTTGTTGCTGGTGCTGGATCTGTTAAATCATCTGCGGGTACGTAAACCGCTTGTACAGATGTAATAGAACCTCTTTTTGTTGAAGTAATACGTTCTTGCATTGCTCCCATTTCTGTTGCTAATGTTGGTTGGTAACCTACTGCAGAAGGCATACGACCTAATAATGCAGATACCTCTGAACCAGCTTGTGTAAAACGGAAGATGTTGTCTACGAAGAAAAGTACATCTTTCCCTTGTCCTTCTCCAGCTCCATCACGAAAATATTCAGCAATTGTTAAACCAGATAATGCAACACGCGCACGTGCTCCAGGTGGTTCGTTCATTTGTCCGAATACGAAAGTAGCCTTAGACTCTTTCATTATATTTTTGTCCACTTTTTGAAGATCCCAACCACCTTCTTCCATAGAATGCATAAAGTCATCACCATACTTGATAATTCCTGACTCTAACATTTCACGAAGTAAATCGTTTCCTTCACGTGTTCTTTCCCCTACTCCTGCGAATACAGAAAGTCCACCGTGTCCTTTTGCAATATTGTTAATCAACTCTTGAATTAATACTGTTTTTCCTACTCCAGCACCACCAAATAAACCAATTTTCCCACCTTTTGCATAAGGCTCAATTAAATCGATTACTTTAATACCTGTGAATAAAACTTCAGTAGAAGTTGATAAATCTTCAAATCTAGGTGCTTGTCTGTGTATTGGTAACCCAGCTTCTCCAGCTTTAGGTAAATCTCCAAGACCATCAATAGCATCTCCAATTACATTAAATAGACGACCGTAAACGTCATCACCAACTGGCATTTGGATAGGAGCACCAGTAGCGTTAACTTCTGTTCCTCTACTCAAACCATCGGATGAGTCCATAGCAATAGTACGTACTGTATCTTCACCAATGTGAGATTGTACTTCTAATACTAAAAGCGAACCATCTGCTTTTTTGATTTCTAATGAATCATAAATCTTTGGAAGTTCAGCACCAGCAGCGAATTCTACATCGATAACTGGACCTACTATTTGTGCAACTTTACCTGTAACTTTTGACATTACTTTTATATTTAATGTTTTGGTATAAATTTATTACGATGAACATCTTACTCCATTTGAGCGGAGTACGAGGTTTTTTCGCGCTGCAAATATAGTGGTTTTAATTTAAAAAATATATCATATTTCTCAGATTTTTACGCATTAAAAAACGCCTTCATTTTGAAGGCGTTTTTTAATATATATATTTATATAATTTATGGTAATAATGGAGAATGATTTACACCATAATCTCCAGCTTTTGCTACGTTACCTGAAGCTCTAAAGTTAGAGCCAAAATCAGTATCTATAGCGTCTAAAAAGGCATTTGCCATTAAAGCATATCCTCTAGATGTTAAATGAACACCATCTAAACTTACAAGACCACCAAATACTAACTCTGTATTTAAATCGTATCCGTCAAATGTAACACCTACTGTAGATGCTTCTGCTAAAATACTATTTAAATCTACTAAAGCTAAGTTAGGATTTGCATCTGTTACTGTTTTAATAGAATTGTTATAATTTGTAATTGCAGTAGCAATTTCTTCTTGTTCTTCTGGTAATAACACCCATTTGTCTTCTAATGGAACTGCAACACCATAAACCGTTAAAGGATTTCCAGCAACAGCTTCTGTACCAATAATGTTTTTAGAAGGTAAAACAAACATATCTGCAGCAGTAGCTTGACGCATACTTACTAATTGTGAGTTAAGACCTGTTAAATCTGTAAGGTTTTCATCCATAATAACTATAGAGTTATCTGAAGCTGCTCTAAACGTAATTGTTCTTTTAGCAATTTCTGCATCTGCATCTTCTTGCGAAATTGCATTTACGCTTACTAAATAAGCAAACGCTCCTTGAATACCTGCGTTATATGGTGCATAAGCAGCATTTACAGCTGTAGTAGTTGGATTATCTAAAGGAATAACATTATATGTTACTGTAGTAAAATGAGCTAAACTAGTAATGTTTGGTACATTACCCACTACTCCTTTAACACTATTTGTACCATTTGCTGTTAACATGGCAACCATAGCGTTTAATGCACCATCAAAAGTTGGTAAAGGCGTGATTAAGTCACTACCATCTCCTCCAGATACGGCATATCCTAAAACATCATTACCACCTATTTCACTTAAAGTGAAAAATGTAGGTGCTTGATCTACTGCTAAATCTAGGATGCTAGCATTAGGTGTTAATCCTGTTAATCTAATAGCATAAGGGTTTGCAGCGGCTGGGAAATTAGATAAACTTCCAAAACCTGGAGCTAATAAATGGTAACTTTTTGCTCCTGGTACTCCTAAATTATTAAAAGGTCCTGTTGGGTTGTTTAAAACAAAATCTGTAGTAGACATTGCTGCTGGGTTTACACTTTGTAATGGAACAGGTCCTGCTCCACCAAATACTAAACGCTCAGCAAATAATCTTTCTCCAGTTAAAGGGTGAAATATTGGACTACCTCCAGCAATTAATCCACCATAATTATCATTCATTAAAGGTTGCGTAAAAGTTCCTCCACCTGCATTTGCAAATTGTTTTGCTAATGTATTTGGAAATGAATCTTCTTGACCAGCGATAAACAAACCACTATCTGTATAACCAGCAGTAAACGAAGCACCAATTGCAACGTAGTTTGAGAAATCTGCAGATCCAGCAGTTAAAGTAGGTAAAATTACTTCAGGTTCTGGAGCGTCAATAAAATCATCTTCATTTTTACAAGCTGTAAAACCGACTAGGACTGCAGCTAGTAATGCATATTTTATATTTTTCATATTCGTTATTTTATAAGTTATTAATTGTCCATCCTATGTAGTACATAGAACCAATATGACCAGTACCATAAGCAGTAAAGTATTCTTTACCTCCAAGGTTTGTTCCACCTGCTTTAAATGTAGACTTTAATTTTGGTACTCTATAATTAATTTGTGCATCTACCGTATGAAATTCTGGTACTACACCATCTCCAAACGTTGCTTCCCAATAATAATCATCACTAAATCTATATGAAAGATTAAATCCAAAGTTTTCAAATAAATTAGTATTACCAAAAGAAGCTTTAAACTTATGCTCTGGAGTATTAAAGTTTGTTTCGAAATCAGGATTAGCACTTTCGTCATAATCTTGTTTTGTGAAGGTATAACTTCCGCTTAAATCGAAACTACCAAATACTTTAGTAGAAAGACCTAAAGAAGCACCATAAGAATTTACATCTACACTAGAATTTGTATACGCACTATATGCTTGGTAATCCCCATTAGCAATTGCTGCTACAGATAAAGGAGTTCCTACATCTCCATATAAAGGAGCAACTACAACTTCTTGAGAAATGAAATCTTGATACTTATTATAATACGTACTAAAATCTACAATTAACTTATTGAATTTTCCTCTATACCCAATTTCCATAGAAGTTACTTTCTCTGGTTTAACAATCTCTGGGTTAGCAATAGCATCTGCTGTTAATAAAACTGCAGGGTTGTTTGTTGCTGCAAGAGCTTCAACTGCACTTTGTGTATACGAATTGTTATACGCTGCAGCACCTGTTTGTGTAATAGTAGCAGATTGTCCGTATTGGTTTTGTCCTACTGTACTAATATTATAATTTCTAGAATATCTGTCTAAATTGTCTGGAGCAGAACCTATTAAAATAGCACGACCTGAATCTAAACCAATAAATAAATCTTGTGTTGTTGGGTTTCTAAATCCTGTTTGGATAGACCCTCTAATATTATGATTTTGGTTTAGTGTTAAACCTAAAGATAATCTTGGAGAAATAAAACCGTCAAAAAATTCTGATTTATCATAACGAGCAGAACCTGTTACTTTTAATTCCATGTCATCATTAAGTTCGAAATTTTTCTGAATTTGTGTATATACACCAAATTCTGAATAATCTATTTCGCTATTACCATCAGTATAAATAGTACCACCAGAATTTAAATTGTATTTTCTATAAGAACCACCAACTTGAATATCTGCAAAGTCAACTAAGTGACTAAAGTTATAATTACCATCTGCATGGTAATATTTAGATGCATCTTGAAATTTAGATCCCGTAGTTAAATCTGGGTCATTTATACTTCTATTAAATGCTGCTTTAAACTCTGGAGAACCTGGCTCAAAACGTTCAATACCATCATTTCCATTCGTATCAATTACTTCATCAGCAACATCTCTAGCTAAAGCGTGTTTTTGTGCTTCTGTTAAACCTTGAGGGTTACCTGTTAACTCGATACCAGCAATAGTTCCTATGTAATCTCCAAACCAATCTGCATCACTCTTCCAAGCTCTGTTAATTTGAATTCCTGTAAACACCATGTCATAAGAATCTCCTGCTTTATCAGCGACAACATATCCTCTTAAGAAATAATTGTCATTTTTTAATTCTAATTTATGTTGTTGTTGGAAGAAGTTATCGATGTTATATCTATTTGTTCCTTGATAAATAGTAGAACCTGTTCCTACTTTACCAACATAAGAAACTTCAAAATTACTATCTGTAATTGGGCGATAGTATAATCCCCAATCAGATTTAATACTTTCCGCATTATAATCTGTTAAATCTGCTTCATTATAACCTGTTCTACTAACTTCAACATCTGGAATAAAACCAAAACCTGAAGCAGATCTTATGTTTGTTGAAACTTCATCTCCATAAACATTTAAACCATTATAGTTAATGTTACTAGTACGAGTTCCACCTACCATGTCTGTGTCGTCAATACTATTCGCTGCCCAATCTGTTCCTTTTAGGAAACCAAAATTTATTTTTGCAGCAAATTTTTCGCTAAATTTGTGAGCTATACGTACACCTAAATCGGTATAAGCATTATCTCCTGAAGCTTTTTGAGAAGTGATACCTTGTTTGATGAAACCACTAATACCATGGTGATCGAAAGGACTTTTACTTCGCATAAAAAGAATACCATTAAAAGCATTTGCACCATATAATGCAGAGGAAGCTCCTGGTAATAATTCGACACTTTGAACATCTGTTTCAATCATACCAACTAAGTTTCCAATAGGAAAATTTAAAGCTGGAGTAGAATTGTCCATTCCGTCTACTAGTTGCATGAATCTTGTATTTGCAAATGTTGCAAAACCTCTTGTATTTACAGATTTAAATGTTAAACTGTTTGTGTTTACATCTACACCTTTTAAGTTTTCTAAACCACCATAAAAATCAGCTGATGCTGTATTTTTAATTTCTTTTAAACCAAAACGCTCTACAGTTACTGGAGACTCAAAAACACGTTCTGGAGTTCTAGAAGCTGAGATTACCACTTCATCTAAAGAAGTTCCTTCTGCTAAAATAAAGTTAAAGGTTTGGTTGTTTGCCGTTACTTCTTGTGAAGAAGGCTCAAAACCAATGCTACTTGCTTGTATAGTAAATGGAGGGTTTTGATTTACTGTTAATGTGAAGTTACCATCAAAATCGGTAACAGTACCAACGGAGGCACCTACAACAATAATGTTTGCACTAGGAATTGGTAAGTTGCTATCGTCAACCACTGTTCCTGTTATTGTTGTTTGTGCAAAAGTTAATCCACAAAAAAGCAACAATAGAATTGAAAGAATTGTTCTCATTTTTTAGTTTTAGTTAAATTATTTGAGCCAATATAATTAAATATTATGATAATTTTAAGAAGTTTTTTTAAAAATTATGCACGCATAGTACTATTCTTTTAATTTTAGGGGCTAAAATTTGAGAATTTCTTAAAAAATGACAGCAATAATAAGGTTTCTGTAAAAACGCTATTGCTATTCTACTGTTACAGATTTTGCTAAATTTCTTGGTTGGTCTACATTTCTATTTAGCATTACTGCAATGTGGTAAGACAATAATTGTAGTGGTATGGTGGTAAGTAAAGGAGTTAAAGATTCTAAGGTTTCTGGAACCTCAATAACATGATCGGCTAGGTTTTTAACATTGGTATCTCCTTCTGTTACTATACCAATTATTTTTCCTGCTCTTGATTTTATTTCTTCAATATTACTTACAACTTTTTCGTAGTGTCCTTTTTTTGTTGCTATAACAAAAACTGGCATTTGTTCATCGATTAAAGCTATTGGACCATGCTTCATTTCTGCTGCAGGGTATCCTTCAGCGTGTATGTATGAAATTTCTTTTAATTTTAATGCACCTTCTAAAGCTACCGGGAAGTTATAACCTCTTCCTAAGTAAAGACAGTTTTTTGCATCTTTATATATTTTTGCAACGGCTTGAATATGTGATTCTGATTGTAATGCTCTTTCTACTTTTTCAGGAATTAATTCTAATTCTTGTAAGTGATAGTGGTAATCCGGATTTGATATTTTTCCTTTTGCTTTGGCTAATTTTAAAGCAATTAGTGTTAATACTGTGATTTGAGTTGTAAATGCTTTTGTAGATGCTACACCAATTTCTGGTCCTGCATGCGTATAAGCACCTGCGTGCGTCTCTCTAGCTATGGAAGATCCAACAACATTACAAACACCAAATACAAATGCACCATTTTGTTTGGCAAGCTTAATTGCTGCTAAAGTATCTGCTGTTTCACCAGATTGCGAAATAGCAATAACGATGTCTTTATTTGAAATTACGGGGTTTCTATATCTAAATTCTGAAGCATATTCTACTTCAACAGGTATTCTTGCTAAATCTTCAAAAATATATTCGGCTACTAGTCCGGCGTGCCATGAAGTACCACAAGCAACGATAGTTATTTTGTCTGCTTGAAGAAACTTGTCTAGATTGTCATCTACTCCAGACATTTTAATAATCCCTTTTTTTGCTAAAAGACGTCCTCTGTAGGTATCTCTTATTGCATCAGGTTGTTCATGAATTTCTTTAAGCATAAAGTGTTCATAGCCTCCTTTTTCAATTTGCTCTAAATTCATTTGAAGCTCTTGAACATAAGGTGCTACAACAGAATCATCTTTGATTTTTCTGATTTTAACCTCTTTATTTAATCTAATAATTGCCATTTCTTCATCTTCTAAATAGATGGCACTTTTTGTGTATTCTAGAAAAGGAGTAGCATCACTAGCAATAAAAAATTCGTCTTTACCAACTCCAATAGCTAATGGGCTTCCTAGACGAGCGATAACTATTTCGTCTGGTTTGTTTTTGTCAATAACGGCAATTGCATAAGCTCCTACTACTTGGTTTAGTGCGATTTGTACCGCTTTACCAAGTTTTACGTTTTCTTTAAGTTTTACGTCTTCAATAAGATTTATTAAAACTTCAGTATCTGTGTCAGATTTAAAGGTGTAACCTCTTTTGGTTAATTCTGTTTTAAGAGCTGCATAATTTTCTATAATACCATTATGGATAATTACTAGATCTCCAGAGTTTGAAGCGTGTGGGTGTGAGTTTACATCGTTAGGTACACCGTGGGTTGCCCAACGTGTATGACCTATTCCTAAGTTACCATTAGTAGAAATTTCGTTTTCTAATTTTTTTTGTAAATCGGCAACTTTACCTTTGGTTTTAGATATCTTTAGGTTTTCACCATCAAAAAGGGCAATTCCTGCACTGTCATATCCTCTGTATTCCAGACGTTTTAGTCCTTCAAGAATGATTGGGTATGCTTCTCTATGACCTATGTAACCTACTATACCACACATAAATTATTAGTTTTCTGGTTCTGTATAAAAAATTTCTAGTTTTACTCTTTTTTCATCTGGGACATTTGCTTTACTACCATGTAAAACCGTTCCTCTTGGTGACATTACTGTTCCTGATGATACTTTATCTTCACTATCAAGAATGCTATATGGTAAAACCTCATTAACGTTAGTGGAAACCATTAGTCCAAGTTTAAGATTTAAAGAATCTCTTAAAAGAATATTATTTAAATATTCTGTCAGTCTGATTTTATATTTCACACCAAAACCATCGCTATCTCTTTCTAAAATCGAGGAATGATACTCGGCAGAATACTCAGGATCTATAGTGTTTGGATTGTCAATATAATAATCTATAACGGGAACGTTGTTCTTTATATCGTAAATTATTACTCTATTTGGCTCTTGATCTTTGTTTAAACCAGCAGTTTCATCTACATAAAAAACTAAGTTCGCTTCGTTAATAAGGCGTTGGTCTTTATACGTGTCTATAAAAATCTCATAATCATCTGGTAATTCATTGTTGTCTGTGTCTTCATTACCAAATAAATCTATAATAGCCATAGATCCTTCTCCCCCTTTTATATATAATTTATCATCACCATTAATTTCATCAGGGTTGTTGTAAGCATTGATTACATCTGTGTTGGTAATGTTGTTTTCAAATATATTAACTCGGTTTCCATTTAGGTTTATTTGAAGTGTTTGATCTTCTCTAAGAGCGGTACCATCTTCATCCGTTTCACCAGTAAGGTTGGTGTAATTAAGTTCAATCATTGCATTGCTAAAATCAAGCAGGAGCAAACTACCTTTATTATCGACAGCTTCTGCTTTAAAATAAAGACCTCTAAAGTAATTTTTGAAATTATTTTCATTACTTAATTCAGACATACCTTCTTTGTTGAAAAACAAATCTTCCCAGAAATTAGCAGGCATATTTAGTTCTTCTCTAAACCTTGGAGATAATTTTACTTCCTCTTCTTCGCCATCTTCAATAGTCGTTACCGTTAACTCCGCATTACTTGGAGTAAAATAAGGGCTTTCTATTGCCTCAAATAAAGTAGCATCTGTGTGATTGTCAAAGTTTATAGTTGTATTTGCGTTGGAATAGTATTTTTGAGATTCCTCTAGATTTTCTGGGTCAATATCTCTTAAAAAATAACCGTTTTTATAAATAGATAGTTTTATTGGAGAATCCCCAAATAAAGAATCTTGTGCCGTCATAGAATAGGTAGATTCTCCATCTGTTGTATCCTCAAGTGTTGCAAAGTAAGGAATAGATAATATTACAGAAACAAGTTCTGGTGAGTCACCAAATTCTGGAGCATAAGATGAAAGTGTCGCTTGTGTTACAACACTTGCAGTGGTTAAGCCGTATACATCATCATTATAAACACCTAGTAAATTAGAAGAAAGACCATTAGTTTGAACAGCTTCTATCTTTTTATTATATGTTGTAACCGTAAAAGTGGCGTCTTTTGTGCTAAAATTTTGATATCCTTGAATATCACTTTCTAGGGTAGAAAAATCTTTGTCACAAGCTACAAATGTTAATGTCATTAACGAAAGTAGGCTAATTGTTTTAATTGCTTTAATTGTCTTTTTCATAGTAATTTGATGCAGTTAGCTTAAAACTTCTGTGTTGTAAAAATTGGTGTAAGCTTCACTAAATTCATCTTTATTTTTGTACTCTAATACGGGTTTTTTAGATGCTGCTAAATGTGTTTCAATGTCTTTTGGTAATTCTTCAGATGCAACTATTAAAGCGTCAGAATAGTCAATAGCAACTTTCATTAAGTTTGTAAAAGTTGGTTTTTTAAGCGTTTCTATCGCGTCACCTTCAATGTTATCAAATTTTACTTTGTTAGACATGTCTTTATTTAACGATCCTTCAAAGGTTTGATTGTATATAGACGTAACTATTTTACTTTCATTAAATAGTGGTTCGTTTTTATAATACTCTTTTAAATATAAAGGTAATAAAGCAGCTAGCCAGCCATGAACATGAATAATATCTGGAGACCAGTTTAATTTTTTCACCGTTTCTATAACACCTTTTGCAAAGAAAATTGCGCGTTCATCATTATCTGGGAATAATTTACCGTCTTCGTCTGTTAAAGTCGCTTTACGCTTAAAATATTCATCATTATCTATAAAATAAACCTGAATACGCTCTTTTGGTATCGATGCAACTTTTATAATAAGTGGCATATCTAAATCATTAATCACTAAATTAATTCCAGAAAGTCTAATTACTTCGTGTAATTGATGTCTTCTTTCATTAATGTTTCCATATCTAGGCATGAATATTCTAATCTGACCACCTTGTTGGTTTACCATTCGAGGTGTTTCAAATGACATTGAAGAAATTTCGGTTTCTGGTAAATAAGGTACGACCTCAGATGATACATACAATATCCTCTTATCTTTCATATAGCTGTTTTTAATGTTTTTTTATACAATATATAACCCAGAATTGACTTTTAATTGATTCTAAAAACGTCAATATGCGGTTATATATACTTGTTTTTTTGAAAAATTTCAAAATAAAAAACACGCAAAAGTACAAAATTTTATGCAGTTTGTCAGTAAAATATTAAGTTTGCACACGTTAATTTTTTATTAAATATGAATATCTTTTCAGAAATAAAACAAATTCAAAAGTTTATTACCCAATTAAAGCTTAAAAACCAAACTATTGGTTTTGTGCCAACTATGGGAGCCTTGCACCAAGGTCATTTGTCTTTAGTGGCACAAGCGCTAGCGAATAATGATGTTGCGGTGGTTAGTGTTTTTGTTAATCCGACACAATTTGATAATGCCGAAGATTTAAAAAAATACCCACGAACATTAGAGAAAGATGCAGATTTATTAAAAACGGTATCCAAAGATATTATTATATATGCGCCTTCTGTAGATGCTATTTATGAAAACAATGTAATAGCCCAGCATTTTAGTTTTGATGGTCTAGAGCACGAAATGGAAGGTAGATTTAGAGACGGACATTTTGATGGCGTTGGTACCATTGTAAAACGTTTATTCGAAATTATAACACCAGATAATGCGTATTTTGGAGAAAAAGATTTTCAGCAATTAGCAATTATTAAAAAACTAGTAGAGAAATACCATATTCCTGTGAAGATAACAGGATGTAAAATACATAGAGAATCTAATGGTTTGGCTATGAGTTCTAGAAATACAAGGCTAAAACCAGCGTATCAAACTGCAGCTCCTTTTATTTATAAAACATTACAAACTGCCAAAGATAAGTTTGGCACAAAAAGTGCTAATAAAGTTACAGAATGGGTTTACAATGAGTTTGCTAAACATGAGTTATTAAAGTTAGAGTACTTTATTATAGCAGACGTAAAGACATTAAAAACAGTAAAAAGAAAATCAAAAACAAAAAACTATAGAGCGTTTATTGCTGTCTATGCAGATGACATTAGATTAATAGACAATATCGCACTGAAGTAATTTGAATTTTTTGTTGAGTAGCGAAAATTATAGATTTTTTAATTCGATGAAACCTTTTTTAGAAAGCATAGCATTAGTTAAGGTTGAAAAAAAGTCAAAGTCAAATTAAAATAAGATAAATTTGCAGCAAAAAGAAAAAGTTTAAATCACTTCACTTAATTAATTATCTTTGCCACATGCAAATACAAGTAGTAAAATCTAAAATTCACCGAGTAAAAGTTACCGGCGCAGACCTTAATTATATTGGTAGTATCACTATTGATGAAGATTTAATGGATGCAGCCAACATTATTCAAGGAGAAAAAGTGCAAATTGTAAATAATAACAATGGCGCTCGTTTAGAAACATATGCCATTCCAGGGCCAAGAAATTCTGGTGAAATCACATTAAACGGTGCTGCTGCTAGGTTAGTGTCTCCTGGAGATGTGCTTATTTTAATTACCTATGCTTTTATGAAACTTAAAAAAGCAAAAACATTTAAGCCTTCTTTGGTTTTTCCAGATGAGGCAACCAATCTTTTAAAATAAAGCAATAAAATAATAGTATTATAGATGAACTCTCAATGTATTGAGGGTTTTTTTATTGGCTTTTCTATTTTAAAAACAGAAAAAAATAATTTGTAACTTGCATTTTCAATTCTCAAATACTTAAAAAAATGAAGGCATTAATCTACGCGATAGTTTTACTTTTTACATTTCAATTTTCTAACGCTCAAGTACAATACGAAACTTTCGATTCGCAAAAATTGAATGATACGCGCGAAATAAAAATTCAATTACCAAGAGGTTATGATGAAAACACCAATAAGAGCTATCCGTTAATTGTAGTTTTTGATGGGGATTATATGTTTGAAATAGTAGCAGGAAACGTCGATTATTATTCCTATTGGGAAGACATGCCAGAAGCAATAGTTGTTGGTGTTAATCAATTAGATAAGCGAAGAGATGATACTAATTATTCAGAACAAAGCTCTTTACCAATCGACTCTGGAGCAGCATTTTTTGAATTTGTAGGTATGGAACTCGTTCCGCATTTAGAAAAAACATACAGAACAGAAAATTTTAAAGTTGCTATTGGTCATGGCGAAACAGCAAATTTTATTAACTATTTTATGTTGAAACCATTGCCTTTGTTCCAAGCGTATATTAGTATAAGTCCAGATTTAGCACCAGATATGCCTACCTATATTCCGGAAAGATTAAAAGGTTTTGAAACAAAACTCTTTTATTATTTAGCAACATCTACTAATGATGTGAAATCTATAAAAGCAAAAACGGAAGCCTTAAACACAAATATTAAAGCATTAGATAATAAAAATGTCCTTTATAATTTTAATACTTTTGAAGGGCCTTCTCATTATGCATTACCAGCACATGCTATACCAAAAGCACTAGAGAGTATTTTCTTGGTTTTTCAACCGATCAGTAAAAAAGAATACAAAGAAACTATTCTTAAATTAGAGGGGTCTCCAGTAACTTATTTGTTAGATAAATACCAAACTATTGAAGATTTATTCGGAATAAAAAAACAAATATTGGTAAATGATTTTAAAGCGATATCTGCAGCAATAAATAAAAGCGAACAATATATTTACTACGAAGAATTAGGGAAATTAGCACGTAAGCAATATCCGGAAACCATGTTAGGGAACTATTATTTAGCACGTTTTTACGAAGAAACCAATGAACCTAAAAAAGCGATGAAAACCTATCAGTCTGCATTCATGTTAGAAGAAATAGCTGGCCTAACTAAGGATTTAATGTTGGAGAAATCAGACGAGATTAAAGCAGATTTTGGCTATTAAATAGCATGTTGTCTTTCAGGAGTTTTGAAGGTTTTACACAAGAATAATTGTATCAGTAATTAAAAAAATTTCCGTTTGCACGGAAAGTAAGCATGGCTAAAGTAAAAACAACTTTTTTTTGTCAGAACTGTGGATCACAATACGCAAAATGGCAAGGACAATGTACTTCTTGTAAAGAGTGGAACACGATAGTAGAAGAGGTGATTCAAAAACCAGAAAAAAGCGACTGGAAAACACCAACTTCGACAAAAAAACGCGTTTCAAAGCCGTTAACCATTAATGCCATAGATGCTTCAGAAGATGCAAGATTAGATACGCAAGATGAAGAATTTAATCGCGTACTTGGTGGTGGTATTGTACCCGGTTCCTTAATCCTTTTAGGAGGAGAACCAGGAATAGGTAAAAGTACGTTATTGCTTCAAATAGCATTAAAACTACCATATAAAACTTTATATGTTTCTGGTGAAGAAAGCCAAAAACAAATAAAAATGCGAGCAGAACGTATACATGCTAATAATGATACCTGCTTTATTCTTACCGAAACAAAAACACAAAATATCTTTAAGCAAATTGAAGCACTAGAGCCCGATATTGTGGTTATAGATTCTATTCAAACCCTACATAGTGATTACATAGAATCGTCTAGTGGAAGTATTTCTCAAATTAAAGAATGTACTACAGAACTCATTAAATTTGCAAAAGAAACAGCAACTCCAGTATTATTAATTGGTCATATTACAAAAGATGGAAACATTGCAGGGCCTAAAATATTAGAGCATATGGTAGATACTGTATTGCAATTTGAAGGAGATAGGAATCATCTTTTCAGAATTCTTAGAGCCAATAAAAACCGTTTTGGTTCTACTAATGAAATTGGTATTTATGAAATGCAAGGTTCTGGCTTAAAAGAAGTTTCTAATCCGAGTGAAATATTAATTTCTAAAAAAGATGAAGATTTGTCGGGTAATGCCGTTGCTTCTACAATTGAAGGATTAAGACCGCTTATGATAGAAGTACAGGCGTTAGTTAGTACCGCAGTTTATGGTACGCCACAACGAAGTGCCACCGGATTTAATGCGAAAAGATTGAATATGCTTTTAGCCGTTTTAGAAAAACGAGCTGGTTTTCGCCTTGGAGCAAAAGATGTGTTTTTAAATATAACAGGAGGAATATCTGTTGATGATCCAGCAATAGATTTGGCTGTTGTAGCGGCAATTTTATCTTCTAATGAAGATGAAGCATTACCAAAAGATTATTGCTTTGCAGCAGAGGTTGGCTTGTCTGGAGAAATTAGACCTGTACAGCGAGTGGAACAGCGTATTTTAGAAGCCGAAAAATTAGGGTTTTCTACCATATTTGTTTCTAAATACAATAAAATAGCACTTAAAAATCTAACCATAAAAGTTCAATTAATATCTACGGTTGAGGAATTGGTAGCATTTATCCTATAGTATTCTTCTTTAAACTTTTTACATCCTATTTGCCATTTAAAAGTTACGTACAGAAAAGGTAATGGGAAATAAGAGTGTCTTTAATTTATTATATATATACACGAAGTGAGTTTAGAAAGTATGCCGCAACAAACATCACTAATATATATAGTTAGTTATTGAGTAACAGATTAGTAAAGCAATTCTCACATAAACTTTAAATGAAGTATATGTGCGTTTTTTAATTTAAAATTTCTCTTAAAAAATTGAAGCTATTTAACCTATTAACGTTACCACTCGTCGACACCTTTTCGTTTTTCACCGATAAAGAGTTTCTTTAATGTGGATATAAAGTAATTTTGTTGCATCTATACAGGTTTTTCTATTGTTTATAGAGGCTTAGATTAGATGAAACCCAAATTGTAAATTAACGATGAAAAAATACGCTACCCTTAATATGTTTAGTAAAATATTGCTAAGTATACTGTTTTTGTTTGTTTTTAAAGTGTCTTCTGCTCAGTGTAGTTATAACATGAATAATCTTGGAGGTAGTGATCTTGTTAATTGGAACGGTCATTATATTTCTAACGTTACTATAGATGGGGATAACTCCGCTACAGGAATCAATAATACTAATTACAATAGCCGTTATACAGATTATACTAGTCAGTCTACAGATGTAACAGCAGGTAGTACCTATAATTTTTCAATTAATAATTATAAGGGAGGTAATACTTGGGGAGATGTTAAAATTAGAATTTGGATTGACTATGATAATGATGGTAATTATACTCAGGTTTTTAGTAATAATTTTGGGCAAAATAACAATAATACGCATCAAGTAACAGGTAGTTTTGTTGTAGATGCAGCAGCAATTACAGGTACTGCAAAATTAAGAATTCAAGCAGCGTATTGTTCCAGTTGTGGTAATGGTAATGCTTCGGTATTATCTGCAGATGGTTGTAGTTTTACCAATACCTACAGAGGAGATGTTGAGGATTATACCTTAAATATTACTGGTGGCTCTGGAGTTTCAGAACCTACTTATTGTGTTCCAGATCAAATTGGGAACTGGAATACTTACTATATAACTAATGTTGCTATAGGAGCAATTAATAACAGCAGTACAGGGACTGGTGGAGCATACCAAAATTATACTGCACTAGAAGCATCTATAACTTCAGGTTCTACAGTTACAGGAGATGTTACCGTTAATATTAGTAGTAATAATGCAAATGAAAGAGTATTTGTTTGGGTAGACTTTAATCATAATGGTCAGTTAGATGATGCAGGCGAAGAATTTGAGTTTGGCATTGCAGGAACAGGTAATGTGGTAGTTCCTATTAGTATCAATGTTCCTGCTGGATCATATACTGGAAAAACTAGAATGCGAATAGCTTTAATAAGTGATGTTAGAGCTAATTTTGGACCTTGCAGAGCTGCTTATGCCTCAGGAGAATATGAAGATTATATCATGAATATTACACCTGCCTCTGCACCACCGGAAGCTGTTTGTCAAAATATTACGATAGAATTAGATAGTGATGGTAACGCAACTATAAATCCAATAGATGTGGATAATGGCTCTAGTGATGATATTGCAGTTACAAATTATACTTTAGATATAGATACTTTTGATTGTTCTGATATAGGTAATAATACAGTAGTTTTAACCGTAACAGATGCAGAAGGACAAACAGATACTTGTATAGCAACAGTTACAGTACAGGATTATTCTGGTGCATTAGTACCACCAACATTTGCAGATATTAATGCATATTGCAGTTATACGGTTCCAACACCTGCAGATTTATCTTATGGTTGTGCTACTACAATAACGCCTACCAGTTCAGATTCTAGAACATTTACAAGTAGCGGTACAATTACATGGTTATATGATGATGGAGCTGGACATACTGCTTCCGCTACCCAACAAGTAAATATAGAATCATTAGTATCTCCTACTAATATAATGTCATCTGCAATTACTCAAACTACTGCTACAATTTCATGGGATGATTTTTTAGGAGATGAAACATATTCTTTTCGTTATAGGGAATCTGGATCATTAATCTGGACTACGGTTGCCGTTTCAAACCATACTATAAATTTAACAGGATTAGAAGAATTAACAGAATATGATGTACAAGTAGCAAGTACTTGTGGTTTTTCAGAATCGGCTTACTCAACAACATATAATTTCACCACACAAATAAATAATACGGCTTGTGTACCAACTAGCAATTCTAATGGTACACACTATATAACGAATGTGTATTTGCCAGGAGAAACAACAACCATAAATAATACTTCTGGTAATGATGGTGGTTATGGTGATTATACAGCGACACAAAGTGCAGACTTATTTAGAGGTCAATCGTACGCAATGGAATTGTCTGTTTCTAATACTATGGCTTCTGAAAACAGGTCTGGTTGGGCAATATATATAGATTTAAATGGCGATGGAGATATTGAAATAGGTGAAATGGTTTGGGATAGTAATGGAGAAGATAATTCTTTATCTAATGTCAATAACACTTTTAACCCAGCTACAATAACGATTCCTGCAACAGCAGTTTTAGGTAATGTCCTTATGCGTGTTGGGACTCGAAGATATCATTTTTCCGATAACCCTTGTGGTACAACATCTGGTCATTATGAAGAGTTTGAAGATTATGTGGTAAATATTAAAAATGATGCCACTTCACAAGATCTGGATGTGTCTGGAAATAACATAAATATTGTGTCTGGTACTACAACAACAAGTACAGATAATTATACCCATTATGGTATTTATGATATTAATTCTGGAGCAGTAATTAGAACTTTTGTTCTAGAAAATACAGGTATAGCAGATTTAATTTTACAATCACCATATGTAAGTGTAACTGGTGCTGCTTTTTCTGTAGATACACAGCCAGTATTAACAACATTATCGCCAGGAGAAGAAACAACATTTTCAATTGCTTTTGATCCAGATAGCGTAAATACATTTACTGGTTTGGTTTCTATTTTATCTAATGACCCAGATGAAAATCCTTTTACTTTTGTGGTAGAAGGAGAGGGGGCACAAACTTTTCCAGATACAGATGGTGATGGTGTGCCTGATAATATTGATATTGATGATGATAATGACGGCTTAACAGATACGTATGAATCTATAACTTGTGCTAGTTATCCGAATGCGACAACCACAGACCTTGTTTTTTTAAACGAAACCTTTGGAGCAGGAACCAATAGAATTCAAATTAATGGTAATTACGCAGGAGCAACAACTACCTATTGTTACGAAGATGGGACAGGTTCTTGCCCTGCAACCTATAACCCAACAAGTGTAAATGATGGAGATTATACTGTACATCATACTATTACTAATGGAGATGGTGTTACAGGCGATATTAATGTAGATATTTCAGATTGGGCAGAAGATTACTGGTATACAGGTGGAGATCATACCGCAGGAGATGTAAATGGTAGAATGGCTATTTTTAATGCAGCAGAAGATCCAGGTATTTTTTATAGTCAAGATATAATAGGAGTAACAACAGGAGTACCAATACAATTTGGGTTTTATGCTATAAATTTAGATCGTACAAATGCTCCAGGTGTAAGTAGTAGAAATAAGCCCGAAGTTACCATAACTATTTATGATAATGTTGGTAATGTAATTGCTTCTGAAACATCTGGATTAATACCAGCAACAAGTCCAGCTGGAGATTGGGTAGAGGTTTCCGCAAGTTTTATTAGTACAGTTTCGCAATTCACGGTAGTATTAACAAACTCTCAATTAGGAGGACAAGGAAATGATTTAGCAATTGACGATATTTTTGTAAAACAAACACTTTGTGATTTAGATGGCGATGGTGTTGCAGATGTTATTGATTTAGATAATGACAATGATGGAATTCCTAACGTCGTAGAGTTGGGATATGTTGATGATAATTTTGATGCAACTGTTTATAATGACGCTACCAACGTTTGGGTAGATGCTAATGGAAACGGAATGCATGATGCTTATGAAGGTTTAACTGCTTTAGATTCAGATGGGGATGGCGTACCTAATCATATCGATTTAGATAGTGATAATGATGGTGTTTTTGACAACGTAGAATATAATGGATTTGGTGATATAGATATAAATGGAGATGGGGTAGGAAACGGTTCCGATTACCAAGATACTTTAGTTAATGCTACTGATGACGACCAAGATGGTGATGGTATTTTACCTTCTATTGATGATAATGATGATGATACCGATGGAGGTTTTGATACCGATCATGGTACCTTTAGTTATGATGCACCTATAGATACCGATGGAGATGGTATCCCAGACTATTTAGATACAGATAGTAATGACGCTAGTAATGATGCTTCTAATGGAACAGATATTAGTGAAACCATATACGCAGCATTAGATGCAAATTATGATGGAGTTATTGATGGTGATGCAGATGCGGATGCAGATGGATTATTAGATGTTTTTGATACAGATGATAATAACTTTGGTTCTCCTAGAGATTTAGATAAATCCTATAGTCTTTTCTTTGATGGAAGAAATGATTACGTAGAAGATGATAATGTTATTTCCAACGGAAACGCAACAATCATGGCTTGGATCAAATCAGAGGGAGATAATACACTAAACACCAATAGAATTGTTGCAGGTCAAAAGTACTTTTACCTCGTAGTTAATGATTCGGATAATTCGGTAACAGTAATGCTAAATGGTAGTGCTGTTTTAACATCTATAGATTTAGTTGTAGATGCTATTTGGACACATGTAGCAGCAACAACTAATAGAGGAGAAACTGTACTTTATGTTAATGGTGAAGCACAAGGAGCGCCTTTAGGTTCTGGAGAAGTTAATGAAGATACTTCCAATTTTACAATAGGAAGACTAGCAGATACAGATTTAAATTATTTCCATGGAGAAATAGATGAAGTAAGAGTCTTTAATAGCAGTCTTACGGAAACAGAAATTCAAAGAACTGTATATCAGGAGTTAGAGGAAACAGAAAATTTTAACCAAGGAAAAATAATTCCAAAAGATATTTCTGAAAATACTATAGGAGCAAATTTAGTTCGTTATTATAAAATGGATAGCTTTAAAGATGATATTACAGATGATAAAGTTACGCCAACAATAGATCAAGTGAATGGCGCTAAGTTATATAATATCAAGAAAATTTACTTTCAAACAGCACCACTACCATACAAAACAATTCAAGATGGTTTATGGACCGCTCAAGAAAATTGGGAGCATGGTAACGTTTGGGATATAGATGTTGTAGCAAATAATAAAGATTGGAGTATTGTTGAAATAAATAATGATATCACTACAGTAGCATCACACACAAATTTAGGGTTATTAGTGCAAGACACGAAAAGGTTTACGGTTAATGACGATAATTATATTAATAATTCATGGTATATAGAACTTGATGGTACTATTGATTTACTGAAAGACTCACAACTTGTTCAAACAGAAAATAGTGATTTAGTAACCTCTGAAACAGGAAAAATATTAAGACGTCAAGAAGGTGCATCTAGTTATTACTGGTATAACTATTGGGGTTCTCCTGTCGGAAATACAGAAGCGACAACCTTGACGAATAATAATAGTACTTCTAATAATGAAAACAATACGCCTTTTAAAATCAACATGCTAAAGGATGATGCAGGAGACGCTATAGAATTCACTAGTTCTAATCACCAAACCGGAAAGTTAAGTTCTCGTTGGATGTATACGTATGAAAATGGTGTAACTTATTATGATTATGCAACATTAACAACAAATACAAACATAAATTCAGGAATAGGTTATATTCATAAAGGAGTTGGGGTTGCACAGGAGTATGTTTTTGAAGGTAAACCTAATAATGGAACCATAAAAGTAAGTGTTTCCGATGTTGGAGGTTCAGGATCCGTACCAGGAGTGTCAAAAACGGAATATCTTTTTGGTAATCCTTATGCATCCGCTATAGACGTTTATAAATTTATAGATGATAATGCTGCTGTCCTAGAAGGAAGTATTCAACTATGGCAACAATGGGCAGGTACTTCTCATGTAACCACAGAATATGAAGGTGGTTATGCACAAGTAAATAAAACAGGTTCTGTACGCGCATATCAATTTGTAGGAGGCGAAGGTGAAAATAATGGTTCGCAAGACGGAACCAAAACCCCTTCAAGATATTTGGCAGTAGCACAAGGTTTTATGGCAGAAATAAAGAATAGCGGATCTGTAGTTTTTAATAATAGCCAACGTGTTTTTATAAAAGAAGCAGATGCCGATGGATCTTCATCTAATGGTTCTGTGTTTTTTAGAACAACAGAAGGTGTTTCATCTACATCCACTATGCGTAAAATAAGATTAGAGTTTAATGCGCTAGATGGTCAAGAAACGCGAAGAGAATTATTATTAGGTTTTAGTGATATAACCTCAGACGATTATGATTATGGATACGAAGCAAAAAATACTGATGATAATCATGATGATTTAAGCCTGTTATTAGATGGTGAATATATGTCTATACAATCGTACGGAGAAATAACACCAGATAAAGTGGTGCCTCTAGCATTAAAAACATCGGGAAATAACAGTTATAATATCAAAATTTCAGAAATAGAAAATATAGAGGAAGGTCAAGAAATCTATTTAAGAGATAACTTAAATGATATATACTATGATTTACGTCAAGATGAAGGGTATACCTTTTTAGCAGATGAAGGAGTCTTTAATGAACGTTTCGAAATCGTATTTTCAAATCAAAGTTTGAGTGTCGATGAGGTAACTGTAAATAATAATGTAGTGCTTTATTTTAATTCCAATCAAAATTTACTGTACGTTAAACAACTTAATGAAGATATTAAATCTTTAGTTGTGCATAATATGTTAGGTCAAAATGTCTATGCTAAAGAAGGTGTTAAAGCTTCGGAATTAGAAAATGGAATCCCACTTAAAAATACAAGTACTGGCGTGTATTTAGTTACTTTAAATACAAAGAGTAATTCATCTATAACTAAAAAAATTATAATACAATAACCCCCTAATCTATATTTTTAATGAAAAGAACTTTACCCTTTTTAATGATGTTATTTACTTGCGTTATGTATGCGCAAGGACCAATGATTCCACTGACTTCTTCGGTAACTAGTGGTTCCGATTGGACAACAACAAATTTAACAGCAGATTTAGCTTTTAACTTTCCTTGGGAAATAACCTATGCGCCTGATGGAAACTTATGGTTAACAGAACGTGTAGGTGAAAAAATTGTTAGAATTGGTACTTCTGGTGGTACAATAACTACCATGATAGATTTGAGTACTAAGGTAGAATACTCTAAACAAGGAGGTTTAATGGGAATGGCTATTCATCCTGCATTATTCACCAACCCTGCTACCACTACAAATAATTATGTATATGTAGCATATACGTATGCAGATAATGGTTTAAAATTAAGAATCGCAAGATTGGTTTATGATAACAGTACTGGAACCTTGACTGAAGATACTAGTTTAAATGCAAATGGATCTATTTTAGAAGGGTTACCAGGTAGTGGAGATCATAACTCTGGAAGACTTATTATTGGGCCAGATTTAAAAATATACTATACTATTGGGGATCAAGGAGCAAATCAATTTGATTATTCTTGTAATCCTAACTTAGCACAAGTCTTACCAACATCTCCAACAGATTATGATAATTATCCAGGTAAAACATTACGAATTAGTTTAGATGGTTCCATTCCTTCCGATAACCCAGTTTTAAATGGCGTACAAAGTCATGTATATAGTTACGGACATAGAAATGCGCAAGGAATTATTTTTGCTCAAGATGGTACGTTATATAATTCAGAACATGGAGCAAAAGTGGATGATGAAATAAATGTAGTTGAAAGTGGAAAAAATTATGGTTGGCCAGAAATAGCTGGATATTATGATAATATGGCATATAGCTATTGCAACTGGTCTTCTTTAGGAAATGCTTGTAATGCAGGAGATTTTAGTGATCATAACTGTCCGTCAGGAGCAGATACTGCAACAGAATATGAATCGTATCCAACAGCAGGAGACGTACCTGCAAATTTTCAGCCGCCAATAGGAACCTATGGAGGTACCGTATCAACAGATCCTCCTGGAGGTTGGTTCACATGGCCAAGTGTAGCACCTTCCAGTATTGATATCCATGAGGCTGGGAATATTCCAGGCTGGGGAAGATCTCTATTAGTGCCAACTTTAAAAAAGGGAACTATTTATAGAGCGAAATTAACTTCAGATGGAAATGATATTGTAGGAGATGATGATCCAGGTTCTATTGACGGTTATGAAGAATTTCATTCTTCTAATGATAGATATAGAGACGTTGCAATTTCTCCAGATGGGTTAACCATTTATGCGGTTACAGATAATAGCGGAGGTACTTCTGGTCCATCTTCAGGAACAGGTGTTTCTATTGAAAATGGTGGAACTATCGTTAAAATGGAATATGTTGGGGCATTAGTTACTAATCCTCCTGTTGCAAACTGTCAAGACATAACAGTTACTTTAGACGCAGATGGAAATGCAACAATTACTCCTGCAGATATAGATAATGCTTCAACTTTTGGTGCAGCTGGTGCAGCAACTACCGATAGCTTAGTTATAAACTTAGATACTTTTAACTGTTCACATACAGATAGTATACAAACAGTTTGGTTAACGGTTACCGATGCTGATGGTAATGAAAGTAAATGTTCTTCTACCGTTACAGTGCAGCCTAATGCTAACCCAAGCCCTTTTACTGCTCCAATATTAGAAGATGTAATAAGTAATTGTGAAATTACTGTGCAAGCTCCAACTTTAATTAATAATGCTTGTGCAGAAATTACAGCAACCACAACTGATAATACTACCTATACTGCTGGACAAAGTGGAACAATTATATGGATGTTTAATGATGGTACAAATACGGATACTGCAACTCAAAATGTTAGCGTTAATGCATTAACGGTACCAACAAATATCTCAGTAAATCCAGGATCTACTTCTGCAGATGTCTCTTGGGACAATATAGATGATGTTACATTTAATGTTAGATATCGTGAGGTGTCTGGTACATGGACTACTATCACTTCTGCTATTAATGCAACAACAATTACTGGTTTAAATTTGGCAACAGATTATGAGTTAGAGATTAGTAGTGATTGTGGTACTTCACAATCTGCTTATAGTAATACCGTGTTTTTTACTACTGTTGCAGTTACCTATTGTGATGCAAGAGGAAATGATAACGGACAAATAAATAATGTGCAAATCAACGGAGAAATGGGAACATTTATTAGTAATTCTTCTAGTGCAAATGAAGATTATACTGATTTTACATCCATTTCACCTGTAAGTTTAGAAGCTGGCTATGGTTATTCTCTATCAGTATCTACAAGTTATACCAATGCAATAGGAATTGTTGTATGGATAGATTTTAATCAAGATGGAGATTTTGAAGATACCAACGAAAAAGTTTGGGAGCATGCATCTAATAATTTATATGGTAGTAGCCCTAATAACGAAACAATAACAGTTCCTATTAGTGCATTACCAGGAAATACTAGAATGCGTATTGCATCTAGACAATACTGGATTCCTTCTGGTGATAATGGTCATGAATCTTGTGGAAATATGATTAATAACGCTTCCGATGGTGAAGTAGAAGATTATACCGTATACATTATTAATAGTACCTTGTCTACTCCAGATAATAGCTTGGCAGCGATTTCGGTATATCCAAATCCAGTAAAAGATAATGTAGTTGTTAAATTGCCTTCCGCTTTTAATTATCAAGAATTAACGGTAACATTATTCGATTTACAAGGTAGAATTATTCGTCGTAAAACAGTAACTAATTCACAAAGTGAAATCCGTTTTAATGCTTTAGGAGAATTAAGTAATGGTGTTTATTTTATGAGAATTACAGAAGGAAGTAAAACTTTAATATCTAAGAAACTTATAAAAATTTAAGTACTTTAAAATACGAAAAAGAAAAGCCTCTGAAATTTCAGAGGCTTTTCTTTTTTATAAACTTAACAAATTCACTGAAATTCATTAATTTCGCAACTCTTAAAAGTAAACGATATAATGAGCACGACATTTCCTGAATATAAAGGACTTAACTTACCAAAAGTTGCAGACGAAATCTTAAGCTATTGGCAAGAAAATAACATCTTCGAAAAAAGTGTAACCACTAGAGAAGGTGCAGAACCTTATGTGTTTTTTGAAGGACCTCCTTCGGCAAACGGATACCTGGTGTACACCACGTATTAGCTCGTTCTATTAAAGATATTTTTCCGCGTTACAAAACCATGAAAGGGTATCAAGTAAAGCGTAAAGCTGGTTGGGATACACATGGTTTACCAATAGAACTTGGTGTAGAAAAAGAATTAGGGATTACGAAAGAAGATATTGGTAAAACTATTTCTGTCGAAGATTACAACGCAGCATGTCGTAAAGCCGTAATGCGTTATACCGATATTTGGCATGACCTTACCAATAAAATGGGGTATTGGGTAAATATGGACGATCCATATATTACGTACGAACCGAAATACATGGAAACGGTTTGGTGGTTGCTTAAAGAGATTTATTCTAAGAACTTGATGTATAAAGGCTATACCATTCAGCCGTATTCGCCAAAAGCAGGAACCGGACTTAGCTCGCATGAGGTAAATCAACCTGGTGCATATCAAGATGTAACAGACACAACCATTGTTGCGCAGTTTAAAGCATTAGAAGAAACATTGCCAGATTTTTTACAAAACGAAGGGGATATTTATTTCATGGCTTGGACTACAACACCATGGACATTACCAAGTAATACCGCATTAACCGTTGGTCCGAAAATAGATTATGTTTTAGTAGAAACGTATAATCAATATACTTTTGAGCCAATAAATGTAGTGTTAGCAAAAGCTTTAGTAAATAAGCAGTTTGCAGGAAAAAACAATGTACAGGTACAAACAAAACCAGAATTATTAGACTATAAATCTGGAGATAAAAAAATACCATATTACGTAGTAAAAGAATTTATAGGGAAAGATTTAGTCGGAATTAAATACGAACAATTATTACCGTATGCCTTACCAAACGATAATCCGCAAGATGCTTTTAGAATTATTGCTGGAGATTTTGTTACGACCGAAGATGGTACAGGAATCGTACATACAGCACCAACTTTTGGAGCAGATGATGCATTAGTTGCTAAGCAAGCAACACCAGAAATTCCACCGTTATTAGTAAAAGATGAAAATGACAACTTAGTACCACTTGTAGATTTACAAGGTCGTTTCCGTCCAGAAATGGGTGAGTATGCTGGCAAGTATGTGAAAAACGAATATTATAACGATGGTGAAGCTCCAGAACGTTCTATCGATGTGGAGTTAGCGATTAAATTAAAAGAAGAAAATAGAGCTTTTAAAGTTGAAAAATATAAGCATAGCTATCCACATTGCTGGCGTACAGATAAACCAATTCTATATTACCCATTAGATTCTTGGTTTATTAAAATCACCGATGTAAAAGGTAGAATGCATGAGTTAAATACAACCATTAACTGGAAACCAAAATCGACTGGAGAAGGTCGTTTTGGAAACTGGATTGCAAATGCAAACGATTGGAATTTATCGCGTTCTCGTTATTGGGGAATTCCATTACCAATCTGGAGAACAGAAGATGGTAAGGAAGAAATATGCGTTGGTTCTGTTGGTGAATTAAAAGCAGAAATGGCAAAAGCCGTTACCGCTGGTGTTATGCAGGCAGCTATTTACGAAGATTTTGAAGTTGGAAACAACTCCGAAGAAAACTACGCTAAAATAGATTTACATAAAAATATTGTAGACGAAATTGTATTAGTTTCCCCAAGCGGACAACCAATGAAACGTGAAAGCGATTTAATAGATGTTTGGTTTGATTCTGGTTCTATGCCGTATGCACAATGGCATTACCCTTTTGAAAATAAAGAGAAAATTGATAATAACGAATCCTTTCCAGCAGATTTTATTGCAGAAGGAGTAGATCAAACACGTGGTTGGTTCTATACCTTGCATGCTATTGCAACAATGGTTTTCGATTCTGTAGCGTATAAAAACGTAGTTTCTAACGGATTGGTTTTAGATAAAAACGGACAAAAAATGTCGAAGCGTTTAGGAAACGCAACAGATCCTTTTGAAACATTGTCTACTTACGGCGCAGATGCTACGCGTTGGTACATGATTGCAAATGCAAATCCTTGGGATAATTTAAAGTTTGATGTCGATGGGATTGAAGAGGTGAAACGTAAATTCTTCGGAACACTATATAACACTTATTCTTTCTTTACCTTATATACAAATATTGATAAGTTTAGTTATGCGGAAGCAGATATTCCGTTAAACGAAAGACCAGAAATTGATCGTTGGATTCTTTCCGAATTAAATACCTTAATTCAGAAAGTAGACGATTTCTATGCCGCTTACGAACCAACAAAGGCTGCAAGAGCAATTTCAGAATTTACACAAGAATATTTAAGTAACTGGTATGTGCGTTTAAGCAGAAGACGTTTCTGGAAAGGCGATTACCAAACCGATAAAATTTCGGCTTACCAAACTTTATATACCTGTATGTTAACCATAGCGAAACTTGGCGCGCCAATTGCACCATTTTTCATGGATAAACTTTACCTAGACTTAACAAAAACAACACAAACAGAAACGTTTGAAAGTGTACATTTGGCAGAGTTTCCAGTAAGTGATGCCTCTTTTATAGATACATCTTTAGAGCGTAAAATGGAAGCAGCGCAAACTATATCATCGTTAGTGTTATCGTTAAGAGCTAAAGAAAAAATTAAAGTACGTCAGCCATTGCAAAAAATTATGATTCCTGTAGATTCTGCGGAACAAAAGGAAGAGATTTTAGCCGTTGCCGATTTAATAAAACATGAAGTAAACATTAAAGACATTGAGCTTTTAGAGGATGCTTCCGATATATTAGTGAAGCAAATAAAGCCTAATTTTAAAACCTTAGGACCTCGTTTTGGTAAGGATATGAAAGCGATTGCTGGAGAAATTCAGAAGTTTACAGCAGAAGACATAAAAAAAATCGAGCAAAACGGTGTTTTAGATGTTGAAGTAAACGAAAAAAGTATTACTTTAGAACTCAGTGATGTGGAAATAACATCGCAAGATATTGAAGGTTGGCTTGTAGCAAATGAAGGAAACTTAACCGTTGCTTTAGATGTTACTATAACCGAAGAATTACGTAAAGAAGGAATTGCCAGAGAACTCGTTAATCGCATTCAAAACTTACGTAAAGATTCTGGGTTTGAAGTTACAGATCGAATAGATGTGAAGATTCAAAAAGACGACCAAATTGTTAAGGCTGTAGAAACTAATATCGCGTATATTAAAGCGGAAACCTTAACCGAAACCTTAGAGATTGTAGAACAAATAGATAATGGAATAGAAATTGCATTTGATGCTATAAACACCAAATTATTTATTACAAAACATTAAAATTATGGCAGGAGACATAAGTGTAAGATATAACGATAGCGATTTAGCAGAATTTAAAACGTTAATTCAAGAGAAAATTGAAAAATCAAAACACGATTTAGAGCTTATTAAAAGCGCGTATATGAATGATCTTGGTAATGGTACAGAAGATACCTCACCAACTTTTAAAGCTTTTGATGAAGGTAGTGCTGTTATGAGTAAAGAGTCTAACTCACAACTTGCTATTAGACAAGAGAAATTTATTCGCGATTTAAAAAATGCGCTTATCAGAATTGAAAATAAAACTTATGGTGTGTGTCGTGTTACCAAAAAACTGATTGCTAAAGAACGTTTAAAATTAGTACCTCATGCTACTTTAAGTATTGAAGCTAAAAACATGCAGTAACATTCCTACAAAGGCAGGAATCTCATTATAAAGAGATTTTTAACTATACTAAAACGCTTCAATTTCTTTGAGGCGTTTTTATTTATATCACCTTTTATCCTTCCAGACTAACCTGCACCGAGCGTAGTCTAAGTGAAGCATCTTAATGCAATGAAACACAGTATTTACATATTTCTCTTTTGTTTTACCTATATGTTGCATGCGCAAAACATTCACGAAAAAACATTTTCAGAAGGGGATATTTCAACCATTAGTATTAATGGTAAAAATGTATTTAAAATTACTGTGGATGCAAAACCGGTGCATGAAATTACAGTACATTCTCGAGTAGAAGGAGAAAATAACGAAAACATCGTTTTAGTCACCGAAACGAAAAACAGCAATTTATATATAGCCATAAAACAGCAACCTTTATTTGTAGATGCAAACGATAAGTTAAGTGCGCACAAGGTAATCTCTGTTGAAATTAATCTAGTGATACCAGAGTATTTAAGTATGGGTATTAATTTATATGAAAGTGATTTAATTGTAAACGGAAATTATAAAAGTGTAAGCGTGAATTCCGATAGTGGTAATTGTTTTTTTAATGCGTTTTATGGGGATGCAAAAATATACACAAGAGATGGAAATATTGCTGTACAAACCAACAAAGCGAATATTAGTGCTACTTCTAAAAATGGAGATATTAAACAAGAAGAAATAGATTCTGGGAGTCATGAAATAATAATTAAAACCATAAACGGAAACGTTACAGTATCTAAAAGTCAATAATATTCCTATTTTTGCAATCATTGCTATTAACTGAATGTCACCTTGAGCATAGCCAAGAACAAAATATATTTTGTTTGTAGGTAGCTAGCAAAGCTAGTCGAAAGGTCTTATTTTCAAACTAAATGAATCTTAAAAAATCAATATTACTTATCATCCTTATTTTACTAATAGATCAAATTAGCAAAGTATATATAAAAACAAATTTCCTTTTAGGCGAAAGTGTGGAAGTTTTCGATTGGTTTAAAATCTACTTTATAGAAAATGATGGCATGGCTTGGGGAACTAAGATTAGCGATTTTGTTACTTTTATTAGTGATCGAACAGCCAAAATATCTTTAACCCTTTTTAGAATAGTTGCTATTGTTGGTATTGGTTATTGGCTAGTTACCGCAATTAAAAAACAAAACCCAAATGTACTTATTCTTGCAATTACTTTAATTTTTGCAGGTGCTTTAGGTAATATTATAGACTCTACTTTCTATGGTGTTTTGTTTAGTGATAGTTACCATCAAGTGGCTTCCTTTTTGCCAGAAAGTGGTGTTAACGGACATATACTAGAAGGTAAGGTGGTAGATATGCTTTATTTTCCTTTATGGAAAGGCTACTTGCCAGAGTGGCTTCCGTTTTATGGTGGTAAATATTTTACTTTTTTCGAACCTGTTTTTAATGTTGCAGATATGGCAATAAGTACAGGATTTATAATGCTTATTGTGTTTAATAAAAAAGCATTTCACAAAGAGTAAATTTTCTACAATTGTTTATAATTAATAGAATATTTTCTATATATTGTATTGTGTAATGCAATACTTTTATGAAAATATATGTTTTAAGTTTTCTTTTATTCTTTAGTTTTAATAGTAGTTTTTCGCAGTTACATGTAAAAACGTACTATGAAAACGCTAAAGACAAAACCGTATTTTATGCCGACAATAATGAAAACTGTGTCGTTTCTATTAAAATAAAACTGCAATTAGAAAATTTGCATTCTTCCACAGGTGTAGAGAAAATATTCGTGCTTCCTGCCAATGCAAAGCAAATAGAACTAACTACCTTAACTAAAATAGATAAAAACAAGAAGTATAAAGTAAGTGGTTCTACATGGTATAACTACGGAAATCATTTTCAAAAGAAATATGATACCGAGTTTGCATATAGTTTGCCGTATCTAAAAGGAGAGAGTTATTGTTTGTATCAAGGCTATAACGGAAGCTTTTCTCATCAAAACAAAAAGCAATTAGATTTTACCATGCCAATTGGAACTAAAATAGTGGCCGCAAGAAAAGGTGTCGTTATTAAAGTGGTAGATAAATTTAATAGACATTGTGGAACAGAAGATTGCGAAAAATTCAATAACTTAATTTATATCTTTCATGAAGATGGCACCATTGCAGAGTACGTACATATTAAAAGACAAGGAGCAAAAGTTAGGGTTGGAGAGCAAGTAAAGAGAGGACAGATTATTGCAGAAAGTGGTAATGTTGGCTGGTCTACTGGTCCGCACTTACATTTCTCGGTTTTTTTGCAAAGACTTGGAGGAACACGTGAATATGTAAAAACCAAGTTTGAATTAGCAGGTGGTTTACAACCTGGCTATTTAGTGGAAAAAGAAAAGTATACTAAAGATTATAACTAAAATCGATACACCTCTTTTGGTGTCACACAATAATCTAAAGCGATATCTCCTTCAAAAATATCAGAAATTACTCTTGCTTCTGCCTCAAAAAAGGAAAGTCCGATTTTAATAGTTCCAGGTTTACAAGAAGCTAAAAAGGTATCGTAAAACCCTTTGCCGTAGCCTACTCTGTTTCCGCTGTCATCAAAAGCTAAAAGAGGTATAAATACCACTTCAATGCTTTCCGAAGGAATAGGAATGCCATGTACAGGTTCTGGGATGTTATATTTGTTCTTTTTAATGATGGTGTTATCTGTCAGTAAAAAATTCTTCAGTAATCCTGTTTTAAAATTGCTTTGAGAAAGCACGATGTTTTTATCTTTTCCAGATAGAATGTTTAAAATATAATCGGTATTTACTTCGTGTTGTTCTTCAATACTTAAAAAAATGTGGTAAAAAGAAAAGTTCCAAATATCTAATTGCAAGAGTTGATTAGCGATTTCTAAACTATAATCGTCTAATTGTTGTGCAGTTAATTCTCTGCGTTGCAATCGGTATGCTATTCGTAACTCTGCTTTTGTCATAATAATTCGGTTGAAATATGAAACAGGGCATCCCCTTGGTATACAATTGGTAATTCGTTGACATTAATGATATAGCCCGTATTACTTGCTTTTACAAAATGGTTAAACTTGCCATAAGGATCTGTAATATTACCAAGTACATCTCCTTTTTTAACCATACTGTTTATTGGTATGGATGCTTTAAACATACCAGAATATTTTGCTCTAATCCATTTGCTTTCGTTGATAAAAACACAGTTTGTTTTAGGTTTAGAAACTTTAAATTTGGAAGAAAGCATGCCTAAGCTATACATCACGCGTTTAATACCATTTACACCATGATTGGCAACATTATCGTCTATATGATAGGATTTTCCACCTTCAAAAAGAAGCATCGGTTTTCCTAGTTTACTACAGGTATGTCTAAAAGATTTGTTGAGGTTTTTAGAATAAACAACAAAAGGAGCACCAAAACTTTCCGCTAAATTATCGAGCGTTTCGCTTCCTTTAATAATTCGAATTTGTGGTGCATTAAAACGACCAGAACCTCCTGTGTGGAAATCCATAACAAAATCGACTTCCTGTACAATTTCATGTATCAGTTTGTATGCAACTCTGCTTGCTAAAGAACCTTTTAACGAACCTGGAAAAACTCTATTTAAATCTCTTCCGTCTGGAAAATCTCTAGAAAGATTTATAAACCCAAAAACGTTGATCACCGGAATACAAATAATGGTTCCTTTTTTGGGTTTATTAATTCCTTTAGCAATGATTTGGCGTATAATTTCAACACCATTTACTTCATCACCATGAATTCCTGCAGTTAATAAAACTGTAGGACCAGGTTTTTTTGCACGTTCAATAATTACAGGAACTTCTACAGAGTTAAACGTATGAAGTTTAGCAACATCAAAAGAGATTTCTTTACTTTCCCCAAGCGCTATGGTTTCCCCAAGAATGGTAATTGCTTCTTTATGGTCTGTCATAAATTAACTATCTGTTTTTCTCAATATACGAGATAATATTTTTGGCAATATTTTTTCCGGTTGCACCTTCAATACCTTCTAATCCTGGGGTAGAATTCACTTCTAAAATAAGTGGCCCTCTACTAGATTGTAGCATGTCTACACCACAAACAGGAAGTTTTAAAGCACGAGAAGCATTAAGCGCTAATTTTAATTCTGGTTCGCTAAGTTTAATCACATTTGCGCTTCCTCCTCTATGTAAATTAGAACGAAACTCACCTTCTTTACCTTGTCTTTTCATTGCGCCAACTACTTGACCATCTACAATTAAAGCACGTAAATCGGCACCTTTTGCTTCGCCAATAAATTCTTGAACAATCACTCTAGCTTCTAGTCCGTTAAAAGCTTCTAATACCGATTCTGCTGCATTTTTGGTTTCGGCTAAAACAACTCCAAGTCCTTGTGTTCCTTCTAATAATTTAATAATTACAGGAACGCCACCAACATGTTCTATAACTTCTTCAACATCTCTAGAATAATTAGTGAAAACAGTTTTTGGCATACCAATTCCTGCTTTACTTAAACGTTGTAAGCTACGTAATTTGTCTCTAGAACGTTGAATAGCATCACTAGTTACAATAGTAAAAACACCCATTTCTTCAAATTGTCTAACTACTGCGCAGCCATAAAAAGTTATAGATGCTCCAATTCTTGGAATTATAGCGTCTACATAATCCAGGTATCTGTCTTTGTAGTAGATGGATGGTTTGTGTTGTTCAATAATAATATCACACTTTAAAGGGTCTATAACCTCTACTTGGTGACCGCGTTTTTCGCCTTCTTCAACTAATCTGTTTGTAGAATATAAATTTGCGTTACGCGATAAAATAACTATGTTCATAATGTTTTTAAATTGTGTGATATGTTTTCTTGGTCTACATCAACCAAAAATTTATTTTTTAAAAATTGTCTACCTATAAGTACAGGAAACTTCATTTCCTCTCTTGTGCTTAAAGTTAAGTTAATCTTGTACGTTTTCCCAAAGAAAATGACTTCTGATTTCACTTTAAATCTATTTTCCCTAAAACCATTGCTACTCTTGACATCTGTTTTAGTGAAATTTTCAAAAATTACTTCCTTACCGCTAAAGTTAGGATGTCCTTTACTGTAAAAGGTGCATTTTAAATTTTCACCATCTACAACAATTTGCGAACAGTGTATGGCAGAGGTATAGGCTCCTGTGTCTATTTTTACATCTATGTTATATAAATCAAGCTTTGGGAAGTCTACTTTATCTACTCTTCCTATTGTTTTTTTAGTCATTTTTTATTTTAAAAAAGTGGCGCAATGTAATAATTATGTGTTAGCAAAATCATCTTTTTTTTATTAAAAATTTATCCGTTAAAAGCATGGTGTTTTTTCTGTAGAAAAAATTAAAATAAGTACATTTACAAGATGAGCGAACCTGCTTTAAAAATACAACTAAAAACCTTACCAAATGCTCCAGGAGTATATCAATACTTTGATGAGGAAGGCACGCTTATTTATGTAGGTAAAGCTAAGAATTTAAAAAAAAGAGTAAGCTCTTACTTTACCAAAACACATGAAAATGGTAAAACCCGAGTACTTGTTAAGAAAATTGCAAGCATAAAACATATTGTAGTAGCCACAGAAACAGATGCCTTACTGTTAGAAAACAATCTGATTAAGAAAAACAAGCCACGCTATAATGTACTACTTAAGGATGATAAAACCTATCCTTGGATTTGCATAAAAAAAGAACGATTCCCTAGAGTATTTTCTACCAGAAGAGTTTTTAAAGACGGTAGTGAGTATTTTGGACCTTACACCAGTATGAAAACCGTGTATACGCTTTTAGATTTAATAAAAGGCTTATACCAGATACGTACCTGTAAATACGACTTGTCACCAGAAAAAATTGCAACAGGAAAATATAAAGTGTGTTTAGAGTATCACTTAGGAAACTGTAAAGGTGGTTGCGAAGGTTTTCAAACAGCACAAGCTTATGAAGAAAATATTGTAGCAATTCGAGAAATTTTAAAAGGAAATTTTAAAGATTCGCTTTCGCAATTTAAACAGCAAATGAAGCAGTTTGCTGAAGAAATGCATTTTGAAGAAGCACAGCAAATAAAGGAAAAAGTAGAAGTGCTAGAAAACTATCAAGCAAAATCTACGATTATAAATCCTAAAATTAGCAATGTTGATGTCTTTAGTATTGTTAGCGATGAAAGTTTTGGGTATGTGAACTTCTTGCAAATTTCTTATGGTTCTATAATACGTTCGCATACTTTAGAAATTAAGAAAAAACTAGACGAAACTGATCTACAGCTTTTAGAACTAGCAATAACTGAAATAAGACAACGTTTCAACTCGAACTCCAAAGAACTTTATGTACCTTTTGAGGTAAATGTTGGTGAGAACCTTAAAATCACGGTGCCACAATTAGGGGATAAAAAGCATATTTTAGATCTTTCTATTCGAAATGCGAAGTATTTTAGAATGGATCGTTTTAAGCAAATAAAAATTACAGACCCAGATAGACATGTAAAACGTATTATGGCACAAATGAAAGCCGATTTACGTTTAGGTGAAGAGCCAAGACATATCGAGTGTTTTGATAATTCAAACATTCAAGGTACGCATCCTGTAGCAGCTTGTGTGGTTTTTAAAAACGGAAAACCAAGCAAAAAAGAGTACAGACATTTTAATATAAAAACCGTAGTAGGTCCAGATGATTTTGCTTCTATGGAAGAAGTGGTCTATAGAAGGTACAAACGTTTATTAGATGAAAAGGAACCTTTGCCACAACTTATTATTATTGATGGAGGAAAAGGACAACTCTCTTCCGCATTAAAAAGTTTAGATGCATTAAATTTAAGAGGAACAATTGCGATTATCGGAATTGCGAAGCGTTTGGAAGAATTATTTTACCCAGATGATCCAATTCCACTATATTTAGATAAAAAAAGCGAAACGCTTAAAATTATACAGCAATTACGTAATGAAGCCCATCGCTTTGGTATTGAACATCATAGAAATAAACGAAGTAAAACAGCGTTAAATACAGAATTGGAAGGTATTCCAGGAATTGGAGATAAAACCATAGTAGAATTGTTAAAAACATTCAAGTCTGTAAAACGAATTGCGAATGCAAAATTAGACGAATTAGAAGCTGTTGTTGGCGTATCCAGAGCAGAAAAAATATATAATTATTATCATACTAAATGAATAAAATACTAACGGTAATATTGCTTTTTATTAGTCTTTTTAGTTTTTCGCAAGAGCCAGAACAAAAAGACCTAAAAGTAGGTTTGGTCTTGAGTGGTGGTGGTGCAAAAGGACTTGCGCATATTGGTACACTTAAGGTTATTGATAGTTTAGGGATTCGAGTAGATTATGTTGCAGGTACCAGTATGGGAGCAATTATTGGTTCTTTATATGCGTCCGGTTATTCGGGTAAAGAAATTGATTCTATTTTTAAAGGGGTAAATTTTGATGATATTATTAGTGACAACTTACCACGTAAAGCAAAGACGTTTTATGAACGTGATAATTCTGAAAAATACGCAGTAACCCTTCCGTTTAAAAAATTTAAAGTAAAATTACCAAGAGCCCTATCTAGAGGGCAGAACACCTTAAGTTTGCTAACCAAGTTAACCTTGCATGTCAGTGAGATAGATGATTTTAGTAAATTGCCAATTCCGTTTTTTTGTGTGGCTACCAATATTGAAAACGGAGAAGCAGTGTATTTAGAATCTGGTAGCTTGCCACAATCTATTCTAGCTAGTGGTGCTTTTCCTTCCTTGTTTCAACCCGTAAGAATAGACGATAAAGTATTGATAGATGGTGGTGTTGTAAATAATTATCCAATAGATGAGTTAAAAGCAAAAGGGGTAGATGTTATTATAGGAGTAGATGTGCAAGACGATTTAGAGACTAGAGAACAACTGCAATCTGCGACCAAAATATTACTTCAAATAAATAATTACAGAACCATAAATGATATGAAAATCAAGTCTAAAAAGACAGATATTTATATTAAACCAGATATAACAAACTTTAATGTCGTGTCTTTTGGTGAAGGAAGAACTATTATTGATAACGGTGTATCAGAAACAAACAAGCACTTAGAAGCGCTTCAAGATATTGTAGCTAATCAAATAAAAAAGAAACCAAAACCTTTTAAAATAGAACCTATAGATAGTCTAAAAATTAAAGATATAAACGTTAATGGGTTAGATAAATACTCAAGAGCTTATGTGCTTGGTAAATTAAAATTTCAACCAAACCAAAAAATAAGTTATAATACTTTTCAAGAAGGTGTAAATAATCTTGCAGCAACTAATAATTTTGAAAATGTGAGCTATAAGTTAACTCCTTCTAAATTAGAAAAAGGGTATATGATGGATGTTAACCTAAAAGAAAGTAAGTTAAATACATTACTAAAACTAGGTCTTCATTATGACGATTTATATAAAAGTGCCGTTTTAATTAACGTAACACAAAAAAAAATATTTTTTAATAGTGATGTCGCTTCCTTAGATTTTATTGTTGGTGATAATATTAGATATAACTTTGATTATTATGTAGATAAAGGTTTTTATTGGAGCATTGGTGTGCATTCTAGATACAATCAGTTTAAACAAAACATACAAGCGCAAACTATTTTAACACCAGAGCAATTACTAGCTGTTAATGTGAATAAACTAGAAGTGAAGCTTGTGGATTTAACCAATCAATTTTATTTGCAAACCTTATTTAGAAAAGATTTTTCATTGACCTTAGGTGCAGAGCATAAACACTTAAAAATAAAAACAGAAACCATTCTTACTAATGCAAATAAAGAGGAAACGGTTTTTGATAATAGTAGCTATTTTAGCCTTTTCGGAAACTTAAAACTAGATACCTTTGATAATAAGTATTTCCCAAATGAAGGAGTATATTTTGATGGAGATTTTCACTTGTATTTATATTCCTCAGACTATAATAATGATTTTTCAGAATTTTCTATAGGGAAAGCAACTATTGGTTACGCAAAGAGTTTTAGTAAGAAAATCACAGCAAATATTGCAACAGAAGGCGGTTTTAAAATTGGTGAAAATACAGACAGATCTTTAGATTTTGTAATTGGAGGTTACGGAAATGACTTTATTAATAATTACAAATCGTTTTATGGCTATGATTTTTTATCATTAGTAGGAAACAGTTTTGTAAAAGGGACAATTAGTCTTGACTACGAAATTTTTAAAAAGAACCATATCAACTTTGCAGCAAACTACGCTAATATAGGAGATAACCTTTTCGATTCTGGCGATTGGTTTACAGCACCAGATTATTCCGGTTATGCAGTAGGCTATTCCTTAGATACTTTTTTAGGTCCTATTGAAGCCAAATACTCTTGGTCACCAGAAACGAAAGATGGAATGTGGTTTTTTAACGTAGGTTTCTGGTTTTAAAAAGTCTCATAAATTTTCACGATATTTGTAAAGCATGAACCATCCATAACTAAAACCAGATGTACCATGTGACTATAGAAAAACAATACGTATGAAACCATTTTGGCAAGACATATTAATTTTTTTAAAATTTCTTCAGAAAAGAAATCCAGAGTGATAACGCATTATTTTATTTCGTTTTAAAAGAAGTATGTAATAACTTTAAATTTAAAAAGTATGCCGTTTTATCATAAACTAGGAAAAATTCCACCAAAAAGACACACGCAATTTAGAAAGCCAGATGGCACCCTTTATGCCGAACAATTATTTGGCACCATAGGTTTTGATGGTATGTCTACAAACTCATACCACGAGCAAAGACCAACACAAGTAAAAGAAATAAGAAAGCAATACAGCGTTGCGCCAAAAATAGCAAAAGCAAATCATATACAATCCTATCGTTTTAGAGGGTTTCAAGTAAAACCAGAAATCGATTATTTAGAAAGCCGAAAAGCAGTGCTTACCAATAGCGATTGTACTATAATTCTTGCAGCTCCAAAACAAGCTACACAAGATTATTTTTATAAAAATACAGATGCAGACGAGCTTATATTTATCCATAAAGGAACAGGGAAACTGCGTACGCATCTTGGTAATCTAGACTTTAAATATGGAGATTACCTTTTAGTACCAAGAGGAGTTATCTATAAGATAGACTTCGATACAGAAGATAATAGATTGTTTATCGTAGAATCTAGAAGACCAATCTATACGCCAAAAAGGTATAGAAATTGGTTCGGACAATTACTAGAGCATTCTCCGTTTTGTGAGCGCGATATTCGTCAGCCACAAGAATTAGAAACCAATAATGAAAAAGGAGATTTCATTATTAAAGTGAAAAAACAAGACGATATTTTCGAAATGGTCTACGCAACACATCCTTTTGATGTGGTAGGTTATGACGGGTATAATTATCCGTATGCATTTTCTATTCACGATTTTGAACCCATTACCGGACGTATCCATCAACCACCTCCAGTGCATCAAACCTTTGAGAGTGACGCCTTTGTAGTTTGTAGTTTTGTACCAAGATTGTATGACTACCATCCAGACTCTATTCCGGCACCTTACAACCATAGTAATATAGATAGTGATGAGGTTTTATATTATGTAGATGGCGATTTTATGAGCCGTAATGATATCGATGCAGGACACATTAGTTTGCATCCCGCAGGAATCCCTCATGGTCCGCACCCAGGAGCTACAGAACGTAGTATTGGTAAAACAAAAACCGATGAACTCGCAGTGATGGTAGATACTTTTAAACCGTTAATGGTTACCGAAGAGGCAATGAAAATTGCAGACGAAGCGTATCTAAAATCTTGGTTAGATCATTAAAATAAAAATTATTAGAAGCTATTTCCTGCTTTCGGCAGTCGCTCTTTGCAAGGAGCTCCAACAAAGCCTCAATCAGGGCTAGGCATGTTGCAAACCAATAGCTTAAACAAACAATAAAATCATCAAAAGATGGCAAAAGAAATAAAATCAGTAAACTACGGTTTAGAAAAAATATTTGAAGGCGCACAAGATTTCCTTCCACTTCTAGGAACAGACTATGTAGAGTTTTACGTTGGTAATGCAAAACAAGCTGCACACTTTTATAAAACAGCATTCGGTTTTCAATCACATGCATACAAAGGTTTAGAAACAGGATCTAAAGATGCTGTAAGCTATGTGTTAACACAAGATAAAATCAAGTTGATGCTAACCACACCTTTAAATAGTAAATCACCAATAAACGATCATATTGTAAAACATGGAGATGGTGTGAAAATAGTTGCACTTTGGGTAGAAGATGCAAGAAGTGCCTATGAAGAAACCATGTCTAGAGGTGCAAAATCGTATATGGAACCAACCGTAGAAACAGACGAACACGGAGAAGTAGTTCGTGCAGGAATTTACACCTATGGAGAAACGGTACACATGTTTGTGGAGCGTAAAAATTACAATGGTGCATTTTTACCAGGTTTCGAGAAATGGGAATCCGATTACAATCCACCAGCTGCCGGACTAAAATATATTGACCACATGGTTGGAAATGTAGGTTGGAACCAAATGGATGTTTGGGTGAAATGGTATGAAGATGTTATGGGATTTGAAAATTTCTTATCCTTTGACGATAAACAAATCCACACCGAATATTCGGCATTAATGAGTAAAGTAATGTCTAACGGAAACGGTAGAATTAAATTTCCAATTAATGAACCAGCAGAAGGTAAAAAACGCTCGCAAATTGAGGAATATTTAGATTTTTACGAAGGTGCAGGAGTACAACATATTGCTGTTGCCACAGACGATATTATTAAAACCGTTTCGCAATTAAGAGCGAATGGCGTAGAATTTCTGTCTACACCACCTGACGAATATTACCGATCTGTACCAGGAAGACTAGAAGAGTTTAGTCACGAATTAAGAGAAGATATCGAAAAACTAAAAGGTTTAGGTATCATGATTGATGCAGATGAAGAAGGCTATTTACTACAAATTTTCACAAAACCAGTAGAAGATAGACCAACCTTGTTTTTTGAGATTATTCAAAGAATGGGAGCAAAAGGTTTTGGAGCAGGAAACTTTAAGGCACTTTTTGAATCTATTGAAAGAGAACAGGCAAAAAGAGGAACCTTATAATAAAGATGTAACGTGTAGTAATATAAAAACTCTAACATTTTCATTGTTAGAGTTTTTTTGTTTTTTACTTTTGGAATAGTAATTGTAATTATCAAAGCATAACAATATAATGTAAGATAGTAAGTTACATTTACAACGAATATAAATATGAAAGGATTATTAATAATATTACTAGCAATAGTTACTATGAACACCGCTAAAGCACAAGAAGATAGCGCTTTTCAAGATGGAGAATGGTTTCGTTTTGAAATGAGCTACAGTGGTTTCTTAAAGGCCGGAAATGCAACATTAACCGTAAAAGACGACGAGATCGATGGCAAACCAGTGTATCATGTTGTTGGTAAAGGTTGGACTACAGGAGCGATTAAGTGGTTTTTTAAAGTAAAAGATAAATATGAAAGCTACTTTGATAAAACAACGTTATTGCCTTATAGGTTTATTAGAAACATAGATGAAGGAGGGCATAAAAAAGATATAGAAATCGAATTTGACCAAGAGAATCGAAAAGCGCACATAAACGATAAAAAGAAAAAGAAAAAAATGGTCGTAGATACGAAGCCTAATGTGCAAGACATGGTTTCTATGTATTACTATTTAAGAAATAAAATAGAAATTGCGACGCTAAAACCAGGAGACGAAATTAAAACAGATATGTTTTTTGACGAAGAAAACTATGGTTTTAAAATAAAGTATCTGGGAGAAGAAATTTTAGACACAGAATTCGGGAAAGTAAAAACACTAAAATTTAGACCGTATGTATTAGCGGGACGTGTTTTTAAAGAAGAAGAAAGTTTAACCCTTTGGGTTTCAAAAGACAAAAATAAAGTACCTTTACGTATTCAGGCAGATTTAGCAGTAGGTTCGCTTCGTGCAGATTTAGACGCTTTTAAAGGCTTGAAATACCCTTTTAAAATTATTGCAGATAACTAATATTTGATGGAAAAAGACATAACCAACCAACTCAAAGAAAAATTCGATAATATAGGCCAAGACTTAGAGGTGCATTTACAAGGGCTGTTGTATAGTAAACCTATAAATTATTGGGATTATATACAAACAGACGCATTATTAGATCTGCAAACCCAACGTTCTGTTTTACCAGATGAAATGGTGTTTATCATGTATCATCAAATTAACGAGCTGTTATTTAAAATGATACTTTGGGAGATTGATCAAGTAGCAAATAAAGAAGATCTTGATGCTGTTTTTTTTACAGACAAACTAATGCGTGTAAGTCGTTATTTCGATATGCTTACTTCTTCGTTTGTAATCATGAAAGATGGAATGGATGTCGAACAGTACAATAAATTTAGAAACACCCTAACACCTGCAAGTGGGTTTCAAAGTGCGCAATACAGAAAAATTGAATTCGCTTCTACAGAACTTATTAATTTAATCGATAACCGATTTAGAGATACTATTGATAGAAATACGCCTTATGAACATGCTTTTGATCATTTATATTGGCAAGCAGCAGGAAAAGACTACAAAACAGGCAAGAAAAGCTATTTATTAACAGTTTTTGAAGATAGATATAAAGACGAATTTATTAGATTTACAAAATTTTATAACACACATAATCTTTACACAAAATTTAAAGCATTACCGCAAAGTGTTAAAGACGATAAACAATTAATAGATGCAATGCGTCATTATGACCATACTGTGAATATTAAATGGGTTATGGCTCATTATAATACCGCAAATCACTACCTAAATATTGGTGGTAAAACAGCGGAAGCAACAGGAGGTAGCGAATGGGTTAAGTATATGCATCCTAAATACCAAAGAAGAATATTTTTTCCGGAACTATGGAGCGAGCAAGAATTAAAAGATTGGGGAACAGATGTATAATTGCTTTTGCAGCAATTTCTTTATTTTATAGCTGTAAACAAGACCCAAAAGAAAACATATCTGAAGAAATAGCAATAGTAGAAGAACCAGAAGAAACTTTAGAATTTGGATTCAATCTAGATGACTACATTGTTAAAAGAGATACCATTCAAAAAGGAGATAGTTTTGGAGAAATATTACAGAGAAATAGCATCAGCTTTTCGCATATCTTTCAAATAGCAGAAAAAACAAAAGATACTTTCGATATCCGAAAACTGCAAGTAGGTAAACCATATACGCTACTATGTACCAAAGGAGATTCGCTTCAAAAGCCAAACTGCTTTATCTACCAACCAAATAAAGAAGAATACGTAGTTATAAACTTCCAAGATTCTATTCATGCATATACTAGTAGAAAACCTATAAAATATGTGCAAAAGGAAGTTGCAGGAGTAATTTCTTCTAATATTTCTGAAGCCTTAAGTGATCAAGGTGTAAGTGTACGTTTAGCTTATAAACTAGCAGATGAAATTTATCCTTGGACTATCGATTTTAGACGTCTTCAAAAAGGAGATAATTTTAAAGTGATTTATACCGATAAGTATATTGATGATACTATTTATGCTGGAGTTGCAGATGTTAAAGCGGCATTTTTTGAGCATAATAACGAACCTTTTTATGCTTTTGAATTTGAAACCGATAGCCTAAAAGGAATTTCCGATTATTTTAATGAAGAAGCTAAGAATTTGCGTCGTGCATTCTTGCAAGCACCGGTACAGTTTAGCCGAATTTCATCCCGTTATAATTTAAAACGTCGAATTGCTTATTACGGTAATAGATTGCGTCCGCATAGAGGAACCGATTTTGCAGCAGCTATTGGTACGCCAATTCTTGCAACGGCAAACGGAACCGTTATAGAGTCTACAAGACGTGGTGGTAATGGGAAATTTGTAAAAATTAGACATAACGCCACTTATACAACGCAATACCTTCATATGAAAGCGCAAAAGGTTAAAAAAGGACAGTTTGTAAAACAAGGAGATGTTATTGGTTGGATTGGTATGACCGGAAATACAGGTGGTCCTCATGTATGTTATCGTTTCTGGAAAAACGGAAAAGAAGTAGATCCTTTCAAACAAAAACTTCCAGAAGCAGAGCCGATTTCAGATAGCTTAAAAATAAAATATCTAGAATTTATTAAACCTCTAAAAATACAACTGGATAATATTCAGTATAAAATACCAGAAATAGAAGAAAAATTTGAAGAGGTATTTGATAATACAAATGTAATCACGCAAGTTAACAACTAACCTTATGGCATTACCAAAAATTAACCCAACCACTACTACAGCTTGGAAAAATCTTGAAAAACACTTTAAAAAAGTGCAAGATGTTGAAATGAAAAATTTATTTGCTCAAGATGAAAAAAGAGCAGACAAATTCACCATTTCTTGGGAAGATTTTTACGTTGACTTTTCGAAAAATAGAATCACAGAAGAAACTTTTGAGCTGTTATTAAAATTGGCAGATGAAGTACAGTTAAAAGAAGCTATGCAGGCTTATTTTTCTGGTGAAGTAATTAACGAAACTGAAAAAAGAGAAGTTTTACATACTGCTTTAAGAGCACCTAAAGATGCAAATATTAAAGTGGAAGGTGTGAATGTGATGCCGGAAATATTTTCGGTAAAACAAAAAATAAAAGATTTTTCGGAAACTATTATTTCTGGAAATAAAAAGGGATATACCAACAAAGCATTTACAGATGTTGTAAATATTGGTATTGGTGGTTCAGACCTTGGTCCAGCAATGGTTGTAGATGCACTTCAGTTTTACAAAAATCATTTAACTACACACTTCTTAAGTTTACATTTTAAATAAAACATTAAATTAAGATATATAAATCAGAAAGAACAAAAGAGAGAAATAAGATTAGTATACACGGTGAAGCATTAGACTTCGACAACATTGATAATCCTCTCTCTTTTTCTACTAATATTTCGTTCAGTTCTGTGAGACTTTAGATCTCGATTTCAAGTTGTTGAAACATCAGTAGCTCGTTCTTTCCAAAATTCAATTCTTATGAATAAATATAGTGAAATTTTTGGATTAGACATTAGCAAAGATGTCTTTGATGTTTATGGTTCAGAGACAGGACATGACCAATTTAAAAATGATGAGAAAGGCTTTGTGAAATTCATAAAAGGCTTACCAGAAAGTGTTTTGGTGGTTATGGAGGCTACAGGTTATTATCATTACAGGTTGGCACAGTTTTTATATAAATCTGGAGTATGTGTGTCTGTTGTAAAACCTTTATCGGTAGAGCGATTTATCCAGATGAAAATAGCCAAAGGAAAGACCGATAAGAGTGATTCTAAAGCCATTTGTGAATATGGACAAATGAATGATGTTCCTCTTTACACAGCTTTAAATGAAGTTCAGAGCGAGTGCTTGCAACTCTTTAGATTGCTGGATAGTTACATAAAATACCGAACGGCATCGAAGAATAAACTTCATGGTGAAGAAAC
>NZ_LIQI01000023.1 GCF_001418105.1 Lacinutrix himadriensis
TACTATAGATATTTACAGGAAACAGCTAGAACCTACTAAAGATTGGCTTGCTTTTTTCTCGTTTGTGTCTTTCTTCCCGCAACTAGTTGCAGGACCCATTGAGAGAGCATCCCATTTATTACCTCAGTTTTATAAAACCTACAAGTTTAATTATAATCAGGTTAAATCCGGATTATTATTAATGGCTTTTGGGTTGTTTAAAAAGATGGTTATAGCAGATCGAGCAGCTCTTTATGTGAATGAAGTTTATAATAATACTTCAGATCATGATGGTGTTGCATTCTTTTATGGAACCATTTTATTTGCCTTTCAAATTTATTGTGATTTTTCTGGTTATTCAGACATTGCCATAGGAATTGCAAGAACTATGGGATTTGACTTAATGAGAAACTTTGATAGTCCTTATTTTTCTAAATCCATAACTGAATTTTGGAGACGTTGGCATATATCTTTATCCACATGGTTTAGAGATTATGTATACATCCCATTAGGAGGAAGCAGAAAAGGAAAGTACAGAACCTATTTTAATTTGTTCTTGGTCTTTCTCGTTAGTGGCTTATGGCATGGAGCAGCTATGACATTTGTAATTTGGGGAACAATACACGGCTTAATCATTGTTTTTGAAAAAGCTACTTATAATTTAAAAAAACCACTATTTAAAAAAATAGGATTAGGTAAAAGTAACTATGCAAACAACTTTTTTTTTAGTACTGTAACCTTTTTTATAGTTTGTTTTGCTTGGATATTTTTTAGAGCAAACTCCTTACAGGATTCTTTTGATATTATTAGTGGAATCTTTTCTAATTTTGATTTAGGAGAGATATTCAATAAGGAAACGTACTTAATCGGTTTTAAAGTAAATGAATTTAAGATAATTGTTTTCTTCATCATTTCACTACTCCTTTTTGAAGTACTTCACAGAAAGTATAATTTAATAAGGTTAATGAATCGTCAAGGAATAATCTTTAGATGGAGTATCTATGTAATGATCCTTTTTACTATTACCATTTTTGGTATTTATGGAGATAGAGCTATTCAGGAATTTATTTATTTTCAATTTTAGAGATATAAAATGAAAAAATTAATTTTAAAAATATTTTTATTTAGCATTTTAATTAGTGTTGTAATCTATAACATTGATAGTTATTTTGTTAAGGATGATCCTGCTTTTGAGAAATTTGAGTTTTATAACAAAATAGAAAAAAACACCGTCGATGTACTTTTTTTAGGAAATTCACATTTAGCAAACGGAGTTAACACAAAAATTATAAACGCAAAATGTAAATTAAATTCTTATAATTTAGGATTACGAGCAACAAATATTTTTCATACCTATTTTAATTTAATAGAAGCATTAAAGAATCAAAAACCAAAGCTGGTAGTGATTGAAAACTTTACGTTTTTAGAAAACGCAGCGGAGTCTGATTTTTTTAATGAAGAGGGTAAGATGTTTGTTAAGAATTTTGGAGCCGTTCATGCAAAAAAACCAGGTAAAAATAAGTTTGAAGAAATTAATTTAGTATACAAAGAAAACAAACTTTATAACTTTTTTAATGTTTTCAGAGGGCATGAAAACTGGAGTGACTTAGAAGATCAATCTAAAGTTTTATATAAGTACACATCAAATAAATATAAGAATAAAGACTTTAGAGATCATTACCAATCCTTAAAAATATTGAGAAAAGAAAGGGCGTCAAAAATTGACAATCTAAAAATTAAGGACACTATTAATATTTCAAAGGATCAAGAAGTATTTATTAAAAAAATCATTGAGCTTTCCGAAGAACATGAGTTTGAACTTTTGTTTGTTACCATTCCTTTCTATAATAATTATTACGCTAAAGTTGAAGACCAATTAAAGCAAGTAAACAAAAAACTAAACGCTATTATTAAAGAGCATACAAATGTTAAGGCTATAGATATAAATACCTTAGGTGATTTTTCTAGGACTTATTTTATGGATGAAAAACCAACAAGAAATCAACACTTAAATTTTAAGGGAGGTATAAAGGCGACGAATATATTGGCAAATTATATTAATAAAGAATACAATTTTAATTTTAATAAAATAAATAGATTTCAACCCGAGTCTTTTGTTTACAATAAAAAGGCAATAGACACACTGCTTGAAAAAGGGCGTATTTTATCAAATTTAGAGAGAATAAATGGTGCTAAAACCAACCATCTTGCTTTAGCTCAAGGAAAGTCTTCCGTTGTTTTAGAAGGATGGATGGTTATAGAAAATCAAGATTCTAAATTTACTGATTTCTTTGTTGCATTGGAAAAGGATGAAGATTTTATTTTGGTTAGACCCATGCATGTCAGAAAGAAAAGGAAGGATGTTTCTAAGTTTTTTAAAAAGGAAGAAATTTATGATCATGCAGGGTTTAAATTAGAAATAGATAGCGAATTATTAGAAAAAGGAAACTATTCTATAGTACTAATTATAAGAGATGAAAACGGGAAGGTTTTGTTAAAACGGGTTAATAAAACAATTGAAATTTTATAATCTATAATTATAGAACAAGATGTATCACTTAAACAATAATTGGGACATAATTTTAGTAAATTACAGGTATTAAGAGATAGCTTAAAATTTGAAAATTCAAATAAATTACTTTTCGTAATATTTTTGTATAATAGAAAAGATAAAAGGAAGCGTTTTAGTTTGGACAAAAACAAAAAAGTGAAAATATGTTACAAATAGATAATAATCAATCACTTCAATTCATAATGGTAGGAATTGTTGCAGAAGAAAACGTTAAGGATACTTATAATAGACAACCGATTTACTAATTACTTATGCTGTTTAATTCATTAGATTTTGCTGTATTTTTTCCTGTAGTTTTTGTTCTTTATTGGCTCGTTGCTAAAAATAGAAATTATAGAAATATACTTTTACTAGTTTCTAGTTACGTGTTTTACGGCTGGTGGGATTGGAGGTTTCTGCTATTAATAGCTTTTAGTTCGTTGGTTGATTTTTTAATTGGTCAAAAAATATATAATACGGATAGCAAGAAAAAACAAAAGCAGTATTTGCTAGTCAGTCTTGTTATTAATTTAGGTTTCTTAGTCTATTTTAAATACACGAACTTTTTTATAGACACTTTTGTAGATTCTTTTAGGTTATTTGGTACTGAGTTAGAAGTTTCTACACTAAATATCATCTTACCAGTTGGAATTAGTTTTTACACCTTTCAAACGCTTAGTTATACTATAGATATTTACAGGAAACAGCTAGAACCGACTAAAGATTGGCTTGCTTTTTTCTCGTTTGTATCTTTTTTCCCGCAACTAGTTGCAGGACCCATTGAGAGAGCATCCCATTTATTACCTCAGTTTTATAAAACCTACAAGTTTAATTATAATCAGGTTAAATCCGGATTATTATTAATGGCTTTTGGGTTGTTTAAAAAGATGGTTATAGCAGATCGAGCAGCTCTTTATGTGAATGAAGTTTATAATAATACTTCAGATCATGATGGTGTTGCATTCTTTTATGGAAC
>NZ_LIQI01000024.1 GCF_001418105.1 Lacinutrix himadriensis
TAAGAATAGTGCGGTTTTGTGTGCGAGGATTTTCCGCAGGAAAATCAGATGTAGCAAAAGTGCACTGTTCTTTGTTTAAGTACTAATCTACGCATTATTTTTATGCGATGTTGTAGCAAGTTATTTTTCTTTTAACTTTTCTATTTTCCGAAATTCTCTTTCACTATTAAATTTCAATAGCCAATCTTTTGGAATATAACTTTCAAAAAATCCCCATTTGTCAGATTTCAATTTAGCTTTTTTTAATTTTTTCAGAATCATATTCAGATGGTCAATATTCCAAGACCAAAATTCAATATTTCTTATTTCAGTTTTCAGCCATAAATCAAATTTTTTCAGTTCATCCCAATTTAATTCAGCTCTGAAAGTACAATTCAGACATACGAGATTCCATTTTTTTTCATAACCCGAAATGTCCATAAAATGCTCAATTCCATCAGGAACATTTTGATTGGTAGCAATGATTTTAGATTCGCATTTGTCACATTTGAGTTCAATTATTTTCGGATAATGCTTATGAGCATATCTCACATGAGTTTTTCCTCCATTGTCAATTGAACTGTTCATTTTTTTAATTTGCTACAACGGTTATGTATAAGAATAGTTGCGGGTTTGTATGCGAGGATTTTCCGAAGGAAAATCAGACGCAACAAAAGTGCGACGACCTTTAGTTAAGCCTAAAATAGCAATTATTTTTATGCGATGTTAGCAAAAGTTTTTTATTCCTTATTCAAAAATTCAGTTACTAAATTATTCTTTTCAGATTCCATTTCGCAAGTCCAACTGTCTATAAACCATCTTCCATTTTCATAATGAAGTTGAACGCTATTTAGTCCTCTAATATTGGATTCAGTTTTTAGGTCAGTTCGTATTTCAAATGCACTCCAAACTTGCGCAATATTTCCAAACTTACTAACTACTCGTTTTAGTTCCTTTTCATAAAAATCCTCTTTTGGTGATAATCCAATTGGTATATATTCCGCCTCCAAAGAATGAGTTTCCGCTTTTCCATTTTCATCAATTCTTGTAATAAAAGCATTTTTTGAATGAATAAAACTATCTCTTTCAAACTCCCAAGGTTCACTACTCGAGCCAGAAACAACATCATAATACGCATTCATTATCGCATCTACTGATTTTACGTCTTTTGTGTATTTGTCATTATTAGTTTGTCCAAAAATTGAATTACAAGCGAAAATTATGCTAATTGATGTAAGTATTATTTTGTTCATATCGATTGGTTTTTAAATTTTTGCTAACGTTTAGTATATGAAAAGTAGGCGATTTCGAAGCGCGAAACTTTCAGTTAAGCACAAACTTTGATACGAGCCAAAAACCTTAATTTTACAACTGTTTCGCCTGTTTTTTATATACATTGTTACCTGCTGGCATTTTTATTGTGACTTTATTTTTTAGTTAAATTGATAATTCAGTAAATTCTACTTTCGTTTTTAAGCTATTTAAACTTACATTTTTATACAAATTGCTGTATTGTCTTTGTACTTGGGCAACAATAATACCAGGGTGTTTTTTAAATTTTTGACTGAGTAGTAAAATCAATTCCCTGTCAAAGTTGGGGTATTGAAACAACTCGTTTCTTTCTTTTTCTGATAATAACATACGAGCTGCAAATGCATCTGCTTCATCTTCTTTTTCTTTATCAGGTTTAATACTATCTATTCCATCAATAAAAATATCTTTTTTACCGTGGTATAATATATGTCCTAACTCGTGATAGAATGTAAACCAAAACGCATTGTAGTCTTTTTGTCTATCGGTTATTTGAATAAGTGGTATGTTGTTATTTTTTATCCATCTTGTAGCTCCGTAAATTGGTGCTTTAGCAATACAAGGCGTATAAACTAAAGCTACTCCACAAGAAGCACAAAGTGATTGAAGTTCTTCTAACCAAGTGGCTGAATGCTTAAAGGCAATATCTTGTATTTGGTCTAAACTATTGCGTAATTCTTTTTTATCGAAAGCTGTTACCTTTATTTTATCTGCTTGTAATTCTCCCAAACGTAACCAAACCGAAATAGCCTGTGGTTCTGCTGTATGGCGAAGCTCTATTTTAAAAGCTAATGAGCTACCATTATAAATATCTGACCATTGTGTAGGAGAAGCAACTCTAAAAAATTTTAGTAGGCCATCTGCTAATTCAGGTTTATTACGAGTATCTGGAAGCAAACCAAAGGATTTCATTTTTGCTAATGGAAAAGACGATACCCATTCTTGGCATTGCTCTAAATGTTCCATTTGCTCAATTTCTAATAATTCATCTTGATAGGTACGTTCTAAGTTTATCCAAAAACTTGCAGACACACCCAACACATATTCTAATTTGGTGGCTGTTTCTTTGGTTATAGGTGCTTTTCCTTTTATTAACTCATTTAGTTTTGGAATAGACCTACCTAATCGTTCTGCTAATTCTGCTTGCGACATACCAATATGGTCTATATGCTCTTGAATGCTATCGCCTGGGCAAGAGAGTAAGGATTTTTTTATTTGTAAATCAGTCATAATGTTTCCTTTTTAAGTTAGTGAGGGTCTTCTACAGACTCAATACTTATAATGGTTATCGCTTTTAAATCTATTCCACCATCTTCTAAGGTTGGTATAGGGTCTTGGTTTACCTCAAATAGTATTCTCCAATTTTCTTGAATGTCTATTGACCAAGTACCTTTCCTATTTCCTTTGTATTGGTGTAATCGTAATACAGGTAATTTTGAGATAACCTCTAAATTATCTGCACTTTCAAGCTCGATTCTACGCTGCTTTATCTTCTTTGCTAATCTACTGTTTAGCTTTAAGAGACCCTTATCGGTAGTGAGCGACTTCTTCAGTTTGTTATTTTTATACGATAATTCCATTGCAAAGTTACAAAATTATTTACTTAACTGGTTAATGATTTTTATATTTTTTGATTTTACCACAGATTCGTCTCCCATATTTTATCATTTTTTTTCAGCTTGCAGGTAACGTGATTGTGTATGGTTAGTTGCGTGGTTAAGCAACTAAATTAGTAAACTTTTACGAACCCGTGAATATTCCGCAGGAATATTCGCAAGTAAGCTCAATGAAGCAATTAATTATACACGGTGTTGGCGTTAGTTTTTTATTCAGTTATTATTTCAGATATTTCAGCTTCTCCAATTTTTCTATGTCCTTCGTGGATCCACCAAGTTCTTCCAAGCTCAATATATTTGTTAATATTCTGTCCATTTACAAACTTAACTTTCACTGTTCTAGATTCAGTCGGTTTGATAGTTTGATTTTCTTCAAAGCATATTTTTCCCATATAACCAGCTTTAAAATCAATTCCATTTTCATTATACTCAAAAACGTGATTTGGTCGATATCCTGTTTTTATTCCATTTGTTCTTCCTCCATTTGCAGTAGAGTATAATTTCAGTTTAGCTTTTACGATAATTGAATCAGAATTCATAATATTCAATTTGTGATTTTCAATCAGATTTAACTGTTTGTCAAATTAATGCCAACGGTCTTGTATAAAAATAGTTGCGTTTTTGCGTGCGAGGATTTTCCGTAGGAAAATCAGAAGTAGCAAAAGAGCAACGACCTTTAAAATTAGTTCTAAATATAGCAATTTTTTTTATGCGTTGTTAGTAACAGTTGCGAGACATTTGAGTAATCACGTTTTTTTTATTCCGCTAAATTGCTCAATTCCGAGTGAAGTCCGCAAAGTGATTTTGTTTTTTTAAAATTCCGTTTGATTGGTAATTTCGCAACTAGCTAAACTCCGCAAGAGTAAAATCAGCAGACGAGTAAATTATTCCGCAATATTTGATTCCGATTTTGAGTGGTTTTTTCAGCGTGAAGTTTGGCAGAATTCTGTTCGGTATTTTTTTCCGAGTAATTGTTACTAACGTGTTTGTGTAAGATTAGTTGCGTATTTAAGTAACTAATTTAGCAAATAAAAACCGAATAGAATATTCCGCAGGAATATTCGTAAGTAGGCTAGAACTAGCAATTAATTTTACACGTTGTTACCACACGTTTTTATTCCACTATTTGTCGAATTAATTCTTGATCAACAATTTCCGTATTCAGTTTTATATATCTAAACGATTTTACTTTTGAGTTTTTAAGTTCAATAGTCAAAACCTTGTTTTTATTCGAGTACGCAATTCCGTTTTCAAAAGTCAGATAATCAGTTCCAAATTCCGATTCCAATTCCGCTTTTGTTAAGCCGTAAAGATTGGCTTTTCCTAAATCAGAATCTGGATTATAAATTCTAAATTCAATTAAAGTTTCTGTTTGGTCTTCGTAAGTGTGTTTGTTTTCTCCGTGTTTAAAAACAACAAATTGGTCTATTTTAATTGACTCTTTTTTAAAGTCAGGATAATAATAAACATAGAAAATCGAATCTTTAATTCTCGGTTGAAAATAGTATTCAGTTCCGTTAGTTACGCTTGTTGTAAATTCCATTCCTTTCTTTTTCTTAAAATCTAAAAGGTCAATTGGACTATCAAGAAACTGAACTAAACTCGAGTTTAAATTATTTTCAGATTGTGATTTCGAAACTAATTCGGTTTTATTTTCAGGAACTTCTGCATATTTTTTCTGAACATAGAAATATAAAAATATTCCATATCCAATTGCAGAAACTATAAGTAATGCAAAAATGAATATTAATATGTCCTTGGTTTTTCTCAAATGTGTGGTAACGTGTTATATCATCACATTTATTGATTATATCCCGTAAATAGATCAGGATATCGTTAGTTTTGTGTTGTCGTTATCCCGTAAATATAATTCTTTTATTGCAGTTAAAAAAGTGCTTTTATTTGTAACTGTAAATGTTGATTTTCAGTAGGTGATTTTTATTACGAACTAAAACCAGTTCAATAAAACCTTAGGTTTTTTTCACAAACAAAACTTTCCTATTGCTATTAATTTTTAAACCAATTTCTTTTATATTACATTTACGGGGTAATTCCGCGAAAGCGAAAAATCTTCCATAATTGATATCAAAATCCACCATAGACCACGTATTTGAAACCTCACGCGTAGAAGAGGTTATTGGCGATTTTGTGCAATTAAAAAAGTCGGGAAGTAGCTTTAAAGGTTTAAGTCCGTTTAGTGAAGAACGTACACCAAGTTTTATGGTGTCTCCTGTCAAGCAAATCTGGAAAGATTTTAGTACCGGAAAAGGAGGGAATGCCGTTGCTTTTTTAATGGAGCATGAGCATTTTACCTATCCAGAAGCTATAAAATACTTGGCTAAAAAGTACAATATTGAAATTGAAGAAACCGAGCAGAGTAACGAGCAAAAAGAACAAGCTAATGAACGTGAAAGTTTATATCTAGTTAGTGAATATGCGAGTACTTATTTTCAGAAGGTATTACTAAAAACCGATAAAGGAAAGGCTATTGGTTTAAGCTATTTTAAAGAACGTGGTTTTACAGACGAAACCATTAAGAAGTTCGCCTTAGGTTACTCTTTAGACGAATGGCAAGCCTTTACAGACGAAGCTTTAAAGCAAGGGTATAAAATAGAATTCTTAGAAAAAACCGGACTGACTATCGTGAAAGGTGAAAAACGCTTTGACCGATTTAAAGGTCGCGTGATGTTCCCAATACAAAGTATGAGTGGTCGTGTGCTTGGTTATGGTGGACGTATTTTAACCAACGATAAAAAAGCAGCCAAATACCTAAACTCTCCAGAGAGTGATATTTACCATAAAAGTAAAGTGTTATATGGTATTTATCAGGCAAAACAAAGTATCGCTAAAGAAGACAATTGCTTTTTAGTGGAAGGATATACCGATGTGATTCAGTTTCACCAAACAGGAATTCATAATGTGGTTTCTTCTTCTGGTACTGCATTAACGCCAGACCAAATTCGATTAATAAATAGGCTTACCAAAAATATTACCGTACTTTTTGATGGAGATGCTGCAGGTTTACGTGCTTCGCTTCGCGGAATTGATTTAATTCTGGAGCAAGGTATGAATGTGAAAATTTGTACGTTTCCGGAAGGGGAAGATCCAGATAGTTTTGCAAAACAAAATACCTTAGAAGAGTTAAGCGATTATTTAAGGGAACATGCACAAGATTTTATTCAGTTTAAAGCTTCGGTTTTATATGAAGAGTCTAAAAATGATCCTATTAAAAAAGCAGATACTATTCGAGATATTGTGAACAGTATTGCTAAAATTCCGGATAGAATTAAAAAGGAAATCTATATTCAAGAATGTTCTAGAATTATGGATATTAGTGAGCAAGTGTTGTTTACAACCTTGGCACAAATTACCAATAAAGACGTTCAGGAAACACATAAAGAAGCGAGTAAACAGCAAACCGCTTTTGAAGTTATTAAGCATGAACAGCCTAAGAAAAAGGTAGATGTGCAATATGTTTTAGAACGAAAAATTATTGAAATACTACTGCTTTACGGAAACAAAACAGAAGATTTTGAGGATTTAGTTTTAAAGGAAAATGATAAGAATGAGCTGATTCTAGAGCCTGTAAAACATCAAGCAAAAGTTTTTGAAAAAATATATTTAGACTTGCAAGATGATGAAATGCAGTTTACTAATACGCAGTTTAAAAACTTGTATTATACCATTATTGATACACTAAATCAAAACCCAGAGTTTGCAATAGAGCAGTTTGTAAATACGGTAGAGCAAGATGTGGCTAATGAAATTTCTACTATTTTAATGGATGATGAGCGTTATAGTTTATCTGATTGGCATAGTAAGAATATATATCCAAAAGAAAAAGACCAATCTATTGCACAATTAGTTAGCGAAACTATTTTAAGTTTACGTTGCTTTTTAATAGATCAAAAAGTAACAGAATTTATGCAACAAACACTTGCCAACAAATCTGAAGTAAACAGAAGTGTGCTAGAAGAAGTAAAAGATTACTCTAGTTTAAAAATGTTGTTGTCTAGAAAACTAAGTAGAGTTTTATAACTCTAATAATTTCGCTCTATTTATTAAGTCTACAATATTGGTAACGTTTAGTTTTTTCATTAAACGCGCTTTATACGTACTTACTGTTTTTTCATTTATAGCAAGCTCGCCAGCAATTTCCTTGTTTTTTCTTCCAGACGAAATAAGTTTTAAAACTTCAATTTCTCTAGTAGAAAGCTTTTTGTAAAAATTACCAGATCTGTTTACACGTTTGCCAATAGCTAAACGTTGCGCAAGATCGTTACTTAAGTAAATACCACCTCCATACACTTTAATAATTGCTTCTTTAAGTGTAACAATATTAGCCGTTTTACAGAGATAACCAGAAGCTCCCGCTTTTATAGTATTCATGGCGTAAACCTCTTCGGGTTGTGCACTAAACATGATTACTTTAACTTCAGGATGTTCTTTGTTAAGCCTTCTTAATGCAGTGATGCCATTAAGCTTGGGTAAGTCAATTTCAGAAATAATAATATCTACTTTATTCTTGTTTAAGAATTCAAATATAGATTCACCATCATCTAGTGTACCAACAATTTGAATATTCGACGACGTAAGAAATAGTAGCTCAAGACCTTTCCTAATTATAGGATGATGGTCAACTACCAACAGTTTAATCATAACTTTAATTTTTTAAAAATTGTTATAACTGTTGAGATAACAACAGACGTTTTGCTATTAGTCGTTTAGTAAAAGTAGTGAATTCCTACTAATAAAGAAAATATTTTATTTTAAATCTTTTGATATCAGACAAATAGGTATTGCAACCATTTTATGTTTATTGGCAGAATTGTAGCGTTTATATATTTTAAAAGCTTCTTTTTGTCTTCCAGTAAAGTCGTCTTCGGTCTTGCCTTCATCCTGCATTTGCATTGCCCATTCTAGTTCTGGGTAGGTTGCGCCAATTTGATCTTCATCACTTCTTGCATCTCCAAATAATCCGTCACTTGGTGCAGCATTGATAATGGAATCTGGTACTTGTAAATATTCGCCAATTTGATATACTTCCGATTTTAATAAATCTGCAATCGGACTTAAATCGACACCGCCATCTCCATACTTCGTGTAAAAACCAACCCCAAAGTCCTCTACTTTGTTTCCTGTTCCTGCAACTAGTAATTTGTATAATCCTGCATGATAATATAAAGTCGTCATACGTAAACGAGCTCTTGTGTTTGCCAAAGCCATATCTACAGTAGCCTTATCTGCATCGGATGTAACCTCGGTTTTAAATTCTTCAAAAACTGGTGTTAAGTCGGTTTTTATATCACGCACATTTTTATATCGCGCTTTTAATTGTTTGATATGTTCTTGTCCTCTAGATACATGACTTGCAGCTTGATGAATAGGCATTTCAATACATAAAACGTCTAAGCCTGTCTCGGCACATAATGTGGAAGTTACAGCAGAATCAATTCCGCCAGAAATTCCAACAACAAAACCATTCACTTTTGCGTTTAAAGCATAGTCTTTTAACCAATTTACTATATGATGTGCTACTTTTTCTGTTTGCATTTTTAAAGATTTTAGAACAAAGAATAGTACCTTTGCCAAACAAAAATAAACCAATAGCTTAATTAATAAAAATAAGTTTATGAAGAATATTTTTTTATTTCTTTTTTTGATGCTTTTATGTGTTTCGTGTAAGCGGGATGAAAGTATGGAAAATGAAATTTCTAAAATAGATATTTCTGTTGCGATTGAGCGATTTGATTTGGCATTTGCACATGCTAAACCTGAAGATCTTAGTACATTAAAGAAAGCTTTCCCGTTTATGTTTTCTAAGAAATATGTAGATTCTTTTTGGATTGCCAAAATGCAAGATACCTTGCAATTAGAATTAAATAAAGAAGTAGAAAAAGTGTATCCAAATCTGAATTTGGTAGAAGGAGAGATGAAAAACTTCTTTCAGCATATGAAATATTATTTTCCAGAATTTAAAATACCACGTTTGGTTAGTGCTACTTCGTTTGTAGATTATAGAAATAAAGTGATTGTAACCGATACGATTTCGCTTATTTCTATTGATACCTATTTAGGAAGTGATCATCCTTTTTATGATGGTATTCAAAAGTATTTAGCTGCTAATTTTACAGAGGATCAGATTGTGGTAGATTTTGCTTCCAAGTATGCCGAAAATTATATTTTTCCGAAACAAAATAAAACGTTTTTAGATGAAATGGTTTACTTCGGAAAACAATTATATTTCAAAGATGTCATGATTCCGTTTAAAACAGACGCAGAAAAAATTGGCTATACCGAAGAACAATTAACTTGGTCTAAAGCTAATGAAGGACAGATCTGGAGCTACTTTGTAGAGAATGAATTATTGTTTAGTACCGATCCTGATTTACCAAATAGGTTTATAAATCCTGCACCTTTTTCTAAGTTTAAATTAGTAGAAATAGATCAAGAATCTCCAGGAAGAATAGGGCAGTATATAGGATGGCAAATGGTACGTGCTTATATGGAAAAGAACGATGTGTCTTTAAAAGAAATGCTTGCTAAAAATGCCGATGAAATATTTAATAAATCCAACTTTAAACCAGAATTGTAATGGCTAAAATTACCTCAAAAATAGAATTAAACATAGAACTAGATGAAAATAGAGTTCCAGAAAAATTAGTATGGACAGCAGAAGATGGAGGCATTATAAACAAGAAGCTAAAGCGATGATGCTTTCTGTTTGGGACAGTAAAACCCAAGAGATGCTACGTATAGATCTTTGGACTAAAGATATGCCTGTAGATGAAATGAAAATATTTTTTCATCAAACATTGGTTGCGATGAGTGATACTTTTAATAGAGCAACACAAGACGAAAAAATGACTGCTACAATGAAAGATTTTTGCGATTATTTTGCAGAGAAATTAGAATTGAAGAAGGATTAGTTTTCCTTTTTAAAAATAGAAAAAGCGTCTTGAAATAAAACTTCAAGACGCTTTTTTAATATATACTATTTTGTATTAGTCTGTGTTTGGAGCCATAAACTTGTAAACAAGTCCAGCCAAAATAGCACCAACAATAGGAGCTACCCAAAACAACCAAAGTTGTCCCATCGCTTCACCACCAACAAATAATGCTTGACTAGTACTTCTTGCAGGATTTACAGAAGTATTAGTAACAGGAATACTAATTAAGTGTATTAATGTTAATGCTAATCCAATTGCTAATCCGCCAAAGCCAGGGGATGCATTTTTATGTGTAGCACCTAAAATCACGATTAAAAACATAAAGGTCATTACTACTTCTATTAGTAAAGCAGAGGTCATACTAAAGGTATGTCCGTATTGTTCTACACCATAAAAGTTTGTTGCAAAATCACCAGCTTGTGAGTAACCAGCAAAACCGTCCATACCACTCACTATACCGTATAGAATTGCTGCTCCAGCAATACCACCTAATACTTGAGCAATGATGTAACCCGGTAAATCTTTTGCGCTAAATCGTCCTCCAACAAAAAGACCAATAGATACTGCAGGATTAAAATGTCCTCCAGAAATATGGCCTAAAGCGTATGCTCCTGTTAAAACGGTAAGTCCGAAAGCCAATGCGACACCCACTAAACCAATTCCTATATTCGGAATTCCTGCTGCTAAAACGGCGCTACCACAACCACCTAGTACCAACCAGAAAGTACCAATAAATTCTGCTAATAATTTTTTCATCGTATAAGTTTTTAGTTAATTTATATAATGCACTATATATTAGTGCATTATATAAATATAGGCAATTGCATCACTTTTGTTGTTTTACGGAAAAGTAGATTCGTGCTTTTTTAGATGAAGTGATTGTTTTGTTCTATTAACAGTAAGAATATTGGTGTTTTTAAAGGTGTTTACTTACCATTCATTAATTCTATTCGAATCTAGCTTAATGAAAATAAATAGTAAAATAGTAAATCCCCAAAGTCCGGAGCCACCATAACTAAAAAATGGAAGTGGAATTCCGATAGTAGGTATTAAGCCCATTACCATTCCAATATTAATCATAAAGTGAAAGAATAAAATGGAGGCTACCGAATAGCCATAAACCCTACTAAATTGCGATTTTTGTAGTTCTGCTAATTTTAAAACACGAAGCATAAGTAGTACAAATACAATTACGACGAAAACACTTCCTAGAAATCCCCATTCTTCACCAACGGTACTAAAAATATAGTCAGTATGCTGTTCTGGTACAAATTTACCTGTGGTTCTGGTGCCTTCTAAAAAACCTCTTCCGGTAATACCTCCAGAACTAATTGCCTTTTCAGATTCGTATAAATTATATAAAATATCTCTACGCATTTGCGCAATCTTTTGCGGATCTTTTTCTAGACGTAACCAAAGACTAATTCTATCTTGTTGGTGTGGTTGCAATATGTTTTGGTAGAAAAATTTAATTCCGAAAGCAATTACTACGCAAGCTAAAACGGTAAGGATTGGCTGTAGAATTACGGGTTTCTTTTTCTGAATAATGTAGTTTGTTATAATAACAACAATAGCTAAAACGGAAGTGATTATTGGTCCGAATTTTAATGCTAAAATAGAAATAGCAACTAAGGCTAATGCCAATGTTAAGTATATTTTTGGTAAGCCTTCACGATATAAAACAAAAAAGAAAGAGGCATAAACTAAAGTACTTCCTGCATCATTTTGTAGTAAAATTAAAAAAGCAGGAATTATAATGATAATAAAGATTCTTATTTGGTCTTTAAAGGTTCTAATATCGGTGTTTAAATCGCTTATGTATTTAGCGACGGCTAATGCTGTAGCTGCTTTTGCAAACTCACTGGGTTGTAGGGTCATTCCGCCAATACCATACCAAGAGGTTGCTCCATTTACGTTTTTACCAAAGAGGAATAGACCAACTAAGGATAACATGGAAACAATAAAAATTAGACTAGCAAAGCGTTCGTAAAACTTGGCGTCAATAGAAAGAATAAAGATAATGAGTATAAGCGTTAAACCGATGAAAATTAATTGTCTTCCGTAAGGTTGGGAGAAATTAGTGTAATCAATAGTTATACCCGTGTGTGAAGCGGATAAGATATTCATCCAACCAAAAACTACTAAAATTAAAAATAAAATAATAGTAACCCAATCGAATTTAAAATGTCTATCTGTTTGTCTAAACATGCTTAATATTCTAACTTGGTTAGTTGTTCCTTTAATTTATTTACTTCTTCTATGGGGATTGTTTGTAGCTTGGTTTCTCTATTGATTTTGAAAGGTACACCAGAATATGGTTTTGCGTATTCATCTTCTAAACTGTGATTCAATACAAAGTTTTCTAAATCTTTTCTAGTGATACTTCCTTTAATATATTTTTCAATCATTAAACTAGCAATTTTACCAGCAAAACGAGAACCGAAATACCCGTTTTCAACAAATACTGCGATAGCAATTTTAGGATTGTTTTTAGGTGCAAAAGCTACAAATATAGAATGGTCTGTAAGTTGTGTTTTTACACTATCAATTTTCACGAAATTTTCAACAGTACCTGTTTTTCCACAAATATCGATATCCGGAATCTGTAAATATTTTGCAGTTCCATATTTGTAAACATTCAGCATACCTTCAATTACAGGTTCAAAATGTTGTTTGTCTATCGTTGTATATTTTGGTGTGGTAAAGTTTAGATCTAAGGTTTCGTCTTTGATTTCCTTTATAATATGCGGTGTAAAATAATACCCACGATTAGCAATAGCAGCAATCATATTTGCTAATTGTATTGGTGTGGTAGCAACTTCACCTTGACCAATGGCGTTAGAAATAGTGTATGTGGAATAAAACGTTTTCGGATAAATTCCTTTATAATAATCTCTGTTGGGAATTCTTCCTTTTTGTCCAACATATAAATCGTTGTTTAAAAAGTTTCCTAAACCAAAGCTTTTTACATGATCACTCCAAACGTTAATTCCAATAGAAGCGTTTTCAGGTTTGTCTAAAATTCTTCTATAGATCGTTGCAAAATAGGCATTACAAGATTCTTGAATTCCATGTACCATATCGTTTCTAGTACCGTTTCTACAGTGGCATTTCATAAATCGATTTCCAAATTTGTAACCTGCATAACAGGTTACTTTTTCGTCTGTAGAAATAACACCTTCTTGCAATGCAACTAGCGCATTCATTAATTTAAATGGAGATCCAGGATTGTAAACACCTTGTAAACTTCTATTAAATAAAGGTTTTGCAATAGAGTCATTATACAGTTTAGTGAAATTTTTAGAGCGGTCTCTACCAACTAGTAAATTAGGATTATAGGTTGGTGCCGCAACCATAGATAATATTTCACCAGTACTTGGCTCTATAGCAATAATTCCTCCGCGTTTATTAGCCATTAATATTTCGCCATAAGCTTGTAGTGTGGCATCAATGGTAGTTTTTATGTCTTTTCCAGATTCTGGTAAAGTGTCAAATTTTCCTTTTTTGTAGGGACCGATATTTCGGTTAAACCTATCTTTTTGTATGAATTTTATTCCTTTTACACCTCGTAATGTGGTTTCATAAGAAGCTTCAATACCTTGCATGCCAATTAAATCGCCCATTTTGTAATAGGGATTCTTATTCATGATTCTTTGGTTTACTTCTCCAATATCACCAAGTACGTTGGCGCCAATAGTGGTTTCGTAGTTTCTTAAAGAACGTTTTTGAATGTAGAAACCTTCAAACTTGCGCATTTTTTCTTGTAAAACTGCGTAGTCTTCTTTGGATAATTGTGGAAGAAAAACATAAGGCAATCTCGGGGAATACGTATATGCTTTTTTGTAGGTTGTAATAAACTGCTCTTTGTCTATTTTTAAAAGCGAACAAAACTCTAAAGTATCTAATGGTTTTACTTCACGAGGAATCACCATCACATCATAAGATGGTTGGTTAGAAACTAAAAGTTTTCCGTTTCTATCGTACACAAAACCACGCTTTGGATAGTCGTATACCTTACGTATGGCGTTGTCTTCATATAAATTATTGGAGTTATCTTGATATACTTGAAGAAAAAAAAGTCTTGCAATAAAAAGAAGGCCAACAAAAATTATGGAAATAAAAAGTAGTATTTGCCTCATTTAGATTTTCTGCTGAATATTATGGTTACTAAAACACATAGTATAATAGTAAATATACTTGAGAATAACGTTTTTTGAAGCACTAAAATTATTTTTGAAAAGTTAAATGTTTCTAAAAGGAATAATAGGAAGTGATGTATTACTGTTAGTATACTTATATAGGTTAATCTTGGTCCAAATTCTACCTGATTAAATTTAATAGTTTGATGCTCATAAACAGCGCCAAAACAAAATTTTAAAACCGCTGGTCTTATAAAAGCAATGGTTACACAAGCTGCTGCATGCATACCACCAGAATCTAGAAACATGTCTATGGTAATACCTATTAAAAAACTTAATAGCAGAAATAGCATCCTATTGTTTTTTACAGGAAATAAAAGGATGAACAGAATATATGGGTATGGGTTTATATATCCTAAAAAATTAATATGTGAAAGCACTAATACTTGTGCTAAGACTAATAGAATAAACCGAATTACGTTTGAAGAAATTATACTATTCATCCACAGGATTTATTAAGTTATTAATTTCTTTAGCATCTTTATTTTCAATAACGTACACATGTTCAATAGTAGTCATGTCGTTAAATAAAATCACATTTATTTCGTAAAAATCCTCGGCCGCGTCTAGTTTAAAGTCTTTTATAATACCAACCGGAACTCCTTTTGGGAAAATTGCAGAACGACCAGAAGTTATTATCGTATCTCCTTGTCTCAATTTTGCTTTAGATGGTATATCTACTAATTGCACCAATTCTGGCGATTTGCCATTCCATTTTAAAGTACCAAAGTCGTTGGTTCTTTTTAATTGTGCGCTAATCTTACTTTTTGTGTTTAAAATAGAAAGTACCGTTGCATATTTTGTGCTGGTATGGTCTACAATACCTAAAATTCCTTTAGAAGTAATCACACCAAAATCTTGTTTAATACTATCGCGTTTTCCTTTGTCAATAAGTAAAATATTCGTGCTAAGTGTATAATTGTTTTTTATTACAACGGCAGGAGTGAAGTTGTAAACAGACGTATAAGAAAGACTGTCTAAAAAGCTAGGTTTTATTTCTTTATCTAAATTAAATAATGCAGATTTTAATTGGTTGTTTTCTTCTTGAAGTAGAATATTTTGCTCTTTTAAACCAAAATACTGACTAATATTATTTGCTTTACTATAAATACCTCCAGATAGAAAATTTGCAGAGTTTACAAACTTACTTTTTTGGTATGAGTGATTTTGAATAGTGAAAACTAAAGATATAGAAAACAGCAATATAAATAACAAAAACGATTTGTTACGTAGTATAAAATTAACTATTTGCTGCATGATTTAATGGGTGTTACTCTTATTTAATCAATACGCTTTTGTATTTAGCTAAGTTTTTAAGGGTAATTCCTGTACCACGAACAACAGCACGTAATGGATCTTCTGCAATATAAACAGGTAAATCTGTTTTTTGAGAAAGACGTTTGTCTAAACCACGTAGCATAGATCCTCCACCTGCAAGATAGATTCCTGTGTTGTAAATATCTGCTGCTAATTCTGGTGGTGTTTGCGATAAGGTTTCCATTACAGCATCTTCAATACGTAAAATTGATTTATCTAAAGCTTTCGCAATTTCACGATACGATATTTGTACTTGTTTTGGTTTTCCGGTAAGTAAATCACGACCTTGAACGCTCATGTCTTCTGGTGGAAGGTCTAAATCTTCCGTTGCAGCACCTATTTGAATTTTAATTTTTTCAGCAGTACGTTCCCCAACATATAAATTGTGTTGTGTACGCATGTAGTAAATAATATCGTTTGTAAATACATCCCCTGCAATTTTCACAGATTTATCACAAACAATTCCACCAAGAGCAATTACTGCAATTTCTGTGGTACCACCTCCAATATCGACAATCATGTTTCCTTTTGGTTGCATAATGTCTACACCAATACCAATTGCTGCAGCCATTGGTTCATGTATTAAATATACTTCTTTACCATTTACTCGTTCTGCACTTTCTTTTACAGCACGCATTTCTACTTCTGTAATCCCAGAAGGGATACAAATTACCATACGTAAAGCAGGAGTAAAAAGTTTCTTTTTTAAAGCTGGAATGTTCTTGATAAACATGCTTATCATTTGCTCTGAAGCATCAAAATCTGCAATTACACCATCTTTTAATGGTCTAATGGTTTTAATGTTTTCATGCGTTTTTCCTTGCATCATACTGGCTTCTTTACCAACAGCAATAATTTTTCCTGTTATTCTATCTCTAGCAACTATGGATGGACTGTCTACAACAACTTTGTCATTATGAATAATTAAAGTGTTTGCAGTTCCTAAATCTATTGCAATCTCTTCGGTTAAGAAGTCAAAAAATCCCATTCTTTATTTAATTATGTACGTTAAAAAATCACATCTCGTAAAGGTAGTAAAACTCTTTCTAAATTTGATTTTAAAATTAATGTTTTAATCGTTGAAAATCTACACGATTAAATGTAGATTTTCAAGGATTAGTTTAAGCTTATATTTCACAAATTATAGAGATTTCTATATTCATGAGATTTCCACTTTCGTGGAAACTTAATGTTTAAAATGTCTAGTTCCGGTAAAAACCATAGCAACATTATTGGCATTACAATAATCGATGCTTAGTTGGTCTTTTATAGAGCCTCCTGGTTGAATAACAGCAGTAACTCCTGCGTTTTTAGCAATCTCTACACAATCTGGAAACGGAAAAAAGGCATCACTTGCCATTACTGCTCCTTGTAAATCGAAATTAAAAGATTGTGCTTTATGTATGGCTTGATTTAAAGCATCTACACGACTTGTTTGTCCTGTTCCGCTAGCACATAATTGTTTGCCTTTTACTAAAACAATAGTATTCGATTTGGTGTGTTTGCAAATTTTAGATGCAAAGATTAAATCATCTAACTCGTTTTGCGTTGGTTTATTGTTTGTTGCATCTTTTAAATCTGCAAGCGTATCTGTTTTAGAATTTCTTTCTTGTACTAAAACACCATTCAAACATGTTCTTACTGTAGTTTGTGGGAAATCAAAATCTTTTAAAATAAGTAAGATTCTATTCTTCTTTCCTTTTAGTATTTCTAAAGCTTCGGCAGAAAAAGAAGGCGCAATAACTACCTCGCAAAATAACTTGTGAATTTCTTCAGCGGTAGCTTTATCTATTTCGGTATTGCTAATTAAAACACCACCAAAAGCAGAAACTGGATCTCCAGCTAAAGCATCTACATAAGCATCAAGAATTGTTTCACGTTGTGCAAATCCGCAAGCATTATTATGTTTTAAAACAGCAAAAGTTGGTGCTTCACCTTTAAACTCGTTGATTAAATTTACAGCAGCATCTACATCTAAAAGATTGTTATAGCTTAATTCTTTACCATGAAGTTTCGTGAATATCTCGTCAAAATCACCAAAGAAAAATCCTTTTTGATGTGGGTTTTCGCCATAACGTAAAACTTTACCTTGCGTTTCGCTAAGTTTAAAAGAAGCGATCTCATGGTTTTTGTTGAAGTAGTTGAAAATAGCAGAATCGTAGTGCGAAGAAACATTAAAAGCTTTTGCTGCAAATCGTTTTCTATCTGCTTCTGTTAAGCTTCCGTTTTTCTCTGTGATTAATTCTAAAAACTCTGAATAATCATCTACTGAAGAAACGCAAATGACATCTGCATAATTTTTTGCAGCTGCACGAATTAGAGAAATTCCTCCAATATCAATTTTTTCAATAATGTCTTGTTCGCTTGCTCCAGAAGCAACGGTTTTTTCAAACGGATATAAATCTACAATTACCACATCTATTTGCGGAATGCTGTATGCTTCCATTTCTGCAACATCCCCATCGTGGTTTTGTCTGTTTAATATACCACCAAAAACCTTTGGGTGTAATGTTTTTACGCGTCCGCCAAGAATAGAAGGATAAGAAGTTACGTCTTCTACAGGGACTACTTTTATACCTAAATCAGTAATAAATTTTTCTGTTCCACCAGTAGAATAGATCGTTACGCCTTGGCTATTTAATTGTTTTACAATTGGTTCTAAGCCATCTTTACTAAAAACGGAAATTAGAGCCGATTTAATTGTTTTTGTATTACTCATTGTTGTTGTGTTGTTTGGCTGCAAAAATAGGAATATAAAGTGCTTTTACTAAGTGAAATTACATTTGTTTTTTCAACTAAAAGAATGAGTTATTAACATCTCTATTCTAATAATTTGTTTTCATTTATTTGTAACAAATAATATATAAAAACGTCTTACCTTTATATCACTTTAAAAAAGTATAATATTTCTATATATGTTATTGTATTTACGTCTCTTTAAAGAGAGTTTTTCGTTTGCTATTAGTGCCTTGACAAATAATAAGTTACGGACATTCTTGTCCTTGCTTGGTGTTACTATTGGGATATTTTCCATTATAGCAGTTTTAGCAGCAGTAGATTCTTTAAAAAACGATATTAAAGGAAGTATTAGTTCTTTAGATAATAGTACGCTGTATATTATGCGTTTTTCCTTTGGACCATCTACCATCCCGCAATGGAAAAGAGAACAGTTTCCAGATGTTTCTTATGAAGAATTTCAGTTTATAGAAGATAAAATTCCAAATGTAGGAGCGGCATCTTTTTCGTTAAATGTAAATCCGGAAACCATTAAATATGATGGAGCTTCTGTTGAAAATGTAGAAATAGCTGCTGTAACTAGCGGTTATTATGATATTGAAAGTTTACAAATAGGCGAAGGACGGTTTTTTAATGAATCTGAATCTAATTCTGGTTCGCCAGTAGTAGTTTTAGGAGATGAAATAGCAAGTAGTTTATTTGGTAATTTAGACCCTATCGGAAAAATTGTTAGGCTTTACGGAAGAAAATTTACTGTCATTGGTGTCCTTGAAAAACAAGGCTCTGGTTTGTTTGGAGGTTCCAAAGATACCGCAGCAATTTTACCTGTGAATTTTGTACGAAGACTTTTAGGAGATAATAATAAAAGAGCTTTTCCTGCTATTGTTGTAAAACCTGAACCAGGAGTAGACTTGTCGGAATTTAACGCTGTAATAGCACAAGGATTACGAAACTTTAGAGGATTGAAAGCAGGAGAGGAAAACAACTTTTTTGTAAATGAGTTGCAAGGTTTTACAGACTTGATAGATAATATAACCGGACAACTAAATTTTATGGGTTGGATTATTAGTGGTTTTTCGCTTTTAGTTGGCGGATTTGGTATTGCAAATATTATGTTTGTTAGTGTAAAAGAGAGAACGAATTTAATAGGAATTCAAAAATCATTAGGAGCGAAAAACAGATTCATTATGTTTCAGTTTTTGTTTGAAGCAGTAATTTTAGCTGTCATTGGTGGTTTAGTTGGTTTGTTTTTAGTTTGGCTAGTATCTATATTAATGACGCAGCTTACCGATAGTTTTGAGTTTGTCTTGTCTTATGGTAATATGTTTCTAGGTTTTATACTCTCTACCATTATAGGTTTGGTTTCTGGAGTTATTCCTGCAATTTCAGCATCTAAACTAGATCCTGTAGAAGCTATTAGAACTGGAATGTAAGTTTTAATTAAGCCTACTTTTAAATTATAAACACAAAAAAAAATCCTCAGGTTTCATTTATAGATGAATCCTGAGGATTTTTTTTAATTTTAATTGTTACTCTTTTATAAGATCGTAGCTACTTGTGCGCAAACGAATTCTAAAAAGCGTTCATCGGCTGCTGTAAAAGGATCTGGAGTATTAGAGTCTATATCTATTTGACCTAAATTTTCACCATTCACAAAAATAGGAATTACAATTTCTGCTTTTACAGTTATGCTACAAGCAATATAATTGTCTTGTGCAGCAACATCGGCAACTACAAAATTTTCATTGCTAACTGCAACTTGTCCACAAATACCTTTTCCAAAAGGAATGATAGTATGATCTGTAGGTTCACCAACATAAGGACCAATTTTTAATTCGTTCTTATCTCCATTTTTAAAATAAAAACCAACCCAATTGTAATAGCTAATATTTTCTTCAAGAAGCGTACAAATAGATAATAATCTGTCGTCAACAGACGTTTCCTTGTTGTTAATTATGGTGGTTATTTGCGGTTTTAATTGCTCTAAATTCATTTGTTTAAAAACTTTTGACAAAAGTATAGAAAAACCAATATAATTAATCCCTTTTTACATAAATTTAACCTTGTAAATTAAAAACAATATTGAAGCAACTTTTTATTAAATACAAGTCTGTTATCCGATTTATCGTAACCTTTTTATTGGTGTACGCTGTTTTAACGGTTGGTTATAAATTCTTTTTACAATTTTCTTCAGGCGACAAGTATTATCCTGATTACATGACTAATTTGGTAGCAAAGCAAAGTAAAGAAATACTAAACGCTTTAGATTATAGAGTTGTGCTTTTACCACACCCCAATGAAGCATCCTTAAAATTAATCATTAATGAAAAGTATGTAGCTAGAGTTATAGAAGGTTGTAATTCGGTAAGTATTATTATTTTGTTTATTTCCTTTATTATCGCGTTTGCAAGTAAATTTAAAACTACAGCAATTTACATATTAGCAGGAAGTGTATTAATTTATATTGCTAATTTGGTTAGAATAGTTATTCTGTCCATTGGTCTGTATCATTATCCTTGGCGAAAAGATATTTTACATACGGTGATTTTTCCAGCCATTATTTATGGTATGGTTTGTTTGCTTTGGGTTATTTGGGTAAATGGTTTTTCTAAAACAAAAAAACAAGATGCATAGACTAGTAAAATATGGTTTGTTGTTGCTTTTAGGTGTTTTACTCATACTAATTAGAGTATTTGAAGAACAACTTTTTTACGATCCATATTTGTCTTTTTTTAAAAACGACTATTTGTATTTAGATTCGCCAAGACAAGAAACGTTTAAGTTAACCATGTTTACCGTTTTACGATATGTTATTAATACCGTAATTTCATTAGCTATTTTATTTGTTCTTTTTAAAGACAAAGGCATCGTTAAATTTTCGGTACTTATATACACCATTTCATTAGTTATACTTTTAACATTGTTTCTGTACTTTGTAATAAGTCCGAGACAAGAAGACTATTATTTATTTTTTAATGTTAGAAGATTTTTAATTCAGCCATTAATTTTATTGCTCTTAATTCCTGCCTTTTATAATTATAAAAAACAGGAGTAATTATTAATGCTTTTGTAAAGCAAGGTTTTTAAATTTTGTTTTTTGTAATTTTGCCATGTGATAAAACAGATTTTACATAAAAGTTTTTCTATAACATTAGCCTTTTTGGTGTTGTTTTCAACGGTATCTCTTACTATTGAAAAGCATTTTTGTGGGGATGTTTTAGTCGATGTTTCTATATTTTCGGAAGGAGAAAATTGTGGCATGAAGACTTTAGAAATGCAAAAAGCTGCTATTACCAAAATGAATTGTTGTAAAAATCAAGTAGATGTAGTACAAGGTCAAAAGGACTTAGCTATAAAAACTTTGGACGATTTAGAATTTGAGCAACAAGTATTTTTAGCATCCTTTACCTATGCTTATATTAATCTTTTTGAAGGTCTGCCAAAACAAATCATTCCGAATAAAGATTACGCGCCACCAAACATAATTGTAGATATACAATTAATGAATGATACTTTCCTGATTTGATATATTAAGTACATTTTTTGACTTCAATTTATTTGAAGTAGCTACTTATGCCGAAACCCTTCCGCATAAAAAAAATAATCTATTACTTAATAAAATACATGAAACATATATTATATATACTATTCATACTTCCGTTTGCTATCTTTTCGCAAGAGAAAATTAGCGGAACAGTTACGGAAGCCAATGAAAAAAACGAACAGTTACCTTTGTTTGGAGCAAATGTGTATTGGCTAGATACCGCTGTTGGTACCACTACAGATTATGACGGAAACTTTACAATTCCGTACCAAAATTCCTATACAAAATTAGTGATTAGCTATGTTGGTTTTAAAACAGATACCTTAACTATAACTAAACCAAAAAAGATTCAAATACAATTAGAGGCTAAAAGTGAACTTGGTGAAGTTACCATCACCTCTAGAAAACAAGCAACAGCTAAATCGTATTTAAATGCAGCAAATACATTTACCGTAAGTAGTAAAGAATTGCTAAAAGCGGCTTGTTGTAATCTGTCGGAAAGTTTTGAAACCAATCCTTCCATAGACGTGAATTTTGCCGATGCGGTTACCGGAACAAGACAAATTAAAATGTTAGGATTAACTAGTCCGTATTTACTAATTGCAACAGAAAATATTCCATCTATTCGTGGCGCTTCACAGGCTTACGGATTGAGTTTTATTCCAGGAACTTGGGTAGAGAGTATTCAAATTACCAAAGGAGCAGGAAGTGTGGTTAATGGTTTTGAAAGTATTGCCGGACAAATAAATGCAGAGCTCGTAAAACCAACAACAGACGATAAATTGTTTGTAAACCTCTATGGTGCAAGTAATACACGTTTAGAATTAAATACGCATTTTAATACTAAAGTGAGTGAAAAATGGGCTACAGGAATTTATTTACATGGTAACATGCACAATAAAAACATGATGTTAATGAGGATGGCTTTATGGATATGCCAACGTATAATCAAGTAAATGTAATGAACCGTTGGCAATACACGAATCAAGAAAAAGGATTTGTAAGCTTTATTAATTTTAAGTTTTTAAATGACGAAAAACAAACGGGACAAGTAGATTTTGATCCAAAAACAGATAGAGGAACAACCAATGCTTGGGGAGGAGAAATAGATACCCAAAGGTATGAAGTGTCTGCAAAGCTTGGCTATGTAAATCCGGAAATACCATGGCAAACTATTGGTGTGCAAACGGCTTTTAGTAGTCATAAACAAGATTCTTATTTTGGTTTAAATGCATATGATATTAGCCAAAACAGTTTGTATACAAATGTTATCTATAACTCTATTATAGGAGATTCTAGAAGTAAGTTTAAAACGGGGATAAGCTATACTTATGACCATTATGATGAAATGGTAAATGCTATAGATTACGGAAGAATGGAAACTTCTGTTGGTGCCTTTTTTGAATATGCTTATGATAATTTAAAAAACTTAAATGTTACCGCAGGAATACGTGTAGACTCTCATAATTTATTAGGGACATTTGTTACGCCAAGAGTACATGCTAGATATACCCCTTGGGGGAAATCGGCCTTGCGTGCTTCCTTTGGAAGAGGAAAGCGTAGTGCGAGTATTTTTGCTGAAAATCAAAACGTTTTTGCGACTTCAAGAGCTATAAATATTTTAAATACGGACGGCAAAATATATGGACTAGATCCGGAAATAGCATGGAATTACGGCCTTTCCTTTTTACAAGGATTTAATCTGTTTAATAGAAAAGCAGATATCACTTTAGATTATTATAGAACCGATTTTCAAAACCAAGTGGTTGTAGATTATGAAAATCCGCAAGAAGTAAACTTCTATAATTTAGAAGGAGATAGTTATGCGAATAGTTTTCAGGCGGAAATGAATTATAATATGTTCGAACGTTTCGATTTACGTATCGCCTATAAATATTATGATGTGCAAACGCAATATGGTTCAGAAAAATTAGAAAAACCTTTAGTTTCAAAAATAGATTTTTTGCAAATGCATCTTATGAAACAGGTATGAAAGAAGGGAAAACGGCACATTGGAAAATGGATGCTACCTTTAATTGGTTAGGGAAACAACGTTTTTCATCTACAGCGAGCAATCCTTTGCAATATCAACTTTCAGAATATTCACCAACAGTAGGAACTTTAAATCTGCAAATAACCAAAGTGTTTTCTCCAAAATTTGAAGTATATTTAGGAGGAGAAAATGTTACTAATGTAAGGCAGAACAATCCTATTTTAGGAGCAGACGATCCTTTTGGCGCAAATTTTGATACCACATTTGTATACGGTCCTATATATGGATCTAACTATTATGCCGGATTACGATTTAAAATACAATAAAAAATAAATATAAGTTTAATAGAAAGATTTCCACCTTCGTGGAAATAAAAAAAAGAAGATTATTATGAAAAAAACAATAGCATTACTAGTTCTATTATTTGTAGGAGTAACAACCTTTGCGCAAAACAAAAATGCAAAAGCATCTATTGAAGTAGATGGCGTTTGCGGTATGTGTAAAGACCGAATTGAAAAAGCATGCTTCAAAATTAAAGGAGTAAAATCTGCCGTTTGGAGTGTAGAAACGCATGAGTTACAACTTATATATAATGAGGCGAAAACGAATTTAAATGAAATTCATACCAGCATTGCAGCAGTAGGTCATGATACTAAAGATTTAAAAGCTACAGATGAAGCGTATAATAGCGTACATCCTTGTTGTCAATATAGAGATGAGGAAGTTAAAGAAGATCATAAAGAGTAAAAAGAGTAAATAGATATTATAAAAGCCTGAATATTAATTCAGGCTTTTATATTTTTACCATATGCCATACCGAATTTATGTTATCGAATTATCGAAACGGGTGTTTACCGAAAATGCCAAGTTTAGAAATGCCAATCCGCAATTTAATGGCGTATTGCAATGCTTGTATGTTGGTATGACTAGCAAAACACCAAAAGAACGTTTTCTACAACATAAAACAGGCTACCGAAATAAGAAAGGATATAAGCTATCTTCTAATATTGTTGAGAAATACGGACTCTATCTTCGTCCAAGTTTATACAACCACATAAATCCCATTACAACCAGAGCAGCAGCTTTAAAAATGGAAGAAACTCTAGCTTTAGAGTTACGCAGACAGAAGTATGCGGTTTGGTTTAATTGAAATTTAAGAGCTTGTTTTTAAAAGATATATAAGTTTAAGTCGTTTTATATGATGATGTTATATGGTGAAGACTCATGGAATATTATATAAAATTTAAGAAATTATTCTGTTAATAACGGTTAAAAACGTTAAAATTATTGTAAACGGAACTCTATAAATACAAAAATGATTTGATTTGTTTTGAATCATAAAAACTTAAAATCATGAAAAAACTATTACTAGTCACTGCTATTTCTTTTTTAGGATTAGCACATGTTAACGCACAAGAAGTCAAATTCGGAGTTAAAGGAGGTTTAAATTTCGCTTCGGTAACCGGAGCTGAAAGTTCTCAGCTAGAACCTATAACGGCTTTTCATTTTGGAGGTATGGCAGAAATATTCATTTCAGAAAAATTCTCTTTGCAACCTGAGTTAATGTATTCCGGACAAGGATTTAGCGATGGAGGAATAATTGATCTACATTATTTAAATGTTCCATTAATGGCAAAATACTACGTGGCAAAAAGAATAAGCCTGGAAGCTGGACCGCAAATTGGATTTTTACTCAATGCAAGAGAGGGAGGTGAGAATTTAAAAGACCATGATAATAATGTAGATCTAGGTGTGAATTTTGGTTTAGGCTATAAACTAGATAATGGACTTAATTTTGGAATGCGATATAATTTAGGATTAACAGACTTATCTGTTACAGATAATTACAGTAAAGCCACAAATAAAATTAAAAATGGTGTATTTCAATTTTCCATTGGCTACTTCTTTTAACGCGTAAAAATTTTCAATATTTAAAAACCGAAGTCTATTGGCTTCGGTTTTTTTATGTTTCATAGATTTTTTTGAAAAGCATGGGTTTTATCTTCGTTCAAGCTTATGTCATTATATAGAGTCAATTACAACTAGAGTAGCAGCTTTAAAAATGGAAGAAATTCTAGTTTTAGAGTTGTGAAGACAACGTTATGCGTTTGGTTTAATTAAAAAGTGTTTTATAATCTATGCTTATAATGAAATTTACACCCTAAATAAAATTTATATATAAGAATAGATAAGGAGATTTAGTTGGTTATTATTAATAGTAATCCAAAAAAAGTTAGAACAATTATCTCTAACTTTTTTATTATGTGGAGGTTAACTAGGTATAAGTTTTTAGTAAAAGTTACCGTTTGACGTTTTTTTTAAGAGAGTAATCGAGTAAATTAATTTATAGAATATTAAATGAAGATGTTTGTGGTCTACTACGATATTTTTGTATACAGTTTGTAACTGTTTATAATTTATCGCTTTAGATATCTTCCCTCAAGATTTTAATTTTAAATTAAATAGTCCCAAACTATTAAAACTTAAACCCAAACCTAAATATCTAGCATTGATATTGATTTCATGCTATTGTATTTAAAATGATTACCTACTTATGAAAAATCACTTACGATTCTTTGCGCTTTTTTTAAGCTTGTTTACTTGTAGTTTAGTTACCTATTCTCAAAATCTAAAAGATGTTGATAATGATGGCGTTATTAATAGTATAGATGTTGATGATGACAATGATGGTATTTTAGATACTATAGAATGTCCAGCAATTTCTGGAGCAGCTTCTCCAAAATCAGATGCAATAAGTTGGTCTAAAAACGAATATGATGTATTTGTTATTGGAAACAACACAAATGGCTTAGGTTATAAAGAATCTGGTTTCGAAAGAGAAGTATATAGTAAAGGACAAACTTTAACGGTTTTAGATGGTTTATTAGATTATTCTTTTCCTTTAAGTTCTTCTGTTGCTGGGTCTGGAGGAACAAGCGTTGGTACTTTTGCAAATGGTACTTTATCTTTTGAAGATAATTACGTGTATAGATCTTATGATATTGATCAATTTAGAGCAACAACTTCGAATGGTTTTATTTCTGGTAATTCTGGTTCTGGAATCTATATATATCCAGAAGTTGGAAATCAAACAGGAGATTATTACTCTGTAGATATTAATTTTACAGAACCAGTTGCTTCTTTTAGTTTTGATATGGTAGATATATATGATACCAATTCAGATACTGCTGTAGTTAACTATGAGGTTTATGTAGACGATGTTTTGGTTGCTTACTTTAGTGATTCTTATTTTGGAAATGATGCAACAGGAAATATAGATATATTTGATGCAGATGGCGTTTTAAAAGGTTCTTTACGTGCTGGTCAAAATTTAGAGAATACGATTGGTTTTGCTACCGAAAACATGATTAGTAAAGTTACGGTAAAGCATATTGTTATTTCAGGTAACTTAGCTGCTGCAACGCATGATCCTCACGGATTGGATGCTTTTGCATATAGTTTTTTATGTGCGAACCAAATAGATTTAGATGATGATAATGATGGTATTCCAGATAATATTGAAGCACAACCAACAGTAGGTTATATCGCTCCAAGTGGAACCGTTAACACTTCAGGTGCTTATCCTGGTTTATGGGATAATTACGGAACAGGAATTACTCCTGTAAATACAGATGGAACAGACTTACCAGATTATTTAGATTTAGATGCAGACAATGATGGTATTCCAGATATTCAAGAGAATGGTATGGCAAATGCTATTGTGAATAATGATACCGATAATGATGGTTTAGATAATGCTTTTGAAGGAAGCAATACCAATGACTATTTTGATGTAAATGATGAAATAGACAATCCTACAAATCTTTCCATATTACCAGATACAGATGGAGATTTAACTGCTGGTGGAGATTTAGATTATAGAGATGACATGGCTATTTTTATAGAATCTGCAACTTTAGACTTTGATGGGGTAGATGATTATTTAGATACAGATCCTTATATAACAAATTGGACAAATGGTACTATAATGAGTTGGGTTAAAATTGAGCATACCTCAGATGGAAACCTGCCAAACCTATATAGTATAGCTGGTCAAGAAAACATGAGGTTGTATGTAACCAATGGAAGAACACCTGCCTTTTATGTGCTTACGCAGGATCAGGTAACGGCTTCTGGTGATTATCCTTCCAATAGTATTTCTGTGCAACCACATCCTTCGTTTAATGTGAAGCTTAAAAACGATTTATGGTATCATATTGCAGGTGTTTTTGACTCTGCAGATCAAACGGTTAAGTTATACCTTAATGGGGAATTAGTTGGAACAACATCAGATTCTAGGTTAAATTCAGAATTGTTAACCAAAAGATTTAATGGAACGCCACATGTTTATTCACAAAGAGAATTTACAATAGGAAAATATCCAACAAACACAAGTGCTTTTGGGCATTTTAAAGGAGATATAGATGAAGTACGAATTTTTGATGCTGCTTTAACGGAAGAGCAAGTACAACAAATGGTGTATCAGGAAATTGAAAATAATTCAGGAGTATTAAGAGGTACTATCATACCTAAAGATATTCAAGATTTAAATACTTCAGCAAAAGTATCATGGAGTAATTTAAAAGGGTATTACCCAATGTCTAATATCACTAATAGTACAACATCCGATTATTCTTCAAACAATAACGATTTAAAACTTCATAATATAAAAACTATTGTAGAGCAAACAGCACCTATGCCTTATGTTTCTACTTCTAATGGATCATGGACAACAGAAAACACATGGTTACATGGTCATGTATGGGATATTACAGATACTGCTACCAATAAAGATTGGAGCATCGTAAAAATAGATGATAATGTAGATGCAAATCATCCAGTAAAGACTTTAGGTTTGTTTGTTGAAGGACATAAAGCCTTGACTATAAATGGGAGTAACCAAGTAAAAAATTCTTGGTATTTAGAATTAAATGGAACACTAGATTTAAATAACGATTCACAATTAATTCAGACAAAAAATAGTGATTTAGTAACCTCTGAAATAGGTAAAATATTAAGACGTCAAGAAGGAGCATCAAGCTATTATTGGTATAACTATTGGAGTTCGCCAGTAGGAATAACAGCAGCTACTAGTTTAACAGATAATAATGCCTTAGGAAATAATGCAAATAACACCGTGTTTAGCTTAAATATGTTAAAAGATGAGGACGCAAACAATATGTTATTTACAAGTGCAAATCATCAAATAAATAAGTTAAGTACAAGATGGATGTATACCTACGAAAATGGAGTAACTTATTACGATTGGGGAACCGTAACACCAAGTACAAATATAAACCCAGGAATTGGTTATATTCATAAAGGAACAGGAACAGAACAACAATATATATTTGAAGGGAAACCTAACAATGGAACCATAAAAATAGGAGTAAACGATGTTGGAGGGTCAGGATCTGTACCAGGAGTATCTAAAACCGAATACCTTTTAGGTAACCCGTATGCATCTGCAATAGATATTCATAAATTTATAGATGATAATGCATCTGTTTTAGAAGGAAGTATTCAATTATGGCAACAATGGTCGGGTATATCACATGTAACTACAGAATATGAAGGTGGTTATGCACAAGTAAATAAAACAGGAGCTGTAAAAGCATACCAGTTTGTTGGAGGATTAGGTGCAAATAATAACGAACAAGATGGAACCAAAGCACCAACCAAATATTTACCAGTCGGACAGAGTTTTATGGCCGAAATAAAGAATACTGGTTCTCTAGTATTTAAAAATAGCCAACGTGTATTTGTTAAAGAATCGGATGCAGATGGGTCTGAATATAATGGTTCTGTGTTTTTTAGAACAACAGAAGGTGTTTCCAATGCATCAACCATGAGTAAATTACGATTGGAGTTTAAAGCCTTAGATGGTCAGGCTACAAGAAGAGAATTATTATTAGGTTTTAGTGATGCTACTACAGATGGCTATGACTATGGATACGAAGCAAAAAATACAGACGATAATCATGATGATTTAAACCTGTTATTAGATGGTGAGTATATGACTATACAATCGTATGCTGCAATAACGGAAGATAAAGTAGTGCCTTTAGCATTAAAAACATCTGGAAACAATAGTTACAGCATTCAAATATCTGAAATAGATAATATAGCAGAAGACCAAGAGATTTATTTAAAAGATAATCTTACCGATACGTATTATAATTTACGTCAAGATCTAGCATATACATTTTCATCGGAAGCTGGAGTATTTAATGAGCGTTTTGAAATTGTATTTGCAAGCCAAAGACTAAGTACAGAGGAAGTAACGGCAAATAATAATACTGTAATTTATTACAACAACACAAGTAGTCTTTTATATGTAAAAGGATTAAATACATCGAGTAATGTAAGTTTAATAAACATGTTAGGTCAAACGGTTTATACTAAATCTAATGTGTCTAATAATACATTAGAAAACGGAATGTCTATACAAAGTTTAGCTACCGGAATTTACGTAGTAAGCATAAAAACACAAGATAATCAAACACTAGATAAGAAGATCGTTATTGAGTAATATGCTATTGATCTGGGACTAAAAAAAAAGAGATTGACTTAATTGTCAATCTCTTTTTTTTTTTTTAATTATTTGTGCTAAATCTATGTTCGTATAAAACCAGTAAAATTCAGTTAATGACGCTTTGTGTGACTTAAAATGAATTGTATAAGCATAGAAAGGGGTTTGTAAATACGGGCTTTATCTTCGTTAGAGTTTATACAATCATATAGACCCAATTACAACCAGAGCCTCAGTACTTAAAATGGAAGAAACGCTAGCCTTAGAGTTGCGCAGACAGAAATATGCGGTTTGGTTAAATGGAAAGTTTAATTAATTGGAAAAGAATTATATTCGCTTAATATTAGAAAATCCAGATTTATAAACATGAATAAACCATTACCTATTAAACTTTTGTTTTTACTGTTTTTTATTTCAAGTTTTTATACCAATGCGCAAATAACTTTAACGCATAACTCATGTGAAGTTGTAAGAACAGATATACATTCTTGTACCACACAAGTTCTTTTTTGGTCAAGAACATTTACACTTCAAGATTTTGGAATTGGCATTGACGATGAATTTATTATTAATTCTGGGCAGGTGGCTGTAGTTAATACTTCTTGGAGACCTACTGCTAGATTTAGAATTTACGCAATTGATAATGGTTTTCCTGCTACTTTTTCAGAGTCTAACTTAATAGGGGAAAGTCAAGAAGTATTCTTGCCATGGAATGTTTCAACTACTCCAGAGATAGTAACGTTAGATTTTAATACTCCAATAATCGTTCCTGCTGGAACCGAACGGATATTAGTAGAAGTAGAAAAGGGAGTTGATTTCGATTCAAGTGCTGTAGCTTTTATAGCTGGATCTTTGCAAGATAATGATTTCTCATGGCAAAGAAGATGTATTGCCGGTGGTGCTACACCAGTTAATGGATTTGTAACAGCTACAGATATGGGGCGTCCTAATGCTAATTTTTATATAAATGCAACAGGTTTCATAAACAGTGTAACCGCTCCCTTTACTTTAAATTATACAAATAGTTGTAGTCAGACTCTTAAAGAATTCTATTTAAACAATACAAATAATATAGCTTCAGTTGTCTGGACTTTTGGTGATCCAGCTTCAGGAGTAAATAATACTTCCACCTTAATTTTGCCAACACATGATTTTTCAGCATCCGGGCAATATTCTATTTCAGCAAACATTATACAAAATGATGGTTCTACATATGTAATTAATGAAACAATATCTGTAGCAAAACCTCCAGTTGCTTATCCAGTTAATGATATTTCTAGTTGTGAAAATAATCAAGGGTCTGGAATTTCTTCTCATTTTGATACATCCAATATCGAATCCGAAGTTGTAAATGGGCAAACTGGAGTTATAGTAAGTTATTACAATCAAAACGGTAATAATTTACCTAGTCCTTTGCCAAACCCTTTTACAAATACTCAGGCTAACTCGCAAGAAATTACAGTTAGGGTTAGTAATAGTAGCGACCTATGTTGTTATAGTGAAACGACTTTTAATGTACTTACAGATCCGCTTCCAGAACTAGATCCAGTAAATGATTTATTTGCTTGTGACAATGATGGGGATGGTTATGCTTTATTCGATTTAAGTAATTTACCTATTGATTTAGTTAACGGACAACCTAATGTAACTATTGAATTGTTTGATAGTAACAATAATAGTATACCTTTAAATAGTTTAACCAGTTTTGAAAACCTTACTATTGATGAAGACTTTATAGATGTAGTATTGACTAATTCTAATACTAGTTGTGCTTCAGAAACTAGAATTGAACTTCATATTTATGATAATCCAGAAGTTGCCCAATTACCTACACTATATGCATGTGATGATAATGCAGATGGTATATCCGAATATTTTAATACATCAAACATAGAAAGCCAAGTTCTAAATGGGCAAACAGGAATGCAAGTAACATACTTTTTAGAAATTGGTACGCCATTACCAAGTCCGCTACCAAATCCGTTTACAAACAACATCCCAAATAATCAAAATATAATTGTTCGAGTTACTAATGTAAATACCACTTGTTACAAGGAAACCACTCTGGAATTACAAACTATAACACAACCAAATATTAGCCAGCCAGATAATTTATATGCTTGTAATCAAGGAGATGGTTATGCCGAATTTGATACTGCTTTATTAGAAGAACAGATTATTGGTAGTCAAACTGGATTAACGATACATTATTATGATGCTAATAATATTGAATTGTCAAGTCCGCTACCCACTTTATTTCAGAATACAGAGCCATATCAGCAGACTATTTATGTGAAGATTGAAGATGCGTCGAATACCTTGTGTTTTTCGGAAACATCCTTTGATTTAATAGTAAATAATCTTCCAGAAGCAGATTTAGAAGCAACCTATTTTATCTGTAATTTAGAGCCTTCTATGGTGTTATCTGTAGATTCAAATTATTCTTCTTATGAGTGGGAATTTGAAGACGGAACTATAGTTTCTTCCTCCTATACTGCCGAAATAATAAATGAAGGAAACTACGTTTTAACTGTTACCAATTTAGAGAACAATATTATTTGTGAGAATGCATTCTCTTTTAATTTAATTCGCTCAGTTTTGCCGGAGATACAAAGTGTAACCATGGGGAATTAGGAAACAATTATATGGAGATAATCGCCTCTGGAGATGGTGATTTTGAATATTCCATTAATGGCGTTAATTATCAAAATAGTAATTATTTTTCTAATGTAGAAGGAGGAACTTATACCGTATTTGTAAAAGATAAAGATGGTTGCGGACAGGATTATACAGAAATAACCATTATTGATTATCCGAAACTATTTACTCCTAATAATGATGGGTATAATGATCATTGGCAAATAGAAGGAGTTGCTAAATTTCCTAATGCTACAATATTAATATTTGATAGATACGGAAAAATAATAAAACAACTTTCGCCAAGTAGTTTGGGTTGGGATGGAACTTTTAATGGAAATACATTGAATACAAATGATTATTGGTTTACAGTAGATCTTGGGAATGGCAAATCTTTCTCAGGACATTTTACTTTAAAAAGATAATAGACTAGAATCGAACTTGCCTCTAATTTGCTTTAGCACCTAAAGTATAAAGTGATTTTAAAAATCTTAAGTTTATATAAAAAAACGCTTCTAGAAATATATCTAGAAGCGTTTTTAATAATTGCGTGTCTTGGTGATTCACAGAAGACTCTTCTTATAATACACAAGAGTGAGTAACCTGTCAGTTGCGAATCGCTGTTACATCATTCCTGGCATACCGCCACCCATTCCTCCTGGCATTCCAGCAGGAGCATCTTCTTTAATATCTATTAAAGCACATTCTGTAGTTAAGATCATTCCGGCAACAGAAGCAGCATTTTCTAATGCAATTCTAGTTACTTTTTTAGGATCTATAATTCCAGCTTTCAGCATATCTACATAGGTATCTGTTTTTGCGTCGTAACCAAAGTCTTTTTTACCTTCTAGTACTTTGTTTAGTACTACACTTCCTTCGCCACCAGCATTTTCAATGATGGTACGTAAAGGAGCTTCTATAGCTCTGTTTACAATTTGTACTCCTGTAGTTTCGTCTAAATTTTCTGTAGTAATATTTTCTAATACTTTTTTAGCACGAACAAGAGCAACACCACCACCAGCAACAATACCTTCTTCTACTGCAGCACGTGTTGCATGTAAAGCATCATCTACTCGGTCTTTCTTTTCTTTCATTTCTACTTCACTAGCAGCACCAACATAAAGTACAGCAACTCCACCAGCAAGTTTCGCTAAACGCTCTTGTAGTTTTTCCTTGTCATAATCGCTAGTTGTAGATTCAATTTGCGATTTAATTTGATTCACTCTGTTTTTAATCATGCTCTTTTCTCCAGCACCATTAATTACAGTAGTATTGTCTTTGTCAATTGTAATGCGTTCTGCAGTACCAAGCATTTCTAATGTTGTGTTTTCTAAAGTAAATCCTCTTTCTTCAGAAATAACAGTTCCACCAGTTAAGACTGCAATATCTTCTAACATTGCTTTACGTCTGTCACCAAATCCTGGCGCTTTTACAGCAGCAATTTTTAAAGAACCACGTAATTTATTTACTACTAAAGTTGCAAGTGCTTCACCATCTACATCTTCTGCAATAATTAATAATGGTTTTCCAGATTGTGCTACCGGTTCAAGAACAGGAAGTAAATCTTTCATTGTAGATACTTTTTTATCATACAATAAAATGTAAGGGTTTTCTAAATCGGTAATCATTTTGTCACTATCTGTAACAAAATAAGGAGATAAATAACCTCTGTCAAACTGCATACCTTCCACAACATCTACATACGTATCTGTTCCTTTAGCTTCTTCCACAGTAATAACCCCTTCTTTTCCAACTTTACCAAAAGCCATAGCAATTAAATCTCCAATAACATCATCGTTATTTGCAGAAATAGATGCTACTTGTTTTATTTTATCGGAAGAGTTTCCAACTTTTTGCGTTTGTTTTTCTAAGTCTTCAACTATTGCAGCTACTGCTTTGTCAATACCACGTTTTAAATCCATAGGATTTGCGCCAGCAGCAACATTTTTTAAACCTTCTTTTACAATTGCTTGTGCAAGAACCGTTGCTGTAGTAGTACCATCACCTGCAAGGTCATTGGTTTTACTTGCAACTTCTTTTACCATTTGTGCTCCCATGTTTTCAAGAGGATCTTCTAACTCGATCTCTTTTGCAACGGTTACACCATCTTTAGTTACTTGTGGAGCACCAAAGCTTCTACTAATAATTACGTTACGTCCTTTAGGACCTAGTGTTACTTTTACAGCGTTTGCTAATGCATCTACACCACGTTTTAAACCGTCGCGTGCATCTATATCAAATTTTATGTCTTTTGCCATCGTTAAAATTTTATTTATCATTCCTGCGAAGGCAGGAATCTTTTTAATTGAAATTAATTGTTTAAAAAATCAGATTGAGACACTTCGACTGCGCTCAGTGTGACAATTCAATTGACAATTATATAATTGCCATGATATCTTCTTCACGCATCATTAAATAGTCATGACCATCTAATTTTAATTCGTTACCAGAATATTTTCCGTAAAGAACAGTATCTCCAATTTTTACAGTTAGAGGTTCGTCTTTTTTACCTGATCCAATTGCTATAACAGTACCTTTATGTTGTTTTTCTTGGGCTGAATCTGGAATAAATAAACCTGAAGCTGTCTGAGTTTCTGCTGGAAGTGGTTCTATTAAAACGCGATCTGCAAGTGGTTTGATGTTTACTTTACTCATTATATATGTTTTTATTTATTAAAAATAGTTTTGCTGTTTTTAACGAAGCTAAAAATGTGCCAATAGAGTAGGACTGACAAAGTTGCCGAATGTCTTCATATTATAAACTAGGAAAGTAGATTTTAGGCAAAAAAAAATGCCAACTTTAAAAAGTTGGCATTTTGAATATTTTTAAAACAGATTACTGTGCAGTATCTTCTGTTTGTGCAGGAGCTGTTGGTACTTCTATTGGTTGTACAATATTATCTGTATCTAAAGCTTTAGATTCTGTAGTTGTTGTTCCATTGTTAATGGCAACGTTAGAAACTAAAATTAATACAATTAAAATAGTTGCAAGCGTCCATGTGCTTTTGTCTAAAAAGTCGGTTGTTTTTTGAACACCACCTAACTGTTGTGTTCCACCACCACCAAAGGATGAAGATAATCCGCCACCTTTTGGGTTTTGTACCATTATTACTACAACTAGCAAAAATGCTACCACTACTATTAATATTAAAAATACTGTAAACATGTTGTTATTCTTTATTGTTTTGTTCTTGTAATTGTTTTACTGCCTTAATTTGGTCTGCAAAGAAACCACTTTTTTCTGGATATTTCAAACTTAATATTTTATAAGATTGTAATGCCTTTTTATAGTTTTTTTGTTCCACGTAAATCCGCGCTAATGTTTCCGTCATTAGTGCCTCTGGTTGTATCATTTGCGCTTCGGCAATATTAACATTTACTTTAGCTGTTTTTGTAGGCTTTAGTTTTGGATTTTTGGTTATAAAACGCTCTATAAGATCAAATTTCTTCTCCTTTTCTGTTTTTATTTCTTCTACAACTTCTTGTTTTTCTTCGCGTTGAATAGGCGTAAACTTTGCTAATTTTAACCATTCGTTAAACGAATGTGTTTCTGTGTTTTCAAACTCTAAAGGTTTGCCAATGTTTAAAACTTCGTTAGGTGACGTTTCTTTTGTAGTTATACTTTCTTCTGCTGCTTCTATTTTTTCCGAAACCTCTAAACTAAAGTTGGCAATTTTGGAGCGCTCTATTTTTGGCTGAAATAATTCAGGATCTAAAACACCAGTAGTATCTTTTATCTGTTGTCTTAACGCATCATCTAAAGTAACGTTTCTGTTTACCGAAATGTCTTCTACATCCACAGTAATATCTTTTACATGTTCTGTGTTTTGTTTGATGTGTTGCGAGATTTCGTTTTGAAGAAATTTTTCAGAAGTGATATAATCAAACAAAATACTTCTGTCTGTAGTATAACTTGCTGTCTTTTTAAGTTCTTGGTTGTAGTTAAAACTTTCTTTGTTTTTTAGTCCTTTTAAATAAATGGCTCTTGCAGATTGACAATACGGAAAGGCATCCAAAACGGTTTTTAATGCTTCGGTATCTGAAGCAGTAACCTGTTGCGGATGCTGTAATAATTGTATGAAATCTGTATTGTTCATGGACTAAGTCAAATTTGTTTTTACTGTAAACTACGACTGCTAACCGTAAACTTTTTTACTACCACTTTGCTAGTGAAGCATTAAAGATATCTTGCGTTAAACGTTCAAAAATTTCTTCAAAAGCGGTTGTTTTTATAGTGCCTGTAAGTTGTTCGCTTCCTCCATAATCATAGTAAAAAGAAAAACGTTGCTCAAAATCATCTTCTTCGTTTTTTTTGTTAAAAAAACGCACATTAACACTAATCGTTAAACGGTTTTGTGCTGCGGTATTCTCAGAAGTTGCTGTGGTTGGAGAAATTCTATATTCAACAATTTCACCTTCGTAAACCAAATCGGCATTAGAATTCACCAAACTTAAATTGGTTTGGTTGGTAATTAAATCTTGTAATGCTATAGTAAAATCTCTATTTAAACCTGGTTCTACTAAAATAGCATTGTTTTGAAAATAATTTACTTGAAACGTTTTTACGTTCGACGCGATAGATGCTCCTGTGAAAGAGTATGGTCCACATGCAAAAAACGTGGTGGTTACTAGTAAAAGAAATAGGTGTTTTGTTTTTAACATTAAGTTACAATAATAAGATTCCTGCTTTCGCAGAAATGAATTAATACGTGTTTGGTTTTTTCATTGTTATGTATGCATAAATATACCCAGCATTATCTGCAACATCAAAATCAGCATTAATAAGTCGGTAACCTTGGTAGTGTTTTTCATTAATTAGGTCTTCGGCTTCTTGTCTTATTGCTTCAGAGCTGTTAGGACGAAAAGATTTTTTTATTAAAAATATTTCTACTGCTTTCATCTATGCTATAATTATTCAAAAATAACTTTTTTAAACTTTTATTTACTTAAAGTTTTGTTACAAATCGAATTGTTTTATTTTTCTATATAATGTACGTTCGCTTATACCAAGTTCTGCTGCTGCTAACTTGCGTTTTCCTTGATGACGTTCTAAAGACTTTTTAATTAACTCTAGTTCTTTATCGTGTAACGAAAGTGTTTCCTCTTCTTCAATTTCTTCCGCAAAATGATACTTGTCGGATGTATTTTGAAGGTTTTCGGGATTTGCGTTTTGCGAAATAGCGAGTACTTTTAATTCTTCTTTTTCTTCCTCTTCATAATCGGTATCCTCTTCGTTACCATATATTTTCTGAATTAAGCCTTCGTTTTTTTCTTGTACTTCTGTTGCGTTACCATTTTTCATGAGCTCCATGGTAAGCTTTTTAAGATCGTTTAAATCTGCTTTCATGTCAAATAAAACCTTGTACAAGATTTCGCGCTCATTGCTAAAATCACTTTCTGCTTTGGTGTTTTTAATAACAGCAGGTAAGTTGGAGCTTCCAGTTGGTAAATATCCTTGAAGTACTTCCGCAGTTATGGTACGATTTTGTTCTAAAACCGAAATTTGTTCGGCGACATTTCGTAATTGTCTAATGTTACCAGACCATCTAAACTTTAACAATACAGGTATTGCATCTTCTGTTAATTTAATAGTTGGCATTTTATATTTTAATGCAAAGTCACTAGCAAATTTTCTGAAAAGTAAATGGATGTCTTCTTTACGTTCACGAAGTGCAGGAAGGTTAATTTCTATAGTGCTTAGTCTGTAGTATAAATCTTCTCTAAATTTTTCTTTTTTAATAGCATCAAACATATTTACGTTGGTAGCTGCAACAATACGCACATCTGTTTTTTGCACTTTACTAGAACCTACTTTTAGAAATTCGCCATTTTCAAGAACACGAAGTAAACGTACTTGTGTGGTTAATGGTAATTCTCCAACTTCATCTAAAAAGATGGTTCCGCCATCTGCTACTTCAAAATACCCATTTCTGGTTGCTGTAGCTCCAGTAAAGGCTCCTTTTTCGTGACCAAAAAGTTCAGAATCTATGGTTCCTTCAGGGATTGCACCACAGTTTACTGCTATATATTTTCCATGCTTTCTGTGGGAAAGCGAATGTATAATTTTGGGAATACTCTCTTTACCAACACCAGATTCTCCAGTTACTAAAACCGAAATATCTGTTGGTGCTACTTGAATGGCTTTTTCTATGGCACGATTAAGTGTTGGGTCGTTACCAATAATACCGAAACGTTGTTTTGTTGCTTGAATGGATTCCATATCATTTCCTGCGAAGGCAGGAACCTTTTTAGTTTAACTTCTTTTAATTTTTAATAGATTCCTGCTTGTGCAGGAATTTGTTAATTATTTTCAGAATAACCAACAGGTTCACCAATTAAAGTGGTTTTTGTAGCGCTAATAATTTTTACGTTTACAAATTCACCAACCTTATAAATATCTTTTGGGAACACACAAAGTAAGTTTTGGTCATTACGTCCAGACCAATCCTTGTTGCCTTTTCTAGCTTCTTTCTCAATTAAAACTTCTACGGTTTTTCCGATAAACGATTTTGTTTTATCAAAACTATGTTCTAATTGTAAATCGATAACTTCCTGTAAACGTCTTTTCTTAACGGCTAAAGGAATATCATCATCCAGTTTACGCTCGGCCATAGTTCCTGGTCTTTCCGAATACGCAAACATATAACCAAAGGCATATCTTACTTCTTTCATTAAGCTTAATGTGTCTTGATGGTCTTCTTCAGTTTCTGTTGGGAAACCTGTAATCATATCTTGGCTAATGGTGCATTCCGGAAGGATGCGTTTGATATTGTTTATCAAATCAATATACTCTTCACGAGTATGCTGTCTGTTCATTTCCTTTAAAATGCGGTTGCTTCCACTTTGTACAGGTAGATGTATGTAGTTGCAAATGTTTTTGTATTTCGCCATAGTTTCTACCACATCTAGCGTCATGTCTTGCGGATTAGAAGTAGAAAAACGAATTCGCATTTTTGGTTGTGCTTGTGCGCATAATTCTAAAAGCTTCGAGAAGTTTACAGCAGTTGCCTTTTGCATATCTGTAGCCTTTACAAAATCTTTTTTTAATCCTCCACCATACCAAAGGTAACTATCTACGTTTTGTCCGAGTAACGTGATTTCCTTGTATCCTCTGCTCCATAAATCATTAATTTCTTCAATAATACTTTGGTGATCACGACTACGTTCTCTTCCTCTTGTAAAAGGAACCACACAGAAGGTACACATATTATCACAACCACGTGTTATAGAAACAAAGGCAGTAACACCATTGGTGTTTAAACGCACTGGTGAAATATCACCATAGGTTTCTTCTTTAGATAAGATAACATTTATTGCATCTCTACCATCTTCTACTTCTGCAAGAAGGTTAGGAATGTCTTTGTATGCATCTGGACCAACAACAAGGTCTACAATTTTTTCTTCTTCTAGAAACTTGCTTTTTAAACGTTCTGCCATACAACCTAAAACACCCACTTTCATATTTGGGTTGGTATCGCGTTTTATGGCGTTGTATTTTTCTAAACGTTTCCTAACGGTTTGTTCCGCTTTATCTCTAATCGAGCAGGTATTCACCAAAACCAAATCGGCATCTTCTAGGTTTTGTGTGGTATTATATCCTTGGTCAGAAAGTATGGAAGCTACAATTTCACTATCGCTAAAATTCATAGCGCAGCCGTAACTTTCAATAAAAAGCTTTTTTTTGTTCCCTTCTTTATTTTCTATAACAAGATTTTCACCTTGTTTGTTTTCGTCTATTGTCTTTTCCATCTTTAGTGTTCCGTGAAAACGGAATATCGCATTTTCCGTAAAATCGGAAGTCTGTTAATTGAAATTAATCTTGGTCAATAAGTATGCAAAGATACAAATATTTTAAGTAAAGTGACAAAGTGACAGTGTGTAAATTTTTCACAATTGCTGTTAGTAATTGTTCGTTTTGTAAGGGGTAGTCAAAATATAAATAAGATATTTTAGTAATTTGAAATAAAAAGGTAAAACCTAGTCTTGCTTTAGGAAATAAAAAAAAATAGCGAATTACTTTTGGGTTGGTAATGGTAAGTTCTCTTTTTGTATATATAAATAGGTGTGATTCTCTGTTTTATTGGTGTTTTTGAAACCATATATTTCTGTGTACTATATAATAAGGAGTCTGTTGGTTTCGATTATCAAGAAGAAAATAAGCAAATAAAAAATATTTAAAATAGTGTATATATTGTGAAAAACCCTGTTAATTCGGGCTTTTTTAGAGTCTATTTTTAAGGAATTAACGTCTCGGGAAAGAATAAATTAGGAACGTGAATTTTTTTTCACATACCTTTGCACTCTGAAAAAATAGAAATATGGCGAAGAATTTAGTTATAGTAGAGTCACCTGCGAAAGCAAAAACTATTGAAAAATTTCTTGGAAAGGATTTTAAAGTAGAGTCTAGTTTTGGACATATTGCAGATTTACCTTCTAAGGAATTAGGGGTAGATGTAGAAGGTGATTTTGACCCTAAATATGAAGTATCTAAAGATAAAAAAGCAGTTGTAAAAAAACTGAAAGATTTAGCTAAAAAAGCAGACATGGTTTGGCTAGCTAGTGATGAAGATAGAGAAGGAGAAGCAATTGCATGGCATTTAGCAGAAACGCTAAAGCTAGATAAAGAGAAGACGAAACGTATTGTTTTTCATGAGATTACTAAGACGGCTATTAAAAAGGCAATAGAGAATCCTAGAGATATCGATTACCATTTAGTAGATGCGCAACAAGCACGAAGAGTTTTAGATAGAATTGTAGGTTATGAACTTTCTCCAGTGTTATGGCGAAAAGTAAAAGGAGGTCTTTCTGCAGGACGTGTACAATCGGTTTCTGTGAGATTAATTGTAGAAAAAGAAAGAGAGATTACCAATTTTACTGCAGAAGCATCCTATAGAATTGATGCAGAATTTTCAAATGAAGCAGGACAATCCTTTAAGGCGAAGCTTCCTAAGAATTTTGCAACAAAAAAAGAAGCCTATGCGTTTCTAGAAAGTAATGCAGATGCCAATTTTAAAGTTGCCGATCTTCAGAAAAAACCAGCAAAAAAATCACCAGCAGCACCTTTTACTACTTCTACATTACAACAAGAAGCAGCAAGAAAATTATATTTTTCAGTAAGTAAAACCATGAATATGGCGCAACGTCTATATGAAGCCGGTTTGATTACATATATGAGAACAGATAGTGTAAACTTATCTGACGAAGCAAAAAATGGCGCACAAGCAGAAATAGAATCTGCTTATGGAGAAAAATATAGCAAACCAAGAAATTATAAAGGAAAGTCTAAAGGTGCTCAAGAAGCGCATGAGGCGATTCGTCCTACTAATTTTGCAACGCACTCTGTGGATATAGACAGAGATCAAGCAAGATTATACGATTTAATTTGGAAGCGTGCTATTGCATCACAAATGAGTGAAGCGCAATTAGAACGTACCAATGTTAGAATAGAATCATCCACAAATAAAGAAACCTTTACAGCAAATGGGGAGGTTATTAAATTTGAAGGGTTTTTAAAAGTATACTTAGAAGGTACAGATGATGAAGATGTAGAGCAAGACGGTATGCTTCCAGCAATGAAAGTAAACGAGTCGCTTTTAAATAATTACATTACCGCAACAGAACGTTACACAAGACCACCAGCAAGATTTACAGAAGCTTCTTTAGTGAAGAAATTAGAAGAGCTTGGTATTGGTAGACCGTCTACGTATGCACCAACAATTTCTACTATTCAAAATAGAAATTATGTAGAAAAAGGAGCGGTTGATGGCGTAGAACGCGATTATACACAACTTACATTAACTAGCGGAAACGTGAAAGATGTAATGCTTACAGAAAAAGTAGGGTCGGATAAAGGAAAATTAGTGCCAACAGATATTGGTATCATTGTAACCGATTTTTTAGTAAATCATTTTGAAAGTATTTTAGATTATAATTTTACAGCTAAAGTAGAAAGTCAGTTTGATGATATAGCAGAAGGGAAGAAGGATTGGAAAAAGATGATGAAATCTTTCTACAAAACCTTTCATCCAAAAGTAGAAGATGTACAAGAAAATGCCGAAAGAGAATCTGGAGAACGTATTTTAGGAAAAGATCCAAAGACAGGAAAACGCGTAAGTGTACGTTTAGGTAAATTTGGACCAATGGTGCAAATGGGAGAGCCTGACGATGAAGAAACACCAACTTATGCTAGTTTAAGTCCGGAGCAACAATTAGGGACTATTTCTTTTGAGGAAGCGATGGACTTGTTTCAGCTTCCTAAAAATTTAGGAACTTACGAAGATGAAGAAATTCAAGTAAATAATGGTCGTTTTGGTCCTTATGTGAAGTTTGGAACCGCTTATGTTTCGCTACCAAAAGGAACCGATCCATTAACGGTAGAGTTAGACGATGCTATTGTTTTAATTAAAGAAAAACAAAAAGCAGATGCTCCAATTTATCATTATCAAGATTTACCAGTACAAAAAGGAAAAGGTCGTTTTGGTCCATTTATAAAATGGAACGATATGTTTATTAACGTAAACAAAAAGTACGACTGGGATGATTTATCTGATACGGATATTGTAGAATTAATTGAAACAAAGATCCAGAAAGAAATTGATAAGGTTATTCATAACTGGGAAGATGAAGGTATTCGTGTAGAAAAAGCACGTTGGGGAAGATTCAATATATTACAAGGTAAAGTGAAAATTGAATTACCTAAAACTACAGATGCTCCAGCTTTAACTTTAGAAGAAGTAAAAGGAATCATCGAACAAAATGCGCCTAAGAAGAAAGCGAAGAAAAAAGCTCCTGCAAAGAAAAAGGCACCTGCAAAGAAAAAAACAACAGCAAAAAAGAAATAATATAATACATGAATTTTGATTTTCTTTCACCAGTTTCCGATTTAGTTTTAGCGCATAACGAGTTGTTACCTGTGCAGGCTTTAGGTAGAAAATTGAAAATACATTCTAAGCAACAGGGTGTTCCAGATTTAGATGGCGTACAGCTTGCTATATTAGGAGTTCTTGAAACTAGAAATGATGTTAATCATATAGGAGAGGATTTCAACTTAAACGAAATACGAAAATCCTTTTATGCCCTTTTTCCTGGAAGTTGGAATACAACTATTGCCGATTTAGGCGATATTAATAAAGGAGAATCTGTAGAAGATACTTATTTTGCTTTAAAGACTACCATTACCATTTTAGTTCAAAAAGGTATCATACCAATAATAATTGGAGGGAGTCAAGATTTAACATACGCCAATTATCGTGCTTATGACGATATTATACCAATGGTGAATATTGTTAATGTAGATGCTAAGTTTGATTTAGGGGATTCAGCAAAACCGATTAAGAATAACAGTTTTGTTGGTAAAATAATATTAGACCAACCTTTTAATCTGTTTAACTATTCTGCAATCGGGTATCAAACCTATTTCAATTCGCAAGAAGAAATAGATTTAATGGAGCGATTGTACTTTGATGCGTATCGCTTAGGTGAAGTTTCTAATGACATTACCGTTGTAGAACCTATAATGCGAGATGCGAATATTGTAAGTGTAGATTTAGGGTCTGTTAAATCATCTGAAGTTAGTTTAAACCAAAAAATGTCACCAAATGGTTTAGACGGAAAAGAAATCTGTGCTATTTCGCGTTATGCAGGAATAAGTAATAAGGTAACCTCTTTTGGTCTTTGGGAATATAATCCTTCTAAAGATGATGAGATCACATCTATGTTAATCTCTCAAATTATTTGGTACTTTATAGAAGGTGTTAATTATAGAGTAAAAGATGATGATTTTAAAGATGAAAATAATTATCAAAAGTTTATTACACTAATCGAAGATCAAGATTTAGTGTTTTATAAAAGTGTTAAAACTGGTAGATGGTGGATTGAAATACCTTTTTTAAATGAAATGAATAATAAATTAAAAAGACATACGTTATTACCATGCATGCATCAAGATTATGTGGATGCTTGTAACAATATAATACCAGAGAGATGGTACAAAGCATTTCAAAAGAATTGTGTATAAATAGAATAACGCAATTAAATCCATGTTTTGTCGTTTAAATGTTTTATTTTTACGACGAAGCGTAATTTTTTTTGACAAAAAAGTTGTTTTTTAAAAAATATATAAATATGTTTACGCTCTTAAATTTTGAGCATAGAATAATTAACCTCGAGTTTTCAATAAATATGAAGAATTTTCTTTTATTAACAGTAGTTTTAGCATTCCTTACAAGTTGTGGTTCTGGAGACAGAGGTCAGTTAGTAGGTGTTAAAGGAAAAAAATGGCATCCAGAAAAACCTTACGGAATGGAATTAATTCCTGGAGGAGCATTTATTATGGGTAAATCAGATGATGATTTAGCTGGAATTCAAGATGCGCCAACAAAAACGGTAACAGTAAGATCGTTCTATATGGACGCAACGGAAATCACAAATAGTGAGTATCGTAAATTTGTACAATGGGTTAGAGATTCTACTATTAGAACCAAACTTGCCATATTAGCAGATGAGGTAGGAGCAACTCCTGGAGATGGTGGTATTGGTGACTTTGCATTTAAAGATGCAGATCCTGAAAACATGAATGCTTACGAGCAGTACATGTATGACAACTACAGTGGAATGGGCGAAACTGGTTACGAAGGTAGAAAGTTAAATCACGATGTAGATTTACTTTTTGATACTTCAGAATATCCAGATGAGTACTATGTAGAAGTAATGGATACTATGTACTTACCTATAGAGGAGTCTTATAACGGACAACGTACTTGGGATGTTTCTAAGTTTAAATTTCAATATACATACATGGATATTGAAAAAGCTGCAAAAGCTAGTAATAAAGGAAAAAGAAGATCTGAATTCTTAATTACAGAAGCTGTAGAGATTTATCCAGATACAACTGCTTGGATTAGAGATTTTGCATATTCATATAACGAACCAATGCATAATGATTATTTCTGGCATGATGCTTATGGAGAATATCCAGTAGTAGGTATTTCTTGGAAACAAGCAAAAGCTTTTTGTGAATGGAGAACTTTATATCACAATGCATACAGAAAAGAAAAAAATCAACATTTTGTAAATGAGTATAGATTACCATCTGAAGCAGAATGGGAATATGCTGCAAGAGGAGGTTTACAAGGAGCAACTTTCCCTTGGGGAGGACCTTATCCTAAAAATGATAGAGGATGTTTCATGGCAAACTTTAAACCTTTAAGAGGAGATTATGCTGCAGATCAAGCTTTATACACTGTAGAAGCGAAATCTTATGAGCCAAATGATTATAACTTATATAATATGGCTGGAAACGTTTCAGAATGGGTAAGTGCATCTTACGATCCTGGTTCTTATGAGTATGTTTCTACAATTAACCCTAGTGTTAATGATGTAAACAACCAAAGAAAAGTAGTTAGAGGAGGATCTTGGAAAGATGTTGCTTACTACCTACAAGTAAGTTCAAGAGATTATGAGTATGCAGATTCTGCAAGAAGTTATATTGGCTTTAGAACTGTTCAAGATTACATGGGAACAGATGTAACAGCTAACGCTAGATAATAAAAGATTAACCCAATTAGTAATATATTAACCAACTAAAGTAGAAATACTTATTTAAAAAAAACTAAAAATTATGGCACAAAAAGGTAAAATCACAGTAACTAATATGATCTACGGATTAGGAGCAGCAATTGTAATCGTTGGAGCTTTATTTAAAATTCAGCACTGGCCTTATGGTTCTGAAATCCTAACTTTAGGTATGATTGTAGAAGCATTAGTATTTACATATTCAGCTTTTGAAAGACAATCAAGTGATTTAGACTGGTCTTTAGTTTATCCTGAATTATCAGGTGGTGCTTCATTAGGTGCTAAGAAATTAAAAGAAGAACCTAAAGATGCAGAAGGTTTACTTTCTAAAAAATTAGATAACTTATTAAAGGATGCTAAAATTGATGGTGAATTAATGGCAAGTTTAGGAGCAAGTATCAAAAATTTTGAAGGTGCTGCTAAAGGAATTTCTCCAACTGTAGATGGAATTCAAGCACAAAAGAAATATAGCGAAGAAATGTCTTTAGCTGCTGCACAAATGGAGTCTTTAAATAGCCTTTATAAAGTACAAATGGATAGTGCAAGCAGACAAGCTAGTATTAATGAAGAAGCTGTTGAAAATGCAACTAAATTAAAAGAGCAAATGCAATCATTAGCTTCAAACTTATCTTCTTTAAATGGAGTATATGGTGGAATGCTTTCTGCAATGAACAAAAACTAATTAGTTTTATTAACTAATATTTATTAACCAATAAAAACTAATTAAACATGGCAGGAGGAAAAGCATCCGCAAGGCAGAAAATGATTAACTTGATGTATTTAGTATTCATCGCAATGATGGCTATGAATATGTCTAAAGAAGTACTTTCAGCATTTGGACTGATGGAAGCGAAATTCGCAGATTCTAACGAAGCTACTACAGATAGAAATGATAAGTTACTAGCTGCATTAGAAATTAAATCTGATGAAAATCCAAAGGAATTTAAAATACCTGCAGCAAGAGCTCAGGAAGTTAAAATTGCTTCAGATAAATTTTACAAGTATGTAGAATCTTTAAAGACTGATCTAGTAAAAGCAGGTCAATATAAATTAGATGAACAAGGGAAATTGCCTTTTGAAGCAATGGACAAAACAGACATCTTGGATGAAGCTTGGTTTACAGGAGATCGTTTAACTAAGAAAGGTCAAGAGGTAATGGATAATATTAATGCTTACAAAAAAGCGATTAATGATATTCTTGCTAAAGATGAAAGTTATAGAGGTAGAGCGCAAGCTTTTGCTAAAACGTTCAGTACAGAATCTGTACCTAATAAAGATGGAAAAAAGATTGATTGGTTAGCTTATAACTATCAAGGTTTTCCAGCAATTGCTTCTTATACGAAATTAACAGCAATGCAAAATGATATTAAAGTTACAGAATCAGATATGTTTAGTCTGTTTTTAGGAAACATTGTTTCTGAAGCTACAACTTTAAATAATTATAAAGCAATTGTATTGGCTGACAAGTCTGCGTTTTTTGCAGGTGAGAAATTTCAAGGTAGAGTAGTTATTGGTAAGTATGCAAATGTTGCACCTACTAAATTAACTGTTCAAGGAAATGAAGTAGACTTATCTAAAGCTATTGACTCAACAGGAGCTGCTACTTTAGACTTTAACGTTGGAAATGTTGGTGAGCACCAAATAGAAGGTAAATTTACTTTTATTGAGAATGGTAAGGAATTAGAAATTCCTATTGTTAATGCGAACTACGTAGTAGTACCAAGACCTAATTCTGCAACTATATCTGCAGATAAAATGAATGTTGTTTATCGTGGTGTAAGTAACCCTATGACTATTTCTTTTGCAGGTGTACCAGATAACAAAGTATCTGCTAGTGGAGCAGGTTTAAGTAAAGGTTCTGGAACAGGTAAATACAACATGGTACCAACAACTGGTAAAGAAGTAACTATTAACGTTACAGCTAAACTAGACGACGGTACTCCAGCTTCAGATAGAAAAACATTCAGAATTAAAGATATTCCTAAGCCTTCTGGTCAAATGGCAGGTAAAACAGGACAATTTAGTTTACCAAGAAACAATGTGGAAATTGGTAGAGTAGAAGCTGTATTAGAAGACTTTGATTTCGATTTACCTTTAAAAGTAACATCATTTAAATTTAAAGTACCTGGTTCACCAAGTGTTACTTGTCAAGGTAACAAACTTAACTCACAAGCTAAGTCTGCTTTACGTAAAGCAAAGCGTGGTTCTGATGTTCAAATATTTGATATTAAATCAAGTAGTAATGGACCAAGAATTAAGCCAGCAGCACCAATTATTATAGAGTTATCTAACTAAACCAACTTTATAGTATTATTAATTAAAATTAATTATTGTAAGATGAATTATAAATCTTTTTTATTAACCATTTTTAGTGTAGCGCTAACAACTGCAGGTTTTTCGCAAGCGAATATTTTAAATGCGAAGACACCTCAAGAAATAGGAGTTAGAACCGAAGCACAAAAAGCTGTAGATAATGATAAACCATTAGAATACGGTTATGTAGATGATAGAGACATTATGTACTCTAAAATGACTTGGGAAAAAGTGGTTTTAGACGAGCGTGTAAACTTTCCTTTGTATTATCCTGTGGATACTAATAACATTGGAAGTAACAGACGTTCTCTATATGATGTTTTAACAAAAGCAATCAGAGAAGGTAAAATTGAAAATGTTTACGATGATTCTTATTTTACTGCAAAACGTAGCTTAAAAGATTTAAAGGATATAACTTCTAAAGTAGATACTTTAGATATTGGTTATGATCAATTAAATGCAGATGGCTTTGTAGATGCAGAGTATATTACTAAAAGAGAAATATCTTCTTACGATGTAAGCGCATATTTAATAAAAGGTCTTTGGTACTTTGATAAACGTCAAGGAGAACTTAAATTTAGATTATTAGGTCTTGCTCCAGCAGCAGCCGATGTAAACTTTATTGATAGTGATGACGAAGCAAATAAAGAACCAAACCCTTTATATTGGATATTCTTTCCAGATGCAAGAGATGTTTTACATGAAGCAAAAGCATTCAATAATAAAAACAGTGCTGTACCATTTTCATTCGATCATATTTTAAATGCTAGACGTTTTAACGGTTACGTTTATAAAGAAGAAAACGTGTTTGGAGATAGAACAGTAGACGAGTATATTACTGAAAACGCTTTAATGCAACTATTAGAATCTGATAGAATTAAAGATAAAATCAGAAACTTTGAAATGGACATGTGGTCTTACTAAGACTTTCTTAAAATAAAAATAGCGCTCACTAGAAATAGTGGGCGTTTTTTATGCACTAAAAACAGTATTTTTGTTACTCATGAAAAACGTAGATTACATTATAGTTGGTAGTGGTCTTGCAGGAATTCATTTCTGTGAGCAATTAAAAGCCAATAATAAAAGCTTTGTGGTGTTTGATAATAAATCACAGCATTCTTCTGTAGTAGCAGGAGGCTTATACAATCCTGTGGTTTTAAAACGATTTACTTCCGTTTGGAAAAGTAAAGAACAGTTAGAATTGGCACTTCCTATTTATAGTAAATTAGAAAACGATTTAAAAGTTACCTTAGATCATAAAACACCAGTCTATAGAAGGTTCACTTCTGTGCAAGAACAAAACGAATGGTTTACAGCTTCAGATAAGCCTGAGCTTAGTGAATATCTTTCTACACAGATTATTAAAAATGATAACGTGGCTATTGATGCTAATTTTGGCTTCGGAAAAGTTTTAGAAACCGGAAGAATTGATACTAAACTATTAATTGAAAGCTATAAAAAACAACTATTAGAAAACAATCAACTAATAGAAGATGCTTTTGCTTATGAAGCATTAATTACCGAAGACCTTATTCAATATAAAGATATTACAGCAAAACATATTGTTTTTGCGGAAGGTTTTGGTGTTAAAAAGAATCTGTTTTTTAAAGACCTTCCTTTAAAAGAAGTAAAAGGAGAATTACTTACTATTCATGCTCCAGATTTAAAAATGGACTACGTTTTAAAATCGAGTGTGTTTCTAATTCCTATAGGAAACGATTTGTACACTGTTGGGGCAACTTACGATTGGAAAGATAAAACTAACAACATAACAGCAGAAGCTAGAGAAGCGCTCTTAAAAAAGCTTAAAACGTTTTTAAAATGTGATTTTGAAGTCGTTAATCAAGTAGCAGGAATACGACCAACAGTTACCGATAGAAGACCGCTTGTTGGTCAACATGAAATACATGAAAATATGTATGTGCTTAATGGTTTAGGTACAAGAGGTGTTATGATTGCTCCTTATGTAGCAAAACAGCTATTCGATCGTATAGAGAATAATATAGCTTTGGAAAACGAAATTGATATTGCTAGATTTAAATAAATACGACTAGCTATTGCAAAACTAAGCTTGTGATATAGAAAAAAGATGGAGCTTGCTTGCGTTAGCGATTGCAATGGCATCCTTTTTACGGAAGTATAAATTTCCTTAATAGTTACGGGATATAGAAGTAAAAAGATCTAATGGAAAGCGCGACCCTTGTGGTAACGCCCAAATAATTATTTATTTTTCACTGCATTCTTATCAAAATGGACAAACATATTGATCCATATATTTCTAGAAATACGCATGATTATTGGAGCAAAAACAATTAATGTTCCAACTATAGAAGCAAAAACATAATGAATGGATGCTTTTAGAAAAACACCACTAATTACAGCTGCAGCAACAGCAAAAGCAATACCAACACCGTAACTAACATACATTGCACCGTAAAAAAACGATGGTTCTATCTTGTATTTTATACCACAATGCGAGCAATTTTCGTGCATGGTTAATGTCTTGGATAAGTGATATGGATTGGTGTCACTATACATCGATTCTTGATGACACTTTGGGCAAGAACCCGTTAAAATACTATATAATTTAGAACCTTTTTTAAACATATTATTTATGTACTTTTGCAAACTGGTTATTAAATCTGTTCAATCAAACAAAATTAGCCAATATTTATTAAATTAAAGTAACAATTGTTACCAAACTATGCTTAACATACACAATCTATCTATATCTTTTCAAGGCGAATATTTATTCGAAGAAATTACATTTAAATTAAATTCTGGCGATCGTGTTGGGTTAATAGGTAAAAATGGAGCAGGGAAATCTACCATGCTTAAAATTTTATCTAAGGAATTAGAACCAGATTCTGGACAATTAGCAGCAGATAAAGATTTAAAGATTGGCTTTTTAAAACAAGATATAGATTTTGTTTTAGGAAGAACAGTTTTAGAAGAATCCTACCAAGCCTTTACCGAAATTAAAAAAGTAGAAGCACAGTTAGAGGAAATAAACACACAACTTGTAGAACGTACCGATTACGAAAGTGAAGGATACAATCAAATAATGATTGATCTTAACGATTTACAGCATTCCTTCGAAATTCTTGGTGGGTATAACTATCAAGGGGAAACCGAAAAAATATTACAAGGTCTAGGTTTTAAACGCGAAGACTTTAATAAACTTACCGATACTTTTTCTGGAGGTTGGAGAATGCGTATTGAATTAGCGAAACTCCTTCTTCAAAATAATGACTTACTATTATTAGATGAGCCAACCAATCACTTGGATATAGAATCTATTATCTGGTTAGAAGGATTCTTGAAAAATTATTCTGGAGCAGTCGTGATTGTTTCGCATGATAAAATGTTTTTAGATAATGTAACTAATAGAACCATTGAGGTTTCTTTAGGAAGAATTTACGATTACCCAAAACCATATACAAAGTATTTAGTGCTGAGAAATGAAATTAAAGCACAACAATTAGCGTCGCAAAAAAATCAGCAAAAACAGATTGAGCAGACGGAAAAACTAATTGAAAAATTTAGAGCCAAAGCGAGTAAAGCAACCATGGCACAATCGCTAATAAAAAAGCTGGACAAAATTGATAGAATTGAAGTAGACGAAGACGATAACTCTGTAATGACTTTAAATTTTCCAGTTTCTATAACTCCTGGGAAAGTAGTGGTAGAAGCAGATAAGATTTCTAAGAATTACGGTGAAAACCAAGTCTTATCCGAAGTGAGTTTAATGATTGAACGGGATGTGAAGACGGCATTTGTTGGTCAGAATGGACAAGGTAAATCTACGCTTGCTAAAATTTTGGTTGGTGATTTAAAACACGACGGAATCTTAAAACTGGGGCATAACGTACAGATTGGTTATTTTGCTCAAAATCAAGCAGAATATTTAGACGGTAGCAAAACCGTTTTAGATACCATGATTGATGCTGCAAATGAAACCAATAGAAGTAAAGTTCGTGATATTTTAGGTTCGTTTTTATTTCGTGGTGACGAAGCAGAGAAATATGTAAGAGTACTTTCTGGGGGAGAACGTAACCGTTTGGCACTTGCAAAATTAATGCTGCAACCTTTTAATGTGCTTATTATGGATGAGCCAACCAATCACTTAGATATTAAATCTAAAAACGTTTTAAAAGATGCCTTAAAACGTTTTGAAGGTACACTTCTTTTGGTTTCGCATGATCGTGATTTCTTACAAGGATTAACAGATACGGTTTATGAATTTAAAGACGAAAAAATCAAGAAGTATTTAGGAGATATAGATTATTATTTAGAGCAGCGTAATGTGGAGAATTTACGTGAAGTAGAAAAACGTACCGTTATAAAATCTGCTCCTAAAGAAAAGAAAACCCAGTCTTACGACGACCAAAAGAAACTAAAATCTTTAAACAACAGGTTGAGTAATACCGAGTCTAAAATAAATCAGTTAGAAAAAGAAATTAAAGAGGCAGATGTGGAGCTCGCTGTAAATTATGACGAAGTTTCTTCTAAACCAGGTTTCTTTGATACCTATCAAGCTAACAAAAATAAACTTACCCAACTCATGCAAGAATGGGAAGATATCACATTGAAACTAGAAGATTTCGCATAAGTTTTTTTAGGTTTTCTTTAACGTTTCCCCGTTAAACTATAACATAGTTTTGTAGTCTAATTACAAAACTATACCAATGCGTAAAATTATTCTATCTATTATAGGTGTGCTACTTATAATTGGCTCCATTTTATTTGCTAAAAAATTAATAGCAGATAAAAATAAACCAAAGCCAGTTAAAGCTAAAATTGTAAAAACTATTTTTACAGATACGGTACAAAATAGCACCATTCCAATAGTTATTGCAGCAAATGGTAGCCTAGAAGCAAAACGTAGATTAGAAATTTATGCGGAAGTGCAAGGGATTTTTAAACCAGGAAGTAAATTATTTAAACCAGGTCAAGAATACAGAGCAGGACAAACATTAATTAAAATAGATGCTGCAGAATATTACGCAAGTGTACAGTCTTCAAAAAGTAATCTGTACAATTCTATTGCTGCGATCATGCCAGATCTTCGTTTAGATTTTCCAGATATATTTGATAAATGGCAAAACTATCTTACTAGTTTTGATTTGGATAAAACAACACCAAAGTTACCTCAAATGACTTCCGATAAGGAAAATTATTTCATTACAGGAAGAAGTATTGTATCTAATTACTACAACGTAAAAAACTTAGAACAACGTTTGGCTAAGTATTATATCTCTGCACCTTTTTCAGGAATCTTAACCGAAGCTTTAGTAACGGAAGGTACCTTAATTAGAAGCGGACAAAAACTAGGGGAGTTTATAGATCCTTCCGTATACGAAATGGAAGTAGCCATCAGTAAAACCTACGCTAATTTGCTGAAAGTTGGAGAAAATGTGGCTTTAAATAACTTAGATAAAACAGAAACCTATTCGGGTAAAGTATCGCGTGTTAACGGGAGTATTGATGCTACCACACAAACTATTACTGCGTATATAGAAGTGAAACACGAAAATCTAAAGGAAGGGATGTATTTAGAAGCGAATCTAAATGCAAAACAAGAAAGTGATGCTATTGAAATAGATAGAAACTTGCTTTTAGAAAGTCAGCAAATATTTGTCGTTAAAGATAGTCTGTTAGATGTAATAGATGTAAAGCCTGTGTATTTTTCAGATACAAAAGTCGTATTGAAAGAAGTGCCTAACGGAACCATTATTCTTAAAAAGTCTGTTCCTGGAGCATATGCAGGAATGTTAGTGAAAGCTTTTGAAGAAAAAAGTAATACCAAAGACAAGCAGTAAACATGAGAAAATTAATAACATATTTTATTAAGTATCACGTAGCTGTCAACATCTTTATTTTAGCTTTTATTGGTTTTGGAATTCTAGGAATATTATCCTTAAAATCTTCCTTTTTTCCTTTAGTAGAATCTAAAATAATCAACATTAGTGTTACTTATCCTGGAGCATCACCTCAAGAAATTGAAGAAGGTATTGTACTTCAAATAGAAGATAATCTAAAAGGTTTAAAGGGTGTGGATCGCGTTACTTCGGTATCTAGAGAAAACAGTGGAACCATTACTGTAGAAACCGAAAAAGGGGAGAACATTGACTTTATGTTATTGGAAGTTAAAAATGCGGTAGATCGCGTACCTTCTTTTCCTTCTGGAATGGAACCCTTAATTGTAGCGAAACAAGAGGTGGTTAGAGAAACCATTTCCTTTGCTTTAAGTGGCGATAATATTCCGCTTGCTACTTTAAAACAATTAGGGAGGCAGGTTGAAAATGATTTAAGAGCTATTGAAGGCATTTCGCAAATATCTATTTCTGGTTATCCAGATGAAGAAATTGAAATTGCAGTAAATGAAATTAGTTTGTTAGCATATAATCTAACCTTTACTGAAGTTTCGCAGGCCGTAAGTAGGGCTAATATTTTAACTACTGGAGGAACTATTAAAACGGATGCCGAAGAATACCTTATTCGAGCAAATAACCGTTCGTATTATGGGGATGAGCTTTCTAATATTGTGGTTCGTGCTACCAATGATGGTAAAGTTATTCGTTTAAAAGACGTGGCTATTATTCGTGATCGTTTCTCAGAGACTCCAAATGCGACATATTACAATCAGAATTTATCCGTAAATATTACGGTAACTAGCACGAATAACGAGGATTTAATATCCTCTGCAGAAAATGTGAAACGTATATTGAAGGATATAATCAAAAGCATAATAATGTACAATTAAGTATTATTGAAGATCGTTCAAAAACACTAGAACAACGTACCGATTTATTAACAGAAAATGCCATTGTAGGAATGCTGTTGGTGTTAATCTTTTTATCCCTATTCTTAAATACACGTTTGGCATTATGGGTAGCATTTGGTTTGCCTATTTCGTTTTTAGGAATGTTTATGTTTGCAGGACAATTTGATGTAACCATTAATGTTTTGTCCCTTTTCGGAATGATTATCGTAATTGGTATTTTGGTAGATGATGGTATTGTTATTGCCGAAAATATCTACCAGCATTACGAAAAAGGAAAGTCGCCTATCGATGCTGCAATCGATGGTACTATGGAAGTAATTCCTCCAGTAGTTTCCGCAATTATAACAACGCTTTTAGCCTTTTCTTTATTTTTATTTTTAGATAGTAGAATTGGTGAATTTTTTGGTGAAGTATCCGTCATTGTAATACTTACTTTAGTGGTTTCTTTAGTCGAAGCATTAATTATTCTTCCTGCGCATTTAGCACATTCAAAAGCTTTAAGACCGCAAGTAGAAGATGAAAATCCTTCAAAAGTGAAACAGTTTTTCTCTAAAATGCGAGTAATAAACAAAGCTGGAGACAACTTTATGAACTTCTTAAGAGATAAAGTTTACGTTCCTGCAATCACTTTTGTTTTAAATTTTAAACTACTCTCTTTAGGTATTTTTGTTGCTTTATTAGTTTTAACTTTTGGAGCAATTGGTGGTGGTGTAATTGGTATGACCATGTTTCCTTCGGTTGCAAGTGATAAAGTGACTATAGAATTAGATATGCCAAATGGTACGAATGAAAAAATAACAGATTCTATTATTTCTATGATAGAAGAGAAAGCGTTTATCGTTAATCAAGAATTAACCGAAGAATATTTAAAAGGAGAAGATAAAGAGCTTTTTGAAAACACCATTTTAACTATAAATAGTAGTTCTAGTGCAAGATTACAGATTAACATGTTGCCAGGGGAAGAAAGACCCGACGCAATAAAATCTTCACTAGTAGCAAATAGATTACGTGAATTAGTAGGTCCTGTTATTGGTACAGAACGTTTAATTTTTGGTTCTGGTGGAAATTTTGGAGGTAGTCCAGTTTCGGTTTCTCTTTTAGGAAATAATATTGAAGAGCTTAAAGCAGCCAAAGTAGAACTAAAAGAAGTATTAGAATCTAATGTATTATTAAAAGATGTAGAAGATAATGATCCTGCAGGAATTAAAGAAATCCGTATAGAACTTAAAGAAAGCGCTTATTTATTAGGCTTAAATTTAAGCACCGTAATGAGTCAAGTGCGTTCTGGTTTCTTTGGTACACAGGCGCAACGTTTTCAAAGAGGACAAGACGAAATTCGCGTTTGGGTTCGTTATGATAGAAGCGATAGAGCATCTATTAATAATTTAGACGATATGCGAATTGTAACTCCAACAGGTGAGCGAGTTACGTTAAAAGATATTGCTTCTTATACTATTGAAAGAGGAGATGTTGCTATTAATCATTTAGAAGGGCAGCGCGAAATAAAAGTTTCTGCAGATTTAAAAGATCCAAGTACTAGTACAACAGATATTTTGGCCGACTTAAAAGGGGTAACTATGGTAGAGTTGCAGTCTAAATACCCAACCATTTCGGCTTCTTATGAAGGACAAAACAGAGAAAAAGAAAAACTAAATAATTCTTTATGGAAAGCGGGAATTCCTATTATATTTCTAATTTATATTGTTATTGCTTTTACATTTAGAAGTTATAGTCAGCCAATATTATTAATTCTATTAGTGCCTTTTAGTCTTACCGCTGTAGCTTGGGGACACTGGATGCTTGGTTTTTCGGTAAATATATTATCTCTTTTAGGTATTATTGCTCTAATTGGTATTATGGTAAATGATGGTCTGGTACTTATTGGTAAATTTAATTCCAATTTACGAGATGGTTTAAAGTTTGATGAAGCACTTTTAGATGCAGGAAAATCTCGTTTTAGAGCCATTTTCTTAACCTCATTAACTACCGTTGCAGGTTTGGCTCCTTTACTTTTAGAAAAAAGTAGACAAGCACAATTTTTAAAACCTATGGCAATTTCCATATCTTTTGGAATTGCGTATGCAACTATCTTAACCCTTTTAGTTTTACCGCTATTCTTATCTTTTAGTAATAGTATTAAGCAAAATGGAAAATGGTTATTTACAGGAAAGACGATAACCAAAGAAGAAGTAGAAAGAGCTATTAAAGAACAAAAGGAAGAAAATGAACATTAAAATAATAACATTATGTTGCTTTATAGGTTTAGGTACTTGCTATGCACAGCAAGAACTTAGTCCGGAAGATGCTGTAAATTATGTGTTAGATAATAACTACGGAATTAAAATAGCAAACAAGAATCTGGAGGTTTCCGAAAATAACACCAGTATTTATAATACAGGATATTTACCAACAGTAACTGGGAATGCAGGAGCGACTTATAATTTAGATAATAATGAGTCTGAATTTTCTGACGGAAGTACAACCAGTTTAAATGGTGCCGAAAGTTCTCGCTATAATGCGTCTTTAGATGTCAATTATACCTTGTTTGATGGCTTAGGAAGGAAATATAACTACAAACGATTAAAAGAACAATACCAATTATCCGAATTGCAAGCTCGCGAAACTATAGAAAATACCATAATAGAGTTGTTTTCTATTTATTATAATGTGGCACAACTTTCGGAAAATGCTACTACTTTTCAGCAGACTTTATCTATTTCTAAAGATCGTTTGGTACGCTCGGAATATCAATTTGAATATGGCCAAAATACAAAACTTGAAGTTTTAAATGCGGAAGTGGATATTAATAATGACAGCATTAATTTAATCAATACCAAGCAGCAACTAAACAATACCAAAAGGGATTTGAACTTTGTAATGGGAAATCAGGTTGCCGACGATTTTACTGTGAAAACAGAAATTAATTTCCTGCTAGATATTAATAAAGCCGATTTGTTAGAAAAAGCAAAATCTAGAAACGTAGCGTTATTACAAGCCGATAAGTCTATTCAAATATCTAAATTAGATATTAAAACCGGGAAGTCTTCTTACTTACCAACTTTAGGATTAGTAGGTTCTTACGGATGGAACAAAAGTGATAATAATGCAGCATCGTTTTTAGCAGGATCTACAAATACAGGGCTATCTGCCGGCCTGAATCTAAGCTGGAATATATTTGATGGAGGAAGCACTTTAATAACAGTAAAAAACGCCGAAGTAGCCTTAAAAAATCAAGAGCTTCAAAAGGAACAAATACTACTTTCTTTAGAACGTGATTTTAATAATGCTTGGGACGATTACCAAAACAAGCTTACTATTTTTCGAGTACAAGAAAATAATATAATTACTGCTCAAAATAATTTTGATCGTTCACAAGAAAAATTCAAAATCGGACAAGTAAATTCGATAGAATTTAGACAAGCACAATTAAATCTTTTGAATGCTGAATTAAGTAGAAATCAAGCAAAATATCAGGCAAAACTCTCTGAATTACAGGTGTTACAGCTAAGTGGTGAGTTGTTGAATATTGCATATTAAAAGGTTTCGTTTATTCCGATTGTGCATTTCATCGAATAAATTTGTTTTTTATCTAGTTATCAGTTAGTTTCGTATAGAATTAATCCCAAATCTATTCGTTATGAAGACTTTAAAACTAACCCTATTATGTCTTTTTGTTAGTACGATGATATGTGCTAACGTTTCGCAAACCGAAAAAGAAGCCTTAGTTGCACTATATACTGCTACACAAGGGGAGCAATGGAATACTACTTGGGACTTAGAACAACCGGTTGCAACTTGGCACGGAGTTACTGTTAAAAACGATAAGGTTGTAGGTCTTAATTTACACATGAATAATTTACAAGGAACACTTCCTCAAGAAATTGGGAGCCTTATATATCTTCAAAAAATAAACTTAGGTTTTAATAAATTAGAAGGCAATTTGCCAAAAGCATTCTTTAATTTAAAAGAATTGAAATCGGTAAAGCTATTTGTAAATGCTTTTGAAGGAAATATACCAACTGAGATTGGTTCGTTAACAAAACTAGAGGTATTAGAGTTGTTCAGTAATACGTTTTCTGGTGAAATTCCTTCTTCCATTGGAAACTTAAAAAACTTAAAAACATTGGTTTTAGGAAGTAATTTCCTAACAGGTAATATCCCAACCGAAATTAGCCAACTAACAAAATTAGAAGTATTAAGTTTAATAGATAATAAATTAGACGGTGAAATACCTGCAGAAATAGGTAGCCTTGTAAATCTTAAAGAACTTGTTTTAGCTAGTAATGCATTTACAGGAGACTTACCAATTGCCCTTAATAATCTTACGCAACTAAATACCATTATGGTAAGTGGTAATAAGCTGAATAAAGACATGGTTAGTATTATTGATAGAAAACCAGCAGATATACAAATGAAATTACATTTTGTTACAGACACAGCTTTGGCAACAGAAGAAGATTAATACCAATAATTGGAACAGAATTTAATAGGCAAATTTAATTTGCCTATTTTTATTTTATGGAAGAACACTTTTTTCAATGTCCGTATTGCTGGCAAGACATATCCATGTTGTTAGATAAAAGTGTCTCCAATCAGACATATATTGAAGATTGCGAGGTATGTTGCAACCCAATTGAAATAAAAGTACAATTTATTAACGCAGAACTAGCTGGTTTTCAGGCAGAAAATATTCAACAATAATTTTTTTTAAAAAAGCCTTGTAATATCTAAAAAGCGTTGTATATTTGCAGTCCGAAACAATTTGGTCGCCATTATGAAGCGAAAGTTAAAAGCTAAGTAAATTGTTTTCATTTAAAATCGCGGGATAGAGCAGTAGGTAGCTCGTCGGGCTCATAACCCGAAGGTCACTGGTTCGAGTCCAGTTCCCGCTACTAAGTAAACCTCTTGAGAAATCAAGAGGTTTTTTTTATGCTCAAAAGTGAAATTTATTTCAACTTTTAAAAGCATAAAAAAGACCTAAAAGTGCAAAGCGCTTAAGGGGTGCTTTGGGCTGTTATCTTAATGGCCCATTTTGTTGTTTGGCAACAAAATGAATCCAGTTCCCGCTACTAAGAAAGCCAAACATGAAAATGTTTGGCTTTTGTGTTTTTAGAAAATAAAGAGCTTGCTTTAATGTTTTCTAAAAATGCAAAAGCCAATACTGTGCTTGCACAGTGGTTTTATTTGTACAAGCCTTTCTTTCTGGCCCATTTCTTTTTAAAATAAAGAAATGAATCCAGTTCCCGCTACTAAGCTTTATGTCTTCATTTTTCTTACTTTTGCAAAAAGTACACGAAAACGTACACGATTTTTCAATGAAATTAAATGATACTGAACCTAAAATATATACAGGTGGAGTAGATGTTAACTCTTGGACTAAACTTTCTAAAACATAAGGTTATTTTAAATTCAACCAATATCGAGTACCTTTTAATTCACCAGTCTTGATAAACATGTTTTTGTCTAACATATCTTTTAAATCACGAGTAGCAGTAGAAGCTGAAGTTTTTGCTATTTTAGTGTAATTGTCGGCGCTTAAACCACCATCAAAACCTTGGTGTCCAGTGTCAAAAATACGTGTAATAACTTTTAGTTGACGTGCATTCATAAGGGAGTTGAAACGATCAAAGAATTTAGCTTTTTCAATTAAAAAATCAATCAGTTTTAGCGTGTCTTCTTGTGCATCTAATATGGTTTGCCCAAAATATAGCAGCCAATCTGTAATATCTAATTCCTTGTTGTTGTTTTCAAGAGCGTTGTAATACGCTTTCTTATTCGTTTCAATAGTCTTTGATAATGAGATAAGGGCAGGTTGTCCCATGCTTTGTGCTATAGATTTTTCGGTAAGAGCACGAGCAATACGCCCATTACCATCCTCAAAGGGGTGTATACATACAAAATACAAGTGTGTAATACCAGCTTTAGCAATTGGTAATACCTTATGCTTGGTTTTGAAATACATGGTATTGAACCATACTATAAATTGCTCCATCTCTTTTTGTATTTCATGAGATGGTGGAGCTTCAAAATGAACGGTTGGTTTGTTCAAGCGTCCAGAAACCACTTGCATTGGGTCTTCATGTGAGCGGTATGTGCCAATATCTGTTAAATCTCTTCTACCATTAGTTAGCATTTTATGCCAATTAAAAAGCTGCTTATGAGTTAATGGTTTATCAAAATTTTTATATAAGTCAACCATCATTTCTGAAATCCCAAATTCAGCAGGAGCTATTTTTTTTTTGTCAACCTTTAAACCTAGGTTTTTTTTGATAGAGGATTGAATACTATCTCTATCTAGATATTCGCCTTCTATTTCAGAAGTTTTGAGAGCTTCATTGGATAGTGTTTCAATAATTAATTGTTCTTTCTCCTTTTTATTAACATGTTTAAAAGCTCCTAAAACGGTTCCTGAATTTTGCGAGAATTTTAATTCTAAAACAGTCAGTACATCTTCATTATATGAAAAATGAGGCCATTGTTTTTGTTGCCAATTCCATATTTTACGTCTCATGAGCTATAATTTTTACTTTTATAGCTCAAATATAGTTAATTTTTGAGCTATAAAGTTGGTTTGTATAGCTCATAGTTTTTTTTTGAAGTATTTGAATAAAAAAAATAGGGGATACTTGTTATTAAAATATCGTACAAAATCTTTCTGGACCATTTCTTTATAAAGCCAAGAATTGAAGCCTGTTGCTGCTAATACATAAAAAAGCCTTTCCAGAAATGGAAAGGCTTTTTTGTTTTATAGGATATAATAGAATAGGGTTAAATCTGTTCTTTTTAGCTTGGCTAAGCTTGTTTTGTAAATGCAAGGCTATGTTTGTGTGAAATTGCCTTTTCGTCTAAATAAGTCAAGGATTTGAGCCAATGCGGTATCTATATTATTTTTTAAATAAATGCTGTGGTAAATCTTCTACTCTTTCACAACATAATTGCTCCATTACTTGTTGCAATTCAGTTTTTAAAAGTGAAATGGTATGATCACCACCTTTGTTTCCTAAAGCAGAAACACCGTACATAAAGGAACGTCCCATAAAAGTGAATTTAGCACCACTTGCAAGAGATCTTGCTACGTCTGGACCAGATCGAACACCACTATCCATCATCACTTCAATTTGATCACCATATTTAGCAGCAATATTTGCTAATGGTTTAATTGATGATTCTCCGGCATCTAGTTGTCTTCCTCCGTGATTAGAAACAATAATTCCGTCTAATCCTAAACGAATAGCTTCTTTTGCGTCCTCTTCAGAAGCCACACCTTTTAATACTATTTTACCTTTCCACATATCGCGAATAGGTTTTATTTTCTCTTCGTTTAAACGTCCAGAAAAGGTGTCATTCATAAACTTACCTAATTGTTTTAAATCTAAACCTTTAGGCATATATGGTTTTAATGTTGCAAAATTTGGTTGTCCGTAGCGCAAAGTATTCATTGCCCATTTTGGCTTTCCTAAAACTTGCATGATATTTTTAACAGACATTTTAGGAGGCATTGCCAACCCATTTCTAATATCTCTTGGTCTAAATCCGAAAGTAGGTACATCGCAAAGTATAACTAATACTGGGCACTCTGCAGCGGCTGCTCTTTTTATAATATCGTCTCTTAAACGGTTTTCTGTAGGATGGTATAATTGAAACCATGCTTTTCCTTCCGTTAATTCTGCAGCTCTTTCAATACTAGTAGTAGTTACAGTACTTAAAATAAAAGGAACATTATGTTTATGTGCCGCTTTTGCTAAAATTTCTGGAGCATTTGGCCACATTAATCCTTGTAGTCCAACTGGTGCTATTCCAAAAGGAGCATCATATTCGATACCAAATAATTTTGTTTTTAAACTTGCTCCATTAAAATCCCTTAAATATTGAGGAACTAACTGAACATCTCTAAGTTCGGATGTGTTTCTATGCAGATTTACATCTTCATTGCATCCACCATCTAGATATTCAAAAGCAAATTTTGGAATCATTTTCTCTGCTTTTGTTCTTAAGTCATCTACGGATGGGTATTTTGAGTTAAATTCTATAGCCATAGTTTTATTAGTCTTGTAGTTGATAAATTTTATCCATTAATAACCATTTTTCATTTTCATTTGCCCAAGGCAATTTTTGCTGATATTTCCACATTAAGTTTTCCCACTCTTGCACTTTCGGATTTTCTAAATCCATAGTAGTTTTCTTTTCAAAAGAAAAATAGTCGTTCACTTCCATAATCATGAATAACCGATTTCCAGTTAAGTAAATATCTAAATGCTCTATGCCTGCAGATTGAATACTCTTTGTTATTTCAGGCCATATCTCTTTATGATATTTTTTATATTCTGAAATGAGCGTAGCATCATTAATGAGATCTAAAGCAAAACAATGTCTTTTCATTAAATTGGATGTTACTTATGAATTTTCAATGTTCTATAACCATATACAGCAATAAAACAGAAACAAATAAATGGAAGGATAAAAGAAAAATTAACACCAGAAAAAGGTCCTATTTTTTCCATATCGATCATGGATCCTTGTAAAATTGGCATTAACGCGCCACCTACAATTGCCATAACTAAACCGGCAGCTCCAAGTGCAGTATCTTCTTTGTTTAATCCGTCTAATGCAATACCATAAATGGTTGGAAACATTAAAGACATAAATGCCGAAGTAGCAACTAGTAAATAAACACCCATAATTCCTTCAATTAAAATAACTCCAGAAATGGTTGCCATTGCACAAATTGCAAAAATCATTAATAATTTTTTGGAGTTTATGTATTTCATTAAAAAGGTACTTATAAATCTGCTACATAAAAAGATCGTCATTGCAACAATGTTATAGTTTTGTGCTTCCGCTTTAGGGATACCTAAGTTACCTGCATACTGAATAATGAATGTCCAACACATGATCTGCGCAGCTACATAAAAAAGTTGTGCTAAAACACCTTCTTTATATTTACTGTTTTTAAATAATCTTTTAAAAGAAGACATGGCACTAGTTGGGTTTTCAATGTTTTTCCTTTTAGGCATTTTTATTAAACTAATAATAATAAGCATCGCTATTACCACGAAACCTAGTATTACATAAGGATTTCTAATAATGGCTAAATCGTGTGTTCTTACGGTTGCTTTTTCAATTTCAGATAGGGTACTAAAAATGATTTCACCTGCTTCATTTCTTTTATCTGAATCTAAGGCTACTAAAATAAATTTTGAAGCTACAAACATTCCGAATAAAGAACCAATTGGATTAAAAGCTTGGGCAAGATTTAAACGCTGTGTTGCTGTTTTTTCATCTCCCATAGATAATATGAAAGGATTTGCAGTGGTTTCTAAGAAAGCCAAACCAAAGGTTAAGATGTATAAAGATCCAAGGAAAAATCCGAAGACTTCAAATTCTGCAGCAGGATAAAATAATAATGCGCCAATAGCATATAATGTTAAACCTAGAAGGATACCGCTTTTGTAGCTGTATTTTCTAACAAATAGCGCAGCTGGTATTGCCATAGTTGCGTAACCGCCATAAAAGGCTAGTTGTACAAGTGCTGCTTTGGCAGATGAGATTTCCATAACTGTAGCAAAGGCTGCTACCATAGGATTGGTAATGTCATTTGCGAATCCCCATAAGGCAAACAAAGAAGTTATAACTATAAATGGAAGTAAGTATTCTTTAGATACTACAGGTGTTTTTGTGGAAGAAGCCATAACTTAAAATTGATTTTAAAACATTTAAAATAAATAAAAATTACTATTTAGGTTATCCTTTGAAAATCCTAAATAGTAATTTTTTTAATGAACTAGATATAAATTCTATTGGTATTGTGCGTAGATCACTTTTGTTTGTAAGTACTCTTCCATACCGTGTTTACCATCAGCACCACCTAAACCAGATTTTTTCCAACCTGCGTGGAATCCTTGAATTGCTTCAAAATGCTCTCTATTAATATATGTTTCTCCAAATTCTAAGCTATCTGCAGCGTGCATTACTTTATTAAAGTTTTCAGAGAAAATAGAAGAGGTTAATCCGTATTCACTATCATTAGCTAAAGCAATAGCTTCATCTAAAGTACCAAATTTCATTACTGGTAATACAGGTCCGAATACTTCTTCCTGGATGATCTGCATGTTTTGTTTTACGTTGGTTAATAAAGTTGGTTGGTAAAAATAACCTTTGTCAAACTGACTAGATCTATTTCCTCCTAATACCACTTCGGCACCTTCTTTTTTAGCGAAGTTTACCATTTCTTCTACTTTATCTATTTGTGCTTGAGAAACCATTGCACTCATATCTGGGTTGTTGGTAGAGAAAGCGTCTTCTACTTTTACTTCCTTGAATTTCTTAGTAACCTTATCCATAAACTCGTCATAGATAGAATCTTCTACGTATACTCTTTCTGCACAGTTACAAACTTGTCCGCTAAAAATTATTTTAGAGCTCACAATTGCATTTACAGCAAGATCTAAATTAGCATCGGCACAAACAATCGCTGGTGCTTTTCCTCCTAATTCTAAAGATACTTTTGTAATGTTTGCTGCTGCAGCTTCCATAATTTTTTGTCCTGCAAAAACACTTCCTGTTAAACTTACAATACCAGTATTTGGATTGCTAGTAAGTGCGTTTCCAACCGTTGGTCCAGGACCACATACAAAGTTTAATACGCCATCAGGTAAACCAATAGATGCAATTAATTTTGCAAATTCCATTACGGTATTTGGTGCAATACAACTAGGTTTAATTACACAAGAGTTTCCAGTTACTAAAGATGGTGCTATTTTTCTAGCCATTACAAAGAATGGGAAGTTCCAAGGTAAGATACCTACAGCGACTCCAATAGGAGCTTTATGTAAAAAGATGTGTTCTTTACGTCTATCACTTTGAATAATTTCTCCTTCTATTCTACGAGCCCAACCTGCGTTGTAATCAAAATAGTCTGCTGTTACATCAATTTCTACTTGTGCTAAACCAATTACCTTTGCTTGTTCTGAAGCTAAAGTCTCTGCTAAAAACACTCTGTTCTCACGAATGATGTTAGCCATTTGGTTTAAATAACCAGCTCTTTCAATAGCAGTAAAAGTTCTCCATGTTTTTTGAGATTGATAAGCAACTTCAATTGCCATGTTTGCATCTTCTCTAGATCCTTCAGGTATAGTAGAAAGAACTTCTTCTGTACAAGGATTTAGAACTTCTGTTACTTTCGTGGAAGTGGATTTAACAAACTTTCCGTTTATAAATTGATCAAATTGTTTCATGTTAAAAGGTTTTATGTTTTATTATACCGCTGTGCTTATTACATTAGGGTGCAATATTTTTATAAGCAAATAGGGAATTAAAATAATGATTGCGTACAAACATATAAATAGAATACTTAAAAGTATTTATCCATAATAATCAATAATATGTACAATTTAAACATTTGTCTTGTTCGGGTTAAAATAAGACAATTATTTAAGATGTTATTAAGTATATTTTCCGGATTTGTAAACAGCGGGAGTTAAGCCGGTTACAGATTTGAATACTCTAGAGAAATGATAGCGATCTGAAAAGCCTAAATTGAAAGCGACTTCTTCAATTGTGTTATTTGAATGTTCAAATAAGTCACATGCTTTTGCTATTTTTCTGTTTTGAATAAAATTATGTACCGAAATATTCATCTCTTGCTTAAATAATCTGGCAAAAGAATTGGAAGCCATATTTACAACATCTGCAATTTCTGCATTGCTTAATTTTTTATCGACATGCATTTCAACAAAACGAATCACTTTTAAAACCCGATCATCCATATTTATGGTTTTCCATAATTCCGGACCAATATTAGTAAGTGTCTCTTTTATAAAGGCTTGTAGTTTTAGATTGAAAGTTAATTTAAAATCGGTGTTTTCTATTTTTAATCTTTCGGTTAAATAAAGTAACCTTTCTTTTAAATAATCGGTTAATTCAATTTCGATAATTCTTGGGTATACATTATCAAAAGGAACCCCTAAGTTAAAATGTGTAAAAAAATGAATCAATGATTTTTCTTCATATTTACTTTCATCAATAGTATTGGTTAAGTGTTTTCCAGAAACATGAATGCCTGTTTTGTAAACGTGGTGTTTAGCAAAGCGAGAAGAAAAAGATGTGAATGGCGGAATGATATATAACATGTCTGGTCGCATGCTTGTTATTTTATCATTGTGAATGAGTTCGCCACCTTCATTTTTATTCCAATAGATTCTCCAATACGGAAAGACCATATCGTGGCAATCCCACAAGTCTAGTAGCCAATATCTGCAACAAAGTAACTTTAGTTTTAAGTCAATAAAATTTTGAAAATTGGAGGATGGATCTCCTAAACCTATGTTTTTAGAAATTTTCATTTTATGCAACAATGTTTAAATTAGATACAAAAATACGGATTTTGAATATTTATTAAACGTATTAATCTAATAGTTTTGTAAACTAAATTATCAAAAGATTATGAAGACTCTAAAACTTCCTATAGAAGTACAACAAGAATTAAAAAAAGTATCTACAGTAGCTGGGTACTTATGGCAAAGAGAATGGGCAGAGAGAAATGCTGGAAACATTTCTATGAACTTAACGTCTTTCTTTAAAAAAGAAGATGTTCAAGGGATTGGAGAAGAAGTGCCTTTCGATTTTCCTAAAGAATCGGCTGGATTTGTAATTTACATTACAGGAACAGGATGTTACTTAAGAGATTTAGTAGATATGTTAGAAGAAGTATCGTGTATTCTTTATATCAATGAAGATGCAACTGCTTATTCTATTATTTGGGGAGGTAACCGACCTAATTTTGGACCAACTTGTGAATTAATTTCTCATGCAAGTATCCATTTATTTAACTCTATTCATCATCCAGAAAACTTAGCGGTTGTGCATACACATCCATTAGAATTGATCTGTATGAGTCACCATGAGTTATTTGATAACGAAGAAGAATTAAACAGACAAATTTGGGCAATGTGTCCAGAGGTTAAAGTATTTGTCCCTAAAGGAATTCACTGTACTCCGTATGCTTTATCAAGCACAGCAGCTTTAGCAGAGGTAACCATGGAGGCTTTTAAAACAAGAAATGTTTCCTTATGGGAAAAGCATGGAGCAACAGCAACTGCACCAGATGTAATGCAAGCTTGGGACTTTTTAGATGTAGCAAATAAAGGAGCTAAAATGTTAATGATGTGTTGGGCAGCAGGTTTTAAACCAGCAGGACTTTCTAATGAGCAATTAACAGAATTAGAACAATTCACATAATAAAAAAATATAATCATGAGTAGATTAATAGGTAGACTACCAAAAGTAGGAATTCGTCCGGTGATTGATGGACGTGAATTAGGTGTTAGAGAGTCTTTAGAAGTTCAAACTATGGACATGGCTAAAGCTGCAGCAAAACTAATTGAAGAAACGTTACGTTTTCCTAGTGGAGAAAAAGTAGAGGTTGTAATTGCAGATACTACTATTGGTGGTGTTGCAGATGCAGCAGCTTGTGCAGATAAATTTAAAAGAGAAGGAGTAGAGGTTTCTTTAACAGTTACACCTTGTTGGTGTTACGGGACAGAAGTGATGGATACGGATCCTTCAACTCCTAAAGCAGTTTGGGGATTTAACGGAACAGAAAGACCAGGTGCTGTATACTTAGCAGCTGCATTGGCAGGGTATTCTCAAAAAGGATTACCAGCTTTTGGAATTTATGGTAAAGAAGTACAAGATGGTGGTGATCAAACCATTCCTCAAGATGTTTCAGAAAAAATATTACGTTTTGTAAAAGGTGGATTAGCAGTAGCACAAATGAACGGTAAGTCTTATTTATCTATAGGATATAGTTCTATGGGTATTGCAGGATCTATGGTAGATGTAAACTTTTTACAAGATTACTTAGGTGTAAGAGCTGAATTTGTAGAGTCTGTAGAGATTTTAAGACGTATAGATGAAGGTATCTTCGATCAAGAAGAATATGCAAAAGCATTAGCTTGGACTAAAGAAAACTGTAAAGAAGGAAAAGATTATAATAGTCCGGAAGCTCAGAAATCTGCAGAAGTTAAAGATGCAGAATGGGAAAAGGTTGTGAAAATGACTTTAATCTGTAAAGATTTAATGAACGGAAATCCTAAATTGAAAGAAATGGGATTTGGGGAAGAGTCTAAAGGTAGAAATGCTATTATGGGAGGTTTCCAAGGACAACGTCAGTGGACAGATTACCAACCAAATGCAGATTATACGGAGTCTATTCTAAATTCATCTTTTGATTGGAATGGAATTCGTCAAGCATATACCTTCGCAACAGAAAACGATTGTTTAAACGCTATTTCTATGTTGTTTGGACACTTGTTAACTAACAAAGCGCAATTATTCTCTGATGTACGTACGTACTGGAGTCCAGAGTCTGTAGAAAGAGTTACTGGTAAAAAATTAACGGGTATTGCTAAGGATGGAATTATTCACTTAATCAATTCTGGTTCTACAACCTTAGATGCTACAGCACAACAAACAGATGCAGAAGGAAATCCTACAATGAAACCATTCTGGGATATTACAGAAGAAGAAGTTCAAAAATGTTTAGATAACACCAAATGGCCAGCAGCTATTGGTGAGTATTTTAGAGGTGGAGGATTCTCTTCTCAATTTAAAACAAAAGGAACTATTCCATTAACTATGTGTAGAATTAATCTTGTAAAAGGGATCGGACCAGTTTTACAAATCGTTGAAGGATGGAGTGTAGAGTTACCTGGAGATGTTCATGAAATCTTAGATGAAAGAACTAACCCAACTTGGCCAACAACATGGTTTGTACCAAGAACAACTGGAACAGGTTTCTTTAAAGATGTGTATACAGTAATGGCGAAATGGGGAGCAAACCACGGTGCGATTTCTCATGGACATATTGGAGCAGATTTAATTTCGTTAGCTGCCATGTTACGTATTCCTGTAAACATGCATAACGTGAGTGAAGATGATGTATTTAGACCAAGTGCATGGTCTGCTTTTGGCGAAGGCTTAGAAGGAGCAGATTATAGAGCTTGTAAAAATTATGGTCCTTTATACGGATTTAAAGAATAATAAAAATAACTAAAAAGGTGTTTACGCTATGTTAGACACCTTTTTTTAATTTTGATTTGTGATGATGAATGTAATTGCTGTAATTGATATTGGTAAAACAAATAAGAAAATTCTTTTATTTGATGAATCCTTCGAGCTAATATACAGAAATGCAACTCGTTTTGACGAAGTTTCAGATGAAGATGGCTATCCTTGTGATGACATAGTATCGATAGAGGATTGGATTCAAAGTGAGATAAAAAGAATACAAGCAGAAGGTAAATATGCTATAAAAGCGATTAACTTTTCTACCCATGGCGCTAGTCTTATTTATTTAGATGCAGATGGTAATAGAATTACTCCTTTATATAACTATTTAAAACCATTAGATTTAGAAGTAGACGTATATCAAGAGTTTTACGAAGCTTATGGAGGCCAAGAAGAGTTTTCTAGAAAAACGGCATCTCCAGCTTATGGTATGCTAAATACCGGACTTCAAATATTAAAATTACAAAAAGAAAAACCAGAATTTTGGAGTAAAGTAGCTACGGTTATGCACTATCCTCAATATCTAAGTTACCTTTTCACAAAACAAGTAACTGCAGATTTTACATCTGTAGGTGCACATACCGCAACCTGGGATTTTGATACTATGCAGTATCATAAATGGGTTGCAGATTATAAATTGAATTTACCTGCGCCACAAAATGGTGAAGAAGCTATACTTACCGAGTTTAACGGACAAGAAATAGCAATAGGAACAGGGCTACACGATAGTTCTGCGTCTATCATTCGATTGTTAGAATCTGAAAAAGATAAAGAGTTCCTTTTGTTATCTACAGGAACTTGGATTATAGCAATGAATCCTTTTAGTAAAGAAACTTTAACACAGCATCAGTTAAAAAATAACTGTTTGTGTTTTATGACGCCTCAAAAACAGCAAATTAAATCTTCAATGCAGTTTTTAGGAAAAATTCATGAAGTGTATTTAACTGCTTTAAGCAAACATTTCAAAGAAGATATAGATCAGCATTTACAATTGGAATTAAATACCAAGTTGTGTGAAGAACTCATCTTCGAAGATTCCCGTGTTTATTTATCCGAAGGAATCGATAGCGATTTTGAAGCACATCCCGAATTATTAGCATACTATGCAAATTATGAAGCTGCGTATTATCAGTTGATATTTGAAATTAGTAAAAAAGTAATTCATGGAATTAATTTAATCACAGATCAAAACTCTTCCATTAAAGAAGTATATATCTCTGGCGGATTTAATAAAAACCTAATATTTATTGCTTTCTTAAATATGCTGAAGAGTGATATTGTAATTAAAATTTCAGACTGTAAAAACGAAAGTGCTTTAGGAGCTGCATTAATGATGAAGTCCTATATATAACTAACTAATCTAAAAAGAATGAGTCACCAAAAAAGTACATTAGGAGAATTTATTATTAAAAATCAATCTTCTTTTTCGTATTCTACTGGAGAATTATCTAGTCTTTTAAACGCATTGCGTTTAGCTGCAAAAGTGGTGAATCATGAAGTAAATAAAGCGGGCTTAGTAGATCTTTTTGGAGATTCAGGAGATGTTAATGTACAAGGAGAACAGCAACAAAAGCTAGATGTCTTTGCAAACAAAACATTTATACAGTCTTTAAAAAACAGAAATATTGTTTGTGGTATTGTTTCCGAAGAAAACGACGAATTCATTACCATCGAAGGACAAGATAAAGAATCGAACGGTAAGTATGTAGTACTTATGGATCCTTTAGATGGATCTTCCAATATAGATGTAAACGTTTCGGTAGGAACTATTTTTTCCATTTTTAGAAGAATTACACCAGTAGGAACTCCTGTAGAAGAAAAAGATTTTTTACAACCAGGAAGAGAACAAGTTGCAGCTGGTTATGTTTTTTATGGTACCTCTACTATGTTAGTATATACCACAGGTGATGGTGTTAACGGATTTACCCTAAATCCTGCGATAGGAACTTTTTACCTTTCGCATCCTAATATGAAATTCCCAAAAGAAGGAAGTATCTATTCTGTGAATGAAGGAAATTATAGTCATTTTCCAGATTCGGTAAAAAAATACATAAAATACTGCCAAGAAATAGAAGACGATAGACCGTATTCGCAACGCTATATCGGGTCTTTAGTTTCCGATTTTCATAGAAATATGATAAAAGGAGGAATCTATTTATATCCAAATAGTACGGTGAATAAAGATGGTAAATTGCGATTACTTTATGAATGTAATCCAATGGCTTTTTTAACAGAGCAAGCTGGCGGTATTGCTACTGATGGTCAAGTAGATATACTCGATATTATTCCAACACATATTCATGAACGTGCTCCTTTCTATTGTGGAAGCAGTTCTATGGTGAAAAAATTACTTGAATTTATTCATAAGTAAATTATAATATGTATATTTTTAAGGCAAACTAAAAATGTAACATGCATAGAATTATATTCTTTATTGGTTTTCTAATAACACTATTTACACAACAAACGTATTCGCAAAACTTTGAAAGAATTTCTAACAAAGAAGGTTTTAATCAAAACACTGTAAATGCCATTGAACAAGATAAATATGGTTTTTTATGGTATGCAACTCCCAATGGATTAATTCGTTACGATGGATATGAGTTTAAAACATATAGCACGCAATCTAAAAGTAAAGGTGCTATCTCTAGTAATAATGTTACCTATTTATTTAACGATAAAGATGGCATCCTTTGGATTGGGACCAATGTAGGTGTCAATATTTATATTCCTTCTTTAGAACGTTTTTTTACCGTTCCAATTAAATATAATATCGATGTAACTAAAATAGATTCTAAAAAAGATGGCTATGTTTGGGTTACGTCTTCTAAAGAATTAATCCGTTGTAAATTAAAAGATCTTAAGGAAGGAGTTTTTGATGTTTCGGAAAATATTCTGGATGCTAAAGACAGAGAGATTCATATTAATACGTTTACCTTCGGACTAAATAATTCCATCATTTTAGGAACCAATAAAGGCTTGAAGAAAGTCAGTTATCAATCGGAAAAGCAAATCGTAAAGTCCGAAATTCCAGATTCAAAGGATTTTAGTTTTTTTAATGATAAAGAAATTATCGAAATAATTAAAGTAGATAATATATTCTGGATTGGTACCTCAGAAGGTTTATACAGTTCCAATTTAGACTCCAGTTCTAAATATTTAATTAAAAAAATCAAAGTTCCAAATCAAGATTCCGATTTTTTTGTTAATGGTCTTTTTAATGATAGCGAAAATGCCATTTGGATTGGAACAAAAGGAGATGGATTATACAAATTCAATCCAATTCTAAATTCCTTTAAACACTTTAATTACGATGCAAAGGATAAGAAGAGCATCAGTAGCCATCAAATTAATGCGGTTTATCAAGATAGTTTTAATGTGCTTTGGGTCGGTACTGCACAAGGAGGGATTAACAAGCTAGATCTTTTTCAAAAACCATTTTATTCTTACACCAACAACCCATACGATAAGTTCTCTATTGCCGATAATTTAATAACTTCTATTTTAGAAGATAACAATGGCAAAATCTGGATTTCTGGTTACAATAAAAAACTGTTTAGAAGTATTGACGCTATTACCGAAAACAATCTAGACAAAATTAAATTTGAAGATTTACAAAACAAATTACCTATTAAAGATAATGATGTAATACGCTGTATTTATCAAGATCAAAGAAATTACATTTGGTTTGGTACCGATAAAAAAGTAATCGTATACAATCCAAATAATAAAGCATTTAAAGAGGTTCGGTTTGCATCAGCAGAAGATGAAATACAAATGCTTGTGACAAGAAAAATAGCACAAGTAAATGAAACAGATATTGTTTTCGCAGGGAATAACGTTCTCGTTATTGAAAATCCGTGGAAAGAAATCGATCAAAATAAAAATCCAAAGATTAATATTAAATCTAGCTTAAAAGTAAAAGCAAGTAGAGTACAATGTTTCTTACAGGATAGTGATAATCAATTATGGTTTGGTACCGATTCTGGTTTGTTACAATGCAGTTATGAAGCTGGTGAAATTAAAGTAGTTAGACAATATCAAGAAAATAAAACCGGAACTAGTAAACTAAGTTATAATAGCATTTTTACGCTTCATGAAGATGCTAAAAAGAATATTTGGATTGGTACTTTTGGTGGTGGTTTAAATAAATTAACATTAGATGCAGATAACAATCCGTTGAAAATGGAATATTTCAGAAAAAACGATGTCTTACCAGATGATGTTGTTTACGGAATCTTACCACAAGAAAATAGCGGTAATTTATGGATTAGTACCGATATGGGATTGGTTCGATTTAATACTGAAACCAAGAAAGTAAATGTTTTTGATGTAAGTGATGGTTTGTTGCAAAACAATTATAGACAATCTGCATATACCAAAGGAAAATCTGGATTGATGTATTTTGGTGGTTTAAATGGATTAACCATCTTCGATCCACAAAAAATTTCCTTAAATAAACAAGCACCAAAAGTTTTAATAACCTCCTTGTTAATTAATAATAAACCCATAGAAATTGGTGAAAAATTAAATGATATTACCATTCTTAAAAAAGCGATTTCAGAAACCGATACTGTTACTATTAGTAAGAGTCAGCGTATTATTTCTTTTAATCTAGTTGCCGAGCATACCGCTGCACCTACAAAAAATAAAATAGCATATAAGTTAGAAGGCTTTAATAAAGATTGGGTAGAAACAGATGAGGGGAAATCTGCCATAACCTATACTAACTTGGCTGCAGGTACATATACACTGCAGGTGAAATCGGCAAATGGCGATGGTATTTGGAGTATTTCTACTAAAAAATTAACGGTAGTAGTTTTACCGCTTTGGTATCAAACATGGTGGAGTTACGCGCTATTGATTCTTATATTTTTAGGTATTGGTGTTGGTATAGTTTTCTATTTTGTACAGCATGAAAAATTAAAACAAAAACTTATCTATGAGCAAATAGATAAAGATAGAATGGAGGTTGTTAACCAAGGTAAATTTAAATATTTCACAAACTTGTCGCATGAGTTTAGAACACCGCTTACATTAATTTCTGGTCCATTAGATAGAGTTATAGAAAATAATGATAACCCAGAAAGCGAGAAGTTTTTAGCAATTATAAAAAGAAATACACATCGTCTTTTAAGCTTAATAGATCAATTAATAACATTTAGACAAGCAGAACAAGGCTATCTAAATTTAAACTATACCAAGTCTACTCTAGGAGATTTTTTATATCCAACAACAGAAGCTTTTGAAAATTATGCCTTAGAAAAGAACATTAATTTTTATTACAAAATAAGTTCTCCAAATGAAGAGATTATAATAGATGTAGAAAAGCTGGAAAGAATACTTTTTAATTTGCTTTCCAACGCTTTTAAAAACACACCAGTTCAAGGTACCATAAGTATTGATGCCTCCATTGTGTTTGAAAATAATGAGAAGAACATTAAAATAGATGTTGTAGATACCGGTAAAGGAATCCCTAAAGAGAGTTTAAATAACATTTTTGAACGATTTTATCAATTAGGAAATGAAGATGGTAATGTTAGTGGTGGAGGAATAGGTTTATCCTTTTGTAAATCTTTGATAGATTTATTTAATGGAAGCATCTCTGTAAAAAGTAAACCCAATAAAGAAACCCGTTTTACGGTGATTATTCCATCTTCAAAAATTGAAGAAGTAGAGATCGAAGATATTGGAGTGAAAAAGACATTCATAAAAAATTGGGTGCCGTTACAAGCAAATAATGTTAAGGATGCGGATAGCAAACAAAAAGATAAAAAGAAGCATAATGTTTTAGTGGTTGAAAATGAATTAGATATTCAAGATTTTCTAAATAATGCACTTTCCGACACTTATAATATTACCATAGCAAACAATGGAGTGGAAGCATTAGACGCCATTAAAAAAACAGAATTTAGTACGATTATAAGTGATGTGATGATGCCAGAAATGGATGGTTTTGAATTATGTAAAAGAATAAAAGCCAATCCAGAAACTTGTCAAATGCCTGTTTTATTATTAACAGCTTTAGGAGATAATGTCGATTTAATTAAAGGTTTAGAGTTTGGAGCAGATGAATATATTAGCAAACCGTTTTCTTTAAAACATCTCGAACTTCGTCTTAAAAAATTAATTGAAAACAATCTGAAGATAAAAGAATATTTTTCGAAAAATAGTCTGCCTCCAAAGAACAAAAAAGAATTAGCCTTATCTAAAAAAGATCTAGAATTTTTAGAAAAAATCACTAAAATAATCGAGGAAAACTTATCCAATTCTAATTTTGGAGTAGAAGAACTTTCTATAGAAGCAGGTTTAAGTTCCTCTCATTTTTATAGAAAATTAAAGCAACTTACCGGGCAAGTGCCAAATGCGTATTTACGTAATTTTAGATTACAGCGAGCTGCAGAATTATTGGATGCTAATACTGGTTTTAATGTGGCAGAAGTGATGTATCAAATAGGTATAGAATCGAATTCTTACTTTTCTACCTCCTTTAAGAAATTACACGGTGTTTCGCCTTCAGAGTACTCAAAACGATGAAAATGATAGTTTTGAGCAACTAAATGATGAATATAAGAAAGCCATTAACATAGATTTAAATTAAGTTTGTTGTTCAAACAATTAATTAATTTCAAACCAATTTTAAATTATGAAAAAAGCAATATTATTATTAGTATTTAGTCTAGCAGTTTTTAGTTCTTCTTTTGCTCAAAAAGCAGAAAAAAAAGTGAATGCTTATATTGAAGCTGTAGAAAGTAAAACAACTTTAACAAGCCAAGAAAAGGAAACTTTAATTGCTTTAAAAACAAAACATGTAGAAGCTACTTCTGAGATTAGTCAAAATTATGAAAAAGGTTCTGAAGAGTTAAAAGCAAAAAGAAAAGAATCTAATAAAGCATTTTCTCAGGCACTTAAAGATGCTTTTGGAAAAGAAAGAGCGCAAGAAATAAAAGCTGCATCTAAAAAAGAGAAAGGAGCTAAAAAAGGAAAAAAAGGAAAAAAAGGAAAAAAGTAAAAAGGAGTAGAAGTCTTTAATCATTAATTAAAATTTTTAAATTATGAAAAAAATATTACTAACTCTAACATTAGCCCTTACTTCTTTAGTTGGATTCTCACAATTTATACATCATTCCGTAGATGAGTGTTTAACGTTGAGCGTCACAGGATCAGCAACTTACACAGCGTCTGTAGCAAACCCTAACTCACAAGATCCTGCAGGAGACCCAAACACTTCTACAAACGTATCTAGTTCTTTATCTGCTGGATCAAACAACAACCTTATATTCACTTTACCAACTAGTTATTCTGTAGGAGATGCTTTTACTTTTAATTTTCGTTATTATAGTTCAAGTGCAGGTGCAAACAATAGTGGTTCGGGAAGAGTAGTTGTTAGAATGTATAACTCAACATTAGGAGCTGGAGGAACTTCCCGTATTAATTTACCTGTTGCAAATAAAACTGGAGGACAATGGGAAGATTATAGTTTTTCAACGGCTTCTTTAGATGATAATAGTGCAGGAACTATGGGTACCACTACAGGATATGATAGAATACAACTAATACCTTCAAATAATAATGATAACCTTATAGAAACATTTTATTTCGATGATGTTGAATTTAATGTAGAGGTAGATAATGCAGTTCTTGCAGATGATACAGCAGATTTAGAGACTGGAAATTCTTGGATGTATGATCATAGTCCAGAAAATTTTAATGCAACTATTAGTGAAACTGGTGGAGCAACATTTTTAGAAAATCAAGCGTCACCATCATTATCGGGAAACAGTAGCCCTACAGTATTAAAAATAACTAGAGGAGATGATAATGCTAATTCTGGAATAAAACTTTCTGGAGGAGATTTTGATCACACTGCTGGTAATTTAACCTTTAGAATTTATCCGGAATGTAATTTAGCTGCAGGTTCCAATGTACGTATTCGTATGCGAAAAGATTCAGATAATGTAACGCAACAAAGTTTTGATATTACACCTCTTGTTGGAAATCAATGGAACGAAGTTACTATAGATTTAACATCTGGTACTGGTAGCTCTACTACACCAGATAATATTTACAATGAATTTGTCTTTCTATTTAATCAAGGAGACGCTACATCAGCTTCTAATGGGACTATTTTCTATATAGATGCAGTACAAGCTCCAGAACAATTGCCTTTATCAACAGAGTCATTTGAATTAGCAAACAGTGTAAAATTATTAAAGAACCCAGTTTCTAATACTTTACAGTTTAGTAAAAGCCCAGATACGGCTGCTGTATACAGCATTACAGGACAACAAGTAATGAAATTTGATAGCATGGAAGAAGGTTATGATGTTTCTACTTTAAAAAGCGGACTTTATTTAATTGAAGTAACTTTTGGTTCAGCGAGCAAAGTATTCAAGTTTATAAAAGAATAAATTAAATATCGACTAGATTGATATTAGGCTTCATGCCCTTTAAAAGTATTCCTTCCACGGATACTTTTAAAGGGCATGATTTGTTTATAGCATATTTCTTCTTATTCGTTAAGTTAATATCGTTATGCATGCTCCAAATTCTATTTAAACACCATAATATCTATTCGTGAATTTTCTAATAATAGGAAGCTTTAAAAAGGTGAGGGTTTCAGATGTTTAGTCTTTGTAACTAAGGCACACAATAGTCTATCTATTAGCCGTTAAATAAGAAAAGGGTAGCAAATTAAATTGCTACCCTTTTTTCAATAGTTAGGGATTCGTTAAATTAATATAAAGAAGTTATGTGTACTTAAAATCTCTTCGGTTATCTGTTTGTAATACGTTTTTATGGGTAATGCTATTAGTTCTGTAAAATGCTTTACGGGTTTAATCCTACCAAGTTGCCAAAGCTGATCTTACCCAAGTGTCTGTGGCTATACAAACGTAAATATGCGTTGTAGTTACTCTTATTTCTCCTTCAGTACCTGTATCTGTTGCGCTAGCAGGTGCTGTATTTAAAGCAGATAGTTTGTATTGGGTAGCCTCAGTTGTGCCATTAACTTCTAGAGCATGTGTTGTTGCTATTTTGTCTATTCCAACTTTGTTATTGGCAAAGTCACCATAAATTAATGGCCTTGCACTATTTGAATTATCAATAATTAAAGTATTGTTATAATTGTCAAAAAGATCATTAAGACCTGCTCTGTATCCAATAAAAACATTAGAACTACCTTCGTTATCGCGACCAGCTTGTCTTCCTATAAAAACATTCTCATCTCCTTTTAAATAGCGTCCGGCTTGTTGTCCTATAATAACATTGTTATTTCCATCTAATTCGTGACCAGTTAGATGGCCAATAAGTACATTAGAAGTCGAGTTCTCATCATCATTTGCAATTAATTCTCCTGCTAAGGCCCCAATTGCAGTGTTATTACCAGAAATGTTTTGTTTAAGTGCAAGGTAGCCAAGTGCTGTATTACTACCACCACTAATGTTAGCATTAAGTGCCTGGTAACCTACTGCTGTATTATTTATTCCATCTACATTTTGATGTAAAGCGTGATAACCAATAGCCGTAATTGCATCTGCTGTGTTATATTGAAGCGCACCATGACCAAACGCAGAATTACTACTTCCACTAACGTTTTCATTAAGCGCCTCGTAACCAACTGCTGTATTAGATGTTCCAGTTACATTTTTAAATAAAGCATGATAACCAACAGCAGTCAGAGAATCTACTGTGGCTTTAGTTAAAGCTTCTGTACCAACTGCGGTATTTCTATTTCCAGTTGTGTTATCGTGTAAAGCTAAATTACCTATCGCAACATTATCGTTACCGGTATTAGTATACAAAGCTTGCGTACCAACTGCCGTATTATTACTTCCAGAGTCATTAGAAAACAAAGAGGATTCACCTACGGCCACATTGCTAGCTCCAGTTGTATTGGTAGTTAATGCTTGTGTTCCCATTGCAGTATTAAAAAATGCAGTGGTATTTCCTTCTAAAGCTCCCCTTCCAAAAGCAGAATTTCTTCGTCCTGTGGAATTTGTTGTTAGGGCTTTAAATCCGAAAGCAGAGTTATTTATACCTGTACTTAATTTCAAAGCTTCAAATCCAAAAGCAGAATTAGCATCACCATTTACATTTGTCATTAATGCGTTAAAACCAACGCCGACATTTTGATTATGAGAAGAATCATCATTTAATCCTGCGTCAATCCCAATAAAAACAGAGGAACCATCATTTGTGCCATCTACATCCGATTTTCCATCCGAAAGATCATTTAGTTTTTCAATACTTGAAAATCGAATCCAACTAGTGGTTGGTTGATCCCAGTGATAAAAACCTTTTGTATTTAGACCAACTGTTGTGGTTAGGTAAATAAGCATTCCTTGTTGGGCAGCTGTAGGATTTGTAGCGGGGAAAGCATCTACTCTAGGAATTAATAAACCTTCATTATTGGAAGGTGTGGCTTGATTTGTAGCTGTAATATCTAAAGTGGCTTGCGGATTTGTATTTCCAATACCGATTTGTGCATAGGAAAAAGAGACCATAAATAATAACATATAAAATAGCATATTTCTATGCTGGACTTTTCTTTCGTTAATTAATTTAGTTTTCATAAGGGAGGGGTGTTTTTATTTTTGTAATTCTATATTGGTTTAACTAGTTAATAGTGGCAATTGGTGCTATTGTTTTATAAATTTAAAAACTTGAATTTCGCCATTTGTGGTATATGCTTTCATAAAGTAAATGCCATCGATTAGTATGGAAACATCAAACGAAGCTTGATTCTTTTTAAATTCTAAAATGGTCTGTCCGTTAGCGTTGTAAATACTTGCTGAAGTAATTTCATTGGATAATCTAAAATTTTGTTTTACAGGATTTGGAAATAAAACAAGCTTATTAGAGTTCGCGTCAAAAGAATCCACACTTAATGTTTCACCTACTAAATACGCTCCTTCTGGTCTCACATAAGGTATGTAATCTGGTTTAGGAGATTGCACCATTCTATCGTTTAATTCTTGCATTATAACCATTTCATCTGCAGTAATAAAACCATCTGTAATTGTGGTACTCCACGTGATGGTTGCTCCAGCATCTGTAAACGTTCTTATAAAACGATATGCTTGTTCCTCTTCAAAAATTAAATCTGCACTAGGAACACTCCATCGCTGTCTAATAGGTGCAAAATAGTGTTTTAATGTTTGTTTAGTACCATCAAAAGAAGACCAAGGGTTTTCTACAATTAAAGGAAAAGAAAATTCTTCATAAGCCCATGAGTTAGGTGGTGCTCCTTGTCCAAGTGGCGTAGGGTGGCCAGCAGTAAAATCCATATAAGGGTCATTTGCTTCTAAAAAGAAAACTTTATAATCTGTAGGGTCTGCATCCATTGTTGCGTCAGTATCTACTAATATATTATCACCATTCTGATCCTGTACATACGACTTTGTTAAATTGGTAGCAATAGCCGCGTCGGGATGTACTTCTCTAATCATTGCAATAAAAGTATCTAAATCTCCTGGTAAATTAGAGACATTATCAATCCAATATCCATCTACCAAGGTGTTAAATCGCTCAAAATAACCTCTTGCTAAATTTTGCCAAGCCAAACCTTCATCACCGGCAAAATTCTGCGTATAATAATCTTCCCAAGCTACCACTATTCCAGCTTCTGTGGCATCCACATTTCCTTGAATACTGGATGGGCCAGCACCATTAACATACAGAATTACTTTTTTCCCGGAAGCCTTAAAAATATTAATTGCATCCAATATAATTTGTTCGTTTTCTAAAGAAGGTACCATCCCTGGATGTATTTCATTGGCAACATCGACCTGCGTGTTACCTCTTAAAGTGTAAAAATAACCGTGTGCTGGATGCGTGAAATTTGTAATTACATGTCCGACTGCTGGTAAATTATCTGCAATTTGTTGTGCTCCAGCTACCCATTCATAGTCTTCCGTATTGTCTAATCTAATTCCTCCATTTACGTTAAATCGTACACCCCAAGAGCCAGATAAAAAGCTTGCTTTTGGTAACGTTTGTTCCGAATAGCCAGAAATAGTATCTATCAAATAAGTAGATGTAAGTGCTGCATTATCTCCAGAAGCTAGTACAATTGTTATTTGATCATAACCACCAGCTAAAGCAACATCTTCAGGTATGGTTATTCCGTTAAAATCAAAAGTAAAGGATTCCCATGTTTGTCCCTCTGTAAAGTTTAGCTGTAGAAATTCATTACTTGCCGATCCCATACTTGCATTTCTTAAATACAATCGGATTCTACTATTTGTATTATTCAAATCTGCAGTTGGAATAGAAGTATTTGCTTTTAATGAAATCGTATAGGAAGATAAATCGGTTATAGGATTTGTTAAGTCAAAGCGAATTTTTGGGCTAGTATCGCCATCTCTTAGAAATTTAGAAACTGTGGTATTTGAATTTATCCCATTTGTTTCTGGGTTTGTTTCATCCGTAGTAAATGTTCCAGCAGTTGCAATATTAAAATTAATGTTATTGGTACTGCTAGAATTTTCATACCAAAGTTGTTGTGCTTCCGTAGAGCTAACACCGATAAATAAAAATAGAATTATGAAATAAACCCTGTTAATCATGCCTTTAATTTTTTTTATAAATATAATAAGCATATAGTTATTAGGGTTTCTCTAATCCACCCATTTCTTTCTGTAATCCATCTAAATATTCAATTCTTAAATTACTGATAATAAGATGTTGAGGTTGGGTGGGGTTACTTCTTGTTTTTCGGTTTTCTAGAAATATTTTATTAATGGAGGAGGTGTTTATTTTTTAAAAGCTAAGGGAATTGACGGATTAAAGCAAAATTTAAGGCAATATCAGATATGATATAATTATATAGTTTTGTTATTTAGCCAAAGAATAGGAATCCTTCTGAAGGAAATTCTATGGAACATACTAATGAAGCAAAGGATAATTAATAAAACTAAAATGAAGTACAAATATTATATTACATGCATTATCGCAAGTGTTTTATGTTTTAACTGTAATGCCCAAAACCCAAAAGTAACAAACCTAAAAACGCAGAATATAGATAGGCCAGAACCTAATGTAGTTCTTTTGCTTACCGATGATTTAGGTTGGCAAGATGTAAAGGTTTATGATATAGACGAACCTTCTCCTTACGAAACACCAAACATAGATGCATTAGCAAAAAAAGGAGTGCAGTTTTGGCAAGCATATTCTCCAGCTCCTACTTGTGCGCCAAGTAGATGTGCCATAATGAGTGGAACACATCCGGCAAGAGCCCAAAAGACGCATGTTGTTGGTGGAGCACCTCCAACGGTTTATGCAAGCAAAGAGACACAGCGTATTATGGATCCTTGGTATAGCGGACGTATGCCAGAAAATGAAATGACGCTAGCAAGAGTATTGCAAAATAAAGGATATACCACAGGACATGCAGGAAAATGGCATATGGCTATTAATCATTTTGCTTTTCCGCAACCTACAGATCAAGGTTTTGATGTTTCTACCGCAGATCGTGGTGCAACGAGTCCGCAAAAACCACATCGATTAACCGATTTTGCAACCACGGATGCATCTGATCCTTACCGATTAGACGAAAATGGTTTTCCATACCATCAAAATAGTCAGGATGCTTTGAATTTCTTAAAAGAAAACAAACAAGACCCGTTTTTCTTATACTACGCTACATTTCTAGTGCATGCACCAATTCATACCAGAAGTAAAGCGCTTTTAGAAAAGTATTGCGAAAAGTTAGGCGTGCCATATCCAACAGATCCTAATCATTGGGATGTAAAAGGGCAGAACAATCCGTATTACGCTGCCATGGTAGAAATGTTAGATTATTATGTCGGACAGGTTTTTAATTATTTAGAAACCACAGACGATCCACGTTGGCCAGGTCATAAATTAAGTGAAAACACCTATCTTATTTTTACTTCAGACAACGGAGGAATGGAAAAAGCGCATGGGGATGTTGTAACCGATAATTACCCGTTAGACAAAGGTAAAATAAATGCAAAAGAAGGTGGTACAAGAGTCCCTTTACTGATTTCTGGACCAGGAATTAAAAAAGGAGTACAGTCGAATGTGGTTGTAAACGGACTTGATTTTTACCCAACAATTCTATCTTTATTAGGTGTTGAAAAACCTAAAAACAAACTTTTAGATGGAGATGATTTGTCCAATTTATTATTGAAAGACCCTACGGATGCTAAACTAGTTTTAGATAAAAACGGAAAAGAAAGAAATAGCATGATGTGGCATTTTCCACATGCTTCTTACCAAAGTACGTTGCGTGTTGGTGATTATAAGTTTATTAGAAATTATGATTATAAAAATAATCCGGACACCCCAGAGTTTGAGATATACCAATTATACGATACTAGTAATGGCGTAACTAAACGTGTAGATATTGAGGAAGCAAATAATTTAGCTACATCTTATCCTGAGAAAATAAAGACAATGAATAAGCAGCTTACTTTTCTTTTAACAGAAATGAAAGCAAGTTATCCTTCTTACAATCCGTATTATAAAAAAGACATGGAGCATAAAGAAACGGTGCCTACGGTATTATCTGCGTCCAAAGATAATAACCAAGTCACTTTTAAATATCAAGAAAATGGAGCGAAAGTGATAAAAGCCAATTTAATATACACCACCAATGGCGGACATCGTTATGAGGAATGGTTCAAAACAGATGCTAAAATTAACACCGATGGTACCATAATCGCAAGTTTACCAAAAGGAACCACTCATTATATTATTAACTTAATCGATGCGCATAATTTCTTGGTTAGTTATCCAGAAATGCCTACTATTAAATCGCTAAAAAAAGGAAAGAAGAAATATTCTAATTATGCTTTAAGTAATAAGTAATTTATTTTTTTTCGATTTTTAAAGTAGTTATTCGTATCTTATTTACCTTGTAATAATCTATTTATTAGTGTGTTGTGGGGTATTTGCAGTAAAAGAGAATGTTTTTGGGTGAATTAAGCAAAACATACTCCCTTTAATAAATTAAATTTGAACAATTAATTATAAAGCCACATATTATGAAAAAACAATTACTTACATTAACATTAGCACTTACATGCTTCATTGGGGTTTCACAAACGTTTATACATCATTCTGCGGATGATAATGTATTTCTAAATGTGACACCAGTAGCAGCTGCTACTTATACAGCGTCTGTAGTGAATCCTGACACAGTTAATCCTGCAGCAAATCCAAACACTTCTACAAATGTATCTAGCATATTATCGGGTGCAGTTAACAACAACTTTTTAATTCATTTGCCAGAGCCTTATTTTGTAGGGGATGCTTTTGATTTTAAATTTCGTTTTTATAGCGAAAATTCAGGTTCAAATGGAAATGGCTCGGGAAGAATAATTGTTAGGATGTTTAATTCAACTCTGGGGACTGGAGCTAGTAATCGTATTAATTTATCTAATACAGATAAAGTAGGAGGAGAATGGGAAGAATATACTTATTCAGAAGCTGCTTTACCTGATAATGCTAATGGTACAATTGATGCTAATGGTGGATTTGACACAATACTTTTTATACCTGCAAATGGAGCAGTTACTATTGAAACATTATACTTTGATGATATTGAATTAAATATAGATAATACTCCAACATCACTTCCTAGCGAGGCAACTTTAGATGCTGGAAATGATTGGTACCATAACTATAGCCCAGATACATTTGACGTAACAATTAATGAGGTACTAGGCGGTGTGTTTTTAGAACAAGCAGCAGCAGTGGCTACGCCAACAACTACAGGAAACAGTAGTCCATTAGTTGCCAAATTCACAAAAGGGGAGGATGTGCACTCACAATTAAAGTTTCAATTGCCGGCTGTAATTACAACAGCAAATCAATCGGCTGCTATTTTTAAAATAAGAGCCTATATACCATCTACGAATACAGCGCCAACTGTAGGTAGCCGTTTAAGATTGTTTTTACGAGATGGAATTGAAACTACAGGACAAAGGAACGTAACTAATGATGTTACTGTTTTTGATCAATGGCAAGAATACACCTTCGATTTTACCGGGGCAAACCTAACTGCAGCTTCTTACAGTACTGTAAATTTATTATTTGATCAACCAGATACGGATTTACTATCTACAGGGAATGAATATTTCTTGGATGCTTTTCAAGGACCATCTGGAGCTACATTGACTACAAATGACTTTGAATTAAATAACGCTTCTATTGTTGCTTACCCTAATCCTGTAACAAACAGTTTTCAATTAGCGGCTTCTAATGTTAATAATATTGAGAGTGTAACATTATATAGTATTACTGGTAAATTGTTAAAAACATTTAACGAAGAAGTTAATTATGATATTAGTGATTTAGCAACAGGAGTTTATATTGTAAATATTAAAACCCAATCTGGTTCTAAAGCTTTAAGAATTATAAAAGAATAACGTATCTATTTAATAGTAGATTAAATAATAAAAGAGCTTCTTAGTGGTATGTACTAAGAAGCTCTTTTGCTTTTGTATTATTAAGACAAAACAAGTATTTAAAGATTCTTGTGTTACAAATTTCGTGCTTTAGGCATTAATTAATTTTTCTATTAAAATTTGTTGTAGGTATGCTAAATCTTACATAAAGCCATGTGTTCAGGCACTTTTACAAGAAATGAGTCTGTTTTTGGGGGAATCGAGCAACGGAAAAGCCCTTTATAAACTTATCTTTGAACATATAATAAACAAAAACAAACATTATGAAAAAAACATTACTTTTAACCGCGGCATTATTTGTTGCTACATGTACCGCATTTGCGCAATACACAATCAATGGAACTATAGGCGCTACGGAAACAATTGCAGTTCCAGATCTAACAGGTATTACAACGACTTCAACAGGATCTACAAATTGGACAACAGGAAACCCGTCTTTTTATCAATTAAGAGATTTAGATAATGCTACTACACTTAATGGTTTTATGGAATACCAATTGCAAACTTCATCAGGATCTGTTGAGGCAACAATTAAATTTGATTATAAAATAGCTAAAGGTAACTCTGGAAAACTTAATATTACTATAGATGGAGTAACTGAGACAGTAACTTTAACAGCGATAGAAGCTTCAAATGCTTTTAGCGCATTTTTAGAATACACATTTTCTCAGACAGTAACTATTTCAACAACACCTATTACTGTGAAATTTGAATTTGAAAATATTATTCAAGATCAAGCACCAGATAGAACCGCTGTAAGAGCATACACAGTATATGTAACTCCTACTGCAACTTTATCTACAAATAATATAGATGTACAAGCAACAAATATTACTGCTTACCCAAACCCAGTAACCAATAGTTTTCAAATCAATTCTAATAAGAATATTGAAAGCGTAAAATTATATAATATTACTGGTCGTTTGTTAAAAACATTTAACGAAGAAGCTAGTTATGATATTAGTGATTTAGCAACAGGAGTTTATGTTGCAAACGTGAAAACTGCTTCTGGTTCTAAAGCGATTAGAATAGTGAAAAAATAAAGTATTTGATTAATAGCAAATTAAATATTAAAAGAGTTCCTAAGTTTTCTTGACTAAGGAACTCTTTTGCTTTTCTATAATGCCCTAATTTTAAATCGAAGTAATTTAACCATTAGATGAAACCATCCAAAATTTTAATTTTCGTTTTTCTTGTCCTGTCTAATCTTCTATTTAGCCAATCTGAACCGCCAATTAAAGGTATTGTTGTCAATGAAAATAAAGAACCATTAGAATTTGTTTCGGTAGTACTTTTAAAACAAAAGGATTCTACATATATTAATTACACGATTACGGATGCAAAAGGTGCATTTGCAATTCTAGATGCTCCGAAGGACTCTCTGCTACTGCAGTTTTCTTATTTGGGTTATGTCTCGCATTTTGAGCGCATCGCATATAAAAACAATCCAATAGACCTTGGTGAAGTCGTTCTTAAAGAAGATGCTTATCAATTAGATGCCGTTACTATTACTGCAGAAATACCTGTTCAAATAAAAGAAGATACTATTGCTTTTAATGCCAATTCATTTAAAGTCAATGCCAGTGATAATCTAGAAACTCTTTTAAAAAAATTACCTGGTTTAGAAATAGAGTCTAACGGAAAAGTAGTTGCTCAGGGTAACGAGGTCACAAAAATATATGTGGATGGTAAAGAATTTTTTGGTGGAGATCCAGCAATTGTATTAAAAAATTTATCAGCAGATGCCATTGAAAAAATTGAAGTGATAGATAAAAAAAGTGATGAGTCAGAGCTTACAGGAGTAGATGATGGTAACAAACAGATTGTGATTAATTTCACACTGAAAAAGTCGAAAAAAAAGCAAGGTTTCGGAAAAGCTTCTGCAGGTATAGGATTAGACAGTCGCTACTTTGGTAACTTAAACTACAATAAGTTTTCACCAACATCGCAATTTGCAATTATTGGTAAATACAATAATATCAATATTACGGGATCGAACATTCAAGGTTTTCTAGAAAATGCGGATGGCATTGCAGATGAATCGGATGATACCAATACAAGAAAAACGAAAAGTCTAAGTGGTTATTTAAAAACAGGCGTTAGTGGTATCAATTTTGGGCATTCCTTTAAAGAAAAAGAATCTTTTAATGCCGACTACTTTTATAACCTTTCCGATAATAGAGGCACGTCATTTTCTAAAAGAATTTCTTTTTCCAATTCGAATAACTTTGATTACGAAGCAGATAATAGTTTTGATAAGGTTTCCAAAAATCACAATTTTAATTTCAATTATAAAAACAAATCCAATAGCACGAATAGCCTTACTATTAAAGGACGTTTAAATTCGGATGAGGTGATGCAAAATTCACTAAGAGATGGATTTTATTATAATGAAGAAGGGGATTTGGTAACTTCAAACATTCAAAATTATAGTAATAAGAATACTAAAAATTCCTTAAGGTTTAATGTCGATTTCTATCAGAAGTTAGATAAGATAGGTCGTAGTTTTAGTGTTGGATTTAATACTAATATTAGCGGACAAGTAAAGGATAATGAACAAAACACATTTGTTACTAGAAATATAAATAATTCCAATACATCTAATAGTGAGGTTTTTGCGGTAAGAGATGAAACGTTTAATAACGGTTTGTATCAATTCAATTTTAAATACACAGAACCTTTAGCTAAGAATCATTATTTTAAATTACAATCCTTTTTAAAGGTCTTAAATCAAAACGAAGACATATACCAGCTTAAAACTATAATAACAAACAATAATGCCGAAGAAGGTATTTCGTATAAGTACAATAATAGAGAAGGTAGTTACCAGAACCGATTTGCTTATAACTACAGTACAAAAAAACTGAATATTTTTTCTGGTGTAGAACTTCAAGAGTTAGATAGGTCTTTTGGTGTAATTACAGAAGATCCTTTTAAAAGCAGTCAATTTTATTTAAATCCATTTGCAACGCTGCAATACAAACCTAGAAAAGGAGTAAAATACCGATTTTTATATAACAGAAAAATACGAAGTCCTCGAACGAATGAAAGCTCCACAGTTATCAATGATTTAAATCCATTTTATATACGAAAAGGAAATCCTTATTTGAAAACAGAAAAGAGTGACGATTTCTCTTTAATTGCTAATATTTACAACTACAAATCCTCTCTAAGCTTTACCAGTAGAATTAAATATCAATATTCTACCGATGCTATTATACAAAACATTGCTATTGATGATGCATTTGTTAAAACGAGAAGTTATATCAATAGTGGAGAGCGAAAACGATTTACATCTTTCTTAAATTTCAGCAAAAAAATTAAAGGGCTGGGAATGCGATATGCTATAAAGAATACTTATTTCTATAACGAATCTACTTCATTGATTAATCAGCAACTTAACGATTTGGTTTCCAAAGATTTTTTATTAGGTTTCTCATTAGAGAACTCGAACAAGAATTTGATAGACCTAAAGTTGGGAGCTAATTATAGCGTGAATAACACCTCTTTTTCTATAGAACAAGATCTTAATCGAACCTATAGAAAGCAGCACTATTTTTCAGCTGTAGATTATGATTTTACAGAAAAACTAAGTTTTAATACGCAATTTGATTATTTCGTTTTTTCTGATAATCAGTTTGCTACCAACCTACATTTACCAATTTGGAATATGGCTATTTCCTATACTATTGGAAATAGCCATAATATTCTTAAACTGGTTTTAATTGACCTTTTAGATGAAAACGTCGATTTTGAAAGACGAAGCACTACCAACTATTTTGAGGAAACCACCTCAGAAAGTTTAGGACGCTATATTATTTTGAGTTATACCTATCGATTAGGTAGCCGAAATAAAAAGCAAAGTTAATAGTGATAAGGGTTACCGTATGTAGCTCTTATTCTTTTAATAGTTTTAAGGTTGTTTTGCTTCCATCTTTTAATACCACTTGTAAAAAGTATAATCCGGTTTTAATACGCGAGATATCTATATCTTGATACTGATCCTTAAACTCTAATGTTTTTGCGCCATATAAATTATACAGAACACCGGTTTGTACTTCTTTGGTAAGACTGAAGGAACCTTTTGCAGGATTAGGGTATAACTTTAGGTCTAGACTATTATCTGTCACCTCATCCACTCCTAAGCTACTTAAATCTAAATGGAATGTAATATCGTAAATTCTAAACCTTGGAGTAGTACCTTCATTTGAATTGGAAAGCCCAGTTAATAAGAACTCCATAGATTGAGCCGCTTCCGTAAACGTTACAGGAGTATCAAATTCAAAATATAGGTCGTCTGTATCACTAATACTAGTGTATTCAAAACTTTGAGTCACATCACCAATAGTGATATTAAAATTTGCAGTATCTCCGGCTTTAGATCTTACTCCAAAGGTAATCTTTTCACACAGTACAGATTCAGTAGCCGCTACATTAAAATTAACACCATCTCCTCCTCCGTCAGTAATCATTTGAAGGAATGCAGGCCTTACTATTGTATTTCCTACTAGCTCACCATATACATCAGAACTTTCTGGTTGAAATAGTTGTACTTCATCTACTGTATTAAGTGTTATTTGCGTGATATTAACAATTTCTAATTCATCTGATAACACTAAGAAGTTATTTTCATCTCTTAAATCAAACACAATTTTATAGGCATTAGATGGTACATCTGCAGTTATCGTGTTACCATTTATAGTTACTACTCCGGCTTCAAACCATTCTTCATTTGCTTCATTTAATCGATACAATAAATGGCCATAACTAATTGCTGCTTTTGTTGCATCATCTTCTATCATTAGAGTAGCAGAACCTGTAGCTTGATTATAAGTTAACGAAGCAATTGCTGGGACAAGATTTTGGTTTGCAAGAGGACCGTCAGGTTCTGCATAATCCGGGTTCCATGCTGGGAATCTTGCATCATTATCTATTAAATATGCTTCCAATGTATCGATCATATCTTGTTTTAATGTCTGATCCATCGTAGTTATAACATTTATAGTTTCCTCTATATCTACAAGATTATCTCCTCCATTATACAATTGATATGCTTCGTAAGAATTGTCAGCATACTTTTTATATATTTTGTAATTACCTCTCCTAATAGATGATTTTGCCCTTTCATCAGAAGCATTAGGATAGTGCCAAAAAAGATCTGTTCTTTCGGTTGTTAGACCATCTCTTGTTTGTTCTACTATGGTATTAGTTCCTTTTAGTAAATCACTTAAATCTGCACCATCAAAATCGTCAGAAAGATTGCTAGCTATAGTTGTTCCTGTTAAAGATAAAATGGTTGGGAAAAAATCTAAACCATTAACAACATTGCTATATTCAGCTACTGGAATCTCTGGCCCAGTTACTATCATTGGAACACGAATACCACCTTCTCTAGAACTTGTTTTCCCTAAATCTAAAGGGAAATTATCTGCTACAACTTCAAAACCATTAGTCGCATTATTTTGTTCTGAAGCTCCATTATCTGAAGAAAATATAATATATGTTGTTTCGAATAACGTTTTACCTGGATTTCTAGGATCGTTAGTGGCTTGTAAATAATCAACTAGCTTACCTAAACTCCAATCTACTGTTTGCACCATAGCTCCATAAAATGGATTATATTCTCCAGCAGCAGTTAAAGGTGTCGTTTCCGTTGGTATACCATTTGGACCAACATCAGCTGCATTTATTTGACCAGAATCAACTAAATCGGCTGTTATAGCTTGTAACATTGGTAAATCTCTAGTTTGAACAGGAGTATGCACCAACCAAGTAGCCATATATAAGAAAAATGGTTCACCAGATCCACCATTAGCAGCTACTCTATTCTGCATATACGCTACAGCTTCATCTGTAACAGAATCATATGGTATTCCATCAGCATCTAAAGGGTAATTTGGATCATTCCCACCAAAATTTGAAATATCATATCTATCCCCCATATTTTGGTTTACACCTCTACTTGTAAATTCCGTATCAAAGCCTTGGTCTACAGCTACAGGAAAACCATTGGCTCCATCAATATGCCATTTACCAACATGGCCTGTATGGTATCCATTTGCACTTAAAGCTTCTGCTATAGTATACTCATTAACATCTAATCTTTTTGGAAAATATGGGCCAATTATTTTACGATCCGCTTGTGAATTCCTTAATATCGGTAAGCCACCACCAGATACTTGAGTCATTTTAGTTTTAACAGGGTGTCTACCACTTAACATTGCTGCTCTAGATGGCGCACAAGTAGGTGCAGGAGAATATGCTTGCGAAAACTTAGCTCCAGCAGCAGCTAAAGCTTCCATTTTAGGAGTTTGCCAAGGAACAGGGTCTCCTAGGTTATTAAGATTAGTGTCTTGCCAACCTAAATCATCGACATAAAAGATTACAATGTTTGGCTTAACAAGTTCTTGTGCATTTATCTGTGGTAAAAAAAGGAGTCCAAATAAATAAAGGAGTGTAGTGTTTTTCATCTTGAAATTATTTTAGATAAAGATAGAATTTTAGTATAAAGTTATTCTGCTATAATTGACCAAAAAGTTACTTATATCGACCATTTATTTTTTTTTGTTATTTAAAAAGAAAAAAGCACTATAGGTGTAACGCTATAGTGCTTCTTTAATACGTGCTAATTTTAGTTATTTAAGAGGAGTTGTTTTAGGGGGGACAACTCTTTTTGTTTATTCTTTTAATAATTTTAAGGTTGCTGTACTGCCATCCTTGTTGGTTACTTGTAAAAAGTATAATCCTGATTTAATAGTCGATATATCTATATCTTGATACTGGTTATTAAATTCGAATGTTTTTGCACCTTGTAAACTATACAAAACACCAGATGTTACTTCTTTTGAAAGACTAAAAGTGCCTTTTACAGGATTAGGAAATAATTTAAGTTCTTTAGTATTAGCAGCTATTTCATCCACGCTTAAAGATTCATCCATATGAAAGGTAAGATCATAAATTCTAAATCGTGGTCTTAATCCACCAGAATTACTAGCCGATGTAATTATAATTTCCATTTCTTGACTTACATTGGTAAATGTAACAGGAATGTCAAAATCAAAATCTACATTCTGGTTGCTGGATGAACTTGTATAATCGAAAGTTTTAGTAGCATCACCAATAGTAACCACACAACTGATTATATCATTTTCTTGCGATCTTATGTCAAATACAATATTACTACATACCACAGAGGTACCTGTTGTAGATTTTACAGTAAACTTTGCACCATCTCCACCGCCTTCTGTTCTCATTTGCAGGTAGGTAACCGTAGTACCATTACCATTTATTGTTGTGCCTTCTATTAGTTCAGAATGTTTTGTTGTAGGATCAAAAGCTTGTACTTGGTCCGTATCATTAAGTATGATCTGCGTTACAGGAACGGTAGAAACTTCTTCAGATGTAATTAAAAAATTATTTTCGTCTATAAGTGTAAATACAATACCAATAGCTGTATTTGGAACATCGGCAGTTATTGTACTACCATTTACAGTAGCGTCTACTTCAAACCATTCGTCTTGAGTCTCTTTATACAATAAATATGCTTTACTAATTGCTGCTTGACCAGATGCTGTGGTAACATTCGTTGTTGCAATACGCGTATCTTGATCAAAACTAGTTGTAATTATATCAGGTACATTATTTTGATTTACTAGTGGTGCACCAGCCCCTGTATAATCTGCATTCCATTGTGGAGTCCTAGCATTGTTATTTGTTAAAAAGGTTTCCAATTTGTTAATCATTTCATTTACTATTGCTGGATTCGCTGTGTTTATAACATTTGTAGCTTCTTCTAAATCATTATTGCTTCCATCAGTATTATATAACTGATAAAGCTCGTAAGAACCATCTATATAATTTTTATATAATTTATATGCATTACTTCTAATAGCCGATTGCATTTGGGTATCTGAATTGTTAGGGAAATGAAAATATAAATCTGTTCTTTCATTGCCACTAGCATCGTCTATTGTGGTAGCTGTTCCTTTTAAAAATGGAGATAAATCAACACCAGCTAAATTATCAGAGACACTCGCATCTACAGTAGTACCTGTTAAAGATAAAATGGTAGGATAAAAATCTAAGTGAGATGCAACATTGTCATATTCACCTACTGCGATATCCGGACCTGTAACCACTAGAGGGGTACGAATACCACCTTCTTGTATATATTTTTTTCCTTTATCTAAAGGGAAATTATCTGTAATGATTTCACCACTATTCGTTTCTGCTCCTCCATTGTCGGATGCAAAGATGATATAGGTAGTTTCGAATAATTTTTTTCCAGGATTTCTTGGGTCATCTGTTGTTTTTAAATAGTCCACTATTTTTCCTAGACTCCAATCTAATGACGCTACCATTGCTCCGTAATACGGATTGGTTTGTCCTGGTGTTGTAATAACTTCATCGGCAGTTGGTACTGGAATCCCTAATTTATCGCAATAATAGGTTAGTAATGCTAAATCTCTAGTTTGTATTGGTGTATGTACTAACCATGTCGCCATGTATAGGAAAAAAGGCTCCGATTTATTATCTTCTAAAAAGGATAATGCATTTTCTGTTACCGAATCATAAGGTCTACCGTCTGCATCTGTTCTATATGGATCATCTACGGCTGCTGTTGCGTAACCAGTAGATCGATCTCCCATACCTGTTGCAATACCTCTTCCGGTAAACTGAGAATCAAAACCTTGATCAATAGCTTCCGGAAATGTATTATGACTCACTGCCATATGCCATTTTCCTACATGACCAGAAGTGTATCCATTCGGACTTAAAGCCTCTGCAATAGTTACTTCTTCCAGTTGTAATCTACCAGGATAATACGGATGAATCAACTTATTGGCGTTATTGTTACTATTCACTTCAGGAATCTGTCCTCCGCCAACATGCGTCATTTTTGTTTGTGTAGTATGGTGCCCACTCATCATCGCGGTACGAGATGGAGCACAAGTAGGAGCAGGAGAGTACACTTGCGAAAATTTAGCACCTTCTGCTGCTAGACTTAACATATTTGGCGTTTCCCACGGTACGATAGCACCTTCGTCATTTAATTGGGTGTCTTGCCAACCTAAGTCATCTGCGTAAAAAATGATAACATTTGGCTTATCAATATTTTGAGCAAATATCTGTGGTAAAAAAAAGATGCTAAATAAAAAAAGTAGCGAGGTGTGTTTCATCATTAAATTTTTTTAAACAAATTTATATTTTATGTAGAATTCCATGCTTCTTTAATTGACCAAAGAGTTTCTTATATCGACCATTTGTACTTTTATAGTATTTAGAATATACGTAGTTAACAAATTGGTTACTATATAAAACAAAAAAAGCACTATAGGTGTAACGCTATAGTGCTTCTTTAATACGTGCTATTTTTAATTATTTAACAGGAATTGCTTTAGTAGCAAATACTTTCGTTGTTTTTTGATATCCTGCATCCGGATAACCAATTAAGTAATTGTTTTCGTCTACCAGATTAAATACATAATGTGTAGTTCCTTTTGGTAGTAATGCGGAAACAGTATCCCCGCTAAGTGTCATATCTATTGGAAACCAAATCTCTCCTTTTATACCTCCGTTAGTAGTGAATATAAGTTCTGCTTTTACCACTTTAGCACCATTGTTTTTAAATTGTAACCACACTTTTTCGCCATCTTTACCATGATCTAAAACGGTAGGGATTTTAGATTGGTTAGGTAATGATTTTTTACTCGTTGGATTTAAAAAAGGAAATCTAGCATTTAATTTTTCTAATCTTTCTTCTAAAAGACGATCCATTTCTTTTGCTTTTTCCGGTATTTGACTTGCAAGATTTTTAGATTCTTCAATGTCTACACGATTAGAACCATTTTCATAAAGTTGGTACAATTCTAAAGTCGCCTTTTCTTCGGTATCGGTATATTGACGTACCAATTTGTAGCCATCAATACGCAAAGTAGATTGCATAGAACTGTTAGGGAAGTGCCACATCATGGTATTTCTAGGTGCTCCTGTTTCGGTATCTATAACTAATTTGGCATCCGTTGGGTCTTTATCTAATAATGTAGATAAATCGGCACCATCTAATATTTGGTTTTTTTCTTTTTGACTTCCTGTCCAACTCAATATAGTAGGGTAGAAGTCTACACCATTCACCATTACGTTAGATTCTACGTTTGCAGCAATAGTTGGTCCTGTTATGATAAGAGGAACTCTTGTTCCACCTTCTTTTGCATTTATCTTTCCTTTGTCTAAAGGGTAGTTGTCTGTGATGATTTCTTTAGTATGTTGTTCCATACCACCATTGTCTGAAGTGAAAATTACATAGGTATTTTCAATTAACATGTGTCCTGGCCATCTAGGATCTTCTGTTTCTTCCAAATATGTAATTAGTTGCCCTGTATAATGATCTATCATTTCTACCATAGCAGCATAGTATGCGTTTTTCTGACCTGCTTCATCCCACATGTCATTCTTTTTCGGATATTCTAATCCTAATTTTTCATAGTATTTACGCAATAAAGCTTCACTTCTTGTTTGTATCGGCGTGTGTACTAATCGAGATGCATAAAACAGAAAAAATGGATCTTTTTTGTTTTGGTCCATAAAGTCAATACCATCTTGTGTGATATCATCAAAAGGAAAACCATCTTTGTCTAGAGTAAATGGATCGGAAGCATCTGTTGTTGCAAATTCTGTGGTACGATCTTTCATTCTTTTATGCGCACCAAAGCCATGTTTAGAGAAATCAAAACCTTGATCTTTAGGTTCTGGATAGTCCGTTACAGCAATACCAACATGCCATTTTCCAGAATGTCCTGTTTTGTAACCATTCGATTTTAGAGATTCTGCAATGGTAACTTTAGAAATATCTAACGCTCCTCGCATCCAAGGACTAATCAAAGTAGAGCCATGGTTAAAAGGTAATGGTGGATGTCCTCCTCTTACGCTAGTTCTTTCTAAGCGAACTGGGTGTTGTCCAGATAAAATTGCACCTCTAGAAGGAGAACAAGTAGTTGCAGGAGAATACGCTTGCCAAAATAGAACGCCCTCTTTTGCTAATCTATCAATGTTTGGCGTTTCGTATGGCGAAGGTTCGTCAACATCGTAACATTTTACATCTTGCCAACCTAAATCATCGGTTAAGATTAATACTACATTTGGTTTTTTTGGTCTTTCTTTATCAGAAGGCACTGGTTCTTGATTCCCGCAGGTAGCAGGTAAGTTAAGACTTAAAAGAAGGGCGAATAGAATGAATTTAGACATGGTATTTATGTGATGTAATTATTAGATAGTTTTTTTATGGTAAAAATGAATAGGAAAAAGTGTCCTTCATAAATGCCTTCTTTAGGCTAATGAGCTATGTTTTTCTTGTTCTTTTTATTCTTCTTATTTGTTTTGTTCTTTTTTTTGGATGTACTCTTATTAGGTGAAGCATTATTTTCTCCAGTCAAATAAGGCTTCTTTTCTTCAGCAGTGGCATTTCTGTCGAATAAAACCGCATATTTCTGATATAAATGTTCTGTAATTGCTTCTTCTTTTAATTTAGCTAGATGTTCATCGTATATCGAACGCATTTTTTGAAGTTGCTTTTCTGCGGAAGGATCTGTAGCTTTATTCGTCATTTCTAGTCGATCTTTTCCTATATGAAAAAGCTCTTCCGTAGGTTTCATTCTGTCATCTTCATAATTCCAGAAAATATATTTCCAATCTTTAGAAACTACTCCCATGGCTTGTGTTTCGTCATGACCCCACATATTTGTTAGCGCAATGGTTTCGCGTTTAAATTTCTTTGGTTTTTCTATCAAAAGGCGTAAATCTTCCCCATCCATATTTGCAGGAGCTTCGATTCCTGCATAGTTTAAAATAGTTGGAGCCATATCAATGTTAGCAGTAATTTCATCACGTCTAACACCTCTTTCTTCCATAGGTGTTCTTGGATCGTAAATAATTAAAGGCGATTTGGAAGCTTCTTCATAAGGTAATACTTTTCCTCCCATGTTATGCGCACCACAGCTATAGCCATTGTCAGAGGTAAATATAATAATAGTATTGTCAGCAATTCCTTGTTCTTCTAATGTTTTTCTAATCATTCCTAAAGCGTAATCTACACCATGGATTAATTGGTTGTAATTTTTAATGGTTTTTTGGTAACTTTCTTCTGAGTCCCTCCAAAAGGTATAGCCATTATACTGTCTTCCGTTTTTTGGTTGAGGTGCTAAATGTTTAGCGTTTTCTGCGCCATAGTTTTCTGGTTTCTTATACGTTTTACCCTTGTAGACATAATCAAAATACTGGTCTGGAGAAAATGGCATGTGAGGTGCTTTAAAGCTAATAGACATAGAAAAAGGTTTGCCTGATTCTTTTGCTTCTATAATGAAATCTTCTGCCCAAGCTGCGTATGCTCTTGTACTATGCGGATATTTTTCAGCATATTTTGCCATGTACTTGTTATTCGCTGTTTTATAACTAGTTTGTCCTAAGCCTCCTGCCCAATTGTCAAAATCATCTATAGGAAGTGTATCCCAGTTATTATGTCTTGTACTACTTCCATCGGAAACTGCTAATCCAAATTTACCAGCAAAACCAGTGTAATATCCTTGTTCTCTAAGAATAACAGGATATGATTTCGCAAACTTATCTTTTGTTAATGGTCCGTGATCAAAATTACAACCCGCTTTATACTCGTACATTCCTGTTAAGATAATAGCTCTACTTGCCATGCAAATAGCGGTAGTGTTGTAGTGGTTTTCAAATAAAACACCTTCTGCTGCTAATGCATCCATATTTGGTGTTACTACTTGATCGTTCCCATAACACCCTGTCGCAATACTTGTTTGGTCATCGGATAAAAGGAAAATGATGTTCGGTTTTTTCTGTGCAAAACCACTAGCTGTAATGGTACAGATAATTAAGGATAGAATTATTCTTTTCATGAATTCATTTATTTTTTTTAGTAGCAATTTTGTTTAAATATTAAGAATATAATCTTTTTACAAATTAATCAATTTGTATCTAAATAGCCTATGCTCATTTCAGTCTTTTAGTTGCTCTTTTTCTTTGTTTCCGGAAAACTTGAGTAAAAACAAAGGATTCTAAGTCAAAACTGTAGGGTTAAAATATAATTTAGGTTGTTTTAAGATAGGAGAAGTTTCTTTGTTTTCAATGAAAAGTGCCCCAAATAGTGTTTGACTTTTTGGGGCACTTTAGTAAAAAGTGTTTTTTCTCAAATCACTTTCACTTTTATTTTCATAGTATGAAGATGACTAGGGATACTAAATTATGCAATATATCCACATCGTCGGCAAATAATTCTTCGGTGTGGTATTTTACAATTGGTTTTGTGTTGATGGTTCTATTTTATCATGGCCATAAATACAATTGTTTGGTGTATTAGGTAGTTTTATCGGTTTCCTTTTTATTGTAAACTGCTTATAAAACGATTGTCTTACCTGGAATTGGAACCGGATAATCTCCAAATTCATTTGGCAATACAGGTGGGGTGGAACTCATATTCGTGTCCTCTGCATAATTGAATAAAGCAACTTTAGATTCTATAGCTTCATCCCATTGCAATTCTTTACCTGACCAACCAGACATTCTTCCTAAAACACCTGTCATAGATGATTTTGCGGCATAAAAAGCATCATTAAAATAAGGTTTGTTATGGTAAATACTTTCGATTAAATTTTTCTGAACCAAATCAAAAGAGCCGTGTAAACGCCCGTACTTTTCGCTACTTGCTCTAAAAATTTCTTTTCCTTTATTGTTGTAAATTACGGCATCGTCATTTATGATACATTTTCCTTTTGAACCATAAAAATACTCTCCTTTTTTATTTGTACAATTTGGTATATTTCTGCTATAACTATGTAAAGAAACATCATTTTTATATTTGAAGTTAGAGGTTAAGCTATCAAAACCTCCTAATGAACCTGAGAAATTCTTATCCGGAGATTTCCCTCCTAAAGCGATTACAGATTGTGGATTAGTTTCATTTAAAACCCAATTTACAATATCTAAATTATGCACATGAAACTCTTCAATATTTCCTCCACTTACCCAAGCAAACGATCTCCAATGTCTATTTTGAAATTCCATTTCTGTCCAATTTTCTTCTCTCTTACGTTGTAAATCGCCTATTGGTTTTCCCAGCCAATAACATTCTGCGGTATGAATGTCACCAATTGCTCCATCATGAATTTCATTAACTACAGCTTGGTATCCAGGTGAATATCTTCTTTGTAAACCAGCCGCTACGTACAATTTATTTTGTTTCGCTAATGAAGCGGCAGCTATAACTTGCTGAAAACCTATAGAATCTACACAAACAGGTTTTTCTATAAATACGTGTTTACCTTGTTTTATAGCTTCCTGAAAAATTACAGGTTTAAATGCTGCTGGAGTTGTAATGAAGACAATGTCTGCTAATGCAATTGCGTCTTTATAGCCTTGAAAACCAGTGAATTTGGTTTCTTCGGTTACTTTAATTCTATTTTTATTTTTTACCGCTTTTAATAAAACTTTTTCTCTGTGATCTATATTGTCTTTAAACAAATCGCACATTGCAACTAGTTCTGTAGGGGTTTCTAAATCTAAAGCTGCTTTCACTGCTCTTGTTCCTCTTCCTCCACATCCAATAAAGGCTATTTTTAATGCATCTGACGAACTATTTTGAAAGCCTAATACGTTAGCAAAAACTCCCGTTGAGGTTAAAATTCCTGCTCCAGCTAAAGCTGAATTTTTAATAAAATCTCTTCTTTCCATTATTTTATATTTTTGGTTAACTATATAGGTTTATTCTAACATGGATGAAAAGAAGACTTCAACATCTTCCTTACTTGGTTGCTCTAAAGGCCTTACCAACCTAAAACCAACAAACTCTGAATCTGTATTCCACCAAAAACTTTTAGGTAGTTGAGGATCTCTCGCTTTCCAATCGTCTGTTGAAGTAATTCTATTTGTACTTCTACATGCCGTTTCATCATCTAAAAATGAACCTCCACGCACGGATCTTGGATACAATGCATCTGGCATTCCTCTAGGATCTTTTTCTCCATCTTTTATGGTTGTGTAAAAATCGGCATAGTATTGATCTAAACACCACTCGGATACATTTCCATAAATATCATATAATCCGTTTGGATTTGGCTTTTTTAAACCAACTTGGTGTAATTGCCCTTCTGCATTTTCGGCATACCAAGCATATTCGGATAAATCATTTTTCTTTTTTCCGAAGAAATACGGAGTTTCTGTGCCTGCTTTTGCCGCCAATTCCCATTCCGCTTCTGTTGGAATTCTATAAAAAACGCCAGTTCTTTTATATAGCCAACGACAATAAGATAATGCGCCATATTGTGTTAAACCAACCGTTGGTTTCATATCATCATCTTCTAATCCTTTTGAAGGATCTTCATATGGACTTGAGGGTCTAGAAATTACTTCAGGATTTAAACTACCATCTGCTAATTTATCCCTTGTTGCATCGGTAAATAGTAAAAATTCTTTATGGGTAACTTCAAAAGCACCCATCCAAAAAGAACTAATTTCCACTTGTTTTTGTGGCAACTCATCCGCTTCTTTTTTCTTATCTTTTTTTGAAGCTCCTAACATAAAAGTAGCACCTTTAATTGGTACCATCTTAAAGGATACATCCGTACCTTCCATGTTTTGTGTATAAGCCTTAAAATCGGTTTGGGCTAAACCATTTGTAGTTGAAAAAGCAATTGCAGCAACTAATAATTTAAGTAATTTCATATAATAGTAATTAAGGAGATTTATTGTTTTATAAAGCTTACATTAAACTTTACATTTAATTCATCATTTGTCTTTAGTTCTCCAAAGAAAGCGGTAGGCTTCTCAATATTAAACATAGACATGGTAAGGTCTTTGCTACCTTCAAAAGAAATCGTTTTCATTTCTGTATTAAAAAAACCATTTAATGTAACGGTAAGTGGTTTGCTAACACCTGCTGCAGTAATTGTTCCTAAAGATTCTAACACGAATTTATCGCCATTTACAGCTATAATATTATTTTCTATAGATTTAAAGGTTACCAATGGATTTTCATCACTAATTAATGCATTCTTAATTTTTGAATTCATCATTGGACCTCTACCACTTTCCATTTTATCCACAGGAAAACTAAATTCTAAATTGGAATAAAGAATTTTACCAATTTTAATTTCTTCTGATGTAGTAAAACTTCCTGTTGCCTCTGTAGCTTCTACAGACCAATCACTAACTGTTGAAGATCCATCAATTTTCATTGTAGATTCTTTAGAAAGCGTATATGCTGTTTGAGCCTTAACCCCTAAACAAACTAACAAAAAAGCTAGTAATAGGATGTTTGTTTTATTATTCATTATTTATTGTTTGTTTTAAAAAAATTGCTCGTCGCAAAAATAATATCGTGCTTATTAAAGATTAGTAATTCGATATTCTTATGATTATTGATTATTTTTTCAATTTCATCTTTATCCATTGTAATATTGAATGTGGACGCCAAATAATCAGCTTCAATGGCACTATTTGCAATTACTGATGATGTTAAATTATGAGAAACCGGTGCTAATGTTTTTGGATTTACAATGTGAGAGTACTTTTTACCCTCTATTATTCTAAATCGGTATGTTTTACCAGAAGTAGCTATTGCTTGACCAGATTTTAATGCCACGATGTAGTTTTTGCTATTTGTTGCTGAAACTCCCACATTCCAAAAATCTGTATTTTCAGGGCTGCCAAACACTCTAATGTCACCTGCAGCTTCAATTAAAAAAGAAGTGATGTTATTTTTCTTTAGAAATGCATACACCTCATCAATGATATATCCTTTGGCTATTCCTCCTAAGTCTAACTGACTCTTCCTTTTTAAATAAATATCGTCAGAATTAGTAATGGTTAAAACGGAATTTAATCCAATAAATTTCTGTTGTTTTATTAAAGATTTCTCCGAAGGAAACTTATTTCTTTTTTCGGCTTTATTCCAAAATTCAATTAGTGGTTTTACCGAAACATCAAAATAACCATTTGTTTTTAGATGGGCTTGTTGTGAAAGTTGTAAAAGTTTTGCTAATTGGAATGAAGCATTTTTAAGTTTTCCGTTTTTATTCAGTACACTTATTTCGCTGTTTTTTAAATAATTACTAAAGATTTCGTTTAAAGAATCAACTAATAAATAGGTCTGATGAGCAATTAAATCTGCCTTGTCTTTTTCTGAAGCATAAAAAATCAGTTTAAAATCTCCACCAAGCTTTTTCTCATTATATGTAAACTTATCTGCATATAAATTTACTGTTGTAAAAACAGTAATTAACAGCATAACGTTTCTATATAAATTTCTACTGACTTTCACTTTGTAAATTTTAACCTTTTTAATAAATCGATGCTTTACTTTGGTTAGCTATCTTTTTTAAAGAAAAAACAACCAAAACCGAATTCCTAAAACTTTTATTTTGTGTGTAATTTGTATTTCATATTTTTAAACGCAACAGGACCATGATCTCCTTGAATCATAATTGGAGCCAAAGGAATTTCGGTTTCAAAAGCAGCGGCTCTAGTTGGTCCAGTAACTTCAATATTTTTATGTAACAATGTACCGTTTAACCAAACTTCATCAAATTTTGCGTTTTTAGTTTTATTTCCTGCTTTGTCAAAAGTAGGTGCGCTAAATTTTATTTTAATATGTTGCCACAAACCAGGAGCTTTGGCCGCGTTTATGGAAGGAGGATGCCCTTCGAACCCTTGTTTTCCTTTTTCTGCTGTTTTGTTCCAGCGTTGGTAAATAGCACCCATATCCGCATATGTAGGTTCTTTTACATTCCAGCTGTCATAAAGTTGAATTTCATATCTTCCTTGTAGGTAAATGCCAGAATTAGATTCTTTGGGTATCATTACTTCCAACTCTAGCTCAATATCTCCATGTTCAAAGTTTGTGAAAATATTTTTTCGGCTTCCTTTTTTTGGAGTGTTTAATAATACACCAATGCCATCCATCGCAGAAATGCTTCTTTTTTTGGAAGTGTCTACTATTGCTTCACTTACAATTTGCCAGTTTTTTGAAGTTGGTTTAAAATCTGAAAGATCTTCCAATACCATATTCGTAAACGGTAATGTCTGGGGCTGTTGCGCTGATTGGCTTGTTTTTTCAACGTTTTTTTGTAACCCACATGAACTGAGGAGTATTAAAAGCAAAAGATAATTAATCTGTTTGTTCATGAATATGTTTTTTTTAATGATAGTACTTTTTAATCGAAAGGTTCCTTTAAATGACGATGTGGTAGTAAATTTACTTTTCTATTTCACCTACTTTTCTGTTTTCACTTCCTGTTGCGATTCCTACATTTAAATCTCCTAGTTCTTTTCGGTACTTTTCTACAACAACCATTAATTCTTTTACTTTTTCTGGATGAGAAGTGATTACATTGTATTGCTCTCCGGGATCTCTAGACATATTATAAAGTTCAGGTTTTTCAATAGCCATTTTTTTCGTTCTTCCATGAACACCATCATTTCCTGCTATTGTATCGTAAGAATTATATTTATGTGGTAAAACCAACTTCCAGTTTCCTTTTCTAACAGCATTTAAATTATTTTTTCTATAGTAATAAAGAATGGTTTCACGAGGTGTTGCTTCAAAATTTCCTTTCCAAAGTGACGATATATCTACGCCATCAATTTTATTTTCAGATAGTTTTCCATCTGTAATAGCCGCAAGGGTAGGTAGTAAATCAATAGCACAGGCTAATTTATTACAAACCGTTCCTTCAGGTACATTACCAGGCCAACGAATAATAAACGGAACACGTTGACCACCTTCCCAACTAGATAATTTACCCTCTCTCAATCCTCCAGCTGATCCTGCATGATTCCCATAGTTTAACCAAGGGCCATTGTCTGTGGTAAAAATAAAGATGGTGTTATCGGCAATTTTATTCTTTTCTAATGCTTTACTTATCTCTCCTACAGACCAATCAATTTCCATCATAACATCACCATACAATCCTTGCTCACTCTTACCTCTAAATTTTTTAGAGACACCCAAAGGAACATGTCCCATAGAATGTGGCACATATAAAAAGAATGGATCTTTTGCGTTTTTATTGATAAAATCAACAGCCTTTTCTGTGTAAAGCGTTGTTAACTCGTCTTGATCTTTTAACGATGTTATATATTTTTTAATTTCGTTCCCTTCCATCAATGGAAGTTCTGGATATCTTGAACGTTTGTGTGTTTTTGGATATTTATTCCCAGTCACGTTGTTACGTGGCCACATATCATTTGAATATGGTAAACCTACATACTCATCAAAACCATGTTGTAATGGTAAAAATTCTTTTTGCCATCCTAAATGCCATTTACCAAAACAAGCCGTTTTATATCCTTGTTCTTTAAACATTTCGGCAATTGTTAGTTCATTGCTATTAATTCCTTTTTTATGGAGTGGCGTTAAAGCCGCTGAAACACCTATTCTATTGGGATAACAACCTGTTAAAATTCCAGCACGTGAAGCACTACATACAGGTTGAGCCGCATAATAATTTGTAAACCTCATTCCTTGACTCGCCATATGATCTAAATTAGGTGTTTGGAAGCCAGTAGCTCCATAACTTCCTACATCACCATAACCTTCATCGTCTATAAAAATGATGACTACATTGGGCTTTTTACTGTTTTGCTTTTGTTTAGTTTGACTATAGCTATTAAAAAATAGTACTGTACTAAACAGAAATAAAAATGTGTTCTTTCTCATTATTTAATTCTTAGTTTGGTTCTTTTTTCTAAGACAACTACCACTATTCAGCATCTCTTTCTCCAATAGGTTTTAAGTATCTTTTATCAAATCCTTCAGAATAAAACGGATAATTGTCCCATGGTGATAATCCTTCCATTCTAGGGTCGTTTGTCTCTTTTAAATACGTAAACAATTCATCTTTTAATGCTTTACACAGCTCTGAGTATTTCTTTTCTGAGGCCAAATTAACCAATTGAAAAGGATCCTCTTTTATATTGTATAATTCTGCTTCTGGGCGTTTTGCAACGGATAAGTCGTAATAATATTTAACAGCATCCTCATCTTTATTCGTAATTAAATATTTACGTGTAGGTCCTGCGTCTATATCACCATAAAATCCTTGGTGAGAAGCTAAAAAATCTGAATTTCCACCTGGCCATCTGCTAGGTTCAAAGTTTACTATGTATACCCAATCTCCTTTATGAATGGTTCTCATAGGATATGGCATTCCATCAGGGCGGCAGTATGTGTGACGTTCTTGTGCTGTAAATACGCTGTTTCTTGTTGCATCAATTTGTCCGCTTTTATTTGCAAGCATAACATCTAAAAAACTATTTCCTGACATGTCTTCCGGAATTTCAATACCAGCTGCTTCTAGCAAGGTTGGAGCAAAATCTGTAAAACTTATAAAATCCTCAACGGTTTGACTTCCTTTCATTTTATTCCCCCATAAAATAGCTAAAGGTAAATGTGTTCCATAATCATAGCTAGTTGCTTTAGCACGAGGAAAAGGCATTCCATTATCCGCTGTGGTTATAATAATGGTATTCTCAAGTTCGCCCATTTCTTCTAGGGTTTTAATCATTCTTCCAATATGAGAGTCGAACCATTCAATTTCAAAATAATAATCTGCAATATCGCTTTGTACCACCTCGTTATTTGGTAAAAATCCAGGAACCTGAATTTTAGAAATATCCTTACCAGATTCTGCTCCAATACCTTGTTTGTAGCCTCGGTGAGGTTCTCTTCCTCCATACCAAAAAAAGAAAGGTTTGTCTTTATCTTTTTGGGATAAAAAATCTTTGAAATTACCTGAATAATCAATCTTTGAGATGCCTTTTGGAGCCTTCATCTTTATACTACTGTAGTTTTTGGCAATAGGTTGAGTATGGTAAGGTGCTTCTTTTTTAGCAGGCAAATATCCTTTTCCTGTATAGCCAGTTGCATATCCGTTTTGTGCTAATAGATTTGGAAATGTTTTGTATTTAGTTTTTAAAGCGCCAAATAATACACCACCTTCTTCAAGTTCCCAAATGTTTCTTCCTGTTAAAATATTTGCTCGTGAAGGTGCGCAAGAAGCTACATTACAATATGCATTTTGAAATAATATTCCATTATTGGCTATTCTATCAAAGTTGGGCGTGTTAAGTTCTTTTACACCTTCTAAAGAAATATGTTTGTAAGATTGATCATCTGAAATACAAAACAGAATGTTTGGTCTTTTTTGATTTGCGTTTTTATCACTCGTTTTCTTTTGAGCATTTGCAGTAATAGAAATTGCAAAGATTAGTAAAAGAGTTAAGTGATTTTTGAATGTCATGTTTTATCTTTATAATAGTACTACTCAAAATTAGAGTTATGTCTGTTTCTAAGGTTTCTCTAATCTACCTTTTCTTTGCTCTATTTATTTAAACGACGATATTTATCTCTGTTTTTCAGATTTCAAAAAAGTTTTCGAAGTTATTTCGCTTAATTCTTATTTTGCTTTCTACTTTTTCTTACATCCATCCTTCCTAATGGTGAGGTTTTGTATTTTTCATCTAACTCCTTAACTTTTTCAGGGTAAGAACTAGCAATATTATTAAGTTCTGTTGGATCGGTTTTGAGGTTATATAATTCCCATGTGCCTCCATTCATTTGTACAATTTTATAATCCCCGCTTCTGAACATTCTCATATTCCTAACTCCAGAAATAAAATAATCAGGTTCTTCGCGCTTTTTTCCTTCAAAGATGGGGATTAAAGAAGTTCCATGTAATGGTTCGGTAGCATAGCCTTCAATAGTCTCAGGATACTCCATACCTAAAATATCCAAAAATGTAGGTGCTATATCCACCACATGCGCAGGTTGATCCGTAATTGTATTGGGCTTAATTTTATGAGGCCAATAAGCAATAAAAGGCGTGTGACTTCCTCCTTCATGGCCAGCTTGTTTGTATTGTCGGTAAGGTGTGTTTCCTAAATTTGCCCAAGATGTGCGTAAGCTCCAGTAGGAATTTGCTGGTCCAGGTTGCACATCTGTAATTTGATTTTTAAAAAATGGACAAGAGCCATTGTCTACTAAAAACAAGATAATTGTATTTTCTAATTTGTTTTCTTCTTCTAATTTTTTTAATACACGTCCAATATTCTGATCCATTCTATCTACAATAGCTGCATAAACGGCCATTTCAAGATCTAGAGAATCTTTTTTCTCTTGCGATAAATCGTCCCATGGGTAATACTCTTTATATTCAAGAACAAATGGTTTCCCTTTTCTATTTAAATCTTTTTCAGGTGGACTTAATTGCGCGTTTTTTGGGATTACCCCAAGTTTTTGCATTTTGTTAAATCGTTCAATTCGTAATTCATCCCAACCTTTTTTATATTTTCCTCTATATTTTTTAATATCTTCTGGTCTTGCTTGTAATGGATAATGCGCTGCATGATATGGTAAATATAGAAAGAAAGGTTTGTCTTCTCCATTAATGGATTCATCCAACCAATTCAAAGCATAATCTGTGATGAAATCTGTTTGATACATTGGAGAAATTTCATGTTTAATGTTGCTTGGGTCCAATTGTTTTCCTTCTAAAAAATACGGCTCAGAGAATTTACCTGATGGCGGCAAGAAATATTCTGTTGTTGCCCAAAAAGAAAAGGAATGGTCAAATGCATTTTCAGCTTTACAGTATTCAGGTACCCAGTTATCAAAGTGTTCTTTTCCACTCATGATATTAGTATACCCACTTTTCTTAGTCAAGTTTGCTAAATGAACAGCGCCATTTCCACCCGTATACAAACCAGCTAATAATGACGACCTTGTTGGTGAGCATTTTGCCATATTATAAAAGGTTGTAAAACGCATCCCTTCATTGGCTAATCGATCAATATTTGGTGTCTCTATTTCTCCTCCAAAAGATCCTATATCTGAAAAACCAATATCATCGCCCATAATTAATACAATGTTAGGACGAGCACCATCTTTTTGTCCAAAAGCAGAAACGATGGACATAAAAATGGTAAAAACTAAAAGGAATACTTTGTGTCTAGTCATACTATTTTTTTATTCGAATAATGAGATCTAATTAATCATTTGGGTTCACCATATTCTTCCAAGTAGGATATACAGGTCTTTCTTTTGATTCTCTATTTTCATCCCTTGAAGGAGCAGGAGGGGCTTGATCCAGAACCTGTTGAAGATTTTCTTTTGTATTTTTAACCGAAGTATTATGTGCTTCTAATAGCAGATTCTTATTTTCATGAATATCGTTAGGTACATGATACATTCCACCATCACTATACAGTTTATACTCTTGGTTTCTGACAAATTGAGCACCTTTATACTTGCCCGGTTTTCCCCAATAAGGTTGATAGTGCCAAAATACCCAATCTCTTGGTTTTCCTACTTCGCCTTGTAATTGTGATAAAAAACTACGTCCGTCAATTGGGTCTTTGTCGGTCCTTTTTAATGAAGCAGCTTCAGCAAAGGTGGTATAGAAATCGGTGAAGTCTATTAAGTCTTCACTTTCCATGCCCTTTGGCGTATGTCCTTTCCAATATGCAATAAATGGTACATGTGTTCCCATGTCTACTGTTTCTCCTTTAGCCCCTTTAATATCTTGTCCATTCCAACTAGAGGTTATAGATTCTGTCCCATTATCAGATGTAAATAAAATAATCGTGTTTTCAAGTAGCCCTTCATCTTCCACTTTCTTTACGATTTTACCAACTATTTTATCTAAATAATTTACCATAGCCACATAATTGGCTTTTTTTAAGTTTTTATCTCTTGGAGCTTTGTTTGCTTCTTGCCCCTTCGATCGGTTACCAATTGTTTCTGGGGTAGGAACAAAAGGACTATGCACCAAAACCGTTGGGTAGTACACAAAAAATGGTTCGTTTTTATTCTTCTCTATAAAATCACAGACAAAGTCGGACATGATATCAGGACCATATTTTCCCGCATTCTCCTCTATGCTTATCAATTTTCCATTACGTTCTAATGGTGGACTCCAAAAACGTTCCCCTCCGTTTAATCCTTTTTTTTGTGTTGTTACTTGCCATAAATAAGATTCATCAAAACCAGCTTTTTGTGGTCTATTTGCGTCTAAACTACCTTCCGCATTATGGTACAATCCGTTTAATTGCCATTTACCTGCAATAGCCGTTTTATAGCCTGCATCTTTCAGTAAGTGCCCAAATGTTTTGTCTTTAGGATTTAGATATCCAAAATGGGTATAATTCCTGAAATTATATTGCCCAGTCATTATTTTTACCCTAGAAGGCGTGCAAATTGGTGTAGAATAACAATGATTAAACTTTATGCCTTTAGAAGCTAAGGCATCAATATTAGGTGTTTCGTAATCTTCTGCGCCGTAAGTTCCAAAACAATTCCAGCTTACATCATCGGCCATAATTAAAATAATATTTGGCTTTTTGGCTTCCTGAGAAAAGGAGGAGATACATACAAATAAGGCGGTAATTGCTAATGTAATTTTGATATTATTCATAATTTCACTGATATAATCGATTCCTGGACAGTTAAAAATGTTTTTATTTGAAACTATTTTCTGTTTAAATATATTTCTTACTGAATGGACTCTTATTTATTTAGAGACTATTATTTTTCGAGTGATGCTATGTTTACTAATATTCGACAGTTTTATAAAATAAATTCCGGAAGGTAAAGAAGATAGATCTACTTGTGTTGTTGTGGATCCATTATCCCATACTTTTTTTAGTACTTTAGTTCCTAAAACGTTGATAACGGTTATGTAATTTATAGCTGTAGATGTTCTTTTTATGGTTAATAGATCAGCTACAGGGTTAGGGTAAAACTTAACCTCCGACGATGTGTTAAAGGAGTCTACAGATAAAGGCTCTTCACCAACTAAATAAGCGCCTTCTGGTCTTACGTAAGGCACACAATCAGGAACAGGATTAGATAATAATCTATCGTTAATTGTTTTCATAATAAGCATTTCATCAGCCATCATAAATCCTTTATTGTTTACATCATCTATAGTTGTTGCAAAAGTTACAGCAGCATTGGCTTGAACCAAGCGCTTAGTAAATCTATACCCATCTTCTATGCCAAAGATTAATGGTTGTGAAGAAACATGCCACCTTGCTCTTACCGGAAACCATGCGTGTTTTAATACCGTATTCCCATTATACATAGACCAAGGGTTTGCAACCATTGCAGGTATGGTGAATTCTTCATAAGCCCATGAATTAGGAGGCGCTCCTTGTCCTAGTGGTGTGACATGACCACTTGTAAAATCTTGATAGGTATTTACGCCTTCAAAACTTACTATTTTATAATTGGTATCATCTTCGTCATCCAATCCATCAGAATCTACTAAAATATTATTGCCATTTTCATCTTGCAAGTAGGCACCATTGGGTTGCGCAGATATGATAGCACCTGGATCTGCATTTCTAATCATTTGAACAAAATCCTCTAAATTTCCATCATTATGAAGCTGTGCAGTAGTATCTAACCAATAACCATCGGCATACTCTTTAACTTCTAGTACAAAACCTTCAATTAAATCCTTGTATGCTGCATATTCGTCACCAGCAAAATTGTTCGTGTAGTAATTAATCCAAGCAGCTTCAATATCTGCGCCATCATCAATAGCTCTATCTAAATAATTGGTAGAGATGTACAAAATAATTTTTTTGCCATCATCTTTAAACTTTTGCATGACCTCAAAAAGGATGTTTTGATTGGCTAGGCTAGGTACTAATGCTTCATGTATTTCAGTAGCGACATCTACATTGCCATTCTGTCTAAGCGCGAAATAATGCGAATGGGCAAAATAAGACAAGTTTGTAATCACGTGACCTACAGCAGGTAATTCATCAACCACTTCTTGAGCACCATCAGGAAGATCATAACCGCCTGCAACTTCAGCATCTAAACGCTCACCTCCATAAACTGGAAAGGTAACACCCCAGGAACCAGCTAACCAATTTGCTGGATGATTTGCAGCATCTACTATTTGGTCTGTGGTTCCTCTTATGGTATCTATATAATAGGTGGTTGTAGGAACTATTGCTGTGCCATTAGCAAATCCTAAAGCAATACGTTGATAGCCATTGGCATTGATAACCGCGTTAGGAATTGAAGTACCATTAAAATTAAAGGTGAACGTTTCCCATTGTTGCCCAACGGTAAAGTTGCGTTCTATAGCACTTTCTGTACTAACAGTTGCATTGGAAAAGTGTACACTTATTTTTGAGTTATTTGCTGTTAATGCAGCTGTAGGAATATCGATATAAGCCTTAAATGTTACGGAATATCCTGAGAAATCGGTTACAGCATTATATACATCGAATTGTAAAAAAGCCTCTTGACCAGCTGCTCTATTAAATTTAGAAACGGAATTATTTGTATTTATTCCGGTAATATCTGGATTAGGGATATCTCTAAGAAATGTGCCTGAGGTTGTACTTTCTTGTTCTATTTTAAAGGTATTTGTTTCATTTTCATACCATAAAAATTGGGCATGGGATAATTGAACGAAAAACAGTAAAAAAAAGAAAACTGGTAGCGATTTATTCATTATTAATAAGTTAACGTGTAATTATTAAACCAAAGATATATTGTGAATAGGGAATCACGTTTCTTAAAATAGTCAAATACTTGCTCTAAAACATCATTTGTAATTAACTAAAAGAAATTCATTATTCTTTAAAAAAGAGCAAGTGGTTATTACCTTTGTTTTACGGATATTTTGAATTGTTTCCTGAAATTATTTAATTCTTACGTGTGGCTTTTATAAACAATACGATAAAGTGGTAATTGTAACCTGTGGGGATATTTGTTTTATACAAATAAAAAAAGTCCTTAGTTAAAAATGTAACTAAGGACTTTCTATTATCAAAACTTCTAATTGTTCTAAGGACTCTTAATTTATTTCATAAGTGATGGTATCAATATAAAATTCAAGACCATTATCTATATTTGTAAAGTTATTACCTATTAATCTTATTGATCCACTAATTACATCGGATGTTAGGGCAGCACCTGATGGTGTTCCTGTAAAATCAAATACCATAGTATGCCAATTAGCTTCGTTAGATTCTACAAAATTACCTTGTACTTGTTGTGCAGCGTTTCCATCACTTAAATAGAGTCTAATACGCTTATTCGCATCAAAATTAGTAATATCATTGAAGCTAGGCCAGTATATACGTACGGTTACTATTAAATTAGCATAATCAGCAAGTGTAACACCCTCTCCTTGGTTGAAATCAAAACTAAAGCTTTTATTTCCACTACCAGAAGTAGAACCTATAGTCCATTTTGTTACATTCGTAGCTTCTGCATCTGCAGCATCAGGATTTGCTACTGTTGCTATAGAACAGTCCGTACAAATAGTTGATAATGTTAAATTTGAAATGGAATTGTCTATATCAAGCCAAGTATTTTGTGTAGGTTGAGGTGTATTACCATCTTTCACTACAGTTACTTGTGATAATCTAAAAATCGGATTGGTTGTATTACCTTCCGTTAACATCTCATCTAGTGTAATAGTCACAGTAAGCGGTGCACCTGAAACAAGTGAGATAGTGGATGCAAATTCAAAATTGTTAGCTGGAGCACTACCACCATTATCTGTTGAAGTAGCAGCATAAGAAAAAGGTGTGTCTGGATAACCTGTTACAGAAACTGTTCCGGTAACGCTACCTTTTGCTCTTTTTGCTAACTCTAAATTTAAAGTAGCATCAAATGCAGTAGTTGCATTTGTAGTTACGTCAAAAGTAAAAACAGCAGTGGCACCATTATCACTAGCATCTACAGTAGTAACACCTATAAATCCATTGTTTTCTACAAGTATACCTGTGCCTCCCACGGCAATAATATCCTGATTAAGATCATCTTCATCTTCCTGTCCTACATTAAATGTTTGACTATCTTCTCCTGCGTCATCAAATGATATTTCTGGGTTATCACTACCAGTTCCACCACCAGTACCTTCAACAGATTCTAAGATAATTTGTACTACAAATCCTTCCATATTATCTATACTATCAGAAATAAAGATGAACCTTCCAAGGTTTTCAAAATTATAAGAATAAACTCCGTTTACTGCACCATTAGTTGCTGCTATCAAAGTTTCCGCTACGTAAGGCCAGCTATTTCCATTCGCGTCTGTAATTCTAAGGGTAGGATGTTTCGCTTTTAATACGCCAAATGCATATTGTAAATTTTCCTCAAGTGCGCGTGGATAGCTAGTAGTATAATCTTCGTATAAGTCAGAATATAAATATATTTTATCAATAATATCTGTTGTTGTGTTTACGCCAAACCCTATTCCCTCAGATAAATATTGCCATCTTACGATACCATCTACTTCTGCGGTTATCACTTCTGGTTCTCCGTGTAATGCTTCTAATTCTACAGAAGTATCTACTCCTATTTCTATACCTTCTACGGTTTTGAAATCTATTGTACCATATTCGTTTATGCCAAATGTGCTTTCAATGGAGCCTTCTGGTATCACTACAGGGTCATATTGAATATCATTTGAACAGGATATACTTAACAATAATAAAATCACGGAAATATACTTGACGGTTTTCATAAAGTTTAATTTAGTATTAATATTTCATCAAATATCTTGAACTTAGGCGAAAAAACATTTCTTTATTCCATCAAATGCTTGCTCTTTTTTTGCATTAGTATGGTTTAGGCGTTAAATAGGGCATTAAGTTATGGTTATAATCTTTAGTTGGTCCAATATCTTGAAAGTTTAATCTTGGGCTATTCCAGTTTTTAATAAAAAAAATCTAAGCACAAAAACAGTAAACATTTGTCCTTTAAATTTAGCCTGCTAACTCCATAACTATAATCTTATTCCGATAAAGGAACATCATTAAACATCATTAATTTAAACGAACCATCCTCTTGTTTTTCTACCATCCAAACACCTGTATTTGTAATTTGTGGAAAATCATTTAAAGGGTTATTGATAAGCATTCTTAAAACTGCTTTTCCGCTGCTTCCATGTCCGGATAAAAGTATCGTTTTATGAGAAACACTGCGGTCATCAATTAATTCTAAAACGCGATCGATAATTACCTTTGCCATCGCATTTTCTTTTGCGCTCTCGGAATGATCTCTAGGAAATCGCATTTTCTTAAATTCATGCAAGCCATCTTTACGCAACGTAAAATAAGGAGCTTCTTCTGGAAGTAAAGTGATAGCATCTCCAGCACCAAGAATTTTATCGGTTGCTGTATGTTCTGGTAAATCTGGCGAAACCATAAGATTGGTTGCATAAATTTCAGCAAGTTCTGGCCAAATCTCGCCTTTCATTTTGGAAGCTTCTAGATATGGTAACACCGTGTTTTTACATCGCCATGCAGGACTTACGGCTACAAAGTCGAAATTAAATCGCTTTAATTTATTTGACACTCTAGATTGTTGCATAATCCCTTTAGGTGTAAAAGTACTATGATTACCAACATAGGCAGGCCATTCGCTTTCTGGATATATTCCCCATTCTTTTTTAACATTATGTCCACCTTCTGCATGTCTTATATAGTAAATTCGAAGCTTCGGTTTTGTGGAGTCTTTCTTCTGAATTACTTCGGTATTGTTAGAAGTTTCATTTATATCGTTTTTCGGAAGTAGTATTCCGAAAATGAAGATTCCGATGACAATAGGAAAGGATAATAATAGTTTTTTCATGGGTTATTATTTATAGGTGAATTAATTTAATTCGGAAACAAGGATTTTACATCTTTCTCTATATGCATTTAAAACGTCGATGTAATCTTTATTTCCAACTAAGTTGTTTTGCTCTTTTGGATCTTTTATGATGTCGAATAGTTCTTCGTAGATTGGCTGTTCGTCGGTTTCAATAGTTTGTTCTGGAACGTATTTGTTTCGGTCGTTTTCTTTACTAAAAGAGCGAATGTATTTATACTGTTTACTTCGCACGCCTTCTTGTCTTGGGTAGCCTTGATCTGTAAATAAGTTTTCTAAAAAGATGTCTTTTCGCCAATCTGTATTTTTATCATCAATTAACGGAAGCATACTTTTTCCTTGATAGGATTGCGGTGTTTGTACACCACACATCTCTAAAATAGTTGCAGGAATATCTTGTCCGACTACCAATTCATTGACTACTTTTCCGATGGTTTTATCTTTGAAAAATGGAGAATACACAATCATTGGCACATGCACCGATTCATCATATAGAATCGTTTTTCCTCCTAATCCGTGTTCACCTAAAAACAAACCGTTGTCCGAACAAAATACGATAATGGTATTTTCAGCTTCGCCAATTTCCTTTAAAAACGCACGAAGATTGCCTAGCATTAGATCGATAGCATAAATAGCACGATCCATTTTTAGCTTTTCATTTAATAGCTTTCCCTTATTAGCCGTTACATAATATTTCATTAAATCACCTGTAGCATACACGTTTTTAGGTAGACTTATCTTTTGCGGATAGCCGTCTGGTAATTCCATTTTATGTTTTACATCCTCATATTTTGTTTTGTAATATTCTGGGTCTGTTTCGCGAGAACCCATACCGCCAATACTAGATGCATGCGGAAGATTTAAATTAATCCATGCCGAAAATGGCTTGTTAGGATCTCTTTTTTGAAGTTGGTTTTTAATGGAAGGATCTGCGTTTTCATAAAAGTACTTATAATCATCTCCTTGCGTTAAGTAGGCTTTTGTAGCTTCTAATAAACCTTCTACTTGGGTTTTGTTTTTTAGATTGCTGAATTGCTTGTGTTTTTTTTCTGGATAAAATCCTAAGTGGCCATTTCCATAATAACTAAAATCGGTGTTTTCTACTAAAGGTGTATCCTTTCTATCTCCAATTTTGGTGTGGTGTTTCCCAATAAATGCCGTAGAATATCCTGCTTTTTTTAATTGTGCTTGCCAACTGTCTTGATAGGTTTTTTTAGAAATCACATGATTCGAAATAGAGGTGAAGCCTATTTTATTTTTTCGTTCCCATTGTGCAGTAAAGATATTTGCTCTACTTGGTCCGCAAATAGGACTAGTAATATACGCGTTATTAAAAAAGACACCTTCTTTTGCTAGTTGATCGATATTTGGAGTTTCTGCTATAGGATCTCCAGTCATGCTCAAAGAATGAAACCTTTGGTCATCTGAAAAAATAAAAATGACATTCGGTTTCTTTTGTTGTTCTTGTGCTTTACAGGATATAAAAGAAGCGCATATAAAGATGCTGTATAGAATCGTTTTTTTCATGTGTTTATATTTATTGTTTATTTATGGTCACATGCTGTTCGCTATTAATCATTATCCTTTGGTGATAAAATCTTGAACATGCTCGTTTCATAATATTTTTAATAAGAACTGTAATAGTCATGACCTGGTAGTCGTTTTGTTTTCTTGCCATAACCGAATAGATTTTGCTCTGCTTCCGATTTTGGTAATTCTTGAATACTTAAATCTGTTTTGTTTATTTCTTTGGAAGTAATAATAACAGATTCATTTTGCTTTAAATCAATAGTATAAAAACCATCGGATGTTTCAGGTATAGAAACCGATTTTCCGTCAATATAAAATTGAGGCTTCTCAAAATCAACTTGAACGATACATGCATTTCCTTTTAAACTTTTTACGGAAACAAATTCGGTAACTCCTTCTGCTTTTTTAGCACTCACCAAAAAGGCACCTTGGGTTCTTAAATCGTGAAAAGCAACATCTTTCCATTTTTTCGGACTAGCAGGAAATACGCGTATTTTTCCTCCCCAACTTTGCAGCATCATATCGTGTACGCTAGTAGCAAAAGACAACGGACTTTCAATAACTGGGTTTATTTTTCCTTCGGAATACATCGTGGTAGACGAAATGTTTTTATGCTTAATTAGAAAATCTAGATAATAATAGGCCTTTTCGGCATCGCCTAAATTGGCATACATAGAAGAAGCTCCAGTTGCGGTATAACCTGTAACTGGCATGGCTTTAATTTTCTTTCCGCTATTAAAAGTGACATCTAACCAATGATCTAAAGATGTACGTAACAATTTTTTATCTTCCTCGTTTTCTGGTGTAATTACCATTAAAGGATAAAAAGCTAGTAAATGGGAATAATGTCTATGCGGATTCGCAAAAGGTCTGTCTTTTCCAACCATAAGACCGTTTTCATCGATTTGAAAATCCACTAAATTATCTAATAAGTATCTCCATTCTTTTTTAAGCGGGTCGTTTATTTGATGCTTTTCATCCAAATCGATTAGCGTTTGACAACTCCAACGAATTAATGCCAATGTGAAATTAATGTCTTGACCACGTCCAGGTTTGTATTCTGGCGACCAACTATATTTAATATGAATTTTGCCATCTTCGGCAGCTACGGGATTGTCTTTAATGTAATTTAAATAACTATTTACGGTCTTTTTTAAGATAGGAAATAGTTTATCTCGCATTCGAATATCATCTCCTGCAAATTGGCAATGCAACCAATAATCGTTTAAGATCCACGCTAACATATCCGGCACTTTTGCACCATTAAAAGCGATGAGGTCTTGCGGCATTAAAGCAGCAACGGCAGCACTATTTTTCCATTGTGGAGGTACGTTTGCCTCTAGGTTTTTAGCGTATTTGTCAATGTTGTTTGGTAGAGATTCTCCAATAGACATTCTGTTTGCTGTTAAATGCGTCCAATAGATTAATTGCACATTTAAATCTCCCCAAACCATTGGCCAAAACGTTCGGTTATACCAAGGTCCCATTAAATCTAAAATCGGTCCGTTTCCTCGAGAAGCAGATCCTAGTTTATACATCTGAATCCAATAGAACGATTCTTTTTCTGCATCATTAATGGTTAAGAAACTTAATGGATAATAGTCATGCCACCATTTTTTATGGGTAGATACAAAGTTGTTTTCTTGGATTAGTGCTTCCGCAGTTTCTAAATTTTCAGTAACAATTTCTAAGGAATTGTGGTCTGGAAAACAATGATGTACACTTGCTATTAATTGTTGTTTTCCGGAAGGGTTCCCTGATATTTTATAACCTGTAGTGGTTTCTCCTCTGTTATCGAATAATGGTTGGTAACAGAAATTGTAACCGTCTTTCTCACTAAACGTTGGTTTCGGCGCGATTTCTAAAGTTACCGCTCTCATTTTATCCCAAGTACCACCTTTTGGTCCACCACCGCTTTTTAAAACTTCATAAACTGGAGGAATAGGATCTTCGGCATGCCAAGTGATTTCTATGTTTTCATCTTTGGTATCCGTTTCCAAATAGATAATATCCTTCGTACTATGCGTAAATCCTTTAATTTTATAACTTCCTTGAGAGGTATGGATTGTACCTGTTAATTCGGCATTCCATAAATCTAAACGCATATCCACACCTGTGATCTTTCCTTTAGAAGTTAATTTAAAATGACCTAGCGGTAAACGGCTTCGTTTAATCCAAAGCATTTCATCTGCTTTTGTTTCCGCTTCTCTATGATCGTAGTAATCATGACGCCCAATATGTAACGAGATTACATTGTCTTTTTCTTCAGTACCTTGATATAATAAAAATCCGACGTTACCATTTCCTGAATACGGAGCAGTTTGCCATTTGTCTGGAACAATATCCCAAAGCATATCGTGTTTCGATAAGAAGGATTCGTAATCGACTTTAAAATCGACATTTTGTGCTTTGATTATCTGCGTAAAGCAAAATATAAATAATAAATACGATACCGTTGTTTTTTTCATTCTATCTAGGATTATTAGTAAGGTGTATAATATTATATATAAAGGTATAACATTAGTTTATATGGTGTTTTCTCTAATCGTTCAAATAATTGCTGAATATGAGCATTGTCTATTCTATTGCGTTAAAATGATGCTTTTTAAGAAACGCTAAGGATGCATCCATGGTAATATTAAAAATTACATCCGTCCTTTTTTTACGAAAAAAAGAACCATTAAAATAGCCATGGCCTTTGCCTTCAAAAGGAATTAACTCACAGGTGTTTCCTGTTTCTTTCGTAAGTTTTGTAAACCGTTCTACATTTTCAAAAGGAACGGTTTTATCCCCAGTTCCATGAAATATTAAGGTAGGAGGGATGCCAGAAATTACATGGTCACATGGTGATATTTCTGTTTTTCTGCTTTCGCCTACTTTTTCCATACCATAGCCTTTTTCTGTAGTATCTATTACCGGATTAAAAAGAATCATTGCATTAGGAATCGAACTAATATCTAGATTTTCTCCAACTTCCTCAAAATCTTTTATAACACCTGTACAAGCTGCCACGTGTCCGCCAGCAGATGCGCCAGAAGCTATAATTTTATTCGGATCTATTCCTAGTTCATCCGCATGTTCTCTTAGCCAACGTATGGCAGATTTACCATCGGTTACACATTCAAAAGGAGTGGTTTTATGTCTGCCACGTACTCGGTATTCTGCTGAAATTGCTAAATAGCCCCTATCGGAAAAATATCTTGCTTGCTGATAGAATTGTTTTGGATGCCCTGCAACCCAACCGCCTCCAAAAAAGAATATAATTACTGGTCTTTTGTCGGAAGTTTTATAATCGGAAGGTTTAAAAATATCCATTTTTAAGTTGCCTTCCTCTGTGGTCTTATAGGTTAAAGTAGAATCTGGCACAAAATTAACTTGTCCTTTTGCTACAATTGAAAAAGCGATTAAGAACGCGGTTATTAGTATTTTAATATGCTTCATAAAGTGTTAAGGCTTGAAAGTATCTGTTCGAAATGGGAATGCAGGTAAATCTATTTCATTAACTAAATTTACTTCTGGTATTCCTGTAAAAGCGTAACGAATGTATTTTGGTTTTGATAATGCATCCGAATGTAATACCACGGTTTTTCCTTTTATTTCCGCTTCCGCAGGAAACCATTCTTTAGAATCATCTGCTAACCAAAAACCTGTTGGTGCTTTTCCGTCTTTTGTTTTTAGTTTTTCAGCATAGTCAAAGGTCACGACTGCAGTATTTCCTTTTATTACAGATTCTTTTATAACAGGACCACAGGATTTAGTAGCTGATTTTGAAATCTCGTCCATTGCTAATAACGCTAAACGCTTACCAATAGGTAGTTTGTCTTTTGGATGTATGTTTTTAATATCTCCTAAATCGATGGTATTTACTACCGATGTATAGGCAATTCCAATGCTTTTAATTGGGATTCACGCATCCATGCCCAGGAATGGGAATTCGGGTTTTCAGAATTAAGATCGGTTCCTGAATTTAAAGTTTTTCCGAAACCAGGCAGCATAACCACCATAAATTGCATGGCTTCATCATTCCAAGATTTTCGATAATTTTTTATCCATTCTTTTAGTGTTTCTCCGTATTTCAGCATCCCTGAATTTCTATAAAACCAAGGTTTCTTTACCATACCTTCCATAGATTGGGTATTTCGTTCTCCTTGGTACCAAACTAATCCGCGACAAGCGTAAGGAATTAACGGATGCATCATGGCATTGTACAATATATTAGATTGTCTACGCGCAAAAACATTATCATGTTTGGTCCACGGTTCTGGTCCATCTAAAATGGTTTGTATTTTATTTTTGGTTTTTAAGTCCGCATCAAATTCTTCCATGATCGTTTTAAAATGCGGCACTGTTTTGGTCATTTCTCTTGGCATCCATGCTTCTATAGAAGAGCTTCCCCAAGAAGTTAATATAATTCCGATAGGAATATTGGCAGATTTCTGAAGAAAATAAGCAAATGAAAAAGCCACAGCACTATCTGGATGTTCATTTACCCAAGTACCTTCGCAGGTATCTTGAGGTTCGAAGGCTACGGTGTTTTTTACGGTAAAACTTCGAATATTAGAAGATGTGGGGATTAAAGCCTTAATTTCGGGAATACGTCCTACTTGCATTTGCATATTAGACTGCCCAGAACAAATCCATACATCTCCAATTAATATATCTGAAATGGTGATCTCTTCTGCATTTTCTGAAGATGAAATAATCATGGTTTTGGGTTCAAAACTAGCACTTAAAGCGTTTAAATCCATACGCCATTCGCCATTAGAATCGGTAACAATACTTTTTTCTGAATTCGCAAATTTCACGGTAATGGTTGCTCCAACTGATGCTTTTCCCCAAACAGGAATAGACTTATCGCGTTGCAATACCATATGGTCTGTAAAGAGAGAAGCTAATTGAAAGGGGGTTTTTACTTCTGTTTTTAAAACAGTGTCTGTTACATTAAAACTAAAATTAGCCGCAAACAAAGAAGTGCTTAAAAGGAAACTAACCGTATATATTAAAAAATGCAATCTTTTCATGAAAGGACTAATGTTTAGATTTATTATTGTTTTTATTTTTCTTCTTTTCCGATTTCCATAAAATGATTTTATCTACATCATTTTTAGCAAATTCTCCTTTGGTGCTTCTACCTGTTTTTATGTCTGGTTCCAACTGCTTTAAAAGTTTTTTAGCAATTTCTGGGCGTGTTTCATATAGATTATTTGTTTCCGCAGGATCATTTTCTATATCGTATAATTGCGCTTTAGGCGTATCTGCTGCTTCTCTTTCTCTTGGGGAAGACCATCCTCCAGAACCTTTGGCTAATAATAATTTCCATTTTCCTAATCTGTACCCAAAATGACCACTAATAGAATGGTGTATCACACCAGCTCTAGTGCTATTTATTTCTTCTCCTTGTAATGCTGCTAAAAAACTCACACTATCTTCTCCGCTTTTGCTTGGAACGGCAACATCTGTGATCTCAGAAAAGGTAGCCATAATATCTGTTAAACAAATTAAGGCATCACTTGTTGAACTAGGTTTTACGTTATTTGGCCACTTTACAATAAACGGTACTCGATGTCCACCATCCCATAAATCGGATTTAGAACCACGATATCCTGCACTTACTATATGCCCTTTTTCAGCAAGTCCTTCAATGTCCGCTGCTTTAGACGTACCATTGTCGCTAGTAAAAATCACCAATGTATTTTCAGATAATCCATTTGCTTTAAGTGCTTCTGTAATAGCTCCCACAGTGGCATCTGTTTGCATCACAAAATCTGCATAATCTCCCATGCCACTTTTCCCTTGCCATTCTTTGGAAGGTAGTATTGGCGTATGTGGTGAGCCTAAAGGCACATATAAGAAAAATGGTTTTCCATCTTTGTTTTTTGCTTGTTGATTAATGTATTCTACAGATTTAGTTGTCAATCGCGGTAGCATGTTAATTTCGTCATCATAAAGAATTACTTTATCATTTTCAATTACTGCTTTCATATCTCGAGCATGATGAAATCCGTGATAATAATCAAATCCACGATTTACAGGTCCATCTGGAATAATAGCGCCAACAGGAGGTAACTGTTTTTTTGCAATTTTTTCGATTGGTTTTTTAGTATCTGGGTCGAGATACTGAAAATTAAGATGCCACTTACCAATAATAGCAGTATGATATCCTTGATCTTTAAGGAAGTTTGCAATTGTTGGTCGGTCTTCTTTAATGAGGTTAGGAGCAAAACCTTGAACAACACCACTTTGAAGTTTTGTTCTCCAACTATAACGTCCGGTCATAATTCCATAACGAGTAGGTGTACAAACCGCTGATCCAGAATGCGCATCTGTAAACACCATCCCTTCTTTGGTTAATTGATCGGTAAAAGGTGTTTTTATTTTACTGGTTTCTGGTGCTAAACTTTGAATCTCTCCGTAGCCTAAATCATCACATACTATAAAAACAATATTGGGTTTTTTAGTGTTTTCTTGCGCGTTAGTAGTCCAAGAGAAAAAGCTTAATAGGATTAGGATTAAGGGGATTGTATTGACTTTTAGTTTCATTATATTTTATTAATTTGTTAGTACTCTTTTTTTATTGCATTGTTTTTATATAGTAATCGATTTATTCTAAATGAGAAGCAAAGTAATTTATTGTTGTTACTATTATTGATTCTCGTGTTGGATTAATAGCTGCACCTACTTTTCGCCAATTGTGTCCTGCGTTTTTTACAATTAATGTGGTTACTGGAGCACCAATAGCATTTGCTTTTTCTGCCATGTAATAGGCATGCTTTACAGGTATTGTTGTGTCTTTATCACCTTGTATCATTAATAAGGGCGCACTGTTTTTTTCTAAATAATTAATAGGACTCATTTCCTTATACAGCAATAATTTATCTTTAGGTTTGGTATTTGATTTTGTTATTCTTGCACCAAATCTATCTTTAGAAACAGGGCTGTCATCATGATTAAATAGACTTATGTTTTCAAAATCGCAAGGACCATACCAAGATACTCCAGCAACCATTTTATAATTATAGGAAGCCAAATCTGGATCTCCCTTTAAAGTTTCAGGAGCACTTAATAATAACATTTGGGAAATTTGACCACCAGCAGAATCTCCAAAAGAGAAAAAACGATTGGTATCTATTCCTAGTGTTTCGTTATGTTTAGACAAATAACGCATGGCATCTTTACTATCTATCACGCAATCTCTCATGCTGGTTTCGCCTTCTTTTTTCCAAAGTCTATAACTAACAGATACCACACAAAACCCTTTTTCTAAAAGTGTAGTATGTACGGTTTTAAAAGAAGCATTTGCAGCTCCATGTCTGCTACCTGCAGCCCAACCACCACCATGCGTGTAAATAACTACAGGTAGTTTTTCTCCTGCAATTCTGTTTTTCGGATAATAGATATCGAGATATAAATTTTCTTCTTTAGTTTCTTTATATAATACATTCAATTTTCTTTCTCCGCCTTGATCTAAATAAGGAATTTTAGTTGCTGAGAATTCTTCTTCACTCACAGCATTGTCTTTGTTAAGATCTAGTTGTTTTAAATGTTTCCAACTTCTGCTATTTTCTTTTTCAAGAAATTTCCCGTCTTTATTTTTATCTAATTTTTGCCAAGATTTTTGAAGGTATAGGTCACGATATGCTCCGTTGGATTGATCTTCGGTTTGTGCAAATCCATTTAAAAAAGGAAATGTAATACATAGTATTACTAATAAGGTGTTTAATTTTGATGCTGTCATAATTCGGTTAAGAGTTATCCCTTTTTATTTTAATTATTTATTACTATATCCTTGACTTTTATAAGTCTCTAAAAGGTTGTTTAATTCTTCAACAACTTCTGGATGTTCGTTATACAAATTGTTCTTTTCCGTAGGATCATTAATCATATCATATAAAGTTCCTGGAGCTTCGTTAGGTTTTGGTTCTCTGTTTTTTGGCTTTGTAAAACCACCGGAACCTAATTCTGGAGTGAATTTCCACTTGCCTTTTCTAATGGAAAACATGCCGTAAAGTGAATGATGCACAACCGCTTCTCGAATTGGTGTTTTTACATTAGAAGTGTAAGCAGGCCAAAGATTAAAACTATCTTCAGCGCCTTCTTCTACGTTAGGTTGATTTAATATTCCTGATAAAGTGGCAAACAAATCAGTGGTAGACATCAATTGATTGGATTCTAGTCCTGCAGGAATTACACCCGGCCATTGTGCGATGTATGGTACTCTATGACCGCCATCATAAATATCTGCTTTTCGGCCTTTGTATATGTAATTGGCACGATGTGGATATAACTCTTGATCTCTTTCTGTCCAATTTGCTCCATTATCTGAAGTAACTATAATGAGCGTGTTTTCTAATTGCCCTGATTTTTTTAATGCTTCCACAACTGCACCTACCGCATCATCTACCATAGTTACATAATCTCCATAAAGCCCTGCTTCAGATTTACCTATCGCTTCACCTACTGGTAACCAAGGTTTATGCGGAGCAGTTAATGGGAAATACAAAAAGAAAGGAGAATCTACTTCTTTTTGATCTTGGATAAAGGAAACCGATCTTTTCGTGAAATTATCTAATACCTGTTCGAATACAAAATTGGGTGCTTTTTCTCCTGGTCTCCACATCACACCGCGACCTGCGTTTTTTCCTTTGGTGAATTCTGTTGGTAGTTCTACCGTTTTTCCGTTTTCTATATATACATAAGGAGGAATATCTAAAGATGCAGGCATGATGTATGAATAATCAAAACCTAAATCGCTTGGGTCTTTTATTGGTTTGCTAAAATCTACATTACTAACACCGTCTTTTGATTTTACAACTTTGTCTCCATCTTTTGGTTGCATCCCTAAACCAATGTGCCATTTTCCTATGCAGGCTGTTGTATATCCATTACTTTTAAGATACGAAGCAACCGTTGGTCTGCTTTCTTCTATTAAAGCTGGTTTGTAACCATGTAGCACGCCTTTTTTTAATGGACTTCTCCAAGCATAGCGTCCTGTAATGATACCATATCTAGTAGGTGTACATACGGAAGAATTGGAATGTGCATCTGTAAAATGAACGCCTTCTTTTAGTATTTTATCCATGTATGGCGTTTGAATCCCAGATGCTGAGTTTAAGGAAGAAAGGTCACCGTATCCCATGTCATCTGCCAAGATGTATACAATATTAGGCCCTGTGTTTTTAATAACAGAATCTTGTTTTTGGATAGTCGCATTAGACTTACAAGATGTTATTACAAGGAATAGGAAAAGAAATCTTAATGCGTTCATTGGTGTTTTTTATTTATAGCTGAAACGAAAGTTTGCTTCCTTTGTTTTTAGCTTATAATCTGTTTTATTAATGTTTCTTTTTTTTAGAAACGGTATAATCTGCAGCTTCTAAAGAGGTCATTGGATCTTTGTTTTTATCCATTTCCGCTTCCAATAGCTTTGTCATTTCATCTACTTTCTCATTATACTCAAGGTTGCCTGCTAAATTTTTCATTTCAAATGCATCCTCTACAAGGTTGAAAAGTTTCTTCTTTTTGATTTGCGGATATACAATTAATTTCCAATTATCTTTAATAAGCATTCGCTGGGTTCCCATATAGGCACTATAAATATTTTCATAGTGGTTGTTCTTCTCATTTTGTAATAATGGAAGTACACTTTTAAAGGATACATAATCTGGTTTGGTAGCTGTTGCTAAATCCAGCGAAGTAGCCATAGCATCTTGAAGATAAATTGGAGTATCTATTTTAGAATCCGCTTTTATATTTGGTCCCGAAATAATAAAAGGAGCACGAACAGAATGCTCATACATATTTTGTTTCCCTACCAAGCCATGATGTCCAACCGCTAAACCGTGATCGGATGTAAAAATAATATAAGTATTATCTGCTTTTCCAGATTTTTCAAGCGCATCTAAAATACGACCAATCTGCGCATCCATGTGCGTGATACTCGCATAATATTCTTGTCGGTGTACTTTTATAGCATACGGTGTTCTTGGGAATGGTGCCAATCTTTCGTCTCTAATTTTTGGCACGCCATTTTTACCCATATCCGGATATAAATCCTGATAATTTTCTGGAAGTTGGATGTTGTCTAAAGGGTATTTATCCATATATTCTTTTGGTGCTTGTCTTGGGTCATGTGGCGCATTAAATGCCAAATACATAAAAAATGGTTTATCTTCTGTAGCAGCATTTTCTATAAATCCTACACCATCATCAGCTAGTACTTCACTCCAATGTTTTCCACCTTGCCAAAATCCACCATTTTCTGTATCCCATGGTAACCAAGCGGTTTCTAAATTTTCTCCTTCCACCGGTCTATTGTAAGCTTTTGGAATACTTTTAGGCATACCTGCTCTAACATTTTTAGTTACGTCAAACGCTTGAATTACAGGAGTTGGCACATGCCATTTTCCACTCATATACGTAGTGTAACCTGCATCGTGCATCATTTCTGGCCAAGCTTGCTGTTTTTTTTCGCTAACTTTTTTGACTGCTTTTTTTGCATTCCATAAGCTAGTACCTGTTATTATCATAGACCTGCTTGCTACGCATACTGCACCACCCCAAGCTCCTTGATTATACGCATGTGTAAAAGTGGTACCGCTTTTGGTTAACCTATCTAAATTGGGCGTTTCTACAATGGTTTGTCCGTTTGCACCTATAGTTTCAAAAGATTGATCGTCTGAAAATATAAATAGAATATTCGGCTTTTCTGTTTGCCCATACATGTTTAGGGCAAAGAGTAATACAATAAGTTTAAGGCTGTTTTTCATTTTGAGATTATTCTTTAAATGCAAATTCTGCTTGTGGCCACTCTCCCATTATAGCATCGTTTTCTTGCGTTTTCCCTGGTGTACTTCTACCATCCCTTATTTGTTGGCTTAAGATGTCTTTTAGTTCTTTAACCTTTTCAGGGAATTGATCTGCAACATTATTTCGTTCTTTCACGTCCTTTTTTAAATTGTATAAAATCTCTTCCGCAGTAACATCTTTATGTTTTTTTGTTGCTCCAGATGCCATAATACCAGAATTAGGAGATACAATTAATTTCCAATCTCCTTTTCTAATAGCAAAAACACCATATTTATCATGATGAATAGTTACTTCTCTTAAATAATCTCCTTCATTAGTTAATAAAGGCATCATGCTAAAACTGTCTTCAGCTTCATTATCCTTAAAATCATAATTAATGATTTCTGCGCAAGTTGCCATAAAATCTGTTGTACAAATGGTTGCTTTTGAAATGGAATTTGGTTTAATTGTTCCTGGCCATTTTACAAGAAAAGGTACTCTATGACCACCTTCTAAATAGCTTCCTTTATAACCGCTGTAAATATAACTTGGACTGTGTTTTTCTTTTTTTAATGTTTTTAAATCGTTTGTAGTAGCGAATCCATTATCACTTGTAAAAACGACTATGGTATTGTCGTCGATACCCTGTTCTTTTAATGTTTCAAAAATCGTTCCCATTAAATCATCAATCATGATTACAAAATCTGCATAAGGACTGCCAATTTCGCTTTGCCCTTTCCATGGTGCAATTGGTAAAACAGGATTATGCGGAGAAGGTAAGGGGATGTACATAAAAAAAGGTTTCTCTTTATTGGCATTCTCTTTAATAAATGAAATCGATTTATTTACAACGTTTGGTAATACTTCCTCGTGTTTAAAATCTGCAGCAATGTCACCTCTTATCCAAGTTGCATAAGGGGATTGTTTTTTAGTTTGTGCGGAAATACCTGTTGGTACCATGGTTGCTTTATTATTTTCGATATATACAAAAGGTGGCATGTTTAAGGATGCAGAAATCATATAGGAATAATCAAAACCCATATCATTAGGTCCGAATTTTAAAGGTTGGCTATAATCGATATCCTTGAAATTCAACCGATCGGATTTGTTTGAAAAATGATCAAACTCCGGACTATTATTTTTCATCGACCAGTTTAAACCTAAATGCCATTTTCCAATACTTGCTGTTGTATAGCCATTATCTTTTAGCATTTGCGCAACCGTTAATCTATCTTTCTGAATTAAACTAGGTGAGTTTCCCCAAGTCACAAATTCTTTTAAAGGCGTACGCCAATTGTATCTTCCTGTTAAGATACCGTAACGAGTTGGTGTACAAACGGCAGATGAGGTATGCGCATCTGTAAACACCATTCCTTCTTTTCCCATTTGATCTAAATGCGGTGTCTGGATTTTACTGTTTTCATTATAAATACTTAAATCACCAATTCCCAAATCATCTGCCAAAATGTAAATAATGTTTGGCTTTTTATTTTTTGGTTTTTCTATAGTTTCCGTATTAACAAAACTAGAAAGCATAAATAGTAATCCTAATAACGGAAGGCTTACAGAAAGAATTCGAGTGGTTTTATTTTTCATCATCGTTTTATTTGTTTTTTAAAGTCACTTCAATAACGTAACCAAGTGCATCTTTAGGCACTCCAGCAATTGAGGTTTGTAATCCGTTTTTATTTTGATCCCATTCCAGGATTTTATCGCTTCCTAATAACTTTACTTGTTCAATTTCTCCTTCTCCTTTTCTTAGGGATTTTATTAGAATATCTCCGTCTGTATTGGTAAGTGAAATAGCGTACACTTTATTTTCTTTGGTAGTAAACCAAAAATCTTTAGAAGTAAATTCTCTTCGGAAGCCTTTAGCAGCTCTATGGCCTGTACCATCTAATAATGTTTCTTCTTGTCCTTCGTTTGGCGTTTTCCAACGAGTTGTTCCGTAAACAGCATCCGCATTTTGATGCACCCATTTTCCCATTTCACGCAAGTTTTGAGCACTTGTTTCTGGCACGTTTCCTTTTCCGTCAGGACCAATATTCAATAGATAGTTTCCGCCTTTAGATAAAATATCAACAAAGTAGTATAGTAGTTCTTTCGGACTTTTCCAGTCTTCATCATAGACTTTATAGCCCCAGGAATTATTAGTAGTACCACAAGTTTCCCAATACTTTTCTAACTTTTCTGAAGCGGAAGGAATCTTATTATCTCCTGCATCTAAATAATCTCCAAACTCCCAGCCAACTCTTCGGTTTACTAATATATTCGGATTTGCATCGTACACCATTTTGTAAAAGGTAAACGATTGTTCTTCGGTAGTAAACCCTTCGCCGTCAAACCAAATTAAACGCAACTTTGGCAATAAAGTGATCAGCTCTTTAATTTGCGGATAACTTTTAGAAGCATAATATTCTGCATGTGTATTCGTACTTGGATCCCATAAATTTTTTCCGGATGCATGGGTATAGATTCCTAAAGAATCATTTACTTTTTTAACGTTTGCATAGTTACCATCACCGCCATCATTCCAATCATTTCCATGCGAATAATAAACACCAAAATCTAAGCCTTCGTTTAAACAAGCCTCATATAATTCTTGGATAACATCGGCTTTGTAAGGTGTTGCATCAACCATGTCGTATTCTGAACTTTCCGAATTAAACAAAGCAAAACCATCGTGGTGTTTTGATGTGATTACTACATATTTCATTCCGACATCTTTGGCAAGTTTGGCTATATTTTGCGCAAAAGATTTATCTGGATTGAAGGTTTTTGCCAATTCTGCATATTCTTCTCTAGGAATTTGAAACGCATGCATTAACCATTCTGCGACTTTAGGTCCTTGAAATGGCGAATGATTAATTTTTGTTCCTTTCCACATGCCTCCAGCTTGGGAATATAATCCCCAATGAATAAACATACCAAGTTTGGCTTCTTTAAAACGTTTTAGCGCTTCTTGTTTCTCCTTAGATTGATGCATGGTTAGCCATTCTTGATGATACTTACCAGAACCAACTAGGTTTTTATGATGAGGTACTAATCTTATTTGATGAAAGTTTGCTTCCGTTTCAATAGTTAAAACATGTTTTGCTGCCGTATCCTTAATTTTAATAGGTTTCTTAAATTCGGAAACTATTTTACCATCATAAGTGGTGTAATCCTTCTTCAATACACCTTCTAGTTCCTGATCATCTATTTTGATTTTTACTATGGAATCGCTAGTTGGTAAAGCATCCATAACTACTTGTACCGTATATTCAATTGGATGTTTTACCGTAATATTCCATGTGTAGGTGTTTCCGTTTTTTACGGCATCTGCTTTGTTGCTTAGGCTCCAATTTGTGGTTTGGTCAAAACTCAGATTTTCAGTAACGTTTGTCTTTTCTTTTTGCGCACAAGCGAATGTTGTGATAAAGACAATAAGCAGTAAGCTATGGATTCTTATTTGGTTTTTCATCCTGAAATGTATAGTTGTTTCTTACTTGTTTTTTGTAGCAATGGTTTGATATTCTTCTTTTGTCATCCAAGTTAAATCATCCCAATACCCAGTATCATTACCTTGAAAAGTGCCGTTAATGGTACTTCCGCTAGCGATAATAGTATTGATTTTAGTTTTTAGATCTTTTACCTTTTCCGGAAATAGCGTCGCTACATTTTTTTCTTCGGAAGGATCTATATCTAAATCATATAATTCTATTCCTTCCGCTTTTACTTTAGAAGGTAAAATCAATTTCCAATTTCCTTCCGTAATGGCATATCTGCCAATTCTTCCTCTATCTCCTCTATTTATAAGAGGTAATCGGTTATAGGTACTATTCGTTGTTGTTAAAACGGAAGCAAAACTCTGACTATCTTCTCCTGCATTTTCTGAAATAGTAGTACCTAAAATATCTGCGAATGTTGCTAATAAATCTACTTGTCCAATAGGATGATTCCAAGAACGTCCCGGTTCTTTAATGCCATTTGGCCAACGCACCAAAAATGGTATGCGATGTCCACCTTCGTAAACCGAACGTTTTCCTTCTTTAAATCCGGCTTTACTATCGTGATTGAAATCGGTAATACGTGCACTCCAAGATTTTTCAGGACCATTATCACTGGTAAAAACAACCATGGTATTATCCTCTAATCCGGATTCTTTAAGGTAATTTAATATTTGTCCGATATGATAATCGGTCTCAATCATAAACTCACCATAAGCACCTGCGTTTCCTTTTCCATGAAATTCTGGTAAAGGAGCAACCGGGTAATGCGGAGAGGTATACGGTAAATACAAGAAAAAAGGCTTGTCGTTCTTAGCATCACTTTCCACGGTCTTCATCCAATCAATAGCTTTATCTGTAAAACGCGTTAAACATTGATTGTCTACAAAATCTGGAGCAACTTCAAAACCGTTTTGGCCTAAGTTCTCTTTTGTTTGCTCGGGAGTTGTATCATAAGGAGGCATGATTCGATAATCTACATGCCTATCATTTTTCTTTTTATTGGTAAAAAGTGTAGGAGGGACTTTAGCAAATCTTCCTTCAAACCATGCAAGAATACCAAAATTTAAGGAAGCTGGTACACCATAAAAATAATCGAAACCTTTATCTAAAGGCATATCTTTTACAGGCTGTGACCAATCTCTGTTTTGTGGCGTTCCTGGAAAATCCATTCCCAAATGCCATTTACCAACCATTCCTGTATGGTAGCCTTGATTTTTTAAAAGGGAAGCCAATGTTTCTCTTCCATCTTCTATCAAACAGGTAGCTTCCGATTGCATTACGCCGTTTTTAAGCGTGGTTCTCCAGCTATAACGACCGGTTAATATAGAATATCGAGAAGGTGTACAAACCGAAGATGCACTATGTGCATTTGTAAATGAAATTCCTTCTTTCTCTAAACGATCTAAATTTGGTGTTTTAAATTTTGATTCAGGATTTAACGCGCTTACATCTCCAAAACCTTGATCGTCTGTGTATATGACAATGATATTGGGTTTTTTCGAAGACTGCGCGCATGAAATAGAGGTGAATGTTAGTGCAAGAAAGCACAATACATAGACACTATCTCTAACGATATTTCTAAAAGGATTTAATTTCACTTTAATTCATTTTATAATTTTGGACTCCAAAGTTCAATGCCTTTTTCTTCTAATTGCTTATGATATTTAACATGAAGTGGTTGTTCTTTTATTCGCTTTCTGTTTTCGTTTACCATCAGTGGAATAGAAGCAGACCACCAATCGTTATAGGGTTGTTGAAAATTTGCAATCACTTCTGTGTTTTCTGCAGCTACATTTTCACGCTCGCCAGGATCGTTCATAACATCATACAATTCCTTATTATTTACAAAACGCCATTGCTGACTTCTTATAGCCATTTTAGTGTATTTGGCCTCCTCTACCATTCCAGATTTCCATCGTCCGCAATGCACAAATAGCAAACGATCTTCCCAATTTGTCGCTGTGTTTTCTAAAAGAGGTAGTAAGGATAAACCTTCTAATGGTTGCATGGTTTCAGGAAGTTTAGCACCTGTTAATTCGGCAAAAGTTGGATATAAATCGAGGTGTGCAGTAAGTTGATTAATGTCTTTTCCTTCCGTTAAAACACCTTTCCAATACAAGAAAAGCGGTACGTGATTTCCACCTTCATTTGGTGAGTTTTTTCCACCTTTTAGATTCGCATTAAAATGTTTTATTTTTTCTCCATTTAAAGAACCTCTTAGGTGTGTTGCACCATTATCTGTAGTAAAAATAACTAGGGTGTTTTCTAAGGCATCCCATTCCTCAAGCTTGTTCATCAACACGCCAAAATTATCGTCAATGTTCTCAATCATGCCGTATCTACCTGCAGTTCCTTCATCATAGCCCAAATCTAAAAAACGTTTTTTATAAGCTTCAGGAGCAATTAAAGGAGCATGAGGAGCATTCAGTGAAAGGAATGTAAAATAAGGTTGCTTCGTGTCTATTTTTTCTTTGGTCCAGGCTAGTGCTGCATCGAAAAACACATCGGTACAAAAGCCTTCGGTTTTTACAATGGTTTCGTTATGTAGTAAAATGTTATCGAAATAGACGTTTTCTTTATTTGGTGGAAAATCTCCTAAACTCACTTGACCAATTCCACCGCCACCATGCATTAGCACTTCATCAAAACCTCTATTTTGTGGTAGGTATTCATCCGCATCTCCCAAATGCCATTTGCCAAATAATCCGGTTTGATATCCTGCAGATTGTAAGGCTTGCGGAAGTGTGTACACATCTAAAGCCATGCGTTCGCGTTCTAAAATGGTATGAGTAACGCCAACTCTAAATTCATGTTGACCACTCATGATAGCAGCTCTTGTTGGAGCACAAGTAGGACTTACATGGTATTCTGTAAAACGAGTTGATTTTTTATAAAACGCATCCATGTTTGGGGTTTTTACAACCTCGTTTCCCATACAAGAAAAATCTCCCATACCTTGATCATCTGTCATTACAAAGATGATGTTGGGACGACTATTTTTTAACGCTTCAACGTTTTCTTGGGCATAACTCATTGGAATAATAAATAGGAAGCACAAGAAATAGGTGACAACTGTATTTTTCATGATTCCTATTTTATATTCAACGTTTAATTACTTGATTTTATGAAATGCACCTTTTACCATAAATCGGTTTTCATCAATTAAAATGATACCGTATTCTATGGCTTCTTTAGGAACCGTAAACGAGTATTCTAAATTGTTTTTCCCAGCGTCTACAGGTATTCTGATATACGTGGATTTCACTTTGCTTTTCTTACCTTTTTTCTTAGCCTTCGCCTTGTCAGATATTTTTACAAGCGCATAACTTTCAACTACATTAGATTTTCCTTTTTCTAATTGAATAGCAACTTTACGAGATGTAGCATCTAAAACATCAGTTACAATTACAGGGATAGCAGTTGCCTCTTTATCACTTTTAAATTTTGAAGGATCTTTATAAGGCAATTTAGCATCGTAATCTTTTAGATATTTTTCCAATTTGGAAGCTAAGGCTTGAGTGATTTCTGGCGCTTCATTGGCAATATCATTTTGTTCTTCTAAATCATAGCGTTTTCCATCCTTATACAAACGGTGCAATACATAATTACCTGTGATAAAGTTTTTATATAATTTATAATCTCCAGATCGTATAGCAGATTGGTTTTTAGTCTCGTCGCCATACGGATAATGCCACCATAAATCTTCTCTAGGTTTTCCGTCTTTATTTAAGACTTCCTTTTCATTCTTTAATAAGACATTGGAAATATCTAATCCGTCTAGGTTTGCACTATACTTTTCCGGTATTTTACTATTGGTAAGGTTCAAGATTGTTGGAAAATAATCTAACTGATTGATTAAAACATCTTTTGTTTTTTCTTTAGGTATGTTTGGTCCCGAAATAAGCATTGGTACTCTAATACCGCCTTCTTCCGAATATTTTTTACCCTTATCTAAAGGAGCATTATCAGACATTACTTCTGCTCTACGAGTTTCCGCTCCACCATTATCAGATGAAAAGATGATGTATGTAGTTTCGTATAATTTTTTACCAGGATTTCTAGGATCATCTGTTTTCTTTAGTAAATCTATAACACGACCTAAACTCCAATCTAAGGTAGTTACCATAGCACCAAAATAAGGATTATTCTGACCTTCTTTAGTCCATTCTGTATCTACTTCTGGAAGTTCTACGCCTAATTTATCACAATAATAATCTAATAATGCACGGTTTTTTGTGTGAATAGGGTAGTGCACCATCCAGTGTGCTAAATATAAAAAGAAAGGTTCTTCTTTGTTGTTTTCTATGAATTCTAGTGCGTTTTCAGTAACTGCATCTGTTGGATAAGAGATTCCTTCAGGCGATTCCTTTGTGAAAGGAAAGTATTTTTCTTCACTTAAACGATACGCATCATTTTTATCATGCGTAGCAAAAGCATTTAAGCGATTTTTAACTCCTTTCGGTCCTTGATGTGCTCCTCTAGATTCATGTGCAAAATCAAAACCTTGATTGGTTGATTTTTGAATCTGAAGTGCTCCTGCATGCCATTTTCCAACATGTCCAGTTCTGTAGCCATTCATTTTTAAAGCTTCTGCAATCGTGAAGTTTTCAGGCATTAATCCTTCTGGAAAATACGGACTCATATATTTTTCAGATCTCTGAGCCTTAGGGATTTTTCCTCCGCTTACATTCGTTATTCCTGTTTTAGCAGGATGCAATCCGCTTAAAAGCGCAGATCGAGAAGGGGCACAAGTAGGTGCTGGAGAATATGCATTGGTAAAATTGATAGCATCTTCCGCTAATTTAGCAATGTTTGGTGTATCCCAAGCACAAGGTTCGTCTAAATCATTTAACTGTACGTCTTGCCAACCCAAATCATCGGCATAGAAAATGATAACATTAGGTTTTATTAAGTTACTTTTTTCCTGACTGTTTATATAGTTCGAAGAAAAAAACGCTAGTAATACTAGGACTAAGAATGTTTTGTTAGTTTTCATTATATGTATGTAAAGGGCGATTTTTTAGTTGATTTTATGAAATTCACTTTGTACCATAAATCGATTTTCATCGATTAAAATAACACCGTATTCTATAATTCCTTTAGGAATAGTAAACGTGTATTCTAAATTGTTTTTACTAGACTCTAATGGTACTTTTATAAAGGTGGTATCATGTTTTCCGTATTTACCTTTCTTTTTTGCTTTAGCCTTATTTGCAATTCTTACTAGTGCATACGCTTCTATAACATTGTTTTTTCCTTTTTCTAATGTGATAGTGACTTTGCGAGATTTTTCATCAAAAGAATCACTAGCAACAACAGGAATAGAAGCTACATTTTTATTAGTTCCATCTTTTTTGAATTTTGAAGGATCTTTATAAGGCATTTGCGCATTATATTCTTCTAAATATTTTTCTAATATTGCAGATAAATCTTTAACTACTTCCGGATTTTGTTTAGCGATATCAAACTTTTCTTCAATATCTTCTCTTTTTCCATCTTTATACAAACGGTATAATTCATAAGTACCAGGAATCAAGTTTTTGTATAATTTGTAATCTCCATGTCTTAGTGCAGACTGCATAGATTCGTCTTGATTATGTGGAAAGTGCCACCATAAGTCTTCTCTAGGACTTCCGTCTGTATTATGAATAACATTTTCGTTGTTTAATAATACACCTGAAATATCTAGACCATCTAATTCGGAAGCATATTTTTCTGGAATTTCACTATTAGTAAGACTTAAAATGGTTGGGTAAAAATCTAACTGATTTACTAAACCATCATACGTTTTTCCTTTAGGAATATTTGGACCAGAAACAACCATAGGAACTCTAATACCACCTTCTTGTGCATGTTTTTTACCTTCGTCTAAAGGAAAATTATCTGTAACTATTTCTCCGTTTGCTTTTTCTGCACCACCATTATCGGAAGAAAATATAATATAGGTAGTTTCAATTAGCTTTTTACCAGGATTTCTAGGGTCGTCTGTTTTCTTTAACAAATCTACAACGCGTCCTAAACTCCAATCTAAAGTAGTCACCATAGAACCGTAAAAAGGATTGGTTTGTCCTCCTGTAGCAATAGGAATATTCTTAGTAGGCATATCTATACCTAACTTATCACTGTAATATTGTAATAATTCTTTGTTTTTAGTGTGAATTGGTGCGTGTACCAACCAATGTGCTAAGTATAAAAAGAAAGGTTCTTCTTTACTAGTCGTAATAAACTCTAATGCTTTTTCCGTAACCGCATCCGTTGGATATGAAATTCCGTTAGGAGATGCCTTTGTAAAAGGAGGATATTTTTCATCGCTTAAACGGTACGCATCGCCTTTATCATGGGTTGCAAAATTATTCACACGTGTTTTTTCTCTTTTTGGACCTTGGTGTGCACCTCTAGATTCGTAAGCAAAATCGAAACCTTGGTTCGTTGATTTTTGAATATCTAGCGCTCCTACGTGCCATTTTCCAACATGTCCTGTTCTGTAACCATTCATTTTTAATGCTTCTGCTATTGTAAAGTTTTCAGGCATTAATCCTACAGGATAAAATGGAGTTACATAATTAGATTTTTTAGAGGTTTTAGGTAAAGTTCCTCCGCTTACATGTGTTACACCTGTTTTTGTAGGATGTAAACCAGAAAGCAGTGCAGCTCTAGAAGGCGCGCAAGTTGGAGCTGGAGAATAACCATTGGTGAAATTGATACCTTCTTTAGCAAGTGCCACTATATTTGGAGTCTCCCAAGGTGTGGGCTCATCTAAATCATTAAGTTCTGTGTCTTGCCAGCCTAAATCATCTACATAAAAGACAACAATATTTGGTTTTACTAAATCTTTCTTTTCTTGGCTAATAGCATCATTAGCAAAGAACAATAAAATGGTCAGCGTTGTTAAAAGTGATTTCATTTTTTTTTGATGTATAAATAATTACGGGTTTGTTTATTTCCAATCTAATTGGGCGGTTTGGTTTTCTATATCTAGCCAAACATCTAGATGTTCAAAAGACCTTGTGTAAATGTATCCGTCTCTTATGGCATTTCCTGTTGGTGCTCCTAAGTTTTTTTTATATTGAGAAAATGTTTTTAACCAAGTAGCAGAAGTTAAACTATTGAAGCCATCATGCGGATATATGTAACTGTATTGTTCTGCACAAACTAGAAATATGGCTAATAAATAATCTAGACGTGCGCTAAGTTCTTCATTTAATTCTATAGTCTCTATACCGTCACCAGATCCAATTGCTGTTCCGTTTATATCTTCACCAAAATTAATAGACATAGCCATTACTTTACCTTCTCTTGCTGAATTCTGAAAAGCTTCTATACCTGTCGCAAGGTAATTTGCATAAGTCATGCCAAAATTTTCATTATCGAAGGCCTCGAGATAAGATCCATCAAAATAGTTTAAAAATTCTCTTCCAGAATCTATAAAATCAGGACGAACACGAACAATGTTTGCAAGGAATAGATTGTCATCTCGCATTTGCGTATTTAAATCTTCCATCATAGAAAAATAGCCGTATTCTATTTGCTGTTGTTTTTCTTCACCAACTCTTCCGCTAAAAAAACTAGGAACTAGTACTTTTATATTAGCATCTACAAACAAACCATCAATAGAAGCGTTATTAGTGATTTCATTGACATGGTTTAACCAATAGTCGCGTACATATTCCTGAGAAATATCAAAAAAACCAGTAACTCCATTAGGCATTACAGCCAATTCTCCTTCATCATTAGTCAATAAGGCTTCTGGATTGGCTGATAGAAAAGCTTCATCTTCTTCATAATTCCCCCAATTGATTACTGCATTTTTGTAATACAATATCTTAGCCTCTGGATTTAAGTTCTTAATAGCTGTAGCAGCTTCAATAGTCCCATTTTCATTAGAACCATAGGTTTGGTAACCCGTGCTTTTTTCGATAGTAATTAAAGGGAAATCTGCTAGGAATTGAATTTCATCTGCTGTAAAAGCAGCACTTTTACGAACATGCATATACAGTGGCATTTTGTCCCATGAAAATTCAGGATAGTTCGGATTGATTATTACAGGAGGTTCATTCTCTATTGGAGTAGTAGTAGTAGTAGTAGTAGTAGTAGTAGCATTTTCTTCTACAGCTTCTTCATTACACGATACCATAAATAACAGCAGTATAAAAAAGGATAAATGCGAATATGTTGATTTCATGTTTTTAATTTTGTAGCTAATAATCTAGTAGCGTATTAAACTTTAAAATTTATTTCCAATCTAATTGGGCTGTTTTGTTTTTTATATCTAACCAAACATCTAGATGTTCAAAAGATCTGGTGTAAATATATCCTTCACGTTTTGCATAACCTTTTGGAGCTCCTAATTTTTTCTCATACTGAGGAAACGTTTTAAGCCAAACGGCAGAACTTCCAACAGCATAACCGTCATGGGGATATACGTAGCTGTATTTTTCAGCACAAACTAAAAAAATGGCTAATAGATAATCTAGTCGTTTTGCGAAATCTTCATCTATGTTTACTTTTTTTCTAGCATCATCAATACCTTCTTCTGCATTTTTTAATCCTTTACCTATGCCAAGAGACATGGCGATAACATTTCCTTCTCTTGCTGATTTTTGGACAGTTTCAATACCTTTAGCAAGATAATCTTCATAGGTCGTGCTAGTATGTCCGCGTTCAAAACCTTCTAGGTAAGAACCATCAAAGAATTTTAAATATTCTCTGCCGGAATCTTCAAATTCTGGACGCACACGAAGGATATTTGCAAGGAGCAAGTTGTCTTCTCCTATTTGTGATTCTAAATCTGCCATCATGGACAAGTAGCCTGATTTAATAGCTTTTTGTTTTACTTCTCCAACACGGCTGTTAAAAAAAACAGGGACTAAAACTTTAATGTTTGCATCTAAAAACACACCATCAATAAACGGATTGTCACTAACTTTTTCTACATGTTTTAACCAATAGTCACGAACGTAATCTTGTGAGATATCAAAGAATCCCGTTTTGCCATTTGGCATTACAGCCTTTTGTCCTTTATTGTTAACCAATAAAGCTTCAGGATACTGGTACAAGAAATCTTCATCCTCTTTATAACCACCCCAATTGATAACCACATTTTTATAATATAAGATGGTGGCATTCGGGTTAATTTTCTTTACAGCTTCGGCAGCTTTTATAGTTCCTTTTTCTGTAGAACCGTACGTTTTGCTTCCTGTTGTTTTTTCGAAGGTTATTAAAGGATGTTTTGCAATGTATTTAACCTCTTTATTTGTAAACGCAGTAGATTTGCGTAAATGCATATACAATGGCATTTTATCCCAAGAAAATTCAGGTAATTTATGTTTTACTGCAGAAGTCTCTACCTTTTGCGTGACACATGCACTTAAAGAAGCTACTAATAAAACCAATAATATGGAAGACTTAAAATGCATTGTTACCTTTTGTTAAGTTAATTGTTAGACTCTTTTGTGACTTTAACTATTCTGTAATTATTTTAAAACAAATAGCCGATGGGTTTGGGATGTCTTTAAAATCATGTTCAATAGCCAACCCGTCTTTACTTTGACTCCATTTGATTTTTTCATCACTACCTAATAACTGTATTTCTTTAATGGTCTTTTGTAAAAGGCCTTCTTTTTTAAGTGTTTTAATCAAAATATCTTCTTTAGGTGGTGCTAAAAGAAAAGCGTAAATGTTTCCATTTTTTGTGGTAAAACGAATGTCTTTTTCAGAGAATTCTTTTAAGTTTTCTCCAGCTCTTTTGGTAACGATTTCTAGAGGTCCTTCCCCAAAGGTTTTCCAAGGTCTGGTATTATAAATACCGTCTTGATTGGTTTTTACAAAATCACCAAAGTCGCTAAGCATTTTTATTTGATTTTCAGGAATGGTACCATCTCCTTTTAAAGCAATGTTAATCATTACAATACCGTTTTTACTGATGGCATCAATAGCATTACCAATTAAAACATCTAAAGACATTTTGGTAAAAGAATCTTTTCTGTAAAACCAACTTCCAGATAAATCGGTAGCCCAAATCCATGGATGCGCTTGCTGTTCGCCAAACATCCCTCTTTCTAAATTGTAGGTGAAAGCAGCTTTATTCTCTTTTGCGTTTTTAAAGGATAAAACAGTAGTTTGTTTTCCGTTATTCTCTTTTAAATCTCTATTTAAATATTCGGAGAATAGTTTCACACCCAATCCTTTTCCTGTTTTTATTGACGGATAAGGCGAGTCGTTATTAAACATGTCTGGATCGTATTTTTCTATTAAATCCCAAGAGCGTTTGTACCAGTGTTCATTCCAACGATCTTGACTAGCAAATTCTTTGGTATCATAATCCATGTTGAAGAATTCCCATTCTGGAGTACCTTCTTTTTGAAATTTTCTAGCCGTTCTAAAAAAGCGAGGAGACCAATATAAGTGCGTAGATACTCCAAATTTTAAATCGTGTTTGTTTGCAGCGTCTTTCCATTCTCTAAGGATATCTTTCTTTGGGCCCATTTTTACGGCATTCCAAGGAAAGAAAGAATCATACATGTCAAAATTATCATGATGTGTTGCTACTGGCATGATAAAACGTGCACCAGACTCTTTTACAAATTTTACAATAGCATCGGCATCAAAATTTTCTGCTTTAAAGTCAGGTATGAATTTTTCATAACCAAATTCAGAAGGATCTCCATATCTCTCCGTATGCCATTTCGTTAAACGTACCGTTCGCATTCTGTCTGGTTCGGTTCGTGCATCATAATCTTTATCACCATACATTCTTCTTCCGTAATGCGAACCATCGTCTGCTCTATTTTCATCTATAGAAGAAGGGATACCCCAATGCATCCAAACCCCAATTTTACCATCTTGAAACCATTCTGGAACCTGATAGTTTTCCGCCATGGATTCCCAGTTAGGTGCTATTGTTTTTTCAGACTGCTTTGTTTGACTAAAAACAAAACAAGTGCTGAATAGCAAGAAAAAGATAGCGGCACGTTTCTTAAGGGTCATATTCTTTTATATTATGGGATATACAAATTAACCATTTACTTATTAAGAAACGATTCTCTATTCCGTCATTTTCTTGCTGTAAAAATTCAAAAGTATCGAGACTGCTTATTCCTTGGCGGTTTTGGTTGAAATGAGAAAACTTTAAAACGATAAGAGCAAGTTCAATTCTCTTATTTGTCACATATTTGTATTCAAACGAACCAACTCATCAAGTCATGAAAAAAAATATTTCTAAAAGTTTACTGTTTTTGGCATTGCTACAATGCTTTATTGGTTTTGCTCAGGAACAAGTTGTTACCGGTAAAATTATTGATATAGATAAGGCGCCTTTGCCAGGAGCTAGTATTATAGAAAAAGGAACTAGTAATGGTACAATGTCTAATATGGACGGAGATTATACTTTAAAGTTAAAGAGTGCAGATGCTGTATTGGTGTTTTCTTATGTAGGTTTTAAGACCGTAGAGAAAATTGTTGCAGGAAAGAGTCTTGTTAATGTTAGCATGGACGTGGATCCAGAATCTTTAGATGAAGTAGTTGTAACAACAGGAATTAGAAGTTCGCAATTGCGATCTGTTAAAGAAAAGCGAGAAGCTACTACGGTTATAGAGTCTATAACACCAGAAGATATTGGAAGTTTTTCGGATAGTAATGTTACCGATGCTTTACAAAGAGTTGCAGGTGTACAAATAGAACGAAATGATGATGGTGTTTCTGGAGATAGAGTTTCTATTAGAGGGATTGGGCCACAGTTTGTTCAAGTAACTATGAATGGTCGTTCTCCAATTTCTGCAGGAAATGAAGGGAAATCAGATTACCGAAAATTTAACTTAAATGTGATTCCTACCGAAATTATTAATGGTGCAAGAATCCATAAAACAACACAAGCCAAGGAGGTGTCAACAGCTATTGGTGGAACTGTAGATTTTCAAACCTTAAGACCATTAGATAAAAAGTACAAAAAGAAGAAAAATTATTTTGCTAGTGTTAATCTAAGAGGAGATAGTGATTCTTATTTTGAAGATATAGATTTCAACCCAAGATTTTCAGGAGTTTTTGGCGGTAAAATACATGAAAAACTAGGTGCTGCTGTTTCTATAGTTTATGCAGATGATTATAGTCGACGTGAGGAAGTGGGAATGCGTGGGTATAGAAATGTAAATTTTTATGAAGATACCAATAGCAATGGCTCTTATGAAGCTGGAGAAAATGCGTATGAAAACATTTTAGTGCCAGCAACTATAAATAACGTAATAAGAAAAGATGATAGAGAACAACTAGCGGTATCTGCGGCAATTCAATATAAACCAGTGGAGAAGTTAGAGTTTGTATTAGATTATACGTTAACTAGGTTACGAGCTGCTTCAGACAGACAACAGTTACAAATGTCAATGGCTTCTGGTGGAGACAATAATGGATTGTTAGGTGCTAATAACTTTTTTACACCAGGAAGTCTTGTCTTTAATGGAAATAATTTAGCTTACATTAACGCAGCTGGAGCTAATCAATCCAGAGTGAATATTCAAAATAAAAATCAATTTTATAATAATAATACCACTAATAATATTATTGGTTTAAATACAAAATTTACGCAATCCGATAAGTTTAATATTAGTATTGATTTGTCCTATTCTAATTTAGATTTTTTCCAAAACTTAACACAAATTAACTCTAGATTAAAAGGACAAGATTATGATAATAGTGTTTTTAGTTTGGATTTGAGAGGAGATCTTCCTCAATATGGATTACCAGATGAAATATTGGATCCAACTGCATTTGGATTAGTTTCTTCATCAAAAAGACATATTAGAACGAAGGGATATAATTATGCTTCTAGATTAGATTTAGAGTATGAATTAAATAAAGACATCATGTTTACTGTTGGAGCAAGATCAGCAGTAACAGATTTTGAAGCAAGAGAAGCTCAGGCAAATGCAGACGATATATATGGCGATTATACGGACGTGCAATTACAGGAATTTACAGATCTTATTTCTTATAACAATTATTATACTCCAGGGGAGTTTCTGTACGGTGAAACAGGTTTAGATCAATGGATTAATATACCTGGAAATGCCGTGTTAGATTTAACACCAGGATTTAATGATTTAGATGGTGGTGGTGTTTTTAATTTTAATACACCTATAGATCAATTGATCTCTTTAGATGATAATCTACAATTTAATCCAGCAAAATCTTATGGCGCATTAGAACGAAGTTTTTCTTCTTATGCACAAGCAGATGTTAAAACAAAAGTGTTTGATATACCATTGGTTTTAAATTTTGGAGTTAGAGCTATTAATACAGTTAATGAGTCTAGAGGATTTACAGGAGTAGAACAATTTGATCCTATTGCAGAAACTAGTACTGTTGTAAGTGAGGCTATATATCATGAAGTAGAAAATTCTAGATGGGATATATTACCTAGTTTTAATGCTAATTTTAAATTAAGAAGAAATTTCAACTGGAGATTTAGTGCTGCTAAAGGAACATCAAGACCAAAGTATAGAGATATGATGCCAAGCAATGAGGTGGAATATTTAGATCCTACTTCTGAAATATTCAATCCGAGTTCACCAGATTATGAACCAAATTTAGGAACTAGTTTATATAGAGGAACAATCACTTCTGGAAATCCAAAGTTAAAGCCGTATTCAGCATGGATGTATGATACTACCCTAGAATTTTACAGTAGAAATGGTGGAGCTATTATTGGTAGTGTTTTTTATAAGGACATTAGAAACTACATAGGAAGACAAACATTAAATGATCAAGCTTATCCTGGTGTAGAAGCGTTAGGTATTGCCATACCAGCAGGACAAGAAGATTTATTGTTTGATATTTCTACACCTATTAATATAACCAACGCACAACTTTACGGATTTGAAATAGGTTTCAACCAACACTTTACATTCTTACCAGGTTTTGCAAGCGGATTTGGTTTACGTGCAAATTATTCTTTTGTTGAAAGTAATTTTGATGGTGCTGTTGGTGATGCAACGAATGGTTTTCCTGGGACATCTAAACACAACTTTAATTCGGTGATGTACTATGAGAAATACGGTTTCTCTTTTAGATTCACAGCTGCCTACAGAAGTAATTACCTTAGTAATTTAGGAGGTGTTGGATCTACACGTGCAGACGAAGCGCATTATACCGAAGGAACTACTTTGCTTGGTATCAATTTAAAATACAAGGTAACAAAAAGTTTACAGGCAAGTGCTGGAGTAAGTAACCTTACCGGTGAAGATACACGTAGATATATTGGAGACGATACGCAAAACTTAACCTCTTATTACCAAAGAACTCCTACCTGGAAAGTTGGTTTAAGATATAGATTATAATATACAATACGAATACCATATTTTCTTGAGAGTCATTAAATCAAATTAGTTAATGCCTCTCCAGAGAATCATAACGGATGAAAAGGTAGATGCTTTTTGTCCGAATTTTAAAAGAAAAATAAATTAAATAATAGTTCGAATATGTTTAGCAAAAGATGTTTTATGTTTTCCGTTTTAGTAATGCTTATTGGTGTTATGAACGTGCATTCTCAAGTGAAGGATAAAAAGGGAATGGAAGAAATGTGGGGAGAAACTACCGTTTCTGGAGACGCTTTAAAAAGTGGAAAAGCAAAGTTGTTTGATGAAGGTAACTACGGAATGTTCATCCATTGGGGTTTGTTTTCAAATCTTGGTGGTGTTTGGGAAGATAAAACCTATTACGGTATTGGTGAATGGTTAATGAGTAAACGCGTTGCTAATATTTCTCCAAAGGAATATATGGAAACTGCAAAAACGTTCAATCCTACAGCATTCGATGCAAAACTGATTGCGCAATTAGCAAAAGATGCTGGGATGAAATATATTATCATTACTAGTAAACATCATGAAGGTTTTGCAATGTTCGATTCGGAAGCAAGTGACTTTAATATTGTAGATGCTACACCATTTGGAAGAGATCCAATGCATGAGTTGTCTGCTGCTTGTAAAGAATTAGGACTTGGTTTCGGATTCTATTATTCACATAATCAAGATTGGACAGCTCCAGGAGGTACTAGAGGTCCAGAAGTAGATGAAAATGGAAATAAAGCAGATTTTAAAGATTATTTCTATAATAAATGTAAACCTCAGGTTAAAGAAATATGTACTAATTACGGTCAAATAGACTTTGTTTGGTTTGATACTCCAGGAGATATGCCAGAAGAGTACGTTGTTGAATTAGCGGATATGGTTAGAGAATTACAACCAAATGCTATGATGTGTAGTAGAGTTGGTTATGGTATGGGAGATTATGCTAGTATTGGTGATATGGAAGTGCCAACTAGAAATGTAGAAGGTCTATGGGAAACTTGTGATACCAATAATGATTCTTGGTCTTATGCTTGGTATGATAACAACTTTAAAAGTCCTAAGAAAATTTTAGGAAGAGTTATAGAAACCGTGGCTAGAGGTGGTTCTTATTTATTCAATATTGGTCCAGATAGTACCGGTGCTGTTCCTGCTATTGGAATGGAATTTTTACAAGAATCTGGTCGTTGGATACAAAAATACCCACAAGTAGTTTATGCCGCAGGTAGTTCTCCTTGGGGTTATGCATTACCTTGGGGTGATATTACAACAAACAATAACTCTCTTTATTTATCGGTAGGGCAATGGCCAACAGATGGTAAGTTATACGTTCCTGGTTTAAAATCGAAAGTGAAAAGTATTTCGCTTTTAAATGGAGCAGAAAGTAGCGCATTACAATTTTCTAAAGACAACGATTGGTTAATTATAGACGTGCCTTACAAAGCACCAGAAGATCTTATCTCTGTAATTCAAGTGGAACTTGCAGATGCAGAAGCGAATGTAGAAACCAACTTAGGAATCTATCCAAATGTACCAACTAGATTATTAACCGAGTTTGGAGTTGCTGAAGGCGCAGAGCAAAAAAATGTGCGTTGGATGGAAAAATTTGGTGAATGGAAACATGCAAATCAAGTTAGCGATTGGCAAGAAGGTGGTACTGTTACTTGGGAAGTGAATGTGCAAAAACCAGGATATTATTATTTAGATTTAGAATATAAGGGGGAAGGAAGATTGGTTTGGAATACAACTACCGATGAAGGTGTAAAAGTTCAAAACCAACAAGCTGCAACCGATAAATATGCATTTCGTAGAATGGGTATTTTAGAATTTAAAACTGCAGGAAATCACGTTATTAAATCCGCTTTGGTTGAAGGAGATGTAAAAACATCTAGCCTAAAATCGATTAAAATTTCACCAATTAAATAATAGAAAGCATAATGAAGTTCCCTTTTCTACATACCTCTTTATTTTTAGTCAGTTTGCTTTTAAGTCAAACGGCATTTTCTCAAAGTGATGCACATTATCCAGATTTTAGTTGGGATAAAGTTCCTGTAGCTTTTCACTTCGGAAAAAAAGGAGATCTATTAACCAAAAAGGAAGCCAAATTTGTTGCTTCGCATTCCAACTTTGTGGTATTAGAAAAAGCACATGGTTTCCCTAAATATAAATATTCGGAAGAATCTATCGCTGCCGATGCAAAAGTCTTAAAGGATTTAAATGCCGATATGAAAGTGGTGTTTTATTGGAATGCTTTTTTAGATTATAGCATGTATGCGGCACACAAAGAATATCAAAAGAAGGAAGATTGGTGGCTAAAAACAGCAAAAGGGGAATTCGATTTAAAAGATAATAAGATTAAACGTTACGATTTATCGAATTCAGAACTTAGAGATTGGTGGTCTAATGTTGCTTTAGAAAATGTAAAGAATGAAAATATCGATGGTGTTTTCTTTGATGCATTAGTACAGGTAACCAACCCTGGAAATGAAAGATTATGGGGAACGGAAAAATTTGACGCCATTCAACAAGGGTTAAAAGATTTAATTCAAGAAACTAGAGCTAAAATTGGTGACGATAAATTAATCGTTTATAACGGTATTCGTTCTACACCAATTAGAAATGTAGGTAATAATTTTCCTGAAAATACAGATGCCATCATGATTGAGCATTTTGGATATTTTAATAGCAAAACTAAAGAAAGTATGCTTCAAGATATTCAAGAAATGGAAAAAGCAGGTAAAACTGGTAAAATTGTAGTGTTTAAGGCTTGGCCAGAAAACGCATGGTTGAACAAAAAGTTCATGGCTAAATCAGAGAAAGAAAAAGAAGAAATTTCTAAAGAGCATATAACTTTTGCTTTAGCTTCTTTTTTAGCTGGAGCACAAAAACATTCGTATCTTATTTATAATTGGGGTTATCGATTAAGTATGGGGTCCCTTTTATGGTATCCAGAATTTGATAAACCTTTAGGAAAGCCTTTAAATGACATGCAGGTAAACGATTGGATTTTAACCAGAAATTACGAGCATGCAAGTATTTGGGTAGATTTGGAAAACAAGAAAGCCAAAATTGACTGGAAAAATTAAAACAATAAATAGAACAAAAACCATGAAGCTAAGTGCCTACTTTTATGTTTTCATGCTGGTGTGTTTCACATCTTGTCAACAACAAACAAAACCAACAGAACCTGAGAATAAACCCAATATAATCATCTTTTATGCCGATGATATGGGGTACGGAGATTTGGCAATTCAAAATCCGAAATCTAAAATACCAACTCCCAATTTAGATCAATTAGCAAAGGAAGGTCTTTTAATGACAGACGCTCACAGTTCTTCAGGTATTTGTACACCTAGTAGGTATGCACTTTTATCTGGCCGTTATCATTGGAGAGATTTTAATGATATTGTACATGCGATGGGAGAATCTGTTTTTAAAGAAAATCAGGTGACTTTACCTAAAATTCTTAAAGCAAACGGGTATCATACTGCAGCAATTGGTAAATGGCATTTAGGTTGGAATTGGGAAGCTATCCGAAAGAAAGACTTTACTCAAAAAGAAACCGTTATACGTGGCAAAAAGGAATTAGAAATTTGGCCAGCTCAGGCTTATGATTGGAATAAAAATATTCCTAATGGTCCTTTATCTATTGGCTTTGATTCTTATTTTGGTGATGGTACCATTAATTTCCCTCCGTATACTTGGATTAAAAATGATAAGGTTACCGAAACTCCAACCATAACCTTACAACTTCCAAGAAAAGATTTTCCTTTAGAAGGTAACTGGGAATTAAGACCAGGACCAGCAGTTAAAGATTGGGATTTCTATAACGTTTTACCAACGGTTACCAGTTCAGCGGTAACTTTCATAAAAAATCAAGAAAAAGCAGAGAAGCCTTTCTTTTTATACATGCCTTTTCCTTCTCCGCATGCACCAATAATTCCGAATAAAGCATTTAAAGGAAAAAGTGAAGCAGGTGCTTATGGTGATTGGGTATATCAAACAGATGATGCTGTCGGACAAGTTTTAGCGGCTTTAAAGGCAATTGATGCGGACGAGAATACCATTGTTATTTTTACTTCCGATAATGGATCAGAGCGATATGCTTATGATCGTATTAAAAACTACAATCACGATAGTTCGCATCCATTTAGGGGTGTAAAAAGAGATGTTTACGAAGGTGGACACCATGTGCCTTTTATTGTAAAATGGCCAAATAAAATAAAAGCAGGAACTACAAGTGATCAATTATTTAGTCAAATTGATATTCTAAATACGCTAGCTACTATTACCAATAGTGATTTACCAAAAGGTTTTCAACACGATAGTTATAATTTTTCGGAGTTGTGGTTAACAGAAAATAATAAGGCTGTAAGAGAAAATATTATTCATAATACATTTACCACCAAATACGCCGTTAGAAAAGGGGATTGGTTGTATATAAATGATAAAGATGGATATCACGCCAGAATACCAGAATGGTTTGTAGAAGGACAACGTTTTGCAACGGACAAGGATAGCGTACAGCTCTTCAATCTGAAAGAAGATATTGGACAAACGATTAATTTAGCTAGTAAATATCCAGAGAAGGTAAATGAATTAGCAGCGGCATTAGTCCAAGAACAAAAGACAGAAACGTTTAAAAATTAATACGAAAATGAGAATAAGTATATTAAAACATATATCATTAGCAGTAATTATACTTGCGATGTTTTCTTGTAATAACACTAAAAAAGAAGTTGTAGCAGAAAAAGAAGATACCAGACCAAACATCATTTTTGTTTTTGCTGATGATTGGGGATATGGCGATTTAGGGGTTTATGGAAACACAGAAGTATCCACACCAAATTTAGATAAAATGGCTGCTGAAGGTACACGATTTACACAGTTTCATGTTACCAGTGGCGTTTGTTCTCCTAGTAGATCTTCGGTGTTAACAGGACATTTTCCAGCAAGACATCGTGTTCACGGTCATTTTGCAGGAAATGAAGTGAATGCAAGACGTAACATGCCAAATTATTTGAATGATTCCTTACCGGTTTATCTACCGCAAACCATGCAAAAAGCAGGCTATAAAACAGCACATTTTGGAAAATGGCATTTGGGAGGTGGAGGAAAACCGCATGGAGATCCTTCAGCTCCAGAACCTAAAACATATGGTTATGATGAAGCCAGAGTTTGGAACGGAAATGGACCAACTTGGAAAGGTGATCAAAAATGGGAAACTACGCGATATATGGATAGTGATACCTTATGGGTGCAAAGTTCTAGTAAAATTGCTGTAGATGAAACAATCGATTTCATCAAAAGAAATAAAGGGAAACAACCTATGTTTGTAAATCTTTGGTTAAAAGATCCTCATACGCCTTTATGGCCTTCCGAAGAACAACGCAAATCTTTTAAAGGTTTATCGCCAAGCAAGGAAACCTATTATGCAGTTTTAAAAGATGCCGATTATCATATAGGAAGATTATTAGCGTCCATATCTGAAATGGGATTAGATGAAAACACATTAATTATTTTCTCTAGTGATAATGGTCCTGCAGCTTATGGTCCATCTTTAGAGGCTGGTTCTACTGCAGGTTTAAAAGGTAGAAAAGTAGATATTTATGAAGGTGGTGTTGTAGTGCCTTTCATTGTAAAATGGAAAAATCATGTCCAAGAAAATAAAGTAGATTCTACAAGTGTACTGTCTACAGTAGATTTATTGCCAACATTTGCAAGTTTAGCAGAAACAGAATTACCAAAAGATTATAGTATTGATGGTGAAAACATACGTTCTATTTTAGAAAATCATAACTTTAAAAGAACAAAACCCTTATTTTGGGAATGGCGTTTTCCAAAAGAAAAATCCAACCATTGGGCAACAGGAGCAGTTAGAAATGGGGATTGGAAACTTTTATTTAATGAAGACATTAACAAAGAAGAATTATACGATATTTCAAATGATCCGAAGGAGAAAAACAATGTCGCAGAAAATAACAAGCAAATAGTCAGTGCGCTTAAAAGCTTGTGGAAAGATTGGAAAAAAGACTTACCAGAATAGGTTGAAAATTATTTAATAAAAACGAAGACGCATTATCTACTTTTAAAAATAAAATCAAAATGAATAAAAAAATAGCATTACTAATTGTCCTTGTAGGAATTACATTTTCATGTACTTCGCAATCCAAAAAAACGGAAACAACTTCTAAAACAAAGCAACCTAATGTCATTGTAATTATTACAGATGATCAAGGATATGGAGATATTGGAGCGCATGGTAATACCTTGGTAAAAACGCCCGCTTTAGATAAGTTTCATGATGAATCTGTTCGTTTAACAGACTTTCATGTTGGGCCAACTTGTGCACCTTCAAGATCTGGTTTAATGACAGGTCGATATGCAGATAGAGTTGGTGTATGGCATACTATAGGAGGTGTTTCTATTTTAAGAAAAGACGAAGTTACTTTGGCTAATGTTTTTCAAGAAAATGGATACGAAACAGCAATGTTTGGTAAATGGCATTTAGGAGATACGTACCCTTCTAGACCTCAAGATAAAGGTTTTAAATACACTGTTTCCCATGGTGGAGGTGGTGTTGGTCAGACGCCAGATTATTGGGATAATGATTATTTTGATGATACTTATTTTAAAAATGGCGTACCTACAAAGTATGAAGGATATTGTACCGATGTTTGGTTTGATGAGGCTATAAAATATATTGAAGATAAAAAGGATGCACCATTTTTCGCATATATTTCTACTAATGCACCGCATCTACCTTATAATGTTCCAGAAGCATATTATAATAAATACAAAGATTTAGACATTCCAGAGTTTCAGAAAATATTTTACGGAATGATTACCAATGTAGATGACAACTTTGCGAAGCTTCAAAAGAAATTGGAAGATTTAAATATTGCAGATAATACCATCCTTATTTTTATGACAGATAACGGAACCGCTTCGGGTTATAAAACAGTTGGTGGTAAGTTATACGGTTTTAATGGTGGAATGAAAGGAACAAAGAACAGTGAATATGAAGGTGGACACAGAGTGCCATTTTTTATATCGTATCCAGATAAGAATATTACAGGAGGTAAAGATGTTACCGACTTAACTGCGCATTTAGATATTTTACCAACCTTAGCAACTTTATGTGGTTTAGAATTACCAGAAAGACAAAAGGAATTGGATGGTTCTGATATCTCAACACTTCTTTTAGGAACGGAAAACACCATTGGTAGAGAATATTTAATTACAGATTCACAACGTGTTCAAAGTCCGATAAAATGGAGAAAAAGTGCCGTGATGTCAGATAAAATGAGATTGGTTAATGGAACAGAATTGTATGATGTGTCTACAGATCCTGGACAAGAAAAGGACTTAGCAGCGCAGTTTCCAGAGAAAGTAGAAAAAATGCGTGGCTATTATAATGAATGGTGGAGTTCTGTATCTACAGAATTTAATCAGTTTCCTATTATTGTTTTAGGTTCCGATAATCAAAATCCTATAGAATTAACGTGTCATGATACGCATGTACATGATTCTAAAATTCCTTGGAATCAGAATTATATTAGAGAAGCAAAAAAGAATCCAATAGGAGGTGAATTTACTGTAGAGTTTGAACAATCTGGTACCTATACTATTGAATTAAGTAGATGGGCTTTTGAATCTGACTTAGCTATTAATGCTGCTGCAGAAGGAAGAGAAGGTACAATTTCAACCGAAGCTATTTCTGAAGGTAGAACGATGAACTTCAAATCTGGTGGTGTAAAAATTGGTGCTTGGGAACAAACTATGAATGTAACAAATGATGCAAAAGCATTAACATTTAAAGGAAACTTTACTAAAGGAGAAACAGATTTGAGTGCTTGGTTTACAACCGATGAAGATGTGGATTGGGGAGCTTTTTATATTAGAGTTACAAGAGTATCGAAAGCGTTCTCTTTAATAGACTAATACGTTTATATTGATATAATTCTGATTTCACTATATGTAAAAGATACAGTATTAAACTTTCTTATTATTTTAATGTCTAAAAAGAAATAGATCTCTATTATGAAGCAAAAACATATTCAACATTTATATAGTAGAGTTGGTTTTGGTATAAATTATAGAGATCTAGACGTTTTAAAACCGAAGTCAAAAAAAAATATTGTTTCTAACTTATTTTCTAATTCTAAAAAAGTTGTTCCGTTAGATATTGATGTAAGTGAATTTGAAATTTTTAAAAGCAAATCCGGCAAGCAATTAAAACTGGAATTAGGTAAAGAAGAAGTTAGAGAACTCCAAAAGAAAAGTAGAAAAAAAGTTAGAGAACTAAACTATGCTTGGATAAATAGACTCTCTGAAACCGATACTATTTTAAGAGAAAAAATGACCCTTTTTTGGGCGAATGTTTTTGTTTGTAGAGATAATCACATTTTGCATATTCAGCAATACAATAATGTTTTAAGAGAGAATGCTTTAGGGGATTTTAAAAGTTTTGTGAAAGCAATTTCTAAAGAACCTTCCATGATTAAGTATCTAAACTTAAAGCAAAATGTGAAGAAGAATCCTAACGAAAACTTTGCAAGAGAACTCATGGAGCTCTTTACTTTAGGTGTTGGAAATTATAAAGAACAAGACATTAAAGAATCTGCAAGAGCGTTTACGGGTTATAATTTTGATAAAAAAGGTGATTTTAAACTAGTCGAAAAAAAACACGATTTCGAATCTAAAACCTTTTTTGATAAAACTGGAAATTTTAATGGAGATGCTATTATTGATATCATTCTAGAGCAAAAACAATGTGCTAGATTTATTTGTAAAAAAGTATACACGTATTTTATCAACCCTAAAATTGATGAAAATAGATTAGAAGAAATCACCAATGTTTTTTATGAAGAATATAGTATTACTAATTTAATGCATTATATTTTTAGTTCCAATTGGTTTTATGAGGATAAAAATATTGGGGTGAAAATAAAATCTCCAATAGAACTATTAGTCGGTATACAAACAACAATTCCTTTTACATTTGAAAAGGAGCAACGTTTGCTTTATTTACAAAAAATGATGGGACAAACACTTTTGTACCCTGTAAATGTTGCTGGTTGGAAAGGGGATAAAAATTGGATAGATTCTAATACAATACTATTTAGGATGAAATTACCAGCAGTATTATTAAACAATGCGGTTATTAATCTAGAAGAAAAAGGAGATTTTGAAGATTCCTTTGAGGCGTATTATACGAAAAATAAAGGACGCAATAAGTATATTAAAACAGAAGTAAATTGGGATGCATTTGAGAATGAATACGGTAAATTAACTCCTAAAGAATTACAACATCTTGTCATAACTTCCAAACTAGATGCGGATACACAACACTTATTAGATAGTTTGAAAATTAGATCTAATAAATCGTTTTGTATTCAATTAATGTCCATTCCAGAATATCAACTTTGTTAATCCATACATCATGAAAAGAAGAAATTTCATTAAACAAAGTACGTTAGCAAGTAGTTTATTTTTTGTACCCAATTTTGTAAAGCATTTGAGGATGTGGCTACTTCTAAATTGGGCTATAAAAAACTGGTAATTATTCAACTAGCAGGAGGTAATGATGGTTTAAATACCATTATTCCATATACCAATGATATTTATTATAAAAGCAGACCTGATTTAGCTATTCCTAAAGGAAGTGTTTTAAAGATAAATGATGAAATAGGGTTTCATAAAAATCTTGGGCCACTTAAAGAATTATACGATCAAGGACATGTAACAATTATTAATAATGTTGGCTATCCAAATCCTAATAGATCTCATTTTAGATCTACAGATATTTGGCAATCTGCAAGTGGCTCTAACGAATATTTAAACACAGGTTGGTTGGGTAGATATATAGACGCCTATGGTAAAGCTCCATATTCTGGTATTGAGTTAGATGATAGCCTTTCTTTAATTTTAAAAGGAGAAAATATTAACGGAATTGCCACAAGAAACCCAAAAATATTTAATACAAATGCACAGACTCCGTATTTTAAAAAGGTACTAAATTATCAAACCGATGCGCATTTAAGTGAGCATAATTTAGGGTATTTATATAAAACCATGATTGAGGCAAAATCATCTGCGAAATATATTTACGAAAAAACAAAAACGTCTAAGAGTAAGTTAGAATACCCAAATAATCCTTTTGCTAAACAATTAAAAACGACTGCAGAATTTATTAATTCTCATATAGAAAGTAAAGTATATTATGTTTCTATGGGCGGTTTTGATACCCATGCAAATCAAGAAAAAAAACAAGCACAATTATTAAAAACCTACAGTGAAACTGTAGCTGTTTTTGTAGACGATTTAAAGAAAAACGATACCTTTAAAGATACTTTAATTGTTACGTTCTCCGAGTTTGGAAGACGAGTAAAACAAAATGCTGGTGGTGGTACAGACCATGGCGCAGCAAATAATGTTTTTATTATTGGTGACGATTTAAACAACAAAGGGTTTTATAATGACATGCCTAATTTAAATCAATTAGATAAAAACGGAGACATTATTCATACCGTTGACTTTAGGAGTATTTACGCCACCATTCTAGATAAATGGTTAGAAGTTGATGACGTAAAAATCCTTAATAAGTCCTTTAGTAAATTAAATTTTATTTAGAAGATAACATGTCTGGGGTTGCAACGGTTCTAAAACCCATGTGATCAGACCCAGAATCTGTAGAAACCCCCATTTTTGCTGAAATTCTAAAACTAGCACAATAAGAAGCATGACATAAAAAAGAACCACCTTTCATTACGTGTTCTACTTCATAAGGGTTATTAGGATTGTAATGTTGATTGGCTCCTTTCGGATTTAAAAGTGGTTTAGAAGGATCTATTTCACTATAATATTTTACATTAAAGAAATCACTAGTAATTTCCCAAACATTTCCAGCCATATCATATAAACCAATACTGTTTGGGGTATAAGATTTTACAGGAGAAATAAATTCGAATCCGTCTTTAGGATCATTTGTAGTAGGAAATACACCTTGCCAAGTATTTGCGTTAGCATCTAAACGAGTAGGGTCATTTCCCCAAGTAAAAATAGCATCGGTATTAGAACCTTGTGCAGCAGACTCCCATTCGGCTTCTGTTGGTAAACGTCTGTTTGCCCATTCACAATAAGCCATTACATCTGGATATGCAACATGAACTACAGGATAATTGTCTTTACCTTCAATAGAAGATTCTGGACCTTCAGGGTGTTTCCAGTCTGCACCAGTTCTCCATGTCCACCATTGTCCGTAGTTTTCCATGTTTACCACAGCATTAACACTTTTATTAAAAATTAAACTACCAGGTTGTAGAATAGAATCATGAGGTTTTGGTGTGTTGGGTGGAAGTGCTTTTTTCATTTCTTCCCAATCAATTTGTCGTTCGGCAATAGTGACATATTTGGTAGCATCAACAAACTTTTTAAACTGCTTATTGGTAACTTCCGTAAGGTCCATGTAAAAACCATCTACAGTTACCATATGCGCTGGTTTTTCTCTTGGCATGGCATAATTATCAGACGCTTTTGCACCTTGTAAAAATGTTTTTTGTTCCACCCAAATCATGCCTTCTGGAGCTTCTGTTTTTGAAATCGTTTCTGTTTTTGAAGATGTAACTTCTTTGTCTTTACAATTTAAAATTGTAGATGAAATTACAAGAAGGAGTGAAAGATGAACTAGTTTTGTTTTAATAGTAGAATGATACATGTTATTATTCATTTAAATGGAATTATTTATAATCTTTTGCTATTTGCAAATACAAGTATGTTGAAGTCTTGTTTGCAATATAGCTATGTATTTCGCTTTTAAATACACACTTTTAATATTAGGTTTTGTTCTCTACAAAATAAGGATGTAATTTACAATATAAACTACGAATTTAATTAATTATTTTGGGGCAAATTTCAAAAACTTAAAACCATAGTTTGAAATGTAAAACTAAGGGATTATTTATACCATTTTTTCAACCTAATAAGACTTATTTTTCAAATTTAACTGTAGGTAAAAACTTTCAAAAATAAGCAGTTTAGCAGGTGTAAAACGTTTTTTGTCGTGATAAATGTGTTTTTTTATTAATTTTTTTTCATATTTATTTTTACTAATAATTGCATGTATTTTTTCCTTGTTTGATATGCTGTGAAATACAGTGATAGCTTTAATTTAGATGATTTTTATACGGTTAGGTTTCTTTAATTTTTACATATCAATTATATATGAAGAAGTCCTGTTTTGTGTCCGTAAATTAAAATGTAACGTTGTGCTTTTTGAATATTTGCCTAGATTTGTTACATAATTTTAATTATTAAAGACTTACAAATATGAAGCTTAAACTTGTTTTTTTTAGTGTTATTTTTTTATTAATTACAGGAGTAGGAACGGCTCAAAATAAAAGTGGGGCGCCTAAGAGTATTATTAATAAAGATGTTGCTATCTCTAAATATCATGATCTTAAAGAGTTAGAGGATATGCAAAAAGGGAAATTATTGGAGTTATATACCGAACGAATGGAAATCATTATTAAACTATTGCCATCCATTGCTTTCGGAATTAAACCAGGTATTACAATGTCTAGTTTTGGTATTCCAGATTCCAAAGAGAATAGAAATGCATTGGAAGAGCATCATGAGGCGACTAGAAGTTACTTTGAAAATACCATTGCCTTTCAGAGTAGAATTTTGCCATACTCTGATAAAGCTAATTTAATAGCAGCTATTTTGTTTTATGAACAAGTTTTAAAGTCCCTGCATATTTACGGACAGGAAAATAAGTTTTAAATATAACTTCTAAAAAAAAACAGAGTAACTTGAATATAATTACACTTGTAAGAAAAGGATTTCAATATAATTTTAAATTTTTAAAGTTTATTTTCTAAGATTAGTTTGTTTAAATTTTGTAAAAGCCCGATTAACAGTCGTTTTATTACGTAAAAAGCTGTTAATCGGGCTTTTCTATTTTTTATATTTTCATTTTAAAATTTGTATTTCATCGATAATATTTGCATTACATGGAATTTCTTTCTAGATTTACCATCTTAATTAACCTACTTTGAATTATTAAATATTTTTCGTTATGAAACATTTACCTAAAATCGTATCTATATTTCTTTTATTTATTGGTAGTGCCCTTGCGCAGCAGGAAAAAGGTGTCATAGGCAATAGCAATTGGTTAAGTTCTTGGACAGAATTTAGACCTGACCTCGTGGAATATAATGAGGCTAACGAAATTCTTACAGGAATCATTTCAACAGACACAAAATTACTAAAGCGAAATACCTATATGTTATTAGGTGACGTTTTTGTTACAAATGGTGCGGTGCTAACTATTGAACCAGGTACTGTTATTATTGGTGATTTTAAAACCAAAGGATCGCTAACTATTACTAAAGGAGCTACCATAATCGCTAACGGTCTAGAAACAGATCCTATTATTTTTACCTCCAATAGAAGTGTGAAAAAAGCTGGAGATTGGGGAGGTATAATTATTCTTGGAGATGCACCAATTAATACGTACGGCAATGGCGTTTTAACGGGCTACAATTTTGCAACAGATGCTTCTATAGATATTAGCTATGGAGGAGAAAATCTAGAAAGTAATGCTGGGATTTTACGATATGTAAGAATAGAATATGCGGGTAAAAGAACAAGAGACGGTGATAATTTTAATGCATTACTATTAGCAGGTGTGGGTACCGAAACAACAATTGATAATGTGATGGTAAGCTATTCTGCAGGTAATTCGTTTGATATATATGGTGGAGAACTATACTTAGAAAAATTGGTTTCTTATAAATCGAATCGTATCGACTATAACTTTAATTATGGAACGCAGAGTAATTTATTCAATTCGTTAGCAGTTCGATCTTCTTATGTTTCTAGCTCTAAAGGATCCAGATGTCTAAATATTGCATCCTACGAAAAAGGAGAGGATGTTAGTTTTATTAAACAGGAAACTGCAGTAACGGCATTAAATTTAACATTGGTGAACATAAGTGATGATTTAGATTACGAAATTAAATTAGACCTAGTAAAGGAAGCTGTTTTTATAGGTAATGATGCATCTCTTAGTATGAAAGAGAGCGTAATATCTGGTTTTAGTCCTGCCGTTTTAATCGATAATAGCGTTCGTGTGAATAACGAAAATTTAAAGAAAATAATGTTTCAAAAAATGTATTTCAATAATTGTAATGGAAATATCTTTAAGGAGTATAATAGTGATAATGAAGATTTAGAAAACTGGTATGGTAACAGTAGTTTTTTTAATGTGTATTCTAAAGGTCTCGATTCGGAAACATTTATTGATATTAAAAATGATAATAGACTAGACTTTAGACTTCGTATTAATAAAATTCTTGCATCTAATATTGATTAGAATTCAACAATATAATATGGCCGTCTTAAATGCGGAAGCATGACGTTTAAATAAGCATATACTTTTAGTATTTGTCTTTAATAAGTAAGTGAATGATGAAAACTACCTTTGTATGTAAATTGTTTTTAGGATTATGCATTAGTGTTTTTTTAGTTTCTCAAAAAATAAATGCACAAATTGTAATTGGGACTCCAAATTTAGGATTCAGCCAAGCATGTGCAAATGCGTCTTTTAATTCCTATAATGTCAATTTTGTCTTTTCACATAGTGCGCCACTAGATGCGTCGAATCAATTTACTATTTTATTGTCTGATGCCAATGGCGATTTTACAAACGAAACAATTATTATTCCAACCAATGCTGGAGATATAACTACTTCTCCTGCAACTTTAAATTTTTTATTACCAACAAATCTTGCTGGTGAAGGATATAAAATAAAAATAAGAAGTACGACTCCCGTTGCAACTAGCTCTAGATCTGTAGCGTTTTCTGCATATTATAAAGTACAAGACGAACCATTCACCATTAATAATTTAATAGATACTGCGGTTTTTTGTGGCGGCGGAAGCTATTTGTTAACCATTGATAATCCTGGAACAGGAACCAATGATTCTCCACTAAACTATCCTTCTTTATCTTTTAAATGGTACAAGGAAACAAGTCTTACAACATCTGTTTTTGTTGCTGATGGACCTAGTTTAGCTGTAGATGTTCCCGGAACTTATTTTGTAGAAACAGATTATGGTTCTTGTACTTCAAATTCTTATTCTAATAGAGTGCAGGTTTCTGAAGCTACTTCAAGTGTAGAAACTGTAATAAATTCTAGTTTAGGAAATCCGTATTGCCCAAGCAATTCGCCAACTTTCTTAAGTACAACAAACGGTGAATCGTATCAATGGTATCACGATGGAACTCTTATTTCGGGTGCTACCAACCAAATGTATGCAACTACAGAATCCGGATTATTTGAAGTCCGTGTAGATTTAGGTGGATGTGTCGCAATGGGTAGTATCGATTTAATAAGCGAACAGTTTTCAAGTAGTATCAATGTTTTTGAAGAAAACACTATAGAATCAGACGAAACTTTAGAAGTTATTATCACTTCATCTGCAACAAATCCAGAATACCAATGGTTTTTTAATGATGTGCTTATTACAGATGCTTTAGCAGATACTTATGAAGCTAGCCAAGAAGGAAATTATAAAGTAATCATTACCGAAACTACAGGTTGCCAAGCTTCAAAAGAATACGATTTTACTGTAATTCAAGCAGAAGACCCATTTCCAGATGTTGATAAAATTCCAAATTTAGTTAGTCCTAATGGGGATGGAGCAAACGATACTTGGGTAATTCCAAATGCATATGTAAGTGGTACAAATACCGAAATAGTTATCATGGATTCCTACGGAAAAATAGTTTTTAAAACCAAGGACTATCAAAATAATTGGCCAGAAAGTGAATTGCCTTTTAATGCCGTAAATGCCGTGTATTATTATGTGATTATGACAGAAGATAAAAACACGAAAAACGGATCTATAACAATAGTTAAATAGTATGAAGAAAACATTACTCGTAATAGCTTTATTTTTTGGTATCACTCAGTGCTTCTTTGGACAAGAAGAAGATGGGGTGATTTCGCTAGCTATACCTGTAAGAAATTCATTGAAATTTAATAGATTTAATATTAACCCAACTTTTAGTTTTGTAAGAGAGCAAAACAAATATATAAGTATCAATAATAAAAGAGAGTGGGTACAATTTGAAGATGCTCCGCAAACCTATTTATTAAGTTATTCTGGTAGATTTAGAGAGAATATAGGAGTTGGTATTGGCTTCTTTCAACAAAATTACGGTGTTTTAACTTCCTATGGCGGAATTTTAAACCTAGCCTACAATGCCATGCTACAACCAGATAGTAATTTAACTTTCGGATTGAATATTGGCTTTTATCAAAGTGGTATCAATGAAGGTAAAGTGGTTACCAATGTGGCAGATCCTTCTTTAGAAAATATACCATCCAATTCTATTTTAAGTGTTAGTCCTGGAATTAATTACGGAACGGTATTTTTTGATTTCGGACTTTCCGTAAATAATCTAGTACAGTACAATTTTAAAACATCACAACTTCTTAAAGAAGATCCGCAACAAGTTATTCAGGCACATATTATGTATACCGGATATATGAGTAGTTATGGTTTTCTAGATGAAAGTAAATTTTCTGGTATTATAAAATCGGAATTTAAAAAAGACAAAACAGTGCTTTCCGGATTAGCAATGCTTACGGTGCCTAAAGGAATTTGGGGACAAGTTGGTTATAATACACAATATGGTGTTTCAGGTGGTATCGGACTTAATATTACTTCGCAAATAGCTATAGAGTATAACTATGAGAAGGCTATTGGTGATCTTTCTGCTTTTGGTTCTTCACATGATATTACGTTGGCATATAAATTTAAAAACACAAATAATTTTTATTATAGTGGAGATGATGAAGAAGAAACGATGCTTTTCAAAAAGAAGAAAAGACGAGTGGTTTCTTCAAAACCAAAAGTGGATTTAGAAGCTAGAGCTATAATCGCTAAAGAAAAAGCAGATGCAAGAGCGGCAAAGATAAAAGCAAAGGCAGATAAAGATGCGCTTTTAGCGGCAGCAGCAGCAGAAAAAGCGCAAGCAGAGGAAGATGCTAAGTTAGCAGCGGAAACAGCAACACTAGAAGAAACGGATGAAGATACAAGGTTAGTGGCAGAAGCAGCAGCACAAGCACAAGCAGAAGAAGACGCAAGATTAGCAGCAGAAGCAGCAGCGCAAACACAAGCCGATGAAGATGCAAGATTAGCAGCAAAAGCGCAAGCAGAAGAGGACGCAAGATTAGCGGCAGCAGCAGCAGCAGCAGCACAAACACAAGCAGAGGAAGACGCAAGGTTAGCAGCAGAAGCAGCAGCGCAAACACAAGCCGATGAAGATGCAAGATTAGCAGCAAAAGCGCAAGCAGAAGAGGACGCAAGATTAGCGGCAGCAGCAGCAGCACAAACACAAGCAGAAGAAGACGCAAGATTAGCAGCAGAAGCAGCAGTACAAACACAAGCAGAGGAAGACGCAAGATTAGCGGCAGGAGCAGCAGCACAAGCAGAAGAAGACGCAAGGTTAGCCGCCGAAGCAGCAGCAAAAGCGCAAGCAGAAGAAGACGCTAGGTTAGCGGCGGAAGCAGCAGCAAAAGCACAAGCAGAAGAAGACGCAAGATTAGCAGCAGAAGCAGCAGCACAAGCACAAGCAGAAGAAGACGCAAGATTAGCAGCAGCACAAGCACAAGTAGAAGAAGATGCTAGGTTAGCGGCGGAAGCATCAGCAAAAGCACAAGCAGAAGAAGAAGAAGAAGATGCTAGGTTAGCGGCCGAAGCAGATAAAGCTTTAGAAAAAGAAACATCTTTATCAGAAATAACACAGAAAGATGTGATAGCAAAAGAGATGTTTGCAATTACGGAATCTGCAAAAATATCTAAAGAAAAGCAAGAGTTACTATTCGAGAAATTAAATGAAGTTGTTGCTACTAAAGATAAAGACCTTAAAGATTTAAAAGAAGAAAATGATTTAAGCGAAAAAGGTATTTATTCAGAACCTAAACCATTTAAAAGTATTGCTGCAGAAAATAGGATGCTAGAATCCTTACAAACAGAAGTAGATCAAGTTATTCAGGAGCGTAATGAAGAAATAGTAGCATTAGAAAACCTGTATAATAATAGGCTTAAAGATGTTTCCAATAAAAAGGACGAAACGAATCAATATTATTTAAATGCAATTCAAACTTTAAAGGAAGAACAATTACAATCTAAAAGAGCAAAAGAAAAATTAGTGTCTACTTTAGAAAGTATAAAGATTGCTACAGATTTTGAACGTAAACGAAGAATTAAACGTGCCGTTTATGATAATGAGAAAGATCGATATTTAAAGGATAAAGCAACTTTAGAAAGCATTATAGAAAATACACCTGTAAGTAATGAGCCTATTGCTGCAGAAGATTTTGATTTTGGAGAAGCACAAAGTGCAACGGTACAAATCTTAAAAGGTATGCAAAACATAGAAGAAGGATATTATATAATAATAGCAGTACATAGTGACAAAGAAAAAAGAGATGACTTTATAGAAAAAGTAGTCTCTACAGGACAATCTAATATTAATTTTTTCTTTGATGTAAATACCAATAAATACTTTATTTATTATGAGAAATTTGATTACGTAGATGGAGCTATGCAAGCTTTAGAAGCTAAAGGTAGCAAACCTTATAATGGAAAAATGTCTGTTATTAAAATAGAAAATTGATGAAAATTTGAAGTAAAAAATAGCATTTAACCCATCCCCCAAATGGTTTAAATGTATGAAACGTATAGCATGAAAAAACCTACTTTTTTTAAGATCGTATTAGTAATTGTATTACTAGCAAACTGCTTGCAGTCTATCGCTCAGAATTATGTCCCATTTACACCTAGATTTAATCAAGACCTAAAAGGAGATATTCGGTTGATAGGGAATAATATATTAGGCCCAGACAACAATGCTTTCAATAATGATAATGTGTATAATCATAATGTCGATATGCAATATATTGATATTGATGGAGATCCTTCAACATTCAATTCTACAAGTGCAGATTTAGAAATTCCGAATCCTGGTTGTTATAGAATTATACATGCAGGTTTGTATTGGGGAGCAGTTACAAATGGAACAGATCCAATTACAAATGTCAAATTTAAAGGTCCGGAAGGAGGTTATAATGATGTTGTAGGAACGCCAATTTATAGTGCTGGAGGAGTAGCAACGGGTGCTAGTTATCCGTATTCTTGTTATGCAGATGTAACAAGTATAGTTAATGGTTTTACAAATAATCTAGGTACCTATACTATAGGTAATGTTTCTACTGCACAAGGAGAAACATCCGATTTTACACCTTATAACGGAACTGGATATTCTGCAGGTTGGTCTTTATTTATCGTTTTTGAAGATCCAACTTTACCAGGAAAATCAATTACTAGTTTTGATGGTTTTAGTGCCATCAGTTTTGCCGACAACCCTAATTTAGATATTCCTGTTTCTGGTTTTAGAACAGTACCAGCACCTATACCTGTAAGAGCAAACTTTGCGTTTGCAGCTTTAGAAGGAGATAAACCAATTCAAGGAGATAGATTAAGAATTAATGGCGTAAACATGTCTACGGTAGATCGTCTTGCAAACAATTTTTTTGATAGTTCTGTAACGCAACTGGACGCAACTCCTGTAATGAATAGAAATCCTAACAGTACAAATACTTTAGGTTTTGATACAGGAATTATGGCGGTTCCCAATCCTGGGAATTCTGTTATTGCAAATGATTCTAATAATGCAACAATTAGTTTGGCAACACAAGGAGATACTTACTTTGTGTATCTGTCTGCTATTGCTGTAGAAATTATAGAGCCTAATATTGTTCTTACTAAAATAGTATTGGATGAATTTGGAGCCGATATTGGAGGACAAATGGTTGCTTTAGGCCAGCCTTTAACCTACGTTATTGGTTTTCAGAATACGGGAAATGATGACGCTGGAAATTTAATTATTAGAGATATACTTCCTATTAATACCATTTTTGATTATCCAACGGGTTTAGAATTACCTCCAGGTGTTTCGATTGTAAGTTATGATCCTATTACTCGAGAAGTTGTTTTTAGTGTAGCTAATTCCTATGTAGAAGAAGGATACCCTCTTTCCGAAATTCGAATTAATGTAACTGTTGTTGAAAACTGTAATGAAATTGATGATGCTTGTTCTAATATTATTAATAATCAAGCTTTTGCTACCTATACAGGTGTTACAAATCCTAACTATGAAATTACAGATGATCCTAGTGTAAATAGTAATACTGGCTGTTTATTAACACCGCAAGCGACTAATTTTCTTGCCGATTTAAACGACTGTATATTTACACAAAATGAAGTGCTTTGTGGGGAAAGTGTACAGTTAACTGCAGCCGATGGTTATGATACATATTCTTGGTCTACAAGTGCTACAGGTACGCCCGTAATAGGTACAACACAAACAATTACAGTGACCAATGTTGGTACGTATTATGTGCATAATGCTGCTGTAGCTCCTTGTCAATCTATAGATCAAATATTTACAGTTACGCCGTATGGTGCTTCTATTACAAATCCTGTAATTCCGTATGCAGATGAAGTTGTTACTTGTCCGAATGATGGAAAATTACTGCCAAATATATTTTTATGTGGTGCCAATGATTTCGTATTTATCGAAACAAATATTGCAGATGCATCTACGATTATTTGGGAACAATTAGACGAAGCAAGTTGTGCACCAGTTTCCGATACAGATTGTGCCAATGAAAATACTTCTTGTACTTGGACGCAAGTTGGAACAGGGCCAGACTTTTTAGCGAATACTTCCGGACAGTTTAGGTTAACTTTAAACTATGATGGTGGATGTTTTAATCAGTTTTATTTTAATGTATATCAGAATATTTTAATTCCGACGGTTAACGCTCGTGATATTATATGTACCACTCCTGGTCAAATTACAGTTGGTGGTGTTCCTTCCGGATATGAATATAGCATAGATGGAACAAATTTCCAGGCTAGTAATATTTTCTCCGTTACCGTTGCAGGTATTTATACAATCTATATTAGACAAACTGGAGTAACTACAAACCCTTGTATTTTTACCGTTCCAGATATTCAAATTAGAGAAAGAGATTTTACGGTTTCTACAAACGTGACACAACCACTTTGTAATGGTGATAAAGGAAGTATTCAATTGGTTGCAAATGATGTTAGACCACAATATTTTTTCACCATCCATAATGGCGCTACACTTGTAAATAGTGTTGGTCCGATTACGGAAAATAATTATGCATTTAATAATTTAAATCCTGGTACTTATACTGTTTTAGTGGAAACGGAAGACGGATGTACCTATACAGAAGATATTATAATTTCTGAACCTCCATTATTAACAGTTACAGCAGCTATTACTAGTCCGTTAACCTGTGCCGATGGTGAAATCACAGTATATCCGCAAGGCGGAACACCTCCTTATTTTTACTATATAAATAGTACAACAGATTTTCAAACGGTACCAGAAATAGTGGTAACCGCTGGAGGGACTTATGATATTACGGTATTAGATGCTAACAACTGTAGTGCTAGTACGACTATTGAAATAGTAGATATCCCAGCTCCAGAATATACGATTAGTCAAACCGATGTTTTATGTTATAATGATACTACCGGCGAGATTCAAATTAATGTTACCAACGCAAATGGATATACTTTAGAATATAGTATAGACAACGGAACAACTTTTACTTCCAGTTCTATTTTTACAAATCTAAATGGTGGTAATTATGAAGTCATAATTAAATACACGCTTGGTGCTTCTGAATGTTTTACAACCGTAGAAACGATTACCATAAACCAACCAGATGAAGCTTTAACAGCTACAGCAGGAATCTCTGCACTTGCAGGTTGTGGCCCATCGGGAGAAGGGACGATTAGAATTACCAATCCGCAAGGAGGAACACCATTTCCTGGTCCAAATTTTTATGAATATAGTTTTGATAACCAGGCGACTTGGACCACATCTAATGAAGCATTTGTAAATCCGGGAACGTACACCGTTTACATTCGGGATGCAAATGGCTGTATTTTTGTTATGCAGGATACCATTTTAGATCAGGAACCTCCTGCGCCAACGATTGAAGTTGGTGAAACTATTTTTAATTGTGATGGTTCGGGGAATGCAACGGTAACGGTAACTAATAATGGAGGAACTTCTTATGCATACGATTATTACTTAGATGGTACACTTAATTCGAATACAACAGATCCTCAAACATTTGTAAATGTACCTTCAGGATCACACACGATTAGTGTAGAGTACACTTTATTAACGGTGCCAACCTTTAGTAATTTACTTTATGAGACATTTGGTTATGGTGAAGACACTACTTCTCCTGGAATTAATCCGACGTATTATTGTTTTGAAAGACAGGTTGTTGCAACACAGTGTAGATACAATCCAGCAATTAACGATGGTGATTATTCTGTGACTTCTAGTATTGTACATCCATTTAGTACTTGGATAAACCCAATAGATCATACACCGGTAACGATTCCTGCAACACCAAACGGACGATTTATGGTTGTAAATATTGGAGCAGCAATTCCTGCAACCGAAATATTATATGAAAAACAAATATTTGATATTATTCCAAATCAGCCAATACAAGTAGAGTTTGCTGCTATGAATTTGCTGGAAACTGGAAATTCGCAATATGACCCTAACTTAAGAGTAGCATTAGTAGATGGTTCTGGTACAGAAATATCATTTTACAATACTGGAGATATTCCTAAAACAGAAAACTGGGTAGAATATCCTACAACACCAATAACTTTAGATCCTGGAGCGAATACTAGTTTGAAATTCATTTTAAGATCCAACGTGCAACAAGTTAGTGGAAACGATGTAGCAATAGATGATTTGAAAGTATTCCAACTTCCTGTTGCATGTGCGAATCTTGTAGATTTTCCTTTTGTTATTCCTTCCGGAAATGCATTTACTGCAGATATTACAGCAACTTCAATGATAAGTTGTTCTGGTAATGCAGATGGTGAAATTACAATTGCAGTACAAAATTTTGACCCTATTTTAGGTTTTCAATATTCTATGGATAATGGTGTAACTTGGATAACCGAAACAACATCGCCACAAACGATTACCGGATTAACAGATACCACCTATAATATTCAAGTGCGTTATGAGGATGCGGCAGATACTTGTATTTTTGACTTTACAGAAACGATAACCTCATCAAATCCTTTAGAAATTAGTATTACTAATACAGAAGTGAATTGTGTGGATGGCGCAACCATTACAGCTACTGCAACTGAAGGAACGCCTGGATATTCTTTTCAATTGATAGATACCGTTTCTCCTTTTACAGTAACCGATTTTCAAAATGGTACGTTAACAGATGTTGCTGCGGGAACTTATACTGTGCAAGTAACAGATGCTTTGGGTTGTACTGCAGAAACAACACTTACGCTAAGTGGAACAACGGCACCAACGGCAATAATTAGTACGACCTCTAATTTTTGCTATGAACCAACAAATGGAGCAACTCTAGAAGTTACTGCTTCAGGAGGTGTAGCACCATATCAATATAATATCAATGGAGGCACATTTCAAAATGACAATATTTTCAATGGTTTAACACCTGGAACATATACCATAACCGTAAGAGATACTTTTGGATGTGAGGTTACTTTACCTGCGGAAACCATAGAGCCTCAATTAATATTAAGTACTATAATAACAAAAGATTTAGACTGTACAACGTCTCCAGATGCTGTAATCACAGGAACTATATCTGGTGGTACTGCGCCATTTACGTATGCAGTATCTGAAAACGGAGGAACATACACCGATTTAGGAACTACTGGTACTCCTTTCACTTATGCAACGGCAACAGCAGGAACGTTTCAATTTCAGGTAACGGATGCACTAGGTTGTATTGCAACATCGGAAGTCAATACTGTGGATGCTATTTCAACGCCAACAGGAACCGCTAACGGTGTGGATCCACTTTGTTTTAATGATGCAAATGGAGAAATTCAATTGTTTGCGGCAGATGGTTCTGGCGGATATACTTTCAGTTTTAATGGAGGTGCTTTTTCAACTACGTCATTCTATGATGCCTTGGATGCAAATACTACCACCGCTACAACTACAGATTATACCTATCAAATTCAAGATAGTAATAACTGTGTATCTCCTATATATACCATTACTTTAAATAACCCAACAGAGATTGTTGCAGCTGCTACTTTATCGAATAATACCAACTGTAGTACTACAACAGATATTACGGTAACTGCTTCTGGTGGTGCTGGTAATTATACGTATAGTTTTAATGGGAATGCAACTTATACTGCTACAAACGTATTAACAGTAACCAATACAACTACAGCGCAAACCATAATGTTTTCGGTAAGAGATGCTAATGGTTGTATCGATACAGAAACTATTGAAGTTCCACCATTCCATCCTTTAACAGGAATGACTTTTGTGGATTCTAATACCATTACTTGTAATGCTGCCACTACAGATGTGACTGTAAATGCTACAAATGGAATAGCTACATTTTTATACGAAATTACTGCTCCAGCAGCAGCAACTTCTAATACTTCTGGTGCAACAAGTGGAATCTTTACCAATGTTGGTCCTGGAGATTATACCTTTCAAATAACAGATGGTAATGGTTGTACAACTACTGCTTCTCATACCATTGCACCAGCAATTAATATTGCAGTAGCGCAAACAAACACAGATCAAATATGTTCTGGTTCGGATGATGGAACTGCTGTTTTTACAATGACAGATGTTAGTAGTCTAGGAAACTATAGCTATACATTAACGCCTTCAGCAGGAACAATCACACAAACAGGTAATGAAGTTACAGTAACTAATTTACCAACAGGAACCTATACGTTTGATGTTGTAGATACTACAACAGGTTGTACTAGTTCTGCATCTATTACTATAGATCCAGTAACTCCAATTACTTTTACAGTAAACGCAAGTAATATCAGTTGTAACACGGTTACTTCAACTATGAATTTTGCAACATTATCAGGAGGAACTGGTGGTTATAGCTATGCGTATGTAACTTCTGGAAGTGCAGCTCCCGCTAGTAGTGATTACAGTACTTCAACAACGGTAGATACTAGTGTTTTAGGATTGGTAATTGATGTGTACGTAATGGATAGTAATAATTGTGTAGTTATGGATACCATAACTATTATAAGTGATATTCTACCTAGCGTTACTGCAAGTATCGATAACCAGTGTACCGGAACAGGAAATAATTTTACAATTACAGCAACGGCAACAGGTATTGCTACGTTAATCTATAGTATCGATGGAACTAATTATCAAACAGGAAATACATTTACAGTAACTGCAGGAACATATACTATAACCGTTAGAGATGGTAATGGTTGTGAAGTAACAGATACGGTTATTGTTAATCCGCAATTAACACTTGCTGCTGTATTAGATAAAGATATTACTTGTGTTTTACCAGCGGAAGCGGAAGTAACACTAACAGCTTCAGGAGGAGATGCATCGGTTTATACCTATGCATATTCTACAGATGGAGGTACTACATATACCAATATGGCTACCAGCGTACTAAACACAACAACACCTGGAAACTATATTTTTATGGTTACGGATGCTAATTCTTGTACGGCAGCAACAACAACGCCGATAGAGATTACAGCAGCTGTCAACCCAGACATTACAGTAACACAAACCGGATTCATTAATTGTAATGGAGAAGAAACAGGTGCTATTTCTATAACACCAGATATTACACTTGGTCAAGCGCCATTTGTTTTTGAAGTATATAATACAACCACAAGTACTTCTTATGGCACACAAACTTCAGGTTTACCAGCAGGAGATTATACAGTTACTGTAACGGATGCGAGAGGATGTACAGAAGTAGAGCCTATTAGTATTTTACAACCAGCTGCCATTATTGTTAACCATTCTACAGTGCCAATCACATGTACTACAAGTGGAGTTTCGCAAGGATCGGTAATTGTGGATAGTGTTACAGGAGGAACAGGACCTTACAACTATTTTGTTACAGGAACTAATGGTTACGATGAGGTAGAACTTAATAATATAGGAGATACATCTACTACTTTTGATGTTGTAGATTTCGGTTTATACCAAATTAATGTTGTGGACACCAATGGATGTTCCGTGTTAATTCAAAATGTATTAGTAGCTTCTCCTCCAGATGATTTAGATATTACTATTGACGCGACTGCAGACTGTGTAACAGGTGGAGAAGCTGTGGTTACCGTAAGTACTACATTAGCTGGTTCGGGGCCTTTCTATTTTGATATTTATAATGGTACTATTCCAACAGCACCACCAGGAGGAACATGGCAACTAGAGACATCACCTGGTTCTATTACCTTTTCAGGATTAACAACAGGTGTTTTATATACTTTTATTGTTTATGATTCGCTTACAGGTTGTACTTATTTTGAAACTGCAGCTGCTCCGATTCCAACGAACTCAACTTTAACAGTAGATACTGTAAGTTCTAATAATATAACATGTACAGGAAGTGCAGATGGTAATGTTTCCTTCACAGTACATAATCCGGAAACTAGTGCTATTGATGTAGATTTTGAAATTTTTGATTCCTTATCACAAATAACAACGGGTGTTAATGGAAATGGAACAGTACCTGCAGGTGGATCACTTCCTATTTCTAACTTAGGACCTTTACCTTTTGGAAACTATTATGTTTTAATTACTGAAACCTCTGGTACAAATGCTGGTTGTAGTATTGTAACTGCTTCCCCATTTAATATTACAGAATCTGCTATAGATTTTAATTTAACAGCTTCGGTTTCTTCGAATGAAAATTGTAACGATTTAGGAGTTATCACTGCAATTGCTAGTGATGGAACAGCACCTTATCAATATCAAATTTTATTAGATTCAGATACTGCTCCAATCGCAACAAGTACAGGTTGGGCATCTGCTAACACATTTACTGTAGTAGCAAATGGATATACCGTTTATGCTATCGATGCTTATGGTTGTATTAGAGATTTTGATGTTACTCTAACTAAAGATGCAGAACCAACAATTGATCCGCAAACGACACCTTGTTTTGTCGGTAACCCTCTAAATATTACCATTACTGGTAGTGTTGCTATTGGAAGTCCGTTATATAGTATGAATGGAACTACTTTTGTTTCCAATCCTAATTTTACGGTTTCTGCTTCTGGAACGTATACTTTATACCTACAAGATGGAAATGGTTGTGTGGCATCCACACCTTATATTGTTAATGATCAACTATTATTAAGTGCTGCTTTAACTAGCGCATTAGATTGTAGTGCAACACCAAATGCGGAAATTACTTTATCCGCGACAGGAGGAGATACTACATTATATACCTATGAAGTATCTACCGATGGTGGTTCTACATATAGTCCAATGGGTACCAATGTATATACCACAACAACAGCAGGAACATATATGTTTATGGTTACAGATGCTGCAGGTTGTACGTCTACAGTAACCTATGTTTTAGATGCTATACAGTCAACAACTTTTACAACAGCAGAAATAAATGTGAGTTGTAATGGTGGTAGTGATGGTTCTATTACGGTAACCACGACGTCATCTACTGGTCCTTTTATGTACCAGTTAGATTCTGGAACACCACAAAGTTCTAATGTGTTTAGCGGATTATCCCAAGGAACGTATACAGTAACCGTTATAGATGCTAATGCTTGTGATTATACAAGTACTCCAATTACTATCACAGAACCGTTGCCATTAACAGCAACCGATTCGGTTTTAGCAACCACTACTTGTGATGTTGCAACCGTTATTACGGTATTAGGTCAAGATGGAACGCCTACCGCTTCTGGCGCGTATTATTATGATTTTAATGGTACTGGGTTTTCAACAACAAATACATATACCGTCAACAGTAACGGAACGGTACAAACTATTAATTATACCGTAAGAGATGCAAATGGATGTGAGGTTACAGGTGCTCTAATTGTTAATCCGTTAGATTCTCCAACAGATTTAGATTTTTCTGCAACGCCAATTACTTGTTTAGTTAGTACTAGTGATATTACTTTAACTGCAACAGGAGGAACTGCAGCCTTAAGTTATGAGATTTTATCTCCTGCAAGTGCAACAACAAATACTACAGGTGCAACAAATGGTATTTTCACCGGATTAACAACAGATAGTTATACGTTCCAAATTACAGATGCAAATGGTTGTTCTTACCAAGAATTATATGTGTTAGAAGATGTGGATAATATAGAAGTTAACGGTCAGTTAATTAGTGATGTTACTTGTAACCCAGGAACAGATGGAGAAGTGTTATTTACAATTTCTAATTTTACAGGAACATACAGTTATTCTATTAATGGAAATCCACAGGTAACCGGACAAACAAATCCTACAGTTACCATAAACGGATTAACAGCTGCAAGTACACAAACGATTGTAGTTACCGATGAAGCAACAGGATGTACAGCGACAACATCTATAACCGTATCTCAATCTACACCATTAAGTTTAGTGGCTGACCCTTTTATTAATGCAAATTGTAATGCGGGTGCTCAAGTAAGTGTAACTGCTTCCGGAGGAAATGGATCTTACAGTTATTCTTTTGTAGTAAGTGGTGCGCCAGTAGGAACGTATTCTAGTTCCAATACTGCTGTTTTAGATCCAACGATTTCAACAACGTGGGATGTCTATGTTCAGGATACTAATAGTTGTGTTATTTCTTCACCTTTAACAATTACGATTGCTACCGATCCTGTTCCAACAGGAATAACGGTTACAGGTTCTCCATGTCTAAGTGCAGCAAACGATTATACATTTACTGTAAATGTAGCTTCCGGAATAGCGCCTTACCAATATAGCATAGGAAACGGTTTTCAAACGAGTCCTATTTTTACAGTAAGCGCTCCAGGTACTTATACGATAACGGTGCAAGATGCTAATGGTTGTGAGAATACAACAACATATACTATTGACGATCCAATAGCATTAACACTAGCTGCGGTATCACCAAGTTGTAGTGATGACGATGGAGAAATTACAGTAGCAGGTTTTGGAGGAACTGGTAGTTATACCTATGCTATAAGTCCTAATCCTGCTTCCATAACGGTAACCGGAAATGTGTTTTCTGGAGTACCTTCTGGAAGTTATGTCGTTACTATTACAGATGCTACAACATCTTGTTCTAAAGATGCTAGCGTAGTATTAGATACGGCAACACCTGTATTATTTTCTACTAGTGTTAACGATGTAACTTGTAATGGAGATGCGAATGGTGTCATTACGGTAGATTTACCTGCTAGTAATGATAATCCAATCTATACGTATGAGATTACTGCGCCAATTATTGTAGCGCCACAAAGTTCAAATATATTTACAGGATTAGCAGCAGGTACCTATACGGTACAAGTAACTTCGGGAAGAGGTTGTATAATGACAGCTAATGTTCTTGTTGATGAACCAATAGCTATCGATGTTCCTGCACCAGCAACAGTACAATATACTTGTACTACAGGAACGAACACCATTCATTATGCTTCCATAACGGTAACTGGTGTTACTGGAGGTTCTGGAACCTACACTATTTATGAATTTCTAGAAAGTGGTACAGTCGTACAATCTGGAAGTAGTAATGTGTATACCGAATCGGATGCTTCTGGAGGGAGTTATACCGTGAATGTGTATGACGATCAAGGTTGTTTAGGAAGTACACTAACAGCAGTTATTATCAATCCATATCTAGATCTAGATACGATATCCGTTACCATAGATAATGCGATTACTTGTACTAATTTAGAAGATATTACTGTTACCGCTTCAGGAACTACTGGTACGCCAACAAATTTAGAATATACAGTAGAAGATGTTACTGGTGCTGTAACAGGTGGTATATATAGTGAAACAAATACAACAGGAATCTTTACCGGATTAGATGTTGGAAACTACAGTATTACCGTATTAAATTTAGATACCGGATGTACGCTTGAAAGTGTACATTATGTAGACAGTCCAAATACTTTCGATCTTATTGTAGATGCAGTTATAGATGTTACTTGTTATAACGACAACAGCGGTAGTGTTACCATTACTTTTGTAGATGAGGTTGTTACAGGTACAAACCCAGATCAATCCGGACCATTTAACTATACTATTTTAGATAGTTCTGGTACCACCGTAAATTCTGGAGCAACTGCAAATGCAGGGCCAGTTAATATTACAGGATTAACAGGAGGAACGTATACTATAAATGCTACTTTAATAGGAAGTCCTTTTTGTACCGTAAGTGAAAACTTTACAATTACAAGACCTACGGAAGCATTGGCACTTACCACAACACAAACTTCGGTAACCTGTTTGGATGGTATAGGTACCATTTCAGCTGTTGGTACCGGTGGTTGGGGTAATCTAGAATATGAATTAACTGGAGATGCTACTGTTGCATATTCTACTAACGGAACATTTACAGGACTGTTTGCAGGAAATTATGTAGTGAATGTAAGAGATGTTCAAGGTTGTATTGTTTCCGAAAATGTAAATTTAGCAGCAACACCTCCAATAGATAGTACTTTCATTCTAACGCCAAGTGTATTGTCTTGTTTTGGAGATCAAGATGCAACATTAACGGTAACGAATGTTACTGGCGGACAAGGAAGCAATTATACATATACTTTAAATAGTGCATCGCCAAGTGTTACTAATTCCGGACCACAAACGTCTAATGTCTTTACCGATTTAGCAGCCGGAGTATACTCTGTTACTATAGCAGATGGTTTTAACTGTACGATTACTTCCGCAGATATCACTATTCAAGCACCAGCAGAAGTAGAAGCAAGTTTAGTAAAAGAAACTTCTTTAACTTGTTTCAGTCCGGCGACACTTACTTTAAGTGCGACAGGCGGAACAGGCGCATATACCTATAGTGCTAATAGTAACTTCACGCCGGTGATAGGTACCTTTGTAAACACAATTACATTTCCAGTATCTGAAGGAACTTACATGTACTATGTGCGTGATGCGAATGGTTGTGTTTCTAATGTTTCTAATGATATTGCTATTGATACGCTTCCAGATTTAACCATAGATTTAACATTAACCAATGTGATTATTAATTGTGCTGGTGATAATAATGGTGCTGTGGTTGCAGTGGCAGCAGGTGGTTTAGGGAATTATGTATATACATTACAAGATGCTTCTGGAACTCCAATTATAGCAACACAAACAAGCCCAGGGGTTTTTACAGAATTAATTGCAGGTACCTATCAAGTAGAGGTAGTTAGTGGAGATTGTCTTACAACATCTGCACTCATTAACATTACAGAGCCAGCAGCGCCACTAACAGCAACTTTTATAGTAAATGATATAACGTGTAATGGCGCAGATGATGGTTCTTTAATTATTAATGCTTCGGGTGGAACAGGTATTATTAAATATGCGATTTCTCCGCAAATGAATCAGTTTTTTGAAACCAATACGTTTGAAAATTTAGCAGCAGGAAATTATGATGCTGTCGTTCAAGATGAATTAGGTTGCTATTTGACTTTTAGTTTTACCATAAATGAGCCAGATCCTGTGCTACTTAGTGTTGTTTCAGGATCCATTTTGCCAGAAATATGTTCTGGAGATAATAATGGAGAGTTTAGTATTGATATTTCAGGAGGAACACCTGTGTATGCTGTGAGTTTAGATGATTATAATGGACCATATATTACAGGAGCAATAGGACAAACGCAATTTGATTTTACAGACTTAATTGGTGGAGATCATACGGTATTTATAAGAGATAGTTTTGGTTGTGAATCGGAATGGAATATCACTTTCCCAGAATCTGTAACGATTAATCCGATAGTGAATATAGAGTATAGTTGTGTCAATAATGTTTCCAGTAATGTGGTTACCGTAACGGTAGACGATAGTATTACAGATCCTTCCGATTTAGATTATTCTTTAAACGGCGGAGCATATCAAGCGAGTAATATCTTTATAGATGTGGTTCCTGGAATAGGTCATTATATTGATGTAAGACACACCAATAGCTGTATTAAAAGAACAGCGCTTTTCGATATTTCATTTTTTGATCCGTTAACACTTGATATTATAGATGGTGAGTTTAATGAGATTGTTACTGTGGTTACAGGAGGGTCTGGTAACTATGAGTATACCTTTAATGGGGAAGATTTTGGAACTACAAGCACGTTCATGATTACCGAATCTGGAGACTATACCGTAACGGTTACCGATAGTAATGGCTGTATGGCAATAGCTACAGGTTATTTTGAATTTGTTGATATCTGTATTCCAGACTATTTTACACCAAATGGCGATGGTGTTTTAGATGGTTGGGCTCCAGAATGTGTGAATCAATACCAAAACATTGAGTATTCTATTTTTGATCGTTATGGTCGTAAAATAGCAACATTACGTAGAGGTGAAAAGTGGGACGGAAGATACAACCAAACAGAACTTCCTACGGGAGATTATTGGTATGTTATTGAATTAAATGACCCGTCAGAAAACAGAGATTTCGTAGGACACTTTACATTATACCGATAATCGTCATGTGTTTTTATTATCCAACTAAATACTATTTAAAATGAAAAAATTAACCATATATATTCTTTTATTGTCTTTGACAGTAAGTTATAGTCAAGAGCTAAACATACCTGTGTTTACGCAGTATTTAGCAGATAATAGTTTCGTAGTTTCTCCAACTTATGCCGGTATTGGCGACAATATAAAAATTAGAGCGAATGGATTAACACAATGGGTTGGTATTAAAGATGCTCCAGATAATCAGTCTTTATATGTAGACGCTAGACTAGGTAATCGTTCGGGTGTTGGACTATCTTTATATAATGATAGAAATGGAAACACAGTCCAAAAAGGATTTAAAGCTTCGTTTGCACATCACCTTACTTTAGATTATTACTCCAAACAATATTTGTCTTTAGGGATTTCGTATAATTATAATACGTTTAAAATTGATATCCATAATTTCAGACCTACAGAGAGCATGCCAGTAATAGATCCTAGAGTAACAGACGATAGATATATTGCGAATAATAACTTTGATATTGGTGCTTTGTATAGAAATAAAGGTTTTTATTTTAGTTTTAATGCTAGTAATATTTTACCTAAAAAGATTGATAATTTTGTTGGAGTAGAGCCAGATTTACTTTTAAATTATCAAGCATATACAGGAATCGTACTTGTAAATCCTAGAGATAAAAAAATCGAAATTGAACCTTCCTTATATTTTCAATATTTTGATAGTGATGATCGATCTAGTACCGATGTAAATATTAAAGTAAGAAAATTTAGTAGAAATGAAGATTATGTTTGGGGAGGAATTTCCTATCGTTTTCTGAATGATCAATTTTTTAATCCCTTAAACCTTGGGCCAATGGTTGGTTTTAATAAGTCTAACTTTTATTTCGGATATGCTTATCAAATCACCATAAATGAGTTGTCTGGTTATAACGCAGGTACGCATATGGTAACTATAGGATTCGACTTTTTACAAGGTATAAGTGAGTGCGAATGTACACAGACTAGATCACATGTAAAGTAAATCGTTTTATTTTTAAAGCAGAAGCGCCGTATAAAAGATGTTTTTTATACGGCGCTTTTGTAGTTTGAAATCGGTATGTTGCAATGTGTTTTTATTCTTCTTGTGAGTCCGTTTCTTTTACTTAGATATAGCGATACTATGATTTATGTCATTTTTATAGCTGTCTTTTCCAACTATATTTGAAATATAAATACTTAATAATGAGTAATTCAAATGGTTTGAAATCTTTTTTTATAGAAATTGGCGAACTTACTTTATTTGCTAAGCGCTTTTTTAAAGAAGTGTTTACCAAACCTTTTGAGTTTAAAGAGCTTATACGGCAATGCTACGCTATAGGTAATCGTTCTATTTTATTGGTTGGAGTTACTGGTTTCATTATTGGTTTAGTGATTACCTTACAAACGAGACCAACATTAGAAGAGTTTGGTGCAGAATCTTGGATGCCATCTATGGTTAGTTTATCCATTATTAGAGAAATAGGACCTGTAATTATAGCCTTAACCTTTGCAGGTAGAATAGCTTCTGGTATAGGCGCAGAACTCGGTTCTATGCGAGTAACAGAGCAAATTGATGCCATGGAAGTCTCTGGTACAAATCCTTTCAAGTTTTTAGTCGTTACAAGAATTGTTGCCGCAACTTTTATGTTACCGCTTTTAGTGCTTTTTGGGGATGCTATTGCGCTTTTTGGATCTTATATTATCGAAAATATAAAAGGTGAAGTTTCCTTCATGCTTTATTTTAATAAAGTGTTTCATGTTTTAGATTTTAGTGATCTTATTCCCGCTACTATTAAAACGTTTTTCTTCGGATTTGCAATTGCTCTTGTTGGTTGTTTTAAAGGTTATAATTGTGAAAAGGGAACCGTTGGCGTAGGAGCAGCTGCTAATTCTGCAGTAGTATTTTCTTCTATGCTATTATTTATTATAGATTTTATAGCCGTTTTTGTAACCGATATATTTTTCGATCTTTAAAATTATGAACACAGGACAAAACAATTCCAAAGCAATAGAAAACATAGAAACTAAATCTGTAATGTTAGAGATTAAGGATTTAAGAAAAAGCTTTGGAGATAATGCCGTTTTAAATGGTTTTAATTTGAAACTATATGAAGGAGAAAACCTAGTTATCATGGGGAAATCAGGATCGGGGAAATCGGTGATGATTAAATGTTTAGTTGGGTTATTACAAGCAGATTCTGGAAGTATTAAAATAATGGATCAAGAAATAAATACTTTAAACCAAAAAGACTTAAACATCTTGCGAACCGAAATCGGATTTCTTTTTCAAGGAAGCGCTTTATATGATTCGATGACCGTTAGAGAAAATTTAGAATTTCCTTTACGAAGACATAAAACCAGGTTTAAAGATGCTTCTAATATGGACGAGTTAGTAACCGAAGCTTTAGAAAGTGTAGGCTTGTTGCATACTGTAGATTTAATGCCAGCAGAACTTTCTGGAGGAATGAAAAGACGTATTGCATTAGCCAGAACCTTAATCTTAAAACCAAAGATTATTTTATATGATGAGCCTACTAGTGGTTTAGATCCTATAACCTCAAAAGAAATTATTGCGCTTATGCGAAGTATTCAAAAACAATATAAAACCTCTTCATTAATAATTACACACGATGTAGATTGTGCTAGAGTAGTATCTGAGCGTATTGTGTTACTAGTGGATGGTGTTAATTATGTGGAAGGTACGTATAGCGAGTTATCAACTTCCACAGACGCGCAAGTAAAAGCGTTCTTTAAATAATATAAATATAGAAGATGGAAAAAACAAATAGTCAGAAATTAAGATTAGGAATCTTTGTTATTCTGGGATCACTCCTTTTTATTGGGACGATCTATTTTATTGGTGAGCGCCAAAATTTATTTGCGAAAACCTTCACGGTAAATTCGAATTTTAATAATGTTAACGGATTAATAGAAGGAAATAACGTGCGTTATTCTGGTATTCATGTAGGAACTGTGAAAAATATTTTAATGATAAATGATTCCACAATTCAAGTGACCATGTTTATTGATGAAAAAATGATGTCCCATATTAAAAAAGATGCTATTGCTACCATTGGTTCCGATGGTTTGGTTGGTAATATGATTGTGAATATTATTCCTGGAGAAGGAAACGCAACCATTATTTCATCTGGAGACACCATTGCATCTTATTCTAAAATTGGAACAGGAGAAATGCTGAATACATTGAATACAACCAATGAAAATGCAGCTTTACTGACCTCGAAGTTATTAGATATAACCAATGCTATTACCAGCGGAAAAGGAACTTTAGGGATGCTTATTAATGACACAATTACGTCTAACGAGTTGCAACAAACCATTCATTATTTAAAATTAACAAGCATGGAAGCCAATAAAACTATGAAAGATATTAAGACTTTAGTTAGTGCTGTGGATATAGAAAATAGTGTTGCAGGAGTATTACTTAATGATGCGGAAGAAGCGCAAAAAGTAAAAGATATGATTTCTAATTTGAATCAATCTAGTGAAGATATAAAAACAGTGGTAGATAATTTAAAGGAAACCATTACCAATTTTAAAGAAGGAAATGGTGCCTTTAATTATATCACAGAAGATGAAGATGCTGTTAAAAGTTTGCAAGAATCTCTCGAAAATATAAATGAAGGTACCGACAAGTTTAATCAAAATATGGAAGCACTGAAACATAACTTTTTAGTTCGAGGTTATTTTAAAAAATTAGAGCGTCAAGAGAAAAAAGAAGCAGAAAAAGAAGGCGTTAAATAAAAAGTAAAATAAGTTGTTTATGTCTTTGGTTAAAATGTAGGATTCTAGTTTCAGGTGATTTATATCATATTATTTCTCGGGTATTAATCGCAACTTTATATTCTATTAATACATTATATATCGCAATTATGAAAACAGATATTAGTTATTATCAAAACAAACAAGAGTTTCGTCTATTTGTACAACAGTCTTACACTAGTCTTCTTAAATTAAAGAATGAAGGAGATAAAGAGGCCTTTAATGCTTTGGTTTTAAAAATATTGCCAAGCTTAAGGAACTATATAAATAGAGGCCTAAATGTTTTTATTAGCAACGGGAATTTCTCAAAAGGAAAATACAAAGGAGACGATATTATTGATCAGCTTTTTATTGAAATCTACGATCATATTGAAGAGGTGAAACATGAAAAAGATTTCTATGCTTGGTTGTATTTAAAAGCAGATGAAATTATGGAAGATATTCAAGTAGAAGAGGAGTTTAATGAATTCTTTTTTAAGAATATAGATACCTATTCCAAACCAGAATGGGATGCCATGGAAGAAAAATATACAAAAGATGCCGATGGTGATTTATTGTTAATTGAAGAGCTAAGCGATAGTTCATATAACCATAACGATTATGAACTAAAACCTGTTTTTGTTGAAGATAATGAAGTCGCTTTTATAGATAAAATAGATAAACATTTAGAGCAAAGTACAGTAAAAAATCATACTGCTTTTGTTGTTCATAATCTGCCATTTGCAATGCGTCAAGTTTTTGAACTATTTACAAATGAAGGTTTAACTTTAGAAGAAATAGCAGTAGTAAGAAAATCTACAATAAACGAAGTGAAGCAGTTGTTTGAAGATGCAAAACGTGCATTACAAGTGAGTTTGTTTAATCGGTATTTAAATAAATAATATAGAATTATACCAATAAAAAAAGAGCTAATATGTAGCTCTTTTTTTATGTTTTTAATTTAACGTTTATGCTTTAAAGTCTAAACGTTTTTTACCTGTTATTTCCGTTATCTTTATTAAAAATACAGCAGGAATATCATCCTTATAAATCTTGCTAGAAAAGTCGCTAATAAAGTTTGCTTTACTTTGTTCTTTCTCTAAAATAATATCTTTAATTCCTAAAGAGAATTTGTGTAAATAGGCTTTTGCATCACTACCAAAATGTTGTTCAAATTTGCCATGTACTAAAACAGATTTCCAATTGGTTACATTGTCAACATCTGCAACTAGCAAAGAAACTGTAGGGTTTTTACGCATCGCATTCATTTTGTGTCCATCTCCAGAATAGCATATTATCGCGTTGTTTTCTTTATCAAAAAAATAAGTAATAGGCACTACATAAGGTGCGCTGTTAAATATGTATCCTAATTGACCAATATAATTGTTCTCTAAAATATAATCGATTTCTTTTTTTTCTAAATTTTTAAACATGGCTATTTTGATTTAATTGTCAATGGTGTTGATTTTTAGAGCTTTTAAAGAAAATTTCCTTCTGCATCTATTTTTACTTTTATACGCTTATCTCCATTAATTAATGTGAGTTTATATTTTTTCTTCGCAATTTCACCTTCTTTATAGTTTACTAAATATACATCTTTTGTAATATCCCATTTTGGAAATCTTTTGAAAACAGCTTTTACTACAGAAATCGGTAAATCTATATCCTTAAATTTTTCAGCAGTTCTTAAAATATTCCCATCATTATCATACGTTGCAAGAATTTTTCCTTCAGGTATAATAAAATATACATCATAGAAATCATATTCATCCGTATAAACATCTAATGTTTTAATATCAAAATTTGCTGCTTTCAGTTCTAATTCTTCAACAGGAATAGCTAAGTCTTCAGCATCTGTACCATTAAGATATTTATAATTGGTATTTACCAATACAACTTCTTCTAATTCTGTGATTGTAGGTTCTTGAGCATATAAATGCATGGTTACACCAAAAATAAATAAACCAAAAATTACTTTTTTCATGTTATTGGAATTTAAAGTTACTATTATATAGTATTAAAAGTATAAATACTATTTGAAGACGCCTATGATAAATATCAGTCTATGCCTACAGCTTTCTTTTTAATTCTATACATGTTATTTCTGGTCGCATACCAATTCTTCCAGGAAAGCCTAGCCAGCCCAAACCACGATTAACATAAAGGTATTGTGAGTGATGTTGGTATAAGCCAGCCCAATGTTTGTGTTTATATTTAATAGGACTCCATTCTTTCTTTTTAATTTTTATTCCTGCCTGCATACCGTGTGTATGACCAGATAGGGTTAAGGCTATATCGGTTTTATCAATAACCTCTTCATTCCAATGTGTTGGATCATGAGATAATAATATTTTAAAAGGAATAGTTTGGACTTCACTTAACGTTTTTTGTAAATCACCATATTTTTTAAACGGTGGATTTCCCCAGTTTTCAATACCAAGAATGGCTATTCTTTCTTTATTACGAGCAATTATATGTGCTTCATTTAATAAAAGATTAAAATCTATTTTGTTGAAAAACGCTTTTATCGCTTTAAAATTTGCTTCCTTTTCTTCTTCCGTATCCCAATTACTATAGTCTCCATAATCATGATTTCCTAAAATGGCATATTTACCTTTTTTTGCGGTTAGTTTTCCTAAGGTGTTTTCCCAACCATTTAATTCCCAAGCATAATTATTTACTAAATCTCCAGTAAAGCATATATAATCTGCATTTTCATGATTTATTTTTTTTACTGCCTTTTCTAATAGATGGTATCGATAATTAAAACTCCCTAAATGTAAGTCCGAAATTTGTATAATCTTTAACCCGTCAAAAGACTTTGGAAGGTTTTTAAAAGTAACTTTTATATGATGTATTTTAAAATGATAAGCAGATTTAAATATGGCATTTACAATAACAAAAAAAGGTAGAAAACCAGAGAATAAACCTATTAGAGGAATGACGATAAGCGACTGTCTTTCTGTTAATATATAGTTTGAAAAATAGAAGATAGAAATTACAATTATAAAAATTATTTTAGGAATAAAAGAAGATACAGTAAGTCCGTATAAAGACGATATAAGTAATTGTTTTTTCTTTTGGTCTACATGATCAAGTCTTATTTTTAAGACCATAATTGCTGTAATTAAACCTACTGTAAATACCCAAAAAAGTATATGAATTACTGTCGTTAAAAAGGGATATGGAATAAGTTGTGTAATTGATTGTAGCCAATAAAAAGCAAGGGAATCAATAACCAAAATTGCTAGGCATAATAGGACTATTTTAAATATAGAATGGCTTCGCATAATCGTTTGAAAACTCTAAAATGGTTATTTTTTAACTTCTATTTCAGGTATTTTAATTAGTTCAATAGTAGCAGATGCTAAAATGACTTTACCATTTGTAGCTTCAATTTCTTTTCTAATAATATCGTTTAATACGTGTTTTGTGTATCGTCTTTTTTTATAATCGACGATATATCTTAGGTTAAATTGTATCCAATTGTCTGTTAATGTAGTTGCTAGTGTAGGTTCTACCATAGCATCTTCAACATAATATTTATTTACAACTTCCTTCCATTGGTCTTTAGATGCTTTGGTATATTCGGCAAGTGTGGTGGTTGCTGCTTCAATGATTATGGATTTCGCAAGTTCTATGTCAGAGCCATATCGTATGGGTAAATTAAACTCGTCCCAAATAAAAGGGAAATCTTTAGAGTAGTTATAAACCGGTCCTTTAAACACAAATGCATTGCTCAGTTTTACAATTCTCCCGGTGTAATTATCACTTTGCACCCATTGTCCAATTTCCATCATGGTGGTGTAAATACTATCGACATCAATAACATCTCCTTTTATGCCGTTAATTTCTATTCGATCTCCGGGCTCATATACTTTTACAATAAAGATATATACAGAACCTGCAATACTTAATATTAATTCTTGTAATGTAAATGCTAATCCTGCGGAAAGCAATCCTAGCGTAACGGTAAAGTCTTTAATGCTTCCAGTAAAATATAAAATGGTAATAAAGGCCAGTATAAAATAGCCTAGTAATTCTACACCTTTTTGCGACTTATATCTTATCGAAGTATTGGCAATATTTCGTTTTAAAAATCTTCTAATAAACTGAATACACAACAATACAAATACAACGATTATAAGGTATTTAAGAATAATTTTTACAAGAGGATATCTTGAAATAATTGCTGTATGTTCTCCATTATTGTGGTCTATAAATCTTCGTAAAGTCTTAATGTATTCTGAAGGGATATTACTTCACTTTGCAGGTTTTCTACACGTTCTAATAAATTATATACAGCATCTAAACCTTCTAAATTTATATGAAGATCAAAGTGCAAACGCATTAATTTTTCAAGCTCGTTAAGTTGTGTTGTTTTAATATAATTATCATCATCTGAAACCACAATCTCTATCAGTTCATAATCTTGTAAATCATTAATAAACGTTACTGGCACATTATAATGGGTACAAAAGGTGGTTATAGAAATTAAATCTGTTACTTCCATAATTATCTTAGTTTTTGAAGTTCTGTAAATAATTCTTTCTCTTTATCTGTAAGTTTTGTCGGCGTTTTTATTTGATAGGTTATGTATAAATCACCAAATTGTCCTGATTTTTTGTACTTCGGAAACCCTTTTCCTTTCAACTTCACTTTCGTTCCGTTTTGTGTTTCTGGTTTGACTGTTAACTTAACTTTACCGGTAAACGTGTCTACCATTAAATCGCCACCAAGCATTGCGGTGTATAAATCTAAATCTACAGTGGTATAAAGGTTGTCTTTATCTCTTTTGAATTTTGTGTGATTCTGAATAGAAAACTGAATTAGTAAATCGCCATTCGGACCACCATTAACACCTTTTCCACCATGCCCTTTAATCTTAATGGTTTGTCCGTTTTCTACACCAGCAGGAATAGTAATTCGTATGTTTTTATTATTTACAGTAAGTGTACGCTTGTGCTCTTCGTAAACATCTTTAAGATCTAACTGAAGTTCTGCATTAAAATCTTGGCCTCTAAATCTAGAATTTCCCTGGCTTCTTCTTCCTGAAGATTGACCTCCAAACATGTTGCCAAAAATATCTTCAAAATCTCTCTCGCTATAACCTCCAGAACCTCCTGCTTGCCCTTGATATGCTCTTTGTTGCTGTTGCTGCTGTTTTGCTTGTTCGTAGGCTTCCGAGTTTTGCCAATGCTCTCCATACTTATCGTATTTTTTACGATTTTCAGGATTACTCAATACTTCATTAGCCTCATTAATTTCTTTAAACTTCTTTTCCGCTTCTTTATCATTCGGGTTTAAGTCTGGATGATGCTTGCGTGCTAGTTTTCTGTATGCTTTTTTTATATCTTTTTCTGACGCTGTTTTAGAGACTCCAAGTGTTTTATAATAATCTATAGCTGCCATTTATTTCAATTTATGAGTTTCTATGTGGTGTTTTAGCTCTTGTTCTAAGGTTTCCAAATAATTTTGCAATTCTGGAATACCTACATGTGGATGTTCTTCCGAAGGAATTGTAACAGGTTCTTCTAATAAGAAAGTATACAATTCGGGATAATTAGTTTCTATATTAGTGGTTAATTGGGTAATCTGCCTATATAATTCTTGTTTTGTTTTCATACCTAACTATTTTAATAACTATAAATTTACTCATAAAAGTAATAGCTTTAACTGATTAATATCAGTTTGAGTAATTAATTATTCGTGAATTATTCTGCCATCTTCCATGGTGATAATTCTATCGGTGCGATTGGCAAAATCTTCATCATGGGTTACAATTAATAAGGAAAGATTTTCTTCTACACTTAGCTTTTTAAATATATTAAAGACATTATCTGCATTATGACTATCTAAGTTTCCTGTTGGCTCGTCACCCATAATTATTAATGGATTATTGATCAGTGCTCTTGCTATTGCAACACGTTGTTTTTCGCCACCAGAGACTTGAGATGCGCGCTTATGTGCCAAATGTTCGATGTTTAAAATACGTAGTTTTTCAAGTGCATCTTTTTCAATTTCTTTGACGCTTTTTTCTCCTAGTTTTTTGGCAGGAAGCATGACGTTTTCTAATACGGTAAACTCTGAAAGTAAATAATGAAATTGAAATACAAAACCAATATGTTTATTTCTAATTAGCGTTAATTTTTGTCTGCTGTCTCCCGTTATCAAATCGTTATTCAAATACAGTTCTCCTTCGTATTCTGTATCCATAGTAGATAAAATGTACAATAAGGTAGATTTTCCACAACCAGATTTTCCCATTATGGAAACAAATTCTCCTTTATTAATTTTAAAGTTAATATCCTTAAGCACATGAAAAAGTACAGGCTTTTTAAAGTATTTGTTTATATTTTTTGCTTCTAGAACTGTTTCCATTATTGTCCTCGTATTATTTTTACTGGATCTATTTTCTTTGCTTTTAGTGATGGCAAATAGCCTGCGAAAAAAGTAGAGATGATTGCAAAAGAAAAACCTATTACATAATACCAAACATTAAAATCAATAGGATACGTATCTACTTTGGCTAATGCTTCTGTTTTAAACGGAATAGTGCTAATTATATTTGTAAATATTAAGCCTATTAAGAGTCCTAGAGCACCACCAATGACACCAATTATCAACGCTTGACTCATAAAAATGTACTGCACATCATTACCCGAAAAACCGATTGCTTTTAAAATGGCAATGTCATTCATTTTTTCATAAATAAGCATGCTTAAAATATTATATACACCAAAACCAGCAACTATTAATAAGGCTATAGAAACGGCGTAAGTAATCATATTTCTAACACTTGTTCCTGTTTCAAATTGTGCATTTGCAGTTTTAATATCTATTGCTGTTACATTAAATTGCTGTTCTGTTTTTTTAGATAAGGATATTGCTTTTTCAATATCATAAAGCTTCACATTAATATCTGTGATATAATTTTCGGCTTCCCCTAAAATACGCTGTACCGTTTTTATATTTACAAAACTTTGAATCGCATCAATATCGGAAACACCACTTTGGTACAACCCCACAATTTTTAAAGGGAATAGATCTCCTTTTATAGTGCTTATTTGTACTCTGTCTCCAACAGATAATGCCATTTTTTTTGCAATACCAGAACCTAATAAAATACCGTTTTCTGTATTTTTAAGTTTTTCTGGAGAACCTGCAATAATGTAATCTCTAAAATTAAATAATCGAGCTTCATCAATTGGTTGTATTCCTGTTAAGTTTCCAGCTATTTCAATAGATCCAGCTATGTAAAATATTTGTGTTTTTATTTGTGGTATGGCACCTTTTACATCTTTGTTTTTATTTAAAAAATGAATGATTGGTGAGGCATTGTGAATTTTTTTCTGACTTAATTTCGGTTTAATAGAATGCACCACATTAAAGCTGTTTTTAAAAGCATCATATATATCGACTGGTTGCTTTTTTGAAGGTTCAATTTCATTATAAATATGAATGTGAGGCGTTTGATTTAAAATTAAATCATCTAACATATTATTTAAACCTGTCATAAAACTAACCAAAGTAATGTATGCACCAATACCAAAAGTAACCCCTAAAGCAGCAATGGCAGTAGACTTAAATTTGGTTAATAATTGCTTTTTAGCAATGTCTATTATGACGGTCCAGTTTGCCATTATTCTAGTTTATAGATATAGGTGTCTTTGTTTATTCCGCTTAAGACTTCTATAAATTCCATGTTTTCTAAACCTGTTGTAATAGGTGTTAAACCATCATCGGTTTTCACTTGGTTATTATCTGTGATGTAACTTTTTGGAATTGTTAAAACCTTGCCTTTTTTAGATATTATAATATTTGCTTCACCCGAAAGCCCTGGATATAATACTTCTGGAGGATTTGTAAAAATAGCTTCCACTTTAAAGGTTTGGTTGCGTTCGTCTTTTTTAGGATATATTTTGGACACTTTTCCTTGCAGTACTTTGCCAGTATAAGCATCCAATGTTATTAAAACATCTTGGTTTGTTTTGATTTTTACAATATCTACTTCATCTACCAACATTTCTATAATAAATGAAGAGGCGCTTCCTATAGATGCAACAGGTTCCATGGTGTTTACTAATTCGCCAGACTCTTTGTACAGCGCATATACTTTTCCATTTATAGCACTTTTTACAGTAAAATCTTTCGTGCTAATTAGTGAGGTTTGGTAATTGTTTTGTGCTTGCTTAACACTTGTGTTTAGTTGATTTTTTGTTTGGTTGTATTTGTTTCTAAGTACTATTAAATTGTTTTGCGACAGTTGGTAGTTTAACTGTTTGGCATCAAATTCAGCTTTCGATCCAATGCTTTGCTTCCAAAGGTTTTGTTGTCTAAAAAAGTTAATAGAATCGTTTTTGTACTTCAAATTAGCAGCTGCTATTTCCTCTTTAATTCCAGCTAAAATGGCAGCGCTTCCATTGTAATTTTCTTTCGCTAGATCTAAAGACAATTTTGCGTTTTGGGTATTTAAAATGGGGGTGTTGTTTATTATTTGAACGATGGCTTGATTCTTTATAATGATATCCCCTTCTTCGACCATATTTTTATCTAAAATACCAGAAACAATAGCATAGGCTTGGTATAAGCTATCTGGTTGTATGGTGACAGAAGTATACACAGACTCGGTTAGATCTTGCTCTGTAGGAAGAATTTTATCTTCCTTTTTAGAACAAGAAATACAAAAGAAAAGTATCGCTGTAGCAATTAAATATCTCATTTAATGTTCGTCTATTTTTTTAATGTTCCATTGCTTGTTTTTTGTCATAACAGCTACTAGTTTTTTGGAAATGAACTGGGATGTAATCGCTGGCGCCTTCTTTAAATTTGTAGCCGATAACTCCACAGGAACTGCTTCGGTTAAATAAGTTAAAATCTTACCGGAAGGATCTATAACGACTTGAAAATATTTGTATTCTACTATGTTCTTGTTAAGTAGGTTGTTTTTACCTAAATCTACTTTTACTAATTCTAAAGCAATAGCAGAATGATTCGTAAAGGTCGTCGCGTTTAAAAACTGAGGCTCAATAACTGTTTTTCCAGATGTATCGATAAAACCATAATAGTTAATACCATTCTTTTGTTGTTGGATTAAACATCTTTCGTTGTTAAAAACCGGATAATTACCAGCCTCCGTTTTTGTTTCCACTAAATCCTTTCGGAAATCTATAACAATAGTACCTTCTTTATTTATAAAAGCCCATTGGTTATCTTTTTTAATAGCCGCTAAGTCCTCATTAAATGTTGAAATGTAGTCTATGTTTTCTGTGGTTTGTGTAAACCCGAAAATTGGGATTAGTAATAATGCGAATAATAATATTAATTTTTTCATGATCTAATTATTTATGATTATTTTAAAGTTATATATCTGTCTTCTTTAATTCCATGTCTAATCTAGCAAGTAGTATCAGTTCCGATTTGTTTTTACCAGCAAAACTACTAGCAATCGCGTTTGCAGTCTCTAATATTAATTGATTAATAGATGGAGAAAATAAATAGTTTTGTGCCTTTTTATAATTTATAAAATCAGCATAGCATTTTTCTACATCTAAATTGTTTTCACGGTGCAGTATATCGAAAACAAATTCCATTTGGTAAGCAGCATCAGAACCAAATGCATCCTTTAAATCATCTACTTTTAGCCATTTCGACTTTATAATTTCCTTCAAGGTTTCTACCTCTAAAGGCGCAACACTATTGTCTGCAGCAGCTATTGCGTAAAATAGATTTCCTAAGTTTTGATAAAAACTTTGTGTCAATTTGTAATTTTTTTTCATACTAAAAATGTTTACTAGTATAAATCTAATTACTTGTTGGCTATTAAATTATGATATTAATCAGTTATTAGATTTAAATATGTGTGGTTTAGCTCATATAGTTTTGTATTTTTAAAGCAGTATTAAAACTTAACATTATATATGTTTAAAATAGATCAAGAGATTTTTAACGTACTTTTTCAAGCTGTTTCTGAAGGTGTAATTGTAGTAGACGAACAGCAAAACATTGTGTTTACAAACGCTTCCGCAGAGGTCATGTTTGGTTACCAAAAAGGAGAGCTTTTAAACCAAACGTTAAGTATTCTTATTCCAAAAAACTATCATGCCGGACACGGAGCGCATTTTAATGGTTTCATGAAACACAAAGAAAGTAGGCCAATGGGAAGAGGTCGTGATTTGTATGGAGCACGAAAAGATGGAAGTAGTTTTCCTGTGGAGGCTGGATTAAATCCATTTGAAATGGATGGAGAAGGGTATATAATGGCTTTGGTAATTGATATTTCTGTACGAAAGCAACAAGAAATGGAAATCCAGCAATTAAATGAAGAATTGGAAGAAAAAGTATCCCAAAGAACCAAGGAGTTAAGTACTACAATAGATAAATTAAAAGTTGTAAATATTGAATTAGATGCAGAAAATAAAAAGCGAATTGAAGCCGAAAACAAAATAAAAAATGCACTTAAAAAAGAAATAGAACTTAACGAATTAAAAACGAAATTTTTATCCTTAGTATCTCATGAGTTTAAAACACCATTAAGTGGTATCTTAACATCTACCATGCTTTTAGGTAAGTATAAGTTAGAAGAACAACAGGCAAAAAGAGATAAGCATATAGAAACGATTACCAATAAAGTACATTATCTTAATAATATTTTAAATGATTTTTTATCTATTGAAAAATTAGAAACGGGTAATGTGAATTATAAGGTGAGTACTTTTAAATTAAGTAAAGTAGTAAACGAAGTAGTTTATAATGCCAATATGCTTTTAAAGCTTGGACAAAAAATTAGTTATCCAGAAAATATTGATCATATTTCGTTAACGCAAGACGAAAAAATTATAGAATTAGCATTGTCGAACCTAGTAAATAACGCTATTAAATACTCGCCAGAAAATGCTACCGTAAAAATAATTATTAGTCAGGATAACCAAAAGACTACAATTCAAATAGTAGATAATGGTATTGGAATTCCTGAAAAAGATCAAAAAAATATATTTAATCGTTATTTTAGAGCCGAAAATGCTTTGCTAACGCAAGGAACAGGAATTGGTCTAAACATAATAAAAACCCATTTTGAAAACTTAGGAGGAACCATTTCGTTTACAAGTGAAGAAAATAAAGGATCCACATTTATAATTACAATACCTAATATTGCCAAATAATGAAAAAGATTTTATTAATTGAAGATGATATTGTTTTAAGAGAAAACACAGCAGAACTTTTAGAACTTTCCAATTACAACGTGGTTACAGCTGCAAATGGTAAGCTGGGCGTAGAAGCTGCAATTAAAGAGCTTCCAGATATTATTGTTTGTGATATCATGATGCCAGAATTGGATGGTTACGGAGTTTTAGAAGTGTTATCCAAAAATGAAAGTACCCAATACATTCCATTTATATTTTTATCTGCTAAAACGGAAAGAAAAGATGTTAGAAGAGGAATGGATCTTGGTGCAGACGATTACATCACCAAGCCTTTTCAGGAAGACGAGCTTACAAGTGCTATAGAAAGTAGAATTGCAAGAGCTTCCATATTAAAAGATATTAGAGATAAAAAAAGTAGTCAGTCTAATACGGAAGAAGAAGAGATAAGAACATTAAATGATCTTAAAAATTATTTTGACGACAATGGGAAACCTTTTACTTTTAAAAAAGGAGAGATAATATATACAGAAGGACAAAACTCAAACTATATATTTCTAGTAACTAAAGGTGTTGTGAAATGTTACAAGTTTGACGAGCAAGGAAAAGAATTAATAACTGCTTTGCACAAAGAAGATGATTTATTTGGCTATACTTCTTTTATTCAAAACATTCCATATCAAGAATCTGCAGGGGTTATTAAAGACGCAGAATTAGCTGGTATTTCTAAAGAGCAACTTGCAGATATTTTAAACAGTAATCATAAAATAACTTTAGAACTTATACAATTACTTACAGACGATTTAAAAGGAGTGAAAAACCAATTGTTAGAAATGGCTTACAGTTCTGTAAGTAAAAAAACAGCGAGTACTATTTTAAAATTTGCCGAAAAATTAAACTGCAAATCAAACCAACCTATAAAGATTTCGCGTAGCGATTTATCAAGCGTTGCCGGTATTGCTACAGAAACTTTAATTAGAACGATGTCTAGTTTTAAAAAGCAAGGTTTAATTGAAATTGAAGGCAGAAATGTAACCATAGTTGACTTAGAAAAACTGAAAGAAATTGTCTAAAATAATAGCATTATGATATTCGTCATATTTTAAAAAGGACGTTAAATTTAACTTTGTTCTTCAAGTTGAATTACAATGAATAATATATTATTACCAACAGACTTTTCAGATAACTCATGGAATGCAATTACATATGCATTGCGTTTTTATGAGAATGCGGTATGTAACTTTTATTTACTTCATGTAAATGAATTAAGCGATGTTGTGGTTAATGATTCTACCTATATTACTAGTCCAGAAACTATTCAAGAAGCATATAGTAAGCCTGCTAAAAAGAAGTTGGTAGGATTGTTAAAAAGAATATCAGAAGAGATACCTCACAATAATAACCATAAGTTTTATACCATATCCGACAATAATTTTTTTATTGAATCTATTAGAGAACAGGTGCAAGAAAAAAAGATTGATGTTATTGTAATGGGAACCAAAGGTGCATCCGGTTTAAAAAAATATATTACGGGTAGTAATACAGGGGAAGTGATAACTAAAGTGAAGTGTACCACTTTGGTGGTTCCAGAAAATGCAAAATTTAGCAAGATTGAAGAAGTTGCATTTCCTACAGATTATTCTATGAATTACAATTTGCAAACCTTGTTGCCGCTTTCGCAAATTTTAGATGCTAATCCTTCCCGTTTAAGAATATTGCACATTAGTAATGCCGATGAGAAACTAAATATTAGTCAGCAACAAAACAAAGAACTTTTAGCAGATTATTTCAATAATACGAAGTATAGTTTTCATAATCTAACCAATAAAAAAGTAGAAAATGCAATCCAGTGCTTTATTGAATCTAGAAGCATCGGTTTGATTGCTATGGTGGCAAAGAATCTTAATTATTTTCAACAAATACTATTTCATAATAAAGTAGAAAATATTAGTTATCATACCGATATTCCGTTTTTAGTTTTGCATGAAATATAGCAATTAGAATAACGAAAAAGTATGGCGCTAAATAAAAATCAAACATGACAAAAGTCATAGGTAATTGCTTTTTATTAAAGTATATTTATAGTGTAATTTAAGGAGTATATGTGATTCATTATTAATTAAATTACTTGCTATTAATCCATGAAAAAGCCAGATGCAAATCTGGCTTTTTTTATATAGCATTTTTTTGCTTTACTGATATTTGTCATATTTTTTCACAGCATACTTTGTTACATTTATTTCATTAAATATAAACACTTTAGCTATGATTAAAATACTGGTTCCAACCGATTTTTCAGATAATGCAATGAATGCTGTAAAGTATGCATTAGAGTTTTTTAAACACCAAAAAACAGAATTCTATTTCATGCATGCGTATCAGGCAGAAGTGTATAATCATAAAGAGTTAGTTAGTAGGACAGATTTTAAGGCTATCGTTGAAAGTGTTAAGCAACAATCGGAAGAAAGTTTAGCCAATCTATTAGCAACGGTAAAAGAAATCTCGCCAAACCCTAGATTTACGTACTTTACTATTTCTGCTTATAATTCCTTGCTAGACGAAGCAGATGTAATTGTAGATGGTAAAAACATAGACCTTGTTGTTATGGGAACAAAGGGGAAATCGAATCATAGTCATTTAACCTTTGGAAGCAATACTTTGCAGGTTTTAAAATATGTGCAATGTCCTGTATTGGCTATTCCTCAAAATTATAGTTATGAGAAACCGAAGCACGCATTATTTCCTACAAATTATTTAATTCCTTATAAGCGAAGAGAGTTAAAGTTAGTTTGCAATTTGCTTTCTCCGCAAAGAACAAAAATAGATATGCTTTATGTGTCTAAAAGTAACAAGTTGTCTTTCCGACAAGAAGATAATAAAGCCTTTGTTGAAGAAACAATATGTAAAAATAAAATGAGCTTTTACACTACTGATAATAAAAATATAGATAGTGCTATTAATACCTATGTTGTGGATAATAAAATAGACTTTCTTATTATGGTTAATACGCGACATTCTTACCTAGAAAATATATTGTTTCAATCTACAATAGATAAAATAAGTTTAAAAATTGCAATCCCTTTACTGGTTTTGCAAAACCTAAGACGTGAATAATTAAAATATATGTCATGAAAAGAATATTATTACCAACAGATTTTTCTAATAATGCAATGAATGCTATTACTTATGCATTACAGTTGTTTAAAGAGGAAGAATGCACCTTTTATATTTTAAATACATATACGCCAATGGTGTATCAAATGGAATATATGCAAGCGAGTACCGCGCAATTTGAATTGTTAGATATTGTACAGAAAAGCTCCCTAAATGGCTTGTCTGCTATTAAAGAGGAGATACAGAAAACGTATTTCAATGCAAAGCATACTATTGAAACGATTTCTACATTTAACACCTTAATCTCTGAGATAAAAGATCTTGTGAAGTCTAAAAATATAGACATGGTGGTTATGGGTACGCAAGGAGCATCCGATGTAAAAGGTGTTTTGTTTGGTTCTAATACCGTACATGTTATTAATTCTGTAAAGTCGCCAGTTTTAGCTATTCCAAGTGGTTTTTCTTTTGAAGGACCTCATGAAGTATTATTTCCTTCCGATTATGAAGTCAATTTTCAAGATTCGCAAATACTTCCATTAGTCGATTTAGCTTCTAATTATCATTCTCGAGTACATATTCTTCATGTTAATTATGGCGAAGCACTTTCCGAAAAACAACAAACTAACAAAGCGAAATTGGAAGGGTATTTTAAAAATATAGCACATCTGTTTCATGATATTAAAAACAAGAATATCGATGGTGCAATTAATGAATTTCAAAGAAAATCTAGAGTGAATCTATTGGTAATGATTAATAATAAACATTCCTTTTTTGAAAATATATTCTTTAAATCCACAATAAAACAAATAGGATTTCAGCTAGATATTCCCTTTTTAGTTATTCCATCTAAATAATAAATTTTATAAATGAAAACAAAAATATTATTACCTACAGATTTTTCAGATAATGCATGGAGTGCCATTGTTTATGCATTAAAGTTATATGCAAATGAGTCTTGTGTGTTTTACTTTTTGCATACTATAGATAATGAAGCATTATATGAAAGAAGTCTAGTAACCGATTATTTTCTAGAAGCATTAGAAGATGGAGCTGCTAAAGATTTATTAGAATTAAAGGAACAAGCTATTGCTTCTAATGCCAACGAAAAGCATGAATTTGAAGTGGTTTTAAGCGCCGAAAAAATAGAAGTTGCTATTAAAAAGAGTGTAGAAGAACATGCTATAGATATGGTAATCATGGGAACCAAAGGGGCATCTAAAAATGAAAAGTTGTTTTTTGGAAGCAATACGGTTCGTGTTTTAAATAAAGTGAAAGCTTGTCCGCTATTAGTAGTTCCAGATGAGTTTGATTTTGTAGAACCAACCCAAATTGCTTTTCCAACAGATTATAATCGTTTTTATAATGGTGAAGAAATTCAAGTGTTGCGAAACCTAACCGAATTGTATGATTCTAAAATTAGAGTCGTTCATATTGAAGAAGAAAAGAAGCTAAACGAAGTACAGCGATATAATATAAATGAATTAGACGAATACTTAAATCAAGTAGAACACAGTTTTCATTGGATGCCTAATTATGCTAAGAAGGCAAGTGTGATTAACGATTTTATTGTAGAATTAGACATCAACATACTTGCGATGGTGAATTATAAACACAGTTTTATTGAACGTGTTATGAATGAGCCAGTTCTTAAAAAGATTAGTTTTCATCCTAGTATTCCTTTTTTAGTTATTCCAGAATAATTTTATGTCCTAATAAATAAAAAAAACTATGAATAAAAATATTTTACTACCCACAGATTTTTCAGATAACGCATGGAGTGCAATTGCGTATGCATTAAAACTTTATGAAAATGAAACCTGTACTTTTTACTTTTTGAACTCTTTCAAGTCTGAAATTTCAAGAATGTCTAATTTGTCTAACAAATTAGCACGCGTAATGAAAGAATCTGCTAAAAAAGAGATGGTAGAATTAAAAAGAAAAGCAAGAATTGTAGACGCTAATGAAAAACACAGTTTTGAAACTATTTTAAGTTCAGAAAGCTTGTTAGAAGCTATTCACACAGTTACCACAACTCATGAAATAGATCTAGTGGTAATGGGGACAAAAGGTGCATCAAAAACGAAAGAAATATTTTTTGGTAGCAATACAGTAAGTGTCTTAAACAAAATTAAATCTTGTCCAACTTTAGTAGTACCAGATGCATATAGTTTTGTTACACCAAGTCAAATAGCTTTTCCAACAGATTATAATAAACAATATACAGATAAAGTATTAAGTCCTATTAAGGCCCTGAGTAAGTTGTATAACTCTAAAATTAGAATATTGCACATCGAAGAAGAAAAAGAATTATCTGAAACACAAAACACAAACATTAATAAGTTGAAAAAAGATTTAGCAGCTTTTGATTACAGCTTTCACTGGATGTCTGGTTATGACCAAAAAACTTCGGTGATTATTGATTTTATTAAGGAGTTAGAAATTAATATCCTAGTATTGGTAAACAATAAGCATAGTTTTATTGAAAATATTATTAATGAGCCGGTTATTAAAAAAATTGGTTTTCAACCTATCATACCTTTTTTAGTTATTCCAGAATAATTTAAAATTTTAATAAAATGGACAATGTAGATATGAATATTATAAAGTCTTCCGGAGAAAAAGTTAAATTTTCCATGGACAAACTGCGTAATTCTCTACAACGTACCGGCGCAGATCATGCAACCGTTAGTAAGATTTTAGATGTGGTTAGAGATGAATTGTATCAAGGTATTTCTACCAAAGAAATCTATAACAGAGCCTTTGCATTATTAAAAAAGAAACACAGTTATTTCGCTTCAAAATACAAGCTAAAAAAAGCAATTTATGAGCTTGGTCCAACGGGGTTTCCTTTTGAGAATTTTATAAGTGCTATTTTAAAATACTCGGGATATAAAACAACAACAGGAGATATTATACAAGGGGATTGTGTGAAGCACGAAATTGATGTGTTAGCACATAAAAATAATGAGACAACATTAATAGAATGTAAGTTTCATAACGAGCAAGGTCTTAACTGTAATGTAAAAATCCCTTTGTACATTAACTCTAGATATATAGATGTTAAAACCCATTGGAATGCGAATAAAAATAATACTTCCAAAATAACTAGTGGTTGGGTGGTTACTAATACACGTTTTACAGAAGATGCAACCCAGTTTGGTAAATGCGCAGGTTTATACTTGTTAAGTTGGGATTACCCAAAAAATGACGGGTTAAAAGATCGAATAGATAGGCTAGGACTCTATCCTGTAACCGTATCTACCTTATTAACCAACAGAGAAAAGCAATTTCTATTAAGTAGAGATGTTGTTTTGTGCAGAGATTTATTAGATGATGCTTTCTTTTTAGATCATTTAGGGATTTCAGAAATAAGAAAAACTAAAATATTACAAGAAATTAAAAAGCTTTGTAATCATTAAAATATAAAAACCATGTCAGATTATGCCAACATAACATTCTTAGGTGCAGCAGGAACCGTTACAGGATCCAAATTTTTAATGGAAGCTTTTGGTAAAAACATACTTATCGATTGTGGTATGTTTCAGGGGCTTAAAGAACTTCGCGAACGCAATTGGGAAAACCTGCCAATAACGGTAGAAGATATAGATGTGGTTTTATTAACCCACGGACATTTAGACCACGTTGGCTATTTGCCAAGATTACTAAAAGAAGGATTTAAAGGAAAAATAATTGGCACAGCTCCTACATTAGCAATAGCTGAAATTATTCTTAAAGATAGCGCGAAGATTCATGAAGAAACCGCAGATAAAGCAAATAAAGAAAAGTTTACAAAACACCAACCTGCGCTTCCTTTTTATACGATTAAAGATGCCGAAAGAACCATACTGCATTTTCAAGTAGAAGTAGAAGGTAAATGGGTTGCTTTTACAGAAAACATCTCGTATCGCTTTCAGTATAACGGACATATCATAGGAGCAACTTTTATCGAATTAGATATTAACGGAAAACGATTCGTCTTTTCTGGAGACATTGGTAGAACTGATGATTATTTATTGAACGATCCTAAAAAACCAGAATGGGCAGATTTTCTTTTTATTGAAAGTACCTATGGCAACAAATTACATCCAAAAGAAGATGTAGAAGCGAAGCTATCCCAAATAATAAAAGAAACCATACATAAAAATGGAAATCTAATTATTCCAAGTTTTGCCGTAGAACGTCTGCAAACACTTATGTATATTCTTTGGAAATTATATAAAGAAAACAAGATTCCGAACATTCCAATTTTTGTAGATAGTCCAATGGGAAATAACGTTTTAGATGTTTTTAAACGCTTTCCAAAATGGCATAAATTATCTCCTGCCGATTATAATGCCATGTGTAATCATGTGAATATTATTCAATCATACAAAGAAACTTGGGAAACCATAGACGATAAAAGATCCAAAATAATTATTGCCGGAAGTGGTATGGTAACTGGAGGACGCGTTTTAACCTATTTGCAACAGCTTATAGATCACGCTTCAACAACTGTTTTGTTGGTTGGCTATCAAGCCGAAGGAACTCGAGGAAGACAACTGGAAGAAGGCGCACATGAAATTAAATTCTTCGGAAAATATTATCCGGTAAAAGCAACCATTAAAAAGATAGATAGTCTTTCTGCACATGCAGATCAAGAGGATTTAATACGCTGGATGAGTAGCATTAAAAATGTTCCAGAAAAAATATATCTAATTCATGGAGAACCAACAGCATTAGACGCTTTTAGAGTAAAAATTAAAGATACTTATAACTGGAATGCTACCATTCCGAAACTTTTAGATTCCGAACAAAACTTGATTTAAGCGTATTCGAAACCTATTTTAAAACCTATTTATTTAACTTTTAATAACAACACATTATGATAACTACAAAAACACAAGAGAAATACTTAGAACTAATGAATGCTACAGAAATGCACGAAGCATCCAAGAAATGGTATTCCGAATTAAGCTTCATTAAAGACGAACAATTATTTTTTGACGATTTAGTAACCACCTACACAATGCAATTACTAGACAAAAATGAATTTGCAAACAATAAAGAAATTGTAGATGTTTTAAACCGATCACAAAAAAGAAACGATGATCTTTTAGATATTGTTCAAACGCACATCAATGATTTAGAGGTTTTAGTAGATAATATAAAGCAGCCAAAGGAAGAAGTAGGATATAAGAAAGAACATAAAGAGCTTGTTAAAGTGATTAGCGAATTTTTTATAGACTATAAAAATCTGAAAATGCAACTGTTTGAAATTTTTAAAGAAATTCTAAAAGATGAAAAACAAATCCGTTTAATAAATAGAGAATAAACTCAAGGATTTCATTTTTAATATTTTAAAACGTAAAACATTGCTTTTGGTTTTTATTTTATTGGAAGGAATAGAAGTTGTTTATAAAATGGTAATAACCTTAATAATTTATAACAGATTAACTATTAATTTCATGAAATAATCAGCATCTTTGCATCGTTAATTACAACATAAAAAAGTTTATTAAACGTATCAAAATATAAAAAATGAACAAGCAAATTGACCAACAAGCAGCAGATAACATAAGAGCCTTGGCAGTAGCCATGGTAGAAAAAGCCAACTCAGGACATCCAGGCGGACCAATGGGTGGAGCAGATTTTATGCATATTCTGTATTCCGAATTCTTTAACTACGATCCGTCAGATATGACATGGGCATTTAGAGATCGATTTTTTATGGATGCTGGTCATTTATCTACGTTAATGTATGCGCAATATTATCTTTTAGGAAATTACAAAAAAGACGATGTAGCAAACTTTAGACAATGGGGATCTATAACTCCTGGTCATCCAGAAGTAGATGTTGCTAGAGGTGTTGAAAATACTTCGGGACCTTTAGGTCAAGGACATACTATGGGTGTTGGAGCTGCAATTGCTGCCAAATATTTACAAGCACGTTCTGGAGATTGGATGAATCATAAAATATATGGTTTTATTTCGGATGGAGGAATTCAAGAAGAAATTTCGCAAGGAGCAGGTAGAATTGCTGGTCATTTAGGTTTGAATAACTTTATTATGTTTTTCGATTCTAATGATATTCAATTATCGACTTCTACAGATGAGGTAACTTCGGAAGATACCGCAATGAAGTATGAAGCTTGGGGTTGGAAAGTAGTAACTATCGATGGTCATAATCATGACGAAATTAGAAAAGCGCTAACAGACGCGAATAACGAAACAGAAAAACCGACTTTAATTATTGGTAAAACAATAATGGGTAAAGGTTGTGTTACTGAAGATGGAAGTAAGTTTGAAGGACATTGTGAATCTCACGGACAACCAATTAGTAATACAGGAGCAGATTACGAAAAAACATTATTAAACTTAGGAGCAAATCCAGAAAGTCCTTTCGATATTTATGAAGATGTGCAAGCATTTTATAAAAATATTGTAGCTGAAAAAACAGCAAAAGCGGCCGAAAAGAAAGCAGAAATTACTACTTGGAGAAATGCAAACGAAGCATTAGCTACTAAATTGGACTTCTTCTTATCTGGGGAATTACCAGAATTAGATTTTTCTACTATCGAGCATAAAGCAGGATTGGCAACAAGAGCTGCTTCCTCTGGAGTGCTAGGGTATTTAGCAGAGAATGTAGAAAACATGATTGTTTCTTCTGCCGATTTATCCAATTCAGATAAAACAGATGGTTTCTTAAAGAAAACACACGCTATTCAAAAAGGAGACTTTTCAGGTTCTTTCTTACAAGCAGGTGTTGCCGAGTTAACCATGGCTTGTATTGCAAACGGATTAGCATTACACGGAGGAGTTATTCCTGTAGTAGCAACATTCTTTGTGTTTTCCGATTATATGAAACCTGCAATTCGTTTAACTGCTCTTCAAGAATTAGGTGTGAAATTTGTTTGGACACATGATGCATTTAGAGTAGGTGAAGATGGACCAACACACCAACCAATTGAGCAAGAAGCGCAAATACGTTTATTAGAAAAATTAAAAAACCATAGTGGAGATCCTAGTTTCTTAGCGTTACGTCCTGCAGATTCTGCAGAAACTAGCGTGGCTTGGAAAATGGCTTTAGAAAACAAAAGCAGACCAACTGGTTTAATTTTATCTAGACAAGGAATTAAAGATATCGAACCTCAAGGAGATTCCAGATATAACGAAGCTTTAGCTGCCGAAAAAGGTGGTTACTTAGTAAAAGAAGTAGCAAATCCAGATGTGGTTTTAATTGCAAACGGATCGGAAGTTGCAACATTATTTGCTGCAGCAGAAATATTAGAAAAAGAGAATAATTTAAAAGTGAATATCGCTTCTGTAATTTCAGAAGGTGTTTTTAGATTACAATCTAAGGAATATCAAAATAGCGTCATTCCTAAAGACAAACCATTATTTGGTTTAACAGCAGGTTTACCAGTAAACTTAGAAGGTTTAGTTGGTGATTCTGGTAAAGTTTTTGGTTTAGATCACTTTGGTTATTCTGCACCAGCAAAAGTATTAGACGAGAAATTTGGCTTTACTGGAGAAAAAGTAAGCAAACAAGTATTAGAATATTTACAAACCGTATAACATAATAAATATGAAATTTTTTATAGACACTGCAAACCTAGACCAAATTAAAGAAGCACAAGATTTAGGTGTTTTAGATGGGGTAACAACCAATCCGTCTTTAATGGCGAAGGAAGGAATTACTGGAGCAGAAAATATTTTAAACCACTACAAAAAGATTTGTGAAGTAGTAGAAGGCGATGTTTCGGCAGAAGTTATTGCTACAGATTTTGATGGTATGGTAAAAGAAGGTGAAGCTTTAGCTGCATTGCATCCTCAGATTGTTGTAAAACTTCCTATGATTGCAGATGGTGTAAAAGCTTGTAAGTATTTTTCAGATAAAGGAATAAAAACCAACGTAACTTTAGTGTTTTCAGCAGGACAAGCATTATTAGCTGCTAAAGCTGGAGCAACTTATGTTTCTCCATTCTTAGGAAGATTAGATGATATCTCTACTGATGGTTTAAACCTTGTAGATGAAATTAGAATTATTTATGATAATTACGGATTTCAAACACAAATCTTAGCAGCATCTATTCGTAATACGATGCACGTGATTAACTGTGCTAAAATAGGAGCAGATGTAATGACTGGGCCTTTATCTTCTATTACAGGATTATTAAAACACCCTTTAACAGATAGTGGTTTAGCTAAGTTTTTAGAAGACTATAATAAAGGAAACTAAAACAATATTCCTTATTTTTTTATAAGAAGAATATTGTAGTATTAAAAGCAGGTTGTAATCTAATTTACATCCTGCTTTTTTGTTTTGTGAAAAGAGATAATTAATGGTAAATATATGTTATTAGTAGTTTTCTAATAAATTAATTTCGGTAATTTGTAATCCAATATTAAAAGTTGTTTTCCATGATTTGGTACTTGATCATATTCCATGTTTTATCTTTTCATAATCTAAATTTAAATACAAACGATACCCATTTAAAATTCGATATCGTTTTAAAAGAAAAGATTGTAGGGCAGCTTCAGGCGTCCAAAACCTTTAAAGATTCTAAAATTCATTATCAGAGTGCTACTAATATCAGTACTAGGTTTATAACAGATCTCTCTGTAAATTATAAATACAATGTGGTTTTTAATAATCACAATTTAAAAAAGGCAGATGTTTATATCACAATAAATAATAAACCACATGCAGAAACAAGCACAGAATGGCAAGGAGATCATTATCTAATTAAACAAAATGATGATAAAGCAAGGTTTTATGATGAAACCATTAATTACAGTACTATTTTAATGTATTTTGAGGAACCAAAAGATGTTGTTTCTTGTTTTTCGGAAGAAGATGGAAGTATAAATACCATTATTCCTTTAGGAAATCATACCTATAAGAAGGTAAACGCTAAAGGAAAAGAAAACATTTATTACTATAAAAAAGGAAAGCTTATCAGAGCAGAAATTGATGGCGGATTAATTAGCTTTCAAATGATAGCCAAATAGATGTAGTTATTAATAAGTGTGTAAATTCTCAGAAAAATGAATATAGGATTAGTTTTATCCGGTGGCGGAGTTCGAGGAGTAGCGCATATTGGAGCTATAAAAGCATTAGAAGAAGCAGGAATATATCCTACGCATATCTCTGGTACAAGTGCTGGAGCAATAGTTGGTTCTTTATATGCTGCAGGTTTAGGTTGGGAAGAAATGCTTCATTTTTTTAAAACAGTACCCATTTTTAAAACGAGTAAATTTACCTTTAAAAAACCTGGTTTTATAGATACCGAAAAGCTTGCCGATGAATTTAAAAGCTTTTTTCCAATAGATGATTTTAATAGTTTGCAGAAAAGACTTTTTGTTGCGGCTACCAATATAGAAACCGGGAAATTGAAGATTTTTAGCGCTGGCGAATTAATAAAACCAATATTAGCATCTGCTTCTTTTCCAGGTGTTTTTACTCCTGTTACTATTGATAAATCCCATTATATAGATGGAGGTGTACTCAATAATTTTCCTACAGAACCTTTAAAAGGGATATGTCCATCTATTTTTGGTGTGTATGTAAATCCTTTAAAACCAATTAAAGTAAAAAGCTTAAAACACTCTTATTCTGTATTAGAAAGAGCATATAAAATTATGGCTGAATCGCATTCTATTGCAAAATTTTCAGATTGTAATTTGGTGATATCACCAGAGGAATTAATAAGTTTTGGTACTTTTAATATGAAAAGTATGGATGCTATATTCAATCTTGGCTATACAAGTACCAAAGAAGAATTAGCAAATAATGCCTCTCGTTTAACAGAAATTATAAAAGGTTAATTTTCTAATTTATCCATAAAATTTTACTTTTGTAAAATGGTAGATAATTTTGAAAATGAATATTTCGGCATCGGAATTCAAAACGGAAAAACCCCCGAAAACTTAGGCGTACTATGGCGAACTGCTCAAAATTTAGGAGCGAGTTATATTTTTACAATAGGAAATAGATATGCCAAACAAGCTTGCGATACACACAATGCGGTAAAGGCAATGCCATATTTTCATTATGATACTTTCGAAGATTTTTATAACAATATCCCAAAAGGAGCAAGATTAGTTGGTGTAGAGTTAGCCCCAACAGCTGTGCCTTTAGAAACCTTTCATCATCCTAGACGTTGTGTGTATTTATTAGGCGCAGAAGATCATGGGTTATCGAAACAAGCCATAGAAAAAAGTCATTTTTTGATTAAATTTAAATCGCAATTAAGCCTAAATGTATCCGTTGCAGGAAGTATTGTTATGTATGATAGAGGTATAAACAAACCAAGGTCGTAACTTTGCAATCTATTAAAAGGAAATAAAATGAAACATAAAGCAGGTTTTGTAAATATAATTGGAAACCCAAACGTTGGTAAATCTACACTAATGAATGCCTTTGTAGGCGAAAAACTATCTATCATTACCTCTAAAGCGCAAACTACGCGTCATAGAATTTTAGGTATTGTAAATGGTGAAGATTTTCAAGTAGTTCTTTCAGATACTCCTGGTATTATCAAGCCAGCTTATGAGTTACAAGCATCTATGATGGATTTTGTAAAGTCAGCATTTGAAGATGCAGATGTACTGATCTACATGGTAGAAATTGGAGAAAAAGAATTAAAAGACGAAGCCTTTTTTAAAAAAATTACCAATTCAAAAATTCCAGTTTTATTACTTCTTAATAAAATTGATAAATCCGATCAAGCACAATTAGAAGAACAAGTACAAACTTGGCAAGAAAAAGTGCCTAATGCAGAAATTTTTCCTATTTCCGCTTTAGAAGGTTTTAATGTAAAAGAAGTGTTTAATCGTATTCTAGATTTAATCCCAGAATCACCAGCCTTTTATCCAAAAGATCAACTTACAGATAAACCAGAACGTTTTTTTATAAACGAAAATATTAGAGAGAAAATCTTAATACATTACAAAAAGGAAATTCCTTATGCAGTGGAGGTAGATACCGAAGAATTTTTTGAAGAAGAAAAAATCATTCGTATTCGTTCTGTAATTATGGTGGAAAGAGAAACACAAAAAGGAATTATTATTGGCCATAAAGGAGCTGCTTTAAAAAGAGTAGGAGTAGAAGCTAGAAAAGATTTGGAAAAATTCTTTGGTAAACAAATTCATTTAGAACTTTATGTGAAAGTGAATAAAAACTGGAGAAGTAATCAAAGACAGCTGAAACGTTTTGGTTACAATAACTAACGATTGCTAATAGTTTCTTTTTATTAAGCTAACATTAACTTAAAATGGATGCAGCATATTTGGAGGATAAATAAATCCACCAAATATGAAAAAAATAAACACACTTTTATTAGTATTATGTATTGCAATATTTTCTAGTTGTGATAACGATGACAACAGTAATTCGCAAGACACGCCATTAAACACTACGGTAAATTTTCAATACAAATCTACCATTAATGTTGGAGGAGAAGGAGCGTCAGAAATCTCCGCTTTTGATGCAGTCACAAATAAGTTATATGTTGTTAATGTAGCATCCAATCAGATATCTGTTTTTGATATTTCAGATATAAACGCACCTTTACAAGAGGCTCCAATAGATCTAAGTATTTACGGAGCACCAAATAGTGTTGCTGTTAAAGATGGAAAATTAGCAATAGCTGTAGAGGCTGCCGTGAAGCAAGATCCAGGAAAAATCTTAGTGTATAATACCGCGGATGACTCTTTATTAAATCAGTATAATGTAGGGGCATTACCAGATATGGTAACTTTTTCCAAAGACGGAAATTTAATTATTTCGGCTAATGAAGGAGAACCAAATGATGACTATACGGTAGATCCTATGGGAACTATTAGCATTATAGATTTAGCCGATAGTACAACCACCACTTTAGATTTTACAAGTTTTAATACACAACAAGCAGCGCTTGAAGCGCAAGGTTTTCGAGTTTTTGGTCCTGGAGCAACTTTAGCACAAGATGTAGAGCCGGAATATGTTGCCGTTTCTGAAGATTCACAAACCGCTTGGGTTTCCCTACAAGAAAATAACGGAATGGCTAAAGTAAATTTAATATCTAAAACTATTGAAGCTATTTATCCTTTCGGATTTAAAGATCATAGCATTGCAGGTAATGAACTTGATGTTAGTGATAAAGATGGTCTTACCACATTAAAAAATTGGCCTGTTTTTGGCATGTATCAACCAGACGCTATTGTGAATGTAAATATTAATGGTACAGATTATATTATTTCAGCTAATGAAGGAGATTCTAGAGATTATGATGGTTTTTCGGAAGAAGATAGAGTAGACGATTTAACTTTAGACGAAACTGTTTTTCCGCTAACTGAAGATTATCAAAACGAAATAAACCTAGGGCGTTTAAAAACAACAAATACTTTGGGAGATATAGATAATGATGGCGATAATGATGTTATCTATTCGTATGGTGCAAGATCTTTTAGTGTATGGTCTGCAAACGGAAACTTAGTGTATGATAGTGGAAACAGTATCGCTACAGAAACATTAGCATTAACACCTAATAGGTTTAATGATGAAGATAAAAGAAGTGATGATAAAGGTGCAGAACCAGAAGCTGTAGAGGTTTTAAATATTGGCAATGAACGTTATATTCTTTTTGTAGGTTTAGAGCGTACAGATCAAGTGATGGTTTATGATATTACTAATCCAACTGCACCAACATTTTTATCTGTTTTATCTCATGCAGGAGATGAAGCTCCAGAAGGCGTTTTAATTATTCCGGCGATAACTAGTCCAACAGGAAACGATTTGTTAGTAGTTTCTAATGAAGATAGTGGTACCGTTAGTTTTTATGAAAACGAACAGTAAAAATATCTCACATAAAAAAAACCTTAGTTTTTACTAAGGCTTTTTTTATGTGTTATTTTAAAATTAGAACTAGGTATGCATGGCGTGAATACCTTCATTTCTTAAAGTATCTCGCATGAAAGTATGCAGTTCGTGCATCTGGTCTGTTCCTGTTTTTTTTCCAATGCTTCCACCAAAATAAAGCGCAACCCAAATGATTACCATAAATAGGGTTGTTGCTAGTTGTAAGGAGTAATTATTGTCTAAAGACCAATTGGTATATGCCCAAACACCAAAACCGAAAAATAGTCCGATAACTATAAAATGGAAAAACATAAACATCGTCCATACGGTTGGGTTCGGACCAAATAAACCATAGATAGTACTGTTGGTATTGGTTTCGTTTTTATTAATTTCTAAATGCAATTGTGGCGACCAAAAGTGTTGCTTTGCTCTAGGGATTTTAATAAAAACATGATCATCTACTCGAGATACAATAAAATCGGTTTGTGCGTTTTTAGTGTCTTCAAATAGTTTTAAAAGTGTTTCATTATCCACATTTACATCAAATTTAAAACGAGGTCTTAATACTATTTCATTGGTTAAGGACATTTTGCAGGTTTTTAATGTTTCAATGTACCCTTTTTTCTACAAATTTGTTTAGATTTTTTTTAGGGAAGCGAAAACGAAGCTGTAATGCCCCTTTTAGTTTTCTTTTATAACTTGCATAACATGAGTAGATAAAGGGATAAAGAAGGTAAAAGAGATTCATAAAAATGATTTTTCAGCGAATTGAAAAAAAAAGAGATAAAATCAATAACTAAACACTACATTTGCACTCGCTTACAGGATATGTAATGCAGATAAAACATGAAATTATGAGTAATATAGTAGCTATTGTAGGAAGACCAAATGTTGGAAAATCAACATTTTTTAACCGTTTAATTCAACGTAGAGAAGCCATTGTCGATGCAGTAAGTGGTGTAACTAGAGACAGACATTACGGTAAAAGTGATTGGAACGGAAAAGAATTTTCGTTAATTGACACAGGAGGATATGTAAAAGGAAGCGATGATGTTTTTGAAGCAGAAATCGATAAGCAAGTAGTTTTAGCTATAGAAGAAGCAGATGCCATTATCTTTATGGTAGATGTAGAATCTGGTGTTACAGGAATGGATGAAGATGTTGCTAAATTACTTCGTAAAGTAACAAAACCCGTATTTTTAGTAGTAAATAAAGTAGATAATGGTAAACGTGCCGAAGATGCTGTAGAATTTTATTCTTTAGGTCTTGGTGAGTATTATACCGTTGCAAGTATAAATGGTAGTGGTACAGGAGATCTATTAGATGATCTTGTAAAAGCTTTACCAGAAGTGGAAGAAGTAGAAGAAGAGGCCGAAGCGCTTCCTCGTTTTGCTGTAGTTGGTCGTCCTAATGCAGGGAAATCTTCATTTATTAATGCTTTAATAGGAGAAGATAGATACATTGTTACCGATGTAGCTGGAACAACTAGAGATTCTATAGATACGAAATACAATCGTTTTGGTTTTGAATTTAACCTTGTAGATACTGCAGGAATTAGAAAAAAATCGAAAGTAAAAGAAGATTTAGAATTTTATTCTGTAATGCGAAGCGTTAGAGCAATAGAACATTGTGATGTTTGTCTTGTCGTTTTAGATGCCACTCGTGGATTTGATGGTCAAGTACAAAATATTTTTTGGTTAGCACAACGTAACAGAAAAGGTATTGTTGTTTTAGTGAATAAATGGGATTTAGTTGAGGATAAGGACAACAGAACCATGAAAGAATTTGAACGCGCAATTAAACAACAAATGGAGCCTTTTACAGATGTACCTGTTGTATTTATTTCTGTGTTAAATAAACAACGTATTTATAAAGCAATTGAAACTGCTGTAGAGGTTTACAAAAACAGAAGCAAACGTATTAAAACAAGTGTGCTTAATGAGGTGATGTTACCTATCATAGAAAACCGTCCGCCACCAGCACTTAAAGCGAAATTTGTAAAAATTAAGTACATCATGCAATTGCCAACTCCGCAACCGCAATTTGCATTTTTCTGTAACTTACCACAATATGTAAAAGATCCGTATAAACGATTTTTGGAAAATAAATTACGTGAGAAATTCGATTTTCATGGTGTTCCAATAAGTGTGTATATGCGTAAGAAGTAATCTGAATCTTACATTATTTTATCGTTTTTTTAAGATAATTAGCACTAAAGTCTGCCTATATTCGTTATAGGTAACCATACTGCTATTCATCAATCAAACCAATCATGAAGAAAATATTTTCCTGTATAATATTTCTATGCGCCACTTTTTCATTTTCACAAACCAAAGATTTTAAAGTTTCGGGTACTATTATTTCAGAAATAGATAACATGCCCTTAGAGTCTGCAACCGTTTATTTAGAACGTGTAAAAGACAGCTCTTTAATAACCTATACTATTTCAGATAAAAAAGGAAACTTTACCCTTCAAGAAAAATCAGCAGATAAAAAGGCCAATTTATATGTTTCGTATGTTGGCTATCAGACCTATTATAAACAAGTAGATTTAAATACTTCCAGAATAAATTTAGGCAAATTAAATCTATTAACAAGTAATAGTTTAGATGAGGTAGTCATAAAATCTACGGCGCCAATTACTATTAAAAAAGACACTTTAGAGTTTCATGTAAACTCATTTAAAACGAAGAAAGACGCAACGGTTGAAGATTTACTAAAACAGCTACCAGGAGTTGAGGTAGAAGAAGATGGTAGTATAAAAGTAAATGGTAAGCCTGTCAATAAAATTCTGGTAAACGGTAAGCCTTTCTTTGGGGATGACCCTACAATTACCACAAAAAATCTGACTAAAGATCTTATTGAAAAAATACAAATTGTAGATACTAAAACCAAAGCACAAGCCTATGCTGGTGAAGATGGAGATGATGAAAATAAGACCATCAATCTTACTATAAAAGAGGAAAACAATAAAGGTGTTTTTGGTAGAGTTTCGGCAGGAGCAGGAACCCAAAAAACTTACGAGTTTGCGGGAATGCTCAATCGTTTTAATAATGACCAACGGGTAAGTGTTTTAGTAGGAGGAAACAATACCAACTCCCCAGGATTTAGTTTTGGTGAAATACGTAAAATGTTTGGAGGCGGAAATAGCATGTCTTTTAATAGTAATGGATCTTTTGCTATAGGTGGTAGAAGTTTTGGCGGCGGAAAAGGAATTACTACTTCCAAAAATATAGGTGTAAATTATGCAGATGAGTTAAGTGATAAAGTAGATATTTCTTCCGATTACTTTTATTCTGCTAGTAACTCTGACGATAAAACAACTACAGAGCGTGAAAACTTTTTGCCAGATGGTAGTTATTTTACTAATGCTATCTCTAATTCACAAAATGATAACTATAACCATAGCGCTAATATAGATTTTGATATCGAGCTAGATTCTACTTTACTTGTTAATATAAAGCCTTCTTTTAGGTACTCTAAAAGTGAAACACGTTATAATAGATCGGAAGCGTCTTTAGATGCCGATAACACATTAACCAATCAATCTAATGCTGCATCTTTTGTGTCATCTTATGGGAATAATTTTAGTAATAAAATAGATGTAACAAAAAAAATAGGAAGTAATGGTTCTTATCTTAAATTTGAAATCATCAACAAATTTAATGTCAATAAAACGGACGATTTTTTAACTTCAGAAACCAATATTTATGGTGAAAATCCAGAAGAAATAACAAGAGATCAATTCACAGAAGGAGAAAATAAACTAAATAGTTTTGCTGCAGAAATTGCATATAGATTACCAATTATCCCAAAGGAACTCTTTATTAATTTTGAATATGACTTTAAAAGAGACAAACGAAATGACATAAAAAGTACTTTTGATAGAGATCTTATTAGCGATAATTTTACTTCGTTTAATACCGAACTAAGTACCGATTTTGAGTATGTAGATCAAGAAAGCAGTCCTGGAATTTCGTTAAACCTTAAAAAAGAAAAATTATCGGCAAGAATAAATTCTAATTACGTTTTTAGATCTTTAAGAAATTCCGACTTTTTAAGACCTAGTTTAAGTCTAAAACGAAAGTTTCAAGCAGTAGAATTAAGTTCTTATATGCGGTATAGATTTAGTCCGAAGGCGACCTTTTATATGAATTATAGAATGCGTAATAGTTCACCGCGAATTCAGCAATTACAGCCCTTTCAAAATGTTTCTAATCCTTTAAATACTATTACTGGTAATCCTAATTTAGATCCAACTACCACACATAGTTTGTATTCTAATTATAATGCTTTCGATTTTCAAAAAGGAACCGGATTTTATTTTAATTTCAGTGCCGTTTTTAATGAAAATCAAATTGTTTCTAAATCCACAATCAATGAAGATTATGTAAGAGAAACCACCTATGCAAATGTTAGTGGAGGAAAAAGATTAAGAGGAGGTTTTAGTTTTAGCAAAAAAAAGAAAATTGATAGTTTACGTAGCCTGAAGTACAGTGTTGGTGCCTATGGTAATTATAATAAAAATATTAATTTTAATAACGAAGTGCAATATGCAAGTAATGTAGCTTCTGTTTCACCAAGAATTACAATAACCTATACGGTAAAAGATATATTAGAAATTAGACCTAGATATAGCGTCTCTTTTACCAAGAATAAATATGATATTGAAGCCTTTAAGGATAGAGAGTTTTTGTATCATTCGTTAGATATTGAAACGGCTACTTTTTTGCCTAAAAATTTAGAATGGAGAAATAATATTAAATACAATTACAATCCAAATATAGCAGCAGGTTTTCAAAAAAGCGCTTGGTTCTGGAATTCTACATTAGCATACTCCGTTTTAAAAGATCAAGGAGTAGTTACATTAAAAGCCTATGATGTATTGGGACAAAATACCAATGCAAGACGAACAGCAACCGAAGACTATATTCAAGATGCTCAGAGTACCGTTTTAGAACAATATTTTATGTTAAGTTTTAGTTGGAAATTTAATAGCCTTGGTAAAAAAGGAGAATCCGGAAATGATGATGGATTTTATTTCGACTAGCTTTTACGGAACACGGAACAGACATAGTCTGAAGCTTTAGCGCAGGACTACCAACCTCCAGAAGCGCCTCCGCCTCCAAAGCCACCTCCACCGAAGCCACCACCAAAACCTCCACCAGAGCTTCCGCCTCCAAAACCACCTCCGCCAAAGCCGCCAGAACCACTTCTGTAGCCGCCACGACCAGAGTTGCTTAATATGATTGCTTCTAAGATACTTCGTGTGGTATTGCTTCCTCCTCCAAAATTATCGGTGCCATTTCCACCACCTCGTCGGTTTTTAGAAATAGAAATTAGGATGATAATAAATATAATAAATAGAAGAAAGACAAAGCCTATTGGGAACTCTCCAGAGTTATTCGATTGACGAGAACCTTGATACTCGCCAGTTAGGACTTCAAATATGGCGTCTGCACCTCTATTTAAGCCGCCGTAGTAATCGTTTTGTTTAAAGTATGGTATAATGTCGCGCTCAATAATACGTCTAGACATCGCGTCTGTAAGTAAGTGTTCTACGCCATAACCAGTGGCAATAGCTATTTTTCTATCATCTCTAGCAAGTAGAATAAAAACACCATTATCTTTTTCTTTACTACCACCAACGCCCCATTTATGCGCCCATTCTGTGGCCAAGTACATAATGTTTTCTCCTTTTGTACTAGGAATAATTGCAACTACTATCTGTGTAGATGTAGTATCCGAATATTTAATAAGTTTGTTTTCTAAGGAGGTTTTTTCATTAGCAGATAACATACTAATATAATCATAAACACTAGTCTGAAACTCTGGTGTTTCCGGAATATCAAATTGTGCAGAGACATTTCCGAAAGAAAGCAATGCAAAACAGGTGATTAGAAATAAGTGTTTTAGCTTCTGCATTAGCTTTTAGATATTTCGTTAGCAAGTTCGTTTTGATCAGAATCACTAATAGGAAAATGTTTTTTTAATTGTTCTCCAGCATGTAAAATACCATCCACTAGACCTTGTTTAAAATGTCCGGATTTAAAATGGTTTGCAATGGTTGTTTTGGTATCGTTCCAAAAGTTTGTTGCAACTACTTCATGAATCCCTTTGTCGCCATAAATAGCAAAGGCTCTATCTTGAACAGCGATATAGATTAGAACACCATTTTGTAGTTTGGTATTATGCATTTTTAAAACAGAAAACACTTCTAAAGCACGATTCTCTATATCGTCTTTAAAAGTGTTTTCTATATGTACACGGATTTCACCAGAGGTGTTTTTTTCGGCTAAACGAATAGCTTCAACAACTTCTTGTTCTTCAATAGTGCTTAAAAATGCTTCAACTCTATCCGGCATGATTTTTATTTGAAATCAAAATCTACATCAGGTGCATTTTCACTTCCTGCATCTGCTTTGTAATAATCCATTGGAGCAAAATTTAAAAATCCAGCTAATAAATTATTTGGAAATGTTTTTATATGCTTATTGTAAGGCTCTACAGATTCATTGAATCGGTCTCTTGCAACATTGATTCTGTTTTCTGTACCTTCTAATTGACTTTGTAATTCTAAAAAGTTTTGGTTTGCTTTAAGTTCTGGGTAACGCTCTACGGAAACTAATAATTTAGATAATGCACCACTCAACCCGCTTTGTGCTTGTTGAAATTGTGCCATATTATCTGCGGTTAAATTACTAGCATCAATAGTAGTAGAGGTCGCTTTAGCACGAGCTTCAATCACTTCTCTTAATGTTGTTCTTTCAAAATCTGCTGCACCTTGCACGGTTTTAATTAAATTACCAATAAGATCATTTCTTCTTTGGTAAGAACTTTCCACATTTCCCCAAGTTTTTGTTGCAGATTCTTTTAAGTTGACTGCAGTATTATTAAAATTCTTTCCCCAAGAGAATATAGCAAAAGCAATTAAGCCTAGTACTATTAATGGAATAAGTGCCTTTTTCATAATTGTTAGTTTTTAAAGTTGTTCTTTTATTTTAGTTAATTGATTTCTAATTCCTTCTAATTTACTAATAATATCGAAATTAGATAATGTTTTTTGTTTTTCTTCTTTTAAATGTGTTTTTGCTCCATCTAGAGTAAAACCTCTTTCTTTTACTAAATGATAAATAAGTTTGAGGTTATTAATATCTTCTGGAGTAAATTTTCGGTTGCCTTTTGCGTTTTTTTTAGGCTTTAAAGCATCAAATTCTTTTTCCCAAAAACGAATAAGTGATGTGTTTACATCAAACGCTTTGGCAACTTCGCCAATACCATAATATCGTTTTTCTGGTAAATCTATAAACATCTAATCTAGGGATTGGTTTTCTAATGACGCATGTTTTAATAACTCATTAAACTCTTCAGCAGTTAAACTACCATAGTAAAAGTTTATTGGGTTAATACGTTGTTCGTCTTTAAATACTTCATAGTGTAAGTGAGGTGCTTCGCTTCGGCCTGTACTACCTACAAAACCTATTAAATCACCACGTTTTACTTTTTGATTTTTTCTAACATTATATTTGTACATGTGTGCATATAAAGAAACATAGCCATAGCCATGATCTATTCTAATATGGTTTCCGTAACCCGTAGCATTAGCATCAGCACGTATTACAACGCCATCTCCTGTAGCATATATTGGAGTTCCTCTTGGGGATGTAAAATCCATTCCCCAATGCATTTTTCTTGCTTTAGTAAATGGGTCTGTTCGTACACCATAACCGGAAGCCATACGTGTTAAATCTTCATTTCTTATAGGTTGAATCGCAGGAATTGCCGCAAGTAATTTTTCTTTTTCTGTGGCAAGAATTGCTATTTCGTCTAAAGATTTAGATTGTACAACAATTCGTTTTTGTAGTCTGTCTATACGCTTGTTGCTTTCAATAATAAGTCGAGAGTTGTCATAACCTTCAAAACTTTTATATCTATTAACTCCTCCAAATCCAGCTTTGCGTTGTTCTTCTGGGATTGGATTTGCTTCAAAATAAAGTCGGTATATATTATTGTCCCTATCTTCCACGTTTGCTAAAACAGCTTCTGCCTCATCAAACTTTTTATTTAGTAACTCAAAGTTTAATTTTAAATTCTGAAGTTCTCTATTTAATGCTTTTTCTTTAGGAGATTCAAAGTAATGACCAGCTATAAAAAGGAAAAAGAAACCAAATAATGCAGCCGCACTTAAAAACCCAAGAATGTATTTAAAAGTCTTGCGTTTTTTGCGCTCTATCTTTCTATAAGAAAGCGTTTCAGAATCATAATAATATTTTACCTTACTCATTATATAATTTATACTATTTTTGCATGAAATATAATGAGGATTTCTCTTTATATTGTATTAGCAAACGAACAAACCTACAAAATTATTATTATAATAATATGTGATTTTTTTTATTGTAGGTAAACCATCTCCATAATTTTAAATATTTTTGGAGAGTAAATATAGAAATTGTTTCGCATTAAAAGCAATTTAACAGAAACAAGATATTAATTTAAGTACATGAAGTCTCAAGATATTCGCTCAAAGTTTTTAAGTTTTTTTGAAGAAAAAAAGCATAGCATCGTACCATCTGCACCAATGGTTTTAAAGGATGACCCAACATTAATGTTTGTCAATTCTGGAATGGCACCTTTTAAAGAATACTTTTTAGGGAACGCAGAACCAAAAAACACGAGACTTACAGATAGCCAAAAATGCTTGCGTGTTTCTGGTAAACATAATGATTTAGAGGAGGTTGGTTATGATACCTATCACCATACGTTATTCGAAATGTTAGGGAACTGGTCTTTTGGTGATTACTTTAAAAAGGAAGCAATTGCTTGGGCTTGGGAGCTTTTAGTAGATGTTTACGGAATTGATAAAGATATTTTATACGTAACCGTTTTTGAAGGAAGTGACGATGATGACAACCTTGAATTGGATACCGAAGCCTATGATATTTGGAAACAATTTATCTCGGAAGACCGCATCTTAAAAGGAAACAAAAAAGATAATTTCTGGGAAATGGGTGAACAAGGACCTTGCGGACCTTGTAGTGAAATTCATGTCGATATTCGTTCTGCTGAAGAAAAAGCAAAAGTAGACGGTAAGTCTTTAGTTAATATGGACCATCCACAAGTAGTGGAAATTTGGAACTTGGTATTCATGCAATACAATCGTAAAGCAAACGGATCTTTAGAACCATTACCAAACAAACATATTGATACCGGAATGGGATTTGAACGTCTTTGTATGGTATTACAAAACGTACAATCTAATTACGATACTGATGTTTTTACACCTATTATTCGCGAAATAGAAGCGACTACAAATAAAGAGTATGGCAAAGACGAAAAAGTAGATGTTGCTATTCGTGTCATATCCGATCACGTGCGTGCAGTTGCATTTTCTATTGCAGACGGACAATTGCCAAGTAATACAGGTGCAGGTTACGTAATTCGTAGAATTCTACGTCGTGCTATTCGTTATGCTTTTACCTTTTTAGATAAAAAAGAACCATTTATTTATAGATTGGTAGATGTTCTGTCTAAAAAAATGGGAACTGCTTTTCCAGAATTAAAAGCACAAAAACAATTAATTGAAAATGTAATTAAAGAGGAGGAAGCTTCCTTTTTAAGAACACTAGATCAAGGATTGTTGTTGCTAGATAGAATTATTGAAACCACCAACGGTAAAGAAATTTTAGGATCTAAAGTTTTCGAATTAAAAGATACCTACGGTTTTCCTGAAGATTTAACCGATTTAATTTTACGTGAAAAAGGCTATACCTATAATGTAGTCGAATTTAAAGCAGAATTAAAAAAACAAAAAGAAAGAGGTAGAGAATCTTCTGCATTAACATCTGAAGATTGGACCGTTTTATTAGAAGATGCCGAACAAGAATTTGTAGGGTATGATACTTTAGAAACCAAAGTTAAAATTACTAGATACCGAAAAGTTACTTCTAAAAAGGATGGCGAAATGTATCAGTTGGTATTTAATTTAACACCATTCTATGCTGAAGGTGGCGGACAAGTAGGTGATAAAGGATATCTAGAAGATATCAATGGAGATGTGTCTTACATTGTGGATACCAAGAGAGAAAATAACGTAATCATTCATCTTACTAAAAACTTGCCAAAGCATTTAAACGAGAGTTTTAAAGCTGCTGTAGATGCCAAACAACGTAATAGAACAGAATGTAATCACACAGCAACACATTTATTACACCAAGCATTACGTGAGGTTTTAGGAGATCATGTAGAACAAAAAGGTTCTGCAGTACACTCTAAATATTTACGTTTCGATTTCTCCCATTTCTCTAAAGTTACTGTGGAGCAACTTCGAGATGTAGAAAACTTTGTCAATGCTAGAATTGATGGCAAATTAGCTTTGCAGGAAAATAGAAACGTGCCAATGGAAAAAGCACTAGAAGAAGGAGCAATGGCGCTCTTTGGTGAAAAATACGGAGATACTGTACGTACCATTCGTTTTGGACAATCCATGGAGCTTTGCGGTGGAACACACGTGAAAAATACAGCAGATATTTGGCATTTTAAGATTACTTCAGAAGGAGCAGTTGCTTCCGGAATTCGTAGAATTGAAGCCATTACCAATGATGCGGTAAAAGATTTCTATTTTGAAAATAATAGATCTTATTTCGAAATGAAAGATTTATTGAATAATGCTAAAGAACCAGTAAAAGCATTACAGAATCTGCAAAGCGAGAATACCGATTTAAAAAAGCAAATTGAAGGCTTGCTAAAAGATAAAGCTAAAAATATTATAGGCGATTTAAAAAATGAATTAACCGAAATAAATGGTATCCAGTTTTTATCTAAAAAATTAGATTTAGATGCTGGAGGAATTAAAGATGTTTGCTTTAAGTTAGGCGAAAATCAAACCAACTTATTCCTTTTATTCGCAACCGAACAAAACGGAAAAGCATTACTTTCTTGTTATATTTCTAAGGAATTAGTTGCCGAAAAAGGCTTGAATGCTGGAACGGTAGTTAGAGAACTTGGTAAGTATATTCAAGGAGGTGGTGGCGGACAACCTTTCTTTGCAACTGCAGGAGGGAAAAATCCAGACGGAATTGAAGCTGCGCTTGCGGAGAGTAAAAATTATTTAATATAAAAATGAAGTATTATTTGTTGCTATTTGTTTTTCTTGTCTCATTTTGTAGTAATGCACAAGAAATAAACTTACCTAAAAACCCAAAGCAAGGCGAGAAATATATGTATTGTTATTCTGCAGATTCTAATGAGAAATGGGTTAAGGTTTTGAGTAATCCTTCTAAGAAAACAACAGAAAAAATTCAATCACAATTAAATTATTTGGGTTATGTTGTTGTGGAAACTGGTGTTTTTGATTTTCAAACTAAAAACCAATTAAAGAAATTTAATATAGAAAATAATTTAGGAGACTACGCTTTGTTATTGGCAGCAACAGAAACATTATTAAAAAAAAGATTTAAAGAAAAAAGAAAGTCAGACAAAAACAAATCTTAATTGAAACTACAAACACAAATACCAGTAAAACAACAAGAGCATAATCAAATTAATTATGATGCTAAACTCTTGTTGTTAGGTTCGTGTTTTTCAGAAAATATAGGAGATAAATTTGGCTATTTTAAGTTTCAAAACACCATAAATCCTTTCGGAATTTTATTCCATCCAAAGGCTATTGAAACTTTCGTTTGTAATGCTGTGGTCAAAAAAGAGTATTCCGAAAAGGATATTTTTTTTCATAACGAGCAATGGCATTGCTTCGATGCGCATTCTAAATTAAGTGATGCTTCCAAAGAAAATTTACTAGAAGATTTAAATACTGCTATTACATCCACTAACAAACAAATAAGCGAAGCTTCACACGTTATCATTACTTTAGGAACTGCGTGGGTATATAAACATATAGAAACTAAAGCTGCTGTTGCCAATTGCCATAAAGTGCCTCAAAAAGCGTTTACAAAAGAATTACTTGCGGTACCAGAAATTGTGGCATCTCTAGAAAATATAGTGACAAGCCTTAAAGAAGTAAATACTAGTGCTTCCGTTATTTTTACGGTTTCTCCGGTAAGACATATAAAAGATGGTTTTGTAGAAAACACACAAAGTAAGGCGCATTTAATAACAGCTATTCATGAGCTATTGTCGCTTCAAACGCAGTCGAGAGGTCTAAGTTACTTTCCGTCTTTCGAAATTATGCTAGACGAACTTCGGGATTATCGTTTTTACAAAGAAGACATGTTGCATCCAAATAAAACAGCGATACAGTATATTTGGAATAAGTTCCAACAAGTCTGGATTTCTTCCGAAGCAAGCAAAACAATGCAGGATATAGAGATCATTCAGAAAGGATTGATGCACAAACCGTTTAATCCAAATGCAGAAGCACACCTTCAATTTGTTGCTAAACTGCAAACGAAGATGAAGGAAATACAAAGGGAGTATAGTTTTGTAAGTTTTTAGTTACAAACGTGTTAACTATTTACATGTAGTCTTTTTAATTCTCTTTTGGTCGAAAAATTAGTTGATGATAGCTAATATGTGTTATATTTATAATGCTATTAATCAATTACATACTAAACATCAGCGACAAACTTAATCACTTAAGTATTTGTTGTTGATGTTTTTTTTATGTGTATTTTTGATATATGCGTAAAATTATTTTTGGTGTTCTATTAACACTAGTTATACTATTCACCTTCAAATACTGTGGTGATAAAAAAGAAGACAAAATTGTACTTCAAGAAAGTTCTGCTTTAATTCAAGAACAAATTAAAAATGTTGGAAAGCTAGTGGTGACCGAAGGTCATTTTAGCGAAGTCTTTAATTATAAAAATTCTAAAGAGATTTTCGGACAATATTTTACTTCCGATAAAAAAGCCTTAGTTGTAGTTAATGCAGATGTAACTATTGCTTACGATTTAAGTAAAATAGAATATAAAATTGACGAAGCAACCAAAACACTTACCATTTTAAGTATTCCAGAAGAAGAAATTAAAATCAGTCCAGATTTTGAATATTATGACGTGCAATCCGATTTTTTAAACCCATTCGAAGCTAATGACTACAATGCTATTAAAGAAACGGTAAAGCAATCTTTAATGAAAAAGGTAGAAGCATCCGATTTAAAAACCAATGCTAAAAATAGACTGATTAGCGAGTTGTCTAAGTTTTATATTCTAACCAATTCTTTAGGTTGGACCTTACAATACAACGAAAAACCTATTCGTAATTTAGAAGTGTTAAAAAGCTTTCCGTTATAGCTTTTTACTCAAGCTTAACCAGCCGCCACCATTAATAGCTTCAATACCTTGTGCCTTTAAGATACTTGCTGCACTACCAGAACGCATACCACTTGCACAACAGGTAATTACTGGTTTGTTAAGTTTTTTGATCTCGCTTATTTTTCCGGTTATCACTTGTAGTGGAATGTTTTTAGAACCAGGAATGGCACCTTGGCTATATTCTCCTTTCGTTCTAACGTCAATAATTATTGCGCCTTTAGATTGAAAATCTTTAATTTTATCGTTTTTATTTCCAGATAAGAAACTGAATAATCCCATAATTTTGTTTTTTTACAAATTACATTCAATTTTTTCAAAAGATAAGTAACATAGGTTACAACATATTTTTTTTACCTTCAGCCACTATATGACGCAGCAAACACGAAAAGACGAAATAATTAAAACAGCAGCCAAGCTTTTTAAAGAGAAAGGTTATAATGCCGTTACCATGCGAGATTTAGCAACAGCAATGGGTATGAAAGCTGCAAGTCTGTACAATCACATAAAATCAAAGCAAGAAATTTTAAAAGAAATAATTATTTCCCTTGCCGAAGAATTTACAAATGGGATGGATGCTATTTATAATTCAGAGAACTCTAATATCGATAAGCTAAAGCAAATAGTGGCTATGCATGTAAATATTACCGCGTGTAATACCAACCAAATGGCTTCCTTAAATAGTGATTGGATGCATCTGGAAGACCAATTAGATTATTATTTGCAGTTACGAAACGACTACGAAGCTAATTTTATTAAAATTATAAATCAAGGGATACGTGCTTCAGAAATCAAACAAAGTAATCCCGAAGTGATTATGTTTTCTATGCTTTCCACGCTACGTTCTCTCTATTTATGGATCCCCAAAAAAGAAGATCTTAACGCAAACGATTTAGCAAATAGCCTAAGTGAAGTCCTCATTCACGGAATTAACAAATAGTTAATAATATTATTTTGTATATTTGTTCTCTAAACTAACAAGTGTTAGTTGAATTACAAAGTACAAATATGGCGCAATTTTATAAGCTCAAAATTCAAGATATATATAAAGAAACAGAAGATTGTTCTGTAATTTCTTTTGCTGTTCCAGACGAATTAAAAAACGAATTTAAATTCCGTCAAGGGCAACATTTAACATTAAAAGCAGATATTAATGACGAAGATGTTCGTCGTTCCTACTCGCTTTGTTCTAGTCCTGCAGATAACCAATGGAAAGTCGCTGTAAAGGGAATTCCAGGGGGTAAATTTTCAACCTATGTAAACGATAGTTTAAAAACAGGAGATACGCTAGAAGTCATGGCGCCAAGCGGAAACTTCGGAGTTCCAGTACAACCAGAAGCAGCTAAAAATTATCTGTTTTTTGCAGCTGGAAGCGGTGTTACACCAGTGCTTTCCATGATAAAGGCACACTTAACCGAAGAGCCAAACGCAACTTGTAAACTGTTTTATGTAAATAAAACCGCAAAATCCATTATCTTTAAAGAAGAACTAGAACAGCTTAGAAATACCTTTTTCGGCAGACTAGAAATTTATTATTTCTTAACCAAAGAACGTAGAGATATTGAGCTATTTAATGGGAGATTTGACGATGAGAAAATGCAAGTGCTAACCAAAACGTTTATCGATATTCTAGATACGAGTGAAGTATTTCTTTGCGGACCAGAAAAAATGGTAAACTATGTAAGCACTTATTTAATAGATGCAGGATTGCCTAAAGAATTAGTGCATTTCGAACTTTTTGTTACCGGACTTTCAGATGAAGATATTAAAAGAGCAGAACGTCTAGCCAAACAAAATGTAGAAGGTGTTGAAGTAACTATTGTCGATGGCGGAAAAGAATTTGCTTTCACCATGACCAAAGAATATGACAACATTCTAGACGCAGCCTTAGGTGCAGGAGCAGATTTACCATTCGCATGCAAAGGAGGCGTTTGTAGCACCTGTAAATGTCGTGTGGTCGAAGGCGCAGTAGAAATGAAAATAAACTACGCATTAGACGATAAAGAAGTCGCGCAAAAACTAGTATTAAGCTGTCAAGCAGTACCAACAACAGAAAAAGTTGTGGTCGATTTTGATGTGTAAAATCCCTTTGAAAAAAGGGATCTCATGAATAATAACAAGTTCATGAATTGTAATAAAAATTTGGGCGTTACCACAAGGGTCGCGCTTTCACAGCTCGCTCTTTTTGCGAAAAAACAAAAAGGAGCTCAAACAAACTGTTCAATCGCTAACGCGAATGCAGTGTAACCAAAAAGATTTGTCATTCCGCACTTGATGCGGAATCCATTAATAAAAAACCATTCACGAACAACTATATATTATGAGTGAAGAACAAATAAAAAACCTAGAAGCGCAATTCGAAGCACGTATTGCTAGAGACGAGAAAATCGAACCAAAAGATTGGATGCCAGAAAAATATCGCAAAACGCATATTAGGCAAATGTCCCAACACGCACATTCCGAAATTGTAGGTATGCTTCCAGAAGGAAACTGGATTACAAGAGCGCCTTCCTTACGTCGTAAAGTTGCCTTATTGGCAAAAGTACAAGACGAAGCAGGACACGGATTATATTTATATTCTGCTTGTGAAACTTTAGGGGTTTCTCGTGAAGAATTATACGAGCAATTACACTCCGGAAAAGCAAAATACTCTTCCATTTTTAACTACCCAACAATATCTTGGGCAGATATGGGAGCGGTAGGTTGGTTAGTAGATGGTGCTGCAATTATAAACCAAGTGCCATTGTGTAATACGTCTTACGGACCATACGCAAGAGCAATGATACGTGTATGTAAAGAAGAAAGCTTTCACCAACGTCAAGGTTATGAAATCATGATCAAGCTAGCTAACGGAACTCCAGAACAAAAGGAGTTAGCACAAGATGCTTTAAACCGTTGGTGGTGGCCATCTTTAATGATGTTAGGTCCTACAGATGCAGAATCTATCCACACAGAACAATCCATGAAATGGAAATTAAAACGTAAGTCCAACGATGATTTACGTCAGCAATTTATAGATCAAACGGTACCACAAGCCGAGTTAATCGGATTGACCATTCCAGATGCCGATTTAAAATGGAATGAAGAACGTCAGAGTTACGATTTTGGTGAAATCAATTGGGATGAGTTTTGGCAAGTAGTAAAAGGACATGGACCAATGAATAAAGAACGAATGAAAGCACGAGTTGGTGCTTGGGAAGAAGGTGAATGGGTTCGCGATGCAGCTATGGCTTACGCCGAAAAGAAAAGAAACCGAAAGGAAAAGCTGGCAATTTAGTTTTAATGTCAGTTCGAGTGAAATTGCTTTATGCAATTTTGTATCGAGAACAATAAGAAAGAAAATAAAAACAAGCAATTTAAAATATTTGTCACCTGGAGCGTAGTCGAAAGGTCTTCAAATAAACAAAATATATACATTATGTCTAATAAAAAAAACTGGCCACTTTGGGAGGTCTTCGTAAGAAGTAAAAACGGATTAGAACATCGCCATTGTGGAAGTTTACACGCTGCAGATGAAGATATGGCATTAGAAAATGCACGTGACGTGTACACCAGAAGAAGTGAAGGTGTTAGTATTTGGGTAGTAGAATCTAAACATATAACAGCATCCAATCCGGAGAATAATGGTGAAATGTTTGAGCCTGCTCACGATAAAGTATATCGTCATCCAACATTTTACGATTTACCAGACGAGGTGAAACATATGTAAAATTCCTGCGAAGGCAGGAATCTCATAAATTGAAACTAAATGTCACCTTGAGCGCAGTCGAAAGGTCTCAATCGATTAAATATGAAAACCGAAAATAGAATCTAAATGTCATGCTGAGCTTGTCGAAGCATCTCAATCATTAGAAAATGAAAAACAAAAATTTATATAATTACATACTAGGTATCGCAGACAACAGTCTAATTCTCGGACAAAGATTAGGGTCGCTAACAGGTCATGGGCCAAGTCTAGAAACAGACATTGCTTGTACAAATATCTCTTTAGATTTATTCGGTCAAGTAAGAAGTTATTACCAACACGCAGCAAAAATTGCAGGTGATAATAGATCCGAAGATGATATTGCAATGCTTCGTAAAGAAAGAGAATATGTAAATGTATTGTTGGTAGAACAACCAAATACAGATTTTGCATATACTATGGCGCGTCAGTTTTTATTTGATGTATATCACTTGTCGTTTTTACAAGAATTACAGAAAAGCAAAGACTTAACATTGTCGGCAATAGCAAACAAATCCATTAAAGAAGTAAGCTATCATTTGCGTTTTTCTACAGATTGGATAAAACGTTTAGGAGATGGAACAGCTGTAAGCCATCAAAAAATGCAAGAAGCTATCGATGGTTTATGGACGTATACCGACGAGTTATTTCATCAAACCGAAGCAGATAAGGCAATGGTTGCTGAAGGAATTGGAGTAGATGTTACTTTGTTAAAAGAAGCATATTATGAAAAAGTAGGTGCTATTTTAGAAGAAGCAACACTGGAAATTCCGGAATCCAAATGGTTTCAAAAAGGAGGTAAAAAAGGAATTCATACAGAACATTTAGGGTATTTATTAGCAGAGCTTCAATACATGCAGCGTGCTTATCCTAATATGGAATGGTAGAAAATGCCTTTTTTGTCATTTCCGCGAAGACGGAAATCTCATAAATTAAAGTAAAATGTCACTTCGAGTGCTTCCGATTTTTTATCAGAATGGTATCGAGAACAAATAAAATAGAATGTCACCTCGAGAGCAGTCGAGAGGTCTCAATAATTATGACAACAACAGAACAAAATATAGACGAAATATTAATTCCAATTCTGGAAAAAGTTTCAGATCCTGAAATTCCAGTATTATCTATTATGGATATGGGAGTTGTTCGTACAGCTGTTATAGAAAAGGATATGGTGAAAGTGCAAATAACACCAACCTATAGTGGCTGTCCTGCAATGGATGTTATTGGTGACGATATTAAAAGTGCTTTAAAAGCAGCAGGATATGATTCCGAAATAGAATTAATTCTTGCGCCAGCTTGGACAACCGATTGGATTACTCCAAGAGGTAGAAAAGCATTAGAAGATTATGGTATAGCAGCACCTTTAAACGCGGAAGCAGATATAAGTGTTTTGCTAGAAGGAAAACGTTTGGTGAAATGTCCACAATGTGGTTCCACCAATACAAGATTAGTAAGTCAGTTTGGTTCCACCGCATGTAAAGCACAATTTCAGTGTGACGATTGCCAAGAACCATTCGATTATTTTAAATGTCTCAAATGATATTTTATCATTCTCGTGAAGACGAGAATCCCATTAAATAATAGTGAGATCATAAATTGAAGAATTTGTCATTCCGCACTGGATGCGGAATCTAGAAATAAAAAAATAAGGTATGAGTAATAATTCAATTCTATTAAAAGTTGAAAACAAAGTAGCGTATATCACGCTAAATAGACCAGAAGTATTTAATAGTTTCAATCGTGAAATGGCATTTTTACTGCACGACACATTAGATGCTTGTGAAAAAAATGAAGATGTGAGAGCTATTGTGCTTACAGGAAACGGAAAAGCATTTTGTGCTGGTCAAGATTTAAAAGAAGTTACAGATCCAGATTTAAATCCGGGATTTAAAAAAATACTAGAAGAACACTACAACCCAATAATCACTAGAATTAGAAATATTAAAAAACCAGTTATTGGTGCTATTAACGGAGTAGCTGCAGGAGCAGGAGCAAATATAGCCTTGGCTTGTGATGTTGTTGTAGCGCATGAAAAAGTAAGTTTTATTCAAGCTTTTAGTTTGATAGGTTTGGTTCCAGATAGTGCTGGGACTTTCTTTTTACCAAGATTAATCGGATTTCAAAAAGCATTAGCATTAGCCATGTTAGGAGATAAGATTGGTGCAGAAGAAGCTGAAAAAATGGGCATGATTTACAAATGTGTTCCTACAGAAGAATTTGAGGAAACCATTAACAAATTAGCTTTAAAACTAGCAAACATGCCAACCAAAGCATTGGGTATGATTAAAGAATTATTCAATAAATCGATGACCAATGATTTAGAATCGCAATTGGCTTTAGAATCTAAATTGCAAATAGAAGCAGCACAAAGCAATGATTATGCAGAAGGCGTTGCAGCATTTATTGAAAAACGTAAACCAGAATTCAAAGGCAATTAAAAGTTGTCAGTTCGAGTGAAATTGCTTTTTTAGCAATTTTGTATCGAGAACAAATAAGGAACATTAGTTTGTCATTCCGCACTGGATGCGGAATCCATAATAAAAGAAAAATATGAACGTAGGAATCATAGGAGGAGGAACCATGGGAAGTGGCATCGCACAAGTGGCTGCAACCTCTGGTTGTAAAGTGAAATTATACGATACCAACCAAGCTGCTTTAGATAAAGCAAAAGCAAGTTTGGAGAAAATATTATTGCGTTTAATTGAAAAAGGAAGAATAGATACTTCTGAAAAAGATAGAATTCAAGCAAACATCGCTTATGTAAGCAACCTAAAAGATTTAGCAGATTCTAATCTTACTATTGAAGCAATTATTGAAAACCTAGACATTAAGAAAAAAGTGTTTTCCGAATTAGAAAGCTATGTTGCAGATGATTGTATTATTGCATCAAACACATCTAGTTTATCTATAGCATCCATTGCAGCATCCCTTAAAAAACCAGAACGCTGCGTTGGGATTCACTTTTTTAACCCAGCGCCTTTAATGAAATTGGTGGAAGTAATTCCTGCCATACAAACTTCAAAAGAGGTTTTGGAGAAAGCTATCCAAACGATTACCGATTGGAAAAAAGTAGTAGCAGTTGCTAAAGACACGCCAGGATTTATAGTAAATAGAGTAGCAAGACCATTTTACGGAGAAGCCTTAAGAATTTATGAAGAAGGATTAGCCGATTTTGCAACCATCGATCACAGTTTAAAATCTTTAGGAGGTTTTAGAATGGGACCATTCGAACTTATGGATTTCATAGGAAACGATGTCAATTATACGGTAACCGAAACCGTATTCACCGCTTTCTATTTTGATCCAAGATATAAGCCTTCGTTTACGCAAAAACGTTTTTCGGAAGCAGGTTATTTAGGACGGAAATCAGGAAAAGGATATTATGACTACGATGAAAACGGAAAAACAATTAACACAAACCATGCTAACACAAGAACTTTTGAGACCTATGAAGAGGAAATGGTTCTTAAAAATCAAATTTTCGATCGTGTATTAGTCATGCTAATCAACGAAGCAGCAGATGCCTTATTTTTAAAGATCGCATCTGCAGAAGATATGGATATCGCAATGACTAAAGGGGTTAACTATCCGAAAGGATTATTGGCTTGGGCTGATGAAAAAGGAATCGATTGGTGTGTTGATAAATTAGATGCATTGTATAACGAATACCACGAAGATAGATACCGTTGTAGCCCTTTATTACGCAAAATGAATAGAGAGAATAAAACGTTTTTTTAATCGCGACAATTGTCCCCTTGAGGGGACTTTAGGGGTGTGTAAAGTCGAAATAATAATTAATAAGATTCCCACTTTCGTGGGAAGTGAACATGAAAGGAGAACAAATCCCACATAAAATGCTATCCCAAGACGCCTACAGTACTTGGCTAGGAATAGAAATTCTAGAATGTGAAATCGGACGATGTAAAGTCGGAATGACTATTAGAAAGGAAATGCTAAACAGCATGAAAAAAGCGCATGGCGGAATTAGTTATTCCTTAGCAGATACTGCTTTCGGATTTGCAGCAAATACCCATGGGAAATATGCTGTTTCTATTGAAACAAGTATTAACCATATTGAAGCATTAAACGAAGGCGATTATATTGTTGCAGAATCTGTAATAGAAACAGTAAAGAATAGATTAGGCTTTAATATTATTAAAGTGAAACGAGGAGATGAAATGGTCGCGCTTTTTAAAGGGGTGGTATATCGTACCCAGAAAGATTGGGAATAAAATAAAACAAGTAAAGTAATAAATTGTTTAAAGTATGAAATGGCAAGGTAGAAGAAAAAGTGGGAATCTGGAAGACCAACGTGGTATGGGAAGTAAAGGTAAATTAGTAGCAGGCGGAGGAGTAGTTGCTGTGGTTGTTATTCTTTTACAACTTTTTGGAGGAGAAACAGGTCAGCAAATAGCACCATTAATAGAGCAAGTAGCAAATAGCCAAACGACACAACAAGTAGAACAGCGCGAATTAACCAATGAGGAAAAAGTCATGGGTGATTTTATGGCTACAGTTTTAGCAGATACCGAAGACGTATGGAATCAGATTTTTAGAGAATATAATTTAGGGGATTATAAAGAACCAAAAATGGTCTTATTTACAGATGCCGTTTCTACAGCATGTGGTAGTGCGTCTTCTGCTTCTGGACCTTTTTACTGTCCGGGGGATCAAAAATTATATATGGATTTAGCTTTTTTCGACGAACTTAAAACGAGATTCGGAGCAAAAGGCGGTGATTTTGCAATCGCTTATGTTACAGCGCATGAAATTGGTCATCATATTCAAACGATTACCGGAACATCCCAAAAAGTAAGACAGTTACAACAGCAAGGCGGACAAGTAGAAGCTAATAAATTATCTGTAGCACAAGAATTGCAGGCCGATTTTTATGCAGGAGTTTGGGCACATCACAATAAAAAATATTTACAAGCTGGTGATATTGAAGAAGCTATGAGTGCTGCCAATGCGGTTGGTGACGATGCGATTCAGAAAAGAACAAGCGGAAGTGTGAATTCCGATAGTTTTACGCATGGTACATCAGAGCAACGTATGGAGTGGTTTATGAAAGGCTACAATACAGGAGATATTAGAAATGGAGATACATTCTCTGCACTTATAAATTAAATTCCTGCGCAGGCAGGAATCTCTTAGCAAACAGAAAATTAATTATGTCTAATAAAAAGACATAGCAAGTACCTGCGTTAGGGATTGAAACGACATCCTTTTTTATGTCAGTTCGAGTGAAATTGCTTTTTAGCAATTTAGTATCGAGAACAAGTAAAAAAGATACAGAGAAAAGCCCGACACTACGTAGCTTTAGCGAAGTAGTGTAACGCCAAAAAAAATAGTAATAATTAAAAGATACCTGCTTTCGCAGGCATGAATATGGAAGCATATATAATAGACGGCATTAGAACACCAATAGGGAACTACAAAGGCACATTATCTGCTGTGAGAACAGATGATTTGGGTGCGTTAGTAATTTCAGAAATCGTAAAAAGAAACCCAAGCATCCCAAAGGAAGCGTATGACGATGTGATAATGGGTTGCGCAAACCAAGCAGGAGAAGACAATCGTAATGTTGCGAGAATGTCCGCTTTATTAGCAGGTTTGCCATTTACCGTTCCTGGAGAAACTGTAAACCGTTTATGTAGTTCGGGATTATCGGCAATCATTCACGCAAATCGAGCTATAAAAGCAGGAGATGGAGACGTGTTTATTTCTGGTGGCGTGGAGAATATGACGCGCGGACCATACGTAATGGCAAAACCATCTACGGCATTTGGAGGCGATTCTAAAATGTACGATTCTACTTTCGGATGGCGTTTTATCAATCCGAAAATGCAACAAATGTATGGTACAGACGGCATGGGAATGACAGCTGAAAACCTAGTCGAAAAATATAATATCTCTAGAGAAGATCAAGATAAGTTCGCACTTTGGAGTCAGGAGAAAGCAACCAAAGCACAAGAAAACGGACGCTTAGCAAAAGAAATCGTAACGGTAGAAATTCCGCAACGTAAAAAAGATCCAATTCTTTTTTCTAAAGATGAATTTGTAAAACCAACAAGCTCTTTAGCGATTTTAGGAAAACTAAGAGCCGCATTCAAAAAAGAAGGTGGAAGTGTAACTGCTGGAAACTCTTCAGGATTAAACGACGGAGCAGCAGCAACTATTATCGCTTCAGCAGATGCAGTAAAAAAATACAACCTAAAACCATTAGCACGAATAGTAAGTTCTGCAGTGGTTGGTGTCGAACCAAGAATTATGGGGATTGGTCCTGTGCAAGCTTCTAATAAAGCATTGGCTAAAGCAGGATTGACCATGGAAGATATGGATATTATCGAGCTTAACGAAGCCTTTGCAGCGCAAGCATTGGCATGTATTCGCGCTTGGGGATTGGCAGATAACGACCCGCGAATTAATCCAAATGGAGGTGCGATTGCTATTGGTCACCCGCTTGGTGTTACAGGTGCAAGAGTCGCTTTTTCAGCAGCTTTAGAATTAAAAGAGAAGAACAAAAAATACGCGTTAATTACCATGTGTATTGGTGTTGGACAAGGTTATGCGGCGATTATTGAGAATGTAAACTTGTAAGATAGTATGGGCGTTACCCAAAGGGTCGCGCTTTCACTACTCGCTCTTTTTGAGAAAAACAAAAAGGAGCTCAAACAGACCGTTCAATCGCTAACGCAAACATACGCGAAGATAAAGAGCTTTAAAGGAATCATATGAAAATAGAAAGAATAGGTGTCATTTTATACGTAAAAGCATATCAGGAATGTGTTCGTTTTTATACCGAAATTTTAAACCTTCCTATTTTATTTCAGAATGAAGAATTAACTAGTTTCGATTTATTCGGAACCTATTTAATGGTTGAAAAAGAAGATAGATCTGCGTATTTAGAAGATAATTCAGAAAATAGAAACTATAGCTGTTTGCGAATAAATGTAGCAGATGTCAAAGAGGCCTCTAATGCACTTAAAAAACAAAATATCGAAGTAGATTACCAAGAACATGCTTGGGGGAAAGTAGCAAAATTTAAAGATCCAGATGGAAATTTAATTGCTTTTAAAGATGAAGAAAGTTTTGTTAAACAAATAGAAGATTATAAAAAGTAAGATGGATAAGATTCAACACTATGTCCAAGGACAATGGACAACAGGTAAAGAAGAAGGGACACCAATTCTAGATGCAGTAACTGGCGAAGCTTTTACAAGCGTTGCTATTGAAGGTTTAGACGTTCCAGAAATTCTAAACTACGGAAGAACAAAAGGAGGAGAAGTCCTTCGTAAAATGACGTTTCAAGAACGTGGAAACATGCTTAAAAGTTTAGCATTATATCTTACCAAAAGAAAAAATGCGTTTTACGAATTGAGTTATAGAACAGGAGCAACCAAAGTAGATAGTTGGATAGATATCGAAGGTGGTTTCGGAAACTTATTTGCTAATGCTTCCTTACGTAAACTGTTTCCAAATCAATCGTATCACGTAGAAGGGGATGCTATCGATTTATCTCGTGGCGGACGCTTTATGGCGCATCATATTATGGTACCTAAAAAAGGAGTAGCAGTGCATATTAATGCATTCAATTTTCCGGTTTGGGGAATGTTAGAAAAATGTGCAGTAAACTGGATGGCTGGAGTTCCTGCTGTGGTTTTACCAGCACCTTCCACTTCGTATTTAGCCGAAGCTGTTGCCAAAGAAATAATCGCCTCAGGTATTTTACCAGAAGGCGCATTGCAAATCATAAACGGAACCGTAAAAACCATTCTTGACACTGTAGAGTCTCAAGATGTTGTCACTTTTACGGGTTCTGCAAAAGTAGGACGCTTATTAAAAGCACATCCGCAATTGATACAAGAATCTGTGCCATTTACCATGGAAGCCGATTCTTTAAACGCATCCATTTTAGGAGAAGATGCCGTTCCCGGAACACCAGAATTCGACTTGTTTATTAAAGAAGTCCGAAAAGAAATGACAGTAAAAGCTGGACAAAAATGTACTGCGATACGTAGAATTATTGTTCCGCAAAATTTAGTAGAAGATGTGCAATCGGCATTATCAAAAGCTTTAGATAAAGTAACTATTGGAGACCCAAGATTGAAAGAAGTTAGAATGGGGTCGCTAGTAAGTCATCAACAAGTGCAAGCAGTTAGAGATTCTGTAAATGATTTATCCAAAGAAGCACAAATCGTTTATGGAAGTTTAGATCAAATAAACACCATTGGAGCAGATGCTAAAAAAGGTGCTTTTATTAGTCCGATTTTATTACGTTCTGATCATCCTTTTGAAAATACCGTTATTCATGAACGTGAAGCTTTCGGACCAGTAAGTACTATAATGCCTTATAAAAATTTAGATGAAGCGATTACTTTAGCACAAATGGGTAAAGGTTCGCTAGTTTCTTCTATTGCAACAAACGATGATAAGATTGCGAAAGAGTATGTTATAAATGCAGCATCTCATCATGGTCGTATAATGGTGGTTAATCGTGATATGGCTAAAGAAAGTACTGGTCATGGTTCGCCATTACCATATTTAGTTCATGGAGGTCCAGGTCGTGCTGGAGGTGGCGAAGAAATGGGAGGAATGCGTGGAATAAAACATTATTTACAGCGCACAGCAATCCAAGGTTCACCAACTACAATTACAGAAATCACTGGTATTTACCAGCAAAACGCAAAATATAAGGAAGCGCCACAGCATCCATTTAAATACCATTGGGAAGACATCCAACCAGGAATGTCTATGAAAACCCACAGACGTACATTTACCGATACCGATATTATCAATTTTGCAAATGTCACTTGGGATCATTTCTACGCGCATACAGATATTACCTCTTTAGATGGAAGTATTTTCGAACAAAGAACGGCCCATGGTTATTTTATTATTTCAGCTGCAGCAGGATTATTCGTCTACCCAAATAAAGGACCAGTTTCTGCGAATTACGGATTAGAAGAATGCAGATTCTTACGTCCGTTATATCACAACGATACGATTTATGTAAGACTTACTTGTAAGCAAAAAGTAGATAGAGATGTTGCTTCGGCAGAACATCCTAGCGGAATTGTAAAATGGTATGCAGAAATTTTTGACGCGAATACCGATGAGAAAGTAGCATTTGCAACGGTCTTAACCATGGTTCAGAAAAAGCAAGAAGTTTTAACCGAAATGACGGAAGATAAAATCAACGCATGTCTTTCTGCATTAAAAGAAGATGCGAAACCTGAATGGGGAATGATGACGCCGCAGCACATGATCGAGCATTTGGAGTATACCTATAAAATCGCATCTGGAGAAATTCAGGATTTTGAAATTGCAACGCCTTCAACCATTTTAGACAAAGTGCATAATAGTTTATGGAACTATGATAAGTTTCCGAAGAATAGTCAATTTCCACAATTGGAAAAAGATACTTTAGAACCTTTAAAGCATCCTGATTTAGCAACAGCTATTGAAAAGTTTAAAGCACAACGTGAAAAGTATATAGAATTTTTTAAAGAAAATCCAGAAGCTAAATTAAAGAATTTAGTTTTCGGAGAATTGAATAAATACGAATCGTATTTACTAGAAAGAAAACATTTGAATCATCATTTTGAACAATTTGGATTACTGTAATTATTAATAGAAAGTCACTGCGCATTTATTGCGCAGTCGCTTGAATTTTAGCGATAATATAAATTGCAGTCGCTTAAATTGAAACGAAATGTCGAAAAAATATTATACATAGATTCTAACACATGAAAGAAATCACATCTTTTATGTTGGTGTAACAAATAATATGGAACGAAGAATGAGTGAACATAAAACAGCAACTTTTGGCACTCACGTTGGGCATTACAACATTAAAAAATTAGTCTATTTTGAAGCGCATACCGATATACGAATTGCCATCAGAAGAGAAAAGACCATTAAGAAATGGAAAAAAGAATGGAAGAAGAATCAAATAACCGAAATGAATCCGAAATGGATTGATTTGAGTTTAGATTGGGACCTTTCTAAATATAACGAGAACAAAGATTAATACGAATGCGCAACAAGTGCGCATTGACAAACTAAGAATATGAGTACACCATACGTAACATTAGATATACAAAACGAAGTAGGATACATCGAGTTTTTCCATCCTGCACACAATTCCTTGCCTGGAGATGTTTTAGCAAAACTAGCGCAAACCATTACAGATGCTGGAACTAACGACGCTATTAAAGTAGTGGTTCTTAAAAGTGGTGGAGATAGAACTTTTTGCGCAGGAGCAAGTTTCGAAGAACTAATAAACATCAACGATGCAGCAACAGGGAAAGTATTCTTTTCTGGATTCGCAAACGTGATTAATGCGATGCGTAAATGTCCGAAATTTATTATCGGACGCATTCAAGGAAAAACCGTTGGTGGTGGCGTTGGATTAGCAGCTGCAACCGATTATTGTATGGCTTCCAAATTCGCAGCTATTAAGTTAAGCGAATTAAATATTGGTATTGGACCATTTGTAGTCGGACCAGCAATAGAGCGTAAAATGGGTTTAAGCGCTATGTCGCAAATCGCAATTGACGCAAATACATTTTATCCTGCAGAATGGGCGAAACAAAAAGGTTTATTCACGCAAGTGTATGAAAGTACAGAAGCACTAGATGAAGCAGTAAAAACAACAGCAGAACACTTATGTACTTATAATACAGAAGCGATGCTAGAAATAAAAAAAGTATTCTGGCAAGGAACAGATCATTGGGATGCATTATTAGCAGAACGCGCGGCGACTAGTGGTAAACTTGTATTAAGTGATTTTACAAAAGAAAAATTAAAAGGATTTAAATAGATGTTTCATTATAATGATAAAAAATTTAAAGCTGTAAAGAACACTAGCAATGGTGAGACTTCAGAAGAAACTATTTTTCATTATAAGCAAACAAAAAATATAGTAACAGCCACTTATTCTGGAGGCCAAATTATAGAAGGTCATCTTATAGGTTTAGTTTCCAAACATGGAGAAATAAACATGAGATACCACCAGGTGAATGCGAATGGCGATTTAATGACAGGCGTTTGCAAATCTATTCCAGAAATGGGATCTAATGGAAAAATTAGATTGCATGAAGCATGGCAATGGACCTCAGGAGATAAAAGTAAAGGCAATTCAATAATAGAAGAATTATAATATGATTTACAGTTTTAAAGGCTATACACCAGTGGTTCATGAATCCAGTTTCGTGCATCCGCTTGCGGCAGTAACAGGAAACGTCATCATTGGCAAAAACTGTTATGTTGGTCCGGGAGCAGCCATTCGTGGCGATTGGGGGCAAATCATTTTAGAAGATGGCGTCAACGTGCAAGAGAATTGTACGGTGCACATGTTTCCTGGAAAATCTATTACGCTTAAAGAAAGTGCACATGTTGGTCATGGAGCCATTATTCACGGCGCCAATTTGGGTAGAAATTGCTTAATAGGAATGAACACCGTAATCATGGACGATGTCGAAATTGGCGATGAATCCATAGTTGGAGCAATGGCATTTGTAAAAGCCGAAACTAAAATCCCGAACCGAAGTTTAGTCGTTGGTAATCCTGCCAAAGTCATCAAGCAGGTTAGTGATGAAATGATTGCGTGGAAAACAAAAGGCACGCAATTGTATCAGCAATTACCAGCAGATTGCTATGAGAGTTTAAAAGCTGTAGAACCGTTACGGGAAGTGCCAGAAAATATGAAAATGCAAGAAGGAGCTTATGATACCCTTCGCGATTTTTTAAAGAAATAGTTGGTTTAATCCAATGTGAATTTATTGAAGTTGGCGTTACCACAAGGGTCGCGCTTTACACTATATCTTTTTTACTTGTTCTCGATACAAAATTGCAAAAAGCAATTTCACTAGAACTGAGATAAAAAAGGATGCCGTTTCAATCGCTAACGCAAATTGCGGTAAAAACAAAGATAGAATAAACTAACAAACGCTAGTTAATACGTTTTGTCATTCTGCACTAGATGCGGAATCTATAAAATAAAAGAAAAAAGACCATGTCTAATTACGAATTAAAGATGCCCAAAATGGGCGAAAGCATAACGGAAGGTACCATAATCAATTGGTTAGTTGCAGAAGGAGATTCTTTTGAAGAAGGAGATATCCTTTTAGAAGTGGCTACCGATAAAGTAGATAACGAAGTGCCAGCACCAGCTTCAGGAACATTAATAAAAACGATGTTTCAAGCAAAAGATGTGGTTCCTGTTGGAGGAGTTATGGCTATTCTAGAAGTTTCCGAAGAAGTAAAATCTTCAGAAAAGAAAGATGTCACTCTGAGCGCAGTCGAAGCGTCTCAGAAAAAGAAAGAAGTAAAAAAGAAACGTACTGTCATTCCGAGCGTAGCCGAGAAATCTCCATCTAACTCATTTTCAGTAAACAACACCAACACCTTCTTTTCTCCATTAGTAATTAAAATAGCAAAAGAGCATCACATTAGTTTTGAAGAATTAGCACGAATTCCTGCAACAGGAAAAGAAGGCCGATTACGCAAAAGCGATGTGTTTCAATATATAGAAGAAGGACGACCTTTTAAGTTTGCACAGTCAGTTGCAGAAAAAGATCCAACAGCATATAGAATTCCGCAATTAAATTTCGATAAAGGTAAAGGGAAAGTCATCGAAATGGATAGAATGCGCCAAATGATTGCAGATCACATGGTGTATTCTAAACATACATCACCTCATGTTACTGCTTATGTAGAAGCAGATATGACGAATATGGTCAACTGGAGAAATGCAAATAAAGTCGCTTTTCAAGAAAAACACGGAGAACGTTTAACGTTTACGCCATTGTTTGTAGAAGCAGTTGCAAAAGCGGTAAAGGATTTTCCGAATATCAATGCATCTGTTGATGGTAATAACATTATAGTAAAAGAAAACATAAATATTGGTATGGCAACGGCATTACCAAGTGGGAACTTAATTGTTCCTGTGGTAAAAAATGCAGATACTAAAGACTTAAAAACCATAGCAGCTAACGTTAATGAACTTGCCGGAAAAGCGAGAGAAAACAATTTAGTAGGAGACGATATCAAAGGTAGCACGTTCACTATTTCTAACGTAGGAACTTTTGGAAGTGTGATGGGAACACCAATTATCAATCAACCAGAAGTTGCCATCTTAGCTTTAGGAATTATTAAAAAAAGACCAGAAGTTATTACAACAGAAAAAGGAGATGAAATCGCTATTCGTAGTATGATGTACTTATCGCTTTCTTTCGATCATCGCGTTGTGGATGGCTTTTTAGGAGGAAGTTTTGTGCGAAGAGTTGCAGACTATTTTGAGCAATTTGATGTAGATAGAACTATTTAATTAAGAGTTTGTCATCCCAAACTTGATTTGGGATCCAGTTTATAAAATGAAAGTTTAATAGATTCCGAATTGTATTACGGAACGACAGAAAATAACCGCTTTTGCGGTCACTAAAGATGAAAAAAGACATACTAAAAAAAGGATTTTTAAAACTCTGTACAGCGAAAGCTATGACAGAGTTATACGAAGCTAATTTTAAGCAAGTTTCAAAATATGTACATGCAACATCACGCGGACACGAAGCGATTCAAATTGCTTTAGGAATGCAGTTATTACCTCAAGATTATGCGTTTCCGTATTATAGAGATGACGCCATGTTATTATCATTCGGTTTAGAACCTTATGATTTGATGTTGCAATTGCTAGCTAAAAAAGACGATCCATTTTCTGGAGGAAGAACCTATTATGCACATCCTAGTTTAAAGGATGACGATAAGCCAAAAATTCCGCATCAATCTTCTGCAACCGGAATGCAAACTATTCCAGCGACAGGAGTTGCCATGGGAATGCAATACAAAGAATTACAAGGTTTAGATGATAAAACGCTTAAAGATTTACCGTTTGTGGTTTGTTCTTTAGGAGATGCTTCCGTAACCGAAGGGGAAATTGCAGAAGCTTTCCAAATGGCAGCTTTAAAACAAATGCCAATCTTATATTTAGTACAAGATAACGGTTGGGATATTAGTGCAAATGCCGCAGAAACAAGAGCACAAAATGCTTTCGAATACGCACAAGGGTTTAAAGGTCTAGAGGCTATTTCTATTGATGGCGCAAACTTTACGGAAAGTTATGAAACTATTGAAAAAGTAATAGAAACTATTCGTAAAGAAAGAAGACCATTTTTGGTGCATGCTAAAGTACCCTTATTAAATCACCATACTTCTGGTGTAAGAATGGAATGGTATCGCGATGATTTAGAAGAAGCACGTTCTCGTGATCCGTATCCTGTTTTAAAACAACAATTGATAGCTGCTGGATTTACGGAAACTGAAATGGAAACTATAGAAAATTCCGCGAAAGCGAAAGTACAAGCAGACTTCGAAAAAGCATTATTAGCAGAAGATCCGAAACCAGAAGATTTATTTACAAACGATTTTGTACCAACGCCAATTACCGAAGAAAAAGGAACGCGTGCGCCAGAAGGAGCAGATAAAGTAGTGATGGTAGATTGTGCTTTATTCGCAGTGGAAGAGTTGATGAAAAAGCACAAGGAATGCTTGTTGTACGGACAAGATGTAGGTGGAAGACTTGGAGGTGTTTTTAGAGAAGCTGCAACCTTAGCGCAAAAATTTGGAGACGATCGCGTTTTTAATACCGCAATTCAAGAAGCATTTATTGTTGGATCTACTGTGGGTATGAGTGCGGTTGGATTGAAACCAATTGTTGAGGTGCAGTTTGCCGATTATATTTGGCCTGGACTGAATCAATTATTTACAGAAGTAAGTAGAAGTTGTTATTTGTCTAACGGAAAATGGCCAGTAAGTATGATTCTTCGTGTGCCAATTGGTGCTTACGGAAGTGGCGGACCTTATCATTCGTCTTCCGTAGAAAGTGTGATTACTAATATTCGTGGTATTAAAATAGCGTATCCAAGTAATGGCGCCGATTTAAAAGGTTTGATGAAAGCGGCATATTATGATCCAAATCCTGTAGTTATTTTAGAACATAAAGGGTTGTATTGGTCTAAAGTTCCGGGAACACAAGGTGCAACATCTGTGGAGCCAAGTGAGGATTATGTATTGCCTTTTGGTAAAGCGTGGGTTTTACAAGAAATTTGGAAACAAGAAAATGTAGAAACATTAACCATTGTTACTTACGGAATGGGCGTGCACTGGGCAATGAATGCATCTGAAGAATTAGGAATGCAAGAGCAAATAGAAGTGATCGATTTACGAACTTTATTTCCTCTGGATGAAGATACCATTATGAAATCGGTGAAGAAAACAGGGAAATGTCTGGTGGTTACCGAAGAGCCTTCTAATAATAGTTTTGCAAGAGCCTTGTCAGGAAAGATTCAAGAAGAATGTTTTAAGTATCTAGATGCGCCAGTAATTACGATTGGTAGTGAGAATATGCCAGCTATTCCTTTAAATGCAACTTTAGAGCAAACAATGATTCCTTCTACTGAAAAAGTAAAGGTTAAAATAAACACATTAATTAATTATTAAAAAGGTATAAATTAAATGTATTCTGATTTTCAATTTATTTTGTATATTGAACTCTTAAATTAATAATTAAATAAAATATGAAAAAGTACATCTCACTTTTAAGCTTAATAGCTATATTTTTTGTTGGTATGCAACAAACACAAGCACAGAATGCTAGAGCAAATACATCAGACATTCCTGAAGTTAAAGCTAAACAGCAAACGTATGAGTTACATCAGTTAGTTACATTATCAGGAGAGCAGCAAGGTGCTACGTTTAAATTATTTGTTGATCAAATTCAAAACTTAAACGGTTTAGCTGGAAATGATGATATTGCTAGCGTACAAGAAGCAAAGATGTTTTTACAAGAAAAAACATTAGCTAAATTGAAAGAGATATTGACAGAAAAACAAATGCAAGTTTATTTAAAAGACTTAGAAGCGTCTAAAAAATAGTTTGTTTTAATATTATAAATAAAAAAGCCACTCTACATGTAGAGTGGCTTTTTTATTTATAATTGTTGTTGTAAACCTGGAGGATATTTCTCCATGATTTTGGTAACAAATTCTTGTATTCGTTCTTCCTTTTTGTTTTGCGATAGATAGCCAGTTCCTTGTCCTTGCCACACTAATTCTTTTTTACTAGCATCGATTAAGTCAATATAAAGTATGCCTTCGGTAGATGTAGTTACTGTGTTGTAATTATTCCAGTACCAAGGACTCCATCCCCAACCATAACCATAACGTCCATAGCCGTTATTATACACGTTTACTTTTTCTCTAGATTTTGTAAAAATACTAACTAGCAGATCTGGGTTTTCCGATTTAGTAAAACCTTTCGCTAATAATTCTGTTTCAATAGCGCGTAAAATTCTACGTTTGTCTAGATCATTAATTTCTGCTTTGTCAATGCCTGTTTTGTAGAAAGCAAAGGTTTTAAAATCATTAAAATTCGCTTGTTTGTCATAATCTGTTGCAACTCTAACCGAACTGCAAGAGGTAGCCACTACAAATAAAAGTAGCAACGAGGTGATGGTGAATAGATTTTTCATAAGAGCTTTTTTTTAAATTTCACTAATTCAATAAAGCATCGTCTACATGATTAGGAAGTGTAACTTTTAAGTTTGGTTCTACTTCCATTGCTCGTCTAATAGCAAATTCTGCTCCTGAATTTCGTGCCCAACTTCGTCTTGAAATTCCGTTGTTTACGTCCCAGAACAGCATGGATTTTAAACGTTTAGATGCTTCTGTACTACCATCAAGAACCATACCAAATCCGCCATTTATAACTTCTCCCCAGCCAACACCACCACCATTGTGAATGCTTACCCAAGTTGCTCCTCTAAAGCTATCTCCAATCACATTTTGTATCGCCATATCTGCTGTAAATCGGGAGCCATCATAGATATTACTTGTTTCTCTATATGGCGAATCGGTTCCGGAAACATCATGATGATCACGACCTAAAACGACATAGCCTATTTTTTCTTTAGCAATAGCATCATTAAAAGCTTGTGCAATTTTCATGCGTCCTTCTGCATCTGCATAAAGTATTCTGGCTTGTGAGCCTACCACTAATTTGTTTTCTTGCGCACCTTTAATCCATTGAATATTATCTGCCATTTGTTGTTGAATTTCTTCTGGCGAATTCTTTTTTATTTCCTCTAGCACCGAACAAGCAATAGCATCTGTTTTTGCTAAATCTTCTGGTTTTCCAGAAGCACATACCCAACGGAATGGTCCAAAACCATAATCGAAACACATAGGTCCCATGATATCTTGCACGTAACTTGGGTATCTAAAGTCGATGCCGTTTTCTGCCATAATATCAGCTCCAGCTCGTGAAGCTTCTAAAAGGAAGGCATTACCATAATCGAAAAAATAAGTTCCTTTTGCAGTATGTTTATTTATGGCTTCTGTATGGCGACAAAGTGTTTTTTGGACTTCTATTTTAAACTGTTTGGGATTATTAGCCATCATTTCATTGGCATCTTCAAAAGAAATATCTGCAGGATAATAACCTCCAGCCCACGGATTATGAAGTGACGTTTGGTCGCTTCCTAAGTCAATATGTACGTTTGCTACATCAAATTTTTCCCAGACATCTACAATGTTTCCTAGGTATGCTATGGAAACGGTTTCTTTTTCGGCTTTCGCTTTATTAACACGAGTAACTAGTTCGTCTAAATTGGTGATTTTTTCGTCTATCCAACCTTGATCTAATCGTACTTGTGTGATTTTAGGATTCACTTCTGCACAAACGGTAATACAGCCAGCGATGTTTCCTGCTTTTGGTTGCGCACCAGACATGCCTCCTAAACCTGAGGTTACAAAAAGATTTCCTTGTGGTTCCTTTTTTATTTTTCTAAAACCATTTAAAACGGTAATGGTCGTTCCGTGTACAATTCCTTGCGGTCCAATATACATGAAGCTTCCAGCAGTCATTTGTCCGTATTGCGTAACACCAAGCGCGTTGAATTTTTCCCAATCATCTGGTTTCGAATAATTAGGAATCATCATTCCGTTAGTCACTACAACACGTGGTGCATTTTTATGACTAGGAAATAACCCCATAGGATGGCCAGAGTACATAGCTAGTGTTTGTTCGTCATTCATTTCTGCCAAGTACTTCATGGTTAGTAGGTATTGTGCCCAATTAGAAAATACAGCGCCATTACCTCCATAGGTAATTAATTCGTGCGGATGTTGTGCTACAGCATAATCTAAATTATTCTGAATCATCAACATAATAGCCGCAGCCTGTTTTGTTTTGGCAGGGTACTCTTCAATAGGTCTAGCATACATTTTGTAATCCGGACGCAGACGATACATGTAAATTCTTCCGTAGGTTTCTAATTCATTTTTAAACTCAGGAAGTAATTCTGCGTGATGATTTTTATTAAAATAACGTAGCGCATTACGAAGTGCTAGTTTTTTTTCTTCAGCAGATAAAATAGCTTTACGCTTTGGTGCATGATTTATTTCTGTTTCGTATGCTTTTGGCTGTGGTAATATTTCTGGAATGCCTTCTAATATTTGATTTTTGAATGTCATAATGGTAACCGGCTTTACTTTTTGGTGGTTGTTTTTCTTGAAGTTGTGGCGTTATATCCGTAGGGACAATGTCTGCAACCACTTTCGCAACAGTATCCACGTTTTAGGTGGTATTGCTCTGTGAAACACTTGTAACCTTCGGGGGTTAGGTAGTAGTCGCCTTCTTCAAGAGGTGTAAATTTCTTCATATCACAAATATAATGTAATTTGGATTGATTTTTGAATGGTATAAAATATGATTTTTATTTCAAAATATATGGTTCCTAAAGGGTACACGGGAATAGCTATTTTTCCTTTTGTATTTTTAAAATATAGAAGTTTAAAGCGGAATAAAACACTAATTAACCATGAGCAAATTCATTTAAGACAACAATTAGAGCTGTTCCTTATTCCTTTTTATTTCTTGTATTTTTTAGAGTTTTTGGTTCGATGGATTTCGTGTAGAAATTGGGAGGAAGCGTATAGGAATATTTCATTTGAAAGAGAAGCTTATATAAATGAAAAAGACCTTAATTATTTAAAATCAAGGTCTTTTTGGAATTTTGTAAAGTATTATTAAGGTTTTAAAACCACTTTCTGAATTTTTTGTTTTCCGTTAGAAAGTATTGCTTTAACAATAAAAGTTCCTTCCGAGAAATTAGGATTATTAAAACGAATCTCTGAAGCATTAATTTCTGTTTTGTTAATTAGAACTCTTCCTAAAAGGTCATAAACTATCACTGTGCTGATGTTATCGTTTCCTGATTTTACTTTTATAAAGGAATTATTAGGAGCTATAATTTCTAATCCAGATAATTCATAATCTTGGATGCTTAAAGCATTATCGGTATATCTTAATATGAATCTATCATTATAGGTGCCAGCATTTATATTAAAGCTAAACGGATTAACGCGTAAATTATGAATGGTGTTGGTATAGGTGTCTTCTATAAAAACAGCTTGGTTGGTATCTTGAAATAATCCATCTAGTGTGTTTATGGCAATGGAATAATTTCCGTTTTCAGGAATTACTATTCCTAGTGGAACCGTGTCTGTATCTTGAAAAGGAAGTGCTTTACCTTGTATCGCCATTTTCTCTTCTTCCACTACGGAATAGAATCGTGTGTTAGTTTCACTTAACTCGTAAGCATCATATAATTTGTCTTTGTTGTTAGTAGCTCCTTCCACATAACCAATTAAAATAGCGTTTGCGGTATTGTTTGGTGCAATTAGATCTAACCAAATTCTATGTTTCTCCGTGTTTGAAGTACGTTCCGACGCATCATTTGTTCTGTAAAACTGATTGTTATTCAATGTTCCATCACGCATGGTGTTATTGAATATAACACTTGAATTTACAGGAGCTGTGTGTTCCATAAGTACAAAGAATGCTTGTCCTGAAGCTATTTTACCATTAAATCCTGCAGGATTAGAACCTGTGCTATTATATGCAACATAGTCGTTAGAGTTGTAGTTATATACGTAATCTTGGTAAAATGGATCGTTAGTTGTATTGCTAGGAGTTTCTAAATGTCTCCAAAGATAAACGGTTCCTTGAATAGCGTTATTTGTATCATCACCAATTACAGACGCATTGGTTGTAATAAAAGTATCTGCCGAAATTGCGGAAGGATAAGGATTACCAATCAGGTTCCAGTTGTCATCTAGTTTGGTTGCCATAGTGGATCCGCCTCCAGGGTAAACTCCGCTATTGTATGTCCCTCTTGTAATAGCTTTGGTTATTATTCCATTATTAGGAGTACCCACAAACTCCGGAGTTGAAGGAGTAGGAGTACCGCTTATGTTTCTAATAATATATCCTTTACCAGGAATCATATTTTCGCTTGTTGCTGACCAATCTCCATAATTACCGCCAATGGTAGGAATCCATTCGTAAATATTAGAAGAACCAGGAGATACATTGGTAACATTAAAACCTTCAACAGGAGAAGACCAATAGATATAATCATAAGAACTAGCTATAGTGGCAGTTCTTTCCATGGTAATATTTCCTGTATTATTGTTAGTAGCTACATCTGTTTCTTGAATAAGACTACCTCCAGATTTAATGGTTAAGTCTCCACCTGTTTTTACATTTATCCAATCTGTAACCGTTAAATAATTATCTGCGACTACTTCTATAGTTCCTGTGTTATGAACCGTTAGGTTTTTAGCGTATGCTTGGTAACCAAAAGGAGGAAATGGCGTGGTTGTGTTGTTAGGTACTTTACATGCTTCTCCATCTGGGATAATAACACAATTATCGGGAGTTGGTACTCCTGCAGGTTTCCAGCTAGTAGGATCATTCCAATCAGAACCACCTCCTTTAAATACTTTGGAGTTATTGGTAACTAAGATACTGCTGCTTACCGTACAACCGTTAGATAATGTGGTGCTAACAGGAATACTAAAAGTTGCGTTTTCTAGCTGTGTAAGTGTCGGTTTTACCCATATAGTAGTAGCGGGTGTGTTTGGTGTATAGCTAATTGTACCTGCTGTATCTGTATACGCATCTACTGTTGTCGTATCATAATCAAAGGCGGTATTTACAGGTTTTTCACCAAATAAATTAATGTCATCTATAGCGATGCCATCACACCATTCTGCGTAATATTCTATTCTAATTCTTAACGTATTTTCATTGGTATACGCATTTAAATCAAAAGATAAGGTGTCAAAACGAGAGCCAGAAGCAACATCTGTTAGTATGGTTCCTGAAGGCAACGTTGTATAAGTTGTTCCGCCATCGGTAGAGACCTCTATATTTACATTTTCTAGTGTTGGATTAGTACCATTTGTATAATAACGTGAATGGTACATTTTGAAATCTAATGTAAGGTCTAAAAAGTCTGCAGTATTTAATGTAGGTGAAATTAGTTCATTATGTGTAGTATATGTGCCTACATCTGAAGTGGACATAACAAATTTGTTGTTTCCAAAACCAGAAGATATGGCAGGAAACCAACCTTGTTCATTAGGAATAAAAACACTTGTTCTGTTTTGCCATTTTGTTTTGTTATTAATTGTAGCCCCGTTATTTACAATATTATTAGTTGTAAATACTCCTAAATCACCAGTTTCAAAATCTTCTTGAATTAAATATACGGTTTCTATATCTCCTTCGGCTGTAAGTTGAATAATTTCATTATCACCACATATAATAGGGGCTGAAGGAGTGAAAGTAACTGTTGGTGTAGGACTTATTTTAGCCTCGATAGGAGTTCTTACTAAAGATTCGCAGCTTCCATTGGTAGCTGTAATCCAATATGTGTTTGTAGTTGCAAGTGAAGGAGATGTCCAACTTGCAGTTGGTACACCACCAGGATTAGTAAAGGTAGGAGCTGGAGATAATGCTGTTCCTCCAGTTTCTGCTGTATAGATATTAAATCCGGTAACTCCAGTTGTTCCAGTAGCATATAAATCTACGGTTCCGGTACCACAGCTTTCACCATCTGTTATTGTCGCAATATTAGCATCACAACTTTCTATAACGGTAAATAAATAATCTTCTGTTTCACCGTAGTCTTCTATCCAAAAGTCGTAAGATGCATATTCCTCAAAATCATCACAGGCGTCAAAATCAAATCCGTAAGTTTCCCAACCAAACCAGTTGTCAACTCCGTTATTTACTCTAATGCGCATCGTGTAATCACCAGCAGCAACAGCAGCAGGAATTACAAATCCAAACGTCACATTAACAGTTACTTGACCATATATGTCATAAACTAGCTCGTTAGTATTGTTAAAAACACCATCTTTATTCCAGTCTACCCATGCTTTCCATGTTCCTCTAATAAAGGTATTTCCATCTGCATTTGCAACAATATTAACTCCTTCGCCTTGCGCTTGTATTGCAATTGGTGATAAGCCTGTAAAGTCTTGATATCCTGTAGTGTTAAAGGTAGATGTGTTTTCTGCTGGATCTGCAAGCGTACCTGTAAAAGCTAAACTGTTGATATATAAGGCATCTGGATCCCAAGAGGTAGGTTCACAATATGATACCGTTCCTGGAGTTGTTGTACAGTTAATAGTTAAATTGAAACCTGAGCAATTATTAGAACCATCTGAATTAAACTCTACTGTTAAAGATCCTGTAATAGAGGTTGTAAGTGGTATGGTAAAAGCTGTACATAAGGTCCCCGATCCATGGGCACTACCTCCCCAAAGCACTGTTCCTCCAGTACCAACACCATCATAAATTGTTAAATAATCGTAACCGATTTCAGTAGTAATGGAGCCTGAAACCTGCGTGTAATTCCCTGGAATACTTGGGTTTAAAACCGTATAGCCAGAAGAGTTATTTGCGTAATTACCAGTGCTTCCACCGCTATCGTATAAGTTTCCAGAACATACGGAATACGTGTTCGTACCAGTTGATGGTACAATTAATGGACCAGCTATTGTGGTTTCATTGCCGGATAATGGAGTAGTAGTATAATAATCTGGACCACCACTACAAGCAGTATTAAAACTATATATGTAAAAGTAATAGGTTGTTGTTGGCGATAGACCTGTAGCTGTAAAAGTTGTGTTAGCATCTGTATCTATAACTGTTGCTCCTCCTATAGTAGCACCTATAGCATAGGTGTTAGTGTCTGCTGGAGCAGGCGAAGGTGTTGTACCAGTAGTGTTCATTAATACTAAGTAATTGTCTGGTGTTGGCGAAGCTACTGTAAAATTACCTACAATACTAGTATCTGTTACTGTACCAAAAGTTAAAGCTGTTGCTTGCGCTGTTGGTTCTGTACAAGGTGTGGAAGCTGTTCCTTTAACTACTATGTCATCAACAATAAAGCTAGGGTTTGTTCCTCCTGAACCATCATTTTGCCATCTAAAGCCTAAATAAAAAGATAGGCCTGCAACTTCCGAGACATCTAAATTAACTTCTGTTTGTACTGTGTTTTCTCCTAATAAATTTTCTGTTGTAGCAAAAGTATTCCAAGTTGTGCCATCTAGTGAATATGCTATTTGACCGTAATCATAGTCAGCCCCCAAAAAAATTTCTCCTTCGCAAATCCATTTAAAGTCTAAAGTTACAGTATTATATCCTGTAGCGTCGATTAAGGGGGATTTAGCGTAGTTTGTTGCAGTGTTATTGTTGTTGTATCTCGGCTTTGTACCTCCCGTGGTAGGATTGTTTTGACTGATAGCTAAAGAGTAATCGCCTTCTATTATCAAACTACGTGTATTATTGAATACCCACCATTGGTTATTAGTACCGGTTATATTGTAGTTTTCCCAACCAATATAGCCATTGTTAAGTTTGTTTTGTGTACCAGTTGCACTTTCAAAATCTTCAGAGAAAATTATGGTTTGCCCATAAAAAGTACTAGTAATTAAAAATAGGAGTAGCGTTGTGAAAATTGGTTGTTTTTTCATGAATGTAATTGATATTAATAGCTGTTGGGTAGTTGATGTTTTTTTTTTTTTTTCTTTAGGTGTGATTCTATATTATTTTAATGTTTTGATATGGTGCATTTTTGTTTTTTACTTATTACGTTTTCTAAAATTAAAGGGGTGTAAAAAAATAAAACTCTAATTTTAAAGCGCTTTTTTTTGTGCTTAATTTTGGTAACATAAACTTTAGATGTGAATTTGTTTCCCCAAAAAAAAGAATGAATAAATTAACGAAGTGTCTGGTGAATTCTTGAATTCCCAGTTTTAGTTGATTTATTGTCTTTTTGTTAAAGAATATTTATCTAATTTGCTTCTTTGTCGAAAATAGTTCAAAGTTTTTTAATAAAAATAAATTTTCGTTAAAATGAATGATTTTACTGACAAAATTGATTTTAAGCTGGTATTCAGGTTTTTGTGAGTGAATTGTGTCTGAATCACGGATGTTATAATAGATATAAACATAGAAAGTTTTAGAGAGTTTTTTAGGCCTAAAAAAGGAGAAAAAGTTTCTTTAAGAACTTTTTTTTATAACATTTCTGTTGTTGTGATTTTTGGAGATGTAAAAGGTGAAAAGCTGTAAACTAAAAAATAAGAGAATTTTAGTTTGCAGCTTTTCATTTAATTAAGTTATTCTAACAAAAAAGGAATACGTACTACTGTTTTAACACCACTTTCTGGATTTTTTGTTTTCCGTTAGAAAGTATTGCTTTAACAATATAGGCACCTTCCGAGAAATTATGATTATTAAAACGAATCTCTGAAGCATTAATTTCTGTTTTGTTAATTAGAACTCTTCCTAAAAGGTCATAAACTATCACTGTGCTAATGCTATCGTTTCCGGATTTTACTTTTATAAAGGAATTATTAGGAGCTATAATTTCTAATCCAGATAATTCATAATCCTCTATGCTTAAAGCATTATCGGTATATCTTAATATGAATCTATCATTGTAGGTGCCAGCATTTATATTAAAGCTATACGGATTAACACGTAAATTATGTATGGTATTAGTATAGGTGTCTTCAATGAAAATAGCTTGATTGGTATCTTGAAATAATCCATCTAGCGTATTTATAGCAATAGAATAGTTTCCGTTTTCAGGAATTATTATTCCTAAAGGTACCGTGTCTGTATCTTGAAAAGGAAGTGCTTTACCTTGTATTGACATTTTCTCTTCTTCAATTAAGGAATAAAAACTAATAGTTCCTCCAGCAAATTCATAACCGTCATATAATCTGTCATTATTGTTGGTAGCTCCTTCCACATAACCAACTAAAATAGAAGTTCCTATTTCATTTGGAGCAATAAGATCTAGCCAAATTCTATGGCGTTCTATGTCTGAAGATTGTCTCGCAATGGATTCATTTGTTCTATAGAAATTACTGTTAATTAGTGTTTCATTACGCATACTGTTATTAAAGATAACATCTTCATTTTGCGTTGCATTATCTAACATTAATACAAAGAAAGCTTGTCCTGCAGCAATGTCACCATCAAAAGTATTTGGATTAGAACCGGTAAAATTGTTGTCAATATACTCATCACTATAATTATAGATGAAATCATAATAAAACGGACTATCTTGATAGCTTGGAGCAGTTTGATGTGTCCAAAAATAAATAGTACCATCTATATTCGGATTTGCAGCTATAAAGTCGGCATAAGATATTGCAGAAGGATAAGGATTACCAATTAAGTTCCAATTATCATCTTCGTTAGTAGCTTGAAAATCTCCAGAAGATGTATAAGGTCCACTTGTATGTGTGCCTCGGTTTATAGGAACCGTAATCACACCATTTTGTGGTTTTCCGGAAAATTCGGTTGTATTGGTTGGTAAGCCAGTATCAGGAACCAAACCTCTTACAATATATCCTTTACCTTTACTCATGCTTCCAGAAGCAGCAATCCAATCACCGTGTGTAATGCCGTTTAATGTTGGATTCCACTCGTAAATTAGTTCTCCTGTTGCCGCTGAAATATCGGTAACATTAAAATCTTCATCGGTTGGAGAACTCCAGTAAATATAATCGTATGAATTTACGCCACTAGGCACTGTACGTTGCATATTGATAATTCCATTACCTGTGTTGTTGTTTATATTAGGTCCAGATTCATAAACTTGAATTATACTTCCGGAGTCTCTTATGTCTATAATTCCATCCAAATGAATCCAATCCATAACTTGTAAATTTGTACCGGACAGAATTTCAACATAGCCATTAGTATCTACTGTTAAATTTAATGCAGAAGCCAAAATTGGAGGAATTGGAATACCTGTCGGAATGTTAGTGTTATCTGCAATTGGTGAACGATTATTTGATAAGGCTATGTCTGGAATAAGAACACAATCACTAAGGGTTGGTACCCCAGAAGGTGTCCAGTTATCGTGAACATACCAATTTGTATCAATAGAACCGTTCCATGTTTTACTAGATTGGTCTACAACAACATCATCTATTAAAGTAACGGTATTACCACAGATGGTATAGGATACTTCAGCTGTATACGTGTCTGGTGTGTTTACTGTTAATGTGGAATTTGTTCCAAGAACAGTAGTTCCTGTACTTGCAGAAAACCATTCTACAGAACTTGGTGTGATAATAGCTCCATTTGGTACAAAACGCCATGCTTCGTTGGTTGTTTCCCAATTTGCATCTAAGCCATTTCTACATGGTGCTGCAGCATATTCACCATTAGATACATCTCCTTGTAAGCCTACGATGGCATTACCATCATTCCATGTAGAAGTCCCACTGTTTTCAATCTTTTTTTCTTCTATAAATACTTCAATTATATTAGTGGTTTCATGAAGTATAATCATTCCTGTGTAAAAAGTAGAAGGATCGGTAAACATGGGGATGTTATCCCAAGATACTTGAAACTGTCTACATGGAGCAGTACCAACTGTTCTGCTTCTTATTGGTGTGTTTGTCATCCCTGATGGGTCAATATCATGATAGACTCCAAAAATAGTTTGTTCGAATAAGTTCGCTCCGTCTGGTATGTTTGTGCTAAATGACCATGGACAAAAAGTACCAGGTGTATTATTTACTAAGTCGAAGGTAACTATACCATTAGCACCTACTAAAACTTCATCATAGCATTGTCCGTAAAAATTAAAATCAAACCCAATACCTGTTGTGTCATCTGCCCATACATCATCTGTAGATATAACTTGGGATCCGCCAAATAGTATTGGAAAATCATAGACAGGTGCAACATAAGTTATTTGTTCTACGTCATAACTGTCTGTTTCTCTTATTGTGGAATGTGCTTGTAATGTAAGTGTAGGGCTAGAGCAATCTAAACTAAAGCTAGGGTCTGGGTTAAATGGGTCTGCGGAAAAAGGGTCTACTCCTTGTTCGCCAGCAATTATAGGACAAACCGTTGGTGTTGTTATTATATTTGTACAACCAGTAGTAAATGTTGTGGAGGTCCAAATACCAAAATCTACAGCATTACAAAGGCCTCTTACAAATATATAGTAAGTAGTTCCTGAGGATAAACCAGTTAGATTTATAGTTGTTCCTGTTGTAGTTCCTGTAATATCTCCAGTAGGAGTGTTCGTTGAATTATCAGTGGAAACGATATACTCGTAACCATTTGCAGGTGCTGGAGAAGAGCCTGTCCAACTAAACGTTCCGGTAGTAGAAGATGTAGCGGTTCCTGTCAAGCTAGTTGGGTCATCCGTACAGTTTAACGGTGTAATCGTAATCAAATAATCTTCAGCTTCACCAGAAGGCCCAAAGGAGTCAAAAACGCATGGGTCAGGTGATGTTGACCAGTAATCTGCTAAAATTCGAAATCTATAAGTTCCTGCAGCGACTCCGGGTATGGTGTAATTAAAATTAAGATTGGTTATATAGCTAGCCGAATCGTAGATTTGTTCGTTTAGATCATTAAAATCGCCATCGTTATTCCAATCTACCCAAATTCCTACTCCCATTCCTACAACCCCATATATAAAATCAGCAGAAAATGTAATATTACCACCTGGTGCTTGCGAGGCTATCATAGAGGTGTAATCTGCATAACCACCAGTGGTGTAACCCGTATTGTTATTTGTAATATTTGTTATACCATTTGTTGTAGAGAAATCATCAATATAATTTGAAGAATTTGTAGACGAAGGAATACATAAGCATGGTGCATTAGTGGTAGTGAAACTCCAAGTAATTGGAGTGCCAGAAGAAATGCCACAAGGACCATAAGGAACTATTCTCCAATAATATGTTGTATTTGCAGCTAAAGCTCCAGTGTTGAATGTTGTAGCTGTTGAATTAGAGACAAAGGCAGGAGTTGCATTTGTTCCAAAATATACATCATAATTAATAGCACCTGCTGCTGCATTCCAATTTAAGCTTGTGATAACATTTGATCCAGAATAACAAACAGCTGCAGAATTGTTAGCAGGAATAGGAGAGGTGGCAAGTGAACTTATTGGGTTATTAACTGTAACATTAATAAGTCCTGAACTAGCACTCCAACATCCAGTAGTATTATTTCTAGCTCTAATATAGTAAGTGCCTGTAGTATTTGTGTTGTATGTGTTGCCACTATCTGTTGTAGCTGTTCCATTGGCAATAGTTTGCCAAAACCAAGTTATTCCTGCAGGAGGTGTTCCACTTCTAGTAATAGTAACTCCGGTCGGATTACATTGTGGAGAATTACTTGTTGGGTTAGCAGGATTGGCAGGTAAAGGATTTACGGTAAACGAGGAAATACTACTTGTTGAGCCACCACCTGTTGAAACTGTTACTGGTCCAGTTGTACCAGATCCAACAGTAACTGTTATTGAGTTTGCAGTATTTGAAGTAATAATTGTAGCAGTGCCTCCTATAGTTACAGAGGATGCTGCTGTTAAATTTGTTCCACTAATAGTAAGTGAGCTACCTTCGCAACCAGACGAATCGCTTAAGGTTGTTATTACTGGCAGTCCTGGTTCTACAATTAATAAAGTGTAATCTTCGTAAGTAGCATAAGTTCCGGTATAACATGGATCGTTAGTTGGTCCAAAATCTTTTCCGCCAATTCTCATTCTATGTAATCCTGTTCCATTTCCAGAAGTAGCTGCTCCAGCAGGAATAGTAATAGATGCTGCTAAAGTAGTAGGGTTTGCTCCTAGTGATACACCAGTGTAAACTACTTCTCCGGCATCAACAAAATCAAAATCATCATTCCAATCTACCCAAATGGTAGTGTCATAGGTGTAACCAGTAGAATAAGTAATATTTACAGGTAGGGTAGCGCCTTCGACAGCAGTACCTACTAAGGCAGAATAATCACCATAATTTCCAGCCTCAGCTCCAGTTGTATTGTTTACAACGTCATAAGAAACATTTGTAATTCCTAGTCCGTCAACACTTATTGGTGCAGGTGCACAATAGCTGCTGTTTGCATCAGATATTAAAGATATATTGTCGATACCAATAGGTGGGTTTTGACCAAAAATATCATCATTACGCCATTCAAAAACTAATCTAAAAGTAGTGCCAGCATATGCTGTAGGTATTAAGAAAGTTGCATTCGTCCATGATGTTTGTTCGCTAAAATTACCACCAATTTGGACTCTACCAGTTGGCGCTGTCCCATTTGTAGTAATTTGATTGCCATATGCGGGATTAAAAGTTGTTGGCACTAACCAAATTCGCATTCTATCGTAAGAACCTTCTCCGTCACAAATCCAATCAAAATTTAAGGTAATATTAGATTCTGAGGCAGGAATGGTTATATTTCGATATAAGTGAGAAACTCTAGGCGTAGTATTTGTATATGTATGAGGAGGCGGATTTGTGCTTCGCGCATTAGTGATATATGCTGCGCGAGTACCTGAAAATCCTGTGGTAGCTCCTGTGCCAATAACCCATTGGTTTCTATTTTGTTGAGCAGGTGTATTTGAAGTCCAGCCATTAGCAGCAAAAGTTGTTCCTAATTCAAAACCACCATTTCCCGTTGGAGTAATATGTGTAGTTTGAGCATTTGTAAATGGAATAAAGCCAAAAAATAAAACTATTACTAGCAATAGTTTATAATCTATTATATTTGACTTGTCTTTTTTGTTAAGTAATTTTTTCATCATAAACTGTAAATTTGGAACATAAGTTTATCTCAAAAAAGACAGGATAAGAAAAGCAAATTGTAGATTTGGGGAATCTAAATTTAAATCGAGTAATTCATGTGTAAATTAACATTTTTTTTGAAAATAACACAACGTATTAACTCTTTTGTCTAAAATAGTTTAATAATATTAATAATAAATAATTTTTCGTTGAAATGAGGGGTTTGACTGTTGAAATTAATGTAAGTGTTGATCATCAGGTTTTTGTGCGAAAAACGTATATGAACCATGCTTTTGTTTCAGGAAATAAATTAAATAAACTGAAGTATAATATCATAGAAGCCAAAAATCAGAAGAAAACTACCTTACTGACTTTTGGAGGTGCCTTTTCAAATCATATTGCCGCTGTTGCTGCAGTAGGAATGGAGTATGATTTTAATGCTGTAGGTGTTATTAGAGGAGAGGAGTTAAAAGATAAAATAGGCGAAAATCCTACCTTGAGCTTTGCTAAAGAGCAAGGCATGCAATTTCATTTCGTTTCTCGTGAAGCGTTTAGAAGTAAAACATCTGATTTATTTATGGAGGAATTAAAAGAAGCTTTTGGAGACTTTTATTTAATTCCTGAAGGAGGAACAAACGCACTAGCTGTTAAAGGTTGTGAGGAGATTATAGAAGAAGGTGATGAAGTGTACGATTATATATGTTGTCCTGTAGGAACCGGAGGAACGATATCTGGAATTATTAACGCGAGTTTTCCGCATCAAAAAATTCTGGGATTTCCAGCATTAAAAGGAGACTTTTTACAAGAAGAAATCACTAAATTTACCAACGGAACAAATTGGGAGTTAATAACGGATTATCATTTTGGGGGTTATGCAAAAATAAAACCCAACTTAATTACGTTTATTAATGCGTTTAAAGAAGAAAACAATATTCCTTTAGATCCTGTTTATACAGGGAAAATGCTATTTGGGATTCAAGATTTGATAGCCAAAGGTTTTTTTCCGAAGCATTCCAAAATATTAGTCATCCATACCGGAGGATTACAAGGCATTGAAGGAATGAATGCTGTTTTAAAAAAGAAGAATTTACCATTGATTGAATAAAAGATGAAGAAAATAATTATTGCAAGCTGTTTAGCACTATTAATGTTTAGTTGTGGAACTAGTAAAAAAACAGTTACAAAAAGAAATAAAAGAGAGGTAGTGGTTAAAAGTTCTGAAAAAGAACCAGAAAAAGTAGTTATAAACACACCAGAAATCACGCCAACTACTCCAGAAGTTTATGCAAACTCTACCGAAGAGTATGTTGCTATTTATAGCGATATAGCACAAGATGAAATGCGCAAATATGGTATTCCTGCAAGTATCACTTTAGCACAAGGTATTTTAGAATCCGCTTCTGGTAAAGGAAGACTTTCTGTAGAGGCTAATAATCACTTCGGAATTAAATGCCACGATTGGACTGGAGCAAAAATTTATCACGATGATGATGCGTCACAAGAGTGTTTCCGTAAATATAACAACTCTAAATATTCCTTTAGAGATCATTCGCTTTTCTTAACCGGTAGAAGTCGTTACAGTAAATTGTTTGATTTTGAAAAAGATGATTATGAATCTTGGGCAAAAGGACTACGCGCTGCAGGGTATGCAACCGATAGAAAGTATCCTGTTAAATTAATTAGCTTAATTGAACGTTATCAATTGCATAGGTTTGATGCTGAGGTGTTAGGAAAGCAAGCAGATAATAATGATAAGCATACAGTGGTAAAAGGAGATACCATGTATTCGGTTTCAAAAAAATATAAAATTACAGTTAAAGAACTTCAAGAATTAAATGGTTTAGAAGATACAAGCTTGTTTGTAGGTCAGGTACTCTTTGTAAAACCAATGCCAAAAGATTATTAAATTTCATGAATTATACACGTAGTAGTGCATTATTTGCACAAGCAGAAAAAGTGATTCCTGGGGGAGTAAATTCTCCTGTAAGAGCATTTAACGCAGTAGGAGGAACGCCAATATTTATTAAAGAAGCAAAAGGAGCTTACTTAATAGATGAAGACAATAACCAATATATCGATTATATAAATTCTTGGGGACCAATGATACTTGGTCATGCTTTTCAGCCTGTTGTAGATGCGGTTGTAGAGAAAACTAAAAAAGGAACTTCTTTTGGTACGCCAACAGAGATCGAAACGCAAATTGCGGAGTTGGCAGTTGCTATGGTTCCAAATATAGAAATGATTCGTTTTGTGAATTCAGGAACAGAAGCTTGCATGAGTGCAGTGCGTCTTGCTCGTGGTTTTACAGGAAAAGATAAAATTATAAAATTTGCAGGTTGTTATCACGGACATAGCGATTCGTTTTTAATACAAGCAGGAAGTGGAGCCGTTACTTTTGGGTCACCAAATAGTCCAGGAGTTACAGCCGGTACAGCAAAAGATACTTTGCTTGCAGCTTACAATGATATTGCAAATGTTGCCCAAATTGTGGAAGCAAATAAAGGAGAAATCGCTTGTGTTATTTTAGAACCTGTTGCTGGAAATATGGGTTGTATTCCTCCTAAAAATAATTTTTTACAAGATTTAAGAGCATTGTGTACTGCTAATAATATTCTTTTGATTTTTGATGAGGTTATGACCGGTTTCCGACTAGCAAAAGGTGGGGCACAAGAATTATATAATGTAAAAGCAGATATTGTTTGTTTTGGAAAAGTAATTGGTGGTGGTCTGCCAGTAGGTGCATTTGCTGCTAACAAAGAAATTATGAGTTATTTAGCGCCTCTTGGTCCTGTGTATCAAGCTGGAACTTTAAGTGGGAATCCGTTAGCAATGGCTGCTGGTTTGGCGATGTTACAAGAATTAAATAAGGATGGGGAAATCTATAACCGTCTAGCGGAAAAAACGGAATATTTACATAAAGGTATTGCTGAAGTATTAAACCAAAATAATATTACACATACCATCAATAGAATAGGTTCTATGGTTTCTGTGCATTTTGCAGCAGGTGAAGTGTTAGATTTTAAAACTTCTGCGCTAGGAAATAACGAAACTTTTAAAAAGTTCTTTCATGGTATGTTAAATGAAGGCGTTTACATTGCACCAAGTGCTTTTGAAACTTGGTTTATTACAGATGCTTTGACGTATGAAGATTTAGATAAAACTATTCGTGCTGTGGATGCAGTTGCTAAAACACTATAAAATAAAAAGCACCTTAAAAAATATTTTTTAAGGTGCTTTTGAAAAAAAAACTAACTATACTACTCTTCAATAGATTCGCTATCGCGATCTCCTTTTTTACCTTTTCCTTTTTGATGATGCCTTTTGCCTTGCTTAGATTCCCATTTCGCATATTGCTCTGCATTTAAAATGCTTTTCATTTTTTTCTTCGTTGCAATTTGAGCATCCAATCTGTCATTTTTCATTTGAAGCCTTTCTTCTTTACTTGGTTTTTCTTCCGAGTCTTTTTTGCTTTTTCTGGCTTCCATCTGTGCTTTTTTAACTTTGGCATTTTCTAAGTTAATGACACCAACTTCTTTTTGTTGCGCTTCCGTTAAATCTAAATCTAAAGTCATTTGTTTGGTTTGCAATTGTGCCATTTCTTCTGGAGCTAAATTTGCTTTTCTACCTTTTTCTCCTCTTTTCTCTTGCGCACTAACTTGTATAGTTACTAAGGCTAATGCTATAATTAATAATTTTTTCATTTGTTTCTGTTTTAATTGTTATTTGCTTCTAGGACTAAGAATAAATGAAATGGTTTAATAGTGAAAATACTTTTAACAACTAATTAACGAACTGTGCTTGTTCAATTAAGCGTAGCGTAGTTTCAAATAAAGCTCTTTTTTCCATCTTGCTTTTTAGCCAAGCATAGAAGCTTATTCCAAAAATGTCTTCTTGTTTTGCAGGAATCCATTCAAAAGAATCTTCTACCAAATTCTTGAATTTATCTGTTGTAATAATCTCTGGTTGCTTGTAGAATTTTTCAACAAAACTTAAATAGGTGGTGACACGTTCTTGATTAATTTCTTTTAAATAGGTATTGTATTGCCTTTTAAAACTTTGAAGTCTGGATTCTATAATGTCAATATCGCCAAGTTCTACTTGTAATAATATTTCGGTAAGATTTTTTTTGATAGTCCATTCTATTCCGGCTTTTTCTATGTAGTATTTGTCGGTGTGGTAAAATTTAGAAAAAACTTGCTTTGCTTTCGTTAGGTTCTCGTTTTGAATGTAAAACATAATTAAGCTTAATCGAATATCTAATAAGGTTTCTGTGTCTGTATGTTTTGCGTGTAAGTAAGGTGCTAAATAGGATATTGCTTCTTCTTGTTTATTGGAGTAATTTAAATTTAGAGCTAGAAGTAAATCGTGTTTTAATATAAAGGTGTTGTAGTGTTTTTTCTTATTAGCTAGCATAAGGTTATGCATGACTTCTAGATGTGCCTTCGATTGTTTGAATTTTTTATTTCGGAATAACGCATTTGCAATCATATAAACCACTTGAATATGATAGAATACTTCTTTCTCATTTGTTTTACGAAGCTTTATAATAGCGTAGGTTTTCATTAAGAAAGATTCAATTTTCAAATAATCTTTAGTAACAAAAGCCGAGATACTTACAATATGCATTAATTGATATAGCGATTTAAAAGAAATAGAATCGTGTATATTAATATGATGTTCTTTTAGCGTATCATTTAATAAGGTTTCAAAATCTACAATTTCTTTTTTATAGGAAATGTTATTCAATGCTTGTCGGATTTTTGCATAGACAATATTGAGCTGATCTTCTAAATAGTGCTTTTTTTGATTGCTATTATATTTTAAAATCAGTTGCTCCATATCTACGGATGGATTTGTATATGCATACTGAATTTTTATACTGTAAATCTCATTGAGTATCGCGAATAAATGATGTTCTGTAGCAAGGGTTTCCGCTTTGTCTAAAATGTGATAGGCAACCTTGGCCTCTTTCATTAAAAAGAAGTTTCGCGAAGCAAGAATGAATTTTATGATTTGCATGTCAATCGAATTCTCTTCCTCTAGATTGGTGTTTGCAATAAAATCAATGATCGATAAGTAAAGTCTTTTTCGTAATGCGTGATATGCATTTTTGTTAGATGTATTATAAAGGCTTGTAAAAATAGCATCAGATGAAAGCGCATTCTTCGCAATTAACTTAAATAAAGCTACATTTTTGATATCGTTTCTTTTGTTCTTTTTCTTAAGATATATAAGGAATCGTTGCTGTTCTTCGGAAGAAAAAGTAGAAATGATTGTATTTAAATTAGTCATTTAATCGTCAGTATTATTTTATTATAAGTACTAAATATAAGTAATATGTTCATTTGTTATATGAAAATATCGTCAGTATTATTAAAATTTTGTGTTTGGAGACTTTCTGAAGTGTTACATATTTGTCCCAATAATCATTTAAAACAAAATAATATGGATTATCAAACAACCGTTTCAGGAAATGAAACAAAAAATAAGAAGAAGATTAAAAAAGAAGTAAAAGCATTCGATCAAAAACCAACCAATGCATTTATAGGTGCATCCTGGTCTGTTTTACTCGTCGGCGTAGTTTCTTATTGCATTGGTTTATGGAATGCAGGAATGGAATTAAACGAAAAAGGCTATTACTTTACCGTTTTACTTTTTGGTTTGTTCTCGGTAATTTCTGTTCAAAAAGCAGTTCGAGACAAAATGGAAAACATTCAGGTTACCGAAATGTACTACAGCATCAGTTGGTTTACAACCATTGTATCTATTGCATTATTAGTGGTAGGTTTATGGAATGCCGATTTAGAACTTAGTGAAAAAGGCTTTTATGCCATGTCCTTTGTATTAAGTTTGTTTGCCGCAATTGCAGTACAGAAAAACACAAGAGATGTTGCATTTATAGATAATAACAACGAAACAGAAGAGATTTAAAACTTTGTTTTGATGATTGGTTTTTATAAACCCAAAGCCTCGCAATTCGTTTTGCGAGGTTTTAAACCAAAGAACTATCGCTATCTTTAAACTTTAAATGAAGAAGTCATGCAATCAAAAATTATAAAAGAATTACCAGATTTGATTAAAAATGAAGTGATTTCCAAAGAAGTCGCTTTAAAAATCGAATCGTATTATAGATCTAAGGAAGAAAATGCACCTAATAAACTGTTTGTTGTTTTTGGCGTATTTGGTTCTTTATTAATAGGACTAGGTCTTATTTTAATACTTGCTCATAATTGGGATCAATTTTCAAGAGCTATTAAAACGATATTCGCTTTTCTGCCATTAATTATCGGACAACTTTTTGTTGGCTATTCTATTCTAAAAAAGAAAAGTCGCACCTGGAAAGAAGCTTCCGGAACCTTTCTCTTTTTTGCCGTTGGCGCTAGTATCGCTTTGGTGAGTCAGATTTATCATTTACCAGGAGATTTAAGTAGTTTTTTATTAACTTGGATAGTACTTTGTTTACCTGTAATTTATTTATTGAAATCACATGTTTTAGCAATATTACATATTGTTTTTGCAACCTATTTTGCTTGTGAAAGTGGTTATGGCTATTCTTCTTCAGGAAGTTCTCCTTGGTTATATATTCTAATGATTGCTTTGGTTTTGCCACACTATTATATGCTGTTGAAGCAAAATCCGAAAGCAAATATTACATCGCTTCTAAATTGGTTTATTCCTTTAAGTGCAACGATTGTTCTTGGTGCATTTGTAGAAACAAATTATAGTATTGGTTTCTTATTGTATATGATTCTTTTCGGATTGTTATATAATATTGGTAAAATCCCTTTTTTCTATGCGCAGCAATTAAGGCGTAATGGCTATCTTATTATTGGTTCTATAGGAACCATTGTTATTTTGTTATGGACGAGCTTTACATGGATTTGGGAAGATCTAATACGAGAAGTGGTTTTCTTTTCGAATGAGTTTTACATTGCTATTGCTTTATTTTTAGGAGCTCTTGCGGTTCTAGGCTATTCGTATTACAAGAAATGGATGAAAGAGTTTCATTTGTTTCAATATGTGTTTGTTCTTTTTAGTATGCTCTTTTTCTTCGGATTTTCTTCGGAAACCATACCAACCATTTTAGTGAACGTTTTACTATTTGTCTTAGGATTAATAACGATAAAAATAGGAGCAGATCGCTTTCATTTTGGGGTTTTAAATTACGGGTTATTCATCATAACCAGTTTAGTAGTTTGTAGATTTTTTGATACAAACATGTCTTTTGTTATAAGAGGATTATTGTTTGTAACCGTTGGTTTTGGATTTTTTATAACCAATTATTGGATGCTTAAAAAGCAAAAACAAATACTTAAAAAATAAGGTACACATGAAAACAATTCACCTATTTATTTTATTCGTCCTAGTAGCACTGATACAATTATTTGTACCTGCTCAAATGATTTTTAATCAAGAAAATACGTTAGAAAAAGGTACAGCATATAAGTTTAGAACAGAGCCTATTGATCCCACAGATCCTTTCCGTGGAAAATATATAACACTGCGTTATGATATAAATGCATACCCAACAAAAGATTCTATTTGGGAACCACAACAAGATGTTTTTGTCTATCTAAAAACGGATAGTCTAGGGTTTGCAAAAATTGACCAAGTAAGTAAAGCGCCTTTAGAAACAACATCCGAATATATTATCGCGAAAGTGAATGTGTATGATAAATACCAAGATGTACTGCGTATTCATTTGCCTTTTGATCGTTTTTATATGAAAGAAACTAAGGCTAAAGATGCCGAAATTGCACATAGAAAAGCACAGCGTGATAGCTTGCCAAATAATACCTATGCTTTAGTTTTTGTTAAGGATGGAACTTCTGTTTTGGAGAATGTTTTTATAAATGATATTCCTATAGCTGATTATGTTGAAAAGTAAAATAGTATTGGACAACTTTAAATTTGCGCTTATCTAGATTTATAAAGAAACGATTGGTAATGCTTTTCTGTTTTCATGTAAAACCAATAGAAATAAAAAAGGCTTCCGTAGAAACGAGAGCCTTTTTTAGTGTCTTTTTTAATGTAAATTATAAAGAATCGATATATTCTTCAATCAAGGAATAACCTTCATCATGCACCATTGTTGTTCCAATTAATGGCATAGAGTACGTGTCTATATAATTTTGAGTTCTTGCTAGAATGGTAAATTTAAACGTGTTAATATCGGTATCTCCAAAAGGAGTTTCATATCTAAAATCTAAACTAGATTCGGTATCACAACTTCCTCCTGGTTGGTGGCAATGTGCACAGTTTACATCAAAATATGCTCTAGTTCTTTCAGCTAAAGAATAATCATCTCTGTTTTCCCAATCAGGCAAAACACTAACAGTTGAAGGGTCTGTAAGGTTTGAAATATAATTATTATCTATAAAATGTTGTAGCTGGTTATTAAAATGCATCGAACGTAATTTTGGTCCTATAGGTACAATGTCTGTGTTAATACTATGACACTGCGTACAATCTGCGCTAGAAGGAATTTTATAATTTATATTCTGTGTATCTCCAGAATTATCCACATAACTATAAGGGACAACGCTTCCGTTTGCGTCTAAAGTAGCTTCGGTTTGTGCTTCATTCCATTTGTAATTTCCAGTAACCCAAGCGCCATTTTGTTTTATTAAAATTCTGGTTTCCATAATTCGCTTTCCTAAGGTTTCATCACGTTCATTATTAAAATAGTAAAACGTTTTTGCTATCACGGTATCGTCTGGAAATGTTGGTAATCCATCATCCACATATTGCATGGTTTCACCAGAAGGTAAAGCTATTATACGTTGTTTATGTGCGTAGTCAGTAAATAACGGTGTTGTTAAGTCATATTCAAAAGCGTAAGGACTAGGAATTAAATCCGCAATATTTCCTGAAAATAAATTCAAATCGGTAAGATTATTTTCAAATTGTGTACTTACAGTAGGTGCTAATGTAGTAAAACTGATAACCTCTGTTTGTATACTTACATTATCACTACAAATAGATTGAATATAAACATCATAGGTTGTGTTCGCTTCTAAGTTCGTTAAAGTAGCAGTTGCTGTTGTGGTTGTTACCGTTTCGCCCAAACCTAAAACAAAACCGGAAGCTCCATATTCTAAAGTATACGTTGCACTGGTATTGTTGTCCTCCCAAGTAATAGTTGCACTTTCATGCGAAACATTATTCGATAAAACATTGGTTGGCGTTCTGCATTGCGCGATAAATTCATCATCTGGATCATTAAAACAAGAGACAAATGTGCATGCAATACATAAGGCGAAAATTACTTTCTTCATGATTTAAAATTTTAAAAGAGTTGTGAAAGTAATAAAATGTATATGAAAATTAATAAAAAGTGAATAAAAATTCAATAATCTTATTAATATAATAGGTAGTGAGAGGGTGTTTTGTTAATTAAGTATCAATTTTTTTGTAACTGTTTTGTTATCAGATTTAATAACCGCCAAGTAAATTCCCTTTTGTAATCTTTTTAAATTTAATGTTTCCACTGCTTGTAGGTTGTTTTTGGTAAAGACCGATTTTCCTAAAACATCATAAATGGTTATGGAATTATTAGAACTATTGCTATTTAGAAGATTAAGATTTACAATACCATTATTACTCGGATTTGGATATATTTTTATAGCATCTTTTGTGTTTTTATTACTGCTTAACGGATTCGTACTTACGGCATATTCTAACAATGCACCTAAAGCGCCTTTAGTAACTTCGGTTAAAAATGCAGGATCCATATTTGCTAATACATCGGTAGGTGAGTGCGGATGTGAGGATTCGTTATATTCGTATAAACCAGTTATTATTTCTCCATTATTTTCAAAAGGAATATAATCGGAAGCATACGCATAAGAGATGTCTGTATCTAGGCTAGAGTAAAACTCTATACAATTCGCCAAAATTGCTGTCATTGCAGAGGAAGCACTGTTATTAGAAGGAGGATTACTTCTGTCTTCTTCACAAGTAATTGTATTATTTGTTTCGCCATTAACACCACCAACTTGATCAATATTAAAGATCAAACGAATATCTAAGTTTTGAGGGTTTACTGTATTATCTACATAATACGCACTACCAACTAAACCATCTTCTTCACCACTAAAGTGTATGAATTTTATAGAATATTCTGTATTTATGTCTTTTAATAACCTAGCTATTTCTAATAATAAGGTGGTACCACTACCATTATCATTCGTTCCAGGACCATTAATGGTGTCATAATGCCCATCAATAATAATATAGGTGTTTGGGTAAACCGATCCTGTTTTAGTAACAATAATGTTATTGCTAGTTCCAGAAGAATAGGTGAAAGGTTGTAAAACAATATCCGTATATCCTAAAGAAGCATAGCGAGCAGTAATCCAGTTTTGGGCAGTTGTTAAATTGGTAGAACCAACATCTTTTACACCAAAACTTTCAAAACTGGTTAAGTCTGTAAGAATATTAGATGCAGAAACATTATCTACAACACTTTGATAATACGCGTTGTATGTTTGTGAATACATGGTAGCGCTTAAAAAAAATAGAATAATTGTTTTAATAAATGTAGGTCTCATTTTTTGCTGGGATAAGTAGAAATATTTTATAAAAATAGAGGTTATTAATTTACTACACAAGTTATGGTTACTGTTGCTTCCGTTCCAACTCGCATAGTGCCAAACGTTTTACCTATTTCGTAATCAAATCTGTTTATTACTAGATGCCCTGTAAAGGTGTTTTCTGAAAAAGTAAACGGAATTTCAACTTCTTTAGTAACTCCGTGAATCGTTAAGCTTCCTGTGGTAATATATCCATCAGAAGATTTTGTGACTGCGGTTGATTGAAAGCAAATATTTGGATGTTTTTCAACGTCAAAGAAATCGGAAGTACGTAAATGAGTATCTCGTTTCTTGTTTTTTGTATTTATGGTTGCAGCATCTACACAAATATCAAAATTGGCATTTTCTAGCGTAGAAGTATCTAAATTAAAGTCGCCTTGCATTCCAGTGAAAGTTCCTTTTACTTTAAAAATACCTCCTCCAGTAATATGAAAGTCGATTTTAGATGCTTCTTTATTTATAGTCTGCTGTGCTTTAATTGTAGAAGTACTACAGATAAATAGTAAGGCGAATAGGAATATAATATTTTTCATATTTTCTAATTATATAGGTATAGTCGAAGTAAGTTTATAATAATTTCAAAGGCATAAATAAAAAGGATTCTAATGAACAACGCAGGTTATTGTTAGTTTTACCATTTCTCCAATAACAAAAGGATTTGCATTTTCAGCAAGATGGTAATCTGTTCGGTTAATTTTAAATGCACCAATAAAAGTATTGTCCTTATATGTAAACGGAATACTAACATCCCGACTTACGCCAAGCATGGTTAGTTTTCCTGTGGTTATATAACCTGTTTCTGATCTCGAAATTTTAGAAGAAACAAAACAAATACTAGGGTTATTCTCTACATAAAAAAAATCTTCCGAACGTAAATCGGCATCTCTCTTATCGTTTCCTGTATTTACAGATTTTGCAGCAAGACAAACATTAATAGTGGAAGCACTTAAGTTTTCAGGATCTATATCTAGCGTTCCAGTCATTTCTTTAAAAGTACCTTTAACATTACTAAAAACAAGATTGTTAATTTTAAAATGGACTTCAGATTTTTCCGTATTCACATTTTGTGCTTGAAATGCAATTGGAAATAAAAATAAAAGCACTAGTACAATGGATAACTTTTTCATATTTAAAGTTTTAATTCTAGTTGTTGCTTTAGGGAGAACGGTATAAATATACTAAAAAAGGTTGAGATTTCCTTTGCTTGACATAGATGCATAAAAAAAGGAACTACAATGAAGTAGCTCCTTTTTACATGCTTTTATTTTATAATTCTAACAACCCATTAATCCAAAAGAAACCACCATTTCTTGATCCATTTTTTCTCCTTTTTCGTTTTCGGCAGGTTTCCATTTTCCAGATAAATTTTTAATTAAATCTATCATCGTTTTATCTACCAAAGGATAGTTGGATGTTCTGTCTAGTTTTACATTTTCAATGGTTCCTAGTTTTGTTATTATAAAATGTAGTTTTGCAGCCTGTAGCTTTTCTGGATCTACTTCTTTTCTAGCTTCGCTGCTACTTTCTTTTAAGTATTTTTTTAGTGCATCTTTACCATCCACATAAGCTGCTTGCTTTTCTGGGACAATAGTTATGTGTGGTGAGTTAAATTTATGTTCTAATTGGCCTACCGAGTTTTTTTCTAAATACTCTATTCTAAGGTTAAAGTGTGAAGTGTAATCAAAAGATTGTAGTAATTTTAATTGGGCTTCCGTAAAGTCTTTTGTGTAGCTAATCTCTCTCTTTTGAGTTTGTCTTTCGTTTTCAATAACTATAATTTCAACAAATTTAATTTTTGAGATAGCACGTAATTCTTCCCACGTAAAAAAGGCATCTAATGAAGTTGCTTTTTCAAGATCACTTTTTTTCATTGGAGCAAATCTGGAACCAACATCATAAATAAAATCTTCAAAAACTTCTGGTTTTGTTTTAATGGAATCCGTTTTTAAAATAGGACCAATCGGAGCTTCGTAAACAGCATTGGTATTTAATGCTAGTTCCTTGTTTTTTGTAGTTTCCGTTTTTTCTGATTTTGAATCTTTACCGTTTATTATATTAAAAGCGGTTAGACTTAGTGCGATTAACACTATTGCAAAAATTAGAATACTCTTTTTCATATCTGTAAATTTAATGATTAATAAATAGATTACATTTCTGTTCGTTTTGATGTTACAAATCTAAGAGCGCTACTAGGTAAAATATGTCAAAAGAATGTAAAAGAAGTGTCAACTATTGTAAAAAGTCCTGAAATTGTATGTTATTTACCAATAATTATGAATAATACAATCACACCTTTATTGAAGCGTTTTCTATTTATTGCTCTTTTTATTTGCATGCTATCTTGTAATAAAGATACCGCGAATCATTTTCCGGAACTAGTAAAAGTGTCTTTGCGAGAAGTCGGACACCAGTTATTACTGACTAATAGTGATTCTACTTCTGTGGTGTCTCCTGTAATTGCATTAAATGAAAATAAATACCAAGTAACTTTTGAAAATACTTTGGCAATTCAACCGGATAGTTTGGTAGCTATTATGAAGCGTAGTTTTGAAAAAGCAGCTTTACCACAACATTATATTACCGAAGTAACCCAATGTGAAGACCTGCAAGTAGCCTACAGTTATGCCATGCAACAAAATGCAGAGAAAGGCATTATTCCTTGTGCTGGTCGCGAATTAAAAAAAGCATGCTACCAAGTTACGGTGCAGTTTACAGAGATTACCGAACAAAATAAAACCCAAACCAAAATTTTATATGTGCTTTTTTTAGTGTTTTTAGTACTGCTTGTGGTATTTGCACTGACAAGGAGAAACAAGAAAAAAATAGAACCGGTAGATTTAGATTATACTTCTTTAGGAAGGTTTAAGTTTTATCCAGAACAAAACAAACTGATTAAAGAAGCTACCGAAATTAGCCTTTCTAAAAAGGAATGCGAATTATTAGCGCTCTTTGTAGCACAACCAAATCAAATTATAAAACGCGAAGAACTCACTAAAAAAGTATGGGAAGATAAAGGCGTTATCGTTGGTAGAAGTTTAGATACCTATATTTCTAAACTCCGAAATAAACTAAAAGAAGATCCTTCTATTAATATCATTAATGTGCATGGTGTTGGTTATAAGTTGGAGATGGAAAAATAAACGAAACTGTCATTTTGAGCGTAGTCGAAAAATCTTTATAATTAGAAATAGATAAAATAGATTTCTCTGCTTTGGTCGAAAGGACAACAGGATTTAAAAGTATATCAAACAAAAAAAGGAACTACAAATTGTAGTTCCTTTTTTATAATGAGATTTCCGCCTTCGCGGAAATGAGAAATTTATACGATTTCTACAAACAAACCATCCTCCGTTTTATCCACTTTGGCAAGATTGTTTTTAGTTAGTTCTTTTATGGTTTTATCCCATTTTTTATTCGATAAACCAGACTTTCCTTTTAAATCGTTAAGTGCTAATTTTTCGTCAGCTTTCAATATTTTTAAAACATCTTTTGCTTCCTCACTTATTGCTAATGCTTTCTTTTCTGGTCGCATTTGCGGAAAGAATAAAACTTCCTGTATACTTTGGTTATTGGTTAAAAACATGATTAGTCGATCCATACCAATTCCCATTCCAGAAGTTGGAGGCATACCATATTCTAAAGCACGTAAAAAGTCATGATCAATAAACTCGGTAGCTTCATCATCTCCTTTTGCAGCAAGTTTTAATTGGTGCTCAAAACGCTCACGTTGGTCAATTGGGTCATTTAATTCCGAATATGCATTCGCAATTTCTTTACCACAAACCATTAACTCAAAACGTTCCGTTAATTCCGGATTATCTCTATGTTCTTTACATAACGGACTCATCTCTTTCGGGTAGTCTGTAATATAGGTTGGCTGTATGTAGTTTCCTTCACACTTTTCACCAAAAATTTCATCAATAAGCTTTCCTTTACCCATGGTTGCATCTACAGCAATTCCCATTCCTTTTGCAGCTTCTCTAATTTCATCTTCAGTTTTATCCGAAATATCAAAACCAGTGAAATGCTTAATAGAATCGGCCATAGTAACTCTAGCATAAGGCGCTTTAAAATCTATTTCATGTTCTCCAAAAGTAGCTTTACTTGTTCCGTTTACGGCAATAGCACAATATTCTAATAAACGTTCACAGAAATCCATCATCCAGTTGTAATCTTTATAAGACACATAAATTTCCATTGCTGTAAATTCCGGATTGTGCGTTCTGTCCATTCCTTCGTTTCTAAAGTTTTTAGAAAACTCATACACACCATCAAAACCACCAACAATTAAACGTTTTAGGTATAACTCATTTGCAATTCGCATGTATAACGGAATATCTAAAGAGTTGTGATGCGTAGTAAAAGGACGTGCAGCTGCTCCACCAGGAATTGGTTGTAAGATTGGCGTTTCTACTTCAAAATATCCAGCGTCATTAAAGAAAGAACGCATCGCATTAAAAAGTTTCGTTCTTTTTACAAAAACCTCTTTTACTTTTGGGTTTACTACTAAATCGGCATAACGTTGTCTGTAACGTAATTCCGGATCGTTAAATGCATCGTGTAAATTTCCTTCTGCATCTTCTTTTGGTAATGGTAATGGTTTTAAAGCTTTACTTAAAAGGGTAAAGTCGGTAACTCTAACACTTTTTTGCCCAACTTTCGTTGTGAATAATTCCCCTTCAATACCAATAAAATCACCAATATCTAGTAATTTTTTATATACCTCATTGTACTTGGTTTTGTCTTCGCCAGCACAAATTTCATCTCTATTAAAATATACTTGTATTCTACCTTCACTATCTTGAAGTTCGGCAAAACTCGCATTACCTTGAATACGTCTTGACATTAATCGTCCAGCGATATTTACTTTTTCCCCTTCTTTAAAATCCTTCTTTATCTTACTAGAAAGATGGGTTAAAGGGTATAAATCTGCTGGATATGGGTTAATGCCTAATTCGCGTAATTTGGCTAACTTATCTCTTCGTACTAATTCTTGTTCCGATAATTGCGACATGTTAATTTTATGTTTTTTAAGAAGCCACAAAGATACATTAAAGCTACTAATTAGAAAATGCTTTTTTGGGCATTCTTTTTTTGTAAAAAAGCCGGGCTTTCGCTAGTCGCTCTTTGCAAGGAGCTCCAACATGCGCTCTATCCCTAATGCAAAGTGTAACAAATCAGAAACAATTACGTCCAATAAGTACATCAATCAATTAAAATCAAATCAAATGAGTTTTTGGAGAGTCTTACTTTCAATTTTATGTCCACCTTTAGCTGTCTTAGATAAAGGCTGCGGATCGATACTAATTGTTTTTATATTATGGATCTGCGGATGGGTTCCTGGTGTGATTGCAGCATTAGTAATTTTAAATAATCCGGAAAGATAAAATACGTACCTTTGTTTCACATTAAAATCTTTAAGAATGAAACAATTTTTACTAGCAATTGCAAGCGTTTTTTTATTAACCAGTTGTAATTTTACCGAAGAAATAAGCTTTAATCCAGATGGATCTGGAGAATTTATCATGCGCTATGATATGAGCGAAGTGATGAAAACCATGGAAGAAATGGGTGGCGGAAAAAAAGACGATGGTAAAGAGAAAATAAAACTAGATAGCGTCATGTACTTTAAAGATATGCTGGTAGAAAAATCCGATAGTATTGCTACACTTTCTTTAGAAGAACAAGCGGAACTAAAGAATTTAGAAAACATTGTCATTAAAATGAAAATGGATGAGGAAGCTGGTGTTTTCGACTTAGGCTTTGGTTCTACATTTACGAGTTTAAAAGAATTACCAGAAGCTTTAGCAAAAATTGAAGAAGCCAAAAAGATGAATTCCGAAAACAATTCGCAATTTGGTAAAATGGGTGAAAGTGCTGTCGCTAAAGCATCCGAAAGTGTTTTTGAGTATGTAGATTTTACCTACGACGGAAAAATATTTTCTCGATTTATCAAAGAAAATTATGAGATTGCTCCAGAAGATATGGAAACCTTGGACGCCGAAATAAACGAAATGGGAGATTCTAAAGAAGTGTTTGAAGCCATGACCTATACCTTGGTATATAATTTCCCAAAAGAAATAAAGTCGGTAACCAATAAAAACGCCGTGATTAGCGACGATAAAAAATCGGTTACCTTAAAAATGAACTTTATTGAAATGATAAAGTCGCCAGAAGCGATGGCTTTAGACGTAGAATTAGAAGATTAAAAGAAGGATATTAGTTTTGAATAAAATCGTAGAATTACAGGATTTAGGAGTACAAGATTATAAAGACACTTGGGATTATCAAGAGACTTTATTTAAATCTGTTGTAGATACTAAAATAAAAAATAGAAGGCAAGAATTGAATGTACCAACTACTAACTATTTCTTATTAGTAGAACATCCACACGTATATACTTTGGGTAAAAGTGGAGACATGTCTAACCTATTAGTAAACGAAGAACAACTTGCCGAAAAAGGCGCAAGCTTTTATAAAGTAAATAGAGGTGGAGATATCACCTATCATGGACCCGGACAAATTGTTGGTTATCCTATTTTAGACTTAGATAATTTTTTTACCGATATACATAAGTACCTTCGTTTTTTAGAAGAAATGATTATTCTCACTTTAGAAGAATATGGTTTGAAAGCAGAACGTAGTCCGGGAGAAACCGGAGTTTGGCTAGATGTAGGAACACCATTCGCTAGAAAAATTTGTGCTATGGGCGTTCGTGCTTCGCGTTGGGTAACCATGCATGGTTTTGCATTAAACGTAAATGCCAATCTTGGTTATTTCGATAATATGATACCTTGTGGTATTCGTGGTAAAGCCGTTACTTCTCTTAACGTAGAACTTGGTAAAAAAGAAGTGAATATAGAAGAAGTAAAAGAAAAACTATTGAAACATTTTACAACGCTTTTTGAAGCAGAGATGAAATCTTCAGTAAGTAGTATGTAGAAAATCCTTTTAGAATATAGTGTTATTATAAAACCAAAGTCGAAGTATATACTTCGGCTTTTTGTTTTCTGAATTACAATAGCTAAGGTTCGTGGTACTTATTTGGTGTCTGTCATCAAAAATTTTTGATTTAACTGACATATTTGCAGACTATATTATTTTGTGAGCGATTCCTTTAAAAGCGGTTTGTAAAGTTGTCGCGTGTTGTTTTTAAAGGGATACAACCTGTTTTTTAAGGAGTACTGTTTGTAGCTATGACGTTTTCCTTTTGGTTTTTCGGGTTCTTGGCTTGGTTTTGGCAATTAACGCTACAGTAAGTTTAAAATAAAATGGTTACTGCGTAAGAATTATGCAAAGCCCATTTTTAAAATGAAATAATATGAGTCAAGTAAAAGAAAACAACACAGTAAAAGTAAATTATACAGGTAAATTATCTGACGGACAAATTTTTGATTCTTCAGAAGGAAGAGAGCCATTAGAATTTACTTTAGGACAAGGACAATTAATTCCTGGTTTTGAAAAAGGTGTGTTGGACATGAAATTAAATGAAAAGAAAACCATTACAATTCCTAAAGAGGAAGCGTATGGAGATATTCATGAGCAGTTAAAACAAGAAGTGAATAAAGCAGATCTTCCTCAAGATATGAAACCTGAAGTTGGTATGGGATTAGTTTCTAAAACTCCAGAAGGACAAGAAAGAAATTTACTTGTTATTGAAGTGAAAGAAGATAGTATTGTTGTAGACGGAAACCATCCTTTAGCTGGTAAAGATCTTATTTTTGATCTTGAAGTGGTTGAAATTAAAGATGCCGATGTTGCATAATTAAATAAGACACTTATTTTTAAATAACTAGAAACCCTTGCTAAACATGTTTAGCAAGGGTTTCTTTTTTTATCCGTGTAAATTTTTAAAAACCACTTTCTTCGGCCATTTTTACAACGCCAACAGTCAATATTAAATTAGCAAAACGGCGTTGTTCACCTGTTTGAATAATTAATGTCGTATTCGGGTTTCTTATCTTATCATAAAAAGCCCAACGCTCCATTGTGTCCCATGTTACATCAGCTCCAAGTGCATTTTTATACGCATCGTGAATGGCAGCATCTGCTTCCGCAGGTTTTTCCATAACAATAGCTCCTTGAACTGGACAAACTTCTAGTATGCCTTCAAGTACGGTTAGGGCATCTAATAATCCAGGTTTAAAATTTAGGTGTACAGTAGTAGAATTAGGTCCTGTCATAGCGCCAACGGGTAAATTTCCATCGGCAATAACAACTTGTGCAAAATGTCCTGAACGCGCAAGTGCTTCCATTATGGTTGGATGTATTACTGGAGTTTTTAGCATAAATATATCTTTGAAAAATAATTAATTATAAAAAGGATTCCTTGTTTGCCTTTGTTTATTAATTGGCAACCTAGTTCCTTTGCTTGTTATGTGTTTTAAACACCTAATTTAGTAAATAAAAACCGAAACTTCTTATCTGTAGATAGGTAGAAAATCCTTTTGCGTTTTGGAAAGTAGGCGAGAACTTAGAATATATAATTTCGAATTAAATCTGTAATTCATTATCGTTTTAATCGGCTCCTTCAGTTAAACTCAAGAGTATTTAGATCTTATTTTTTTTCTGTCTTTTTATAAATCCATTCCATTAAAAAACAAAATCCAATAATGGCTATCGAAATGACTACACCAATTGTATTTGACGCGTATTGTTGATTAATTAAGATAATTGTAGCAATCATACATAAAACAAAACCGACTAATGGAATTATTTTATTACTACCTGTTTCTTCAGATAATCGATATCCAACAAGATTGACTACCCCAAAAATGAGTAAAAAACCAACACTACCTGCGGTAGATATACTTTCTAGTTTAAGGATGTTGACTAAAATTAATGTTGCTACTGCGGTAATCATTAAGCCAATTGGCTGATTCCAAAGTTTTGCTAAAAAGTGATGTGGTAATTCGTCGTCCTCTGCAATTTCATAATTAACTTTACTTCCTCCATAAAGCGATGCATTAATTGCCGAAAATGTTGAAATTAATGCAGCAACTGTAATAATAGAAAAACCAATTTTTCCCAACATTGGTTTTGCTGCTTCCGCTAAAACATAATCTTCCGCTGTTGCAATTTTTTCAAATGGAAGGGAACCTATAGTTACAAAAGCAATAATGATATATAATACAATCACGAAAATTACAGAATAGTAATAGGCTTTTGGTATATTCTTTTCCGGATTAATAATGTCTGGTGCTGCATTTGCAATAAGTTCAAATCCTTCGTAAGCAACAAAAATAACCATTCCGCCAGCAAATAATTTAATTGGAGTTTCCCATTGTGAAATCGCGAGTTGCGCTACATTAGGATTGCCAATTAAGCCATAAGCGCCAATGAAAATAAAGGAAATTAGAATTACTAATTTGATAATTACTGCGTAAGATTCTATTTTTCCAACTACAGCAATACTATAATAATTAATCGCTGTAGCCAATACAATAATTGCACTTGCATAAATGTGTGAATCGATGGTTTTGTTAGAAGTCAATTCTAATAAATTTGGTGCGTAAGACCCAAATGCCGAAGCATAAAGGGAAAGCATAATAATATAACTTATCCATAAAAGGTTATTGATTCCGCCACTAAATATTGTTTTTCCGAAACCTTGGTTGATGAATTTAACGGTTCCTCCTCTGTCTGGATATTTTTGGGAAAGCTTTACATAACTGTAAGAGGTTATTAATGCTAAAATACCTGCAAATAAAAAAGCTATTGGTGTTCCGCCTTTGGCAAGGGATACTGCTAGTCCGAGGACTGCAAAAATTCCACCACCAACCATTCCTCCAATTCCGATAGAAATAGCTTCTTTTAAGCCTATTTTTTTATTCATATTGTTTGATTTATTAAACTATACCTAACCGGCTCGTTTATGTGTAATAGCTTTTTAATGTACAAGTACATAGCAAACTATAATTCTGTGTAGCGAATTGGAAGTAGGAGCGAACCAGTAATTAGGAACAGTCTTTATTAGCAACCGTTTTTATTTTTCGTAAAACTCTTTTAAGAGAATATTTTTGCCTTTTGTTAATTTTTTCAATTCCCTTAAAATATAATATCTATGCATAAATCCGCAGAGTACAACCAGTTTTTTTTCTGGATTCTGTTCTGCAATTCGCATTATGTTTTTAGCCATTGTTTGGTTTCTTAAATCCCAAAAATCACCAGCCAATTGATATCCGTTTCGGTAACTTATTTTTTTACCATTTGGTTTGGTATGAAAACGAGTTGCAAATTCATTTCTTTTATTGGTTATTTTTGTCAGCATTTTATACTGATAATATTGTCTTTCTGCACAAATACTATCTGTTGAAGCGTTGTTGAAGTTTTCTGGAGATTTAGAAGCGAATACAATTAATGGTTTTAATAGTGCTTTATATTTATTATAAATTTCTGCTTCTGTAACCGATAATAATTCCGCTTTATTTAAGCTATCTATTAGTTTTGTTGTTAATCCATCCGTAGGTCGTGAGCCAATATTTATTCTATATTCATTTCTGCCTTCAAATTCATAAGGTCTCAATTTAGTGCTTGGGTATTTTTCAATATATTTCTTAGAAGCCATACCCTCATTACTAGTAGGGGCCTTTTTATGTTTAAAATTGGAAGTGAAAAACGAAGAGTCTAGTTCTTGTAAAATAAAATCAGGCTGTACATCTTCTAATATATGGAATAGAATTTCTGCATTAAAATTAGCTTCTGGTTTATGAAGGGTTCCTATAATAATTATTTCTGTTGCCTTTTCTTTTTTACAAGAAAAAAGGGATATTAGAAGTAGTAATATTAGTAGGGTTTTATTCATTTTATAGTTGTTTCCAGGGTGTTTGATTGGAAACTAAGTTAAAAAAAATCCACGAACTAGAATAAATTGTGAAGCAATTTTACAAGCAATAGAGATGCAGGTTATTGGATAAAAAGAAAGTAGCAATAAATTATAGTGTAACACGTTTCTAGTAAACGAGATTGTCTATTAAGGTGATCCTTTTTAACCCAAACTAATCCACCATTTGTACTTATGAAAATATTATTTAAAAGCCTATTAGTATGCGTGATAATCTTGTTATCTACCAACTCTTTGTGCGCTCAAGAAATCAATAGAGAAAAAGGATATGACACACAAATAGGAGTTATGGTCTATATGTTAGAATACTTAAAAGACGACATTGTTTCATCTACACGCGGACTTAATGCCTTTGAAACCGACTTTCAATTTGATGAAAAGGCAAATTCGATAGGAGCGATTATTTTACATATAACAGCTGTAGAGGCAGCCTATCAAAAATATTCATTTGGAGAAGAAATGTTTAATGCATACGAAATAGAAGAAAAAGAACTACTTGAAATAAGTCTCGATCTGGATAAAACGAAAGAAATACTTAAAGACAAACCAATAAAGTATTATTTAGATATGTATAAAAAAGTACGAAAGAATACATTAAAAGAATTCAAGGAGAGAAATGATGATTGGTGGACTAAAAAGAATCATTGGTCTTGGTTTCATGTAATGGAACATCAGGCGCACCATTTGGGACAAATAAGATTAATTACCGCAAGATTTCCAAAATAAAGACCTGTAGATTAGTTGTTTTTTTTACAGAAAATCAGAAATTAAGCAACACGAAATATCTTTCCGTTATACATTAATTCCGTAATTTTTTTGTGCTGTCATTATTCTTTATTAATTTAAGGTATTGTAAATCAGTAAAATACTCTTCGTTTTATGAAAATAGTGTCTAAAATTATTATTACAGCTTTCCTTTGTATCGGATTTTCTACAAGGAGTCAAACAAAATCTCAAGCGCTTTCAAAAATAAATATCGAAGGCTTTCAGAAATCACAAGTCATGCGTATTGTTTCTGACTTGTCCGATGTTTATGGTCCTCGTTTAGCAGGTACAGATCAATATTTTACTGCAGCAGAATGGGCAAAAAAAACCATGGAGAATTGGGGAATCGATAAGGTGTATTACGAAAATTATTGTGATGATTGTATGGGTTGGGAAGTGAAATCATTTAATATAGAAATGACTGCGCCTGCTTATATGAAAATACAAGCTTATCCTTATGCGTGGACAGAAAGTTCTAATGGTGTACAAATAGGGGATTTGATTTGGATTGAAAGTCATGCCGATTTAGACAAAGTTAAAAAACAATGGAGCGGGAAAATACAAGGAAAAACCATATTGATAGGAGCTGCTCCAGAACAAAATATGCTCTTCGATCCACTTTCTACACGCTTTACTAAAGAACAAATTGAAGAAGCTGAAAAATCTATAGAACCTGCACCAAAGAATGCTTTAAGTCATAATGCTGGAGATATGGATTTAATTGGGAATTTGGATGTTATATTCGATAGTATGGTAAGAAAAGATGATGCCTTTTTTGCTTTTTTAAAAGCAGAAGGCGCACTAAGTATTTTTGGAACAACACCTTTTTTTCCTGGTATTATTCATCCTAGTGGTACTTATAATTTTAGAGAAAGCGATGCGAAACCAATACCTTATTTTGCGATTTCTCCAGAGAGTTTCGGGAAATTAAAACGCCTAATAGGAAGAGGTATGAACCCTAAAATTAAATTCCATTTAGATTCTGAACTTTATTTAAGACCAGAAAATAACGTGAACATTTTTGCGGAAATCATAGGTTCAGATCCAAAATTAAAAGACGAAGTGGTGCTCATTTTGATTCTTGGCATCCTGCGTCTGGAGCTACAGATAATGGTGCAGGTTCTGCAGTAATGATGGAGGTTATGCGTATTATTAAAGCTTCCGGATTAAAACCAAAACGAACCATACGAATTGCGTTATGGGGTGGCGAGGAGCAGGCATTTGTAGGTTCTATGGCCTATGCCGAAAAACACTTCGGTAAAGTAAAAGAGACTATTCGGAAAAAAGAGTTTGAAAAAATTTCGGCCTATATAAATATGGATAATGGTGCTGGTCAAATGCGAGGTATTTATTTGCAAGGAAATGAAGCGGTAAGACCTATTTTTGAAGCGATGTTAGAACCTTATGCGTATTTAGATGTTAATAATCTAACCATTCAAAATACTGATTTTACAGATCATGATGTTTTTGATTATTACAAAATTCCTGGATTTCAGATAATCCAAGATAAATTAAATTATAGTACAGTAACACATCACACTAATTTGGATGCTCTCGAATATGTTCCCGAACGCGATATGAAGATTAATGCTACGGTAATTGCAGCATTGGTTTATCAAATTGCTCAGGAAGATTCTAGGTTGCCAAGAGAAGATTAACGAACCTATAAGTTATTTCTGTATGCCCATAGAACCATTGGGAGAGGGGCAAAGTGTATAGGTGAAATCTGGCTGAATATTAGCCTCATGACGATGTGAAACAAACAGAATACTGGTCTCACTTTCCTTTGTAATTTTGTTTATTAATGCAATAATGAGTGCGGTGCCTTCATCATCTACATGAATTAATGGTTCGTCTAAAATAAGTAAAGGAGGATGTTTAATCATAGCTCGAGCTATTAACACCAATCGTTGTATAGCAGGTGATAATTTAAGAAAAGAGGTGTTTTTTTCTTTACTTAAATTTAAAACTTCCATCCACATCGCTGCAGTATGTACTTGTAACGTAGATGGTGTTTGATATAGTCCGATACTATCAAAAAATCCCGAAATAATCATTTGTTCTACGGTATGGTTTCGATGAAACAATTCTAACATCGAAGGACTAATATATCCAATTTTCTGTTTTATATCCCAAACACTTTCACCAGAGCCTTTTTTCTTGCCAAAGAGATATACTTCTTGACCATAAGCCTTGGTGTTGTTCCCATAAATCATGGATAGCAAGGTGGTTTTTCCAGATCCGTTGGGACCTATTAACTGCCAAAATTCCTTTTTTTTAATGGTCCAGTTAATATCTTGTAGAATGGGACGATCGTCATAACTTACATGTATACGCTTCAGGTCTACTAACACTTCAGGAATATTTGTGTAGGTTGTTATTGGTTGGGGGATTTCTTTATCAAAAACAAAATCACTTTTTTTAAAAGGATATGCTGCAATTGGCACCACTGCTTTAAGCGCATCTTTTTCAAATGTAATTATATGTGTGATTATTGGTAGTAAATCTTCCTGTCTATTAAAAATAAATACGATAGGCATTTCTTTAGACACCGAAATTAATTGCTGTTTTAATAAAGCAACAGAAGCGATGTCTAAGGTTTCATAAGGATTATTTAATACTATAAAATCTGGTTTTTGTTGTAGCAAATAAGTTAGTAACGCTTTTTTTTGCTCACCAGTAGAAAGTGTTCTAAGACTTCTTTTTTTTCCTGATGTTAACTTAAAAATATCATATTTTTCTTCCTCTTGAATATATTTTTCTAAAATAGCATTTGAAAATAAAACACCTTTCTTTCCTTTTAATCCTGGCAAATTATATGCACCATGAAGTAATTGAGATAACCAATTGTCATGTGGTGAAAGTTTGGTGTATTCTATTGCATAATGATTTTGTGTTTGTTGCATGTTTCCTTGCATTTAGGGAGGTGTTGTAGTAATGTCGCTAACAGTTAAGTGTATGGGGTTTTTATTTAGGCTAGAATTAGTAATAAATTTTGTAGGGATGTTGGTAGTAGTTTTTTATTACTAAGTTGTTCTTTTTAAGCTTTTATCAAGTTTAAATTCCGTTATCGTAGCTATTTTTGAATCAGGTTTTATTCCGTTAGAACCATTTATCACGCAATTCCCTTCCATTTTTGCAATCAAATAATCTTCTTTTAATTCTAAAATCTCAAATTGGAAATCTTCCACAGTTTCGTGCGAGAAGTAATAAATATTTGATAAATATTCGTCTCGAGAATAGTCATAACCACTTTTTTGAGAGATGATCATCGTTTCTGTTAATTTAGATTCCGATGAATTCAAAATTACTGTTACTTCAATTGTAGGTTCAGCGTGTACAACTTTTTTCAATTCTTCAGAACGTTTTATTGCAGAGTCCGTATCGATGTAAATTACAAATTCCCATCTGTCTTTTTCGACTTCATAAAGATTGTATTTAGCATTTTCAATATGAAACAGTTCTTCTCCAAACTCTTCGTGCTGAATTATTAATTCCGTCTTCTTTTTCACTTATCCTTTTTTGATGTTTATTATCTTAACGAATTAGTCCAAACTCTGCTAAAGTCGAAAGTATTAATTCAATCATTCAGTTCGTTTCTCAAATGTGCTACAACTCGTAATACAGTAGCTTTTATTACTAATATCTATTAAAGAAATCATGATACAGTCACTTTCATATTACCATTATCTCATAAAGATAATTTTTTTATTGTAGGAAAAGAAGCCTTTCTTAGTTGGATATGTAAGTCTATGGTTTACCCTTCGGCATTAAAAAACACCTTGTAGTAATACATTTTCTTTTCTTCGTCATAACCACGTTCTAGAAATTCTTCGGCAGCATCTGGAGCATCAATATCTAGTTTAATCTGGATATTAGTATCTAGTTTAATCTCTGTTTTAATTTTCTTTTTATCCTTTTTAACAACCGCTTCGGCTAAATCAAATTGGTTACGCAGTAATACCTTTTGTTCTTCTTCGTATTCCTTTTTAAAATCTTCAAAAAGTTGGATGTGGTTTTCGTCTTTAAAAACTTCTTCTTTAAAATTTTCAACGTTTATCGTTTCATTCTCTTTAAAATAGTCAATGGTTTTTGCTAAAAATATGTTTCGTTCTTGTTCGCCAAAACTGGTTTTTAAAATTTCGGTAGAAAACTCACTACACATATCTAAATAGTTATGTGTATGGTTATTCATATCGTCTGCATACTTAATATTTAAGAACTTGTCTAACCAATATTGCGCGTCATAACTATTATTATCTACACTTAAAATGATGTTTCCTTCCATATCTGTCTGATTTAAAATCAAACAACCTTTATCCACTTTTTTAGATGAAATACCTTGCTGTACTAAAACATCATAACTATTGTCTTCTAAATAGGTTTGAAAGAAATTGGTTTTGCTTTCAATTTTAAAAATACCAATAGCATTAGTAACCATTTCTTTATATTCTATACCTTCAAATAGCGCAACTAAAACATCCCCCGTTTTTATTTGAGCAGAATCACTTTGTTCAAACAAATGTTTTACTATATTTTTTGAAGTTTCTACAAAGGCATCATCATCGGTGAAAATACTTTTTGCATACGAATTGATTTCATTAAGTTCTACATTGGCATGATGGTTAAAACGGTAGCTTTGTACTACAGTACCAAAAGGTCTTAATAGAAATGGAAGCATAAGGTCATAACTTTCTTCATCAAAATGTACTTCTTTATCTGAAAAAGCATTTTTAGTATCGTTATGTTTATTACCAACTTTATGAATAATAAATTTTGAAATGGTTGCGAGTTTACGTGTAATCATGGTTATAATATTGTGACTACAATACTAATCATTTACTAGCAAAAAGGCATAAAAAAACCGAAGCTTTTTACTTCGGTTTTAAATGTTGGTGTTTTAAAATTTAGTAATATAAAGCTAAATTATCGCTTACTTCTTTATAAGACATTTTGGAGTAATCTATATTTGTTTTTATGGTATTACTAGGGATTATTACATATTTAAAATAATTTAAATAAGGAGCAGATGTGCCACCATCACAAAATATGTCAATGTCTCCAATGGAGTTAATCATGAAAGAAAAATTTTGATCTAAGTAAGGAAATGTAAGTGGTAATCCCCAAACTTCTATGCCATTAGTTTTTCCATATATTAATATGGCACTATTATTTATGACGTCTTGTGTTAATTCTGGAGCCGGAATAATAAATTGTAGCCTAGAAGCACTATCAATACTTGTTGGAGAATATGATGCATGTATCCATTCCGATACAAATACATTGGCATTCCCATCAGATCCATCTGTGCCATCTGTACCATCTGTACCATTTGTACCTGTTGCTCCCAAAACACCATCTTTGCCGTCTTCGCCATCTTCTGGAGAACATGAGAAACTAAACACTACTAAAAGAGCTAATAATATATACTTTACTTTTAAAATTGTTACTGTAAAACGTTTCATAATTTTTAAGTTTTAATGATTAATATTAGGTGCTATTTTTTATTAAGTGTTTAAGGAATTAATGTTTTTTTAATTTAAAAGGACTAATTTGTTTTTAGGTTTTAAGACGGTTAATAATTGGTGTTAATGGTAACGCGTTGCATAAAAGGATATCTCTTGAGTACAAAGTAAAGTAATATTTCTGTGTTATTTTAGAGTGTAAATACCTGAAAATCAAAAAGATAGGATTTGTATGTGGATTCTTAGTACTACTGTAAGAATTGCTTCGGTATTGTAATAAGCTGTTTCTTACTTGAAAAATTTGACATAAAAAAAACCGAAGCTTTTTACTTCGGTTTTAATTATTTTAAAGATATTGTTTAGTATGCAATTCCGTAATAATCACAAACGGCATAATAATCTGTTACGTCTACTCCAGCTTGGTTTAGATTGTTCAATGCTTGTTGCTTTGTGGAAATACTCGTTCTACCTGTTGTTGTGTTATTAGATTCTATAATAACCATTTTAAGTAAAGTATATCGATCTGCAGGAATAGTAACAGAAGCCCCAGTCACTCTATCGTAAAAAGTTAGTTCTACAGCTGCGTTTATTAAAATAGTTTTAATCTCGTCGCTAAAACTAGTACCAGGTATTGGGTAATAATTACCGCTACGTTGAATGTAGACTAAAATACCATCGTTATCTAAAACATCTTGGGTTAGTTGCGGTGCGGAAATGTTTATAGTCGTTCCAGTTAAGGCAGAAATGTCATATGTGTATGTTTCTACATTGGCATTTCCATCTTCTCCATTTGTTCCAGCAGGACCTATCGCACCAGTAGCGCCATCTTCTCCATCTTCTGGACTACAAGAAAAACTAAAAGTTACTAAAAGTGCTAAAAGAAAATACTTAGATCTTGAAATTGTTGTTTTTGAAAGTTTCATAATTTTAAAGTTTATTGGATTAATATTTATTTACTGTTTAATGAAAGGGTTTTTAAAAGGTTAACATTACTTCAAAAAAAGTCGAAGTATTTTTTCTCCGACTTTTAATGCAGCAGTTTCCTGCTTGTCTATAGTAACCCAAAAAAAACACTATAGATTTTTTTAGCTTCTGTACTTCTTAATGCTTTTTTATACGAAAGGTTAACCGTTAAATAAAAAAAAAGCTTCAGAAGTTGGTTCTGAAGCTTTTGCATTTGAAGACTAATTCAAATAAAACAAATAGAAAATAGCAAGCATTGTTATATGTAGATTCATTCGTTTATCTTTTTAAAGATTTAATAAAACTCCAACATTTATAACTACTTGACTGTAATTACTAACAACAAATTTGGGTTCTAGATATACTTTTAGTTTTTCTGTAAATTGGTAGGTTGCACCAGCTCCTATATTAGCACCTAATGCACTATCTGTTACTTGTTTTGTTTCGTAGTCAAATAAATCATCATAATAGGAGTTTCCTGTTTTGTAACTAGAAAAGTTTATTCCAACAACAGGATATACTTTTAATTTATTTTCAAGGATATTAAAATAGTAATGTGCATTTACATCGCCTGCAAATAAGCTTCGTTTATAACCATATACTTGATTCCCGAAAAAATAAGAGGCACTTGGTGAAATTGAAATATTATCGGTAATAGTAAAAACGCCTTTTAATGTAAATCCGGGTCCAGAAATTTTTTCGTTATAACCAAAACCGCCACCTAAAGAAATTTGTGCTTGCGTTTGTGTTGCGAATAGAAAGATTAATGAGAATAAGAATACGATGTTTTTTGTTTTCATAATTGGGTTGTTTGTTAATGGTACATTTTTACTTAGCTCCATGTTATGGTCGTTTTTGTGGTTGTTCCTTGTTTTTAAAGCATTCATTTAATACCTGTTTTTTGGATTATAATTATTAATGTAAATGCTTGATAAAGGTTAACAGGTTTACATCATTTTTTTATAATTACTACCATTTATGGTAAACTTGCTTTTTTCTAGTGCAATACATTTCATTACCATAATTTGTTCTTTTCTTTTGGAAGTATTTGTGATATGCATTTCCATGGTTAAACCATTAATCATCGACATCCAAGATTGGTTTAGACCTTTTTTAGCTTTTGCTTTGTAGAATGATTTGGAGAAAGAAACTCCAGCATCTTGGGTTACCCAAATGTTTCCATGATAGTCTTTACCTTCTACCTCATATTCATGACAGGTATAATTAAGGATGGTTTTTGTTTTTCCGGTTGGTGTAATTTTTACTTCTTGATCTTCCATAGCATCCTCTGTCATATTATCAAAATCTAAAGGGATGGACATTTGTTTTTTCTCATCATTTATTTCCATAAACATGGTTGCTCTTTTTTCAGACATATCCATCACAGTAATCATTTTGGTAGTATTGTTTTCTAAATCCATACTGCTGCCAATATAATTATCGTCATTATTTAAAAAATAGTGAATGTTTGTATGGTGCTTATCACTTTCAACTTGCATTACAAACTTGTGTGTAAATACATAGGTTTTCTGTATTTCTGAAGAGGAACGATTACTCTTTTGGCGTTGTTCTTTTTTATTTTGCTTCTTTCTATTAAAAGTGGAATCGAATGTTTTTTCGGTTTCTCTGGTGGTTTTCTCATCTACTTTCTTTTCTAAAGTTCGTTCTGCAGCGCGTTCTGCTGCATTGCCTAGTCTTTTTAAAAGCTGTGCTTGTGTGTTTGTAGATAGACTTAGACTTAGAATTATTAGTGCTAGTTTTAAAAATTTCATGATAACATGTTTTAAGATTACACCTTATTAATAGCGAACTTTATAAGAGGTTAACATTTGGTGTAAAAAAAACCGAAGACTAGCTTCGGTTTTAATTGAAGCAATTTGGTTTTATAAGAAAGTGGAAGCACCAACACCAGAAGCACTTGGAGAAGAAGTACCAACACCATCATTATCATCTTCATATTGTGGTTGTTCATTTCTAGCGTCATTAGCAAGAATATATACTTGCGCTTCGTACATAGAAATTTTTCCGTCAGCATTTAAATCGGCATTAACCGTGTTTCCTGTAATGGGATCTTTTCCAGTGACAGCAGCAAAAAAATGATAGGTAAATTCGCCAAACAGACCAGAAGTATGTGAATAGGTAACTTGAAATTCTGTTCCAGAGGTCATGATAACCCTATTTGGTCCTTTAAAATCCCAAATAACACCACCACTATAGCATGGTTTTACTACAGCAATCATAGAATTCATTGGTAAGGCATTAATTTTACTAGCTAAAAAGTCATCTGTCAATGCGGTAGAAGAATTATAGTAAAAAAACTGTTCATCTACATTGTCATTAATACCAGCTCTATTATCATCGCCATTACTATCTATAATTCCAGAGTTTCCATAGCTTGGATTGTAGGTGTCGTTACCGCCTCCGTGATTATTCATCATTAAAAAGAATTTGGTATTGGAATTCATTCTGTTTCCTAAATACGAAAATGCATTATTTAAGCCTGTTTGATTTGCGGCATAATGCACAGGAATGTCACTATCCTCGCCAATACCATTTTTATATACTACACGAATGTTGTCTTCGGGATAACCTTTATCTAATAAAATAGAGTACATGAATTTCACATCGTTCCAATAACGCATGTAGGCATAGCCATCGTTAATTCCGCCACTATAAATAAGTGCTGTTTTGTTTTCTTGCGAAAAATCAAATTCACATAATTGCGGATATCTTATACATACATTATAAAATTCTGGTCTAGAAATAAACACTGTCGGACTTAAAATTTGTATTCCGGAAAGGTTATTTATTAATAAGGTGGCTAATGAAATGTCTCCTAGAATTTGCGAAGTAGACAGATAGTTTTCATTATTACTTACCTTTAAAGTACCCGTAATTTTAACTTTTTTTCCGTAGTACTCATTAAGGTTTAATTCATTTTCTAAGTCGGAATCCATATTGATATGAATATAATTTCGCTCGTCTATAAGTCCGTCAACATAGTAATCATTTTGACTAACCAGTAATTTTGCTGCTTGGTTTTCTACAATAAGAATACCTTCTACTTCAAATTCTTGTCCAATTTGATTACGCCAAGAATCTTTTTTAATATTAGAGTAACCAACAATTTCTTGTTCTTGCTCTTGATTTTCAGATTCATTATCATCTGTCACACAAGAAAAGCTTAGCGCTAATAGTAACAGGAATAAAAATTTAAATTTTTTCATGATTATTAAGTTTAAAGATTAATACTGCTTTTTATGTGTTTGTATTTAATAGGTTAACATAACAGCAATAAAAAAAACCGAAGCATATTCACTTCGGTTATAAACATTATATGTTTTAGCTTTCTTCTTCTCCTACAGGCTCAGAAGCTGTTTTTATACTATTCCACTCTGGTTTGCTAGAATTTAAATAGGCATAAATAGGTTTTTCATTTCTTACCATGTCTAAATAAATAGGCATGTCTTTAAAAGGTAAAAAGATTGCGCCAACTTTATTTGCAGGAATATAGGTTGGTTGTGGCACTTGACTTGTTTCATGCAAGAAATACATAATAAATCTGTGGTCACTACCATAACAAGTTATGTATCCTTGAATTTTTATACTAATATTTCCCCAAGTTGCGGCATTTTGATAGCCTAAAGCTGCTCTGTAGTAGTTTACTGTAAATTGTTTTGTTGCCATAATATTTATGATTTTATGATTAATAGTATGGTTTAATGTAAACGGTATCTTAAGGTTAACATATTTAAATAAAAAACAGTAAAAAGATATATGTGGTAGAAGATTAATAGGTTATGCCTAAAAAAAGTTAAATTAGCAGTAGCGTGTTAACCTTTTATACTTAGTTACATTAAATGCATAGAGTTCAAAATAATATTACTATTGAAGATTTAAAGGAAGGTTCAGATTTGTTGTTTAAAAATATATACGAAGACAACAGAGACAAGTTTTTAAATTTTGCTAAAAAGTATAACTTATCTCAAGAGGATAATATAGACGTCTATCAAGATGCATACATTATTTTTTATAATAATGTCATGCAAGGCAAAGTACAAGAGTTTACTAGTAGCATTTCTACGTATTTATTTAGCATTGGTAAGTATTTGATTTTTGATAAAATGAAGAAAAACAATAAGACTATAAATCCAGATTTTGATTTGTCTATTGTTAGAGAAAAGGAAGAGCTTGTAGATCCAGAATTAGATTTGGAGCAAAAGGAACTAACCACAGAACAAATTTTATTAAAAAAGTATTTTGTTACTCTTGGAAAGAAATGTCAAGAACTTTTAACCTTATTTTATTATAGAGGTTTTACCATTAAAGACATTATAGAAACTGGAAGTTACACGAGTGAAAATGTAGTGAAAAGCGCAAAATCCAGATGCATGAAAACCCTAAAAGAAAGAATTAATACAAAGAATAATAGCAATGGATAATCAAGACCTACTATATCATTATTTTTCTAACAGCTTAACTGCTGCTCAGGAAAAGGTGTTTGAAGATTTATTAGAAAATGATGCCGAATTTAAAGCACAGTTTTTATTTGAACAAAACTTAAAAGCAGTAATTGAAAGTAATGAAATAGATACTTTAAAAGCAAAACTTCAAGGTTTTGAAAAAGACTTGTCTGCAACACAAACTACCAGAATAGAACATTTTAATACCGAAAATACAAAACCGAATCCTACTATTTTTAATTATAAAAACTTTGCCATTGCTGCATCTATTGCATTGTTGATGGGATGGTTTGGTTATCATTCGTTTTTTGGTACCGATTATTCTAGTATGTATGATGCTAATTTTAGTGCTTACCCAAATACCGTGTATACCATTACTCGAGGGGATACCGAAAATTCTCTAGAGCGTGAAGCTTTTGTAGCATACGAAAGTAAAGACTATAAAACTGCCATAGAAAAATTTGATGCCATTCCTGCTGAAGCAACAAAAGAGTACTTCCGTTTTTATAAAGCGCAAGCATATTTAAATGTAGAAGACACTAAAAATGCAAAAGCCTTATTTACAAAAGTAGTTACCGAAAATAAAAACTTTGTAGCAGAATCTACATGGTACTTGGCATTGATCTCTTTAAAAGAAGAAAATAAAACAGAAGCTAAAAAGCATCTGGAAAATCTAGTTGCTAATTTTGATTATAATAAAGAAAAAGCACAAACGCTTTTAAAAGAACTTCAATAGTTATGTCACTTCGAGGGCTTCCAGTTTTTTATTGGAATAGTATCGATAAATAGTTTTAAGAAATAGTTTAAAAAAATGTATTAGTTATGTCACTTCGAGGGCTTTCAATTTATTATTGGAATAGTATCGATAAATAGTTTTAAAAAAACGTATTAGTTATGTCACTTCGAGGGCTTTCAATTTTTTATTAGAATAATATCGAGAAATAGTTTTAAGAAATAGTTTTAAAAAAAACGTATTAGTTATGTCACTTCGAGTGATTTCAATTTTTTATTGGAATAGTATCGAGAAGTTGTACTAATAAATAGTTTCGATACATTTTGTTCGCTCTTTGTCATTCCGTACGAGATGCCGAATCCACATTTTTTATATTCTTGAATTTCTACGTTTCCTAAGTATTCCTCCAATTAAAATAAAAACAACGGTACCTAATAGATACCATATTAAATTACTACTAGAAGCTAAAGCAGCAGTATTTCCAGAAATTACAAATCCAGACCAATAATAAGGATGAACTAAAGCATTCTGTTTATTGGTATTTAAAAAAGCGACTTGTGCTTTTTGTAAGGCAATGTCTTTGGTTTCTTGTTTAGATAAGTTTTTGTAAAAAGCATCCATAATATGTAAAGCGGAAGCATCGTTAATTTTCCACAATGTACTAGAGATACTCGATGCGCCACTAAAGTAAAATCCGCGAGCTAGACTCATAAAACCTTCACCGCGTTTCAGGTTTCCAATACCACTTTCACAAGCGCTTAAAGTCACTAAATTGGTGTTCAGGTTTAAATTGTACAAATCACTTACATACAATAAATTGGTGTTTGTTGCATTTGGTTGAAAGGCTAAATAGGAGTATTCCGGAGTTTCATCATCTAAAATAGCGTGTGTTGCAAAATGAAGAATGCCGTATTTGCTGCTTTCTGTATTAAAATTCTCAAGGGTTGCTTGGTTGCTTGTTAATGTTTTTCCTTTAAAATAATGTAAAACGGAGGTAGCTTCCTCTATGTTATTTGGCAATGCTAAAAGTGTGGACGACGAAGCATTAAAACTAGGAGCAAAGGCAAGTGCCTCATTATTTATTCCTTCTTTTTCGGTAAGCTGTTTTAATAAAGTAGCAGAGTTCGCGTAGCTAATCGCATAGTCTTCTACCAAATATTTAGTGCGCTCTGAATTTGTATTTATGCTAGAAAACGGAATGTAATTCAGTAATCCATCCGCAACAATAATTAGATTTTCTGCATTTCGGTTTGCCAAACTTGGTGCCACTAACTTTTTATATAACGTATATGTTTTGCTATTTAAGGTTTCTAAATCTGATTTCGGATTATTAAGCATTTCATAGATGGTAATAATCTCGTTTTCTAAATCAGCATCCAGCTTATAATACTGCATGTCTTTCGTGTTTTTAGTAATCGAGATGGTATAAATAGCGTTGTTTCCATAAAAATAAGAAAGCATTAGATCTTCCGGTTTTAACAGTGCTTGTACTTGAGAAACAGAAATTACTTGTGCGTTGTATTTTAAATCGTAATAGCTTTTGTAGTTGGTTTCAATGGCAGTTATAAGGTTTCGGTATTCCTTTTTTAATTGAAATAATACATCTTCTATTTTTTTGTTTTCCGAATGATTTAATTGTTTTTCAATATGATTGATTTGCGATTTTAATACTTGTTCTTGCTCAATAATCTCCTTCGGAATATTAGCAAACGCCGTAGCTTTTGTACTTAACAGTGCTTCTAGTAAAAGTGCGGATTTGCTTTTTTCGGAATAAAAGAAAGCATTGTCTATAAGCGAATCCTGTTTTGTATTTTGATATACATTGTAGGTCGCTTGCAAACCAGACTCGAAAACAGGAAAGGCTTCTTCCATTAAAAAGAGTTTATCGGTGTTATTTTTAAAACTAGGTTTTAATAAATCTAAGGTTTGTATCGCTTCCTGAACCGTTTCTAAACTTTCGGAAGGATTCGATAGTTCATTTAATATCTCTGCTTTGTTTTTTAATATTTTTAAAACTGCAGTCTGATTAATAGTAGAAGGATTCGCGTTTGTAGAAAATTGCTCTAAAGCCAAATTGTAATTTTCTAAAGCTTTTTCGGGGCTGTTAAATTTGGAGTGTAACAAACCTATTTTGTTATATGCTTCTGCAATATCATTATGTGCTTGATCTTGCCATTTTTGTTTTACAAGTTGTAACGCTATTCGGAGTTCCTTTTCAGCTTCCAGATAATTGTTTTCAGCTTCTAATATTTTTGCTTTTGCTTCGTGAAATACAGACCATCTTGGATGATTCTCTGCTAGATTCTCTTTCATTATTTTTAGATAGTATGAAGCGCTATCTATTTGTGAAGTACTCAAATAATTTTCTAGTAAATGGTTTGCTTCTGTAATGATACTACTAGCGTTTCCGTTGTTAAGCAAGTTGTGTTCTAAAGATTTTTTGAAGTATGCATTAGATAAAGTATACTGTTCTTGACTTTTTAAAACTTCGGCAAGTAGGCTGTAGTTTCTGTTTATTTTATAAAGATCGTCTGCTTTTTTAGTTTCTAAAATATGAATATTCTTGGTGTAGTATTCTTTTGCTAAATCATATTTGCCATCATTAAAATAGGTCTTTGCTATAAAACTATAGGCGCTAGTTAATAGATCTATATTATATACATTCCATTCTTCTTCATTTAAAGCTTCAGTAGAAGTAATTATAGAAAGGAATGCTTCCCTTGATTTTTCATAATCGTTCAATAAATAATAATAGGTTCCTTTATCTAAATGGATGGTGTTTATATAATAAGACGGACTGTCAAATTTGTTTATTTCGTTTTTATTAAACCGAATAATAGAATCTAGTGTGTCTATATTGCTTTTCATTTTTCTTAAATTGTAAAAATGACCTGCCGATTTATTAGAAGAGCTAATACTTCCAATTAGAAATTCTATATCCTTATGTTCTTTTGCTAGTTTATTAACTTGATCGTAGTAATAATAGGTAGAGTCTTCATTTGTGTAGATAAATTGATTTGCTTTAAGAAATAAAGAATAAACCTTATCCATATAAATAGAATCATTTTTATTTTGGCTGATAGCATTATTTATAGCTAGAAATGAAAATAAAAGGAGTATTCGTTTTTTCATAAAAAAGTCTTCAAAAATGAATTGAAGACTAATTTACAAATATTTAAAATAATATGTTTTGTTATAGGTTCACCAAGTTAGCCAATATAGAATAACTTCCATTGGCGGTTACCACAGTTATCATTACTTCTCCTGTAAATTCATCTTCAGAAAAACCGAAGGATTGATACTTACCTAAACCATTGGTATTTTCTATAGTATGGATTTGCGAATTAGCATTTGTATTTACCAACGTATTTTGGTTTGCAACAGAAGTAATATTTAAACTCAATATACCTGTTCCTGGTTGAAAAATAATATTTCTAAAAGTGTTGAATTCTGTTAAACAAAGACATGGTGACGGAGCTGGTGGTACAGGAGGAATTCTTGGTGGAATTAAAAATGCATTTTCCGGACTTATAATAGATTGAGATTCTTCGTTGTTATTCGCTATTGCTGCATTGGCTTGCGTAATACTCGCTTGCGCATCATTGTAACCAGGATCGCTATCCGGAATTTGTTGCCATATAGCAATGTCTGCACTTAATCTGGTGTTTTCGGTTTCTAAATAGTATTTACGCAAGTCGCCTTCGTAAATGTAATTGGTAGCTGTAAATTCTACTTGTTCTGGATCATTTTGCTGAAAAAAGTCATCTTCGTCACAACTAATATGTGTGAACATAATAACAGACAAGAGCACTAGTACTACATAACGTGTTTTCATAATTTAATGTTTTTTGGGTTACACTGTAGCTAGTTAATAGTAAGGAGATACTAAAGTTAACAATTTTTCAAAAAAAACAAAAAAAAACAGGTTATTTTCTGTAACTAATTGTCTGTTAGTTTATTTGGTATATAATAATCGTGTTGTTTTCACCTTTGGTTACAAACTCTAAGTTGTTGTCTTTGTCTAAATTGTCTAGCGCGATTGCAGAGTTTCCATACACAGGGAAATTGTTTTGTAAAACACCATTACTATCATACAAATACACTTTTTGCGTTTGTAAGTCTGTGGTAGAAACGTAAATTTTATCGTTGATATAAAATAGTTTTGGTGTGTCATAATTACCAAAATCTAAATCTAACGTTTTACTTTTTATAGTTAACTTGTTTTCGGTTTGTGCAATTAGCGTCTTTGTTGTAGTTGCTAAATGGTGTTTTATACCAAGATTTAGGTTTTGTGTACTGTTGGTTCCACTGGTGTTAAAGCTAATCAATTTACCATCTTTGGTTGTAGTTGTGAATTTATTATAATATAGGTATAGTGCTTGATTAGAAAAGGCATATTTGCCTTTTGGTGTTACTCTTGTTTTACCTACACGATCTACAATATATAGTTTGTTGTCTGTTTTAAACGTTAAGTAATCTTTTCTCCCAATTCTAAAATGTTGCGGTTGGTGATTAATCGTGCTTTCTGCAGCTTTAAATTTAAATCCCTTTACCGGTTTTCCTTTAGCATCATACATTAAAACATTTTTACCTTGTGTTACTAATAGTCGGTACTTTTTGTTATTGTCATAATCAAAAACCGAAAGCGGCTGCGTAATAGCATCGTTATACTTTAATGGAAAAGGAGCAACGTCTTTTCCGGTTCTATCTAAAACATAAACGCGGTTAGGAGTAGCAAATGCTAATTGGAGTCTGCCGTTTTTGTACATGTCTATTTGTTGTACTTCTCCTAAAACAGGACCTTGAAGTTGTTTTTTCCAAAGTACTTTTCCTCTATTAGAAATAAGATAAATATGGTTGTTAATGTCTTGAACTATAATTTCCTTTTGCTTGGTGATGTGATTGGTTACCAATTGCGGATTGTTTACCAAGTCTGCATCTAGTTTGATATTGTATAATTCGGTAACCGAGTTCTCTCTTGCTCGTGTCTTGTTCTTTTTTATGACTGCATTTACATGTGCGAAATTGGTATCGTACACAAATTGTATAGCCGAAGTTTTATAATCGTCTAGTTTCAGATTTAGGGTTTCATTAAAATTTGTATTTATAATGTGCTTTAAAGCTGTAGGATTTGCAACCAGTAATAAAGACGAAGCATTGGTAAGATGCACTTTGGTACTTTGGTAGTATTCCTTTTCGCTATACGTAGTCTTGTTTTGGTAATTCGCAATAATGTTTTCTAAAGCTTCTTTGGTACTGGTGAAAACAAAAAAGTCATTTACATTGGCGTAATAATTCGCTTGGTTAAAAGTAATTAAAGGGGAGAATGTATTGCGGAATAATCCCGATTCACTAAAACTATAAATATCAATCTGTCTGTAGGTTTCTACCAAATTCTGGTCGTTTAGTAATGCATCCTTTGTGGCAATAGCATCTAAAGAGTTTAATAGAATACTTTGGTTTTTTCCTTCATAAATAACACCAACTTCTACAATGTTATCAAAAAGCGTAGTGTCTGTTGTTAAAGAATCTGTAATTCGGAATTGTTTTAGATTTTCATTTAAAATTGAAAAATCTTTAAATGTAAAACTCATAAACCCATCGGCATTACTTGGAGCAATCGATGCAATGCTGTTTTCTTGAGCAATGGTGTTTTTAAAAATATTAATCAGGCTTTTTGTAGAGTCTGTTGCTTTGGTAATTCCGTTTAAAATAATAGCATCTTGGCTAATATCTGCATCTACAAGTGTGTAGTTTGTAAACGAAGCAAAAGAAATAGAATCATTAGTAAATACAGATTGTATTGGTTGTTTATGTTTGTTATTAATAAGAATAGAAAACGGTTTTTTGGTATCGCTAGTTTTTAAAATGGTTTTTAAGTCTTCATCTTTATTCGTTGTAATAAGCGAAGTTTCAAGAATGTCTTTACTAGAGGAAGCTATAAAAACACTGTCTTTATAAGTATTGTAGATAATGTTTTTTTCTATTTGTGTTTTATTAATAGATATACTTTGATATAAATAGGCTTCCACACTAATGTTTTGCAAAGAGTCTACAGCAAACAAATCTGGTGTCTGTTTGGTGATAATAGTATATTGTAAACTGTCTTTTTCGTCATAATTAAAACAAACTAAAAGCGGATTTGTAGTATTTAAGTATTTAAGATTCTCTAGTTTTTGACTTAGTGAAGTATATGTTTTGCTTTTTGATAGACTGCGGAGTAAATCATTATTATCTAAATTGCTTTTTAAGCTTTCTAAATTGTTTACCTTAATAATTACCGAAGCATCTTCTGGAATATAATCGGTAGTATTTATATGTGTATTCTTTGTATTACAGCTAATAAGTAATAGACTAATAAGAAAAAGGTTCCAGATTTTTTTCATGTAAAAAAGGGATTTGTACAAATATAGGAATGCGTTTATAAAAAGTACTTAAAGTGCCTAAAGTATTTAAAGCTATAGCTAATTAAAGTTTTTCAACGCACCTTTTAATATTAAGGATTTTTTTTAGTTTCAATCAACTTCAACTTCACCAGAGGTGCTTATACCTTTAAACGTAATTGTTCGGGTAATAGTCGGAAAGATTTTCTGTGATATTTGGTGATTCCGTATTTTCTAATCGCTTCTCTATGTTCTTTGGTTGGATAGCCTTTGTTTTGTTTCCAATTATACATCGGGAATTCTTCATGAATTTTATTCATATACGCATCTCTATACGTTTTTGCTAAAACCGAAGCTGCAGCAATACTTAGAAATTTCCCGTCTCCTTTTATAATGGTTTCATGCGGAATACCTGGATAAGGTTTAAACCTATTTCCATCTACAATAATAAAGTTAGGAACCTGTTTTAAATTCGCAATAGATTTGTGCATGGCCAAAATGGAAGCGTTTAGAATGTTTATTTCATCTATTTCCTCTTGAAAAACATGAGCAAAACCAAAACAGATAGCCTCCGTTTCTATAATTGGTTGCAATAAATCGCGCTTTTTTTCGCTTAATTGCTTCGAGTCATTAAGTATTTTGTTTTTAAAATTATCTGGTAAAATTACAGCAGCAGCAGTAACAGGGCCAGCCAAACAACCTCTTCCAGCTTCGTCTGTTCCACATTCTAATTTTAGTTTCGAGTAATTTATTTTTAGCATTTAAGTAATTGTTAAGAATAACAAGTTGTTATAAATTGTAATATTGTAATTCATACCTATTAGATATTTTCTATTTTTGGCAAAAAATAGACAAGTCGGCTTTAGGTTGTTGCAAGGTCTAAAAAATAATTATGAAGCAAAAAATTCTGATATTCTTTTTACTAAGTGTTTTCCATTTTGGGTATTCGCAAGTTTCGCCAAAACCACAAATAGAAAAAAGTGTAAATAAAAGTGACGCCCAACAAAACAGAGCTAATGATACTTTGTCTACGGGATCTAATAGAGAGTCTAAGACTGTAAAGGACCAGAAAGCTAAAATTCAAGACTATGTAATCATCTCACATAAAAGAGATACCGTACATGTAGATACTACACTATCCATTAAAAAGGAATATAAATTTAATTACTTACGAAAAGACAACTTTGAATTGTTGCCATTTTCTAATGTTGGCCAGACCTATAATAGACTTGCATATAGTTTTAATAGTGATAAACTCATGCCTCTATTCGGTGCAAGAGCAAGACACTTTAATTATATGGAAATTGAAGACATAAACTATTACCGGGTACCAACACCATTTACAGAACTATATTATAAGACTGCTTTTTCCCAAGGACAACAAGTAGATGCTTTTTTTACCGTAAATACTTCGCCGCAATTAAATATTTCTTTGGCGTATAAAGGCTTGCGTTCTTTAGGTAAATACCAGCACATATTAACCAGTACGGGAAATTTTAGATTTACTACAAGTTATAATACAAAAGACAAAAGATATATTGCTAATGCACACTTTGTTGCGCAAGACCTTTTTAATGAAGAAAATGGCGGACTGCAAGAAGATAATGTCGCATATTTTGAAGCTGGCGATCCAGAATTTTCAGATAGAGGTGTTTTAGAAGTTAATTTTGAAGATGCCGAAAGTATCTTAAAAGGAAAACGTTTTCACTTAGATCATAAATACATTATAACAAACGCTAAAGATTCTTTAGCATCAAACACTTTAAGTGTCGGACATATTATTTCTTTTGAAGATAAGTACTTTGAGTTCAATCAAGATGATGAAACCGATTACTTTGGCGAGTCCTTTAGAACATCCGCTTTAAAAAAACGAGTTACGCTAGAAAATTTTTACAACCAAGTACATGTAAATTATACCAATAAAACCCTTGGAGCATTGCAGTTTAATGTAAGTCATAACGATTATAATTACGGATATGATAATGTTGTAATCTTAAACGGAAACAGAATAACCAATAGAATAACCGGACAAATACTAGCAATAGGAGGTGCGTATAAAAAGAACTTTAACAAGTTTCAATTAGATGCAGAAATAGGAGCAAACATATCTGGAGATTTTAATGGTAATTTCTTAACCGCAAAAGCAACCTATCCTATTAATGAAGATGCAGTAGTTAGCGCAAAATTGAACACCAACTCCAAAGCACCTAATTACAATTTCCAATTATATCAAAGCGATTATATAAACTATAACTGGGAAAACAAATTCAACAATACCCAAACACAAGAAATAGAATTGCAATTGCAATCCAATAAAATAGCAGATGTCTCTTTGAGCGTTTCTTCTATAGACAATTATACCTACTTTAAAAGTAATCCAACAGATAGCTTAATTAAACCGTATCAAAATAATGCTACCATAAATTACTTTAAGCTAAAAGTCGAAAAAGAAATCACCTTTAAAAAGTTAGGCTTAGCAAACACTATATTATATCAAAACGTAAAAGACGAAAACAATACCTTAAATGTGCCAGAGTTTGTAATGCGTAATACTTTATACTATGCAAATACATTCTTTAATAATGAGCTGTTCCTGCAAACCGGAATCACCTTCAGCTATTTCTCTAAATACTATATGAATGGTTATGATCCCGTTTTAGCAGAACTATACGTGCAAGACCAAAAAGAATACGGCGCATTCCCAAGATTAGACTTCTTTATAAATGCCAAAATTCGTCAAGCAAGAATCTATTTAAAAGCAGAACACTTTAATTCAGCATGGACTGGGTACGATTATTACTCTGCACCAAACTATCCATATAGAGATTTCGCCGTACGTTTCGGTGTGGTGTGGAATTTCTTTTTATAATTTTCAGGGCGTTACCATACTTAACCTGTAGTTAAGTATGGTCAGGCTATCCGCTATATCTTTTTGTATCCTTATTATAATAGAGAAGAAGCGTCCTATATATAAGGAGGGTTATTAATTAAAGTATAGGTTTCATTACTACCAAAAAGGATGTCGCTACTATCCTTAACGCGAATCCCAAGAAACAAGCAGTATATTTCAAAAAAACTTTGCGTTATAAATAGCTGAAAATAAGCCCTTAGAAAGGCTCAAAAAAAATAATCAAAAAAAAAAT
>NZ_LIQI01000025.1 GCF_001418105.1 Lacinutrix himadriensis
GCAAGCACTCACTCTGAACTTCATTTAAAGCTGTGTAAAGAGGAACATCATTCATTTGTCCATATTCACAAATGGCTTTAGAATCACTCTTATCGGTCTTTACTTTGGCTAATTTCATCTGGATAAATCGCTTTACAGATAAAGGGTTTACAACAGACACACATACTCCAGATTTATATAAAAACTGTGCCAACCTGTAATGATAATAACCTGTAGCCTCCATAACCACCAAAACACTTTCTGGTAAGCCTTTTATGAATTTCACAAAGCCTTTCTCATCATTTTTAAATTGGTCATGTCCTGTCTCTGAACCATAAACATCAAAGACATCTTTGCTAATGTCTAATCCAAAAATTTCACTATATTTATTCATAAGAATTGAATTTTGGAAAGAACGAGCTACTGATGTTTCAACAACTTGAAATCGAGATCTAAAGTCTCACAGAACTGAACGAAATATTAGTAGAAAAAGAGAGAGGATTATCAATGTTGTCGAAGTCTAATGCTTCACCGTGTATACTAATCTTATTTCTCTCTTTTGTTCTTTCTGATTTATATATCTTAATTTAATGTTTTATTTAAAATGTAAACTTAAGCCGTATATAATTTATTGCTGGCTTATTGCCTACTTGCGAAAGTCCTCGCGTACTTTCTTGGTCGATAATTATTTACTAAATTAGTTGCTTGAAACACGCAACAAATCATATACATCAACGTTGGCAACAATTTACTAACAGACAAACCATTATCTTCAATTAGTAAAATAATTCTGTCCAAATATTAAAATAAAATTACCTTTGAATTAAACTCAAGTAAAAATATGGAATATGACCTTTCGAGACTTAATGACAGAGAATTTGAAGCTTTAGGAGCATCAGTTATTGGTAAACTTTTAAGCAAAAGGATTGAGACATTCAAAGCAGGAAAAGATGGAGGTGTTGATGGTAGATTTTGGATTGGTAAAAAGAAAGAAGGAATTATCCAATGTAAGCATTATGTTGAGACAACATACAAAAGTCTAATTTCGAAATTAAAATCTGAGGAAGTAGAAAAGGTAAAAAAACTCAATCCAGAAAAATATATCTTTATTACTTCAAAGAAGTTATCAAGATTAAATAAGCAGGAAATAAAAGAAATATTCCAACCTTTTATTAAAAGAGATGATGACATTTTCGGAAAAGAAGATTTAAACGATTTCTTGACAAGAAAAGAAAACCAAGACATAGTTGAGCAAAATATTAAATTATGGATAACTAGTACTTCTGTGCTAGATTTAATTCATAATAATGCAATTAAAGGGAGAAGTGAGTCAACAATTCGTGAAATTGAAGAAAACTCATATAAATATGCTATTACAGAAAACCACAAAAAAGGATTAAGAATTTTAGAAGAAAATAATGTTATAATTTTAACAGGAGAACCTGGAATTGGTAAGACAACTCTAGCTGATAACTTAGCTCTTTATTATACTGCAAAAGGATATGAATTTTGCGATATTGAAGAAAATATTAGCGAAGCAGAAAGCTTACTTAGAGAAAAAGAAAAAAAGAAAATTTTATTTTACTGTGATGATTTTTTAGGTAGTAATTTGTATGATGCTATAAACAACAAAAGAGATTCACATATTGTCAAATTCATAAATAGAGTTTGTAAGGATAAATCCAAAAAATTTATCTTAACTTCTAGAACAAATATTTTAAATAAGGCTTATAGTTTGAGCCATAGGTTTCAAAATGGCAATATTCGAAATAATGAATTTTTACTTAGAGTTGAAAATTTAACAAAAATTGATAAAGCACAAATTTTATACAACCACATATATCATTCAAACTTGAATAAAGAATATCTTGACGAGATATATGAAGATAAAAGGTACAAAGACATAATAAATCATCGGAATTTCAATCCTAGAATAATTGAATTCGTAACAGATAATATAAGAGTTGGAAGTACACTTCCTGAAAAATATTGGCCTTATATTAAAAACAAATTAGAACACCCAGAAGATATTTGGGCAGATTATTTTCAGAATCAAACTGATGATTGTATTAGAGCATTAGTGTTTTTAACTGTATTCAATAACGGGAAAATATCAGAACAAGACCTTAGACGTTCATATAATACATTTCTTAAGATTCATACAGTTAACTTAGGAGATTCATCTGACAAAAGTTTTGAAGCTATTAGAAAACTAGCTACAAAATCATTAGTCAATAGAAATCAAATAGAAGAAAATAAATATGAATATGTTCTTTTTAATCCTTCAATTACGGACTTTATTCACAGTTCCTATTCTAATGAAAGTGAATTAATATCAAACATCTTAAAATCATTAGAAACAGAAACATCACTAAGGAATTTAAATACTATTTCGGTTTTCAGAAAAATTAACAAGCAGTGCTTAAAAGAAATTCAAGAAGATTTATTTGATTACTTTTTTGAACGTAAAATGGAAGAAGAAGATTGGGATTACTTAATACTACTTTCTTATTTAGATTTCTTTAATGAAAGTTTAAACACAAAGATTGAAGATTTTTTAAAAACCTTAGTAAACACTAACAATCCTAAAGGAAATAATTTATCTGAATTATTATCAATATTAACAGATTTTGATCCAGAAATAGAATTTGAAGATTTTAAGTTTTTATATAATTTTATAGAAGACTTTTTAGATGAAGACGAATTAATTGAACTTTTAAATTTTATAGATAAATTTGAAATTAATGACGAAAATATCCTTTCTCAAGTTGAGAATCACATCGAACTATATTTAGAAGATATTGTCAAAAATAACGATTTAGACATTGATTTCGGAAGTTACATTGATCGCCAAAATTATCCTGATTTTGACCTCGATAAAAAAGGAATTGAATCCGACATATCCACTACTTTAGATTCGTTTTTAGAAAATTTTAATGAAAAGGTTTTAGAAAAGATTGGTTTTAGTAATACAAACATTATATCTAGTTTGGATATAGATGATATGGCAATAACTTATCTAGAAAACGAAGATTATGAGTATGATAATGAAATGGGAGGAAGTTACAATTCGGAAACTTCATATGAGGATGATATAGATGCTATTTTTGAACGTTCATAATACGTAGGAATAAATAAAAAACTGTTGCCAACACCGTATATAATTTATTGCTGGCTTCTCGCCTACTTACGAAAGTCCTCGCGGACTTTCTTGGTCGGTAATTTTTACTAAATTAGTTGCTTAAACCACGCAACAAACCATATACAAACACGTTGTAAGTAATGCGAAAATCGTGCTGAAATTGAACATTTGAACTAAAAAACGCCAACGCACAAACAGCACATTTATTTTTTTTGCCAACGCGAAAAGCCAACGCTAAAAAAATAAAAGAGCTGTTTCTTGCCAACGCTCAGATAGGATTGAGGAAATCCGTAAAGCAATAAACAAAAAAATAAATACATTAGCCAAATTGAATTATTCTGTACACATTAGCTAAAGCTAAAAAACAAAAGAGCTATTTTTAGCAAACGCACAAAAGAACTGATAAAAAGAGAATGAATGGCATACCATAATAATGAAGATATTTTTGATGAAGAACCTATAGAACTGATAATAAGATTCGAAAATAAATCAGTAAATACTCTTGATAAACAGAATAAAGGAAGCTTTGAGGAATTAAAAAGATGGATTGAAAATAAAACAATAAAATGCTTCTTTCAAAAAAAAAACGAGGATGAACATAAAGTAGTTTTTCAAGTTGAAAATAAGCAAATAGAATTTGTTTTAAAATGGCAAGAGCAAACTTTCGACTATAAAACAATAATAAATCAAAAATCGAAAAATGTAATATCTGAAATTCAACAACTCAATTCAGATGAATATACTGTTACTGAAAATTGTTCAGTAAAATTGATTGACTTCAAAAAAGCCTATCGCTCACAAAGAGAATTAGAAGATTTATTTAGCAAAATATGCAATCTTGAAATTTCGCCAAAATCAGAAATTGAAAATCAGCAAGAAATTTGGGATAAATGGATTGAAGCTCAACAACTCATTCTTAATAAAAATTCTCAACCATTAGAAATAGTCAGATACGACCAACCTATAAATATTCACGAATCACTCTATCAATTTCGAGTTAAGTTAAAACAAGAAGAAAATCTAGAGTTTAAGAATATTGAAAAGACTATTTCAGAAGAACCTTTCAATTTAAACGAAAGAATAAATCCAGATGGAAGTCTGTTTTTGAGATTAAAAGATATTAGTGATGTACTAGATAGAGTTATCCAAAAAGATTTTACAACCATACTCGAAAGGAATAATCAAATTGCTTGTGTTCTTAAAATCACACCTTTTTCTATATCAAATAAAATTAGTCAAACATTTAACAATCGTTTTAGAGTTTCAAATAATAGCGATACAATTAGTGTTTACATAAATAATTTCTCTCAAAAAAAAGAAGTTATAGATAAAATGTTTTTAGAGCAATTTTACTTTAAAAGTTATGGAGCAGAATTTGAAATTGATTGGCATTGCAATATAAAATTAGATAAAGACTTAAATATTAGCGACAATTTACTCAGACGATTAAGACACAATGTTTTTTCACGAAAGCATAATGAAATTGATAGTCTTAAAAAAATGTACCAAGAATTAATCACAATTTTCGGAAAAGAAAAAGTTAAGTCAAAGGTATATTTACAATTCGACCAATCTAGAGTTAACGAACAAGTAACATTTGAAAACTCAACATTTAAAAACACTTTTTGGACTGAAATAAAACGAGAATTTTATTCATTCGATTTTGATACAAATGTTAGTGAATCACAACAAACTGTTGCTTTTGAATTTATAGATTATTCAGATTTAAAATTAAAATACGACAAAATAAAATCTTTAAATAGATTTAACATAATGCTCTCGGCATTAAATGACGATTTTAAATTCAAAGTAAAAATTGACATAATTGCTAAGAAATCTAAAAAAGAAGAGTTCTTAGATAAAACTAAACATCTTGCAGGTTCTGAGTTTTATATAGATAAAGGAGAAAATTTTGAATACAATAAAAGACAAGTTGCAATAGGTAATTTAAATGGCCGAAATTCAGACTTCAATTATTATGTTTTCAATTTACCATATAAATGGTCAGATGATAAACGTCAAACAGATAAGTTCTTCAAATTTATTGAAGAAAAACCTAAAATAAAATTTGTAACACCAAATCTAAGAGGCGACCAAGCAAAAATATCTTGGCTAAATGAAGCAATGAATAAAATTACTAATCCAAAAGAAGGATTAGACTTAAAACCAGTAAACGAAAAAATCAAGGATTTCATTTTTGATAGTTCAAAAGCTGAAGAAATATATAAAAACCTCTCTAAAGATGAGGAAGAATGGAATGAATTAAAAAGACACGAATTACTAATCTTAAACGATTCTCAAAGAAAAGCTGTTTTATCTGCTTTAAATTGTACAGATTTAGCATTGCTTCAAGGTCCACCAGGAACTGGAAAAACAACAGTAATTGCAGAAATGATTTGGCAAATGGTAAGAGTAAATCAAGAACAAAAAATTCTCTTAACCTCTGAAACAAACCTTGCTGTAGATAACGCATTAGAAAAATTACTCAACAAGAATCATACACTAGTAAAACCAATACGTTTTGGAAGAGCTAGTAAATTTGAGGAAGAAGGAAAAAAATATGCGTTTGAACGAATAATGAAATGGGTTGATGGAAAATTTGAAACTGATGATAATTATGAAAATGAAGTTTTAGAAGAAGATAATGTTGAAATAGTTGAAGAAGATTTTTACAATAATTCTGTACAATTATGGATGCGAAGAATTGCTGACAATTCTCAACAATCTAATTCAAAATATAGTGACATTATGAAAGATTGGGCTTTTGAAATGGCTCAGCCTGATAAAGAAATGAAAACCTTATTTAAAGATAAATACTTTAAATATGCAAATGTTGTTGGTAGCACAAGTAGTTCAGCCGGAAGTCCAAATTTTGGAGCGGATTATCAAAGAATTTTCAATGATTATGAAGGAGAATTAGAAATTGGACAATTATATAAAAAGACTAAGAACCTAAGCAAAAAATACAATGATTTTAACGGCAGATATCAAGGAATGAATCTATTCGATATAATCAAACCTATTGAATTTGATACTGTAATAACGGATGAAGCAAGTAAAGCAACACCGCCAGAATTATTATTACCAATGTGTTTTGGACGCAAAAATATTATAATTGGCGACCATAAACAATTACCACCAATGCTTCACGATAAGACTTTCAAAGAAACATTAGAATCACTTGAAACAACAGAAGCAAAAGAATTAGCATCTGAAATTAATAAGGACTTTGTAGAAACTTCTCAATTTGAAAGATTAATAATGCATCCTAAAGTTTCACCAACCATTAAATCTACATTTAATGAACAATATAGAATGCATCCAAAAATCAACAATGTAATCAAACAATTCTACTTAGATGAAGGTGGTTTAGAACCTGGAAAACCTATAAAGGAAAATGCAAATGACACCAATCTAAATAATCCATTTTCTAGACATCACGGATTTTTACTTAATAAGTTTATAAATCCAGACATCCATACTATTTGGGTTAATGTAGATGAACCAGAAGAATTAAGCGGAACATCAAGAATAAATAATTATGAAATTGAAGCTGTTGAGCTCGTCATAAAACTACTAAAAAAATCAAATGGATTTGAAGAGTATATGAAACATTGGCAAAACAGTAACGACCAAAATAAAGTTCAAGAAGAACAAGAAATTGGTTTAATTAGTTTTTATGGACATCAAGTATCAAAACTGAAAGAAGTTGCCTTAAAAGCAAGAAACAAATATGATATTCCAGTTCGATTAAATACTGTGGATAAATTTCAAGGTATGGAAAGAAACATCATTATTGTTTCAACAGTAAGGAGCGATAAAAAGATTGAAAACGGAATAACAAAAATGAATAAAGATATTGGCTTTGCTAAATCACCAAAACGATTAAATGTTGCTCTATCAAGAGCAAAACGATTATTGATTGTTGTAGGCAATAAAAATATGTTCTATAAATTTAAAGATAATGCTGGAATTCAAATTTACAAAAATGTAATTGACACAATTAAAAACGAAGGGATTGTTGTTGATTTTAGGGACTTAAAAAAAGAATTTGGAGATGACTAATGACTTAGAATACAACATATTTAAAGCAATAGAACAAGATAAAAAACTAACAGAAATATATCTTGGTTATAAACCTTTTGACTGGTTTTTTACAAAAGCAAAGTATTCTGCAACTTGTACAGAAGCAGTTGAATTTACATTGTTTGACAAGACTATTTGTGGTTTACTAAATATTGAAAACGCATTAAGTTTTGACGAAATAGGAAAAATTTTAGGATTTAACGTAACAGACAATCCATCTCAAAAAAAATATAAAGATTTTGCTGAATATGAAATCTTGAAAGATGCTTTACAAAGTTTAGAAGAATTTGAAATGATAACTACTGGAGATAATTCTTATTCTTATTGTCAATTGACAGATATAGGAAAGGAATATTTTCAAAAAGGCAAAAAATTTAAAGTCCATACAAATAAGCGATTTGAGTTATATTTTGACAACACAAATAATGACCATTCAATAGCAAAAGATAATTTTGAGTTTTTGAAAAGTGTTAATATTGAAGAAAACTCAATTAATTCTGCAATCAATTATGAAGATGAACAACTACTAAAATCATTTTCAGAAAATCAAATTCCTGAAATTTATAATGTTGAAAAAATGAATTCTTTTAAGGATTCTGTTCTAATCGAAAAAGAACATAAATCTGCTACTTTATATGCAGTCTTTTTGGTTGATGCAATTTCTGGAAAATATAGAACTCTTGTTTATGAAGAATATTCAAAAACAACTAATGATTACTTTTCTTCATATTTAAACGAAAACAAAGTAAGCGCAGACAATTTGTTTTTTCAAATTTTACGAAAGTATGGTATTTATCAAAATCCAAATTCTAATGATTTTTCATATCGAGAAGTAGTAATTAAATCTCAAAAAGAAATTGAAAGGATAATAGCTGAGGATAAAAATATTTCTGAAAAAATCGCAAAAAACATCAATCAACTAGAATTTATTGAACCATTTATGTTTATTGATAAATTAGATACAATTATCAAAAATTCAGAAAATGAAGTTTGGTTAATATTTAATAAAGTTTCAGGTTTACTAATTGAAACATTATCTAAAATTATTATCGACATAAAAGATAAATATCTTTTCATTTATCTTCCTGTTAGTGTTGATTTAGAAACTGAATTAGAAGAGTTTAAAAGTAAAGTTTCAGAAACTTTAAATTCATATTTAATAATTGGCAACATAGATGAATTTAACGTAATAACTGAAAACTCAAACAATACATCTATATATAAAAAAGAAATTTTTCCTTTAGAAATAAATAAAAAATCAATCAAATATCAATTCGTTAAAAAGTATTCAAATGTAGATATTAAAGAACATATTGACGTTTTTAGACGAGATTTTGCTGATGAGTATGTGGAAAGTATTAGTAATGAAATAGACTCTCTAATTGCCGAAAAAATAAATAGTGATGATTTATCTAATTATAGCATAGAAGAAATTGAGGATATTGATTTTAAAATAATCCCTTTTAATAAAGTAACTGAACACGATTTAATTTTAAGTGAAATTAAAGAAAATAAGATAGCATTACTAAATGCTGTAAAAAATGCAAAAAACGAGAAAATAGAATCCTTCATTACGTCAATGTTAGAAGAACTGAAAAGTTTAGAGTTATCTGAAGAAAGAAAATTTAAAACTTTACAATCAAAAATAAATAAAGAGAAAGAAAAATTTAAAGAGATAGAATCTGGTTTATTTTTAGAATTGGAAAAGAAGTTTTTACTTAAAGAGAAAGAGTTTGAACTAATAAAAAAGAGGAAATCAATAATTATTGACACAAATATTCTAATAGAAGAACCTAAAATAATTGATATAATTGGTTCGCTTCAAAATATTATTTTTTCTGCTAAAGTCATTGATGAACTAGATGGTTTAAAAAATAGAAGTGAAACTAAAGAAAAGGCACAAGAAGCAATTAGAGAAATCCGCAAACATCAAAAAAATAGAAATATAAGCTTCAATACAAGTAAAGTTGATAACTTACCTGATGATTTAAATAAAAAATCACCTGATAATATGATTTTATCTGTTGCATTGCAATACCAAAAAAGAAACCCTATTCTTTTAACTAATGATAAAGGTTTGCAGATTAAAGCTGAAATGCTAGAGATTCCAGCTAAAACAATTACTGAATTAACATCTTTACTTTCTCTTAGCAAAAGAAATAGAACCAACAATAGAAAAAAACGATAATATGTCTTGTTTTGAAACATCCACTTTCCTGAAAAATCCTCAAGTATTTAAAACAGAGGTTTTTATTGAAGCAGTTGAGAAATTTAACTGGGAATATGAAATTAAAAGTGATAATGAAGTTATTGTTACTAAAATACCAAATACAAAGCTTCACGGAGAATATGCAATAAAAATTAAAAATGGAACAGTAACCTATAACAGTTATTACCTGAAAAACGGAAAAGAATTAGTTAAAGAATTACAGAGTGAGTTTTTTACGTTGAATGTTGAATACGCAAAAAAAACAATCCTGACTGAATTTGAAAGTGTTGGGTTTACTTTAAAAAAAGATTATGACTTTGAACCAAATGAAGAAGTGAAAGAGAAGTTTTTTATGGTTGGTTATTCTAAACTAGAAAACGAAGATGAAAAACGAACTGAAATAGAATTTTCAATTCTAAAAGATGGTACTATAATTTCTGATTCAAACTATATTCCATATGATGTTCACGAATTAGCTGATAAAGCAATGGAAGGTATAGAAAGGTCATTCGGAAATACTAGAAGAGAAGGAATTGAAATTAAAAGGAAAGAAATACCTGTAAGATATAAAAACAAGTCTTACTGTAGTGCTTCAAATAAAATCATAGCAAAAAACTAAAATAATGGAAAAATCATTTGAAGATTTAAAATATATGCTTGATGCAAATTATCCACTAATTTATCTTGCATCGCCAGAATATGGTAGAATTATACAAAAAGTTCGAAGTACTGCTTATCGTAAAGGTTATACGTTTAGTACTTGGGATATTGTAGATGGATTACAAATTCATAACAAAGATGAAAATTCGAATAAATTAGATAAAGTTGAAAAGCATCCTAATAATGGTGAAACTAAAAACCCAGATTCATTTCTTGAATTTTTATTAAAAGGTAATAATGAGAATCAAGAATCAAAAGAGATTTTCATTATTGAAGATGCACATAAACAGTTTCGAGACGAAAAGTTTGTGGTTCAATTAAGAAAACTCACACAATATTTTAAAGTATTAAACAAACACTTATTGTTATTATCGCCATTTTTTAAATTGCCTATTGAATTAGAAAAGTATGTTACAGTTTTAAATATGCCTTTACCAGATAAAAACGATTTAGAAAAAAGACTGAAAGTAATAACAAAGGATGAAGTTATAAATGAAGATTTAAAAAACCTAATTCTTGATGCAGGTGCTGGATTAACAGATGTTGAAGCTGATTTGGCTTTTCGTTTAGCAAAAGAAAAAGTTGGGTTAAATAGTAAAGATGCAATTAAAATTATAGCAAGCGAAAAAGAACAAATAATAAAGAAAAGCGGTATTCTAGATTACTATCATACAACAGAAAATTTAGATTCAAGCGTTGGCGGTTTAGACAGTTTAAAAGTTTGGTTGAAACAAAGAAGCAAAGCATTTGAAAGAAAGGCGAAAGCGTTTGGTTTAAAAGAACCAAAAGGAATGTTGCTTTTAGGTGTTCCTGGAACTGGTAAAAGTTTAACAGCAAAGGCAATTGCTACAGAATGGAATCAACCATTATTAAAATTAGATATAGGCAAAGTATTTCAATCAGAAGTTGGTAGTAGTGAAAATAATATCAGAAATGCAATAATGACAGCAGAAGCAATTGCGCCTTGTGTTTTATGGATAGATGAAATTGAAAAAGGTTTAAGTACTGGTGGTGGTGAAAAAGATGGAGGAACAAATTCAAGAGTGTTTTCAACTATATTAACTTGGATGCAAGAAAAAACTAAACCAGTTTTTGTAGTTGCAACTGCCAACAATATAAGTAATCTGCCACCTGAACTTTTAAGGAAAGGTCGTTTTGACGAAATCTTTTTTATAGACTTACCAACAAGAAAAGAAAGAAAAAATATATTTGAGATTCATCTTAGAAAAAATAATCAATTAAATATAACTGACTTCAATCCCATAATTGAAGAATCTAAATATTTCAATGGTGCAGAAATTGAAGAAACTGTAAAAGAAGCAATGTTTAAGGCATATATTGAGAATAATGAAGAACCAGCTATTAAATTATCTCATCTAATTGAATCAGCCAAAGCGATTGTTCCGCTTGCAATTACTATGAAAAATAAAATTGACGGATTAAGAGATTGGGCATCAACAAGAGCTAGACCAGCAAGTTCTGATACAGATAAAGAAGATTTAAAGAAAGATGAAACTAAAACTCAAACATTGACAAAAAGAGAAAAGGAAGAAGATATATTTTAGAATACGAACCTTATGAAAATAGACTGACTGAAAACAAAAGGACTAAAAAGAATATGAATTGAATGAAAAGCCAACGCTCAAAGCCATACACATTCGCAATTCGCTACAGCCAAAGCTACGCCAAAAATTGCAAAAGAGTATGTCTTGCCAACGCTCACATTTGAACTAAATAAGAAACATCGGAAAAACAACCTGAATGAAAAAAGCACTACTTACAACAACGTGTATAAAACATAGCTACTACAGGCTTTTCGAGAGGTTTTTGCTTATTTACAAAGTACGCCAAATTTTTAATTTGGTTATATTTAGAAAAGAAAATTTAACATAAAAATTAAAAATTCGGCTTGTGCTAAATCCGAAAAGTTAGCGTTTATTTATACGCTACGTTTCATACACAAGACCGTTGTAAACAATGCTAAAATCACTCTACTCAAAATCCGAAATAGATTTAATTTAAAACCTGAAAAACAAATAAATGTTTAAAATATTGCAATATAATTTTCTTTCTCTAACTAGGTTCAAAATGGCTAAGTATCAATTTGCGCCTGAATATATCGGATTGATTTTAGTAGTAGGAATGTTTACAACAATGTTTCTTGGGATTACGTCTGAAGACGCATTAGTGATTGGCGAAATAAAAATTATAAATTTTAATATTATTGCATTATTCTATTTTATTGCACCAATTTTGAGTGATATTTTTATGTATAAGTTTTATGACCCAAATTATCAATATTTCAAATTACTGTATCCATTTAAAATTTCAAAAGTCATTTTTATTGACGTTCTTATTGAATTATTTAACTTTAAAATAGTATTCTTAATCTTTTTTATCATTGCTTATATCCCTTTTTGTTTAACATATGATTTAATGATTTTTGAAAAAACATCAATTACAGGTTTTTTTTTAATAATTACAGCTTATATAAATTCTTGTTTACTTGTTAGGCTTTTAAAAGACATACTTAAAAATAAAGTGAATAAATCTCATAAAAACTACCTAAAACTATTTACTCTTTTATTATTTGTACTAATAACGTATAATGAAAACGTTAATTTGATAGACCTAAACAATTATCAAACTATATATTTATTGTTTAAGATTTCTATATCATTAATTATCCTTTTAATAATTTCGTTATACTTAATAAATGTAAAATATGATAAAGTTTAAATTAATCAATTTTGCAATTATTTTAAAAACAAATTTGATAAGCTTATCTTTTATAGATATTATCATTTTTAGTTTTTTTATTAATACAAACTATTTTTTCTCTTTCCCCGAAATAATAAAAATTTCTATTTCTATTTTTTTAATACAACAAACTTTATTAAATTATAAATACACTGAATTCCTAGAATATATTTTTTTTATTTCAGGAGCAAAAGTCAAGAAATTAATTTTAATAAATTTCTTTATAAATAATTTATTTTTTTTATCAATATCTTTTTTTTTAAAGACTATTGAAATGACTACTGTTCAAGCTATTAGTGAAAATTTTTTTATTTTAAATTCATTAATTCTCATTTCGTTTTTATTGAAATTTATAATTCCAACTCATTACATAAAACATTCGTTTTTCAGAAAAGTAATTAATATAATTTTGTTTTATTTTTTATTTGGCTTAGTTAGTATAGGTTTAGGTTTTCCAGTTATTGGGTCTATACTAGTACTAATTATTTTCGTTACTTTAATTAATATTTTCAACCGAACTTTAAACTTAGATGATAACAATTAAGAATTTGACAAAAAAATATGGCTCAAATATCATTTTAAATGATATTAGTATTCAATTTAATAAAAATATATCATTTCTATTTGGAGATAATGGCACAGGGAAATCGACTCTTTTAAATATTTTAGCAGGAGCTCTTAAATATAACTCAGGTTCAATTTATATAAATGACAAGGAAATAGATTTTAAGGACAATTCTTATAAAAGGAATATTGGTTTTTTAATAGATTACCCTACATATCCGACACAATTTACTGTAAAGGAATATATCAGTTTATTAAATTATATATATAGAAATGACACAAAGTTACAGAAGTCATATCAGGAAAATTTAATTACCTTTTTCGAATTAGATAAGTATCAGAATTTACAAATCTCTGAACTATCGACAGGTTTTGTAAAAAGAGTCAAACTTTTAGCAACTATGTTACATAATCCGAATTTATTCATTTGGGACGAACCTTTTTCTGGAATTGACAAGAATTTCATTCCTAAACTAGTAAATAAGATTAAAGCACTTTCTTTAGAAGAAAATAAGTTTTTTTTAATTACAACTCACATTTCTGAAATTAAATCTTTTGATTTCACCAATAGTTCTGAGTTTATATTAGAGAATAAAAAAATTTCGCCCGATAATAAGTAATTTAAATCAAGTTACTATTTGAAAACTAAAAAACGCACAGTTTACAACACCGTATATAATTTATTGCTGGCTTCTCGCCTATTTACGAAAGTCCTAGCGGACTTTCTTAGTCCGTAATTATTTACTAAATTAGTTGCTTGAAACACGCAACAAACCATATACAAACACGTTACATAAAATACCTCCGAAAATCGCAACTCCTATCAAAACCGAATTTCTAAAAAATAAATTCCTCGGAATTTCCATCACTCAAACTCTGAATAGTTGCTTACTCAAACTCTGAATTTATCATAAATTGGATTCTCACTCTTGCGGAATTTCTTACTCTAACGGATTTTAGAGTTAGTTTGCGGAATTATTAAATCAAAGGTAAAGATTGATCACTCAAACTCGGAATAAACCACTCTTGCTTCAAAGATCTAAGCAAACGTGATTACTCAAATGTGTCGGTAAATTATGTAACAACGCATAAAAAAAATTGCTATATTGAGAACTAAATTTAAAAGTCGTTGCACTTTTGCTACATCTGATTTTCCTACGGAAAATCCTTGCACGCAAAAACGCAACTCTTTTTATACAAGACCGTTACATAAAATGAGTC
>NZ_LIQI01000026.1 GCF_001418105.1 Lacinutrix himadriensis
ATGTGTGTCTGTTGTAAACCCTTTATCTGTAAAGCGATTTATCCAGATGAAATTAGCCAAAGTAAAGACCGATAAGAGTGATTCTAAAGCCATTTGTGAATATGGACAAATGAATGATGTTCCTCTTTACACAGCTTTAAATGAAGTTCAGAGTGAGTGCTTGCAACTCTTTAGATTGCTGGATAGTTACATAAAATACCGAACGGCATCGAAGAATAAACTTCATGGTGAAGAAACCTTAGGAATACCTTCCAAGTTTGTGTATCGTTCTTTAAAGCGAAACGTTAAGCATTTGCAAAAGGAGATTACCGCGATAGAAGAGCGTCTATTAGATTTAGTTAAACAAGAGCAGCAACATCAACTGACATTATTAAAAAGCATCCAAGGAATGGGTGTGAAAACAGCTTTGTTTTTAATAGTAGTAACTGATGGATTTAAAAAATTTGAAACGGCATCACAACTGTGTAGTTATGTCGGTATTACACCAACTATACGAAAATCAGGAAGCAGTGTTCGCGGACGAAGTAGAATAAGTAAAGTAGGGAATAAGAAACTAAGAAATCTGCTATTTTTATGTGCATTTTCGGCATGTAAGTACAATAAGGCTTGTAGAGAGATTTATGAACGATTGGTGGCCAAAGGAAAGAGTAAAAAACTTGCGTTAATAGCAGTTGCAAATAAGTTATTAAAGCAAGCATTTGCTATTGCTAAATCAGGATTGCCATATTGTGAAAATCACGTTTCAGTATTGCCTAAATAGTAAAGAATTACATAAAATATAAAAGGCGCAAAACAATAAAATTATTTTGAGCCAAAACTAATAATGTCTAAAATTAACGAAGAAAAGAGTTGTTTTTTACCTCAGTTCTTTGTTAGGCACAGTATTTTATTCAATATTTTAAGCAAGGTTCAATGTTAATTGTAAAAGGAATTATATAATTTCCGCTATTTTCATTTCCTGTTTCAGTAACAGAACCATCATCATTTATAATTATTGGTTGAAAGTCAAGATTTCTTTTTTCTAAATATAATTTCCCATTTTCCCCTTCAAATACTGAATGAGCATCATTCCCGTTTAGACTTTTAAAATACTTAAAGCAATCAAGGTCTCTAGGTAAACTGAAGCCATATTCAATATATTCTTTATCTAAATATTTACTGTCAAAAACGAGTTCGTACCTCTCATATTCTCTTTTTATTATAACAGAACCTTCTTTTAAAATTTCATATTTTCCTTTTCCAAAAGTGCGAAGGTGTTCATCAGTGTTTTTCGTAACTCCTTCCCTGTGATTGCCAAATTCATCCAAAAAGGTGTCTTCGTACAGGTCTTGTTCAGCATCATTAATATGTAATCCGTCTGAACTAAAATGCTCTGTTATTAAGAAATCTTTGGTCAATTCTTTGATGTCATCAATTATGTTTCTGTCAATATTTAATTTGGAAATATTTTTAAGCATAATAGTTGTAACAGAATCAAATCTCACTTTTTTAAATTCAATTTCAACAGTATCAATCATAGATTTTTTGTTAATACCATAAATCTGATTTACGCCAACTTTGTCATTTCGAGAACTTAAACCAACTGGTTTATAATCTCCATATTTTAAAGGCAATAATTGAGTTTTTAGATTATCAAGTTGAATACCATTTAAGTTATCTTTTAATATAACAATTTTATTGTGTTTTATTCCATATAATTTTTTGGTTGTTTTCTGGTTTTCATAGATAACGTGTGTGCCTGAATCTGTTTCATTATATGCTGAATTTATCAAAATGGTTCCATCACTAAATCCAATGTTCTCATCGTGTACTGTTTGAACATAAGTAGAATTTATTAGCTCTCGAACTCCATATGATATTGTTGTAATTTGCTTTTTTCTTGCATACTCAAATCCTTTTATGGTCATCTTTATTCTATCCTCGATATTTGGATAGCAAGATTGATTGGATTCCGATTTAAAATCATCAAATACTTTAAATACATTGTAAGCTGGCGTAATATCTAATTTGTATAATTGTTCAGCAGCAAAAAAATCCGCTTGAAGTTCGGACTCTACTAATATATTAGAATTTTCTTTACAATTTCTAATTTTCAAATTATCAGAACCAAGAAAATGCCCTAACTCGTGAAAAATAACAAACAGTAGATTAAAAAAATCTTCGTCATTTTTACTCCAATTGAAGAAGAAGTCCTCTCCGCTATCGAACATTAAAAATTTATTTGCAGAATATTTATTAAAATATTCTTTGAAATATTCTTCAGAATATCTTACTCGTATTTGTTCCCTTATTCCTTTTTGTGGTATCTCTGGGCTAATTTTAGCAATAGCCATTGGTCGCGCTAAAGTTTTCTTAGATTTACCTTTAAACTTTTTAAATAAAATGTTTTTATCTCGGACATTAGCGATATCAGCAGCTTTGTTAAAAACTAATACAAAAAGAGAATCAATATCTTCTACTTCTAAATATTCTGATTCGTCTAAAAATCCAATAAAACCACATTCATTATTAATTGGTTCTTGGCAAAAAGATAGAGTAGATATTAGTAGAAATATAAAAAAGAATAGATAATTATTCGAAAACCAAATTTTCATAAGCTAAGATGTTGTATTCTGATTTAAAAGTTTTCACATACAATGCTATAGCAGCTTCTTTGGCTAGGCTCTTTAAAATTTCATTGGCTAAAGCAATTAATATATCATTATTCGGAGAAAATCCACTTTCGACTTCTGTGTATAGATTTTGTAATTCTTTGATTTGATTATCTATTTGATTAAAATCTTTACTATAATCATTGTACTTTATTTCTTTCCCACTTTTTATTTTTTTTGCGATAGATTCTACTAATTCACTTTGAGACATTTTAATATTATCATATTTAGCAATCATTGATGTGTAATTATCATCCTTAGAAATTCCATCGTAAAATTCTTTAATTTGCAGTCCTAAATCCTCAGTGCTTGTCTTATTTATACCCAAGGCACTATAAAACTTGTCTGGTTGGTCAAAATTAGATAATTGACCACCTACTGAAAGTAACAGTTTCGCACAAGATGTAAATAGAACTAATGATAATAGAACTAAAATGGTTGATTTTTTCATAATTGGTTGTTTTTAAATTGGTTATAAATATATGTTTTTTATTCTTTTATAAGTAATGACCAAAAATGATTGTAAATAACAATGTTCAATGCACGGACTCATATTGTGCCTAACGGTCTTGTATAAAAAGAGTTGCGTTTTTGCGTGCGAGGAATTTCCGTAGGAAATTCAGATGTAGCAAAAGTGCAACGACTTTTAAATTTAGTTCTCAATATAGCAATTTTTTTTATGCGTTGTTACATAATTTACCGACACATTTGAGTAATCACGTTTGCTTAGATCTTTGAAGCAAGAGTGGTTTATTCCGAGTTTGAGTGATCAATCTTTACCTTTGATTTAATAATTCCGCAAACTAACTCTAAAATCCGTTAGAGTAAGAAATTCCGCAAGAGTGAGAATCCAATTTATGATAAATTCAGAGTTTGAGTAAGCAACTATTCAGAGTTTGAGTGATGGAAATTCCGAGGAATTTATTTTTTAGAAATTCGGTTTTGATAGGAGTTGCGATTTTCGGAGGTATTTTATGTAACGGTCTTGTATAAAAAGAGTTGCGTTTTTGCGTGCGAGGAATTTCCGTAGGAAATTCAGATGTAGCAAAAGTGCAACGACTTTTAAATTTAGTTCTCAATATAGCAATTTTTTTTATGCGTTGTTACATAATTTACCGACACATTTGAGTAATCACGTTTGCTTAGATCTTTGAAGCAAGAGTGGTTTATTCCGAGTTTGAGTGATCAATCTTTACCTTTGATTTAATAATTCCGCAAACTAACTCTAAAATCCGTTAGAGTAAGAAATTC
>NZ_LIQI01000027.1 GCF_001418105.1 Lacinutrix himadriensis
ATCCAGTATTTAGATTTAAGTAACGTTGGGAATTTATATACCTTAAATTGTAGAAATAATGACTTAAGTTATTTAGATATTAGTAATGGGTTTAATTCAAATATAATTTTCTATAGGTCAGATGGTAATCCTAATTTACAATGTGTAAGTTTAGATTCACAAGAGGTTGTAGACGATTGGAATTATAGAACAGATACACCAACAACATTTCAAGTCGATGTATCCACTACTTTTAGCATAGACTGTTCATCTGCTTTTATCACCACTTGGAAAACGGATAATCCAGGCGTTTCAAATGATAATAGTATTACTATACCTGCAAATGGTTCAGGCCCATACAACTTTACCGTAAATTGGGGAGATGATACAGTGAGTAGTAATATAACGTCTAGTATAACACATCAATATGCAACCGCAGGAACATATACTGTAACCATAACTGGTGAGTACCCATGGTTTTGGTCTGGTAATACTGGAGATAAAGATAAATTACTTTCTGTAGACCAATGGGGAGACCAAATATGGTATTCAATGGATTCTAGTTTTTATGGTTGCTCTAATGTCGTTATTAATGCTTCAGATACTCCAGACTTATCTCAAGTGACTTCGTTTTATCGTATTTTTCGAAATGCTCCTGCTATAAATCAAGCGGTTATTGGTACTTGGGATGTTAGTACCATTACCAATATGGAACAAGCCTTTACTAATGCCACAACATTTAATCAAGATTTAAGTGACTGGGACATGAGTAATGTTACTACTACACTTAATATGTTTTCTGGTGCAAATGTATTTAATCAAGACATAACTGGTTGGGTCGTTGGAAATGTTACTAATATGGCGCATATGTTTAGAAACGCGGTAGCTTTTAATCAACCTATTGGAAACTGGAATGTTAGTAATGTAACGCTTTTAAATAATATGTTCGAAGGTGCAGTTGCCTTTAATCAAGATATAAGTGCATGGAATGTAAGTAGTGTTACAAACATGGCTAGTATGTTTTCTGGAGCTTCAGTTTTCAATCAAGATATAAGTACATGGAGTGTAAATAGTGTTACAAACATGTCTAGTATGTTCGATTCTGCCTCAGTTTTTAATCAAGATATAAGTACTTGGGATGTAAGTAGTGTTATAACCATGCGTAGTATGTTCCAATATGCCTCAGTTTTCAATCAAGATATAAGTACTTGGGATGTAAGTAGTGTTACAATCATGCAAAATATGTTCAATAGTGCTTCTAATTTTAATCAAAATCTTGGAGAATGGATAATTGGAAATATAGAAAGTGGTACTTACGAATTTAATCACGATTTTTACGATTATAGTTTATCTATGTATGGTATGTTTTCTGGAACAAACTTGTCTGTAGCAAACTACGATAATACATTAATCGGTTGGAGAGACCAACCAAATACACCAAGATACATTAGATTTTTTGCCGGAAGTCTTAATTTTTGCATTTCTGAAAACGCTCGAGGCTATCTAATTAGTAACTATAAATGGATAATAACAGATGGTGGTAAAAGCTGCTTTACTACGCCATCAACATATTTTATTAGCACATGGGAAACTACTACAGCAAATGAAACCATTACCATCCCTACAACAGGAGAAGGTTATAATTACGATATAGATTGGGATAACGATGGTGTTTTTGATGACTTAGGGGTTACAGACAATGCAACACATACTTATACAACTGCAGGTACGCATACAGTGTCTATAAGAGAAGATTTTCCGCGAATTTATTTTAACAATACAGGAGATAAAGACAAAATAAGTACTATAGAACAATGGGGAGCAATAGCTTGGCAAAGTATGGAAGCTAGTTTTTATGGCTGTTCTAATTTAGTTATTAATGCAAATGATACCCCAAACCTTTCACTTGTTACTTCTTTAAATAGTGCTTTTCGTAATGCATCAGCTATGAATCAAAATCTTAGCGAATGGAATGTAAGTAACATTACTAATATGTCATTTATGTTTTCAGGTGCTACTGTTTTTAATCAAAACATTGGTTCTTGGAATGTAAGTAGTGTTACAGACATGTCTAGTATGTTCTTAGATGCTTCCGCATTTAATGGAAACATAAGTAATTGGAATGTAAGGCAAGTAACTAGTATGGCAACTATGTTTAAGGATGCAGCTTCTTTTAATCAAGATATTGGGAATTGGAATATTAGTAAGGTAGCTATAATGGAACGAATGTTTGAAAATGCTACTGCTTTTGACCAGGATCTTGGAAATTGGGATATAAGTAGTATAGGGACTAGTTTTATACCTTATTATTCCCTTGCTAATATGTTTAATGGCGTTACCTTATCCTTATCAAATTATGATAGCTTGTTAATGGGGTGGAATACGCTTAGTGGGCTTGAAACTAATATTCCTTCAGATCTCCTTTTTAGTGGTGGTAATAGTAAATACTGTTCAGGAGAAGCAGCAAGAACCAATTTAATAAGTACATATCGTTGGGGTTTTACAGATTCTGGAATAGACTGTTCTACACTAGGTTAAATGAGGACACATTTAAAGACTTACGTATGTATCCAAACCCTGTAAAAAACAATATAACTATTTCATTACAAGACAATGCTACCTATTCGCTTTTAGATATAAATGGTAGATTAGTTAAACAAGGAGAGTTAATGCGTGGAGAAACTGTTTTAAAACTATCTGCATTATCCAGTGGCTTGTATATCATGAAACTGAAAACAGATAATCAAATAACCATCAAAAAAATAATAAAAGAATAACCCTAGCTATTAATCCATGTTTAAAAGCGTCTTCTTACTATACTATAGTTGGAGGACGTTTTTTTTGTTTTTATCTAGTTTTTAGTTTGTAGCCGATTTGTAATACAAATAAAGAAAATAAGAGGTAAAATATTTTTAGGTTATAAAAATTTGAATATTAGTGGATTAAGTCGTTTTTGACTACTACGTACCCCTACGTAAATTGATGTGTCCCTACTGCGTTTTTCAATAAAATACTATAATTTACATGACAAGATGGTAAATAAGTGAAACATAAATGGCTTAACAATATCTTGGTTTAGGAAAGTGTATTTAAAAGAAACCAAATAATCAAGAATACTAAAAATGAGTAATTACAAAAAATAACAGATCTTATGGATATGCAAGTTATTACAACAAAAATGTATAAAGATACTAGATTTACTACTGTAGAACTACTAGAACAACTAGCAAGGGTAGGTGATTTAAGAGCAGGTGGTGTCGTTTTTTGGGTAGACCCAAAGGATAATACACACGGGTTGGTTTGTGCTTTAGAAGATCAAAGTGATGGTATAAGGTGGGGAACTTCTGCAATAACAAGTGCTAATGCTTTGTCTATTGGAAGAGGAGCAGATAATACCAAAGCTATTATAGCAACAAATTATAATTTAGAAGAAACAAGTTATGCTGCAGGTTTGACTAGAGCATATCGTGGAGGAGGTTTTGAAGATTGGTACTTACCAAGTGATGCGGAGTTGCACGAAATGTATCAAAACAGAGTATGTATTGATAAAACTGCAATAGCTAATGGAGGTCAGATATTCTTTAATTCTGGCAATACTATTTTAGTTCTTCAGAGCTTAGTCCTAATGAAGAATATGCCTGGTGTAGAAATTTTGCGTCTGGCTCACAAGTCTATATGCGCAAGTATAACTTAGGCTGTGTGCGTGCAGTTCGCTCTTTTTAGTAATTTAATATTAATACAGTTGTTGGAAGTAGTGTAAAAAAAAGGACATTACTTATTTCGTTAACGATTCGCTGAGGTACTCCTAAAATGTTTCAACGTCAATATTTCACATGTAGTGAGATATTTATGATTCTAAAAAGACAAGCTCTTTATTTACTTTAGTCCAATCTAATAGGTTGTTCGTATTTAATTTTGCTATAATATTTGTCCGGTGTTTTTGTACGGTTCTTACAGAAATAAAAAGAGATTCAGCGATGTCTTTGGTGCTTTTGTCTTGTGAGATTAGTTGAAGTATTTTAATTTCAGATGGCGATAAAGTCTGTAGTTTTTCAAGCTCTGGAGAAATTTGATTTTCATAAACAGCATTAAATTCCGAGCTAAAATAAGTGTCTCCATTATGTATAGCTTCTATACATTTTTCTATTTCATTAAAAGGTTCGTCCTTTAGTAAATATCCAGAAATATTTAGTGTTTTAGCTTTAAGCACATATCTGTTTTCTTTGTGGGATGTAAGCACTATGAATTTGGTATTTATGTTTTTATTCTCACATTTTTTAATTACATCAAATCCCGAAAGTAAAGGCATTTGTATATCCAGAATAGCAATATCTGGTTTGTGTTTTAAAATTAATGCTAAGGCTTTTTTTCCATCTTCAGCGGTTGCAATAACATTATAATTATTACTTATTAATTCTTCGGTTAATCCTTTTAATAGCAAAGGATGATCGTCTGCTACTATAATTTTATTTTTTTTCGGCATATTTCACTGGTATTTGGGCGGTAATAATTGTTCCTTTTTTTGGATTGCTATCTATCGTCAATTCCCCTTTTAGTATACGAATGCGTTCGTATATCGTTTTTAGGCCTAAACTATTTTTTATTTTTGCATGGGTAAGATGAAATCCTTTACCATTATCCTCAATAGTTATTGTAATCGTATTTTGTTCTTTTATAACACTTACAGATAATGCTTTTGCTTCGGCATGTTTTAAAACATTATTGATGCATTCCTGAATAAAACGATAACAGTTTAAGGCTTGTACTTCATTAAAATAAGGATCGATTTTATTCACTTCTCCAGAAACAAATAAGCTGGTCTCTTTATCTATATCTAAAATTAACTGTTCAATACTTTCGGTGAGTCCAAGTTGTTTTAATAATGGCGGATATAACCCACGAGAAAGAGTTCGTACTTCTTCTAAAGTGTTATGGGTAAGCGTTGTTATTTCGTCTTGATTGGTGTTTTGTGCTTTCTTTTTAATTAATGTAAGTTGCTGACTAATACTATCATGAAGTTCTATGGCAATTCGGCTACGTTCTTCTTCTTGAGATTGTATTAAACCTTGAGAAAAGTTTTCCTGAAGGAGTTTTTTTATTTGCGCCTGTTTTAACATCCATAATAAAATAGCTATAATGAAGAGGCTAATTAACGCAATAAACCACCAGGTTTTATAAATAAATTCTCTACTCTTTATAGTGATGATTAAGGAATCTGCTATTTTTTTTCTAGAAAAATCTAAGGCTTCAATTTCTAAGGTATAATTTCCTGCTGCTAAATTCGGAATTTGAATTACATTCTGGTGTTTTAAGTCTACCCATTCCTTTTTGTTTAAGCGATACCTAAAATTGTAATCTTGCGTAATTTTGACTGCGTTTTTTAACCCAAAATGAAGCTCTAACGCTCTGTTTTCTGTTGGAAGTATAATGGGGTTGTTAGACTCTAAATCGACACGATTAAAGTTGGTCGTGTATTTTTTTAAGTCTTTATCATATTTATTCACCTGAAGTAAAACTAATTCGGAAGCATCTTTTTTTACTTCTAAATCTTCTGGTCTAAAATAGTTTAGTCCTTGAATAGTACCAACTAAAAATGCGTTGTCCTTTGTCTTTAAGGCACTATACCTATTGGCTTCGTTATTGCTTAAGCCTTCATTTTTAGAAAAACGTGTTGAGGTTTTGTCTTTTGGGTTATAAGATACAATGCCGTTAAAAGTATTAATCCACCAAAGATCCTTATTAAAAAGAATAGTCGCAATTCCTGCTTGTAAATCGTCTTTATAAAGTGTTGTGAAACTTTCGTTTTCCGGATTAAAGCCTATTATGTTTCCTGCTCTTGTTCCTAATAAGTAGCCATAATCTTTATGATAATCACACATTAAAATATATGCATCTTCCAGCTGGGTTTTATCATTATAGAATTTATGTTCTTTTGTTTTTAGATTATAGGTTAGAAGCCCTTTGTCTGTTCCTGCGACTACTAAATTGCTGTTTTTTTGTATTTCAAGATCATAAATATATAAGGAGTCTGTTGCAACTAACGGTTTATGTGTTTTTGTATTAGTGTTGAATTCCATTAAATTATAGTTTTGTGTACCATAAATAATAGTGCTATCGGTAGGTCGCTCCATACATATCACGGTGTAATGGTTAAAACTAGCTGTATTTAATGTCTTTATATTCGTTTTTAAAATGGCACCTTCATTGCTACTCCAAATAATACTATCGTTTTCTTTAATTATGTTTCTAGAAGATTTTGGAAGAAGTAATTTTTTATTTTTTTTAAGTTTTAAAGGAAGTACTTTATTTGTTGTAGTATTTAAGTTATACCATCCCTTAAGTTCCGTAGATACTAGGTAATTAGAAGTATCTATTTCGTAAATAGATCGTATACTTTTTGTTTTTAAATAGGTTTTTATTTTTTCGGAAGGAAACTCATAATAATGTAATTCATTATTATAGGTCGTCCAGAATCCTTCTTTTAAATTATTGGAAACAATTTCAAAACCAAAGTCAACATCAGAATAACTAACCTTTTCTGTGTGAATAGTTTTAAAACCATCCGATTCTAAAAGGTCAAAATGCATTTCTCTTTTTAATAAGGATATTATAATATGATTCCCTAAAGCATCATTATATGCATTAAAATAGGTTTTTGAAAGTGTTGTGTTTTTTATGTCAGAAGGTGTGATTTTTTTAGTTTCTTCATGAATCGTATATAACTGTGTTCTATTACGAATAAAAGCATAAAAACTAGAATCTACTTTGAATATGTCTTCCATCCAAAACTTAGTTTGGCCTTTTTTAGGATGGTTAAAAGCTTCTTGATCTTGTTTTTGTAATAGCTTTCCATTCCAATCAAATGCCATTGTTGGGAAGGAATTATCTCCAATAATACAATAGTCCTTAAAGGGAATAATCCGTGTCGAGGCAGATATTAAATATTGGTTATCTAAATAATCATAGCTAAATATAGGTTGTAAATCAAGGTCGTTTCCTATAATGTTAATTGTGGTTTCAGTTCCTGTTTGCGTTAAAATATAATCTTTCTCTTGGTATGTAAATACATTGGAAAGTTGCACTTGATCCTTTATCGATTTTCCAGTTTTTATTCTTGTAAAAATAGTAGTAATCGGATCAAATAAATATAAAACATGTCCAATAGCAGTGACCGCTTTTATATAAAACTTACCATCATTACGTTTATAGATTTGTCCTACTTTGTTGATGGGCTCTGCTAAAATAGGTAATGGTATATTATGAAAAGATTTTCCGTTAAAGCGTTGTAAGAATAGTTGCTTGTTATTTAAAACAATAGTTCTTACCTCATTATTCGTTCCGCCTAGCCATAAAAAACCATCATTATCTATACACATGGTGGTTACATGATGTAATTCTAATCCGTTTTGCTTTGTAAAGGTTTTTTTGAATAGTTTATTCGATTGCCCAAAAGAAAGGATAGAGAATAAAAATAAAAAGAGCAACAGACTTTTATGCATCAGGTTAAATTTGGGGATTTGTTGTACTTTTTTAGAAGAAAGTACATGGGTAAAGATATTCAAAAATAAAAAAAAGGAAGCAATACTATAATTGTTTATAATTATTAATAATTCTGAAGCATAAAAACTCAGGGATTGGTTATTTTCACGCTTTATAAAAGGAAAGAGATTTGGAGAAGTATTTAAGTCAGTTAAACGAAGCACAATTAGCACCAACTATTCAAAAAGATGGTCCTATGATCGTCATTGCAGGAGCAGGTTCCGGTAAAACACGTGTGCTTACCTATAGAATTGCATATTTAATGAGTCAAGGTGTAGACTCGTTTAACATATTAGCGCTAACCTTTACCAATAAGGCAGCAAAAGAAATGAAAGAACGTATTTCCAGTATTGTTGGTAATGAAGCCAAGAATTTATGGATGGGAACGTTTCACTCTGTATTTGCTAAAATCCTTCGTTTTGAAGGACACCATTTAGGATTCCCAAGTAATTTCACCATTTATGACGCGCAAGATTCACAGCGTCTTTTGGGTTCTATTATTAAAGAAATGGGCCTAGAAAAAGATATCTATAAAACGAAACAAGTTTTTAGTAGAATATCTTCCTATAAAAATAACTTAATAACCGTTAAAGCATACTTTAAGAACCCAGAATTAATGGAAGCCGATGTCATGACACGACGACCAAAAATGGGAGAGATTTACAAAGAATACGTAGATCGTTGCTTTAAAGCGGGTTGTATGGATTTTGATGATTTGTTATTACGTACCAATGAGCTATTAACGCGTTTCCCTAATGTTTTAGCACAATATCAAGATAAATTTAGATATATATTGGTAGATGAGTATCAAGATACAAACCATAGCCAATACCTTATTGTTCGTGCATTAGCAGATCGTTTTCAAAATATATGTGTGGTAGGAGATGATGCGCAAAGTATTTATGCTTTCCGTGGGGCAAACATTAATAATATTTTGAATTTCCAAAAGGATTATGACGATGTAAAACTTTTTAGACTAGAACAAAATTATCGTTCTACAAAAAATATAGTTGGTGCTGCCAATTCGGTTATTGAACATAATAAAACCAAAATTGATAAAGTAGTTTGGACCGCAAATGACGAAGGCGAAAAAGTAAAAGTAAATCGTTCCTTAACCGATGGTGATGAAGGACGTTTTGTTGCAGGAACTATTTGGGACGAAAAAATGAACAAGCAACTTCATAACAGTGATTTTGCAGTTTTATATCGTACCAATGCGCAATCTCGTTCTATTGAAGATGCCTTACGTAAACGCGATATTCCGTATCGTATTTATGGCGGATTGTCCTTTTACCAACGTAAAGAAATTAAAGATGTAACCGCATATTTACGTTTAATTCTTAATCCATCGGATGAGGAAGCTCTAAAACGTGTTATTAATTATCCAGGAAGAGGAATTGGGCAAACCACTATTGATAGGTTAGTGGTGGCTGCTAATGGCTACGGGAAAACAATTTTTGAGGTTTTACAAAACATTGATAAAGTTGAGATTAATATAAATGGTGGTACAAAAAATAAGTTGCGTGATTTTGTGACTTTAATTGAAAGCTATCAAGTAATGAATAAAACGGCAAATGCATTTGATTTAGCCGAACATGTTACCAAAAGTAGCGGATTAATACGCGAATTTAATAAAGACGGAACACCAGAAGGAATCGTGCGTTTAGATAACGTACAAGAACTTTTAAATGGTATTAAAGATTTTGTGGAAGGACAAATGGAACTAGCAGATGCTGGAGATTCTTTGGCTGAATTTTTAGAAGATGTAGCTCTTGCTACAGATTTAGATGCAGATAAAGGAGATGCAGATCACGTAGCATTAATGACCATTCACTTAGCAAAAGGATTAGAGTTTAATAATGTATTTATAGTTGGTTTAGAAGAAGATTTATTCCCTAGTGCTATGAGTATGAATACCCGTAGCGAACTAGAGGAGGAGCGACGTTTGTTTTATGTGGCACTTACTAGAGCCGAAAAACAAGCCTATTTAACCTATGCTTTGTCTCGTTACAGATGGGGAAAATTAGTAGATTCAGAACCTAGTCGTTTTATTGATGAAATAGATGAGGAATTTGTAGAAAATACTACTCCAAAAGAAGAAAGAAGATTTAACCCAATGTTAGATTCGGATATTTTTGGAGATACACCTCCTAATAAAATTAGATTTAAAAAACCGAAAGAACTTACTTTTAAGAAAAAAGGAGCCGCTAAAAAAGAACCAGAAAACTTTAAAATAACAGCACCAAAGCATTTAAAACCTGTTGCAAAAGTTACCGCAAGTACTAGCGAAAACACAAACACAAACACAAATACAAACTTGTTTGACGGAGAATTAAGAGTTGGTAGTGTTGTAAAACATATGCGTTTTGGAAAAGGAGAAGTTTTAAAAATTGAAGGTGTAGGCGGTGATATGAAAGCAGAAATTAAGTTTCTAACTGGTGGCGTTAAGAAATTATTGCTTCGTTTTGCTAAGTTGCAGGTGATAGGATAGGTTTGTTCAGTGTTCAGTGTTCAGTGTCTAATCTAAATGCGCTTCAATAAAAGTGTGTAGCTTAATCGTGGTATCTAGTAAATTTAAGTCGTCCCAACCATGACCCTCTTCTTGGTATAAGGTGAAATCATGAATAGCACCAAGGTCTTCCAATTTATCACGCATTGCTGCTCCTTGTGAAGTTGGTATTAAAGGATCTTCTCCACCATAAAATAAAATAGTTGGAGGCGCACTTGCGGTTACTTGGTGATACGGACTTACCTCTTCTAAATACGCAGTGGTTGTATCTACGCCAAATGTATTCAATATCGCTTGTAAGTTAGGATCTGTACTGTCTAGGTATGCAGGATCTGTAAAATTGGTAGGACCAACAATACTGCAAAGCATTTTTGTTTGGTTATTTATATCAAAAGCATAGCTCCAAAGCATCGATAGATGTGCACCAGCACTCACACCAAGAAAACCTAAATCGTCGGAAATAACATATTCGTTTTGCTTGTTTTTAAGGTGATTTACAACCGTTGTAATGTCATTTATTTGCATTGGGTACGCTTGTGTAGTATTATCTGCCAACCTATAATTCATGTTTACAATTGCTATATCTGGCAAGTTTTGTTTCATATAAACCTTAAAATCATTCATATCTGTTTTGTCGCCAGAAATCCAGCCGCCACCATGAACTAGTATCATGATTTTAGTTTCTAATGTTCGGTTTGCAGGAAGATATAAGTCGAAAACTTGGTTACTATCTGCACCATAAGAAATATTCAATTCTTCATAATATTCTAAAGGATTTAGAACGATTTCCTCCTCGTTATCTACGCTATTAGTTGAATTATCACACGAAAACAACCCAATTATAAGAAGGAATACGAATAAATGCTTGAAGATATTTTTCATAATAAATTAATTAACTACTTTGTAAACGTTTTTTAAAGATAGTTATTATGGCTGAGTTTATTAAGATTTATGAGGAAAACCCTAACAGTAAGATGATTAGGAAGGTGGTAGACGTTTTAAAAAAAGGAGGATTAATTATCTATCCTACAGATACGGTCTATGGTTTAGGCTGTGATATCACAAATACGAAAGCTTTAGAGCGTATTGCAAGAATAAAAGGAGTAAAGCTTGAAAAAGCAAACTTCTCTTTTATTTGTCACGATTTAAGTAATTTAAGTGATTACGTAAAGCAAATAGATACTTCCACTTTTAAAATATTAAAACGCGCGCTTCCTGGTCCGTATACTTTTATTCTTCCCGGAGCTAAAAGCTTACCTGTTGTTTTTAAAAAGAAAAAAACGGTAGGTATTCGTGTGCCAAATAACAATATTGCACTAGAAATTGTGAAAGCGCTTGGTAACCCAATTATTTCTACTTCCATTCGTGATGAGGATACTATTTTGGAATACACCACAGATCCAGAACTTATTTTAGAGAAATGGGATAGTCTAGTCGATTTAGTAATTGATGGTGGTTACGGAGATAATGAGGCGTCTACTGTTATCGATTTCTCGGAAGGCGATCCAATAATTGTAAGAGAAGGAAAAGGAAGTTTAGATATTTTTTAAACCAAAATCTTTTATTACATGTCACTTCGAGTGATTTGCGACGTAGGAGCTAATTGTATCGAGAAGCGCAGTGATTTGCGACGTAGGAGCTAATTGTATCGAGAAGCGCAGTGATTTGCGACGTAGGAGCAAATTGTATCGAGAAGCGCAGTGATTTGTGAAGCATGAGCTAATTGTATCGAGAAGCGCAGTGATTTGCGAAACTTTAAACGGAAACAAAACAATGAAACCAACCAACAACCACATCAACTACATAGAATTTAAAGCAACTGATTTAGAAGCAACCAAAGCGTTTTATACGAAGGTGTTTGGTTGGACGTTCACCGATTATGGTCCAACGTATATAGCTTTTGAAGATAGTGGAATTGCAGGCGGTTTTGAAAAAACAGAAGCAGCAATTACCAATGGTGCTCTTGTAGTTTTATACCATAAAAACTTAGATAAAATAAAACAACAAGTGATTGAAGCTAATGCTAAAATTAGCGTAGATACTTTTTCTTTTCCTGGCGGAAAACGATTTCAGTTTTTAGATCCTTCTGGTAACGAACTTGCGGTTTGGTGTTATGATTAATTCTTATTCCTGTGAAAGCAGGAATCTACATTAGATTCTGAATCCAGTTCAGAATGACAAAATCTAGGTTCGCGTTACAAAACTTAATCTTAATTTTTAATTCTCCACCTTTTTTAAAGAGAAGTGCTTTGCTCTTTTTTGAGCAAATTCGAGGTGGTTTTCGCGTTAAGGATAGAAAGGTTTGTTTGAGCTCATCTTTGATAGCGAGCCTGGATAGCCTGACTTTTTGCGATCCTGCTAGGTTTTAAAAACCTGGCAGGTATGAGTAAAAAGGAACGCCATAAAAAAAGCCCAACCTTGCGGTTGAGCTTTTAAATCTATTCTTTTCTAAAAATTAGTTTTCTTCAGAAAGTGCTTTCATTTCCGTTTCAATCATTTCATAAAATTGATCGATTTTTGGAAGAATGTAAATTTTAGTTCTTCTGTTAATTGCTCTGTTCTCTGCAGTATCATTAGATACTAAAGGTAAATGATCTCCACGTCCAGCAGCAATTAATTGTTCTGGTTTAACACCTAAACTTTGTAATGCTCTAACAATGGAAGTACTACGTTTTACACTTAAATCCCAGTTGTCCACTAAAACACCACCTCTATTATATGGTACATTGTCTGTATGACCTTCTACCATTGCTTCAAAATTAGGTTTACCATTAATTACAGTAGCAACTTTTCCTAAGATTTCATTTGCTCTATCCGAAATATTGTAGCTACCTGTTTTAAATAATAACTTGTCGGATAAAGAGATGAAAACAACGCTTTTCTCTACGTTAATTTGAATATCCTCGTCATTTAAACCAACTTCTTTCTTTAAACTCGTAACTAAAGCTAGTGTTACACTATCTTTTTTAGTTAAAGCATCTTGTAATCTAGAAATTTTAAGATCTTTTTCTTTTAAGCTTTCTAAAGATTTTTCAAGATTTGAAGCACCTTTAGTCGTTAATACAGTCATACCTTGAGTAGTTTGTATTAAATCTTTATTGGTGTCTTTCAAATTTGCTAATTGCTCTTGTAATGCAATTGCACGAGCACTTACAGCCGATTTGTCTTCTAAACAAGAGTTCAGTTTGACCGTTGCTGTATTTAATAAATCTTGTGTTGTTTTTTGTTTGGCTTCCATAGCAGCAAATTCTTTTTTAGAAACGCATGAGCTTAAAAGCAAAAGTGCTGTTGCACTTAGTAATACAATTTTTTTCATAATAAATGAATGGATTAAATAATGTTAATTTAACAGGACAAAATTATACAAAAGAATGATACAATATTCCATCATTAACAAAAACTTTAACATTTTTATAAACAATTAAAAAGTCTTGTTACCTTTTATAAAATAAGAAAAAACGATCGATTTTGTATGGTAATAATCCTTTTTCTTCGGAAGTGTTTTTCGCTCTTTTAATAATCTTGGTAATGCGGAGTAATAACTAAAATGCGCTTTAAATATTGCACCGATATGTGTTATTTTAAATTGAAGCAAAAACTTAATTGCTGCAACACCATCTAAAACTAATCTGTTGAAGATTAAAAAGAATAAATCACCGGAAGCATTTTTGGTTAGCGTGAATAAGCTATTTCTAAAATTTAGATAGGTTTTTTTAGGATTACTAGTTTGTAAAGTTGCACCACCAACATGATACACCGTAGAAGCGCCAATATATTTGGTTTGGTAGTTTAAGTTGAATGCTCTCCAGCATAAATCGATTTCTTCCATGTGCGCAAAAAAGCTTTCGTCAAAACCATCTAGCGTTTTAAAGGTTTCTTTTTTTATGAAAAAACAAGCTCCAGATGCCCAAAAAATGTTTGCATCTTGGTATTGGTTTTGGTCTTTTTCAATAGTATCAAAAATTCGTCCTCTGCAATACGGATAACCATATTTATCTATAAACCCGCCAGCAGCACCAGCGTACTCAAAGTATTCTTTGTTTTTGTAATCTAATATTTTTGGTTGAATGATGGCAGTTTCGCTATTGGTTTTAAATTCTTGAAGAATAGGAGCGAGCCAATTTTTGGTTACTTCAATATCGCTATTTAAAAGACAGAATATATCTTCTTCTACATGCTGTAAAGCTTGGTTGTAGCCTTTTGCATAACCGCCATTTTCGGTATTCTGTATGATTTTAATTTCCGGATAATTCGCTTTTACAAAAGCTACCGAATTATCGGTAGACGCATTATCTGCCACATAAATGGTTGCTTCTTTAGAGTATGCAACCACAGAAGGTAAGAACTTTTCTAAAAGTGCTTTTCCGTTCCAGTTTAATATGACGACAGCTATTTTCAAACGTTATTTTGGTTTTTAATATATAGCGCAAAGTTAAGCAACCAAAACAAAATAGAAGCTTCTAAAAGTCTTTGTTGTAAACCAATAAAATCACCTGCAGGATTACTCGAAATTAGAAAACTAAAAACGAAAGCAGCTATTCCACAAATAATAGAAATTAAGGTAATGTTTTTTCCGTATTTGTCCTTTTTCAAACCAAGTCCTATTATAATCAAACAGATTGGAGTAATTAAATAGGTCAAAGCACCAATGATATTATGAATGATTTGAGAGATACTCGGATTAATAAATTCTTTATTACAACCAGCGTCACAAGGGAAAATGCCTACTATAATGGTTGCAATACCGTAGCATAAAGCGAATCCTAATAGTCCCAGTTTTATCCAATTAGATTTTGGGAAAAACTTCATTGCCGAAATAGCGAATATGCTAGTAAATATCCCACTTGGTATGTATCCTAGAATTCTAAGGTATAGTCCGTATTGTGTGTCAATAGCGTAACTTTCGCTTATAAATTGTTGTATATGGTTGTAGTCTACAATTAGTAATCCTCCTAAAATGGATGGTACAATAAAAAATAGTGCACCTAGTAGGGCAAACCAAAAAGTAGTAGTTCTATTCATTTTTTACATAATCTGGAATATCTTTCAAAAACTGATAGCGTTCTGCTTCAAAATCCATTTCACAATAATAATGATTAATTCCGTTAGTAACCATTAAATAAGTAGCGTTTAAAGCTAAATTATAACGTGCAATTTGGTCAAAAGTAGTTTGGTCAATATTTATTTTTGCCGATTTACATTCTACTATTAAATGAATACTTCCGTCGGGATTAAAAATAACAATGTCGTAACGTTTACGTAAGTTGTTTACCTTTAATTCTTTTTCTACATTAATTAAAGATTTAGGAAATCCTTTTTCCTCCATTAAATATTTTACGCAATGTTGCCTAACCCATTCTTCGGGTTGTAAAACCATAAATTTTTTGCGTATTTCATCATAAATAAGCGTTTTATTTTCGCTATTTTTGAATCGAAACGAATATGTAGGGAAATTTAGTTTTTGCACTACACAAATTTATAATTATAATGTTACTTCTAGTGATTTTTGTGGAAAAGATTATCGAGAAGTTTTTGTTATTTTTTATATAAATTATAGTTATCCGTCAAGCGGAATGCAATCGTACTCCATGTGACAACATTAAAACAATTTATTTATTTTGGACGAAGTTAAGCAACTGATATTAGACATAAAAAAAGGAAACCTGAAACCCATTTATTTTTTAATGGGAGAAGAAGCCTATTATATAGATAGTGTTTCCGATTATATTGAAGCTAATGTTTTAGCCGAAGAAGAAAAGGGTTTTAACCAAATGGTGCTTTATGGTCGTGATGTAACAATTGATGATATTGTTGGTAATGCAAAACGATATCCAATGATGGCAGAGCGCCAAGTAGTTATTGTTAAAGAAGCACAGGATTTATCTCGTTCTATTGAGAAATTGGCTGCTTATGCTGCTAATCCGCAACCAACAACCGTTTTAGTATTTAATTATAAGTACAAAAAGCTAGATAAACGTAAAGCTCTATATAAAGCTTTAAAGAAAGTTGGAGTTGTTTTTGAAAGTAAAAAACTATATGAAAACCAAGTAGCAGATTGGATTCGTCGTGTGCTTTCCGGACAGAATTATACCATTTCACCAAAAGCGGCTCAAATGCTTGTGGAGTTTTTAGGAACCGATTTAAGTAAAATTAACAACGAGCTTTCTAAATTAAAAATTGTTTTACCAGCAGGAACCGAAATTACGCCAGAGCATGTTGAAGAAAATATTGGTATTAGTAAAGACTACAATAACTTCGAGCTACGTAAAGCAGTTGGAGAAGGCAATATCTTAAAAGCACATAAGATTGCACACTATTTTGCCGATAACCCAAAGGATAATCCGATGGTAGTAACGGTTTCTTTGCTTTTTAATTTTTTCTCTCAGTTATTACATTTACACGGATTAAGCGATAAGAATCCTAGAAATGTAGCTTCTGCTTTAAAAGTGAATCCGTATTTTGTAAATGAATATATTACTGCAGCTAGACATTACCCTATGCGAAAAGTAAGTGAAGTTATTGCTACTTTACGTGAGTTTGATGTGAAGAGTAAAGGTGTTGGTAGCAATTCTGTGTCTCAAGGAGATTTGCTAAAAGAATTACTGGTTAGAATAATGAACTAATTAAAATAGATTTCCGCTTTCGCGGAAAGTAAACATGAAAAAACTCATCATATTCCTTTTTTGTATTTCCCTTTTTTCCTGCAAAGAAAAAACTACACTTCCAGATCCTCTACAAGCAGGTTGGGAAGGAGAAAGTGTTTGTGAAATTGTGCATGAAGATAAAGAAGTACGTGTTTTAAAATGCACCTTTGCTCCAGGAGTTGGACACGAAAAACACGAACACCAACCACATTTTGGCTATACCTTAAAAGGAGGAACATTTAAAATTACAGATGCAAATGGCACAAAAACCATTAATGTAAAAGCAGGAACTAGCTGGAGTAAAGATACAGTAACACAGCACGAAGTATTAAATGTTGGCGATAGCACTTCTGTTTACTTAATAGTAGAGTACAAGTAAATTTTTACAAACTGTAACAGTTTCAAAAAAAGAATGTCTTTAGTTTATATTTATTCATTTAAAACATAACCAATGCATACTTTTTTTAAATTCAGAGCAAATCTTAGTATCCTTTTTATAGCAACATTTTTATTGCAAGCATTTGCAATTCAAGCACAATCCAAAACTTTTGCAGTAAAGACTTTCGATAAAGTAATTATTAGTCCGCATATAGAAGTTGTTTTTAAAACTGGAGATGAGGAAAAAGTCGTTATTGAAATGCTAAGTGAAGATCTAGATGAAATCCATGTAGAAGTGAAAAGTAAAACACTTCAAATCTATTTAGAAGATGCAAAAACAACTACAAAAGCCGATAAAGAAAAAAGTAGTAAACACAGAACGGTTGCTGCTTATAAAGGAACCGTTGCAAAAGCGATTGTGTATTATAAAAAAGTAAAAACCTTTTCGTTACGTGGCGAAGAGCGTTTTCTTTTTGAAGATCCAATCATTTCCGATAAAATAATATTTAATATTTATGGCGAATCACAAATAACCATGAAAGACGTTACTTTAAAAGAATTAAAAGTGGCTATTTATGGAGAAAGCTATTTAAAAATTGAAAACGGAAGCATCCAAAGTCAGAAAATCACTGGTTACGGAGAGTCTGTTGTCGACTTTTTACAAGTAAATAATAAGGAAACAAAGATTACTGCTTATGGTGACGGTAGCTACCAATTTAATGTTAGTGATAATCTTAAAATCACTTCTTATGGAGAACCAACAATAAACTATAAAGGAAGTGCTATTTTAGAAAACGGTATTTCTATTGGTGAAGTAGATATCAATAAACTGGATTAAGTAGCTCTTCGGGAAGTAATAAAGACGACTTAAATAATATTTTGGACAGCCCTAAAGTCGCCTCAAGGGGACAACTCCCAAGGTTTAATCATAGGATTGCCCCCTTGAGGGGACTTTAGGGGTGTTTTTTTTAATGATTTATCGCACTTTACTGCGCAACACCAATTTATGCAACAATCTAGGCGAGATTCGTTTTAAGTAAATCGCAAATCTTTCCTTTTTTCCAATATATGCTTCAAACTTTTCTTTACGGATTGCTTGAAGCATTTTTTTTGTAAATACATCTACATGCAATCCTTTTTCGGTCATTTCATCTTGATCTCCTTGTTTGCTACCGTCTGCTGTTAATGCATTTCTAGCCACATTAGTATTCACAAATCCAGGACAAATCATAGTTACTTTTACTTGGTCTTTTCCGTGTTCTAACCGCATGGCATCAAAAAAGCCATGTAATGCATGTTTTGCACCACAATAGGCAGAACGTAACGGAGAACTAAATTTTCCCATAAGACTTGAAACCACCACATAATGACCAGATTGATTCGCAACAAAATGGGGTAGAAGTGCTTTGCTTAAAGCAACAGTTCCTAAGTAATCCACTTCCATTAGTTTGCGATCTACTTCTAAAGTAGTTTCAATGATCGCAGAACGTTGGCTAATGCCGCCATTATTAATAAGCACATCTATTTTTCCAAATATAGAAATAGCATGGTTTGCTATAGAAGTTAAGGAATCTGTTTCTGCTAAATCTAAAGGTAACACCGAAACATTTTCCGAATGATTACATAATGCTTTTACCTTTTCTAATGCTTCTTTTCTTCTAGAAGAAAGTATCAGTTTGCAATTTTCTTTCGAAAGAGCAATGGCTAAGCTTTTACCAATTCCGCTGGAAGCTCCAGTAATCCAAACTACTTTGTTGTTAAATGTCATCTTGTGCTCGCGAAAGCGAGTATCTTTTAAATTAAACTTTTTTTGTCACGAATGCACGAATATTTTACTTACTGCCAACTGATTCCTCCCATTCCGCTCTCAAATCACCACTCAATTTTCCCGTTCCATCATGTTTCCATCCTGGAGGTTTTACTAAATACAAAAACCTGCTTTTTAAAGATTTCTTTCCTGAAAAGGCATCTTTAAACATATTAATCCATTCTATAAAAGCAATTTTTACAGGATTGTAGGTGTTTATGTTGCTAACCAAACCATAAATCACTTTTTCTTCTTTAAGTTCCGGCTGAAAGGTGCCGAAGAGTTTATCCCAAATAATTAAAATTCCGGCATGATTTCTATCTAAGTATAACGGATTACTTCCATGATGCACTCTGTGGTGCGAAGGCGTATTCATAACTGCTTCAAACCACGAAGGCGTTTTGTCAATAGCTTCCGTATGTATCCAGAATTGGTAAATCAAACTTATCGACATTTGTAACACGATCATTCCTGGATGAAACCCTAAAAGTGGTAACCATATCCAAAATATAAAAGTGTAAAATCCGCCAGACCATGTTTGTCGTAACGCGGTACTTAAATTATAATGTTGTGACGAATGATGCACCACATGTGAAGCCCAAAATATTCTGCATTCGTGTGAAATTCTATGAAACCAATAATAAGAAAAATCGTCTGCAAAGAAAAGAAGTATAAAGCTCCACCAAACAACAGGAATGGTGAAAATCCTAAAGTTTTCATACACATAAAAAAAACTTAGAAAAACCAAAGCTTTACTAAAATAGCCTAAAAACACATTTCCTAAACCCATGGTAATAGAAGTAAAAGCATCTTTTTTCTCGTAGGTTTTTATATTTTCTTTGGCAGTAACATAAAGTTCTAACAACATAGAAATTATAAAAAACGGAATGGCATAAAGGATGATATCTGGAAATTCAGTCATTTTGTTTTCTTGTTAAATGGATATTATTATACGAAGCGCATTTATCTTCTAAGGCTATAGCGAAGTTAGATTCGAAGTACAAATAGATCCATCTTTATACTTTGCAAAATACAAAAAATATTGTCTATTTTTGAAGCGAACTATGATAGCAACGTACAAACAATACATTTTAAACTTTAAACAAGCCAGCGGAACTTCGCGAGGTGTTTTAAAAACGAAAGAAACTTGGTTTCTAATTGTAGAACATCAAGGTAAGAAAGGGGTAGGAGAATGCGGACTTTTTAGAGGTTTAAGTATCGATGATGTTCCGCATTACGAAGAAAAACTACAGTGGACTTGTAACAACATCGATAAAGGTTTAGCCTTTTTATTAGCGGAACTCGTTGAATTTCCTAGTATTCAATTTGGACTAGAACAAGCTTTTGCTTCCTTAAAAAGCGATAATCCTTTTATTCTATTTCCTTCAGAATTTACAGAGACAAAAGCGAATATTCCTATTAACGGATTAATTTGGATGGGAACCGAAGCTTTTATGAAGCAACAAATAAAAGATAAAATCGAAGCTGGTTTTAGTTGTATAAAAATGAAAATTGGCGCCATAGATTTTCAAACGGAAATCGATTTACTACAATCTATCCGAAAAGAATTTATTTCTAAAGACATCGAATTGCGAGTAGACGCTAATGGTGCATTTTCTCCTTCGGAAGCTTTAGAGAAATTGAAAATACTTTCCCATTTAGATTTACATTCCATAGAACAACCTATCAAACAAGGGCAAATTCAAGAAATGGCAAGGCTTTGTGAAAACACTCCTTTGCCAATTGCTTTAGATGAAGAATTAATTGGTGTTTTTGATGTAACAAAGAAAGAAGATTTACTACTAACTATAAATCCGCAATACATTATTTTAAAACCAAGTTTGGTTGGCGGATTTGCAGGTAGTCAAAATTGGATAGATTTGGCGGAAAAACAAAATATTGGTTGGTGGATTACCAGCGCATTAGAAAGTAATGTAGGGTTAAATGCGATTGCACAATTTACCTACACATTACAAAGTAAATTGCCACAAGGACTTGGTACAGGTAGTCTTTTTACCAACAATTTTGAAAGTCCGTTGCAAGTAAAAAATGGTACATTGCAATACCAAAATAATAATAACTGGAATTTTAAATTATAAGTATGTATATAGAACAAGCGTTTAAATCATTACATGAGTGGTGGAGGTATTTACTAGGTTTCATCATTATTTTTATAATATGGCAATTAATAGGATCTATTCCGTTAATAGCAGGAATATTTTATTCTTTAGGATTAGAAGGAATACAAAATGGAGATTTTCCGACAGATATTTCAGAAATGGCTGAAATTTTAGGCAGTAATATGTTTTTATTTTTAATGCTATTATCGTTTGCTATTGGTTTGGTTGGTGTATTTTTTAATTCTAAAGTAATTCATCAACAATCTATTACAGCGTTAACAACAGCGAGAAAAAAAATAGATTGGAGTAGATTCTGGTTTGTCTTTATTCTTTGGGGAGCGGTGTCTTCGTCTTTTGTTTTAATAGATTATTTTATGGAACCAGAAGGTTATGTTTGGAACTTTGAATTAGTGCCATTCTTAACACTAGCAGTAATTGCAATACTATTTATTCCATTGCAAACGAGTATGGAAGAGTATCTTTTTAGAGGCTATTTAATGCAAGGATTAGGTGTTATTACGAAAACAAAATGGTTTCCATTATTTTTCACTTCTATTGTTTTTGGTTTAATGCATTTAGCCAACCCAGAAGTAGAGCAACTAGGTTACATCATCATGGTGTATTACATTGGTACAGGATTCTTTTTGGGTATTATGACACTTATGGATGATGGTTTAGAATTAGCCTTAGGTTTTCATGCTGCTAATAATTTATTTACGGCTTTATTAGTAACTGCAGATTGGACCGCTTTTCAAACCAATTCGCTTTTTAAAGATGTGTCTGAACCAACTTCGGCAGGATTTATAGATGTATTTATGCCTGTTTTTATCGTTTTCCCTATTATTCTTTTTATTCTAGCTAAAAAATATAAATGGAGTAATTGGAGTGAAAAACTTTTAGGACGCGTAGAAGAACCAGCAAAAGAGGATTATAAAATAATTGGTGATGATTCCAACATATAATAAGATACACAATCGTTTTAAATTAAATAGTAGCTCTTTTTTATATGAAGATCTTGAAGAAGTAGCCTATAGTTATGTAAAAGAAGGATTGCCTTTTGAAAAGGAAATTGGCGATTTTTTGATCGATTGGTTAGATGATAAAGATTATGTTTTAGCGCAAACTTCTGGTTCTACCGGAAAGCCAAAATCTATAAAATTGCAAAAGCAAGCCATGGTACATTCGGCAATTGCAACTGGTGACTTTTTTAATTTGCAACCAGGAGATACCGCATTACATTGTTTGCCAAGTCGATATATAGCAGGTAAAATGATGCTAGTTCGTGCTATGATTTTAGGTTTAGAGTTAGATATTACAGAACCAACGAGTCAGCCAGTATTTGATTATGAACAGCATTATGATTTTTGTGCAATGGTACCTTTACAACTTCAAAAAGTAAAAGCCTATTGTAATAATATTAAAACGTTAATTGTTGGAGGAGCTGCAGTTTCTAGTAGTTTAAAGGAAGCCATTCAAGGTATTAAAACCAATGTGTTTGAAACCTATGGCATGACGGAAACCATCACACATATTGCTGTTAAGAAGATTAATAATTTTAAAATTGAAACAGAATGTCATGCTGAGCTTGTCGAAGCATCTCATTTCAAAACCCTTCCAAATATTCATATTTCTCAAGACGAAAGAAACTGTTTAGTAATAGAAGCACCAAAGCTTTCTGAAACTAAAATAATTACCAATGATGTTGTAAAATTACATTCTGAAACTTCTTTTGAATGGCTTGGTAGATATGATAATGTGGTAAATTCTGGCGGTGTAAAATTATTTCCAGAACAGATTGAAGCAAAACTAGAATCTAAAATGAGTACGCGCTTTTTCATTACGAAAGAAAAAGAGGAAACGCTTGGAGAATGCATCATTTTAGTAGTGGAAAGCAAAAGTAATACGGTGGATGCTTCCGTTTTTTCTGGATTAACAAAATTTGAAATCCCAAAGAAAATCTATTCCGTAGAAAAATTTATAGAAAGTGCTAACGGTAAAATTCTTCGTCAGCAAACTTTAAAAAGTTTAAAATAGTACTTCACGCATTCAAAAGCATCGTTCACGCATTTGCGATTTTGTAATCTAAAGGTTTGGCATAAGTTTACGTAAACTTTAAAACCAAACCTTATGAAAAAAGTATTACAATTATTTTTTGTGTTGTTGTTTATAATACAATTACATGCGCAAGAAAAAGCAATATCTGGAGTTGTTAGTGACGAGAATGGTCAACCACTTCCAGCAGCAGTAGTTCTTGTAAAAGGAACAACCAACGGGACTTCTACCGATTTTGATGGAAAATATGCTATAAAAGCAAATGAAAAAGATACTTTAATTTTTAGCTATGTTGGCTATGCTAACAGATCTGAAATTGTTGGTAAATCGAATATTATTAATGTTTCCCTACAACCAGACAATACTTTAGATGAAGTGGTTGTTACTGCTTTAGGAATTAAAACATACAGAAATAAACCTCAGACGGCCATGGAGGTTGTGAGAGCAGCGGAGTTGAAGCAATCTTCCAATCCTAATATTATTCAAAGTTTAACTGGTAAAGTTTCAGGACTGCAAATTAACACTAAAAATAAGAGTCAAAATCCAACTACTCGTATTGTTCTACGTGGTAATCGTTCTACAGCAGGAAACAACAAAGCGCTAATTGTTATTGATGGTAAAATTGCTTCAGAAGAAGAATTAAGTAAGTTAAAACCTAATAAAATAAAAGAGGTAAATGTTTTAAAAGGAGCAAGTGGTGCTGCTTTATATGGAACTAGTGGTGGAAGTGGCGTTATTGTAGTGAACACCAAAAAAGGATCCTATCAGGCAAAGCAACAATTAAAAGTACTTAATGAATCGTACACCAAAATTCATGAAAATAAATTTAAAACCACAAGCGATTCCCCATTATCTACTTTTTCTATTGATGTAGATAAAGCGGCTTATAGCAATGTTAGAAGAATGATTAATAATGGGCAAAATATTCCTGCAGATGCTGTGAAGATTGAAGAAATGGTAAATTATTTCGACTATAATTATGCACAGCCAACAGGAGAACATCCTTTTTCCATTCAAACAGAATTAGCAATAACACCTTGGAATAACCAAACCAAATTAGTGAAAATAGGTTTACAAGGTAAAACGTATAGCAACCAAGAATTACCAGCAAGCAACCTTACTTTTTTGATAGATGTTTCTGGTTCTATGAGTTCACAAAATAAATTACCTTTATTAAAATCAGCTTTTAAATTATTAGTAAATCAGTTACGTGAACAAGATAAAGTGTCCATAGTTGTTTATGCAGGAGCAGCTGGAGTTGTACTAGAACCAACTTCTGGAAAAGATAAAAAGAAGATTTTAAAAGCATTAGATAAATTACAATCAGGAGGATCTACTGCTGGAGGAGAAGGTATTGAACTTGCGTATGCTTTAGCTGAAAAGAACTTTAAAAAGAAAGGCAATAACCGAGTCATTCTTGCAACAGATGGCGATTTTAATGTTGGAGCTTCTACGGATGCTGATATGCAAACCTTAATTGAAGAAAAACGTAAATCAGGAGTGTTTTTATCTGTTTTAGGATTTGGTTATGGAAACTATAAAGATTCTAAACTAGAAACATTAGCCGATAAAGGAAATGGGAATCATGCATTTATAGATACCATGCAAGAAGCACAAAAAGTATTTGGAAAAGAGTTTGGAGGTACATTGTATACTATTGCAAAAGATGTGAAAATCCAAGTAGAGTTTAATCCGAATAAAGTACAAGCATACAGATTGATTGGATATGAAAATAGAATGTTAGAAAATGAAGATTTTATGGACGATACAAAAGATGCTGGTGAATTGGGTAGCGGACATACAGTAACTGCTTTATATGAAGTGATTCCTGTAGGCGTAGATAGTGCGTATTTAAAAAGTATTTCGGATTTAAAATATACAAAAACAGAAGTGTCTACTCATTTTCAAGACGAATTATTAACCGTAAAGTTTCGATATAAAAAACCAGATGGTAAGAAAAGCATAGAAATGGTACATGTGCAAAAAGACATCGTTGTTACTGCTTCTTCAGATATGCAGTTTGCAGCAGCTGTAGCATTATTTGGTATGCAATTAAGACAGTCTCAATTTTATAATAATTCGAATGTTGAAGATGTAATTTCTTTAGCAAAAATAGGCAGAGGAGAAGATACACTTGGTTATCGATCAGAGTTTATAAGGCTGGTTAAATCGTATGAAAGTTTAAAATAACCATAAAATCAATTTAATTATAAAATGTAAGTTTAGTCTTATAATTTGTATCTTATATTTAACAATAAAAACCATATAACAATAAAAACCATATAATTATGAAAACTCTATTACACATATTATGTATCGGTATCTTTTTTCAAGCACAAGCTCAAACAGATACAACCAATACATTGAAATCTGATAAAACAACATTTATAGATACTATTGAAGAAGAAGAATTAATAGAATCTGCATTAGGACTTAAAAGAGATAAAAATGCAATAAGCACTGCATATACTGTGGTAGAAAGCGAGGATTTAGTTCATGCTAATACCTCAAATATTATTGAAAGCCTTTCGGGAAAAGTTAGTGGACTACAAATAGTGACAAAACGTGATGGGTTAAAAGCTTATTTACGTGGTGGTACTCGTTCATTATATGGTAAGAATGAAGCTTTAATTGTTGTAGATGGAATAGTTACGGATGGAAACTTTTTAAAAGCTATAAATCCTAACTCCGTAAAATCTGTAAATGTAATTAAAGGAGCTAATGGAGCAGCTTTATATGGAAAAGATGGCGGTAATGGAGTTTTAGTCATTACCACAAAAGGATCATTTAAAAAGAAAAACACTGTACCAAAATCTATTAATAAACTGAAATTATATAAAGGAAGTTTAAAAGTTAAAACCCATAAAAATAAGGCTAGTTATATGAAAATATATGCATCTGCAAAATCGGCTCAAGATGCGTATGAAATATTTTTAGACCAAAAAGAAACGCAAGAAAAAAATCCAGCTTATTATGCAGATGTTTTTAGTTATTTTATAGCATGGAATGCCAAAGATCAAACAAAAGCGGTATTAAATAATATTCTACAATTAGAACCAAATAATGTGGAACTTTTAAAGGCTATGGCATTCCAATTAGAAGCAGTAAAAGAATATGATTTGGCAGGTTCCGTATATCTTAATATTTTAAAATTAAGACCAAAAGATTCGCAATCGTTTAGAGATTTGGGCTTAATATATGCCGAAACAAATAAGCCACAACTTTCTTTTGATTTGCTTAATAGTAATTTATATGATGATTTAGATGAAGCATTATCTAGTTCTGCAAGTAATGAAATTATTAGTATGCAACAGATATCCAGAAAAGAAGTAAATCATTTATTGCAAAATAATACAGTAATGAATACGGAAAAGTTGGAGGAATCTCAAATTGAAAATGCCAAATATGATTTAAGAATTGTTTTAGATTGGAATCGTGCAAGTGCAGATTTAGACTTACAAGTAATAGATCCTTTGTTAGAAATATGCTTTTATGGATATCCTAAAACGCAAATAGGAGGCGCTTTAACATTAGATGTTAAAGATACGTATGGACCGGAAGAATATACTTTAAGAAATGCGAAAAAGGGTGATTATTATATTAAAATAAATTATGATAATGCTGTAGATAAAAAAGAGGTGCCAACATTTTTAAAGATTACTACATTTAAAAACTATGGTAAATCTAATGAGGAAAAAGCGGTGAAAGTTATTCGATTAAACAAAAATAGAGGAGATGATATTTTAGCTAAGATTACCGTTTAGAATAATACCATAAATATTTATTAAACAAAAAGCAGCACTTTAGTTAGTGCTGCTTTTTTGTTTGTAAACACAGTAATATTAAAATTAGACTGTATTTTATTTATTGATGTTTTATTCTTTAGAACTATACTTGTAAAACGCCCAAATTAAATTTCTTTTCAATAGGAGCATGGTCTGCAGCTTCAATTCCCATACTAATCCAAGTTCTGGTGTCTAATGGATTGATAACAGCGTCTGTCCAAATTCTAGAAGCCGCATAATAAGGTGATACTTGATTATCGTATCTGTCTTTAATTTTATTAAAAAGTTCTGCTTCTTTTTCTGGTGTAATTTCTTCTCCTTTTTTAAGTAAGGATGCTTTTTCAATTTGTAATAAAACTTTAGCAGCAGAATTACCACTCATTACGGCAAGTTCTGCACTTGGCCAAGCAACAATAAGTCTTGGGTCATAGGCTTTTCCACACATAGCGTAGTTTCCGGCTCCATAACTATTACCAATAATTATAGTGAATTTTGGTACTACAGAGTTACTAACCGCATTTACCATTTTTGCACCATCCTTAATGATTCCTCCATGTTCACTTTTGCTTCCAACCATAAAACCAGTAACATCTTGTAAAAATACTAATGGAATTTTCTTCTGATTGCAATTCGCTATAAAACGCGTAGCTTTATCTGCACTGTCATTATAAATCACACCTCCAAACTGCATTTCGCCTTTTGCATTTTTAACTAGTTTTCGCTGATTGGCAACAATACCAACAGCCCAACCATCAATTCTTGCATAGGCAGTAATAATGGATTTTCCATAGCCTGCTTTATATTCGTCATACTCCGAGTTATCTACCAAACGTTTAATAATCTCGAACATATCATATTGATCTGCTCTCGACTTTGGAAGAATCCCAAAAATATCCTCTTGCTTTTCAATAGGTTTAATCGCCTTTGCTCTATTAAAACCAGCTTTATCATAATCACCAATTTTATCTATTAATCTTTTAATAGTATCTAAAGCGTCTTTATCGTCTTTCGCTTTATAATCGGTAACACCTGAGATTTCACAGTGTGTAGTTGCTCCACCTAGTGTTTCGTTGTCAATACTTTCTCCAATGGCAGCTTTTACCAAATAGCTTCCTGCAAGAAAAATACTTCCTGTTTTGTCTACTATTAAAGCCTCGTCACTCATTATTGGTAAATACGCTCCTCCAGCAACACAACTTCCCATAACTGCAGAAATTTGCGTAATTCCCATACTACTCATTACCGCATTGTTTCTAAAAATGCGTCCGAAGTGTTCTTTATCAGGAAAAATTTCATCTTGCATAGGTAAATAAACACCTGCAGAATCCACTAAATATATTATTGGTAATCTATTTTCTATCGAAATTTCTTGTGCGCGTAAATTCTTTTTTCCTGTTATAGGAAACCAAGCTCCAGCTTTTACTGTAGCATCGTTAGCAACAACAACACATTGCTTTCCTTGCACGTATCCAATTTTAACAATCACTCCTCCTGAAGGGCATCCACCATGTTCTTCGTACATTCCGTCTCCAGCAAAAGCACCAATTTCTATGGATTTTGCTTTAGAATCTAAGAGGTAATCCACACGCTCTCTAGCTGTCATTTTACCTTTTGCATGATGTTTATCAATACGTTTTTGTCCGCCACCAAGTTTAACTTTGGCGAAACGTTTTGTTAAATCTGATACTAGAAGTTTATTGTGATCTTCGTTTTTATTGAAATTGATATCCATAAATAAGAATTATTTGCTACGAATTTACAAAACCAAACCTTGTATAAAAAGTGAATGTTTTGTTAAATAATATTACATGGTAATATGTACCTAGGTAGGCATATTGTTTTTATAGTATATTTGCTTCCAATTAAACGAACTAAAAATGAAAAGAGATAAAATTATTTTTTATGTAGCCACAGGATTACTAACGTTATTGATGTTGTTTTCCGTTAATATGTATTTTTTTAAACATGATGATGTAGCACAAATGTTTACCAGTTTCGGGTATCCAACCTATATTATTTATCCTTATGCTGTTGCAAAACTTCTAGGGTTATTTGCAATTTGGAATCCTAATTTTAAAATTATTAAAGAGTGGGCTTATGCAGGTTTTTTCTTTGCCTTTATCTTGGCATTCTTTGCACATTATATGATTGGGGATGGCGGGCAAACAGCAGCGTTAGTAGCAATAGTTTTATTAATTACATCATATATCTTTAATAAGAAAACACAAAAAAAACATGAATAAAATAATAGCATTCGCAGGTAGTAACAGCAAACAATCTATAAATAAACAATTAGCAACTTATGTTGCAAACCTTGTGGAAGAGGCTCATGTAACCGTATTAGATCTTAATGATTTTGAATTACCTCTATACGGAATCGACCATGAGATCACACATGGTATTCCTGAAAATGCTAAAGCGTTTTTAGAGAAGATTAAAGCATCGGATGGTATTGTACTTTCTTTAGCAGAACACAATGGTGCGTATGCAACCGTATTAAAAATATTTTTGATTGGATGTCAAGAATAGACGGAAAATTATGGAACAACAAACCAATGCTACTTATGGCAACTTCTCCAGGAGCAAGAGGAGGAGCGACTGTTTTAGAGATTGCTAAAGGACGTTTTCCGTTTATGGGAGGAAATATTATTGCTGATTTTTCATTGCCTTCGTTTAATGATAATTTTGTAGACGGAAAGATTACAAATGAAGAAATAAATAAGCAATTATTAGTAGAGGTAGAAAAGTTCACAAAAAATCTAATATAAAAACTGGTTTTTGCGCAAGAGTAATACCGATTACTGCAATTGAAAACTGAAAACTAAACAAATGGGAAATATTTCTAAAGACCTAAATTCTACATTTCCAAACCTTAAAATCAAAGCGATGCTTAACATTATGTTTACGGCAAATTGGATCCACAGTTATCATTATTCTTTTTATTCGCCTTTTAAAATTTCGTCACAGCAGTATAATATTTTACGAATTTTAAAAGGAGCAGAAGAAGCTTTAAAAGTGCAGACTATTAAAGAAAGAATGGTTGAAAAATCTCCGAATACTACTCGCCTAATGGATAAGCTTTGTGCTAAAGATTTTATCGAACGAATTGCTTGTCCAAGTGATAGAAGAGTAGTGCATATAAAGATTACAAGCCAAGGTCTAAAATTATTAGAAGATATTTCTAAAGCAAACCGTAAAGATTTACTTAAAAACCTAACGGATGACGAAGCAATTCAATTAAGTGATTTACTGGATAAAATAAGATAGAATTATGAAGAAAACAGTATTTTGTATGTAACTTATCAAAGTTTAATAACGACATTATATGACTTTTTTAAAAAAAATGTATATTTTTGAAGTATTATGCACGCATAACAAAATTTAGAAAGATCATTATGAAATACAAGCATATTTTTGAACCGTTAGATTTAGGATTTACTACTTTAAAGAATAGAATCTTAATGGGTTCGATGCATACCGGTTTAGAAGAAGAAAAAAACGGATTAGATAAAATAGCTGCTTATTATGCCGAAAGAGCAAAAGGTGGCGTTGGACTAATTGTTACCGGAGGAATATCTCCTAACATACAAGGTTGGACTGGTCCTTTTTCTTCCCGAATGAGTACCAAAAAACATGCACGTCATCATAAAGTAATTACAGATGCTGTGCATAAAGAAGGTGGTAAAATATGTATGCAGATCTTGCATTCTGGCCGTTATGGCTATCATCCTTTTATTGTAGCTCCTTCTAAAATAAAATCGCCAATAACACCTTTTAAACCTTTTAAACTAAAACAATCTGGTATTAAACGTACCATTAGAGATTTTGTAAACTCGGCAAGACTTTCTAAAGAAGCTGGTTATGATGGTGTTGAAATCATGGGTTCCGAAGGCTATTTAATCAATGAATTTCTAGTAGAAAGAACCAATAAAAGAACCGATAATTACGGAGGGAGTTATGAAAACCGTATGCGTTTACCTATAGAATTAGTAAAGCTAACTAGAGAAGCTGTTGGTACCGATTTTATTATTATCTACAGACTTTCTATGTTAGATCTAGTAGAAAAAGGTAGTACTTGGCAAGAAGTCGTGCAACTTGGTAAAGAAATTGAAAAAGCGGGAGCTACAATTATCAATACTGGTATTGGTTGGCACGAAGCTAGAATTCCTACTATTGCAACCTCTGTTCCTAGAGCTGCATTTACTTGGGTTACCAAAAAAATGAAAGCAGAAATTAAGATTCCTCTTATAACTTCTAACCGAATTAATATGCCAGAAACTGCCGAAAAAGTATTGGCAGATGGAGATGCAGATATGGTTTCTATGGCACGTCCATTTTTGGCAGATCCAGAATGGGTAAACAAAGCAGAACAAGAAAGAGCAGACGAAATAAACACATGTATTGGTTGTAATCAAGCTTGTTTAGATCACGTTTTTGAACGTAAAGTAGCAAGTTGTTTGGTGAATCCAAGAGCTTGTCATGAAACCGAATTGGTGTATAGTCCAACAGAAAATAAGAAAAAAATAGCAGTAGTTGGCGCAGGTCCAGCTGGATTAGCTGCAGCTACCATCGCAGCGCAAAGAGGACATGATGTTACTCTTTTTGATGCCGACAAAGAAATTGGTGGTCAGTTTAACGTAGCAAAACAGATTCCTGGAAAAGAAGAGTTTTATGAAACGTTGCGTTATTTTAATAAGCAAATAGAACTGCATAAGGTCACTGTAAAGTTAAATACGAGAGTTACTACAGAAGATTTAATCGCATCTGATTTTGATGAAATAATAATAGCTACAGGAATTAAACCTAGACAATTAAAAATGGAAGGGATTGATAATGAAAAAGTATTAAGTTATCTAGATGTTTTAAAATACAAAAAACCGGTTGGAAAACGTGTAGCAGTAATTGGTGCCGGAGGAATTGGTTTTGATGTTTCCGAATATTTATCGCATGAAGGGGAATCTACATCACAAAATATTGATGCATGGTTAAAAGAATGGGGAATTGATAAAACGTTGAAATCACGTTCGGGAATAGAAGGTGTAAAACCAGAATTTCATCCATCACCAAGAGAGATTTTCATGTTTAAAAGAAGTAAAGGTAAATTTGGTGGGAATTTAGGGAAAACTACGGGTTGGATTCATAGATCTACTTTAAAAAAGAAAAAAGTGCAGTTTATTAGCGAAGTATCTTATGATAAAATAACGGATAAAGGTTTGCATTATACACAAAATGAAGAAGCTAAAATTTTAGAAGTAGATACAATTGTTATTTGTGCCGGACAAACACCATTTAAAGAGTTATATCAGCCATTACTAGATGCTAATAAAAACGTGCATGTTATTGGAGGAGCAGATTTTGCATCCGAATTAGATGCAAAAAGAGCCATAAATCAAGGGGCTAGATTAGCAGCATTTTTATAAGGGAATCCATTTTTATATAGATTTTAATTCCTAAATGGTATAAAAAATATCTATCGATATTGGTCATTAAACTAACAAAAAACCGATATTTGTATATTAACTAAAATTGAAATAGAAAATGGCAATGAATAAAAATACAGTATTAGCTTGGGCTACATGGATTATGATTTTTGTAGGTTTAGCTTTAATTGCTTTAGGAGCATTTAGATATGATGATGTAGCAGGATGGGGATTCGCAGCAGTAGGAATTGGATTCTTTTCTATTGCATGGGTTTTCAATGCTTTAAAAGGAAGAATGTAATTCTAGTTATTTACTAAATTTAAGAATGAAAAAAAGTATATCAATATATTATACAACGTAAAAATATTATGAGTGACGATAAAAAAGTAATTTTTTCAATGTCTGGTTTAACCAAGACATTTCCAAGCGCACAAACGCCAGTTTTAAAAAATATTTATTTAAGCTTTTTTTACGGAGCAAAAATTGGAATATTAGGACTTAATGGTTCTGGTAAATCTACTTTGCTTAAAATTATTGCTGGAATAGATAAAAATTATCAAGGGGATGTTGTTTTTTCACCAGGCTACACGGTTGGTTATTTAGAACAAGAACCACAATTAGATGAAGACAAAACCGTTATGGAAATTGTTAGAGAAGGTGCTGCAGAAACGGTTGCCATTCTTGATGAATATAATCGTATTAACGACCAGTTTGGATTAGAAGAAGTATATAGCGATGCCGATAAAATGGAAAAGCTAATGAACCGTCAAGCGGAACTTCAAGATCAAATTGATGCTGCTAATGCTTGGGAACTAGATACCAAACTAGAAATTGCAATGGATGCTTTGCGTACTCCGGATGGAGACAAAAAGATAAGTGTACTTTCTGGAGGAGAGCGTCGTAGAGTAGCTTTATGTCGTTTGCTTTTACAAGAGCCAGACGTATTGTTATTAGATGAGCCTACCAATCACTTGGATGCAGAATCTGTACATTGGTTAGAGCATCACTTAGCGCAATATAAAGGTACTGTAATTGCTGTAACGCACGATAGATACTTCTTAGATAATGTTGCAGGTTGGATTTTAGAACTAGATAGAGGTGAAGGAATTCCTTGGAAAGGAAACTATTCTTCTTGGTTAGATCAGAAATCGAAACGTATGGCAAAAGAAAGCAAAACAGCTTCTAAACGTCAAAAAACATTAGAACGTGAGTTAGAATGGGTTCGTCAAGGTGCTAAAGGTCGTCAAACCAAACAAAAAGCGCGTTTGAAGAACTATGACAAACTGATGAGTCAAGATCAAAAACAGCTGGATGAAAAACTAGAGATTTACATACCAAACGGACCACGTTTAGGAACAAATGTTATTGATTCTGTTGGTATTAGTAAAGGGTATGATGATAAATTACTTTATGAAGATTTAAACTTCAGCTTACCACAAGCTGGTATTGTTGGTGTTATTGGTCCTAATGGAGCTGGTAAAACAACCATTTTCCGTATGATTATGGGAGAAGAAACACCAGACAAAGGAGAATTTAAAGTCGGTGAAACTGCTAAAATTGCTTATGTAGATCAAAAGCATTCGAATATCGATCCTGAAAAAACCATCTGGCAAAACTTTAGTGATGAGCAAGAATTGGTAATGATGGGAGGAAAAGAAGTGAATTCTAGAGCCTACTTAAGCCGATTTAATTTTTCTGGTGGTGAGCAAAACAAAAAAGTAAAATTACTTTCTGGTGGTGAACGTAACCGTTTGCACCTTGCTATGACACTTAAAGAAGAAGGTAACGTATTGCTTTTAGATGAGCCTACCAATGATTTAGATGTAAATACATTGCGTGCATTAGAAGAAGGTTTAGAAAACTTTGCTGGTTGTGCAGTGGTTATTAGTCACGATAGATGGTTTTTAGATAGAATTTGTACACACATTCTTGCTTTTGAAGGAGAATCTCAAGTTTATTTCTTTGAAGGTGGATTTAGTGAATACGAAGAAAATAAAAAGAAACGTCTTGGTGGTGATTTAATGCCAAAACGAATTAAGTATAAAAAGTTAGTACGCTAACTAATAAATATTAAGAATAAAAAAACCTGCTAAATGCAGGTTTTTTTGTTTTGTATTTTTTATAAGAATAACCAGATTTTTTTCTAATCTAGAACAATAGAAATATTACTTGTATAAGTGGCCAGAACCTAATTGGTAATCTGTAATTTCTATTTCTTGTATAGCTTTAAAATTGGTATCAAAAGTATCCAGTTCGTTTGATATATCTGCTTCGTGTTCGTTAGTGTATAAGTCTTTCTTTATGAAAAAAGCTAAAATTAAAATCACTATACAAAAAGTAACGGTACATATTGTAGTCAGCATTTATTCTTTTTTAGTAGTTTTACTATACATGTGTCCTTCTGTAAAATCGGTATATTCTTTATCTTCATCATCTAATAGATGATCTGTAGCTTTCATTAGTTTTTCGTTTTCCGATTTTAATTTATAAGATTTCCTTAAAACAAGAATTAAAACAATAGAAAAGAAAATAACGCTAACACTTAAAAGAGTAACAACACTAATTTGTTTTATTAAAGCAATAAAATGTGAAGTTATCATGGTTAAATGTAGATTGTATTTTTGAAATAATCTGCTCCAAATATATAAAAAACATTTTAAGTAATGTGTTCATTATTAAAATATTAATACCATTTTAATTGTATAACTTCAATATTCTTATTGCTATTATTAACAATAGTTTTAAATAATGCAACATCACTAAATCCTTCAGTGCCTCTAAAATGATATGGATATACTTGTTTTGGTTTAAATTCTAAAACAGCATTTGCAGCACTTTCAATAGGCATAGTATATGGTAAGTTCATGCAAACAAAAGCTTTGTCAATATTCTTTAAAGTGCGCATTTCTGGGATATCTTCCGTATCACCAGATATATAAATACGTTCTCCACCAAGGGTGATAACATAACCATTTCCTCTTCCTTTATCGTGAAATTTTAAAGCTTCCTTTCTTAAATTATACATTGGTATCGCTTCAATAGTATGCTTATTTACGGTAATTGTTTTTCCATTGTCTAAAACAATACGCTCTAAGGCGTTTAGTTCTGGTAGTTTTTCGGATACCGCTTTTGGCATCACAACAACAGCATTACTTAAATCTAGACTTTCTAATGTTTCTGTGCTTAAATGATCTCCATGAATATCTGTAATCAAAATTATGGAAGGCTTCTTTTGGTCTTTAAAAGCATCCGCACCACCAACAGGATCTGTGTAAATCACAGTATCTTCATATTCTAAAACCATAGTTGCGTGACTTATTGGTGTAATTTTTAAACTACTTTTTATTTCCGGTTTTGCCGCTGTATTTGCTTCTGTTGTAATTGCGGTTTCTGAATTGGTTTTGCTTTCGTTCTTACAACTAGAAAAAATTAGAAGCGTAAGAATAAGAAGTGATATGGTATTTTTCATAATATAGGTATAGATTTAATTTAAAGATAATATTCCAAAAGGAATTAATTAAATATGTAACAAAATATTATGATTCGCTACTTATATTTTAACGATTTCTTTTTGATACTGATATTTTTTATCGAAATTGCTTATCCAAATAGAGTTCAACTTAAAACACACAATACAATATGTCTGACGATTTTGATTTATTAGAAACAAACTCCAGCGAGAAAACGGAGAAAGTAGATGTTAACTGGGGAAAAGCCATAGACCAAATGAAGTCTAAATTGGCACAGGAAGATGATCCAGAAAGTCGTCAAAAAATCTTAAATGCAACATTAGATAATGTTGTAGATATGGCAGAAAAAGACAGAACTACTTTGTTAGATGCTATTAAAGATTTAACAGACTATCAAGACGAAGTTGGTATTATGTTCGAAGGCTTTTCCGCATTAAACCCAGCAGAACAAAAAATTATAGACGACGCTATTAAGCGTTTAGAGCGTGCAAAAGTAGAACTAGAAGATGCAAACGCTAAACCAGATACTTTTTGGAATAACCTTTGGGGAAGAAAAGGAAAAATAAAAGATGCAGAACAAGAACTGCAACAAGCACAAAAAACACGTGACGAAGCAGACAATAAAGCAAAAGCATTATTTCAACAACGTATAGAAAGTGCAGATGTACAAACCTTACTAAACGAGCTTTCTTTTAAAAGTCAGGCAGCAGTAAAACGCTTAAAAGACAGGGAAATTGAAATTAAAGAAGTAGAAGAAAGTCTTAAAACAGCTATTGTAGAAGCTTCCAATAACCATACAAAAGCACTACAGAAAAAGAAAGAAGTAGAAGATAAACTAGAAGCGCAATACGCGTTATTAAAACAAGCACGTCAAGCACTAGAAGAAGTAGCAGATAAACAGTCGGAAGAATATTCCAAAGCATTATCGGCAGTAACAATTCTAGAGCAAAAAGTGGAAGAGTTAGAAGGACTTAAAAACGCATACACAACACTTGCAGCTTCTAAAGATAGTTTTGTACACAAGCATAATTTAACCATTAAAGTATTAACTTCTTTACGTAGCAATTTACAAACGCATCGTGCAAAATTAAAGAGTGATACCGACGAGCGTCTTAAATATTACGATGGTTATGTAGTTGCTTTAAAAGCAAGAACAGATCAAGAATTCGCTGCAATTTTAGAGCATTTAGGTGTGAAAACCGATGAGCATATCGGAGAAACTTTAGCGTCTATGCATACTGCAAGCGCAAGAGCACGTCAAGAAATGATGGATAATATTCCGGTGCATGAAAAAGTAATGCAAGGTGTTTATGGTAGTTATGCAGAGGCTTTAAGCGAAATCAGAGCTAAAGATTCAGCAATACAAAAGAACTTTGCAGAGCGTTACGGAATCGATATGAAAGAGATTTTTGAAGATTACTATAAAGCAGATGCTAATGCACCTTCAGGTGGAGGAGACGAACCAGCAGATGCTCCTAAACCAGAAGCTAACGACGACGATTTATTAGGATAATTTAAAGAAGGCATGTCCAACGTAGCTTTTAATGCGAAGTTGGGCGTTTCCCTCTTTCGCTGAAAAGCTTCAGAGGGTCAGGCTTTCACTACTCGCTCTCTGCGAGGAGCTCAAACAAACCGTTCCATCCTTAACGCAACATTCGTGTAGCCATAAACTAAGAGCCCAAAGCTATAAGCTAATAGCAAAAATAATGATAGTAACACCTCTAGATTCCGCAGTACTCGACTCCAAAGAGCAATACGTTTTCTATCACAACATGGTAGATTTTGCACTTAAAGAACTCCTAGTAGCTGTACAACAAAAACAAATATTAAGCGAGCAAGAAATCCTTCTGTTTAAACAATACAGTGATTTACTATTGTATTCGGTAGAAGCCATGCGTGTAAAATACATGTATGACGATGAGGAAAACATGAAAGTAGATTTAACAGATTCTGGTTTTCCAAACTATTTAGAATTCCGTTATCTATTTAACGATTTAGAATTACGCGAAGAATACTTAGGGAAACTGACCAATATTGAAACTTTAAAAGAAGAATTTTTAGATACTCTACTTCATAAAAAAGAACCAATCAGTAAACGAAAATTATTTCAAGCAGCTTCCATAGTCTATTACGCTTCGGCAAAAAAGGAATATATATTCAATCGTTTTGTACAAGGTAAAATATTAGAAGCACCAGAAAATACTCCAGGAGAACATCTAGTAAGTTGGAGTTTTTATGATGTGTCACATAACCGACCATTTATTTGCTACATGTATTTTGATTATGATGGTAGCGATGTACAAAAAGAAAGAGACGAAATCTACAAGACGCTTAAAACCGTTGCAGATAGAGACATGAATCTAGATACCATGGCGTATGGTATTGATAAACGTTTACCAAAAGTGTTTCCTAAATTAATAAAACGTGTGGATTTAGGACCAATACATAATGTGTTTGCAAAAGATGAAAATCAAGTAACACACGCTATTTTAGAAGGTATTGCGAGTAAAACCATTCCGTTAAACTCTTATGCAATTTCTTTTAAAATAGATGAACTAAAGTCGGAAAGCGAATTTAAAGAAGGTAGTTTCTTTAGTAAGCAAACCTTTCAAAAATGGGATGCTATTTTTAGACAACGTTACGTATTTGCGCCACATCGAATTATACAATTACTATATAATAAAACACCAGAAATCATGAATAAGTTAGCAATGGCTCCGATTCAGATTTCAGAATTGAAATAAAAATAAAAAAAGTAAGCAGTCTGCAGTAATCAGTAAGCAGTCGATGAATGTAAAATGAGAATAAATGTCGTTTAAAACATTATTAGCATATCAAAAAGGGTTTGATTTAGCAATGGAGATTTTTCATTTGACTAAAGATTTTCCTAAATCGGAAATGTTCGGACTCACATCTCAAATGGTACGTTCTAGTAGATCTGTATGTTCAAATATATCAGAGGCTTATAGAAAAAGGCAATATGAAAAACATTTTAAGAGTAAATTGTCTGATGCAGATGGAGAAAACTCTGAAACGCAATTATGGTTAGATTTTGCAGTGGCATGTAAATATATTTCCGAAGAAAAAAATAATGAACTTATGAGTAAGAGCCTGGAAATAGGTAAGCTTATTAATTATATGATGAATAACCCAGGGAAATTCGGGTTATAAAATTATTAAAAACAGCAGAGTAAGTCCGTAACAGTAAGTACTGAAGACTGAAGACTGCAAACTGAAGACTAAAATAAATGGAACACAACTCAACATTCCCAATAAAACAAAATGAATTAGATATGCTTCGTGATGAAGCAACTAGTTATATAAAATCGGTGCAATGGGAACAAAGCCAACGTGCAAAAAATAAAGATAAGGACGCAAAAGACGAATCCATATTACTGTATTTGTCACGAGCAAATAACGGAAGCAATGTGAGTTTAACGTCTGTTTCTAAAACTATTTTAGCTTTAAAAAAGCGTTTGTTGCCAGAATCTGTAGCAATTCCAATTCATTTAAATCACACGCTTTACGCAGTTCAAGAAGGAATTACATTAGGTATTTGGATAAAAGATAGTTTTTACGACGCTTCCGGTTTATCTACCTTGATAGATAATAGATCTGCTTTAGATAGTGACGGAAAACGAGAATATGAAAGTAAAATGCACACAGCAACAGCATACATGCTTTTTGCTACTGCATATAAAATTTTATACGATTTAAAACCACATGCTTCCGACGATCTATCGGTTATGAAGCAAAAGTTTGCAGGCATTCCAGAAGTATCATTGCTTTCCCCTTTAAAAGGAATTGCTTGTCAGTTGTTTTATTACGATAAATACCTATCGCATCCAGATATTATAAAATCGGATAAAGATGTCATCGATTTTACAGTGGTTTATTTTGAAGCATTAATCGATGAAATTCAGCTTCGTAAAAGTAGTTTAGAATACACCGAAACGATTGTAGATAGAACCTATAAACTAGAAAAAAGTGATTTTGCCGTTTCTGGTTGGGATAATGTATTTCAAGGAACCGCAAAAAGTATCGAATTTAATAAAATAGAATTCGAACAAATTGTTGGAAACAGAGATGCAAAACACTTTGCAAGACGTTTAACAGAACGTATGCTGAGTTACGATTTTGAAGCAAAAAAGAATCCGTTTCAAGAACTTGGTGGTTTTATGCCTGTTTTTATGGGGTACGGAATTCCGGGAACGGGAAAGAGTATGCTTATTGCAGCTATTGCCACACGATTGAAAATGCATTGCGATAATTTAGATATTCCGTTTTTATTTCACCCAATGCCAGATACTTTAATTAGTACCTTTCAAGGTGGTTCTGCCGAGAAAATGGTGGAGTGGATGAAGCCTTTACAAGATCCTACCAAATTAATTTTTGCACCAATTGATGATGCCGAAAATAATCTGCAAGAACGTACCGCACAAGGTGTTTCGGCAGGAGTTAAAGAAGTAATTGGTGTGTTTTTAAGGTACACAGAAGGTGCTTATGCTGTGAATTATGGAAATAGTTCGGTAGGTTTATTTACCAATCTTCCAGAGATGTTAGATAAAGCGGTTATTTCTCGTGTACAAGGACGTTTTAAAATTGATGGTGCAAGAACGGAACATGACTTTTTAGATCAAGATCATTTATGGTGGCGAAAATTAGATACTACCATGCCAGATTTTGTAAATATGCAAGGTCCAGAAAACTATAGTTATCTGCAAGATCAAGGTTTAGCAAAAAGTATGGGAGAAATTCTAAATGTTTCTAACAAACCAACAGAACAGCGTGTTTTAGATGCGTATGGTAAAGTAGAAAAGCATTTTAAAACCAACCATCATTTGTTTTATGCGAATCTGTATATGGAGATTCAAAAGATATTTCCATTCTTTTCTTCTCGTGATGTGCGTAATATTCAAAGTGCGGTTTCGCTGCGTTTAACCGATTTCGATTTAGAAGAAGATTGGTTCGATAATCCGGAAATCTATTTCAAAAAAGATTACGATACCAAATTCAATATGCTGCAAGAATTAATGCGTGCCAATATGAAAGGTTTAGATTTTTCAGAAATAAGAAGACAAGAAGTAGTGCGCTATTTAGATAATGTAGCAACTATTGCAGATACCGACTTTAAACGTAAAGTAGATGCAAGAGTGAATCAAATGAATATAGATTTAAAGGCTAGAGAAACTTTTGGGAAATAAATAAGAGGGAATGAAAAAAGCTTGGTCGATATGTAAAGAGTATTACGTCACTTATTTGGTAATGGCTTTTGTATTTATGTTGTTTTTTTATTTTTCAAGTAAATCACCATCTGATTTGGAGAGATTTAAATTTTTAGCCATTTTTATTTCTATTTTCCTTGTGTTGATTGCAACAGCAGAATATTTAAGTCATACATATTATAGACCTTGGAAAATAAATAAAATGTTAGTTTCAGATCCTTTTTTGAAATTTTCAAAAAAAGGTTTTACTACCAATAAAATTGAAAATACGCTAATTGGAGAAATTGAAAAGTATACCATTTTAATGGGGATTCTATGGACAAATGATTTAAAAATGCCTGTCTATTTTTATCAAGTATTATTTAATCCGTATCAAAGAAGTCAGTACATACAAGAAAAAGAATACGATACCTATCAAAAGGAACTAAAGAAGGAGGGGCAAGTAATTAAGCTTAATAGTATTGTTAAAGAATACAATAGAAATAAACTTTTTATTAATACCTCTTATGAGAAGATGCATCAAGATATAATGGATTCTATTATTTTTCTAAAGGAAAAGAATTTGGATAGCATTAGTTTTGATGATTGGGAAGCATTAATTCCTGAAATAGAAAAGTACGGTAGAAGTTTACAAAAGATATAAAGAATAAAAATAGTATCGCTTTCGCGGAAATAAAATGAACAAACTAAAAAACATAACAAACAAAGTACTCTCTAGCGAATGGGCAACTTTAAATCAAATCGATTACGATTATCAATTTAACGATGGAAGCTGGAAGCGGGTATCTAGAGAGAGTTACGATAGAGGCAACGGCGCGTGCATTTTATTATACAACAAAGAAAAAGGGACTGTTATTTTGACGAAACAATTCCGAATGCCAGCCTATGCAAACAACAAAAATGAAGGTATGTCCATCGAAGTTTGCGCAGGAGCAATAGATAATAATGAAGCTCCCGAAGTTTGTATTATTAGAGAAGTAGAAGAAGAAGTTGGTTATAAAATACCAAAAGCAACTAAGGTTTTAGAAGCGTACACTTCTCCAGGAGCAGTTACCGAAAAAATGTATTTGTTTGTGGCAGCATATACAGATGCCATGCAAGTAAATGAAGGTGGCGGTTTAGCAAGCGAAAATGAAGAAATTGAAGTTATGGAGGTTCCTTTTACTAAAGCTATTGACATGATGAATAATCAAACTATTCTGGATGCAAAAACTATTATGTTATTGCAGTATGCACAAATACATAATTTGTTAATTCCTGCGTAGGCAGGAATCTCATGAATAAAAAAATAATAGTAACCAGATTACCGTTTTCACGGAAACAAGATGCAAAAACTAAAAAACGCAAATTTATACCAAAGCGAACTAATTCCAATAAGTGGAAAATTAGTAGCGCGTTACAACAAATGCCTAGCGAAATTAGGTTTTGATGCTACTTCGCTCACTCGTTTTTCTATCGACGGAATTGGTTGGAGTCCAGAAATAGCTGCAGAAAAAAAGGACATGCATTACCTAAATCATGGCGATGCAAATCCGCACGGAATCATCATTACACCATTACAAAAAGGAAAACCAGTGTACATTCCGTATCACACTTTCGATCGTGAAATGATGAAGCTTGTTTTTAGTACTTACGAAGCTAAAATTAACGACATCACCAGAGATTGCGCTATTTGTTTAGATTTCAATCAGCATATTGATGCTTTTTATGAGCCGTTAGATGTGCTTAAATACGATACGGTTTCTATAAATTTTCATCTGATAAATGAATTGTATCATGTACAAAAAGACCAATTTGAACTGATCGAAAAGTTTAAAAGAGGTAATCATTTTATAGACGAAGATTTACAGCAGCAATTATTAAATTCAGCGAAAACCTACGGCGATTTACGTCAGAGAGATTTAGAATTACCAGTATTAGAATTTAAAACAAACTCTTTTTATACAAGAGCACTTGGAGGTGTATATGTATTGCGCGATTTTATTAGTGAAATTGTAGTTTTCGAAGACAAGAAAAGCTATAAAGAAGCGATAAAAGATACTATTCATGACGTGTTAATTTATCATATCGAGCAACCGGAACTGATGGAGAAATTGCGAGATCACATGTTAATTGAATGTGATTTAGAAAAAGTTATAGAGAAGCCACAATACAGTCGTGTGAAAAAAATGATGCTGTATCAAGAATTAAAGGAAACCAAACATCCTATAAAAGATATTCTGAATGATAATGTGTTATTTAGAAGATACTTAAACACCATAGGTGTAGAAGCTTTAAAACGCGTAAATGGCGTAGAAATTTATTTAGAAAAAATAGAACGAAGCAACGCTTTTAAGATTCATGATTTAGTAGATCAAAAGTTTTATGATGCATTACACCAACCACATTCTTCCTTAAATGCAAAACACCAAGATTTAATATGGAAGTTGCTAATTAATGTGTCGCCTAAAGATGTGCTGTTTTTATATTGGTACGATAAAGAAGCATTTTATAAGGCTTATCAAACCTATAGCGACTCTATGAAAGATTGGGTTATAGAAACAATTAGTAACAATATCTAAAGAAATTAGACTAATTTAGTAGAAGAAACTTTTAACTTTTCACTCTTAACTTTTAACTTAGATTATGACACTAGAACTAATCATATTTATCGCATCCATTTTATTCGGAATTCTTTTGTATTGGAGAGAATCACAAGGAAATGGCGTATATCGCTTTTTTAATAAACTATTTAATGCTAAAGAGTTACAAATGCCTGCTACAAGTAAAAAAGGCTTTGTGTATCAGCAATCTTTATTGTTACGCATCGTGTTTATTACTTCTTTGTTTTTAGTAGGAATTGTTATCGCACGATTTTTAATTCCTATAGATATTGCAACTATTTCTTTATTTGCTTCTATGATTGTTGGAACCTTGGTAGGAACATACATCGCTAATTTTGTGTTTAAATCTGGCGAAGTGATAGACGAAAAAAGCGAATCTATTGAAGATGTTTTTCATGAAACTATTGAAAAAGGAAAAGATTTTATGGAAGACTTAAAAGAGAAAGGAGAGAAATCTTTTCATAAAACCGAAGATAAGATAGAAGAGATTAAGGAAGATGTAAAGGCGGAAACGAAAAGTGCAAGAGATCGTTTGAAGGATAAAGGATTGATGTAGCAAATTCCTGCGAAAGCAGGAATCTCATAAAAGAAAAATAAAACAAAAAAATAAGATTTCCATTTTCACGGGAATAAAAAAATAAATTTTCAATGATTAAAAACTACTGGAAAAAAGGAGGGAAGCAAAAAAGAATAGTAATTATAGGGTTACTAGTTTTAATCATCACACTATTTGTATTGCGTGACGATTATCAACCAGCTTTACTATTTGTTAGAAAGTACATTTTTGTAATTCTTTTAAGTGCTATCGTGCTCTTTTTTGGTTTACGAAGATTTAGAAATACGGCATCCGGAGGAAGTAGAATTGGTGTTTTGGTAATGATGATGCTGTTCTTTGGAACCCTTTATATTGCAGGTTGGCATTTTAAAATGTACGATTACATGAAAACATACAATGTTTTTAATAATCTCAATAAAATTGAAATCAACGAATTGCCTTTAACGCAAAACGAACGTATTCAGCCTTTACGAAATATTTATTCTATGGCTAACGAAAGCGTTGGTGAAACTAAAGATGTTTCTTTGCCACATTTAGTTAGAGTGGATGGCTTGAATAAATGGACTATGGCAATCCAACCTACAGAGAAATACGTTTGGCAAGGAATGAGTGATAATACCGAAGAAGTTTTTGCGGTATCTAGTACCACACCTTTTCCTCGTTTTTCTAGCGAAAACAGAATTTCGGTAACTTTTTCTATTGGCGAATCTTTAAAGTTTAGTAGAAATACATACAATGCAGTAGTGCAACGTTTTAATCCTTGGATGCTTTTTAATTACGAACCAAGCGATACGTTTTATATGAAAAATGATTCCGGGAAATGGGTCGAAGTAGTAAGTTTAATCAAGTGGAAAGGTTTCTTATTTCCATATCCAACATTTGGAGGTGTTATGGTTGTAGATAGTGGAGAACACGATTTTAACGATTATCTAGAACGTGTTACTATTGGTAAAGGAACTTTTATTTCACCTGTAGAAATGCAAAACCATCCATATTTAACGAAGCAGAATACCTTATCGGAAAAAGTTTCTCGTTTACAAGCAGAATCTTTAAAGTTTCTTGGCGGATTTAGTGATCCATTACCATGGAATATGAAAACAGCGGTGAAGATTCCGAATTTACCAAACGATCAAAATCAGCAACCATTTGTAACCGATTTCGATTTTTCAGATACCAAAGTAAGTGCGTATAGTGGTTTATATCATTGGTTCGGTTTAGAGCCGGTTGGTGATGAACGCACCAGTTTAACCTATAGTGTATTTGTTCCTGCAGATGGTACAGATGCTTTGTATTATTATGATCATGCTTCAAAAAAGCAAGGGTATGCTGGAGTTTCGGCAATGCCTTTAAAAGTAATAGAGTCTAGAAAAGAATATGATTGGTCGGTAAACAAACCCGTAGAATTTAGACCGTATATTAAAGATATCGCTGGTAGAAAACGTATGTTTTTCTTAGGAACTGTTTCTGCTATTAGAGATGAAAGTGCTCAATTTGATGGCTCTGCAACTCCGGATTTGGCCTTAATTGATAGCGAATACAGAGATGTCGTTTGGATTGATGCTAAACACCCGAGTCAATGGGAGAAAACAGTGTACGACCAATTAAACGAAGCTTGGAGATCTAGTGAAGGTATTGGTTACTATTTTGTAGACGAAACAAAAACCATAGAAACTGCCCAGAAGATTTTAGATTCTATTAAATCTATTCCTGCTGTAGATAAAGAGTCGTTGCAAATTGAAAAATTACAACGTCAGATTGATTCTATTAAGGCTTTAGAAGTTGAAAAAAGTATAATTAAAAGTGTCGATATAAGTGTTGAAAATGTAAAAATAAAAAAGGACAATGAGTTTGCTTGGGCTGTAGTGGGAATGATTAGAAACTTGACGTCTTCAAAGTTAAAAGGATATATAAAAATAAAATTTATTAATGATAAAGGAGATATTGTATATAATGCGATGACTAAAGTTAATGATGGTGATTTTATTAATTCAAATCAAGCTTCAAATTTTGAATATTATACGGAACCTGAAAATTTTAAGGGTGTTACAGATTTTTCGATTGACTTTATAAAAGAGTAGGTATTCTTTTGTTTAAATTAACTCCTCTTTCTTCTGATTTTCTTTACGGAAAATCAAAATTCATTCTCCTCTTAAAATAAGAGGAGAGCTCAAATAATTAAATACGTGTTATTAGAACTGGCTCCTCCTTTTAGTTAAAAGGAGGTGGATTTCTGGATAAAGAAATTCGGAGGATTTGTAATTCACAGTGAAACAAATTCTTCCTAACTAAACCGCTCATTTAATTCTGCAACCACATTTTCAATTTTAGTATTTTTTTCTATGCGATCTAAAAATATAGCTGGCGCTTTTCTAACTTCACAATTTTGAATGGCACATCGCTCACAAGTAACACCAACATCTTGGGTTATTATCTTTTTGTTTTCCGCAAACTGAAGCTTTTTAAGAAGTTGTTTATTTATTAGTAATCCAATACTAATACTTCGGTAATGGTTTTCTCTAAACGGATCTTTAGTCGCAGAGGAAAGCACTAAATACTTCATGTTATCACTTGGATAATTCGATATTTGCATATCAAATACATGTTCTTTATTGTTGACGCTAATTTCTTTTAATACATGTAAAGAAACCCAACGTCGGCAATAACTCTCGTTGGTTTCATTGGCGCGAGGAGAATGTTGATGCGATAAATGCAATTCTTTTTTAAGATGATATTTATCCGTTCCTGCTTTATGCGTAAATCGTAAAAAGAATAAATTCTGAATATTAAATTCCTTAGGTAAAATATTCGTTAAACGTTGGTAAAAAGATTCTGGCGAAGCATTAAAACTTTGCATTGTTTTCTCAAAAAGCGAAGTGTCAAAAGTCTTTTTATTAAAAAGGAGTTTTAGTTTTTCTGTGATTAATGCTTTAGGTAAAATCAATGCTCCTGCAAAATACGAAGCATAAAAATTATTTAACACCTGATCAAAATTCTCAAATTTTATCCATGAGAACGTGTATAATCTATCTTCTAATTTTAAATAATTATAAGCTAATTCTTTCGCGTAAATAAAAGTACGTTGTGCATCATCAATTTCACTTGCTAACAGTAAGTTTTTGTTTTTTGGGACAAAAACAGAACGCAAATTATCTAAGCTTTTATGTTTGTCTAATTCGTTATTATGAATGGTATAACCGTATTCTTCCACTAAAATATCTTCCAGGTCTTTGGAAGTAATCGGTTGGGTTAAATCGACTTGATATGCTTTAGCGAAAGCAATAACACTTTCCTCTAAATCATTAAAATAATTATTGTTTGCTTCTTGATACGAACGAAGCGAGGCTAAGTAAAAACTTTCTTTACTAAAGTTATAATGCTGTGCAATTTCAATAATGGTACTAATAAAAGCATTCACTTTTGCAGGAGCATTCGCTACAATCTCTATTAAGGTACTTTCTTTGATTCCGAAGACTTCTAACGGAATTTCTTTTAAAATCTTCGATTGAAGAATCTCACCAATAGGAGCGAGGTTCTTATCCAGTTTTAAAGATACCATTTGATCGTAAGGGATATCTAATTTTTCCGAAAGTGTTGCAATTTTATCCGGTTTCGGATATTTTTTTCCTTTTTCAATTTCGTTTAAATACGATTTTGAGAGTCCAGAAAGTTTCGATAAACCAAAAAGCGATAAATCCTTGTCTGTGCGTATTTGCTTGAGTTTCAAGCCAAATATGAGCTTTATATATTCTTCTTCCATAATTATAAAATCAAAGATACAAAATATTGCGAACTTTATAAAAAAAGCGGAAATATAAAATTTAGCGAACGTTCGCTTGTTTTATTAAAAAGTTTGTTTTAATATTGTAGAGTAAAATCATAACAACATGGAAAACACACTTTTAAAACAAACGAAGATCCAATTCGCGAAATCCGTAAAAAATTACTATCCTGAAATTTTAACCGATAATGCGCTCGCTTTTATAACTGCTTTGCATGAAAAGTTTAATTCGAAAAGAGTAGAGTTATTAAGTAGAAGAGAACAAGAACAAGCCGTTTTTGATACTGGAAAGTTTCCAGAGTTTCCTAGAGAGACTAAAAATATTAGAGAAGGCGAATGGACTGCAGGAAGAATTCCTTTAGACATGCAAGACAGACGTGTTGAAATTACGGGTCCTGTGGACAGAAAAATGATTATTAATGCCTTAAACTCCGGTGCCAAAACGTTTATGGCCGATTTAGAAGATAGTAATGCGCCAACTTGGTCGAATACTATTGAAGGACAACAAAACTTAATAGATGCCAATAATAAGACGATTTCTTTATATGATGCTAGAAAAGATAAGTCGTACCAATTAAATAGTAAAACAGCGGTTTTATTAGTAAGACCAAGAGGTTTACATTTAAACGAAAGACATATTCTTATTAATAATGAAGAGGCTTCAGGAAGTTTAGTAGACTTTGGTTTATATGTTTTTCATAATGCAAAAACCATGATGGAAAACGGAACGGCTCCTTATTTCTACCTTCCAAAATTAGAACATTACTTAGAAGCACGTTGGTGGAATGAGGTATTTACTTTTGCACAAGAATATTTAGATGTACCACAAGGAACCTTTAAAGCAACGGTTTTAGTAGAAACGATTACTGCAAGTTTTCAGCTGGACGAAATTATTTATGAATTGAAAGAGCATATTGTAGGATTAAATTGTGGTCGTTGGGATTATATTTTTTCCTATATCAAGAAATTCAGAAACCATCCAAATTTTGTAGTTCCTAATCGCGATCAAGTAACGATGACTACGCCGTTTATGGATGCCTATTCGAAGTTAGTTATTCAACGTTGCCATAAAAGAGGAATTCTTGCTATTGGTGGAATGGCAGCGCAAATTCCGATTAAAAATAATGAAGAAGCAAATGCTGCGGCTTTAGAAAAAGTTAGAAAAGATAAAGAACGCGAAGTCAAAAACGGTCACGATGGCACTTGGGTTGCACATCCAGATTTGGTTGCCGTTGCTATGCAAGAATTTAACAAATACATGCCAACACCAAACCAATTAAATGTGCTTCGTGAAGATGTACATATTACCGCTGAAGATTTAGTCGAAATCCCTCAAGGTACCGTAACCGAAGCAGGAATTAGAAAAAATATTAACGTTGGTATTTTATATACCGAAGCTTGGCTACGAGGTCATGGCGCAGTAGCACTTTACAATTTAATGGAAGATGCAGCAACGGCCGAAATATCCAGAACACAAGTTTGGCAATGGCTTAAAAACGAAGTCCAACTAGAGGATGGCAGATTGTTTACAAGAACCTTATTTGATGCCATTTTTGATAGTGAAGTCGAAAAAATCATTACCATAATTGGTTCCGATAAGATAGAGGATACCAAGTTTGAATTAGCAATTCAGTTGTTTGAAAAATTAGTAACACAAGAAAAATTTGAAGAGTTTTTAACGCTTCCAGCATACCAATACATTTAACCCATAGCATACAATAGAAAATCTATTACAGCTTGGAGCTACTGCAAATACTATCGCTGCGCAGCGCCTTTTATTTTCACCATAACAATGCTATGCTAAAAATAAAAAACACTAGTATTTATTGTATCTCCAAACTTCACAACGAAGTTCTATCGCATACTAAGGGAAAAAAAAGTCTCGCAACTACTGCAATAGTTTGCGAGACAACAATATCAAAATCTAGAAAAAAATCTTAATACGTAAATACAAAATTATGAAAAATTTAGCAGAAAGTAATTATAGTTCAGCTTTAGAAACAGTAAGAAATCTTAAAGCAAAGTATGGAAATACTTGGAATGCAATAAATCCAGAAAGCGCAGCTAGAATGGTGACACAAAATCGTTTTAAAACAGGTTTAGACATCGCGAAATATACAGCAGCAATTATGCGAGAAGATATGGCTGCTTACGATGCCGATTCTTCGAATTATACACAGTCATTAGGTTGCTGGCACGGATTTGTGGCCCAACAAAAAATGATTGCCGTTAAAAAACATCATAAAACAACAAGCAAAAGATACTTATACCTTTCTGGTTGGATGGTTGCTGCATTACGTTCAGAATTCGGACCTTTACCAGATCAGTCTATGCATGAAAAAACAGCAGTACCAAGTCTTATAGCAGAAATCTATGATTTTCTACGTCAGGCAGATGCCATCGAATTAAATGATTTATTTAAACGATTAGAAAAAGGGGAAGATGTACAAGATCAAATCGATAATTTTGAAACACATATCGTTCCAATTATAGCAGATATTGATGCTGGTTTCGGAAACGAAGAAGCGACGTATTTATTAACTAAAAAAATGATTGAAGCAGGAGCTTGTGCGATTCAGATAGAAAATCAGGTGTCGGATGCAAAACAATGCGGACATCAAGATGGAAAGGTAACCGTGCCACATGAAGATTTTATAGCGAAATTAAATGCTATTCGTTATGCCTTTTTAGAATTAGGAATAGAGGATGGAATTATAGTAGCAAGAACAGATTCGGAAGGAGCAGGTTTAACACAAAAACTTCCAGTAAGTCAAGAGCCAGGAGATTTAGCGTCGCAGTATTTAGCTTTTGTAGAAGCAGAAGAAATTGCTATTGATGAAGCTAGAGAAGATGATGTATTACTTAAAAGAGATGGTAAATTAGTACGTCCGGTACGTTTACCAAACGGATTGTATAAATTTAAAGACGGATCAAACATCGATCGTGTGGTTTTAGATTGTATTACCAGTCTTCAGAATGGCGCAGATTTATTATGGATTGAAACACCAACACCAAATGTGAAACAAATTGCACATATGGTAAATAGAGTGAAAGAAGTGGTGCCAAATGCGAAATTGGTTTATAATAATTCACCATCTTTTAACTGGACATTAAATTTCCGTAAACAAGTATTTGAAGAAATGCTTGCAGAAGGAGAAAACATGACTGCTTATGACAGAAATAATTTAATGAATGCAGAATATGATCATACTGAATTGTGCTTCCGCGCAGACGAAAAAATCAAAACATTCCAAAAAGATGGCGCAAGAGAAGCTGGTATTTTTCACCACCTAATTACATTGCCAACGTACCATACCACAGCATTGCATATGAATGATTTAACCGAAGGTTATTTTGGGGAAGATGGTATGTTAGCTTATGTAAAAGGTGTACAAAGACAAGAAATTAGAAAAGGAGTTTCTTGTGTGAAGCACCAAAGAATGGCAGGTTCTGATCTTGGAGATGATCATAAAGCCTTTTTTGCAGGTGATAGAGCTTTAAAAGCAGGAGGAGAAAATAATACCTCTAACCAATTTGAAGTGAAAGAAACTAATAATGCTAAAAAAGAAAAACTAGGTGTTGTAGCATAAACTATAACACAAGAGATGAACAAATTTAATATTTAAGTTTAATGGATTAAAAGACGCTTCTAATTTTTGAAGCGTCTTTTTGATTTCAATTTCATATGTCGCGCAGTCGAAATACTTTTAAAGTAAGTTCTTTAATTTTTGGACAGCGCTCCAACAGACATCTTTTCTTGTTTATAAAGGATATTCCATTTTAATATCACTACGTTGGTATGGCGAATCTTTTTCTAATGGCTGTTCTATGAATCCGTATTTTCTATAAATGTAGATTGCATTTTCTAGTTTTCGGCTCGAGTAGAGTAGTAGTCTTTTAAATTCTTGTTCTCTTGCAAAATCTAAACAATGTTGCATGAGTTTTTGTCCGATTTTAAAACCTCTATGTGCAGGAGAAACTGCCATTTTTGTTAGCTCGAAAGTTCCTTTTTCTTCTATTGGCATTAATGCTACTGTGCCAACAATTTCATTTTCTAGTTTAGCAAAAAAGACATAACCACCTTTAGCTATAATATATGTATCAGGCTTACTAATCACCTCTTCATCATAAGGCTCAACAACAAAATATTTTTTTAACCATTCTATATTTAAGTTGTAAAAATCTTTAGCGTACATGTTATCATAAGCAATGATTTCTAATGTTGTTGGTGTATTCATTTTTATTTTATCTATTATTAATTGACTTAAAGACTGTGCATTTAGTTTGCTTTCTAATTTGTTTAAATGTTCTATTAATGAGGATGAAGAATCCATGGTGAATTCTTTAATTATAGAATCGATGCCATTCCAAATAGGTATAATTTGAATAAGAAAATTTTTTCCTTTTTTGGAAAGCTGAATATTTTTTTTTCTTTTATCTGTTTTTGAAGCTGTTACCGCTATTAATCCTTTTTTAGATAATTTGTTTAATGCTTGTGTAACGGCAGGTTGTGATATGTTTAAAGACTCCTTAATTTCTGTATTGGTAACTCCTTTTTTATTGGCTATTATTTTGAAAGTGGGAAACAAATACGGGTCAAAGTCTATGTTAAAGTGATTGTATACGAGTTGCGTTTCCTTCATCATAAACTCACTAATTCGTTTTAATCTGGAACCTATTGCTAATTCTCCGAAACCTTGTAATGCATCCATGAATATAAATAGTTATATAAGTACTTATATAAAATTAATGTTTCGTTTTTATTTTTCCTAATAAATAGTATTATTTAATAAATATTATAGCAAAGAATAGGAGTAATAAAGATATTGAAGATATAAAAAAGGTAAGGTTGAAGATCGATTTATCGGCTACTTTTTTTCGAATTAAATCGATAACCAACCAAATAGGAATAAGGAAACTGACAATAAAAACAGGAGTAGAAAGTATTTTAGAAAAATCACGAAACCAATCGGATTTGACTTGATTTATTTCCATAAACAATAGGGTTATTATAAATATAAAAATAGCGAATGAAAAACCTAATCGCAGGAATTCTAATTGAATTTTAGACATTATTTGGTGGTGTTTGCTCTAATAAAATCGGTGATTAAATAGCTTATTAATTTACCGACTTGTGTTTCGTTTTCTGGAGTGGCAACCGCTTCACAAATATGTAAGTACGTTGCGTTTTTATGTTTAGCGAAATAATCTACAAAGCTTCTAGCTTTAGTAACCGAGAATCCACTTGGTGTCATGGCGCTACTTGGTATGTTTTCAATGGCATCACAATCTATTTCAATACCAAAAGGTTTTGCAGAAACATGTTTTAAAGCGCGCTCCATTTCTTTTTTAAACTTTAGTTCTCTTCGAACAGCAATTGCTTCAAACGTATTAAAAGCAATCCGTTTTTGTTTTACAATATGGTTTAAAATATTTTGTGAATTATAGTTTTCATGTAATCCAAAAATAAAGTAATTATTTAAAAACCCTTCCGCGAAAGCGTAGCTAAAACCATTACCGCTATGCCTTCCTTCTTCATCTCTAAAATCGGTATGTGCATCAAAATTAACAGCATTTACAGAGGTGTTTAAAGCGAGCGAACTTCCTTTAATATTACCATAAGCGTTGTTATGTCCGCCACCAATAATAATTGGTATTTTACCAGCCTTAACAATGGTATGCACTAAATTAGACACCTGTTTGTCTATTTTTTGTATCATTTTTCGAGCTTTTTCTACATCTTTCTTTTTAGTTTGATCTAGCGTTTGTAGTTTTTCTTGTGCTTCATTAAAATCTAAATGTCCTAAAATAAGGACTTTATTAGCATGTGTAAATTGGTTGCTTTGTATATTTAACAAAATTTTAATTGCGGCATGAAAAGTAGTGGAAGTGCCTGGTTTTCCGTGATTTGCGAAAACTCCTACATCTTCAGGTAAACCAATTAAAACATAGCTAACATCTAAATTTATAAGTTGCTCGTATATATTGGAAACAGCGGATAATACTTTAATGTGTTCGCCAAATTTTGACTCTTTTGGTCTTTTGCTAAGCAAGCTTTTTAGTTTTGTGTCGTTAAATAAAACCAATTTGTCCATAAAATGAAATCTGTTTTTTTAAGTAATTAAAAGTACATTTTTTTTACACGAAACAAGAATTATAATATTAAATAATAAATATATTTGAAACAACAATTACGCTCTAAATTTTAACCTTAAAAACAAGTAATTATGACAGATAAAAAAAATAGCATAGGATTAAAAGTAGCTTTAGGTATTGCATTGGCTTTATTTTTAGGAACTGGATTTTATACTTCTCAATTATATCAAGAGAAAAAAGAAAACGAGGTACAGCTTACTAAAGAAAAGCAATTAGTAATGAATGATTTGAGTAATATGGCAAAACAATACGACATTGCTATTGGTGAGAATGATATTTCTAATGAAAAATTAGTGGAAGCTAAGGAACGTATTCAAGGATTAATGGATTCTTTAAAAGTATCGGAAGCTAATATTGGTAGCTTATGGAAATACAAACAAAAGTATTTATCGTTACAAAAAGAAATGGATGTTCTTTTAGTGGAGAACGATAGATTGAAAGTAGAAAACCAATTATTAGCAACCTCTTTAGATAGTACGAAAGTTAGATTAGAAGAACGTACGATGTTTACAGATTCTCTATTAGTACAAAATACTGCTTTAGCTGAAGTTGTTGAAACTGCTGCCGTTTTAAATACGGTTGGTTTAAAAGGATATGGTGTTATAGAACGTAGTTCTGGAAAATTAATTCCTACAGAAAGAGCAAGACGTGTAGATAAGATTAGAGTTTGTTATACGGTTGCTAAAAATAGATTAGTACAGGCTGGAGATCAAGAGTTTTATGTGCAAGTAATTGGTCCTAATAATAATATTTTAGGAGAAAATGCGCAAGTACAGTTTGATGATCAAAGCTTAAATTATAGTGTTATTAGTAAGTTTAATTATGAGAATAATTCTTTAGATGTTTGCGAATTTGTTTCTGCAAGAGAGGATAGCGATTTTGAAAAAGGGCGTTACGTAGTAAATGTTTTTAATAACAAAGAATTAATTTCAAGCAATGAGTTTTCTTTAAAATAAAAGTTAGTAATTAATCCATTTAAAAGTCTGAAGCTATCTAGTTTCGGGCTTTTTTATTTGCTTAATTGTGAAATACAAGTTTCTCTTATATTCCAGATTTCTGAAAAGGAATAGGGGATGTTATTATCTTTAATCCAGGTTTTAATATAGTTTTTATGAAAAGCTAGCTTGTAATCTCCTATTTGTTTCGGAAGGATTTCTTCTTCAAATAGAATAGCATTTTTAAAGGAGGTTTGACTTTCTTCTATTCTTGTAAAATCTAATATTTTATTCTGAAACTTTAAATACGTGTGTGCTTCCGGAATATACGCTAAATTATAGTTTGCTAAAATTTCACCAATTCCTATAGTATTGGCTTCCTTCATTTTATAAATGCATAAATAAAACAGCATATGATCTGCTTCATTTTCCATAGCAATTTCTTTTAAAAAGGCGTGTTTTGTAGAACAAGTCCCTTTGTTTTCTTGTAGAATAGAAGTGTAGTTAGCTCTGTCTGTATTTCTTCCGTAAGGTAGTTCTTTTACATAGTTACAAACCGAAACAAAATCTGTTAAACCCAATGCAATGCAGGATTTAGATACTGGTTTGATATTCTTTAAGTTAAAGTTATAGGATGGTTCCATTTATTATTACAGTATCTATATGGTTTTCACCAAAAGCGTACGGTAAAAAGTTATAGCTTGGTACCTGTTTTGTGATGATTAGATTTGCTTTCTTTCCTCTGGTAATACTTCCGTATTGATGTGAAATCCCCATAGCATAGGCACCATTTATGGTTGCTGCATTTATAGCTTCTTCTGGTGTCATTTTCATTTTTATACAAGCAGTGCTTACTACAAAATTCATGTTTCCGCTTGGTGTAGAGCCTGGATTATAGTCTGTAGCTAAAGCCAAAGGCAATCCGGCATCTATAATTTTTCTAGCAGGCGTATATGGGATGCTTAAAAAGTAGGAGCAAGAAGGTAGTGCAACAGCAATGGTATTACTACCTTTTAAGGCTTGAATGTCTTCGTCTTTTAATTCTTCTAAAGGTCTACTGAAAGTGCATTATGTTTTACCCCAAGCGCAATTCCGCCAAAAGCGTTAAATTGATTGACATGAATTTTAGGAGTTAGGCCATGTTTTTTTCCTGCTGTAAGTAATCGATCGGTATCTTCTAAACTAAAATAGCCTTTTTCGCAAAACACATCCATATAATGGGCAAGCTGTTCTTTTTCAATTTTAGGAAGCATCTCGTTTATTATTAAATCGAGGTAGCCTTTTTTATCTTCCTTGTATGTTTTTGGTAAAGCATGAGCACCTAAAAAAGTTGCTTTTACTTTTATAGGGAATTCTTTTTTAATGCGTTTTATAACACGAAGCATTTTTAATTCTGCTTCTACCGTTAATCCGTATCCAGATTTAATTTCTAATGCACCAGTACCAAGTTTCATGACTTTGTGTACTCGTTGGATAGATTGTTGGTATAAATCTTCTTCGCTTGTGTTTTGAAGTTTTTCGGCTGAATTTAAGATACCGCCACCACGATTTGCAATGTCTTCATAGCTCAATCCGTTAATTCTATCTACAAATTCTTGTTCTCTGTTTCCTGCATAAACAATGTGTGTATGCGAGTCACACCAAGTAGGTAGTACAGTCTTTCCTGTGGCATCTATTACTTGCTCCGCTTCTAAGGAGGTTAAATCTTGCATGCTACCATATTCTACAATAGTATCATCTTCTATGTATAGGTATGCGTTTTTAATGGTAGGAAGTATTTTCATTTCCTTTCCAGAAACCTTTAAAACGTTGGTATCTCTAACTTGTAGTAGTTCTTTAATATTGGTAATTAGTACGGACATAGATTTTTATTAAAGTATAAATTTAGGGAAATAAAAAAGCGTTGGCAATATGCCAACGCTTTAAATTTTATAAAATGTAAAAATTTATTGTTTTACAAACTTGTACGTAGTGTTGTAGTCGTTAAACTTAATAATGTAAACACCATTGGTAAGTTTAGAAACATCTAAAGATTGTCCAAGTTTTACAACGTTATTTATAACGCGTTTTCCTAAAACATTATAAACAGAAACGTTTAAATCTCCAGCAATATTGCCTTTAAAATGTAAACTGTTTGTTGTTGGGTTTGGGTACATTGTGATTTCTTGGATAGTGTTTTCTTCTACGTCAAGAGTAATTAATTTATTTTCAAACCAGTTTAAGTCATTTTGATAATAGCTAACAGTTGCAAAATCTAAATCTCCATCATTATCAAAATCATTAATGGTCATACCAAAAATAGTAGATTGTGTGTTATCTAATGGGATTTCTGAAGAAAACCCACCAGAATCATTACTTTCAACCAGATTACATCTTGGGGTTGCGTAGCTCTATCAGATGCTACTAATAAATCATTTTTTGCATCATTATCAAAATCTGCAACTTTTACTAAAGAAGTTCTAGTAATGGATGTAGCTATAGTAGTTGGCTCAAATGTAGTTGCAGTACCACTACTATTTTTAGTGTAGTAAGCAATGTTAGCGCTACCTCCACTTGGGTTGTTATCTGATTTTAAAATGTCAAGAGTACCATCATCATTTACATCTTTAACTTCTATATCAAATAAATAACCATTTCCAGAGCTTACCGTATTCATATATTTTGTAAAAGAAACAGTTCCTGCACCGCTAGGTAATAGGTTGTTATCATAAATTTCAATTGTACCAGCATCTGTATTAGCAATAACTGCATCTAAATCACCATCTGCATCATAATCTACTAAATCAATAGCTCCAGGACCAGTTGATGGAACTGATGCTATAGTATTAGGACCTGTAAAATTACCAGAACCATCATTAGAAAACCAAAAGACATCACTGGAACCATATGCAAGAACGGCAACATCTAAAGTTGAGCCTGCATCAATATAACCAGTAGTTACAGCTCCAGCTCCAGAAATAAGTGAATTACCTATAGTTACTGCATTAGCAAAAGTACCGTCACCATTATTTGCAAACCATACTAAATTACTGTTTCCATAACTAGTAGCTAAAATATCATTACCATTAATTCCGTCAAGATCTGCAATATGCACACCTTCAACATATAATAAAGCTTCTGCTCCAGTAGCAACTAAAGTAATTGGAGTATCAAAAGTACCATCTCCGTTGTTTCTGTACCATTCAACAGTATTACCTCCATCTGTACCAATAACTATATCTACAAATGCATCATTATCTAGTAATCCAGAATCAATGGCATACGGGTTAGCTCCAGTAGAACTATCTATTATAACTTTTGATTCAAAAGTTGTTTGAGCGAATATCATTGTACTTATAGAAAGTATAGATAAACAAGTAAGTAATTTTCTTTTCATTTGTTTTAGATTTTTTTTTAAGGTAAATACTTTGTAACTATTTGTTTACAAATATATTAAAATAATTTAAATTTATGTTTTTTATCGATAAAACAAAGCGGTTAATCGTTATTTTAAGCCACCAACCATGTTCTCTGGCTTTACCCAAGCGTCATAATCTTCAGCAGTAACATAGCCAAGATTTATAGCTTCTACTTTAAGTGTTGTACCATTTTTATGTGCTGTGTTTGCAATTTCAGCAGCTTTATAATATCCAATTTTGGTATTTAAAGCAGTAACTAACATTAAAGAGTTGTTTAGTAATTCTTTAATAACCGCATGGTTAGGTTCAATTCCTGCAGCACAATGTTCTTCAAAACTTTTACAAGCATCTCCAATTAGTTGGGCAGATTGTAACACATTTGCAGCCATCATTGGTTTAAAGACGTTAAGTTCATAATGTCCTTGCATACCACCAACACTAACCGCTACATCATTACCCATTACTTGTGCGCAAACCATTGTTAAGGCCTCACATTGTGTAGGGTTCACTTTTCCTGGCATAATAGAACTTCCAGGTTCGTTAGCAGGAATAGAAATTTCGCCAATACCAGAACGAGGACCAGAAGCCATCATACGAATATCATTTGCTATTTTATTTAAAGAAACTGCTAGTTGTTTTAAAGCGCCATGTGTTTCTACTAATGCATCGTGTGCAGCAAGAGCTTCAAATTTATTTGGTGCAGTAATAAAAGGTAATCCTGTAAATTCTGCAATAAATTCGCTAACACGTTTTGCGTATCCTTTAGGTGTATTTAAACCAGTACCAACCGCTGTTCCACCAAGTGCAAGTTCACTCAAGTGGTCTAATGTGTTATGTAGTGCTTTTAATCCGTGATCTAATTGCGATACATAACCAGAGAATTCTTGACCAAGTGTAAGTGGTGTAGCATCCATTAAATGCGTTCTTCCAATTTTTACAACGTCTTTAAATTCTTCCGATTTCTTTTTTAACGTATCTCGTAGTTTTGTTACGCCAGGAATGGTATTTTCTACAATTTTCTTATAGGCAGCAATATGCATTCCTGTAGGAAAGGTATCATTAGACGATTGTGATTTGTTTACATCATCATTTGGCTGAATTACTTTTTCACCTTCACCAATAACTCTTCCTGCAATTTGTTGTGCTCTATTCGCAATAACTTCATTTACGTTCATGTTACTTTGCGTACCAGAACCCGTTTGCCAAATTACTAACGGAAACTGATCGTCATGCATTCCAGTTAAAATTTCGTCACATACTTGTGCAATAAGATCTCTTTTTTTAATAGCTAAAGCACCTAACTCACAGTTAGTAAATGCTGCCGCTTTTTTTAAGTAAGCAAAACCGTAAACAATTTCTAAAGGCATAGATGCAGTTGCACCAATTTTAAAGTTGTTACGAGAACGTTCTGTTTGCGCTCCCCAAAGTTTGTCTGCAGGAACGTTAACGTTCCCCATTGTGTCTTTTTCTATTCTGTATTCCATAATATTGATGCTAATTTTAACGATGTAAATTTACGTATTTATGGTTTATTGGAGGATATGTTTTTGTGTTTATTTGTTAGAATATTATTTGATTTTTAGAAAATGAATACGAGAAATATTCAGAGTAAAAAAGGGAATTCGCTTTCGTATAGGAAAATAGGGGATACCAATTCTTCCGTTTGAAGCGACAGCATAAACATCTGACCAATACAAATGCTACTAGAATTATTCCAGAGCACTTCGTAAGGAAAAAAAAGAAAACCTATAATTTTTCGTCTATAACTTTAAAATTAAGCAGTTGCTTTTTCTTTGGTTATTTCGTTAACGACTAAAGAAATCGCGCCATCACCAGTAACGTTACAAGCAGTTCCAAAACTGTCCATTGCAATATATAAGGCAATCATTAATCCTAACATTTCTTCATTGAAACCTAGCATAGATTGTAAGATCCCAATAGCAGCCATAATTGCTCCTCCAGGTACTCCAGGTGCTGCAATCATAGCGATTCCTAATACAAAGATAAATCCTGCAAAGAGTGTGAAATCAAAAGGCATACCATGTAAAATCATTAGTGCCATAGCGCAAGCAGTAATTTTCATAATACTACCAGAAAGATGAATGGTAGCACATAAAGGAATAACAAATCCTGCAATTTTTTCTGAAACACCATTGTTTAAAGCTTGCTTTAAGGTAACCGGAATAGTAGCTGCCGAAGATTGCGTTCCTAATGCCGTGAAATATGCAGGCATCATAGTTGCTAATAATTTTAATGGATTCTTTTTTGTAAGAATACCTGCAATAGTATATTGAAGTAATAGTAGTAAAATGTGTAGGGCAAAAATAACTCCGATAATACTGATAAATACAGAAAGAATAGAGAATACTTTTCCGCTAAAAGACATGCTTGCAAATATTCCTAAAATAAAGAGTGGTAATAATGGTACAATTACGTTTTCGATTAATTGCATTATAATTTTCTGAAAATCTTTGACCACCGATTTCAAAGTAGATTTCTCCTGTGCGGCAAGTCCTAAACCAATTACAAATGCCAGAACTAAAGAAGACATTACATCTAATACTGGCGGAATATTGATACTAAAATAAGGTAATAATTCTGGACTAGAATCGGAAATATGAGCAGCGTCATTAACATGAGATTCTAAAAGTAGTGGGAATATATTAGAAGCAGTAAAATACGTCATAAACCCAGAAAACAAGGTCGAACCATAAGCAATACCAGCGGTAAGTAATAATAATTTACCAGCACCTTTTCCTAAATCGGAAATAGCAGGCATTATTAAACCCATTATAATTAACGGAATTGCGAAATTTAAAAACTGTCCAAAAAACGCATTGAAAGTGGTAAAAACTCGATTTATGGATTCAGGTAAATATTGTCCGAAAACAATTCCTAAAACTATTGCTAGAAAAACTTTAAATAGTAAGTTCGAAAATAGGGACTTCATAAGTATATGCTAATTAATAGTAAACAATAACTGTTTTATTTTAAGCTCGCTAATATACAACCAATCTTAGTACAGCACATTTTATAATGCTTTTTTTATGTGTTATAATTCCCTTAGGTTAGTTGGATAGTTTTATCATTAATACTTTAAAAACAGTGAATAGCTTTATAGTTGTTCTTTTCGATTTTATTCTAAGATACAAAGTGCATTTATGTAGAGTAGATATAGCTGAAATGTATTTCATCAAATTTTTAGAATAAATCTAAAAAACTACTATTAATAACTCTGTTAATAATTCTACATTTTATATTGCATAAAAAAACACTTTGTTTTATATTTGCAATATCAACAAATAAGATACCAAAAAAAATTATGTTCGAATTTGACCAATACTTAGGCTTTTTAGCATTCTTAACCATTTTAACTATAGGTTTCTGGTTAATGATATTTTTAATGACTTTTATTATACCTTACTGGATTGGTGGTTCTTTAATGGAGTTTTTAAAAGAAAAAAGAGACGAGAAAAAAGCTGCGCGTAACGCATAAGCTTTAAGTTTATATATTAAAAAGGGGAAACACAATGTGTTTCCCCTTTTTTTTGTTTGGGACCCTTTTAATATTTCTATGGATCAAATTTTACCATAAAAGAAACAGCTCCTACCTTTTAATAGGGTAGGAGCTGTTTCTTAATTTATGAGATTGCTTTATAATTTGCAATTTCAAAAGGGTATGCTATTATATGTTATCCTTCAAATTCTTCATCTCCACCACTTCCTCTAGAGCCTCTTTCTTTTTTCTTTTGATTAAATCTGTAGGTAAAAGATAAGTTGAAACTACGTTCTCTCCATTGAAACTCACTAGTACTAAAAAAAGTATCTGTGTTTGTTTCCATAGTACGTTTTCTAGAGTTAAATAAATCGCTAATATTAAAAGCAATAGACGCTTTGTCTTTAAATAAATCTTTACTAAATGCTATATTGGTTGAAAAAACACCTTCACGTTTGTTTTGTGCGTCTTCACTCGGACCACTATAATTCATACTTGTTTGCCATTCTATATCTGCAGGTAATGTATATTTAGTATTTAATCTTGCATACCAACTCGTGTTTTCGTTACCTAAATCTGCTCCGTTTGGATCTACACCTTCGGTTTTAGATTTAAAGACATTAAAGTTTGCGCTGGTATTAAATTTACGAGATGCTCTGTACATAAGTGTGAATTCAAAACCATATCTATCTTCGCTAGATAAATTAATAGGTGTACGTTGTATTATGGATACATCTTCACCATCTACATTTACGGTTTCTCCTGTGTCAAAACTGATAAAGTTAAATACGTCTGTAGCATGTTGGTAATACGCAGATGTATTCAGTGTTACTTTTCCAAAACGGTTTAAATAACCAAGATCAAAAGTACCAGAATAACTAGGATCTAAATCTGGATTTCCTTGAAAAACACTAGATACACTAGAACGAGATGGGAATGGATTTATATATCTAGAACGAGGTCTACGTAAACGTCTGCTATAACCAAGCGTTACATTTTCTGCATCTGATAATTCATAATTTAAATTTACAGTAGGAAATAAACCGGTGTAATCTTTTTTACTATAATCATAACTAGATGGCTGGTCTATAGTAATTCTAGTATTTTCTAAACGTAAACCTAATAAATAAGAAAATTTTCCATGTTTACTACCATATTGTGTGTAAACAGCGTTTATATATTCTCTATAGTTTAATATATTGGATAGATCGTTATCTACATAAAAAGCATTGGTATCATCTAAAAGTGCTACCTCATAATCTGTAGATAGATTGTTGAAGTTACCACGATAACCTAATTCAAATTGTGCTTTTTCTCCAATTGGTAATACATAATCTCCTTGTAATAAAATACGTTCTTGATCTTCAAGCGTACCTACTTTTTCAGTTAAAATATCGTTTACTTCTACTAGAGAGTTTTCATCTTCTGTACTGTCTTCGTATTGAAAATCGAAAGTAAGCTTGTGTCCGCTAGTTTTAAAGTTTTTTGTAAAATTAGCAGCGTATTGAATGGTTTTGTCATCTTCTAATTCTGGGTCAAAACGAGAACTTGAACTAGTTAGTGCATTGTTAATGTCGTATTGAACTAAGCTATTTGTAGTGTTACTTTCATTATTGTTATCGCTATAAAAAATAGAAGTAGTTAATGAAGCAGAATCATTAATGTACCATTCTAAACCTAAATTCGTATTAAATCCTTTTCTAATACGTTCGTAATCTTTCGTTTCTTTAATTCTATTTCCAGCATCTTTATAGGTTGTATTTGTAAAAGAACTTCCTGGTGATTCTCTGTAATTGTAAGCAGTGGTATTGAATATGTTTACATTTCCTGTTCTGTAGTTTATGTTTCCAGATATTCCTGCGGAAGGGTTATAACCAGCGTTTGTAGTTATTGCTCCATTTAATCCTTGTAATTTACTTCTTCGTAAGATTATATTTATAATTCCGGCAGTACCTTCTGAATCATATCTTGCGGAAGGCGAAGTAATAACTTCTACTTTCTCAATAGATTCTGCTGGTAATTGACGTAATGCTTCTGTAGAGTTTAAACCAACTAATCCGGAAGGTTTTCCGTTAATTAATATACGTACATTTTCTTGTCCTCTTAAAGATACATTTCCTTCCACATCTACTGCAACCGAAGGTACGTTGTCTAATACATCACTTACGGTACCACCACGAACGGTAAGATCTTTACCAACGTTATATATTTTTTTGTCTAATTTAATTTCTACAGTAGTACGTTCTGCAATAATTTCTACCACATCCAAAGATTCTGCATCTTCACTAAGAAATAGTTTTCCTAAATTAGTGTCTGCAAAAAGTTTTTGATCTGCAATTGTCTTTGTACCAAAACCAATAAATTCAACCGATACATCATACAGTCCAGCAGTAACAGGGATACTGAAGTTTCCATTTTGGTCTGTAATACCTCCAGTAACCATTCTGTTTTCCTTTTTACTAAAAAAAGCAACTGTAGCATATTCTAGAGGTTGTAGCGTTTCCTGTTCTAAAATACTTCCTGTAATGGTTACTTCTTTTTGAGCAAAAGAATGTAATGTGAAAAATAAAATGCAAATGAATGCGAAAAATTGTTTAGTCATGATTAGTTTTTAGCGTAAGACAGCAAAAATAAACCATGGTTTAAATGGGTTTGGTTAAAAGTTTGTTAAATAAAAAAAAGCTCCAAAATAATTAAATCTTGAAGCCTTCTATATTAGCTAGCTAGTATGCTTAGTATTTTTTCTGGCGGCTTGCAAATTGCTGCTTTGTCGCCATTAATAACAATTGGTATTTTTATGAGACTTGGAAATTCAGTCATCATTTTTATGTATTCTATATCTTCAAATTCGTCAACATTAGAAACTAATTCTTGGTAATGATCTTTCCAAATAGTAGCTTCTGTTCTAATGAGTTGAATGGGCTTAATATTTAAAAGTTTAACTATTCTTTTTAGTTTTCTTTCGGTTAATGGGTTGTCTATATGTCTAATTACCTTATGTCTTTTTTTTATTTTTTTCAAAATATTAAGACACTCAATAGACTCTATTGATTCTGGGTTGTGGTATATTAAAATCATAATGTAGGTAGGGATTTGGGCTTATTTTTGTTTTAGGGATTATTGTAAGTTATGTTATTAATTCAAGTATTAGTTCTGGCGGACGACCAATGACTGCTTTATCACCTTTTATAACTATAGGTCTTTCTATTAGCTTTGGGTATGTAATCATTGCATCTATTATTTGGGCGTCTGTTAATGCTTTGCCTTTGTAATTCTCTTTCCAAATAGCTTCGTTTTTTCTTACTAAATCTATTGGGTTGATTTTAAGTAAGTTAATTATTTTGGTTAACTCTGCTTTATTGGGAACGGTTTCAAGGTAATTAATTATTTTATATTCTTGACCAGAATTCTTTAATATTTCTAGTCCGCAGCGAGACTTACTGCACCTGTTATTATGGTATATTGTTATCATATAGCGCTTTAGGTTATAAGTTATTTGTTTCTGTAGTTTGCTGCCCCATCATCATGAGATATGCCTTTAAAAAACCACCAATATCGCCATCCATTACCGCATCTACATTTCCAGTTTCATGCGCAGAACGAACATCTTTTACTAGTTTATAAGGATGCATTACGTAATTACGTATTTGGCTTCCCCATTCAATTTTCATTTTACCAGCTTCTATATCTTCACGTTGTGCCAATTGCTTTTGTAATTCCATTTCATACAATTGCGATTTTAGCATTTGAAGTGCTCTAGAGCGATTATCGTGTTGCGAACGTGTTTCAGAACAGGATATTTGAATTCCAGTAGGTTTATGTGTTAATTGGACTTTAGTTTCTACTTTATTTACATTCTGTCCTCCAGCACCACTAGATCGAGCGGTTACAATTTCTATATCTGCAGGATTGATTTCAATTTCTATGGTATCATCTACTAAAGGGTACACGTAAACAGAAGCGAAACTGGTATGACGTTTTGCATTACTATCAAAAGGAGAAATACGTACTAATCGATGTACGCCATTTTCGCCCTTAAGCCAACCAAAAGCAAAATCACCTTCAATTTCTAGCGTAACGGTTTTAATTCCGGCTACGTCGCCTTCTTGATAATTAAGTTCTTTTACTTTAAAACCACTTTTTTCAGCGTACATTAAATACATACGCATGAGCATACTTGCCCAATCGCAACTTTCTGTTCCTCCAGCACCAGCAGTAATTTGTAAAACAGCACTTAAGCTATCTCCTTCTTCAGAAAGCATGTTTCTAAATTCTAGATCTTCAATAGAAATTGTTGCTTTTTCAAAACGAGTTTCTACATCTTGTAAAGTAGCTTCGTCTTCTTTAAAGAATTCATAGATGACTTCTAAATCTTCCACTAATGTTTTAGAGGTGTCATAATCAGTAACCCATTTTTTCTTCTCTCGAAGCGATTTCATAATCACTTCCGCAGCTTTAGAGTCATTCCAAAAATTAGGATCGAAAGTTTGTTCTTCTTCGTTTTGTATTTCAATTAACTTAGCATCTAAGTCAAAGATATTGCCTTAGCGCACTAAGACGTGTATTAAGATCTTTAATTTGATCTGTAGTAATCATAATGTAGTATGTTTTCAACAAAAATATACTTTAATACGCTGTCTAAAAATTTATTTTCGTTTAATTTTACAGTAGTTTTAAATAGAAACCATAATGATAATAGATTTAAGAAGTGATACAGTAACAAAACCAACGAAAGCAATGCTAAATGCTATGATGGAAGCATCTGTTGGAGATGATGTATATAAGGAAGACCCTACGGTTAATGCTTTAGAAGCCCGTATAGCGGAAATGTTTGGTAAACCGAAAGCAATGTTTTTCCCTTCAGGAACAATGGCAAATCAAACAGCTATTAAGTTACATACAAATCCTGGAGAACAAGTAATTTGTGATAAATACGCACACATCTATAATTATGAAGGAGGAGGAGCAAGCTTTAATAGTGGTGTTTCTTGTAAGTTAATAGAAGGACACAGAGGGATGTTTACAGCGCAACAAGTAATAGATAGTATTAATCCTCCAGAATTTTATCATAGTGCATTATCGAGTTTAGTGGAAGTTGAAAATACAACCAATAAAGGAGGAGGAGCTTGTTGGGATTTTAACGAACTACAAAAAATTAGAAAAGTTTGTGATGATAATACACTTGGTTTGCATTTGGATGGAGCAAGACTTTGGAATGCTTTGGTTGCAAAAAAGGAAACTACAGAACAATATGGAAATGTATTTGATACCATTTCTGTTTGTTTAAGTAAAGGATTAGGTTGTCCTATTGGTTCTGTATTAGTTGGAGATGAAGAAATAATGGAAGGAGCCATGCGTATTCGAAAGATTTTTGGAGGTGGAATGCGACAAGGAGGCTATTTAGCTGCTGCAGGAATTTATGCTTTGGATAATAATATACAAAGACTAGAAGAGGATCATACTAAAGCTAAAGAATTAGAAGCAATTTTAACCAAAGCAACCTATGTTAAAAAAGTAGAGCCCGTGGAAACAAATATTGTAATCTTTGAATTACAAAATGAGATCGACTCTAAAGCCTTTATCCATAAATTAGAAAACAAAGGAGTATATATAGTAGGAATGGGGGAAAACAAACTCCGATTAGTTACACATTTAGATTACACGAATAAGATGCACACCTATGTTTTAGACTTGCTGAGCGATTTTTAAAGTTTTCTGCCTAATAATCAGTAATTTAAAAAACGACTAAGTGTTTCATCGAGTAAAAATGTATTTTATCGAAATGTTAAAGAGTTCTTAATGTTTAATCAATAATTAGTTTGATAAGTTTTAATTTTGTTGGAAATTAGAGTTGTTACTACTCGTAAAGTATCTGAAAATTAGAACAATATTAATATTTAACCATTAAATTACTTAAAAATGAAAAAAACCTTACTAACAATCTTATCTTTTGTCGTTTGCATTTCTGCAGTTGCTCAAGATTTACCAACAAATCCTGAACCAGGAAAATGTTACGTTCGATGTGTAACACCAGATGTATGGGTGAATCAAGATGTAACTATTCAAGTATCTCCAGCGTACAAAAAGTTAAGTACAGTACCAGCAAAATATACTACGGTTACGGAAGACGTAGTTGTTGCTAATGCAAGCCAACGTTTAGAAGTTGTTCCTGCTGTATATGAAACACAAACTTTTGAAGTAACTGTACAAGAAGCTTCACAACGTTTAGAGAAAATTGCTTCAAGAACAGAAACACAAACGGAAACGGTTGTAACTAAAGAAGCTTCTCAACGTTTAGAACTTGTTCCTGCTGTTTACGAAACGCAATCTTTTCAAGTTGTAACGCAACCAGCTAGCCAAAAATTACAAATTGTTCCTGCTGTTTACGAAAACCAAAGCTTTACTGTTGTAACTAGCGAAGCTGGTCAACGTTTAGAAGTTGTTCCTGCAGAATACGGAACAGAAACTAGAACTTACAAAAAGAGAGAATATGGTACTTCTTTAAGAATTGTACCTGCATCTTTCTCTTCTAACTACCAAGTTATTGAAACAAAACCAGCTACTGCTAAATGGCAAATGAGTGATACTCCAGCTGCTGAATGTCAATCTGCTGATCCTAACGATTGTAGATACTGGTGTTATAAGAGCGTACCTGCTCAAAACATTACTGTAAATACTACGGAATTATCTGCTGATGCTTCTTTTATTAGAACTCCTGATTGTGATACATCTTCATCTAACGATGATTGTGGTATGGGAACTTATTCAGTTAAAACTGTTGTAAGACCAGCTACTACTAGAGTAATTGATATTCCTGCTGTAACTACAGAGGTTAACAAAACTGTAATGGTAACACCTCCAACAACAAGAGTTATTGAAATTCCTCAACAAGTAAAAACAATGAAAAGAGTTGTAATGGTAACACCTCCTACAACTAGAGTAATTGATATTCCTCAAGAAACTAAAACAGTAACAAGAACTGTTATTATTCCTGAGACTACAAAAGTGGTTTCTATTCCTGCTGTAACTAAAACGATGAAGCGTACTGTAATGGTAACGCCTCCAACTACAAGAGCTATTGATATTCCTCAACAAACTGCTACATTAAAGAAAACAGTTTTAGCTGAAGATTCTAAAGTTGTTGAAAATACTGTTCCTGCTATAACTAAAACAGTATCTAAAGAAGTTTTACAAACAAAAGGTGGTTTAACTACTTGGAAAGAAGTAGAATGTACTTTATTAGAATACAATGACCTTAACATAAACTGGAACTTAGGTTCTGCTACTTTAACAGAAGCTGCTAAAAGAGAAATTGATGCAAAATTATTACCTGCTATTGCTGGTGGTGTTTCTGTAGAGATTGCATCTCACACAGATTCTAGAGGTTCTGCTTCATCTAACAGATCTTTATCTGAAAGAAGAGCGCAAGCGGTTACTAACTACTTAATCTCTAAAGGAATCAATTCTTCAAGAATTGTATCTAATGGATATGGTGAAACTAGATTAGTAAACAGATGTGCTGATGGTGTTTCTTGTACTGAAAGAGAGCACTTAGCTAACAGAAGAACTCAATTTAGAGTACTTAGTCAACAATAATCAATAGTATTGATATATAAAAAGGGGAAGCTAATTAGCTTCCCCTTTTTTTTTGCTTTAAACTTTCGTTATTTAAACATATCCATTCCTGGAATGTTTGGCATACCATCTTTGGCTACTGCGGCAACTTCCGTTTCATTGACTTGTGTTGCTCTTGCTATAGCTTTATTTAGTGTTAGAATTAAATAATCTTCTAATTCCTCTTTGTCTTCTAATAAAGCATCATCAATAGTTATAGATTTAATTACTCTGTTAGCAGTTATAGTAACCTTTAACTTCGCATCATTACTTTGCTCGTCTACTAAAACAGAATCTAAACGCTTTTTAGTTTCTTCTACTTTTTTTTGAGTTTCTTTAAGTTTACCCATCATACCTGCAAGGTCTCCAAACATAATTTTATAATTTATAATTTCATGCAAAACTATTTAATTTTTCTATTTTTGAAGAATATAATTTTAGAATTAATTATTTCATTTGAAAAAAGCACATACTCCTCCAAAAGCGAAACAAATTCAAGAAAAACTTGTAGCGCATAAGCACGAAAGAATCGATAATTATTTTTGGCTTAAAAACAAAGAAGACCAAGAAGTTATAGACTACTTAAATGCTGAAAACAAATACACTAAAGAAGTTTTAGCGCATACAGAGCCTTTTCAAGAAGATCTTTTTAAAGAAATGAAAGCTAGAATTAAAGAGGATGATGCTTCAGTTCCATATAAGCTGAATGGCTATTGGTACATTACTAAATTTGTAAAAGGTAAAGACTATCCTATTTACACACGTAAAAAAGACACCTTAGAAGCTGTAGAAGAACTACTGTTTGATTGTAATGAAATGGCAAAAGATTTTAACTACTTCAAATTAGGAGGCGTTTCTATTAGTCCGGATAATACCATGGCTGCTTTTTCAACGGATACCGTAAGTAGAAGACAGTATAATATTAAAATTAAAAATTTAATTACTGGCGAAATTTATTCCGAAGAAATAAAAAACACAACAGGAGGAATTACTTGGGCAAATGATAATACGACCTTGTTTTACACAAGAAAAGACGAAGTTACCTTACGTTCACATAAAGTATATAAACACAAGTTACATACCAAAGTAGAAACCGATACAGAGGTGTTTCATGAAGAAGATGAAACGTTCAACACTTTTGTATATAAAACGAAATCTAAAAAGTATTTAGTGATTGGTTCTTCTAGTACTTTAACTTCAGAATATCAAATTCTAAATGCAGATGATCCAGATGGTACATTTAAAGTTTTTCAGAAAAGAGAAAGAGAATTAGATTATGCTATAGCACACTATAAGGATAGTTTTTTTATTATTTCTAATAAGGATAAAGCGATAAATTTTAAGCTTCAAAAAACAAACGAAAACCAAACTGAAAAGGAGTATTGGCAAGATGTTTTACCACATAGAAAAGATGTTTTATTAGAAGATATCGAAATCTTTAAAGATTATTTGGTAGTAAGCGAAAGAGAAAATGGCTTAAATAAAATTAGAATCATAAGCTGGAATGGTAAAGAAGATTATTATTTACCCTTTGACAATGAGACCTATACTGCAAATACAGGCAGTAATCCCGACTTTGATAGTGATGTTTTAAGATATAGTTATAATGCACTTACCACTCCAAGTTCTGTAATCGATTATAATTTTAAAACGAAAACCAAAGAAATAAAAAAAGAACAAGAAGTTTTAGGAGGTACTTTTAATAAAGATAATTATACCTCTAAACGTGTTTGGGCTACTGCTAGAGATGGCGTGAAAATTCCAATTTCTTTAGTATATAAAAAGGGATTACAATTAGATGGTACCAATCCGTTATTGCAATATGCGTACGGTTCTTATGGTTCTACCATAGATCCTTATTTTTCAACCATACGATTAAGTCTTCTAGATAGAGGATTTATTTTTGCCATTTCACATATACGAGGAGGGGAATATTTAGGAAGAGATTGGTACGAAACAGGGAAATTAAAACTAAAGAAAAATACTTTTCATGATTTTATAGACTGTTCTAAATACTTAATTGAAGAAAAATATACTTCCAATAAACATTTGTATGCCAATGGCGGATCTGCAGGAGGCTTACTAATGGGAGTAATTGCTAATTTAAATCCGGAGTTATACAATGGTATTTTAGCTGCCGTTCCTTTTGTGGATGTAGTTACAACTATGTTAGATGATACTATTCCGTTAACTACGGGAGAATATGATGAATGGGGAAATCCTAACGATAAAGAATATTACAATTATATGCTTTCCTATTCGCCTTACGATAATGTAAAAGCGCAAGATTATCCAAATATGTTAATTACAACAGGTTTGCATGACTCGCAAGTGCAATATTGGGAACCAGCAAAATGGGTTGCAAAACTTAGAGAATTAAAAACAGATAATAATAAATTACTGTTACATACAGATATGGAATCTGGTCATGGTGGCGCATCCGGAAGGTTTGAAAGCCTGAAAGAAGTCGCTTTAGAATACGCATTTTTATTAGATTTAGAAGGAATTAATGAATAATAAAAAATTTTACGTATTTTTGCCCAGTTTATGTTACTTCTTGTAGCAGAATAAAACGTATTTATGGCACAAAAAAATCAAGTATTTGATAACGTTTTAGATTTAGTAGGTAATACACCATTAATTAAACTAAATACTATTACAGCTCCTTTTAAAGGTGAATTTTACGCAAAAGTAGAAGCTTTTAATCCAGGACACTCATCAAAAGACAGAGTTGCATTATATATTATAGAACAAGCTGAAAAGAAAGGAATTTTAAAACCTGGCGATACCATTATAGAAACTACTTCTGGTAACACCGGATTTAGTATTGCTATGGTTAGTATCATTAAAGGATACGATTGTATTTTGGCAGTAAGCTCAAAATCTTCACCAGATAAGATTGATATGCTTAAAACCATGGGAGCAAAGGTATATGTTTGCCCAGCACATGTAAGTGCAGACGATCCTAGATCGTACTATGAGGTTGCAAAGCGATTACACGAGGAAACCAAAGGTTCTGTATATATCAACCAATATTTCAATCAGTTAAATATAGATGCACATTATAACTCTACTGGCCCTGAAATTTGGGAACAAACCGAAGGAGAAATTACACATCTAGTAGCTTGTAGCGGAACAGGAGGAACAATTTCTGGAACTGCAAAATACTTAAAAGAGCAAAATCCTAATGTTAAAGTAATAGGAGTAGATGCTTTTGGATCTGTAATTAAAAAATATCATGAAACTAGAGAGTTTGATGAAAAAGAAATTTATCCATACCGAATTGAAGGTTTAGGAAAGAATTTAATTCCAACAGCAACCGACTTCGATGTTATTGATTCTTTCGTGAAAGTTACCGACGAAGAAAGCGCACATACCGCAAGAGAAATTGCAAAAACCGAAGGTTTATTTGTAGGTTATACTTCAGGAGCAGCGATGCAAGCAGTAAAACAACTAGAAGAAGCAGGTGAGTTTGATAAAAACTCTAAAGTAGTAATTTTGTTTCCAGATCATGGTTCGCGCTACATGAGTAAGATCTACAGCGATAAATGGATGACAGATCAAGGCTTTTTTGATAGTCAAAACAAAGTTGCAGCAGAAAGCATTCAGTATATAAAATAATAAAACATAACATAATTAAAGATAGAAAGTTTCCTAAAAGTTGCTTTCTATCTTTTTGTTGTTAATAATAGAGTATAAAAACATTGTGTTTAGTGCACAGAAATATTTAATTTCGCAGGACTAAACTAAGGCAGAACTAAACTAAGATAGATAGCAGATGAAAGATTTATTTGAAAAAATTTACAAAGATAAAGGTCCGTTAGGAAAATGGGCAGCACAAGCAGAAGGGTATTTTGTGTTTCCGAAACTAGAGGGAGAGATTTCAAACCGAATGAAATTCCAAGGTAAAGATGTAATTACATGGAGTATTAACGATTACCTAGGATTAGCAAATAATCCAGAAGTGAGGAAGGTAGATGCGGAAGCAGCTGCAGCTTATGGTTCTGCGTATCCAATGGGAGCTCGTATGATGTCTGGTCACACAGAGTTACATGAGCAACTTCAAAATGAATTGGCTGCATTTGTAAGTAAAGAATCTGCTTATTTATTAAATTTTGGTTACCAAGGGATGGTTTCTACTATAGACGCTTTAGTATCTAAAGATGATATTATTGTTTATGATGTAGATGCACATGCATGTATTATTGATGGTGTACGTTTACACATGGGAAAACGTTTTACTTACAAACATAACGATGTAGTAAGTTTAGAAAAGAACTTAGAAAGAGCCACTAAAATGGCAGAACACACTGGAGGAGGAATTCTTGTTATTTCTGAAGGTGTTTTCGGAATGCGTGGAGAACAAGGTCGATTAAAAGAAATTGTTGCACTTAAAGAAAAATATAATTTTCGTTTATTCGTAGATGATGCACACGGATTTGGAACTCTTGGTAAAACAGGAGCAGGAGCAGGAGAAGAACAAGGTGTTCAAGATGATATCGATGTGTATTTTGCAACTTTCGCAAAATCTATGGCAAGTACTGGAGCTTTTATTGCTGCAGATAAAGAAGTAATTGATTACTTAAAATATAATTTACGTTCTCAAATGTTTGCAAAATCTTTGCAAATGCAATTGGTTGTTGGTGCTTTAAAGCGTTTAGATATGCTACGTACTATGCCAGAATTGAAAGAGAACCTTTGGAAAATTGTTAATGCGTTACAATCTGGATTAAAAGAACGTGGTTTCGATATTGGTACTACACAAAGTTGTGTAACTCCTGTTTATCTTAACGGAAGTATTCCAGAAGCAATGGCATTAGTTAGAGATTTAAGAGAAAACTACGGTATTTTCTGTTCTATTGTGGTGTATCCAGTAATACCAAAAGGATTAATATTATTACGTATGATTCCTACTGCAACACACACTTTACAAGATGTTACAGAAACTTTAGATGCTTTTGAAGCAATTAGAGAAAGATTGGTAAACGGAACGTATAAACGTATGTCTGCTGCTTTAATTAAAGCAATGGGAGAATAGTTGTAAATACAAGTACAATATATATTAAAAAAGGTTGCATATTTTATGCAACCTTTTTTGTTTGTATAACCATTTTATTATTTTCTAAATCTGTGGTAAAAAAGAGATATACATTTCCGCCATCTTTTATTTTATGCTTTTTTCGGATTTGTTCTACACTTTCCGGAAAGTTACGCGTAGTAATATTCGCTTTTTCAAAACCTTCCTTTTTTAGAACCTTCTTATTATAAGGCATTACTTTTTCAATTTTAAAAACTCTTCCAGGGAAATCTATTAAAGTATCGTTGGTATATAAATGCGAATGTTGCTGTAGTTTAAAAACTTCTAGCGTATTTGTAATCGTATGAAATGCGCCAGATTTCATTATTGCTGCATTAGGCTCATATAAATATGCTAAAGGCAAACTATATTGGCTAATGGTAGAAATCTCTTCTTCTAACGGAAAATTAAAAGTTTCAGCGCTGTCTTTTTTAATATTGCAAGTTTCTATAGTTACTCCATCTGTATAGTCCTTTTCTAAAACCCAAAGTAATTCTTTTACTTCATTGTTCACTGCAACGATATGAATGGTTTTCACGTGTTTTAATTCGTTTAAACCAATAGTAAGATCTAATAGTGGCGACGTTTTAATTAAAATGTTATTCGCTTTATTAAAGAGTACATCTATATGTTCTGGTACGTTTGGTAAACAATCCTTTAAAAAGAAAACCTTGCCTTTGCTATCGTGTCTTCTAGAAGGATCTATATAAATCCAATCTAAAGAAATTTGAGTACTCTGTAAATATGCTAAACCATCTTGCGCAATAGTTTCGATATTTTCTACTTTTAATTGTTTGTAATTATGGGCTACTATTTGTGAGAGTTGTTCGTTAATTTCACAATGAATAACCTGGTTAAAATGTTTAGCAAAATAATAACAGTCTACACCAAAACCTCCTGTAAGATCTATAATTGTCTTTCCTTTTAATAAACTGGCTTTATGTTTTGCTGTAGTTTCAGAAGAAGTTTGCTCTATATTTAATTTGTTAGGATAGTAAATCTCTTCCGTAGAAAACCAGGTAGAAAGCTTTGTCTTACAACGTTTTTTTGCTTCTATCTGTTCTATTATTTCCTTTGTTTCTAGGGAAGGGAAATCGATTCCTTTTAATAACAAGGAAGCAATATTAGTATCTAGATTGCTATTTATAAAGGCTTGTATTTCTGTATTTAGAAGCTGTTTATTCAAAATATAATTATAAACCTTTAGTGAGTTTTTTAACGATTTTATTATCCGATAAAAATTCTTTTAAAATCACTTTAATCGCTGTGTATGCAGGAACAGCAACAATAAGTCCAACAATACCGAATAAAATACCAGCAATTAAAATAACTAAAAATATTTCTAGTGGATGTGATTTTACACTTTTAGAAAATATTACGGGCTGGCTAACAAAATTATCTACAAGTTGGCCAATTAAGAATACTACAAATACCCAAAATGTTTTTGGTAATACAACATCTTGAAAGCTTTCGCCAAGGCTACTCGTCATGGTTAATGTTAGCATTAAGAAGGCACCAATTAACGGACCAACATAAGGAATTAAGTTTAGTAATGCACACATAAAAGCAATAACTATAGGGCTTTCTACACCAATAATCATTAAACCAATAGTGTAAATAATAAAGAGGATTAGTATTTGAAATATTAAACCAATAAAATATCTAGATAGCAAATCTTTAATTTTTACCGAAGAGTTTTTCCAACGAGATTCATTTCCATCTGGAATAAAAGTCATTATGCCATTTTCAAAAAGTTTACTGTCTTTTAAAAAGAAAAAAGAGATAAACAAAACGGAAAATAAACCAATACTAAAGCTTCCTAAACCACTAATTAAAGAATTAAAAAAATTAGGTATTAAGGAATAATCAAGCTTAGAAAGTAGGTTAGAGTTTTTTATAGATTGCTCTACATCTATATTATTTATTTGAAAGTAAGCAATTGCTTCACCATATAAATCTTCTATATTACCTTGTAATTGATCAATATCTAAAAGGGCTAAATTATGTCCTTGTTCTACAATTAAAGGAATAAATAAACGTACCAAACCAAAGAGTAAACCAATTAAAATAAGCATGGTTACTATTACTGCGATCGTGTTTTTAAATTTTAATCTTCTTCTTAAAAATAAAATAATAGGTCTTCCAATTAATGAAATTACGGCTGCAATTGCGATATACACAATTACCGATTGAATTTTAAATAGAAACAAAAGGATTAAAACGACACCAAGAATAATTCCTAGTGCTTTTAAAATACCATTAGATATTTGATTTGAAGTCATGTTGTAAATATAATTAATTCCGGTGAAGACAGGAATCTAATTTTGTAACTTATTAAGAAAGCTGTTTCGTCATTTCATACAAAGCGATGGTCGTTGCTTGTACCACATTCATACTACTATTTTGTCCAAACATATCAATATGAAGTACAGCGTCACATTGTTTTAAAATATCTTGCGAAACACCAAAATTCTCATCACCAATTACAATTGCTATTGGTTTTTCTTTGGGAAAGTTGCTCGTGTGTATCGATGTACTTTCACTAGTAATTTCTAGAGCAACCACATGATAACCTTCTTCTTTGCATTTGGAAACCACTTCGGAAGCATTTTCTTTCCCTTCAAAAGGCACCACTTTTTCTGTCGCACGCGACGTTTTTGTCATTTTTCTTCCTAACGGAATCTGTTCCCCACAAAATACTATTTTTTCAACACCAAAGGCATCAGCAGTTCTAAAAAGGCTTCCAATATTAGGAGCATTGGTAACGTTCTCACAAATAATAGTTATAGGGAACGTACGTTTGTTAAAGTTGGTATTATAGTGATTGAGTTGCATTTGTTTCAAATAGAATTTACGCGAATATATTATATTTTTAATGCATTTTTCTTCCGTAACATAATCAAACCAAAAATAGGCCCTATAGCCAAGATAGTATAAATGCTATTAGAGTCTGTTAATTCTAGCATTTTAGTGATAAGCTGAATACTAATTATAGTTATTGAAAATCCAATACAATTAACAATGGTAAGTGCTGTCCCTTTTATTTCGGATGCTGCATTTTGAGCTACTAATGTAGATAATAGAGGGGAGTCTGCAATAACTACCATTCCCCAAAAAATAAGAAAACTAATAAATAAATTTTCAAAATTACTAGAAAATAGTAAAGGAGAAATAAGACAACAAATACAAGATAAAAGTAGTGCTACAAATGCTGTTTTTTTGGTTCCTTTTGTTTGTGCAATATAGCCGCTAAGAATACATGCGAAACCACCAATTCCTATTATAGCGAAAGATAGCAACGGTATGTTAAATTGTACGAGATCATGCTCCTCGCTATATTTTTTAAGCATTATTGGTACAAAAGTCCAAAATGCATATAATTCCCACATGTGTCCAAAGTAGCCAAAAGATACAGATCGAAATTCTCTGTTTTTAAAGACTCCTAAAAAAATGGAAAGATCTGTTTTCTGACTAGGTTTTCTGTAAGGGCCATCTGGAACAAGAAATACCATTAGTAATCCTCCTAATAATGCAAGAGAGGAAGTTGCAAGGATTACAGATTCCCACGAAAAAGTATCTGTCATTTGATTTAATATATGCGGAAAAGCAGTTCCTATTACCAATGCACCAACTAAAAAACCAAGGGATTTACCGAGTCCTTTTTGGTAATAATCGGCAGCTATTTTCATTCCAACAGGATAGATTCCTGCAAGAAAAAAACCGGTAAAAAAACGAAAGATTAGTAAACTAGTTAAGGTGTTGGCGTGATACATTACACCTAAGTTAAACAGGGCACCAAGTACAGCGCTAATTAAAAATACTTTGGAAGGTGAAAAACGATCGGCAATAGTAAGAATCGCGAAAACAAGTGTTCCTATAATAAATCCGAATTGTACAGCAGAAGTTAAATGTCCTAAAGCATCTGCTTTTAGGTTAAAATTAAAAATTAAATCGTTTATAACGCTATTTCCAGCAAACCAAAGGGAAGTACAGCAAAACTGAGAGATTACAATAATAGGAAGTATTAACTTGGATGGTTTCATGTATTGTGATATCTCGCAACTGGTAATTATCGTTTTTTATCCGTTATTTTTTAAATATACAAAACCAGTTTCACCAGATTTAAAAGTGATTTCAACACGTTTATAATCGTCTACTTCGTATGTGTCTGCATGGATTAATTCTTCATCGGTCAAATCAAATAAAGTTCCTTTTACAAAATCTGTTATGTTTCCAGTATATTCCAGAATCGGGTGTATGTTAGTGCCACTGGAGGCAATTACTTTTGGATCGGTAATTTTTATTTGAGATAGGATGAATTTCTCTAAGACTTCATTACTTCCTATTAAAATTCTTCCAAAAACATCTTGTTGCACCTTTTTCATTTGAAGCGTTCCGTAAGAGAATAGTTTTGGCATATCTAATGTATCTGGTTCGACGCTTTCAATTAATTAGAAAAAGCATATTTAATAATATTCGCTCCCATTTGTAGTGCTTTTTCTCTTATCTCTGCAGGATCATTATGTACCGCTGCATCTTCCCAGCCATCACCTAAATCACTTTCCACAGTAAAAAGTAATACTAATCTGTTTTCGTGAAATAAACCAAAGGCTTGCGGTCTTTTACCATCGTGCTCATGAATTTTTGGTAATCCTTTAGGAAAGGAATACGCCATATTAAAAATTTCATGGTTTGCAGGAAGCTCTACTAATTCTTGATTTGGGAATACTTTTTTTAATTCTTTGGTAACATATTGTTGCATACCGTAGTTGTCATCAATATGCAAAAAACCTCCAGAAGTTAAATAGTTGTGTAGATTTTCGGCTTCTGCTTCACTAAAAAAAACATTTCCATGACCTGTCATGTGTAAAAAAGGATACTGAAAAATATCGGTACTGCCAGTTTCTACCGTTTCTGGTTTTGCAGTAATTTTAGTATTAATGTTATTGTTGCAAAAAGTAATTAAGTTTGGTAATGCTGTAGGATTACTATACCAGTCGCCACCGCCTTTATATTTTAAAATGGCTATTTCTTGGGAAAATGAGGCAAACGTAAATAACGAAAAGGCAATAGTAAAAAGTAGTTTCATAAAATTACTCATTTATAAATGCTACAGAATGACATGCAACAATTGCCGCAGTTTCTGTACGTAATCGGGTTTCTCCCAAAGTTACAGGAATAAAATGAGACTGAAGAGCTTGCTCGATTTCTTTAACAGAAAAATCACCTTCTGGACCAATTAGAATAGTAATATTTTGTTTGGCTCTTAATTCGTTTTTCAACGATTTCCTATGCGTTTCTTCGCAATGCGCAATAAATAGGTTGCCAGAAAAGTCTTGTTTTATAAAGTCTTTAAAAGCAATTGCTGGATTTAATTTTGGTAGGTAACAGTTTAGCGATTGCTTGGTTGCCGACTGTATTATTTTTTCGAAACGTTCGGGCTTAATAATTTTACGTTCGCTATGATCACAAATAATAGGAGTGATGCTATCGATGCCAATTTCGGTAGCTTTTTCTAAAAACCACTCGTAACGATCATTCATTTTTGTAGGAGCTACAGCAAGATGAAGCGTATAATTCTTTTTAGCTTGTAATTTTTTATCGATAATTTGTACCACACATTTTTTGATATCTGCAACCGTAATTTGTGCCGTAAATAGCCAACCATTTCCATTAGTAATTTGTAAGGTTTGGTCTACCGATTTACGAAGCACTTTTACAATGTGCTTGCTTTCCTCTTTATTGAAAGAGAATGCTGTGGTGTTTTCTGTTATATCTGGATTATAAAATAATTGCATTATTTTAAAGGCTCTACAATTTTTAATACTTTAATTTCTTGAATCTCTTTTGGGTCAAAGGTTTTTAAAACTACATAATACCATTGGTTTTGTACAATATCTATGGTGAAAACATCTCCAATTTTATAAATGCTATCCGATATTTCTGCTTCAAAAGTAGGATGTGTAACCCCTTTTTCAAACCATCCTAAATCTCCTCCATGATTTGCATTGTCATCCATAGAGTATTGTTTTGCTAATTGGCTAAAAGGTGTTCCTTCTTTATATTTTTTAAGTATTTTATCTCTAGTAGCATTAATTTGTGAGATGGACATTTTTAAACCATCAAAGAAAATATAACTAACTCTGTAATTTGTAGTTGTGGTTTTTTCTACGACTTTATATTTTGTTTTTTCAGTATCACTTTTTACAATAGCTCGTCCGCTTTTATACAATTCTACAGCTAATCCTGTTTGATGCTTTGCTTCATTAAACGTAACAATTTTATTTTTTTCAGATTTATTTTCTTTCATGTATTCTTTTGCTTCTTTCATGTTTACAATGGAGTCAAAATCTTTGACTTGTGCATCTTGAGCAGAAATAGTAATAGAAAATAATAAGGCTACTAGTAATAAAAGTTTATTCATCTGTATTTGGGATTTAATCTTATCTAGCAAAAAAACAAAATTTATAGATTATATGAATGGTTTTCTATAAGGTTATTAACAGAAATTTCAACATCTGTAGTTATAATTTGCTTTTTGCGTGCTCTAAACCTAATTCGAGGTAGTGTAAGAGTTGTGTTTCGGTTTTAATACCTTCCAAAGAAACGTATACAAATTCTTTGATTGGCTTTTTTGTAAAATCCATTGGTCTTACAGCATCTTTGGCTAATTCTATTTCCATTTTATCGGAAATAATGCGAACCATCAAATCCTGTTTCATAACACCAACAGTCATTTTCCCTTGATATAAAAACGAAATCCCTCCAAACATTTTCTTTTCTGTAAACACTTCCGAATAATAACGAAGTTGCTCTCTAATCCTGCTTGCTAGTTGCTCGTTATATGCCATAGATTTGTCTTTGTATTATATCTTCAACCTAGAAGAAGCAGTAACATCTTGTGCTGTAAAATCACCTTCTAAATATTTTAAATAACCAACAATACCAATCATTGCCGCATTATCTGTAGTAAATTCAAATTTAGGAACATAGGTAGTCCAACCAAATTTTTGTTCGCCATTTTTCAACGCTTCTCGTATTCCCGAATTTGCAGAAACTCCACCACCAATAGCAATATGATTAATTCCTGTTTCCTTGGTTGCGAGTTTGAGCTTGTCTATTAAAATACCTATGATGGTGTACTGTATAGAAGCACAAATATCATTTAGATTTTCTTCAATAAAACTAGGATTTATTTTTACTTGCTTTTGTATGAAATATAAAATAGCTGTTTTTAATCCAGAAAAGCTAAAGTTTAATCCAGCTACTCTAGGCTTTGTAAAAGCAAAAGCTTTCGGGTTTCCTAGTTTTGCGCGTCGGTCAATTTCTGGACCAGCAGGATAGCCTAGACCAAGAATTTTTCCACTTTTATCGAAAGCTTCACCAACAGCATCATCTATAGTTTCGCCAATAACTTCCATTTCAAAATAATTGGAAACCTTCACAATTTGTGTATGTCCGCCAGAAATAGTCATTCCCAAAAACGGAAAAGGAGGTTTACTAAAACCTTCTTCATCTATAAAATGCGCCAAAATATGCGCTTGCATGTGGTTGACATCTATTAGCGGAATATCTAAACCAAAAGCCAAAGATTTTGCAAAAGAAGTTCCAACAAGTAAAGACCCCATTAATCCGGGACCTCTTGTAAAGGCAATGGCATGAAGCATTTCTTTCGTTATTTCAGCTTTTTCAATGGCTTGATGCACCACTGGAACAATATTTTGTTGGTGTGCTCTAGAAGCTAATTCTGGAACCACGCCACCATATTCTTCGTGTATTTTTTGGCTAGCTACAACATTACTTAAAACCTTGCCGTTTAGTAAGATAGAAGCTGCTGTATCGTCGCAAGAGGACTCAATTGCAAGTATGTAAATATTTTGTGAGGACATTAGTAAATATTAGGCACAATAATTGTTAATTTTGACTTCAAAGTTATAACTTTAAAACGTATCAAAAAATTTTTAAAAATAGCATCCAAAATAGTAGCAGTCTTGCTACTGCTTTTCATCATATTGGTGTTGGTAATTTCTATTCCTGCTGTTCAAACGAGACTAGGTAAAATTGCTACCAATTGGTTAAATACAGAATACGGTACAAATATTAATATTAATAGAGTAGGACTTCAGTTTAATGGCGATGTGGAGCTTAAAGAAATTCTTATTAGAGATTATAAAAAAGATACGCTAATAAGTGCTGTAGAATTAAATACTTCCATCCTAAATTTTAAAAATCTTATCAATAGCAAACTTGCTTTTGGAGATATCGATTTAGAAGGATTAATTTTTAATATTAAAACCTATAAAGGAGAAGAAGATACCAATCTAGATATTTTTGTTGCTCGTTTTGATGAAGATAATCCAAGAAAAAGAGAGAATACTTTTTTAATGTCTTCTAGTGATATTTCTATTTATGATGGTACATTTCGACTTATTGATGAAAATAAAGAAACGCCAAAAATTTTAGAATTTTCTGCGATTGATATTAATGCAACTAATTTTTTAATTAATGGTCCAAACGTAAGTACTAGAATAAATACGCTTGTATTTAAGGATAGTCGTGGTTTGGTAATGAAAAATCTTTCTTCTAATTTTTCGTATACCCTTGAAAATATTAAATTCGATAATTTAAAACTTAAAACAACAAACTCTTCTTTAGAAGGAGATTTAAAGTTTTCTTATGATAGAGAAGATTTTTCAGATTTTACAAATAAAGTATTAGTAGACGCTAATTTTACAGATGCTAGCGTTGCTTTAGATGAATTAAATGTTTTTTATAATGAATTTGGTATTGGACAACGAGCAAATTTTAATGCTAAAATATCTGGAACATTAAACGATTTAAATGTTGATAATCTAAACCTGACTACCAATTCTAGAACAAAGATTTATGGCGACTTAAACTTTAAAAACTTGTTTCATGCTGCAGATAATAATTTTTCTATGCACGGAAAATTCTCTAATCTAACCTCTAATTATAAATCTTTAAAAGCATTATTACCAAATGTTTTAGGAGAAGCCATTCCTTCGGTTTTTGATAAATTAGGAAACTTTAGTATTAATGGAACCTCGTTTATTACAACTTCGACAATAAAAGCAGATCTTAAAATTGAAACAGATTTAGGCTATGTGGTTTCTAATCTAGAAATGAAAAAAATTGACGACATTGATAATGCAACTTATAAAGGAAATATTATTTTCGATGACTTTGATATTGGTACTTTTTTAAACGATCCAAATCTGAAAAAAGCGTCTTTAAATCTAGATGTAGACGGAAAAGGTTTTACCCAAGAAAACTTAAATACAAAAGTAGAAGGAGATATTTATTCTATAAATTATAATGAATATATCTATCAGAATATTCTTGTTTCGGGTAATTTAAAAGACAAGGTCTTTAACGGGAAAGTAGATTCTCAAGACAAAAATTTTAAACTTAGTTTTAATGGTCTAGCCGATTTTTCAGAAGAAATAAACAAATTCGATTTTGTTGCGAATGTAGATTATGCCAACCTAAAAGCGTTAAACTTTATAAAAAAAGACAGTATGTCTGTATTTAAAGGTATTGTCGATATGAAAATGCAAGGCACAACTTTAGATAATGCTGTTGGTAGTATACAATTTAATAAAACCTATTATCAAAACGAAAACGATGAGTATTTCTTTGATGATTTTGCCGTAGAATCTACATTTGAAAATAAAGTAAGATATATTAAAGTAAACTCGCCAGATATTATTGAAGGACAAATGAGTGGTGTTTTTCTTGTCGATGATATCGATGAATTATTTATTAACGCTATTGGTAGTTTGTATACAAAATATAGTCCTTATGAGGTTTCTACAAATCAATATATAGACTTTAATTTTAAGATATATAATAAGATTATTGAGGTCTTTTTGCCGGAATTAACACTAGGTAAAAATACCTTTGTAAAAGGAAGAGTAGAAAGTGACGAAAAAGAATTTAAACTTACTTTTAAATCCCCTAAAATTGAATGGTTAGATTACTTTGCAAATACTATTGAGTTGCAAGTAGATAATAAAAACCCATTATTTAATACCTATGTAGAAGTAGATAGTTTACATACGGATGTGTATAATATTTCAAAATTTAATCTCATTAATGTAACTATTAATGATACGCTTTTTATGCGTTCTGAATTTAGAGGAGGAAAAACAAATAACGATTTATACAACCTAAGTTTCTATCACACTAAAAACGAAGCAAACCAGTCTATTGTTGGTTTTAAAAAATCAGATGTAACCTTTAAAGGAAACCAATGGTACATCAATGAAGAGAAAAATAATTATAACAAAGTAACTTTCGATCCGGATTTTGAAAATTTCAATTTAGATCAATTTGTACTCAATCATAATGAAGAAGAAATTCAGCTTTCGGGAATTATAAATGGTAAAAACACCAAAGATTTAAAGCTACATTTTAAGAATGTATTATTAGATAATATAACGCCAGATATTAATGATTTAAGTCTAAAAGGATTAGTAAATGGTACATTAAATGTGGTGCAACAAAACGGAAATTACCTTCCAGAGTCTACTATAACTATTGATGATTTAGAAGTAAATGATTTAAATTTAGGTTCTTTTGCAGCAAACATAAAAGGAAATCAATCTTTAACCAATTATACCTTAAACGCTAGTATTAAAGATGATGAGAAAAAATCGTTTAGTGCCATAGGAGATATCGACGTATCTTCAGAAGCATCTAATATAAATGTCGCAATTCTTTTAAAAGATTTTAATTTACAACCATTAAATCCATTTTTAGAAGGTGTTTTAAGAGATATTAGAGGTTTAGCAACAGGAAAAGTAAAAGTAACTGGAAGCTTGAAAAAACCAAGTATAGATGGCCAATTAGAGTTAAACAAAGGGGGGTTAGGTATTCCAGAGCTAAATGTAGATTATAGCTTTGCCGATAAATCTTCGGTTACTCTAAATAATCAAACGTTTAGATTTAATAGTATAGATATAACAGATACGGTTTATAATACAAAAGCAATTTTAGACGGAAGCTTAAGTCATGTAAACTTTGGCGATTGGAGCATGAATTTAAACCTAGAAACAGATAGACTTCTGGTTTTAAATACTACAGAAGATGAAGACCGATTATATTACGGAACTGGATTTGTAGGTGGTACCGCAAGTATTACTGGTCCGGCAAACCAATTAAGAATAAACGTAATTGGAGCCACTAAGAAAGGGACTGTCTTTAAAATTCCTTTAACAGATAACGAATCTTTTGGCGACAATTCTCACATTCACTTTTTAAGCCCTGAAGAAAAACAAGCAAAATTAGAAGGAATTGATATAATAACAGAAGATATTTCAGGATTAGAATTGGATTTCGATTTAGATGTAACACAAGATGCAGAAATTGAAATTGTAATGGACAAAGAAAGTGGAAGTACCATTAGAGGTCGTGGAGAAGGTGGTTTACTTGTAGAAATAAATACCAACGGAAAGTTTAGTATGTATGGCGATTTCTCCGTCTTTGAAGGAACGTATAAATTTAGATATGGCGGAATTATACAAAAAGATTTCACCGTAGTTCCTGGTGGTACGCTTGCTTGGGATGGTTCTCCTCTAAAAGCACGAATAGATATTAACGCTGTTTATAAAACACAAGCAAATCCTTCCCCTTTATTAGATTCTCCAATAAACAGACGTATTCCTGTTAACTTAAAAATAGCATTAACTGGTGAGCTTGAAAAACCTGAACCAGATTACGAATTTGAATTTCCAAATTTAAGTTCTACGGTAAGATCAGAGCTAGATTATAGATTAGAATCTAAAGACGATAGAAGTAATCAAGCAATCTATTTATTAGCTACAGGTTCTTTCTCCAGTAGTTTGAGTGAGCTTAATGTAAATGGTACTATTGAAGAAAGAATAAACGGAATTATAAATGGTTTACTTTCTGATGGTGATAATAAACTGCAAGTTGGATTAAATGTAGAGCTGGGTGAAAATACACCAGATTATCAGTCAGACGATAGGTTAGGAGTAACCCTACAAACCAATATTAGCGATCGTGTTCGTATAAACGGTAAAGTTGGTGTGCCAATTGGAGGAATTAGTCAAACAGCTGTAGCTGGAGATGTGCAAATAGATTTTCTTTTAAATGAGGAAGGTACATTCACTGCAAATGTTTTTAATAGAGAAAATAGTATTCGAAACTTTGGTGAAGAAATTGGATATACTCAAGGACTTGGTATTGCATATAATGTCGATTTTGATACTTTTAAAGAACTTATTCAAATTATCTTCAAAGGAAAGAAGAAAATTGCCAAAGAATTAGAGGAAAAAGAAGCCAAAGAAAAAGAAGCAAATGCTTTGCCTGATTTTATAGGTTTCAAAAAGAAAAACGATACTCTAAATTAACTTTCTCATTCCTTTTATCTTCTAAAAACTAAATACTTCACATTTAATTTAGCAACTAAAACGTTATAGTTTCAAGATTGTGTTAAATTATGGGGAAACCTTCCTTTTTTGTTAAATTTCTTTACTAGCTTTACTAAATAATAGATGAAAATAATGGCAAAAACCATAAAAAAAATTGGTGTTATGACTTCCGGAGGAGATTCTCCAGGAATGAATGCTGCTATCCGTTCTGTAGTTCGAGCATGCGCATATCATAATATAGAATGCTTTGGTATTTATAGAGGATATGAAGGCATGATAGAAGGCGATTTTATTAAAATGAATGCACGTAGTGTAAAAGGTATTATTAATAAAGGAGGTACTATTTTAAAATCTGCACGATCTAAAGAATTTAGAACCAAAGAAGGTAGAGCAAAAGCACATGAGCAATTAGTAAAAGCTGGTATAGATGCATTTGTTGTTATTGGTGGAGATGGTAGTTTTACAGGAGCAATGATCTTTAATCAAGAATATAATTTCCCTGTAATGGGTATTCCAGGAACTATCGATAATGATATTTTTGGTACTACACATACTTTAGGTTATGATACCGCATTAAATACTGTTGTAGAAGTAATTGATAAAATTAGAGATACTGCTAGTTCGCACAACCGTTTATTCTTTGTAGAAGTAATGGGTCGCGATGTTGGTCATATTGCTTTAAATGTAGGTGTTGGAGCTGGAGCGGAAGAAATTTTAATTCCGGAAGAAGACTTAGGTTTAGATAGACTTTTAGAGTCTTTAAGACGAAGTAAAAAATCTGGAAAATCTTCTAGTATTGTCGTTGTTGCTGAAGGGGATAAAATAGGAAAAAGCGTTTTCGAACTGAAGGATTATGTCGAAGAAAACATGACCGAATACGAAGTACGAGTTTCCGTTTTAGGGCACATGCAACGTGGTGGAGCACCTTCTTGTTTCGATAGAGTTCTAGCAAGTAGAATGGGAGTAAAAGCAGTAGAAAGCTTATTAGAGGGACATAGTAATTTCATGGTCGGACTTAAAAACGATATAATAGATGTTACGCCATTTGATCAAGCAGTAAAAGGAAAATCAAAAATTAACATGGAACTTCTTAGAGTTTCAGACATCATGTCAATATAAAATTAAATATCATTTAAACGTGTGTCTGTTAAAAGACCACATAATATCATTAAATAAATTATGTCAACATTAAAATTAGGAATTAACGGATTTGGAAGAATAGGAAGAATCGTTTTTCGTGCAACAGTAAAAAGAGCAAATGTAGAAGTAGTAGCAATTAACGATTTACTAGATGTAGATCATTTAGCTTACTTATTAGAGTACGATTCCGTTCATGGAAAATTTGATGGTACTATTGAAGTAAAAGACGGAAACCTTGTTGTAGACGGAAAAACAATTCGTATTACTGCAGAAAGAGATCCTAAAAATTTAAAATGGGATGCTGCAGGAGTAGATGTAGTTGCAGAGTGTACAGGTATTTTTACAACTTTGGAAACTGCAGATTACCATATTCAAGCAGGTGCTAAAAAAGTTGTTATTTCTGCACCAAGTAAAGATGCTCCAATGTTTGTAATGGGAGTAAATCATAAAGATGTAACAGCTTCAGATAAAATTGTATCTAACGCATCTTGTACTACTAACTGTTTAGCACCAATTGCTAAAGTAATTGAAGATAACTTTGGTATTGAAGAAGCTTTAATGACAACCATTCACGCAGCTACTTCAACACAATTTACTGTAGATGCACCATCTAGAAAAAACTATAGATTAGGTCGTTCTGCAATGAATAATATCATTCCAACTTCTACAGGAGCAGCAAAAGCAGTAGGAAAAGTAATTCCAGAATTAGACGGAAAAATTACAGGGATGGCTTTTAGAGTGCCAACTGTAGATGTATCTGTGGTAGATTTAACAGTGAAAACAAAAAAGAACACTTCTTTAGCTGAAATTAAAGCAGCTATGAAAAAAGCTTCGGAAGGAGAAATGAATGGTGTTTTAGGATATACCGATGAAATGGTAGTATCTCAAGATTTTGTAAGCGATGACAGAACAAGTATTTTTGATTCGGAAGCTTCTATCGAATTAAACCCAGGATTCTTCAAATTAATTTCTTGGTATGATAACGAGTTTGGTTACTCTAACAAATTAGTAGATTTAGCATTACACGTTAATTCACTATAATTAATAAAAAATTCTACAGCTGCTCATAGATTATGAGCAGCTTTTTTTTTACTTTTAGCTTATGATATTAATAGTAGATAGCGGTTCTACAAAATGCGATTGGATTGCAGTAGACGATAAAGGAAACCAATGTTTTGAAAAAGTAAGAACCAAAGGATTAAATCCTGCCATTCTTCCAGAAAAGAAACTTAAAAAAACAATAAAAAGTAGTGATGTACTTATGCAACATAAGAAAGAAGTCACTAATATCTTTTTTTATGGAGCAGGTTGTGGTACTCAAAAACCCAAAATGTTACTCAAAGGTGTCCTAGAATCTGTTTTTAAAAATGCAGTTGTCGAAGTGGAAGAAGATACCATGGCTGCTGTTCGCGCTACTTTAAATCATAAAGATGAAGCTGCTGTAGTTTGTATTTTAGGGACAGGATCTAATTGCAGCTATTTTGACGGACAACAATTACATCAACGTGTTAATTCTTTAGGGTATACACTTATGGATGATGCTTCTGGTAACTACTATGGTAAGCAATTATTGCGCGATTATTATTTTAATCACATGCCAGAAGATTTAAAAGTAGCCTTCGCTAGTAAGTACAATGTAGAGTCCGATTACATAAAATATAACTTGTACAAACAACCCAATCCTAATGCATATTTAGCTGCATTTGCTGAGTTTATGTTCTTAAATAAAGAATCTAAATATATTGCAGATTTAATTAAATCAGGAATTCGATTATTTACAAGAAATATGATCTTTCAGTTTACAGATGTATTACCAAATGTACCTGTGCATTTTGCAGGATCTATTGCTTTTTTCTCTCAAGAGGAAATAAAAGAAGTAGCTAAGGAATTAGGTTTTACGGTTGGTAATTTTGAAAGAAGACCTATTGAAGGTTTATTAAAATTTCATGTAAATAATTTAAGTTAATGGAAATTGCAATCATAGCACATGATGGAAAAAAAGCAGAAATGGTTCAGTTTTTAAACGAACATAAAGATGTTTTGCTTCAAAAACAAATTTCCTTAATTTCTACTGGTACTACAGGGAAAAAAGTAAAAAAAGCAGGTTTTGAAGTCACTAGATTACTTTCAGGACCACTTGGTGGAGATGCTCAAATTGCTGCTAGAGTCGCAGAAGGAAAATGTGATATGGTTTTGTTTTTTAGAGATCCGCTAGAAAAACATCCACATGAACCAGATGTACTTATGCTAATGCGTTTATGTGATGTACATGATGTTCCGTTAGCAACCAATCCTGCTACGGCAGAATTATTAATAAAAGGAATTATGTTATAAGAATTCTAAAAATTAGAATTATCTTGTAACGCATGAATAATGACGCTTCCTCAGAAAAAGTAAATAAAAATAATTACGATACTATTATTATAGGCTCCGGAGTTGGAGGCTTAACTTCTGCTATATGTTTGGCTCGAGCAGGACAAAAAGTTTTAGTCCTAGAACAACATGATGTTCCTGGTGGTTGGTGTCATAGTTTTTATTTAAACGGTTATCGTTTTACTCCTGGAGTACATTATGTAGGTTTAATGAGTCCTGGAGAATCTTCCAATCAATTATATTCCGGTTTAGGTATTGCTAATGATATTGGCTTTTATAGAATGAATCCGAAGGGATTTGATCATTGTTGGATTGGTGAAGAGCGATTTAACTATTCCGCAAATTGGGATGAATTTGAACAAGATTTAATTGCCCGTTTTCCACACGAAAAAAAAGGAATCACAAAATACTTAAAGTTAGTCCGAAATGTTGGTAGGCAACTACAGCTTATTCCTAAAGTAAAAGGCTTGTGGCAACAGTTAACTATTCCGTTTCGTACCAAACACATGGGGAAATATTCTCCTTTTACATTAAAACGTGTCATCAATTGGCATGTGAAAGATCCTTTACTTCAAAATATTTTAAATATTCAGTTTGGTAATCATGGATTACCTCCAGGAAAAGCGAGTTTTATTATGCACGCTGCTATTATGTGTCATTATGCCGAAGGCGGATTTTACCCAATGGGTGGAGGAGGAGCTTTGGTAAAAGCAATGACCAATAAAATAAAAAGCCATGACGGAAAAATACAAACAAGCACGTCTGTAAAACGTATTTTAGTAGAAGGTGAAAAAGATAAAAAGGCTATAGGAGTAGAGTTAGCTTCTGGTGAAAAGATTTTTTCAGATAGAATTATATCGAATGCCGATCCTGCAATTACCTATTTTGACCTTATTGGTGAAGAACATTTAAGCAAAAATATTTTAAAGAAATTAAACAAGACCACTTACTCTTGTACTTCATTAATGCTGTTTTTAACGGTCGATATGGATGTGAAAAAAGCAGGTTTAGATTCAGGGAATATTTGGAGAATACCAAACCAAGATATGGACGATTCTTATGCCGATATGCAGAAAAAAGATATTCTAGAAGGGGAAGAGTTTTCCGGAATGTTTATCAGCTGTACTTCGTTAAAAGATCCTATAAGTTTTGATGGTCGTTACCATACGCTGGAAGCGATAACGTATATTCATTATGATGCTTTCGAAAAATTTAAAAATGAAGATGTAGAACGTTCCCCAGAATATTTAGCTTTTAAGGAACAAATTATGGAAAAGTTTTTAGTGACTTTAGAAAAAGTAATTCCAGGTATTTCAGCAAAAATTGTACATAAAGATTTAGGAACACCGATGACCAATGAGTTTTATATAAATTCCACCGAAGGAAGTGTTTATGGAACTGAAAAAAGCTTACGCCATATTGGACCTTTCTCTTATAAGCCAAAAACCGAAATTGAAAACCTATATATGTGTGGTGCATCTATTGCAGCACACGGCGTAACAGGAGCTGGTTATTCTGGAGTACAAACAGCAGCGACTATTTTAGGTTGCATGCAAGACGATTTATTAAAAGAAGACAACACACAAGAACTACGAATTTTTGAAGCAGAAGATGCTTCTAATTATCCGGAGTGGATGCTTAAAAAAATGGAAGTTAAGAAATTGCGTTTGGCTAAAAATGATGTGTTTGCAAATGCAGATAAGTAGCGTTTTTATAAATTAGTATTGTCATTTCGAGCCTGTCGAGAAATCTCAATAATAATAATAATAATAAATCTCACAAAAGATTCCTCCATTGCAGTCGGAATGACACAGAGTTTCAACTTAATATTTAAGACTTATATAGTAAAGACGAGTCTGTCATTTCGAGCGTAGTCGAGAAATCTATTACAAGTAAACTTTAGCTTCTCTTTTTAGATAACATTTTTAAATACAAATTCTCCACTTTGGTTCTAGCCCAAGGCGTACGTCTTAAAAACTTTAAACTAGATTTTACCGAAGGATCATCCGTAAAACATCTAATTTTTATGGTATACCCTAAATATTCCCAACCATAATGCGCAACCAATTCATTTATGATTTGCTCTAGTTTAACACCATGTAAAGGGTTGTTGGGTTGTGTACTCATAATGAATTCGGTTATAAGGCTGGTTTGCTAACTTTTCCTGTAATCACTAATCCAATTCCGATACCAATTAACACTCCAGAAATGAAATCAGTAGCATCGTTTTCTAAAGTGAACTGAATTATAATTCCGATAACTAATAGCACTAATCCTATAATTCTTGTTTTATTCATAGTTTTTTTTCTTTGAAAGCGTTACGAAACAAAAAGTAACTATTCCACTAAAGCTTTAATCTTAACTGCTTTTTCAAAATGATCTAACTTATGTGTCATTATCCACCAAGTAGCAGCTTCCATTAATAATTCTGGATTGTCATTTTTATTTGCAAAGAATGCATAAAAAGACAATCCTACATTATCTCCTTTTTGCTGTATTTTTTGGTTACAGACTTTAATTATTTTATCCTTTAAAGCTTCCGTCACTTTATATGCTTTTGTTTAACGGCTACGTCTAGAGTTACCGCTTTTATTTCTGTTGGAATTATTGCTAGATTTGTTAGAGGAAGCTTTTCCTTTACTTCTAGAATTCGAATTTCCTCCTCCAGAATTTCTTCCTCTTCCTTGTCCTTGTTTTGCTGGTTCTTTTGGTTCGTTAGGATCTGGTTCAAAACCTTCTAAAGTTTCCGAAGGAATTTTCATTCCTACTAACTTTTGAATATCATTTAAATAACCTAGTTCTTCCGTACAAACTAAAGATAAAGCTTCTCCTTTTGCTCCAGCACGACCTGTTCTACCAATTCTGTGCACGTAATCTTCAGAGATATTAGGTATCTCGTAATTTACAACATGTGGAAGTAACGGAATATCTAATCCTCTTGCAGCAATATCTGTAGCAACAAGTACATTTACTTTTCCACTTTTAAAACCAGCTAATGCTTTGGTTCTTGCTCCTTGACTTTTATTTCCATGAATGGCAGCAGCAGGAATATTTGCTCCTATTAATTTTTTAGTTAAATTATTAGCACCATGTTTGGTACGTGTAAATACTAAAACTTGATCCCATTGACCATCAATAATTAGTTGTAATAATAAAGCTGTTTTTTTAGCTTTAGCAACACGATATACTTTTTGTTTAATAGCATCTACGGTTGTGTTTTCTGGTGTAGCTTCTACTTGAACGGGTTGGTTTAAGATACCATTTGCAAGTTTTTTAATGTCTTTACTAAAGGTAGCCGAAAACATTAAATTCTGCCTTTTAGCAGGCATTAACTTCATAACACGTTCGATATCTCTTAAGAATCCCATGTCCAACATTCTATCTGCTTCGTCTAAAACAAATATTTCTACACGCTTTAAAGATAATAAGCCTTGGCTTTCTAAATCTAATAAACGACCAGGAGTTGCGACTAAAACATCTACACCTTGACGAATGGTTGCTGCTTGTGGTTTTTGGTTTACACCACCAAAAATAACGGCAGATCTAATATTTGTAAATTCACTGTATTCTTTAACGTTAGCATACACTTGTGCAGCTAATTCACGAGTTGGCGTTAATATTAAAGCGCGAATTGGTCTGTATTTTTCTTTCGGGTTTTCGGAAAGTAAATGTAATAGTGGTAAGGTGAAACCTGCGGTTTTTCCTGTTCCTGTTTGTGCCGAGGCTAAAACATCTGCTCCTAATAAAATTGGAGGTATTGCTTTTTGCTGAATTGGACTTGGAGTAGTATATCCTTTTTTCTGGATTGCTTTCAATAAGGCTTCTGATAAGCCTAAAGATTTAAATGACATATAGTAATTGTTAAATGACAAATTATATATGCCATTTTTTTATAAGTTGCAAAGGTACGTTTATTTATTTTGGTGTAACTAAAAAACCTCACGAAGTCGCTTTGGGTAACTGTCTCGTGAGGTTCTTGTTATATTTTTATAGAGTATTTCTAACGCTTTGCTTTTTTTAGTTTTTTCTGCTTAACGGTTTTACCATTTTTTTTGTAGTAGTAAAAATCATCGTTGTTATAGTCGTTGTGATCATTATCCCAATCATTATGGTTATCAAAATGATTTATAGAACAAGAGGTCATTCCGCAAACCCCACAACCTTGGTTGCTATAGTTAACATGACCAGTCATACCTATAACATATCCATTTCTATCATAACGTATATGTAAACCACCAACTTGATCTAACATGCCGTATCTGTTATAGTTAATATATACAGAACCTAAACGTTTTACTTGTCCTTCTCTGTTATAGTTAACAAATACATTTCCAATTCTTCTAACTTTTCCATGGCTGTCGTGTGTTACAATAACACCACCATTTGGTATGCTTGAATTAGTATAGGTAACTCTAGTTCCAGGTGCTCCAAAAGTACGATTTACACTTCTTGTGCGTGTGCTTGTTATAGGAGTTCTAGTACGTGAATTTGTTGTTCTATAATAAGAATCTCCATTTGTGTAGTCTAGATTTGTATTAAAATCAAAACTTCCGTCAGGAAAGATTAAGAACTCCACTCCACGTTCTACAAACTGAATTGGTTGTGCAAAACTGTAGCGTGAAATATTTAAATCTTCACCTTGTTTTTGTGTTGCAGTAATTTTTTCTGCTGCTGTTACAGATGTTAATGTCATTAACAATCCTGTAAATAATAGTACTAATTTTTTCATAGTATTCAGGTATTAGATTATGCCTACTCATTTAGCTTTTCGGCGTACGCTATTTGTTTTGTAAGTTTCAATTGTCGTGCCAAAAATGTACACCTCTAACTTACAGGTTATTAAGTGTGTTATTTTATTGGTTTCTTTTTTCTATTTTTATACAAACCAACCAAATACCATGTCTGTACAGTTAAAAGATTGTAAGAATTGCGAAAAACCTTTTGATGAAGCTTATGAATTTTGTCCGCATTGTGGACAAAAGGATAAAGATGAATTAACCATTGGTGTTTTGTTTTATAATACCATTAGTAATTACTTTTCTTTTGATGCTCGTTTTTTTAAGAGTTTTCTTCCGTTGTTATTTAAACCTGGTTATTTAGCTGAAAAATTTATTGAAGGGAAACGTTTACTGTATTTGCATCCTGCACAAATGTATTTGTTTATTGCTATTGTGTTTTTCTTTTTAAATTCTTTTAGAGTAAGTAATTGGAGTAATAAATTAGATACAGAATTAGGAAAAGCATTTAATAGGGAAAAATTAATAGACACTATTACAGGAGATCGTTTTAAAGACTCTCTTAACGTAGTTAAACTTTCAAAAAAGATCCAAGAAGATTCTATTGCTAGAGCAGAAATTCGAGAAGCATTAGAAGCAAACAAGTTTTTAACTGGTATGGATGAAAAGGTAATAGATTCTATTGTTACTAATGTAAATCCGAATCCTATAAATTTTTCTTTTGAATCTAGTGAAGATAAAATAGATTCCTTAATTCGAGTAGGCGCTACAGATAAAACTATTTATAAAGAATTTGGTCTTGAAGACAACGCTGGAGCTTTTCAAAAACGAATTTATTCACAAGGCTTAAAAATGTATAAATCAAGAAAAGCAGGTGGAATATTCCAAACCTTTTTTGATACGATTCCTATTGCTATGTTTTTTATCCTACCAATATTTGCTTTAATCTTAAAATTATTTTTTAGAAAAACGGGCCGTTATGCACATCATTTAGTGTTTAGTTTTTACTATTTTACATTCCTATTCACCGTATTTAGTTTAATTCTCGGAATTAATTTTATTGTAGAAATTCCAGATGGTATAGATACATTAATTGTGTTTTCTACCTTTATATATTTGTTTTTAGCCATAAAACGATTTTACAAGCAAGGTTGGTTTAAAAGCTTTTTTAAGGCAAATTTAGTAACCTTACTATTTTTCCCTATAGCATTTATTGCTGGACTTATTGTATTTGGGTTTGCGGTTATGTCTTATTAGATCTGCTATAGTATAAATGCAGGAAGTGCTTTTCATGCTAAATGTATTTCGGCATCTTATTTCGTAGGAATAGATTTTAAAACGCGTTCAGAATGACGAAGTTTGCGTTTTAAAGTTTCTCCTTTAAATACTTTCCGGTAATAGAGGCTTTTACTTTTACAACTTCTTCAGGTGTTCCAAATGCAACTAGTTTACCTCCAGTTTCTCCTCCTTCAGGACCTAAGTCAATAATATGATCTGCACATTTAATCAATTCTAAATTGTGCTCTACAACAATAATAGAATGGCCTTTTTCAATTAAAGCATAAAAGGATTTTAGTAATTTTTGAATATCATGAAAGTGTAAACCAGTAGTAGGTTCATCAAAAATGAATAAAGCATTTTCTTGTCGGGAACCTTTTCCTAAAAAGGTTGCAAGCTTAATACGTTGTGCTTCTCCACCAGAAAGGGTAGAAGAACTCTGACCTAAAGTAACATAGCCTAAACCAACATCTTGCAATGGTTGCAATTTGGTTTGTATCTTTTTCTGTTCGTGTGCTGTAAAAAACGAGATAGCATCGTCTATGGTAAGATTTAAAATATCATCGATACTTTTATTCCCAAAAGTAACTTCTAATACTTCCTTTTTAAAACGCTTTCCTTTACAAGTTTCACATTCTAAATGCACATCTGCCATGAATTGCATTTCAATAGTAACTTCACCTTCTCCTTTACAAGTTTCGCAGCGTCCGCCATCTACATTAAAACTAAAATGCTTAGCAGCATAGTTTCGTATTTTACTTAATTTCTGACTCGCATATAAAGCACGAATATCATCATAAGCCTTTACATAAGTCACCGGATTAGAACGTGAAGAACGACCAATTGGGTTTTGATCTATAAACTCAATATGTTTTACGTTGGTGTAGTTTCCTTTTAATTCGGAAAACTGACCTGGTTTATCTCCAAAACCAATAAGGTGCTTTTGTATTGCAGGAAAAAGAATCTTTTTTACTAGTGTACTTTTTCCACTTCCAGAAACTCCTGTAACTACGGTAAGCATGTTAAGCGGAAAAGTGACATCTACATTTTTAAGATTGTTTTCTCTAGCGCCAATTACTTCCACAGCATATTTGGAAGTTCTACGTTTTTTAGGAACTTCAATTTTTAATGTTTCATTTAAATATTGAGCTGTTAAGGAATTAGAGGCTAAAATATCTTTAAATGTACCTGTAGCCACTACGTTTCCACCAAAAGTACCAGCTTCTGGTCCGATATCTATAATTTCATCTGCTTCCATCATGATGTCTTCATCATGTTCTACTACAATTACGGTGTTTCCTAAGTCACGAAGTGCTTTTAATACTACAATTAAACGCTCTGTATCTTTAGGATGTAGACCAATACTTGGTTCGTCTAATATATACATAGAACCAACCAAGCTACTCCCTAAAGAGGTTGCAAGGTTAATACGCTGACTTTCTCCACCAGAAAGCGAATTCGATTTTCGGTTTAAAGTTAGATAATCTAAACCTACATTAGATAAAAAGGAAAGTCTGTTGTTTATTTCTTTTAAAAGTCGTTTTGCAATAGTTGTATCATTATCATTTAACGCTAATTCCTTAAAGAAAATAGCCAATTTATTTAATGGCATTTCTACTAAATCTGTTATCGTTGCGCCACCAATTTTAATATAATTAGCTTCGATACGCAAACGTTTACCATTACAAACTTTACATTTTGTTTTTCCGCGGTAACGCGAAAGCATTACTCGGTTTTGAATTTTATATGCTTTGCTTTCTAGTTCGGCAAAGAAATTATTTAAACCTTCAAAGTATTGGTTACCAGTCCAAATTAGTTGCTTTTGTTCTGCGCTTAACTCAAAATAAGGTTTATGAATAGGGAAATTATAATGATGCGAATTATTCACTAATTGGTCTTTATACCAACTCATACTTTCTCCACGCCAAGGGAAAATAGCGTTTTCATACACCGAAAGTGCTGTGTTTGGAATCACTAAATCGTCATCGATACCAATAACATCACCATAACCTTCGCATTTAGGACAAGCACCATAGGGATTGTTAAAACTGAATAAATGTACATTAGGTTCTAAAAAGGTAATACCATCCAATTCAAACTTATTACTAAATTGACGTTGTTTATTGTCGCTTAACGTTTCTAGGAAACATTCTCCTTTACCTTCAAAAAAAGCAGTTTGTGAAGCATCTGCTAATCGGTTATAAAAATCTTCATCGTCTTTAGTGATAATTCGGTCTACAACAAGAAAAATATCTTTTACATCTTCTTTAATATCTTGAGTTTCGTCTAATCTAATTATTTGATCTTTGACTTTAATTCTTGCGTATCCTTGCTGATTTAAAACTTTCAGTTTGTCTTGTAACTCTCTTCCTTCTTCTAAATGAATAGGAGCGAGGAGCAAGAGTTTTTCTCCTTCGGCAAAAGATTTTACATATTTAATAACATCTGCAACCGTATCTTTTTTTACTTCTTGTCCAGATTTTGGAGAATAGGTTTTTCCAATTCTAGCAAATAAAAGTTTAAGGTAATCGTAGATTTCTGTACTAGTACCAACGGTAGAACGCGGATTGGTAGAATTTACTTTTTGCTCGATAGCAATAGCAGGAGCAATACCTTTTATATAATCTACTTTTGGTTTGTTTAATCGACCTAAAAACTGACGAGCATAACTAGATAAGCTTTCTACATAACGTCTTTGACCTTCGGCATATAAGGTATCAAAAGCCAAACTAGACTTTCCAGAACCTGACAAACCGGTAATTACGACTAATTTATTTCTTGGGATTACGACATCAATATTTTTAAGGTTATGCAATTTTGCACCTTTTATAATGATATTTTGTTTCGGATTTACTTCAGAAATATTAGTGTACATAAGCTTTTAAAGGAATAATTGTGCAAAGATACTACAACTAGTTCAGCTTAAAAAATAGATTATTGTGTAATAAAATGTTAAAAAAAGTATTTATTTTTTGTTTTTTAGGAATGATTCTTGTTATATTTGACTCATACTAACATAAATAACAAAATACTAGCTTATAGCATAACATTACTTTTTAAATTTTAACCCCAAGTATTAGAAGGCTTTCTTCTGTGCAAAAAAGTAATCATTATGCAAAAAGAACTTACAACCGACGCTACTCTTGTTAGTAACTACATTAAAGGAGATGAAAGCGCTCTAGGAATTTTAATTACTAGACACAAACAGAGAATTTATAGTTTTATATACTCTAAAGTATATGATAAAGATATCGCGGAAGATATTTTTCAAGATACTTTTATTAAGGTTATACGAACATTAAAAAAAGGTTCTTATAATGAAGAGGGTAAGTTTTTACCTTGGGTTATGCGTATCTCTCACAACTTAGTTATTGATCATTTTAGAAAAAGTAACCGAATGCCTAAATTTAGTAATACAGGGGAATTTAGTATCTTTTCTGTATTGAGTGATACTGCATTAGATGCCGAAAAAACAATCATTAAAGAACAGGTAGAACGTGACGTTAGACGTGTTATGGATGAGTTACCAGAAGATCAAAAAGAGGTTTTGGTAATGCGTATGTATAACGATATGAGCTTTAAAGAAATTTCGGAAAAAACAGGTGTAAGCATAAACACTGCTTTGGGTAGAATGCGATATGCTTTAATTAACATGCGAAAAATTATTGATAAGCATAATATTATTTTGACTAATTAACAATAATATAAAGTATGTTTCGTTTTTAGAGTATAACAAACACATTTTAAATGGCAAAACTTTACTCTAAACATCCTAAAAAGGAACAAGTTAATCAGAATCCTAAACAAGAAACAATAGATTTTCTTCTTAGTTATTCTAAATCTTTAAGTGTCTTACACTACAATAACTTGAAGTTTGAAACACTTCTAAACTAAATAATAAAAGTCCTGATTTTTAATCAGGACTTTTTTTTATTCCTACGTAAGCAGGAATCTCTTAGAATTAATTCTATTTTTTAATTAGGAATAGAAACAAAATATAACCTTAAAAATAGCTTCACACTTTAGGGCATACGCTCCAAATTTTCCATTTAGGAAAATCCAACTCCTCTTGACTAAAGAGAGGTGCAAGTTCTAATCATATTTTTTTAAACGACAATGCTATTATTTACTTTTAGAGTTGGTTTTTTTTTGTAAATAATAATTCTTCATAATTATACGTGTTTAAATAATCTATTCTAATCTTTTCTAGATGTTTGCTTATTAAATCTTTATTTTTGTAATCTTCAGATAAACAGTTTTTTAAATTTTCATCAAAAACGGTTAATACTAAATAGTAGTTTCCTTTTGATCTACTTGTATGTGCACTTTCTAAAATTGGATTATTTCCATTTTGTTCCCGTTTTGCATCTACTAAAATAGGAACTAAATTTATTGTTTTTGTTTCTCTTTCTGTTTCATAAAAAGATAAATAATAGGTTTCTCCATCTATTAGTATTGGTACATTGCTTTCTACATCTATGTAGTCTCTTTTAAATTTATTATTGATATAGGTATAAAAATGATTTGCATCTTTTGGGTCTTCAAAAATAAAAGCGTTTTGTTTTGGCAATCCTTTTTTGAATTTTTTAGCTACCATTAGTTTATAGGTCTCAATTTTTGGTGCTATTTTGGTTGGTATACAGGAAGTAAAAACGAATATAACAATAATAAATAATGCTGTGATTTTCATAAATATATTTTAGAAATAGCAACAATTAGTATGCCATGAATTCTTTAAAAATAGCTTCGCATTTTGGGGCAAACGCTCCGAATTTTCTTTTTAGGAAAATCCACCTTTCTTTAACTAAAGAGTGGATCAAGTACTATTAATAATTTTATAAAACGATAATATTCTTATTTGCTATTCGCGTAATACGCTTTTAAAACAGTACTTCTACCAATAGTTTTAGTAATAATATCCTTTTCTAAATCCCATCCTCTTGCTGGAGAATATTCTCTACCATACCAAATAATTTGTAAGTGTAAATCATTCCAAATTTCTTTAGGAAACAATCGCTTTGCATCTTTTTCGGTTTGCGTAACGTTTTTTCCATTGGTTAAATTCCATCGATACATTAATCGGTGTATATGCGTATCTACAGGAAAAGCAGGAATTCCGAATGCTTGACTTAAAACGACACCTGCCGTTTTATGACCAACAGCTGGTAGTTCTTCTAAATCTTCAAAACTTTGAGGAACAATACCATTATGCTTTTCAATTAAAATCTTTGATAAACCATAGATGCCTTTACTCTTCATTGGCGACAATCCGCAAGGCCGTATGATTTCCTTAATTTCTTCCACAGAAAGTTTTATCATATCATAAGGGTTATCTGCTTTTGCAAAGAGTAAAGGGGTAATTTTATTTACTCTTACATCTGTACATTGGGCAGAAAGTAAAACAGCAATTAGCAACGTATATGGATCTTTATGGTCTAACGGAATTGGTATTTCTGGATATAGAGTGTTTAACGTTGTTATAACAAAATCTACTTTTTCTTGTTTGGTCATTGTTGTATCTTTGAAAAACAAAAATAAGAAATATGAAGACATTAATAGTAGGAGATACCGTTCCAAATTTTACAGTTAATAATCAAGATGGGGAAGCTATTTCTTTAAGCGATTATAAAGGGAAGAAACTTATTGTTTTCTTTTACCCAAAAGCGAGTACTCCAGGTTGTACAACAGAAGCTTGTAATTTACGTGATAATTACAAAGTTTTACAAGAGCAAGGCTACGAGTTACTTGGTGTAAGTGCAGATTCTGAAAAAAGACAAACCAATTTTAGAAATAAATATGTGTTTCCTTTTCCGTTATTAGCAGATGAAGATAAAGTCGTTATTAATGCTTTTGGTGTTTGGGGAGAAAAGAAATTTATGGGAAAAACCTATGATGGTATTCATAGAAAAACTTTTATTGTGGATGAAAATGGAGTAGTAGCCAGAGTTATTGATAAGGTGAAAACAAAAGATCACGCCGCACAGATTTTAGAATAAAAAAGTGTAAAATTATACTATAAAAAAAGACCTTACTTAGTAAGGTCTTTTATCATTTTATAAAGTATTTAGCCTATTGATCTTCGCTATAAACTTCTTCTGTTTCGCAACTAAATAAACTTTTCTCTTTTATAATTTTAGAGACACCTTCAGGAAGCATGCCTTCCCAACCAGATTCTCCGTTAGATATCATTTTTAAAACCGTACGAGAAAATACAGAAAGTATTTTAGGATCATAATCTGCTATATCTACTACTTTTCCGTTGTATTTAAAGAATTTATATAATTCTTTCATTCTAGGATGTACTTTTAAATCTTCACTTGTTGTTAAAGTACCATCTCCATTTTCCATAGGATATAAGTACACACGTAAATCTTTAAAGAATAATTTACCAAATGCTTCTAGAATTCCTCCACTTAAATGACGATAATATTTCTCGTCAAAAATATCGACTAAGTTATTCACTCCCATTGCAAGTCCCATTCTAGCTTTTGAGTATTGTGAGAAGTATTCTACTAGTTTGTAGTATTCTTGGAAGTTGGATATTAAAACGGTTTGACCAAGAGAACAAAGTAATCTTGCTCTATCCATAAAGTCTTGCTCGTCTATTTCACCTTCCGCACGAAGATTAGATAACGTAATTTCAAAAATTACTTGTGTCTTTTCTTCATCTACTTTATTCTCTTTTATAAACATGTCATAAGATTTATGAAACATATCCATATTTACCTTTGTAACCGGTCTAAAGCTTCCACGAAGTGCTAAAATATTCTTTTTGTAAAGTACTCTTGCTGGTAAAACATTGTTTCCATCTGGAGCAAACATAATAGCGTCTGTCATGCCATTTTTAACCAGTTGTAAACTCATTAATCTATTATCTACATCTTCAAAAGCAGGGCCAGAGAAATTAATAGTATCAATTTCTAATTGGTCTTTATCTAAGTGATCGTATAAATATTTTAATAATTTTTTAGGTTCGTTATATTTATAAAAAGCACCATAAATAAGGTTTGTACCTAAAATACCTAAAGTTTCTTGTTGTAGTCTCGCATCGTTTTCTTTAAAACGAAGGTGTAATATTATTTCGTTATAATCTTGATCTGGATCTATTTGGTATTTAATACCAACCCAACCATGGCCTTTATATTTTTTAGCAAAATCTATAGTTGCTACCGTATTTGCGTACGAGAAAAATAATTTATTAGGATGGTCATCACGAGTTAATCGCTCTTCCATTAACCTAACTTCATGATTTAACATTTTACGTAAACGTGCTTCTGTAACATAACGTTTATCTTCTTCTATACCATAAATAGCATCACTAAAAGCTTTATCATAAGCAGACATTGCTTTTGCAATGGTGCCAGAAGCTCCTCCAGCTCTAAAGAATTGACGAACAGTTTCTTGTCCTGCGCCAATTTCGGCAAAGGTTCCGTAAATGTTTTCGTTTAAGTTTATTCGAAGTGCTTTTGTTTTTAACGAAGGGATTTCATCAAACTCTTTATCACCTTTAATGGTTATTTCCATTTTAAATTTGGTTTTCTTGCTATTAAATTACCATTTATCGATTGTAAGCATAACTGGTATAACAAAGATATTAAATAAGTGTACCAAACAAAAAAATAAACTTATTTTTGTTTTAAAATCTATATACAATTGAAAGTAACTTTTCTTGGCACAGGAACTTCTCAAGGCATTCCAGTTATTGGAAGCACGCATCCGGTTTGTTTAAGCGATAATCCAAAAGATAAGAGGCTACGTGTTTCTGTAATGATTACGCATAATGATAACGTATATGTTATAGATTGTGGACCCGATTTTAGAGCGCAAATGCTGAACCAAAATGCCACGAAATTAGATGCTATTTTGTTTACGCATGAACATGCAGATCATACCGCAGGATTAGATGATATACGACCTTTCTTTTTTAAACAAGGCGATATTCCTATTTATGCACATCAAAGAGTATTGAAATCCCTTAAAAGAAGGTTTGATTATATTTTTGAAACCGAAAATAAATATCCAGGAGCACCTAGTGTAGCGCAAAATATAATAACAAATACGTCATTTTTTATTGCGGATTTTAAAGTTACTCCAATTAATGGGATGCATAATAATTTACAAGTTTTCGGATTCCGAATGGAAGATTTTGCATATTTAACAGATATGAAAACGGTTGCAGACGAAGAGATTGAGAAACTTAAAAACTTAGATGTTTTGGTAATTAATGCTTTACGCGAAAAAGAACATATTTCGCATTTTAATTTAGAAGAAGCATTAGCATTTATTGAAAAAGTAAAACCTAAAAAAGCCTATTTAACACATATAAGTCATTGGCTAGGTTTTCATGAAGAAGTACAACAAAAACTTCCTGAAAACGTATATTTGGCTTATGATGGACTAACCATTAACCTATAACTAATTACCATTATGAAGAGTAAAATTTTTATGTACTTATTTATTTTCACATCATTACTTGTTGTTTTTCAATATGTAAATTCTAAAAATGTATTTGAAGCGGATACAGCCCAACTAGAGGGGTATAAAACGAAAATTGAAAAGTATAAAGATTCTGTTACTGTTCTAGGGGATAAAGCTTTTCAATATGCCGAATTTAGTTTAGGTTATTCTGATGAAGCTTTAGATTATATTGAAAAACGTGGTTATGAAAGTGACCAATTAATTGCTCTTATTGAAGAGTCGCTTTATGAGTTAAATTTAAAGGAAGGAGATAATCCTTTGGTGCCTTATGCTGCAATGTCCTCTGACGGAAAAATGATTATTAATGCCATTCGCGTTTTAAATCACAAATGGTTAATTTGTAACTTTAATGATGGGGAATATTGGGGCGAATTATTTTTAAAATATACTATTGGAGAAAATGGAGCACTTACTTTTGAAGTTGTAGATTCTTTATTATATCCAACGAACTAAATAAAATATTTATAAAAAAAAAGACCACTAATTTTAGTGGTCTTTTTTTTTATTTATTAATCAGATTATTAGTTTCTGTATTTATATTTTATCGGTTAACCATTCTTTTAGCGCATAAAAGTTTTGTGGTGCAACGCCATGACCTACAGGGAATTCGCTGTATTCATGTTTTATGTTTAAAGATTTTAAAAACACTGGCGCTTTTCTAGCCCAATCTACAGGAATAACTTGATCTTCACTACCATGAGAACAGTAAAAATTAAGACTAGAATAATCTTTAGTTTCTACATCTTCCGGTAAAATAGCAGGATTTATATAACCACTTAAAGCAATTATATTTTTTATTTTTTCAGGATAGCTTAGTGCTACACCATAACTTAAAATGGTTCCTTGACTAAATCCTAATAGGGATACATTATCTTTATTTACAGGATAGTTAGCAGTTGCTTCATCTATAAATTTTGCAATAAGATCTCTCGATTGTTTTGCTTCTTCGTCATCACTCCATTTGGCACCGGTTGCATCAAAATTGATAGTATACCATGCATTTCCATAAGGTTGCATGGCTTGCGGAGCTCTTACAGAAATGATAAATAATTCTTCCGGTAATTCGGCAGCAAAAGAAAATAAGTCGTTTTCATCACTTCCATAACCATGAAGTAGAATTAGTAAAGGTGCGTTTTCTTTTAAAGAAGATTCACGAATGATATGATGTAGGGAAAGGTTTTGTGTTGTCATTATTAATTAGAATCAGATTTACCAATATTTGAGAATAATTTTTGAAAGAAAGCACCAACTAAAGGTACTATTTGCATTTTTCCAGAAATGGCAGAAGAAATGCCATAAATAAATAATACAGCAAAACATAAATAAAAACTAGAACTGATTATCCAGCTATCAAAAGAAGAAATTACTCTTCCTAGTAATAAAAACATAATCCATAATCCGAGTCCTTGTCTAATATGAAAAGAAGAGAAATCGTTTTTCTTATCGTTGTTTAAAAAGTAAGCTACAATAGGACCAAATATAGTAATGTAAGCTACAATGGCTAATTTTTTTCCTTCTTCTATAGTTTGTTCTGTCATTATTTAAGAATCATTTTATTGTTTGCAATTATACCATAAACACTTCCTTTTAATGGCGTGTTTAAAAATATACTATTTTTAGATTTTGAATGTATGTTGGAGGTATCGAAAGTAAATTTACCATTGGGATTAAACAAACTTGCGTTTATTTTATTCCCTTCCGAAATTGTTGTGCTTTCTTGTCCGAATCTCTCTTTTCCTTTCGTTAAAATACTTACTGTTTTCTTTACAGAGAATAGTGTGTTTAATGCGCTGAAAGCACTTTCTAAACCAATAGTTCCATAATCGGCATAATCGAACTCAATATTTTTAAGTTCAATGTTTAACGGATTATGATCACTGGTAACCAAATCTATCGTACCGTCTTTTACACCTTCTATTAAAGCATCTACATCTTTCTGAATTCGTAAAGGGGGTTGCACTTTAAAGTTGGTATCAAAAGTAGTTAGTACATCGTCTGTAAAAAATAAATTGTGGATAGCAACACTGCAACTTACGTCTAGTTTTTTCTTTTTTGCTTCACGAATAAGGTCTACCGCTTCCGCAGTAGAAATCGTTGGAATATGTAATTTTCCGTTCGTGTATTCTAGTAAAAATAAATCTCTAGCAACTTGCAATGCTTCGGCAAGATTCGGGTTTCCTTTTAAGCCTAAAGTCGTACTTGTAATATTTTCATTTACTACGCCATTTCTGCTAATCGAATTATCCTGCGGATAGGAGTATACCAAACCATTAAAATTGCTAGCATATTGCAAGGCAATTTTAAGCATGTTGGCATTTTCAATAGGTTTTTTATAATCTTGAAAAGCACAAGCGCCAGCGTTTTTCATATCGAACATTTCTGCAAGATGCTCTCCTTTGCTGTCTTTGGTTAAAGCACCAATTGGTAATAAAGTTACTGCGTGATTTTGGGATTTACTATTTACAAAAGCGATGTTAGAACTGGAGTCTAAAACAGGTTCTGTATTTGCATTCATAGCAACGGTTGTAAAACCAGAAAGTGCGGCTGCTTGTAAACCATTATTTATGGTTTCTCTATCTTCAAAACCTGGTTCGCCAAAACAAACACTACTATCAAACCAACCTTGTGAAATATGTAGGTTTTCTAGATTAATTTCTTTGTATTTACTGGTGTTTTTAATGTTTTCAGCGATTTTGCTAATCACACCTTTTTCTATTAAAATATCCTGAACCGTATTATGGAACTCGCTTTTAGAGTCTATAATTGTAGCAGATTTTAGGAGTACGTTCATTTCAAATATTTTAAGATGGCCATTTCAATAACTAAAAATAGCAGTGCAAAAATAACAAACCATTTCCATAGCTCGTTAATTTTAGAGTCGCTTTTTAAAGTATTAAATAATTGGGTTATTGATTCACTTGTTTTTATATTTTCTAGGTTGCTTATATCTTGATATACCAAATTACTTTCGGTTCTATCTAAGTTATAGCTTACGTTTTCTATACTTTCGGTTTTGTTAATTATGGAATAAATTCCAGCTTCGTTTGGTGTTTCGTTTGTAATTATAGAAACTTTATTATTGAAGTATTGCTGCTGCGGAATCGTATTCACTTGTTCTTTTACCAACGATAAAATAGCATCTTGTTGCAGCGTTACAGCAACATCATATTTGTTTTCTTTTCCGATGGTGTAATATAAATCCGGGATTTGTAAACTACGTTTGGCAATGTTATACAACGTAGGAACAATTAAAGGGGAGTTTATAAAATTGGAATTTTTAGTGTTTAACGCGGAAGCAAATACAAATACATTTTTGTGGTTTGCTAAAAAGGATTTAGCATCTTCAAATTGTAATACTTTGGAAGCGTTTTCCGTTTGGAAGGTATAATAGCTATTTACTTTCGGATATTGAAAATTAGCCACGCGCTTATCAAAAACATTGGTATATAAAGGATGCGAATAATTAATAGTCGTTATCTTCTTTTCGGAAGCTGTTTTAGCGTTAAAGGCTAATCCCGATTGTAGCAGTAAATTATTGTAGGAGGAAAGCCCAATCTCTTCATTAGGAATTACAATTAAGAATCCGCCATTATCTGTAAAAGCAGTAAGTGCAGTGGATAGTGCGTTTGGTATTTCTTTTAATTCGTTTAAAACAATAAGGTTCTGTTTTTCAAATACACTATAATTTAACTGATTCTGTTTTGTGCTAGCATAGTTAAATTCACTTTCTGTGAAAATTCGTTTTAAGAAAGCATCGTTTCCATCATCAATGGTTAATACATTAATTTTTGAAGCTTTATTGATGTTAAAAAATAAACTATTATCAAATTGAAGCTGTGTGTCTTCAATAGTGATTTCTCCATTTATACTTTCGTTCGCAGGAATAGTAAAACTAGTAATCGCTTCGCCTTTTAAAGCAACTGCTGTTTTTGCAATAAGCTTTCCATCGTTTAGCAAGGAAACCGGAAGGTTCTCAATAGCAATTCCTGTGTTTTTTAATCGTACGCTGATATCGATATTTGTGGCAGTTGTTTTTGAAATGTAGACACTATCTACAGAAACATTATTTGTGTTTACTGGTTGTAAAGCAACGGCGTGAATTTGTATTAGTGAATCTGCTTTAGGTTGGAAACTTTTCTCTTTTTCTTGAAAATCGGAAATAAAAACCAAGTTCTTGATACTATTCGTATTCTTATTAAATAGGGTTTTACTTTTTAATAAAACTGCATCAGAACTTAATTGATTTGGCGCATATTCCAATTGCAATAAATCGTTTTTAATCGCTTTTAAAGTGGTGTTTTTAAACGTTTGGTTGTTGGTTATTATAGATATGTTTTCGTCTTCAGGAACTTCGGTAATAATATCTTGAACGGCTCTTTTAAGTAATTCTCCTTGTGTACCTTTTGCTTGTAAACTAAAGCTGTTATCTAAATAAATAACGGTCTCGGCTTTGGTAGTTAAGCTATTGGTTTTAGAAGTGTAAGGTTGAGCAAAAGCAATGATTGCGGCAGCTAATAAAAGTAACCTTGTAAGTAAGGTTAGCCATTTTTTTATAATCGCACTTTTACGAGTTTGTAAATTGACTTGTTTTAAAAAAGCAACGTTGGTAAATTTTTCAACTTGAAATTTACGAAGCTGAAATAAATGAACAATAATAGGAATAAGCAGAGCAAATAATGCGTAAAGAATTTCTGGGTGTTTAAACTGCATATTATTTTAGATTGGTCAAAGATAAAAAATGATTAGTAATTTGAAAGCAATTGTTTTTGTTTTAACAAAAGAAAAAATAATCGGTCATTGGTTTCATTTTATGTGTATCAAAATAAGTCGTTATTTCTTGCTGTGCTTCAGCGTTAGCAACGGTAACAATACATTGCGGATTCTCAATCTGTTTTAAATAATCAAAATTATGTAATTCTTGATGATATATATGTTTGCCAATTTTCTTCTTATTATCGCAAATCCAATAAAAAGGAATTTCTTTTTCAATTAAAGCTTTGGCAATATTCTTTCCTTTCGTTCCTGCTCCCCAAATAGTTATTGGTCTTTTAGAATCATAATCTAACGCTAAAAAATAATGCAATTTGATATCTAGAAAATAATTTTGGGCATAATGTTCATGCGTTCTAGAAGTTCTGGTGCTATAATCTCGCCATTGATGTAATACTTGATTGCAAGGAATACATTTAAAATTATGCTTGTAAAATCGAAAGGTTAAATCGTAATCTTCTGGATAACGGTTGGGATTAAAAGCATCCGCCGTAATAAAATCATCCCGATGTAGCATCCAACAAGGAGATGGGATTACACATTCCTTATAAATTTCAGAATAATTACTTCCTGTAATAGTTAAATCATTCAGCCACCTTTCATATCGTGCATAACCATTGCTAATGCCTTCGTCACTAAAATATTTCACCAAACCAACGGCAACGTGCTGTTTTCCGTTTTCGAGCAAACTAGTAAGTAAAACTTGCAATTTATCGGGATGCATAATATCATCACTATCCATTCTAGTGATATAGGTTCCGGTACTATTTTTAAAAGCTAGTTGTAAAGCATCTATAATTCCTACACCATCATTTTTTAAAAGTTTTATTCTAGGCTCTACTTTCGCAAAATTGGAAACTAGGGGATAACTAGCATCTGTAGAACCATCGTCTACAATAATAAGTTCCCAATTGGTGTAGCTTTGTTGGATAATGGATTGTAAACAATCGGATAAAAAAACTTCAGTATTTTTAAAAGGGGTAATAATACTTATAAGTGGGTTTTGCATGTAGCGAAAATAGTGTTTTAAGTTTAAAAATATTTAAAGTAATACGTTGCTTCCATTTAAAAGGACTTATAATTTGGTTGGAGGGTTTTTCATATTAGACGCTATCTTTAAATACTTTAGAAACTGTATCTGCTTGTAACAGATCTTATTTTAACAAAAAGTTAAGGAATTAAATTGTAACACATTGTATTTTTGAGCGTCAATTAATCAAACTAAAACCAATTTCTCCTAAAAGAGAACATTAAACTATTAATTTATGAAAAAAGTATTAGCCGTTATTGGCTTAAGTACCTTGTTAGTTGCTTGTGGAACTTCTTCTAAAACGGGATCCAATGATTTAGCAACAAGTACAGCAATTGAAACTGCTTTAGATTTAACTAAGGTTGTTAATGATAAAGTTCCTGTAACAATAAACCCAGGACGTTTTACCGTAGAAACAGTAACGTATAGATTGCCTAGAGTAGTACAAGGAACGTACTCTGTTAGTGATTTTGGAAAGTATGTAGACGATTTTAAAGCTTTTGATTACAAAGGAAATGAAATCGCGACGACTAAATTAGATGATAATTCTTGGACTATTGCAAATGCAACAAACTTAGACAAGATTACCTATTATGTTAATGATACTTTTGATACAGAAAGCTCTGGAGGAATTGGAGGAGAAAATCCTTTTTCACCAGCAGGAACTAATATAGAATCTACAAACTACGTTTTAAACTTACACGGTTTTGTTGGTTATTTTGATTCTTTAAAAAACGCACAATATAAATTAGACGTAACTGCACCAGCAAGTTTTAAACGCTCTTCTGCAATTCAAGAAGTTGGAGCAGAAACAAGTAAAGATGGAAGTGTTACAACTACTAGTTATTTTGCTCCTCGTTATTTTGACATTACAGATAACCCAATGTTTTATGGTAATCTAGATGTAGAAGAATTTCAAGTAGGTGACATTAAAGTAGTATTAAGTGTATATTCTCCAAACCAAGTACATACTGCAGCTTCTCTTAAAGAAACAATGTTTAAAATGATGCAAGCGCAAAAAGCATATTTAGGGAATGTGAATGCAACACCTCGTTATGATATCTTTCTTTATTTAAGTGAAGGAAAAGAAGATTCTCCAAAAGGATTTGGAGCTTTAGAGCATCATACTTCTACAGTTGTAGTAATGCCAGAAAGTTCTCCAGCAGAAGGTTTAGCAAAAAGTATGACAGATGTTGTTGCACATGAGTTTTTTCATATTGTAACGCCTTTAAGTGTACACAGTGATGATGTACATTACTTTGATTACGACCAACCAACTTTCTCTAAACATTTATGGATGTATGAAGGTGTAACCGAATATTTTGCACAACACTTTCAAGTATATGAAGGTTTAATGACAGAAGATGAGTTTTACGCTACCATGTTAAGCAAAATTAAAACTGCTGCTAACATGAACGATACCATGAGTTTTACGAAAATGAGTGAAAACGTATTAGACGAACCTTATGCACCACAATATTATAATGTGTATATGAAAGGAGCTTTAATTGGTATGTGTATTGATATTTTAATGCGTGAAGAAAGTAACGGAAACAGAAGTATGCTTTCTTTAATGAAAGAACTTTCTGCTAAATACGGAAAGAACAAACCTTTTAATGATGATACTATTATTGAAGAAATTACAGCAATGACCTATCCATCTGTTGGGGAATTTTTAACAACACATGTAGAAGGTACAACGCCAATTGATTACAATGCATTTTTTGCTAAAGCTGGTTTAGCATTTGAAGAAAGCAAAGTAAAAACAAACTACATTCAAAATGATGGTGAATTTATTTTTGCACCAAACAGAGAAACACAAACTATAGCGTTTTCTCCTGCAGTTGCAAATAATAGCTTCTGGAATGACAATGGTGTACAAGCTGGTGATATTGTAAAATCTGTAGATGGCGTTGCATTAACTATGGCTTCTGCACAACAAATTATTGGTGGTATGTATGCATGGCAACCAGGAAAAGAAATCAATGTTGTATTAGAAAGAGATGGTAAAGAAGTTGTTATTAATACAACACTTACACAGTCTTTTACAACAGGAAAGAAATTACAACCAAAAGCAGATGCTACAGCAGCACAAAATGCGTTACGTAATGCTTGGTTAAAAGGATAGAGAATTTAGAATTCCAATAAGAAAATGCCTGATGTATAAAACACATCAGGCATTTTTATTTTTACAAAGTACTGAAAATGAATAGAAAAAATATTATATTTATTAGGCTATTAATCCATTGTCTAATATTATGAAAAATATTTTTTTGTTATTCATGCTTATTCTTTTTACTACCGGAAGTCTTTTTTCTCAAGATAAAAAGGAAATTGTAGATGCTAATTTTTGTGTTTCCGTAAACGGAAAAGTTTTTAAACATGAGAATGGAGAAATCGTTTTGTTAGAGAAAATTATAAAGTTAAATAACGGAACTATGGTATATCCCAATGGTGGCTATAGACTAAAAAATGAAGATAAATTCTATTTAAAAGAAGGGGAATGTATTGGTTTTAGTGGAAAAGTCTATGAAAACCAAGAAAAGTTAAATGTGGTTTTATATAAAAAATTCCATAGACGTAATCAATAGTTTAAAACCCTTCAAAAACGCCAAGTCCGAATAAAGCAAAATCATATTTTACAGGATCTTTAGCGTCTAGTTTACGCAAAGCAGTATCTAATTCTAGTAATGCTTTTCCGTCGTTTTGTTTGCGCGTAAGTATTCCTAGTTTTCGAGCAACGTTTCCAGAATGCACATCTAACGGACAAGATAACTGACTAGGAGAGAGGCTTTGCCAAATGCCAAAATCTACTCCCGCATTATCGTTTCTTACCATCCAACGTAAAAACATGTTAATACGCTTTGCTGCAGAATTTTTAAGCGGATCACTTACATGCTTTTGGGTTCGTTGTACATGTTCTATTTCAAAAAAAGTTTGCTTAAAATGGTGAATAGCATGCTGTAATGAACCTTTTTCTACATGATTAGCAAATACAGCTTCCAATCCTTCACGCTCTACATAAATATGCTGTAAAGCCTTTATAAATGTTATAAAATCTAAACCATTAAATGTTCTATGGACAAAAGTTTCTAAGGCTTCTAAGTCGCTTTCTTGATGGTTTAGAATAAAATCATGCGGCGCATGATCTAGCATTTGCATCATGCGTTTGGCATTGTTAATAATGCTTTTTCTATTTCCCCAAGCTATCGTTGCCGTTAGAAATCCTGAAATTTCAATATCTTCTTTTTTAGAAAAGGTATGCGGAATTTGAATAGGATCGCTATCAATAAATTTTACATTATTGTATTCTACAACTTTCGCATCTAGAAATTCTTTGAGGTCTTTTTGGTTTAGTTTTTTCACAAGAACAAAGATACTTATTCTATAGTAATAGTTTCTGTTGTGGCTTCTAGCATTCTTCCGTTTTCTTCTATGGTTATTTTAACGGTGAATGCAAGTGACGTTCCTGCTGCTATTACTTCATTAAAAACCATTTCATTTCTACCATTATAATATCCGTTTTCTCTATTTAAATCGAGAATTACATTTTCTAAAACTTCGTTTTCTAGCGTTTCCGGATTTCTATAGGACAGTTTACTATTTAGCGAATTTCCAGCAGGAATGCCTAGTATATCTGTGTTTGCAGTAATTATAATTTCGGAAACATGCTCTTTTAAGGTGTAATTTTCATCACAAGAAGTAGCATAAGCTGTATTAGAGAATTTTTTTAATTCTTTAAAATTGGAAGCAATTATGTAATCATATACAGGATCTAGGTTTAATACTAAATCTGAAGAAGTTATTGCTGTTGGGTCTCCATCGACTTGATCTTCAGCAATAAAATATAGGGAATCATAATAGGTGTTATAGTCTTCAGAGCAACAAGAAAATAAAACTGCTTGCAAAAGGGCAAAAAAGGCAAAAGATTGAATGGTTTTCTTAATCATAGCATGTTTTATTATTAGATGCAGATGTTATGATTTGGTTGCGTGAATTTTCTGTAATTTTTTGAGAAAGATATATAAAGTGTTCTTCATTTGTTATTCAAAAATACTAACTTGGCATCACTGTAAATGCATAGTCATTAAACGATTTTTTATCTTTGATTTGCTATTTATTATTACAACAAAATGTTGCAATTTAATTAACCATTATCTATGAAAATTTTTGAAAAAATTGCAATATCTATTGTTTTAGTATGCTTTTTAGGTACTTTATTCTTGAACTCTAAGATTTCTAGCCTCTTTTTCTTCTTAAGTGTGACTTTATTAAGTTTTAGTTATCTAATATTTGGTTTCGCTCTTTTTAAAATAAAAGATGAAAACTCTTATTTTAGAGTATTCTCTGGAGCTCTTCTTGGAATTACATTAGGAACATTACTGTTTGTTTTAGATATGCCAAAAGGTGTACTATTGAAAACGATTGTAGCTATTAATATTCTTTTTTCTATAGCTTTGATTTTAAATTGGTTGATAAAGAAACAAGGCTTTTCTAAAGAAAAAAAGATGATATTATTTAGGTCCGTTTTTATAGCATTAATAACTAGTTTTTTTGCTTACGCATCGGTTCATAATTCACAAAATAGATTTTTATTAAAAAAGATAAGTGGTAAAAAAACAAGCTTAACCTATAATTTGTTAATGTTTGATGAAATAGATAATTATGATGCTTTTATGGATAATGAAAATTATCTAGAGGCTATTAATTCAGCCAAGAAATCTGTAGAGTATGGAAAAAAATGGAGAAAGTATGATACTATTTATTATGATGATTTCTCAGGTACTTATGAATTTCTTTCAAAAGCATATATCCAAAGAGGAAACAAATTATATACTAATAGGGATTATCTATCCGCATTAAAAAATTATAGATCTGCAGATAGCGTTTTAAAACATAAAGAGCATATACCTAAATATCCAAAAGCAACGCAATCAGACATTTATTGGAATAGATGGAATCTTCTAAAAACTTATGACAGACTCAATGATTTTGAAAATTATGATAGGGAAATTGATTTTTTATTAACCAATTACCATAAGGTTAAAGATACTATTGATTTAGACTATTTCCGTATCGTGGAAAACGTAGCTAGTAATTATGCAAAGCGTAACGTCTTAGATGAATCTATTCGTTTGAGTAAGTTTTCCTTAAGTATATTAAAAAAGGATAGTTTAAATAATTTATCGAACTATAGAGATACCTATATCAATTTGGCTAAAAATTATTTAGTAACGGATAGCTTAGAGAATGCTAAAATTTACTTAGATAAATATTCTGAAATTGCCGATGTAAAGGATTGTAAAATACTGTATTATAATTCCATGTATTTTAGTAAAGTAAATATTAAACAAGCACTTTCTTATGCTGAAAAAACGTGCGAATGTATGGATAATGAAAATACTCCTAATCCAAATAATCAATTTAGAGCATATTTAAATCTTTCTCAAATAGCACTGGAAAACTCAAATTATGTGACTTTTAAAAAGAATTTAAAGCGAATAAAACCATTAGTTCCTCAGACATATAATCAAGAGTTAAATATCTCTAAAATTAATAATACCTTAGGATACTATTACAGACTGAAGGGCGATTTTACTAAATCTAAATATTATTATCAACAATCCTTGAACTATTATAGAGATGCAAATGAATATGATAATTATAAAAAGATAATAATTGAGTTAAAGATTGCTTTACTAAATGATGAATTAGGAATTAAAAATAACCTACAATTAATTAACAAGAAGGTTTTAGATTTATTGTCTACTTACGAGTCCACTACGCCAAGTTTGACAATGATGCATAATGATTTAGCTAGTATCAATACTGGTTCTAATATAAAATTATCAGATTCTCTATATCACATAACACTTGCTATTCATAAAAAATATAACCTTAAAAATCTCCCTAAAATAGGAGTTGCATATAATGGTTTAGGAATAAATAATCTTTATTTAAAAAAATACCCCAAAGCAGATTCTTTATTATTGAAAGGAAAAAACCAATTGGAAGCCTTTTACGGAAGCAATCAAAATATGAATCAGACCATTAATTATCTGAATTTAGCAAAATCAAAGCTACATCAAAAAGACTTTTTAAATAGTGCTAAATACTTGGAAAAAGCCACAATCACAGCTAATAATTGTTTTCCAAACGAAAAAACGATTTACGAATCCTATATATTAAAATTACAAGGAGATCTGGAACTAGAAACATCTAAAGATCGTGTTGTTGCTTGGAATCATTATACTAAAGCGTTACCAATTGCGGAAAAATATTTACCAAAAGACCATCCATTTATAATAGAACTTAAAAAGCGAATTAAGAGGAACGCTTCCTAATAAATAATTTACTACGCTTAAATATTCTATAGATTTTAGGTTATATAAGTTAATTAGAGTAATAGTTTTCACTCTATTTCTTTAGCATAAAAACCCTCTTTTAAATCTTTGGTACGCTGTTGCGGAATGACCTTAAAGTTCGCCTTAAAAAAATCTAATTGTTCTTGGTTTAAAGCAGGCAACGGAATATTTCCTGTTCCCCAAAAGAAGTCCACATTATTAGGCGTGTGAATACTTGTGTTTTGTAACGGAAGCGTTTCATATTCTTCCGAATATTTAGAATTTTTATACGGAGTTATAAGGTATTCCGAAGAAAAAGTACTAGAAACGGCAAGCTGTTTATTATTGCTAATTTGCTGATTGTTTATCTTAAAAAATAATGGTATTGCTGCAAGTATAACAGACATAATTAGAACAACCTGAATGCTTTTTCTATGCATCAATAACTTGGAAGCTATCAGTAAACTAAAACACAATATAAACGGAAAGAAGAAGCGATATTGTGGCGACGTTAGTAATAGAAATACCATAGTGATTACCGAAACCGTATAAATAATAAAAAGCGCTTTTTTGTTTTTAGATTTTGCTATAATAAATGGAACCACAGCCAAAAGGACTATCATTAATTTATTAAAAATCCCATGTAAACTAGGTGCTAGTAGCCAGCTTTTTAGTTTTGTGAAATAGGACGCGTTTTCAAATGCTTCGGCAGTTAAATGGTATGCATACGGTTTGGTGTAATTCGCAAAATAGATTTCTATACTTGTGGGTAAACTCCAAGACGTTTTTAAACTTTCTATTCCTTGTAAAGGAAACAATAAATTACCAGTAACTATTATATTTTTAATAGCAAATAGGAGTAAGGTTAGACTTCCAAACAAAACAATAATAGAGCTTGTACTTCTTGTAAAAATGAAATAACGTTTATACAATACTAGAGCAAAAAGGCAAAATGGGAATGCGGTTAGTTTTATGAAAATCATAAAAAAGGAAAGCAATACTACTGCGAAAAAAGCTTGTTTTGTATAGCTAGAATAGCATATTACGAATTGATGTAAAAGTATAAAACTTAACACATAAATCGCAATATCTGGTGATGGCGCAGATATAAATTGGAAGAAAAAAACATTGGCTATAGGGAATAAACCAAAGATGAGATTTCCTTTTGAAGTGTCTTTTTTAGAGATATAATCATGTAGTCTAAAAATAGCGTATACATTACCAAGCACTAATGCTAAAGCACTTAAATCGTTAAATCTGTTGTACATAAAGCTGAAATTAAAGGCACTTTGTAAAATGTGCCAACCAGAGGTTTGTCCTAAAAAGACATGCAAGTTTACCAAGCCATTTACAAAACCAAATTCATTAAGCCATTTAATGGTTTGTATGTAATACGATTCGTTATCGATAACAAATGGAGGAGAAGCGCTTTGTGCTAAAATAAGGATGCTTATAAGTGCTAAAACGATTTTAAGAAACGTAGATAGCCCAAGTAATTCTGTTTTTAGTTGATGCCAAAAAGCAACTATTTCTTTGCAATTTAGAAATGCTAAAGCGCTTGTGATTAATAGTAAAAGAATATGAAAGTATCCATTAATAGCAAACGGAATAGCCCAAATACTAGCAAGTAATGTAACTCCGAAAAAGCCAAAAAAGATAGTTATTATGGTATCTTGTTTTTGTGATTGTAAGACACGGTTTATGCTCACGCCAATAATGCTGCTTATTGTAAGAATGTAAAGCCAGGAAAGGAGGATTAGTAGCATAATTAATTTTTAGTGAGATATTTCGACTGCGCTCAATATGACAATTTGATATAATCCCAAAAAAAGAAATACTTCGACAAGCTCTTTATGACATTAAGTTTCATTTATAATACGGAACACTAATCACTACCAACTATTTTCCCATCTACCATAGTTAGTTTTCTATCTGCCATATCTGCTAATTCTTCGTTATGCGTAACAATGACAAAGGTTTGCCCAAACTCATCACGTAATTTAAAAAAGAGATTGTGTAGGTTTTCGGCAGAAGCACTATCTAGGTTTCCAGAAGGTTCATCTGCAAAAATTAAATCCGGATTATTAACCAAAGCTCTAGCAACAGCAACACGTTGTTGTTCGCCACCAGAAAGTTCGTTTGGTTTGTGTTTGTATCGATGAGATAAACCCAAAAAATCTAAAAGTTCTTTCGCTCGTTTTTCTGCTTCCGCAGGTTTTGTTCCTTTTATAAAAGCAGGAATACAAACGTTTTCTAAAGCTGTAAATTCAGGTAATAGTTGATGAAACTGAAAGATGAAACCAATATTTTCATTTCTAAATTTAGCTAAAGCTTTATCACTTAACGAAAGTATTTCTGTTCCTTTAATTTGAAAGCTAGTATCTTCTTTTTTGGAGGCTTTATCCAAGGTTCCTAGAATTTGTAAAAGGGTAGTTTTTCCTGCTCCAGAAGTACCAACAATAGATACAATTTCTCCTTTTTTAATATGAAGATTTACACCTTTTAACACGTGTAAATCTTCGTAATATTTATGAATATTTTTGGCTTGAATCATTATCTTTTTATCAAGCAATGAAAGTACTACTTTATGCTTAATCCAGCAAGTTTAAATGTTTTTAGGTTTCGATTTAAAGATGTTTTTTACATTGTTATAATCTATATAATACACCATTCTAAGAGAAAAAACATGATTTATATCTTCTTTGAACAAGTCGTTTAAGCTAGAAAAATAATCGTCTTTGGATGCGTTTGTATCGTTATACAATCTATTTCTATATAATGCAGTTAACTGACTTCCAGGAGCAAATTGCCAAGAGTAGGATAGGTCTAAATTCCATGTGTCAAAATTTACATCCGGATTATCTACATCTGCTTTTGTATAACCATCCGCTTGGTTTAAGCGGCCATTTTCTTGAAGTGCGTATAAATCGTCTTCATAAGTTACTGTACTCCAGTAATTTCTAAAGGTTAGATTTAGTGCGTGAAAAGAGTTGAAGTTATAGCTTGCAGAAATACTATTAATTATTGTTTCTTGGTCACGTTGCCCATAAATAATGTCGTCATTATCCAGCGTTTGTACATAACCACGTTCTTTTAATTCCATATCATAATCAAAAGAATACTGCATGATAAACTTATCGCCAAGTTTTAACCGTGGCGATAAGCTATAAAAATAACTGGTATAATCTCTTCCGTTTTCAAAAAGAGTTTCATAACCAAAACTAGCATCTAAAGCAAAAGTTTTATTGTAATTAGAAGAAATCCAACCATTCATATTCAGCCAATCTTCAGAAATAAAATAGCGATTTTCTGCTCTTGGTCCAAAATAGTCATACTGTTTTCCGGGTTGCACACTTACATAAGCACCAAAACCCAATAAGCTCTTTTTTAAAGTTCCGTTAAAGTTTACATTAAAGTTTTTACCAGTGTAGGTATGTGGTTTAAATAGGTAGCTTACATTAGCGTTAACGTATAGTTGAAAGTCATTTAGTATTTTTGTAGGTTCAAAAATTCTATAACTTCCGTTCGCATAAAAATTACTATAGTTATTTCTAAATAATATTCCCATATCATTAATATCGTATTTTTTGTCTACAGCTTCATGTTCCACCGAAAAGCGATATTTTCCACTATTTTTTCCAAAACCTATTCTGCTACTATAACCTACTTGATTGTTTTCCTCTGGTAGATTGATATCGCTTCGTTTCGCTTGCGCAATAAAACCATAGGTGTTTTTTTTGTTTACAAGATCTAAAAGTAACCCCGTTACATTGGCATCTCTTGCATGCCCATTTCTAGTAACATTGGTATTGATTAAACTTACAGATGAGTTTTTGTTAAACTGTTGGTCTACCACAAGAATATTGTAATTAGCCATAGGTTCTACCACCTCTTCTCGGGTACTATTGGTTACATTATCTTTTATTTGTGCTTTTGTTTTTTCGGTGATGGCATTAAAAACACCAATACCTAATCCGTTTTTGGTTCTACCAGAAACTTTAATCGCATTAAGCATGTTTACTTTTTCAGGAAAGTCTACAAATTCTTCATCATCACTTAAAGCAACTTCACCAACAGGAGCGCTCCCAATTCTTCTAGAGTAAAATAAGTTTCCTTTAGAAAATAAATCGACACCTTCGGTAAAGAATTGTCTTTGTTCAGAAAACTGTTGTTCAAAAGGACCTAAATTTAATTGTACATTATCAAAACCAGCTTGGCTAAAATCGGGAATTAAGGTTGCATCTAGTGTGAAGTTTTCACTAATCCCGTATTTCACGTCCATACCAAGTCCGTAATCCGGATTTTTACTAGAATTATAAGTCGCAGAAGCAAAGGGGTAAAAGCTTAATCGAGTAGGTGGTTCAATGTTTTCAATTCCTTTAATTTCTCCGTGATATAAACCAATATTTCCTTTGGTAACATCTATTGGGTTCCAAGTATACTGTGAGTTATCTGTTCTAAATCTTCTATGAAATTGTAAACCCCAAGTTTGCACTTCTTGATTAGAAAAACGCAAAGTAGCATAAGGTATTTTTACTTCTACAATCCAACCATCATCTACAATTCTGGAAGCACTTTCCCAAACAGCATTCCATCCAAAATCTTCTCCAATAGTTGGATTTGCAATAGCATCTGCTTGATGTCCGGTAGGGAAAATAAAAAACTCAACATCATTTTGTGCATCGTTATTCGGATTTAAAACAATGCCGAAAAAATCGGAAACACCAAAATTATCGCGTTGCGAAAACTGTTTAATAATAGCTTCAGGAGTATCGTGTAAGTATGCTGCAAAAAAGATAGCATTATCATTATAAGTTACTTTTACTTCTGTTTTTTGATGTTCCTTTTCGGTTGCACCAACATCGGGTCTAAATTGAATAAAGTCTCCAGCAATTTCTGCTTCTTGCCATGCCGCATCGTCTAAAATAGCGTCAATCTTTGGTGCTTGGTCTGTTCTTTTAATGTTTAATGATTTTTTTTCTTGCGCTTGCAAAGTAATAGCAGTAACCATTGCAAGAAAGAAAATGATGAAATGTCTCATTTGGTTTAGTGTTTAGTTTTTGATGGATAGATTAAAGACATATAAAAAAAAGAAATGTTACAGTAAACTTAAGAAATCTAAAATTCAAATACTTTTTTTATCATTAACGAAAGTAAAAACAGGAAGAATTTATTAATGTAGAGTAAGTAGGTTTAATAGGTTTCGACTTATTTTTTTTGCTTATTTTTATAGAATTAATTTATATACGATGCCATACAAACAATTTGAAGAATATAATATTGACGTAACCGAAGGTATAAAAAACCAATTTAAAAATATTATTGAAGACTTAGGGGAAGATACACAACGGGATGGGTTACTTAAAACACCAGAACGTGCAGCAAAAGCGATGCAGTTTTTGACGCAAGGTTATGATCAAAATCCGGAAGAGATTCTTAAAAGTGCAATGTTTAAAGAAGATTATAAGGATATGGTTATTGTAAAAGATATTGAATTGTATTCTTTATGCGAACATCATTTGCTTCCTTTCTTCGGAAAAGCACATATTGCATACATACCTAACGGACAAATTGTAGGATTAAGTAAACTACCAAGAATTGTCGATATTTTTGCTAGACGATTGCAAGTACAAGAGCGTTTAACCCATCAAATATTAGATTGCATTAACGATACTTTAAAACCTCAAGGAGTTGCCGTTGTTATTGAAGCTTCTCACATGTGTATGATGATGCGTGGCGTACAAAAGCAGAATTCGGTTACAACAACTTCTGGATTTAGAGGGCAATTTGAAAAAATTGAAACACGAAACGAATTTTTAAAATTAATTAGCACAAAGCTTTCCTAAGGTAAGCTACATGTAACATATAGTCTAAATTTTATACTAATTAAGTGTCCGTTAAACTTGGCACTTTTTTTGTTTAATATAATTACTATGAATTTACAATTTAAAAACAAATACAAATTATTAGCCCTAAGCATCTTGTTAGATGTCATTGGTTTAATTCCATTTATTGATCTTATTTGGGCACCACTTTCGGGTTATATTATGACAAGACTGTATAAAGGAGATATTGGGAAAATAGCAGGGGTTATTACCTTTATTGAAGAAGCTATTCCTGGATTAGATTTTATTCCAACCTTTACCATCATGTGGTTTTACACCAACGTGATTAAAAAGACAAAACCAGAAGATACAATTATAGAAGTCGATGCAGAATAAGTATTGAGTATATATAATAAATAAAAAAATCTCCTCCCTTTTTAAAGGAGGAGATTGCATTTTAAATTTATGAGGTTTTAAAATAGCTTCGCATTTTATGTCAAACTCTCCGATTCCTAAAAGAATCATCTCTCTTTAACTAAGGAGAGGAACAAGTTTCTATTAAATAGGAATCTTTCGACTTGTTTAAAATTACAAGGTATAACTCACCGAAAAGCTAACATTTCTTCCAATATCATAAATACCATCTGGTTTTAATCTAGATAGATGGTTTATATATTTTTTATTGGTTAAATTAGTTCCTGTAATTTGAAACTGTAAAGCATTTTTAAACACATTAATTTCTCCACCAAAACCAGCACTTAATAAACTGTATCCACCAGTTTCTGTTTCAAAAACACTAGTATTGTTCTGTTTTAAAGCAGTACTTAAAGTAATAAATGCATTTCCTTTTTCTAGGTGTTTTAGACTGTATTCGACACGTAACGTATTGTTTATTTTGTTTGCAGGAATTAATGGTAAATATGCACCACCATTTTGTTTTCCGGTAACGGTTTCAAAACTACTTTCTATATGCAACCAATCTAAAGGATGCGGATGAATATGTAAACCAAATTCACCTCCATAAAGTGCAGCATCTTCTTGCAGATATAAGTAAACAGGATCTTCATTAATACTTTCTCCGTTAGGAGATAAGTAGATATAGTCATTTACTACATTATAAAAACCATTAGCAAAAACTTCTAAATGATCTGTTTTATATTCTAAAGCTAAATCGGTTTGAAAGTTTTGTTCATTATTCAAATTTTCGTTTCCAATTTCAAAACGGTTGGTACCTTCATGAGAACCATAAGAAGTAAGTTCTGCAAGGTTTGGAGCTCTAAATCCGGAAGCTACATTTAATCTTGCTACTATGTTTTTAGCAAGATTGGTTTTAAAACCTAAAGCACCATTAAAGCTAGTAAAGTTCTTGTCTATAGCATTTTCGACAACAATATTCCTAGTATCAAATCTAGCTCCTAATTGTACATCTATTTTTTCAAAATGAATATGAGAAGTAGCCAAAACACCAAAATCGTTAGTCGTTGCATTTGGGATTAATTCTTCTTCGCCATAATTCGTATTGGTTTGGTTCATTCCTTGCACACCAACTATAGTTTCAAACTTACCCATTTTTGGCATATGGTATTTTACATCATAATTAAAGGTTTTAAGTTTCATGTGTAACGCAGGATGTAATATTTCATCGTGTTCCTCATCCTCATGATCGTCGTGGTCTTCCTCATGATCCTCTTCATGTTCCTCATGATCTTCATCATGATGGTGTTCTTCTTCAAATTCTTTTCTGTCGTTGTACGTAAATCCGAGGTTTACATCTAAACTAGAATCTTTAAAAAACACTACAGATTTAGAACTAAAAATATGATTAGTAATGTCTTGATAAGGTAATAACGGATAGTTTTTTAAACTTTGAACACCTATTTCTTCCGGAATACCGAGCTTAGAAGCATTCAGATTATAACGCAATTCGGTTTTAAAATTTACACCTTGATATCCTAAAGCTGCTTTTAAATCTTTTTCGTTAAAACGTGTATTGGTAACTCTATAGTCTTCGGTTTTATAATCGGCATGTTCTGCAAAACTTCCTCGGATTAAAAACTTAAACTTTTCACCAGAACTTTTATAGCCAAGATTAGTACTTAATCCTTCGGTATTTGTAAAATATTGCAAATTTAGATTAGTTTCACTTTCATTTTCTTGGGCAAAACGTTCTGGATTTAAATACAAAACACCACCAAGTGCATCACTACCATAGAGTAGGGAAGCAGGGCCTTTTATAACTTCTACACTTTCTATTCCTGCATCATTAACACCAAGACCATGTTCGCTACCAAATTGCTGATTTTCTAGTCTTATACCTTGTGTATATACTAAAACACGATTCGAACTTAGTCCGCGAATTACAGGTTTTGAAATACCAATTCCTGTGGAAATACCTTCCACACCAGGGATATTGGTAATACCTTGCGCTAGATTAATGGCTCCTTTATTTTTTAAATCGGAAATTTTACGTTGTTCGACTTTCATTACGTTTTCACTTTGTAATTTGTGAAAAGGAGTAGAGACAATAACTTCTTCCATTTCTATCGCGGAAGTTTGCAAACGAATGTCTAAATTTTCTGGAGACGGAATAGTTATGGTTTGCGAAAAAGTTTCGAATCCAACATACGAAACTAAAATCGTATAGTTTCCGGTAGGTAAATTGTTTAAAGTGAAATTACCCTCTGAGTTTGTTGTTGCTCCTTTTTCTAATTGCGGAAAGTAAATGTTTGCAAAAGAGACAGGTTGATTGGTTTCGCTATCTAAAACGGTTCCGTTAATACTGTTTTGTGCATATATGTTGGTTGCCAAAAAAAGCAACAATAGTTTTATAATTTGTTTCATTTAATAATTAATTTAGTGGGTATGGTACTGAAATAATTTCAGCTCTAAAACCAAGTGATATTTAAAATAAAGGATGGTAATTAGTACATCTATTTCCTCTACATTTTATTAAAAACATAAAGAAAACAGCAATGTATTGCATCGATTATTTAAAAAAAGAATTGGTGTAACGTCATTAAACTAATTGTGGCGGACCACGTAACGCAAAGGATAAGCGTTGGTATTCGGAAATAAATTGATATTGAGAAGTATGTAACTTATGGTTATTTTCTATAGGAACGAAACGATTGGCTACTGTTTTAAAAACAAACGGTTTATTGATTTTAAATTTATAAAACTCACAGTCTACATCCAGTGTATGTAGGTGTGTTTGACTTAAATTATCTGTACAAAAATCGTGTGTATGGTTTTCAAAAACATGACCAAGCTTCACTATACTAGGTATAAGTATGGTAACTATAAGTACTATAGTTACAAATTTAAAGATGCTATGTTCTTGAATGGATTTCATGTTTTATAAAAATCGACCTAAGCCGAATCGTCTAATCATCTTTTTTTCAAATTCCCAAAAGAATTTATGTTGACCAAATAGCCAACCAAAAAATACTAATAATATTTGATAGAAAACTAGGCCAATGATAATAAAAAGGATCCAATAAACAAAAATGTTTAAGTTTTCTTTAGTAATTCCAATCCATTTCATGAGTGGTCTTCCAACAAATAAAGAAGAAGAACCTGTTAGAGCAAATACAATGAATATAGCAATCATTTCCCAACGATAAGTTACTTTCCATCGTTTTTCTACTTTGGTAAAAAGAAATAGAAAGAAGCGTATTAGTAGGTAAGAAATAACAATAGTTAAAACGATTTGAATACTTAAATGTAGCTCGTTAGCAAACCTACTAGAAAGGCGGTAAGCAGAATAAAAAGTAACTAATAAACCAAGAATAGGAAATAGTAATTGCCAATTTTTTTGAATTTCCCAACGTTGTTTAAATTTTTCCATCAAATTTTATTTCGATGCAAAAATACAGAACAGTGTTTAATTTCTAGGAATAAAACCAGTTAATTGTTGTTTATATTTTAATTGAAAGTATATGAAATAGTTATAGAGTTTATAATTAACATCATAACCGTAATCTACACCATAGTCATAATTTATTTGCATTTCGTAAAGATTAGGATCAAACTGACTAGGATTGAGTACTCGAGTATTCCATGCGCTTACAAATAATTTGTTTTTGTTTTCTAAATAATTTTGAGAGTAGAAGCCTTTTGGTTTTGCTCTAGTGGCAAACCAAGAACTAAAGCCTGGTTCAATAATTATTATTTGGTATTCTAGCGCTTCATTACTAATATTTATGGTGTCGTTGTCTATAATAGGTTTTGTTTCTTCAACTACTGTATTGTTTTTAGTTGAATTACAAGCTACTAATAATACACATGCTAGTATTGCGTAAAGAAAGGATTTCATTTTAAAATTTGTTTGCTATTAAAATACAAAAAATGCCAAACAAACGTTTGGCATTTAAGTTAAAATATGTGGAAGTTACATTATTTACCTCCAAAAAGTCCACCAAGTAAACCACCAAGTCCACCTTTTCCTTTTGTTGCTTGACCTAATACCATTCCAGCTACATCATCAATTACGCTACCATCTCCATCTGCATCTAATATTTTTTCAAGGAAACTTTGCTCTTCTTTAGCATCACTACCACCAAGTAAACCACCAAGTAAACCACTTAAGTCGTTAGACGAGCTTACATTGTTTTGACTTGCTTGTTTTCCTAAAACACCCATTAATATTGGTGCCGCTACTTTTAATATGTTCGCTACAGATCCAGCATCTAAACCAGATTTTTCACCAATAATTTTTTCAACGCCTTGTTTTTTGTTTCCTAGAACGTGACCTAAAATTTTATCTCCATCATTTAGTACTTCGTCATTAACTCCACCACCAAATAAACCACCAAGGTTGTCTAATATACTTCCATTATGTTTTCCGCTTAAAGCTCCCATTAAGCCTTCAGCACCTTGAGGTGTAGAAGCATTACGCTCCATTGCCTTCATTAAAACAGGTAAAGCCATTGTTAATACGCTACTTGTTTTGTTTTGATCTGTTCCTGTAGAGCCTGATACACCACTAATGATAGTTTTACCAAGGTCACTGTTTAATAAGTCTAGAATTCCTGACATTTTTATTTTTTATTTTAATTAATACTTCATCTCTTTATCAAAAGATATACTACTAATTTACATAAAAAAAGTCTTAACGTTTTTGTTAAGACTTTATTTTAAAAAAATATGCTAAATCACCGATAAACGGTTAGGTTTAATCGTTGATAAGTATGCTTTTAATTTGTTCGGCTAATTCGGTACCAATTCTGTCTTGTGCTTCGTTAGTTGCAGCTCCAATATGAGGGGTAAGAGAAACTCTTCCGTTCATTAAAACTTTAACTGCTGGAGTAGGTTCGTTTTCAAAAGTATCTAAACCTGCAAAAGCAACTTTTCCAGATTCTAAAGCATCTACTAAAGCAACTTCATCAATAACACCACCTCTTGCAGCATTAACAATGCCAACACCATCTTTCATTAAGTCAAATTGTGCTTTACCAATAACATAATCTTTTTGTGCAGGAACGTGTAACGAAATAAAATCTGCCTGTTTTAAAACATCTTCTAGAGGTTGTGTTGCAATATCGAATTTAACAGATTGTCCATCAAAAAAGTCAAGAGTAATTTCTGCGTTTTCAATAAACATATCTGCAGCTATTACTTTCATACCTACACCTAAAGCTATTTTTGCTACTTCACGACCAATACGTCCGAAACCAATAATACCTATTGTTTTTCCACGTAGTTCAATTCCTTTCGCGTAGTTTTTCTTTAATGCTTTAAATTTAGAATCTCCATCTAATGGCATGTTTCTGTTTGAATCATGTAAAAAACGAACACCTCCATAAAGGTGAGCGAATACTAATTCGGCAACAGATTGTGAAGATGCAGCAGGCGTATTAATTACGTGTAATCCTTTGCTTTTTGCATATTCTACATCAATGTTATCCATACCAACACCACCACGACCAATAATTTTTAGGCTAGGGCAAGCATCAATTAAATCTTGACGTACCGTTGTTGCACTTCTAACTAGTAGTGTGCTAATTGCATTTGTGTTTATGTAGTTTATTAGTTGTTCTTGTGCTACTGTTGTAGTTGAAACTTCAAAACCTGCTTCTTCTAAAGCTTTAACTCCGCTTTGAGAAATTCCGTCATTTGCTAATACTTTCATTTTTTATGTATTATGTTTAAAGTAGAAAGTTAAATGTTGTTTGAACGATTTATACTTCCGCTTTAAATTAAAATTAATTTATGCTTTTGTTTCTAATTCACTCATTACTTCTACAAGTGCTTTAACACTATCTAAAGGTAATGCGTTGTACATAGATGCTCTATAACCACCAACACTTCTATGTCCATTTAAACCACTAATACCAGCTTCTTTAAGCATGGTTTCAAAAGTTTCTTTTAGATCTTCGTTAGCAAGAGTAAAGGTTGCATTCATATTAGAACGGTCTTCTTTATTTGCGTATCCTTTAAATAACGGATTTAAATCTATTTCAGAATACATAACACGAGCTTTCATTTCGTTAATTTCTTCGATAGCTTTAAGACCACCAAGATTTTTTAACCATTCTAGTGTTAACATAGACGTATATACTGCAAAAACAGGAGGTGTATTAAACATACTGCTTTTACTAATATGTACTTTATAATCCATCATTGACGGAATTTTACGAGATACCTTTCCTAAAACATCTTCTTTCACTATTACTAGAGTCGTTCCAGCTGGTCCCATATTTTTTTGAGCTCCTGCATATATTAAATCGAATTTAGTAAAGTCTAAAGTTCTTGAAAATATATCACTACTCATATCACAAACTACAGGAATAGGAGAGTTTGGAAAAGATTTCATTTGTGTTCCAAAAATGGTATTGTTGGAAGTACAATGGAAGTAATCATGATCACTAGGAATATCATATCCTTTAGGTATATAATTATAACCAGCGTCTTTAGAAGATGCTACTTCTAAAATATCATCATATATTTTTGCTTCTTTTACCGCCTTATCACTCCAAGTTCCAGTATTTAAATATGCTGCTCTTTTTTCTAAAAGATTTAGTGCAACCATTAAAAATTGTGAGCTTGCTCCACCTTGTAAAAATAAAGCTTTGTAGCCTTTGCCTTCTAAACCAAGAAGTTCTAAAGCTAAGGATCTTGCTTTTTCCATAACATCTACAAAAGATTTACTTCTGTGGGATATTTCTAATAAGGATAAGCCATCATTGTTGAAATCCATTACAGCTTCTGAAGCTTTTAATAATACTTCTTGTGGAAGAATACTAGGTCCTGCACTAAAATTATGTTTTTTCATTGAAAAATTTATTTTGCATTTCCGAAAACCGGAAATCTTTATTTTTAAACAGTTACAAAGGTGCTAATTTTTGAATGGAATTATGTTATTAAAATGATAATTTATCCACTAAATTTTTAACAAAAATGCAATTGTGTCTTCCCCATCTGCATAATCGGAAAGTTCTGGTTGTTGGGTTTTACCAAATACTATTTCGTTTTCGTTAAAGCCATTAGATACAATACATTGAATGTTGTTTAGGTTAGTATCTATATACGTTTTAAGTGCTTCTGTGCTATCGTAATATTCGTAAAAAACGGTAGCAATTGGCGAAGCGAAACTAGCGTCTTCTTTAATCATTAAAAAGCCGTTTTCTAGCATATCAAATTCACTCATTAAATATACTGCTTTATTATAATCGTAATTATTAGCGTACTTACTTTCGTTTATGATCGCATTCCAAGGGTACATTGCTTTAAAAAATCTTTGAAAATCGTAATCTTTTGGTACAAACAGCTTCGATACGTTTCTGCATCCTAAACCGTAGTATCTAAAAATATCTTCAGACAAAGCCGTTAGCTCTTCTTCGGTTTCGTTTCCTGTTAAAATAGCAACAGAGTTTCTGTTTTTTCTAATAATAGAAGGTTTATTCTTAAAATAGTATTCAAAATAGCGCGCAGTATTATCACTTCCTGTTGCAATAACCGCATCAAAATTTTCTAGTTTTTGATCTGTTAACGTTATTTTTCCTTTAAAAGCAGGTGCTACATGTTCTAAATATTTTGCTATAAAAGGAAGGAGGTGTTTGTCGTTACTAGATTGTTTTACTAGCACTTCATGTCCGGAAATTAAAACAGATAAAAAATCATGGAAACCAACTAACGGAATGTTTCCTGCCATAATAATAGCAACTTTTTGTGTATTTACTTTGTTGAAGTCATACGTTTCTAACCAAGTTGTTAAATTTTTAGTTGTTAAAGCATTAGACCAACTATTAAAAGTAAAGACTAGGTTTTTTTTAGTAAACCATCCGTTATGTTCTTGTGCTAGTTTTATTTGGTGTTTAAATCCTTCAAAAAATAGTTCATTGTGTTCTACATTATCTTTTTTCTGAAAGTTTTCAGAAGTAAATTGGCTTAAAAAGTCTCCTAATTTTGCAAAAGCGTTAATTCTTTGGTCTAAATTCATCTTGTATTTGGTTATGAATACTTTTGGCGTTATTTTTGCGCAAAGTTAGAAAAATGAAATGAACGAAATTTTTTTAAACCTATTTTTTTAAAAGGATTAAATTAAATTTCAAATAATTCTTAATTTTATAGAATTTTCATCGTTTTTAAAGACTATTAAATTAAATTGAAAATTACGCTATGGCAATTATAATAACAGACGAATGTATCAATTGTGGTGCTTGTGAACCAGAATGTCCAAATACAGCAATTTATGAAGGTGCAGACGATTGGAGATACAAAGATGGAACGAGTTTAGATGGTAAATTAGTTTTACCTAACGGAAAATCTGTAGATGCAGACGAAGCACAAGAACCAATAAGTGATGAGATTTACTACATTGTACCAGATAAATGTACCGAATGTGTAGGTTTTCATGAAGAGCCACAATGTGCTGCAGTATGTCCTGTAGATTGTTGTGTACCGGATGATGATCACGTAGAAGAAAAAGAAGTACTTTTAGGAAAGCAAAAATTTATGCATCCGGAAGATTAAATATTTAGTATATTTTTAATAAAAAAACCGAGCTATTGCTCGGTTTTTTTGTTTTTTAATAATTTAGAAATTAAACCCTAATCTAGTAAAAATATATCTACCATCAGAACCCATTTGCACAGAATCTGCTAATCCTCCTTGGTCTGTCCAGCCATCAAATTGAGAAGTTGGATATTCATTAAATAAGTTATTTGCTCCTAAAGTTAAACTCAGGCTTTCTGTAAACTTATATCCTAAACTTAAGTCTACTATATTTCTTGCTTCATAGGTATCAGTTGCAACTAGTTTTAAAGCATCCGCTTCTGCAAAAGTTACAGGAGGAGAATCTACCCATTGAAAATCTTGAAGTTGTACTTCACTAAAACGAGTAATAGATACTAAGGCATTGAATTTAGATTTAGTATAACCAAGATTTAAACCAAATTTATAATCTGGAGCAGCAGCTTGCAAATATGCTTGTGAAAAAGGACCGAAAAATCTTAATTCTGCTTCTTCATCTGTCATGCTACTTCCTTCAAATTCTGGAGTATTAATGTTTTTAATTTTTAGCTTATTTATGTTTCCTATAACTCCTATATTTATTTTACTATCCTTTCCAAAAGACATTTCATAACCTAAAACAATATCTAATCCTGTTGTTTGTGTGTCTACACCATTTGCAAAAAACTGTGCAGCATCTACATTAAGAGGGCCTAAAATTGCTTGATCTGTAAAATTATCTGTTAATATAATCCTGTCGTCTACATTAATTAAATAACCGTCTATAGTTGCAGTGAATCCACTTTTCTTAAAGGTAAAACCTAAGCTTCCGTTAAATGCTTTTTCTTCTTTTAATTCTTCAATACCAAATGCTTTAGTTACTGTACTGTTGTTTGCCGATAATAAAGAAGGAACAGATTCACCAGCTACAATATTATTAAAAATAAGGTTGTAATATAATTGCGCTAAAGAAGGCGCTCTAAAACCGGTAGATACAGAACCTCTTATTGCTAATGCATCGTCTAGTAATTTATATCTACTTGCTATTTTAAAGTTGAAGGTGTTTCCAAAGTCACTATAGTTTTCAAAACGTAAAGCACCTCCAATTAAAAAATCATCGCTAATGTTGATTTCAGAATCAAAATAAATACCATAATTGGTTCTACTTCTATCTATTTCATTAGCTGGGCTATACCCCGGAAAACCTTGAGAACCTCCTGGTCCGGCAGGTAATAAATCTTCATTTGGATTCGTTATCGGTTCATTATCTCCATCTAAAACTGGATCTCCATTTTCATCTCTAACGATATCATCATAAGGATTATTGACAGCACCTGAACCATCATAAACAGAATAAGAAGCTAATTCTCCTGCAAAAATACCGAAGTTTTCGGTTCTATATTCTATACCAAATGCAATGCTTAATCCAGAAGCTACATCTTCAAAATACTTATTAAAATCTATTCCAGTTGTATTTTGAGAAAGATAATGTCCACCAGCATCAAAATCTGTAGGAGAACCATCTTGCATAGAAGCGTTATTACTATCTTTTACATAATAATGGAAGTTGTTTTTACCATAGGTATTATTAAAGTCTAAATGCCATCCGTTACTCATTTCATGTCTTACACCAGCGGAAACAGAAACATCCGTAATATTAGATGTTATTCTAGGTGTAAATCCGTCCGGATATAAACTTAAGACAGTTCTATCATCTCCTTCACCATCACGAGAAAAAGCATAAGCATTGGTGTCTCTAAAGTTGCGACCACCAAAAGCATAAATTTCAGTTTTATCCCCTACAGGAATTGCCGCATTTACCATAAAATTAAATCCGTCTACACCAGCACTACCATATCCTTTTCTCCAAGAAAAACCAGGACGAAGTGTGTTGTCTTTCGATAATAATTCTGTGGTAAAGTTTACAAAACCGCCATTTTCACCTAAGGATACCCCATAGTTTAAATCGATTTTAACAGTTTCACCATCATACTTTCTGTCTTTACCATCTAATCTGTTTTCTCCTTCTACATTGTATAAGGTCTCTCCAGATTTTTCTTCCCAACCATCTCCAACGGCTGTGCTATAAGCACCATAAGTAATACCTCCAGAAACACCATCGGTATTATTTTTAAGTACAATATTAATTACACCAGCAATGGCATCGGATCCGTATTGTGCAGAAGCACCATCTCTTAAAACTTCTATTCTTTTAATTGCAGAAGCAGGAATCGCATTTAAATCGGTACCAGAATTTCCACGACCTCTTGTTCCAAAGACATTTACCAAAGAAGATTGGTGTCTTCGTTTTCCATTAATTAAAACTAGTGTTTGATCGGGGCCTAAACCTCTTAAAGAAGCAGGAACCACATGGTCGGCACCATCAGACCCCGATTGTTTACTGGCATTAAAGGAAGGTGCTGCATATTGAAGTATTTCATTAACTTCGACTTTTCCTGTTGTAGACGCAATTCCAGCAACATCAAGAACATCGACGGGAACAGCGGTGTCTAAAGCGGTTCTTTTAGGGCTACGAGATCCTACCAGTACCACTTCGTCTAAACCTACGCCTTCAGACATGGTAACATGAATAGAAGATTGTCCGTTTACCTTTAATTCTTGAGAGTCATAGCCAACATAACTAAAAATAAGTGTCGCATTTTCACTTACTTCAATACTGTAATTTCCATCAAAATCGGTGGTAACACCATTAGAAGTATTTTTTTCAATAATATTAACATTGGGTAAAGGCAAGCCTTCTGCATCCGTAATATTACCTGTTACGGTTTGTCCAATAGCAAAACTGATACTAAAAAGAGATAGCATAAATAAAAATAAGTGTTTCATTTGTTTTGTTTTTTTAAGATTAGTTATCTTAAAGATATGGAAATTAAATATTTAAGGAATGTTTTGTTTTTAAGTTATTAACTTATTTATTAAAAATTAATCAATACTGAGAAGTATAATTTATATTTGCAATCGCTAATAAAAATTAGTTTCCTTAAAGGCGTATGCCTTTAGCAGGAAAAAGAAGTTTAATTTAAAGATTTCCGCATTAGCGGAAAAACAAATATGAAAGCAGGAATTGTAGGATTACCAAACGTAGGAAAGTCAACTTTATTTAATTGTTTATCTAATGCTAAAGCACAAAGTGCAAACTTTCCGTTTTGTACTATTGAACCTAATATTGGTATTGTAAATGTACCAGATCCTAGGTTAGAAAAACTAGAAGAACTAGTAAATCCAGTTCGTGTACAACCAGCAACTGTAGAGATTGTAGATATTGCAGGTTTAGTAAAAGGAGCAAGTAAAGGAGAAGGTTTAGGAAATCAATTCCTTGCAAACATTAGAGAAACCGACGCTATTTTACATGTGTTACGTTGTTTTGATAATGACAATATTATTCATGTAGATGGTAATATAAATCCGATTAGAGATAAGGAAACTATCGATATGGAACTACAGTTAAAAGATTTAGAAACTGTAGATAAAAAATTAGATAAAGTAAAAAGAGCTGCAAAAACAGGAAATAAAGAAGCGCAAAAAGAAGAAGCTGTTTTATTAAAAATAAAAGAAAACTTAGAGGCTGGTGTTTCGGTAAGAGCTTTAGAATTTAGCGATGAAGATTACTTAGAATTTGTAAAACCTAGTCAGTTTATTACAGACAAACCAGTAATGTATGTTTGTAATGTAGATGAGGGGTCTGCTGTTTCTGGTAATGCTTATGTAGAACTAGTTAGAGAAGCTGTAAAAGATGAAAATGCGGAAGTTTTAGTATTGGCAGTTGGTACAGAAGCAGATATTAATGAATTGGATGATTATGAAGAAAGACAAATGTTTCTTCAAGATATAGGATTAGAAGAAGCTGGAGCAGCAAAATTAATTCGTTCTGCTTATAAATTATTAAAACAACAAACGTATTTTACTGCAGGAGTGAAGGAAGTAAGAGCTTGGACAGTTAATGTTGGAGCAACCGGACCTCAAGCTGCTGGAGTTATTCATACCGATTTTGAAAAAGGTTTTATTAGAGCAGAAGTTATTGCTTACGAAGATTTTGTTACTTATGGTAGTGAAGCGAAAGTAAAAGAAGCTGGTAAAATGCGAGTAGAAGGAAAAAATTACGTGGTTAAAGATGGCGATGTTATGCATTTCTTATTTAATGTGTAAAAAAGAATAGATAAAATAGAGTAAATTTTAAAAGCGAGATGAATTTTTCATCTCGCTTTTTTATTTCATAATATTTGAATAATTCATAAAATGACATCGTATTAAAAACCGATGACCTCTTCCTTTTTATTTTCTAATAACTTGTTAATTACTTTGTGCCTTCTGTATTTCATTTTTTCCTACGAAATACTATCTTAGCAACTTATCCTATTTTTATTCAACTATGTCTCAAGAAACCAAATATACCGAAGATAATATACGCTCACTAGACTGGAAAGAGCATATTCGTATGCGTCCAGGAATGTATATTGGAAAACTTGGTGATGGTTCTTCGGCAGATGATGGTATTTATATTCTTTTAAAAGAGGTGCTAGATAACTCGATCGATGAATATGTCATGGGAGCAGGTAAAACCATTGAGATTTCTATTCATGGTACTAAGGTTATTGTTCGAGATTATGGTCGTGGTATTCCTTTAGGAAAAGTAGTAGATGTAGTTTCTAAGATGAATACAGGAGGAAAGTACGACTCTAAAGCCTTTAAAAAATCGGTAGGTTTAAACGGAGTTGGTACCAAAGCTGTAAATGCATTGTCTTCCTTTTTTAGAGTAGAATCTACAAGGGATAATAAAAGCGCTTCCGCGGAATTTGCGCAAGGTAACCTTATTAATCAAGATTTATTAGAAGATACCTCAAGACGAAAAGGAACCAAAGTATCTTTCGTTCCAGACGAAATTATATTTAAAAAATACAAATATAGAAGCGAGTATGTAGAAAAAATGCTGAAATACTACGTGTACTTAAACCCAGGTTTAACTATTGTATTTAATGGCGAAAAATTCTACAGTGAAAATGGTTTAAAAGATTTACTTTCTGAAAACATCAACGAAACCGATAGATCTTATCCAATTATTCATTTACGTGGTGACGATATAGAAGTAGCGCTTACACATAGTAAAACACAATATAGCGAACAATATCACTCTTTTGTTAACGGACAAAACACCACGCAAGGAGGAACACATCTTGCTGCTTTTAGAGAAGCATTAGTGCGAACCATAAGAGAGTATTTTGGTAAAAATTACGAAGCTTCCGATATACGTAAATCGGTAGTCTGCGCCATTGCTATTAAAGTAATGGAACCCGTTTTTGAGAGTCAGACCAAAACCAAACTTGGTTCTACAGATATGGGAGGAGAGCTTCCAACGGTACGAACATATATTAACGACTTCCTAAAAAAATACCTCGATAACTTTCTACATAAAAACACAGATGTAGCAGAAAGTATTCAGCGTAAAATATTACAAGCAGAACGCGAACGTAAAGAGCTTTCCGGTATTCGTAAACTCGCAAAAGATAGAGCTAAAAAAGCAAGTCTGCACAACAAAAAATTAAGAGATTGTAGAGTGCATTTTGGCGATATTAAAAACGGAAGAAACCTAGAAAGCACCTTGTTTATTACCGAGGGAGATTCTGCATCTGGTAGTATTACAAAATCACGAGATGTAAATACGCAAGCAGTATTTAGTTTAAAAGGGAAACCGTTAAACTGTTACGGACTTAGTAAAAAAATCGTGTATGAAAACGAGGAATTTAACTTACTACAAGCCGCTTTAAATATTGAAGAATCTATTGAGGATTTACGTTATAACAATATTGTTATTGCAACAGATGCCGATGTCGATGGTATGCATATTCGTTTGTTATTAATTACTTTCTTTTTGCAATTCTTCCCAGAAATTATAAAAGAAGGGCATTTATATATTTTACAAACACCATTGTTTAGAGTCCGAAATAAAAAGGAAACGGCGTATTGCTATTCGGAACAAGAAAGAAGAGATGCGGTAGAAAAACTAAAACCGAAACCTGAAATCACTCGATTTAAAGGACTTGGTGAAATCTCGCCAGATGAGTTTGTTCATTTTATTGGTGAAGACATTCGTTTAGATCCTGTGATGCTAGATAAGGATATGTCTATCGAAGATTTACTTAGTTTTTACATGGGGAAAAATACTCCAACAAGACAAGAGTTTATTATCGAAAATCTTAAAGTAGAATTAGATATTATAGAAGAAGATAAGGCGTAATTTCTACATTAAAACAGAAAATCATAAATGAGAACAAACAATCATAAAACAAAAAATTTCATAGTTTCTATATATTTTATACTTGTAATATTTGCTATTATCTCTGCTATAATGTTTAGAATGTTTAATGAAATTAGTAGTAATCCTTTAGTCGTTTTCTTAATTATAGTATTAAGTTTTAGCTTACTATTTTTTGCGGTACATTCTATCTCCAAATTTTTTGAGTATGATAGTGATGGCATGAAGGTAGTGGTTACTAATAAAGGTTTATTATTATCCGATAGGTTTAATTATAGAGAACATACTGTAGAGTTCAATAAAACCGATTTAAAAGGTTTTAAGTTTAATAACTATGTAGTGTACAATACTTTGGTATTGCTAATAAAGGATAAAAGTGGTACTTCTAAAAAAGAACGATTTAATGTTACTTTGGTTTCTAAAAAGAAACGAAAATACATCAAGCAATCTTTAAATAAAATGATTAAAAACAATAGAAAATTAGCTAGTTCATGATAGAGGGAAATGATGATTTGGTAAATGAACAAAACGAAAACATAGAACCGCAAGAAACCATTACTCGAGTTACAGGAATGTACAAAGAGTGGTTTTTAGATTATGCATCGTATGTAATTTTAGAGCGTGCTGTTCCTGCAATTGAAGATGGTTTTAAACCGGTACAACGCAGAATCATGCACTCCATGAAAGATCTAGATGATGGACGTTACAATAAAGTAGCCAATATTGTTGGGCATACCATGCAATACCATCCGCATGGAGATGCAAGTATTGCAGATGCTATGGTGCAAATCGGACAAAAAGATTTGCTAATCGACACACAAGGAAACTGGGGAAATATACTAACTGGAGATAGAGCAGCAGCTTCACGTTATATTGAAGCGCGTATTTCTAAATTTGGATTGGATGTTGTTTTTAATCCGAAAATCACCGAATGGCAAGCTTCTTATGATGGTAGACGAAAAGAGCCTGTAAATCTTCCGGTAATGTTTCCGTTGCTTTTGGCACAAGGAGGAGAAGGAATTGCGGTTGGTTTATCGACAAAAATATTACCACACAATTTTATCGAGTTAATTGATGCTTCTGTAAAACACTTACAAGGAAAGCGATTTACCATTCTTCCAGATTTTCCTACTGCAGGAATTGCAGATGTTACTGGTTATAATGATGGTTTAAGAGGAGGAAAGGTTCGCGTGCGAGCAAAAATCTCTCAGTATGATAAAAATACATTAGTAATTACAGAAATTCCTTTTGCTACCAATACTTCGTCTTTAATTGATTCTATATTAAAAGCGAATGAAAAAGGAAAAATAAAAATAAAGAAAATTGAAGACAATACTGCGGCCAATGTAGAAATTTTGGTGCATTTACCTTCCGGGATTTCTCCAGATAAAACCATTGATGCTCTATACGCATTCACCAATTGTGAATCGTCTATTTCTCCTTTAGGTTGTGTTATTGAAGATAACAAGCCTTATTTTGTTGGTGTTTCAGAAATGCTTCGTCGTAGTACAGATAATACGGTACAGCTTTTAAAGCAAGAATTAGAAATTAAACTTGGCGAGTTTCAAGAACAATGGCATTTTGCTTCCTTAGAACGTATTTTTATTGAAAAACGAATCTATCGCGATATTGAAGAAGAAGAAACTTGGGATGGTGTAATTCAGGCCATCGATAAAGGACTTCAGCCACATATAAAACATTTAAAACGTGCTATTACAGAAGAAGATATCACGCGTTTAACTGAAATTCGAATCAAGCGTATTTCTAAATTTGATATTGATAAAGCACAACAAAAAATTGATGCACTTGAAGAACAAATTGCAGAAGTAAGACATCATCTTGCAAATCTTATCGACTATGCTATTGCATATTTTACAAGATTAAAAAAGGAATATGGTGAAGGACGTGAGCGTAAAACAGAAATCAGAATTTTTGATGACGTTGATGCTACAAAAGTAATTATTCGTAACACAAAGCTGTATGTCAATAGAGAAGAAGGTTTTGTTGGTACTTCGTTAAAAAGAGACGAGTATGTTGGCGATTGCAGTGATATTGATGATATTATTGTTTTTACCAAATCGGGTAAAATGATGGTTACCAAAGTAGATAGTAAAACTTTTATTGGAAAAGATATTATTCATGTTGCTATCTTTAAAAAGAAAGATAAACGTACTATTTATAATATGATTTACCGCGATGGTAAAGGCGGACCTTCCTATGTGAAACGATTTGCCGTTACCAGCACAACTCGAGATAGAGAATATGATTTAACCAATGGGAATTCTAGTTCCGTAGTCTTATATTTTTCTGCAAATCCAAATGGAGAAGCAGAAGTGGTTTCTATAATATTACGTCAAGTTGGCGGAGTCAAAAAACTGAAATGGGATTTAGATTTTTCAGATGTATTAATAAAAGGAAGAGCATCTAAAGGAAACGTTGTTACAAAACATGCGGTTAAGAAAATTGAGCTCAAAGAAAAAGGAGTTTCTACTTTAAAGCCACGCAAAATTTGGTTCGATGATACCGTGCAACGATTAAACGTAGATGCAAGAGGAGAATTAATTGGAGAATTTAGAGGAGAAGATAGATTGTTAATCATCACACAGTCTGGAATGGTAAAAACCATACTTCCAGAAATCACAGCGCATTTTGATGAAGACATGATTGTGTTGGAAAAATGGATTCCTAAAAAACCAATTTCGGCAATTTATTTTGATGGTGAAAAAGAACGCTATTATGTAAAACGTTTTTTAATTGAAGTAGAAGGAAAAGAAGAAAGCTTTATTTCAGAACACCCAAAATCGCAATTGGAAATTGTTTCTACAGATTGGAAACCAATGGCAGATATTGAGTTTAAAAAAGAAAGAGGAAAAGATAGAAAAGATAATGTAGAAATAAATTTAGAAGAATTTATTGCTGTAAAAGGAATTTCAGCTTTAGGAAATCAACTTACTAAAGACAAAGTAAATCAAATAAGTTTACTAGATCCTTTGCCTTATGAAGCTCCTGAAGAAATTCCAGCCGAAGAAATTGAAGTGGTAGAAGAAGAGAATGTTGCGGAAGAACCGGTTGTTGAAAAAGTTAAAGAGGAAAAACCTAAAGAGGAAAAGTTTAAAGAAGAAAAAGTAAAAGAAAGTCCAAAAGCAGAAAATGCTAAAAAAGAAGAACCTAAAAAGGAAGACGAAAAACCTGAAGACGATAAAGAGCTTCCTGAAGGTGAAGACGGACAAATAACTTTGTTTTAATACTTTGTCATTCTGAACTTGTTTCAGAATCTATATAATTATAATAAATCTTCCAATGTTGTGGAAAATACCAACATTGGAAGAAAAATATTTATCATTTTAAATTCGGAATGGCATTTTTAGTATGTGCTTATTTTGAGGTTATTGAATAACCTAAATGGAGACCAGTTTTAAGAATGTTTTATTTCTTCCTAGTAATTCTATAATTAATAAACTCTACCATTAATGAGAATGCAATGGCAAAATAAAGATATCCTTTAGGTATTGCGCCAACCGTTTTTCCAAATAAATTAGTGTGTGAAAGGTGAGCAGCTTCAGTAATTAACATAAAACCAATTAGAATTAAAAAAGATAATCCTAAAATCTGCATACTTGGATGGGCATCTATAAACTTACGTATTGGGTTTGCAAAACCAATCATAATTGCAATAGATATCACAACAGCAATAATCATTAAAACTAAAGTGTAGTAGTGGTTTTCATGCAAACCATTTGTCATACCAACAGCAGTTAAAATAGAATCTATAGAGAAAATAAAATCAATAATTATTATTTGCGTAATGGCTTGCGATAAAGAGGTTATCTTTTTTCCTTTTATTTCGTCTTCATCATGACTTGGTGTTTCTACTTTTTCTCTAATCTCTGATGTGCTTTTATAAATTAAAAATAATCCTCCAACAAACAGTATGATGCTTTGCCAGCTTATTGCTATTTGTAACCAGGAACTTTCAAAATGAAAAAAGGGTTCGCTTAAGCCGACTAAAAAAGAGACGAAGAACAACAATATAATACGTTGTACCATGGCTAGTAGTAAACCAATGTTTGTTGCTTTGCTACGCTGCTCTTCTGGTAATTTATTTGCAGCAATAGATATAAATACAATATTATCTATACCTAAAATAATTTCTAAAAACGTTAAGGTTAATAGTGCGAATAACGCATCACTAGTAAGTAAAAAATCTAACATATCTATTTGCTATTTATTTCATGGTGTTAAAAAACTATTTCTTGAAAGCTTTTCCTTTTTGTTTCAGCTTTTCGCCAACATAAGAATACTCAAAAGTATACGATCTATCTGTTGTTGTGAGGATTTTTAAATGCACGTCTTTACGTTCTGCCATGTTTTTAGGGTTCATGGTCTTAAAGATCATTTCGCAGTCGTTAATCCAGCGTACTTGTGCAGAATCTGTTTTACCTTGGTACACTTCTATTTGTAAATCTTTAGTTCTTGTAAAATCAGATTTATAAACCACAGAGTCAATTATAACTTCGCTATAAAAACTACCTGTTTTATAATCTGTACAATTTCTCTCTACTTGGTAACAACTAGAAAAACTTATAAGTACTAAGGCAACCAGAAAATATCTCATTAAAAATCTTTTATACAAAATTAATAATCTTTTCTGTTATAATACATCTTTTTGCTAAAAGTCGTAATAATCGTTTATTTGAAAATTTTAGGTACTAGTTTATGAATTGTTGAAATTTTGAAAACTACCGTCGGTATAAAAAATTACAATGCGTTCTATTTTTTTTTCGGAAGAAGTGTTTAAGGAAAAATTAGAAGAAGATGGATTCGGAATTTCTACATTTTCATTTTTAGGAGGGGGTATTGTTTTTTCCACTTTTTCCACTTTCGGAGTTTCTGGAATTTTTTCTTCGGTTTTATTTTCATTTGGAAAAACTCCTTTTCCATTCATCAACCAATATAATTCTACTTCCGGAAAATGGGAGAGTACCTTCATTACAAAATCTAAACTTGGCTTATTTCTGCCGGAAAGAATATGCGAAATAGTAGAGCGTTGCACGCCAACTTTCTCTGCAAAAGAGGAAGCACTTTCTCCGTAAAAATCGATGACTTTCTGTAGTCTTTTTGTAAATCCTTCGGTGTTTATCATTGTAAACAAGTTGTTTTGTTTTTATAACGTTACAAATGTAAACATTATTTTGTTAGCACTATTGTATTTACTTGTTATATTTGATTGTAGTTGATTTTTTACTTTATATAATTAAATCTAATTAACTGAAAATAAGATATTTGATTGTTAAATTTAAATTATGTTAAATTTTTCTAAGTGATTTTATGTTTCGTCTTGTAAACGCTATTGTTTTTGTTTAACAATGTAACCAAAAGCACTGTGTAATCTTGTTTACAATTGTAAATTATCAATTGTTTACCTTTGTAATCAATACAAATTACATATGGAATTAGAAACCTTAAAATCATTATATAAAGAACACAAAGAAGCACGGCTTTTTGGACGATATATTCACTCGGAAAGCATAGCTCCTCTACTGGAAAAATTAGCTAAAAAATGCGAAGTTTTAATGGTAGGGAAATCTGTTCTTCAAGAAAATATTCATACTATTACCATTGGGTCTGGACCGAAAAAAATATTAATGTGGTCGCAAATGCACGGAAATGAAAGCACCACAACGAAGGCGATTTTCGATTTATTGAACCTTTTATTAAGTAGTGAAGAAGTTTCAGAAGCTATTTTAAAGACTTGCACGATACAAATTATACCTATTTTAAGTCCCGATGGCGCAAAAGCATATACACGTGTTAATGCGAATCAGGTGGATTTAAATAGAGACGCGCAAAATCTTTCGCAGCCAGAGAGTGTTATTCTTAAAGCCTGTTTTGAGACTTTTAAACCTCATTTTTGCTATAATCTACATGGGCAACGGACTATTTTTAGTGCAGGAGACACAAACAACTCGGCAACGGTATCCTTTTTAGCTCCAGCACAAGACGAAATCTGTACTATTACTCCTAATAGAAAGAGAGCAATGGAGGTTATTGCGGTTATGAATGCTAATTTACAGCAACAAATACCAAATCAAGTTGGTGTTTATGATGACGCTTTTAATATTAACTGTGTTGGTGACACCTTTCAAACTCAAAACATACCAACAATTCTTTTTGAAGCTGGTCATTATAGGGACGACTACACGAGAGAAGTGGTGCGAGAGTATATTTTTCAGTCTTTTGTAGTTTCGTTGAATTATATCGCTAAAAACACGGTTACTGGAGATGCGTATGCTTCTTATTTAGATATTCCTGAAAACCATAAGTGCTTTTATGACCTTATTATTAGAAACGCTAGAATAGTGCAAGATGGAGATTTGTTAGATATAGCTATTCAATATCAAGAGCGATTATTAGCGGATTCTGTTGCGTTTGTTCCTAGAATCGAAAAATTTACAAGTCTAAATCAGTTTTTCGCACATCGGGAAATAGAGGCTAATGGAAGTGTGGTGGAAACGGTGAAAAAAGAGGCAATAATTATAGGTTACGAAAACGATTTAGTAAAGTTGAAAAATGAAGGAATTTCATTAAAATTAACAAAATCTTGAAATTTAGTATATATAAATCAATAAAAATGTATTATTTTTGAAGAAAATTTAATAATACAATAAAATGGCTAAGTTCAAATTAGACGAAATAGATCATCAGATTTTAGATATGTTGATTCAAAATACGAGAGTTCCTTTTACAGATATTGCGAAAAAATTATTAATTTCTGCTGGAACTGTGCATGTAAGAGTTAAAAAAATGGAAGATGCAGGAATTATCAAAGGTTCTTCATTGACTTTAGACTATAAAAAACTTGGTTACTCCTTTATTGCTTATGTTGGGGTGTTTTTACAGAACACATCGCAAACAAAATTTGTTTTAGAGCGTATCAACGAAATACCAAATGTAACTGTAGCGCATATTACTACAGGGAAATTTAATATTTTCTGTAAAATTAGAGCGAAAAATACAGAGCACGCAAAAGACATTATCTTTAAGTTAGATGATATTGAAGGTATTTACAGAACAGAATCGATGATTTCTTTAGAAGAGAGTATAAACGATAAAAAACGATTAATGCATTCTATTTTTAGCGAATTATAGAAGTTATATAAACACGTACTAAGCCCTTTTTTTTAAGGGCTTTTTTTATTCCTTAAAATTATGAAAGTAAAAGATTTAAATGCTTCAGAATACAATTCTTATTATGGGACTTATATTGCTAAGGCTAGTGATTTAAGCTTGTTAGACGGTTTGAGTGACAGTTTTAATACAACGCTTAGCTTTTTTAATAATTTACCAGATGACAAGATGGAGTTCGCTTACGCGGAAGGAAAATGGAGTGTAAAAGAAGTGTTGCAGCATATAATAGATACAGAACGCGTGTTTGCATATCGTGCTTTGCGTTTTTCTAGAAATGATAAAACGGAATTGCCGGGATACGATCAGGATGCATATACGCCTTCTAGTGAAGCAAACAGAAGAACGAAAGCTTCGCTTATTGAAGAATATACACATATAAGAAAACTACAATAAGTTTGTTTGAGAGTTTTACCAACGATATGCTTTTACAAAGCGGTAAAGCAAGTGGAGGAAACATGTCTGTTAGAGCGATAGGCTTTATTATCATAGGTCATGAAAAGCACCATTGCCAAGTGATTAAAGAGCGATATCTATAATTATTCTTCTTCTTCGTTAATAATAATGTGTCCAGAATCGTTTAAAATTACATCATCATTACTATCAAAATTAGTCATGGTGTAATGTAATTTGCTGCTTACTTTTACTAGGTAAATAGCGTCTTCTGTTTTCACTTCAACCGCTTCAATAGTTTCGTTTTTATGGTTATCAAACACTATAATGTCGTTATCTCCATAACCATCTGGAAATTTTTGTGTTAACAAATCCAGGAGTTCTGGAGTTAGTTTTTTGTAGTCTACAATTATTCTTCGCATAACTAGAGTATTTAAGTTAATAAATCCAAGTGTTTTCTTTAACTAGCGAAATAAAGTTACAAAATTTTAAACCAAAAAGTTACGAAGCGTAAAAATTAAATGCTTCTAATATTAATTCGTTAGAAACTTTACAGTTGATTTTTGGTTTTCCAATAGCTTCAAGAAGAACAAAGTTGATGTTACCATGTTCGTTCTTTTTGTCGTATATAAGTAGCTCAATAATAGGAGCGTAGTCTTTTTCGTCGAAAATTACTTTACCAAAAACACTTGTGATTGTTGTTTTTATTTCTTCGTTTATAGTGGTGTCAAGACCAACAAGTTTGGTAGAGATATAGCTTGCTAAAATCATACCTACAGCAATTGCTTCACCGTGAAGCAATGATTCTTTGTCTGCGTTGCTTAAAAAATAAGACTCTATAGCGTGACCTAGTGTATGTCCGTAGTTTAAAGTTTTCCTAAGGTTTTCTTCATTAGGATCTTGCTCTACAATATCTTTTTTAATGACTATAGATTCGTAGATAAGCACGTCTAAATCTTTAGTTGTTTGTTTAGAAAGATCTAGAAATTTACTCCAATACGTCTGGTTTGAAATTAATCCGTGTTTTAGCATTTCGGCTAAGCCAGAGCGCATTTGGTTTTCTGGTAGTGTTGCTAAAAAAGCGGTGTCTATTAGCACCATTTCAGCAGTATTTATAACTCCGATTTGATTTTTTAGATGTCCTAAATCTATTCCGGTCTTACCGCCAATGGAGGCGTCCACCATGGCAAGCAAAGATGTAGGGATATTTATAAAAGAAATACCACGTTTAAAAGTAGAAGCCACAAAACCACCTAAGTCTGTAATTACACCACCACCAACATTGATCATTAAACTTTTTCTGTCTGCTCCATATTCGGATAAAGCTTCCCAAAGTCCTAAACAGATATCTAAGTTCTTGTTTTCTTCACCAGATTCGATCTCTAAAACATCATACGTTATTTCAGCGTCTATATTTGCTAGTACAAAAGGAATGCAATCTGCATTCGTATTTTCATCCACTAAAAAGAAAATTTTAGAATAATTTGCAGCTTTTAAGTGTTCATTTAAAGAAGTATAAGCGCTTTCATTAAAATAGATACTGTAATCTTGTGTGGTAATAGGTGTCATTAACTATAGAATTATTTTAGGGTAAAAATAAGGAGAAATTAATCAAATTTGGTAGACTTCAATTATATTTGTTCTATAAAATTTAATAATCGCATCATGCAAACGGATAAAATATTTGAAAACACAGAAATTGCTTTCGCATTAAAAACAGATACGCAATTAGAGCGTGCTTATTTTTTGTTTAAAATGATTTCTAATGAGCCTTTGGTTCGTATTGGTACTGCAGCTACCAACTTTGCTTTAAAAGCTAATCTGCCAATTGAAGGTTTGATACGTTCTACGGTTTTCGATCACTTTTGTGGTGGTGTAAACGAAGAGGATTGTTTGTCTGTTATAGAGAACATGTACACTAAAGGAGTGAGTTCTGTTTTGGATTATTCGGTAGAAGGAAAAGAAAGTGAAGTAGAATTTGATGCAGCGATGCAGAAAATATTGAAGATTGTAAATTTTGCTGATGAAAAAGAAAGCATGCCAATTGTGGTTTTTAAACCAACTGGTTTTGGAAGATTTCATTTATATCAGAAATTAGGTGAAAGAGGAACGCTTACTTCCGAAGAGCAAGAGGAATGGAATAGGGTAGTTGCAAGGTTTGATACGGTGTGTAGAGCTGCAAAAGAAAAAGATGTTGTTGTTTTAATTGATGGTGAAGAAAGCTGGATGCAAGACGCAGCAGATGATTTGGTTACACAAATGATGCAATTGTATAATACTGAAAAACCTATTGTTTATAATACATTACAAATGTATAGACATGATAGAATGGGTTTTTTGAAAAAAGAGACTGCTTTAGCGAAAGCTAATAATTACTTTCTTGGCTATAAATTGGTTCGTGGTGCTTATATGGAAAAAGAAAATGAGCGTGCAGAAAAGAAGAAATATACTTCACCAATTTGTGTTAGTAAGCAAGCAACAGACGAAAACTTTAATACAGCTGTTGCGTATACCTTAGATCATTTAGATATTATGTCTGTGTTTGTGGGAACGCACAATGAAGATAGTAGTTATTTGGTTATGGATTTAATGAAAACTAAAAACATAGCGAATAAGGATTCTAGAGTTTGGTTTGGACAGCTTTATGGTATGAGTGATCATATTAGTTACAACCTTGCGCATTATGGGTATAATGTAGCGAAATATATTCCTTTCGGACCAGTTAAAGATGTGATGCCTTATCTTATCCGTAGAGCGGAAGAGAATACGTCTGTTGCAGGACAAACAGGAAGAGAGCTTACTTTATTGAAGAAAGAAAAACAACGTAGAAAGGGATAGTTTGCAAGAAGATTAGTTCTGATTTTAAATTTAAAAACCCCGAAAATTTTAATTTTCGGGGTTTTTTATGACATATTAAGTGTTAGCTAGATCTTTTCCACCATTTTTTCTTTGAAGGATCTTTACCATAGCCATAGGTGTAGCTTCCACCTTTTTTGTGGTCTACAGCGTTTAATAAAATAGCCATATTTGGTAGGCGTTTTTCGGTGTACATGGTTTGTGCTATATGTAATTGACGTTTATCGATGTAGTTAGCTCGCACTACATACACAAACATATCTGCATACTTACTAATTAGTAGTGTATCTGTAACTAAACCAACAGCAGCGGTGTCTACAATAATGTAGTCGTACTTGTTTTTAACAGCTTCAAATAATTCTCCAACACGATCACTCATTAATAACTCAGAAGGATTAGGAGGTATAACACCCGACGGAATTACATCTAAAAAAGGATTATCTTCTAATTTTGTTGTTACCTCACTAGCGGTAAGCTGTTTGTTGCCAATAAAATTAGTGATTCCTATGTCGTTTTTAATTTTTAAGTAGTTAGTCGCTTTTGGTACGCGAATATCTGTTTCAATTAAAAGTACTTTCTTTTCAGAAAAAGAGAGCGAAGAAGCTAGATTTATGGAGGTGTGTGACTTTCCTTCTTGACTAGTTGTGGAGGTAACAAAAATGATTTTAGCTCTGGTTGTGATGTCTTGAAGCATAAAATCAATATTGGTTCTTACCATTCTAAAAGCCTCTGCTTTTGAAGAGTAGTCCACTTTGTCAATTAACTTTTTACGGTTATTAGATTTTGGTATATCACCTAAATAGGGTACATCTATATTCTTTTTAATATCTTTTATTGTGTGCACTTTAGAATCTAGCAATTGGAATAAATAGATTAGTCCTATTGGTAAACTAGCTCCTAAAATAAGAGCAGATAAATATATTATTGGTTTTATAGGTGAAATTGGTTTTCCGCCAGCATATCCTTTATCTACTATTTTAGCGTTAGGAGAGGAGATACCATGAGAAATCGCTGCTTCTTCACGCTTTTGAAGTAAGTATAAATAAAGGGACTCTTTTATGTTTTGTTGTCTTTGGGTGTCTCTAAACTGTCTTTCTTTTGTAGGTGTAGAATAAATCTTACCGCTTATCTTGCTTGCTTTTTCACTTAAAGCGCTTAATGTAATTTCATTAGAGGATTTGATGTTGTTTAAGTTCTGGTTTAAATTACCTTTTAGCTCATCAATCTGATTGGTTAGATTTACAACGGTTGGGTTTTTTTCACTAGAATGCTTTAATAGTCGGTTTCTTTCTATAACAAGATCATTATGTCTTCTTGTAATTTCGCTAATGGAATTTTCAGCAATACCAATATTTGCTGGTAATAAATCGGAAGATTCACTGTTTTCATCTACGAAATCTTTCATGTAATCAATTAGCTGAATTTGATTCGTAGTGGTTACTATTTGAGATTCATTATCTCTTTCTGTTTGTAAAAAGATATTAGACTGCGTTGCTAAATCTGATAATCTGTTTCTTTTTTGAATGGTTTCTGCAGTTAAATCTACTTGACCTAGCTCTCTAGAAACAATTTCAAGTCTGCTGTTAATGAAGTCGGAAGTAATTTCTACTACTTGCTGCTTGTCTTTAACAACATCATTATTGTAAACCTCGATTAATCTGCTTAAAAATAAGGATGCTTTTTCTCTATTGTTATTGGTGATCGATAATTTGATAATACTAGAGTATTCCTTGGTTTCAATACGTAAATCGCCTTTAAAACTTCCAATTATTTTACTGATTGGAGAAATTTGAATGGTGATATTGGATCCAATTTTAGCTGCGTACTGTCCAAGGTTTGGGGTTATTATAATATCTCCAAATCCTGTTTTTATAGGTTGACCAAAACTATGTAATGTGCCTTGATCTTCTATGTTCTGATCTTTTGATTTCCATATTTTTTCACCTTCTGTTATACCTTTAAGCAGGAATTGTGTTTTTGAATGTATTTTTACATTCATTATGGTGTCTGCTTGAAAAAGAACGGAGTCTGTAGCGCTAAAATTTAAATTTAATGGCGGATTAGCGTATACTTCGTGATTTTGAATTCTTCCTTCTACATAATATTGAATGTTGAATTTTAAATCTTTAACAACTTGTTCTATTAGCTCTCTGGAGCCAATAATTTCGGCTTCATCTAAAACATTATTAAGGTCTTTTTTGAATAACCCGTAATTTTGTAACGAGGAAAGCTCAGGTAGTTTCGTGCTTTGTCTTTCGTCTTTAATTTGTATAGTTGCGCTTGCTCTGTATTGATAGGTGGCGTATCTCAAATATAAATGCGCTAAAGCTATTGCGACAATTACGCATAAGATCACTAGTTTCCATTTACTTAAGTATGGATCTACTAAATCTCTAAAATGCTCTTTTTGATTTGCAGCGTTATTATTCATCGGTAGGCTTTTTAATTTACAATAATTGCAGTTAATGATACTATTACGGCAAGTGCTGAAATTACAACTGCAGTGTTTTGGTTATAAGATGAAGAGCGTACTTTAGCTTTGTTTGGCGATATATATACAACATCGTCTTGTGCTAAGTAATAGCTTTGGTTGTTTAAAACAGAAATGGATGTTAAATCGAATTTAGAATACTGCTTTTTACCATTATTATCTCTAATAAGTAATACGTTATCTCTTCTTCCGTGAATGGTTAAATCTCCGGCATAACCTAAAGCTTCCGATAAAGATATTTTTTCGTCTTCTAGAACAAATGTTCCAGGATTACGTACTTCTCCTAATACCGTGATTGTAAAGTTTATTAGTCTAATATTTACAATTGGATTTTTTAAGTATTCTTTTAGTCTAGTTTTTAGTAATTCGGTTGCTTCTGTTCTGCCTAGGCCTCCTATTTTTATTTGTCCTAATACAGGGAATTCAATATTACCATACTTATCCACTAAATAGGTCTGCATTTTGGTGCTTCCTTGTGTTACAATTGCAGATTGGCCTTCAGATATGGTAGGAAGGTTAAATGGTCTTGCTGCTTCTGGGTCTAATGACGAAACAATTATTGAAATTTTGTCGTTTGTTTTATAGACAACATCTGTGTTAAAGTCGATAGGTTCGTAGTTTTCAAGAGTTTCGTCTTGAAAGTAAGCGACTTCTTGTGTTGTTGCGCAAGACGCGAATAGAAAAAGGGCTAATAGCGTAGCAACAATACTAGTTTTTGGTTGGTTAAAAATTGGTTTCATGATTAATAGCGTTTTTGAATTTATTTTACGTTTAAAACATCGTATTTAGTATTGTTAGGGGTGTATTCTGGTACGATACCTTTTATTAAAGATACTATTTCTATATTGGATGAAGTAGAATCTAAGTTTAATAAGTTTTTAATTTTTTCTAATTGACTTTCATTTACATTTCTGCATTTGGCAATCATTATTTTTTCGTTATAGGTGGGTTTTGTGTTTTCTCCATCTATTAATAGTTCTTCGTAAATTTTCTCACCAGGTCGAAGTCCGATTATTTTAATATCAATATCTTCTGGGTAATTTAGACCAGAAAGGGCGATCATATTCTTGGCTAAATCTATTATTTTGACTGGTTTCCCCATATCGAAAACAAAAATCTCTTCACCTAATCCCATTGCGGCTGCTTCAATTACCAATTGACTTGCTTCTGGGATGGTCATAAAATATCGTATAATATCTTTGTGGGTTACTGTTAATGGGCCTCCGTTTTCTATTTGTTTTTTAAATAAAGGAATTACAGAACCGTTAGAACCTAGTACGTTACCAAATCTCGTGATGATAAATTTTGTTTTTCCTTTTACTATATTTTTCTGACAGAAGATGCATATTTCAGCAATTCGCTTTGTTGCACCCATAACATTTGTAGGGTTTACTGCTTTATCTGTGGATATTAATATGAATTTTTCTGCACCATGTTTCATGGCAAGTTCTGCGGTATTATATGTGCCAAATATATTTACACTTACTGCTTCGAATGGGTTGTTCTCCATTAAAGGTACGTGTTTGTATGCAGCTGCATGAAATATAATTTCTGGTTTATAGGTGTTGAAAATTTGATCTAAACGTTGTTTGTTTCTTACGTCTGCAATAATAGTTTCAATGTTTGTTATTTTATTTCTTTTAAGTTCTTGTTGTAAATCATATAGAGCAGATTCAGAATTATCTATAATAACTAGTTTCTTATATTTAAAGTTGCTTAGTTTTCTAACTAACTCGCTACCAATAGAGCCTGCAGCACCTGTTACTAAAAGTACTTTATTGCTGTATTCGTCTGTTAATAAAGGGTTGTCTATTCTAATTGGTTCTCTTCCTAAAAGGTCTTCAATTTTAATGTTTTTTATTTGACCAATACTTAGGTCGCCATCAATCCAGTGTTGTACGTCTGGAACAATTTTCACTTTTAAATTTAAAGCGAAGAAAGACCCTGAGATTTCTAATAAGCGATTAGAGTTTATGTTTTGAATAGATATAATTACTTCATCTATTTTGTTTTTTTCTACAAACTCTTTATTTATTTTTTTTGGGTTATAAACATTTAGCATGTCTATTTTCTTTCCGATTTTACCTTCTTTATCGTCTAAAAAACCAAAAACCTTAATGTTGCTTTTTGCATCATTTGTAATAGCGTCATAGGTTACCATTCCCGAATTTCCGGCACCATAAATAAGTACTGTTTTTAAGCTTTCAAAATCATGAAACAGACTTCTGTACATGTGTTTAATAAAGAATTTCGCACCAATTATAAAGAAGATATTAAGCAGTAAATGAATGTATATTATAGACCCTGGGATATCAAAAACACTATCAAAATTATACTCTCTACTTATATAGGTTGTAATAATTAATATGGTTGCTAATATGTTTAGCCCAATAACAACGTTAACCACATCTTTTACTCCTGTAAATCGTACAACGCCTTTGTGTGAGCTAACTATTAAAAAACTAATTAATGTTGCGACGAATACAAATGGAAGTTGTTTTAAAAAGGTGTAAAAATTAAAATCTATTACAAAGTTGAATCTAATTATATACGCTATAAAGAAGGTGAGTAGTACAATGCAAGAATCAAACAGCAACACAAGCCATTTGGATGCGTATCTATCGGTTAGTTTTCTTAATATGTCGTTATAATTAATCAAAGTGCGATATAATTAATTTCGTTATTCGATTTAAATCTGTTTCTGTAAGACTAGATCCGCTTGGTAGGCATAAGCCTTTTTCATACAAACTATTAGAAACACCGTTTAAATATGCAGGAGCGTCTTTGTATAAAGGCTGTAAATGCATTGGTTTCCAAGAGGGTCTTGCTTCAATATTGTTGTTGTTTAATAATTCTAGTAAACGATCTCTTGTTTCTTTTGTGTCTAGTAAGATGCAAGTTAACCACCTGTTAGAAGTGTATCCTTCTGGTTCTTCTAAAAAGGTAATGGCATCCAAGTTTTGAAGCTGACTGTAATAATAGTCATGGTTTCTTCGTCTTAAAGCGACATAGCTGTCCAGAACTTTTATTTGTCCTCTACCAATTCCTGCAATGATATTAGACATTCTATAATTATAGCCAATAGTTTGGTGCTCGTATTCTATGCCGTCTTCTTTTGCTTGTGTAGCTAAAAAGATTGCTTTTTTCTTTAAAGCTTCGGTTTTGGTGATTAAAGCGCCACCACCAGAGGTTGTTATTATTTTATTTCCGTTAAACGAAAGAATAGAAAAATCGCCAAATGTGCCACATTTCTGATTATTAACCTGACTGCCAAATGCTTCCGCGCTATCTTCTACAACGGGAATGTTGTATTGATTAGATATTGCTTGAATTTGTTTTACATTATATGGCATTCCGTATAAATTAATAGCTATAATAGCTTTTGGTTTTTTTCCTTTTTTAATTCTATCTTTTATTGTCTTTTCTAATAACAAGGGACATATGTTCCATGTTTGTTCTTCGCTATCCACTAAAATAGGTGTTGCTCCTAAATAAACCACTGGGTTTACAGATGCTACAAACGTTTTTGTTTGGCATATAACCTCGTCACCTTGTTTAACTCCTAAAAGGGTTAATGCAAGATGAATTGCTGCGGTGCCTGAACTTAAAACCGTTGCGTTACTGTTCTGACTTAGATATGTTTCAATATCTTTTTCAAAACCGTTTACGTTTGGTCCTAAGGGAGCGATCCAATTTAATTTAAATGCTTCTGTAATGAATTCTTGTTCGTGTCCACTCATATGCGGTGGAGATAACCAGATTTTAGAATTCAGTTTAGATTCATTAATAGCCATATAAATATTGTTGTTTTTAGAGTATAAATCAAAAAAATACGACAAAGAACCCATTTAAACGTTCTTTGATTTAAATAATAAAGGTATTAAGTTTTATCTAGATTTAAACACGCTTTTGGGTTAATTTATTTATATAACAATAGTAATTGATTTTAATTGCTTTTTGCTAAATTAATGTGTTAGAGGGAGGTGTGTATAACTGCTTGTTATAGGTGTAGTTAAATATACGAAATTATGAGAATATAGTTACTTGTTTTTGTTTTTAATGAGGTTACTAGTTCGGGGTGTTCTTTATAATATATGGTTTCTTGTATTGTATTCGTTGTTTTATGAAAATAGACCATGGATGCCTAGTGCTTTTACGGTTGTTTAATGAAAGTGTTTTTTTGTTAAAACAGAGGGTTTTTGTTTTAAATATTTTCAATTTAGGACACGTTACTGCTTGGTTTTTATATTGAATTAAAAAAAGAAGTAAATAGGTTTATTGCCTTTTATATTAGTGAATTAGTGTTTTGTTATTTGTGAAATATTCCTGTTAAGTCTGTCATGGTTTTGCTGCTGAAATTATAAGTATTATTTAGCGTGCTATAATGAATAAATAACGTTTCTAGTGCCTTGAAATTCTCCTCTGTATTTTGTCCGAAATTATGTGGATGCCACCATAGGTGATAGTTTTTTTTGTGTTTAGCGGCATGCGTCATTCCTTTTTTTATTCGCTGTATTTTTAAACCCTCTAGAAAACTTAGTTTTTTACTGTAAGGTCTTAGAAATCTACTAGATGCGATGTTTACTATCCATGATGCATTTGTAACTCATGCGTATTATGTCCAGATATATTGAGGTACGCGTCTAGTAATCTAAATATTCTATGTTTGGTGTTTCCTAGTTGTTTGGTGTCTTTGGTATTGTACATCCAGTGGTTTTCAATCCCTCGATAGCTTAGGATGCCATGTTTTGCACAAACTTTAATGTAGCTTTCGTTTATTTGGTTTCTAGGAAAAACAATACTTTTTATAGGGATATCTTGTTGTTTCCCAATGTTTATAGTGGCTAGCAAGTCTGCTTCAAATTGTTCTTCTGTTTGTCCTGCTTCGTTGCAGTAGTAATGACAAAAAGTATGGCTTCCTATTTCGTGATTGTCATTTTGCTTAATTTGTTCTACTAATGACGTTGCGTAATGATAAGGATCTTTGGTTTCGTTGTTACCAATAGCATCATACAATCTATACGGACTAAAATTAGCATCGCTATAACTCGGTTTCTTTTTTGGGCTATACTGAAGTAATTCTTCTTTGTTTTTTGCTAATAGAAACCCAACAGTAGCAAAGGTTAGTTTGATGTTGTAGGTGTCACTTAGTTGTAATAATCTTGGAACAATTTCGGAAACCTTTTCTAATTGTGATTTGTAACTTTCAAGCGTACGAACATCAAAAACACCCCAAAATAATTCGAAGTCTAAAGAGATGACTAAATGCCCTTGGTTTAGTTTCATTTTATTATGGTTTGAAATGTCTTCAGAATAATTTTAACATCCGTAAATACCGAAGGATTAGCAATATACTTCTTGTTTAGTGCGATTTTTTTCGGCATAATATCTTCAATATAAAGCTTTTCGGGATTATCTGTATCCTTTAAGAGTTCTGCTTCGTCTCTAAATGCAATAGAAGCATAGTCTGTAATACCTGGTTTTACTTGAAGTATTTGTAAATCATCTTTAGAATAATGATCTACATATTTGCGAACTTCTGGTCTCGGGCCAACAAAACTCATGGTACCTTGTAAAACGTTTATGAGTTGTGGCATTTCGTCTAGCTTATATTTTCGCAGGAAATAACCAACTTTTGTTACTCTAGAATCGTTGTCACCTAGGGTTAATAGTCCTTTTTTGTCGGATCCTACAAACATGGTTCTAAATTTAAAAATCTTGAAATCTTGACTATTTTTACCAACTCTTGTTTGTCTGTAAAAAATGGAGCCTTTAGATTCTAATTGGATTAAAACAGCAATTACCACTAATATTGGTAGGAGTATTGTTAATCCTAATAGAGAAAAAAATAAATCAAATACTCTTTTTATCATATTGTGGTTTCTACAGCATTTGCAATTGTGGCTACAATATAATGTAATTCTTCTTCTGTTAACTGCGGATAAATAGGTAAAGATATTTCTGCTTTGTAATTATTAAAGGCTTTTGGATAATCTTCTATTTTATAACCATAAGATTTAAACAAAGTCAATAACGGCAATGGTTGAAAGTGTACATTGACAGCAACACCGTTTGCAGAAATCTTATCTATAATAGCATCGCGTTGTGCTTCGGAAGCATCTTTAATTCGCAAAGCATACAAATGACAAGAAGATATTTTTTCATCGTTTTGAAAAGGCGGTAAGACTGCCCATTCTTTGGCTGCAAAATACTCTTGGTAAAATGTAAAGATTTCTTTTCGTTTTCCTAAAATAGTTTCAAAATATTCGGGTAACTGCGCTACACCAACAGCGGCAAGTAAATCTGGAAGATTCATTTTTAATCCAGGATAAATAATATCGTATCTCCAACCACCAGCTTTAGATTTTGTAAACGCATCTTTTGTTTGTCCGTTTAAAGAGAAACAACGTAAGTAGTTATATTCTTCTTGGTTAACAAAAGGTTTAGGTAGGTTTAAGCAAATGGCGCCACCTTCGGCAGTCGTAACATTTTTTACTGCATGAAATGAAAACACGGTTATATCTGTAGTTTCGCCAACAAACTTGTTTTTATATTGCGCTCCAATTGCATGAGCAGCATCTGCTATTACTACAATTCTTCCAAGCTTTTCTTGGTTTTCGTGTGTGGGTTGAAATAAATCTCTAGTATTATCTACTAAATGATTAATAGCGTCATAATCACAAGGCCAACCAGCAATGTCTACTGGGATGATGGCTTTTGTATCTTCTGTTATAGCGTTCTTAATAGCTTTTAACGAAATATTAAAATCGTCTTCAATATCCACCATTATTGGAGTTGCGCCAACATGAATAACTGCTAAAGCTGTTGCAGCATAGGTGTAAGCGGGAATAATGACTTCGTCACCTTCGCCAATACCAAACCATTTTAGGGCTAACATTAAACCAGAAGTTGCAGAGTTTACACCAAGTGCGTTAGGCGCTTTTGTGTATTGACAAACAAGTTCTTCTAATCGTTTTACTTTTGGTCCTGTGGTAATCCATCCGGATTCTAAGGCATCTGTAACTTCTTTGATTACATTATCACTAATGTAAGGAGGAGAAAATGGGATTTTCATTTTCGTTATATTTTATGATTAATAGCTTGGTTAAAGATATTAATATATTGTTTAGAAACATTTTCTAAACTAAACTTTTCAACGTGTTTTAATGCGTTTTCGGCTAATTCATTGGCTAAATCGGTGTTGGTAGCTAGTCGAATCATAGCATTTGCTAGTTGTTCCGAGTTTTTTACTTCCACTAGTAATGCTTCTTTTTCGTGTCTAGCAAATTCTCTAACTCCGGTAACGTTTGTAGCAATCATTGGTAATCCAACTGCTGCAGCTTCTAATAATACTCTTGCGAAACCTTCTCTAAAGGTTGGTAATACAAAGGCATCCGAAGTTAAAAGAAGATCAAAAACATCATTTCTGCTTCCTAGTATATCTACAATATCTTTGTATTGGTCTAATATGTCTTGATTCAGTCGTTTGCTGTTTTCTTCTAAAGGACCAACAAGTAGTATTTTAAAAGTATGTCCTTTGTCTTTACAAATTCTAGCTGCTTCTAAAAGATTAATAATTCCTTTTTCGTAAACCAATCGCGCAACACAAATAAAGGTAAAAGGTGTATTATTTCGCTTTGCGGTTTTATGAATATTTTTTAATTCTATCCCGCTACTAAAAATAAGTCCGAAGTTAGTATCGGTTATTAATCCGTGAGATTTATATAAATTTTTATCGTCGTAATTTTGAAAAATAGTTTTAAAAATACGGTGTTTTACACTTCTATGAAGCATGTAATAAACCTTCCTTAAAAAGAAGCTAGACAAACTATTAGACATGAAGATTGTTCCTAATCCTGTTACCGTTCTTGTTATTGGTGTTTTTGTTTTTTTTAATGCTATTGGTAATAAAAAAGCGGGTTTGGTATCAAAGGTATGAATGACATCAAATTCATTTTCCGCAAAAAAAGTCTTGTACCATTTTAATGTTTTTCTGTCTGCAATAGGAGAGAAGTGCCGTACTAAATTATAAGGTACATAACGAATGTAATCTGGGAATTTACGAGAGCTTGTTCCTATTATGGTTACATCAAAACCTGCTTCTTTAAGATAGCTAGATAGGGAGATGCGTTTATGCACATCTTCGCCACCAACAAGACAGATTTTTTTATTCATAGATTAAATTTACAACTAAAATAAGATAAGTTTTTTGTTTACTGAAATTTGTTTTACATTAGAATAGATAAAACGCTATTTATGTTAAAGATTGCTAAGTATTTATGTCCTAAAAGCTGGATTCAAGAAAATAATAAAACAGAATCGTAATATGAAGCAATTTATATCTAATATATATCATAATACAAGATTGGGTTTTGCTGTTATTCAGCCATTTAAAAATGTATATGAATATTTACGTTATGCTTTAGTTGCAGATGAAACCGTTATAAAAAGGGAGTTTATAACAAATTTGGGTTATGTTCCAAATTTAGAAAATCCGCAGACTTTTAACGAAAAACTACAATGGTTAAAACTTAACGACAGAACGCCTTTACATACTATTGCTGCAGATAAGTACAAGGTTCGGGAATATGTGAAAGAAAAAATTGGCGAAGCGTATCTTATTCCTTTAATAATGGAAACTAAGAATGTTAGAGAGATTATTCCAGAAAATTTACCAGATTATCCTTTTATTCTAAAAACCAATCATGATAGTTCTGGTGGTATTATTGTTAGAGATAAAAGCCAGCACAATTGGATTAACGTACAAAACACTTTATCTAAGTTTTTAAGTATTAATTACTATTACAGATATAAAGAGTGGCAATATAAAAATATTGAACGTAGAGTTGTTGTCGAGGAATTGTTAATGGACAAAAGTGGTGAAATTCCATTTGATTATAAAATGCATTATTTTAATGGAAAGCTCGTTTTTACGCAAGTAGATATAGATCGAGAAAAGAACCATAAACGAAATTTGTATGATGCAGATTGGAACTTAATGGATTTACAATGGATTTACGAAACAGGAGGGGAAGTGAAAAAACCGAAGCTGTATGAAAAAATGATTGCTTTAGGTGAAACTTTTGCTAAAGATTTTTGTTACATAAGAGTTGATTTTTACCATGTAAACGATAAAATTTATTTTGGAGAATTAACCTTTCATGCAGAATCTGGCTGTGGTGCTTTTACTCCAGAACACTATGATGCAGACTTTGGGAAGTTATTGAAGTTGCATAAAACTAAGGTTTCTTAGATATACAAATTCACATACCATTTCTGAAACGTATAATACGTCCAAACCTTATAACTATTGTCTTCTTTGCCAGTTAAATGGTTATTTATTAATTGCTTAATATAATCGATGTTAAATAGATTTTGGTCTTCTAAAAATTTGGTTTCTATATAGCTTTCTAGTTCTTTTTTTAATCCAGAACGCAACCAATCGCCAACAGGAACTACAAACCCTTTTTTAGATTTCTCTAAGAAACCTTCCGGGAACTCCTCTTTAAAAGCTTCTTTTAAAATATGTTTTTTACTAAAACCTTTTAGTAAATAGTCTTCTGGTAAGCTATTGGCAAATTCCCAAAGCGATTTGTTTAAAAAAGGCGCTCTGCATTCTAGTGAGTTTAGCATACTTGTTCGGTCTACTTTAACCAACATGTCGCCTTCTAAACTTATGTGTCTGTCTATCTCGCGATATTCATGAACCGTTTTTGGTTGTTTTATGTTAGTCTTTTCTTTGTAGTAACTAAATACATTAGGTTGTATGCGGTCTGTTTTTAAAAGCTTTTCGGTATCGTTAGAAAATCCTAGTGAAATGATATTCCAGTAATGCTCATTGTTATAGTTTATGGCGTTTACAAACTTTTTAAGCTTAAAACGTTTCCCTCTATTATCATCTTTTGTTGTTAGTAATTTGTTTAAAACGCTTTTGGAAGCATTATGTAAAAACGCAGGAACCACGCTTGTATATTTACTGTTTAATTTACCAATATAATATTTGTTATAACCGCCAAAAACTTCGTCGCCACCATCTCCTGTTAACGCTACCTTTACAAAATCTCGTGTTTTGTTAGCTACCAAATAGGTTGGTAATGCGGAAGAATCGGCAAAAGGTTCATCGAAATTTAAAAGAATTTCATGAATGTTCTTTTCAATGTCTTTTTCTGAAATAATAAACTCATGATGATTACTATTAATCATTTTGGCTACTAGTTTCGACTTGTCAGTTTCATCAAACGAAGCTTTATCGAATCCAATAGAAAAGGTATCGATTTTTTGATTGTTCATTTGTGATAGTCCTAAGCTCACAATGGAAGAATCTACACCTCCGGAAAGAAATGTGCCAAGCGGAACATCACTAATCGAGCGACTTTCTATGCTTTGAAGCATTCGGTTTTTTAATTCCTTTTTTGCTTCCGCGAAAGCGATATCCTGCTTTTCGTTTTTTACAGTACTTATTGGATGTATTTCAAAACTATCTACTTCTAGATCATAAGTAATATAATGATTGGCTTCCAATTTAAAAATGTGCTCATAAATGGTAAAAGGAGCAGGAGTGTAGGTGAGTCTGAAATATAGGTTTAGCCCTTCTTTAGAAATTTCAGGTTTTGTATCTAGATTATTTGTAATCGATTTCAACTCCGAAGCCCAAAAGAAATTATCTTCGTTTTGGTGGTAATACAATGGTTTTTCGCCAAAAAAATCACGAGTAATAAATACTTTGTTTCGGTTTTTGTCATAAATACTAAAAGCAAACATGCCGTCTAAATCAGCAAAACTGCTTTCACCTTTAGCTTCGTAGAGTTTTAAAATGACTTCAGTATCGCTTTTGGTTTTAAAAGTAACACCTTGATTTTCTAATTGCTGTTTTAATTTTTGGTAGTTATAAATTTCGCCATTAAATACAATAACAATGCTTTTGTCGTCATTATAAATAGGTTGTTTTCCGGTGCTTAAGTCAATAATAGAAAGCCTTCGCATTGCCATAGCAACCGTTGCTGGGCCTTGATTTTCAACACAAAAACCATCTTCATCTGGGCCACGATGATAGATGAGTTCATTCATTTTTTTCAATGTATTGTTTACATCGTCAAGGCTTCTGTTTTTACTGATTAAGCCATTTATTCCGCACATAAATACATATCTATTAAATTTTTTGTTTGCTTTCCTATTTCAGAAATATCGTACTGTTTTGCTTTTTCAAAACTTAAATCGCTATATTTTTTTCGCGCTTCTTCGTTGTTTTGATAATAGGTAATTGCTTTTGCTAAACCTTTGTTGTCATCTACATTTACTAATAGTCCGTATTTTGCTTTAGAAAAGCTTCCTTCTTCAATTTGTATGTGTTCGTTATCATTTAATAACTCTAAAGGACCAGACTTGCAATTGGTTGCAATTACAGGAACTCCAAGCGACATGGCTTCTAGAATAACGTTTGGAAACCCTTCAGAAAGAGAAGTTAATACCAAACAATGATGTTTTAGTATTTCTTGATCTATTTCGCTACTGTTTCCTTTAAAAGAAACTATTTCATTAAGGTTTAAAGTAGTAGAAAGGGATTTTAATTCTTCCTCTAAAACACCTGCACCATATATATTTAAACGTACTTTATCTTTAATGAGTGGTATGCTTTCTATTAAGCTGTTGTAATTTTTAACAGGGTTTAATCTGCCAACAGCAACAATTTCAAAAGGTTTGTTTTCTTCTGGATTGTTAAGGAAATCAGGTTTTTCTTCTAGTGTGTAAATAGGATTGTAAAGTACATGAGCTGGTATTTTAACACCAAAATTATCTTGTAAATCTTTATTTATGTGAATGGAATTGGAGAATAAAGCATTGTTTTTATTGTAAAAATAGTTTACCAATTTTTTTCCAAAGGCACCGTAGGTTTTAGAAGGAAAACAACGTTCACTAACTATAGTTATTAGTTTGGGGTTTCTTATTTTAGTAAAACCATTTATAATATTTTGTTTAATTAAAAACGAAATACTAATGTCTATTTCATTTTCCTTTAAGATTTTTGAATACTGCAAAGCGCTATATAAAAAAGTGCTTAATTTAGACCATGAGGAATTATTGTAATGCTGACTTTTTTTAGAGATGCAAATCACATTAACGTCTTTATGTATAGGTAAGTCAACGGTATTAAACATGAGCACTAAGGTTACATCATAGTACTTTACAAGCTCATTTACAAGTCTGCAAACCACGCGTTCTGTACCGCTAAAACCAATAAATGCAGCAAATAATGCTATTTGTTTTTTATTCGTCATATATATTTAAATCTTTACTTAATGCTTCCGAGAAAGCTTCTGCACCTTTATTAGACATGTGTGCAATATCTACCCAATAATCTAAATGTTTGTTGTCTTTAAAGAAATTGGTATAATCATGATATTCAATATTTAAATCTTCTAATGTTTTTTTTAATGCCATGTTATCCTCAGGACATTTATCAATGTAAATAGGAGTAGTAATGGTAATTAGCTTTTTATTATTCGCAGTACAAAAGGATTCTACTTCTTTTAAATAGCTATTAAATAACGGATTGATTTTTAAGTTTGTATTACAAACAATAGAATCATTACGTTCTAGGATGTTTTTAAATATTTCTTTTTGCGTACTGTGGACTTCCATGGGATCATAACCATAATAGGTATCTAAATCATATTTTGGAAAAATGGCATTTTTAAGAATTCCTAAAGCCAAACCATTATAATCGATACACCAATAAAATTTTTGAAAAGGAGTAGTTAATTCTGCTCTGTCAAGTTCTTCTTTTATTATAGGATTGGAATGATATTTAACCATTAAGGTTTTTGTTTCTAGTCTATTATAAACTTCTCTGTAAGCGACATCTGGATCTATTTGAAGAATAACCGTTTGCTTAAGATCTTTTGGAAGCAGTTTTATAAGTGTTGCACTATATGCTATAAATTTACCATCGACTCCCATATTAAAACTGGAAGCGTCTAATTTTTTAACATCTATATGGTGATTTGCTCTTGAGCTACCAAATACAATTAACTTGGTAGTGTCTTTTATAGATAAATAGTGGTTTAATTTACCAATAGCTTGACCAGAGTAAACCGTGTCGCTAATTTTGGTTATAGAATAATAAACGATTTTATCTACAACATAAGACACCACGACAATGAAAGCGATAAGTTTTAATGATTTTATGAGTTGTTTTTTATTCATAACCTTTAAAATTGAAAATAAATAAAATTGTTAGACGTTGAGTAAAACAAACTAGTAAGTAGTATTATGGCCGAAACGATAACACCTAGTTTTAACGGACTAAATGTGCGACCTAAAGTTTCTAAATCTTTATCTGTTTTGAATAAATACAGGTCAAAAGACATACCAATAGCAAGCATCGCTAATCCGGTTACAATAGCATTAATATCTCCAACAAAAGGGATTTTAAATTCGAAGAATATTAACTTTTTTATTATTTGAATTGCGGTTTCAAAATCTTGCGCTCTAAAAAAGACCCAAGAAAGTAGTACCACACAAAAAGGGTAGATATAACCAATCCAACCAGCATTTTTAATTTTTAGCGTTAAAAATATAATTTTTTCACCAACAAGTAATAAACCATGAATGGCTCCCCAAATAGCGAAATTCCAGGTGTTACCATGCCATAGTCCGCCAATTATCATTGTGATCATTAGATTTCTAAAGGTGAAAATTGCTGAGCCACGACTTCCGCCTAAAGAATAATACAAATAATCCCGTAACCATGAGGATAGTGATATGTGCCATCGTTGCCATATATCTGCGATGGAGTTTGAAAAGTATGGCAGTTTAAAGTTTTGATTAAATTTGAAACCTAAAAGTTTTGCACTACCAATTGCAATGTCTGAATATCCAGCAAAATCAAAATAAATTTGATAGGCATAAAATACAGTAGCGAGTAGCAATGTGCTGGAATTGTGCACATCTGGACTTGCATATATGGAATCTACATAGATACCTAAATTATCTGCAATAACTACTTTTCGGAATAGTCCAACCGTGATTTGAAAAATACCATCGTGAAACCATTTTTGTTTAAACTTTCTTACTTTTTCAATTTGTGGTAATAGGTTAGAGGCTCTTTCAATTGGACCTGCTACTAATTGCGGAAACAAACTAACAAAAGTAAAAAAGGCTATAATATCTTTTGTAGGTTTAAAGTTGCCTCTGTAAATATCTATGGTGTAGCTTAAGGTTTGAAACGTGTAAAAACTGATACCAACAGGAAGTATAATATTTAATGTTATTGCATCTACTTGCCAACCGAAAAGGAGCATCATTTCTGCAAAACTTTCCGTAAAAAAGTTGAAATATTTAAAGGCAGCTAAAAGTCCTAGATTAGATACTAAACTTAGTCGTAGCCAATTTTTTTTCGCTTTTACCGAATCGGTTTCATAAATTTTAATTCCTATATAATAATCTATAAATGAACTATAAATTATTAAGGACAAGAAAGTCCAATCCCAATAGGCATAAAAGAAATAACTAGCAACTAGTAATAATAAGTTCTGCTTTTTTAGATCTTTATTTAATAGCCAATACAGAATGAAAACTGTAGGGAAAAAGATTAAATATTCTATCGAGTTAAATAGCATAGTTTGGGGTTAGTTTAATAAATAATTCTTCGTATTGACTGATGATTTTTTCACTGTTAAATTTACTAGTCACCACATGATTTACAGCATCAGGTGAAAAAGAAAAATTCTGGTTAAGTTTTGTTAACTCAGTAACACACTCATCAACCGTATTCACAATAAAACCATTCTTTCCTGTTTCAATAATTTCATTAATTCCTCCTGGTGCATTAAATGCAACAACGGGTGTTCCAACCACACAGCTTTCTATTAATGCATTTGGAAAACCTTCCGAATAAGAACCGAGTAAAAAGATATCACTTTTTCTTAAAAAATCTTCAACATTTTTCGTGTAATTTATCTGAGTTACTTGATTTTCAATTCCTTTACTTCGAATTAAATTTAAGATGTTTTCTTTTTCATTGCCATCTCCAATCATAAAATAATGAAAGGGGAACGCTAACTGAGATAAAACTTCTATTATTCTATCGTGTCCTTTTTCTTTACTTAATCTACCAACAGTAATAATTTGCAATGGTGTTTCTTTATTTCTTGCTTCTTTTTTTGGTGATGTATTTGAAGTTATTGGATTGTTAATTAGGGCTGTTTTACTAATATCTACGCCATAATTGGTTACCATGTCTTTCTGCATATCTTTAGATTGACAGATAACGCAGTCTACAAGAGTGTAGGCTTTTACTATAAGTTTCTTTAAAACTTTTAACCTACTTCCTTTATCATGTTGTGCTAGAACACTTAAAACATTAGCTTCTCTAGCTGCAAATTTTATTTTAGGAAAAGCAATAGATAGGAACGCTATAATAGTATTTAAATGAAAAATAGAACTTACTACAACCTGTGGTTTTTGGGTTCTAAAATGATTAGCAATAGTAAATACTGCTTTTAAAACTCTCGTTTTATTTAAATAAATGACCTGTAAATCGCTAACATCATATACAGTGTCTTTTTTAAAGCCAACCACTAAAAGGGTAGGCTGAAAGATTTTTTTGTCTATGTTTTGTGCTACAAAAGACAATATGCGTTCTGCTCCGCCAGCAGCTAGCGAAGGAATTACAAATGTTATTTTAATCTTTTGTTTTTTCATTATTGTATTGTATAACCAGTTCCATTATTATCTAGCCATTGTTTTAAAACTAGCAATTGCCAAATTTGTGCGTACCTGTTCCATTCACCATCCATATGTTGTTTGATGTATAGCTGTACCTTTTTTACATTAATATTAGGTATTTGTTTTAAGCTTTTTTCGTTTAATGTATCTAAGACATATTCTTTAAGTTCTGTTCTAAACCATTCGTCAAAAGGAATTGCAAATCCTGCTTTTTTTCTGTCAAATATTTCTTTTGGAACATGCTTATATAACACATCTTTTAAAATGCGTTTTTGGTTATTTCCAGAATACTTGAAATCTGTTGGTAAAGAGCGAGCAAATTCTATAACTCTATAATCTAAAAGAGGAGCTCTTGCTTCTAAAGAATACGCCATGGAAGCTCTATCTACTTTGGTATTTATATCCCAATTTAGATAGGTTTTTATATCAAAATCGGACATGCGTTCCAGTAAATTTTTGTTTTTATGCTTTAAGTATTTTACTTCTTTTAAGTCATAGGTTTTTTCGTTGTTATTTATCCAAGAGATGTCTAAACCTGTCTGAGCTTCTAAATACAAATCTTCTATAGATTTAAATTGTAGCGCTTTAGCCATTATTTTATGTCTGTAATTTGGAGACATGTGAATTAGGCTAGATGCTATTTTTCTTAATGGATAAGGTATCATATTTGCGTAATTACCTTTCTTTATCCAATTGTATCTATGGTAGCCAATGAAACTTTCATCTCCACCATCACCAGAAAGAGCAACTTTTACGTTTTGGCTGGTATATTTAGCTAATAACATAGAAGGAATAGCAGATGAATCTGCAAATGGTTCATCATAATAATGACAGAAATTGGATATTAAATCAATACCTTCCTTGTAGTTACATTCTATAACATGGTGTTCTGTTTTTAAGTGATCTGCTACTTGTTGCGCATAAACACTTTCATCAAATCCTTTTTCATTAAATTTTACACAGAACGTTTTTATTTTACTTGAAGTAGATTTTGTAGCAAGAGCCGCAACCATAGATGAATCAATTCCTCCAGATAAGAAAACTCCAACAGGCACATCGGCAAATAATCTTCTTGAAACCGAATCTTTCAATAGGCTTTCCAGTGTATCTTTTGCTTCTTCATAAGAACCTTTAAATAGATTTTCTGCTTTGTAGTCAATATCCCAATATTCTTTTTGCGTATATTTTTTTGTAGTTAAATCGTAATTAAAAGAATGACCAGCATCGAGTTTCTTTATTTCATTGAATATAGAATATGAATCCGGAACATTTCCCCACGCTAAATAATAAGAAATACTTTGACTAGAAATAGATAAATTGCTATTATGAAGTTGAATAGAGGATATCTGACTAGCAAATTCAAAATCATTATTACTTAAGTTATAATAAAAAGGTTTCTGACCGGTTCTATCTCTAGCGCCAAACAGAAGTTGTTTTTTTTCGTCGTAAATAACAAAAGCAAACATACCATTTAGCATGCTAACAAAGGCATCACCATATTCTATATAAGCAGCACAGATAACTTCTGTATCACTAGTTGTTTTAAATTGATGCCCTTTGTCTTGCAGTTGTTTTTTAATTTCTAAAAAATTATAAATCTCACCATTAAAAACAATATGTGTATGGTAATAAGAAAATGGCTGATTAGACCTTACATCTAGGTCAATTATGGCAAGGCGGTTATGTCCGAAAATTAAATTATGATTTTTCCCAACAGACTTCCAGTCTAATTTGTCAGGCCCTCTAAATGCTGTCCTCTCTAATTTGCTTTTAACTTGAGAATCTGTATATTTTATTGTTGTTCCGTATATTCCACACATAATTTAAGTATAGTTTATTTCATTATTATATAATTTGGTATAAAGCCAAATGGTAAAAAATAAGATGATATAATGGTAAAAATAATTATGAGAAGTTAATAAATACGTGAATAGAACTATGGCGATATAGAAGTATTCTGCATTTGTTGTAAACTGCTTTAAGCTTTTAAAAATTAACGCTAAATAAAAGATAACGATAAGCAAAAACGGAAGTATTCCAGCTTCTCCTAAAACCATTAAAAAGGTATTATGTACCCCAACTTTGGTTACACCATAACTAGATTGAATACCTTGCATAGAACCATATCCTTTTCCAAATATTAAGTTGTCCATAATATCATCGGTATATAGTGCCCAAGTTTCTTGTCTAGATTCTCTGGTTATGGTTTTGGTTTTCACTTCGCCAGATGAAAATAAACTTTCTAAAGCTTCAAATCTACTTGTGTTTAATTCAAAAGCAGGCGTGTTTAAAATCACAATAAACCCAACAATTCCAGCAAAAAGACCAACGGCATTTTTTCTATTAGCAAAAAGAGATGCAACATTAATTATTACAAGCATTAGGATAAAATACCTGGATAAGGTGGCGAGTCCACCAATAGTAAATATAAATTGGGCTAATAACTTATATTTTTTTTCGGTAATAGTATAGGTAAGTGTAAAGCCAAGAATACATATTAAACCAGCATTATTTGGGTTTACATATAGACCAGCATATCTTCCATATTCATCCGAATACATCAAAGCATTAATTATGACACTTACTGCACCAATAAATAAATAAAAACAAGCTTCTTTATTGGATGTGTTTTTTGCTACTTCCGTAATGGAAATAATGAATAAAAAATAGCGAAATATATTTTTAACATAAAGAGAAAAATCACCCGAATAACTAAAGCCTCCAATAGAATAATATAATATTCCTAGAAGTAATAAAGGTAGAAGTGGTTTGCTTTTTTTTACAAAAAAATAGTACAGAAATAATGCTACAAGAGATAATGCACTAGCTAAAGATCCCAAAGCAGGATTAAACGATATTAAACCAAACATAGGAAGGTTTAATATGGTTAATGCAAGGATAGTATGCTTTAGTATTTCTTTCATTTTATAGGGCTAGCAATTGCTGTTTTTTTAATTTGTTTGTATATTTTAAAAAGGAAATGAATCTAAAAATTTGAATTAAAGTGGTGCATAATGCTATTCCCATAATGCCGTAATATTCCATTAAAATAATATCTAAGATAATGTTTAATATTACAGATATTAACGCGACATAAGCCATATATGAATTTTTATTAATACTTGTTAAAAAACGAACAAGGATTATTTCGCAAATAGCAAATGGAAGACCTAGTAAAAATACACGTTGAATATTTGCTACTATTTCTGTGTCTTTTTCTGTAAACGCATCCCGTTCGAAGCTTAATTCTATTATAAAATCGGAAAGAAAAATTAATACTATAGATACAATTATTAAAGCTCCAAATAATCGTTTTAATATGTAATATAATAATCTAAAAGCTTCTTCTCTATTAGTGATAGATAGTTTTGAAAAATAGGGCAGAAGTACATTTCCTAATGCCATTACAATAATTGCTACGAAAAAGGAGGGAATACGAAGCCCATAGTTTAATGCAGCAATAGAACCTATTATTAATTGTGCCGCAAAAAACTGATCGGTTGCAGAAATTAATCCTGTTAGAAACCCAGACGATACTTTTGCTGGGACTTGTTTAAACATGGTTACCGTATTTTTTGCCAAAAAATCGGGTTTATTAAGCGTTATGATGTTTTTATTAATTGCTACAATCAATAAAAATAAAAATTGTACTATACTACCAGCTAACATTCCTACTGCGAGTACTTTTTCTTGCAACTGTTCTTTAAAAAAGAAAAGGCAAATAAGCATCGTTATAGAAGTGAATACAGGATAAATTGAAGAGTATCTAAATTCGTCATAAATATTTAGCAAACCACTTAATAAAGAGGCGAAACCCCAAAAGAGTATACATGGCAATAAATAATATAGCTGCGTTTTTACTAAATCGTAATAATCTTGCGTATGTCCTTTAAACAGGGTTTCTAAAAAAACGTCTGTAAATAAATAAGAAATAACAATAAAGAATAAAGCTATAAGTAAGGTGATAATAAAACTAGCAGATTGAAATGCGCCTATTTTATTAGTAGATTTTTTTTCGGCAATATAATTAGGAATGAATACAGCCTTAAAAGCATTTATAAAGACCTCGCTAACAAAGCCAGGTAATAAAGCGGCAATAAAAAAGGTGTCTAGTAATTCGGATAAACCAAAAGTTCCAGCAACTATAATTTCTTTATAGAAACCTAGGCCTTTTACAAAAATGCTAATAATTGCAACGGTTACAATATTAATAAAAGTAGGACTTTTTATTAGCTTTTTAATGGATGCTATGAGTTGGAGTTTTTTCAATGTCTTATAAAAATCGTTTAAAAGGCCAGCCTATAGTAAAAAGGATCGTTAGCGTATTACTTTTAATTGCTTGTTGGTATTCTTTTAAATGAAATTCTAGATATCTCGAAGCTCGCAATAAGGTGTACGTTCGTTTTAAGAAAAGCTTCGGGTTTTTTAATAAATGTTCTTTGTAATACCAGTTTAGTATGGATAACGAATATATAGCCATTCCAAAAGCATCTTTTTCATGATTTTGAATGGATATAGCATTTATAGTATCTAAATAATAAGTACGTAGTGTTTTGTTGATGTATTTTGTTTGAAAACCTTGCTTGGCTATAAACTCCCATATAATTCCTTCCGGGATATAGCCACGAGAAAAAATAGCATTATTTATCTGAATGCTCTTTAAAATATCGGTTTTAACGAAACCCCATTTTTCTAAAGCATTGGGTTGCTCCATTTGCTGTCTAAATGTATTGCTATAATGTGGTGAAGTTTTAAAAGGTTCTCCAACCAAATTACCAAATTGGTCATTACATAAACAGGTTACGCCACTTATCATTTTTTGTTTTTCAAGAGGAACGGAATCATACTCGTTTTTAAATACTTCTAAAGCATCTACAGTACATTCATCATCCGAATCAAAAGGTAAAATAAATTTCCCCTTTGCCATTTCGATGGCCTGTATAAAGCAAGCCATTTTATGTTTGTTGGTGGCATTGTTAACGTAATTCACAGGAAACGTTGCTGTTTTTATTAACTCTAATGCAACTTCATGCGAATTATCTTTAGAACCATCATTTATTAAAACCAGTTCAAAATCTTTAAAAGTTTGCGCATTCAAAGATTTAAAAACACGTTCTAATGTATCTGCTCTATCATAAATAGGAGTAAACACAGAAAATGTATAGCTATAGTTAGCTGGTTCTTGTTTTTTATATGTAGGAATTAAATTTGTTAAACGCATACCTTATATATTAGTTCTTTCCATTTTTGTCCAATAAAATCAACTTCAAATTTTGAAGTGTTTTTCATTGCGTTAGTACTAAATGTATTCTGAAGATTTGTATCTAAGATTAATGTTTGTAGCTTGTTTTCTAATTCTAATTGGTCATTAACAGGGATAAGAAATCCGTTTACAGCATCGTCAATTAGTTCCGAAGGACCAAATTCACAATTAGTAGAAATGCATGCTACACCAAAACACATCGCTTCAATTAAAGCATTAGGAAATCCTTCGTTGTTAGAAGTAAAAACAAAAATGGAAGCGTTATTATAGTATTCAGAGATATTAGAAACATTTCCTAGTAAAATAATATCCTCTTCCTTATTAAGACTTTTAATTAAAGATTTTAGATAGTCTCTTTTTATACCATCACCGGCAATTTTAACTTTCCAACCATTTGCTTTAATATTAGCAAAAGCTTTAATTAATAATTCTTGATTTTTTGTGTTATCTAGTCTTCCTACGCTTAAAATATATTTTTCTTTTGTTATAGATGAATCTAATTGTTTTAATAGCTTATCAGAAAGCGGATTGTTAATTACTTCCATTTTAGAAGCGTCAATAAAATCATTGTAGTGCTTTTTTACAGCATCCGTTTGTAGCACTAATTTATTTGCTGAAGGATATAATTTTCTTCTGATTTTTCTCCAAGTAGTATTGACATCATCTAATTTAGGATGCGCGCGTTCATTTATGATACAAGATGCTTTGGTGAGTTTCGAAATAATAACCGAATACACATTAGCGGTAGTCATAAAACCGATAATGACATCGATTTTTTCTTTTTTTATGATGCTATACGATTTGTATAATAATTTAAAATGCGTACTAATGGATGAAAAAAAGCTTTTCTCTGGGGAATATGCTTCCAAGCAATAAACGACATTAATATTACTTTTAAGGGTATAGAATGGTGTGCACTTATAAAAAACAATAATGGTAATATCAAAGACATTACAAAGTTCGTTTGAAAGTGTGGACACAACTCTCTCTGCTCCCCCGACTTTTAGGCTAGGTATAATGAAAGCAAGTTTTTTTCTTTCCAAGAAATTCTTAGTTGTAGTATAAGGTATAAAATAGGAATACCTAATATTGATTAATAGCTCAATAAAAGTAGTAATTTTTTAGGTTGTAGTGCTAATACTTGATACATATTAGATGAAATACCTCTTTTGTATATAAAGTGTATACATATTTTTCTTACAATCAGATAACCAGATAATTAAGTTTGATTTTTTTTTCATTTAAAAAATCCAATTAGCCATTTGATGCGTATATAGACTAATTTGCATTTCTCAAAGTTAGCGTAACAGTTTGACTTAGTATCGATTAAGAGTGAATAAATGCCTACAAATAACCATTTTTGTAATTAATAACTTACAAAAAACGTGTATTTTGTCGAATATTTTGGAAGTTTAACCGATTAATGAAATGAAATTATAATTTAGCACAAGATTAATAGCAAAACCCTAAAATGAGAAAAAAATTAATTAATAAGTTTCTGTTTAGCAGAAATTTAGAGAAAGCACTATTGTTTACATTTTTAACCTTTAGTTTAAATGCACAAGCCCAAAACTATCCAGACCGAGTTTTACTTTCAACAGTAAATTATCAATCGTACGAAGCACCTACTGGATCATTACCTGAATATTTAGAATCTTTTACTGAAAATTTATCAGGAAGTAAAATTACAAGAATTAGTGATAAAAATGTCTTTGGTACAAGTTCCCAAAGAATAAGACACAATTACGCTAAAGATCAAACATGGAATTCAGATGGGACTTTAATAAAGTTGGCTGGTTACCCTGCAGCAATTTTAGATGGTGAGACTTTCGATTTTTTATACTGGAGAGATATACCTTCTTATGGTAGATGGGCAAATACAGAGCCTAACTATATGTATGGTACTTCTGGAAACAAATTTGTAAAATATAATGTGAGTGATAATTCAAGAGTTACACTAAATACATTTAGTGATTATGCAAGTGTTGATTTTGGTTTTGGAGAAGGTAACCAATCTAACGATGATAAATACGTTGGATTAATTGGTAAAAACGGAAATGATAAAACTTTAATCGTTTACGATATTGAACTAGATCAAATTGTTGGTACTAAAAACGTAGGGTCTAATGGTAATTTAGATTGGTTTTCTATATCTCAATTAGGAAACTTCGCTGTAGTAAGTTGGGCCGATAATGGTTCTGGTTCTACACAAGGTTTTAAATCGTATGATATTAATTTAAACAATGAAATACATGTTAACTCACATACAGAACATGCCGATTTAGGAGTTGATGCTAATGGTAATGAAGTAATAGTATCTTATAACGGACCTGAAGGATGGAACGAAGGTTCTTATGTGTATTCTGCAAGACTAGATGGAGGAGGAGTAACTAATTTATTTGAATATCCTGGAGGAATTTGGGGTGGTCATATTAGTTGTAGAAACACAGATAGACCAGGTTGGGCTTATGTAAGTGAGCAATGTTGTACTAGTCATGATGTCGCTTCTAGAGAGATATTTGCAATAAAATTGGATGATTCTGGAATTGTAGAGCGTTATACGAAACATCACAATAATGTAGATCCTGGTTATATGCACTCTGCAATGGCAGTTCCAAATAGAAATGGTACAAAGATTTTATTTGCCAGTAATTGGGAAAACAATGAAATCATGGGAGATGCTGCACCTCCAGCTTGGATTTTAGAATATCCGCAAACACAGTTAAGTGTAAACGATAATCAAATAGAAGATAATGTATTAACAGTGTATCCTAATCCAACAGATAACATAGTAAACATTAAAGTTACTGGGCAGAATAATTCTATTTCTGCAATACAGTTACATGATATATTAGGAAGGTCTTTAATAAATGATGTAGTGAATAATGAAAACACATTAACACTAGATTTATCTTCTTATCCAAAAGGTGTTTATGTTTTATCTCTAAACATTAACGGAAAGAAACAAACGAAGAAAATTATTAGAAATTAGTCTTTCTATTGCATATAAAAAAAGCTTCCTATATACTTAGGAAGCTTTTTTTTTACCATTTAATATCTTGAAGCGTAGCAATACTATCACAATTCTCTACTGTAAGTATTACTTCTTTATCGTCAATATAGCTTTCAATAGTATAAATACCACAAGGTTTTTGTCTGGTGTTACTCATACTAAAATCTACATCTCCTTTTAAAAGCGCATTTTTAATCGTTGCGCTATCTACTTTTCTATCCGAAATAAGTAAATCCACGTTATCGCTATAAAGTAGCGTCTTTGTGTTTATGTTTTTTATTACTCTAGCCTCGGGACCGTAGGCACAAGAAGCCTTTTTTCCGTTTAAAAAGAAAGCTAGAATTACTAAACCTATAGAGAAACCTCCAAGGTAAAAGCCAATACGTTGTATTAATTTCACAATTTAAAAAATAAGTAAGTTGATATCGCTGTGTTTTAAATCGAACCATTCACCAACAGATTTGTTAGTTAAAATTCCGTGGTAAAAGTACAACCCATTTTTTAATCCCTTATCAAATCTTAAAGAATTTTCTAAACCACCATCTTCGGCAATTTTTAAAAGATAAGGCGTAAACATATTGCTAATGGAAATAGAGGCTGTTCTAGCAAATCGAGCAGGAATATTAGGAACACAATAATGTATTACACCATGTTTAATAAAAGTGGGATGTTTATGTGAAGTAACCTCACTAGTTTCTATACATCCTCCCATATCAATACTAACATCTATAATAACAGCACCCGATTTCATGTTTCCAACCATGGCATCTGTAACAATAATTGGTGCTCTATTTTTTCCTCTAACTGCTCCAATAGCAACATCACATCTTTTTAAAGCTTTTGCTAAGTTTTTTGGTTGTAGCGTAGAAGTGTAAATAGTCATTCCTAAGTTGGTTTGCATTCTACGTAATTTGGTAATCGAATTATCAAATACTTTTACGTTTGCTCCAAGTCCGATAGCACTTCTAGCGGCAAATTCACCAACAGTTCCAGCGCCAATAATAACAACTTCAATGGGAGGAACACCACTAATATTACCAAACATTAATCCGTTACCTTCATTAACATTACTTAGTAATTCGGAAGCAATAAGCACTGCAGAAGTTCCTGCAATTTCACTTAAAGATCGAACGGCAGGATACGAACCATCTTCATCTCTAATAAACTCGAACGCTAACGCAGTAATACGTTTACTAGCCAAGGTTTCAAAATACTTTTTGTTTTGTGTTTTTAATTGTAGCGCAGAGATTAATATGCTTTGCGGATTTATCAAATTTATTTGATCTAGAGTAGGAGGTTCTACTTTTAAAACTATTGGGCAACCATATACTTTTGCGGTATCATTAGTGATTTTAGCACCAGCTTCACTATAATTTTTATCGCTAAATTTTGCACCTTCACCAGCTCCAGTTTCCATTAAAACGCGATGACCATTACTAACAAGAGCAGAAACGGCATCTGGAGTTAGGCAAACACGCTTTTCTTGAAAAGCGGTTTCTTTTGGTATACCTATAAAAAGGTTTCCTTTTTGTTTAAAAATCTCAAGTGTTTCCTCTTGTGGGAGTAATTGTTGCTTAGTAAAAGGAGATAATGGTTTAGACATATTTTGGACCAATTTATTGGTAAGTCAAATTACGAATAATTTTAATTTATATAAAAATTAAAAATTAAAAGATTTATGTAGAAAATTTCCTCTATTTTTTGTAATATTATATGTAGATATGAAAAACCTTTTAAAAAATATAAAAGAATTAAAAGCCAGAGATGTAGTAATTGCTTTCGTGATCTTGGTTTTGCCGTTTTTGTTTTACTTGTATAAACTAGCTCCAGATACTACTGTTTGGGAAATAGGTTGGTTTGTCATAGATTCAGGGGACTTGGAGAGTACTAAATTTTATTTATGGCTCATTTGCACTAAACTATTGTTAGTTTTTAGTTTAACGATTTGGTTTGTTACCTGTAAACATTGGTGGCGTTATGTAATTTTGGTACCATTAATTATTGAACTATTTAAGTTTAGTTCTATATATATTAATACGGGATTAGTTATAGATGAAATAGAATATTTAGATAGTTTACCATTTACAATACCAATTGTTATTCTTATTATTTTTATTTCAAGAAAAATAAATTATTATTCTAAATATTTAGACTTGAATAATGAGATGAATGCAGAAATAGAAAGTTTATTAACGGAATTAGAAGTTAAGAATGATAAGGATTGGGTAACGGAAGAATTTAAAAACCTCAAAAAAAATAAATCACTATTTAGTATAGAAGATTATAAAAAGAAGCTATTGGCTTTAAGGCAACAATTATCTAAATTATAAGTATGTCAAAGTCGTTAATTTATAATAGAGTTAGTTTTTTTAAGGATCTTTTTATTTTACTATTAATAATTATCACTCCTTTTTTGTTTTTTCTATATACTATAGCTCCAGAAGATGTAACAGAATGGAAAACAAGATTTTTTCATATCAATTTATCTAAGACAGGATATGATGTAAACGCAACACTTTGGTATTTTAGTTATAAGCTTTTATTTTTTATTGTTTTTATTTTGTGGTTTATTACCTGTAAACATTGGTGGAGGTATGTTTTATTAGTGCCGCTGCTTGTCGAAGTATATAAAATAAGTGGAATGTGTTATGAATTGAATGGTATTTCAGCTGATTATAAGTTTTACTATAGCTTTATTTCGTGGGTACCATTAATAATCATTCTTTTTATATTATCTAAAAAACTTAATTATTATTCCTTGTCTAAAAGTATTAATAAGCAAATAGACGAAGAAATTTATGTTTTAATGAACCAAGTTTCTAATTATAAAACGGTAGACTATAAAGAGTTTAAAGTTAAATTGATATCGTTAAGAAAACAAAAAGAGAATTTGGATAAAAAAGAGTATTTAGTACAGTTGATTAAATTAAGGGATGATTATACATTAGGTAAGCAAAAGGAATAACTTTTAATTTTTTTCAATACTTTTAAGTTCCTTTAAAATTTCATCTAAGAGTTGTTTTTTTTCAGCACTCCATTTTTCACTCAACCTTTCGTTTATATATTGCTCGATCTCATGGTTCGTTTTACTAGTTTCTTTTTTAGAATTTTCTAGCAACATATCTCCTTGTCCAGTAATTAGCCAAACTAAATTTATTTGTGGATACAACTCTACAATTCGCTCAATAACATCACTACCAACAGATGCGTTGTTTTTTTGCATACGCAAAATATAACCATTAGCAGTGCCAATAGAAATATCAAATTGTCTCGCACTAATTCCTAAATGCTTAATAACCAGCATTATCCTGTTAATTGTTTTGCTCATTTCTCTTATTTAATATTTTTTAACGAAGAAAATATTCTATAAATATACAAATAAAGATGTAATTGTTAGTATGGTAATATTAAATAGAGAAAGTCCATGCTTTAGAAAAGAGCATAGAATAGGAGGTGGGTGTTATCTAAAATAAAAAACAAAACACTTCAAGTGATTGACTATGAGTGTTTTGTTTTTTTAGTAATTAAGAGTATTGTATAAATAAAATGAATTTTAAAAATACTGTTTTACTTTCCCCCAAAGGGTTTTAGGTCTTACTGTAAATTCTGCTTCCAGATCTTCTAAGGTTTTATTTGCAGTGGTTAATTTATCAAACATCTTGGCTCTTATTAAATAAATGGAAGGGATTATTATTGCCATGACAGGAAGAAGTACTATTAATTCATGTTGATCTGTATATGATAAGTCGTCATTAAGTACTATCATTATTTGGTAAGTAAACATTGCTATAGGAATGAGCAGAGCATGATACCACCAGTGTCTACAAGTAAAAAACCAAATAACAATTAAAAATAGAGGAACAACCTTTCCTGCTAATGTCCATGCTAAAACAAAAATACTTTCGTAATAGTCACTACTATATGTGAAAAAGTAAGTGTCCCAAACTTTAACATCTGGAACACTTTCATATAAATTAAAAATAAATGGCGTAGCCGCTATTAAAGTAGCAATAACGCTACCTAATATTACACCACTATCTACCTTGTCCTGGGACTTTAATTCTGTTTTTTTCAATTTTTGTTGTGGTTGTTCCATCGATATTTAAAAGATTTGTTGCTTGAGCTGTAAATAAAACTCCTCCAAAAATAGCGATTGCCATTAAATACTTTTTAGTTTTCATAATTATAAGGGATTAAATTAATTAATACCTCGAAATTATATAAACACAATATTTCTATTTTGCGTTAAATGTTAAAATTATGTTAAAATTAAGATTTTTCGCTTTTAGGCTTACGGTTATACCGTAAAAAAGGGTTGTGTTATAAAAAATATGTAGGATTTTGCTTACTTTTTTGTTTTATTTTTTTAGTTCCAGTTATTTTATGGTAATCTTTCTACTTTCATTTTCATTTATTTCTAAAAACACATTTGTTGCATTTTCAGGAATAAAATCTATCGCTAATTCTGGCCATTCTATAAAAACCCAATGGTTTTCTTGTAAATATTCTTCAAAGCCAATATTATAAAGCTCATCAATCTCATTTACTCGGTATAAATCAAAATGAAAAATACGCGATGTACTTGCTTGATACTCGTTAACTAAGGAATAGGTCGGACTTTGAACTTCATCAGTGCTACCAATAGCTTTTACTAAAGCCTTAATGAGTGTTGTTTTACCAACACCCATGGTACCATGAAATAAAATAATTTTACTATCACTATTACTTAATAGTGTGCTAACAACCTTATCTAGATCATTAATGGTGTAATTTAATTCCAAATCTATCTTAAATTAATACTACAATTATACATAAATATATCTTAAAAAACTAATTTTTGTGTATTTCGTCGGTATTTAATGCATTACGTCTATCCCTACTTCGGGTTTAATACCACAAACGGAATGATCATTTCTTCCAAAGAAACACCTCCATGTTGATACGTATTTCTAAAATAACTAACATAATGGTTATAGTTATTAGGGTACGCAAAAAACAAATCACTTTTTGCAAAGATAAATGAACTACTCATAGAAAGAGAAGGTAAATGGATGCTTTTTGGGTCTTTTGCAACTAAAACATCTTTGTCTTCATACGTTAAACTTCTACCGGTTTTGTATCTTAAATTTAAACTAGTGTCTCTATCTCCAACAACTCGTGAAGGGTTTTTTACATTAATAGTACCATGATCTGTAGTAAGTATTAATTTAAAGCCCAATTGTTGTGCTTGCTGTATCATTTCTAATAAAGGAGAGTTTTTAAACCAACTTTGCGTTAAAGATCTATACGCTTTATCATTTGACGCTAATTCTTTAACAACATCCATTTCTGTTTTAGAGTGTGAAAGCATATCTACAAAATTATATACCACAACAGTAAGGTCATTATCTTTAAGTCCTTTAAAATTATCTACAAGTTTTTTACCATTCTTTAAATTGGTAATCTTATAGTATTCATGTTTAAGGTGAGATAAGCCTAAGCGTTTTAATTGTTCTCTTAAAAAATCTGCTTCGTGTAAGTTTTTACCGCCTTCATCTGTATCATTCTTCCAGTAATCAGGATATAGTTTTTCCATATCACTTGGCATTAACCCAGAAAAGATGGCGTTTCGAGCATATTGCGTTGCTGTTGGCAAAATGCTGTAGAAAGGAAATTCTTTTTCTTTTTTGTAGTAGTTATTTACAATAGGCTCAAAAGCTTTCCATTGGTCTAAACGTAAATTATCGATTACTACTAAAAGAGTTGGTTGCTCTTTACTTATTTCTGGAGCAATTTTTTCTTTAAATAAAGTATGCGACATAATAGGAGCGTCTGTATTTGCTTCAAACCAAGTCGGATAATTTTTATCTATAAACTTGCCAAACTGCGTGTTGGCTTCGTTTTTTTGCGATTCTAGAATTTCAAACATTCCAATATCTTCAATATCTTCTAGTTGAATTTCCCAATAAACCAGTTTTTGGTATAAAGCGGCCCATTCTTCAAAAGTATTTACCATAGATAAATCCATCGCAATTTTTCTAAACTCTTGCTGGTAATTAGAAGTTGTTTTTTCAGAAATTAACCTAGAATGATCTAAATTCTTTTTTAAACTTAATAATATCTGGTTAGGATTTACTGGTTTAATTAAGTAATCTGCTATTTTATTCCCAATAGCTTCTTCCATGATATATTCCTCCTCACTTTTGGTAATCATTACCACAGGAAGTGTATCTCTTTTTTCTTTAATTTCATTTAAAGTCTCTAACCCCGTAAGTCCAGGCATGTTTTCGTCTAAAAAAACAATATCAAAATTTGTATCGTCTAAAATTTCAAGTGCTTCTGTACCACTTTTGCATGTCGTTACCTTGTAGTTTTTTTGTTCTAAAAAGATAATATGAGGTTTTAATAAATCGATTTCGTCGTCAACCCAAAGAATATTTATATTGTTCATGTATATTTGTTTATAAAATTGTAAAAAATTAAAGCTTGCATACTAAAAACAAACTCAAAATATTAAACGACCCAATTTACGGATTTATTACTATACCGAATTCGTTAATCTTCGATTTAATTGAACATAAATACTTTCAGAGACTACGTAGAATTACACAAATGGGCATGTCTTATTTGGTGTATCCTGGAGCGCATCATACTCGTTTTCAGCACGCTATTGGTTGCATGCATTTAATGCAAAAAGCAATCCAAGTGCTTCGTTTTAAAGGGGTTGAGATATCTACTGAAGAAGAAAACGCACTGCTTATTGCTATTTTATTACACGATATTGGTCATGGTCCATTCTCTCATGCCATGGAACATAGTATTGTAAATAATGTATCTCATGAAGAAATTTCCCTGCTTTTCATGGAAACTTTAAATAAAGAGTTTAACGGAAGTTTAACGTTAGCCATTAATATATTTAAAGGAGAATATCACAGAAAGTTCATGTGTCAGCTAATATCCAGTCAAATAGATATGGATAGAGCAGACTATTTAAAACGCGATAGTTTTTATACAGGTGTTGCCGAAGGGAACATAAATAGTGAACGTTTAATAACCATGCTAAATGTAGTAGACGATGCACTTGTAGTAGAAGGGAAGGGGATTTATAGTATAGAAAAGTTTTTAGTAGCTAGACGTTTAATGTATTGGCAAGTATATTTACACAAAACAAGTTTATCTGCAGAACAATTATTAATTAGAGTTTTAAAAAGAGCTAAAGAATTAACGTTTAAAGGTGAAAAATTAGACGCTAGTAGACCGTTGCAATACTTTTTAGAAAATGAAATTTCTTTAAATAATTTCAACAAAGAAACATTAGATACCTTTGCTATGTTGGATGATTATGATATTGTTTCCGCAATGAAAGCGTGGCAATTTCATGATGATTTTGTGTTGAAAAACTTATGCCAAATGATAATAAATAGAGATTTATTAAAGGTGAAGTTGAAAAAGAAAAAAATCAAACCAGAAATTCTAAAACAACACATACAAAAACTTATGGATACGCATAATATTACAGAAGCGGAAGCAGCTTATTTTGTATTCACAGGTGAGATCTCAAACCAAGCATACCAACAAAAAAAGCAGAAAATTAATATTTTATATAAAAACGGAAAGATTGAAGATATAGTAAAAGCTTCCGATCAATTAAGCTTAAAAGCGCTTTCAAAACCAGTCACTAAATATTATATATGCTATCCAAAGCAAAAACTTTAGCACATTTTTCTTATTTTTGCTAGAATTACAAAAAACTAAACAAAAAAGTTTGAAATTCACAGCGCAACAAATTGCAGGGATTTTAGAAGGAGACATTGTTGGTAATCCAGATGTTGAAGTTTCTAAACTATCAAAAATAGAGGAAGGAACAGAAGGATCGCTTACGTTTCTTGCTAACCCTAAATATAAACCATATATATATTCTACTAAGGCATCTATAACCATAGTTGATAAAACTTTCGAACCAGAAAACAGTATTAAAACTACTTTAATTAAAGTAGAAGATGCATATAAATCTTTTTCAAAGCTTCTAGAATATTACAACGAGGTAAAAAATAATAAAGTAGGAATTGAAAATCCAAGTTTTGTTTCCGAAACAGCTACTTATGGAGAAAACGTCTATTTAGGCGCTTTTTCTTATTTAGGAGAGAATGTAAAACTTGGTGATAATGTAAAAATTTATCCGCAAGCATACATTGGAGATAATGTTACTATTGGTGATAATACTATCATTTTTGCAGGAGCAAAGTTATATTCTGAAACTCAAGTAGGAAAGAATTGTGTCATTAATAGTGGTGCTATATTAGGAGCAGATGGTTTTGGATTTGCACCAGACGAAAATGGAGAGTTTCAAAAAGTACCACAAATAGGAAATGTTATCATAGAAGATAATGTAGATATTGGTTCTGCAACTACAATAGATAGAGCAACGCTTGGTTCAACCATCATTAGAAAAGGGGTGAAATTAGATAACCAAATACAAATTGCTCATAATGTAGAAATAGATGAAAATACTGTAATTGCAGCACAAACAGGAGTTGCTGGTTCTACAAAAATTGGAAAATATTGCATGATTGGCGGACAAGTAGGTATCGCAGGGCATTTAACCATTGGAAATAATGTAAAAGTACAAGCGCAAACAGGAATTGGTCATCGTGTAAAAGATGGCGAAAAACTGTATGGCTCACCAGCTATAGATTACGGAAATTATGTAAAATCTTATGTGCATTTTAAAAACTTACCAGAAATAGTTAAAACTATAAACAAAATAGAAAAAAAATTAGATGGCAATAGTTAATACTCAAATTAAGCAAAAGACAATAAAAAGCGAAACGTCTTTAAATGGTGTTGGCTTACATACAGGAGAAAATGTAAAGTTAACCTTTAAACCAGCTTTAGAGAATTCAGGATTTAAGTTTAAACGTGTCGATTTAGAAGGAGAACCAGTAATTGATGCAGATGCTAACTACGTTACAAATACGCAACGTGGTACATGTATGGAGAAAAACGGCGTAACCATACAAACTTGCGAGCATGTACTTGCCGCATTAGTTGGTTTAGATATCGATAATGTGCTTATCGAATTAGATGCTTCAGAGCCACCAATTATGGATGGTTCTTCAAAATTCTTTATTGAGTCTCTAGAAAAAGCAGGAATTGTAGAACAAGAAGCTACAAGACAAGAATATGTAGTTACAGATGTTATTACGTATACCGATGAAGAATCGGGTAGCGAAATTCTTGTAATGCCTTCTAAAGAATATCAAGTAACTACCATGGTAGATTTTGGTACTAAAGTTTTAGGTACACAAAATGCTACGTTAACTCATATTTCAGACTTTAAAGATGAAATTGCTAACGCTAGAACTTTTAGTTTTTTACATGAAATAGAAATGCTTTTAGAGCATGGATTAATTAAAGGTGGAGATTTAAACAACGCCATAGTATATGTAGATAAAGAATTGTCTCCAGAAACTATGGAAAAACTTAAAGTAGCTTTTAATAAAGAAAGTATTGCCGTTAAAACGAATGGTATCTTAGATAATCTTACTTTGCATCATCCTAACGAAGCTGCAAGACATAAATTATTAGATGTTATTGGTGATTTAGCTTTAGTTGGAACAAGAATTAGAGGTAAAATTATAGCAAATAAACCAGGACATTTTATAAATACACAGTTTGCCAAAAAGCTTTCTAAAATTATAAAACATGAAAAACGTAATTACGTTCCTGATGTTGATTTAAACCAAGAACCTTTAATGGATGTCAATCAAATAATGGATATGTTGCCACATAGACAACCATTTTTATTAATTGACAAAATTTTCGAATTAAGTGACTCTCATGTGCTTGGTATGAAAAATGTTACCATGAACGAAGAGTTTTTTAAAGGTCATTTTCCTGGAGCTCCAGTGATGCCAGGTGTTTTAATTGTTGAAGCAATGGCACAAACAGGAGGGATTTTAGTATTAAGTACCGTTCCAGATCCTGAAAATTATCTAACTTTCTTTATGAAAATTGATAAAGTGAAATTTAAAAAGAAAGTGGTTCCTGGAGATACACTTATTTTTAAGTGCGATTTAATAACACCTATTAGAAGAGGTATTTGTCATATGCAAGGTTATGCTTATGCAAACGGAAAATTATGCGCTGAAGCAGAATTGATGGCACAAATATCTAAAGTAAAATAATAAAACATACAAACATCTCGAGCAATAATTCGATTTTATTTGTATTGAAAAACATTAAATTGCGAATACATTTTTCCCGGTTTAAAAAATAATATTAAAAAATGAATCAACCATTAGCTTACGTACATCCTGGAGCAAAAATCGCTAAGAATGTTGTTATAGATCCTTTTACAACCATTCATAATAATGTAATAATTGGAGAAGGAACCTGGATTGGTAGTAATGTTACTATCATGGAAGGTGCCAGAATAGGTAAAAATTGCAATATTTTTCCAGGAGCAGTAATTTCTGGTGTTCCTCAAGATTTAAAATATAAAGACGAAGATACATTAACCGTTATTGGAGATAATGTAACCATTAGAGAATGTGTAACCATTAATCGTGGTACTACAGATAAAATGAAAACCGTAATTGGAGACAATTGTTTAATAATGGCATATTGCCATATTGCACATGATTGTGTGGTTGGTAACAATTGTATTTTTTCTAATAACAGTACATTAGCAGGACATATTACTGTTGGTGATTATGTGGTACTAGCAGGAATGACTGCAGTACACCAATTTTGTTCTATTGGTAATCATGCTTTTGTAACTGGTGGATCTCTAGTAAGAAAAGATGTTCCTCCTTTTGTGAAAGCTGGTCGTGAACCTTTATCTTATGTCGGAATTAATTCTGTAGGACTAAGAAGAAGAGGTTTTACAACTGAAAAAATTAGAGAAATACAAGATATATACAGAATGTTATATCAGAAAAATTATAACAATACACAGGCTGCAGATTTAATTGAAGCAGAAATGGAAGCAACGCATGAACGTGATGAAATTCTTCAATTTATTAAGAATTCACATCGTGGTATTATGAAAGGATACTTCAAATCAAATTAAAATTTATTAATTAAAAAGATACCCACTTTCGTGGGAAATACTATGGCAACAACTTCAGATATTAGAAACGGACTTTGTTTAAAATATAACAATGATATTTATAAAATCATTGAATTTTTACACGTGAAACCGGGTAAAGGTCCTGCCTTTGTAAGAACCAAAATGAAAAGTGTAACCAGTGGAAAAGTATTAGATAATACCTTTTCTGCAGGACATAAATTAGAAGATGTACGAGTAGAAACACATAAATTTCAATATTTATATAACGATGGTGAGTTTTATCACTTCATGAACGAAGCAGATTATACGCAAATTCGTTTATTAGAAGCTGCTTTAGATAAACCAGAATTAATGAAAGAAGGAGAAATTGTAACTGTTCTTATTAATACAGAAGACAATATGCCTCTTTCTGTAGATCTACCTGCAAGTGTTATACTTGAAGTTACAGCTACAGAGCCTGGAATTAAAGGGAATACAGCAACTAATGCTACAAAACCTGCAACTATGGAAACAGGAGCAACGGTGAATGTGCCTTTATTTATAAACGAAGGAGACAAGATAAAAGTAGAAACAGAAAAAGGTACGTATAAAGAACGTGTAAAAGAATAAAAATTCAGTGTACAGTCTCCGTATGCAGTTGACAAGACTGAAAACTGGGACTGAAAACTGTAAACTGAATATATGAAATTCCCAAAACCTCATACCCTTAAACACATTGCAGACTTAATTGATTGTAAATACGTTGGAGATGCTAATTTTCAAGTTTTAGGTATTAATGAAATTCATGTAGTTGAAAGTGGAGATGTTGTATTTGTAGATCATCCAAAATACTACGATAAAGCATTACAGTCTGCTGCAACTATTGTGTTAATCAATAAGGAAGTAGATTGCCCTAAAGGAAAAGCGTTACTTATAAGTGATGATCCTTTTAGAGATTTTAATAAAATAACACAACATTTTAAACCTTTTCAAGCCGCAAATGTAGCAATTGCATCTTCTGCTAAAATTGGTGTAAATACTATCATTCAACCCAACTGTTTTATTGGAAACAATGTCACTATCGGTGATAATTGCATTATTCATTCTAACGTAAGTATTTATGATGATACGGTAATTGGAAATAATGTGACCATTCATGCTGGAACCATTTTAGGTGCTTCTGCATTTTATTACAAGAAACGTCCAGAAGGATTTGATCCGTTAATTTCTGGAGGTAGAGTAGTAATTAAAGACAATGTAGATATTGGTGCACTTTGTACTATTGACAAAGGTGTTACGGGAGATACAACCATTGGTGAAGGTTCTAAACTAGATAATCAAATTCAAGTTGGACACGATACGATCATTGGTAAAAAGTGTTTAATAGCATCACAAACCGGAATTGCTGGTTGTTGTATTATTGAAGATGAAGTCACTATTTGGGGACAAGTTGGTACTAATAGTGGTATTACCATTGGAGAAAAAGCGATAATTCTTGGCCAAACAGGTGTTACTAAATCTGTAGCTGGAGGTAAATCTTATTTTGGAACTCCAGTAGAAGAAGCTAGAGTTAAATTAAAAGAATTAGCTTATATCAAGAAAATTCCTGAAATTGTTCAACAATTAAAAAATAAATAGATGTCACCTAAAGAAGTTGTTCAAAAATTTTACAATTCAGATTTAGCAAATAATTCAGAAGCTGTAGATCTTTGTTTTCATAAAGATTGCAGCCTAAGTTGGCATAGTAGCAAAGGGTTTAACGTTTTAGACTTTGAAGCTTTAAAATTAGTTTTTGAAGAAGTTAGAAAAATGTACGACACATTGCGTTTTGAAACTAGTCATTTATTAGCCGAGGGAAACATGGTGACCATACGTTATACTTCTTATTTTACAACTGTCGAAAATCCTAATGAGGAAATGCCTTTAGCGCATTTTACAACTATTTGGGAAGTGAAAGACGATAAAATTATCAAAGGATTTCAAATGAGTCAGCTAGCAGATAGTAGCTCCGAAAGTTTAAATTCTTTTTAAGAAATAAAAATACAAATCACTTTAAAAATTCTTTTCAAAATCTTACTTTTGCAGTAAGAGTTTTAATTTTTAGTAAAGAATTCTTAAACAAATATTAAACAATTTTAATCTAAACATAAATGAGCGTTTTAGTAAATAAAGATTCAAAAATAATAGTTCAAGGATTTACTGGTAGTGAAGGTACTTTTCACGCTGGACAGATGATTGAATACGGAACAAATGTTGTTGGTGGAGTTACTCCTGGTAAAGGTGGTCAAACACATTTAGATAGACCAGTTTTTAATACAGTTTCAGAAGCTGTAGAAAAAGTAGGAGCAGACACAACCATTATTTTTGTACCACCAGCTTTTGCTGCGGATGCTATTATGGAAGCTGCAGATGCAGGAATTAAAGTAATTATTACTATTACTGAAGGTATTCCAGTTGCAGATATGATTAAAACTGCTGCTTATATTAAAGATAAAGATTGTAGATTAATTGGACCTAACTGTCCGGGAGTTATTACTCCAGGAGAAGCTAAAGTTGGTATTATGCCAGGTTTCGTTTTCAAAAAAGGTAAAGTTGGTATTGTATCTAAATCAGGTACATTAACCTATGAAGCTGCAGACCAAGTTGTAAAACAAGGTTTAGGTATCACAACAGCAATTGGTATTGGTGGAGATCCTATTATTGGAACTACAACTAAAGAAGCTGTAGAGTTATTAATTAACGATCCTGAAACAGAAGCGGTAGTAATGATTGGTGAAATTGGTGGACAATTAGAAGCAGATGCTGCTAATTGGTATAAAGCTAGTGGAAGCAAGAAACCAGTAATTGGTTTTATCGCAGGAGAAACTGCACCTGCAGGTCGTACAATGGGACATGCTGGAGCAATTGTTGGTGGTAGTGATGATACTGCACAAGCAAAAAAGAAAATCATGAGAGAATGTGGTATTCACGTTGTGGATTCACCAGCTGAGATTGGTAAAAAAGTTGCTGAAGTTTTAGGCTAAGCAACAATAAGATATATGTTAAAAACCTCACATTATTTTGTGAGGTTTTTTTATTTGATGCAATTTGTATTTATTATATTTGAATAGAATAAAGAGGCTTTAATAAAAGCTTTAAAGTTTAAATTAAAATTATCATTTCTGTAAAATCAGGAATCTAACTTAATTGAAGTTATTACATATGAAATTATTAGAAGGAAAAACAGCTATTATAACTGGAGCTAGTAGAGGAATAGGAAAAGGAATCGCTCAAGTTTTTGCCCAACAAGGTGCTAATGTAGCATTTACATATAGCTCTTCTGTGGAAGCTGCTAACGAACTAGAAAAAGAATTAACAGCTTTAGGAGTTAAGGCTAAAGGATATCAAAGTAATGCTGCAGATTTTAATCAATCGCAAAAATTAGCCGAAGATGTCGTTGCAGAATTTGGAAGCATAGACATCCTTATCAATAACGCAGGAATTACTAAAGACAATCTTTTAATGCGTATGAGCGAAGAAGATTTTGATACGGTTATCGAAGTAAACTTAAAGTCAGTTTTCAACATGACCAAAGCGGTACAACGTACTATGCTTAAACAACGTAAAGGTTCTATCATTAATATGAGTTCTGTTGTTGGTGTAAAAGGAAACGCAGGACAAACCAACTATGCTGCTTCTAAAGCAGGAATTATAGGGTTTTCTAAATCGGTAGCCTTAGAACTTGGTTCTAGAAATATTAGAAGTAACGTGATTGCTCCTGGTTTTATTGAAACAGAAATGACAGCAAAACTAGACGAAGAAACAGTTAAAGGTTGGCGAAATGCTATTCCGTTAAAACGTGGTGGTACTCCAGAAGATATCGCAAATGTTTGTGTTTTTCTTGCAAGCGACATGTCTGCTTATGTTACAGGTCAAACCATTAACGTAGATGGCGGAATGTTGACTTAATGCATTCCTTAAATCCCAATATTATTAAGAAGGAATAACAACTATTAATAGTTTATAAATGTCACCTTGAGCGCAGTCGAAAGGTCTCTTAATGCAAACAGAAATACTTATATACATCATACTTGCTGGAATCATAGCGCTATCACTAGCGCTATTTCAGTATAGTTTAAAAAAGAAGAACAGAACATCTAAAAGTGTTCTTTTTGCATTTTTAAGGTTTATATCTATTTTTTCACTTCTATTGTTGCTTATCAATCCTAAATTTGAAAAAATTAGCTACTATACCGAAAAACCTAATTTAGTGGTTGCTGTAGATAATTCAAGTTCGGTAACACATTTAAATCAGAAAGAAAATACCCTGCAATTAGTAGCTTCTATTAAGAATAATAAGGAACTATCTGAAAAATTTAATTTGGATTATTTTACCTTCGGAAACGCTATAGAAACATCCGATTCTTTAACTTTTTTAGACAAACAAACCAATATTGATAAGGCTTTTAGTAGTTTTTTACAGATTTATAAAAACACAACTTCCCCAATCCTTTTAGTAACGGACGGAAACCAAACCTATGGTAGCGACTACGTGTTTTCTGCGGAAAAAGTAAAACAACCCATATTTCCTGTCATTCTAGGAGATACCATTACCTACACCGATTTAAAACTACAGCAGCTTAATGTAAACAAGTATGCTTTTTTAAAAAATAAGTTTCCTGTCGAAACCATTGTTACTTATAATGGTAATAATATTGTGAAATCAAGATTTGTGGTTACTTCTGGTAATGCTACAGTATATTCCGAAAACGTAAGTTTCAGTGCTACCAATAATTCAAGAATTTTAAACTTTACCTTGCCTGCAAATCGAGTAGGAGTTCAAGCGTATAAAGCACAAATTATTCCTATAGAGAGTGAAAAAAACACGATTAATAATTACAAAAACTTTGCTGTAGAAGTTATAGATCAGAAAACAAATGTTGCTATAATTAGCGATTTTATGCATCCAGATTTGGGTGCTTTTAAAAAGAGCATTGAAAGTAATGAGCAACGGGAAGTTTCTATTGTTACTCCAAATGAATATTTATCACAAAAAGATAATTTTCAATTAGTTATATTGTATCAACCAAACAATAGGTTTAAGCCTGTTTTTGAAAGTTTAAAGGAAAGTAACGCGAATAAATTTATAGTTTTAGGGGCTAAAACAGACTATGCTTTTGTGAATAAAATGACTTCCGATTTTAAAAACGATATAACCAATCAGACCGAAGATTATCAAGCAAGTCTTAATACAAACTATAATACCTTTATTGTTGACGATTTAGATTTTGAATCTTTTCCGCCTTTACAATCTTCTTTTGGTAATGCTACTTTTTCCATTCCAGTAGAAACCATTTTAAACAAAAAAGTTGGAAGTGTAGAAACACAAGATCCATTACTAGTAACTTTAGAAACCAATGGCAGGAGAGAAGCGGTACTTTTTGGTGAGAATATCTGGAAATGGAGAGCACAAAGCTATTTAAACACCAAGTCTTTTAATACTTTCGATAACTTTATTGGTAAACTTGTGCAGTACTTGGCTTCCAATAAACGCAGAAGTAGATTAAACGTAGATTACGAGTCTTTTTATCAAGGCAATACCAATGTTATTGTTAAAGCACAATTCTTCAATAAAAACTATGAGTTTGATGTAAAGGAAACTTTAAATATTTCGGTTAAAAACAAGGACACGAAAGAAACTAGTACTTTTCCTTTAATTTTAAAAGGAAATAATTACCAAGTCGACTTAAGTAATTTAACTGCTGGAGCCTATGATTTTACGGTAAAAGCAACAAACGAAAACATTTCAAAATCTGGATCCTTTCAAATTCTAGAATATAATATAGAACAACAATTTTTGAATGCTAATGTAACAAAGCTACAGCAAGTTGCTACTAATACAAAAGCGAACAGTTATTTTATTGCAAATACAAATACGCTGATTAATGATTTGTTAAAGGATGAACGCTTTGCTACCATACAGAAAAGCAGTAAAAATGTTGTACCTTTGATTGATTTCAAATACTTGCTAGCCTTGCTAATTTTAAGTTTAGCAATCGAGTGGTTTTTAAGAAAATATAACGGATTAATATAAATAATAAACATGGATAAATTACCTAAAATTGCAGTGCCTTTTATAGTAGGACTAGTGTTCTTAATCATTTTAATTTCTAAATCCGCAGTGACGATTGGTCCAGGAGAAGGTGGTGTTTTATTTGAACGTTTTGGAGATGGTATTAATACCGAACACACGTATGGTGAAGGTTTTCATATTGTTGCACCTTGGAATGATATGTTAGTGCAAACGGTACGTCAACAATCGGTTTCCGATGAAATGAATGTGCTTTCCGTTAATGGATTAGAAGTAAAAGTATTCGGAACTATATGGTATGAGCCAGAATTTTCTAACCTTGGAAAATTAATTAAAACCAAAGGAGCAGATTACGAAAGAGAATTATTAGATCCTGCAATTAATGCAGCAGCAAGAAGTGTTGTTGGTAGATATACGCCAGAACAATTATATTCTAGTAAAAGAGATGTTATTGAGCAAGAAATTTTAGAAGAAGTAACAACGCTTTTAGACGGACAGTTTTTAACAGTAAAAAGAGTTTTAGTAGAGGATGTAAAATTACCAGCAACTATTAAAGATGCTATTGAACGTAAACTAAAGCAAGAACAAGAGTCTTTAGAATATGAGTTTAGATTAGTTACAGCTTCAAAAGAAGCAGAGAAAGTAATTATTGATGCGAAAGGTAAAGCAGAGTCAAACCGTATTTTAAGTGCGTCATTAACAGACAAAATTTTACAAGATAAAGGTATTGAAGCAACGGTAAAGTTGTCGGAATCACCTAACAGTAAAGTAATTATTATTGGTTCTGGAGATTCTGGAATGCCAATTATATTAGGAAATCAATAAATTATATATTTATTTTTAAGAATTTCATAAAAATGAAATTTTATTTTCAATAAATTAGGATATAAAAACTAATTTTTACAATATTTGCATATATAAAAACAGAAATGAACTTTATTCAATTACATCATCATCATTTTACTACTGGCAATCAAGCGAGCTAAAAGTGTATTGAATAAAACCAACATATTTTAAAAACCGTTTGAGCATCTCAAACGGTTTTTTTTATACCTAAAGATTTACTCAAACACATTAAAAATTATAATGAGTAAATTAAAAATTGCAATTCAAAAATCAGGAAGACTTAACGAAGATTCTCTTAAACTCCTTAAAGACATTGGTGTTTCTATTGATAATGGAAAAGATCAATTAAAAGTTTCGGCTAGAAATTTCCCCTTAGAAGTATTTTATTTAAGAAATGGAGATATTCCACAATACCTAAAAGATGGTATTGTAGATGCTGCAATCATTGGCGAAAATGTACTTATTGAAAAAGGAGAAGGTATTCCTGTCGTAGAAAAATTAGGGTTTTCTACTTGTAAAGTGTCTATAGCCATACCAAAATCAGCATCCTACAAATCGATTCAAGATTTACAAGGAAAACGTATTGCAACCTCGTATCCAAATACCGTTAATCAATTTTTAAAGAAAAATAATGTAGATGCACAATTGCATATCATTAATGGTTCTGTAGAAATAGCACCAAATATTGGCTTAGCCGATGCTATTGTAGATATTGTTTCTAGCGGAAGCACCTTGTTTAAAAACGGATTGAAAGAAGTAGAAGTACTACTAAAATCGGAAGCAGTTCTTGCGGTTTCGCCTCAAATTTCAGAGGAAAATAAAAGCATTTTAAATAAGATTCAGTTTCGATTACAATCGGTTTTAAAAGGAAGACAAAACAAATATGTGTTGCTTAATGCTCCTAATGATAAAATAGAAGAAATCATCAATATCCTTCCAGGAATGAATAGCCCTTCCGTTTTACCTCTTGCACGAACAGGTTGGAGTTCCATTCACTCGGTAATTAATAAAAATGAATTTTGGGAAGTAATTGATGAACTGAAAGAAAATGGAGCCGAAGGTATTTTAGTTTGCCCAATTGAAAACATGGTGATTTAATTACTGGTTAATACAAAGACTTTAAGACAAATAGAAATGAAAACAATTGAAAATCCTAGTAAGCAAGATTGGCAAGCTATTATAGAAAGACCAACGCAAAAGGTTAGCGATATTGAGTCTATAGTTACCGAAATATTTAGTGAGATATCTCAAGATGGGGATAAAGCTATTGCGAAGTATACCGAAAAATTTGATGGTGTGGTATTGGATACTATGAAGGTTTCTACTTTAGAAATCGAAGAAGCCGCTAATCAAGTACCAGATAATTTAAAAGTAGCTATTGGTAAAGCAAAAGCAAATATTGAAAAATTTCATGCTGCGCAAAAAACAAAGAAAGTAGAAGTAGAAACTACAAATGGTGTGCTTTGTTGGCAAGAAAAACGTGCGATTCAAAAAATAGGATTGTACATTCCAGGAGGAACAGCGCCATTGTTTTCAACCGTCTTAATGCTTGCAGTGCCTGCGCAAATAGCGGGTTGTAAAGAAATTGTTTTATGTACACCTCCAAATAAAGAAGGTAAGATTGCAAATGAAATTTTATACGCAGCACAACTTTGTGGTGTTACTAAAATTTTTAAAGTAGGAGGTATTCAAGCAATTGCTGGTTTAACTTTTGGAACCCAAAGTATTCCTAAAGTGTCTAAGATTTTCGGACCAGGAAATCAATTCGTAACCGTAGCAAAACAATTGGCTACAAAGCATGGTATAGCAATCGATATGCCTGCGGGACCAAGTGAATTGTTAGTGATTGCAGATGCATCAGCGAATGCATCTTATGTGGCTTCCGATTTGTTAAGTCAAGCAGAACATGGAGCGGATAGCCAAGTAATTTTAGTTTCAGATACTAAAGAACTACTTGCAGAAGTAGCTGATGAAATAGAAAAACAACTTCTAGAGTTACCAAGAAAAGAGATTGCTACACAAGCTCTTCAAAATGCGAAAGCGGTTTTAATTGAAAATCGGGAGGAAGCATTAGATTTTGTGAATGAATATGCAGCAGAACACCTTATTATTGCCACTAGAAACAACGATTTTTTTATCGATAATATTACCAATGCAGGATCTGTTTTTATAGGTAATTATACACCAGAAAGCGCAGGAGATTATGCTTCTGGGACTAATCATACTTTGCCTACTAACGGATTTAGTAAAGCATATTCTGGGGTGAATTTAGATAGTTTTTTAAAGAGTATCACCTTTCAAAAAATCAGTAAAAAAGGATTGTTAAATATTGGAAATACCATTGAGTTAATGGCAGAAGCCGAAGGTTTACAAGCACATAAAAATGCAGTTTCCATCCGTTTAAAAGATTTAAGTTAATACGCTGTCATTCCGCATTGGATGCGGAATCCAATTAGAATTAAATATGAAAAATAATTCCAACATAAACAATCTCGTAAGAGCTAACATAAAAGCATTAAAAGCCTATTCTTCTGCAAGAGATGAATTTAAAGGCACTGCAGATGTGTTTTTAGATGCAAATGAGAATCCGTTTGGAGACTTAAACAGGTATCCAGATCCACAACAAAGAGAAATTAAAGAAAAGTTATCTGCCATAAAAAAAGTAGAAACAAATCAGATTTTTGTTGGCAATGGTAGTGACGAAGTTATCGATTTAGCATTTCGTATTTTTTGTGAACCAGGAAAAGATAAGGTATTAACCTTTTCGCCAACGTACGGAATGTACGATGTGTCTGCAAATATTAATAATATCGAGGTTATAGAGCAGCCGCTAATTAACGATTTTCAAATTAGTCTTAATCAATTACAACCGTATTTAGATTTCGAAGAGCTGAAAATTATTTTTATATGTTCTCCAAATAACCCAACAGGAAATAGTATTAATCCCGAGGATATAGAATATATTTTAGAAAATTTCAATGGTATTGTGATTGTAGATGAAGCCTATATCGATTTTAGTTCGCAAGCATCCTTCATTAAAAAGATAGACAAATACAATAATCTAATTATTAGTCAGACCTTTAGTAAAGCTTGGGGTTTAGCAGGTGTTAGAGTAGGAGTTGCCTATGCCAATGAAGCTATTATTAAACTTTATAATCGTGTAAAACCACCTTATAATGTGAGTACTTTAAACCAAGAAGCGGTTTTAAAAAGCATAAATAATGTAGAAGAAGTTACTCAGAATATCGATACCATTCTTTTAGAAAGAACAAAGTTAAAAGACGCTTTAAGTACCCTTTCTATTGTGAAAAAAGTATATCCTACAGATGCCAATTTTTTGTTGGTTGAAGTGGATGATGCTAATAAAACGTATCAATATTTAATTGAAAAAAAAGTAATTATTCGTAATAGAAATACACAAGTCAAAAATTGTATTCGTATTACTGTTGGTACTAAGGAAGAGAATGAGAAATTAATTAGTGCATTAAAGAATATTAATTAAAAGATTACCGCTTTCGCGGAAACTAAAGATGAAAAAAGTATTATTTATAGATAGAGACGGAACATTGGTATTAGAACCACCAGTAGATTATCAATTAGATAGCTTAGATAAGTTAGAATTCTACCCAAAAGTATTTCAATATATGGCTAAAATAGCTTCAGAATTGGATTATGAATTGGTTATGGTAACGAATCAAGACGGATTAGGGACAGATTCTTTTCCAGAGGATACCTTTTGGCCTGCGCAAAACAAAGTAATAACTGCTTTTGAAAAGGAAGGTGTTGTTTTTTCTGAAGTGTGTATCGATAGAACTTTTCCACATGAAAATGCAGAAACTCGTAAGCCAAGAACTGGTTTACTAGCCAAGTATTTGGATAAAGAAAACTATGATTTAGAAAATTCTTTCGTTTTAGGAGACCGAATCACAGATATGGAATTGGCTAAAAACCTAGGTGCCAAAGGAATCTTTTTATCTGAAAATCCAGAATTAGGAGCAGATGAAATTGAAACTTCCAAACAAGCCATTTTAGATGCTATTGCTTTAACAAGTACCGACTGGAAAGCAATATATGAATTTTTAAAACTCGAAGATCGTGTTCAAGAGATTACTAGAAATACAAACGAAACCAACATTTACATTAAGTTAAATTTAGATGGTTCTGGTAAAAATGACATCGATACTGGTTTATCCTTTTTCGATCATATGTTAGACCAAATTGGTCGTCATGGTGCAATGGATTTAACGATTAAAGTGGATGGGGATTTAAATGTAGATGAACACCATACCATCGAAGATACCATGATTGCTTTGGGTGAATTATTTAATAAAGCCTTAGGGAATAAATTAGGAATAGAACGTTATGGTTTTTGTTTGCCCATGGATGACTGTTTAGCACAAGTAGCTGTTGACTTTGGAGGTAGAAACTGGTTAGAATGGGAAGCTGATTTTAAACGTGAGAAAATAGGAGACATGCCAACCGAAATGTTTTTCCATTTGTTTAAATCGTTCACAGACGGCGCAAAATGTAACCTAAATATTAAAGCGGAAGGAACCAACGAACATCATAAAATTGAAGGTATTTTTAAGGCATTTGCTAAAGCGATGAAAATGGCGGTAAAACGCGATTCTAATAAAATGTTTTTACCATCTACTAAAGGAATGTTATAATATCACTTCGAGTGATTTTGGGGAACGAAAAATAGTATCGAGAAGAATGAAAATAGTAATTATAGATTACGGGGCAGGAAATATTAAAAGCATTCAGTTTGCTTTTAAACGACTAGGATTGGAAGCGGTTCTGTCGAATAACCCAGAAGAAATAAAAGCAGCAGATAAGATTATTTTCCCAGGAGTAGGAGAAGCGAGTAGTGCAATGAAAATGCTTAGAAAAAGTAAGTTAGATATATTAATCCCGACTCTAACACAGCCTGTTTTAGGGATCTGTTTAGGTATGCAATTACTATGTAAAACGACAGAAGAAGGAAATGCCGAAGGATTAGGGATTTTTGATGTAGATGTAAAACGTTTCAATACCAGTGTAAAAGTGCCACAAATGGGTTGGAATACTATTAGTAATTTAAAATCCGATTTGTTTAAAAACATAAATGATAAAAGCTATATGTATCTTGTACATAGTTTTTATGCAGAAAATTGTAAAGAAAGTATTGCAACAACAGACTATGATGTAGTATATGCTTCCGCATTGCAAAAAGATAACTTTTATGGGGTGCAATTTCACCCAGAAAAAAGTAGTGATGCAGGAGAACAATTATTAAAGAATTTTATAGCATTATAGTGTCCTTCGAGGTTTTAAAACCTTGTAGGTATAAAGAAAAGTTTAATTAAAAGAGATTTCCATTTTCGTGGAAAAGGAATATGAGAATAATACCAGCAATAGATATTATAGACGGAAAATGTGTTCGACTTACTAAAGGCGATTACAACACCAAAAAAATATACAATGAAAACCCTTTAGAGGTTGCCAAACAGTTTGAAGCAGCAGGAATTCAATATTTACATTTAGTAGATTTGGATGGAGCAAAAGCGAAACACATTGTAAACTATAAAGTATTAGAGCAAATAGCTTCTAAAACCAATTTAAAAATTGATTTTGGAGGTGGATTAAAAACAGATGAGGATTTACATATTGCTTTCAATTCTGGCGCAAAACAAATTACAGGAGGAAGTATTGCTGTGCAAGACACGAATACTTTTGATAACTGGATTTCTAAATATGGAGCGCAAAAAATAATACTTGGTGCCGATTGTAGAAATGAAAAGATAGCCATTAGTGGTTGGATGGAAGAAAGCAATTTAGAGGTGATTCCTTTTATACAAGGCTACCAGAAAAAGAACATTCAATATGTTATTTGCACAGATATTGCTAAAGATGGTATGCTGGAAGGTCCTTCTATAGAACTTTATAAAAAGATGCTTGAAAGCTGTTCTGCTAATAATCAAACCATAAAACTAATAGCTTCTGGTGGTGTTACTACTATTGATGATATCAACTTATTGGAAAAAATAGGTTGTGAAGCGGTAATTATTGGTAAAGCTTTATATGAAGGGAATATACGTTTAACCGATTTAGAAACCATCTACTAAAATGCTAGCAAAAAGAATCATTCCTTGTTTAGACATTAAAAATGGACGTACCGTAAAAGGTATTAATTTTGTTGGTTTACGAGATGCTGGAGATCCTGTTTTACTTGCTAAAAAGTATGCGCTTCTTGGTGCAGATGAGTTGGTTTTACTAGACATTTCAGCAACATTAGAAGGTAGAAAAACGATGCTGATTTGGTGCTAAAAGTAGCAGAGCAAGTGAATATTCCGTTTACTGTTGGAGGTGGAATTTCTTCTATTGAAGATGTAGATGCACTTTTAAAATCTGGAGCGGATAAGGTTTCTATAAATTCTTCGGCAATTAAACGCCCAGAATTAATAAATGAATTGGCCAATAAATTCGGAAACCAATGTATTACTGTTGCTATTGATGCAAAACAGGTAGATGGAAATTGGATTGTACACGTTGCGGGTGGAAGTATTCCTACCGAATTAGATTTATTTTCTTGGGCTAAAGAAGCAGAAGAACGTGGTGCCGGAGAAATACTTTTTACATCCATGAATAATGATGGAACTAAAAACGGTTTTGCTAACGAAGCATTAGCTAAACTTTCTACAGAATTAAATATTCCTATAATCGCTTCTGGTGGTGCAGGAAACATGGCGCATTTTGTAGATGCTTTTCATATTGGGAAAGCAGACGCAGCTTTAGCAGCTAGTGTTTTTCATTTTTCTGAAATTGAAATAAAAGATTTAAAACAAGAATTAAAGAATAATAACATAGAAGTGCGATTATAATGGAAATAGATTTCAATAAAAATAACGACGGATTAGTACCTGCAATCATTCAAGATGCAACAACAAAACAAGTATTAATGTTGGGGTATATGAATGCGGAAGCCTTCAGTAAAACAAAAGAAACTAAAAAGGTTACTTTTTTTAGCAGAACCAAAAAACGACTTTGGACCAAAGGAGAAGAGAGTGGTAATTTTCTAAACCTGGTAGATTATAAATTAGACTGCGATAACGATACCTTACTAATTCAGGTAAAACCAGTTGGACCAACCTGTCATAAAGGTACAGATACCTGTTGGGATGAAGAAAATAAAGAAAGTTTCGGTTTTATTTCTAAATTAGAAAGTACAATTGAAAGTAGAGTGAAAGCTGGAGATTCTGAAAAATCGTATGTAGCTTCCCTATTTGCTTCCGGTATTAATAAAGTAGCTCAAAAAGTAGGAGAGGAAGCTGTAGAAGTGGTTATTGAAGCTATGGATAACAACGACGATTTATTTCTAAGCGAGAGTGCCGATTTACTATTTCATTTTTTAATGTTGCTTCAAGCGAAAGGTTATAAATTAGAAGATGTAGTTTCGGTTTTAAAAACTAGAGAAAAATAATAGAATTAAAAAAGGCATCTAAATAATTAGAAGCCTTTTTTGTTTGTTCGTTAATTGGTGGTTTTTATGAAATCCATCCTTTTTTTGTCGCATGTTTCGCAAGTAAAACAAGCGCAATAGACACAATAATAATGATTGGAGTCATTGCATTTGTCATTTTTAAAGAGAACACTACATAAGACATTTGAAGTATAACAGCAATTGCGCCAATTAGAAAAATAATATATGCCCATTTTTTTCTTAATAATAAAGCAATACTACCCAAAGCTCCTGCAAAAACAGCTATTGCAAATGCTGCGGTATACCAAGCAGGCAAATTTTCGTACATAGCAAGTTCGGTTTCTGTTAGTCCTGCACGAGTATCATTGTCCATATATGCTTGCGCTAAATATGCGCCAACTCCTAATAAGTTCCAAATAAGAGCAAATACACTTACAATCCAATACCAAATTGGAGGTTTTGTTTTAGCTGCTTCATTCATAATTTTTAGTTTTAGTTAGTTATTTGTATTACAATTTATAAAAATTTTGTTAGATGTAATAAAATAGGTTACTTGCCGGCTTAAAGAGATTCTTAAAATATGTTTAACAAACGTTACTATTATCTAGTCAAAGTACAATATCTAGGCTATCGTTTTCATGGTTGGCAAAAACAGCCAAAATTGAAAACAGTGCATTTAATGATTGACAGAACTTTTAATTACATTTTAGAAGGCAAGCGTTTTAAAACCTTAGCTTCTGGTAGAACAGATGCTATGGTTTCTGCTAATGCTTCGGCTTTTGAGCTTTTTTTATATGAACCTATTGAAGATCAAGAAGCTTTTCTAGCACTCTTCAACCATAACTTACCTCAAGATATTCGCGCATTATCTATTGAAGAAGTTGATGCGGAATTCAATATTATTCAGCATTCTAAAACAAAAGAATATTTATACCTTTTTACATACGGTGAAAAATGCCATCCTTTTTGTGCGCCAATTTTAACTACCATTTTAGAGGATTTAGATATTGCAGCAATGGAAGAAGGAGCAACCCTATTTCAGGGCACGCATAACTTTAAAACCTACTGTTATAAAGCGACAAACGAAGGTTTATACACTAGAGAAGTTAGTACTTGTGAGCTTGTTGAGAATACGGTATTTAGTGCAAATTTCTTCCCAGAAAAAACATACATGCTTCGTGTAAAAGGAAAAGGATTTGGTAGAAATCAAATTAGATTAATGATGGGAGCACTTATAAAATTAGGAAGAGGAGAAATTACTTTAGATTATATTAGGGCAACATTACTACCAGAAAGTACAGAAGTGATGGACTATATTGCTCCAGCTTCGGGATTAGTATTAAATAACATAGAATTTGAATAAACTTTAGTATTTTTATAGTAATTAAAAACTACATGGCTCAAAAAAACCGCAAAACAACTAAGCGAAAAAAAACGTATAAAACGGTAAATTCAGTTCCTGGAACTGTTTCTTACGTAGGTGAAAAACAATCTATTGAAACTAAAATTGATATTGTAAATTATAATAAAGATGCTTGTGACTTTAGAATTTCTAATAATGTAGAAGATGCTTTTCATTTTAAAGGGCAGGAACATGTTACTTGGATTAATATTAATGGTTTAAACAATACTGCCGAAATTGAAAAATTAGGTCAGCATTATAATCTACACCCTTTAGTTCTTGAAGATATTGTGACTACAAACCAAAGAGCTAAATTAGAGGAGTATGAAGGTTACCTTTTTATTGTTTTTAAAATGCTACACTTTAAAACTGAAGATGAAATAGTTTACGAGCACATGAGTATGGTTATTGGAGAAAACTATGTACTTACTTTTCAAGAAGCAGATGGTGATGTGTTTGATGATTTGAGAGATAGAATTAGAAATGCCAAAGGAAGAGTACGAAATGCCAAAGCAGATTATTTAATGTACACCATTTTAGATGCTGTGGTAGATAATTACTTTACGGTTATTGAAGCCGAAGGGGATAAGATTGAAGATTTAGAAGAAACCCTTTTTATTCAAGAATCTAGCTCTAATACAACCACTACAAGCATTCAAAACCAAAAACGTGAAATACTAAAAATACGAAGAACCGTTTTTCCGTTTCGTGAAGTAGTAAACAAATTGGAAAAATCGGAAATCGATTTTATAGAAGATAAAACCAAAAACTATCTTCGTAATTTATATGATCACATGATACAAGTAAACGAAAGTATCGACTTGTATCGTGAAATGATTTGGGGACTTATGGATCTCTACATGACCAACATTAGTAATAAGATGAACGAGGTCATGAAAGTGCTAACTATTATAGCAACTATATTTATTCCGCTAACATTTATTGCAGGAATCTATGGCATGAATTTTACCAATATGCCAGAGCTTTCTAATCCGTATGGCTATTATATAGTTTGGACAGTAATGATTATTATACTCATAATTATGTTAATTTATTTTAGAAAAAAGAAGTGGCTTTAACATAATTTATGTTAAAATAATCTTAAAACAGTTAAAACCTGTTAAAGGACTTGACAAAAGGGAGATTTCGCATAGTTTATATAGTGTTCGAACAAAACAAACTGTTTAAAACATTAAAACCAAAATATAATTATGAGTTATTTGAATATGCAAGATGAGAAATTATTACCTGTAGTTGTAGAACTAAATACACTACTAGCAGATTACCACATTTATTACCAAAAACTAAGAAATTTTCACTGGAATATTTTAGGAGAAAACTTCTTTGATCTTCACAATAAATTTGAAGAACTATACAAAGATGCACAACTAAAGATTGATGAAATAGCAGAACGTATTCTTACGTTAAGATTTCATCCGATGAGTAAATACAGCAATTATTTAAAAATTTCAGCTGTTGAAGAAGCTAAATCCTTAAAATCGGATACCTATATGGTTTCCGAAATTATTAAAGATCATAAAATAATACTAGCGCAAATGTCTAAAGTTATTCATAAAGCAGAAGATGCTTCAGACGAAGGTACCATAGATCTTATTGGTGCTTACATACGAGATTTAGAAAAAGCAAGCTGGATGTTAGATGCTTGGACCAAAAAGACTTCCGATAAGTTACAGAGTGTTATCGTTGATTAAGTTTTTAGTAGTTACTAAAACAAAATCGATGTATAGAAACACTTAAACTTATTGAAAAATGAAAAACCAATTAGAAACCGCTTTTAATTTATTATCAGAAAAATTACAAGGCTGGCTTAATACCTTTATCGAAATTTTACCAAATTTAGCGATAGCAATTACAGTACTTTTTGCATCTTACTTTACCGCAAAATATGTAAATAAGCTAGTAATAAAACTAGTATCCAAAAAAGTAGAACAAAAATCTATCACAAATATAGTTGCTAGAATTGCAACAGTAATAGTAGTATCTACAGGAATATTTGTAGCCTTAGGCATTTTAAATTTAAGTAAAACATTAACTACGCTAATTACTGGAGCAGGAGTAATAGGTCTTGTTGTTGGTTTAGCTTTACAAGGCACATTGTCTAACACTATTGCAGGTATTATATTATCCTTTAGAAAGAAAATTCAGACAGGAAATTGGGTAGAAACCAATGGTTTTTCTGGGGAAGTAATGGATATTAACCTCAAAGGATTTGTTATAAAGGAAGCAGATAACAATTTAGTTATTATTCCTAATAAAGACATATTAGAAAAACCTTTAAAAAATTATTCGCTGACTACCAGAATGCGTGTCATGTTGGAGTGTGGTGTTGGTTATGAGTCTGATTTAGATCTAGTAGAAGCACTTACCAAACAAACCATTGCAAATACGTTTAGCCAGGTAAAGGAAGCTAACGAAGTAGAATTTTATTACACAGAATTTGGCGGAAGTTCTATAAACTACCTGTGTAGATTCTGGATAGACTCTGAAAATGCTTTAGAAAGACTAAAATCTAAAAGTAAAGCCATTATAGAAATTAAAAAGGCATACGATAAAGAAAATATCAATATTCCTTTTCCTATTAGAACCTTGCAATTTGATAACAAACTATCCTTTGAAAATTCAAATGCACATCAAGAAGAATTCTCTAAGAACTAGAGTAAGAGTATACAAAGATTTCACAAAGTATAGTCTATTACACTAAAATTTTAAAACTTAAAGATATGTTACGTTGGACAATTACATTCATAATAATTGCATTTATTGCTGGAGTATTAGGCTTTAGTGGTATTGCAGGAGCTTCGGCTGGAATAGCCAAAATACTATTCTTCGTATTTATAGTATTATTTATTCTATCTCTTATTAGAGATGTTATAAGAAAAGTATAATAACCAAAATTAATAACCATCAAAACCATAAAATCATGAAAAAAATAATAATTGTATTGGTGCTTATGTTTTCCATTTCAACAGTATTTACAAGCTGTAGAGAAGAAAAGAAAACACCAACTGAAAAAATTGAAGAAGCTGTAGAAAATACAGGGGATGCCATTGAAGATGCTGCAGATGCTGTAGAAGACGAAATGGAAGATGTTAAAGAGGAAATAGAAGATAAAGTGAAGTAATATTTCTGAAGAATATCGAATAAAGTTTAACCATTAAAATTTAAAAAATAAAAATGAAGAATTTAATATATATATTTAGTTTATTAATGTGTGCAGGTATTTATGCACAAAACAATCCGGTTGATGTTTTAGAGGAAACTACTGTAAAAACAGTAAAAGTCAAAGAAGACGGAAAACTTATTGAAAAGAAAGTAAAAGTAAATACGGTACAAAAACAAGAAGTGAAAATCGATCCAAAAGATAGATATAAGCTTAACGGAAACAGAATCGATACCCCTGTAAAAGTGACAAAAACAGTAATGGTAGATAATGATAAAGACCCGCAATATGATACCAAAACAAAAGTTACTTATTACAAATTTAATGACGTGGATTATGCGTTTATTCCAGATGAAAAGGGATTTATCGTTTCTGTAAAAAATGGCGATAAAAAAATGCCTTTTGGAAAAGCAAGATACTCCGCTAGAAATATGAGTTATATTGTTACCACAGATAAATATACTGGTGTTGGGTACTTTGATAAAAATAAAACTTTTGTTATCGAATATTATGATGGTGAAAGTGATGGATTGATTACCAAGGAGTTTAAAATTACTAAGTAGATTTTACGTTAGTCGATAGTCGTTTTTAATTAAACCGACTATAGATTAATAGCATAAAAGCCTCGATTTTTTCGAGGCTTTTTGTATTTTTAAGCTTATTTAATATTTGTATTATGAACGAAACAATACCAAGAGAAACCTTCGACTTTTTTAAACGATTAGAAAAAAATAACAATCGAGAATGGTTTAACGAAAACAAGAAAGAATTTAAAGAAATAGAAGCAGAGGTAAAACAAGTTTATAATCAGTTGTTTAACATGCTTAGTACGCATGATGAGATGGATAAAATGAAGATGTTTCGTGTTTATCGTGACGTGCGTTTTTCTAAAAATAAACTGCCGTATAAAACCCATTTTGGAGGTTCTTTTAGTAGAATAAAACCGCATTTACGAGGTGGTTATTATTTACATATTCAGCCAAATAATGAAAGTTTTATTGCTACCGGATTTTGGGAACCAAACAAAGAAGATTTATTGCGAATTAGAAAAGAATTTGAACAAGACGATTCCGAAATCAGAGAAATAATAAATAATAAAAATTTTAAAGCAATTTGGGGTGAACTTGTTGGAGACGAAGTAAAAACAGCACCGCGAAATTTTGATAAAGAGCACAAAGCCATCGATTTAATCAAGAAAAAACAATTTATTTTTACCAAAAAATATACGGATAAAGAAGTGACTTCTCCAGACTTTTTAAACGATGTGGATAAAGCATTTAAAGTCATCAGACCATATTTTAATTATATGAGTGATGTGCTAACTACAGATTTAAATGGCGTGTCGTTAATATAAATACTAAGCTTCAGCGTTTTGTTTAATAATTGTCCCACCAATTGGTGTAATTATTTATAGTGTCTTTCACTTTAATTACTTCTCCAATTTCGGGAGTAATAACTTCTAGGTTTAGTGTCGCAGCTTTGTTTTTTAAACGTTCAATAGGATCTGTCCAATCGTGTAACGCTAGTTTAAAACCAGCCCAATGAATAGCCATGATTTTTTTTGCTTTCACATCTATTCCTGCTTGGGCAGTTTCTTCTGGCATCATGTGTATGTCTGGCCACATTTCATTGTATTGTCCGCATTCCATTAACGCAAGATCAAAAGGGCCATATTTTTCACCAATTTGGGTGAAATGAGGTGCGTAACCACTATCTCCACTAAAATAGATGTTTTCCGTATTAGATTGTATCACCCAAGAACTCCATAAGGTGCTTTGTGAATTATTAAATTTTCTTCCAGAAAAATGCTGTGCTGGAGTACATACAAAAGTTAGTGCGTCTAATTTTGTTTCTTCCCACCAATCCAATTCGGTTATATTATCTGGGGAAACATGCCATGCTTTTAAATGTGCACCAACACCTAATGGCACATAAAAGCGTTGTGTTTTGTCTTTTATTTTTAATATGGTTTCATAATCTAAATGATCGTAATGGTCATGTGAAAATAGCACCGCATCAATTTGTGGCAGTTTTTCAATGTCTAAAGGGAATTCTTCATTAAATCGATTGCCACCAAGTAGCGTATGTGGTGCGGCTACTTTTCCAAACATGGGATCTAACAAAATGTTTTTACCGTCTATTTGTAATAAAAAAGAGGAATGTCCGAACCAAACCATTCTAGCTTCGCCTTTATAATCGGCTACATTTGTCGAATCTATTTTATTTGCTTTTAAATTTTCTTTAGGCCTTCCGTTTGGTACTTTGGTGGTGAAAAAAGTGTAGGCTAGTTGTATCGTTTCCGAAAAACTTAAATCTTTGGGTACCGCTTTCGTATTGGTGAATTTTCCGTTATTAAACTGTTCCGAATTTTTATAAACGAGTTGTTGCTCTTTAGTAATGTCTCCACCAAAACTAGGGTAGTACGTAGTAAATAAGAAATAGACTATTACTAAAAGACCAATAATACTAAGGATGGTTATTAACATGTGCTTTACAATTTTTTTAAGCATTTTATTTAAATTTCGGACAAAAAGTTGGACACATTAAAATATGCACTGTAATTATTTACAGCGCAAAATTAGTCTAATTATTAAGTTTAATAGAATTTAAAATATAGATAATTATAGCATTTATGCTTAAACAGCAGCGAGTAATTCTGCTTTGTCTAAAAGTTGAATATTACCAATTAATTGGGCTTTAACAATAGACATCATACGTTTGTTTAAAGCGGAAGAGTTTTTTATATAAATAAGATATTCTTCTGTAGTGAATAAACCAATCATCATTCCTTTTAAGGCGTTTCTAAGCTTCATATCTTTTTGCAACGCATTTTCAATATAAAGAATGCGTTTTTCAATAGATAACTCGTAAAAAACGTTCTTATGCTTTTTAGCATAATTTTTAAAAACTTCAATAAATAAAGGGACTTGTAATTTAGCTATTGGTCTAAGTACAAGATTTTGAAAACGTTCGTCGCTGGACATATCATCACTAATAATTATAGAAGCTATTTCCGGACGCGTTTGCTTTAAATTTAAGTCTCTAGTATTCATATCTATAAGTTTTTATTAAAATTAGAGATTTTATAATCCCTAAAATAGCATTGTATTTTTACTTGTTAACCAGTTTATTAACAAGCTATATTTTGGTATCTTTACCTCAAGTTTTTCAATACAAATAAAGCATGAAGTTTGGAAGCGTAGAACATCCAGAATTAATAGATTTCACATTACCTCAAGATCATAAAGACACGCTTAACGTTTTAAATAATGTAAAAGTAAAACAGGATCCAGAGATATTTGTTGGCTGTGCAAAATGGAATAGAGCAGATTTGAAAGGCTTTTATCCAAGAGGTACAAAAGATGAATTAGGGTATTATTCTAGTCAGTTTAATGCCATAGAATTGAATGCTACGTTTTACAGAATTTTTTCTGCGGAACAATTTGCAACTTGGCATGAAAAAACACCAAAGGGATTTAAATTCTTTCCGAAGCTAAACCAAGAAATTAGCCATTGGAAACGTTTAAATGAAGTAGGAGAGGTTGTTAATAATTATCTCAATAACGCGGTTAATCTGAAAGAAAAACTAGGAACTCTCTTTTTGCAAATGCATAGTAATTTTGCGCCAAAAGATTTTAATAAAGTAATCACCTTTGTAGAATCCTGGCCCAAAGAAATTCCTTTAGCAATAGAGTTTAGACATACCAATTGGTATAATGACTCTGCTGTTGCAGAAGATTTGTATGCGCTTTTAGAAGAAAATAATATCTCCAACGTCATTGTAGATACTGCAGGCAGAAGAGATTTAATGCATATGCGATTAACTAATACTACTGCTTTTGTTCGCTATGTTGGCGCAAACCATGAAAGTGATTATACCAGATTAGACGATTGGATTGAAAGGTTAAAAATATGGACCGACCAAGGAGTAAAAGAAATTGATTTTTTTATTCATCAAAATATTGAAAAAGAATCCCCTTTGCTTTCTGCTTATTTTATTGAAAAATTAAACAAAGAATTAAACTGCAATCTAAAAATACCAAATCAGGATTTGCAACAAAAACTATTATAATATATGAGATTTCATACCAGAAAATGGATAAAACCAGAAGATTTAAACCCAAATGCAACTTTATTTGGAGGTAGACTTCTAGAATGGATAGATGAAGAAGCTGCGCTTTATGCAGTAGTACAATTAGAAAACCAACAAGTAGTAACCAAATTTATTACAGAGATAGATTTTAAAAGCTCTGCAAAACAAGGCGATATTATTGAAATAGGAATAGATGCTGTGAAATTTGGTAAGTCTTCACTAACAGTGCGTTGTGAAGTCCGTAATATGATGACAAGAGAAACCATTATTACCATAGAAAAAATAGTAATGGTAAATTTAGATAAAAATGGAAATGCATTGCCTCATAATAAAACAAAAGTAGAATTTGTAGGAGATAGGTTAAGTGATTAGTAATTAAACGAGTAAAAAAACAGAATAACGATAATAAGAGGAAGTTACAGTATTAGTTACCATATTGCGCTTAATAATTGTTAGTACAACACTATCAATACGTTAAGAAAGAAAGATATGCTATTAATCACTTTTCGAAATGTAGTGTTTTCCTATTTTTTTAATATAAAGCTCCATTTATTTTTTGCGCTTGTTTTATTAAATAGTACAAACCTACATTCTCAGACTACTTCAATTCCTGACTCAACTTTTGAGCAAGCTCTAATTTCATTAAATATAGATACCAACGGTTTAAATGGTAACATATTAAATAGTGATGCATCATCTATAACTAGTTTATTTATTGCAAATAAAGGGATTCAGAATCTTTCTGGTATAGAGGCTTTTAAGAATTTAAGGCGTTTATATGCTTACAATAATCATTTAACAACATTAGATTTAGTTTATAATCCATATTTAGAATTTTTAGATGCAGATAATAATAATTTAACGACATTAAATATCGTTTCAAATCAAGCTTTAAGAAGTGTTTATTTAAGTAATAATAATTTGAGCACTTTAGATGTTAGCAATAATTCTCAATTAGAAAACCTGTATTGCAGTCTTAATAATATTAGTGTTTTAGATGTATCTGCAAATGGTAATTTAAAAGACTTAAGATGTTACTTTAATAATCTGTCTAGTGTAAACCTTGCCAGTAATTTAAATTTGGAGGATTTATTTATTTCAGAAAACAACTTAAACACATTGGATATCTCAGCAAATACAGCGTTAAAAACCTTATCCTGTGATAATAATAGCTTAAATGTTATTGATGTTTCTAGTAATACTTCGTTACGCTATTTAAGTTGCTCTAATAACAATTTAAGTACTTTAGACTTAGGTAATAATGACGATTTAAAACATTTGCTTTGTAATAATAACAATATTTCGAGTATCGATTTAAGTAACGCTGATGATTTATTTTTACTATATACGCAAAACAATCAAATTCAAAATTTAGATATTTCTAATAATCCAGATGTGAAGTATATAAATGCAGCGAATAACGTACTAAATAATATTGATATTAGAAATGGAAATAACCATCGTATAAGTCAGTTTATAGTAACAGACAATCAAAGCTTAACTTGTATTTTTGTAGATGATACTTCCGCTAGTTATTTAAGCAATTGGCAAGTAGGAAGTGCTTGTAATTTTGTTGCAGATGAAGGAGAATGTCAAACCTTATCATCTCAAGAAGTTACTGCTCTAGATTTTAGAATGTATCCTAATCCTGCAACAACAGTAGTAAATGTTAATCTAAATGTTCCTACAGCAAAATTAGCATTGTATTCTGTTCGTGGTCAGTTTCTATTTGAAAAAGAAATTACGCTTGGCGAAAACAGTTTAAATGTATCCAGTTTAAGTTCTGGTTTATATATAGCAACGATTAAAACAGAAGGAAATACAATTACTAAAAAGCTAGTAATACAATAGATTTATTCTTTAATTAATTCTTTAATTCTGTTTTCTAAGGTATTACCAGAAATTTTACCACTTGCGATTCTACCTTGTTTGTCTACTAGCATTTTATGTGGTATGGATGAAACACCGTATCTAAAAGCTATTGTTTTATTATTATCTAAAATGTGTGTATTCCAAGTTAAGTTATCTGCTTGAATAGCACCTAACCATTCTGGTTCGCCTTTATCTTCACTAACACTTAAAATTACTAAACCTTGATCTTTGTATTTATTGTGCAATCGCACTAGGTTTGGATTTGTAACTCTGCAAGGAGCACACCAACTAGCCCAAAAATCGACAAGAACAACTTTTCCTTTTAAAGAAGCTAAAGATATCGTTTGCCCGTTTGTATTTGGTCCGCTTAAAGTATAAGCCATAGGTCTATATTCGGTGGCTTTTATACTTTGTTGCGCTTCTTTTTCTTCAAGACTTACAATATTATTATGTATTAATTTAATAGATGGTAAGTTTTTAATAGCGTCGCTTAATGTATCGTGAAGTTTTCTTAAGTTTTCTGTAGAAAAACTATGGTAATTTTCTTGTAGTACAAAAGGAGTAAATTCTGAATCGTTATTTGTTTCAATAAATTCCATAACAAAAGTTATTTTTTCGATTTGCATATTTTCTAAATCGGTATTTAGAATCGAAGTTCTCTTGCTAGCAGTTTGTGGCGATTTATACTTTAGAAATAATTCACGCTCTTTATAATCAAAAGCATCCATTTTAGATTTATAATCCGAATAAACCCTTTGTGTCTCCGAGTTAGAAGAAGTGGAAGAAAGAAATAAGTTTGTATTTAAAAACATATTTATTTCCGAAGCATCGACTAAAAATTTATACATAACATCACTTTCGTCTACCTTAATTGCGTAAAATTCAGGTTGGTTGGATGTACCTTTAAAAGTGAAAGCTTTTTCTTTAATAGAAATAGTATCCATTAAAGTAAGTGTATCGCTTTCTATTTTATAAATATAAGCCGTATTTAAATTGGTGTTAAAAGTAGTTCCTCTAACAATAAATTCGTTTTCTAATAAGGCTTGAGGAGCTTTATTGCTTTTATGAATCTCAATAGATTCTTCTTTTTTACAACTAGATATTACTAGCAATACAAAAGTAATAGCAAGAAAACGAGGGAGTTTTTTTAGCATTTTAAAGTATATTTAATATGCTATATTACTAAATATTTTTCAGATATTTCTTTTCTACATAAAAAGTAGCAAATGGTAATATAGATGCAATGAGCACAATAAACATGGTTTTCTTATTCCATTTGTGCTCCACTCCAAATAGAATTGCCAATATAATATAAGCCACAAATAGCAATCCGTGAGGCATTCCTAATAGTTTTACAAAGTAATCATTACCATTAGGCATACGTTTATATATTGCAGCAGCCATTAATAATAAGTAAGAAACACCTTCAAGTAAAGCGACTAAACGAAAAATATTTTTTAAGGAAAACATAGATTCTATTTTAAGTCTGCAAAGATATTAATTGTTTTAACGTATCTTTAAAAATCAAGTTATTAAATTTAAAGTCTATTAATCAAACCAATTACAAATGAAATTATCTTCACTAACCTTAGTGCTACTTGCACTTACGAGTATTTCTTGTAAAAAAGAACCAGAACCAATTTCGCAAACTACAACCGAATTTAAAATCGATTATGAAAAATTTGTTTTAGATAATGGCCTAGAAGTTATCCTGCACGAAGATCATAGTGATCCTATAGTTGCAGTAGCCACGATGATGCATGTTGGATCTAATCGTGAAAAACCAGGGAAAACAGGATTCGCTCACTTTTTTGAACACATGAGTTTTAACGATTCGGAAAATGTTCCTGTTGGAGCAAACCGAAAAATGATTCCAGAATGGGGTGGAAGTAGAAATGGTGGAACTTGGAGTGATGGAACCGTATACTATGAAGTGGTGCCAAAAGATGCTTTTGAAAAAATTCTGTGGATTGATTCCGATCGTTTTGGTTATATGATTAATACGGTAACCAAAGAAGCATTAGAACGTGAAAAACAAGTAGTGAAAAACGAAAAACGCCAACGTGTTGATAACGCGGCTTATGGCTATACCGATGAAATTATTAGAAAAAACTTGTATCCAGAAGGACACCCATATAGTTGGACCGTTATTGGTGCTTTACCCGATTTACAAGCAGCAACTATAGACGATGTGAAAGCCTTTTACCATCAGTATTACGGAGCAAGCAATGCATCCTTAGTGATTGCTGGAGATATTAATATTGAAGAAACGAAAGCACTTGTAGAAAAATGGTTTGGTGAAATTCCTAGCGGACCAGAAGTACCGCAATTACAAGCAGAACCTGTTGTATTAGAAGAAATAAAGTCTTTGTATTTTGAAGATAACTTTGCGAAGCTTCCAGAATTGCGAATGGTCATTCCAACAGTAGAAGAATACCACCAAGATGTTTACGCATTAGAAATTCTTGGACAACTTCTTAGCGGAAGTAAAAGTGCTCCATTATATAATGTAATAGTAGAAGAACAAAAACTAGCACCAAATATTGGTACCTACCAAGCGAGTAATGAAATCGCAGGAGAATTTATTTTTAGAGTTCGCGCAAATGCAGGAACAGATTTGGATGATGTAAAAACCGCAATTGAAGAAGGTTTAACCAAATTTGAAACGAATGGCGTTAATGAAAATGATTTAAAACGAATTAAAGCAGAATTGGAAACCAATTTATACCAAGGGGTAAGTACTGTTTTAAACAAAGCATTTCAATTAGTACAAGACAATGAGTTTAAAGGAGATCCAGGATTTATTGTAGAAAGTGCGAAATTAACGGAAGCGGTAACTGCTGAAGATGTTATGCGTGTTTACAATGAATACATTAAAGACAAAAACTATGTAATGACCAGCGTGGTACCAAAAGGACAATTAGACCTAGCGGTAACAGATGCAAAAATTGCAACGGTTTGGCTAGAACGAGTACGATATAATGTAGCTAATGAAGAAGTTGGTCAAGGTGCCGAAGCTGTTTATGAAAAAACAGAAACAAAACAAGATAGAAGTGAGCCTGAATTTGGTGAGTTACCATTGTTTAAAGCACCAGTCGTTTGGACAAGCAGCCTTGAAAATGGATTAAGCTTGTTTGGAATAGAAAATAACGAAGTACCTCTAGTACAGTTTGATATTACTATTCCTGGCGGACAGTTACTAGATCCAATTGGAAAAGAAGGTGTATCAAGTTTGTTAAGCGATTTAATGCAGGAAGGAACAGCGGCAAAAACTCCAGCGGAATTAGAAGAAGCTATTGGTTTATTAGGTGCTTCTATAAATATGTATAGCGGAAAAGAAGATTTTCATATCACAGGTTCTTGTTTGACCAAGAATTTTGAAGGCACCATGGCTTTAGTAAAAGAAATGATTCTAGAACCACGTTGGGATGAAAAAGAATTTGAGCGTTTAAAATTAGCTTTAGAAACTAGTTTAAAAGGACGTGAGGCAAATCCAAACGCTATTGCTTCTAATATTTTTAACAAATTAATTTATGGTCATAATCATCGTTTTGGTACACTAGGTTCTGGAACGCTAGAAAGCACGCAAGGGATTACTATGAAAGATTTAAAATCTTATTATAATAACCTTTCGCCTAAAGAGGCTAATTTTCATATTGCAGGAGCTATAACTAAAGAGCAAACAGAAGTTGTGGCTCTAGTATTAAATAGTTGGAATGGCTATAAAATAGCAGTTCCGCATTATAATTTACCAATTAATAATAACAAAGGAAATATCTACTTTATTGATGTTCCCGATGCAAAACAATCCGTGTTACAAATAGGTAAGTTGGCTATATCTGCAAAAGATAAAAATGCGAATAAGTTAGAATTTGCAAACGAGATTTTAGGAGGTGGTTCTAGTGGTAGATTATTTCAAACCTTACGAATTGAAAAAGGATATACCTATGGCGCATACTCTGGTTTTTCAAAAAGTAATGAAGTAGCACCTTTTACAGTTCGATCTAGTGTTAGAGCAAATGCAACATTAAAATCTTTAGAAATTATTAAAGAGATGCTAACCAATTACCAAGCAAGTTTTACAGACAATGAAGTAGCATTAACTAAAAATAAGATTCTAAAAGGAAATACAAGAGCTTTTGAAAGTTTAGGAGCGCAATTATCTGTTTTAAGAAACATAAGTAAATACAATAAACCAGATACGTATATGGTAGACGATCAAGAGGAATTGGTAAACATGACTTTAGACGATTATAAAACCACGATTAGAAATTATTTAAACGAAGAAGAAATGATTTACGTAATTGTAGGAGATAGGAAAACACAAATACGTGAAATTGAAAAATTAGGGAAACCAATTATAGAACTAGATATTTATGGAAATGTTGTAGCATTTGATAGATATGGAAACCTTATAGAAGCACCTGTTTTATAAATAATAAACAAATAGATATAAAAAAAACGCAACCTAAAAGGTTGCGTTTTTTTATTTATAAAATGATGTTCTGTTTAATTATCTTCAGACATTAAAGCAAAAAACTTATCAATGTTTGGTAATATAATAATTCTTGTTCTTCTGTTTCTAGCTCTATCTTCTCTAGTATCATTACCTACTAAAGGTTGGTAGCTGCTACGTCCTGAAGCAATTAATTTTTCTGGAGCTACGTTATATTGTTGTTGTAATTTTCTAACTACAGACGTTGCACGTAACACACTTAAGTCCCAGTTGTCTTGTAATTTATCTGTGTTTATACTTCTAGCATCTGTATGGCCTTCTACCATAACATCTATACTAGATTCTGAGTTTACCACATCTGCTATTTTTTGTAAAATATCATTTGCTTTATTGCTAACTCTATAGCTTCCAGAATTAAATAACATTTTATCTGAAATAGATATCATAACCACCGTTTCATCAATGCTAATTGCAATATCATCACTTTCATCAAAAGAAGTCGTATTCATTCTTTTCTTCAAGTTATAAGAAACAGCCAAGTCCATAGAATCTTTTAAAGTTTTTGCCTGACTTACTAAATTAGGATCCACTTTCGTTAAAGTTTCACGCATCTTTGTTTTTGTGTTGTTAGACATTACTGCAACACCAGCAACATTTTCCATTTTAGAGTCATTCTCTTCGCTTAAAGAACTATTTAAAGAAGCTAATGTGTTAATTTTAGTATTGTATTGATCTACGCGTTCTTGTATAGCAGCAAACTTACCTTCAAGATCTTCCTTCGCTACTTTAGTTTTAGTTAATTCACTTTTAATTTCACCGTTTTCATGTTCTAATGCAAGAAATTTCTTTTTAGAAACACATGAGGTTAAGACTATTGCAACAAGTAGTAGTATGGATGTTTTTTTCATAATAAATGTATAGTTATTGTTTTCTTTATGTACGCAGAAAATCTTAATATGGTTTATCTGCATCTTCATTTTTTATTTATATAAAAAAACACAGCCTAATAAAAGGCTGTGTTTTAGATGTCTGTGTGAAATATTTATTCCGAAAGAATTTCTAAATCTTCAATGGTTAGAACTTCCATTTTGTTTTCCATTTCATCCAAAATGGTTTCTGTAGAGTAAGTGATTTTAAAGTTTTGTCCAATAAAGTTTTCATTTTTCAAATCAAATTTCTTGCTTGTTTCATCAGAAATAGCATCAAAAACATGTGCTGTATCTGCATCATCACTAAAATAAAAGGCTTCATTTTCTATTCCATCAAATGTAGCGGTAATCGTTTTTTTGTCTTGAATACTAGTAAAAGACACAAGTGTAAAAAAGGCAATTAAAAGAGTTTTCATGTTTTATGTTTTTTAAAATTATATGATATATACGTCGAAGCAGAATCTTTAGACTTGGATAAAATTATATTTAACACATTTAACAATTTTTAATCTATTACAAATTACTGCTAATCGCTAGCTGCATATTTCATACTTTTGCAAAAATATTTTTATGCATTTTACAAGAACTTTTTCTACTACAAATACTAGTCAACGTATTGCTGTTAAACTTAACGCAAATGGAGAGAGATCTGTAATGCAAAAACATCCTTGGGTTTTTTCAGATAGTATTATAAAAACGAATAAAGATCCACAAACAGGAGATTTAGCAATTATTTTCGGAAAGAATAAAAACAAAATTATTGGCTTTGGGTTATTCGATTTAGCGTCACCTATTCGAATAAAAATGATTCATCATGGCGATCCAATTGCTATAGATGCTACTTTTTTTAATCAGAAAATAGCGGAAGCTTTTAGCAAAAGAAGTTCTTTACTAAAAACAAACACCAATAGTTATCGATTGCTTTTTGGCGAGAATGATGGTTTTCCTGGTTTAATTGCAGATGTGTATGCTACGGTTTTAGTGGTGAAAATATATTCTGAAATATGGCTAAACTATTTACAAAACATATTAGAATCCTTAATAAGCACCAGCAATTGCAAAACTGTTGTTGTGCGATTAAGTAGAAGTTTAGAGCAAAGTAAAGCACATGATTTAAAGGATGGAGAAGTGGTTTATGGTGTTTTAGAAAAGGAAGTGGTACAGTTTGTGGAGCATGGTGTGCAATTTTCTGCCAATGTAATTCACGGACATAAGACAGGATACTTTTTAGATCATAGATTAAACCGAAAACAAGTAGGAGCATGGAGTCGTGGTAAAACGGTGCTAGATGTTTTTAGTTATGCTGGCGGATTTTCGGTACATGCATTAGCAAATCAAGCAAAAGAGGTTACCAGTTTAGATATTAGTAAACAAGCTTTGGAAATGGCGGTTGCTAACGGAAAATTAAATACCTATTCTGGAAAGCATAAAACCATTGCTGGAGATGCTTTTGCTGCAATGAAACAATTAATAAAAGATAAAACTACTTTTGATGTGGTAGTTATAGATCCCCCAAGTTTTGCAAAGCAGCAAAGCGAAATAGATTTAGCAAAAAAGAAATATGCACAATTGGCGACTTTAGGTTTAGAACTTACAGCACCAAACGGTTTGCTTGTTTTGGCTTCTTGTTCTAGTAGAATTCTTGCACAAACGTTTTTCGATATTAATGCACAAGTTTTAAGAGATTCTAATAGGAATTATAACGTGATTTTAAAAACAGAACACGATACAGACCATCCTGTTGGTTTCCCAGAAGGTGCTTATTTAAAATGTGGTTATTATAGATTAGACAAATAACTTCGTTACGAGAATGAAAAGTATTTAATTATTCTAAGTTTTGTGTATGGCATATCCAGATAGTACATCCAATATTTTTGATTTTAAATCAAAAGAAGACACCAATAATTGGTATGTTATTAATGATGGTGTCATGGGAGGGCTTTCTACAAGTTCCTTAGAAATTAACCCAGATGGAAAAGCGCTATTTAAAGGTCATGTGACTACAGAAAACAATGGTGGTTTTGCTTCCGTTCGATATACTTTTTCTAAAAAAGAGGTTTCCAAGTTTACCCATATAGTACTCCGAATTAAAGGAGATGGTAAAGACTATCAATTCCGAATTAAAGAAGAACAAGAGCAACGTCATTCTTATATAGCTCCTTTTTCTAGTTCTGGAAAGTGGGAGGTCCTTAAAATTCCGTTATCCAAATTCTATCCTAGTTTTAGAGGAAACACATTAGATATTCCAAATTTTTCTGGAAAGTCTATGGAAGAAATTGCATTTCTAATTGCTAATAAAACAAAAGAATCTTTTCAACTAGAAATAGAGTCTATTTTACTGGAATAAAAGAAAATAAATGGCTCAGAAATAAGGAAGAATCTATACAAATATAAATTTATGCTTTTTTATTTTTGTTTGCTTTATAGTCCAAAATCGGATACCAGAAACTAGGTGTAATGGCATCGTTTAATCCAAATACTCGAAATTTAGTGTTCCTTTCATCGTATTTTTTTGAATAAAAATTCTTTTCATCGTGTATTTTTATAGTTCATAAGATTTATTGTGTGCTATTGCATTGAATATTATAGTTTTAACCTGTTGAAACTATCAATTATTATGAAAAGCTTAGTTACTATTTTTTGTTGTACCCTTTTTTTTGGAGCCTGTCAAACGTTACATGCACAAGATTCTGTAGATAATTCTATAGCACTTGCCATTAACTTTCAAGAAGATTATTCGGATGCTAATTCGGAAATAAAGGAATTTAATAAAAATACAGATAGTGTTCCTGATTTTCAGTTAAAAGAAGAAAAAATTAAAATCGTTGGAACCATTTTTCAATCCGATGGAATAACGCCTGCCAATAATGTAACGCTTTCTATATCACAACCAGATGAAGATGGTTATTACAGTATTCAAAAAGAGAATGATAAACGTCACATATACCATAGCGCATCTATTACAACAGATGTGGATGGTACGTATACTTTTTATACGTTTATCCCTGGAACTGTGCATAGAAGTGGCCGTGTAAAATCTATTCGTCCTGTTATAAAGGAAGAAGGTAAGGAAGCTTATGAGCTAAACGCTTTTTATTTTGACAATGATCCTTTGCTAACTAAATATCGTATTAAACGATTGACGAAAAAAGGCCTAGATAAAAGCATTCTAAAATTAGAAAAAAAAGAAGATATGTTTGTTGCCAATAAAGATATTATTCTTGGTAAAGATCTTTTAGACTGCAAATAAAAAGATTACTTCAAAAACTTAATAAATACAAAACATCTTGAAACAAACACAAGATGTTTTTTGCTTTAGTGTCTTTTTTCAGGAGCTAGAAATCCTAAAAAGTTGAATTTTGTTTTTCGTCTAAATAATATTAAAACGTGTAGTAGAAAGAATATTCAGATTATATTCGTTTTATTTGTGTACAATTAATAGTAAAATAGATTAGAACCCATTATGGCATCATTTTCAGAATTAGGTATTCATAAAAACTACGTGAAATCCTTAAAAGAATTAGGGATTAAAGCACCTACGGAAATTCAAGAACAAGCAATTCCTATTTTAATACAATCTAAAACAGATTTAGTAGGTTTAGCCCAAACAGGTACAGGGAAAACTGCTGCCTATGGTTTGCCAGTTTTACATCGTATTAATCCTAAAAAAGCAGAAATACAAGCTTTAATTTTATCACCAACCAGAGAGCTGGTACAGCAAATTAAAAAGCAGCTTTTTAAATTCACCAAGTATAACGATACTAAAATATTTTGTGAAGGTGTTTATGGCGGTGAGAAAATAGATATTCAAATAAAAAACCTAAAACGTACTACACATATTATTGTGGCTACTCCAGGACGTTTGGTAGATCTTATTAATAGAGAAGTTATTGATTTACAAAATGTAGAAACCTTAGTTTTAGACGAGGCAGACGAAATGCTAAGTATGGGTTTTAAAGATGATTTAACTACCATTTTAAAAACGACTAAAGCTTCTAAAAATACGTGGTTATTTTCTGCAACCATGCCAGAAAGTTTAAAAGACATCGTAAAAAGATATATTAAACCAGATGCAGTTAGACTAGAGATAAATAGAAATAGCTTAGTAAATGCTAATATTTCCCATTCTTTTATTGAAACTACTATCCAAAATAAAATTAATGTACTAGTATCTGTTTTAGAGGAAAGAACAGAAGAACGTGGAATCATTTTTTGTAAAACAAAAGCAGGAACACAAGCGTTAACGCATCAGTTACAGCAAGAAGGATTTAATGTAGGTGCTTTAGAAGGGGATATGCAACAAAGAGATCGTGAAAAAGTTATGCGTGCTTTTAAAAATACTAGTGTACAAATATTAATATCTACAGATGTTTCGGCAAGAGGAATCGATGTAAATAATTTAGGTTTCGTAATTCATTATCAATTACCAGAACATTTAGAATATTATACACATAGATCTGGAAGAACAGCTAGAGCAGGAAAAAAAGGAGAATCTATAGCTTTAGTCTTATCGAATGAAGTTTCTAGAGTTCAAGAAATTGAAAAAGCGCTTGGTATTAAAATAAAGCAAAAAACAGTTTAAATTATTTTTATAATTTACTAGGATTAAATTACGCATTTGGAAGAACAAGATTTTATAAATGATTTAAGAGAAGGAAAGCAATTTGCCTACGGAAAGCTTTTGGACCTTTTTCAGCAAAAAGTATTTGCGACTTGTATTTCTTTTGTGCCTAACAAAGAAGATGCAGAAGATATTGCGCAAGATGTTTTTGTAGAGGTTTTTAATTCTATTCATAAATTTAAAGGGAATTCTAAATTATCTACTTGGATTTATAGAATAGCAACCAATAAATGTCTAGAGTTTATTAGAAAAAAGAACACCAAAAAACGTTTTGCATTTTTACAATCCTTAACAGGAAATGATATTGCTTTAGATAAAACAAATTATTTTACAGAGATCAAGCATCCCGGAATTGTTTTAGAACAAAAGGAAACGAGTGAAACCTTATTTTACGCTATTAATCAATTGCCAGAAGCACAAAGAATCGTATTTACATTAAATAAAATTGACGATAAAAGTTATAAGGAAATTAGCGAGATTACAGATAAAAGCATCAGTTCTATTGAGTCTTTATTGTTTAGAGCAAAAAAGAATTTACAGGTATCTCTAGAACATTTTTATAAAAATGAAAAATAAGCGCAAGTTTTTGCAAATTTATGCATCTAAATAAATATGAAAACAAATAATACCATTCAAGAAAAAATAGACAATACCTTTAAAGCTGCTGAAGCTATTGAAGAAGTTGCTATTTCGCCTTTTTTTAAAGATAAAACCATGCAACGTTTGTTTTCGCAACAAGAAGAAGAAAAAGTTGCTTGGTCTTGGTTCTCACCTAAATTACAACTAGCTACTTTGATATGTGTAGTTGCTTTAAACGTACTCGCATTTTCAAAGTTTCAAAAAACAAAATATGAAGAGAATGTCAATCTATTTGCAGAAACGTATGGTTTATCTACAAGTACAGAAACATCGCTATTAAATTAAGAATATGAAAAAGAATACCGTTTTATATATTTTACTTGTCTTTTTAATTGTTGTAAATGGTTTTTTTCTGTTTAACTACATGGGGAAATCTAATGATAACAAAGCCGAAGGACGTAAGGATCCCATGAGCTTTTTAAGAAAAGAATTAAAGTTTAATGCTGCACAACTTGAAAAATTACAAACTATAAATGCTACACATCATGAAAAAATGATGCGTACTAGTGATGATTTAAGGGATTTAAAAGATGCATTGTTGAATAATATTTCTAATGCTTCGGTAGATGAAAAAGCGATAGATTCTATTACAAGATTAATAGGGGATAAACAGGCAAACCTAGAAAAGGAAGTCTATTATCACTTTAATAGTATTCACGATTTATGTGATGAAAAACAAAAAGTAAAATTTAAGAAAATTATAAAAGACGCACTTCGTAGAGGAGGAGATGAAGGCGGAAGGCCTCCACGATCAGAAAGACCGGAAAGGCCGGAAAGACCAGATGGTCATAGACCTCCACCACCAAACGATTTTTAATAAAATATTATCTAAAAGCGCTTCATAAATGAAGCGCTTTTTTTTTGGCTTTTATTTAACAATATGCAGCACAAGGAATTAAATATGTTGGCATCTAAAAGAACATAACAATAAATATTTTAGATATGAAAAGTAGCACAATTAAAAAAACAGTTTTAGCATTTGGTATAGTAGTATTAATATCTAATAGCGCTTTTTCACAATCTCAAAACCGACAAGAAAAAACGCCACCGTCTTTTAGTGAACTAATAAAAGAAATGGATGCAAACGAAGATGGTAAACTTTCTAAAGATGAAATTAAAGGGCCTTTAAAAGAAGATTTTTCTAAAATTGATACCGATGAAGATGGTTTTATTTCAGAAGAAGAATTTAAAAATGCGCCAAAGCCTAAAGGAAGAGGAAGGAAATAATAAAGTTGAAAAATCAATTTCGATTGATTATTAACCCGTTGTTAATTTTCATTATAGATTTTAACTTTTTTCTTAAAAAGAATAATACAAGTACTATACAATTAACACCTCTAAATAATTAAACCAAAAATATATAATTATGAATTTCAAATTTTTAAATAAAGTATTATCAATAGCACTTGCTATGATTGCTATTTGTTTTGTTGCTTGTAGTAGTGATGATGATAATACAACAACAGAAGCAGATACTACAGTAGAACCGTTATCAATGTAGATTCATCTTTATTTTTAACCAATACATCAGCAGTTACCATAACTGTAGTTCCTTGTACATTATCTGATGGTACAGATACCGATTGTTATCAAATAGTAGCAACAAGTACACCTACAGATCATGAAATGGGTCCTTGGTGTCCAGAAAACATTTCAGATGATGCGTCAGCAGGAGGTATTTGGCTAGAGAATGGTCAGGTTTATGACGTAGATGGAGCATTCATTGAAAATATGGCAACATTTTATAATGACTCAACTTGGTTAATGTACGATGGTAATGGAGATATTTACACTACAGAAACAGAAGACGATTGTGCTAATGCTGCAAATCCAAATGTTGGAGCAGAATATGAGAATTTTTGTGTAGAATGTTTACCATCTTACGTTGCAGATTTAACACAAACGTACTTAATACCAATTACACCTGTAAAACAAACAACACCAATATCTTTTGGTGGTGTTGGAGGACCTCCAGGACAAAGTACTGGACCATCACAAAGAGGATTAGCCTTTAATGGAGTTGTCTTTGATGCTCCAGCACCAACAGACGCTATTTTAGGGGCTTATACTTTAGCTCCTTTTGATGATGCAGGTGGGCATGTTAATTTAAATGCAGGTTATCATTATCATGCAGCAACAGGAGTATCTACTCAAATAACTCAAGATGATGATCATGCTGCTATGATTGGTTATGCTATAGATGGTCATGGTTTATATGCGCAATTAGATGTTAATGGAAATGAGCCAACAGATTTAGACGATTGTAGAGGTCATACAGATGAAACAAGAGGCTATCATTATCATGTAGATGCTCCAGGAAATAACAATTTTATTGATTGCATTTATGGTGCATATGTAAATTAAAAAACAAAACAAATGAAAAAGATAATCATACTTGCACTATTTCTATTCACTTCGGTGGTTATGAAAGCGCATCAACCAAATGTTTCTACAACAATGTTGGTAGAGAAAGAGAACAATACATGGATATTACAAATTAGCGCATCTTTATCTGCTTTTCAACAAGAAATAAAAACACATTATGCTGAAACTCCTTATAAAACACCTGAGGAGTTTCAGAAAATGGTAATTGAATACCTTAAAAATAATCTAGAAATTAACTTTAACCAAAATCAAGAGATTACTTTAGGTAAAGGTTATGTAAAGCTAGGTCACGAAACAAAAGTAGTTTTTGAGGTGTTTGGTGTTCCTTCAGAAATAAATGCTGTTTTTGTGAAAAATAGCGCGTTTAAAGATATTCATAAAAACCAAAGTGCTTTAGTACTTTTAAAAGAAGGTTTTAATAAAGAACACTTTGTTTTAAATGATAAAAACAATCATGCTTTAAATTTATTAGTAGACAAAAATAAATTTTTAGTTAAAACTAAAAATCAAGCAAGTTTCTTTTCGTATAACATTTTGTTTATTTTATTAGGTATAACAGTTGCTGGGTTATTAACTAAGATTATAATGAAAAAATCAATTAAAATTTAGTTGTTGAAATAGCGAAAATAAAAACAACGTATTAACTAATAGAAATTTAGCCATGTTTGGTTTTATATTTATTCTATTTAGATACATATCTTGTGTAGTAGTGATTTTTAAAAAGGACTCTTCATTTTGAAGAGTTTTTTTTGGCTTTTATTTAACAATATGCAGCACAAGGAATTAAATATGTTGGCATCTAAAAGAACATAACGATAAATATTCTAGATATGAAAAGTAGCACAATTAAAAAAACAGTTTTAGCATTTGGTATAGTAGTATTAATATCTAATGGCGCTTTTGCACAATCTCAAAACCGACAAGAAAAAACGCCACCGTCTTTTAGTGAACTAATAAAAGAAATGGATGCAAACGAAGATGGTAAACTTTCTAAAGATGAAATTAAAGGGCCTTTAAAAGAAGATTTTTCTAAAATTGATACCGATGAAGATGGTTTTATTTCAGAAGAAGAATTTAAAAATGCGCCAAAGCCTAAAGGGAGAGGAAAGAAATAAAGAATAGTTTTTTGAGTGATTAGTTGATTGAAATTAAAGCTTCGTGTGATTGCGAAGCTTTTTTTACAATTAGAAAAATAATAAATATGAAGAAAATGAAAAAATTAAAAAGAAGCATCCATTTTCTTTTTGTGTCTTTAACATGTAGTAGTTTTATAATAACGTTCCAAGCGTGCAGTACAGATGATGATACAGAGGTGACAACAGAAGAGTTTGATGATAGCAATTTTGAAACATTAGATTGGACCACAACAACACATAGCAATGAAGTAGATCCAAACATGGATGAAGTTTTTGATAACAATACTGTGAAGAAATTAGAAATTGTTATTACAGAAACACGTTGGCAAAGTATGTTGGATACTATGACAGAAACGTATGGCACTTTTGGTGCAGGAGCAAACTCTGAATCTATAGATACAGAGGAAGGGGCTATTTTTGTTCCTTCAGAAGTGTTTTACAATGGTTTGGAGTGGTATAGAGTTGGCCTGAGTTTTAATGAAAACTCAAGTTTACAGCGTAGTTGGCAAAATGGCATTTTAAAGCTATCCTTTAAATTAGATTTCGACTTTTTTGGAGATGCGTATCCGCAAATTGATGCCCAACGCTTTTATGGGTTTAAAAAATTAAACCTTAAAAATAATTTTGATAACAAATCGATGTTACAAGAAAACGGAACAACAGATACGTCTTCTTATTCCGTATTAGTGGCTTTTTATAAAGTGTATATAGACCATGGAGATGGATCGGAATATTTTGGTTTATATACTTTGGTTCAAGAAGTAGATGAGACCGTTTGAGGGTAATAATATAATGACGATTATTTAATTGAATTTACTGTTGGGCCATAATTATTGAATTTAAAGACCTCACAAAGTAAAAGTGATAACGCTTTTTTACCAACAAGTAATTTAATCTAAAGTTTTAAAATAGGTAAGCATGAAGATTTTCAGAAAAATTAGAAGAACATTAGTAGCTTCAGGTAAAACAAAAAATTACCTACTATATGCTTTTGGAGAAATTTTATTGATTGTGATAGGTATCCTAATAGCTTGGAAAATCAATAGTATCAATGAAGTTAGAAAAAACAGAATTGTAGAATTAAAAATTTACCAAAGTTTAAATGAAGAGTTAAACGCGAATTTAATTTTATTAGATTCTTCCATCGTTAGGTATGCTCAAAATGTACAAACCATGCAAAACACCATTCAAAGTATACGTTCGCAATCCCATGATCTAACTAATGAAACCAAAGAAGGCATTATTAATGTAAATCATAAAATCACCAAACTGCAAAGTGGTGCAATAAACTCGGTTAGTAGTACTAATAAATTCGAATTTATTGAAAGTGATTTGTTACGGGATTTAATTGCTTCGTACCCAAATGAATTAAATAATTTTGAAAACCAAGAATTAAAAATTGGAAACATAGTTGTTAATCGTTTACAACCGGTTATCGAATCGCACATATCATTAATTGATATTCTTTTAACTCGGAATGTAAAATATAAGAATACCGAGTCTTATTCTAAACAAACCGATTATAATAAATTATTAAACAGCAGAGACTATCAAAATGTACTGGTTGATAGGTTAATACAAACAGAAAGTCAGCTAACAATTGCCAATAACTTAAGAGATAAAACGCAAATAATTGCTTTTAAATTAAATAAAGAATTAGGCAATTAATAAAGCAGGAAAAAATAAAAAATCAAGCACAAGTTTTTTAACAATAATGCATCTAAAGTAGAAACACAAAACAAATGAAAAAGAATAACTTAAAAACAACGATTACTATTTTTTCCATGCTATTATGTTTTAGCCTTTTTGCACAAGGACCTCCAGGTGGAGGAGGTAGTCGTGGTGGCGGACAAGGAAGAGGAGGCCAAAAAGGAGGACCACCCGAAGCTTCCGAAATTTTATCCAAGTTAGATACCAACAAGGATAATTATATAGATAAAGACGAAGCTGCTAAAGATAAAAGAGGGAAAATTTCTGAAGATTTTGAGGTAATTGATAGTAATGGTGACGAACTAATAGATTTAGAAGAATTAGATGCTTCGTTAAACGATAGAAAACCTAAAAAAGTTTCGCCTAAAAAATTAATTAAAGAAGTGGATGATAATGGTGATGGTACGCTAAATGAATTAGAGGTTGCTGCCAAAGGGGAAAAAGAACTTTCTGATGATTTTAGTGCAATAGATACCAATGAAGATGGAGAATTAGACATCGAAGAATTGAAAGCCTTTTTTGAAAAAAACGTAAGTACTAAAAAATCAAAACGTAAAAAAAGAGATTAACGCTAACTAAAATTAAAGATGAAAAATGCTTATAAAATTATAGTAGTTCTTTTAGCAGCTACACTATTAAACTGTAAAAGTAATACAAATGCACACAGTCATGATGGTCAAGAAAATCATACACATGTAAGTGATAATATTTCAGAAACAACCAATGATTATTTTGGTAATTACGATTTAGAGGATGCCACTTATGGTACAAAAACCAGAGTTACTATTACAAAAGATTCTCGAATCATGGTAACAAACTCTTTACCAAATCATGAAACCGGAAGTTTTCCAAATCCGGGAAACCCAAATACTATTTCGGCACAAAATAAAACCTATACGTTTCCATTAAACCCTGTTTATACTGGTAAATCACAATGGATGCGTGAACCAGGGATTGCTTTAAATGGTATTAAGTTTGAACCACAAACAGCAGAAGTTGTGGTTTGCGAAACGGGTGAAAATTATAGAGTAGAAGCAATTCAAGATATTATAGATCTTGGCTTAGATTTTAATCATGCACATGTACAGCCAACAGGAGCTTATCATTATCATGGTACACCAACTTCTATGATAGAAAAAATGGGTACAGGAAAAGATATCATTCATATTGGTTTTGCGCATGATGGTTTTCCTATTTATTACTCTAAAAGCGGAAAGTACAAACCAAGTTTTGAACTTTTAGATGGAAATAGAGAAGGTGAAGATTGTACTTATGATAATCCGAAAGAGCATTTAGATATTGCTGTTGGCGGACATCATGATGGGAGTTTTGGTTCCGATTATGAGTATGTAGATGGATTGGGAGATTTAGATGAATGCAATGGTGTGGTAGTAGATGGTCAATACATGTATTTTGTCACTAAAGAGTTTCCGTATGTTGGTAGATGTGTTATGGGAGAGGTTTCTTTAGATAGTAATCAAGGTGGACCACCAAGCGGTCAACAAGGAGGAGGACGTCCTAGTGCTTCCCAAATTTTTAAGCAAATGGATGCTAATAAGGATGGAAAACTTTCTAGGACAGAAACACAAGGACCATTAAAAGAAGATTTTTCTACAATAGATATAAATAAAGATACTTATATATCTATAGAAGAATTAGAAAATGCTTCTAAAGGTAATAATCAAAGACCACAAGGAGGAAAACCTCAAGGTAGAAGGAATTAAAAAAAAAATAATTTGAAAAGTCGCGCAAGTTATTCCAATTTAAAACATCTAAAAACTAAATACTAAAAAACAACAATATGAAAAACTTATTTAAATTCTCATTCTTATCACTATTCCTAGCTGTAATTATTTTAGCTTGTTCCAGTGATGATAATGGATCCAGTGAAGAAGAAGAGCTAGTAGAGACTACTTGGTACCTAGATGCAGATGGAGATGGTTATGGGGACCCAAGCGAATCTATCTTATCTACAACACAGCCTGATGGATACGTGAGTAATAACACAGATTCTGATGATACAGATCCAGACTCAGAAGCCGAAGTACAGCCAACTTTACACGCTGCTTTTGCAGACTTTGATGCAGATAATTTAACCATCATGTTAAGCGGTACAAATGTGGTAATAGAAAGTAATGGTTTGCCAAATCATACATCTCCTTATTGGTCTAATACAACATCAAGAAGCATTACTGGGCCAGATGGAAATACTATGATAACCGTTTCAGACGCTAATCATCCATTATGGGTTGAGCCAACGGTGACTTCTCAAGATCAAATGGCACCAGGAAATATTGATGATTTTAATGGTACGTATTCGTTAACCGTTTCTGCAAATCCGCAATTAGCATCTAGTTCTACCGCAACAGGTTTAGGAGCAATAGGTATTGCGATTAGTGGATCGATGATTTATAATGATGAAGAAGGGCCAAACATTCCTTTAGATAATGCTGTAGGATCTTTAGATTACACTGCTGCACATACAGGACCACAAAGTTACCATTATCACTTAGAAACAAAAGCTTGGTCTGAAGATGATGATAACTTAATTGGTATTATTGCAGATGGATTTTTTCTTTACGGAAGAAAATGTGATGCAACAGGAACATACCCTACAGATTTAGATGCATCAGGCGGACATACAAGTACTACACAACATACAGATGTTGCAGAATATCACTATCATATTCAAAACGAATTATATTTAAATTCTTATTACATTTTATTCCCAGGTGATTATCAAGGAACTCCAAGTAATATTCAATAGAAGCTGGATTGTTTTCAGTTTTATACTCTTTTTTAACTGTCAGAATAAGACCGTTAAACAGGAAGAGGGAAATAATGCCAAAACTGAAATTTCTTTACAAGAAGTTTCAAAATCAGAATTAATCTTAAAACCAAATATTGGGCTTGTCTATTACCAAGACAAGCCTTTTACTGGTATTTCAGTTCTAAAATTTAAAAATGGTATTAAAGTAGAATCCATTTCCTATAAAAACGGTAAAAAAAATGGATATTCTAAGAAGTGGTTTGACACTGGATTATTAAGTTTTGAAGCATTTTACTTAGATGGTAAATTAGAAGAAACATCAAAGTCCTGGTGGTTTAATGGTAATCTTCGTTCCCAGTCGCATTACAAAAATGGTATTGCAAATGGCATTCAAAAACAATGGTACAAAACTGGTGAAATTTTTAAAGAGATGACTATTGTTGATGGCAAAGAGGAAGGGATGCAGAAGGCTTGGAGAAGAAATGGTAAAATATATAATAATTACGAAGCAAAAAACGGTCGCATTTTCGGATTAAAACGCGCTAATTTATGCTTTCAACTAGAAGAAGAAATTGTACAAGATGAAAAATTATAGTCTAGCATTATTCTTGTTATTTGTAATAACAAGTTGCAAAAACAAAACCGAAGAAAAAATCAGTAGAGTAGATGCTTTACCATATTATAATGAAGCAAGTTTTACGCCTAATTGGTTAGATATTTCAGATCCAAAAGGAAATGTTGTTCATGAAATACCAAATTTTTCACTTACAAATCAAGAAGGAGAAACCATAACGCAAGAAACATTTAAAGACAAAATTTATATTGCAGATTTCTTTTTCACATCTTGTTCTGGTATTTGTCCAAAAATGACAGCAAACATGGCTGTTTTACAAGATGCATTTCTAAAAGAGGATGACGTATTACTAATGTCACATACAGTTACTCCAGATATAGATTCTGTTTCTGTTTTAAAACATTATGCAGAAAGTAAAGGAGTTATTACCAATAAATGGCATCTAGTAACTGGAGATAGAAAGGAGATTTATGACTTAGGAAGAAAAGCCTATTTCATAGAAGAGGATTTAGGAGAAATGAAAACCGAAGACGATTTTCTACACACCGAAAACTTTGTCTTAATTGATAAAAACAAGCACATTCGCGGGATATACAATGGTTTAAACAAAACAGCTATAGCCCAATTAATTGCAGATGTTAAAACGCTTAAAGCGGAATAAATACTTGTAATTATTAGATTTACCTTTCAGGAATACTTTTAAAGGCTAAGTAATTTTTATCTTAGCAGTAAATATTATTCTAGAAATGTCAAAAAAAATATTTTTCCAAGTATTCGCTTTTGTACTTATAAGTTCTTGCGCAACCTATAAAGCACAGTATAAAAATACTACAAACCTAAATACTTTTCCCGATAAGGAAATAGAGCATTCATTTTATTTAATTGGAGATGGTGGAAATTCACCAATGGGAGAATCTTCAAAAACAATCCAAGCTTTTAAATCCGAGTTATCTAAAGCTACCAAAAATAGTACAGCCATTTTTCTTGGTGATAATATTTATCCAAAAGGATTACCGAACAAAGAAAGCCAAGGTAGAGCTTTTGCAGAACATCAATTAAATACCCAAACACAAACTACAGCAGACTTTAAAGGAAATGCTATTTTTATTCCTGGAAATCACGATTGGTATAGCAACGGACTTAAAGGATTAAAACGCCAAGAAAAGTATATCGAGAAAATTTTAGGTAAAGATACTTTTTTGCCAGAAAATGGCTGTCCTATTGAGAAAGTCCATGTTTCAGATGATGTGGAATTAATACTTATTGATACCCAATGGTTTGTTACCAACTGGGATAACCATCCTACCATTAACGACGATTGTGAAATTAAAACCAGAGCACTTTTTTTTGATGAATATAGCAGTTTAATTAAAAAAGCTAGAGGTAAAACGACTATCGTAGCATTGCACCATCCTATGTATACCAATGGTTTACATGGCGGACAATATGATTTTAAAAGTCATATGACACCAATTCCTGTTTTAGGATCCCTAAAAAATCTATTGCGAATTACCACAGGAGTTTCAAATGCAGATATTCAAAACAAACGCTATAACGAACTAAGAAAACGACTGATAACCATTTCACAAGAAAATAGTAAAGTCGTTTTTGTTTCTGGTCACGAACATAATTTACAATATTTGGTGCAAGATAATCTACGTCAAATAGTAAGTGGTTCCGGATCTAAAGTGACACCTACTCGTAATGTTGGTGGCGGACAATTTTCTTACGGAACTCCAGGTTACGCTAGACTAGATGTATTTAAAGATGGTTCTTCGTATGTGCGTTATTATTCTGTAGAAGAGGATAAAATTGTATTTGAAACGGAAGTATTAAAACCAGATACCAACAAAACAGACACAACATATCCGGTAACTTTTCCGAAAGAAAAAACAGCTTCTATTTATACCGAAGAAGAAACAGATAAATCTGGTCTAACAAAATTTCTTTGGGGAGAAAGATATAGAAACACATACAGCACAAAGGTTACCGTGCCAACCGTTAATTTAGATACCCTTTTTGGTGGTGTTACCGTTGGTAGACGAGGTGGCGGAACACAATCTAAATCGTTGCGTCTTATTACTAAAGATGGCGAAAAGCAATACGTAATGCGCGCTATGCGTAAACAAGGTACACAGTATTTACAAGCTGCTTTTTTTAAAGATCAATATCTGGACGGAAAGTTTGACGATACAGCTGCCGAAGATTTAATTTTAGATGTATTTACAGGTTCACATCCGTATGCGCTTTTTACCGTTGGGGATTTATCGGATGCTGCTGGTGTCTACCATTTAAATCCGAAATTATACTATGTGCCAAAACAAAATGCCTTAGGAGATTTTAATGAACAGTTTGGCGATGAATTATATATGATTGAAGAGCATGCTTCTGATGGTCATGGAAATTTAGCAAGTTTTGGTTTCTCTAACACTATTTTGAGTACTTCAGATGTTATGGATAAATTGCATAAAGATGAAGATTTAGTTATGGATGAAGGTGCTTACATTCGTGCTCGTTTATTTGATATGTTAATTGGCGATTGGGACAGACATCAAGATCAATGGCGTTGGTTAGAGTTTGAAGAAAATGGTAAAAAAGTATATAGACCATTACCAAGAGATAGAGATCAAGTATTTTCCATCATGTCAGACGGTGCAATGCTTACCTCTGCTGTTGCCATTATTCCTACTGCAAGATTATTAAGAAAATATGATGACGATTTAGTAGATGTTAAAGGAGTCAATGTAGAACCGTATCCTTTAGATATGGAGTTTATTATGCTGTCGGATAAAGAAGTTTGGGATGCGCAAGTGAAGACCATTCAAGAAGGAGTAACAGATGAAGTTATAGATAAAGCATTTTTAAATTTCCCGGAAGAAGTTAGAGGAGAAGTTACCGATAAAATCAAACAAACGTTGAAAGCACGTCGTGCTAATCTTCAAAAAATTGCAGATAGATATTATAGTTTAATAAATAAATATGCGGTTATTAAAGGAACAAATAAAGACGATTGGTTTGATGTAGAACGTTTACCTAACGGAAAAACTAAAGTTATAGCATATAGAATAAAAGGTGGAGAAAAAGGAGATGTTTTTCATGAAAGAACCTATAATAGTGACGAAACGAAAGAAATCTGGATTTATGGTTTAGATGATGATGATGTGTTTCATGTATTTGGAAATAATACCAATAACCAAATGCGCGTGCGTTTAATTGGAGGTCAGAATAATGATATCTATAATATAGAACAGGGGAAGAAAGTTACTTTTTACGATTATAAATCTAAAGAAAATACCATTATTACTAATAAAGGGCATCAAAAATTCACGGATGATTATGAAACGAATGTGTACGATTATAAAAAGTTGAAAAACAATGTAAATCAGTTTATACCAACGCTTGGATCTAATCCAGATGATGGCTTTAAACTTGGCATTTCTAATACGTATACGGTCTACGGTTTTGAACGCAATCCTTTTACTTCCCAACACACACTTTCTGCCGCTTACTATTTTGCAACCAATGGTTTCGAATTAGATTATAAAGGAGAATTTGCCAACGTATTTAAAGGTTTAAATTTCGGATTAGACCTTCATTTTAATAGTCCGAATTATTCTATAAACTTCTTCGATTATGGGAATTCTACTCCAAATTTAGAAGCGGAAGATAACGAGGCTTTTGATGTAGGTTTAGATTATAACCGAGTAAAAATAAGAACATTTTTCGCGATGCCTTCTTTAGTGTGGCGCGGACAATTAGGAGGTTATTTTAAAGTAGGTGTTTTATTTGAAAACAATGAAGTAGAAAGAACTAATGGACGATTTATTAATTCATTTATAGGAGACGGAAACGAAGTAAGTGATACTTTTTATGGTGCAGATGCTGCGTATTCTTTTCAAAATAAAGATAATGAAGCTTTTCCAACTTTAGGAATGCAATTTGGGTTACAAATTGGTTTTAAAAACAATATAGATTCTAATAAAGGCTTTGGATATATCATTCCTGAATTAGGGTTTGATTATAAACTTATTCCAAGTGGTAAATTAGTTTTAGCAACCAACTTTAGCGGACATTTTAATTTAGGAGATAATTTTGAGTTTTATCAAGCTGCAACTTTAGGAGCAAATACTGGTTTGCGTGGGTATAGAAACGAACGTTTTACCGGTAAAAGTGCATTTGTGCAGAGTACCGATTTACGTCTTAATTTCTTAAGTCTTAAAACCAACTTATTGCCAATAAGTCTTGGTGTTTATGGTGGTGCCGATTATGGTCGTATTTGGGTAGATAATGATTTGGTTGCAAATAGAATGTACAATAGTGACAGTTGGAATACCTCTTTTGGAGGAGGTGTTTTTATGACTATGGTAGATATGTTTACTGCAAATGTATCTGCATTTAATAGTGACGATGGGTTGCGTTTAGCTTTTAAATTAGGCTTCGGGTTTTAATAGGTTTAGAACCTTTTAACTCGCGCAACTATTTCGCTTTAATAGCATGTATTCGCCCTTGTTTTTAAATTCACGGATAGAAGTTCCTGCGTAGCGTTTAAACGTTTTAGATAAATGACTTACGTCGGTAAAGCCCAATTCATCAGCGATTTGTGTTAAGGTAAAATCAGAATTTAACAATCGTATTTCTACCAATTTCAGCTTTGCTTTAATAATATATTCTCGCAAAGACATGCGTACTTGTTTCTTGAAAAACTCGCTTACATAGGTTGGAGACATCATAAAAACATCTGCTAAATTTTCAACTTTAAGTAATTCTATTTTATCAATGTTTTCATTAATATAGGTTAGCATTTTGGTAATTCTATCATCTGAAGTATTCTTAGGTAATTCAAAATAGCTACTCTTTTTAATATTTCTAATTAGGACCTCTAAAACACTAGTCATTAAGCTGGTTACTAAATTGATAGATGCATCACCGTAATTTCTAGATTCTTGTAGAATCATCCCAATTAAACTTTCTAAATGATTTCTATCTATTTCGTTTTTTATAATATCACCAGGCAATTGGTTGTAGTTGGATAAAATATAGGAAGCTTCTTTAAACCATTCGTTTCTATCAATATTTATTCTGTTTACATTTTTAAAGAACGAATCTGTAAATTTTAAAAACACAAATTGCGTAGGTTTTTCTATGGTAAAAGAATGGCATTTTAATGGAGGTAATAAAAACATACTTCCTTTAGCATAGGTATAATCATTAAAGTTGATACACTGCGAACCTTCGCCATCTTTAATTAAAACCAATTCGAAAAAATTGTTTTTAATCGGACGTTGTTTCCAATCGGTCAATTCTATTTCTTGTATTTCAAAAGGTTTATACGCTTCAATTACTTGCATAATGTTCTGTTTTACTACTAATTTTAAGCAAATCTAGATAAAAAAGAAATGTGAATTAAAAAAATCGTATCCAAAACCTTTAAATGTACATGATTATCCATGCATCTTACATAAAAGTCCTTGAGAATGAGAATATCTTTGTATTGAAATTAAATCTATTAATACTAATTATATGAAGAAATCATTTTTAACCATCGTAGCAAGAATTACTGCAAAAGAAGAACATACAGCATTTGTAAAAGCAGAATTACTGAAATTATTAGATGTAACTAGAGCAGAAGAAGGCAATATTAGTTATGATCTGCATCAAGATAATGAAAACCCAAATGTATTTCTATTCCATGAAAAATGGGTGAATCGAGAATTATGGCAAAAACATATGGCTAATAAATATTTAGCACATTATTTAAAAGTAACAGAAGATAAAGTGGAAGCGTTTATTTTAAATGAAATGACAGAAATAGTAAACTAGATATTAAATAGAGTGCATACTTGAAAATTAATAGGGATTAGAATTTAAATTCTAATCCCTATTTTTGTCTAAATCAAAACACTTTTATTATAATTATAATCGGTTTTTTTTATTAAAGATCTTAGAAAAAACAAGCTAGATGAATGCAATGAACACGATGAATTTTTGTTAGTTTTTCATTTTTATCCGATTAAAGTATAAACGATTCTACAAACAACGAAATGGATTTATTTAGTCAAACCGATTTATTTTCTACGGATGAAATTCGTAAAACAACATTTGATTTACCCGGAGCAGATGTCACGTTGTTTGAAAACTTTTTTTCTTCGGAAGAAAGCAATAGGCTTTACAATAGTTTGTTACAAAACACAATCTGGGAACAAGATCAAATGACCATTTATGGGAAGCAAGTGAATTTGCCAAGATTAACAGCCTGGTATGGAGATTCAAAAACAGACAGTTCTTATTACGATAAAAAACGAAAAATGCTTTCTTGGAATGATGATTTACTATTTATAAAAGAACGCATAGAAAAAGAAGTAGATATCCAATTTACGCGTTGCTTACTTAATTATTACAGAGACGGAAAAGATAGCGTCGATTGGCATCAAGATTATGAAGAAAGCCAACGAAAAAACACCGCTATTGGTTCTGTTACCTTTGGAGCAACAAGACCTTTTCAATTAAAACATGCGACTCGTAAAGATTTAAAACGGATTTCTATTCCCTTAGCGCATGGAAGCTTACTAGTTATGGAAGGTGCTACACAAGATAACTGGAAACATAAAATTCCTAAAACCACAAAGAAAATACTGCCTAGAATTAACTTGACCTTTAGATGGATCAAGTAAAATAATTAAGGTATTAATAGAGGATTACTATTTCATTTAAGGTATAAATAGAAGTGTATATCTGTGTTATGCTACTCAAATTAAGAAAATTTTAAGAATTAAAACCTTAAAAACCTCTATTTGTACATAGATCACCTTTTTTTATACTCTAAAAAAAGGCTTCGATGATTCTATCTTTGTCCCAGATTAATAAAACAACCTTTCAAAAACATATAAAATGAATACACCAAACATTGCAAAAGAAGATATATTAAACGCATTTAATTTTAGACATGCTACCAAAGAATTTGACGATACTAAAAAAGTTTCCGATGAGGATATGAAATTTATTCTAGAAACAGCACATTTATCTCCTAGTTCATTTGGTTTCGAACCTTGGCATTTTATTGTTGTTCAAGACAAAGAATTACGTGAGTTATTAAAACCTGTAGCTTGGGGAGCACCTTTAAAACTAGATACTGCAAGTCATTTTGTATTAGGTTTAAGTATGAAAGCACCAATGGTAAAACATGATGCAGATTACATTATGCACATGATGAAAGATGTAAAACAATTACCAGAAGATGTTATTGAAATGTATTCTAAATTCTACAGAGAATTTCAAGAAAATGATTTTGATTTAGATACAGATAAAAAATTATTCGATTGGTCTTCAAAACAAACCTACATCGCTTTAGGTAATATGATGACTGCTGCTGCTTTAACAGGAATTGATTCTTGTCCGATAGAAGGTTTTCATCAAGAAAAAGCAGAAGCGTTATTAAAAGAGAAATTCGGAGTAGATACCGATAAATATGGTTTATCCTTTATGACTGCTTTTGGGTATAGAAAAGCAGATCCAGAATTCGGAAAATCAAGAAGAAACTTTGAAGATATAGTAACGTTTAAATAAACATTTCCATCTAAAAAACACAAAAAAATGAAAGCAATAGGGTATAAAAAGAATCTTCCAATTGAAGATGTTAACTCATTACAAGACATAGAATTAAACACACCAAAAGCAACGGGAAGAGACATTTTAGTAAAAATTAAAGCCATTTCTGTAAATCCAGCAGATTATAAGGTACGTGCAGGAATGCCAGTAGAAGGTGACGATTGGAAAGTTATTGGTTGGGATGCTACCGGAATTGTAAAAGAAGTTGGAGAGGATGTCTCTTTATTTAAAGTTGGTGATGAAGTTTGGTACGCAGGAGATTTTACTCGTCAAGGGAGTTATGCACAATACCAAGTTGTAGACGAACGTATTGTTGGTAAAAAACCATCAAGTTTATCTTTTCCTGAAGCTGCAGCTTTACCGTTAACTTCACTTACGGCTTACGAAATGTTGTTTGATAGATTACAGGTTTCAAAAGACGATGCTAGCAAATCCATTTTAGTTATTGGTGCTGCTGGAGGTGTTGGTTCTATATTGGTGCAATTGGCTAAAAAGCTAACAAAACTGAATATTATTGGAACTGCTTCTCGCGAAGAAACTACAGCTTGGTTAAAAGATTTAGGTGCAGATTCTGTAATAAATCACAGAAATAAATTAAGTGAAGAGTTTGAGAAGTACAATTTAGCTGCACCAGATTATATTGTGAGTTTAAATGCAACCGAACAACACGCAGATGAAATCGCTAAACTTATTAAACCACAAGGTAGATTTGGTTTTATTGACGATCCAAAAACGTTTAACGTGATGCCTTTTAAAGCAAAAGCAGTTTCTACGCATATCGAATTTATGTTTACGCGTTCTATGTTTCAAACAGAAGACATGATAGAGCAGCACAATATTTTAAACGAAGTTTCTGGTCTAATTGACAACGGAACAATTAAAACCACTTTAGGGGAGAATTTCGGAATTATCAATGCAGAAAACCTTCGTAAAGCACATGCATTCCTGGAAACAGGAAAAGCAAAAGGTAAAATAGTTTTAGAAGGATTTTAATCTTTTTAGAAAGTATCATATAAAAATCAATTGTCACTTCGAGTGAATTTCGAGGAACGAGAAATTTGTATCGAGAAGCTTTTATAAAATTGAATGATCAATAAAATGACACTTCGAGTGTTTTTATTGAAATGCAATTAAAATAAAATAATTGTCACTTCGAGTGAATTTTGAGGCACGAGAAATTTGTATCGAGAAGCTTATTAATTCTAATGGTTCTCGATACAAAATTCTAAAAGAGAATTTCACTCGAACTGACAAAAAATAAACACTAAAAAAATGAATTTCAAATCCATTATAGCTGCATTAGCAGTAACAGCAATGCTTGTAGGTAATACAGTAAATGCACAAGTAACAACTAAAGATTCTATAGCAACTTCAAAAGTGCAACATTTCAATTTTGATAAAATGGAATCAGAAACTATTGGAGAAGGGATCCAACGTAAATGGTTTCATGGTGAAAAAGGACAAATGACCATTTTCAATTTAGAAAAAGGAGCTCATATTCCTTGGCATCACCATCCAAACGAGCAAATTACATATATCATGTCTGGTAAAGTAAAAATCAAAACTATTATTGATGGTAAAGAAACGTTTGTAGAAGTTGGAGCGGGAGAAGTTATTGTATTTCCAGAAAATGTACCACATGAGTTTTGGGCTTTAGAAGAAACAGTAGATTTAGATGTTCATGTTCCGGTTCGTGAAGATTGGTTATCTAAAGAATTACCAGAATATTTAAAAAAGAGTAAGTAAAATTTTAAAAGATGGTCACTTCGAGTGCATTTTGAGGTACGAGAAATTTGTATCGAGAAGTCTAGATAAAGTTGAATTTTTAATAATATGTCACTTCGAGTGTTTTTATTGAAATGCAATGAAAATAAAAATGTATCGAGAAGCTTATTAACTCTAATGGTTCTTGATTCAAAATTCTGAAAGAGAATTTCACTCGAACTGACAATAATAAATAATACAAAACATGAATTTCAAATCTATTATAACATCATTAATTTTTACAATAGTGTTTACCAGTCATACTGTAAAGGCACAAAACACGTTAGCTCAAGCAGAAGTTTTTGTAACTACAGCGCAAGCAGTTGGTAATATTACGTTTACGGATACTGGCGATTTAGTTTATAGTCATCATCCTTTTTTCTCACCAGAAAATAGAGTGATGATCATGGATGCCAAAACAAAAACAAGCAAACCGTTTCCTAATAAAGCGTGGAATACACCACGAACTACAGACGATAATTATCTAAGTAATGTTTTAGGTATTAGAAACGATGAAAACGGCATTGTTTGGATGTTAGATATGGCACAACGCGATAACGTAACACCTAAAATAGTGGGTTGGAACACAAAAACTAATCAGTTAGAACGTATTTATTATTTACCTAAATCTTCCGTACCAAAGCACGCGCAACCAAATGATATGGTGGTGGATACTAAAAACGGTTATTTTATAATTGCAGATGAAGGTATTGGAAATGGAGGAGATGGAAGCAATGGTGCCTTTATTATTGTAGACATGAAAACGGGTAAAACACGTCGAATACTTGAAGGTACACGCACAACATTACCAGAAAATACGCCAACAGTAATTAACGGTAAACATTTAGCGGTTAATGGTACGGATTTATTAGTCGGAAATGACGGAATTACTGCCGACGCTAATTTTGAATACATTTATTATGGTCCGTTAAACGGAACAAAAATTTACAGAATTAAAACTTTAGATTTAGTAAATGAAAATTTTACAGAAGAAGAGTTAGATCGTAAAATCGAAACCTATTCCGAAAAACCAAACAATGGAGGAATGAGTATGGATACAGCAGGAAATATTTATTTAACCGCTTTAGAAAGCAATAGTGTCGCTGTAGTTTTAGCAAAAGATAGAAGTGTAAAAACCATGGTGAAAGATGCTAATATGGTTTGGCCAGATGGCGTAAGCTATAATCATGTAGATGGTTACATGTACGTTTCCGCAGCACAAGTAAACAAAGGCGCTGTATTTAATGATAGTAAAGATTTGTCTACAAAACCATTTTACATTTTCAGATTTAAACCTATTACAACAGGGGTTTCTTTTAGATAATTTAGAAGTTAATGTCAGGTTAATGGTTCCTTAATTAAGCATAAGCGATATAAAATATCCTATTGCGACAGTTTTTGGTAAAAAAATATAAAAACAATGACAAATAAAAATATATTAGAAGAAGCTCGTTCGCTTACTTTACCTTCTCGTGAAGCTTCCTTAAAACGGGAACCTTCTGTATCTCAATTTTGGAACAATAACCAGAAAATATTGGAAGATGCATGGGCAGAATGGGAAATTGAAAACAAAGATAATTTACTAATCCCTGACGAAACGCTACTAGATCCAAGCTTGCAAAAGGCAATTAAAGATGCTTGGGAAAATCCAGAAAAAGAAAATGCTGTTGCCGATTTATGGGAAGAAATTATTCCTGGTGTTTATTCTGCACAGTTTTTTAACCCTGAACGCTTAGCGGATTTTCGTAAATATTTAGAAGCTGTAGTAAATTCACAAATTCCTAAACGAGCACCATACGGAATACAATTGAATCGTTATGGAATTATGCTTGATCCACGCTCAGAAGGCTATCTTGCAGCGCCTAATTTTCAAGCATTTTATAACGATATTATGGACCGTTATATGCGTCCGATTGCACGTTTGTTATTGGGTACTTATGGCTATGACAACCAAACATTTGGTTTTTCTATTCAGTACAATCCTGATAAAGATAAGGATTTACATGCGCATACCGATGCTTCGGCTGCTACCTTGAATATCAATATGAACTTACCCGATGAAGCATTTACAGGTTCGCAAGTTGACTTCTACGATAAAACCACAGGGAAAACGGTGCAAACTACTTTTGAATCAGGGAAAGCAATAATTCACAGAGGTGATGTAGCACATGCAACGCACCCGATTAGCAGTGGGCAACGTAGTAATTTGGTTGTGTGGTTATACGGAGACCGCATGCAAATCCCAAGAGGAGGAGAAAGTAGTTACGGTAGTGTGGATAACTCAGAATCTAAAGTGGTTACACCAGAAAGTACTAGTGCTCGAGAGCGTTGGAGTGTGCCAAACAGTCCTAAAGATACCTCTGCACCTTTTTAAAAAGATTAGAAATCCTTGTTCTTGCTTTATGCAATGGTTATATGTAGAAATAGAGGTAAAACTAGTATCAGAATTTTATAACAAGATTCAAAAAAACAAGAAAATGTCAATTTGTGTATTACTGAGAAATTAAAAGACCTTTCGACTGCGCTCAAGGACAGTCTAATAAAAAAAAATAAAGAATCATGAGTAAAACAATAATAGTAACAGGAAGTACTGACGGTATTGGAAAGTTAACTGCTTTAAGTTTAGCAGAAAAAGGACATACGGTTTATGTACACGGAAGAAATAAAGCAAAGGTAGACACGGTTGTTTCAGAAATAAAAACAACAACAAACAATCAGAACATTCATGGTTTGGTTGCAGATTTCTCCGATTTAGAAGCTGTTTCCAAATTAGCAGAACAAATAAAAAAGGACATTCCTAAAATAGATATACTAATCAATAATGCGGGAATTTTCAAAACGAAAGAGGTTCAGAATAAAAACGGATTAGACATTCGTATGGTGGTGAATTATTTAGCACCTTATGTGTTAACGAATGCCATATTAGAAAATATAAAGCAATCCGAAGCACCAAGAATTATCAATTTAAGTTCTGCGGCACAAGCACCAGTTTCTGAAGCTGTTTTAATAGGAAAGGAGCAAGATTCAGAAAATAGTACATACGCACAAAGTAAGTTAGCACTAACCATGTGGAGTTTTAATCTAGCAAAACAAGAACCAAAAATTACGGTTATTGCTGTAAATCCAGGATCCTTATTAAATACTAAAATGGCAAATGAAGCATACGGACAACATTGGTCGCCAGCAGAAAAAGGAGTGGATATCTTAGTAGATTTGGCATTATCTGATGACTATAAAAATGATTCCGGTAAGTATTTTGATAACGATAAAGGGGATCCGAAAGGTTATTTTGCACCAGCACATCCTGATGCTTATGCGGATAGTAAAATAGAGCGATTATTAAGCATAACTAAAAGATTGTTACAAGATTAAACCTTTAAAGGTCTATTCTTCCTAATTTTATAATACTATATTTTAGTAAAATGCTCCAATTAATTTAGTGATTAATTGGAGCATTTCTTATATTATAAAACGAATAGAAATCACTTCGATTTTATAGTATTAAAACGATTTAAAAAAAAGACAAAATTGCTTAGGTAATACAGAAGTAATTTAATTTTTTTGCAGATTATAATTATATAATTAATGGATAACTTACTTACATTTTCAATCACGGTATTTACAGCCTTTTTTGCTATAACCAATCCGATATCAAACATGACTGTTTTTGTATCTTTAACACAAGGTGCAGATAAGAAAACAAAGCATGATATCAATAAACGTTCAAACATAATAGCCTTTATTATTGTGGCTGTTTTTGTGCTTTTAGGAAAATATATATTCGAATTATTTAATATCAGTATTCCTGCCTTTAAAATTACTGGTGGTATTTTGATCTTCTTTATTGGGTTTGATATGCTACAATCTAAACAGTCTAATGTAAAAACCCTAGATAATGTTCATGTGGATGAAAATATTGCTGTTTCTCCGCTAGCGATACCAATTTTAGCAGGACCAGGAACTATTGTAACCGCAATGAACTTTGTGTCTAATGTGGAAACAATTCATATTATTTTAGTGATCCTTATATTTGGTTCCATGAGTCTTTTAACCTATTTCACTTTTAGATTAAGTGATCTTATTGTAAAAATAGTTGGTCATAACGTGATATCTGTAATAGGTAAAATTATGGGATTAATTATAGCAATTATTGGTACTGGTATGATTATTCAAGGAATTAAAATTTCTTTTAATTTAATATCCGTATAAATACATTATAATCCATAGATCAAAATATGAAAAAAATACTAGTGCTTTTTTCCCATCCTACATTTGAGAAATCTAGAGCAAATACAGCACTTGTTAATCATATAAAAGATATGGAAGGTGTTACTTTTCATGATTTGTATGAGCGCTATCCCGATTTTCATATTGATGTTCCTGCCGAAAAAGAACTACTAAATACCCATGATGTCATTATTTGGCATCATCCATTTTATTGGTATAGTTGTCCGCCATTAATGAAACAATGGATGGATATGGTTTTAGAGTTTGATTGGGCGTATGGTCCAAATGGAAAAGCCCTTCAAAACAAAACCTGCCTAAATGTTATAACTACTGGTGGATCTAGAGAAGTCTATTGTTCCGAAGGTAGTAATAGCTTTACAGTGAGTCAATTTTTAAGACCTTTTGAGCAGACTGCAAACTTGTGTGGTATGGAGTATTTGCTGCCATTTACAGTAATGGAAACACATAAATTAAGTGAGGTTGATTTAAGTAATTATGCGAATCAATATGAGAATCTAATTACTTTACTTAAAGATAATCTTACCAAAAAAGATTGTAAAGGATTTTCTTTTTTAAATGATATTCCTAAACTGAAAAATCAATAAATTATGACTGGAAGTATACTTTTTGAAGCCATAGTTTTTCTTGCAGGAGCCATTATTTGTGTATCTATTGCTAAACGATTAGGCTTAAGTTCTGTAATAGGTTATTTATTAGCAGGGGTATTAATTGGCCCTTATGTTTTAGGTTTTATAGGTAAGGAAGGTGAAGATATTTTGCATTTTGCAGAATTTGGAGTAGTAATGATGCTGTTTTTAATCGGACTAGAAATTGAGCCAAAAAATTTCTGGAACATGCGAAAAACCATACTTGGTATGGGTGGGATTCAAGTAGGGGGAACCATGTTACTATCGTATATACTATTTACTCTTTTGGGTTTTGAGTGGAAAGTTTCTTTGGTTATTTCTATGGCTGTGGCATTATCATCTACCGCAATTGCCATGCAAACCATAAAGGAAAAAAGACTAATGGATACTACCTTTGGTACGTCCGCTTTTTCCATTTTATTGTTTCAAGATATTATTGTGATTTTCATGTTGGGTTTTATTCCGCTGTTATCGAATACAGAGGATAACGCTTCCGCGGAAAAACATAGCGAGCATGCAAATCTATTAGAAAACTTACCTATCGGATTTCAAACATTAGCCATTCTTTTATCTGTAGTTTTAATCATTGTTGCTGGTCGTTATTTAATTGTACCCATGCTACGAAAAGTCGCTAAAACAGGTGTTCGAGAACTTTTAATTGCAGCCGCTTTTTTAATTGTTTTCGGAATTTCATTTATTATGGAATACGTCGGAATAAGTCCTGCTTTAGGTGCCTTTTTAGGAGGAGTCGTTCTTTCCAATAGTGAGTTTAAACATGAACTTGAAAGTACGCTAGAACCTTTTAAAAACTTGCTTTTAGGTTTGTTTTTTATGGCTGTTGGTGCATCTATTAACTTTATCGTTATTGCCAAAAGTCCCCTGACTATTGGAGGAATTCTAATTGCAATTATCGCTTTAAAAGCTATTGTTTTATTTATAACTGGTTATATTTTTAAATTAAAAATAGATCAAAAATTACTGCTGACTTTCAGTTTAGCCCAGATTGGAGAATTTGCGTTTGTATTGCTGTCTTTTGCTTTCGGGCTTAATATTTTAGAGCAAGAACAAATGGATATGTTATTAGTAATAACAGCATTATCGATGTCGTTAACACCCATTATAGGTATGATTAATGAACGTTTTATTCTTCCAAGAATTGGCACTAAAGAATCTATAAAACGACCAATGGATCATATTGCAAAATCTCAAAAAATTATATTGGTAGGTTTTGGACATTTTGGAAGTACCATCGGAAGATTTCTGCGTTCGCATGGTGTGGAAGCTACTATTTTGGATCACGATTCTAATCGTGTCGATTTTCTTCGTAAAATGGGATTCGAAGTGTATTATGGAGATGCTACGCGTCTCGATTTATTAGAATCTGCAGGAATAGCGGAAGCAAAAATAATTATTTGTGCCACCAATAAGATTGAAGTTTCTAAAGCGATTAGTAAAATTGTAAAAGAAAAATATCCGCATGTAGAATTAATGATTCGTACCAAAAATCGTTATGATGCTTACGAATTACTAAATCTTGGAAATGAAAATATCTATCGCGAATCCTTAGAAACGTCCTTAACTTTAGCGAAAGATGTATTGAGTAAAATGGGTTTTCGTAAATATACCTTAAATAGACAAGTACAGAATTTTATCAAGTATGATGAAGATAGTTTAAGACGTCTGGCTTCTGAACCTAAAAGTGAAGACAACTATATTTTTAAGGCAAGAAAAGAGCTAGAACAACAGGAGAAGTTTTTAAATGAAGATTTTAAAAGAGGTATTGTAGAATACGATAATCATTGGGATAGCGAACATATTAGAAAAGCTCTAGATAACAAAGAAGACCAATAAAGTATTCATGCAAAAAGACATTCCACATATTGTGTTTAATTCTCAAAAACCAGATAATAATGGTATTGAAATATTAACGATTGAAAGTCTTGCTGTTAGAAAAAAGGATATCCCGCATAATCCGGAAAAAGCACATCAATTGGCGTTTAACATGATTGTGTTTTATGCGGAAGGAAAAAGTAAGCATCTAGTAGATTTTTTATGGCATGAAGTGAAACCAAACACGATTATTCACTTGTCTAAAGGACAAATTAATGCCTTTCAGTTTCATGAAGATTTAAAAGGATTTATTATACTTTTTACAGACGAATATTTAAAAAATCAAATTAATGCATTGCCGAAAAATGAATTAGTTAGAATGTTTAATGCGCACTTGTTTTCGCCAATAATTCAGGTTCCTCAAGATTCTAATGTATCCAAATATCTACAATTATTTTATGAAGAATATTCCCGTATAGAGGAAGATTACAATCCAGAAAACACCTATAATTCCTTATATTCTATCATTTTTTCAAAATTAGAACGTTTAAAGCAGTACCAAACATTTCATTTAAAAAGTTCGGATAAATTAAATACGTTTCTAGCCTTTAAATCCCTTTTAGAAAGCCACTATATTCAAAGTAGAAATGCAGGTTTTTATGCAGAGAAATTAAACATCACGTATAAATATTTAAACACTATTTGCAAAGACACCCTTGCTATTACTGCGAAACAATTTATTGATGAATTTATAATTCTTGAAGCAAAACGATTGCTTATAAATTCGGAAATAAAAAGTACAGAATTAGCCTATTCTTTAGGTTTTGAAGAACCTACAAATTTTGTAAAATACTTCAAGAAGTATACAGGGTTTACGCCAAATCAATTCAAAAAAGATTACATCTAAGTTTTTAGGTTTGATATTTACCTTTTTTGTACTCATATTTATCTTTAGCAAAGTTGCACACTATTTTAATTTTGTTAAAAATAACAATACCATGTATTAAAAGGATATGCAGTTTTGTTAGATAAAGCTTGAATTTTATAATATGCATTCCGGTTGTAGAAAATAAATTCATTATTTTTAGAAACAACAAAAAAACAAATACTAATTTAAGCTAAGTAGTCTTGAAATTTATGTTTTGTTGATCTGTAATTTTAAAAAAAAGGTTCGACTGAAACATAGTTGAAAACAAGAAATCAATATAAATAGTTAAACATATTATTTTGTCAAAAGAAATTATACATACATATAAAAACATCCGGCAACAAACGGAAGCTATTTGTAAACCTTTACAAATCGAAGACTATTCGATTCAAGTCGTACAATTTGCAAGTCCGGCAAAATGGCACTTAGCACATACCACGTGGTTTTTTGAAACTTTTATTCTTAAAAACTATGTTCAGAATTATGTAGCCTTTGATGCTAATTTTAACTTTTTGTTCAATAGCTATTACAATAATCTAGGTGACCGCATATTGCAAACCAACAGAGGTAATATGTCGCGACCTAGTACCGATAAAATCTATGAATATAGAGCTTATGTAGATGCTAAAATCGAAGCGTTTTTAAATGATGTTTCCGATACCAAAATACTAGAATTAGTGACATTGGGTTTAAATCATGAGCAACAACATCAAGAATTATTACTGACAGATATTAAATACATGCTTGGTCATAATCCTATTTTTCCTGTATATGACGAAGCGTTTAATCTCATAAAAGATACAAATTCAACTTCTGATAGCATTAAAATTAAAGCTGGTATTTATAAAATTGGATACCAAGGAAAGGACTTTTGCTATGATAACGAGTTAGGTGTGCATCAAGTATATGTAGATGATTATGAAATAAATAATCATTTAGTGACTAATGGAGAATATTTAGAATTTATGGAATCTGGTGCCTATACCGATTTTAATCTTTGGTTAGATGAAGGTTGGTCTTGGGTCAATAAAAATGACATAAAAGCACCAATGTATTGGCATAAAAAAGAAGGAGAATGGTATAATTATTCCCTTGCAGGTTTTCAAAAAATAGACAAAAATGCAATATTAAGTCATATCAATTATTACGAAGCAAATGCCTATGCCGAGTGGAAAGGTATGCGATTACCAACAGAGTTCGAATGGGAAATTGCAGCACAGCAATTACATTGGGGAAAACGTTGGGAATGGACCAACAGTGCGTATTTAGCATATCCGAATTTTGAAAAAGCAAATGGAGCAGTAGGTGAGTACAACGGTAAATTTATGAGTAATAAAATGGTCTTGCGAGGTGCTTCTGTGGCTACTTCTCCAAATCACAGTAGGCCTACATATCGTAATTTTTTTAACCCAACAGAAAGATGGCAATTTACTGGAATAAGATTAGTAAAATAGATGATAGAAACGTTTAAGAAAGAAGTACAACAAGGATTAGACAGCCATCCAAAAACGCTACCTTCAAAATATTTTTATAATAAAATTGGCGATGCCCTTTTTGTTGAAATAATGAATCTTCCGGAGTATTATTTAACACGTAGTGAGTTAGATATTTTTCAAAATAAAACCCAAGATTTAATGGATGCGTTTCAGTTAAAACCAGATACTTATTTTGAACTTATTGAATTAGGAGCAGGTGATGGTTTAAAAACTAAAAAACTTCTAAATGCATTAGATGCACAGGATTTTAAATTCGATTATTTCCCAATTGATATTTCTGAAAATGCATTACGTTTATTAAAGGAGGATTTATCCGAAGTGTTACCAAACGTTTCTGTAAAAACGCAACAAGGAGATTATTTTGAAGTATTAGCGTCTTTAAAAGAGAGTAATAATCCTAAAGTTATTTTGTTTTTAGGGTCTAATATTGGAAATATGAATGATGAAAAAGCGGCACAATTCATCTATAATCTAGGCGCAAATCTAAAACCTGGTGATAAGTTATTATTAGGTGTAGATTTAATAAAATCTAAAGATATTGTGCTTCCTGCTTACAACGACAATCAAGGGATTACGGCAAAATTCAACCTCAATCTATTAGAGCGAATTAATAAGGAATTGGGAGGCGATTTTAACCTTGATCAATTTAAGCATCAACCAGAATATACGGAAGAGGATGGGATTGCAAAAAGTTTTATTGTGAGTACAATCCAACAAACGGTACACATAAAATCTATAGGAGCGTCTTATCATTTTGAAGCTGGCGAAAAAATACATACCGAAATTTCAAGAAAATATAACGATGCCTTGATTCAACAAATCATTGCAGAAACAGATTTTAAACTAGACACCAAAATAATGGATAGCAAATCTTATTTTGCGGATTATATTTTGACTAGACACTAAAATGATAGAAACAAAACTTGGCGTATTAGGACTTGGTAGTCGTTCGACATTATATTATTTGAGCGAATTGAATCGTCTATATAATCAAGTGAAAGGTGCTTACAGTACCTGTCCATTGGTGCTATTAAATACAGATTTCAATGCCATAAACTCTTTGTTGCCAAATACTTCTAAAGAATTAGACGCAGTTCTAGAATCTTATATCCATGAATTAGAAACGTTTGATGCACAGCAGTTACTAATTCCTAACATTACACTTCACGAAACTATAGACAGATTATCTATTACTAAAAACGTACTGCATCCTGTTCCTTTAAGTATTAAAAAAATGAAAGAAAACAATTGGACTAAAGTCGTTTTGTTTGGTTCGTTATTCAGTATGAGTACTTCCTATATAAAAGATCCATTTGTTGCAAATGGAGTGGAAGTGATATTGCCTTCTCCAGAAGATATGCTATTTATAGATATGGTTAGAAAGCAAATCTATAGTGAAACAGAGACAAGTGAATTGATTGAAAAATACCATCGCATAATCCATAAGTATACCGCTAAACATCCTGTAATATTATCTTGTACCGAGTTGTCTATTTTAAAACCTAAAGGCAACAAGAATCTGTTAGATATGGCAGATGTGCAAATAGAAGAAGCTATAAAATATTGTATTGCTTAGGGCATACATTTACCCTTTTCAGGACAAGATTCATCCTAATTTTTTTTTGAAAATCAGGTATCTTTGTGTTAGTAAATTAATAATTATTAAAACAACTATCATGAAAATAGCAGTAACATCCGCAAGCGGAAAATTAGGAGCTTCCATAATAAAACATCTTGTTAATTTAATTGGTAAGGATCATGTAATTGGAATTGCACGTACACCAGAAAAAGCAGCACATTTAGGTGTGGAGATTAGAAAAGGAGATTATAATAGTAGCGAACAGTTTGATGCTGCTTTACAAGGAGTAGATACTGTTTTGTTGGTTTCTGGAATGGATACACCAGATAAAAGAATTGTGCAACACAGAAATGTAATCGAAGCAGCAAAGCAAAATGGTGTTCAAAAAATAGTGTATACAAGTATTGTAGGTGCCGAAGAAAACAATGCGTTTAGTCCGATAGTGCAAACCAACAGACAAACAGAGAAAGATATTCAAAACTCAGGACTGGATTGGGTTATTGGAAGAAACGGTATTTACATAGAGCCAGATTTAGAATATATAGACACGTATGTGAAAGAAGGGGAAATTAGAAATTGTGCGGCAGATGGAAAATGCACATACACAAGCAGAGAAGAATTAGGTTATGGGTACGCTAAAATGTTAACGGAAGAGAAACACAATAAGCAAATTTATAATCTTGTTGGTAATGCCATTACTCAAAAGCAACTTGCAGAAGACATAAATACTGTTTTTAATACCAATTTAGTTTTTAAAAATGTATCTGTTGCAGCGTATAGAGCAGAGAGAACGGAAGCCTTAGGTGATTTTATGGGAACTGTTATTGCTGGAATTTACGAGGGTATTAAAGAGGGCGCTAATGATGTCTCTTCAGATTTTGAAACAGCAGCTGGTAGACCACATCTGTCTACGATAGAAATGATGAAAGTATTTAAAAACAAACAAAAGGAATCTTAAAATACTTTTTGAATTATTTGAATTGGTTCGATATTTACCAGTATTGTATCCGTTTTCACCTTAAGTAAAACGTATTGCAATAGTAATTTTGTCTTCAGAAATTAACTAATAAACAAATAGAATTGGTAACCTTTTCATTTTAAATATAATTCATAAAAACGTAACAATATGTCAGATGTAAGAACATGCCCAACTTGTGGGGCAAAAGCAAAGTATAAAGAGAAAGAAGGTGAAGTTACATTTACTGCCATTCAAGATGAAGAAGCTTTTAAAAAAGTAGGACAAATGAAAAAAGCAATGGAGAAATTTAAAGCCAAAGCGGATGCTTTAGAGAAAGAATTAGCAGGATATAGAAATGGAAATCTGAATTAATTTTTATTCTTTATAATATATTAAAGGTTGTTCCATACAGAATAACCTTTTTTTTGTTTCTTTTTCAAATTAGTAAGCGTTTACTAATTTAATTTGTAAATTAGTATTTTAAAACTAAACATACGTAAAACGTTGAAGCATAAAATAAAAACAGAAGCGATTTCTTTATTTAATTTGCATGGAATTTCTAATGTTTCTATGAAGAAAATTGCAGATGGACTTGGTATTAGTCCGGGAAATTTAAGTTACCATTATAAAACGAAAGCAGATCTTTTGGCTACTATTTATAAAGAGATGTATGCCGAAACGCTGGATTATATCCTTCCGGGAAACACCTATATTACTTTATTTCATTTTGAAGAAATGATGCTAAAGTTTGACAATCTACAACAACGATATGCTTTTTTCTTTAACGACATTGTGCACATTATTAAAACCTATCCTGAAATTGCGAAACAGTATGAATCATCTAACTTGATTCGTTTTAAAGATGCTAGAAAACTAATCGATTATTATATCGAAACAGGAAGAATGCAACCAGAAAATGAAATGATAGATTACAATAAAACCATATATACGGTTTGGATGACGAGTACCTTTTGGCAATCACAAAAACTAGCAATACAAACAAAAGACTACACCGTAAATAAATGTCCGTCTATAGAAATGCTTTGGACTTTATTTCTACCATATTTAACAGCGAAAGGATTGGAAGAATACCAACAACTGAGACAATTTGTAAAACTCCCTAATACATAATATCATGAGAAAAATAGATTCCCTTTTAACAGAGTATGCCGAAAGTCACCAAACAAAGATGAATATTGCTATACATTATGTTTGTGTACCATTAATCTTCTTTAGTTTAATAGGTTTGTTGGCTAGTATTCCTTTTCCAGAAGCAATCACACAAGCGTTGCCAGAAGGGTTATTACCTTATGCGCATTTTGGAACCTTAGTAATCGTTTTTGGATTGTTCTATTATTTGCGTTTATCTCTAGTACTTTTTATTGGAATGCTATTGTTTTCTGCATTGGTATTGATCGGTATTCAGCAAATAAACCAACTAGATATTGCGCCACTATGGGTAATCATGTTGGTCATTTTTGTTGTGGCTTGGATTGGTCAATTTATTGGTCATAATCACGAAGGGAAAAAACCTTCATTCCTAAAAGATCTTCAATTTTTAATGATTGGTCCAGCTTGGACAATGAGCCATGTATTCGAAGCACTACATATTAAGTTTTAATAAATAATACTTCCGAAGTATTTCATAAAAACCAATAAAACTGCACTATCTTTGCACAAAATATAAATTATGTCACAATCGTTTTCTAGCTTAGGTATTAATAATACACTGCAAAGTAATTTAGCAGAATTAAACATTACGGAACCTACAGATATTCAACAAAAAGTAATTCCGGTAATATTAACTCAAAAAGAAGATGTTGTTGCAATTGCAAAAACAGGAACAGGGAAAACTGCTGCTTTCGGATTGCCTTTATTACAATTAATAGATGTGAATAAAAGTAATATTCAAGCAGTTATTTTGGCACCAACAAGAGAACTAGGGCAACAAATTTATAGCAATTTAGAATCTTTTAATTCGGATGCTTTACAAGTTTCGATTGCAGGATTATTTGGAGGAATTCCAATAAAACCACAAATTGAAAAACTAAAAGAAAACACTCATATAATAGTTGCAACGCCTGGTCGTTTAGCCGATTTAATAGAAAGAAACGCTTTAAACGTTAAGGACATTACTTATTTTGTTTTAGATGAAGCAGACGAAATGGTTTCTGCGCATAAAGAAGGTATAGACGCTATAATTAAATCCTTACCAAAAACCAGAAGAACCTTATTGTTTACGGCAACCATGCCTGGAACGATTAAGCAATTGGTGCAAAATAGCCTTTCTAAAAAAGTAGTTACTATTGAAGCAGATATGACAACGGTTGGTCATCAAGGAATTGATCATCAATACGTAGTTGTAGAGCCTATTGAAAAACTAAATGTTTTAATGCATTTTCTAAATACTAACGAAGGAAAACGTGGTATCATTTTCTGTAAAACAAAAGCAGCTGTAAATAAATTAGCTAAAAATCTAGCAATTAATAAATTCTCATCAGGAGCCATTCATGGTAGTTTGTCACAAGGAATTCGAGATCGAATTATGGGACAGTTTAGAGAAGGCCATATTAATATTTTAGTCGCTACAGATTTAGCTGCTCGTGGTATTGATGTGAAAGATTTAGCCTTTGTGGTAAATTATCATTTACCAGATACCTATGATGCGTATGTGCATAGAAGTGGAAGAACAGCTAGAGCAGGAGCAACCGGATTATCGCTAAGTGTAATTCAAGAAGATGAAGTTGCTGATATTCCAGAATTTGAAAAGGAATTAGGGATTACTTTCTCACCATATATAAAAGCAGATGCTAAAAGTATTGAAGAGAATAACGGATTGCTTTGGGCTAGAAAAATATTTAAAACAAAGCCAAATCGTGATATTCCAGAAGATTTTAAAGCAAAAGTAAAAACTATTTTTCATCATTTAACGAAAGAAGAATTGGTGGATAAAATTTTATCCAATTACATTGCAGAAAACAATACTATTGTGGAGAAAACAGAGGTTACAAAGAAGAAAAAGAGAAAATAGAAAATGGGTAACTATATAAAAGCACAGCAAGATATTTTAGATAAATTAAAAATAGAAGCGCTAAATCCGATGCAGGAAGAAGCCTTGTTATCTATTACAAGTACTGCAAATACGGTATTACTTTCTCCAACAGGAACAGGTAAAACGGTTGCCTTTTTGTTACCTACAATAGCAGATTTAAATAAGAATTGTAAAAATATACAGCTATTAATTTTAGTGCCTTCTCGGGAGTTGGCCATTCAAATTGAGCAAGTAATTCGTACCATGGGCTCTGGTTTTAAAGCCAATGCGGTTTATGGTGGAAGACCTTTTAGTAAAGACAAATTAGATTTAGCACATACGCCAGCAATACTAGTGGGTACTCCAGGACGTGTTGCAGATCATTTACGTCGCGAAACTTTTTCGGTAGACGATATTAATACTTTAGTATTAGATGAATTTGATAAGTCTCTAGAAGTCGGATTTGAAAAAGAAATGAAAGATATTCTTAGCAGTCTTCCAAACATTAAAAAACGAATTTTAACTTCTGCAACCCAAGACATGGAAATTCCGCGTTTTGTTGGTTTAAAAAACGAGTTAGTAATTGATTATTTAGATACAAAAATTTCGAATCTAGAAATTAAAAAAGTTAAATCTCCAGACAAGAATAAGCTGCAAACTTTAGTAGACTTATTGCACGATATAGGTAATAAACCAGGAATTATCTTTTGTAATTTTAAAAATACCATTCAATATGTTAGCGATTTTTTAAACGAAAATAATATTGCCCATGGCTGTTTTCAAGGAGGTATGGAACAGATAGATCGAGAGCGTGCTTTATTGAAATTTAGAAACGGAACGCATCAAATTATTATAGCAACAGATTTGGCTGCTCGTGGATTAGATATTCCGGAATTGAACTATATTATTCATTATCAATTACCTTTAAAAGCGGAAGAATTTACCCATAGAAATGGTAGAACAGCCCGTATGAATGCAGAAGGAACTGCTTATGTATTACATTGGGAAAAAGAAACGTTGCCTGATTTTATAGAAACAGATGATATTGTAGTGCCAAAAGGAAAAGTAACAGAACTAGCTACAAAATGGTGCACCTTATTTATTTCTGGTGGAAGAAAAGATAAAATCTCAAAAGGAGATATTGCTGGTTTACTGTTTAAACAATGTGATCTAGATAAATCGGAAATTGGTGTCATAGAACTAAAACAAGATTGCGCATTTGTTGCTGTTCCTAAAAGCAAAGCTTCCTTTATTGTAGATACCATTAATAATGTGCGTCTAAAGAAAAAGAAAGTCCGTGTAACTTTGGTTTAGACTATATGCTTATTAAATAGTTTTTCTGAAACATTTTATCATAAATATCTTTGCTAAACATATACAGTTGTGCGGGTTTTTTGGATACACCAACTTGTTTTTCATCTAGTGCAATAATGTATTTTTTGTTTATTAATTTTCTTCTAAAATTTCTATTATCTATTTCTATACCTAGAATAGATTCATATAAATCTTGTACATCGTTTATGGTGAATTTATCTGGAAGTAGTTTAAATATAATAGGTTCCGACAAACATTTTTCCTTTAAATCTTCGTACGCTTCTTGGATTATTTGTTTATGATCAAATCCTAACTCTGGTAAATCATTAACAGGAAACCATGCCGCACCATTCGTATTGTTTGTTAAATCAACATCCTCCGTTTTTAATAGAAAGTAATAGGCTATAGTAGTCGTTCTTAAATGAAACGCTTCATTTTCTATCCAAATAATATCCTTAGGACGCATCAATCGGTCAGGGTTTCCAAAGGCTTTAAATTGCTTTTTATATTGATTCGTTAATCCCGTCAGTTCTTTTAATACTCTAGTTGCTGTATCATCTAATGTTTCATGGGTATATACATGATAACCTGTTAATACATAGTCATCTACTAAAACTTCATTATTGGACTCTAAATAACGTTTAATAAGTAAAAGATTCAACGATTTAGAAGTAATGTCATATCCAAAAACGACACAATCTACAGATATATTTAATATTTTTTCTAGCATCATAGGTGATTTGTTTTGTTAATAATAGATAAAATTTTGCCTTCCTAAAACAGAGTAATTAATTATTAAACGTCAATTAAACACTAGCAATATTACTGCTTTTTATTGACAATTCCATATTAATTATATCAATTAAGCATATAAAAATGATAATTTAACACATATTTTTTCATTAAAATTAGTTTTTTTAGGATTATTTATAATACATTTGAAAAACAAACGTAACAATGACGTTTATAATTTTATTAATTATTTAATACTTTATAAAATGGAAAAGGAACTAGCCTTCAGTAATTTAAATTGTAAAAAAGAAAAAATTTGTAAAACGATTTTTATAACTTTAAGTGTTATGTTACTTTTTTCAAGTAATATAATAGCACAAGAAGAGGAAATGGAAAAGGAAGCAATAGCTGAAGATTCCTATTCGCCATTTAGTATTAGCGCACATCTAAAAAACATGCATACATGGCATGGATTTGTGGTTCATTCAGGAGCGGTAATAGCTACTAGTTTAGAATATAATTCTAAAAACGAAAAATTCACTTTTGGTTTTTGGGGTGGAGCAAGTTTTTCTACAACAGATGTAAAGCATATTAATACCGGAGAAAACGAAAGTGCTTATTATAAAGAAGTATCTATTTATACAAAATATCGCTTTTCTAAAAAGTTTTTTATCGAAGCGGTTTCGCATAATAATTATACAGGAGTACAAGAAAGAGGCGATAAGTTAGAATATTGGAGTTATGATAAAACACAAGGATACAATTTTGTAGATCTTAATTTTGGATATAACATAACACCAAACACATTATTATATTTTGCAACGATTGTTGGTGGTGGTTCTGGAGATTATGAAATACAAGAAAATGGGGATTTAGAGAACTCTTGGACGCATTACTTTGAAGTGAATAGTAAAGTTTGGCAAAATGAAAATTCCAGTTTATCTCTATTTGCAGGTGGTGCATGGTCTTTTATAACAGACAAAACATTTTATACAGAAGGAGCAGGGAATATAATTAATGTAGGAGCAACTTTTAATAAACAGTTTTCCGTTTTTAAACATAATGTACCTGTAGATGTTACACTTATGTGGAATCCAGAGCAAGAAAGAACAGTCGTGCAATTGGATGTCACCTTGTTTTAAATTATATAAATCCGAATAACTAACATTTTTGTACAATCCATAAATAGTAAGATTATGAAAACACAAAATACCGCTTCCTTTCTTCGTAAAATGATACTTCCAGTAGCATTAATTGTATTGATTTTTAATCTTACCAGTTGTGCGGAACAATTAAGTAAATCCGAATCCTCTTCGGAAAACACAGAGGAAACAAAAGATATTTTTGAAAGTGAAATCGATCTTACAGGTAAAAAAATTGGTTATTGTTCTCCTACATTAAATGCACCATATTATCAAGCATTGTGGCAAAGTGTAAAAGCTACTACCGAAAAAAATGGGATGGAATTTATTTCAGCAGACGGACAAAACGATATCAATAAACAAATTGCAGCTGTTGAAGATTTAATTACTAAAGGAGTGGATGCTTTATTGCTAAATCCTAAAGATCCTGATGCCTTAGTTGGTGTCACTAAAATGGCTAAAGCTGCTGGAATACCAGTGTTTATAATTGATAGTTCTATAAACCCTTCGGCAGAATTTGTTACTACCATTCAGTCTAACAATCTTGCAAATGGGGAGTTAGCCGGTGCGTGGTTAGCTAAAAAGTTTGGTAATAAACCAATGCAAATTGCATTACTAAGCGGAAACGCAGGAAACCCTGTTGGACGTGCACGTAAACAAGGTCTTTTGCAAGGTATAACTGAAGAACAATTACGAACACAGGGTAAAATTAACTTGAATATTAAAACACAAGCATATACCGAGTGGTCTTATGCTGGTGGTTTAAAAGCTATGGAAGATATATTGGTGGCACATCCTGATGTTAATGTGGTAATTACAGAATCGGATGTTTGTGTATTAGGAGCTATTAAAGCTATTGCACAAGCAGGTAAAACAGATGATATTTTAATCGTTGCAGGTGCAGACGGACAAAAAGAAGCGATTAAATATATTATGGAAACAGATTTTTACGGTTGTACTGCTATGAATAGTCCTGTACAAATTGGTAAAAACGCCGTGCAATATGCGATAGAGCACATGAATGGTAAAAGAGATTTTGATAAGAAATCGTACACAGCTCCTTTATTAATTACCAAGGAGAATGCTGCAAAATACTACAACCCAAACGCTATATTTTAATAATTAATAGAACTTGATATGAAAAATTCAGAACATGAATATCGTCTAGAAATGACAGGAATATCAAAAAGCTTTGGTGTTGTTTCCGTACTTAAAAATGTAAATCTTAAAGTGAAATCTGGTGAAATTCATGCTTTATTAGGTGAAAATGGCGCAGGGAAATCTACTTTAATTAAAATACTAAGTGGTGTACATCAAAAAGATACGGGAACCGTGGTTTTAGATGGTCAAGAAATTACACCTAAAAACACACACGAGGGACAAGTTTTAGGAATCAATGTCGTGTATCAAGAATTGTCTTTGGTGAATGATTTATCCGTTGCAGAAAATATTTACCTGCACAAACTAGGTGCAAATAAAACCTGGATGAACTGGAAAGGATTAATTAAGGACGCACAAGAATTACTAGATTCTTTAGACTTTAAAATTAATGCTTCCGCGAAAGTTAAAGATTTAAGTATTGTTCAAAAACAAGTGGTGGAAATCGCTAAAGCAATATCTGAAGACACTAAAATTTTAATTTTAGATGAACCTACAACGGTTTTTGACCCGAAGGATGTTAAAAAACTATTTAATATTCTTTTTAAACTGAAAGAAAAAGGAACTTCTATTATTTATATATCGCATCATTTAGACGAAATTTTTAAAATAGCAGATAGTGTTACTGTGCTTAGAGATGGTGTAGACACCGGAAGCTTAGCCATTGCAGATACCGATAAAGATGGTGTTATTCACTTGATGATTGGTCGTGAATTAAAAGATTTATATCCTAAAAGGGATGTCAAAATAGGAGAAGTACCCATTTTTGAAGTTAAAAATTTGACTGCAAAAGACACGATGGTTCATGATGTTTCCTTTCATGTAAAACCAGGAGAAGTCCTTGGTATTGCTGGATTAGGAGGAAGCGGAAGAACAGAAACAGCGAAACTTATTTTTGGAGCAGACAAAAAGAAATCGGGAACTTTGATTCTGGAAGGAAAAGAAATAGTAACGAATTCTCCAGTAGATGCTGCACGTTATCAAATTGGTTTTGTTTCCGAAGATAGAAAAGAAGAAGGTGTCTTTTTACCATTATCTATCCGTCGAAATATTAGCGTGACCAGTTTCGATTCTATTTCTAGTAAACTAGGATTTATAAACGTGGAAAGCGAATACAAAAAGGTTTTAGGGCTTATTGAAAAGCTAAATATCAAAACGCCAAATTCAGAAATAAATGTAAAAAACCTTAGTGGTGGAAATCAGCAAAAAGTAGCCTTAGCAAAATGGTTGAGTATTGAAAGTAAAGTGATTTTTATTGACGAGCCAACACGTGGCGTAGATGTAGGAGCAAAAATTGAAATATATAAACTGATTAATGAGGTTGCTAAAAAAGGCGTTGGTGTCGTTGTAATATCTTCCGATATGCCAGAAATAATGGGTATTTCAGATCGTATTTTAGTAATGCACGAAGGTACTTTCTATGGTGAATTGCCAAAAGAAAAATTTTCAGAAGAAAACATTCTTCGTTACTCCATTGGAGAACCATTAAAAACAATATAACTAACTAATTAAACATTCACGTTATGACTTTAACATTAAAACAACAACTGAGTACTCCTAGAGGAATACTTGCGTTTTTAGTAAAGTATAATACCATATTCATTTTTTTATTATTGGTGATCTTTTCAGCCTTAATTTCTGATGTATTTTTCACTTCGGTAAATCTTTCCAATTTACTAAAACAAGTTTCAGGTATTGGTATCATTAGTATTGGTATGTTGCTCGTAATTCTTACTGGCGGTATTGATTTATCTGTAGGTTCCATGGTAGCCTTGTTAGCCGTTACATTTGCCATTTTGGTAAATATCTTCATGTTACCAGTCGCTATTTTATTTACCATTATTATAGGTTTTGGTTTAGGAAGCATCTCTGGGTATCTGGTTGCGTATCAAAAAATGGCACCATTTGTTGCCACATTAGCATTAATGACTATTGCAAGAGGGATGAGTTTTATCTACTCTAAAGGATCTCCTGTTACGTTTACAACGGTTGGCGGACAATACATGTCAAATTTTGCAAATAATAGCACGTTAGGTGTTCCTAACATTGCAATCGTATTTTTTATCATTGTGATTATGGCAATGGTGATGCTACGTTACAACGTTTTTGGACGATTAATAATCGCGATTGGTAGTAATGAAGAAGCTTCGCGTTTATCCGGAATTAAAGTAAATAAATACAAATTTTTAGTCTACGCTATTTCTGGAGCTCTAGCGGCAACTGCAGCAATTATAGTTGCTTCTAGAACCAATTTAGGTTCCCCAAATATGGGAATGGCTTGGGAGTTAGATGCTATAGCAGCTGTAGTAATTGGAGGAGCAAGTTTAAATGGAGGAAAAGGAACCGCTATAAACACATTAATGGGGGTTTTAATTTTAGGATTAATTGGAAATATCTTAAACCTATTAAATGTACCATCCTATCCACAACAAGTAGTTAAAGGAGCAATCATCATTTTTGCTGTTTTATTACAAAGATTTGAAAGCAAATAAAAATATACATTCTGTAATGGAAAATTTAAAATTAAATAAAGCGAACCTTTCTGCTATTTCAGAAAGGATTACTACGCCAAAATACGATAGAACAAATATTAAAACAGGTATTGTACATGTTGGTATTGGCGGATTTCATAGAGCACACGAAGCACTTTACACCGATCAATTATTACACGATGAAACGGTAAAAGATTGGGGAATTTGTGGAATTGCTTTATTGGACTTCGATACTAAAATTTATAACACATTAAAAGCACAAGATGGCTTGTATACTTTAATTGTTAAAGAATTAGATGGTACACTAACCAAACGCGTTATAGGTTCTATTGTAGAGTGTTTATATGCTCCTGAAAATCCAGTTAAGGTGATGGAGAAAATGGCGAGCCCAGAAGTAAAAATCATATCCTTAACCATTACAGAAGGTGGTTATAATTATGATGAAGCTACCAAACAATTCGATTTTACAAATCCGTTAATTAATCACGATTTAGAAAATCCACAAGCTCCAAAAACTATTTTTGGCTATTTAACACAAGCTTTAAAACTTAGAAAGGACAGAGGATTAAAAGGTTGTACCATTCAATCTTGTGATAATATTCAAGGTAATGGCCATTTTGCTAAAAAGATGCTTTTAAGTTATGTGCAAGTTGCTGAACCAGAATTGGTAGCATGGATAGAAGCAAACGTGTCTTTTCCAAATGCCATGGTAGATAGAATTACGCCGGCTACATCGCCATTAGATATCGAAATATTAAAAGAAACTACAGGTATTGACGACGCTTGGCCAGTAGTTTGTGAGCCTTTTAAACAATGGGTTATTGAAGACGATTTTATTGCAGGAAGACCAGCTTGGGAAACCGTTGGTGCGCAATTTGTAGAAGATGTTGTTCCGTATGAAAAAATGAAACTTAGTTTGCTAAATGCAGGACATTCTGTATTAGGTATTCTTGGTGCATTATATGGATATTCAACCATAGATGAAGCTGCTAGCAATGCCGATATTAGTTCCTTTTTAAGGATTTATATGGGGAATGAAGTAACACCAACTTTAGGAGATTTAGAAGGCGTAAACTTAAAAAATTATAAGTTTTCATTAATACAAAGGTTTGGAAATACTTATATAAAAGACCAGATTGATAGAATTTGCTCGCAGAGTTCTGCTAAAATCCCAATATTTATTTTACCAACAATTTATACACAGTTAGAGAAAAAGGGATCGATAGATCATGCTGCTTTTATAATCGCTGCTTTTGCAATATATAGTGTTGGAGTCAATGAATTTGGAACGCAACTTATTATTAAAGATGTTATGGAATCCGTTTTAAACGAAAAGGCCATTGTGTCTAGAAAAAAACCGGAAGCTTTTTTAGAAATAGAATCCATTTTTGGGAAACTTAAAAACGATACCACTTTTGTGAAATCATACATAAATGCATATCAAAACATTGTTCAAAATGGGATTGAGAAATCGGTTAAGGATATTAACAGTAATGTTTTAAATGAAATCTAAATGAAAAATATAGTTTGTTTTGGAGAAGTGTTATGGGATGTGTTTCCTACACATAAGAAAATTGGTGGAGCTCCTCTAAATGTTGCTTTACGCTTACAATCTTTAGGAAATCATGTGTATATAATTAGTAAGATAGGTAAGGATAGTAACGGCAAAAATATAGTTTTTCACATCATTGAAAATCATTTAAATACGGAAAACCTGCAAATAGATGAAACACTAAAAACTGGTGATGTACAGGTAACTCTTGACGAAACAGGTTCTGCTTCCTATGTTATAGAATTTCCAAGAGCTTGGGATTATATTGAATTGACAAAGGCTACAAAAACAGCAACAATAAATGCAGATGCCTTTATTTATGGGAGTTTAGTAACTAGAAATAGCACGTCTAAAAACACATTATATGCGCTTTTAGAACTTGCAAAATATAAAATATTCGATGTAAACTTAAGAGCTCCTTTTTATACCACAGAAATCTTAAATCATTTAATGTTTCAAGCAGATTTTATTAAGTTCAATGATGATGAGATTTTTGAGATTAGTAGAAAAAATAATTACAATTCTGACGTTTTAGAAGATAATATAAAATTTATTGCAGAAAGTACAAACACTAAATCCATTTGTGTCACTAAAGGTAGTCAAGGAGCTATTTTGTATTGCAGTAATACGTTCTACTATAACAACGGCTATGCTATAGAAGTTGTTGATACAGTTGGTGCTGGAGATTCTTTTTTGGCTACATTAATAAACAAATTATTAAATCAAGATAATCCGCAAGAAGCTATAGATTTTGCTTGTGCAGTTGGTGCCTTGGTTGCTGGTAGTGAAGGAGCAAACCCTATAATAAGTAAAGAAGATATTACAAATTTTATTAACCATAAAGATATTATTTGTGACTAATAATTGATTAATAGCAATTCAATTATTTAAAGGCTTCTATCTAATAAATAGAAGTCTTTTTAAACAAAAAAGGTTGCCCAAATTGGACAACCTTTTTTTATTTTATATCGTAAAGCTTATTTTAAGCTCTCTAATAATTTTTCAGCAACTAATTCTGAAGATGCTGGATTTTGACCAGTAATTAAGTTTCCATCTTGAATAGCATAAGCTTGCCAAGCGTCTGCATTAGAGTAGAAGGCACCATTTTCAATTAGCATATCTTCCACTAAAATTGGCACAACTTCTGTTAAACCAACTTGCGTTTCTTCGGTATTAGAAAATCCAGTTACTTTTTTGCCTTTTACTAAACGTGTACCATCTTCGTTTTTCACATCTTTTAATGCAGCTGGCGCATGACATACAAAAGCAATAGGTTTTTTCTGCGTATTGAATTTTTCAATTAAAGCAATAGAAGTAGCATCGTTTGCTAAATCCCATAATGGTCCATGACCACCTGGGTAAAATACAGCATCATAATCATCTGCGTTTATATCTTCTAATTTCTTGGTGTTTGCAATAAGCGCTTTAGCTTCCGCATCGTTATTAAAACGTTTTGTAGCTTCTGTTGCAGCATCAGGAGAATCGCTACTTGGGTCAATTGGTGCAGCTCCTCCTTTTGGTGTTGCCAAAGTAATAGTTGCTCCTTTATCTAATAATGTATAATATGGGCTTGCAAATTCTTCTACCCAAAATCCTGTTTTCTTTCCAGTGTCTCCTAATTCATCGTGCGATGTTAATACAAATAATACTTTCATATCGTTTTCTTTTTTTAATTCTTTTTTTACTTCCGAAACTTTTTCAGAAGGTGTTTTACTTTTTGATTCTTTACAGCTTGAAGCGGTAACAATAGTTAGCGTTAACGCTAGTGTTTTTAATATATTCATCTTTACTTTTAGTATGCCATTTTCACTATTTTCTCCACCTTATCTGGCGATAATGTTTGGTGTTCTCCTAAACCTGTCCAACCACGATTTGTAAATCGTTTTGAAATTTCTTCTGCAGTACCTTCATAATCCTTAGTATAATCAGATAGTTTCGTATCGATTCCTAATTCATGGAAAAAAGCAGTTGTTTTTTCAATTGCTGCTTTGGCTTTATCGTCTGTACTACCTGCTGTGATATTCCAAACACGTTCTCCGTATTGTGCTAGTTTTTCTTTTTTATCTTCAAAATTAAAGGTGTAATGGCTAGGTGCAATTATAGCCAAAGTACGCGCGTGATCAATACCAAATAAAGCAGTTAACTCATGTCCGATAGCATGTACAGCCCAATCTCCTGGAACTCCTTTTTGAATTAATCCGTTAAGCGCCATTGTACAACTCCACATAAAGTTAGATGCTGCTTGATAGTCTGTAGGATCTTTTAATACTTTAGGAGCTACTTCAATAATGGTTTGTAAAATGCTTTCTGCAAAACGATCTTGTAATAACGCACCAATTGGGTAGGTCATGTATTGTTCTAAAACGTGTGTAAAAGCATCGGTTAAACCATTTGCTAATTGACGTTGCGGAATAGAAGTAATTACTTGCGGATCTAAAATAGAGAATTCCGGGAATAAACCTGGTCCGCCCATAGCAAGCTTTTCTTTCGTTTCTGCTCTTGTAATTACTGCTCCAGAATTCATTTCAGATCCTGTTGCCGGTAAAGTTAAAACCGTTCCAAAAGGCATTCCTTTTTCGGTTCTAATATTTTTAGTTAATATGTCCCAAGGCGTTTCTCCGTCATATACTGCTGCGGCGGATAAAAACTTCGTTCCATCAATGACAGAACCTCCACCAACAGCTAATAAATATGTGATGTTTTGATCTTTAACAACTTTTAACGCTTCTATTAATGTTGCGTATTCTGGGTTTGCTGGAATTCCTCCAAACTCAACCACTTCTACATTTGCTAAAGCAGTTTTAACTTGGTCGTAAATACCGTTTTTCTTAATACTTCCTCCACCATAAAGCAATAATACTTTGGCGTCTTGAGGGATTTCTTCTTTTACTTTTTGTATGGTATCCTTTCCAAAAATAATTTTGGTAGGGTTTTTAAATTCAAAATTGTTCATCTTCTTTTTCTTTTTACTTACTGATTATATTTTCACTATCATTTTTCCTTTGTTTTTACCTTCAAATAAATCGATAAAAGCATTTGGAATATTATCAAAACCTTCGACAATAGTTTCGGTGTATTTTAGTTTTCCTTCCGCTAACCAACCTGCTAAATGTTGCATGGCTTCTGGGAATTTATCTGCATAATTGGAAACAATAAAACCTTGCATTAATGCGCTATTTTTAACTAAGAAAGGTTGTACACTTAAACTTGTAGGTAATTCGGTTTCATTATAAACGGAAATGGCACCACAAATTATAATACGTGCAAAACGATTAATATTAAACAAAACAGCATCTGAAATAGGTCCGCCAACATTATCGAAATAAATATCTACACCATTTGGAGCAAGTTTTTTAAGGTCTGCGTTAATATCTGTACTCGTGTTATAATTGATACCTGCATCAAAACCAAACTTGTTTTTTAACATGTCGATTTTTTCATCCGTTCCAGCAATACCTATAACGTGAAGTCCTAATATTTTGGCTATTTGTCCAACAACACTTCCAACAGCTCCAGCAGCTCCAGAAACCACAATCGTTTCTCCAGCTACAGGTTTACCAATTTGTGTTAAACCCAAATAAGCTGTTAATCCTGTCATTCCTAAAACACCTAAAAAAGTACTTAAAGGCGCTTTAGAACCATCCACTTTATTTAAACCTTCGCCATTAGATACTTGCTGTGTGGACCAATCTAACATTCCTGAAACATAATCACCTTCTTTAAATTTTTCGTTTTTAGAAGCTACAACCTTCGCAACAACTCCAGACTGTACAGGAGCATTTAATTGAAAAGGAGGAACGTAAGATTTGGCATCGCTCATTCTTCCTCTTAAATAAGGATCTACAGATACGTAAGCTGCTTCTAAAAGGATTTCTCCTTCCAAAATTGCAAGTTCCGTATCTTCCGTAACAAATTCAAAATTGGAAACTGTAGGTTTCCCTTCTGGTCTATTATTTAATAAAATGGTCTTTCTCATAACTATTTTTTTTATTCAATTACTGTTACTAATTCTTCCATAGGTTTTCTAACTTTAACAAGATTTACCAACCAATCTGCATCTTCTTTTCTATAGCCAATTGGTAATAATACAGCACTACGTAATCCTTTTTCGCGTAGTCCTAAAATTTCATCTACAGCAGCAGGATCAAAACCTTCTAATGGTGTTGTATCTACACCTTCAAAAGCAGCAGCAGTAATTGCATTTGCAAAAGCGATATATGCTTGTTTAGCAGCATGATTAAAGTTTTCTTCAGCATCTTTTTGCGGATAAGCACTTAATAGCATCTGACGATAGTTTTCCCATCCTTCATTTTTAAATCCACGAATTTCATTGGTTAAATCGAACATGTGATTAATTCTATCTGCAGTATAGGTATCCCAAGCAGCAAAAACGAGTAGGTGAGAGCAGTCCGTAATTACAGATTGATTCCAAGCAACTGGTTTGATTTTTTCTTTAATTTCTTGATTCTTAATTACAAAAATCTCGAAAGGTTGCAATCCACTAGACGTTGGAGAAAGTCTAGCAGCTTCTAAAATGCGTTCTATTTTATCTTCTGCTACTTTTTCGCCGTTCATTGCTTTTGCAGCATATCTCCAGTTTAATTTATCTAATAATTCCATATTTTTAATTTTCTTTATTATGTATTCTTTGTTATTCTTTTTATATCGTTTGAAGTAATAATGACTTCGGTATAACTTGTACTATTAGCCAAGTTTATCATGGCTTGCGCAATATTTTCTGGTTCTGTAATTTTATATTGCTTTAGTTTTCCTTTAAATAGAGGTTGAATCACTTTAAAAATAGCCAATCCAATTTTTTCAAGAGTTCTTCTTTCTTCGCGTTCTCCGCCAATTAAAGAAGGTCTAAAAATGAAAGTTTTTTTGATGTTTTGTTTTTGAACATCACGTTCCATTTCGCCTTTTGTTTTATTGTAAAATACAGCACTATTTGCATTTGCTCCTAATGCGGAAACCACTAAAAAGGTTTCTATATTATTTTCTTTAGCAAGTTTTGCTGCTGCAACAGGTATTCCATAATCTATTTGTTTGTAAACCGATTTGTTTGGCGTTTTACTAGCAGTTGTTCCAATGCAACAGTATATTTCGTCTGCTATAAAATCGGTTTTAAATTGCTCCAGGTTTAATAAATCACCAATAAACTGAGTGACTTTATTTGGTAAACCTTTTATCTTAGTACGTGAAAATAATAGGATACTTTTATATCTATCGTCTTCTATTAATTTCTGAAGTAAAATACCTCCAGTTAATCCAGTAGCTCCTAATATGATTGCTGTTTTTTTCATCTTATTTACAAACTTTTATACTGCTCCAAGCAGATTGATATGCTTCTTCTAAATGCGTTTTATCTAATTGAAATGCGCCACGTTTTTGATTAATCATTAAAAAGGATAACGGATTTATAGAATAGGCATATAACAAGTAATTGGATAAGGGTTTAATAATACCTTCCTTTTTACCTCGAGTCCAAAGGTCGAGTAGTGGTTGTAAGTGTTTAATTCCTTCTTGTCTGCTTACTTCATCAATCATTGGAGTATTATCACATTGCGCTAAAAACATTGCGTTTTCACATTCCTTTAATTTAAAATCGGCTATTCGTTTCCAGATGTGTTCAAAACCAGCTTCGACAGATAAAGTGGTATCAAAATTTTCAAAGGCGTATTTTGTGTATTCTGCTTTAACTTCTATATAGGTTTGGTTTACTAAATCCTGTTTGTTTATAAAATATAAATAGATAGTAGCAGGAGATACGTTAGCCATTTTTGCTATTTTACTCATTGGTGTAGCATGAAAACCACTATTATTTACAAGCTCAATGGTTGCCTTAACTAATGCGTTACGTTTATCTATACTTTTTTGAAGTTTTGCCATAATTATCTAATTCTTATACAAAGATAAGTAAAAAATGAATGTTCATTCTTTTTTTAACAAAAATTTATATTTGGGTATTGAAGTAACTAAGAATGGAGGAGGATAAAGCTGTTAGTTATGAAACAACCTATTGTTTAAATGTATTTCTGTTTCACATCTTTAAAATCTAAAACTTTAGTTTCGGAAATAAATTTCATTAAAAGGTAAACCGACATGATATTACATATAATAATTAATACCGTAAAAGTCTTTGTGTACATAAAAAATTCATTGATTGGAGATAAACAGATTTGAAAAATATAAAAAACTCCTGAAGCTAATAAAACAGGTACATTATTGTATAAATCATTCACATAAATCATACCAAATGTAAGTGCGTAAATAAGTAAAAAAAAGATACTTAAATAGGTGAAAAAGAACATGTTTCCGGGAATAAAATCTATTATAAGTTCTAGAACAGCATAAATTAAATAACTTACTAATATAAACCCTGTTATGACGGAAAAAGACAATAATGATTTTAGTTTAGCTCTAGATAAATATGCTTTAAGGATAAGTGTAGAAGAAAATAAAAATAAAGAGGTAGATATAGCAATCCACATAAAATAAGCATCAAAATCATAAAGCGAAAGCACATTAGAAACAAGAACAGCTAGTAAAGCAAAAATAAAAAGGGGTTTCGTTTCTTTTTTAGCAACACTTATATACTTTAAAATAATAGTCAAAATAACAATTGGCATCACATAGACTAAATCTTTTTTTTCCATGGTAATACTTACTACTATAGTGGCTAAAAAAGAAAGAATAAATAAGATATCGTAAACAGTGATTTTTTTAAAAAAATCAAATGTAATTAATTTCCTTTTAGACATTTAAGAGATTGGATTAATATTTAAAGGTATGAAGATAGAATTAATATACGGCAAAAAAAAAGAGAAAGTTGCATTTAGAATCAATCTATAATAAAAGCGTTTTATTCATAAAATGCAACCTCATTTTTAAGAAAAAAGGAGCATAAAACGAATTTCGATTTGCGAATATTAAAATATAATCAGGTACTTCTACTTATAACCATGGGCTAATTAATAACTACCTTTAAAGACAAACAATTGCTACTATTTTATGCCGGAACAAATCAAAATAAAATCTGAATTTATACCCTTTGAAAATATAGGTCTTTGCTTTAGTGGTGGAGGCTATCGAGCTACATTTTTTGCATTAGGAATATTATCTTATTTAGATCAAGTAAGTTATAAAAATAAATCGTTATTACAATCGGTAAAAGCATTAAGCACCGTAAGTGGTGGTACGCTAACGGGAGTTGGATTTGCTAAAGCTGTTCAAGATCCCGATTATAATTTCAAAGATTTTTTTAAGAATTTCTATGCCACATTTACTCCTGAAAATGATGTGCTTTTAAAAACTGCTATTAGTAAATTAGAAAATGATAGCGTTTGGAAAGCCAATCCTTATAAAAATAGATCGTTAATTAATGCATTTGCTTTAACCTATCAAGAAATGCCAATCTTTGAAGGTTCTTTTCAACACTTTAAAGACGATAAAATCAAACAATTAGAACAAGTATGTTTTAATGCTACCGATTTTTCTTTCGGATTAACCTATCGTTTTCAAAATAAAGGATATTTTGGGAATAATCCGCTGTACAAAAACAATCAAAAAGAAATAAATGCATTGCGTAATGAAGTAATGTTGGGTGATGTTATTGCATCTTCTTCTTGCTTTCCGGTAGGGTTTGAACCTTTAGTATTTCCAGACGACTATTTCGATAACCATAACAGTCCTGCATACAAAAACTTAAAAGGATTAGATAATTTTATAGATGGTGTTGGTATTATGGATGGCGGCATTGCAGACAACCAAGGAATTGGTAGTATGATGCTTATTAACGAAAGAATGGAGAGAACTACAAAAGGCTTAGACCTTATTATTGTGAATGACGTAGGAAGCTATAAAATGAAACCTTGGCAACAAGATACGAGCAAGATTGAAAAAAGTTCTACGGTAAAACGTGTCATCAATAAAATACTGCAATACTTTACTATTAAACCGCTGTATTGGATAACATTTATTGTAGGTCTACTCATTTTGCTTTTAAATAATATGCGCGTTTTTGGGAATCAAGAGTATACCGGTTTGTACATTTTAGGAGGTGCTATTTTTGGTATTGGTTTACTATTAACAGCGTTTGGTTTGGTTGCTTCCGTTATTAAATTTTCGGTAACGTCTAGATTAAAAGCTTTATTTAAAAAAAATGTTCCAGAACCATTGTTAGAAGATATTGTCACGTTTAAAAAGTTGGATATTAGTTTAATTCAAGTGATGCTTTCCGATAGATTAACATCGGCAATGACGATGATAAATGATGTGTTTTTAAAACAAATGAGACGTATTAATTACGATTTGTTTTACTCCAAAAATGAACTAAAAAACAAACGTATTACGGCTACGGTTTACAAATTAAATGGAAAAATTTCACCTTATAGTAATAGTTCAGGCTATAATAAGGAGATAAAACCTACGCCAAGTAAAAGCTTAGAGAGTGTTTGTTTAACAGCTTCGGAAACACCTACAACATTATGGTGGGACAAAACAGATATAGCTAAAAATAGAATGGAGACTTTAGTGGCTTGCGGACAATTCACAGTCTGCTATGAACTTATGGATTACATTTTGAAACTAAAAGCAGATCCGGGTACCATCACCGACTTTACCCAAATCGATAAATTATACGCCGCTTTGCAAACCGATTGGAAAGCATTTAATAAGCAACCTTTATGGCTGGTGGAGGAATTGAAATAAGCAGTAATAAGAGGATTAATTTAGAAGTAATAATCGAATGGAAATAATATATTATGGTACATATTAATTAGAATATAAAATCAAAAACACGCCAATTAGAATACCAAATAACGGAATCAATTTCTTTCGCTTGTTTTTCTCTTTAAACACCAAACCTCCAATAACAACAGCTATTATTAATTGGCTACGTTTGATGGCAGATAATAACATTATTAAAGCATCCGGATCCTGAAGCGCTTTAAAGTAAAAATAATCTGCAGCAACCAATAAAACACCAACAGCAATGATGGTCCAACGAAATGTAAAGGCTTTTCGTTTTTTAGCAAAAGGAAACCAGGTCACCGATAAAATAATTAGTAAAATAAGAACCGTATACCAGCAAAACCAGAACTGTAAGGTTTGTGGATTTAAGGCTAAATTCTGAATTAAAAACTTATCATATAAACCACTAGAAGCTCCTAAAAAAGTGGCAGCAATAATGGCAAATATCCATTTATTCTTCTTAAAGTTTATACCTTCTTTTTTCCCTATTTTAGAGTATAGTATCACGGAAAATATAATAAGAAAAAATCCAATCCATTGTAAAAAATTAGGCGTTTCCTTATAAATTAAGATAGCACCAATAAAGGTGAAAAACGGACCAGCAGAACGTATTGGAGTTACAATAGTAATTGGCAAATGCTTTAAAGCTTGATAGGCTAAAATCCATGAGGAAGCCATAATCATCGATTTTATAAAAATAAAACCGTGTGTTTTCCAAGGAATACTAGTAATATGTAATCCTATTTCTTTGGTGTATTCTGGGAAATAAATGGATCCAATGAATAAGGGAAGTAATAACAAAAATCCGGACCCAATAGTACCTAAAAGCACCGGAAACACTTCATTTCCTTGTACAGCATGTTTTTTACACAGATTGTGTAAACCTAAAAAAAGTGCCGCCAATAAACCCAAATACATCCACATGGCGCGAATATAGTTTTTTAAAGGATTTTGGAATTATAATATGTTGTGATTTTCAATTAATTTTAAGGATTCCTATAATTTTATGCTGCAAGATTTAAGAGCATTAGTAATCGATAATTCACTATTTATAATTATATTTAATGTACATAAAACTAAAAATCAGCACATTATGAAAACCACAAGTGTTAAAGCGTACGGCACAACTTCTGCAGAAGCAGATTTAAAATCCTTAGTGATAGATAGAAGGGAAGTAACTCCAGAAGATGTCGAGATGGATATTTTGTACTGTGGTGTATGTCATTCCGATTTACATTTTGCTAAAAACGATTGGGGGATATCTCAATACCCATTAGTTCCTGGACATGAAATTGTTGGTAAAGTTGTTAAAACAGGAGCAGGGGTTACTAAATATAAAAAAGGAGATATCGTTGCTGTTGGCTGTTTGGTGGATTCTTGTAGAACGTGTAATAATTGTAAAAACGATGTAGAGCAATATTGCCCGGAATGGGTTGGTACTTATGGTGGTTATGATAAGCATTTAGATACCAATACACATGGCGGTTATTCAGAAACCATAGTCGTAGACCAATCTTATGTTTTAAGTGTTCCAGAAAATCTAGATTTAGCTGGTATTGCTCCGGTATTATGCGCTGGAATAACAACTTGGTCGCCATTACGTCATTATAAGGTAGGAAAAGGTAGTAAGGTTGCTGTTGTAGGTTTAGGTGGTTTAGGTCACATGGCTATAAAATTAGCACACGCACTAGGAGCACATGTAACTTTGTTTTCTAGATCCGAAAATAAAATCCAAGATGCCAAACGTTTAGGAGCAGATCAGGTTATTATTTCTAAAGATAATGCACAAATGGAAAGTGTGGCAGGACATTTTGACCTAATAATAGATACGGTTCCTTATGCACACGATCTAAATCTGTATATAAATACATTAAATACCAATGGTACTTTAGTTGTTATTGGTTATTTAGGTCCGTTAGACCCAACATTAGTAACGGTTCCATTAATCATGGGGAGAAAAGCGATAGCAGGTTCCCTAATTGGAGGTATTAAAGAAACCCAAGAACTATTAGATTTTTGTGGTAAACACAATATTACTTCAGATATAGAATTAATAAACATACAAGATATTAATACCGCATACCAACGCATGTTAAAAAGCGATGTAAAATACAGGTTTGTTATAGATATGAAGTCGTTAAAATAGCAATAGCCTACTGTTTATGCAATAAAACACTGTATAACAAGTCGTTAAAAGAACAAAAGGAAGGATGCTAAGTAAAATTATTTTTCAATAAATTGAAAATTAGTTAATTAATTAGTTGCTTCTTACAATTATTGGCACCATCTTTGCCTAGTATTAAAATAATAATAATAAATTACATTACAATGAACAAAGGAACAGTAAAATTTTTCAACGACACTAAAGGTTTTGGATTCATCACTGAAGAAGGAGTTGATAAAGACCACTTCGTACACATTTCTGGATTAATCGACGAGATTAGAGAAGGTGACCAAGTAGAGTTTGACTTACAAGAAGGAAACAAAGGATTAAATGCAGTTAACGTAAAAGTTATCTAAGACATATATACTTAAAGTTTTACAAAGGCCTATCCATTTATTTGGATAGGCTTTTTTAGTTTACATAGTTTAGGTTTCCAAAAGTGTCATTATCTTTGACGAAAAATTAAGGAATTGGTATGAGTGAAAATAAATCGAATGTAGACGTAGCATCTTGTATTACAACATTAGAGACGCTATTAGAAAATACCAATTTGCTTTTCGAATTACCCGAAGAACAACGTGTTGCGCTCTACAAAGTTGCTGGCGAATTGTCTAGACCAAATCGGGATGAGTTTCAACGCCGACGTAAAGACGCTAAAAAGGCGACAAAACGTAAAATGATTGCTAGAGACAAGCATGCTAGAAAAACTACAGGAATTCGTTCTGCAAGAGAAGCTTCCTTGTTTGTAGCTCCAAAATTATTAGCTGCAGCTCAAATACCAGACAAACCTTTAGAATTAGAATCTCCAAGAAACTGCTACGTTTGTAAAACGGTTTTCACACAATTACATCATTTTTATGATACCATGTGTACCGAATGTGGCGATTTAAACTACGCAAAACGTTTTCAAACTACAGATTTAAAAGATCAAGTTGCTGTAATTACAGGTTCTAGATTGAAAATCGGCTATCATATTACTTTAATGTTATTACGTTCGGGTGCAACTGTAGTCGCTACCACACGTTTTCCTGCAGATTCTGCCATTCGTTTTTCAAAAGAAGAAGATTATAAAGATTGGAGCGATCGTTTACATATTCACGGACTCGATTTAAGGCACATTCCAAGTGTAGAGATTTTCTGTAATTATATAGAGCAAAAATATAATCGCTTAGATATCTTAATCAATAATGCCGCACAAACCGTAAGAAGACCTTCTGGTTTTTATTTCCATTTAATGGAAAATGAAAAGCTTCCTATTAATAAACTTCCAGAATTAGCGCAGACGCTTTTAAAAGATCATGAAAGTTGTTTAGAAGAATTAACCAGCTTAAGTGTTGGTCCTTCAAAAACAAATAAAAACAATGTATTACCGGTAACTTGGCACGGACCAGAACCTGGAATTGGTTTACGAAACTCTGCAGAATTATCTCAAATTCCCTACAGTTTTGATAACTCCTTACAGACTGCTGAAGTCTTTCCGGAAGGCAAATTAGATGCCGATTTACAACAAGTAGATTTACGAAAAACAAATAGCTGGCGATTAAAACTTGGTGAAATTGAAACCACAGAAATGGTAGAAGTACAGCTAGTAAATGCGGTAGCTCCTTTTGTTTTATGTAATCGTTTGTCTAATGTAATGATGAAAGAGAATACTGGTAAAAAACACATTATCAACGTTTCAGCAATGGAAGGGAAGTTTCATAGATTTAAAAAAGTAGATAGACATCCACATACCAATATGGCAAAAGCAGCTTTAAATATGTTAACACATACTTCTGCATCTACCTTTGCTAAATCGGGTATTTATATGAATGCGGTGGATACTGGTTGGGTTACCGATGAAGATCCTGCAGTATTGTCTAAAAAGAAAGTAGACGTTCATGATTTTCAACCACCTTTAGATATTGTGGATGGAGCAGCACGTGTTATGGATCCGTTAATTGATGGTATAAATACAGGAAAACATTGGTCTGGTAAATTCTTAAAAGATTATTTCCCTATCGATTGGTAGGCCAAATCTAATTTCTGGCACCATCTTTGCATTCTATATAGTAATTATTAAAATAAATATATTACAATTATTATGAGTACAGGAACAGTAAAGTTTTTCAACGACACAAAAGGATTCGGATTTATCACAGAAGAAGGAGTAGACAAAGATCACTTTGTACACATTTCAGGATTAATCGATGAGATTAGAGAAGGAGATCAAGTAGAATTTGATTTACAAGAAGGAAACAAAGGATTAAATGCAGTTAACGTAAAAGTTATCTAATATATACTTCCAATAGTACAAAAGCCCATCCATTTATTTGGATGGGCTTTTTTTATGTTTAAACAGCTGATAATCTTAGTAAAGTCTGTCGTTTTACTTAGTATATATGTAGAATTAAAAACTATTCTGCATTTTCCCAAGCATCTTTTAAATACAAGAGATCCTTTTTAATTCTAGATAAAACTTCCTTTTTCGGAATTGTTATTTTAGAATGTCCTTCTTCCGCACCACCTAAATCATGCTCGACATGTAGCGAAACAGGAACGTTTATTTTATATTTTTTAAGTAGTGAAAAATAACGATTAAAATCAACCATGCCTTCACCAAGTGGCACGTGCATTGGTTGCCAAGTGCCATTTTTTATTCCCCATTTAAAATCTTTTATGACTATAGAATTAATGAACGGTTTAATACGGCGTAATCCTAGTTCCCAACTCTGGCCACCTTCTGCAACAGCATGTCTAATATCATATTGTGAGCCCATGAATTTACCTTCTGTTGCTTCCAAAATAGGAAGTAAATCCCAAATAGGAGCGCCAACATGATTCCCAGAATGGTTTTGATAGCCACCAATAAGTCCTAATTTTTCATTTAGTTCCTCTAGCGCTTTTGCTTGTTTTCCATAAAGAGTTTGGCTCTCAGTAATCGATTTGTCTTCTGGGTATTTTAACCAATCGGTTCGGTAATGCGTAAATCCAAGGCTACTTGCCGTTTCCAATACGGTTTTATTTACCATGTTATTAGCATCCCAAACGTTCGTACTCATCAGCTTTGGGGACAGTCCGTGTTTTTTCATTGCTGCGGCCGCTTTCGGTAAATCTTCTATTACATTTTCTGGTAATACATGTCCTTTTCGTCGCACTGTTAAATCGAGACCATCAAAACCCATTGCTACAGCTGCCGCCGACATTTCATTATAATCTAAAAATTGTAATTGTTTAGAAAACAAATGCACCTTTAGATCTGCTTCGGGTTCTTCCTGTAATTTAGATAATGGATCTTGAAAGGCTAGGAGTGGAATAGATGCAAGTCCCATGGCGGAAAGCTTAGCAAATTCTCTTCTGGAATACTTGTTAGAACACGGATTCATTTTGTAGTGATTTGTGAATGAGATAGTAAGATACTTTTTTTTGAAGGAATTTTAGAATACGGAAAAGTTCTTCTTCTTTATAAATCTAAAAACACACAAGGTAACTTTTTGACTATCATAGCTCTAAGTGTTATTTAAGGTTTCAGAATTATTAATAACACCTTTAACGAAAGCTTTTGTAGTAATATTTTTATATATTTAACAAATAACTAAAACTTTTCTTACTATGAAATACAGAATATTCGCACTATTAATGATTTTTGCTTTTTCAACTTCTATGAGCGCCATAGAGATCAGAGGCAAGAGAAAAGTACCTTCTCAAGGTTATGCACAACAAACAGTGGAAACGCCTAATGTGTTGGATTTAAAAAATAAAATGTAATTAATAATTACATGAATTTAAAAAAGCAATGTTATCTAACATTGCTTTTTTTTATAGCATACTTTCTATAGCATAATACAATCTATTCTTCGCATTATCTTGAGAACCAAAAATAGAACGAAACAATACTCCTTGTTCTGTTATAAGCAACCATTGTGGCGTGCCTTCCGATTCAAATTGATCATACACCTTATGTCCTTCATCGATATAAATAGGAAACGGATTTTCACCACTAGTAAACACACTTTTAATATTTTCTTTTGTGCCTTCTCTATTTACAAAATCGGCATGAATACCTGCAACTTGAATGGCTGGATATTTTTGTTGAAAGTCGTATGCCAAAGGAATAGCACGACCTGTACAACCCAAACAATCATTGTTATAGATAATTAATAACAACACTTTGTCTTTATAAACGGTCATCAAATCTACTGCGACACCATCTAAATCTTTTACTATTATAGACTCTATTGGATTGTTCATTTATTCAAAAGTATGACGTTGTTCTTGGGTAGAAGATGCGTTTAGTAATTGGTTAAAGGTTTTAATGGCATCAAAATTTTGGGTAATCGCTTCAGAAACAGCAATACCTGAAATTTCCGTTTTTAATATCTCTGTAACATCTGCTGTAGTGATCCCTCCAAAACCAATAATTGGAATCGGCGTTTTTAAAACATCGGTGATTGCTGTATATCCTTTTTTTCCTAAAACCGGACCTAAATTAGCGTTGGTTTTTGTCTCTCTAAAAGGACCTAAAACAATATAGTCAATAGATGCATCTAATAATTTTTCACAATCGGCTAAAGTATTTGCAGCACCGCCAATACTTTGCCAAGGATATAAATGTTTTCTAACGATAGTAGGCGAGGCATCCGTTTTTTCTAAATAAACACCATCCGCTTTAATTTCTTTTGCCACTTTATAATAACCGCTAATCACTAATCTGGTTTGAAAAACTGCAGTAATTTTAATCGCTTCTTTGGCAATCTTTAAAAGCTTTTTTTCGGAAGCATTCGCCATACCAAGTTGCACTAATTCTACACCAGAAGTACATGCTTTTTGTATGTTTTCTAAAATTTCTTTTGGGGAATCTCCTGTTGCTATATAGTGTAATTTTGGTATAATCATATTTTCGTTTCTTGTGTTCTTCCGTATTTTAAAATGGAATATGTTGCAAAAATACGACTATTATAAGAACCTTAGTAGAGAATAGCGAATGGAAATAGAAGCTATTTATTTCCGAAATAAAAATAAAAAAAATAACTGTTTTATTAATGCATAGAATCGATTAAGAAACAGACTACATTATGTAATTTTGTGGAAGAAGTAACGACTATTGTATACTTAATATTACCATTGATTTTATCCTATTATGAAAAAGAATCCAACAACCTATTCTATATTAGATCTTGCTTTAGTTTCTAAAGGACATACATTAAAAGAAACCTATGCCAATGTTTTGGAATTGGCACAACATGCCGAAACCTTTGGTTACACACGCTATTGGTTGGCAGAACATCATAATTCGTCAAATATTGCAAGTAGCGCAACTTCTATATTAATTGGTTATGTGGCACAAGGCACTAATACTATTCGTGTTGGTTCTGGAGGTGTTATGCTACCTAATCATTCGCCATTAATCATCGCAGAACAGTTTGGTACCTTAGGTTCTATATATCCTAATCGAATAGATCTAGGTTTGGGTAGAGCGCCAGGAACAGACAGAGAAACCGCAGAAGCTATTCGTTCCGATTTTATGCAAGCAGCACATTCTTTTCCTAACGAATTAGAAAAAATACAAACCTATTTTTCGGCAGAAAATGCAACTTCTAAAGTCCGAGCTACCGTTGCAGAAGGCGTAGATGTTCCTATTTATATCTTAGGTTCGAGTACCGATAGTGCGCATTTGGCAGCTAAAAAAGGATTGCCTTATGCTTTTGCTAGTCACTTTGCTACCGCGCAATTATGGGATGCCTTGAAGATTTATCGCGATGAATTTCAGCCTTCGGAAGTATTACAAAAACCATACGTAATCGTTGGTGTCAATATTATTATTGCAGAAACAGACGAAGAAGCTCAAAATCTCTCCACTTCCTTAATCAAAATGATTGTAGGGATATTTACTGGTAAACGCGACTATGTGCAACCGCCAACAGCAATGACAGACGATTTAAAACAGGTGATGCAAAATCCGCAAATACACCAAATGTTAAAGTATTCTTTCATTGGTAGTAAAGCTACTGTAAAAGCACAAGTCAAAGAATTTATGGAACAAACCGAAGCCGACGAATTTATTGCGGTTACTAATATTTATGATATAAAAGATAGAATCCGTTCTTATGCATTGTTTGCCGAAATCATGAAGGAGCTACAATAAAGAAAACCTGTTGAATTGGACATCCAATAGCATATGCGTTCATATTCATAGCATATACGCCAATGTTAGTGCCTATTTATAATTAGTTTGACCATAGAAGGATAATTAATTAAAAATGAAGACGACTATGACTATACATTTTGAATATGACGAAGTACAAGCAAGCAAAAGATTAGAGGCATTTGCAACCGAAAAATTAGAAGGCTTATTTAACAAGTTTTCCATGATTATTAGAGCAGATGTTTTTTTTAAATTGGAAAACACCACTTCAGACGAAACAGGCAAGATTTGCAACATTCGCTTAAGTGTTCCTGGTCCTAGATTATTTGCCGAAGCAAGTCACGATAATTTTATGAATTCTATTTCAGAAACTATAAATAATTTGGACACGCAATTGACGAAGAAAAAAGGAAAAATGACGAGCTTTTAATACTATATAAGTTGTTATAAAAAGCGACAACATTAAGAATAGCATTAAATAAAAACGAATTATAAAATAATAGACCATGATAAAACCAACAGAAAAAGCACCTGCATTAAAGGTTAAATTAGTGAACGATATTACATGGAGTTTACAAGAACAAACCCCAGAAAACTTTACTTTAATTATTTTCTTTAGAGGAAAACACTGTCCGGTTTGTAAAATGCAATTGGAAGAATTACAGACTAAGATTAATGATTTTACAGAACGAGGAGTTAACGTAATAGCGATTAGCACAAACACAGAAGAACTTGCAAAAGCAACCCACAAAGAATGGAAAATTGCAGACATCCCTTTAGGTTATGGTTTTGCTATTGACGAAGCTAGAAAATGGGGGTTATTTATATCTAAAGGAATCAAAGAAACAGAACCAGAACATTTTAGTGAGCCAGGATTATTTCTAATCCATAAAGATGGAACCGTATATTGGGAATCTATTCAATCTATGCCATTTGGAAGACCACAATTTAAAGATGTCTTAAACGGAATTGATTATATATTAAAACAAGGATATCCTGCTAGAGGAGAAGCCTAATAGTAGTTACTACTTGTAGTTTTTCTAGAAATATTTTTTACGGAAGAGTCTTTTAGAAATCAGAGAAATTCAATATATAAAGAGCAATTTTATACGATATGAATTATTACAAAATGATAATTTCTTAGTATAAAATTGCTTTTTTTTATTCCTAATTATTGAAAATGTGCTTTTATTTTTTTGAAAACAGCAATTGGTGTATCACTATTCCAAATACCACCTAAAACACCAACCCCTTTAAAGCCTAAAGTTTTAAAAGCATCTAAATTATCTGCGGTAACGCCACCCATACCTATAATGGTTTTGTCAATGGCATTCACATCAAAACCACGACCAGCATAATCTGTTTTAGAAATGGAAGCAAACACCGGACTTAGTAAATGGTAGTCAAATTCAAAATAGCAATCTTCCAAGTCTTGTGGTTCATGAAACGAAGAGCTTATGGTTTTTCCAAACATATTCAGCCCTTTAAAATACTGACCAGGATTATCAATATGCGCAATTCTTTCCTGTTCTTGAAAATGAATTCCTTTTAAATTATAGTCGTTAATTAATGCATGGTGATAATGCACCACAATTCTGTTGTGATACTTGGCATCTATCAAATTTAAATAGTCAGAATGTTCCTTGTAATCTTTATCTGGTTTTCTAAAATGATAGCAGGCTAAACCTTCTTCAAATAACTGATTCAGAATTTCAATTTCATTAGGTACATCTTTTTCTGGTGCAATTACAACAATCATAGTTTAGCTCTTTTTTTCAATAACTTATTTCACAAAGATACTTTCCTTTAACCATACTTTAAGGTTTTATATTTTTAATATTTTGTCAAACGCATTCAAATATCACATATCCATATTCCATAAAAAAAGGAAAGTATTTTAAGAAGCCGAATGCCGTATTTTCTTATAAACAGTAACACTTTAACGCGATTAAACAACTCAAGATCAGCGCTTTTTAACACGCTGTTAAAGTTGGTTAAAAAGGTTAAAAGTATGATAAATAGGAAACTAGAAGCCGTTATTTTTTTTTCATTTGTTGGGAACAATAAAAACTTTCAACCATGAAAAAAGGATTACTTATTATTGCAATTTCCGTGATCGGATTTACAAAAGCACAAGCACAAGACGTTGAATTCGGCGCAAAACTAATTATTAATTATGCGAACCTTTACGGAGATTATGATGGAGACGACGGCGGCGTAACCAGTCTTATTAATTTTGGAGTAATGTCTGAAATACACATCAATGAAAAATTCTCTTTCCAACCAGAAATTATGTATTCTATGCAAGGATTTAGTACAGGAAATGGTGATGACGACTTGGTAAATTTGAATTATTTGAATGTACCATTAATGGGGAAATACTATATCACCAAAGGTTTTAGTGTGGAAGCTGGTCCGCAAATAGGATTTTTACTTTCCGCAAAAAACGATGGCGATGATGTGAAAAGTAGTTTTAAAGGATTAGATCTTGGTGTGAACTTCGGATTGGGTTACAAATTAGAAAACGGATTAAACTTTGGCGCACGTTACAATTTAGGCGTATCTAATATCAATGATGTCGATGGTTCTTCTAGTAAATTTAGAAATGGTGTAGCACAAGTATCTGTTGGCTATTTCTTCTTATAAAACAAAATAGTCTTACGGTTTTTAGAGAATATAAAATTGGTTCGCATTGCAAGATGTTGAACCATTTTTTTTAATGTATATATGCCTATACCTTAATAATAAATAAAATCTTAGCTTCTAATTATTTACCTTTATATCCATGATGGAGGTACCCAATTTCAAAAAACATATTATAGAAAAATGCGGATTATCGGAAACCGAATTCACGCAAATAGCACCTTTCATTAAAACCAAGAAAGTTGCTAAAAACGACTTCCTTTTACAACAAGGCGAAATCTGTTCGCATTCCTTTTTTGTAGAACAAGGTGTATTGCGTTTTTATGCTTTAAATGAAGAAGGCAATGAAAGCATTCTACAATTTGCAACCGAAAATTGGATTGTTAGCGATCGCGGAAGCGTCTTCTTTCAGGAACCTTCTACCTATTATATCGATGCGATTGAAGATACGCTAACCGTGATGTTAGACGAAGAATTTATCCAAAGAGTAGTCCAAATAAATCCCGATTTTAGGAAACAAAACGAAAACTTACTACAAAACCATATTCGTCATTTGTACAAACGCATCAGTTTGTTATTGGGAGCTTCGGCAAGAATACGCTATTTAGAATTTGTTGCGATGTATCCAGATGTAATGCTTCGTGTGCCACAATGGATGATTGCTTCCTATTTAGGAATTACTCCAGAAAGCCTAAGTCGCGTTCGTAAAGCTTTAGCAGCAGAAAACTTTCCACGTAAGTGATATAAAAACAGCTATAATTTCTAATATTTCACTTCTTATCATAGGTCAATGCACAACTTTAGTAGTTCCTGTAATTTTACAGTAATCCAAAGAAAGGAAATGTATCATGAGAGATTTAGAGGATGCATTCGAACTCCATGTAGCATATAACTTCAATTAATTAGTAAAGCAGGTCACGGCAATTGCAAACGCACCGATAAGCTTTGAATATGTATAATTAAAAGATTACCGCTTTCGCGGAAAAATATTATGAAAACAAAAAATATAGAAAAAGTAACCCGACCAGGAACACCACATTTTGTTGGTGACGGATTTAGAGTACACAATTTTATTCCTGGCACATCGACCATGCAACGAATGGATCCGTTTATTATGTTGGATTATAATTCGAAATTCAACTTCCCTGCAACCGATAAACCAAAAGGTGTTGGTGTGCATCCACATCGCGGTTTTGAAACCGTAACCATTGCCTACAAAGGTCGTGTGCAACATGATGATAGTTCTGGTGGTGGCGGTATTATTGGCGAAGGTGATGTACAATGGATGACGGCAGCTTCTGGTGTTTTACACAAAGAATTTCATGAAACCGAATGGAGCAAAACAGGAGGTGCATTTCAAATGGTACAATTATGGGTAAATCTTCCTGCAAAAGATAAAATGAGTGCGCCAAAATACCAAGCGATTGCCAATGCCGAAATCGTAAAAGTGTCTTTACCAGAGGAAGCTGGAGAAGTCGAAGTCATTGCTGGAGAATTTCAAGGAAATAAAGGAGTAGCATCTACCTTTTCACCAATTAATATGTTTAATGTGAAATTGAAAAAAGGAGGGAAGACCCAATTGTCTTTTCCGGAAAACTATACCACAGCCATTTTAATGGTAGAAGGTGCAGCAAAAGTGAATGAAATTGTGGATGCACCAGAAGATCATTTTGTAATGTTTAAAAATGACGGCGAAACGTTTACGGTAGAAGCTTTAGAAGATGCTGTAATACTAGTGTTAAGTGGCGAACCGCTTAACGAGCCTATTGCTGCCCACGGACCATTTGTTATGAATACAAAAGAGGAATTGCAAGAAGCATTTCAGGATTTTAATACTGGTAAATTCGGGTATTTAGAAGATTAAAAAATCTTTAAAACAGTTCTTTTTTAGAGCTGTTTTTTTATATATTTAAAAGATGAGAGAAGACTTTACAAATATACCGCTTTATAAAAACGAAGAAAAGAAACGTTTTGAAATAGAAATCGATGGTAGCATTGCTTTTGTTACCTATAAAGAAATAGGCAACCAAGTAGCATTGGTGCATACCGAAGTAGAACCCGCATTAAGTGGTCGTGGTATTGCAGGAGCATTGGTAGAAAAAACTTTGCAGTATATAGAAGACCATAACAAAACCGTCTTGCCATTTTGTTCCTATGTATTGGCATATATTCAAAAGCATCCAGAAAAAAAGCGTTTGGTAGACCCTAGTTTTAAGGACTACCATACGCTTTAAATCTTTGTTCTACATCACATACATGATGGAAGAAAAGGATTTCTACTGGCAATTAAGCACTAAAAGAATTATCCCTTTTTAGCAGCGCCACCTTTAAATTTATACGTAACACCAATATTAATTCCGAAAGAAGAATACGGCACTTTTTGCGCTAGTTTTTTAGACGAATCGGTATTGTTATTATCCAGATTATCTACATAAGTAGTTTCCTTATTATAACCAGCAGGTAAATTATCTAAAGAATAAAAACCAGAAACAGCAACCGTACCATCCGGTAAAACAATATCGGTATTAAATTCGGAAAGTTCCGAGTCTTTTCGTTTTAAGCTAATCCCATAATATTCTGCTTCCGCAAAAATACTAAAGTGATCACTTAAGTCGTATTTATAACCAAGCGCAGCAATAAAACCTAAAGGAAACTGTCCGTGAAAATCTTCTTTGTAATTCGTTTCCGAGTACGATCCTAACGGTACACCAAAAGCATCGGCTTCCTCTTGAGTAAATACCGTTTTATCATATACAACAGCTTCTGTTTTACCACCTATTTTTATTAAAGCACCAAAACGACCGTAAATATTATTAGTGAATCTGTAGACTATAGAAGCAGATCCTCCAAAAGCACGTGCTCTAGCAACGGCATCTACCTCTCTATTTGGTAAATCCACTTCAGAGATAGTTTGATCGGTACCAAGTAAATATCCTAATCCTATTTCTGCTCCAAAAGAAGGACCAAAGAAATACGTTCCTCGTAATTGAAAATTGGCGCCTTCACCAAAACTACCATAACTGTTTTCTGTTTCCGAAATATTAACGGTTTCTCCTAATTTCATTCCAGCACTTCCTAATGCATATCCAGAACTCACCGAAACCTGAAATTGCGCAAAAGATATTGTGCTTATAAACAATGCTGTACATACTATCACTAAATGTTTCATAACTTTTTATTTGGTAGTATAAATGTATAAAAAAGTAGGGGAATGGGAAATGATTTAAAGTTAATTTTAAGGGAAAATATGGTGGGGTTTTGGGGGTTGGGATTGTGTAGAAATTAGTTTTTAATTAGTTAAAATTATGGTGTTTACGGTTTTCCGTAAATGTGGTGTTAGAAATATTACTATATTTAAACTCTCCCTATAATTAATTATTCGCAACACAATTTTGATATCCCAAGGGATTTCTCATGCACTAAATTGAAAATAAATGTATTTATCAAAATTAAAGATTACAAATTTCAGATCAATCAAAGCTATAGAATTAGATTTTAATAAAGGAGTTAACATATTGATTGGTGAAAATAATTCAGGCAAAACAGCTGTAATAGATGCTTTGAGAATTGGATTGGGCTATGGTAAGTCAAACAACAATATTTACATTAATGAAACTGATTTACATTTAAATAGAAAAGATTTAAACGAATATAATGATGAAATTTGATTTTATTTTTGAAATAGAAGAAGCTAAAGAAAGCGAATGCTTTTTTGATTTTTTATCACAGAATATTGAAAACCCTTTAAAACAAACAATTCAAATTCATATTAAATATAAATATGAAAAAAGAGGAAGTAGAAATTTCTTCAAAAGGACTGTTTGGGGTGGAGATAATGAAGGGCAAAGTGTACCTTATGATGCTTTGGAAGAGATTTTCTTTATATATCTAGATCCATTAAGAGATGCTGTTCAAAGTCTCAAGCCATACTCATACGCTAACAAGGTTGGGAATTTATTTAATGAATTAACAAAGTATAAAAAAAATGGTGCTGATATCCCTTTAAATGAAGAAAAAAAGAATGAATTAGCATCTGATTTGTATAGTGTATTTGAAGGCAATGATAGTGATTGGGAGTCGATATTACAAACAGGCAATGAAAAAGTAAATGACCACTTAGACGGAACTGGTATTTCTTCCAAATATCCGAATATTAAAATGAAATATGTTGGTAGAAAGTACTCAGATGTAGTTAGAGGGATAGAGCTTAAACGACCTGTATATGTACCAGAACCAGAAAACGGTCAAAAATATTTTGAAATCCATCAAAACGGACTAGGAGAGAATAATTTAATTTATACATCGGTAGTTTTAGGGGATTTAATTAATAGATGTGAAGATGAAAACCTACAGATTTATAATGCATTATTAGTTGAAGAACCTGAAGCACATTTGCATCCACAATACCAGAATACTTTTTTTCAATATTTAAATCAACTCCAAAGTACAGGTGTTCAAATATTCATTACCTCACATTCTCCAACAATTACTGCTAAATCAAATTTTGAAAATATTACAGTTTTGCAAGTTCAAGATAATAAAGTCTCACCATTCTGTTTTTCTAGATTGAGCTTAGATGAATTTACATTGAGAAATAGAAATCATCTTAAAAAATTTTTAGATACAACTAAGTCTAAATTGTTTTTTGCTAATGGTGTAATATTAGTTGAAGGTATAGCAGAAGCGATATTAATTCCAGTCATTTCAAGAAATTTTTTAGGTTTAGATTTAGATAAACTTGGAATTGAGATTGTAAATATTAATGGTGTAGCATTTGAACATTTTGCTAAATTATTTAATAATGATGACGACAACAAAAGCATGGCTTCTAGATGTTCAATCATTACAGATAGTGATCCCAAAGGGGATAAGCCAATTTCTGATAGAGCAATAATAGCTAAAGGTTTTGAAAATGGAAATTTAAAAGTGTGTCTTGCTCCAAATACTCTCGAATATGATTTATTCAATGAATCAGAAATAAATAAATCACTTATGAGATCTGTTTATAGAGGTCTTCATTTACAGACTCCTGATTTATTAATGGATTTTGATGCTGAGACATTAATGGAAAAATTAAAATCAAATCAGGATAAAGGTGATTTTGCCCTAGATTTAGCTAGCATTCTAAAAGATTTTGAAGGCTTTGAAATTCCAGAATATATTAAAAAAGCTATTCATTGGGTGTTAAAAATAAATGATAATGTTTAGTAGACTTACTTTAAAGCAAAAGGAAATTGTTGATTGCTTAGAACCGCGAATAGTTGTTAAAGCTTGTCCTGGGAGTGGAAAAACATATTCAGTTTCTGCTAGACTTGCTAATTTAATATTAAATAAGAGTTTTAAGCATAGTGGTATTGCAGTAATCTCATTTACCAATACCGCAGGCAATGAAATTAAAAAGAGTTTGTTTGAAAATTATAATATTCAAAATATTGGTTATCCGCATTTCCTAGGTACAATAGATAGTTTTGTCAATAAACATATATTTCTTCCTTTTGGACATTTAATTATGGGATGTAAATCAAGACCTGAAGTTGTGGGAACTGAATTTAATCAATGGTACGATTATGATTCATCAATGAGAAGTGGATATTCACAAAAAATCACTGATCCAAACTTTTATTTTGATAAGGTTTCTTTTGATAAAAATGATGACCTTTTAAGACTTTTACCATATAATTCATATTATTTTGGAAAGGCAGTATGGGATAACATGTTCAAAGCAAATAATGAATATAAAAAGCAAATAAGTGATTTAATAGAGTGCAAAGAGAAATATTTCAAAGAAGGGAAAGCTAATCAAGCCGATGCAAATTATATTTCTCTGAAACTTTTGAAGAAATATCCATTTATTCTTGAAAGTTTAGCTAGGAAGTATTCACACTTAATAATCGATGAAGCCCAAGACACGACAGATATTCAAATGGAGATTATAGAACTTTTAGATGGAGCTCAACAAGAAAATATAATTTTTATAGGTGATCCAGATCAAGCAATTTTTGAATGGAATACTGCAGATGCAGAATTATTTTTAAAGAAATATAATAATCAAAATTATTTTAATATAGAGCTTAATGAAAATAGGAGATCTTCTACAAAAATTTGTTCCGTATTAAATAAAATGGTTGGATCAACTACAGCATCTATAGCAGATGTAAAAGATGATGTTAATCAACCAGCAGTAAAAGGTTATGATACAAATGATAAAAACTCTGTTCAACTAATAAAAAATGAATTTCTTGAAAAATGTACTGAGTTAGGTATAAGTCATAAAAAAAGTGCTATTCTTTTTAGGGGTAAAAGTTTTGGCGAAGAACATTTCGAACTAGCGATAGACAATTCAGATGACAATCCATGGGTTAGCAAACATTATCATGTTAAAGATATTGTTCATGGTAAATATCTAATGGAAAAAGGTGAATTCCGTAAATCTTTAAAGTTATTAGAAAGGAGTTATTATAAATGTTTAAATCCTGATTTAAGATATGTATCTAAAGTTTTCTTGCTAAATGAGATTGAACAAAAAGGATTTAGAGAGTATAGAAAAAAAATGTTTGAGTTTATCAATTTATTACCAACTACAAATTCAAAAACCTTGAAGGAATGGATTATTGAAACGAATTCCGTTATTATAGATAAAGGGTTTAATCAGCTTTTAGTAAAAATAAACAAATCAAATTTTTTAATAAAGGAATTATTTCACAAAGTTGAAACTTCAGATTTGTTATTTAATTTAGGTACAATCCACTCTGTTAAGGGACAAACATTCGATGCTACTTTATTGTTTTTGAAAAAAAAAGCAATAAAAAATTATTCCACAGTTTTAGCAAATAATTATAATGAACCTGATGAAACTAAAAGAAGAAAAGATAAAGAAGAGTTAAGATTAGTATATGTGGCATGCTCAAGACCTAAAAGATTACTGTGGTTAGCTGTACCAAATGACGATATAGATATTTGGAAAGATTATATGGGATTAAATCTAATAGTATCTTTACCATTGAGTAGTGCGCCACCAAACTTGTTTTCCCCTTAAACCTTAAACCGAACCCCAGTTCGTAAATACAGCGTATTCGAATTATCTAGATCGATAATATCATCTCTATTTTTATCTCTTAAATGCACCGAATTACTCAAAATATAGGAAGTCCGTGCATAGAACTCTATGTGTTTTGTAAAATGATATTCATACTGCAATCCGCTTAACTACATCAACCCACCAAACAATGCATGACAACCAATAAATGCGATTACCGATAAAATAATACCAATTAAAAAGATGTTAAACGATTTACGTAGTAGTTTAAATTTACGGTCAATGGTTTTTCCTAAATGGTAGGTGTCTTTGGCTATGGTTTTATAGAGTTCATCGCCTTCATTCATTAAGTTGGTGATGCTGTCAACATATTCATCTTCTTCCATATCTTGAAAATTGCCATAAAACATGAGGTTTCTGGCATCACTTTTTCCGTGTACCAATTCTGGACGTGTGGCAAAAATGGCAAAAGTAATGGATGCTAGATTGGTGATTAGTATCATTACTATGGGATAAATAAGATGTGGGTCGTTACTTAATTGGCTCATTACTGTTCCTAATATCAAGGATAAAATTAAGGCATTGATAGAGATTAATATATTCGATTTGGTATCTATCATGGTATTTAAGGTGTATTGGTTTTTAGACAATAACCTAAATAGAGTTTCCACACCACGCTCAGATCTTGGTGAGATTTTAGATAGTTTCTTTTTTAGTTTTTTTAAGGCGTCTTTATCAATATTTAATTCTTCCATTAAATAGGTATCTTCTGCCTTTTCCTTTTGCTTATTACTCATAATCCGTTTTTCTTAAAGTTTAAATCTCAATCCTGTTCTTAAGTACAGGCTATTCGAATTATCTAAATCGATAATATCGTCTCTGTTTTTATCTCTTAAATTAACGGAATTACTCAAAATATAGGAAGTCCGTGCATAAAACTGTATATGTTTGGTGAAATGATATTCATATTGCAGTCCGCTTAGTATTAAAGACATGTTTACACTTTCGGCTACTTCGTCTTCATTTACAAGCACACCACGCTGTAGGTTGGCTGTAAATCCGTCTAAATCTGCATAGGCTTTTAGTCGGTGTTTTCCAGAAATATGATATTGTAGATTCGTTTTAGGAATCCCAACATTATACGACCATTTGGGATGAAATTTTCGGTAATAACTAATAAAAGGTAGTGGATATGGAAAACCACGATTTCCAGAATAGGACGCGCCAATAATAAGTCGCCACGGTTTCTTAACGGCTTCGCTTTCTTTTTTATTCTTTATAAATACCACGACTCCGGAAAGTATCACATCTTCAAAAGACAAACTGGTTGCCGATAAATTGGTGCTAAATCCAGGAGATAATCTCGCTCCTAAACGCCAATCGTTCTTTAATGGCGTGGTGTAGCCAATATTAATATCCAACGACTGAAAATCGCTCAGTTGTTCTTTATCATAAGGAAAAGCATCGCCATCCATTCGCAAATTGAAATTGCTGTAATCTAATCCTAAAAACAAATACTCTTTTTCTTTTTTAAGTTTTATAGGCACATTAAATAAAGCTCTGGCGCGAGTGTATTCTATATTCGAATTTCCTGCTGGAAGTATCGTGTAATCTATTTTAGCTAAATCACCCAATTGCGAAAAACTATAGTTTGTAATACTTATAGCAATTACAAAACACAGACATTTTACCTTTTTCATTTTTTTTGAATCTGTTGTTTATTTAAATAATTTCTTTACAAAACGACCAATACTTAATCCTTGTACAATAATAGAAAACAAAACGATAATGTAAGTGATATGCAGTATTAAATCTCCCGAAAATTCGGGACTTAAACTTAAAGCCAATGCTATAGAAATACCGCCACGTAGTCCTCCCCAAGTTAGAATGGCTATAGTTTTTATTGGTTTTTTTTCTTCGTGTTTTAATAAAGAATAGGGCAGAAGTACAGAAATGAATCGTGCTAGTAGCACTATTAAAATAGTTAGCATACCTAATAAAACATAACTGGTATTGAAATCTAATAAGTGAATAGCAAGCCCAATAAGTACAAATAAAATACCATTAAATACATCATCTAAAATCTCCCAAAAGGCACTAATTGCTTTTTGTACTGGATTTTTATCTTCATTAACATGGATTTTATTTCCTATAAATAATCCTGCAACTACCATTGCTAATGGTGCCGACACGTGTAACATAAGTGCACCTGCAGTTCCTCCCATAACCGTAGCAAGGGTAATCATTACAGCTAATTGCGGATTTTCTTTTAAAGATTGAATACATTTTAAACCCAGAAAACCAATGAGTAATCCGTAAAGTATGCCACCAACGGCTTCTTCTAGAAATAGCATGCCAATTTCTGTTCCTATTTCGGCTGTACTATGTGCTCCTGTTGCTGTAGTTATTAATAAGATTCCAGAAAAAACAACTACACCAATACCATCATTAAATAAGGATTCTCCTTCTATTTTTATGCCTAAACTTTCTGCAATATTTGCTTCCTTTAAAATAGACATCACCGCAATGGGATCGGTAGGTGAGATTAAAGCACCAAACAAGAGCGCGTGTAGAAAAGGTAATTCTAAACCAAATAATGCTGCGCCAAAATAGAATAAAGCACCCACTAAAAATGTGGAGATAAGAACGCCTAAGGTTGCAAATAGAAAAATGGATTTTTTTTCTTTGTTAAGTGTAGCAAGGTTGACATGTAATGCTCCTGCAAATAGTAAAAAGCTTAATATACCATCTAGTAATAGTGTTTTAAAATCGGCGTTCACTATAATGTCACAAAAGAATTTGTAAAATTCTGGAAATACATCTTCACTTAACATTAATGGAATAATTAAAAGTAAACTTAAAATCATTAACCCGATAGTAGTTGGTAATTTTAACCACTTATAATTAATGAAGTTAAAAAGTGCTGCGATGGTAAATATAATACTGAACGATTCGAACATTTTATTTTGATTTTGTATTAATGTATTTCCCAACAAAAACACCGATAACAATAGCGAGATAAAATTGTCCGATGATATTCATAACCAGCGTAAGGGATTGTGCTGGTGCTGTAAGTGGTGTTATGTCGCCATAACCAACAGTGGTGATACTTATAAAACTGAAATAATAAAAACTAAAACCTGAAAACCCTTTAACTAGTTGAAAGGAATTGGGATCTAAAAAATGAATCGACTCAAAAAGGATGCCTCCAATAATTCCTAAGTAAAGAAAGCCTAGTAAAGGACCTAATATAAACTGCAGATTTATATCCTTTATTTTTAATAATTGCCGGATAAGTATCACGCTGAAACAAGTAAATAATAAAAAGGAAAACGCCAATCTACAAATGAAAATCGGATTAGAATCTGCATTAGATAGTTCTAACCAAATAGCCATTAAGGTTAGAAAACCGATAACATAAGTCGTTAATTTTGCTAATTTCGTAGATGCGAGTAACGCGCTACTTAGAATTACCAATGTATAATTTATTACTACAACATAACTCGCACTAAGATGGCTAAGCGCTATATGTAATGGTGTCAATAAAAAATTGAAAGCTGCCAATAGTGCAATCAAATACTTGTATTGCGTGACTTTATTCCAATTCATTATTGCTGGTAACTCCATGTATCTTAAAAATTAGCTGTAAGCGTTACTACTTTTCCTTTTCTCAAAACTTCAATAAGGACTTGATCACCAACCTGGAGCGCTTCTATTTGTGTTTTTATATTACCTAAATCGTGAGGCGCATTGCAACTTAAGCCTTGAATGCTTAAAATGATATCTCCTCCTAACCATAAGTTCTGACCTAATATTTCCGCTTGAAAAACACCGGGCTGTAATCCGATTTTATCTGCAAATGAATTAGGCGTTACGCGTTGAATTAGTACGCCAGATTTTTGTGGGGTATTAAAAACTCCTGCTAATCCTTCGTTTAAAAAAACACCGTCAAATCCTGTCCAAAAACTATTAACGTCGAATAAAATATTTTTAGCAGTATCGATATCTACCGCGAATCCAAGTCCTTCAAACCCGCCACTATTAGTTAGTATAAAGCTAACAATCCCGATAACTTCCCCTTTTAGATTAAACATTGGTCCTCCAGAGTTTCCTTGATTTATAGAAGCATCTGTCTGTATAAATCCTGCCATCGCTCCATTAGAAATCGTGTTTTTCTCCATCTTACGACTTATATGGCCAACCGATAAGGAGTGTTCCAAACCACGAGGTGCTCCGATAATAAGTATCTGCTCTCCAATTTTTGAATTCCCAGAATGTCCTAATGTTGCTGGTTTTAGGTTTGGTGGGACTATTCGTAATTTAACAAGTGCAACATCTGCTGCAGTAGAACTTGCTATTACATCTGCAGGAAAAGAAGTGCCGTTTAGAAGTTTTACAGAAATTTCATTTGCAGATTCCACCACATGTGAAGCGGTAAGAATTAAGCCTTCTTTGTTAATTATAACACCAGACCCTAAACCACCAGAACTTGTTATTTTCTGGTCTTTTACTTTATATTCTACGACTTCTATGGTCACAACGGAAGCATCGAGTTGTTCAAAGAGTGCGGATAAATCTTGCGCTGGAAGACTTGTAGTAACACACAATAACAATAAATAACTAATACCTTTTATTCTATTCTTCATAATTCTTAAATGCATGCTATACAGTGCTACAAACTTTGTAACTATATTCTTTTGTTATAAACTTACTACTAATGAATACAAGAGGGGAATGGAAGAAAAATGTACTTCTATCTTTCCCTTGTATTTTCTATGAAACTAAAACCGAATTACGCATTCATTTTAGCCCAAGCAGTATCTGCTAAGTCTCTTAATTCCTCTGGTTTTTTAACCCATTGACGTTTTGCATCAATAATTCCGAAAAGCTTACGAGTAAAAAAATATAATTTACCATCTCTTACTTCCCAACTTTTTGGATTTGGATTGAGTGCTTTATCTTCAGACATCGCAATGGCGCAAAATCCACCATATTGCGGTACGTAAGATTCAGGTGATCCTTCAAATTTTTCTTTATCTTTTAGTGAAGCAAATAAGTACTTTCCGCCATTATAATTTGAATTGTAAGCTTCATTTCCTTTTTTAGGGCTTCCGTTAAAGAATGATACAACGTCAAATCCTTGTGCAGCTATTCCGTTTTCTAAATTTTGATTCATTTTCATGTTTATTTATATTAATGTTGCGTCTGTTATTATTTCTAATAATGCTGGACCTTTATGATCTCTTAGCTTTTCTAAAGCCGGTATTAATTCTTCATTTTTTGTAACTCTTATTCCTAAAGCGCCACAGTTTTCGGCATATTTGGCAAAATTAGCATTGTGTAAAGATGTTTTCCAAACGTCTAGTTCTGCTGCTTTTTGTTCTTTCGAGATTTTTCCAATTTCGGAGTTGTTTAGCAATACATGCTTGATGTTCATATTGTATTTCACTAATGTCATCATTTCTCCTAAATATTGTCCGAAACCACCATCACCAGAAACCGACCAAATTGGTCTTTCTTTTCCTTGTGCTGCCCAAGCTCCCATTGCTGCTGGCAATGAAAAGCCTATAGATCCTAAATAACCAGACATTAAAACCGATTGATTTTTAGGTTCAAAATAGCGTCCGAAAGAGTAGGTGTTATTTCCAACATCTACAGCAATTACGGCATTGTCTGGTACCACTTTATTCATCGCTTCAAAAACAGCAATAGAACTAAGTCCGACTTCGCTTTCGTCTTTTAATCGACTTGCTTTTTCTTCTTTCCAAATAGACCAACGACTTGCAATTTCTTTACGTCTGTCGACCGTATTTAGTTTACCTTTCGTTTGTTCTTCAATTAATGCTAAAGTTTCCGAAATTTCTCCCCAAAGTGCAGCATCTACTTTATGAAATTTGCTTAAAGCTGTAGGATCATAATCTACTTGAATAATTGGCTTTTTTGGTGTGATACCGGTATGATTAGAAAAGGATGCACCAAATACGAGTAACAAATCACTTTCATTCATAAACCACGATGCGATTGGCGTTCCACTTCGTCCTAAAACACCACAACCTAAATCGTGATGGTCTGAAATTTGCCCTTTTGCCTTAAACGTAGTAATTACTGGGCAGTTTAATTTTTCAGCAAATGCAATAATTGCTTTCATATGAAAACGTGCACCATGCCCAACAATAATAGCAGGCATTTTAGAATTTGCTAACATGTCTACTGCTTTTGCAACCATTTGTCTTGGTGGCGAAATATTCATTGGTGTTATTCTGCCTTCTGGTGTTTGCGCTTCTTCGACTTTTGGTTTAGGCATAAAAGCAACTTCATCTGGAAAAGTGATATGGGAAACATCTCTGTTTAATAAAGCACTTTTTATTGCTAAACTCATTAATTCGCTATGTTTTGAGTTTTGCTGCACACTATGATTAAAGTTTGCTACCGTTTGAAAAGCACCAACTAAATCTACTTCTTGAAAAGCACCTGTACCAAGTACTTGCGTATTTACTTGACCCGATAATACTAACATTGGTGCGCGGTCTACTTTTGCATCCCACATTCCTGTGAACATATTGGTAGAACCAGGACCTGCAATACCAAAACAAACTGCTGGTTTACCCATTAGTTTCCCATAGGCGGAAGCTGCAAAAGCTGCCGCACCTTCGTGGCGAATACCAAAAAACTGAAACTTACCTTGTTGCTCTAATCGCATCATAGCATCAGCAACCGCTAGGTTAGAATGGCCTACCATTCCAAAACCAGTATCTACTCCCCAATTTACCATGGTTTGCATCATCACATCCGAAATAGTATCTTGATGTTTCTCTTCTTCTTGAATACCAACAAAAATTTCATCACCTTCTTGTTTTACTTCGAAGGTTTTTACGCCATCATCAAATCCACCAGGAGGTAAGCCGGAACAAGGGTCAAAATCCCATCCATGCCAAGGACAACGTAACAAGCCGTTTTCAATAGAACCTTCTCCTAATGGTCCACCTTGATGCGGGCATTTATTATCTAATGCAGAAAACTTACCGTCATAATGTGTTAAGCAAATACCTTGATGCCCTGCAGTTACCGTTTGTACACGACCTTCGGGAAGTGTCTTTTTGTCTTTTAGTACGCTATACCATTTTGTTGTTTTCTCCATAATATGTTCAGATTTTATCTTGCTTGTTTTTAAATTGATTTTGACGAATGCTTACTGCTCTAAACGAAAATAGGACCAAAGAAAAAAGTCCGATAATTGCAAAAACAATTGCCAAAACGCTGATGTATAAGGATGCTTTATCTATTGCATATAAACCGTTACATACCGCGGAAACTAATAATAGTGCTACCGCAACATAGAAAAATACCATGGCCATATTAAGCAATTTCAATTGTTTTAATTTTCTGGCTATAATTGCTTTCTCTTTAGAATTTTCAATCATTGCGCTTATCTCATTACTTAAGGTTACCATTAGGTTGGAAGTAGAAAGAATAAGCAAGCCCAAACCAGGCACAATGGTGATTGGTAAATACCAGTTTTCCATATTTCTATTTTAAATGATTTCGTACGGCATAACTTGCTAATACGCCTTCACCAGTAGCAGCAGCCACTTGTGCAATAGCACCTTCTCTGCAATCACCAGCAGCAAAAACACCAGGTATATTGGTTTCTCCTAAAGCGGTTGTAGTAATAAAACCGTTTTTGTTTAAATCAATAAGACCTTTTACGCTCGTTGTATTCGGAATTAATCCGATAAAAATAAACGCACCATCTGCGGTAAATTCTTCCGTTTCTCCAGTGGTTTTATCTTTTACTTCCAAACCTTTAAAATTGCCTTTTTCATCTTTTGTAAATCCTAAAGATTCTTTGTTCAGATGGGTTTCGATGTTTTTTATAGAAGGTAGTTTTTCGATATAAGTTTCCGAAGCAGAAAATGTTGCGCCACGATTTATAAGGATTACTTTTTTACAAAATCCTGCGAGAAAGATGCCTTCTTCCAAAGCGCTATTTCCGCCACCAATAACAAGAATTTCTTTATCTCTATAAAAAGCACCATCACAGGTTGCACAAAAATGAATTCCGGCACCGATTAAATCCTCTTCATTGGCAATCCCTAATTTTCTATAGGTAGAACCTAAAGCCAATACTACAGATTTACTCTGGTAAGCGCCCATATTAGAATCGATATCAAATAGGTTTCCGTTTTTAGCAATGCTTTTCACTTCTACGCCAGTTTCAATAGTTGCGCCGTATACTTTTGCTTGTTCGGACATGCGTTGCATTAATTTCGGACCAGAAATCTCTGTAAAGCCAGGATAGTTTTCAATCTTTTGGGTTAAAAAGGCATTTCCGCCAATATTCTTCTTTTCTAAAATTAAAGAACTAAAACGATCGCGTTGAATATAAATAGAAGCCGTTAATCCTGCAGCACCAGCACCAACAATAATACTATCGTAGACCTTTTTCTCGGATTCTTTACCAATGTTTAAAACGGCTTTTAAAATAGAATTATCCGGATTGGTATAACTTTTATCACCAATAAATAGGGTAGGGATAATACGTTTTCCATTATTAATTTCTTCTACTTTTTGCGCAGCCCAATCGTACTTATCAACTTCTATATATTGAAAATTAATATGGTTGTCTTGTAAATATCCTTTTGCACGTTGGCAATCCGGACACCAATCGGCACCATATAAAATAACACGTCCTTCGTCATTAATACCTAATACATTTGCCAAAACACTATTGTCTGGATTGGTATATGGTTTTTCGTTAATTAGAATGGTTGGTATAATGCGTTTTCCGTTATTGATACCTTCTACACGAGCGGTTGCATCTTTGTCTAAATCGACATCGATAAAGTTAAAATCGACATTATTTTCTTTTAAATATGCTTTTGCTCTTTGGCAATCTGGACACCAATCGGCACCATATAAATCTATTGTATTCATTTTCTTTATTTTGTTTTTAGTTGTTGGATTGCTGCTTCAAAAAAAGCAACACCTTCTGGCACTGTTAGGCTATCTGCCTTAAGAATTGCACCTGTAAATCCATTAGATTTCCATGCTCCAGATGCTAGTTTTGGGAAGGAATCAGTGTCTATTTTATTACCATTTTGGTATCCAGAGATATATAAATAATGTGTATTGGAAACATTATCTGGTATTGCCAAACCTAATCCTATGGTTATGTCTGAATTGGGTAGCGGACTATAAATACCGGTATCAAAATGATGTGGCCAGATTCTAATGGAAGCATTTAGGTTAAGTTTTGTATCTATCTCTTGCAGAACACATTGTGCTAAAACACGAAGTTGCATTAACGCTTTTAGTTTTGCTGCATCTTCTAATTGAAAGGTGAATGTATCGTCTATGTTATATGGTAAATCATAATGAAATGTATACTGATATTTCTTATCTAAAAAAGCTTTCGAAGTATCGCTAAGCCATTGTAAAACTTCGGCGTGTGTTACGCCATCTAAAAGGAAAGTGATGCTTTCTTTTTCCGATTTCCATACTAACGCAAATTTTTCATAATCCAAGCAAAGTACATCGCCATCGTCGGAAAGTGCATGCGTAGAAAGGCACCCGTTTTCGGTGTTAAATCCTAAATTGGTATGGCTGTCGTCTGCTTTTTTTTCTAAAAAGCTAATTCCAGCTGCAGCCAAATATTGCGCTGCTAAATGCATTTGTTTTTCCATGGTATCTTATTTTATTCCGGCGTAATCGATTCCGGTTAGTTTGTGTATCTCATAATCGTAAGTAGAAAGATCGCTATGTTGAAATTTGGAAATATCATCATAACCACAAGCTCTCGAAACTACTTTTATCAAATCGTTGGTAGCATCAAAAAAGTTGTGTAATTGTTTTGCCGAAGCGTCTATAATTAATCGACTACGTAGCGATTCCTTTTGTGTTGCAATTCCTACCGGACAATTATTAGATCCGCAAGCGCGCATGCCTAAACAACCGATAGCTTGTAATGCCGAATTGGAAACCGCAATAGCGTCTGCACCTAGCATCATTGCTTTTGCGAAGTCTTCGGCAACCCGTAAACCTCCAGTAATTACCAAAGTAACGTCGGTAGCACCAACTTTATCCATATATGCTCGTGCTCTTGCTAATGCAGGAATAGTTGGCACATTAATATGATCTCTTAAAATGGTAGGAGCGGAGCCTGTTCCGCCACCACGACCATCGAGAATGATATAATCTACACCAACATCTAGTGCAAACTGAATATCTTTTTCAATATGACTTGCAGCAATTTTAAACCCTATTGGAATACCGCCAGTACGTTCTCTTACTTTTTCTGAAAAATCTTTAAAGTCTTGTACGCTATGAAAGTTTGGATTTGCAGCTGGTGAAATTGCGGTTTCTCCTTCTTTTAATCCGCGAACGGCAGCAATTTCTGCACTTACTTTATTCCCTGGTAAATGTCCGCCAGTTCCTGTTTTTGCACCTTGACCACCTTTGAAATGAAAGGCCTGTACGTGATCTAATTTATCCCAAGAAAAACCAAATTGCGCCGAAGCTAATTCGTAAAAATATCTAGAATTACTCGCTTGTTCTTCGGGTAACATACCACCTTCACCAGAACAAATTCCTGTTCCTGCTAATTCTGCACCTTTAGACAATGCTATTTTTGCTTCCTTAGATAAAGCACCAAAACTCATATCACTTACAAAAAGCGGCATGTCTAGTTCTAATGGTTTTTTAGCCTTTGGACCAATAACTACTTTAGTAGCAACTTCTTCTTCATCTAACAAAGGTCTTGTCGCTAATTGTGCTGGTAAAAACTGAATCGCATCCCATTTAGGCAACGTATTTCTATCGACTCCCATAGATGCGGAGAATCCGTGATGTCCAAGGTTTTTTAATCCGTTTGTAGCAAGCTCTTTGATATAACCAGTGTATGGTTCTGTTTCTTCGGATGTGTATCTGCATAAGCACCTAAATAAGCATCGCGATTAAAAGGTTGCGGACTATTCACTAAATAGGCGTCAATTTCGAATGCATCGACTAGTAAATCATCGCCTTCAATTTTAGTGGAAAATTTATGAAGGACTTCTTTATTGTTATATTCTGAAACTCCTGAATCTACACGATAATCCCAGCCATGAACGCCACAAATTAGATTATGACCATCGATGTGACCGTCGGACATAAGTGCTCCTCGGTGTAAACATCTTCCGTAAAGCACCGAAATATCCGCATCAAATTTTACGATTACTAAATCCAACCCGTTTACGAGCGCATGTTCTGGTTCTTTGTTTTTTAAGGCACTTACCTGAGCAATTACAACTGGTTTTTTCATGTGATTTATAATTTATATATGTTAATAATTTATTTAAAAAGCGAAACCTAATACAAAAGAAACTATTCCTCCTTCTGTACTTGAATAATATCCTGCATTAAGTGTGAAAGTTTCCAAACCGCTAATCCAAACAGAACCACCAACACTATTATGCCATTTGTTGGATGTATCTTCTTCTAACCAAACACGACCATAATCATAACCTCCAGTTATTCCATATTTTGCAGGTATAATACTCGTATTCAAATCACCTATTTTAAGTCTTAAATCGGTACTATGAAATGTGGAGTATTTACCTATAAAACGTTCTTTTCTATATCCTCGTAGATTTTCACCTCCACCTAATTGTGCGGCATGATATAGTTCAAAATCATCTCCAAGAATGGCTTCTCCACCAATTTTTGTGGCTAATACCAAACTAGCACTTTTATTTAATTTATGGTTTATTGCTAAAAACGGTTTTATATAACCAAAAGCATTTTTTTTATTTGCTTCGTCAATTGCTGCTTTATATCCAGCTGTTATTCCTACATTTAATCCTAGAGTTGGATACGCAATATCATTTTTATTTTTAAAACTGTAATTGACTTCACTTCCAAGATACGTTTGTTTTTCGAAAAGACTTGCATTTGCAGGTAGTGCATTAATGAATCTATCGGCTACGTTTTCAACTTCAAAAGACTCTACTAAAGGTTTAAAATAAAACGAACCTCCATATTTTCCTTCCCATATTAATGAAACAGCAGCACTCCATTTTCTTATGCTTACTCTATTAAAGTCAATTTCTACATCCTCTTTATCATAAATGGTTTCATTTCCATAACCAAAGAAGTTTTGTGCAAAATTTGGACTGGTATACTGACCTTCAACACCAAAATTCCAGTGATGAAAAATATTTGAAAATTCCCCTTTATATGATAAATCATACCCAGAGTTTCCTGTGTAAAAAGCAGCACTAATACTATGTCTATAAGTATACGGATTTCGTTGCAGTCCGTAAAAAGCAAAATTATTAAGCACGCCAATTTTCACTCCATCATCCGGGTTAAATCCTAACAGCGGTAAAATTTGATTAAAATTATGCTTTACCTTTTTATGATCATAATTGTTGATTTCATAATCGTCTACTAACCATTTTTTGGATTTTTTATTTACGATCGTATTTTCTTTACTTTTATAATCATAAAGCTTTACTTTTTTCGTGTTTTTAAAATCATAGGTATCGTTTTTCTTTCCACCTACGATTCTAATTTTGATAAGATCATTACCTTGACCTTGAACAACAAAAGTATCTTTTCCATCTAGTCCGTAAATCCATATTTCTTTGGTAATGTCTTTGGAAAAGGTTTTATCTAAAAGGCCTAAATCTTTGCGAATTATTTTTATTGAAGTTTCTCCATTAGGAAGACGTGTTATTGTGAATTCATCCGATTTCTGAGTGCCAACAATGACTTCAAATTTGTTTAAATATTTATAATAGGCTTTTGCTATTTTCATTAAATTAGCGCGTCTTCCTTTAAGTTTTTCTTTTATATTCGAAACAATTTCTCCGCTAACTTCTTTAGGGAACGCTTCAAAAGCTTTTTCTATAGTTTCATCTTTCAGGTTGTCTTGTATGTGTTGTACTTGTTTTTCCCATTCGTCCCAATTTGAAGTATTAATTAACATTAAATCTAAATGATAAGGGGAAGTGGCTAACCATTTTACACTTCTAATTTCCTCATCGTAGGATTGCATTTTACGAAGAGCAGGTACAGAACGTGTTAAAAAAGAAATAAGAGCGCCATCATATTTTGAAAACGCTTGATCTCTATCTCTAGGAATTGGTTTACAATAAGAGGTTCCATCTTCATCTTCGAAGAAAGCCCAACGCCATTGGTCTTCATGTCTGTCCCAATCTCCTAAAAGCATATCAAAAAGTCGTGCTTTAATATAGGAAGGTTCATCTACAACCGACTTTCCTGTTTTATGAATTTCTTGCAATACGTCTGCTGTACTAAGTATGTCTTTAGGTTTTCCAAAACTATTTAATCCTGCTTGCGTACTTCCTACGTGTTCCTCTATCATATATAACTCATCTCCAAAATCATCATTAAATATACCTAGTGTTTTTTGCTTAGGTATATAGTATAATACAGGGTTCGTGTGATTAACATTTACCGCTTTTGATAATGCTCCTATAGCAAATGGAGCATAGGGATTTGATGTGGTGTAAAAATCGGATAAAAAGGTGTCAATAGCGGTATCATCCAAAGTGTTATCTATAAAAGTTTCAGGAAATAGATTTGCTTGAAGAAATTTAGTAGTACTTTTTTTTAGCGCACGCATTACAAATTGTTTTCCGTTTTTATCTTCCAATCTAAGTGATTTTGATTGTTGACCACCACCTCTTTTTATAGGAGAAAGTCCTCCCAATAATGTGTCTAATAGCACTACGGGAACATTTACTTCTGTTCCATAAAAGTCTCTATAATGTTTTCCCCAAAGGGTTTTGTATAAGCTACTTTTATCTATTGCTTCTTTGGTATAGATGGATGCCGACTGCGTTTTAGGAAAATTTTCTTTAAACGTATAATGAACTTCATCATCCACTCCTTTTAAAATATTAGACTTAAAGACTTCCGTAGAAGTACCCTTTTTTACTGTATAGTATTTAACGAGAACTTCACCAGAATTATAAATCTCTAATTTAGCATACCCGTTTTCCGCTAATCCAAACTCTCCCGGACTAACATTACCTACATTTTTAGTTTTTCCAGCGGCACCACTTATAATTTGTGGGACACCATTATTTATAAATTGTAAATTTTTGTCTTTTCCAGATAAAAAAATAATATTGTCTACGCCTTGACTAATTGTTTTTAATCTATTTCTTAATTTTCTATATTCCTTATTCTGAAAATCTTGTGCATGTATTCCTCCAACATTATGCCATAAACCTTGTTTGGTATTTGTTTCTATGGGATGATGCAAAGCCACAAGAATTATTTTACCATGCGCTTTTTTAATTCTATTTTCAAATTCTAAAAAGAATAAGGTTCTGTTTTTAACTTCACTCGTTTCATTGATATAAGTAGCCTTATTCCAATCTTCTAAAAACCATTGTGTATCTATAGTGATAAGAACAATGTTTTCTGAAATATTCTTATGTTTTATTGCTTCACTTTTATCTGGATAAAATTTAGAATCGCTATTTTTTTGAATATATTTTTCTACAGACTGAACACCTTTATGTCCATTAATTGACCATTCGTTTGCTCCAGGTATAAAAAAAGATTCTCCTTCGAATGAAGATAAAGTATTCAGTTGGGAATCTATACTGCTTTTAAAATCGGAATTTAAATACTTCGCATTTATCGAATTTCCTAAAAATAATAACATCGGGTTTTCTGATTTTTCAGAATTTTTGATGATTTCAGATAATACCTCTGTATTATCCACTGTACCTGTATTACCAATTAAATAAATCGACTTATCCATTTGTTGCCCCAAAACGATGGAGTTTATTAGTAAGAATATATAGAGGATTTTTTTTTTACTATTATTAAAAATGTTCATGATTTTTTTAATTTAAGGGAATATATTTTTAAAATAATTAAAGTACTAAAAAGCACTAAAGAATAGTAACACATTGGTGTACCGGATGCTGTTTTAGGGCATTCGGCATTTCCTGTAAACTGCATTATGGAAGCCACTAAAGCAATGCCGCCTGCAAGTCCGGTAAAAATAAAATACAAGACATTGGCTTTTTGTAATAGATGTGCTATTAGTGGAATCACAAAACAAATAAAAACCACCAAACACATAGGAATGTGCATTATTTTAGGGCAACCTTCGCCTGTTTTAAATTCTTCAATAACTAATCCGCCAGCACCAAATAATCCTATAATGAGGACACTAAGAATACTATAATATAGGAAAATTTTTATCAAAATCTATAACGCTTCTTCTGGTGTTTCTATAACTTCTTCTTGTTTTACCACTGCAGATTTCAAATCCATAATGGTATTGATTTCCGGATTATCGATACTAATTTCCATATCGTTTGTTAACCAGATTTTAATGTTGGTGACCTTGGTATCTTCTCCTAATCCGAATTGCAGCAATGCCGTTTGATCACTCGCTAAACCTTCACCAGATACCAGCCATTCGGTTAGTGTTTTGGTTGGCGTTGTAACAGTTACTTTTGCACCTTGTACTTGCACAGATTCTCCTAAATCTACTTGTAGGTAATTGTTGGTTCCGCCTTTATTAATATAGGCTAGTGAAGGTGTATCAATATTTACCCAAATCATATCCAAATAGCCATCTTGGTTAAAATCACTTACTAAAGAAGTAATGGCGTAATACGGATTCACAACACCACTTTTTTCTTCGGTTGGCGCGAAAGTTCCATCTTCTTTTTGCACTAAGAATCTACTAGGCAATCTAAAGAGTTTATTCGGCGCTAAATCCACATAGTTTTCAGCAACCATTAAATCTTGTAAACCGTCGTTATTCATATCGGCAAAGGTACAACCCCAAGAAAATTCGTAATCTGCAATTTTAGTTTCTTCGGCAGTATCTGTAAATTTAAAATCCCCATCATTTCTAAAAAGAATCCACTTTTCATTAAATAAAGAAGCGTCTTTAATATCTCCTTTAGCCAAAGCTCTTGGCAAGGTACTTCCGGTATTAGAAAACATAAAATCTACCAAACCATCATTGTTGTAATCGCCAACCGCTAATCCCATTGGATATGCAAATTTTTTGGTTAACGGATTTGGCATCATCGTATAGGTAAGATCGCCATTATTTTTATAGGTTCTTGCTTCTCCAGTATCATGAACCACTACTAAATCTAGCCAAGTATCGTTATCGATATCCACTAAAACACCTTGAAACGTATTATGCACATAATCTAAACCAGCTTCTTTAGTAATACTTATAAAGTTTTCATTTCCCGTATTTAAAAGTAATTCACTAGTAGATCCATAGGTGTAATCTTCAAAAATGGTTTGGCCTTCCATAAGCTCTTTTTTAAGATAAGTAGCCATGAAAACATCTAAATCCCCATCTTTATCAATATCTCCAACCGTTAATCCTGCAGGTGTTGATTTTTCATTGATAGGTGTATCGATTTTTTTAACGGTGAATTTTCCGTTGGTGTTGTAATAAATGGTTAATCCGTCTTCTCTACCTAGAATAATATCCGTAAAACCGTTATTGTCAAAATCGGCAGAAACGACACCAACAGTGGTTAGTGTATTTTCTTTTTTAGGTAGATTCACTTCGGAAGAAATATTGACAAATTTATTATCTCGGTATGCAAAAATAGCATCCTCTTGAAACATACCACCTCCAAAAAATACTTCGTCTATATTATCATTATTAATATCAATTAAAGCGGAAGGTGCAATTGGCAAAGATTTATCGCCATTATATTGATGTTTAAAATCGAGAGCAATTGCTTCAAATTGAGGAATTTTATTATCGGCTATACTGATATCGTATTTATCGGAAACGGAATCTCTCCAGAAAAAGCCAAGTACAAGTACTAATAGTAAAAGGATTAATATTCCGGTGTATTTTAAAATTTTCTTAAGCATTTTGAGGTGTTTTAGTGTATGTATTTAGTTGATATAGGGATAATGTAAAAAGGATAAAATGGGTGACATTCATTAAGATAGGAAGCATATGTTTTCCTAAAGAAGGAATTAGTTTTCCTAAAACGACTAATAAAAGCAGTATTACAATAGGGTTAAAAATAGCGACCCACTTCTTATAATAAGTGCCTCCTTTTAGGATAGCGATAACAAAAACAACAGATAGCGATGCAATGATGATACGAAGTGCTTTTACTAAAATCTCCATGTGACTGGTATAATCTGCTAATAGATTCTGGTAGATAGTGGGATCCATAGTACCTTTTAAATGTACGATGTTACCGATAGATGCTCTGGATCCAATCCAAATTCCTCCAACAGCAAAAGCGATAAAACCTATTGCTAAAACGAGTCTTGCTAACGTTTCGTTTCCAGATTTTAGCATTCGGTAGATGTGTAGGTATCCAGCAAAATAAAAAGGCAAACCAATAACTGCCAAGAAATGTCCGGTTGTAAGATTCTCTAAGGTAACATATTTGAAAAATGCATACTCCTCAGCATGCTCTAAAATGTGTGGGGAATAGTGTAAAAAGTATTCGCCTAATCCCACAAGAATAGAGGCGAGAAGGCCTAAGTAGCCTAAAGTTTTGGTTAATTTCATTTAGTAATAATGGGTTAGTTCTTGGTTTTGTCGACAAATGTTAAAATTCCTTACCAAATAAAATAGAATACTAATAATAAAGGGATTACAAGGATAAAGTGCTTGCATTTTTAGGGAATTTCTAATTATGGGATACAACGCAAAAATCCCATCGATAAAACAAGGCTTTTGGTATAGACAATTCCCGCAAACATCTATTACTGTTTTATAGTAGTAACTATAATTTCACCTTTGAAGTATTAAAACCAAACATTCAAAAAAATGAAATTATATCTAATCCTAGCAAGTCTATTCTTCGTGCAGTTCTCTTTTGCGCAAGATGCTACTACAGCAACAATACCAAAAGTATGGTCCTTAGAAGATTGCATTACGTATGCTCTTGAAAACAACATCACGGTTAAAGATGCAGCCTTAAATAAGGACATTGCCGAAATAGATTATAGCAAAGCGAAATCGTCTAGACTGCCTAATTTATTTGGTAGTGCTTCTCAAAATTTTTCTAGCGGAAATACCATCGATCCTATTACAAGTAGTTATGTCACCGATCAAATAAACAGTACCAATGTTGGTATTAACAGTTCGATGACTTTGTTTCAAGGGAATCAATTGAACAATCAAATTAAACAAAATAAACTGTTCTTAGCGCAAAGTGTTTTTCAAGAAGAAGTAGAAAAAAATAACATTGCTTTAAATATTCTTGAAGTGTATTTACAAACGCTGTACAGTAAAGAAAGTATCGCTATTGCGGAAAACAATGTAACCGCTTCCGAAAAAGAAGTAGAAAGAGCAAAAGCACGTTTAGATGCAGGAACCATTGCTTTAAGTGATTATACTGAAGCCCAAAGTCAGACAGCAACAAACAAATATAATGTGATTGCAGCTAAAAATGATTACCAACAATATATCATTCAGCTAAAACAATTATTAGAATTATCTCCTTTAGAAGATATAGAGATTCAAACTATAGATGAAAACATGGATTTAGTAAATCTAGAATTGGATAAAATGAAGGTCTATACCAATGCGCTTGGTTTTCTTCCTGAAATACAATCTAGTATTCTAAATATTGAAGCCAATAAGAAAGAATTAGATATTGCTAAAGGTGCTTATTTACCAACCTTATCCTTATCTGGAAGTATTGGTTCTGGTTTCACAAGTATTAATGATAATACCTTTTCCGATCAGTTTGATATTAATTTCAATCAGAAAATTGGACTGTCATTAAGTATTCCAATATTCAATAGAAACCAAACCAAAGCAGCGGTTAAAACGGCAAACATCAATATTGAAAAAGCGGAAATTCAAAAACAAAGCACAGAAAAAGAAATCTATAAAAAAGTAGAAACGGCATATCAAAATGCAGTATCTGCGCAAGAGCAAGTTATTGCTTCGGAAGCTTCCAAAATAGCAGCAGAGCAATCGTATAAACTAGCACAAAAGAAATATGAATTAGGAGGTTTAAGTACTACCGATTTAGTGATTAGTCAAAATACATTTACTAATGCACAGCAAAACTATTTACAATCGAAATACTTAAACATTTTATACCACCAATTATTACAATTTTACCAAGGAAACGATATCCAACTTTAATTCAAAAAATTATGAAAACTAAAAAGAAAATCATCATAACAAGCGCGATAATAGTACTATTGGCAGTCATAGGCTATAGTTTTATAAAAGGCGACGATGCTATAATAGTAGAAGCAAAAACCATAGTAGCTAAAAAAGCAGACGTCACTACCATGGTGACAGCAACCGGAACTATGGAACCTATTACCCAAGTAGAAGTAGGGACGCAAGTTTCTGGTGTGGTAGAGAAAATATATGTGGACTACAATAGCGTAGTTACCGAAGGCCAGCTGATTGCCGAATTGGATAAAACCAATCTAAACGCAGCCAAAACACAAGCGCAAGCAGTGTATGATAATGCGGTTAGTCAAAGAAATTATACCAAAACGATTTACGACCGACAAAAAACATTGTTCGATAATCAAGTGATTAGTAAATCTGATTTTGATGATGCAGCATTCAACTACGAAACTGCAAAAGGAACGGTAACGCAGCGTTATTCCGATTTACAACAAGCCAGAACTAATTTAGGTTATGCCAATATTTATTCGCCAATTGATGGTGTGGTATTGTCTAGAGCGATTGACGAAGGACAAACGGTAGCCGCAAGTTTAAGCACACCAACGCTATTTACTATTGCACAAGATTTAAAAGAAATGCAAGTAGAAGCAGATGTAGATGAAGCAGATATAGGACTAGTAAAAGATGGACAACGTGTAGAATTTACGGTCGATGCCTATATAGGTGAAACATTTAATGGTGTAGTTACACAAGTTCGTTTAGACCCAACAGTAACCTCAAATGTAGTGACTTACACAGTGGTTATTAAAGCAGAAAATGAAGACTTAAAACTAAAACCAGGATTAACAGCAACCATTTCTATTTATACTTTAGAATTGAATGATGTGTTAACTGCGGAAGCGAAAGCCATCAATTTTAAACCGGAAAGAGAAACCTTAGCAACCTATAATACACAACATCAATTATCTGAAAATAATAGCGAAATATCTCGCGAAGGAACTACACTTTGGGTACTAGGAACTAACGGAGCAATTACTCCTAAAGTAGTAAAACTAGGAGCAAGTGATGGTGTCAATGTACAAGTATTAAGTGGTGTTAGCCAAGGCGAAAAACTAGTCTATAGTTTAAAAGGAGTTGCAAAATCGGAAGTGAGTACTGATGCGAAAAGTGAAAGTCCGTTTATGCCACAACGTCCAGGAGGAAAAAAATAACAATAGCTATGACTAAAGAAATAATTAAAATAGAAGATTTAAAACGAGAGTTTACCATGGGAACCGAAACGGTTCATGCGCTAAGAGGTATTTCGTTTGATATTAAAGAAGGAGAATTTGTGACTATTATGGGATCTAGTGGTTCTGGAAAAAGTACGATGTTAAATATTTTAGGATGTTTAGATCAGCCAACATCGGGAATTTATGAAATTGATGGTGTATCTGTAAAAGACTTATCTCGAAATGAATTAGCAACCATTAGAAACGAGAAGATTGGTTTTATTTTTCAATCGTATAATTTATTAGCAAGAACATCGGCTATTGAAAATGTGGAATTACCATTGTTATATAATAGCAAGGTTTCTTCCGAAGAACGCAGAAAACGTGCTATTGAAGCTTTAGAAAAAGTAGGACTTGGGGATCGTTTACATCATACACCATCGCAACTTTCGGGAGGGCAACAACAACGTGTGGCTATTGCTAGATCACTAGTGAATAATCCGGTGATGATATTAGCAGATGAAGCCACAGGAAACCTGGATACACGAACGTCCTATGAGATTATGTCCTTGTTTCAAGAATTGAACAAACAAGGTATTACCATCACATTTGTTACGCATGAGCCAGATATAGCAACCTTTAGCAGTAGAACCATTGTATTGAAAGATGGTAATATTATGCAAGATTATAAAAATGATAATATACAATCTGCTGCAAACGAATTAGCCAATTACCTAAACAAGACGATTAATTATGAGACTATTAAATGTATTTAAAATCGCAACAAAAGCCATCGTTCTTAATAAAACAAGAACCTTGCTAACGATGCTTGGAATTATTATAGGTGTAGCTTCTGTAATCGCTATGTTAGCCATTGGAGAAGGATCTAAGGAAAGTATTCGTACTTCCATTTCTGCAATGGGTTCTAATATGATAACTATAAAAGCGGGAGCTGATACTAGAGGTGGTGTAAGACAAGAAGCAAGTGTTATGGAATCGCTTACTTTAAGTGATTATGAAGCGATTAAAGCACAATCGACTTTAATAAGTTATAGTTCTCCAGTGGTAGAAGGTAGAGGTCAGGTTATAAATGGATCTAATAACTGGCCATCATCCATTTATGGTGTTAATCCAGAATATTTAAACATTAAAGTCGTCGGTTTACAGAGCGGAAGCATGTTTACAGATGCAGAAGTTCAAACCGCTTCAAAAGTCGCTGTAATAGGTCAGACTGTTGTGGATAATGTGTTTCCTGACGGACAAGAACCTGTGGGGCAAATGATTCGTTTTAATAATATTCCGTTTAAAGTGATTGGTGTTTTAGAGGAAAAAGGAGAGAACACCTTTGGTCAAGATCAGGATGATGTGGTTATTGCGCCTTACACAACCGTACAAAAACGTATTTTGGCTATTGATCATTTAAATCAGATAATGGCTTCTGCAATTAGTGAGGAAGAAGCGCCTAATGCAGTTATAGAAGTCTCTAAAATTTTACGTGAACAACACAAATTAACCGATAGTGATACCGACGATTTTACGGTACGTTCTATGGAAGAATTAATTTCAACTTTTAGTTCTACTAGCGAAATGCTAACGATACTATTGGTTGCAGTAGCAAGTATTTCCTTATTAATTGGTGGAATTGGGATTATGAATATCATGTATGTTTCTGTAAAAGAGCGTACTAAAGAGATTGGTTTACGTATGGCTGTAGGTGCTAAGGGTGCAGATATATTGATGCAATTTCTTATTGAAGCTATTTTAATTAGTATTACAGGTGGTGTGTTAGGTGTATTATTAGGGCTTGGATCCACCGTATTCATAGAAAAATTCTTAAATTGGCCTACTAGCGTGGCTTTATATTCTATTGTGATTTCATTTGCCGTTTGTGCGGTAACAGGTATCTTTTTCGGATGGTATCCAGCTAGAAAAGCATCGGCTTTAGATCCCATAACCGCTTTGCGTTATGAGTAAAGACTCGTGATTCTAACTAATTAATAAAACGGATAAACATGAAAAACTTCAAGCATTTAAAACCCATTTTACTTTTAACATCCATAGTTCTATTTATGTCCTGTAAATCCGATAAAAATAACGAGGCATTAAGTGCGATAAAAGTGGTTTCCGTAAATCCAGATTATTTTATCGCAGATAATATTATTGGTGAAATTACACAGGAAACAGTAACGTTAGACGGTACACCAACCTTGTGTTATGTGTTTCAAACAAACTCTAGACCATCCGAACATCCAATGGGACCTTGGTGCCCGAGACATATTGATGATGCTAAAGAAAAAGGAGGTATTTGGTTTGAAGATGGTAAAGTGTATGATGTAGATGGGCATTTTATTGCAGGATTGGCTGAGTTTTATAAAGATGATGCATGGAAAGTGTTTAGAGAAGATGGTAGCGTAAAATATACCGCTACACAAGAAGAATGCGAAGGAGCAGCAAAGCCAGATGTGGAAGAAGCTTATCAAAATTATTGCGTAGAATGTTTACCAAAATATTATAAAGATCAAGTAACAACATATACAATTCCTGTTACTCCGGTTTATACCAGTAGAGAACAACGCTTTAGAAGAGGTGCCATTGGTGTCGCTTTTAACGGCGTTAATTTTGATCCACCAGCACCAACAGAAGCGATATTAGCGGCACATACTATAGCGCCTTTAGATGATCAGGGCGGACATGTAAATCCGCATGGAGGTTATCATTATCATGCAGCTACAGGATTTACAAAAGAAGTAAATCAGGCAGATGTGCACGCACCAATGTTAGGGTATGCTATGGATGGTTTTGGTATTTATGCACTTTTAGATGCCAATGAAAAGCAACCAACAGATTTAGATAATTGTGGAGGTCATGAAGACGAAACACGCGGTTACCATTATCATGCTGGAGAACCAGGAGGGAATCAAGTGATAAAATGTTTACATGGTGTTGCAGGAAATGCACGTGTACAAGAGTAAAATAATAACGGTAAAATCTCAAGTAAAACTAGGTTAACATTAATTTGTTAACCTTATTTTTTGTCTTGTGGTTAGAAGAAATAATTGCAATACAGTCTCTTATATCCCTTTGGTGCTTTAGTATTAAATCTTACGAAATTGAGTCGCCGTGATACCCATATTACGTTTAAAAAACTGATTAAAATTAGCAACTTCATTGAAATTTAAAGCATATGCGACTTCGGCTACCGATTTATCCAGTTGATGTAAAAGCGTTTTAGCGTACAACATTTTATAATCGATTATAATTTTCTGAGCACTTTTACCTGTTGCTTTTTTAGCACATTCGGTAAGGTATATCGGACTTATATTCATCTGAGAAGCATACTCATTAACCGATAAAAACTGGTTGTTGCTAGACAGAATCTCTTGTTCAAACTTCGACATGATAATTTCATACCTATTATTTGTAACCATGCCGTTATTGTCTTGAGTAAACCGCTTTATTTTATAAAGGAAGATGAGGAGTAAGGACCTTACAATCTCAAGGTTGTGCATTTCAGTACTTCTAGATTCATGATACAATTCTTCAGCAATAGGCAATATATCTTTAAAATCATTATCTGATAATTGGTATAAAGGCATGGTATGAATTTTAAAAAAAGGAAACTCATTTTGAAGCCCATAAGATTGATTTAACCTAGTAAAAATAGATGGATTAAAGTAAATAATATATCCTTCATCATCATTAGGTGGTACTATATTATAATTGATGACTTGAAATGGAGAAACAATAGCCAAACTATTTTTGGTTTTCTTGAAGGTTTGATTACCAATTTGAATTTTTTTTGAGTTTCGTTGTAAAACAGCAACCTCAAAAAAATCTCTTTTATGAGGGTCAGAGAATTTATCATTTGGTTCTACAAATAATTTATTCTTATCCATTCTTCTAATATAAAAACTGTTGGAATAATCATTTGCTTTTTCCGTTCCATTTAAGAAATATGCGTTTATATCATTAAATACTTTCATTTACAACTGTTTGAGAATTTTAACAAAGATACAATAAACTTAAATTGTAATCTATTATACGTAAATTGTAATTCATATTTAAGTTGAAATTCTATTCACCTTTGCATTGATATAATAAGTAAACCCATCAATGTCTAATTTTACAAATAAATTCTCTAATCCATTTTCATTCTTAAAATCTAAGAAAGAAACTATTATGCGTCAGTTAAGAACGCATACAGAAGGCTATTCACTTAAAGATGATTCTATACCAAAATTACTTTTAGCATTTGTAGGTCCTGCGGTTTTAAGCCTGTTAATTAATGCTTTATATAATTTAGTAGATCGAATTTTTGTAGGTCAGTTTGTTGGAGTCGATGGTTTATCGGCTGTAACATTAGTTTTTCCTGTAACACTTTTTCAATTTGGATTTGTGTTGCTTTTTGGTAGTGGATCCGGAATTTTAATTGCCAAATTTCTAGGTGAAGATAGATTAGATAAAGCAGAAGATGCTCTTGGTAATAGCATAGCAGGACTCTTAATAACCATGGTGGCATTTACCACGCTTGGTTTACTATTTTACAAACCTTTATTAATGGCTTTTGGTGCAGAAGGCGAACTTTTGAACCTATCATCAGAATATCTTTGGGTCATCATAATGGGCTTTCCGCTTAGTTTTTTCTTGGCTTTAGAATTTACTTGTCGTGCAGAAGGTAATCCGCGTTTTCCTGCTAAACTTATTCTTTTATCATCCTTAATTAATGTGGTGTTAGATTACGTTTTTATGAAAGTATTCAACATGGGTATAAGTGGTGCTGCTTTGGCAACAATAATCGCCCAAGCTGTTAACGCTATACTTTTAATACGATATTATACAAGCGGTAAAAGCCTAGTAAAATTGGTGTGGAAAAAAATACGAATTAAAAAGAAGATTATTCTTCCAATACTATCTGTGGGCTTAGCACCTTTTATAATGGACATTGCCATCAGCTTACAAAATGTATTTACAAACCATTTATTACTTCAATCTGGAGGAATCGATGGAGTAGCAGCCATGGGAATAATCTTTGGAATCAACATCTTTTTTATGATGACAGCACTTGGTACTGGAGATGGCATGCAACCGGTTATCAGTTATAATTTTGGAGCACAACAATATAATCGTGTCACAAAAACTTTAAAGTATGCCATAAAAATGGTGATTGTGGTTGCCATCGTTGGTGTGATCCTTTTTGAAGTGTTTCCAAAACAACTCATAGCGCTTTTTGTTAGCGAAAACGAGAATATTATTAGCATTACTAAAACAGCCCTTCAAATATTCGCGATGTCGCTTCCTTTTTATATGATGCAAGTGGTAATCACAAGGTATTTTCAAGCCATACAAATAAACAAGATTGCGACATTTTTAGCGCTATTACGCCCAATACTACTGTTTATACCCATTGCATATCTATTAAATAACAACTATGGTTTAATTGGTATTTGGGCAGCATTTGTAGTTAGCGATAGTATATCTGCTCTAATCGCACTATTACTTGTCAAAAAATATTCAATAAAAAAATTAATATTAATTAATCATTCACACTAAAAATAAAGATTATGAAAACAAATAAAATATTTACCGCTTTATTGTTAGTACTCGTAGTACTTTCTAGTTGCACAGGAGCTAAAAATACTAGTGCGGCAATAACTACTGATACTACAAAAGCGCATGATGCTACAATTATATTTGTAGACGATGATTCAAGAGGAACAGAAGACGGTACATCATGGAACAATGCTTTTAGTAGTTTGCAGGATGCCATTTCCCATAGTAAAGCTGGAGAGGAAATATGGGTAGCCGAAGGTACATACTATGCATCTACAGCGGATGAAACAGAAAGTTTCTCACTTGTTGATGGCACAAATATTTATGGTGGATTTGATGGTACTGAAACATCTATAGACCAAAGAAATATAGCGGAGCATGCCACTATATTAAGTGGTGATATTGACAAAGATGGTACAACAATAGGTAACACCAATAACATCTTATTGGCTACAAATGGAATTATTGATGGTTTCATCATTCAAGATGGTTACAATGAATCTGAAATGAGACAAGGTTCAAGCACTAAATCACCTTCAGATCAAGGCGAAAGTAATGACAGTGAATTAACAGAAGGAGCTGGTCATAGTTCTCCCGGAGAGGTTACGTCTGGCGATGCAGAATCTACACCAAATGGTGCAGGAATAGTTGTTTGGGGTGTTAGCGCTACAATTAAAAACACAACGGTAAAGAACTGTTACTCCGTTAAAGGTGGCGGCTTTATGTAAATGTTACTGGAGAGCTTAAAACTCAGCCTTTATTTTACAATGTAGTGTTTGAAAACAACGCATCGAAAATGAGAGGTGGCGGTATTTCAATTGATATGATGTCAAACCCCACGTTCATTGACTGTGTATTTAAAGATAATTACTGCGGTGGAAAAGGTGGTGCAATGTATAACGACTTTGGATGTAGTCCTTCATTATACAATTGCTTATTTATAAACAATGAATCTGAAATGGCTGGAGCAATGGGTAATGATGGTGTTTCAAACTCAATAATTTATAACAGCACATTTACGGAAAACAATTCTTCAGAACAAGGAGCAGCAATCTATCAAGGAACGGGACCATTTAATGATCCAATTATCATAAATTCAGTAGTATCCGGTAATAAAAGTGATAAAGGACAGCATACAATCTTCAATTGGAATGAAAGTAATACAGCAGTATATACGAGTGTTATTGAAGGTGGATACAACGGACTTAGTGATGGCGTAATTGATGATACTGCACTATTTGATAGCGCATACAACTGTACAAACTACAGTTTTGGTTATAAATCAGAAGAGGTTGGTAATAGAACGGAAAAAGAACTGAAAGAGATAAAAAAAACACTAAGTAGTGTAGAAAACACACCTGAGCCAACCCTTTTAAACACAACCAATAAAAGTGATAATATAGCTTCTACATCAACCATTTATGTTAATGCAAATGGTCTTGGTGATGGTTCAAGCAAAAACAATGCAACTAACAACCTTCAAGAGGCAATATATCAAGCAAACAACTACTTTGTTAAAACAGGAAATGTTGTTACTATTTATCTAGCAGATGGAATATACACTCCAGGTGCAAATAGATCAGACTCATTTATATTACAAGCTGGTGTTAAGCTAATTGGTGAAAGCGAGAAGCATACAATTCTTTCTGGTGAAATAGGAACAAACGCTAAAGAAGATAATAGCTATCATGTCGTAATCGGATCTGACAACGCTAGCTTAAACAAGCTTACTATTACAGGTGGTTATGCCAATGGAAACAATGGAGAAGTATACGATAGACTTGGTGGCGGTTTGCTAAACTATGCAGCAGGTAACAGGGTAAGACCCACATATAAGCCAACACTAGGTTTTGACACAGCGTTAACCAATGTAACCTTTACAGACAACTATGCAGAATCTGGTGGAGCGGTATATACCTACCATGGTGGCAATCCAACCTTCAACAATTGTACTTTTAAGAACAATGAAGCTTTATATGGTGCGGCTACAATGGAAGTTGGCGGATGTGCTGCAGTATATACAGATTGTACGTTCTCTAACAATCATGCCCTATATTCAGGTGGTGCAACATTTGTAGACTATGGCTCATTAACCAGCTATTTAAGCTGTGATTTTCAAGATAATGTAGCGGAGCGTTGTGGTGGAGCAATTTACGCAATTGATAGAGCCTCTCAGAGCATACTAAATAATACAAGCTTCTCAACTTTGATTGATTCTTCTTGGAGCAATGATGAGGACATCTTCTCTACTGCTTATTTAAATGCATGTACATTGACTAATAACAGTGCCGATTTTGGAAATGCAGTTTATGTGTTTGAAGGAAGCTACATCAAATTAATCAACACCGATATTGCCGATGCAGACATGTCCATTAACCCTGAGTGTACTTTAATTGAAAATAATAGTAAATAACCAACTATAGTATTAGCACTCGTATTTGTGTCTTGCAACAACAATAAACAATAAAAATTAATAAATGAAAACTAGAGCCATTTACCCACTTACTTTATCTATCGGACTGTTCATTGGTCTACTATCAACCTCTTGTAACAACAAGGAAAGTTCAAATAAAACCGACGCTATTCCTACCTACGAAGTTTTAAAAGTTGCCCCAAAAACTTCAGAAGTAATTAGGGAGTTTCCTGTAACTGTTGAAGGTATAGAAAACATTGAAATTAGACCTAAAATAGAAGGTTTTATCGAAAAAGTAATGGTAAATGAGGGTGAATACGTCGAAAAAGGACAAGTACTCTTTCTGCTTAATGCACCAGAATACGAACAAGAAGTATTGAATGCACGAGCCGCTATAAGCACTGCTAAAGCAGAAATAAGCTCTGCTGAATTAGACGTCGAAAAAGCAAAGCCTTTAGTAGAAAGAGAAATCATTAGCAGTTTTGAGCTCACTTCAGCAGAAAATGGACTCATTGCAAAAAAAGCTGCATTGCAACAAGCACAAACCAACTTAGCAAATGCGAATACCAATTTTAATTATACACGTATTAGCGCACCCGTTGCTGGTTATATTGGTTCCCTACCTTATAAATTAGGGAGTTTGGTGAGCAGTAGTAATACAGAACCACTAACAACGGTTTCCAATATTAAACAGGTCTATGCTAATTTTTCTATTAACGAAAAAACATATTTAGAATTTTTAAAAGAAGGGCTACTAACCAATAAACAAGAAGTATCGCTTTTACTCCCAGATTACACACTATTTAATCAAAAAGGAGAAATCCGAACTGTAAGCGGACAAGTAGATGAGGAAACCGGTTCTTTTAATGTCCGTGCTATTTTTAATAATCCTGATGGTTTACTGAGAACGGGCAATAGTGCCACAATACAAATTCCTAAAACGGTAGAGAATGCACTACTTATTCCACAAGCCGCTACTTATGAGCTTCAAGGTGGTGTATATACTTATGTTGTCGATGAGCAATCAAAAGCAAAATCAACCAAAATTACGGTTACGCCTACATCCTCAGGCAAAGCTTTTATTGTTAGCGAAGGACTTCAAGCAGGCGATCAAGTTATTGTAGAAGGCATTAATACGCTAGCAAGTGGAAAAGAAATAACACCTGTTGAAGTGGATGCTAACACTATTGATGCTTTGCAGGGTACCGATGAAAAAGTGACAACCACCAATAATCAAAATTCAAAGTAACTATGTTTAAAAAATTTATAAAAAGACCTGTTCTTTCTGCTGTAATTTCTATAATCATATTGATTTTGGGTGTTATCGGACTTACAAGTTTACCCGTATCACAATACCCAGATATTGCACCGCCAACCGTAAAAGTTTCTGCTTCTTATGATGGCGCAAATGCTGAAGCTGTTTTAAATAGTGTTATTGTTCCGTTAGAAGAAGCGATAAATGGTGTAGAAGGTATGACATATATGACGTCTACCGCAACAAGTGGCTCTGCAAGCATCACTGTTTATTTCGAATTAGGTACCGATCCCGATATTGCCGCTGTAAATGTTCAAAATAGTGTTTCAAGTGCATCAAGTACTTTGCCATCAGAGGTTACAACATCTGGAGTAACTACAGAGAAACAGCAAAGTAGTAATGTACTTATTGTTGGTCTCTATAGTGAGAATAGTAATTATGATGAAGAATTTGTACAAAACTATGCTAACATCAATATCATTCCTATTATTAAAAGAATTAACGGGGTTGGTAGTGCAAGTACTTTTGGAAGTAGAGATTACAGTATGCGTATTTGGTTAAAAGCCAACATTATGGCAAACTATGGTTTAGAACCTTCTGATATTAGTCTTGCACTTGCAGATCAAAACTTGGAAGCAGCTCCTGGTGAATTAGGTTTACAAGGCGACCAAGCCTACCAATACACTTTAAAGTATAAAGGAAAACTACAAAATGCTACGGAGTTTGAAGACATCATTGTAAAAACAACAGATGAGGGGCGCATATTACGATTAAAAGATGTTGCTAGAGTAGAATTAGGTTCACAATCGTACAGCTCTTCCACATTAATTAATGGGCACCCAGGAGTTGGTATTGCCATAGCTCAATCTTCAGGATCGAATGCTCAAGAAGTTGTAGAAAATTCTATTGCAACCCTTAACGCGGCATCAGTTAATTTTCCTGAAGGCATTAAATATGTTGAAATGCTGAATGTCAACGACTTTTTATCAGCCTCTATCACTAAAGTAATTCATACTCTAATAGAAGCCTTTTTATTAGTTTTCTTGGTGGTTTTTATTTTTCTACAAGATTGGCGTTCCACTTTAATTCCTGCCATTTCAGTACCTGTAGCTATTGTTGGAACCTTCTTTTTCTTAAGTGTATTCGGTTTTACCATCAACTTATTAACGCTTTTTGCCTTAATGCTTGCTATTGGTATTGTGGTAGATGATGCTATTGTAGTTGTAGAAGCCGTACATGCCAAATTAGACTCCGGTTATACATCTGCACGAATAGCAAGTATAGATGCCATGAGTGAAATATCTGGTGCTATTATTTCAATTACACTAGTGATGTCTGCCGTATTTGTACCGGTAACATTTATAAGTGGTTCTTCGGGAGTATTCTACCAACAATTTGGTTTAACGCTTGCCATCGCTATTATTCTTTCGGCTATAAACGCATTAACATTAAGTCCTGCATTATGTGCTTTATTATTAAAACCGCACGACGAAAAGCATACTAGAAAAGGGTTTATTCAACGTTTTTATGTGGCCTTCAATACAGCGTTTGATAAAACCACTTCAAAATATAAAAAATCAGTATCGTTTTTAATCCGTAAAAAAGCAATTGCCATTGGTATGCTTTGCGTTTTCATTGGGGTATTTGTGTATTTAATGAATACAATGCCAACCGGTTTTGTGCCAGATGAAGACCAAGGTACCATTATGGCCGACATTAGTTTACCTGCAGCAGCATCCTTAGAAAGAACGGATAAAGTTGTACAACAAGTACAAGAATTAGTACAGGATATCCCAGAAGTAGAAGCTGTATTAAGATCAACAGGTCGCGGAATGATTAGTGGCCAAGGATCTAATTATGGTATGGTTATTTTAAAATTGAAAGATTGGGGAGAACGATCGGGAGATGGGCAAGATGTACAATCTATAATTAAAAGGTTATTTGCCAAAACAGCTGATATTAAAGACGCTAGAATTATCTTTTTTGCACCACCCACTATCACAGGGTTTGGGCTAAGTAACGGTTTTGAATTTCAATTGCAGGACCAAAGTGGAGGTACTGTAGATGAGCTTTACAAGGTAAGTCAAGATTTTATTGCAGGCTTAAGTGAAAGACCTGAGATACAATATGCAAATACCACCTTTGATCCCACATATCCACAATATGAGGTAGAAGTTGATGTTGCCAAAACTAAATTAGCAGGCTTAGATGTGGAAAGCGTACTAGGTGTCATGCAAGGGTATTTGAGTGGTGTTTATGCTTCTAGCTTCAATAAGTTTGGTAAGCAATACCGTGTTATTTATCAAGCAGAGCCAAATTTTAGGGCTAATCTTGAAAGTTTGAATGCTATTAAAGTAAAAAACAGTAATGGTACTATGGCGCCTATAACCGAATTTGTAAGCTTAAAAAGAGTTTACGGACCGCAAAGTTTAACGCGTTTTAATTTGTTTACAGCCGCTAAAATAACAGGAGCGCCTAACGATGGTTATAGCTCCGGTGATGCTATTAAAGCTATTGAAGAAGTTGCCGCACAAACATTACCTGTTGGTTACGGATATGAATACTCTGGGATGACTCGAGAAGAAATTTCTGCAGGAACCCAAACCGTTTATATTTTCATGCTATGCTTCATTTTTATTTACTTCTTATTAAGCGCGCAATATGAGAGTTTTATTATGCCATTTGCTGTTTTAATATCCGTTTCTGCTGGGCTTTCAGGAGTGTTGATTTTTGCGAATTTATTTGATATCAGCAATAACATTTATGTCCAAATTACTTTGGTAATGCTTATTGGGTTATTAGCCAAAAATGCCATTCTAATTGTAGAATTTGCCATACAAAGACGCCGAGCCGGTGAAACCATCATACAATCGGCATTAGATGGAGCAGTTGCTAGATTCAGACCTATTTTAATGACATCATTTGCTTTTATTTTTGGATTACTACCGCTTATGGTGGCAACAGGAGCAGGCGCTACAGGAAACAGAACTATTGGTACAGGTGCTATTGGCGGTATGTTAATAGGTACACTTTTAGGTGTTTTACTTATTCCGGTACTCTATGTTATTTTCCAAACACTACAAGAAAAAGTTGTGGGTGTTCATGATCATGATTGGGGAGATGATGAAGACGAAAAACTGCCTTTAAACAAATAAAAAATACAGATATGAAATATAAATTTTTAAAATATAGCACGCCTTTTGTTCTCATTATTTTAATGCTGAATTCTTGCGGAGTAGTGAATAAAAAATATGTTACTCCAGATGTAGAATATACTAAAACCTATAGGGATATTGAGGTGCAAGACACGACGTCTATTGCTACTTTAGCTTGGAAAGCTATTATAACAGATAGCATATTACAGGGTTTAATCGAAGAAGGATTACAAAACAATCTCGATTTAAAAACAGCTATAGAAAACATCAACCAAGCGCAAGCGAGCCTTACCGAAGCAAAGTTGGCTTTTCTACCAAGTTTGGAAGGTAGCGCGCAGGTAAGTAAATCTAAAACCTCCGAAGCATCATTAAATTTTGGTAGTACAGATGGCATCAATTTAAATACCACATCCTATTTAGGACAATTAAGTAGTAGTTGGGAGCTCGATGTTTGGGGTAAATTACGAAGTAATAAAAGATCCGTTTTGGCATCATTTTTAAAAACAAAAGCTGCTACGAAAGCAATACAAACACAATTAATTTCTGATATTTCGATAAGCTATTACAATTTATTAGCCCTGGATAAGCAATTAAAAATTACACAAGAAACGCTTAAAAACAGAATAGTAGATCAAGAAACGATGAAGTTTCTAAAAGAATCTGCAGTGGTAAATGGTGCTGCAGTTGTACAAAGTGAAGCAAGTAGGTATGAAATAGAAGCCAGTATACCTGATATAGAATTAAGCATACAGCAACAGGAAAATGCACTTTCTATTTTATTAGGAAGAGCATCCGGTTATGTAGAAAGATCGTCATTAGAAAAACAAACTGCTTTTTCCGAATTAAAAATAGGTTTACCTGCTTCACTTTTAAGAAATAGACCAGACATTAGAGCATCAGAAATGGAATTTAGAAGTGCTTTTGAAGATGTAAATATAGCGAAAACCTATTTCTATCCATCCTTAACTATTACAGCAAGCGGCGGTTTATCTTCATTAAATATAGTCAGCTTTTTTGACAACTCTGTGTTTTATAACCTTATTGGAGGGTTAACACAACCCATTTTTTCAAATGGAGAAAATAAAGCGCGATTAAAAATTAATCAATCCGTACAACAACAGGCTTATTATAATTATAAATCGACATGGTTAACAGCCGGAGAAGAAATATCAAATGCCTTGTTTCAGTATAAAAAAGCAAAAGAAAAACAAGAATCTAGAAGCAAGCAAATTGCGGCTTTAGAGAAATCGGTTGAATTTACGCAAGCACTTATTAAATATACTTCTACCACAAATTATACCGATGTACTTACCACACAAAACAGCCTATTAGCAGCACAATTAGATGCCGTGAGTGATAAACAGCAAGAGTTACAGGCTGTAATTAAATTGTATCGTGCATTAGGTGGTGGTTGGTTAAATTAGAAAAGGTCAAGATATAAGTTAATGTAAAATTCAATCGATAAAATCATAGCATTCATATATCAAATCCTTCAAACTGTCTATTCTATATAAAATTGAAGATAAATAGTTTTACCTTTGGTTTATAAGGGGACATTCCAATATTTCCCCTTCAGTTTTTTTAATTTAAAAAAAGAATATTAAAGTAATGTATAAAAATAAAAACATAACCATCTTTTTACATGTGCTAGTTTGGCTAACACTATTTTGTTTGCCTTACTTGCTCTCTTATAGCGAGGAACAAGAGTTAGATAGAGTTAAAGCGCATTTTTGGATTCCTTTATTCTTTTCAGTAATTATCTTTTATTTCAACTATTTTGTACTGGTAGACCGCTTTTTGTTTCCTAAAAAAACACTATTATTTATTGTTGTAAACATAGCACTCATAGCATTGTTCCTATTTTTAAAAGAATATATTGAAGATAACTACTTTCAAGATATTTTAAAAAAACGTCTTGCAAATACCAATAGGGTAGAACCTCCATTTAAAATGGCGTTGTATATACAGTTGTTGTCTTATTTAGCACCTTTATTTTTCGCTGTTGCCTTAAAATCTACAAAGCGATGGATTAAAACAGAAGCCGAACGCAAGGAAGCTGCTAATTTTAAATTGAAGTCAGAATTACAGCATTTACATTACCAATTGCAACCGCATTTCTTTTTTAATTCTTTGAATAATATTTATTCTTTAGTCGATATTTCGCCAGATCAAGCAAAGTCTTCTATACACAGTTTAAGTAAGCTGATGCGTTATATGTTGTATGAAACGAATTTAGAAGTGGTGCCTCTGACTAAAGAAATTGATTTTCTTAAGAAGTATATCGATTTAATGAAGTTAAGGGTCTCAGATAAAACAAGCGTTAGCTATAGCTTTCCTGTAAAAGAAACAGGTGTTCAAATTGCACCTTTATTGTTTATTTCTTTAATCGAGAATGCTTTTAAACATGGTGTCTCTGCCACAAAGCCAAGTAGTATTATTATTAATATGACTTGTGATGATAATACCGTTTTATTTTCGGTGGAAAATAATAATTTTCCGAAGAAAACAGAGGATAAAAGTGGCTCTGGTATCGGACTTCAAAATTTAGAAAAACGTTTGCAGTTATTGTATCCAGATAAATTCAGCTTTAAAACTATTTTAAAAAATGATCAGTTTATAGTCACTTTAAAAATAGAAACTAGTGAGAAAAATTAATGTAATAAATAGAAAATTAAGCTTATGAAAAATGCAATTATAATTATCTTTTTTTTGACATTAAACGGGAATCTTTTTGCGCATGAGCATGGACATGGAACCCCTTTAAAACAATGGGAATTAACAAGTACTAATAAAACAATTAATGCTGATTTTGTAAAATATGAAAATGGTCAAGTTTGGCTTATAGACGGCAATCATACTGTTCAAACTTTTCAAATTTCAGACTTTTCCGAAGCAAATCAAGAGTATATTAAAACCAAAAGTGAATTCATTACTTCTTTAAATAGTAATGTAACTATTGAAACGGATTCTCAATCGGTAACAAGTTTTAATATAGGACTTATTACTTTAGGTGTCTTTCTTTTACTTTTTTCTGTTTTTAAACTGATAAAGCAAAAAAAAACGGTGTACGTAACGCACGGAGTTCTTGGTTTGATTTTGATTTTAGTGGTGTCGTGCAAAAACGCCAGTACAACTAAAGCAAGTACTGCACAAGTACCGGCAAATAATGTGACATTGATGCAAAGCTTTTTTGAGAAATTTGACGGTGTTACAACACATACAGATGACAACTATCTATATGTTTCATCCAATGGGTTGCCAGATCATGACATGATGGTTGGTATCACAAACTGGCAACAACAAGTACCTATTAATCAAAATTACACGGGCGATAATAGTTGGGCGATACCCACGCATCCAAAAATGGCAGAAAATCCGCTATCTACAAAAACCAATTTGCTTAAAGGTGCGATAGCTGTTGCTGTAAATGGAATTCCTATTTTTAATCCTTTAAACAATAGAGGTGAAGATGCAAATGCTATTGGAGAATTAGACAACTGGGGCGGACATTGTGGTCGTGCAGACGATTATCATTATCATTTACCACCATTGCATTTACAAGATCAAGTAGGTGCTGGCAATCCGGTAGCTTATGCTGTAGATGGTTTTCCTGTATATGGCGAAACAACAGATAGATTAGATGCCTATTTAGGAAAAACAAACGCAGATGGCTCTTATCAATATCACACTATTAAAGAATATCCTTATTTAATTGCAGGTATGCGAGGTGAAGTAATATTAGACCCAAAAACAGAAGCACCAGAAAATCAAGTGTATCCGCAACCTAGAACACAAGAATTAAGACCTGCTTTAAGACCACTACGAGGTGCAGAAATTATTGATTTTAAATCGTTAGGAGAAAATTCATATGCGTTAACATATCGTTTAGATTCCAAAGAATATATCATAAATTACAAATGGGACAATGAAGATAATTACACGTATCAATTTATAGATCCTGAGGGTACAGCAAGCGTTGAAACTTATAAACCAAGAGAAAAATGAAATATTCAAAATTTTTAATTCCTATTCTTTTTATTGGGTTCATGTCTTGCAAAAACAATAAAAAAGCGACTACAAACGTAAATCATGATGATTTTAAAACCATACATTCCAATTTTAAACTATCCAGTATTGCAATAAAGAATGGTGTTTTATTAGATACTTATAAGTGTGAAGAGAAGGTTAATGCTGTTGAAAATTCCATACCACTTTCGTGGGGAAATGTACCAGAAGGCACTAAATCTTTAGCAGTTGTGATGTATCATTGTCCGAAAAAGGATAATAAAACAGAAATTAATTCATACCTGTTATTATGGGATATTAATCCGGAAACAACAAAAATACCATACAAAATGGCGGCTAAAGGGAATTGGTTTATGGGTGCAAATAAAGATGGTACAGCGATATCCTATACGTCGCCATGTTCTCGTGGGAAAGGTAAACATGAATATACCATAGCGCTTTATGCCTTATCTGAAACACCTACCACTTTACCTAAAGAACACAGTTTACATGTAGATTATAATGTATTTATGAATGCAATGAATACCGTAAAAATTATAGATAGAACAACATTAACATTTATAGACTCCAATTAAAAAAAACATAATAATGATACACTTAAAGAACATTATACCACTCTTTGTTTTCGCTTCTTTAACGATGACAGCTTGTAAAAACAGTCCAAAGACTACTCCTCAAAATTCAGAAGTTTATAAAGGCACAGCATCTGTATCGCAAGGGCAAGCAACAGTTGTAACCGAAAATATTTTTAAATGCGATAGAGGTAGAGAAGCGCCAATTGGAACGTCTACAGCAACAGATGGCAGTACATGGACGGTTCCTGCAGCCGTTAATTTTACGGATGACAGTTTTCCTTTTGCATCCGATTTGTTTAATCCCTGTACAAGAGTAGAATATGCCTCTGCCAATGAAGCTCTAGCAGCTTTAGACGGAACAGATATTATTGAAGTGGATCCCGATGGTGAAATAATTACAGCGTATGTATTTGCTGACAACTATTTTGAAATGTACATTAATGGAATTGCTGTAGGTAAAGATAATGTGCCCTTTACGCAATTCAATTCTAATATTGTTAGATTTAAGGTAAACACGCCTTTTACGATAGCCATGAAATTGGTAGATTGGGAAGAAAATAGTGGTTTAGGGTCTGAGGCGAATAGAGGTCAAGCATTTCATCCAGGAGATGGAGGTATGGTAGCTGTTTTTAAAAATGCTAAAGATGAGATAATTGCAACAACAGATGCTAATTGGAAAGCGCAAACCTTTTATACAGCGCCTTTAAGAGATTTATCTTGTGCTAGCGAAGAAGGCACTTTAAGATTAAGTGAAACATGCAGTACAGAAGATTCTAATGACGGAGCGTCATATTACGCTTTACATTGGAAAACACCATCAAACTGGCAATCTGCAGATTTTGATGATAGCCAATGGCCTAACGCAACTACCTTTACAAACAATACTATAGGTGTAGATAACAAACCTTCTTACACCAATTTTACAAATATTTTTGATGATAGTGCGGCAGACGCCCAATTTATATGGTCAACAAATGTTATTTTAGATAATGAGGTTATTGTTAGATATACGGTTAACTAATCATTAGTATTCCAATTTATAATTACTTTTAATATATAAACCAAACGTATGAGCACTATAAAAATCACCTGTGTTATTGTAGACGATGAGCCTATGGCGCTTAATTTAGTGGAAAGCTATGTAGCAAAAACACCTTTTTTAGAACTAAAACAAAAATGTAGTAGTGCTATTGAAGCTTTGGAATTTATTAAAAATAAACCTGTAGATTTACTGTTTTTAGACATTCAAATGCCAGATTTAACAGGCTTGGAATTCTCTAAAATGCTACCAAAAGAAACACGTGTTATTTTTACAACGGCTTTTGATCAATATGCTTTGGAAGGCTTTAAAGTAGAAGCTTTAGACTATTTGTTGAAACCTTTTGATTATGCCGAATTTCTAGCAGCAGCCAATAAAGCTAATAGTTGGTTCTCCTTGGTAAAAGGAAAGCAACAAAAAATGGTTTCTGAAGAAAAGGAATTTCTTTTTGTAAAATCGGAATACAAACAACTGCGTATTAAACTAGCAGATGTTCTGTATTTTGAAGGATTAAAAGATTATATCAAGATATGGTTAAAGGATAATCCGAAACCTATTTTAACCTTAATGAGTTTGAAATCTCTAGAAGAAGAACTCCCAGAAACGCAATTTATGCGTGTGCATCGATCGTTTATTGTATCGCTTAAAAATATAGATGTTATTGAGCGTAGTCAAATTATTATCAATGACCAACGTATCACGGTTTCAGAGCAATACAAGCCTCCTTTTCTAGAATTTGTAAATAGTAATTCGTTATAAAACCAACGGTTTAACTTTTCGTCTATAAAATCCTATCTTTCATAGATGGATAAGAAGCACACGTCTATTCTCTTATGTAATGTTTAAACATGTAATTATATTTGCGCCAACATAAAAATAAAACAAATTCAAATTATGAAGAAAGTAGTACTTACATTGGCGATTTCAATAGGATTATTTAGCTGTGATAGCGTGAAAAACGTTAATACATCAACGGTATCTCAAGCAGCAACATTATTAAGTTCATTAAGTTCAAACGCTACGGTTCAACAAATTTCTAGTCTTTTTAGTTTATTAGACGCGAATAAAGATGAAGCTATTAGCTCTACGGAAGCTATTGGTTCTGTATCTGAAAACTTTAATACTTTAGATACAGATAACAATTCAAGTTTAAATTTATCAGAATTAACAGGTTTATTAGGATTATTAAAATAATTTTAATATTTCATTAGTTTAAAAGCAAGGTATACTTTCGTAGTATACCTTTTTTTGTTTCCATAAATAAAATCTACATAGATAAAAAAATCCTGTTTGTAGATAGAATGTAGGCAACTGTCTATTTGCTTTTTTATAGTTCTTTTATGTGTATATCTTTAAACTATTCCTATTAAAAAATGTCTTAATAGGTAGCAAATAAAGTGTAATCCTTAAAAAATTAAATTATGAAAACATTAATAAAAACACTCGTTTTACCAGCCCTGTTTATGGTGGCTATTACAACACAAGTTTCGGCACAAACGCGTCGTACTACTTCAACTACAACCACCAATAAAACGGAAAAAGCAACAAGAACAACCACTGCAAAAAGCAATACAAATACAACCAGAAGAGTAGCCAGCAGTAGAGTAACGTACAAAACACCAAAAAAGAAAATTGTTTCTGTGAGAAATGTACCAAATAGAACGGTAATTAAGCACAACGGACAAAATTACTATTATGCAAATAACAAATATTACACACAGTCTAGAGGTCGTTATATTGTTATAGCACCAAAGGTTGGTTTTAGAATAAAAGTATTACCTACAAATTATAGACGTGTGCTTTTTAATAACCACAGCTATTTTAATGTGCATGGTATCTTTTACACCCAAATAAATAATGAATATGAAGTAGTAGATCCAGAAGTAGGCACTGTAGTATATGAGCTTCCAGAGGATTATGAAAAAGTAGTCATAGACGGTCAGACCTATTATGAATACGCTAATATTCTATACGAAAAAGTACAAGTAGATGGTACTAGAGCGTATGAAGTAGTTGGTATTATAGATATGCAATAATATAGTTAAAAGAAAAGCCTATTAAAACAACTGTTTTTAATAGGCTTTTTTAGGTTTCAAAATGAAGAATGGAAAGGTTTTATTCTTTCGACTCTCCAGATTGATTCATCTTCATTTCATGGTCATATTTACAACAACCTGGTAAATTCTCATAAGCTGCTTCACTTCCTAGAACTTTATCGGTATCATAACCAGAAGCTGCAATGGCAGTATGAATTGCCGTTGCATCGGTTTTCGTATCATCAAAAGAAACCTCTATTTTCTTTTTATCTACATCCCAATTTGCTTTAGATACGCCTGGAACAGCATGTACTGCTTTTTCTATAGTACTTTTACACATCCCACAGTTTCCGCGCACTCCAAAAGAAATATCGGCCATAGCCATTTCGTTAGATACTTCACTAGTTGTTGTTTCAGTTTCTTGTTTGGCTTCGTTTTTACAACTTGTCAAACCCATTATAGCTAATACAGCTAAACTTAAAATTATTTTCTTCATGGTTTAAAAATTTAGTTATTGGTTTATTTATTTTTTTATTTGATTTCTTCAATGATACTTCCACAAGTTATCATGGCATCTCCATAATACGGATTTCGAATAACCTTGTCATTACTCAGCCACATAGCGCCATTATTATTGTTTGCCATTGGGCATTTCTGAACATATAATGTGGTATTTAAAGTCCCCATATTCATGGCTAAGACTACTATATTTTCATTGAGTATCACAAAATGATCCCGTTGTTTTTCAATTTCGTTATTTTCGGAAATCGCTTTTAACATAGATCGTGTTTTATCCAAATGTGCTAATTCCATTTTTCCTAAAGTCGCGGCATCCAAATTTTGTATTTTCTGATACATAGTACTAGCAATATCGGAAACGGTTTTCCCATCGCTTACAATAAAGGCATCTTTCATATTCAAGTACATAGGAAGTATTTCTTTAAATTCTTTTTGAAAAAGGCTAGGGAATTTCATTTTCATCGGTTGCATTGCCGTCATCGTTTCTTCTTTCTCCGATTTATTCATCATCGATTTCTTGCCTTGTAATTGTGCCGCAGCATCTACTGTAAAAGTCCCGTTGGTTACAATTTCATCTTCCTTTTGCAAACCTTCTAAAACGGGATAATTACTTCCAATTTGATTACCGATTGTAATTTCTCGCATTTCAAAAACAGGTGCTGTAGGATTGGTTTTCACATATACTACCGAACGTTTTCCTGTCCATAAAACAGCAGAAGCAGGAATAGTTAATACTTCTTCTTCGTTGGTAGCATTGGCAATTCCTTTTAATTTACCTTCCACAAACATTCCAGGTTTAAACACACCTTCTTTATTATTCAGTACCACTCTTAATTTTACGGTTCTTGTTTTGGTATCTAAAATAGGATCTATAAAATCCACTTTCCCATTAAATGTTTTATCCGGATACGCATTGGTTGTTACCACAACAGCTTGTCCTTTTTTAAATTGACGGATTTGATTTTCATACACATCAAAATTTGCCCAAACGGTATTTAAATTTGACACTTTAAAAATAGGTTTCCCATCCATAATATGCGAACCTTCGTTGATAGCGATTTCGGTAACCACACCAGATACATGCGAGTAAATAGTAAAACTTGTTTTTACTTGTCCGGTTTGTTCCACTTCAGCCAATTGCGAACCGTGAATCTTCCAATTCTTAAATTTATTCTTCACCGCATTATATAATTGTGGCTGGGAAGCTTTTAGTTTGTATGCTGTAATTAATTCCTGTTGTGCAGCAACAAGATCTGGGGAATAGATTCTAGCAATTGCTTGTCCTTTTCTCACTTGTTCTCCTAAGGAATTCACATACAGTTTTTCTATTCTTCCGTCAAAATGAGCCGGCATGGTTGCTGTTTCATTTTCATTCTCCGTAATTTTCCCAGATAAAACGAAACCCGAATCTGCCTCGGTACTACTTGAACCAACCATAGAAGTTTGAATGTTAGCCAATGCTATTGCATTTTCAGAAAGTTTAAATTGATCTGCTAGTAAGCCTTCCGAATTACTTTCTACAGGAATTAAATCCATGCCACAAATAGGACAATCTCCTGGTTCGGATTGCATAATTTGTGGATGCATGGAGCAAGTCCACATAGTACTATTCTCTACTATTTCATTATGTTTATGTTCTACCTCTTTATTGGAAGAATCTCCAAAAAGAAATGCTCCCAAAAGTAAACCAACAGCCAATACTGCAATATAAAGGATATATTTTTTCATTATTTTATATTTTAATTCTTCGTAATCGTAATGCATTTGCAATCACCGAAACTGAGCTAAAACTCATCGCTAATGCTGCAATCATTGGGGATAATAAAATTCCAAAAACCGGAAATAAAACACCTGCCGCAATTGGTATTCCTACCGTGTTATAGATCAATGCAAAAAACAGATTTTGCTTAATGTTTTTCATTACAGCCACACTTAAATGTTGAGCTTTCACAATGCCATGCAAATCGCCTTTTACTAAAGTAATCATCGCACTTTCAATAGCGACATCGGTTCCTGTTCCCATCGCAATACCAACATCACTTTTAGCCAATGCTGGTGCATCATTAATTCCGTCACCAGCCATAGCAACCACTTTTCCTTCCTTTTGTAACTTTTCTACTTCTTGTAATTTATTTTCCGGTAACATGCTTGCTTTAAAATCGGCAAGATGCAACTCCGAAGCCACAGCTTGTGCGGTATCGTAATTATCTCCGGTAAGCATAACAACAGCAATTCCTTTATCTTGAAGTGCTTGAATCGCTTTTGCGCTGGTTGCTTTGATTTTGTCGCCAATAACCACATAACCAACTACTGCTTTGTCTATCGATACATAGGAAACTGTTTTCCCTTGTTTCTGATACGTTTTCGCTTCTTCCGCCATTTCCGGAGTAATCTCTGCATGGACATAGTCCATCATTTTAGGATTTCCTAAGGCTACTTTTTTATTGTTTATGGTAGCTTCGACACCTTTTCCAGTAACGGCACTAAATCCTTCCGATTTTAGAATTTCTATATTTTGTGATTTTCCGTATTTTACTGTTGCTTCCGCTAAAGGATGTTCACTATTTATATTTAAAGAAACAATGTATTGCAGCACTTCTTTATCCGTTAAAACGGCATGAAATGCAACTGCCTTTTCTACTGTTGGCTTCCCTTCGGTAATGGTTCCTGTTTTATCAATAATTAAAGTATCTACTTTCGCCATTCGTTCTAATGCTTCTGCATTTTTCACCAATACACCATTTTGCGCACCTTTACCAACACCAACCATTATAGACATTGGCGTCGCTAATCCTAATGCACAAGGACAAGCAATAATTAAAACTGCGATGGCATTTACAAAGGCATATACGTAAACCGGTTCTGGTCCCCAAATGGCCCAAATTGCAAAAGTGATTAATGAAATGATAACTACAACAGGTACAAAATAACCAGAAACTTTATCTGCTAAATTCTGAATTGGCGCGCGACTTCTACTCGCATCATTCACCATTTGAATAATTTGAGAGAGTAGTGTATCGCTACCAATTTTTTCTGCTTTCATTAAAAAGGATTGGTTTCCATTAATGGTACCACCACTTACTTTATCGCCTTCAAAGCGATCTACAGGAAGCGGTTCTCCAGAAATCATAGATTCGTCAATAGGGTATTTCCTTCAGTTATAACACCATCTACTGGGATTTTATCGCCAGGTTTTACTTTTAGAATATCATGTAAAGCAATCTTATCGATGGGCACTTCTACATCTTCACCATCTATTATTTTGGTTGCTTTATTAGGAGCTAATTTTAGTAATTCTTTTACTGCAGAATTCGTTTTACTATGCGCACGCGCTTCTAAAAGTTGTCCTAAAAGTACTAAGGTTAAAATAACAGTAGAAGCTTCAAAATAAACATGAACTGCTCCGGATGCTGTTTTAAATTGACTTGGAAAAAGGTCTGGAAAAAACATTCCGAATACCGAAAATAGCCAAGATACGCCAGCACCAATTCCGATAAGGGTAAACATATTTAGATTCCATGTTTTGATACTTCGGTATGCACGTTCAAAAAACATCCATGTTGCATAAAACACCACAGGAATGGAAAGTGCGAACTGTACCCAATTCCATTGTTTCTGTTCCAGAATAGTGTACAACGGATTATTAGGAATCATTTCACTCATCGCAATTAAAAATATGGGTAAGGTGAATACCACTGCAATCCAAAACTTTTTTAATAGCTTTTTATAGGTTTTCTCTTCTGCGGAAATATCTGGTTTCATGGGCACTAAATCCATACCACAAATAGGGCAGGAGCCTGGCGCATCTTTTATAACTTCGGGATGCATTGGGCAGGTCCATTGTTCGGTATTAGTAATAGATAGATTTTGTTCTTCTACTAAATCCATTCCACAAACCGGACAATCACCAGGCTTGTCGTAAGTTTTATCGCCTTCACAATGCATTGGACAATAGAAAGTTCCGGTGCCATTTTTTACGGGTTGTTTTTCTTTTTTAACTTCTACGTGTGGATGGTCTCTTAAGTTATGAATGCTATATCGTCCGCCATCGTTTTTAAGTGCTTCTTGAAATTTCTCCAATGGAATATGTTTTTCCATTTCGATGGTTGCTTCTGCTTTTTCTAAATCCACTGAAGCCTTGGAAACACCTGCTACTTTAGAAAGGGTTTCTTCCACATGACCGCGACAACCGTTGCAAGTCATTCCGTGTATATGATATGTATGTTTCATTTTATCTAATTTTAGATGTCAAAATTAAACCGATTTTATCCGTCTTATTTTCACAATTCTGTTTCTTATTTATACAATTTGGTCTAAAGACTTTCTATCCCAATCTTGTACGCTTTTATAATCTGTCATCGACATTCCTGTAATCGCTTTAAATTGTCTTGCCAAGTGACTACTCGTTTTATAATTTAAGGAATATGCTATTTCCGAAAAATTTAAGTGTCCTAACTGTATTAATTCTTTTACTTTTTCAATTTTTAAATGGATGGTATATTTCTCTAAAGTTATTCCTTCCGATTTACTAAACAGTTTGCTTATTGCAGTTTCTGTTTTACCAAACTCTTTTCCTAAGGTCTTGAATAAATCGTCTGTTTCTGCCAATTCTATTTTATGAATAAGCATGACTTTTATTTGTTCGACCAAAGTATCTGCTTCGTTTTCTATAATTTCAAAACCTATTTCTTCTAATGCTTTATTTACATTTTCGGAATTACTTTTTGGTCCTTTTAAAGCAACTACTTTTCCCAATTCGATAGATTCCACCGTGTAATTTTCAGCAATAAAAATGGACAAAACGGAAGCAATACAACGGTTACAAACCATGTTTTTGATGTAGATCGTTTCTTTCATTTTAATTCGTTATTAAATAATTAATAATTGTGGATTGTATGTAATATGCTTTAATCGATTCTGTTTGATCCATTTGAAACTTTAATTGTAATTCTTGAATGTCTAAAACATCGTTAAAATCGATGGTTCCTGTTTCGTAACTTCGAATTAAAATATCTTCCGCATCTTTGGCTTGTTTTATATTTTTAACCTGTGTATTATAGCTGATTCTTGCGGAAATTCTATCGTTTATAGCTGTATCTAAAAGCGTTTCTAAGCTATTTAAACGCTCTTGTTTTTGTGCTTCAATCTCTTGTTGCTGTAATTCATTTTGTTTGGTTTTCGATTTGTACTTTTTATTAAAAATAGGAATAGATAACGAAACCATAGGCATAAAAATATCTTTTCCTTTTTCACTAAAAGTAATGTCTGAATCTGCTTGAATATTGATGTAATCGAATCCGAAACCAAAAGAAGGATTACTTTCTTTTTGATTCAATACTTCGGATTGTTCTACCGATTGAAAAAGCTTGTCGTATTTCAATAATTCTGGATGCAATGCTAAATTTTCAGAAGGGATTTCAAAATCTTCGGAAGGCATTATCAATTCATCTACAACTTCAATTTCTATATTCTTTTCTCTATTTAATAGCTTATTAAAATTAGTTTGTTCTGCTAGATATTGTTGTTCTAAAACCTGTTCTAATTGCTCCAATTCATTCTGTTGCATTTGTAATTTAAAAACATCTACTGCAGAAGCTTTACCAACTTCAATTGATGTTAGTGCCAGCGTTTCATAGGTCTTAAGAAGTTCTCTATTTTCGACTAAAACCGCTTGTTTTGCTTTGTTATCGTATAATCTATAATACGATTGCGCTATGGAAACTATTAATTTTCGTTTGGCAATTACAATGTCCTCGTATTTAGCATCGGCCAAAGAACTCGCATAATTTTCTCGCGAAGTAATAGTACCAAACCAAGGCAACATTTGTTTTGCCGATACTTTAAAACGCTGTGTACCCGTTCGTGTTTCTGGTTCTAAAACAAAATACCCAGCACTAAATTCGGTGTTTGGTAAGGTGTTGACTTCATTCACTTTTTCGGAAGCAATATTATACTGCAATTCGAATGCTTGAATTTCAGGATTATTCTCAAAAGCCTCGTTGATATAGGTTTCTAATTCTTGACTTTGTCCGTTAAGAAAAAAGAATAAAGAACCAAAAAGCAAAACAGCTTTATGTACGATATGTATATTAAGGATTTTCATAATGTTTTTTTAGTCTATTTTTCTAAGCGCTTTTTTCTCTATTCTCTTTAACTTCATTTCCTCTCTCCAGCTATATAAAACGGGAACGATAAAGTAGGAGGTAACGTCAATTACCATTCCTCCAAATATTGGAATGGCCATTGGAATCATAATATCACTTCCTTTTCCTGTGGAAGTTAATACCGGTAACAATGCAAGAATGGTTGTAACTGTAGTCATTAAACACGGACGAATACGTTTTTCTGCAGCTTGTAAAGCAGAAGCTCGGATGCTTTTCTTATCGGAAGGTTTTTCACGATCAAAAGTTTGTGTCAGATACGTTGCCATGACTACGCCATCATCGGTTGCTATTCCGAATAGGGCAATAAAACCAACCCAAACCGCCACACTTAAATGGATGGTTTTCATATTAAAAAGATCCCGCATATTTTCACCAAAAAGGTTGAAATTGAAAAACCAGTCTTGACCATATAGCCAAATCATAATAAATCCACCTGCAAATGCAACCGTAATTCCTGTAAACACCATTAATGATGTGGACACCGATTTGAACTGAAAATAAAGAATTAAAAAGATAATCGCTAATGCCAAAGGCACTACAACCGCAAGTGTTTTTTCTGCTCGTAACTGATTCTCGTAAGTTCCTGTGAATTTATAACTGACACCTTGAGGAACGATTAATACGCCCGAATCAATTTTCTCTTGAAATAAGGCTTGGGCATTTTCAACGACATCCACTTCAGCAAAACCATCCAATTTATCGAACAAAACATAACCGACTAAAAAGGTGTCTTCGCTTTTTATTACTTGCGGACCTTGCTCATACCGAATTGTTGCTAATTCGCTTAACGGCACCGGACTTCCTTTTTCAACAGGAATATAGATGTCTTTTATATCTTCCGGATTGCCACGCAATTCTCTTGGATATCGAACACGAACGGCATATCGCTCTCGGCCTTCCACAGTTTGGGTTAATTCCATACCGCCAATGGCTACCTTTAGAACGCTTTGTACGTCTGCAATAGAAATGCCGTAACGCGCAATTTTTTCTCTATCGATATCAATGAGTAAATAAGGCTTACCAACAATTCGATCGGCAAAAACAGCTTCAACTTTAACACCTTCGGCTTGTTTTAAAAGAGCTTCTAATTCCAATCCGAAAGCTTCCATTTGTTTTAAATCTTGTCCTTTTACTTTGATACCCATTGGCGCTCGCATACCGGTTTGTAACATCACCAGTCGGGTTTCTATTGGCTGTAATTTTGGTGCAGAAGTAACTCCTGGTAACTTAGTAACTTTTATTATTTCTTTCCAAATATCGTCTGGATTCTTAATTTTTGGTCGCCAGTTACGGTAGAATTCGCCATCGTTGTCTTCGATTAACTGAGACCTTTCGACTGCGCTCAAGGTGACATTTTGGGTGTTATTTGGATTTGCAATAAATCGTCCATCTTTCAGTTCAAATAAACCAACATCATTTACTTTATAACGTTGTCTTTTTCCTTTGGCATTACGCATATATTCAGACTTATACTGAATCATATTTTCGTACATCGAAACTGGTGCAGGATCTAAAGCAGATTCTGTTCTTCCTGCTTTTCCTACTACCATTTTAATTTCAGGAATGGTCGCAACTGCCATATCTAATTGCTGTAACACGCGTTTATTCTCTTCTACACCAGCATGCGGTAAAGAAGTTGGCATCAGAAGAAATGATCCTTCATTTAACGAAGGCATGAATTCTTTTCCTGTGTTATTCATAATCCAAACACCAGAAATTAGTACGGTAGTTGGAATGATTAGAAATAGCATTTTATTCGCTAAAGCCCATTTTAAAAGTCTTCCGTAATAGATTCTTAAAAGAGAAAAGATTCCTAAAACTCCGAAGCAAATAATAGCTACAAAAACTAAATTGATTAGAATACTACGATCAAAACCTAATGGTCTCCAATATTCGGCAAGTAGAAATACGATGGCTGCAGATGAAATAATGATATTTACTAGATTCCCTTTTTTAGGATCTATTTTTTCTAAAACAATAAATAAACCTGTAATTCCGAAAGCTATTAAAATGCTTCCTAACCAATAACCAGATATAATAACTACAATTCCAGCAACTATTATTCCGCCATTTAAGAAATATCTAAAGGTGTTTTTAAGTACCGTTTTTCGGAATAGGAAAGCTGCTAATGGCGGAATTATAAACAGTGCAATTACCAAGGATGCAGATAATGCCATTGTTTTTGTAAAAGCTAAAGGTCTGAATAGTTTTCCTTCGGCACCAATCATTGTAAAAACCGGTACAAAACTAATTATGGTAGTTAAAACTGCGGTTAAGATCGCACCAGAAACTTCCGCAGTAGCGTTATAAACGACTTCATTTATAGTATATGCTGTGCCATCTTCTCGAAGTCTTAATTTTTGATCATCGAGATGGCGAATCATATTTTCGGCGAGTATGACACCAACATCTACCATGGTTCCAATGGCGATTGCAATACCAGAAAGCGCCACGATATTTGCGTCGACATGAAATAGCTTCATCGTTACAAAAACCATCAAAATAGCCACAGGTAATAATCCGGAAATTAAAATGGAGGCTCTTAAATTAAACACCATAATAATGATCACTAAAATGGTAATTAGAATTTCTAGTGTTAATGCTTCATTCAGCGTATCTAAGGTTTCTACAATCAATTCGGAACGATCATAAAAAGGAACCACTGTTAATTGCGAGGTGCTTCCATCTGCTAATACTTTGCTTGGCAAACCACCTTTTAGTTCATCTATTTTCGCTTTTACATTGGTAATTACTTCCATTGGATTCGCGCCATATCTAGCAACTACAACACCACCAACAACCTCAGCACCTTCTTTATCTAATAAACCACGACGTGCTGCAGGACCTAAAGATACTTTAGCAATGTCCTTAATTTTAATAGCAGTATATGCTTCGGAAGTAACTACAGCGTTTTCAATATCTGCAACCGATTTGACATAGCCTAAACCACGTACGAGATATTCGGCTTGATTGATTTCTAAGGTTTGCGCACCAATATCTTGATTACTACTTTTAACCGCTTGAACCACTTGGTTTAAACCAATATTGTATTGACGCATTAATTCGGGGTTGACATCGACTTGATATTCTTGTACATAACCACCAATAGAAGCTACTTCAGAAACACCACTAGCAGCAGATAGCGCATACTTTACGTAGTAGTCTTGAATGCTTCGTAATTCTTGTAAATCCCAGCCACCAGTTACTTTTCCGTTTACATCACGACCTTCTAAAGTGTACCAATATACTTGTCCTAAACCGGTAGCATCTGGACCCAAAGCAGGGTTTATACCCTCTGGTAATAAGTTACTTGGTAGGGAATTTAATTTTTCTAAAATCCGACTTCTGCTCCAGTAAAATTCGATGTCTTCCTCAAAAATAATATAGATACTAGAAAAGCCAAACATAGACGAACTACGAATAGTTTTTACACCGGGAATACCGAGTAGGGAAGTAGTTAACGGATAGGTAATTTGGTCTTCGATATCTTGCGGTGAACGACCATCCCATTTTGTAAAAACAATTTGTTGGTTTTCCCCTATATCTGGAATCGCATCTACTGCAACTGGATCACTAGGCAAAAAGCCTGTATCCCAATTAAAAGGTGCATTTATAGTTCCCCATCCTACAAAAAGAACGAGTAATAAAACGGCTACGAGTTTATTCTCTATTAAGAATTTAATGCTTTTATTTAGCATGTAATTAGATTATTAAACAGTTAGAAAGAGATGTTGTTCCAAATAAGAAAACACCGAATACTTGTCTGCAAAAGGGCAGGCAAAAATTATCCTCATGAAATAAATCATTGGGATAATACAGTCTATTGTTTAAAAATCAAATTAAATAGGTCTCGTCGAGCTTGAAGATTTCCTTGCTAACGAGTGGTGGTATATAGGTTTCAAATGAAGATATACTACTATAAGCACCTTCAAAAAGATTTATATACGTATATACAAATGAAGCTATAAATACTTGTTGTTCTAAAGAAATGTTATCGAATTGAATTTGTAATTGGTCTTGACCATCTACAAGTACTTGTTCGTCATTACAACAACTCTTTTTAGTAATGGAACAACCATCTGTAGCGGGCTTCTCCATTTTCATTCCGCAACCTTTAGCTTTATTAAAAATAGCAGTTTCTACTAAAGTATCTCCACAATAATGCATGTTTACGCTGAAGGACATGGTAGAGAATAACACTACAAAAGCCATTGCAAAAGACATTATTTTATGGAATATTTGCTTCATATTACTTACAAAGTTACAATATTTAAACTATCCTGAATTTTGTTTAACAGAATTTTATTAGCATTTATTTTCTTTAGTTTATTTCTATTGCTTTTTTATCTGGCATTTTGAAATAAAAAAAACACCCCTTTTCATTGCGAAAAGAGATGCTTTTAAAATAGTTTGATTTTACTTAAACTTTGCTATTAATCAATCCAAACTAAATTTTTTATGAAAACATTATTCTTAGGTTACTTTTTCAAATCAAGCGATTTGAGATTATCTTGCTTTGTGCGTTCTTGTTATTATATATCTAATATCATAAATCTCTGCAGCATAATCGGATTCCACTTTAACAGTACCACCGTTTAACTCCCATGTGTTTAATGTGTATGCATTAAAAGAGCTCAAATAGAAATGCTCCACTCCAATACCTTTTGACGTTATAAAGTCTCTTGTGTATATTTCTCCAACACCACCTCCTATATCAATTGCTACCGTTATCTTAGTGTTCTTGTTTATAGTAGGATTTACTTTAAATTCTATCACTATATTTACACCATCTCCATCTCTTCCTGTTATAGTAGAAGTAGTAGCATCATAAAATTCGGTTACATCCATAGGTTTTTGACTATCTCTAACCGTAGTTGCATCATTAGGTAAAGTCACTTTAGAATAAGCGGTTAATGTTAAAGGACTTCCAGAGGTATAGGTTCCATCCTCGTAATCTCCCCATCCAGTATAGTCATTACTACTTCCACTTCCGGCGCTTAGGCTTACCCAACTTGCTCCATCAAAGTAATAAAACCCATTTAAATCGGTATCAAATACTAATAGACCTTGAGCAGGACTAGATATTGCTGCTTTTTGAGCGGTAGTCATTCTAGGTGTTAAAAGTCCTTTATCCGTGGAAGTGACATCTAACATGGCCGAAGCATCTGGTGTTAATGCGCCAATACTTACTTGAGCTATAGCATTATAGTTAATAGATGTAAAAATGGCAATGGCCATTAATAGTATTAATTTTTTAGTAATGTTTTTCACGTTTATTCGTTTTTGGGGTTTATATATTGGTGTCTGTTTTAAATACGCTTTATCCTATTTAAATAGGATGGATTTTATATTATTCGTATTAATTGAAAAACTAGAAGCAATTTAGGTGCCAAAACAAACTCACCTGCAAGTATACGTGCTTAAAATACTGATTAACAAGGCTTTAAAAAAAGTAACGCTTTTGAGGAAGAAAATAAAAACATCGATATACCGTTAATTATTTCAGTTGAAATACTTAATCCACGGAATACCGAGAAATATAATGGGTAATGAACGGGGAATCGCACACTCTATTTCTATCCCAAATGATTTATGTAAAGCGTGACATAATACTATTGTTTAAAGCTATGCAGATACCATCACTTTTAGTTCTTATGAAGATGGTGAAGAATATGCTTTATAATCACAAAAAAAAATCAAAAATAAGTAGTTTTATTTTATAATATGGAATAGAAATACTAGTATCGTTATAAGCTTAATCTACTATACACCATAGATTTGTAGCTTTCTCCAATAGGAATTCTTTCGTCTTTAATTACAATTCTATTTTTTTGAACAGATGTAATTTTATTAACATTAACGATATAGGATCTGTGGACTCTAATAAATGTGCTTTCTGGGAGTTTGGATTGAATTTCTCTAAAGCTCATTAGTGTTAAAATAGGTTTCGCATCTTCCGAATGAATTTTTAAATAGTCTTTTAAACCTTGAATGAGTTTGATACTGTTTATATCTATTTTTAAATTTTCATATTCCGATTTCACAAAAATAAAGTCATCTTCATGAGATTTAATTTCGCCACCTGCGGAAGAAAAATTAAACGAAGCACTACTATCATTCAATTTAATCATTTCTTTAACTCTATTTATAGCTTTGATAAAACGAGGAAAAGGGATTGGTTTTACTAAATAATCTATGGCATTTAAATCAAATCCTTCTAAGGCATATTCAGGATAAGCAGTCGTAAAAATAAAGTAAGGGACTTTTCCTTCTAAAGATTTAATAAGTTCTATTCCTGTTATATTTGGCATTTCAATATCCGAAAAAACCAAATCAATAGTATTGTTATTTATAAAATTTAAAGCTTCAATCGCATTTGTAAAGGTCTCTATTACTTCAATAGAACCAATGGCTTGGCAATACGATTCTATAATATCAATAGCTAAAGGTTCGTCATCAATTATTATGCATCTCATTATCCATCAAATTTAAGGTTAAATGTACTTTATAGTGTGTTTTCGTTTCGTTTATTATCAGTTTATGATTATTTTTATATAAATAATGTAACTGATTTTCAATGTTTTTTAGTCCGACACCAGAATTCTTCATATCCCGTTTATGTAGCCCGAGGATGTTTTCTGCTTTAAAAACTAATTGGTTATTACTAACTACAATCTTAATATCTATTTGTGTATTTCCTTTATAATCTGTGCCATATTTAAAAGCGTTTTCAATAAAAGAAATTAATAGTAAAGGGTAGATTTTTAAGTTTCTTGTTTCGCCATTTATATTCAGTTTAACTGCTTCGGTATTTTTTAATCGTAACCTTTGCAATGCAATATAATTCTGAATATAATTGATTTCTTTTTCTAGCGGAACCTGTTTATCTCCAGCTTCATAAAGCATATAACGCATTAACTCGGATAAGGTAATTACTGCTTCTGGTGCATCATCGGATTTACTTCTTACTAAAGAATAAATACTATTTAAAGAGTTGAATAAAAAGTGCGGATTTAATTGATTTCTTAAAAACTGAAGCTTAATATCTTTTTGTTCATTTTCTAGTTCTTTAGATAAACGATCTCTTTTATAAAAGTCAACTACTAAGCTAAAAATCCCTCCTAAAAGAAAAATAGATAAAGAAAAAACAATAGGAATAGCATGTTTTATACCAAATGGTCCTCCAGGTCTATTTGGTGGTCTTGGTAGGTTTCTAAATTCTACAATTAGGTTATTGAAAATTAATTCTTCTGTGACATAATTATAAACGAATAAAAAAACAATAGAAACTAAAATATATAAAACTAGTTTTCGTCTCAACAATAAGTAAGGCACAAAAACCAAGTAATTTATATAAAACACAATAGGTCGCATTGCTTGTTTTAAGTACATTCCGGAAGGAATTTCACCCAAGTCAATATATGCTGTTAATAACGGAAATATGCTAATACACATCCAAACTAAGGTGTGTATTATTATTTCTTTATAGGATATTTTATTTTTCAAATTTTAATAATTATAGACCTGAATCAAATTTTTCTAAAGTTAATGTTATTCGCATCAAGATCACGTATACTAATTGCAGGAAACTTATCTTGAGAAAGTTTAACGAGTACCACTTTTCCCATTTTCTCGGCATCTTCTTTTGTTTTAAAAACCTGTTTTCCTATTGCTGCAGGAATGTATTCTTGGCGAATAAACAAATTATCATTGTTATATACCTCATAAATCCAGAAATCATTTTTAGTTAAAACCTTTAATGAATATGGAGATCTGTTATATTATTTGCTGTATTATCTTCTGGTTGAAAATAAAAAAACAGCAAAACAATTATTGAAATTGTTAAAGAAAAAGCAAGATACTTGTGTGTGTGTTTCATAAAAATAGAATTTAAAGAAGAGTCAGATGTAATACAGGATTCCTGTTGTACTCTGACTCTAAAATTTACAAATTAATTATCATCATCATCTTGAGTTGCATTTGGGAAAAACTCCATATTATCATCCAAATATAAAGTACCATTTCTACCAAGTGCTACAAATGCGCGCTCTCCATTACTAAAGGAAATTGCATCTCTTCTTGCATACAGTTCAAACGCTGTTCTTTCCACCCAAGCTTGAGAAGAAGGATTATATTCGTAAACAGTACCTATACTAGATCCATATTCACCACAAGCAATATAGCCTTTACCATTAATCGTAAATGCAACAGCATTAGATCTAATGATGTCGTCATCATCGTCTTCATCAATATCTTCAAGCTCTGTCCAAACTTCGGTATCTAAGTTAAAAACCCAAAAATCTTCTTCATAAACACCATTACTAATTCCTGTGGTTAGATACACTTCATTATCAATAGTAAATGTAATTCCGTCTCTTCTTTTATCTCCTCCAAAACCAAAAGACTCTTCCCAAGCATCTGTTGCTGGATCATATTTCCAAAAGTCTTTTTTATCACTTCCGTCATAACCCGTTCCAACATAGCCATAAGTGTCAGAACCAAAACCTACTGTTCCATAACGTGCCGAACCACCAAAATCTGCAATTTGCGTCCAACTATTTGTGTTTACATTATACTTATAAAAATCTGCTAATTCTTCGCTAGTATCTCCATTATAACCTGTACCAATATATCCTTCATTATTAATAACAAAAGATACTGCAGAACTTCTTTCTTCTCCTGGAAAATCGGTTAATTGTTGCCATGAATTGGTATCCATGTTATAACTCCAAAAATCTTTGTAATAATCGTCACCATCGTAACCGGTTCCTATGTACCCCATATTTCCAATAGTGAAGGCGGTAGAACTGCTTCGCGCATCTTCATTAAAGGTTGATTTTTTCACCCAGTTTCCAACGGTATCATCGCTGTCGTCATCACTACTACAACTACTAATTAGTGTAATTATAGCGCTTAAAAAAAGAAATTTTAAGGCTGTTTTGTTAATTGTTTTTCTCATTTCACTTTTTATTTAAATTAAATCTTAATCCTACGTTTACGGTTAGTGCTTCATCTGAACCAAAATCATATATTTTATTATCGTTATTATTAATACGAAGCTCACTGTTGGTTAAGTAGCCAACATTAAAATAGGTTGCCCAGTTGCTATCTAAATGAAATTTATAACCAAGAGATAGTTTTACTGCTTTAAATTCTAATTTTGAATTGTATAATACATCCTTGTTATTTAAAAAAAAGGCGGAAGCATTGTTAGCATAAATAGATTCTGGTTCTGCTTTAATATGCACACTGCTTTTATCATTAAAATTATAATATGCACCAGTAACCGGGATTCCTATTTCATATCTAAACTTTTCATTTACTTGACTAGAATAAGAAACCAAAGGGTAAAAATTGGGAGCACCAAATAATGCACCATAACCAGCTCCTAATTTTAAATAAGATTTAAGACCATCTTTCTCCCAGTTTTTCACAAAATTCACCTCGTAGCTTAAAACCAAATCATCACTAGAAATATTTTCATTTAATGTAGAAGATATATAAGGAGCAAATGCCACATTTAAATCCCAATTCTGTTTTAGTGGTTGTTTGTAGTTTGCATACAATTGTACGGTATGCAATGCTTCAAAAGCACTAAAATCATTATACAGGCTATGATCTTTAAAATCGATACTATTATGGGTGTAGTTAAGTCCAAAACCAATTGCTGACTTATCTAATAAAGATGAAAAATCAACAGTAAGGCTTTTGTCTACTAGTTGTACATCTTTACTATTGGGTATTATTTCATAATCTAAAGCAACAAAATCTTCCATATCTGTTGTTGTGAAAATTTCTTGCCCATAAGACATTATAGAAACCAAACTAAAGGCTAAATAATGTATTGTATGTTTACTCATGAATGTGTGTTTTTTACTCATCGAGTGCTAACATACTAACAGAACCTTTTAGGTTAATTATAAAATATACCTATCCTGTTTTTTTGTAGACAAACCTTTGTTTTTAATCTACAAACTCTGTTGCTAAGTTTTGTAGTATAAATTATCTTATTTGTAGATAAATAGCAGTCATAGGTATATTTGACTTTTTATTAGGTGTAATGCGTAGTTGATTTGTAGAAATACTTAAAAGCACATGTTTAAATTACACTTAAAATTAATTACTATAATAACGGTTTTGTTATTCATAGTATCCTGTTCTGCAGATACAGAAGAATCTAGCCTTATAGCAGGAGAAGAGTTTACCAGTACTAATATTAGAGTACTATCTATTGATACTTTTGCTGTGGCATTTTCGACCATGAAGTTTGATTCCATTACAACCTCTTCAGAGGATAGAGTTATGATTGGAAAATACACCGATGCTGCCATGGGAATAATGAATACTTCGGCATATTTCAAACTAAGTCCTTCTTCCTATTATTTAAATAATGAAGCGGTTTTAGATAGCGTTGGTTTAATTCTTGGTTATGATAATTACTACTATAATGATACCACGCAAGTAGCAACGCTAAACATTCATAAACTAACTAATAAATTAAGTTCCGAAGATTCTTATTATTACAATACTTCAGCCTTTGCTTATGAAACGACACCTTTGGTTAGTAAAACCTATTTTCCTACACCAAATAAAGATTCTCTGTATGTAGGATTGCCCTATAATTTTGGTGCAGGTATATTTGATGAAATTAGAGATAAAACGATTACAGATGAAGAATCGTTTTACCAACAATTAAAAGGACTTACCATTCGTCCTGAAGATACAGATAATGGTGCTGTAATAGGTTTTTCAACAGCTAGTGAAGATACTTATTTACGATTTTACTATAGCATTCCAGACGAATTAGAAACCGAAGAAAACACTTATGACATCTCCATCAATGAGTATTACAGTCATATAGAAAGTGATGTTAGCGGTTTGTCTTTGGAAACCTTAATCGATCAAGAAGATAATCTTTATTCTCCCGAAAGTGACCATATAAGTTACAATCAAGCAGGAACTGGTTATGTCACAAAAATTGAGTTTCCAACCATAAAAAATCTTTATAATATTGGTGATAAAGGAACCATTCTAGATGCAATTTTATACATAGAACCTAAAGTAGATTCTTATTCAGATATTCAACCATTACCGGAAGAATTATTGTTGTATACCATGGACCAAAACAATGACTTTGCAAGTCAAGTTACCAATAGCGAAGATGTAGTAACAGCAACACTTACTACAGATAATTCTGAATTTAATCAAATAGTATATGCCGTTCCGGTTTTAGATTTTATCGATCAGAAACTAAATGAAAGTCCAGAAACCGAAGATGCGCTTATTTTAATTTCTGGTGATTATAATTCCACAATAAATAAAATAATATTTAACGATAGTGAAAAATCTAATTTCACAACAAAACTAATTGTAACCTATGCTATATATGAATAAATCGAAGTGCTTAACTGCTTTTGCCATGCTTTTTTTGCTATTTGGATATGCACAAGATAATAACCTAACGAGCTCACCTTATTCCCTTTTTGGGCTAGGAGTAGAGAGTAATTCTAACACCGGAAGAAATAGTGGTCTTGGTAAAACAGGAATTGCTTTAGACGCAAAAAGAGGTATAAACCTTAATAATCCTGCTTCGTTTGCATCTTTAAAGGAGAATGAATTTGTACTTGATTTTGGTGGTTCTGCAGAGTTAATGAATCAATATACAGATAATTCGAACGAGCAAGATCTCACGAGTAGTTTTACTAATATTTCTTTAGGATTTAATAGTAATGGCAAATACGGAATGGGATTAACACTTAAACCAGCAAGTAATGTTGGCTATTCTTTAACGGGTTTAGAAAGTAATATCGAAGGTAGTAATGAGTCCTTTATAACCAATATTGAAGGTTCTGGTGGATTAAATGAATTGCGATTAGATTATGGAAGAAAAATGAGTAAAGATTTAAATTTAGGAATAAAAGCGTCTTATTTATTTGGTAAAATTGAAGAAAGCGAATCCATTTCTACTAATGATAGCTATTTTGATATTACGGAAGAGAACTATTATAGCGGATTTCAATTGGGTTTAGGTTTGCAATATCAATTATTACCGAAACATAATTTTGGATTGACGGTAGATTTCCCAACGGCTTTACAAGGAACTAAAGATGTACAAATTGGTAAATATTTAAATTCGGCATATTCTTTATTAGACGACACAAATGGAGAAACCATTGATGATTTTAATCTTCCTTTAAAAGTAGGAATAGGGTATAGCACGATGTATAAAAACCTGCTTTTAACCGCAGATTATAATAAAAGTTTTTGGTCTTCTACAAATCAATCGGATGCAATAGGAGAGTACACAGATCAAAATATCTTTGGTTTAGGAGCTTCGTATTCTAAAAATCCTAACGGACTTAAATATTGGGATCGTGTAGATTATAGAATGGGCTTAAATTATAATTCAGGATACTTAAAAGTTGCCGATAAAAACATAGATACTTATGCTGCTTCTTTAGGTATTGGCTTACCTATTGGTCAAAGATCCCTTCTTAATCTTTCCTATTCGCTTAGTAAAAAAGGAACCACAGAAAGCATACTTGTAGAAGAGTATATTCATACCCTAAATATCAATATTTCATTATCAGATATATGGTTTCAAAAAACAAAGTATGAATAATAGCTAATAATGTTTAATGTCTTAAATTCTTACATTCTATTAATCACATCGCGTTTTATATACTTCTTTTTGCTGTTTATTCTTTAATAACTGATTTTCAATACGTTTTCGCTTTTATAATAAAAATGGAAATATTATATTCGTAAAATGCTAAGCAGCAACGTTTATTATAACCCCAAAGAGTCGAATGCAAAAAGAAAATCTAGATAGTTCTAATCCTATTTCAGCAGAAAATAAAAGCCAAACTAATTTAGAGGTTAGCCAGTTAGGAAAAGATAAAATTATAGAAAGACACCTACGTTTTCAAGACTTATTAATTAGTATTTCTACAAAATATATTAATTCCGATCTATCCGATATAGATAAACTAGTACGCGAATCTTTGCAACAAATTGGAGAGTTTGTAACCTCCGACAGAAGTTATGTTTTTTCCTACGATTTTGTAAACAACACCTGCTCTAACACCTATGAATGGTGTGCTGAAGATATAGAGCCAGAATTAGATAATTTACAAAACATACCATTAGATTATATTACACATTGGTTGGAAGCGCACAAAAAAGGAGAAGCTTTTTATGTAGAAGATGTAAGTCTTTTAGAGGAAGATGGTGAGTTTGGTTTACGTGCTATTTTAGAACCTCAAGGTATAAAAAGTTTAATAACCATTCCAAAAATTAAAAACGGGGAACTCATTGGTTTTATTGGTTTCGATTCGGTTAAAAAATTAAATAGCTATTCTAAAAATGAACAACAAATTCTTTTTGTTTATGCAAATATGCTGGTTAATGTGATTCAGAAAAAAGAATATGAAGAACGTATAAAAGCACAGAACAAGAAGCAGGAAGAATTATTAAAAAGCTTATCCATTCAAAACGAAGAGCTAAATGAATATGCACACGTAGTTTCACATGATTTAAAAGCGCCACTAATTAACATTCATACCTTAGTGGGTTGGTTTATGGAAGATAATAAAGAAGCTTTAGACGAAAAGGCCTTTAAACCATTGCACCAAGTATTGTTTAATGTAGAAAAAATGGACTTTCTAATTAAAGGGATTTTAGACTATTCTATTATTGACAAATTAGAAGCAGAAGATAAACTTGTAAATTTTAATCTAATCACGCAAGAGGTATTACAAACGCTATTAGTACCAAACCATATACACGTTACTATACAAGAAAATTTACCTAGTTTATTTGGGAACACCTGGAGGTTTAAACAGGTTTTTCAAAACCTTATACAAAACGCTATAAATTATTGCGATAAAGAAAATGGTAGGATAGAAGTAGGTTACGAAGAAAAAGATACCCATCATTTATTTTTTGTAAAAGACAACGGCATTGGTATTAAAGCCGATTATTTTGATAAAATATTTAAAGTATTTACCAAATTAGAAAGTACAGGTTCTTCTTCTGGAATTGGACTTTCCATTGTTAAAAAAATCATTAGCTATTATAATGGTTCTATTTGGTTGGAAAGCGAACAAGGCGTTGGTACTACCTTTTATTTTACGCTTTTGAAAAAGGAATAAAAACTGCGGCTATTAAATTTATTTTTCCTTTTGGTGCGTAATCTGCTATTTTACAACAACTTAATAATATTACATCTTTTATGAATATTGTAACCTTAACTATAAATCCAGCTTTAGATAAAAGCGCAAAAATAGATCAACTTATTCCAGAGCAAAAACTAAAATGCCATGCCATTCAATATCAAGCTGGAGGAGGAGGCGTAAATATCTCCCGTGTGTTGCATACTTTGGGTGTGAAAAACAATTGTGTTTTTACTTGTGGTGGTGATACTGGACAAACATTAAAGCGTTTATTAGAGGAAGAAAAATTGGATATCACACCAGTTTCTGTAACAGATTGGACACGTGAAAATTTAGCGATTGTAGATGCTAAAACCGATCTACAATATCGATTTGGGATGCCTGGAAAAGGATTAAGTGATAGTGAAGTAGAAGTGATTAAAAACACTACAAACAAGTTAGTTACAGAAAATTCTATTTTTATAATTAGCGGTAGTATTCCTGATAGTATGTCTCCAGATTTTTATGTGGAATTAATAGATAGTTTAACTGCTAAAAACGTTAAACTTATTATAGATACTTCTGGTGAGGCCTTAAAATCTAGTCTTAAAAAAACCGTGTTTTTAATGAAACCTAACCAAGGTGAATTGGCGCAATTAGCAGGAAAAGACTTTTTAACCAAAACGGAACAAGAAGCCTTTGCCATGGAGTTAATCACGAATAAGCGTGCGCAGTATGTTATCGTATCTTTAGGCGCACGTGGTGCGTTTTTAGCTTCAGCGCAAGGTATTTTTTACCAAACAACGCCTTCGGTAAAAGTAAAAAGTACCATTGGTGCTGGTGATAGTATGGTAGCAGGTATGGTTTATGCCATAGCGCAAGGCCATTCCCCTAAAGACATATTAAAATGGGGAGTTGTTTGTGGTGTTGCTACCACCATGACAGGAGGTACTAATTTAGCTTCCAAAGAGAATATTCAGACCGTTTTAGAGCTACTACATTAAAACATACCATAGAGTAGCTAATTTGTTTAATAAAAAAGGAATGAGGAATATTGTCTTTTAGCTATTCCTCTAAAACATCACAATACCAAAGGTTGCAATACTTCCCAAACCGTGTCTGCCACTAATTTGTGTCCTGCAACATTGGGATGAATGCCATCTCGTTGATTCAGTGAGGCAATGCCACCAACATCTTTCAAAATAAAAGGAATAAAAGCAATGTTATTTTTTGCTGCTAAATCGGCAAACAGTTTTCTAAACTCCGTAGTATATTCTTGTCCCATATTTGGAGGTAATTCCATCCCTGCAAGAACAATAATACTTTCCGGGCTTTTATCTTTTACCACATCAATTATGGCTTGTAAGTTAGCTTGTGTTTCGGTTAAAGGCACACCACGTAAACCATCATTGGCTCCCAATTCCAATAAAAATACGGTAGGCGCTTGTTTAATCACCCAATCAATACGGCTTTTACCTCCAGCACTCGTTTCGCCACTAACACCAGAATTAATTACTGTAAAGTCTAGCTGTAACGAATCTATGGTGTGTTGCAACACTGCAGGATAAGCATCATTGGTGTCGTCTAGACCGTAGCCTGCCGTAATACTATCTCCAAAACACAAAATGGTTTTGCTTTTTACAGGAAGCGTTTCTACCGTTTCTATAGAAGTTTCCGTAGGTTGGACTTCTGTAGTTTTGTCCGTTTTAGTATCTCCACAAGAATAGAGGGAAACTACTAAAATAAAATAACAAAATTTTAAGAGTTTATATCCGCTTAAGATTGGTAGATATGCGTGTAATTGATTAATTTGAGCCTCGGACATTCGTCTGTATTTAATTTAAACTTATATGCCAAAGATATTAAAGATTACTGGGTTGGAAAAGACATATACCAGTGGTAACAAAGAATTAACGGTTTTACACGATATTTCCTTTGCTGTAGAGCAAGGACAAACCTTCTCTATTGTAGGTCCGTCGGGAAGTGGAAAGACCACCTTACTAGGCCTTTGTGCGGGTCTCGACTATCCGAATGCAGGTACTGTAGAATTATGCGGACAAGATTTAAGTACGTTAAATGAAGACCAACGAGCACAATTAAGAAATAAGGAAGTTGGTTTTATTTTTCAGAATTTTCAATTGCTACCTACATTAACGGCTCTTGAAAATGTTAGTGTGCCTCTAGAATTACAAGGCGCAAAAAACGCTACTTCAAAAAGCATGGCTTTATTGGAAAAAGTGGGATTAACAGATAGAGTACACCATTATCCTTCGCAACTCTCTGGTGGCGAACAGCAACGTGTGGCATTAGCTAGAGCGTTTGCAAATGCGCCATCCATATTGTTTGCAGATGAACCTACTGGGAATTTGGATGATGAAACGGGTGAAAAGGTAGTACAATTACTTTTCGAATTGAATAAAGAAAATGGAACGACCTTAGTGATTATTACGCATGATTTGGAATTAGCAAATCGAACACAGCAGATATTAAAACTGAAAGGTGGAAAAATAGTCACTAACCAATCTACTACAGCACTGTAATGCCTATGAACACTAAAAAGGTACAAGTACGTTGGCTGTTTAAAATGGCATGGCGTGATGCAAAGGCTAGTAAAGTACGCCTATTGTTATTTATGGCATCTATTATTTTGGGAATAGCTGCTGTGGTTTCTATACAGTTATTTAGCACCAATTTAAAGGATAATATTCAGAGTCAATCTAAAACCTTAATGGGTGCCGATTATATTATCGATGCCAGACAAATACCCACCGAAAGAGCGCAAGCCATCATTGATTCCTTAAAACCGGGAGCTTCAGAAGTGAACTTTGTTTCCATGATTGCATTTCCAAAGAATGGCGGTACCAAATTAGTCAAAGTGCAAGGTATGGAAGGGGATTTTCCCTTTTATGGAAATATTAATACAGAACCAGCTGCTGCTGCAAGTAGTTATCAAGAATCTGGTGGCGCATTAGTAGATGCTACTTTATTGTTGCAATACAACATACAACCAGGCGATTCTATTAAAATAGGGCAAATTACGCTACCCATTGCAGGTGCTTTAAAATCCATGCCAGGAAATTCTGCGGTATCCAGTTCTGTAGCACCACCAGTAGTTATTCCATATCGTTTTATTGAAGCTACCGAATTACTTCAGTTTGGAAGTAGAAAAGAATACCAATATTTTTATAAAGTTTCCGATACGGTAAACTTAAAACGTCTAGAAGATAAAATAGGACCATTACTAGATTTAGAAAGTGCCGATTTAGATACGCATACAAGTACTACCCGACGTTTAGGTAAACGTTACGATAATGTGGGTAAATTCTTAAATTTAGCAGCATTTATCGCATTACTACTCGGTTGTATTGGAATTGCTAGTTCGGTACATATTTATATTAAAGAGAAATTAAAACCCATAGCCATTTTAAAATGTATGGGTGCATCCAGACTGCAAAGCTTTCTCATTTTCCTGATTCAAATTGCAGGTATCGGAATCATTGGTGGTATTATAGGATCGTTATTAGGTATTGGATTACAAGCTGTATTTCCATATCTATTAAAAGACTTTTTACCTTTTGCGTTGGAAATTAAAATCACCGCACAACCCGTTTTAATTGGTGTGCTTTTAGGATTGTTTATGTCCGTTTTATTTGCGCTCTTGCCATTACTTCGTACTTGGTATGTTTCACCACTAGACGTGTTACGTGTGGATGAAAATGGATCTCAAGAACCAAAAAAGATACGATATCTGGTATATGGAATCCTTTTAGTATTTCTGTTTTTATTTTCCTTTTGGTTGATTAGAGATGCACTGTATGCATTGGTTTTTATTATAGCTACGGTTTTTACTTTTACTATGTTGGCAGCAGTGGCTTTAGGTTTTATAAAAACCATAAAACGGTTTTTTCCAAAACACTGGAGTTTTACCATGCGCCAAAGTTTACTCAACCTTTTTAGACCAAATAACCAAACCGTTGTTTTAGTCGTAGCTATTGGTTTGGGTACGTTTTTAATCAGTACGTTATATTTTACCAAAGACATTCTATTAGCGAAAACAGAAGTTGGGCAGACAGATCAAAATGCCAATATTATCATCTTAGATGTGCAACCAGAGCAACGGGATGCCCTTGCGGAAAGTATTACTTCTAAAAACCTAACTGTACTTAGTAATATTCCTTTGGTTACCATGCGTATGCAAAGCATTAAAGGGAAATTAGTGAATACGCTACGTCAAGATAGTACAAGACAAATTAAAGGATGGATTTTAAATCATGAGTTTAGAACCACCTATCGGGATTCGCTGATAGCATCCGAAGAATTGCTAGAAGGTGTGTGGCGTGCCAACTTGAAACCAGAAGAACCGGTTGTGATTTCCATTTCCGATAATTTAGCGTTTGATGCTAATTTAGCCGTTGGTGATCCTGTGGTTTTTAACGTGCAAGGTGTTTTGATGGAAACCACTGTAGGAAGCATTCGAAAAGTAGATTGGTCACAAATACAACTTAATTTTTCCATTGTATTTCCCGCAGGTGTTTTAGAACAAGCACCACAGTTTAACGTGCTTACTACTTTTGTACCAGATGATGCAAGTTCTGCCGCATTACAGCAAGATTTAGTGGCGAAGTTCCCAAATGTATCCATAATTGATTTGCGACAAATATTCACTGTAGTGGATAATATATTAGATAAGGTATCTTGGGTTATTAATTTTATGGCATTTTTTAGTATTTTCACTGGTATTATTGTGTTGATTGGCTCGGTACGAACCAGTAAATACCAACGCATTAAAGAGAGTGTTTTGTTGCGAACATTAGGTGCTAAAAACAAACAAATTTTGCAAATTTCTGCCTTCGAATATCTCTTTTTAGGACTTCTAGGAAGTTTGGTTGGCTTGCTATTGGCATTGGTTAGTAGCCTGTGTTTAGCACTGTTTGTTTTTAAAGAACCTTTTGTACCATCACCAATTCCATTTTTAATCTTTTTACCTGGTATTACAATACTAGTTTTGGGAATAGGATTAAGCAATATTCAAACCGTATTACGAAGTTCGCCATTAGAAGTTTTACGAAGGGAAAGTTAAAATTTGGGTGGTATTAAGGTGGATTGACGCAGGAACGAGTACAAACGATTTTTATGAAAACGAAGCAGAAAGTTTATAAACTCCTATAAAACAATATTAATCCTTTGCATAAACACTTGTACAAACCCACTTTCCCTCTTGTTTTTCAACACGAGTTCTACGATACTCCAATAATTTCCAATAGAAAATAACGCATATCAAGTACATCCTAACGCTTATGACTTAAAACCTTACAAAAAAAGATTTCCTATTTTTTACTGTGTTTCATAAAACTACTTTGGCTTTAAATAAACTTTTAAAACCTATTTCCTTATGAAAAAATCACTACTTATTTTAATGGCTCTATTTATAACTATAATAGGGCATTCGCAAACGTTTACAGATGCTAATTTTATAGAGTATACCATTATTTCTGGTACAAATACTGTTGAAGTTACAGGTTATGATTTCGCTAATGGTGGTTCAGATGTTGCTATTCCTGAAACAGTTGATAATGCCACAACAACTTATAGTGTTACTGCAATTGGCACTACTGCATTTCAAAATAATGATTTAACTAGTGTTATTATTCCTGACAGTGTTCTTACAATTGGCGTTGGTGCTTTTGTCCAAAATTACAATCTAGATAATGTTATTATTGGTAATAACGTTACTAGTATAGGTGATGCTGCTTTTCGTTATGCTGCTTTGACGAGTATTACTATACCAGCTAGTGTTACCTATATGGGTTTTGTCGTTTTTTCTAATAATCTATCTTTAACGGATGTTTTTTCTGAAAGCGCAACACCACCTACTATAATTACAGGAACTAACGATACTTTTGGTAGTAGTACTATTAATAGTCTTCGTAGTGGTATTCATTTACACATACCAGCTGGTACTATGGGAGCATACATTACAGATGCTGGTGCTTTATGGACTGGTTTTATGTCGGTAACAGAAGATGCATTAAGTATCTCTGATTTTGAGTTAGCTAACGAGGTAAAAGTTGTCAATACTTTTAATGCATTAAAGATAATCTCTACAGGTGTAGCTAGATTAGAAAACTATACCATTTACAGTATTACAGGTGCTAAAGTAAAAAAAGGTACAAATAGTACTATAGCAATAGATGCGCTGTCTAGTGGGATTTATATTTTAGAACTTAATTTTGATACAGGGAAACTTACTAAAAAGTTTGCAAAGTAAATTACTTATTATGCTATTAATCATTTTATTAGCTACTTTGGTTTCCCTTATTTTAGTAACCGCAAGCGTTTTAATTAAAGTGCTTGCGGTTTTGTTCTTTATTTAGTTTTTTGTTTCTATCAGAAATCTTATATTCTGGTTTTTATAAATAACAATTAAGATTATATTGTTAATTAGTTTAAAATACGTCTTTGTTTCCTATGAAAATCATTAACATCCTTATTGTATTTTTAATAATCTCCTTGTTTTTTCCAGTTTCCGTTATTGCTCAAAATAAATATATGGATAGTCTTCATGTAGAATTACAAAAGCATAAAGAACGCGATACTACAAGAGCAGATATTTTATACGATTTGGCATTTACCTATTTTCAACGAGATATGAAATTAACAAATTTATATATTGACGAAGCCGAAGCCATAAATGATAGCTTAAACTTTACGAGAGGGAAAGCTAATATTTTTTATATAAAAGGCATTATTGAAAGTAGAAAGTCTAACTATGCTGCCGGGTTAGATTATTATAAGCAGTCTCTTAAATTATTTGACAGTCTTAATGATGAAAAGGGAATGGCGTCTTTATATAATGCAATAGGAGTCTCACACTATCAGCAATCACAGTATGATGAGGCATTAAACTATTACAATAAAGCATTGCTAATATATGAAGCCATGCATGCTAAGAAAAAACTGGTTGCAAGTTTATTAAACATAGGAACTATATATGCAGAAACAGGACAATATCCGGAAGCTATTTCTAATTATAAAAAAGGATTAACGTATAGTAGAGAAATAAACCACGAATATGGTATTCCGTATGCGCTTAGTAACCTAGGTATTGTTTATAAATATTTAGGAAATTTTCCACTTGCGATAGAACATTATAAGCAAGCTTTTGCGTATTTAGAAAAAGAAGGAGATACTATTGGCATGTCAAATGCACTCAATAGTCTTGGTACTGTCTATAGATCTATGGGTAAATATGATAAAGCTCTAGCGTATCACAACCAGTCTATAGATTTTCAGTCCAATAACGGAAGTAAAAGCCTAATAGCAACCAATAAAGCAAACATAGGTCTTATATATAAAAGCAAAAAGGAATACACTAAAGCGCTTCAATTTATTAACGAATCTTTACTGATAAGTCAAGATATTAATGCTGTAAAACAAACTTCTATCTGTTTAAAGAACATTGCTGAAGTTCACTTGCTGCTTAAAAAACCAGCGATTGCACGAGAGAATTATATAAAGTCGATGGATATCAGTAAAGAAATTGGTGATCAACAAGGCTTAGCGGAAACCTATTTAGGAATTGCAGCAACCTATTTGGAGGAAAAACAATATAAAAAAGCGCTTTCCTATACTTTAAAAGGAGAAGAGATTGCTAATAATTTGAAGGTGCTTCCTTCTCAAAAAAAAGCATCCGAATTACTTTTTCAAATTTACGAACATCAAGGAGATTATAAAAAAGCTTTGATAAACCATCAAAAGTTTAAAGCATTTCAGGACAGCCTTTTTAATAAGGAAAATATTGAAAAGATTACGCAGTTAGAATATGAATATAAGTACAAGCAACAATTAGATTCTTCTCGTATTAGAGAATTACAATTAACAAAAGTAGTAACAGCTACTAGTAAAGATTTACAAAAATCTAAGCAAGATTATTTATGGGCAATTATAGGTTTTCTTTTGATTTCCATACTTTTGGGAGGCATTATTTTCTATCAAAAATTAAAAAATATAAAATCTAAAACACAAAATATAGTTATCGAGCAAAAGTTGTTACGTTCTCAAATGACGCCGCACTTTATATTTAACTCGCTTTCCGTTTTACAAGGGATGATTTTAAATAAAGAAGAAAAAAAATCTGTTTATTATCTCTCGAAATTTTCAAAATTACTCCGTATTATATTAGAAAACTCCAGAGATAAAACGGTTTCTTTATCTCAAGAATTGACAGCCATTCAAAATTATTTAGCCCTTCAGAATTTAGAAAATGACGACTATCAATCTACTGTTTTAGTAGAAGACAGTATTGATATTCCTTTATTTGAAGTACCACCAATGCTCATTCAGCCCTTTGTAGAAAATGCTATAGAGCACGCCTTTGTAGATCAAAAAGAAAACAGAAAAATAGATATTCGTTTAAGTTATTTAGAAAAAAAGCTAATTTGTACTATAATAGATAATGGGGTAGGAGTTGCTTCTAAGAAAGAAGGAAAGAATACACATAAAAAATCATTATCCACACTAATAACTTCGGAACGGTTAGAAGTATTATCTAAAGATTTTAATATGCAAGGTTCTGTGTCTATAGAAGATAGAAAAAAATATAACGAACAAGGAACCATTGTTACTTTAATAATTCCGTATAAAACAGTAGCATAATGAAAACACTACTAGTAGAAGATAAAGCATATATTAGAAAAGGACTGCTTAATTTATTGCAATTAATAGATGCCAAAGTAGAAGTAATTGGCGAGTGCGAATCTGTAAAAGATGCCGTTATAGTTACGAATGCTTGTAAACCAGATTTAATTTTTTTAGATATTAATCTTCTAGATGGTACTGCTTTCGATTTTTTAGAACAAACAGAAAACTTAGCGTTTAAAGTAATATTTATAACCGCTTATGAAGAATTTGCACTACAAGCTTTAAAAATGGGAGCTGTAGATTATCTTTTAAAACCTGTGGATGTAGAAGAACTGGAACTGGCATTACAAAAAGTAGAAAAATTACCTATTGCCACACAAAGGAAGCAAATACAAACCGTAAAAGAAGCTTGGAATAAGGAAGATAACACCTTAGTATTATCGCTTCATGATAGCTTTCAGGTGGTAGATTTAAAGGAATTAATGTTCTGTGAATCAGATAAAGGATATACCACGTTTTATTGTAGCGATAATAAAAAGTATTTGGTTTCCAAAACCTTGAAGGAATTTGAAGAACGACTAATTACAGCTAATTTTATTCGTCCACATCAATCGTTTATAGTCAACTTAAAATTTATTGATAAGTATGAGAAATCTGGAATTATTCATTTGAAAAATGGTAAAAAAATACCGGTATCCTTTAGAAAAAAAGAACACTTTGTAACTACATTTTTAAATTGGAATAATAGTTAACCTAAATATTAATGTAACCAACAAAGGCGGTTCACGACTCTTATTTCTCAAATATAGGCGATCGTGTAAACACTTTTTATGGAAGTATCTATAGAGGGGAAGTATAATATTTATTCCGATTTCTATAAAAAAATCAGTCTTTAATAAAACGTTCTATCTGAAGGTTGTTCGTATTATAAATTTTCATAAAACACACACCAGTAGGAGATGTCTTAATCAAAGGATGTTGCTCCCTTAAACATAGTATTCATTTCTTCAACTAAAGAAACCTCCCTATTATTAATGGGTTGAATAAAACTAACTGCTCCCTAAAACATTCTAAACATATTCTATGTGTTTTATATGAAATCCCTGAAAAAAATAAAAGATTTGCATTAATTTTGCGTTTTATAGACTTGACATAAATACAGAGATTTGTTAGAGAAAACACAGCAATTACCCCAAGAACAATTAATAGATGCCGATTATTTCATTTACTGTTTAGAAGCAGTGGAAGACATAGAAATAGATACCGTTACCGAAGCACAAAAAAAATTAGAACAATTGACCATGCAATATGGAGTAGCCAGTATTTATAATACATGTGACACCATTGAAGGATTAGAATCTAGCTTAAATGCATTGGTTTTGGATGATCATCATTTTAAAGACTATGAAATAATTTACATGGTTATAACAGGGGAAGCAAATAGTATTTGTTTAAATGATTATTACTATAGTTTACAAGAAATTGCAGAAATGTTTGAAGGACGATTAGAAGGAAAGATTTTACATTTCTCCAATGCAAAAGTTCTAGATTTAGACGCAGAAGAAGCACAATATTTTTTGGATATCACTGGAGCAAAAGCAGTTTCCGGATATGGAAATGCATCTAATGGAATAACTAGTTCACATCTGGATATGGCATTCTTTAACTTATTTAAAGAAGATGATAATATGCTAGATGTTGTGGAAGAGCTGCATCAAAGGCATCACAAAATTTGTAATTTACTAGATTTTAGAATGTATTATTAAACTTAGGATTTTATTATAAATATGGTTACTGTTAAATCTATTCATAAAAAAGGTGTAAATCTGAAAAAGAATAAAGACGTCTTGTAAATTTGTATCCATCTTACAATAAATAATAAAATGAGTACACAACCCTTATTAACTCCATATAATAAAAATTTACATTTAAAAAATAGAGTCGTTATGGCACCTATGACACGTAGTCGTGCAGATAACGAAGGTAAAATAGCAACAGATGAATTACAAGGCTTGTATTATGAGCAACGTGCTTCCGCTGGTTAATTATTACGGAAGGTTCTCAAGTATCGGAACAAGCAGTAGGATATATTAATACACCCGGAATTTATACCGACGCACAAGTGGAAGGCTGGAAAAAAGTAACCAAGCGTGTACACGATAAAGGCGGGAAAATCTTTATTCAGTTATGGCATGTTGGACGCATGTCGCATCCAGATTTTCATCATGGCGAATTACCAGTTTCGGCTTCTGCCATAAATCCCAATTCAAAATCATTTACTCCAGAAGGTTTCAAAGATACGGTTACACCAAAGGAAATGACTATTGCCGATATAAAGCGAACGGTTTCCGATTTTAAAAATGCAGCTGCCAATGCAGTAAAAGCAGGTTTTGATGGTGTAGAAATTCATTCTTCCAATGGCTATTTATTTCATCAATTCTTCAACGGAACATCCAATATAAGAACAGATGAATACGGCGGAAGTATAGAAAATAGAACCCGTTTTTTCTTCGAAGTTTTAGATGCTATGAAAGAAGTGATTCCGCAGGAAAAAATTGGTGTTCGTTTTAATCCGTCTTTAGATGGTTTATTCGGAATTACCATGGATAAGGATACCATTCCAACTTTCGAATACCTTATTAAAAAACTAAACGATTACGATTTAGCCTACGTACATTTATCAGAACCGTTTACAGATGTTTCTGAAAATCCTTTTGCGGTAACAGAAATAGCAAAACACTTTAGACCATTATACAACGGTACTTTAATGATTAACACCGCGTTTGATCAAAATAAAGGAAACAAAGTATTAGAAGCTGGTGATGCCGATTTGATCGCTTACGGAAAACTGTTTATCTCTAATCCAGATTTGGTAGCACGTTTTGAAAACCATTTAGAATTAGCAGATTGGGACCAAGACACCTTTTATACAACAGGAGCAAAAGGATATACAGATTATCCTATGGCTTCTAAGTCATTAAAATAAGTAGACTAATATATAAGAAACTACTTTTTAGAATAATGCTTAATAAAACAGCATCTAAGTTATTTAGATGCTGTTTTATGTTTTTGATTAAAATGGAATGCACGAGCTCTTATTTCTAAAATATAAGAGAGCGATGGATAAATGATGCTAGGAGTGTAGTGGAATTTGTGTGGAATGGAGCTACAACAAAAAACATCCTTAGGATAAGTATATTATTTAGATTATTATTGTAAGATATTTAAATACTACTTTTTATGAGAAAAATTTACTTTATACTATCCATTTTATTTTGCCAAATTCTGAATGCTCAAATCCAAATAGGTCAGGATATAGATGGAGAAAATGTATGGGATCGATCTGGTTCTTCTGTAGCATATTCAGAGGATGGCAATATTGTTGCAATAGGTGCGCCCAGACCTGCGTATTCTTCTGGAAATGACCCAGGGCCAGGAAGCGTAAAAGTATATTCTTATAATGGTAGTAGTTGGGGTTTAATGGGGCAAAAATTAGAAGGAGACATAAATTTCAGTAATGAGTTTGGGGCATCAGTAGATTTATCAGCAGATGGACTGATACTCGCTGTCGGAAGCCCAGGTGGTAGTAGAGTAAATGTTTATCATTTTGTAAATGGAGCATGGGTGTTGCTGGGAGCAAGTATTGAAGTTGTAGTCGATTTTCAAACTGGTCAAAATGCTTATTTTGGAGGTAAAGTTTCCTTGTCAGCTAATGGACATATAATTACAGTTGGTGCATCAGGATTAGGAGTAGATTTAGGATCTAATAATGCCTCAGGATATGTTAGATCATACCAATATAATATTACTAATCAAACCTGGGAACTTCTCGGGCAACAAATAGAGGTAGTAAATCCGGTAAATGTACCTGATCGTTTTGGTTATGATGTATCGCTATCCGCAGATGGTAGTAGGTTTGCTACGATATTACGAAGTCCTTCCATGGCTAAAATATATGAATATGATGGTAGTCAATGGCAACAAATGGGGGGCGACATTGTAGTCATTATTCATTCAGACGGTGCAATAGAAGAACTAAGTAATGTAAGAATAACTGACGATGGTTTAACAATAGCTCTTGGAATAGGTTATGATTTGGGTGATATTCCAAATTCAGATGAAGGAGCTGTTCAAGTATATACTTTTGATGGTACAGATTGGATACAAAAAGGGCAAAATCTATATGGTGTTCGATATGAAGGCTTAGGTACATCTATTTCATTCTCTAATGATGGAAATATTTTAGCTGTAGGAAGTGAATTTAATGATGCTGATGTCAATTTTCATTCATATAATATTGGCAGTGTAAGGCTTTTTAATTTTGAAAATGAAGAATGGCAAACTATTGGCGATGTAATTTATGGTGAATCCTATGCAGATAGATCAGGAAATAGTATTGCACTTTCTGGAGATGGAACTCGAATCGCAATTGGAGCTTATCATAATGATGCTGATACAGGAGATGCAGGTAGTGAAAATGGGCACGTTAGAGTTTATGATATTTCTTCGGCAGTATTAAATGTATTAGAAAACGAGGGAAACAATACCGTTTCTATTTCCCCTAATCCAACTAAAGATATAATTTCGATTAGTTCAACCATTCATATCCAATCCATTCAAGTGTATTCTGTTATAGGTAAATTACTTTTTGAGCAAAAAAATAATTTGAAGAATGTAAACCTTAAATCTTATCCTGATGGTTTATTTTTTATAAAAATTAATTCAAAAAATGGAACAGTACTAAAAAAAGTAATTAAGAAAAGTTAAATATTTTTTTGGTTAAACTTATATTTTAAGATTTATAGTATAGCTAAAAGGTTTCATCTAATTACCAATATTTTATCGAATACGCGATTTTTAATACAGCCCAAAAAGGTTAGCTTTTATTTTGGTACTTCAACTACGGTCAGTATAAATAAAGGCAAGAGTTGGATAATTATTCGCAAGATTTTTATTGTTTTAGAGGAGCTTATGAATGCTACGCATTTGTGTGTGAAATAGGAGTGAGTGAAATTTATCCTGTGGATGAATTTTAAGAATCTGCGAGTTGATGCGGCTGTGAAGAAATTTGATTTTATAGGATTAAACAGTAATTAGGTATAACTTATCGCTATTTTATATAACGTCGGATTATAATTCTTTTTCTGTATTATAATGTTCTGCGTTATGTAACCTGAGCTTTGGTTAAAAGCGAAAGTTGTTACTTCAGTTTCTTGAAAAAAATTTAATCCTAAAAAGTTTCTTCTACAATGCTAATGGAACACTTTTTATGCGACGACGTAGGAGGGAAGCATAATGTGTGTGGAATGGTTATAAATTAACAAATATTCATGCGTTTACGGTTTTCCTCATAAACAATTCCTACAAAATTCACTATATTTAAACTCTCCCTATAATTAATTATTCAATAGACATTTTGTGCCTAATTTGTTTTTGATGTGTATAATAAAACACCTCAATTTCAAACACAATCATTTTTTAAAATAATTCATAATCAAATTATATGAAAAGCCCATTTATATCAAGAGTTAAAATTAAAAACTTTCGAAATTTCTTAGATATTGACGTAAAATTAAATCATAAACAAGTATTAGTCGGAGAGAATGGAATTGGAAAAACAAATTTTTTAAGAGCAATCCAAATCATACTTGACCAAAGTTTTTCTGATTTTGATAGAGAGTTAAGCTCTAGCGATTTTAATGATAGTATAGAAACACCTATTGAAAATGGAGAAGAAATAAAAATAACAATTGAAATTCAAAATTATGAGCATAACAGACAATTAGTTGCTCAGTTTGAAGATGCTGTTATTTCTACTAATCCGCCAACATTACAGATTAATTATAAATATTATCCTATAAAAGATGAAGTAGAAAAAATTATTAGATATCAGTATATTATTTATAAAGGAATAAACGAAGAAAAAATATTTCGTCGCGAGGATAGAGATTTATTAAACATAAAAGTTATTGGTGCTTTACGAGATGTTGAAAGAGAACTAAATGCAAATAAAAGATCTCCTTTATATAAGCTTGTAAAACAATATAATATTGAACAAGATGAATTAAAAAAAATTGCTGAATCAATGAAAGATGCAGCTGAAGAAATTTTGAATTTAGATGAAATTAGAGATGTTAAAAATGTAATTGAGAAAAAATTCACAACTTTAGCAGGTTTACAACAAGACAATACCGTAAATCTTCGCCCATATGATATTGACATAGAGAGATTATTATATACAATTCAAGTATATATGGGAATAAAGGAGCGTCCAGTAGCTGAATTAAGTTTGGGATTGGCAAACATTTTATATGTTTCGATGATGATGTTATTATTGAAAGATAAAACTGTTCCTAGAATACTTAAGGTAGAAGATTATAAAAATTTATTGGATAAAGAAGGAGTAGAAATAGTAACTAATAATTACAAGATAAGTGTAACAGAAAATAATTATATTCTAAAAGATGAAATAAATGCAGATACAAATAAAAGCCTGTACTCATTTTTTGATAGATATAATTACCAACCACATACAGCAACAATATTGGCTTTAGAAGAACCCGAAGCTCATTTACATCCAGTTTTACAAAGATTAATTTATAGAGAAGTTTTACACAAAAGTGAGAGTTCTGTTATCTTCACTACACACTCGCCTTATATAACTTCTGTCGCTCCATTAGAAACAATTGTACATGGTAGGTATGAAGTGAATCAAACTAAAATGTTTTCAACAGCAAGCTTGAAGATAGATGAAAAAGATAAAGAAGACATTGAACGATATCTTGATGCCAAGAGAGGTGAAATATACTTTGGCAAAGGTGTACTCTTAGTCGAAGGAATTACTGAAGAATATATAATCCCTAAAGTGGCTCAATTGATGGGTACACCTTTGGAAGATTTAGGTATTGTAGTATGTAATATTCATTCAACAAATTTCAAACCGTATGTACAATTATTAGAATCACTTGGAATACCTTGGAGTTTAATTACAGATGGAGATTACTATGAATTAGAAATTAAAAAAGATAAAGAAGGTAAAGAGAAAAGCGTAAAACATTATCATCGAGATTGGTTAGAAGGGACTCAACAAAATTTCAGAGGAATAGAATTAATGAATAAAATGTTGATTGATCTTAAAATTTGTGAAGATAAAGATATACCTAAAGCAAGTTTTCCAGATCAACTTGAACTGCTTAGAAATAACAATTGCCATGTTGGTTTTTATACTTTTGAAGTTGATTCAATGGCAAATTCTAACGAAGAAGGCTTGTTGACTTTTAAGAAAGTTTATTCAGAAGTTAGAAGTGGAGGTGAAAAACAACAGGAAAATTTTGATAACGAAATAGATGACAGAAACTTTTGGAATGCTTTGAAAAAAATTGACAACAACATTAGTAAAGGAAGGTTTGCACAACGCCTTTCTTCTCAATTAACTTTGGAAATGGTTCCCATTTATATAAAAAATGGAGTTAACGGAATAATTAATAAGGTTAGAGCTAATCATGAATAAATTATTCTATAAAGATCAAACACTTATAAGTAAAGATGTTAGTCAATGGAAAGCATATAATTCAAATAACAACACAGTTGTTATTGCTGGTCCAGGAAGTGGAAAAACTAGAGTTCTTACATTAAAAGCTATAAAGTTAGTTCAATCAAATATCCATTCTCCATCAGGTTTAGCATGTATAAGTTATAGTAGAGAAACTGTTAGAGAATTAAAAAAGCGATTAAGAGAGTACGGTTATCAAAGAAATCAGTATGATTTTATAGGAACTATGCATGGTTTTTGTTTGATTCATATACTTCAACCCTTTGGTCATCTTTTTCCAGAATATAATGTTCCTGTGCCTCTAAAAATTGCTTCAAATGAATTAATTGGTCAAATATACAATGGAGTTATATCTGATTTAGGTGTAGAATTTAATGGAATTTCAATGATGGATATCAATAAGCAAAGATCTTTATCATTTATTGGAATTAGTGAAGTTCAAATTCAGACAGATGCTTTTCATGTTCAAGCTTCTGAATTATTTGAGAAGAAATTAAAAGAATCAGGATCAGTTGATTTTATTAGTATGGTTAATATATCAACAAAAATGATTAAGGAACAAGATTATGTCAAGAAAACTTTAGAAGCTAGGTTTCCGTGGTTTCTTATTGATGAGTATCAGGATTTAGGAAAGGCATTACATGAAATTGTTTTAGAGTTAAAAAATCAAACAGGGGCAAAAATATTTGCAGTGGGAGATATGAATCAGTCCATTTATGGGTTTAATGGAGCATATCCAGATTTTTTAAATGAGCTTGATACTATGTCAGATTTCGAATCTATTCCCTTAACTTCAAATTATAGAAGTAATCAAGATATAATAGAGGGCTCAATTGATACATTAGCTTTAAATCCTCCTCGATTAAGTTATGATGCAAAAAAGCGTATTGGAGAAAGTGCTGAATTAACTTTTATTACGTGTGAGGCAGAACGACAACAACAATATGATGTTGTTGCTAAAAAAATAATACCCAAATTACTTGAGAAAGGAATACCATATAAAGAAATTGGAATATTAGTTGGAGCCAATTCATTTGCTAACCCTGAGGTTACAGAAATGGCTGCTGTTTTAAAAGATTATAAAATACCTTTCTATATAGTAAAATGGACATTTACAAATACAGATATTGTTTTTTGGTTGCAAGATTGTGCTCAATGGTGCTTAGACAAATCAAAACAATCATTTGATGGGCTATTCAAATTTTGGCATTCACAACTTAAATTACATAACGATAGTAGATTTTTATGGGAAGAAATTAGACAGAAAACTTTATTTCATGAAATTCTAATTGGAAGTAAAAACAAAGAAAATGTCTTTGATTGGTTAGAGTTTATATTCAATAGCTTAGAGTTAAATGAAATGCTTGTAGACTCAAATCGTTACCCAGATGAGAATGAAAATTTAGCCTTATTACTAGATGAGGCCAAAAATAAAAATTTAAAAAATTCAAAATTAAGTAGATTTGCTTATTTAGGAGAACCTGAAGATGAGATTACTGTAACTACAAGGCATAGTTCTAAAGGATTGGAATTTGAAGCTGTTATTATGTTAGGAATGGAAGAAGGTAGATTTCCTTATACTTATAGGGTTGAAGAAGGATCACGACAAATGCAAGAAGCTCATCGACTTTGCTATGTATGTATTAGTAGAGCAAAAAGAGAATGTATACTAATTAGATCAAAAAAAATCACCATAATGACAAGAAGAGGAGATCCATGGACAATTGATTATCAACCTTCTCGTTTTTGGAATATTTTGATAGATAGATTTGGGAATATAGAAAATACGTTTAGCTCTAAAGACTATTAATTATTAGATAAAAATACATGGAACTAGGAAAAACATATTTTACTAATCGTGACCAAGAACTTCCTAGAGCTATAAGGGAATTGACAGAAAACGAATCTAAAGAAATAAAACAAGCGAATGATATTCTACACGAGTTTGACTATTTCCAAAGAAGATTATTAGAAATACAATTAAACAAAGACGATTATTTCAGGACTGTTGAAAGATATCAGAAATTATATCAAGAAGATGAAGAGAGTAGTAGTCTCGGTTATGATTACAAACGAAAAGGATTTGTAGACATTAATAGAGCTTTTATTAATTATATAAGTTGCTTTAAATCATTTGTCGAACATATGTTTAATGATTTAGAATCCAAAAATGGTAAAAGCTCTGATAAATATAAAGAGTTCACAAAATTTACGAATGATTTATACGATGGATATTTATCTTATCGTTTATTAATAAGATTAAGAGATTTTGCATTACATAGAAGATACCCAATACAATCTGTCCATTATGATAGAGAGATTATAAAAGATGATAAGTACGATTATAAAGTAAAAGTTCAATTCAATAAATCGGTTTTTTTAAGTAATACAAAGCTTAATAAAATATTTAGTAAAGATTTTGAAGCTTATGGCGAATTGTTTTATGTTGAGCCTTTTGTAAACGAATTAATGCCAATTATAGAAAGATTATTCAAAAAATATGTAAGTATAACTGAAGATTATTTTATTGAAAGTGCGGATTTAATAAATGCATTATTTAAAGAATCTGGAACAGAAAATATAGGGACAACGATTATAGAAATGGATGGAAGTTTAGCAAAACATAGCACTAAAATAATTCCTGTTCAAATGAGTTTAGATTTTTATCAGTGTTTGGATAAATCTTGAAACAAATATATTATGTAAAATAGAATCTTGGAATTTAACTTGGCCTCATAAAATTTTGGTTAAAACAATAGGTGAAATGAGCGTCCATATTTTAGGGGTTTAGTAATACAGTTTCTTAAGAATTTCAATTACACAAGGGATTTCAAAGCAATGTTAACAAGTTACAATGTTTCCTAAAATATAGCGAATGAGCCGTTAATTGTTTCCAAAAGTTTATGCAGCCTTGAATTTTTGTTTCTTTTGTTTCAAGACAAAAGATAATGAATCATTAAAAAAAGTATTAATTGAAGTTCTAAGCATAACAAGTGCATAGAATTTTATTTTTCTTAAAATTTATGCTCTTGTGGCAAGCTTACGAGAATCGTCTAAATTTTTTTATTACGTGCATTTTATCGAATACGCGATTTTTAATAAGTGCAAAAATGTTAGCTTTTATTTTGGCGTTGGCAAGCGATGGATAATTGTGTTTAAAATAAATTGCCAAAGCAATTTGATTTTATAAAACAATCGAGCGCTTGGTAGCGGCTATTTTACATAACGGCTAATTATAGATACAAATGTTTTTTAAACGCTGCGAAGCAAACCGCTTATTAGCTTAATGACCCAAGTTCTAATTATTCTTATGAAAACAAATGCTTCTGGGATATTTTACATAATACTACATTATAGCTATCAAATGGATAAACCACTCTTATTAACTAAACAATACATTTGTACTATAATTAATATTATGTAAAATAGAATTTATTGATTCATACTCTAGTTTCTTATTGTATCAAAAACATAGATACTTAATCTATATTTTTAATAGTATGTAAAATAGAATTTTGAATACTATACTCTAGTTCCAAATTGAATTAATAAAAAGATTCTCCTTCTATATTTCTAATTGCATTTAAAGATTATATTCTAATGTTACTACTAATTCCTTTCCAAATAAATCAGTAAACAGAATCCGGTAGCATTTCAAACTACAATCTTATTCATCCCATAACAAAAACCAACTACCAAAAAAAGAATAAATCGTAAGAAATTCCGCTAAAACAACAATACATACGTTAAAAAAGCGTGTTTTTAATCGTTTTATTCTGCTTTTAATCCGATTTATGTAAATTAATTGTATCTTGCAAACCCCAATAGTACCTAAATATTAACCTAATGAAACCTACTAGAACCCGATCTAAAGTAGACAAATCGCGTCTGCAATTATTACATCAATACTATATATACACCGGATTTTATAGTTTTATTTTAAAAGCACTTAGAAAAGCGATTCCTATTGTGATTGTTTTAATCGCAGCTATAATAGTTATAAATCAATTTATTGACATTAACGCATCCTTGGTATACCTCACGCAAATATTACCTGTTTACGGCGTATTAGGTTTCTTTTTTATATCCGAAACCATCCTTGGACTTGTACCTCCTGAGATGTTTATTGCTTGGGCAGGAAAATTGAAATCGCCCTGGCTATTTCTATGCGTATTATCTATCTTATCCTATTTTGGTGGTTTATTGGCATATTGGTTAGGACAATTATTTACTAAAAACGCTTCGTTTCATCGCTATTTAGAAGTGAAAATGAAAAAACAGCTTGAAAACTCTAAAAAATGGGGCGGTTTTCTAATTATCATTGGCGCACTACTTCCCGTTCCTTTTGCGGTATCTTGTATGACTGCCGGAATAATAAAATTCCCTTTCAAAAAAGTGATTATGTATGGCTCCCTTAGAATGATCCGTATTTTTGGCTATGGTATGGTAGTATATCATTTACTATAAGTAATTACTCCTCTCCTTTTGTAGACTAAAATTTCCTTTTAAAACCGGTACTTTTATTTACTATATTAATAAACGTTAATAAAAAATTAATCTCTCGTATAGTCGCAAAACATAAAGTATTTTTGTAGTTAAATTTTAGTACATGAATTCTCAGTTACCTATTATATCTATTAAGCATTTACTTTACGACTACTTCATCGAATTTGGTTTATCGGAAAGTACAGCCAAGTACCTAAATATGCTTGGTTTATTTATAACATTGCTTCTTGTTGCTTTTATTATTGACTTTATCATTAAAAAGATACTCATTAATGCCTTTAATATCTTTGCTGTAAAGACAAAATCGAAATTTGATAATATCCTTATTAAAAATAAAGTACCTCGTAATATTGCACATATTATTCCGCTTATTATTGCTTTAGAGTTTATTCCTATTGTGTTTACAGATTTTTCTTATTTAGAAAATATCATTGAAAAATCACTGCAAGTCTTCGGAATTGTTCTAACACTTTGGATTGCTCGTAGTATTTTACAATCGGTGAAAGATTATCTTAAAACCCTTCCTCGTTTTAAAGACAAACCTATTGATAGTTATATTCAAGTGATTATGATTTTTGCTTGGATGGTTGGCCTTTTCTCCATTTTTGCTATTATTTCTGGTATTTCTTTTTGGAAATTTGTAACCACTATTGGTGCTGCTTCTGCTATTATTATTTTGGTTTTTAAAGATACTATTCTTGGTTTTGTAGCGAGTATTCAAGTATCTATTAACGATATGGTACGTATTGGAGATTGGATTACCTTCGAGAAATATGGAGCAGATGGTGATGTGATAGAAATTAATCTTTCTACAGTAAAAGTGCAGAATTTTGATATGACCATTACCACAATTCCAACCTATGCACTTATTTCTGATTCGTTTAAAAACTGGCGAGGAATGAGTGACTCTGGAGGAAGACGAATTAAAAGATCGATTCTTTTAAAAGCAACCAGTGTGCATTACTTAACGGATGAAGATGTTGAAAAATTGCAAAAAATCGGACTTATCACAGATTATCTGAAGGACAGAAAAAAGGATATTGATACCTATAATGGAGATCACAATATCGATAAATCGGTATTAATTAATGGTCGTAACCTTACGAATTTGGGTGTTTTTAGAAAATATATACAATCGTATATTGAAAGTCATTCGGCTATCAATAAAGATATGACTATCATGACGCGACAATTAGCACCAACTTCGCAAGGTCTTCCTCTTGAAATTTATGCGTTTAGTAGCGATAAACGTTGGGCAAACTACGAATATATCATGTCTGATATCTTTGATCATAGTTTATCTGCTGTTCCTTATTTCGATTTAGAGTTATTCGAATTAAGCTCCGCAATTGGAACCCTTAAATAAAAGTACCACTACTCCTCTATTCTTTAAAAGAATACCTTGAAGGTATCTCAAAATAATCCAACTAAAAAAGCTCCTTATTTTATATAAGGAGCTTTTTTAAATATGGTTTAAAATAAAATTACTTAAGTATTTTTACTTTCACTGCATTCATACCACGTTGTCCTTTTTCAAGTTCAAAAGAAACTCTATTACCTTCTGTTATTTGGTCTATTAAACCACTAACATGGCAAAAGTATTTTTCGTTGTTTTCAGAATCAATAATAAACCCGAAACCTTTAGAGGTATCAAAAAAGGATACATTACCAGATCTAACTGGATCAAATGCTTCTTTATCTCCTTCTAAAGTTTTAGGAATACTTACTTCTATATTGGCAGCTTTTACTTTAACTTTTAAAGCAGGGTCTGGAGGAGTATCTGTTAAATTTCCGTTATGATCTACGTATGCGAATTGAATTCCTTCTGATCCATTTTCGTCTCTGTCCGCCTTACGAGCTTCCATCTTCTTACGCTTATCTTCACGTTTCTTTAAACGTTTCTTTTCCTTCTCGCTTTTGTTAAATGTTTGTTGTGATTTTGCCATTAATTTACCTAAAATATTTTTTTTACTAGTTATTAAGTCCCAAAGATATTGATTTCCTTACTTGTAAGCAAAAATAACGGCTTACTTTTATTGATGTTTATGTAATTATTTTTAAAAAGGTAGTTTTTGCAAATCTACATTTCCACCAGAAAGGACTATCCCAACCGATTTATTTTTAAAGTTTTTTTTATTCTTTAAAACTACCGCTAAAGCCACAGCACTAGAAGGTTCTACCACTATTTTTAGCCGTTGATAAATGAGCTGCATGGCTTCCAAAATATCCTGTTCTTCCACACAAATAATCTGATCTACATGTTTCTGTAAAATTGGAAAATTTATATTTCCTAAATTTGTTCTTAAACCATCTGCAATCGTATTTGTGCTACTATTGGTTTCTATTTTTCCACTTTTTAAAGAGCGATACGCATCATTTACTACAGTAGGTTCTCCTCCAATTGCAATGCAATTCTTTCCAAAATGATGTGTAGCTAAAGCAGTTCCTGCAAGTAATCCTCCTCCTCCAACTGGCGCAATTACCATTTCTAAATTAGGATGTTCTTCTAATAATTCTAAACATGCAGTCGCATTTCCATGAATCACATCGATATCATTAGAAGGATGCACAAAAGTAGCTCCTGTTTCTTTAGCGATTTTAGCAGAAGTACTTTCTCGTGCTTCTATAGTTGCTTCACATATTGTAATTTGTCCGTGATAACTTATAACTGCATCTTTTTTTACTTGTGGCGCATTTTCAGGCATCACTATATATGCAGGAATACCTAAACTTTTTGCCGCTAAAGATAATGCTTGGGCAAAGTTTCCGGAAGAATGGGTTACCACACCTTTACTTCTTTGTGCTTCGGTTAACTGCAGAATAGCATTGGTTGCACCACGCATTTTAAATGCTCCCATTTTCTGAAAGTTTTCACATTTGAAAAATAATTCTGCACCAGATATAGCATTAATTCCTTCCGAAGTAAACACAGGAGTTTTATGTATATATGGTGAAATACGCTGGTAACTGCCTAAAATGGCTTCTCTGTGTTGCATGAAAAATGATGAATAATGTGAAATTCAATAAGTACGAAATATAGCTACAATAAATTATTCGATGAAATTATTAGGACATAAATATGTGTAGGATGCAACTTCTTATATGGTATGATATTGTTTATAACTCCATAGAATTGTTGCCGATTTTCATTTTATATGGCAGTTTAATTTATGTATTTTGTGAAATCAATATATCACAATATGGGCTGGAAACTTTCTACAATATTTATTAATTCGAATAAGGAAATAAACGATGTCGAATTATTTAATAGTTTAGGATTTCAAGATATAACACCAATAGAACCCAAGGCTTTTGAAGAGATTTTAAATCCAGAGGATGGCGAATTATACATTGGCCATTACAAAGACAGTACTATTCTTTGTATCCCAACACTTCCATATCTGTTTTTAGAAGCATCTCTATCTAATGAAGAATCTATTTTAATGAATACGTTTCCTAATACAGATATTTCAAGTTTGGTACTACAAAGTGTGGTTAATTTTTGGGGATTTACATTAATTAAAGACGGAACTAAAGTTAGAGCAAAAGGAGGATCTTCAGAGGAAGGCTTACTTGTAGACTTTGGAACTCCTTTAAAAGAAGAATTAGAATTACTTAAAAATTCTAAAATTAATGCAGACGGAGAACGAGTTTATCATTTGGATGCGTATCCAGATGAAGAATTTACAGAAGATGAATTGGGAGAAGAATATGTCTTTAAAGTTTGTGAACGTTATATCGGTGCAACCTTAGATCATGCAGATGATTTACTTTTCGAAACAAAATTTAGAGGCTACAGTTATAAAGACACCCACGAAGATAGTAAGCAATCAGAAAAAATAGAAAAGAAAACGAAATGGATTAAATTCATAATCTATATTGCTATATTCTTTATTCTTAGATTTGCTGTAAAACACCTATTAGAATAAAATAAATACTTTAATAACTTTAATACGAATTTGAATAAAGGAGCCGTACAAACTTTAATGTTTTACTTAATTAGCATCCTAATCTACCTAGTAATGTCGATTTGTACAGCTAATGAAGACATTTTCTTTTATAGGTGGAAATTAGTTTTTTGGTTTGTTCTTTTTACTTTAGCAGCATTAGTCATGTTTATTAATTGTGTGTGTATTTTATTAATTAAAAATAAAAAATGGCATGAAGGCTCTTTTTTTGTTTCTTCTTTTTTAGTACTATTTTATTGGCTAATTATTAGTTAATAACTCACAACAACTTCGCTTTAATGAGACGATGGAATTTCATATTTTGCAATCTATAATTTTACAAGTAAATGAAAGTCTGTATTGCCGAAAAACCATCTGTAGCTAGAGAAATTGCTTCTGTTTTAGGAGCCAACACAAAACGTGATGGTTACTATGAAGGCAATGGCTATGCAGTAACCTACACTTTTGGACATCTTTGCACATTAAAAGAACCTAATGATTATAAACCGTATTGGAAAAGTTGGGATTTAAACAATTTACCCATGCTTCCAGAGCGTTTTGAAACAAAGGTTTCTAAAGATGCTGGTATAAAAAAGCAGTTTAAAATTGTAAAGAGTTTATTTGATAAAGCAGATGTGGTTATAAACTGTGGCGATGCAGGACAAGAAGGAGAACTTATACAACGTTGGGTTTTAAACCAAGCGGGTTATAAAGGTAAAGTAGAAAGACTTTGGATTTCCTCCTTAACCACTGAAGCGATAAAAGAAGGTTTTAACAACCTGAAACCATCTGAAGATTACGATAATTTATACTACGCCGGATTTTCGCGTGCTATTGGCGATTGGCTTTTAGGAATGAATGCCACCCGTTTGTACACCGTAAAACATGGTGGTTATAAGCAAGTGCTTTCTGTTGGAAGAGTGCAAACACCTACCCTTGCTATGTTGGTGAATCGTTTTAAAGAAATTGAAAACTTTAAACCACAACCCTACTGGGAATTGCAAACCATGTATCGCGATACGTTGTTTAGTTATGAAGAAGGTCGTTTTCTTAAAGTGGAAGACGGAGAAAAACTAGCGTCGATTGTTAAGGAACATGATTTTGAAATTGTTTCTACAACGAAAAAAGCAGGGAATGAATATGCGCCAAAACTATTCGATTTAACTGGTTTACAGGTATATTGTAATACGAAATTCGGATTTAGTGCAGACGAGACTTTAAAGATTGTTCAGAAACTATACGAACAAAAAGTAGTTACCTACCCAAGAGTAGATACTACCTTTTTACCAAATGATGTGTACCCAAAAGTGCCAGGAATATTAAAGCATTTAACAAAATATGCTGCTTTAACAGAACCGCTTCATGGTAAGAAATTAAAGAAAACGAAAAAGGTTTTTGACGATAGTAAAGTTACCGATCACCACGCTATTATTCCTACCGGACAACAAATGAACTTGCAATACAATCAGCAACAGGTGTATGATATTATTGTGCGTCGTTTTATCGCTGTGTTTTATCCGGATTGTAAAGTGTCGAATACCACAGTAATTGGTAAAGCGGAAAAAGTAAAATTTAAAACCACAGGAAAAGAAATTCTAGAAAAAGGATGGCGAATTGTTTTTGAAACGCCGAATGCATCTTCTAAAGAATCAGGAATGCTACCTACTTTTGTGAAAGGTGAAAAAGGGCCACATGAGCCTTCGTTTTTAGAAAAACAAACCAAACCACCAAACCAATATACAGAAGCTTCCCTCCTGCGTGCTATGGAAACCGCAGGAAAACAAGTCGATGACGATGAGTTACGTGAGATTATGAAAGAGAATGGTATTGGTCGTCCTTCTACACGTGCAAATATTATTGAAACGCTATTTAGAAGGAAATATATAAAACGAAATAAAAAACAAGTGATTCCTACAATAACTGGGATTCAGCTGATTGATACCATTCAAAATGAAATGCTGAAATCTGCCGAGCTTACTGGGAAATGGGAAAAACAGTTAAAAGATATTGAAAAAGGAACCTATAGTGCTGGAAGTTTTATCAAACAGATGAAACAAATGGTAGATCGTTTGGTGTACGAAGTGAGAAGTGAAACGAAGAAAGCCAATATCTCTTCCGTGAATAATAAACCTGCAGGCGCTGTAGCGAAGAAAAAAGCGGTAAAAAAGGCAACTGGATTAACTTCTGAGAAATGCCCGAAATGTAAAACCGGTAGTATTATTAAAGGGAAATCGGCGTATGGCTGTTCGGAGTTTAAGAAGACTTGCGACTTTGTAATTCCGTTTAAGTTTGAAGGTAAAACGATTTCCGAAAAACAATATGCTCGCTTATTTCAAAAAGGATCGACAGTAAATTTAAAAGGTTTTAAAACCGATAGCGGAACCGTAGAAGGTTTAGTCCGTTTTAATGAAAGTTTCCAATTGGTATTAGAACCAAAAAAGGCTGCTAAAGCTGCAATTCCGGATACACTTACTTGTCCGAAATGTAAACAAGGAACCGTAATAAAAGGAAAATCTGCCTATGGTTGTTCTGCATACAAAACCGGTTGTAATTTTGTTTTTACTTTTGATGATTTGCGGAAGAAAGCTGGGAATGAAACCCTTACAAAAGAACTGGTTTTTAAAATATTGAGCAGTAACTAGAAACTATTTGTCGTACGAAGCCTTTCAACTGCGCTCCAAACAGGCTTCATTGAAGCATCTTACACCCTACATAATCAAGCTACCTGTCATGCTGAGCGCAGTCGAAGTATCTTATATTTTTAAAAATCAAACTGTCATGCTACCCCTTTCGACTACACTCCAGACAAGCTTCGTTCAAGCATCTTATATCCTTCAAATAAAACAGTCTTATTTACATTAAAATTCAAACAAAAAAAAACCAACTAAACAGTTGGTTTTTAATCTTTTAATACATTTCATTTAAATAATTAAATCAAATGTTTTATTTTATGTTTATTCTGGTTTTCTCCCGTGAATTTCTTCAAAAACAGTATCAAAATTATCACGTAAATACGCACGAAGCTTTAATCTGTAGTCGTTCTTTAACCAATCTACAAAGTTGTAGGTACTCTTACTAATACACTTGGTATATCTACCAATTCTGTAATCGATATCATCACCTAACATTTTTGCAAGACCTAATGCGTCATAAACATCTTCGGAGTTTTCAATACAAATTTTTGCATGATGAATAATAGAACGTTCTAATACTACTTTAGAAGATTCTCCATTAGTTACAGATGCGATATATGTTTTCTTGATATCGAAATACACATCTTTAGAATTAGAAAATTCTGCACGAAGTTCTTCTGGCATTTCATATCTGAAAGCTTCCTCTAGCTCTTCATCATTGACAAGACCATCTAAATAGAAATTAGGTGTTCTAAATATACGTTGCCAATCTAAATCTGCTCCCCAAGGTCCGAAACGGTGTAAATTATTCCCTAAATCAATGACTTGAAAAGTAGATTTATTCTTTAAAATACGAGACCCTCTACCAATCATTTGGTAGTATAGTGTTAACGATTTTGTCGCTCTATTTAAAATAATAGCTTCTACTGTTGGTTCATCAAAACCAGTAGTTAAGATACTTACAGAAGTTAATACCGCATCCGGAGTTTCATGAAACCACTTTAAAATGGCTTTACGCTCTTTTTTAGTATTGGTATTATCTAAGTGAGCAACTGGGTAGCCTGCTCTTTTAAAGGTATCATACACGTGTAACGATGTATTAATACCATTATTAAAGATTAGTGTTTTCTTTCCTTTACATCTTTCTTCATAAGCTTGAATAAGCTTAGAAAGCATGTCGGTATTGGTATATAAATCTTCCGAAGATTTTACCGTATAATCTCCATTAGCACCAACAATTAAAGAAGTTAATCCTACATTATAAGAATATACTTCCGCTTGTGCTAAAAATTCATTTTGAATAAGGTGTTCAATAGTTTCACCAACGATAAGCTCATTATAGTTATCGTTCATTGGAAGCTTAATATTCGAACTTAAAGGTGTTGCAGTAACTCCTAAGATAAAGGACTTTTCAAAAAACTTGAACAGTTTTGTAAAAGAGTTGTAATGTGCTTCATCAATAATTACTAATCCGATATCTGAAATATCCAGTTTCCCTTCTTGTAATCTATTATTTAGCGTTTCTACCATTGCTACAAAGCAACCGTATTGTTCTTGATCGTCTAGATTCGCTTTACTACTTACAATTTTATTTTCTACACCAAAACCAGTAAGCATGCTCGAAGTTTGCTTACACAATTCTATTCTGTGTGTCATCACTAAAACTTTCTTTTTGTGATGTTTTAAATATTGTCTAACAATTTCTGAAAAAATAACCGTTTTCCCTCCACCAGTTGGTAATTGGTATAACAAATGATAGTCTTCTGGAGCATCCTCAAATGCTTTAAAGATTTTGTTAATAGCACCTCTTTGGTAGCTGTAAAGATCTTTTCCAGCTTTGTTTTCTTCTTGTTCTGTAGTTGTAATAGCGTTCCCCATAATTTTTACCGATGTGCAAAAATAACATCTTTTTGTAGTTTATAGAGGGTAATTAGAAAGAAATTTGAAAAATAGTTAATCTATTCTTTAATTATAATGATAGTAGCTTTTACGCCTTTGGCTAAATTCCATTGATTTCCAGAAATCACTTCACCAAATTCATCGAGTATTTGAAACTCTGCAGTGTTTGGAGAAACCTGACCTGTATCTAAAGCAAAAAAGTCGATTTTATTAATTCCTGGAACTAAATTAAATTTAAAACCACTGTAACTAGGAGTTAATAGTACGGATGCTTTTACAACATCACCATTTATAAATACTCGAATATGATCGCCATCAAAAGCACCATAATCTCTATAAACGATATTTATTTTTCCGGAAGTAGTTCTATAATCTCCAAAAAACTGAGTAGTTGTATTCCCTCGATATTGCTGTTCCTTTCTTAAATCGGTATATTTTGCATGTTTATTAATTCGATCTTCATACAATTCACCAGGATCACCAAATTCTTCTTTATTAAACATCGAGAACTCTTCTTTTGGTAAATCTGTAGGTTGGTTTTGTTTTGGAACCGTTAAACCGTTTATATTATCTTCTTTAGGAACAATAAATCCTTGGTTATTTATAGGCTTCCCTTCTTCTTTAACTTCTTTCTGTATTTCTCCTTCTTCGCTTTCTATAACAGGAATAGCAACAGATTTTTGTTCACTATCTATTTGTGCCTGTAGTGTCAAACTGAAAAAACATAAAAAAACTAAAAAGTATAATCGCATAGTATATTAGAATAATTCTATTCTCGTTTTTCAAAAATCGTTCCTAAGTTTCAAATTTCCTATTTAAATATACTCTTTTTGATTTATTTAACTACTTCATACGTTTTTATTAGGCCTTCTACTCGCTTTACATGTTTAAAATGAGCCTTTTATTGTTAAAATATGTTAAATTACTATTATGTATTGCATAGTACTGTAACATTTTGAAATCTCTGTCGTCTATTAGGTATAACAATCAAAAAAACTATAATCATGAGAACTCTAAACAACAATCAATTATCAGGAACTTTAAACAATACGAAAAGTCATGCTTGGAACAGCAAAAGACGTTTCAGAAAATAGTACTTAAAAACAGCAATTCATCAATCAATCAAACCATCCATCAAAAATCAAATATTATGAGAACGCTAAACAACAATCAATTATCAGGAACTTTAAACAACACGAAAAGTCATACTTGGAATAGTAAAAGACGTTTCAGATAAGTTTTCCTTAGAAACAGCAATTCATCAATCAATTAATCAATCATCATCAAAAAACCACCAGAACTATGAGAACATTAGCAAAATTATCTAAAAAAGTAAGTGGTATTGTAGAAGAACAAAACCTTATAAATAGACATGTTATTCGTTTTTGTAATTCTAACACTACCCTTTGGAAAGGAACCAACAGGTTCGCACATTAAAAGAATTAGTCACTCTTTAAAAAGCCAATTAGCATAATTTGTTAATTGGCTTTTTTTGTTTGTATGTGATTTCACTAATTAATTAGCGTTCCTCTTTATATTCAATGCGGAGAATGAATTTTAGTTTCCTATAGAAAAATGGAAGAAAGAGGAGTTAAAAATAGCGGTACTGTTTTTGTGAATAGTACATTCTATTAATCTTAAATATTTACTAGCATGAGATACTCAAAATCTTCACCAACAGTAAATGCAGGTTCTATGGCAGACATTGCATTTTTATTATTAATCTTCTTTTTAGTAACCACAACAATTGCTTCCGATGAAGGCATAAACAGAAAATTACCCAGGGAATGTCCGCCAAATGTAGATTGTTCTAAAAATTTAAATGAACGTAATGTATTGCGAATTCTACTAAATGCAAATGATGAAATCCTTGTAGAAAATGAATTGGTAGACTTACAAGAGATCAAAAACATTACTAAAGATTTTATTGATAATAATGGCGAAACTACTTGTTTGTATTGCAATGGTAAACAATTAGCCGATGCATCAGATACACCTACAGAAGCTGTTATTTCCCTTCAAAATGATAGAAGTACCAGTTATGCGCTTTTTGTAAAAGTGCAAGATGAAATTACCAAAGCATATTATGAATTACGAAGCACATACGGTAAAAACAAATTCCATAAAACGGAAAGTGAATTAACGCCGAGAGAAATAAAAGAAATTCGGGAAGCATATCCTTTTATAATTAGTGAAGCGGAAACAAAATAGTCTATAAAAAGAAACCTATCCAAATAACTTTCTGGATAGGTTTTCTTTTTAATGTTAAACTAGATGCTGAAACAAGTTCAGAGTGACCATATCTATATTTGTTTTTAAAGGATGTTATTCTGCGATTCCTTCTAAATCTAATAAGAAACTGTAGGTTAATGCTCGTTTTTTGTATCGCTCGAACCTTCCTGATGCTCCAAAATGACCATTCTCCATATTACAATCCATAATTAATATATTATCATCTGTTTTAAGGTCTCTTAGTTTGGCAATCCATTTTACAGGTTCCCAATATTGTACTTGACTATCCCAATAACCGGTAGTTATTAAAATATTTGGATAGGCTTTGGCTTCTACATTATCATATGGTGAATAGGATTTCATATAATCATAATATTCTTTTACTTTCGGATTTCCCCATTCGTCAAATTCAGAAGTGGTTAACGGAATACTTTCATCTAACATGGTAGAAACAATATCTACAAAAGGAACTGCTGCTATTACGCCATTCCATAAATCTGGTCGCATATTAAGTATTGCTCCCATTAATAATCCTCCAGCACTTGCACCCCAAGCATAAAGTTGATCGCTATTGGTATATCCTTCCGTTATTAAAAATTCTCCACAATCTATAAAATCTGTAAAGGTATTTTTCTTCTTTAATAATTTACCTTCTTCATACCAATGACGTCCCATTTCTTGTCCGCCACGAATATGTGCGATTGCAAAAATAAATCCACGATCTAATAAACTCAATTCTGAAGACCTAAATGTGGCGTCTTGAGTAGCGCCATACGAACCATAAGCATACAGCAATAATGGATTTTTCCCATCTTTAACAATGCCTTTTTTAGACACTATAGAGATAGGTACTTTAGTACCATCTTTAGCAGTAGCAAATTTACGTTCGGACACATAATTGTCACTACTAAAATTTGGGTCTAGTACTTCTTCTACTTTTAAAACAGTGGACTCTTTAGTATCCATATTAAGTTCATAATTGGTATTTGGAGTCGTTAAAGAAGTATAATTATATCGTAATGTATTGGTATTAAAATCCACGTTTGAAGTGGTATACGCTTTATATGAAGGGTCTTTAAAAGGAATATAATACGCTTCGCTACCCCATTTTCTTACTTGTATTTTTCCTAATCCATCCTTACGCTCTTCCACCACTAAAAAGTCTTTAAACAAATCAAAACCTTGAAAAAACACATCTTTTCTATGCGGAATTACATCCACCCAGTTTTCTTTAGTCGATGTATTAATAGGTGTTTTTACTAAACGAAAGTTTGTAGCATCTAAGTTGGTTCTAATATAAAAATCATCTTTATAATGATCCGCCATATAATCTAAATTACGTTCTCTTGGTTGTATCACTTTCCAATCGCCATTTGGTGTGTTTGCATCTAAATATTGTATTTCAGTAGATAAGGTTTGAACGCTTCCAATAAATAAAAACTTCTTGGATTTTGATTTCCATATAAAGCAACTAAAAGCCGCATCTTTTTCTTCAAAAACTAATTCATCCTGAGATTGATTTGTACCCAAAACGTGTTTGTATATTTTATTTAGTCTTAAAGTTTCTGGATCTTTAGTGGTATAGAAAACAGTTTTATTATCATTTGCCCAAGTTGCATTTCCGTTTGTATTACTTAACGTATCCTCTAAAAGTTTTCCGGTTTTTAAATCTTTAAAATACATGGTGTATTGCAGTCTTGAAACGGTATCCACAGCAAAAGTAATCCGTTCGTTATTTGGACTTACAGATTGTCCTCCAAAACCGTAATACGCGAATCCTTTTGCCATTTCTGGTCCATTAAGCATAATTTCTTCCTTCGCGTTTTCTTCATTTTTCTTTCTGCAATACAATGCATAATCATCACCTTCTACGTAGCGTGTGTAGTACGAATATCCATTATCTGAAACAGGAACGGAAGCATCGTCTTTTTTGATTCTGCCAACTATTTCCTTATAAAGCTTGTCTTGAAATTTTTCGGTATGGCGCATTGCCTTACTTAGATATTCGTTTTCTTGCTCTAAATAATCTAGAACATCTTGCGTTTGTGCATCTGGAGTTTCGGCATTTTTCTGTGCATCACTTAATCGCATCCAGAAATAATTATCGGTTCTAGAATCCCCATGCGTGACTAATTCTTTTGGGATTTTTTTCGCAACTGGTGCTTCTGTATTTTTATGTGCTGTTTGCTTTTCTTCGGTTTTGCAACTGCATACTAAAACCAAAAAACAAATGGAGTAAATAAAATTTTTCATAGAAACTTATGGATTAATAGTTTCTACTAAAATAAGTAATAAATGAAGAACAACCTTGAAAGTACTGAAAATCAGGTGTTAATACTTGTTTTGGTTTCTTTAGTAGTAAATTAAAAAAATACAAGCCTAGTCTAAATGACAAGAATTTAATTTTTACTCACAAATAAGATTATAATCGTTTACTAATTCAAATACATCCTTTTCTTCATACATATCGTTACGTAGATATTCAACTATATCCTTGCAATCCGAAAAATAATTAATAGTTTTTTCTTTAAACTCCAAAAAGGAGTAATGAGAAATCAAAGGAGTGAGAGAAGACTCTCCGTCTCTTAAAATATAATACTCCTTTTCTTCTTCATATTCTGTTCGTATAACATAACCACTATGATTGGTTATATCTGTTGCAACAACTATAGTTCTAGTGTATAACTTTACTTTACCATTAACTATTAATTTGAATAATCTAAACTTGTTCTTTTTAATAGGGACATATTCATAATGACCATGATTTGCATCATATGCATCATATGCATCAAAATATATTTTATCTACTTGTGATTTATCAAAAAGTTGGATTTTATGATCTTCATCTTTCTTGAATTCAACTCTAGACTTTCCAAATGAAATTAAACTTGCAACAGTCATCGGTATTTGAATCAGCCCTTCTTTTGTTTCTCCGTTTTTTAAAATTATTACACCAGAAGTCCATTCGTATTGCCCATAGATTAAAGAACAATTAGAAATTAATAAAATTAAAATAAGCTTTTTAAACATTAGAAATCCAATTTACTACATTTCTAATACGCCAACAACTTCAGTAATTCTCCTTCAAACTTATCTCGAGATAAATACTGATCTTCCAATTGATTAATAAATGGAATTGGTGTTTCCATACTAGCAACTCGTTTTACCGGAGCGTCTAATTCCTCGAAGCAGTTTTCCATAATTAGTGCCGAAATATCACTGGCTATTCCTCCAAACAGAGAATCTTCTTGTAATATAATGGCTCTTCCTGTTTTCTTTACGGAAGCATAAATAGCTTCGGTATCTAAAGGTTGTAGCGAACGTAAATCGATGACATCTGCTTGTATATTACTATGTTTATCTAAAGTATTTAAAGCCCAATGTACTGCTGCTCCATAAGAGATTATTGTAACGTCATTACCTTCTCGTAAAAGGGAAGCTTTACCAAGTGGTAGTGTGAAATAATCTGTTGGTACTTCTTGACGAATACTTCTATACAAAGCCTTGTGCTCAAAGAATAATACCGGATTTGGATCGTTAATAGCAGACGCTAAAAGTCCTTTTGCATCATAAGGAAACGCTGGGTACACTACTTTTAAACCTGGTGTTTTAGTAAACCAAGCTTCGTTAGTTTGGCTATGAAAAGGTCCCGCAGCAACTCCTGCTCCGCAAGGCATTCGTAACACAACATCTGCATTTTGATTCCATCTATAATGTGATTTTGCTAAATAGTTTACTACAGGATTAAATCCGGAAGTAACAAAATCTGCAAATTGCATCTCCACAACACTTTTAATTCCCGAAATAGAAAGTCCCATTGCTGCTTCTACAATTGCCGATTCACAAATTGGCGTATTACGTACTCTATCTTTTCCAAAAGCTTCTACAAAACCATCTGTGATCTTAAAAACACCTCCATATTCTGCAACGTCTTGTCCCATGATTACTAAATCATCATGACGTTCCATGCTTTGTTTTAATCCTTCAGAAATAGCATCAACCAAACGTAACTCTTCCGTTTTTTTATTCGGACTAACTTCTTGATATAAATGATTTTGATACACGTCATTTAACTCTTCACTTTCAGATGCAATTATTACTTCTTCTGCATAAGCTAAATCTAAATGTTCATTAATTTCATGAACTATTTCCTCTTTGAACTTCACCTCTAAAGCTTCGTCAAGAATACCTTCGTTCTTTAAAAATTCTTGATAATTTTCTAAAGGATCCTTCTTTGCCCAAGTATCTAATAAGTCTTGAGGCACGTATTTTGTTCCGCTAGCTTCCTCATGACCACGCATTCTAAAGGTTTTAAATTCTAGTAAAACAGGACGTGGATTTTCACGAATGTCTTCCGCTAAAGCGCTCACTTTAGTATACACTTCTAGAATATTGTTTCCGTCAATAATATGACTTTCCATACCATAACCCAAAGCACGATCGGCTAAATCCTTACAATTATATTGCTCACTGGTTGGTGTTGATAATCCGTAACCATTATTTTCTATACAGAATAAAACGGGTAATTGCCAAACCGAAGCTACGTTTAAAGCCTCGTGAAAATCCCCTTCACTAGTTCCGCCTTCACCAGTAAAAACAGCCGTTACTTGATTTTTGTTTTGCAATTTACTTGCTAAAGCGATACCATCTGCAACCCCTAATTGCGGTCCAAGATGCGAGATCATACCAACAATTTTGTATTCTTGCGTTCCAAAGTGAAAACTTCGGTCTCTACCTTTTGTAAATCCGCTAGCCTTACCTTGCCACTGACTAAAAAGTCGGTATAATGGAATTTCGCGAGTAGTAAAAACACCAAGATTTCTGTGCATTGGTAAAATATACTCTTCTGCTAACATGGCTTTTGTAACACCAACAGAAATAGCTTCTTGTCCAATACCAGAAAACCATTTAGAGATTTTCCCTTGTCGTAATAAAATGAGCATCTTTTCCTCTATTAATCGAGGTTTAAGCATGCTTTTGTATAAGTCGATTAAGGTTTCTTTGTTTAAACCTTCTTTATTGTAGTTAATCATAGCTTTAGAAAACGTTTCCATTACCTTATAAATTTATATATCAAATGTAACTAAATTTTTATGCTAAGCATATTATAAGTTTAATTTTACTGAAGATTTTCGTTACATTTGTAATTCGACTTATAAAAAAACGATTATGGATAGAATACCTAGTGTGAACCTGAAAGACTTTGTTTCGGGCGATGCAGCAAAAAAGCAAAAATTTGTTGAAGAAATTGGTAAAGCTTATGAAGATATAGGTTTTGTTGCGCTTAAAGGGCATTTTTTAGACGATACTTTAGTAGATAATTTATACGGAGAAGTAAAGAATTTCTTTGATCTTCCAATAGAAACCAAACGTAGTTATGAAGTACCAGGAATTGGTGGTCAACGTGGTTATATTTCTTTTGGTAAAGAAAGTGCTAAAGGTAAAAAAGAAGGCGATTTAAAAGAGTTTTGGCATTTTGGTCAGTTTGTAGAAAACGATCCAAAATTAGAGGAAGAATATCCAGCAAACGTTTCGGTTAACGAATTACCAGCATTTAATGAAACTGGAAAAGAAACGTATAGAATGCTAGAAAAAACGGCTAAATACGTTTTACGAGCTTTAGCTTTATACTTAAATTTAGAAGAAACGTATTTTGATCAATACATACATAATGGTAATTCTATTTTAAGACCTATACACTATCCTCCTATTATTAATGAACCTAAAAATGCAGTTCGTGCTGCAGCACATGGTGACATTAATTTAATTACGCTTTTAATGGGAGCCCAAGGAAGAGGTTTACAAGTACAAAAGCATGATGGCGAATGGATTGATGCCATTGCAGAACCAGATGAACTAATGATAAATGTTGGTGACATGCTTTCTCGTCATACCAACAACAAACTAAAATCTACAATACACAGAGTTATAAATCCGCCAAGAGAACTTTGGGGAACTTCTCGTTATTCGATGCCTTTTTTCATGCACCCAATAAGTGATATGAAATTAGATGTATTAGAAAGTTGTATTGATGAAAATAACCCAAAGCAATATGAAGATATTACTGCAGGTGAATTTTTACACGAACGTCTTGTGGACTTAGGATTAATTAAAAAATAAATAAAAAGTCTCCATTTTTAGTCAACAGTTGAAGAACTGTATACTGAATTCGGATACGGTATACTAAAAAAAATGGATTTACAAGACCAACTTAAAAACTTGTTTCCAGATCATGTGGATGAAACTCCTGTAGCAGTAGATTCTAAGAAAAAAGATCTATGGTTACAAGACGATCCTATTATCTGTAAATACGAAAAACGTAAAGGAAAACCCATTACTATTTTAGAAGGCTATACTGGAGCAACCGAAGATTTTAAAGCCTTAGCAAAAGAGCTTAAAACCAAACTTAGTGTTGGCGGAAGTTTTAAAGAGGATAAAATTATTATTCAAGGGGATTACAGAGATAAAATCATGGCAATGCTTAAAGAAAAAGGGTTTAATGTAAAACGAGTTGGAGGTTAAATGAACGAAAACATCTTACATATTACCAATGGTGGTAATTTAACGGGCTATTTAAAAGACCTAAGTTACGCAGGCGATTATTTAACTTGGCATGAAATGCTATGTGAAGGTCCTGCGAATCGTCTTATTAATTCGGATGCATTTATAAAGGTTAGAAAAGACTTTTTAAAAGAATGTTATGCTATCGAAGTAGACGAATATCAATATAAAAAAGAACTACATAAGCTAGACGATACCGATAAATACACCGAAATTGTATTGTGGTTTGAATACGATCTGTTTTGCCACATCAATATGTTGGCTGTTCTTAGTCTGTTAAACGAAAGAAAAATAAAAACACCTATCACTTTAGTTTGTAGTGGTAGAATTCCCAATGAAGATAGCCTAAAAGGATTAAGTGAACTTACTCCAGAACAACTAGATTCGCATTTTAAAGACAGAATACAATTAACCGAAAAAGACAAAGATATTGCTGTAAATATTTGGCAAATTTATTGTGGTAAAGACCATAATTTATTGAAAGAATATATTACAAAAAAATCTTCTTTTGAATACCTAGGAATTTGCCTAAAAGCACATTTAGAACGTTTTCCAGATTCTAAAAGCGGACTAAGCACTTTAGAGCATAATATTTTAAGTCTGCTGGATAAATACGACGTAAAATCGAAACATCACTTGTTAGGTTATGCACTAAACTATCAAGGATATTATGGTTTTGGTGATATACAGCTTATGCGAATAATAGACAACCTTGCTATATTCTATATAGAAGAAAACGATACTATTAAATTAAATAGAAAAGGTCACGAAGTACTTTTAGGACATAAAAATTATGCTTTAGAAATAAAGGATAACATGATTTATGGAAATGTAAATCGTTTGGATTTTCAATTTAATAAAAAAGAAAATAAACTTATAAAAACAATATTACATGCCAATTAAAGAATCTGAATTAATTTTAAATCCGGATGGAAGCGTTTATCACTTAAACCTGAAACCAGAACATGTAGCTAACGATATCATTTTTGTAGGTGATCAAGATCGTGTGGAGAAAATAACCAAGCATTTTGATAGTATTGAATTCACAAAGCAAAAAAGAGAATTTAAAACACAAACAGGATTATATAAAGGAAAAAGATTTACTGTAATCTCTACAGGAATTGGTCCAGATAATATTGATATTGTACTTAATGAGTTAGATGCTTTAGTAAACATTGACTTGCAAACTAGAATGCCAAAAGAAAAACTGACTAGTTTAAACATCGTTCGTATTGGTACTTCAGGTTCGTTACAAAAAGATATCCCAGTAGATTCCTTTGTTATGAGTACGCACGGATTGGATTTAAACGGTATGTTACATTTCTATCAAATAGATACTATTTCAAATCCAGAAATTGAAGATGCATTTATAGCATTTACAAATTGGAGTAAAAAGAAAGCAAGACCAATAGTAATTAATAATAGTAAAAAGTTAGAAGCTTTATTAGATAGTGATAAAATACATAAAGGAATGACTGCTACAGCAGGAGGATTTTATGGACCACAAGGTCGCGTTTTACGTTTACCTCTAGAAGACACTACACTAAACACCAAAATGGACACCTTTAATTTTAAAGATTTTAGAGTTACAAATCTTGAAATGGAAACTTCTGTTATATATGGTTTATCTAAACTTTTAGGGCATCACGCACTATCCATGAATGCTATTATTGCAAACCGAGCAACTGGAGAGTTTAGTGCAGATCCAAAAGCTGTGGTTAATAAGCTAATCACATATACTTTAGATAAATTAGTAGAATAATTTTTTCACTCCTATTCCATTAGGTTTATGAAAATGAAAATTAATGAGATTACCGCTTTCGCGGAAAAAATATGAAGACAGTAAAAATTGGTGGTGTACCTGAGCATTTTAATCTTGCTTGGTATCTTACACTTAAAAATGGAGAATACAAAGACGAAGGAATTAATCTGCGTTGGAAAGATTATTTTGGTGGTACCGGACAAATGTGTACAGCACTTCGTGATGGAGAAATAGATTTAGCAGTAATACTAACCGAAGGTATTGTTAAAGATATTATTGATGGAAACCCAAGTACCATAGTACAAACCTTTGTAGCATCTCCTTTAATTTGGGGAATTCACGTTGCAGAGCATTCTAACTACAAAACTATTGAAGACCTAAAAGGAACAAAAGCTGCCATTAGTAGATATGGTTCTGGATCCCATTTAATGGCCTATATAAATGCGCAAAACAATAATTGGGACTTAGATAAAGACCTGAATTTTGAGGTTATTAAAAACCTAGATGGTGCAGTAGAAGGACTTACCAATGAAAAAGCGGACTACTTTATGTGGGAAAAATTCACCACAAAACCCTTAGTAGATGATGGTACCTTTAGACGTGTCGCCAACTGCCCTTCGCCTTGGCCTTGCTTTGTAATTGCTGTAAGAACAGAGTTTTTAGAAAATAACAAAGAGGACGTGCAAACCATTTTGAACATTATTAATAATACTACAAAAGAATTTAAAGATATTCCTTCTATTGATAAATCGATTGCCAATCGCTACGATCAAAAACTAGAAGATGTACAAGAATGGCTAAGCTTAACAGAATGGTCTCAGGAAGTTATGGACGAAAAAACAGTCGCTAACGTACAAGAAAAACTATTTGACTTAGAAATAATTCCAGAAAAATGGGAATACAATAAATTAATTACAAAAATTTAAACCCCCAAACCTCTACAATAAGTAACGTTTCAACCGTAAAATGTTGCAGTTTAACCACTTAATTATTTAGAATTGTTAAATTTTGTTAACTTTAATTAACAAAAATTGTATCTTTGTACTCCAAACCTACATATTCTAAATTAGTTCTTTATGCTATTATTTATTACATCCGTTCTTATTTTTCTAGTTGCCATCAACTTTATTTTATTGGCATTTAGTTGTAATAAGACTTCTAGACGCCTTAAGGCTTTAAACAAAAACAAAAGAGTAGTTAGTGTTCTACCTACCAAAACAGAGGTGACAGGCCAACTTGCTCCAACTGGGAGTTAGTCTTACTAAAATGCTTGTTACCAAACCAATACCCCCTATTTGCGCTTAACGGCGAAGGATGTCCTGAATTTAAAATATAGTGCTTTTTAATATCAATTAGTTTCGCTTTCTTTTTTGCAAAACCTCCCCAAAGTAAAAAAACTACATTTTCCTTTTTATCACTTATTAACTTAATTACAGAATCTGTAAAAGTTTCCCAGCCCTTTTTTTGATGGCTTCCTGCTTGATGTGCCCTAACGGTTAATGTAGCATTAAGCAACAAAACACCTTGCTTCGCCCAAGATTCTAGGTTTCCAGTATTAGAAACCACAGTTCCTATATCACTTTCAAGCTCTTTATAAATGTTTTTTAAGGAAGGTGGAATCGCAATACCATCATTCACACTAAAACATAAACCATTGGCTTGACCCACATCATGATAAGGATCTTGACCAATAATAACCACCTTTACATCTTCAAAAGCACACAAATTAAAAGCATTGAAAATTTTATCACTTTCCGGAAAACATGCATGCGCTTTGTATTCTTCCGCTACAAAATCCATTAAAGATTTAAAATAATCGGCATGAAACGTTTCATTTAAATGTGCTTTCCAACTAGAATCTATGTTATATTGCATTTTTTTTACCAAATTTTAAGAAAGTCTAAAATAATACTATCTTTAAACTTGATACCCTTTTTAGCATTTAATTATATATGAAAAAATTAAAATTTCCTTCTGCACAAACCATTTTACTTATCATAGCTGGTTTAGTAACCATACTAACTTGGTTTGTTCCTGCAGGTAAATACGAAACTTTAGGCTACAATAAAGACCATAATACATTCACTAGAGTTGGTATCGAAAAATCGGAAACCATTCCCGCAACACAAGACCATTTAGAAACACTAAATATTAAGATTCCGTTAGAAAAATTCACCAATGGCGATATTTACAAACCTATAAACATACCTAATACCTACCAAAAACTAGAATCCAAACCACAAGGTATTTTAGCCTTTATAAAATCACCGGTAAAAGGAATTATTGAAGCCGCAGACATCATTTTTCTCGTTTTAATTATTGGAGGTTTAATCGGAATTATCAATAGTACTGGTGCTTTTGATGCTGGAATAAATTGGCTCGCGAATGCGTTTAAAGGTCGCGAATTTATCCTAATCATTTTAGTAACCACCTTAGTGGCAGCTGGAGGAACCACCTTTGGCTTTGCCGAAGAAACCATTGCCTTCTTCCCTATTCTAATTCCCGTTTTTTTAGCAGCAAAATATGATGCTATGGTTGGTATCGCTTGTATCTTCTTAGGAAGTTCTATTGGTACCATGTGCTCTACCATAAATCCGTTTAGTACTATTATAGCAAGTGATGCCGCTGGAATAGCTTGGACTACAGGACTTGGCGGAAGACTCTTTATGTTAGTTGCCTGTTTAACTATTGCACTAATATACATTATACGTTATGGTAAACGCGTACAAAAAGATCCTACAAAATCTATTATTTACGACCAACAAGAACAAATAACAGCATTATTTACACACACGAATACAAAAATAGTAGCATTTACAACCCGGTTACGTTTAGCATTAATCGTATTTGCGCTTTGTTTTATTATCATGATATACGGCGTGGTAGCACTCGAATGGTGGTTTGTAGAAATGACAGCAACCTTTTTAGTAGGATCCATTCTTATTGGTTTTATAGCCAAAATGAAAGAAACCGACTTTATCGACACCTTTGTAAAAGGTGCAGGAGATTTACTTGGTGTCGCCTTAATTATCGGGATTGCACGTGGTGTAACCGTTATTATGGCCGACGGATTAATTAGCGATACCCTTTTGCATTATGCAAGTTCGATGACCCAAGATATGAATAAAGGAATTTTTGCAAGCGCAATGACAGCAGTCTATGCCGGACTTTCCTTTTTCATTCCAAGTAGTTCTGGAATGGCAGTTCTAACCATGCCAATCATGTCGCCATTAGCAGATAGCGTTGGCGTTGGACGAGAAATTGTAGTGAATGCCTACCAATACGGTATGGGACTTTTCTATTTTGTAAATCCTACAGGTTTAATTTTAGCCTCGCTAGCAGTAGTGAAAGTCGGGTTCAATAAATGGTTAAAATTCGTGATGCCTTTATTCATTACATTAATAATTTTTACTTTAATTGTAATGACCGTTTCTAGTTATTTATAAAAATAGCGCTTTCGCGGAATCGATTCCGTTAGCATAAAACGAGTTTAGTAATAGCATATTCCTTAGTAGCTACAGTGTTTTTTTGTACTGCAGTTTCATAGGATTATGATCTTTTCACTAATAAATCTACGACTAATCGGGACCACTTCGAAATACTATTAAAAGCCTACTTCCCTAGCCTACGCCATAAAAAAACGCAGCTATTTTCTATTCTAATTTTATTTACTAAATTAGAGGGAACAAATAATGTAACTCCTTGTATATAAAAACCTTATACACTACAAAAGCAATGCATAGATTTTTAGGAATACTGGCAGTAGCGATCACTTTCATTTCTTGTAAAAATGTGGACAAACAAAATACCGAAAGCATTGTACCAGCAGCATACACCGAAATAACAAACGACCAATACCATTTATATACACCTTCCGAAAACATAAAAAAAGTAGTAGTCCTTTTTGGTGGCTATCCAGAAACACCAGAATACATTAAACGAGAATTCCAAATCCGCGATCAAGCGAAAGCAAATAATATCGCCGTTCTTTATATGAACTACAATCAAAAATTGTGGTTAGAAGAAAACGAAAAGCAAGCACTTGCCAAGCAACTTCAAAACATCTTTATCGAAAATAAGCTTCCGACGAAGGAAACCTATATCGGCGGATTTTCAAGTGGAGGAAATATAGCAGTACTAATTAGTGCTTTCCTATCCCAAAATAAAAATTTTCAGATCACACCAAAAGGTGTTTTTATAGTGGACTCGCCAATAGACTTAATAGCACTGTATAGAAGTTCCGAAAAAAACATAGAAAGAAATTTTTCAGAACCTGCAATACAAGAATCCAATTGGATCATTGCAACCTTAGAAGAAAACTTCGGAACGCCAGAAGCCAATCTACCGCAATATGAAAAGCATGCGATTTATACCTCCAAAACAAACACCATCACCAATTGGAAAGGTTTAAAAAATACAAAAATCAGATTGTATACCGAACCAGATACGCTTTGGTGGCAAGAAAATAGAAAGGCAGATTACGACCAAATGAATGCCTATTACATTCAAAAGCTTTCCGAAAGCCTGCAAAATGCAGAATTTAATCAGGTACAATATATTCCTACAGAAAACAAAGGATATCGATCCAACGGAGAAAGACATCCGCATAGTTGGTCTATCATAGATAAAACCGATTGGATGGCATGGATTATGGAATAAAAACCACGTAAACCCCTTTTAAAAGTACAAAACACCGTTTGTGCTTTTTGCTTTTAAATTGGTATAATATTAAGATTATTCCTTCCTTAAAATTGAAAAGCTTATACTACTTTTGCCCTTAAAAAAAATGATAGAATTACTATTCTTAGTAAAGTTAGTGGTAGCCATTACCTTTGTAATTGGCTTATCTTTTCTTGCCGAAAATGTAAGTCCGAAAGTTGCCGGAATCCTATCTGGATATCCTACAGGTTCTGCCATCACTTTGTTTTTTTTCGGATTAGAAGTCAGTCCAGAATACGCAGCAAAAAGCGCTGTGTTTAATATGATTGGACTAACGGCCGCTTTAACCTTTGTGTATATCTATTATATAGCATCTAGGTATTTTAAAAAACATACTATTATCCTTTCATCTTTAGCTGCTATAATCGCATATTTTGTGGTGGTTACGTTATTGCATCGTATTGAAATTAATAAATACATCGTCATATTAATTCCAATTTCCGTTTCGTTATTATGTATCTATCTTTTTAAAGACATTAAGAATATTGGCATTCAAACCAAGGCAAAAATCAATTTTAGAATTCTATTCGTCCGAGCCTTTTTTGCTGCTCTAATTATTTTACTCATCACCACCGTTCCAAAATTTGTTGGTCCTACTTGGGCAGGACTTTTTTCGGCCTTTCCTACTACCCTATTTCCTTTAATGATAATCATTCATTTCACCTATTCTAAAGAACATGTTCATACTATTATTAAGAATGTTCCCATAGGCATGTTTTCTTTGATTATTTACTCCTTAACCATATCTATTGTATATCCGTTGTATGGTATCTATTTAGGCACGCTTATTTCCTTTGGTGCAGCAACCTTATATTTATTGGTATATAGCAAAATTAAAAGTTGGATCGATAAGCAATCCCGACTAAAATAATAACGTTTTCGAGCTAATACCTTATTTACTAATTACCCACTTCAAAAACATAAACCCTAGTTTGTGTTTTTTGTTTATAAGTAAATGCATAATAGTATGAATTCCCAAATTTATTATAGCTTGAATTGTTATACTTTTGATAATCTGCTAGCAGGTAAAAACAAACGCTACTTACCTTATGGAAATACTTATACTTTATACTGGTTTTTTACTTGCAGCCTATGCCGTAATAGGAAATGATGTTATACAAACCTTAGGTACTTTTATTTCTTCCAATAACAAAACACATTGGACGGTGCTTTGGGGATTTGCAGGTATTATTCTATCGGCTACTTTAATTTTTGGTTGGTGTATGTATGATGGCGATGTTTCCTACCAAAGATTAAATAGCATCACACTTCCAGAAACCTTAAAATGGTGGCATTTAATAGCACCACTAGCCTTATTGATAATTACCCGTTTGGGAATACCAGTAAGCACGACCTTTATGATTCTTAGTGTTTTTTCTAGTCAGCAATTTATTGAGAAAATGATTCTTAAATCGGTGTATGGTTATGGGATTTCGGTAATTACCGCCTTTTTAATTTATCTTTTAATTGCTCAAAGACTAGAATCTAAGGCCTCTTTAGAGAACGTACATAAAACCAATCAAAAGAGATTCTGGATTGTTGCGCAATGGCTTTCTACGGCATTTTTATGGTCGCAATGGCTTATTCAAGATTTTGCAAACATTTATGTTTTTCTACCGCGAAGATTATCTATTTGGGAACTGCTTGGTTCTCTAGTGGTTATCTTGTCTATTATGGCCTATATTTTTAAAAATCGCGGTGGTAAAATCCAGGAAATGGTGAACCAAAAAGTCAATACTAGAAACATTCGTTCTGCAACTATTATTGATCTTTTTTATGGTGTTATTCTTTTTATATACGGAAACTATAATGCCATACCAATGAGTACCACTTGGACTTTTATTGGTATTCTTGCCGGACGAGAAATAGCCATAAACTACTTGCTTAATAAAGGGAAATTAAAAAGTTCCTACCAACTCATCGCTAAAGATTTTGCTAAAGTAAGTCTAGGTTTGGCTATTAGTATTTCTATAGTGTACTTGATTCAACTCATCAAAACTTTCTAAAAAAACATGGCATCCGGGGTTCCGTTAAGGTAATACCCTAAGGTGTGGTATATCTTCAAATGACAAACTATTGTCGATTACTTTACAAATACACGTAGAACTACGTATTGTAAATCAGAGGTTTAAATGCTATCTTAGTTTTCCAAACATTATAACTAGAATTGCTTTATTTATAGAAAAAGGTAATCTTAGTTGTTATGCTACAAGTTGTGCTTCTTTACCAGAAACCGCTAACCAATGCGTTTGTTTTAAAAATAGATATAAGAAAGAATAAACAACAGATTCTATAGTACGCTAGCTAAAGTATAGGACGAATATTAATTAACCAACTAAAACGAATTACAACTATTATGACACTACGATTTTACAAATTAAACATAATAATAGCCTGCCTTTTTTTAAGTTCCTGTGCTAATAATAAAAAAGAATTTGGCACCATGATTATTCATGGAGGAACCATTTATACCGTAGACTCTATACAGCCAACAGTAGAGGCCGTGGTAACAAAAAAGGATAAAATTCTCTTTGCTGGAAGTTTTGAGGAAGCCAAAAGCTATCAAAATGAACAAACGGAACTTATAAATTTAGAAGGTAAGACGATGACGCCTGGTTTAATTGAGGGTCATGGTCATTTTATGGGTTTAGGTTATAATGAATTAGAACTTGACCTTATGCATACCAATAGCTATCAAGATATTGTAGATGCTGTTGCTGCGAAAGTGAAAACGTCTAAACCAGGTGAATGGATAATAGGTAGCGGTTGGCACCAAAGCAAATGGGACAGTATGCCTGCAAACACCGTTAAAGGATTTCAAACGCATCATTTACTTAGCGAAGTATCACCAGATAATCCTGTTTTTTTATTTCATGCAAGTGGTCACGCAGGATTCGCAAATGCTAAGGCTATGGAAATTGCAGGTTTAAAAAGCTTACGTAAAGAGGGAATCCAGTCGTATAATACGGAAGGAGGAGAAGTCATTGTAGATCAATTTGGTATGCCAACAGGTATTTTCAATGAACATGCAATATCTATGATATACAAGTATATCCCAGAAGAGACGCCAGAAACAAACATACAAGCGTTTCATCTAGCTATGGAAGCATGCCATAAAAATGGTATCACTAGTTTTCATGACGCAGGTATTTCAAAAGATATTATAGCGCTCTATGATGACATGAAATCGGCTGGAAAAATGAATGTTAGAATGTATGCCATGTTACGAGGTGGTGAAGAATTACTTGAGGAATGGTTTGAAAAAGGTCCAAGGATAGATCCAGACCATCGTTTTACTATACGTTCTATAAAATTAAGTTGTGATGGTGCTTTAGGCTCCAGAGGTGCTTGGCTTTTAGAACCGTACACAGATCGCCAAGGGCATTATGGCCACGAAACGCTTCCAATGGATATAGTAAAAGAAGTAGCAATACAAGGACTGCAAAACAATTTTCAAGTCTGTTCCCATGCCATTGGAGACCGTGCTAATAGAGAAATTCTGGATCAATATGAATTAGCGTTTAAGGAATTAAACATGTTAGATGCCGATCATAGATTCCGTATTGAACATGCGCAACATCTACATCCAGATGACATTCCTCGTTTTGCAGCGTTGCATGTAATTCCTGCAATGCAGACCATACACTTGTCTTCCGATAGACCTTGGGCTATTGACCGTTTGGGTGAAAAACGAATCAAAGAAGGCGCTTACATGTGGCAAGCTTTACTACAGAGTGGCGTTCCTATTGTTAATGGAACGGACGTGCCTGTAGAACCGCTTAATCCTATTGCTAGTTTCTATGCTAGTGTAAGTCGAAAAACCCTGAAAGGAACTCCTGAAGGCGGTTATGAGCCAGAACAAAAAATGACACGAATGCAAGCATTAAAATCATATACTTTAGATGCTGCTTATGGTGCCTTCGAAGAAAACATTAAAGGTTCTATTCGCAGTGGTAAACTTGCTGATTTTACCATTTACAATCAAGATTTAATGACTGTGGAAGAAAATCAGATATTAAATACGGAAATCGCCATGACTATTTTTAATGGTGAAGTCGTTTACAAGAAATAAACAAAATAACGATAAAACAACAATGTATAGCGCTAATTTTTAGACCAATACTATCTTAAGAACATTCCTACGGAATATTCTATCTGTGATTTATTTGCTAAATTAGGTACTAATCAACGGCACTAATTATATACAAATCCGTTAGTGGCAATTAGAAGAAAATGAATAGTTTCCTGGAAATAAAATTTAGAATTCCCTTGTTTGTATTTACAGCGCTACTATTTCAAATGCTTGGCTGTAAACAGACATCTGAAAATGCGGATGCTACTGAAAATGAAATCCAAGCTAATTTTCATCATGTGCATCTAAATGTCAGAGATAGAGATTCAACCATAGCATATTATGAAAAATACTTTGGCGCAACTCGCGTAAAATACCGAGACCAAGCGGATGCTCTGTTTACGGAGAAATCCTTTTTATTAATGGATCTTGTGGATAATAAGCCATCATCACATTTAGGTTCTAGTTTATGGAATATTGGTTGGTCTGGTGTAGATGGGCAATCTGAATATGATTGGAGAGTGAAAGAAGGAATAGCAATTCATACACCTATTACGCCACTTTACGATAATTTTTGGATGTACTTTCTTGGCCCAGAAAAAGAAGTCATAGAGGTGTATACAGGAAATAAAAACCACAGATTTGAACACATACACTTACTAGCAACTGATGTGGATAAAACGATGGATTGGTTCGAATCTAATTTGGGTTTGCTTCCGGTGTATGAAAAGGCAAAACAATGGGAGAACAACAAGCTTCGGTGGAAATGGAATTTACTAACCGTCGATAATATTAATATCATTGTGTTTGGCAAACCAGTGGAGGAAGAAGCATGGTGGCCTAAAGAAAAAATAAAACTAACAGATGGTAGTGCAATCGATCATATTAGTTTTTCATTTGAAAATTTGGAGCCAGTAATGGATAAAATGAGCGCTGCTGGGTTAGCTATTGTACAGGATATAAAAATAGACTCTATTTATGGTATGAAAAGTTTTTTCGTTAGAGGCCTGGACGGTCTGCTAGTCGAAATAGTAGAGGAAAAGCGAATCCCTGAAGGTATCACACGTTGTGCTTCGTTATGACTAACCAACAACAAAAGGATTAAATTCTTTAGATTATAGAAACATAATTTTGTAAAAAAAAATGAAAGGTCTAGTAGACCTTTGGAAGAGAAAGCCGCTTGCGGTCGTCTTAAAAAACCGCTTTAAAAATATGATTAAGTTCTTTCGTAAGATTAGACAAAACGTACTTTCACAAGGAAAGACTGGAAAGTATTTTAAATATGCCGTTGGAGAAATAGTTCTTGTGGTTATTGGGATTTTAATTGCGTTACAAATAAATAACTGGAACGAAAATCGGAAAATACTAAATCAAGAAACACAGATTTATGAAGAACTTAAAAGCGATTTGTTGCTAACCAAAAAGGATAGACTCCAAGTAATTTCAAAGAATAAAGAAGTTATCCAATCCAATCAACAATTATTGAATGCTATTGGTAATAAAAAACCCTATTCCGATACCATGTACAGCCTTTTCGCAAATGTTGGTGAAGACTTTAAAATATTTCCTAAAACAAGTGCTTTTGAAAATTTAAAAAATAGTGGTTTGAATATCTTATCCAATGATAGTCTACGTATTTCTATAACCAATTTATTTCAATTAGAACTAAAGCGTTTAGTAGATGCAACAGGAATGAAAAGTGCTGACATGATGCAGAAATTATTTCCTTACCAATTCAAATATTTATATGCCGATACAAACAAACAAACAAACCTGTAACTTACGGATTCACACATTCAGATTCCATAACTGTTTACAAATTAGGAATAAAGAACTACGACCAACTTTTAACAGACAATAACCTTTTATTGACACTACAACTTGTGTTCTATAATAGGAGCTTATTTATAGATGAAGAAGTAAAAGTTGTGGAATCTATAGACAATGTGCTTGATAAAATTGAAGTGGAACTTAATAGTAAAAATAAATAACGAAAGCACAACCACACCTATAATTAATTACCAGCTTCTCGCCTACTTACAAAAGGTTTCGCAGATTTTCTGTCTACTATACGGTTTTCCGTGTGACAATTACAAGACCTTAATAGCTTCAAATAACGAACTACTGCGCATTACTTTATAAATACACGTAGAAATACGTATTGCAAAAAGGAGTTTTAAATGGTAACTTAGTTCCGTCAAGTACCTGACTACAAATGATTTATTAATAAAAAAACCATTACTTTAGTTGTTATATAACAGGTTGTACCACATTAAAAACCAATCAATATGAATAGAATATTTTCAATTTTTATAACTATTCTCATTTGTTCACAATCCTACGGACAAAAGCCAAGAGCTAGAGATTTAGGAATACCTCTAGATGGAAAAACTGGAAAACTAAATGCAATTACAGATGTTAAGGGAATTGAAGTCGGTCATACAACATTGATATCAGGTGAAGGTAAATTAGTTGTTGGCGATGGTCCAATTAGAACTGGAGTGACAGCAGTATTACCGCGAGGTAAAAAATACGACCCTGTTTTTGCTGGATGGTATAGTCTAAATGGAAATGGAGAAATGACAGGTACTACTTGGATAGAGGAGTCTGGCTTTTTAGAAGGCCCTATAATGATAACAAATACACATAGTGTAGGAATTGTAAGAGATGCAGTAGTTGAATGGCAATTTAAAAATAAACATTTCGACCCACTTCCTAATGAACCAGACATTTTTTGGGCTTTACCAGTTGTCGCCGAAACCTATGATGGCGATTTAAACGATATTAATGGGTTTCATGTAAAAAAAGAACATGCTTTTTCAGCTTTGAACAATGCTAAATCAGGTGTGGTAGCTGAAGGAAATGTGGGTGGTGGAACTGGAATGATTTGCCATCTTTTTAAAGGTGGAATTGGAACATCTTCACGTGAAGTAATTATTGATTCTACGACCTACACACTAGGTGTCATTGTTCAGGCTAACTACGGTAGTCGAAAATCGCTGACTATAGCAGGTGTACCAGTAGGTAAAGAAATTGCTGACCAAATGCCCCTTTGGGACCCAATAAGGTCTGAAGAAGATAGAGGTTCAATTATAGTTATTATTGCTACAGATGCACCACTACTTCCTCACCAATTAAAGAGGCTTGCTCGTAGAGCACCAATAGGTATTAGCCGACTAGGTGGATATGGTAGTAATGGCTCTGGAGATATTTTTGTTGCATTTTCAACGGCTAATAAAGAGGCGGCCGATAGAGAAAAAACCCAGCAGGTTGAAATGATACCTAATGACAAAATGTCTATCCTTTTTGAAGCAACGGCACAAGCAACAGAAGAATCGATATTAAACGCGCTAGTAGCCGCTGAAACGATGGTTGGCAAAAATAATACGACCGTATATGAGATGCCAGAAGAAAAAGTAATTGAAATACTCAAAAAGTATGGTAGAATAAAAAAATAACGTGTACAACAATGGCTATAATTAATGCGGGTTTTAGGGGTTTACGTTAAGTCTGAGTAAATTTATAAGGTCCGTCAAATCTTTTGGATTTGGCTTTTAAAATGAAAAAGATAAAAACAAACAAAAAGATTTGACTAATCGCTTAAACGGAAACAAAAGTTCTCTTTTATTCCCGTACTAATCATAGCCGAGACGTTGGCGGTAATTAAACATCACAGTCAGAAGAATGAACACATTTACAAACAAAAGAATTCAGTCCATAGACCTGCTAAGAGGTTTGGTGATTTTGCTAATGGCACTTGACCATGTAAGAGATTATTTTCACTATGATTCTTTCATGTATGACCCATCGGATTTAACCCAAACGACTGTTCCGATATTTTTCACCAGATTTATTACTCATCTTTGTGCACCGGTTTTTTGTTTTTTAGCAGGAACTTCTGCTTTTTTTGTTGGTCAAAAGAAAGATTTAAATTCACTATCGGTTTGGCTTTTAAAAAGGGGATTATGGTTGATTATTGTTGAGTTTACAATTGTAAATTTTGGATGGTATTTTAAATTCAATACTACGTTTATTGATTTAGCAGTTATTTGGTGTTTAGGCGCTTCAATGATTTTCCTTGCGGGCTTAATCCGCCTACCCAAATCCATGGCGATATTAATAGCGCTGTTTTTTGTGTTTGGTCATAATTTATTTGATTCCTTTAAACCAATACCAAACGATATATTTAGCAAGCTTTGGTATGTTTTTCATGTTGAAGGTGAGTTTAAACTGGGGTCATTAACTGTGTATTCTGTTTACCCTTTAATGCCTTGGATTGGATTGATGACATTAGGTTATTTCCTTGGTCAACTTTACCTGCCGACTTTCAACAGTAAAAAGAGAATAAAAATACTGTATGGCGCAGGTATTTTATTACTTGTTTTATTTCTTGTTTTTAGAATTAGTAACCTATATGGCGATTTGCACCCATGGACAAAACAGAACTCATTGACATATTCTATATTGTCAATATTAAAAGTTACTAAATACCCTCCATCATTTGCCTTTATTTGCATTACAATTGGGCCCGCTTTAATTTTATTGGCGGCATTTGAAAATTTTAAAAATAGCTTATCGAAAATATTTATAACCATCGGACAAGTACCTATGTTTTTTTATGTGGTACATATCTACATTATTCACGTTGTAGCCATTTTTGCAGCTTTAGCAACTGGGTATCAATTCTCCGATATGATACTAAACGTATGGATACCTTTTAGTCCTGATTTAAAGGGTTATGGATTCAGTCTCCCTATTGTATACCTAGTCTGGTTAGGTATCCTTGTGGTCTTATATCCTATAACCAAAAAATATAACCGTTATAAAAAAGACAATAAAGACAAGTGGTGGCTAAGTTATCTATAATTAACTACCGCCAACACCGTGTATCATTAATGGCTATTTCTCGCGGACTTTCTATCTGTAATTTATTTGATAACTTTAGTAATTAAACACGCAACGAAATCATACACAAAACCGTTGTGCTTCATTATAAAAAACCACGAACCAATGATAAAATTCTTCAGAAAAATTAGACAAAAAATGCTGACTGAAAACAAATTCAGTAAATATCTCATTTATGCAGTTGGAGAAATTATTCTTGTAGTTATTGGAATATTGATTGCCCTTCAATTAAACAATGCTAAAGAAATTAGTAAACTGGATGAAACAAGGCACAACTACTATAGTCAGATTTTAGTGGATCTGGATAAAGAAATAGAAAACATTACCAATCGAATTTCCTTTTTAGAAAGTAACACGGTCTCTTTTGAAGCATACAACAAATATATAGAGACTTTAGATTTAGAGCCTAATCAAATTATGAAGGAATTACTTAAAATTAATAGAGTATCTAGATACGCATCCTTCAACACGAATACTATTCAAACATTAGAATCGACTGGAGATATAAAATTAATGCCAGAAATTATTCGAAATCAACTACTCGATTTAAAGCGCGCTCAAGAAAGCTACAGTAAAGTGTCTAATGGCAATAATGAAGTATACTTAAATGCGCTAATGAAACCGCTTCAATTAGGTCTTCTTCGATTAAAAACGAAAAAACCCATTTATAAAGGTTCAAGAATCCATGCTAATATGGAAGAAATTATTTTGACACTTGAAGGTGCATTAAGTTTAAAGTATTTTACTGAAATTAACAATACTAAAGCCCTTATCGATATGCGGATTCATATAAAAGAATTAAAAGAAATGATTAATCTGGAACTTAAAAACAAATAACGAAAGCACAACCACACATATAATTAATTACTAGCTTCTCGCCTACGTATAAAAGTCTTCGCAGATTTTCATCCTACTGTACGGTTTCCCGTAAGGTAATTATCAAGCCTTGTTATATCTTCGAATGGTGAACTAATGTGAATAACTTTACTAAAGATACGTAGAACTACGTATTGTAAATAAAGGGTTTAAATGGTAGCTTCGCTTATAACTAAAGGTGCTTTCTTTAAGTAAAAGTTGCGTTTATTGATTATATAACACGTTGCCTACAATTTGAAGGGAATGGACAGGGGAAACGATAAGAAAAAAGAATTAAATTATAATTATGATAAAAAATAAAGGAGCGATAACATTTTGGATTTCTATGGACAAAAACCCATTCGCATTCAAAGATGGAAACCAAGTAAAATTTGTAAACCAAGATATAAACGGAGAGCATTTAACTATAAATTTGGAATCAAAACAGATAAATGTCATTTTTAACAAAGGTACAAATCGAGCAATATCAATATTTTCCCCAATAATCAGCAATATAGACCCAGTTAAAAATTTTGTGGCGGTATCTTGGTCTTCAGAAAAAATACTCATAATGTTTAATGACCAAGAATTGTTCAATAAAAAATTCGTTACGAACATTAAAAAAATATCTATTTCTGGTTCTCCTGAAAACCCTTCAATCGATGAAGCTTTCGGCTTAACGTTTCAGTTACATGCCCCTTATAACAAAGATGAGGTTACTCTATTGATTAATCCAAATATAACAGATTATGAAGATTCTATGGGAGATGAAAATGTTTCTATAAGGCATCTTACGTTCAGTGAACATACACCCGACACGAAAATTATAAAATTTGATTTTGGTGATAATAATGTAAAGAAAATAGGAGGTACTTATATCAAATTGGAAAAAATAGGCACAATTGTATTTGAAAATCAAGAATTTTTAACCTTTGATTTCTTTATAGAGGATATATCTACGGAATAGATGTACTTCCAGTCAAGATAGTGGTCGAAATCCCGTTTGTTTTCTATTGTTCTGCAATGATGCCATCGGAGTTATTAAAGAAAACACTTAATTCCATTGTTGGAGACGAAAAAGAATAAAAACTGTAGGCAACACCTAATAAAATTTATTACTTGTTCCATTCTACTTACACAAATCCCAATGGATTTTTATATCCGTTTTATTTGCTAAACCCATAACTTCATCACTCAACAAATCTGTTACACAACCATTTCCATTTATTATACATTACTGTACTTTATGAAAGATAAGATTATTGAAAACATTCAAAATATTGAGAAGAAATATTTACCAATAAAGGAAATCTTAGAAAAATCTAATAACTCGAATAAGTATCACGGTTTATATAAAGGAATTATTTCTATACAGAGTAAAATTGTAAACAATCCAGATATCCTGTTCTTAGGAATTAATCCAGGAGAAGGAGCATATATAGAAATGAACCAGAACTCTAAAAACCATAAAACTAAGTTCCCTGAAAAATTAATTTCTAACATTGATTATTTATCAAATATAGAACTTGATTGGGTAAAAAAAGGTGTTTCAAGAGGTGAAAAAATAAAAGGAAAATGGTTTGGTTATGAATGGTATGAAAGGGATAGAAAAATAAATAATTCTTTTCCTTCAAGAATGATTGATCTACTCTATTATTGGAGTGAATTAAAATTAGGGCAAAATATTGAATCAAATTCAGAACAATTTATACAGCAGTTTAATGAATAAATAATTGACAAAATTGTATATTCTAATATAAATCCGATTGCGACTAAATCAACTACTGAATTAGAAAAAATTATTACCTTACTTTCTAAAGAGGAAAACCTAAAAAATCATTGGAGCCATAATAAACAGAATAAAATAACAAAATCAATAGTGAAAAATTTCTTTAGACAAAGGACTTTTGATTTAATAAACATTCTAAAACCTAAAGTTATAGTGTGTTTAGGAAACACTGTATATTCAGAACTTACTTATCGAAAAACTGTAAATAAAAATAAAGTTTTTTCTTCAAAATATAATGTAAGAAATATAGAATATGATATGGTTACATTTTCAAGATCAGGTACTTGGTCTCCTCTATTGAAAGACGTTTCAATTCAAATAAATAATAGTCTTTCAAATCATAACTAATATCAAAATACCTAATCCCCTAAAAACTTCAAAAGCACAAACTAAGGTTTGTGCTTTTCTATTTTCTACAAATACCGTTTCAAATCATTTCCTAGAACAAAAACAAATCCCTCCTGTCCTACTCCAAAAACCCCAACATCTTTGCATTCACAACTTCCGCTTGATCGATAGATAAAAAATGACCTGCATTGCGTATCACTTCTCCTTTTCCCTTAGGTAGCATGTTTGCAATTTCTACGGTGCGTTTTTCATTAATCATATCGTCATCCCCAATTAAAACCAATACTGGCATTTGCAGTGATTTCAACTCTTTATTAGAAAACGGTTGCATACTCGACATAAATTGATTCACCGAATCTTTTTCGGTAGCAATATAATATTGCTCTAAATAGGCATCACTAATATTAGGTACATTACTAGACATACTTTCTAGGCTTTGTGCAATTTGCTTTTCTTTAGAAGAAAGTAACGTCGCAATATTTTTAAATAAATCCATACTTGGTTTAATCCAAGTAAAGGTTTGCGCCGGACTCAATAAAATCATGCTTTTAATACTTTTCTGGTTGTCTAAAGCCAGGTTTACCGCTAACCAACCACCTCTAGAAGCGCCAATTAGATCAAAGCGATCTAAGTCTAAAGCAAACAACACTTCTTGATACCAATCGATAACGTGGTCTACACTATCTAAATCGGTATACAAATAAGACTTTCCTGGTTCTAGTATAAAATCAATAGCATACACACGATGGTTGCTGCTAAGTGCTTCTATATTTGGGTACCACATGGTAGAACTCGCATTCATGCCATGCAATAAAACTACAGGTTCTGCATTTTCTGGTCCGCTAACAATCACATGCGCAACACCATCGGTAGTAGGAATGTATAATTCTTCAAAAGCAACATCCCATAATTTTAGGGTTTTGTCATAGGCTTCAAAATATGCCTTATCCGAAGCATCTGCCTTGGTAATATAATCTGGTATTTTTTTATAGGCATCGTATTTACTAGTACAACTAACAAATAAAACAGAAAAAATAAGTGCAGTAAAGAATCTCATAATTGGTGTTATTAATCCGTGTAAAAGTAACTATAAATAGCGTTTCACGTGCTACCAATTTTGTAAATTTGTTATTCTGAAAAATAAAACAAAGAAGATTTTTCCGATCTTATCTACCAACAGGCAGGTTCACGGAATAGAAAACACAACCAATGGAAAGAGCCCACGTTTTAGAACAAATCATTACTGGTTACCGAAATACCATTCAGCAACGCTACCAATATCAAAACATCAAGGATACGTACGGAATTCCAGATTCTATAGATCCCGAAACCGTAAACCAGCTTCGGGAATACTTCTTGAATTATATGTATCCCGAATTTGAAAAACGCCAAGAATTAAACGAAGCGTTTAACAGCCTAGAAGATTTTACCAAGCATCCTAAAAAATTGGTAGCCGTTGCATTAGATGCTACCAAACTGATCTTTAAATACGGAAGACATCTTCCTAAAATATTAAATACCGGATTAAAAGCCATGCAATCTTTTAAAGCTGCAGATACTTTTGAAAATAACCTGGTAGATGAAGCCATCAAAAATAACATCGAAGGACCTTATAATCCAGAAAAGATAGATGCGCTCATTACCTTATTGTCTCGCGAAGAAATAGAGAAATTTATTAGTATTTCAGAATCGTTATTTGATGTGTTACATGATAAAGTTCTGATTAAAAAAATCAAAGGGATTATTGAGTATCTAATAAAAATGATGCAAAAAAAGGAAAATACCTATACTCCGCAACAAATTAAAGGTCTAGAAATGGGTCTGGAAATGTTAACCGAAGGGGATGCCCTTTTTAACCGATTAACTTTAGAAGACCAACAAAATTTAGTCGACCTCATTATAGAAATAGAAAAAGATGCTTTAGAACGTATTTTTTAGAAAGTACTAAAGCCACAACTAAAATTCCAAGTCTCAAGGCAATTGCTTAACTTTGTTGTGCTATAAAAAAGTATTCCATAAAACAATAATGCCATTTCCTCTTTCGCGGAATAAATTATGATAAACATACCCGAAAAAACATTACAAGATTTAGAATTTTCTACCGTTTTACAACAAGTAAGTGAACTTTGCATTACGCCTTTAGGACATGCAAAAGCCTTACAAATTACGCCGTATAAAACCAAAGAAGAATTACTAGTATCCTTACAATTGGTAGACGAATATCTATCGTCTTTTCATAATGACAATAGAATCCCGAATCATGGTTTTGACACTATTGCTAAAGAATTAAAGCTTTTAAAAATTGAAAACACGTTTTTAGAAATACACAGTTTAAAAAAATTGGTATCTATTTCATTAACCTGTAATGAGATTGTAACATTCCTTAAAAAGTTTCAGGAGTATTATCCTAAATTACATGACTTCGCTTTCTATATCGAAGTGACCAAAGAAATCATTGAAAAAATTGATGCGAATGTAGATCGTTTTGGTGATATAAAAGACGACGCTTCTCCCCTGCTTTTTGAGATAAGAAAAAGCATGAATGCGCTTAAAGGTAAAATTAATGGTAGTTTTGCTTCGGCATTAAACAGTTACCATCAACTCGATTATTTAGATGATATACGCGAATCTGTTGTAGAAAACAAGCGGGTTCTTGCTGTAAAAGCCATGCACAGACGTAAGGTGAAAGGTGCTATTATGGGAAGTAGTAAAACAGGAAGTATTGTTTATATTGAACCAGAAGCGACTTTAAGACATACCAGAGAACTTAATAATTTAGAGTTTGAAGAAGCCGAAGAAATTGTAAGAATCCTTAAGGAAATCACCAATTTTGTAAGACCCTTTTTACCTTTATTAGAAAAGTACCAAGACTTTTTAATTGCCATCGATGTGATTTCCGCGAAAGCGAAATATGCAAGATCCATGGATGCTATTCTTCCGGAAATTAATGAAAACAGAACGCTATTTATACGCGATGCTTATCATCCTTTATTACTTTTAAATAATAAAGCGAAAAAGGAAAAAACATTCCCGCAAACCATAGAATTAAAACAAGACAGTAGAATTATTGTTATTTCTGGTCCCAATGCAGGAGGAAAAAGTATTACACTAAAAACCGTAGGATTATTACAAGTCATGCTGCAATGTGGGATGTTAATTCCGGTACATGAACGTAGTTCTGTGTGTTTATTTGATAGAGTTTTAAGTGATATTGGAGATAACCAATCTATTGAAAATCATTTGAGTACCTACAGTTACCGATTAAAGCAAATGAATTATTTTTTAAGAAAGTGTAATAAGAATACGCTTTTCTTAATTGATGAATTTGGTACAGGATCAGATCCGGAACTTGGTGGCGCTTTAGCAGAAACTTTTTTGGAAGAATTTTACCATCGGGAAGCCTTTGGGATTATCACCACACACTACTCCAACTTAAAGCTATTAGCCAATGAGTTACCTTTTATGGAAAATGCAAATATGCTTTTTGATGAAAAAAGTTTAGAGCCTATTTACAAACTCGTGATTGGTAATGCAGGAAGTTCGTTTACGTTTGAAGTAGCGCAGAAAAATGGGATTCCGTATAGTTTAATAAACCGTTCTAAAAAGAAGATAGAACGCGGTAAAGTGCGTTTTGATGCTACTATTGCAAAGCTTCAAAAGGAAAGAAGTAAACTTGAGAAAACCGGACAATCTTTAAAAGAAAACGAAAAGAAAAAACTTGCTGAAGCAGATAAGCTCGAAGAGATTAATGCGAAGGTGCAGAAAAAGCTAGAAAACTATCAAGAGCTATATGATAGCAATCAGCGTTTGGTATATTTAGGAACCAAAGTGAATGATTTAGCCGAAAAATTCTTCGATAATAAACAGAAGAAGCAATTAATGGCTGAACTGTTTAAGCTGGTTCAAATTGAAAATTCGAAACGTAAAAAAGTTACTGTCAAGCAGAAAAAAGCTAAAAAACAGAAAGAGACGCAAGTCAAACAAGAAGTAGAAAAGAAAGTAGAAGTTATTAGAGAAAAGAAAAAGGAAGCCAAGAAAAAAGCAATTGTTCCCGATAAGCCTAAAGCAATTCTAAAAGTTGGTGATCGTGTACGTATGGAAGATGGTCGTGCTGTTGGAACCATTGATAAAATGGAAAAAAACAAGGCCGTTGTGAATTATGGTATTTTTACGACTAACGTTAGTATAGCGATGTTAGAACTTGTAGAGGCTGTTAAAAAGTAGGCCGTCTGTACAATTACAGTTGCAGTTTGCAATAAAAACAACATAAGAGTAAGCCAAGAAAAACATTCGTGTATTCGTGGCTAAAAAAATAATTAATAAAAAGAGATTCCTACTTTCCTTCTACGACAGGCAGGTTCGGGAAATATTATGAACCAATTACCAAAACATAAACAACTAATCTTATTTGATGGTGTTTGCAACTTATGCAACAGCACAGTACAATATGTGATTAAACACGATAAGAAAGATGTGTTTCGGTTTGCGGCTTTGCAAAGTGATATTGGGCAAACCATAATAGCCAAGTATCATATAGATCCTGTAAAAACGGATTCTATTCTACTCTACTCTAATGAAAATGGATTGAAAGTGAAATCTACTGCTGCATTGTATATTGCCAAGCATTTAGGTTTTCCGAATAATATAATGGTGGTGTTTTTAATTGTACCAACGTTTATACGGAATAGCGTGTACAACTACATTGCTAAAAACAGGTATAAATGGTATGGTAAAAAAGATGCTTGTATGATACCTACTCCCGAATTGAAAGATAAGTTTTTAGGATAATTAGTTAGTCGATTCTAACAAAAGGAATTTCGGAAATAGCACTTAGAATAAGTTGTCCTTCTGCATTAAAAGAATACGGAGTGTTTATTTCTTCGTCCATCAAAAGTTGTATGTTATTGCTGGTAGCATTCCATTCTATTCCTGTAGCAGAAGAAGTTGCTGTTCCATCATCATGGTATTCAGCATAAATTTTAACTCCAGAATTGTCAGCATAAAACTCAAAAGTATTAACAACACTTGCATTAGAATCTAAACGTTGCCATTCACCAACTAATGTGTTCGTTTCGTTTTGGTTGTCGTCCATATCGTTAGTACTACAAGAAAATAATGTAGCAACTATTAGTAATACGACTGCAAAACTAGATGTAATGGTGTTTTTCATTTTATAATATATAAAGACGATTAACAGGTTTTAATACCACGCTTCGTTTTAAAAATTAAATTCTTTCTACCAGAAAGTGTATTCTCAATAATATACTTGTAAGATTTCTTTCTTGTGATGGTATTTGTGTCCACTTTAAACTCTAATAACTGTACTTCGTTTATAGAAGATACAGAGATATTTTCAATGGTAATTGGAGTTGAATGTAATTCATTTACTAATTCTATATCTTGAGCAGATGCTGCAAAAAAAGAAAAAGTAACCAATAAGAGGGTTGTTACTAATTTCATGAGACCTTTAATTTATTGAAGTAAAGGTAGTGGTAGTATCTAGTATGCTAAAATATATTCGGTATAGAACAAGTATATTAGATGATGAAAAAATTATTGTAAAAAAAATCGATGAACAACCAATTCCTTTTAAATTTTGCCATAAAAACCTACTGTTTTAGAGGGGTTTTAAAATGAATAAAATTAGATTGAATGTATAATGGCTGTAAAAAGCTTTGTTAAGTAGTGTGTTGGATTACTATAAATTGAATAATTTATTCAAGCTTCTATAGGTAATACGCTCCATAACATCAAACTCTCCATCTGCAAAAAACATCGTTTTTATTTCTACAAGTAGTTTATCGATATCCTCTTTTGTGAAGTGATGTTCTTTAAGACCTGCTTGAATTTTTTGAATACTCTGATAATCATTATCTGCATCAAACTCATCATGAATTTTCTGAAAGGTTTGCATGTCTACTTTTTCAATGATCAGGTTTCTTTCTTTATTATCCTCTTCAAAATTAGAGTTTGCAGCGTATAATAAAGTATAAGCAATTAATTCGTTTTTAGTCCAATGCATCTTATTATCTTTTGTAATTAAAGCGCCGTATTCTGTCCAGGAACCATCATAAACAGCAATATTCTTATAATCTATACTATCTGCTGCTAATGCTAAAACACAAGCTGTAATTCCAGAACCACAAGAAAAAACGAGATTGTCCTCCTTAGTGGTTACGTTTTTAAATATTGTTTTTAATTGTTCTTTAGATAGTAGTTTTTTATTCTCTAATAAATCTTCAAACGGCAGGTTTATGGAATTTGGTATGCTTCCACTTCTTAAGCCTTTTCTTGGTTCAGCCACTACTCCTTTAAATCTACCTGCAGATCTTGCATCTAAGATGGTATAGTTTTTGTCTTCTTGAATTTTTAAAATATCATCAAAAAACAACATATAACCAGGTTGCTTTTTGGCTTGAAAATTACCAACTTGTACGGGATGCGTTTGTTTTATTTCAATAGGAAATCCTTTTTGTTTCCATTCTGGGAATCCGCCATTTAAAACAGCAACATTATCATAACCAAAAGCTTTAAAAAGCCACCAAACTCTGGCGCTGGAGTAAATGCCTTTTTCATCATACACTACAATTGCGGAATCTTTATTAATACCCAATTCTTGTGAAGAGGCCGTAAATTGTTCTGCAGAAGGAAATGCACTAGGAAAGGCATCATCGACATTACTAAACTTCTTTTTAATATCGAAAAATCGTGTATTTGGTATTTGATCTGTTTCGGAATCTACCTCCTTTGCATCCACTACTTTTGGTATGGTTGCATTTAAAACAACTAGATTATTAGCATGTACATTTTCATGTAACCAATCTACCGAAACAAGTGTATCATTAATGGTGATATTCGACATCATATAGCATCTATAATAATTAAGTTTTTACTTTACAGCATCATAATTATCATCCCATTCTTTTGGTTTCGGATGGTCATGAAGCTTTCCTAAAGATTTGGCAACTATCATAGAAACTGTAGCATCTCCAGTTACATTAACAACCGTTCTACACATATCTAAAGGTCTATCTACTGCAAAAATTAAGGCCAAACCAATAGGTAATAATTCTGCTGGGAAACCTATAGATTCTAAAACGATTACTAGCATTACCATTCCTGCACTTGGTACCGCAGCACTTCCAATAGAAGCTAATAAAGCTGTTGCAATAATCACTAATTGGTTCGTAAATGTTAATCCTTCTGGCCAAATTACCTGCATGATAAAAACAGCAGCAATACCTTGATATAAACTTGTTCCGTCCATATTTACGGTTGCTCCAACTGGTAATACAAACCCAGAAACTTCTTTATCTACACCTAAATGTTCTTCCACACGTTCCATAGTTACTGGTAAAGTTGCAGCACTTGAACTTGTAGAAAAAGCTAATAATTGCGCTGGAGATATTTCTTTTAAAAACCAAAGCGGCGATTTCTTAACCACAAACTTTATAAGTACTAAATAGAAACCAATCATTAAGGCCAAACCTAGCACTACACAGCCTGCGTAGTTTAATAGTTTGATTAAAATTTCGGTATCATCAAAGGCTATAATTACGTTTGCCATTAAAGCGAATACGGCATAAGGCGCAAATAACATAATTAAATCCACCATTTTCATTACGACTTCATTTAGCGAATCAAAGAAATTTATTAGCGGTTTTGCTTTTTCTTCTGCGATTAGCAATAAACAAATACCAACAAATAAAGCAAAGAAAATAACCTGAAGCATTTTTGCTTCTGCTAACGAAACGAATATATTACTCGGAAAAATATCGACTAAAGCCTGTAATGGCCCCGCATCATTTTGCGCTGTAGCTTTGGCTAATTTATCGGTAACACCGGCATCATTTTCATATTTCATTTTGATTTTAGTAATCGTATCTTGCGACATTCCAACTCCTGGTTTCACGGTATTTACAATCGTTAACCCAATTATAATAGCAATTAGCGTAGTACCAACATAAATCGCGATGGTACGTAATCCCATGGATTTAATTTTAGAAATATCTTTTAAATCGGAAATCCCTTTAATTAACGAAGCAAGAATTAACGGAACAGCAATAAGCTTTAAAAGGTTAATAAAGATTTTACCCCAAGGAGCAATCCAATCGGAAACAAAATCTTTGCCATCATACGCATTCATTATGAATCCGAAGATAATACCCAATATCATTCCTATTATTATTTTCCAATGTAATGCTAATTTCATGTTGTTTATTTTTCATTTCCGTTAGGCGGAAACTTCGTTAGTTTGTTTTTCTTCCTATTGTTTTATGTCTCCAAACCTCATAAAGATAACAATCTGTATGTTCTTCTTCTGGATTATTAATTGGTAATTCTTTCTGTATCCTTTTGGCTTTGTCATAGTCTGAAACTAATCCATACCCATTTAAATCATTTGGTAGAAAAGTTTTATCAAAACCACCACAGTTAGTCAGAGCACTTGTGTCTCCTCCAATTTCGATTAAATCATACCCTATAAAATCATAGGTAGCGTTTAAATCTGCTTTTTCTTTTCCTGGTTCTTTAATTATCGCTAGTAAATTAAAAAAGGGAATATCCTTCACATGATTCAAGACATAATCTAAGGAATTAAAATAGAACATGACCATACCGTTATCCGATATAATATAATACCACACTTCAGCCGCATCTAAATCTAATACAAATGCTAACCGGTTCAAATTTCCATCTAAAGAAACCAATTCTTTTACATGAAATAATTCTGTCCAATCTATGTATTCTTTCCAGCTAAAACCAGTGGTATTCTCGGAATCGTACGTTTTTAACGCCGTATAGTAAATCTCAGGTTTCATCGGAATGTCTATAATAATTTCAGTCTACCTACTTTCGCGGGAATTTTATTTATACATTTTGTTTAGTAAATAATAATCTGCTATAACCAATGCTGCCATTGCTTCTACAATAGGAATTGCACGAGGTACCACACAAGGATCATGTCTTCCTTTTCCTTGCATTTCTAAAACTTCGCCTTTACTATTTATGGTTTCTTGTTTTTGCATAATGGTTGCCACTGGCTTAAAAGCAACACGGAAATAAATATCCATGCCGTTACTTATTCCTCCTTGAATACCACCAGAAAGATTTGATTTCGTGGTTCCGTCTGCATTAAAAATATCGTTATGTTCGCTACCTTTCATTTTAGCACCACAAAATCCGCTACCATACTCAAAGCCTTTTACAGCATTTATAGAAAGCATGGCTTTACCAAGTTCTGCGTGTAATCTATCAAAAACAGGTTCGCCTAAACCTACTGGTACATTTTGCAGAACGCAAGTTACGGTACCACCAATAGTATCTCCTTCTTTTCTAATTTCTTTAATTCTAGCAATCATTTTCTCTGCAATTGCTTCATCCGGACAACGCACTATATTGTTTTCCGTTTTGCTAAAATCTAAATCTTGGTATGGTTTATCTATAAAAATTTCGCCTACAGAAGATGTAAACGCATTAATTTTTACATTTTTAAGTACTTGTTTTGCAATCGCTCCTGCAACTACTCTACAAGCAGTTTCACGTGCAGAACTACGTCCGCCACCTCTATAATCACGAACACCATACTTTTGATCGTAGGTGTAATCTGCGTGACTAGGACGATACACATCTTTAATATGGGTATAATCTTTAGATTTCTGGTTTGCGTTTTTAATAACAAAACCGATTGGAGTTCCTGTGGTTTGTCCTTCAAATATTCCAGATAAAAACTCTACCGTATCTGGTTCTTTACGTTGTGTTACGATTTCAGACTGTCCTGGTTTTCTTCGGTTTAATTCGTTTTGAATAGCTTCAAAATCCAATTGTATTCCCGAAGGACAACCATCTATTACGCCACCAATTGCAACGCCGTGAGATTCACCAAAAGTGCTAACTTTAAATATATTTCCAAAAGAATTTCCTGCCATTTTTATATTACGAATAGTTATTTGTGCTAATGTAAATCTATTATTAGAGAAATAAAAAAATTAATTGCACCAAATATTTTAATGCTTTAATATTCAAAATATTATATGAATATTAGTTTGAACTAATACAATATAAGCTTATTTTTGTTGCTTAAAAAAATGATTAATATGAAAAACATAAAAACCCTTTTATTATTTGCATCTGTTTTACTAATAGCTTCTTGTAGTAGTGATGATGACAATACTCCTTCTACACCAATGTCTACTTTAACGGTAAATCTTTTTGGAATTGCACCATTAGAAGGAGATGTGATATACGAAGGTTGGGTTATGGTAGACGGATCTCCTGTTTCTACAGGAAGGTTTAATACAACATCTGCCAATAACATTACTAAAACCTTTAGAGTACCAACTGCCGAATTAGATGTAGCTACTGCTTTTATTCTATCTATTGAGCCTAAAACTAATGATGATCCAGCACCGTCTAATACAAAAATTATGAGTGGTGATTTTATTGGAAATTCTAATGCTGCTACTTTAAACATTGAAAACCAATTTTCAGGTATTTTAGGAATAACTGGGAAATTTATATTAGCAACACCAACGGATGCTGTAGCGGATAACGATGAATTTGGAGTATGGTTTATGAATCCTCCTAATGCTGGATTAACTAATTTACCAACATTAGCATCTGGTTGGAAATATGAAGGATGGGTTGATATTAACGGAACTGCAATTTCTACTGGAAAATTCACAAATGCAAATTCGTCTGATGAATCTAGTTTCTTTAGTGGTAATGAGACCGCTCCATCATTTCCTGGTGAAGACTTTTTAGCAACAGGTGTTCCAATTGACGGAATTACTTTTCCTATAGATTTAAGAAATCAAAAAGTTGTTGTTTCTATTGAACCACATCCAGACAATAGTGCAAGTCCTTTTTACTTAAAGCCATTAACTGCTAATACCAACACTGCCATTGGTGGTTCTAATGTATATAGTATGACCTTAAACAATGCATCTTTTCCTTCTGGATTGGCTGTAAAATAAAGAGTATTATTTTATAATGCTTATTGAAGAACCTCCTTTTGGGAGGTTTTTTTATACAATAAATGCTCCTTTCTGTTATATTAAATCTTAATATACATAACCTAAACTTTACAATTCCCTAGTAATTATATAATTACCTGTTAATATTCAAATAACATACAAGTGTGTAATTTGAATAATAATAAAAGTTAAAATCTTACTAGTTTGAAAAAGAAAAGAAAAGTAGAAATTGCTGTTATATCCGATGTGCATTTAGGAACCTTTGGTTGTCATGCGAAACAATTACTAACTTATTTAAATAGTATAGACCCCAAAAAACTAATCCTTAATGGAGATATTATAGATATTTGGCAATTTAGCAAACGCTACTTTCCTCCTGCACATTTAAAGGTGATAAAAAAAATAATTACCATGGCGGCAAATGGTACTGAAGTCATCTATATTACTGGAAATCACGATGAAATGCTCCGGAAATTTAGTGATTCGCAAATTGGTAAAATTTCTATTGTAGATAAATATGTAACCGAACTAGATGGTAAAACAGCATGGTTTTTTCATGGTGATGTTTTTGATGTTTCCATTCAAAATGCCAAATGGCTAGCCAAACTTGGAGGTTATGGTTATGATTTTCTTATTGTTATTAACCGCTTTGTAAACTGGTGCTTAGTAAACTTAGGAAGAGAGCGTTATTCCCTTTCCAAGAAAATAAAGAATAGCGTAAAAGGTGCCATTAAATACATTCATGATTTTGAAGAAGTAGCTACAGATTTAGCAATAGAAAATGGTTATGATTATGTTATTTGCGGACATATACACCAACCAAAAATGATTGTTAAGGGGAATAAACACGGACAAACAACCTACTTGAATTCTGGCGATTGGGTGGAAAATTTCACCGCTCTAGAATATCAATTTAAACGTTGGAAAATCTACCATTACAACAAAGATAAGCTCTCCCCTTTTTTTGCTGATGAAGATATTAAAGAAATGGAAATGAAAGATTTAATTGCCGCAATAACCATTGTAGATCAAAACAAGAAGAAATTAGATTAGCGCTTCTTTTAAAATGGTAATAGGATGCAATGCCTCACGTTGTGTTCCATCTTTTATCTGATGCCTACAACTGGTTCCATTTGCAGCAATAAGAGTCTCTTTACTTGCTTTTCGAACAGCTGGAAATAGCGTTTGTTCCCCAATTTGCATACTTACTTCATAATGCTCTTTTTCATACCCAAAACTTCCAGCCATACCACAACAACCACTTGGTATAATGGTTACTTTGTAATTCTCGGGAAGGTTTAAAACCGCAAAACTAGAAAGCTGATTTGCCTGTGCCTTTTGATGGCAATGTCCATGAAACTTAATCGTTTTCGCTTCTTTAGTAAATTGCGAAGCTTTTATATTTCCTAGTTTGATTTCTTGCTGAATAAATTCTTCAATCAAAAAGGTGTTTTTTGCAATTTTTTCTGCGGAAACTTTATCGTCCACAAGCTTTATATATTCATCTTTAAAGCTTAAAATAGCGGAAGGTTCTATACCTATCAACGGTGTTTCATTAGTGATCAAATCTTTAAAAATAGCAACGTTTTTATTCGCTACATTTTTGGCTTGTTTTAATAATCCTTTCGATATAAAAGTCCGACCAGATTCTTCATGATTAATTAGCTTTACTTTATAATTTAAGTCCGTTAAAAGCGATATAGCATCTACTCCAATTGGTGTATCTAAAAAGTTAGTAAACTCATCATTAAATAAATAAACCGTTTTAATATTTTTTTCATCAACTTTCTGTATAATAGTGTTTTGAAATAACTTACTTAAACTTTTACTTGAAATTAAAGGCAAGTTTCTTTCTTTAGCAATTCCAAAAGATTTTTTTAATACCGAAGCCGTATACGTATTGGAAAACACAAAATTGGTAAGCTTTGGAAAATGACTTCCAAACTTGTTTAATTGGTTGTTATAGGCGAACAATTTAGTACGTAATGAAACCCCATTTTCTTTCTGATATTGGTATTGAAATTCGGCTTTCAAACTAGCTACATCTACACTACTCGGACACTCGCTAGAACATGCTTTACAGCTTAGGCATAAATCGAAAACCTGCTTTAATTCTTGATGGTTAAATTTATTGGGTTTATCGGAATTGGTTAGAAACTCACGTAATGCATTTGCTCTTGCTCTTGTGGTATCTTTTTCGTTTCTGGTGGCTCTGTAACTCGGACACATGGTTCCTCCAAATTCCGGTAATTTTCTACAATCTCCAGAACCGTTACATTTTTCGGTTTCTCGAAGTATACCTTCCGATTTGGAGAAATCCAGTATCGTTTCAATAACTGGTTCTACTCTGTCTGGTTGATATCGCAAACTTTCATCCATAGGATAAGCATCTACAATTTTCCCTGGATTAAAGATATTTCCTGGATCGAAAGTTGTTTTAATACGTTTTAAAATCTCATAATTAGTAGCACCAATCATTAACGGAATAAACTCTGCACGAACAATACCATCACCATGTTCGCCACTCATCGACCCATTGTACTTTTTCACTAGCTTGGCTACATCTGTTGTTATTTTTCTAAACAGAATAACATCTTCTTTTTCCTTTAAGTTTAAAATCGGTCTTAAATGCAATTCTCCAGCTCCGGCATGCGCATAATACACCGCTTTTTGATTGTAGGTTTTCATTAAAGCCGTAAAATCTTCAATATAATTTGCTAAGTCAGGAAGCGCAACCGCAGTATCTTCAATACATGCAACGGTTTTTTTATCTCCAATCATATTACCCAATAAACCTAATCCCGCTTTTCGCAACTCGACCGCTTTATCAATTTCAACACCTAATAACAAGGCATTTGCATAACTTAAACCTTGCTCTTCAATGGCTTTAATAAGTGCTTCGGCATGATTTTTTGCTTCCTGAATCGTATTTCCTTTTACTTCACACATTAAAATAGCTTCTGGATCCCCTTGGATAAACTGCCTGTTTTCTTCTTGCGTTTTATTGTGTTTGGTTAAATCTAAAATGGTTTTATCCATCATTTCACACGTATGCAAATCATGTTGCATCACAACGGTTACACTTTTCAAGCAATCTGCAACACTTTTAAAATGCGCAGCAACCATAACACTTTCGGCTGGAGGAAGTACATCTAATTTTAGGGTGATTTGTGTGGTAAATGCAAGCGTACCTTCGCTACCAGAAAGTAATTTACACATGTTGAAATTGGAAGTTGCATCTGAAAAAACAGACGCTTTTATCAATTCATCCATCGCGTAACCGGTATTTCTTCGGTGTATTTCCGGATTTGGAAACTCGTTTTTTATTTGAAGTTGCACGGCTTCCGAAGCTAATTCGGAATATAAAGATGCATATATGTTACCTTCTAAAGTATCTAGTTTTGTTTTGTCTTTAAATGCTTCCGAAGACAATTCCGTAAAGACAACATCACTTTCATCACTTAAAATAGTATGCAATTCCAACACTTTATCTCTGGTTACTCCGTATTGAATAGAGGTGGTTCCTGAAGAGTTATTCCCAACCATTCCGCCAATCATACAGCGATTAGACGTGGAAGTATTTGGTCCGAAAAACAACCCAAAAGGTTTTAAATAATTATTAAGAGAATCTCTAACAACTCCTGGTTGCACAGTAACCGTTTTCTCCTTTTCGTTTACACGTATAATCTTTGTAAAATGTTTAGAAACATCTACTACAATTCCATCTCCAACACATTGTCCTGCTAAAGATGTACCAGCAGTTCTTGGGATTAAAGAAGTTTTATTTTCTTTCGAAAAACGAATAAGTAGCTTTATATCGTTGTTATCTTTAGGAAAAGCCACAGCAACAGGTAATTTTCTATACACCGAAGCATCTGTTGCATAAATAGAACGCATTAAATCGTCAAAGTACAAATCGCCAAGTAGTTGGGTTTGTAAATTTTTTAAAGCATCGTTAATAGTGTTGTTCATTTAATAATTTTTGAAAATAAAAGGCTTAAATTTACGTTTAGTTTGCCAATAATTAAGAAACAAGTGCGTTATTATTTAACAAGAATAAAATTATAGCCTTATGAAAACAAGATTTTTAATTGTAATTGCTTTATTTGGATTTACCCTTTCTACAACTGCTCAAGAAATAGCAGAAAACGCAATAGGTTTAAGACTGGGAGACGCCAATGGAATAGGTGCTAGCATCTCTTACCAACGTGCCATTTTAGAAAACAACAGACTAGAAGTAGATTTTGGTTGGAGTAACGATAGGGATTATAATGGCATCAAAGCCGTGGGATTGTTTCAATGGGTGAAGCCAATTCAAGGCGATTTTAATTGGTACTTTGGTGCTGGAGCTGGTTTTGCTAGTTATAAATTTGATTCTCGCGGAAATAGAAACTATAACGACTCTTTTGTTTTTGCTTCTGGTGATATTGGCGTAGAATACAAATTCGATTTTCCTTTACTATTATCTTTAGACCTAAGACCAGAACTAGGTTTTGGTGATGGTGCTTACGACAATAATAATCTAGATATAGATGTTGGTGTTAGTGCGCGTTATACGTTTTAATCTTTAATTAAACATCTGCTAAGTGTTCTTTCGTAAATAGCTTCGTATTGCGGAACAATATTGTGTATATCAAATTTTCCAGCCTCTTTTTTAGCATTTGCTTTAAAAGTGTTCAATCTTTCTGGATCACTTAAAACGTAGATTGCATTTTTAGACATGTCTTCTACATCTCCAACATCACTTAAATAACCTGTAACTCCTTGTATATTTACTTCTGGGATTCCTCCTGTATTACTAGATATTACTGGAACTCCTGATACCATTGCTTCTAAAGCTGCAAGACCAAAACTTTCGGTTTCACTTGGCAATAGGAATAGATCACTAAAGCAAAGAATTTTATCTATTTCGTTACTCTGACCAAAAAAGACTACTTTTTCAGAAATGCCAAGTTTTTCACATAATAATTCTGCTTTTTCCTTTTCAGGACCTTCGCCAACCATCATTAATTTTGCTGGTATTTCTTTTTGAATGTTATAAAATACATGAACAATATCTTCAATTCTTTTTACCGGACGAAAATTACTAATGTGTGTAATTATTTTTTCATCATCGTTTGCCATCATACCTCTTTGACAGTCTGTAAAACCATGATTATACTTACTTACATCAATAAAATTAGTAACTACATCAATTTCATTTTTAATATCAAACAAACGTAGCGTATCGTCTTTTAAACTTTGGGAAACCGCAGTAACAGCATCTGATTTATTAATACTAAAAGTTACTGCTGGTTTATAAAAAGGATGCGAACCAACTAGTGTAATATCTGTTCCGTGAAGCGTAGTCACTATTGGGACATAAATATCTTCTTCACGCAACATTTTTTGCGCCATATATGCTGCATAGGCATGCGGAATGGCGTAATGCACATGCAATACTTCAATTTTATGAAGCTTCACCATATCTACTAATTTACTAGATAAAGCAAGCTCATAAGGTTGGTAATGAAATAAAGGATATTCTGGTACATTTACTTCATGATAATGCACATTGTTCCCTAACAATTCCAATCTAACGGGCTGATTATAGGTTATAAAATGAATTTCATGTCCACGTTTAGATAGTTGAATACCTAATTCTGTGGCTACTACTCCACTTCCTCCAAATGTTGGGTAACAAACAATTCCTATTTTCATTATTACGCCTGCGAAAGCAGGTAACTTTTTAATTAAACTTTTATTGAACTCCTCTTTCTTTTAATTTTCTTATACGAAAATCAAAATGCATTCTCCTCTTTAAGAAAAAGAAGAGAGCTATACATATTTAGCTTTTATTGATTGTTCTAAATTTTTATTACTAAACTTAAAAACGCATGAAACGTTCTAACTTTATCACAATAAACACCTGTAACTTTAAGTACTTATACCTTTCGAACTCTAAATACTTTTCTATTAATCTATAATAGCTTCGTAAATAGCTGCTTGAATATTGGTTCTAATATCCTCTCTTAACAATAGATTCTTTCCAGCTTTTGGATAGGTTCTATTTGCTAAAAACACGTATACAATTTCTTCTTCTGGATCTGCCCAAGCGTAAGTTCCTGTAAATCCGGAATGCCCAAAACTCGTCATAGAAATCAACCACAAGTTGGTCCAGCATCTCCTAATTGCGGTTTATCGAAACCAATTCCTCTTCTATTATTGTCATCGCAATAATAACAGGTATTAAACTTATCTATGGTTTCTGGTTTTAAATAACGCTTACCACCATAAAATCCTTTTTGCAAATACATTTGCATGATTTTAGCAACATCATTGGCATTACTAAAAATACCTGCATGACCACCAATACCACCTTGCATTGCCGCTCCCATATCATGTACATAGCCTTGAATTTTTTGGTATCTATAATAATCGTCTTCTTCCGTTGGAACAATATTTTTATTACTTACCTTATTATTAGGATTGTACATGGTATAATTTGCACCTAATGACTCGAAAAAATGATCTTTAGCCAATTCATCTAAAGGTTTGTCGTAATGTTCCTCAATAAATTTCTTTAAAATATAATAAGGTAGATCACTATAGCGATAACGCTGTCTAGAAAGCAAGTCGGTATCTTTAATTATTTCCTGAATGGAATCTTTATAATCTTTACGCATGTATAATTCATCTGCTACTTTAACACTGAATTCTGGATCGAAATGTTTTCTGTAGTATTTTGGATCCGGACGTTTGGTAACGGAATCTAATGTGGCATAATAAAAAGGAATCCAAGGTTTTAATCTTGCATAATGCGAAAGCATTCTTTTAATCGTTACATCCTTTTTGTTAGACGTTTTATATTCCGGAAGCATCTCAGACAGTTTACTATCTAAAGAAACGATTCCTTGTTCTTCTAACTCCATTAACAATGGCAATGTCCCTAGTATTTTAGTTAAGGAAGCAACATCATAAATATCATCAAATTTTACTTTTTCTCCATTTTTGCTATAGCTATGTTTTCCGAAGTTTTTATTATAAATCACTTTTCCTTTTCTAGCGATTAGCAATTGAATTCCTGGTGTCATCCCGCCATTTACAGCATGATTTGCAATAGAATCTATTTTCTTTAATCTAGAAGAACTCATACCTACACGCTCTGGAATGGTATATGATAATCTACTTACTTCATTATATAAATCTCCTTGACCAACCGCATAATCCACGCCTGCGGAAACTGGCAAAGTACCTTTTGCTGGTAATGCTCCAAATATAATTTGTGCCGATTTTTGTTGTGCTATTTCGCTATTTTGATAACTAACAACAACACTCCTAATATTATTAATTGGATCTATATCTAAAAGCGCATAAGGTTTCACAAAAACATCTAGTATAACCGTATTGTTTTTAGCGATTTCGATTAGCCATTTTAATTCTTTTTCTGTGAACTTGTAACTTTTCCAAGGATTATCATTAGATCGATGCAAACCAATAATAACCGTGTTATAAGGCTTAAGCTTATTTAAAAGCGTCTCTAAATTATCTGCTTTAATTTCGTGTACACGTGTATATTTTCTAAGCTCATTATAAAAAGCAGTCCCATCTGCGTCACCAAACTTCACATAAGCAATGCTTTTCGTTTCTAACTGTTGCAATGGTAAGATTCCGGATTTGTTTTCGGCAACTGTAATGGCATTCTCCAAAAGCTCTTCATATAAAGCATCATCTTTAATTCTATTTAAATCTGCAACCAGATTTGTAGTTCCAATTGGGGAATAATTATTTAAGCCGACTTTATATTTTGCTTGTAATATCTTTTTAACCGAATGTGCTAAACGCTCTTCCGTAATTTTCCCTTTACCGAAAGCATCCATAAATTTAGCGATTCCTTTTTCTGGATCTTCAGACATTAGCATCACATCATTACCAGCTAAAAACGACATTAAATCAATTTCTCCTCCTGTAATAATCGTTTTAGAAGTATTTCCGTCAACAGATTTTTCAATATAATCTGCAGCTCCTTTCATGGTTAAGGCATCTGTAAAAATTAAACCTTTAAAACCTAAACGTTCTTTTAAAATATCGGTAACAATATGTTTGGATAAAGAGGAAGGAAATCCTTCGCGGCTCTCTAAACTTGGTACATTTAAATGCGCAACCATCACGCTAGACAAACCTTCGGTTATTAGTTTTCGGTACGGATATAGCTCTACAGAATCGATGCGTTTTTCATCAAAAAGAACCGATGGTAAGGTTTTATGCGAATCGCTTTCGGTATCTCCATGACCTGGAAAATGTTTCGCGTTTGCTAAAACTCCGGCACTTTGCATCCCTTTCATAAAAGCCAAGGCTTTTTCGGTAACATTATCTCTATCTTCACCAAAGGAGCGATTTCCAATAATTGGGTTTTTCGGATTGGTATTAATATCTACAACAGGAGCAAAATTAAAATGTACTCCTAAACGTTTGCAATGCTCTCCTATTTGTCTTCCCGTTTGCTCTACTAATTGTTTATTTTTAATGGCACCAAGTGTCATATTCCAAGGGAATGCATAGGTGGAATCTAAGCGCATGCTTAAACCCCATTCGGCATCCATACCAACCAACAAAGGAATTTTAGATGCTGCTTGTAATTCATTATTTAGTTTCGCTTGTCTTACTGGTCCGCCGTTAGAATAAATTACGCCACCAATTTTTTGCTTGATAATTAAATCTACAACCTTGGCTTTATTTTTAGCATCTTGATTAGAAAAAACCTGAACCATAAAAAGTTGTCCGATTTTCTCTTTAAGTGTCATGCTATTATAAACGCTATCTACCCATTTATTTTGAGAAATACCATCCCCTTTTAAAAGCGGATTATACTCTTGAGCATGACTAAAAATGGGAAAAAATAATATGGAAAATAATATATAGTGACGACGCATAAAATTGTTTAATAAATATAGCTTAAAAACTATGCCAAAATAACATTTTTAAAACGAAGTTTTACGGACTTTATGATAGATTTTAGAAGAATTATTAACTAAGGCATTAATAAACAGGATTAATCCATAACAAACTTAAAAGCGATAGCGAATATATTTGCAGATAAACCAGTATTCCGTTTGTAGTTATGGTATTTAAAATCGACATTCTTTAGTCCAAATTTCCAGATTTTAAAATTTGTAAAAATATCGGTATATGAAACTCCGAAACCATATTGATTGGCTGAGAATTTTGACAAATCATAATCGGAAGTATAAAATTCACTCGTAGATACGTTTTCTTCATAAGGAGCAAAATAGTCTGCTGCAGTCTGATTATAAAATCGATACGAAGGATAAAGTGTAAACTTGGAAGTTATTTTAATAGGCAATTCTACATTGGCTGTATGTGAGTTAATTCCCCAATCATCAAAGTAATATCGGTAATACGTTCTTAAAGAAACGGTTTCGTTTATATAATAATTAAAACGCATTCCTAACGGAATTTTAAATCTACTATCTGGTAGTCTTTCTATATCATCTGCTAACTGAAATACGTCTTTATTGCTAGAAGAAGTATAATTAGCAATACTTGCCGCATTACCAATATAATAATTATCTACATCGCCAAAATACACACGTTGCATTGGGTTTGCGAGCCATCCATCTTGTTTCACTAAATCGAAAAACAACGACATTTGTGCTTTTTTGCTTAATATTTGAGAAAAACTAAAAGACAGCGAATACGAATTTCTAGCCTTATCTTTTATCAAATCGAAACCAGTAACAGGACTCCAATTTGTACTTGTATTTCCATTTTGATCTAATATATCTACTCCTTGAAAAAGACCTTGATTCAAATTGCCATTCGTTTGTTTATACGCATCCAATTCAACAGGATATACAGGTTTCCAAGTATCTAAATAGACATTTGCTTTCACTCCTATTTCTGTGTTTTTCTCGTTGAAGAGTTTTGCGAAACCACCTCCCAAACCGATAGAAGTGTAATCATATTCATTAGCAAAAGAAACATTGGCACTCCAAATATTATTTCTGTCGTCTGAACTATGCGAATACCCTACATTAAGACTTGCCCAAGTATCTTGTTGCGAAGCACCCGAAGAAGCTACCCAAGGACTTCCTTCACTAGCCCCATCAAATGGATCTAAATTACTAGAAGAGGCAGAAGAATAGGAAGAAATCCCTGCATCAATAGTTAAAACTTCATCTGCACTTAATGGCAAACTAACAATTATTGTTGGTGTAAAATCGGTTAATTCTTCAGATCCAATTCCTCCTGTAACAGATGCATTATCGCCATCTTGCGAATAATAACTCGTTAGAAAATCTACTTCTGTAGTTTCTAAAACACGCTTTTTATATACCGCTGTAGAATCTTGCTGCGCAAAAGTGTTTCCAATTGCAAATAAAACTACTAAGGTTAAAATATTTTTCATAATTATTTTTAATATAATGAGATCCCATTTTACAATGGGATAAGTTCAACTTACGTTTTTATAAAACAAAAACTTGTTACCCTTAGTTACAACCACAGCCTCCGCCAGATTTACCTCCATTTGCTCCAGAAGCAGCTTCACGATAGACTTGAAAATTGGTTTCAAAACGATCTACTTTTTTTTGTGACAAATCCATATCTGGATCATTTATATACACTTTTTCATATTCCTTTACAGCAACACAAGAACTACATGAACTATAATTCCTATTACTAATAAGCCTTTTTTAATCATGATTATTTTGCTTTAATTCTATGTGGTTGGATGTAATAATTTTATTGTCACCATCAACAATAATACACTCTACATCTTTTAGTTGGTTTATAAAATCTAATCCTACTTCTACGCCCATTACAAAAACTGAAGTTGCCAAAGCATCTGCTAATTCTGCAGATTTAGTAAAAATGGAAACACTCAAAATCCCTTTACTTGGATAGCCTGTTCTAGGATCTATTATATGGGAATACAATTCTCCGTCAAAGGATACATATTTTTCATAATTACCAGAAGTCACTACAGCTTGATTATGAACTGGCAACCAAGAAAATACTTTGTTTTTATTTAAAGGATTTACAATGGCAACCATCCAATCTTTATTATTTGGTTGTTTTCCCCATGCGTTTAAATCGCCAGACGCATTAATAATTCCTGCTTTCACTCCTTTGCTTTGCAATAAAATCTTAGCTTTATCTGCGGCATACCCTTTACCAATGGCTCCAAAGCCAATTTTCATTCCCTTACGTTTTAAAAACACGGTTTGTTCTTTGTGATCTAAGAGAATGTTTTGATATCCTACTTTATCGACAGATTTCTTAATGATTTCTTCGGAAGGCATAGCCGTCATAGAACCATCAAACTTCCAAATTTTATCCATAGAAGCATAACTAATATCAAAAGCACCACTAGTCAATTTTGAGATTTTTAAAGCACGTTCTATTAATTGAAACAATTCAGAAGCTACTTTTACAGGTGCAATTCCTGCTTGACTATTTATTAATGACGTTTGTGAGTTTTCATCCCAAGAGGAAATTAATTTTTCTATTCTTGAAATTTCTGCGACTGCAATATGAATAGATTCTTCTCCTTCTTCTTTAGTATTTGCTACCACTGAAATATCAAAACGACTTCCCATTAGTTTCATAGTTTCCGAATAAACCTCTTGTGAAAAAGAAGATGAAAACACTAAAAAAGCTATTATGAAAAGTGAATTTTTCAAAAGTTATTTAATTTATTAAAGTATTTTTTCGGAGTAGATTTTTCGTAACCAGAATTTCCTACAACTTCTCCTTTATCGTTTAAAACAACAACAAAAGGGAAATACCCATTAGGATTATACTTCTCTGCTAATTTATTATTGTGTGCTTGTAATTCTGGAGTTAATTTGTTTCCTTTTCGTTTTGGAAAATCTGCTTGTAGCATGACAAATTTATTTTTTGCCAAAGTTTGAAACTCTGCGGTACTCCAAACTTCTTTATCTAGTTTAATGCAAGGTGCACACCAATCGGATCCTTGAAAAACTAAAACTATTTTTTGATTGTTTTGCGTAGCTAACGCTTTGGCTTCGTCAAAATTTGTTAGCCATTCTTGTGCAAAGCTAGATACTGAAAAGAACAGCATAAAAGCGATAGCAATTATCTTTTTCATATAACTGGATTTAATATGTAAATAAAGAAAAAAGTAAATACATATTTTGTAACAATAGTTACATAGTCGCAAAAAAATAAATAGCCTTACTCTATTAAATCGATATGTCTATCGTGATAGCCTAAAAGATATAAAACACCATCTAATCCGATACTAGAAATAGAACTCTGCGCATTGTCTTTTACTGTAGGTTTGGCATGAAAAGCGATACCTAAACCAGCTAAACTTAGCATTGGTAGATCGTTTGCTCCATCACCAACAGCAATAGTCTGACTAATATCTATACCTTCTTTGATTGCGATTTCTTTAAGGTATTCAGCCTTTTTGTTTCCATCGACAATATCACCAAGATAACCCCCTGTTAACACACCATCTTTAATCTCTAATTGGTTGGCATACACATAATCCATACCTAATTCTTTTTGTAGGTAATGTCCAAAATAAGTAAAACCACCAGAAAGAATAGCCGTTTTAAACCCGTATTTTTTTAAGGTATCTATCAGTCTTTTTGCTCCTTTGGTTATTGGTAAATTAATGGCAACATCATGCAATACGTCTTCGCTTAAACCTTTAAGCAGCTTCATGCGTTGTATAAAACTTTCGTTAAAGTCGATTTCTCCTTGCATGGCAGATTCTGTAATCGCTTTCACTTCATCTCCAACACCTGCTAGCTCTGCAAGCTTATCAATAACTTCTGCCTGAATCAAAGTAGAATCCATATCAAAACACACTAAACGTCTGTTACGTCTATAAATATTGTCTTCTTGAAAAGCAATATCTACATCTAAATCCCTAGAAATCTGCATGAATTTAGAAGCAAGGCCTTGTTTGTCTTGTATTTTTCCTCGAATAGATAGTTGGATAGATGCTCTAGGATACTCTTCCTGCATCACAAGTGAGGTACGACCTGTGAGTCTTTTTATAGCATCAATATTTAAATTTTGTTCAGAGATCACTTTGGTCACTTCTGAAATTTGTTCTGCCGCCAATTTTTCACCTAAAACAGTAACGATATAACGATCTTTTCCTTGAAGGGAAACCCATTTTTCGTAATCTTCTAGAGATATTGGCGTAAATTTGGCGGTAACGCCAAGTTCGTAAGCTTTAAAAAGTAAATCTTTTAAAACTGCTGCTGATTTTTTTTTAGAACCAATTTCAAAAAGGAAACCTAAAGAAAGTGTATTATGAATGTTTGCTTGACCAATATCTAAAATCTTAGCTCCATAATCTGCTAAAACACCTGTTAAACTTGAAGTTAGTCCTGGTTTGTCTGGTCCAGAAATGTTTAATAAAAAAATTTCGTTGGTCATGCTTACTGTTTATTTACTATACTTAATTTAAAAATCTACTATGCCAACTTTCGCTAGCAGGAACCTCCCAATTTTCTTTAAATTCGGCAACCGTGTTTATTAGATTATTAAAAACAATCGTGTTTTTAGAAACCGCTTTATCTTTAGCCATTTTTCTAAAATCGGTTAACGTCTTGTATGCAATGAATTCTCCTTGCTTGTAGGAAACATTCATTTTATCCATTAAATCTACGTTGTATTCCTTTTCTAATTGTTGAATAAAATGAACAGACGCATCAATAGAACAGCCTGTTGCATTATTCATGTCTTGGTTTAAACCAATAACAATAAATCGCTTATAAACAATTTGATGTCCAGCTTGTAGATCTGCACCATGCGCTGCCCAGTTTTCGACAAATATATTTAGCTTATTTGAAATTTCTTCTATTTCTTGTTCGGAAAAAGAACGGTTTGCTTGGTAGATCCAAACACGAGATTCTTCTGGTAATGTATTAAAGTCTACTAGCATTTTTTTTTGATAAATGAATATGAATGAACGATTGCTGATTTTATACTATTGCTCTCGTAATAATTATTAGTCTTATAAATTCTGTGAACTTGCAATTAACTCTGCAATATCCATCACTTTTATTTGTGCTTCTTTTTCTTTTACTTTAACACCATCGGACATCATAGTCATGCAATACGGACAAGCCGTTGCAATAATATCTGGATTGGTTTTTAATGCATCTTCTGTACGAAGCTCATTAATGTCTTTATCTCCTTTTTCAGGTTCTTTAAACATTTGTGCTCCTCCTGCTCCGCAACATAAAGCGGTTGCTTTACTACGTTTCATTTCTACTAAATTGGCATTTAGTGCACTTAAAACATCTCTTGGCGCATCATATTCAGAATTTGCTCTACCCAAGTAACAAGGATCATGAAAGGTGATTTGTTTTCCTTTATAATCGCTTTCTTTGATATCTAATTTTTTGGAATCTATTAATTGCTTAATAAATTGCGTGTGGTGCATCACTTCGTATGTACCACCTAAACCAGGATATTCGTTTTTTAAACAGTTAAAAGAGTGTGGATCGCAAGTTACAATGCGTTTCACTTCATACATATTTAAAATCTCGATATTCATCATGGCTTGCATTTGAAACAAGAATTCGTTTCCTGCTCTTTTTGCTAAATCACCTGTAGCGCTTTCTTCGGTACCTAGAACTCCAAAATTAACGCCTGCTTTGTTTAATATTTTCACAAATGCTTTGGTGATTTTTTTTGCTCTATCATCATAACTCCCAGCAGAACCAACCCAGAATAAGATATCTGGTGTTTTACCTGCTGCCATTAATTCTGCCATTGTTGGCACGTTAAGTTGTTCGCTCATTATTTTAGCTTTTAGCTATTGGCATTTCGCCTTTAGCATGTGAAACTTGTTCTTTATTTTTACTAACACTTCTCGTATTTCGAGATACTTTCGTTACTGAAAGACTGCGTTAGGGATTGAGGCATTTGTTGAAGCTCTTTTTTGTTTTTCTCAAAAAAAGCGACTGCCGAAAGCGCGACCCTTGCGGTAACGCCCAACTACGCTAAAGCTTTGTTGGACACGCCTAAATTATTTTACTCGTCTTTCCAGTTTAATCTATCCTGTTGGTTGTAAGGCCAAGGTGCTCCGTTGTTTTCAATATTGGTCATCATATTGTTCAACTCTGTTGGCGCATCACTTTTTTCCATCACCAAATAACGACGCATCTCGATAATGATCGACAATGGATCGATACTTACCGGACAAGCCTCTACACAAGCGTTACAACTGGTACATGCCCAAATTTCTTCGTTAGTGATATAGTCACCAAGTAATTGCTTACCATCGTCTTTAAACTCGCCGTTGTTTGCATCTATGTTTTTCCCAACTTCTTCCAGACGATCTCTGGTATCCATCATGATTTTTCTAGGCGAAAGCTTTTTACCTGTTAGGTTTGCAGGACATTCGCTGGTGCATCGTCCGCATTCTGTACATGTGTATGCATTTAGTAATTGTACCCAAGATAAATCTTGCACATCACTTGCTCCAAATTTTGCCGGCATTTCGTCTTCTGCTCCTTCTGGTGCTGCTGCAAATGGATCTGCATCTGGATCCATCATCATTTTTACTTCTGCAGTAACAGATGCTAAATTATTTAGTTCTCCTTTATTATTTACACGTCCGTAAAAAGTATTTGGAAACGCTAAAAGAATATGTAAATGCTTCGAAAAGTATAGGTAATTTAAAAAAGTTAAGATTCCAACAATGTGTAACCACCAAGCTGCTCTTTCTATGATATGCACGGTACTTTCTGCCATTCCAGAAAATAAAGGCGCTATAAATTGACTGATGATATTTCCAGAATTTGCTTCTTGAAAATGAAGATCGGTAGCATTCATAACTAAGAATAGCGTCATTAATACCATTTCGAAATACAGAATGATATTTCCATCGCTTTTTGGCCAACCTTTCATTTCCGGTTTCCAGAAACGCGCTAATTTTATAATGTTTCTTCTTATCCAGAATACAATAACAGCAACAAGTACAAGTACTGCAAGAATCTCGAAAGTCCCAATTAAAAAACCATATACTGCTTCTGGTAAAACGCTAGAAAAAATACGATGTGTACCAAAAAGTCCATCAATTATAATTTCTAATACTTCAATGTTTATTATTACAAAACCTACGTATACTACAACATGCAAAAATCCAGAAACCGGACGCTTCACCATTTTACTTTGTCCTAAAGCAATGTTAGCCATGTTTTTCCAACGTTGTGATTTATTATCACTAACATCTACATCTTGCCCTAACTTTATATTACGAACAAGTTTTTTTACATTTTTTGCAAAAAAGCCAAAGCCTACAATTAGTGCAATGGCAAATATTATATTTGGTAAGTAATTCATGTATAGGTTGGTTTATTGTCTTTCGCTTTCTGGTTTAATATATCCTTCTTTATTGTTTTTCCCGAAAACGGATACTTTAATATATCTACTTGGATTTAATTTAAAGTCTTGTAATAATTCTTGTAGTTGTTGTGATGCTACTTCTAAGTTGGTATACAACTCGTCATCTGTAAGTAGTTTACCAAGCGTACCTTCTCCTTTATCTAAATCGGATAAAAGCGTATTTACATTCAGTAATGTTTGGTCTAAGGTTTTTACGGTTTTAGATAATTCTACATCTTTTAAATCTTCGGAAAGCGCTCCTAAATCTTTACTTACTTTATCAAAATTAGAAAGCATAGAAGTAAGCGTTTCATCATTTTTAGCAATTAAAGAATTGAAAGAATAGGATAATGTTTTAAAGGATTTTATAGTCGTATTTAATTCGCCAATGGCATTTTTCAAGCCTTTTTCGGAATCGTCTTCTACTAATCTATTTAAACTGATTAAAAGAGAATCTGCAGATTCTAAAGTACCATCTAATCCAGAACTCAATCCAGAAAAGTTGCTTGTTAGGCTTTTTACAAGACCTTCTTCTACTTCCGATTGTAAGAAATCACCAGATTTTGCAGGCGTTCCTCCTTCCACAGGAATAATTGCAATTCCGTTTCCTCCCATCAAACCTAATTCATAAAGGCGCATTTTACTGTCTTTAGAGAATTTTAGATCTTTATCAATAGTAAAAGCAACTCGTGTTTTTCCAGATTCAAAATCATATTTAATGCTATTTATTTTACCTACATTATTTCCTTTAATAGTAACAGGAGATGAAGGTGTTAGTGCATTATAATCAAATTCTGTGTAGAATTCATTTTTGGGTTGAAAGATATTTATTCCTTTCAAATAATTGATACCTATTATAAGGAATACGATTCCTAATATAACAAGTATGGCAGTTTTAACTTCTCTAGATAACTTCAACGTTTATTGGATTGGTTATGAAACAAAATTAGAAATAAATTTACAAAGAACGACTCTAATTAGCACTTGTTTTTAAGGCTTGGTCTAGTGTAATTTTTTTCCCTTCTTTAAAAGCGACTAAAAAACAGGAAGCATATCCTCTCTTTTTAGCGTTGACTTGCAATTGTTTCGCTTTAGTGTAATCGGATGTGTAGCCGTGAAAATATTTATAAAGGTTCCCTTCTTTTTCTCTAGAAAGATCGGTTAAACCTTTAAAATTATATGCTTTTAGTGCCAGTTTTCTAGAACTAGCAGCGATTTGCACTCTAAAAACGACATCTTCAAAGATTTGCTCATGCTCCTTATTAGTAACACTTGGAAACTCTTCTTGCGGTGTAAAAACAAAAGCACCTATATTTTGGTCTAATGTAGCTTTGTAATCTGTAATAGCATCACTAATAGATTTCGATATTTCTTGTTGTCCTTTAGAAGAGTTTAAATATTTACCTTCGGAATTATTCGTAATAAAACCAGTTTCAATAAGTACACTAGGCATATAGGTATTATGTAACACCCAAAGACTAATTTGCTTTACGCCTCTACTTTTTCTTTTTAATTTGTTTTGAAAGCTTTTCTCTACCAAATCTGCAAGCATGATACTTTGGTCTACGTATTCTTCTTGCATTAATGTTAATCCTATCATGGACTCTGGTGCATTAGGATCGAAACCTTCGTAATGTTTTTCATAGTTATCCTCTAGAAAGATCACTTCGTTTTCTGCTTTGGCAATATTAAAGTTACGTTCGGTATTACCAACACCCAGAACATAAGTCTCTGTACCAGACGCTTGTGTATGATGCGCATTACAGTGAATAGACACAAATAAGTCTGCATCTGCATCATTTGCAATTTTTGCTCTACCACGAAGGGTTACAAAAACATCTGTTTTTCTAGTATAAATAACTTTAACGTTTTTGCTTTTCTCTAAATTTTTACCGACTTGTAAAGCTACTTTTAAAGCAATATCCTTTTCTGTGTACCCATTTTTTGTTGGTCTTCCAGGATCATGTCCACCATGACCAGCATCTAAAACGACAACAAACTGTTCTGCTTGTTGTGCGTAAACATTGGGTGTATTAACAAAAACGGTTAATACCACTATAAGGAATAAGGAATATAATAATCTATTGGTTTGCATACAGATAATAACTATTTAAGGTTTGAATTATTTTAAATTGCTTAATATTAAATTAATCATAAAAAATATATGTAATTTTGGCAATTCAATAACCGAGCCATACTTTTACAAAAATACATTAAAAGCGTTGCGTACAAATAAATTTCAAATACTTTTTGCTTTAAGTTTTACCATGTTTATTAACATGTGTGGCTATGCACAAGACAGACCAAAATCTGGAGGGGAGATTGTACCTGCAAAAAAGGAAGATTCTATTACCGTAAATGTAAACGATGTTTTACAACCAAAGGCTAAGAATACCACAGTAGAACTTACAGAAAAAGGAAAAGACTCTACAAAAACAGACTCTGTAAAACCAAAACCAGAATTTCTTACCGATATTGTTACCTATAAAGCGAAAGACTACACTGCTTTTAACCGAAAGGAGCAAAAGCTATACTTATATAATGAAGCTGAGATTTATTATGGAGACATGGAAATTAAAGCTGGAGTAATTGTTATTGATTATAGTAAAAACGAAGTATATGCCGGAAGAGTGAAAGATTCTGCTGGTGTTTACTCACAACATCCTATTTTTAAACAAGGAGAACAAATAGTAGAACCAGATTCTATCCGATTTAATATAGATACCGAAAAAGCATTAATATTTAACTCAAGAACAGAGCAAGCTGGCGGATTTTTTGACAGTGAAATCTCTAAAAAAGAAAATGATTCGGTGTATTTTGTACAAAATGCTAAGTATACAACTTCCGAAAACAGAGAAGATCCAGAATATTACTTTTTATTGCGAAAAGCAAAAGTGGTTCCAGACGAAAAAGTAGCTACAGGTTTAACCAATATGTTTATTTATGGTGTTCCTACCCCTATAGGTTTGCCTTTTGCGTATTTTCCGTTAACCAAAAAACAGACTTCTGGTGTTATATTTCCTAGTTTTGGAGAGCAAAGCTCTAGAGGGTACTTTTTACAAAATGGAGGTTATTACTTTGCACTTAGTGATTATGTAGATTTAGCAGTCCTTGGTGATTATTATACCAATGGTAGTTATGGTCTGCGTTTACAAAGTAAATACAATGTACGTTATAAATTTAATGGAGACTTTAGTTTTAGGTATGAAAACCTAATAACTAGTGAACGTGGTTTTGATGATTACGCAAAAAGCACTGTTTATAATTTACGTTGGTCGCACAGTCAAGATACTAAGGCTAGTCCGAACTCCCGTTTCTCCGCTTCTGTAAACTTAGGAAGTAGTAACTACTACCAAACCTCTGTTAATCAAACAAACGTTTCCAACTTTTTAAATAATACGCTATCTTCTTCTATCTCCTATTCAAAAACATTTCAAGGAGAACCACAAGTAAATATGAGCGCCACTGCAACACACAGACAAAATACCAATACAGAAAGTATTAACATGACACTTCCAACAATACAAGCAAGTGTTAGCCGTATTTTTCCATTTGCAAGTAAGACAGGAACAAAAAATGGAATTATTCAAAACATTAACTTTCAATATAATTTAAGTGCAGAAAACAATATAACTACAACAGATTCGCTATTCTTTAAAAAAGAAATGTGGGACGATATGTTAACTGGTATTAAACATACCATACCATTATCTACCAACTTTAAGCTTTTTAAATATTTTAGTTTAAGTGCAAGTAGTAATTATGAAGAAAAATGGACTTTTAATACCATCAGTAAAAGTTACGACACTGTTTTAGAAGAAGAAGTAACTACAGAAAAAAGTGGTTTGGATGCTTTTAGAACTTATAATTTTAGTACCAGCCTAGGAACTACTATTTATGGTATGTTTAATTTTGAAAAAGAAGGCGAAGACAAAAAAATAAAAGCGATTAGACACGTTATGCGTCCGTCGGTGAGTTATAATATTAATCCTTCCTTTGATAGATATTGGGATTCTTACGAAGTCGTAAATGCCGATGGAGAGGTTGAAGAAGAAGTAGCTTTTTCACGATTTGAAGAAAGCCTTTATGGAGCACCGAATCGAAATTTCTCTAGCTCGATGGGTTTAAGTCTTTCTAATAATTTTGAAGCCAAAGTAAAAGATAAAGACAGCACAAAAACCGAAGCTAAAAAAATCATTTTATTAAACAATTTAAACTTTTCTACTTCCTATAATTTTGCTGGAGATTCCCTACAATGGAGCCCAATGCGTGTTAGTGGAGGAACACAAATACTTAACGATAAAATGTCTATCAATTTTGGAGCAGTTTTAGATCCTTATGCTTTAGATAATAACAACAGTAAAGTAGATGTGTATAATATAAATAATGGAGGTAGCTTATTTCGACTTACAAGCGCAAACCTTACCATGAATTATACGTTAAACAGTAAATCTTTTAGCGGAAAAGAAGACGAAAGCAGAGAGAACAGTAGAGACGAAACCTTAAAAAGTGGTGGTCGAGCAGATGACCTTTTTGGTGTTTCTGAAGATTTTGCAGACCAAAGGTTAAATAATAATAAACAAGAAGATAAAGAGTCCAGCGAGTTTTATAATTATAAAATGCCTTGGAGTTTACGACTTGCCTATGCGGTAAATTACTCTAATGCAACCAGGCAGAACGAAATATCCTCACATTCGTTAATGTTTTCTGGAGATATTGAGTTTTCACCACGATGGACTGTTGGAGCTTCTTCTGGTTACGATTTGCAAAACCAAGGTTTTACTTACACACAATTACGTTTTGAACGTGATTTATTAAGCTGGCGAATGAATCTTTCTTGGGTTCCGTTTAGTTCACGAAGTTCTTGGAATTTCTTTATTGGTATTAAATCTAGTATATTAAAAGATATTAAATACGAAAAACGTAGACAGCCAGATGATCAACTGTAATGTTTAGTATTCAGTCGCAGTTTGCTGTTAGTGGTAAAGAAGTTATTTATCATGCTGAGCTTGTTGAAGCATTTATAAAGACTTGTCATTCTGAACTAGATTCAGAATCTATATAAATAAAGTTTAATTAAAAGAGATTTCCACCTTCCTTCCTACGGCAGGCAGGCTCGGGAAATGAAAAAATAAGTTTTCTATGAAAAAAATAATCACAACACCAAACGCTCCTGCTCCTATTGGACCATACAACCAAGCTGTTTTATCTGGAAATACGTTATATACTTCTGGACAAATTGCATTACATCCAGAAACTGGAGAATTGGTTATGGACGATATTAAAACTGAAACCAAACAAGTTATGGAAAACATGAAAGCGGTTCTTGCTGCTGCAAACATGACTTTTGACAACGTGATTAAAACGTCTATATTTATTAGCGATATGCACAACTTTGCACAAATAAACGAAGTGTATGGTCAGTATTTTGATAACGACTCCGCTCCTGCTAGAGAAACGGTTGAAGTTGCTAATCTACCAAAATTTGTAAATGTGGAAATTAGTTGTATTGCTGTTTTATAAATTCCAAAAATAGCTAACCTTAATAAAAACACCCAAAGACTCCTGTAGTTTTTGGGTGTTTTTGTTTAAAGTCCTTCCGCTATATTAGCATTCTATTCTTTAATATTTCTGCTCTATTTCTAAGGTTCATTTGTATTCCATTCCTTCCGAAGAACAAATAGAAACATATTTAATACCGCTATTTTTATTTATTATAGAGAGTCCGGCGTACTAAACTTTCCTCCTTCTTTCCTTCCGGCTAATTAGTCACTAACTGTTGCCGGATCTTACGAAAGAATTTAATCTTATATACTTAATTATTTTCCGTTTTATTTACCTATACCTTCAAAAACAGGCAGTCTCCTACTCTTTTATCTGATACATTTCATTTTCTTACTGAATAAAATACACCTTTTTAATCTTATTATTTTCTATATGATAGATGGCTACTGCTTCCAACATTTCATCACCAAATTGCACAAGTTCTTTATCTATAACAATATTGCCCTGAACAATTCTTTCCTTTAATTCACAATGTAGATTAGGCATATTATCAAACATGCTAGCATATTGTTTTCTCATCGTTTCTTTCCCTGTATAAAGTAGTTTATCTGGATACATATACACGGCAACATCTTCGGCATAAGGCTCTAAAAAGGCCTCAATATTTCTAAAGTTATAGGCATTTAATTGTCGTTGTGCTAAATCTGCAGGTGTATCTTTTAATAATTCATTCGGTTTAAAAACTTTGCCTTTATTGATAACGACATTAATTTTACTCACATTTTCTATGTCATCAATCGGATTTGCATCCAATAAAACAAGATTCGCTTTTTTACCAATACTTACTGTTCCGAACTCTTCTTCTTTATTAAATATTTTCGCACCATTTATTGTAGATGCTTGTATGATTTGCCAAGTATTCATGCCGCTTTTTTGCATGGCTTTTAATTCTGCTAAATAGGAAGAAGCATGTAAAGTTCCAATATTTCCAGCATCTGTACCCGTAGCAATTAAGACTCCTGCATCCGATAGGATTTTAAGGTTTTCCATACTAATGGCATTTAACTTTTTTAAGTCATTAATACTTTTTTCGCCGTTTGCATAGTTTTTATAATTATTAACAAGTGTAGTATCCGACAAATGTTTTAGATCCAATAAAGAACCTAATTGGTACGGATCTGCTTTTTGCAACTCGTGATTACTCATATTTATGTTTTGACCGAATGTATTAAAATAGCCATTATTCACTATTAATGTTGGACAAATAATGGTCTTATTCTTTTTCATTAATTGTACAAAATCGTCCTTTAAAATCTCGTCATCTATACTATGCACTAAAAAATCGGCACCATTTTCAACGGCCAATTGTGCTGTGATACGTTCGGTTGCATGCACTGCAACTTTCAAATTATTTTTATGAGCTTCTTCTATTATAGCTTTTATTATTGGCAAGTTTTTATGCGCGCTTTCTTCTACACTTAAACCATCCGCTCCAGCGATATACCATATTTTGATAAAATCTGGACTATACTGCAGTTGTTCTTTAACGCCATGGATACCATCTTCTATTGTTTTAGTTAATGTAAATGGTTCGTCTATTCCTAAATTCTCATATACTTTTGGTTCATACGTGGTTAATAAAGGTCCTGTGATAAAAATGGAAGGCGAAAAAGCTTTGTCGGTAAAATCTTTTCGCTGATTAAGGAAATGATAATTTGCACCAACATCTACTACGGTAGTAATCCCATTTTGAAGGTATCTTCTTAATTTGGTTTCCATATCGCTTTTTGCATGGGCGATTTCTTCGTCATAGCTCTTATATTTTTGTAAATTCATAACATCTGGACGCGTATATAATCCGCCATTTTGAAAAAAATGAATGTGAGCATCTACAAAACCTGGAAATAGATATTTATTAGAACCATCGATTATTGATGCCTTTTCGGGAATCTTTATTTTATTACTTTTTGCAATATTGGTAATCACATCATTGGTGATAACAACTGTTTGGTTAGGAATTAATTTTTGTTTTTCTACATCTGCAATGGTAACATTGGTAATATAGGTTTGTGCAAAAATGGAAAATGAGGTCATTAGAACTGCGAAAACTATAATTTGTTTTTTTATCATTTTAATAGATTTTTAAATTAATAGTATTTTTACTTAAACTGCACGCAACAAATTAATAAACAAGTAGTTAAACACAACACACAACCAATTTAGTAAATAAAAACGTATAAAAAACTCGGAAGGTTTTACTCTTTTTATTCCGTTCATTTTTGTCTTACCGTATCGTAGTCATTTTCGAAATCTTACCATTTTCAATTTCATAAATAACAATCGCGTTAAAATTATCGCCATTAACAGTTAGATATTCTTCGTCAATAACTACATTTCCAATAATTATTCGGTTTTTAATGTCGCAGTGTAAATCGGGTGTTTGTGCAAAAAAATCACTAAAAACGGTTTGTAATTGTTTTTTGCCCTGTACATAAATCTTATTCGGGAAGTCATACGCCGCTACTTCGCTATCAAAGGTTTCCACAAAAGCGTCCATATTTTTTGTATTGAATGCTTCTAATTGTTGCTGAATAATAGCTTCTGCTTCTGGTAATTTTTCTTTATTCTGAATGAAAGTCTTACTAACTATTTGTCCATTTCGGATTTCATATACTACAGCACGATGATGCTCTTTACCATTTATGTTTATGCGTTCTTCATCGATAACTATATTCCCTTTATGTATTCGTTTTAAGATTTCAACGTTAGCTTCCGGATTCTTTGAGAAGAAATCTTTATAGTCTGAAATTAGTTTCGATTTACCTTGGTATAATGTATCGTTGGGAAAGTTCTGAACGATTACAGGATCGGAATAATAAGATGCAAAACGTTCTAAATCCTTATTGTTGAATGCAAGAGATTGCTTTTCAATCAAAATTAATGGTGATTCTTCAGACACTAGCGCCAAATGCTTGCCGTCCGGACTTATTGCCATTCTAGAAATCCCATTTATTTCATTTTCTTGGAACTGATGTATAATACTTATGCTATCGTCTAAAGTATTTAATTGGGCGATTATTTTATCATCGGGAATTAAGATTTTGTTTTCAGATAACCAACATATATCAGGAATTAAGATAGGTAACGATTTGATGATTTTTATATCGCCTGTGATAGGATTTAAAGATTTTATTGTTGTGGCATTATTTTCGACACTTATAAAACCAATTAGATTAGAATTCGGAATTTTATGTAAAGAACGTCCAACGTTTTTATGTACCGTTTGATTCGTGTTTTTTTCTAAGTCAGATATCACTAAGTTCATGCTATCTTCTACTAACATCGCAGAAACCAAGATGTTTTGGTTATACCAAACGTGATAGCCCACTTTTATATCCTTTAAAAGGATTTGAGAAGTTTCGTTTGTGAAGTCGTAGCTATACAATCTTTGTAATCCGTTTTTATCTAACCGAATTGCAGAAACAGCCTTCTTATTTGGAATTTTTAAAGGAGAATATTCGCTTCCGGAAGCAGTATTTGTTTTCCAAGCATTTTCATCTGTAGTTATCGTATAGCTTTTAATATCGGTCTGATGGTTTCTAGAGGAAGCGAAAAGAACTGTATTATTATCATAAAAATAAGGCTGGTTGTCATAACCCGCATTATTTGAAATATTTTTCAGGTGTACCAATGCGATAGTATCCTTAGTATTTGTGATATCTAATAAAAAAACCTCTGTGTTCGTTTGGGAAAAAAGGTGCACTGAGATAAAAACGAGGAGTAGAAATATTATTTTTTTCATTTGTTATTTATTTTGATTTGATAATCTGTGTAAACTAACACCTTACTCTAATTACTTCTAACGTATTTAACAAAACGGGATACCGTCTTTTTCCCCATCACCTTCTACTTCTCATTCTCCAGCAACCAATTTGCATAACATTCCGTTAAAAACGCAACACCTTCTTTTTTGTAGTCATCCGTAAAAAGCGTAAAATGATCTCCCGGATAGTAGGTGAATTCCATGTTAGCATCTAGTTTTTTCATTTCTTTTTCTAACAGTCTTACCGCATGATGTAAATGAAAGTTATCACTAGTACCTACAGAGATTCTAATCTTTCCGTTAAGGTCTTTTTGAAGATCGTTCCAGTTTGCTCGTAATAAAAGGGATAAGTCATATCTTTTCCATAGCGGAATCGCATTTTTATTAATCGATCCATCTGGAATATGTACTAATCGGATTCTATTTCCTTCCGCATCATAACCACCAAAAACTGCATCAAAAGAACGCAATTGCGAACCTCTATAAATCACGTTTTCGGTTCTATAAAAATCTTTCGCACTAATTACTGGGAATCTTCCTGCTATGGTAACATCTGCTAGTAGATTTCCTGCTGCATCATAAAACATATCTTCGGTTTCATAGATATTTTTGTTTTGATAATTTCTAAAATCTACTTGATCTGGCGCACTAGACCAAGCACCTGCAAAAACTTTTGGATAGTTAATTTGTAACCATAAACTGGTCCAACCACCACTACTATGTCCGTGTAATAAATTAGCCTTATTGGTTTGATACTTCTGGTTTACTGCTGGAATTAATTCTTGTACAAAGGCATCACCCCAAGGACCATTCACATCACTGTTAGCGTAGGTAGAATGCCCTTCAGAACAACTTCCATCTAAATACACCACAATTACTGGTTGATCTCCTAGATTGCCTATATGCGATTTTCCTTTGCCAGGATAGTATTTATAATTCCCACCAAAACCAGAAATAGTATATACAACAGGATATGTCACTTTCGGATTTTCATAATAACCTTCTGGCAGACTTACGGCTGCACTTACAAACATCTCTTTATTATGAAATGCACTTAATAGTTTAGAGGATACGCGTAACTCTTTTAAAGACGCTGTTTCATTAAATGGTGTTGCTGCTACCTCTTGATTCGCTTCTATTTTAAAAACGGTTTTAAAGTTCTTGTCAAGATTTACACGAATGGGTTCGGAATAGATATTTCCAGTACTTGTCCCAATATTAGCATCTCCATAAAGATTTAAGTCGAAAACCGCTTGCACATAATAGATACCTCGTTCTATATTGGATAATGCCACAGGATACGAAATCGCGTCATCATTAAAAGTTACGGTTTCGTTCGCTTTTAAATTTTGTACCTGCATGCGGTAGACTGGCGTTAGTTCTAATCCGACAAAAATATTCTTTGGGGCTTTTTTCTCTTTAGAAAGATACAAGAGCACATTCCCAGAAAAGTCTTCTTTGATTGCTTCTTTTGCAAAACTAACTTCAAATACTTGCGCATTCAAATGGAGTCCAATTATTAAAAATAGGAGATTAATAAGTGCTGTTTTTTCCATGTCTTTCATTTTTTCATATAAGGAATTAGAACTTTAAGAATACCAGTTCTTTCCTTATAATAGATTAATAGCTAAACAAATCTAGAAGTTTATTTCTTCATATTAAAACAATCTAATATAGGGTTTCTAAAAGTTATTAACAGAAAACGCTATGAGTCAACGTGTTAAATAGTGTTTTCTTTTTTTGGCACGATGCTTGTATCTCTCTTAGTAAGTTCAATTTTAAAACTTACAATTATGAAACAGATATTAGCAATTTTTACAGCAATCCTTTTTACGGGATTTACTGCAAACGCAACCCCAACCACCACACTAGATGACGATATTAATACCAATACAGCTTCGAGAGGTTATGGAAATTCTTTCATATTTGTAGAACAAGGTGTTGAGTTTTCCATCTTTCCAGACGGCCAGTTTGATTTTTACATGAACAATCAAGGGTCGAACATCAACGTGTCTGTAAACCATGGTAATACAAATATTAGTTTTAACACTGGTTATGATTATGATGCGTATGTACAATACGATGAATTTGGAGCAATAGTACAAATAGAACATGTTCCTGTTTTTTACGATTATTATGGTCGTGTAAATCAAGTTGGTAATGTTTTCATTAACTACAACAGCTTTGGTTATGTAACACAAGTTGGTGGTTTATATGCACATTATAACAGGTACAACCGTTTTACGCACCACACTGGGTTTATAAACGTATACAACCGTTTTTATGTGTATAGACCTTGGCATGCACATTTTAGAATTCCACTTTTTAGTCATTGTGTAGTTTACAACAGACCTTACAGACAGCATTACAACCCTATTAGATACCAATACACAAGACCCTTTACAAATAACTACAGACGTACATCTGCAGTTGCTAGCAGACGTGGAAGCACGATAAACAGAAGAAGTGAATTGGCAACTAGAGGAAACGATAGACCTAGAAATACAGTAGCTGCAAATACGGTTAGACCAAGAGGTGCTGCAACAACGCCTAGAAGTACGAATACTACAAAACCTAGAACAACATCAAGTCCTAGAAATACAGTATCAACGAAACCTAGAACAACATCTAGTCCTAGAGGTACTGTTTCAACAAAGCCTAGAACAACGTCTAGTCCTAGAAATACAGTATCAACAAAACCTAGAACAACATCTAGTCCTAGAAACACAGTATCCACAAAACCTAGAACAGCATCAAAGCCAAGAAGTACCGTTTCGACAAAGCCTAGAACAACATCTAGTCCTAGAGTAAATACATCAAGCCCTAGAAAAAGCACAACAAAAAGCGTTTCAAGAAGTACAAAATCTAGTAGCAGAAGCGTTGCTTCTAACTCTAGAAGTAGAAGATAAAAAAATTGCTTAGTTAGTTGAAGATCCTATCACAAGTTTGCCCCAAAGCAACGTGATAGGATTTTTATATTTTATCTGAATAAATATAGGTCTTTAGACTGTTATCGAGGTAATAGATTCCTTCTTAATAAAGGAATTACTTAATCTTTAATAGCTTTTTTATTAGTGATGTAATGTCACTAGACAAAGAAAACTGAAGTACAACAAAACCATAAAGCATTGCTACTAATGTACTTTTTATTGCAATATTAAGTATTGGATGAAAAGGGAATTCCCAGAAATAAAATCCTAAACAAAGCATTATTATCAGCACTAATGTATACCCAGTCTTTTTTGTAAAAGGATGGATTTTAAATTTTAAATTTACATACCACAATTTTAAGGCATCGTATATAGTAAATGCTATAAGACTTGCAATTGCAGCTCCTTCTATTCCGTACAAAGGAATAAGAAAATAATTTAATCCTATAGCAAGTAAAACAATACAAAAACCAAAGGTTAGTATGATTCGGTAATAATCCGAATTAAAAATAATAGCGCTATTGTTTCCTAAAAGATTATCTACCAGTTTTACAATAGAAATTATAAAAACAATGAATAACCCCTGACTATATTCTGGATTCATTAATGTATATAATTGATTGATATTTACGATAATGAGTACAAAAATAAAACCTCCTATAATAAATAAATTGATAGAACTCTTTTTGTAGAGTTGTGCTAATTCCCGATGGTTTTTATTATTTAAATACGAAGCGGTTAAAGGGTTTATTATTTGTTGCATTGCTCGAGAAGGAACTGCAATTACCGTAGCAATAAAAATAGCAACACTATAATATGCAATGTTTTCTATTTCAATAAGTTCACCAATCATAAACTTATCTAAATCTAAAAGAACCATAGACACAGAACCCGCAATTATTATTAGGAAACTATATTTTATAACCGTTAGATAATCGAAAGATTTAGTAAAGCTTAACTTTGGAAAACGTACACTAAAAGCATACACCATCATGATTAGCATTCTAATAATATACACTATGGTAACTGCATAAATAAACTCGTCTACCGTCAGTTTTTTAAAGTAAACTGCAAATAGCAAAGTCATGGTACCTAACCTATGAAATGCTTCACGCATGAAATTCCCAAAAACCGATTTAAAGTGAATTTTGCTCCATGAGAAAAAGATTTCAAAATAAGCAAAAGCAACAGCTAAAACATACATTAGCCAAGTATAGTCTTTAATTATTTGGTTTTCTTTAGCTAGCCAATTGGCAATCGTTTCGTAAAAAAGAGAACCTAAAATCCCAGCAGGAATAATAACCAATAAAGGTAAAAACAACATGAACGTTAAAAAGTTGTTTTGCAGTCGCTTTGTTTTATACGAAGAATAGAATTTTATTAAGGTATTGTTTACACCAAATATTAGTATTGGCATCATTAGGTTTGCTGTAGAAAGTACAAATACGACCAAACCAAAATAGTCTGCAGATAAAAATGCGGTATATAAAAACAAGGTATTAATTGCTCCTACACCAAAACCTAAATAGGTAACGATGGTGTTTTTTATAGATTGTGAAGCAACTATTCCCATAAATATTTATAAATAACAAATATCAAAAACTAAATTCCAAATTCCAAAATTCAATTCGAAGTCGAAAATACATTAATTAAAATCATTTTTTTTCAAATGTTTTTCTCTGTGAAACTCTGTGCATCAATTTTATTTCAATTTAAAAAATTGCAACAACTTTTCGATTATTGGTTTTTTTTATTTTGAACACGGAACACAGGTTATTGCTTACTGCTTACAAAATGAATTAATTCCCCCAATGTACTTGTTAACGTTCTCCTGCTATATTTTTGCAATCCTATAGCATGCGATTGTAATGTGTTTTCTTGAAATGCTTTAAAGTGCGTCAAAATTACGCTTTTTAAATTATCATAATCCGAATAACTAAAATAGTTTCCGGTATTGGTTTCTGCAATTATTTTTTCGACATCCGATCCCTTTGGGCCCAATGCAATTATTGGTCTTTTAGAAACCATATACTCAAACAGCTTTCCAGGAATAATGCATTTTGTTTCTTCGGAATTGATTTCAATTAGCAATAATAATTGTGACTCTTTCTGAATACTAATAGCTTTATTATGAGAAACATATCCTACCTTATCTAAATATTCACTTAAACCGTAATCATCCATGTTTTTAAGAACGTTTTCACTAACGGCACCTACCAGTTTTAATTGAAAATATTTCTTGAAAGCTTCATTTTCTACTATTAATTCCTTCAATACTTGCCATAAAACTTCTGGATTTCTTTTTGCTAATAGAGAACCAATATGTGCTAAAGTAAACTTTTTATCTAAAGTAATTACTTCGGTTTTCTCTACATCATACCCATTTGTAATTACTGCAATTGGCTGTTCTGTTTTTTGCTGAAACTCCTTTTTTGTCACATTACTAGTAACTATAATTTGGTCTGCATTTTGTAAAACCTTTCGTTCTAAAGCAATGTGTTTTTGCTTGGCTATTTTAGTTAGCTTTAATTCTTTGTGATAACCAATGGTAGTCCAAGGATCTCTAAAATCTGCTAACCACTTCACTCCTAGTCTTTCCTTAAGCTGCATACCAATAAGGTGTAAACTATGTGGCGGACCCGTTGTAATAATGGTATCTATTTTATAATCACTTATATATGTAGAAAGATAGTTTACAGAAGGTTTTACCCAGTTTTTACGAGCATCAGGAATAAAGAAATTACCACGAACAAAAAGCATTAATTTTTCAATAACCGTTTGCTTTTTCTGCTCCGGAATTAAACCTTTACTAATTGACTTAGCGTTCTTTTTAGATAGAAATCCTGCGAACTTATAAGGCTCGCTAATGGGTTGTTTAATAATGGTTAACTCTTTGGAAACCTCGCTTATTAAACTTGCATCTATTAAAGGATAATTAGGATTCTCTGGAATATAAACAATAGGTTCTATATCAAATTCCGGTAAATACTTTACAAACTTTAGCCAACGTTGTACTCCTGGCCCTCCTGCTGGTGGCCAATAATAGCTAATAATAAGTACCTTTTTTTTATTCATTATTTTATTCCTACGAAGGCAGGAATCTCATAAATTAAACCATATAGTAGATTCCTACGAAAGCAGGAATACCAATCATTTTTTCTTTATACCAAAATATAATCCGCCAAGAAGTATCAATCCGAAAAGAATAGAACTCGCAAGCGCTATGCTACTTCCTGTTTGTATTACTTGAGGTTCAAACTTAAATTCTATGGTATTTTTTCCTTTAGGAACTTCCATACCACGCAATACATAATCTACTTGGTAATGGTCTTTTAATTCTCCGTTTATATAAGCATTCCAACCTTTACCATAATATACTTCCGAAAACACCCCAAAACCAGGATTGCTATTATTAGCTTGGTATTTTATATAGTTTGGTTTGTATTCTTTTAAAGTAATACTTGCTAAAGAATCTACTCGAAACTCTTTATTCGCTGTAATATTTTGAGTTTTCAGATAGACTGCTTTTTTGCTTGTATTCAAACTATCTAAAGCAATAATTTCTTGATTAGCAGTTTGTACTTCTTCTAACTCTTCCACAAACCAAGCATTTCCGTTAGCATCTGTATTGGTAAACGGAAATATTTCACCTTCCTCTTCTGCAATAATATACTTGGTGTTTAGCATATTTAGTACGTTCATGTTGTTTCTAGCAATATGAAAATCGAAAAGTTCATTATAGCGTTTCAGTTTTGCAGCATGATAACCACCTAAAGAATTATGAAAATAGGAAGCTCTTGCAGTACCATCAGTAATATCGAAAACTCTAAAATGCGTAGTATCCTTAAGGATTTCCAAATCTGCTTTATTCGCTTGATATGGTTTTTTGACTTGTATAGCGGAAACGAAATTATCGTTATTTACGTAACGTCTATCCACAGAAACTAAATCGAAAAGAATTAAAGCTGCAAAAGCTACAATTACAAGTGTTTCGGAAAGCTTTTTCTTCAAGAACATAAATATAGTTCCTGCCGAAAGCAATACCAACACCAATGTTCTTAAGGTATCTTGTGTGTATAATGCTTTTCTATCGTCACGCAAAGCATCTATAAATTGTTGTCCGTAACTTTGTTTATAATACCCATCATTTACACCTACAAAATTAAAAGCAGATTTAGATAGTAAGAATAAGACTGCGATTCCTACAGTAATACCGATGGAATATTTTAGAGCTTTTAGTTTTTCTTCGTCTTTTTCAAAATTACTAAACAAACGTGATAATCCGAAAATAGCTAAAATAGGAATACATAATTCCAAAATCACTTGAATGGAACTTACCGCTCTAAACTTATTGTATAATGGCACATAATCGATAAAGAAATCAGTAAGGAAACCTAGATTTTTTCCGTAGGAAAGTAATAAAGAAAGTATTGTACCACCAACGAGCCACCATTTTAATCTTCCTTTTACTAAAAACAAAGCAAAGACAAACAAGAAAATCACCACAGCACCAACATAGGCTGGAGCTTCTACTATTGGCTGACTACCCCAATAGGTTGGTGTTTGTTTTACATATTCTTTAGCTTGTAAAGCAGGAACTCCTTGTCCGATAAAAAAGTCGTAAGATGCAGAATCTTTACCAACATCTTCGTTGTTTCCTCCACCTGTAATTCGTGAAATATATAGATTAAAAGATTCTAAAAACCCGTAACTATATTCTGTTATATATTCTTTAGTTAGTCCAGAACTAGCCTCTTTTGGTGATCCATCTGGATTAATAGTTAATTCACTTTTACTTCTAGTACTTTCATTTGCATACTCTTTAGTAGCCATAATACTTGTAGCATTTAACCCTAAAGCAAGAATTACTGCGATTACTAATACACCAACCGATTTAAAATAATGTGGTAAAAGTTTTTTGTTATAAGCATCTACTAAATAGGCAATTCCTAAAACAAGGACTAATAGCATTAAATAGTAGGTCATTTGCGGGTGATTTGCTACTAACTGTAGTGCCATAGCGACGGTTGTGAGCAAAAATCCGGATATGTAATTTCGTCTGAATGTGAGTATAATTCCGCTTAAAACCAAAGGCATATAGGCAATGGCGTGCGCTTTACTATTATGTCCAACCCCAAGAATAATAATGAGATAGGTAGAAAAACCAAAGGCCATAGCACCAAGTGCGGCGAGTTTATAATCTACTTTTAAAACGAGTAAGAGGATATAGAATCCTATAAAATATAAGAAAAGATAATCTGCTGGTCTTGGCAGAAAACGTAAGGTTAAGTCTAATTTTTTAATGTAGTTATGCGGATATTTCGCACCTAACTGATACGTTGGCATACCACCAAAAGCACTATTGGTCCAATACGTATCTTCACCAGTACTTGCTTTAAAATCGGCTTGCTGTTTAGACATACCAATGTATTGCTTAATATCGCTTTGATATATTTGTTTACCTTTTAATACAGGACTGAAATATGCAAGTGAGAGTAATATAAAACCAACAAAAACAAGGAAATGAGGAAGTACTTTTTTTATAGAAAATTGCATGAAATAGATATATAACAATAAGTCTGAAAAATAATAATAATTTTTGAAACTTATTCCATTTAAAGGAAGCTAATTATTTTAGAATTCCATTTTTTAGAAATAATAGATAAAAGCGTTTTACTCCACTTCTTCGTAATCTACATATTCACCAACATTTTTATTTGAAGATTTATTATTCGGCATTTTATCTATAGTAATCTCTCCTTCGTTCTTTTGAGGAGGCGGATTTCTAAAACCACCAAACTGTTCTCCAAAACGCTGTTCGGCTTTTTTAGTGATAAACTTTAATAAAATAGGAGCAAATAATCTAGATAAAATCTTCACACCATAATAAATTAATAGTATGATTAAGATAACTTTTACAACTCCAGTAACAGATGCTAATTGCAACATAAAATCATTTTTTAACAAAAATACAACTCTTATGTCTTAATTTATGGTATAAATTCTTAAAAAAACTATAAAATATATATATTTGAACCCTAACAAATTCACAAACATGAAGTTCTTAAAATTCTATTTAGCAATTTTTGCTTTTTCTGTTTCACTAACTAGTTATTCGCAATACACCGATGTAATCAACTCTAACAGACCTGGAGTTTCTAAAAGTGCATTTTCAGTAGGTACCAATGTCATTCAATTTGAAGCTGGACCATATATGCTAAACGAAGACCATTCCCGTTTAAGTCGTGAAGATAAAAGTTATGGAATAGACTTTACAGCACGATACGGTTTACTTTGGGAACAATTAGAACTGAATATAGAAGGTACTTACCAAGCTACAAAAAGAAGCTTTACCAATACGGTAGCTAACGAGGACAAATTCAGTAATTTTAAAACATTAACACTAGGAGCAAAATATTTGGTGTACGATCCTTATAAAAAAGCAGGAGAAGAAAAACCGAATATCTATAGCTGGAATGCCAACCATAAATTTAAATGGAATTCATTAATTCCTGCTGTTTCTGTTTATGTTGGCGCTAACTTTGATGCTAAAGACAATCCGTTTACCGCTTATGGCGTGGAAGGCTTTAGTCCGAAAGTAATGATTGCTACACAAAATAACTTCGCAGGTGGCTGGGTATATGTGATGAACTTTGTAAAAGATAGAATTGGTACAGACCAATCGGATTTCTCCTATATATTAACCCTTACGAAATCCATAAACTCCGAATGGGTTGTATTTGGAGAAGCGCAAGGAATAAGTAGTGATTTCTATGCCGATAATTTAATCCGATTTGGAGGTGCTTATCTTTGGAGTAGAAACTTTCAGTTAGATACAGCTTTAACGCTAAATACAAAAGATACACCATCTGTTTTTGGTGTCACTGTTGGTGCCTCTTACCGATTAGACTTTCATCAAGATAAAGAAATAGATAATGGTGGTGAGCTTGGTGATGGATCGAAGGCTAAAAAGAAGAAAAAAAGTAAAGGAGATAAAAAGTCTAGAAAATCTAAAAAGAATAACAGACAAAAGCAAGAACAGAATTTTGATGAAGACTAAAGCATTATTGATTTTATGATTACCATAAAACAAGTACACACGAAGAAAGAATTTAAGGCATTTGTTACATTTCCTTTCTCACTATATAAAGATTCTAAATATTGGGTTCCCCCAATAATCTCGCAAGAAATAAAAACTTTCGACAAGAACGAAAACCCTGTATTTAATGATGCGGATGCCTACTTTTTTCTAGCCTATAAAGGCAATGAAATTGTTGGTCGTGTTGCGGCAATTATTAACTGGTTGGAGGTGAAAAACCAAGGTGAAAAAAAAATGCGCTTTGGTTGGTTTGACTACATTGATGATCTGGACGTATCTAAAGCGCTTTTAGATAAAGTTACAGAAATTGGTAAGCAAAATAATTTAGAATATACAGAAGGTCCTGTAGGATTTTCTAATCTAGATAAGGTTGGTGTTTTAACGGAAGGATTTGACGTATTAGGTACTATGATTACTTGGTACAATCACCCGTACTACGTAACACATTTAGAAAAACTAAACTATCGTCCGGAAAAAGAATGGATAGAAAGTAGATTTCCGTTTAGTAATATTAATCCGGAATCCTTCACTAAAGCGAATACCTTAATTAAAAAGCGTTATCAAGTAAGTGTTCGTAATTTTACACACACTAAAGATGTTATGCCGTATGCAGATGAGATGTTTGATTTGTTTAACACCTCTTATGCTTCCTTAGCTTCTTTTGTAGAGATTACCGACATCCAAAAAGCATATTTTAAGAAGAAATTCATCAGTTTTATCAATCCGGAATACATCAAATTTGTTTTTGATAAAGACGATAAAATGATTGCTTTTGCAATTCTGATGCCTTCGTTTGCTAGAGTATTGCAAGAAATAAAGGGAAAACTTTTTCCTTTCGGATTTTTAAAAATGTTAAAAGCTAAAAAAGAAAGCAAGGATATTATTTTCTATTTAATAGGAATTGCTCCAGAATACCAAAACAAAGGGATCACCGCTATCATATTTAATGAGTGTTACGAAACGCTTAAAAATAAGAATATTGAAAACTGTATTCGAACTCCAGAATTAGCAGATAATATTGCTATTCAACAAATTTGGAAACACTTTGATCCAGAAATTATAAAACGCAGAAAAACGTTTAGGAAGGAGATTGAATAGTTTTTCAATCTACTATAAGCACTAAAAAAAGGTGTTATATCTATAATATTAACTTTATAGCTTTTAAAAAAGGTCTCTCCTAAAGAAGAGACCTTTTTTTTAGTTACTAGGGATTATTTAAATATATTTTTTTCGTTTTTTAAAACCTACTGCAACCCTATTTTTGGATTTTAAATTTATCGTTTTAAAGTAAAATGAGATGTGAATTTCCCTCTATTACCTGTTATTGGATCCTTGTATTCTACGGTAAACCAATAATCACTTGTTGGCATCCTATTTCCGTTAAAAACACCATCCCAACCAGAACCTGATGGATTCATTTGTTTTATTAACTTTCCGTAGCGATCAAATATGTAAATTATTGCACTGTTTCCAATTCCTTCAATATTCCAAGTGTCATTAAAACCATCTCCATTTGGGGTAAAATACGATGGATAATCTAAAACAAATATTTCTTCGCTACTTATACCACAACCATTTTTATCTCTCGCTTGTACTTCATGATTCCCTGAGGAAACATTATTAAATACACCTTCATCTTGCCATGGGCCATTATCTAAACTATATTCATATGCGCCTAAACCTGTAGCAATAGCCTCTATAACATTATTGTCAGCGAAAGTTTGAGATACTAAATGAACCTCTAATACTGGTGGTTCACTTTCTTCAATATTAAAAATATTAAAACTTTGACTGCTTAGAATACAACCTGTAACATTATCATATATTCTTACAATATTTCTTGCGGATTGCTAGAGCTAGAATACGGGCTAGATAAACTATTACTTCCTGTTTCTGCATCTGCCAAACTAGCATGATAACTCACTATAAACTGTGATGCATTTTGACCATTTAAAACCTCATCGTCTTTACTTGTAAGATCAAAAGTGTCTGTACTTAATCCGCATTGAATAAAGTCTGTTATTGTAATAGCATCTGGTAAAGCATGTACATGAATTGTAAAACTAGAAAGCGAGTAACAATCTGTAGCATCATTAGTTAATCTTACATAGATTTCTTGTTCTGGTGTTTCTGTATTTGTATACTGTGTTGGATCTGTTATCGCATTAATTCCTAAATCAGCATCTGTTGCTGTCTCATGATAGGTAGCTGTTTGACCAACCACATCTGCTATACTTAACAAATTAAAAATCTCTACTCCATCTCCAGGATTAGTAGCATCACACAATTCTAAATCTGGCAATACATCACTAATTTCTGGGTTTGGTAAAACCCGGATGGTCATTGTTGTAAAATCTACACAGTCTGAACCATTATTAGTAACGGTAATATATAAGGTTTGCGGATTAGCAGGAAGGCCACCAATAGCGGTATTGGTATATTGTGTAGGATTTGGAATTGCATTGGTTTGCGCTTGAGCGTCTGCATCTGTTTCATAATAAGTAACTGTCCAATTGGTATTTCCACCTGTAATTTCGGTATCTCTCAACGTTAAATCAAATTCCGTAATTTCATTTCCTGGATTTTCTCCTAAATCGTCACAAAGACTTAACGGACTAGGTTGCGTTGCTATAGGAAAAGCATTTATAACCAAATCGAAACTTGTAGTACTATAACAATCTACATGCAAAGGGTCTTCCACTCTTACAAATATTCTCTCTACGCCAGGTGTACTATTCGTATAATTTGTAGCTAATGGAAATGCATTATTTTCAGCATCGGTTGAACTACCATGAAAAGAAACATAAAATACCGTTGGATCTTGCGTACCTAATATTTCTGCTTCTTGTGTACTTAGATCAAAAGTTGCAATACCATCATTGCTCGAATCATCACAAACAACCATATCTATTGGTGCATTTGCGATTGCCTTTTCGTTAACTATTAGATTAAATACAGAATTTAACGAGGCATTATAACAATCACTATCCGCTATACTTTCGACCCTTACATAGATTGGTTCAAAATTGTTTGTAGTAGTATATAAATTGGGTAATGCTCCTGTACCTGCGTCTGCATCAGCAAAACTTAAATAATACGTCACTTGAAAATCTGTAGATAATTGACTACCCAATATATCTGTGGTTTGTACACTTAAATCAAATGCTTCGACACCATCATTAGTAGCATCATCACATGTCTCTAAATCTAATGCTGAGTTAATTATTGGCTGATTAGATACCGTTATATTAAATGCTGTTGTTGCAAAACATACTTGCGAATTATCTGCAATACGAGCCCAGAGAACTTGAGGGTTATTTACATTAGTATATGGTATTGGTAAAGGATCTATATTATCTATTGCATGCTGCTCTGAAAAGTGATAGCTAATTATATAATTGGAAGCATTTTGACCTCCAAGAATATATGAATCATTTTCGGTTAAATCAAAATCGACATCCCATCATCATCACATATGTTTAAATCATTTGCTGTGTTTGCTATTGGACTAGCTTTATATTCTACAAAAATAGAATCTGTAGATTGGCATACGTTAGATAAAATGATATCTACAGTGTACGTTCCTTGCTCGTTAATATCTAAAGTAGAACCAGTTTCTCCTGGAATTACTACACCATCTAAATACCATATATGATTTGCGGTTAGTGCTCTAGTATCTAATGTGATTTCTACACCATCACATTCAGAAGTACCAGCAGCAATAGTAATATCTTCACCTAAATCACCACCTAAATCAAAACTACCCGCTTTAAGAAAGACACCAGAATCAAATCCGCCATCGCGATCATCGGCAATTACCAGTTTTATCGAATAACTTGCTCCTGGAACTACTGTAGCTTGGGCAGTAAAAACAACCGTTCTACCATCAAAAGAAATTGGCGGGTTATTATCTGGAGTATACCCGCCAAAATACTGTTCATTTACACCACCACAAACTTCTCCGTTATCTGGATGAATATTAGTAACTAAAATTGGCGTGTTTGTATTTGGCAATACTGCTAGATTAGTAATATTATTCATATCATCTTCTAACAAAAAAGCAAATGCATCGGAATAACTACATTCAAAATTTCCCATATCATACTCTTCGGATGCCATAAGAAAGTCAAAGCTTATGCTATCGGCTAATGGCACAAAATCAAACTCAATATATGTTGCATTATTGGAATTGATACCTGTTGCATTCTCTAAATCTGTATCGCCTGGCCATACCGCAGAAGATCCATCACTTAAAAAAACATTTGGACCTCCAGATATGCTAGCGTCTCCTGTTGTTAATAACAAACCATCTTGAAAAGGAAAATCCACTTCATTACTATAAAAATAACCGATACCATTGGGTTCTGTCGGACTAAAGTTTGTACCTGTTGAATATCTAATATTACTTACTAATGCACAAGGGTTATCTACTAAGACATTTTCTATAAGCTGTTCTGGAGTAAACATATCGGAATCTACAATAACATTAGGGCCTAATACAAATACGGTAATGGTAGTAACCCCCGTACATCCTTGCGGATTATTATCTGTAACGGTTAATGTTACATTATAGGTGCCAGCGTTAGCAAAAACATGAGATACATCATTACCAGCTGCCGTATTTGAATCTCCAAAATCCCAAGTATACGTAGCGTTTGTTCCATCCATTGAAAAAATGGCACTTCCTGAGAAATCAACCGATTCTCCCGCTAGTATACCAACAACTCCAGATGCATTTATTGCAGGTAATGTACTGTCTATAGAAGCTATAATATCTTGACATGGTGTAACGCATATAATATCTGCTTCCCAACCAGTGGTATTTACAGATCCGTTGCTAGTAAAAACAAAAGTTAAACATCCAGAAATATTAACACTGGAAGCAGAAACTTCTTCGGGAGAAACTACTCCAGAAAACGTGCCTATAATACTTCCTGTGGTATCCTCTCCATCATAAATAGTTAGTGTATCTTGATTGAGTTGCGTAAGATAATTTGTGAAATTAATTACTACAAAATCATTAGGATCTTGTGCGCAAATTGTGGTTGTAAAACTCTCATTATCGGAGTAGTTACCTGCATTTCCTCCAGAATCAAAAAATTTATCTGTAGCACATCGATAAAAAGTTCCGTTTTCCATAGAGATGTTTTGAGAAAACCCTAGTGTATAAAATAAAACGGCTATGAAATAAAAACTCTTTTTCATTATATATTCAATTTTCAATTTATCTTTTTTATGATTCTACGTTTTGTTTTAAGGTGGTAATAGTCTTTTTCATTTTTTAACTCATTATTACTTAGGAAATTTTTAATTCTATTGGTTAATTCTAATTTACTCCCTTTGGTTAAAAGCTGATTCTCCTTACAAAACACTATTAACTCAAACTTTTGCCAATTGCAAACATCAGTGATATTTGAATGCATACCTTTTTAATATTTTTTAAAATTATCATACGCTAACTATCCTCATACTAAAATAAAACGCAGGTAAACACCTAATAGCGTGACTTTCATTACAACAAAAAACACAACTACGTCCATGCTAACTATATCCTATTTAACCTTTTACTGGTCCGCCACTAACAATGATAAACTCACTACGTCTATTTATTGCATGTTCTTCATCTTTACATTTAGCGCCGCAATTTATTTTTAAATCACTTTCCCCTTTACCAACTCCAGTAATTCTATTTGCTGCAATTCCTTTTGAAATGACATACTGAATTGTGGATTGTGCTCTACTGCTGGATAATTTCTCATTATACTTCGCAGATCCTCTACTATCTGTATGCGACTCTGCAGATATTATCATGTCTGGATATTTAGTCATTATAGATACAAGCTTATCTAACTCAAAAGCGCCTTGTGCTGTTATATTAGCTTTATTAAAATCAAATAATATTGGATTTAAGATTACACGATCTTCCACTATAATTTTTTCAATAGCGTTTAACCTTAGTTGTATAGATTCTTCTTTTTTGCTACTTCCAGAAAAATCAAGAGTATTACTTTCATAATCGGTATAAGAAGCTGTTATATTTAATGTATTATCACAAGGAACCGTATATGCTACTTCTCCTTTATTATTCGTCTTTTCGGTTGCAACTACTTGTCCTTTGGCATCTGTAATGGTAATAGTAGCTTCGGCAATTGGATTAGTTGTTTCACTATCTACAACCGTTGTTGTTATAGCTACAAGACATGGTTCTAAACGCTTTAAAGCATAAATATCATCGCTTCCTATTCCTCCTTCTCTATTAGAAGACACAAAACCTTCGCCAGTTTCTTCGTTTATAAAAAAAGCTAAATCGTCTGCATTACTATTTACAGGAATTCCTGCGTTAATAACATCACCTGAATCTGTAGTATAGAATACATCTAATCCGCCAATACCTAAATGTCCATTAGAGGAAAAGTATAACGTACCATTATCACTCATAAACGGAAACATTTCTTGACCTTCGGTATTTACTTTATCCCCAAGATTTTCTGGTGTACCAAAAGTGCCATTTTCTTTAATTGCAGCTTTATAAATATCATATTTTCCTTTTCCTCCAGGCATATCGGAAGCAAAATATAATGTTTTACCATCTGTACTTACCGATGGATTTTTAACCGAATAGCTATCCTTATTAAAAGGAAGTGCGCTTACGTTTTTCCAGGAATCACCAACCTTATTCGCTTGGAATAAATGTAAAACGCTTATCTTGGTTTTGGAGTCTTCTCTTTTTTCATAAACGCCATCAAAAAAGCTTTCTCGTGAAAAATACATGGTATTTCCATCTGGACTAAAAGCAACTAATCCTTCATGGTATTTGGTATTGATATCTCCAGAAACTGCTTTTGCTTCTGCATTATCCGTATTAGACATTGCAACTTGATAAATATCTAGGAAAGGCTCTTCATTCCATCCATAATTACGTCTTGCATTATTTCTAGCGGAAGAAAAGTATAAAATACCATTCTTTAAAGTTCCACCAAAATCGGAAGCTTCCGAATTAAAACTTAAGCTTTTCGTTTCATATTGTTGAACGCCTTCTAAGATACCAGGAAGATAATCTTGGTTGGATTCAAAGGCTATAGCTCTATCATCTTTTGGATTCGCTGTTGCAAATTTTCGCATCCATGTATTAGAATCGCTATATTTTCCATTTGCTTTAAGCATTTGCGAATAGTTATACATCATTTCAGCATCTTGAGATGTTTGTAATGCTTTTGCATACCACTTCTCTGCTTCCGTTGTACTAAATATGTTATAATTGGCTTCGGCTAACTTTGTATATACATAAGTATCTGCCTTTCCGTTTTCAACTAGTTTAGTATAGGATGCAATAGCTTCAACAAAATCAAATTTATCAAAATGTTTATCTGCAATTTTTGTGTCTTTATTTTGAGCAGTTAAACTGAAGCTACTCCATACTAGTGCGATTATATATATTTTTATATTTTTCATAATATCTTTAGCTTAATGGATTAGAAATAACGCGGGGAACGAGATACTTTTTTAGTAAAAGAAATATCGAAATTAATAAAGACCTCGTGCGATGAACTGGTTGTATAGTTTAAGTCAGATTGAATAGCATCATAAGCATACCCAATTCTTAAACGCGGTGTTATCATAAAGTTGATCATACCACTAAAAGAATCTTCTAAACGATATCCTACTCCTACCTCAACAATATCATACATAAATACATTGGCATTGACATCGAAACTAGAAGGCGCATCAAATGCTGTTTTTAGTAAAGCATGTGGCTTTAGTTTAAAGTTTTCCGATAAATTAAACACATAACCAGCAGCTGCAAATAAATGCTGTGTTTCTGATCCTATATTTAAACCGTTAGCATCTAAATGTGTTGCATTTAAAATATTTGGCATAGATGCAGAGATATAATACTTGTTTGGTTTATAATAATATAGTCCAACTCCGATATTAGGTGTTACTTCATTAATATCTTGAAAAAGGTCATCATCTGCATCGGTTAATTCTAAATCATTTAAGCCTATATCATGAAATGTGGCTCCTGCTTTTATACCAAAGGCTAATTTATTTTCTGCTCCCATTGGTAACGTATAGGAGAAATCTGCATAGGCATTTGTTTCTCTTACTGGCCCAACCTCATCACTAATTAGAGACAAACCTAAACCAACATTTTTACCAACTGGAGAATGAATTGCAAAGGTTCCTGTTTTAGGAGCTCCGTCTAATCCAACCCATTGGCTTCGATAAAGCATACCAATGGCAACTCCTTCATAAGAACCTGCATATGCTGGATTAACAACATTCATGTTATACATATACTGCGTGTACTGCGGATCTTGTTGTGCTTGCATTTGAAGCACAAACAAGAATGCGAGAATTATATATAATTTTTTCATTTTAATTAATTAGTTAATTAGTTTTCTCTATTTAAATATATCCAAGATGTTCTGGTTTTATTTCCTTGGTATTCCATTACGTAGAAATACGTTCCTACTGGAAGTTCATCGCCATTATTGGATTGACCAAACCATTCCTTCGTATAACTTGTTTTTGAATATACTTTTGCTCCGTTTCTATTATAAATTTCTAAACGACTTACATCATATGCTGTTAAATCGAAATAATCATTTTTACCATCATTATTAGGTGAGATACCTTGTGAAATTGCACAGTTGGTTAATTCTATAATCGTTTGTTCACTAATACCAATACATCCAGTATCGTTAAACATAACTTCAATTTCATATAATCCTGCCTCTAATACAGATACACTTAAATCATTTTCTCCTTCTATAACACCGCCATCTCGATACCAAAGAATAGATACTTCCGATAGCGAAAAGTTTTCAGGAATTGCTTCCAAAATTATAGGACTAGATGTATTAGAACAAATTTGATAATCTATAGCTGTAGAAAAATGAGTAACAGGATCATTTCCTATTATTAAATCAAAACTATTAATAACATAACAATCGGATAAGCCAACAGATTCTACACGTACAAATATGGTTTCTCCAGAACTATCATAAATATTTGGAAGTGCTCCTGTTCCAGCTATAGCTTCTGATTCAGAAGTATAATACGAAACATTAAACTCGGAAGCATCTTGACCATTAAGCACATTCTCATTATGGGCTTCTAAATCGAAACTAACCACAGTACTATTATTAAAGTTACATTCTATAATATCTATACTTTCTGCCGTATGCGAAGGTGTGGAAGTTGCAATAGTAAATGAACCAACACTATAGCATCCGGTACTATTATCTTCTATTCTAGCATGCATAGTTTGAGGGTTTGATGTATTAATATAGGAAGTTGCTAATGCATTAAAACCATCTATAGCATCCAGTTCAGATATATAATATGTAATGCTATAATCGGATGCATTTTGAGATCCTAAAATAGTAGCATCATTATCTGAAAGATTAAATACTGCTGTATTGCTAGTTGCGCATGTTGTTAAATTTTCGGCAGGATTAAACGTTGGTTTGGATAAAAACTCAATGGTTATTTCATCACTAATTATACACTGATTTGTTATTATTACTTGCGCCGTGTACACTGCAGCTTCTGTTACAGTTAAGATCGAAGTTATTTCTCCAGTAATAGGAATTCCATCTTTGTACCATACATGTTCAAGACCTGGTGCTTGTGTATTTAAAATTACAGGTTCATTTGAACAGCTTGCTGTACCAGCAGTAATAGTAATATCATCTCCTAGACTTAGCTCACCAATATCAAAACTTCCAGCTTTAAGAAAAATACCAGTATCATATTGTGAATCCCTATCATCTGCAACTACTAATTTTATATGGTAAGATGCTCCTATAATAACTTCTGATTGTGCAGTAAAAACGGTAGTTCTTCCGTTATAATTCATTGGAGGCAAATTCTCTGTTATGTACTCTCCAAAATATTCCTCATTAATTGCGGAACAGGCTAAATTTTGAGGATGAATATTTGTTGTTAAAATTGGTGTTGTTGTACCAGGAAGAACAGCAAGATTCGTTGTGTTATCTTCTGAATCTGTCAAGAAAAAAGCAAAAGCATCCGAATAGTTACATTCATCATTAGCACCAGTATTTCCCGTATATTCCTCTGATGCCATTAAAAAATCGAAACTCATATTAGAAGCTAATGGCACAAAATCAAACTCGATTATCGTAGCATTTCTTGAAGACACTCCTAAATTATCATTTAAATCGGTATCTCCAGGCCATGAAGATCCTCCTGAACTGATGAACAAACTATTTGGGCCAGTAGCCTCGATTGCATGTCCTGTACTCAATAAAAGACCTTCGGCAAAAGGAAAACCTTCACCTTCCATGGTAAAGTAACCAATACCGTTTGGTTGCGTATCATTAAAACTAATACCTGTTGAAAAAGTAATGTTAGATACTTGCGCACATTCACTACCAAATAAAACATTCTGTACTAATTCTTCTACGGTATGTGAATCATCACTTACTTGTATATTATTAAAACCAGGTTTAATACATAAATCGAAAGTTACATCTTCATCATTTAAACCTTCTGAAAATATTCTAATAAAGTACGTATCTCCAATAACTAATTGTGGTGTTATACTAGCTGCAGAATCAGAACAATATAACTCATTAAGACTACCACAATCTCCTTCATAAACCGAATGATTAAGACCAGATGAAATATCATTTTCAACAATATTCACCAACTCTATTATTTGGGTGTCCTGTATCGCTATAAACTGAAACCAAACATCATCATCGGAATCCCCATCACAAGAAGCAGCAGGAACATTAGAAGGTGTTGCAGATAAAATGGTACCATAAGCCAACTCGGTACACGTTTGGTCTGTATTTACAGTTACTATTGTCGCATTGTCGCATTCATCATTCTCTGGAAGGCAATCTCTAATAAATAGTGGTAAACTATTAAAAACACAATTAGCATCTTGGTTGTTATTTAATGTATATACCACATCTGTAAAGAAAGGAAATGGACCAATTTGATAGGTACCAATAGTGTTAATTGTCGTTGTATTTGAATCTATATTATTAGATAATGTTAGCGATGTAGCACTACCTAAGGATGTTACATGCACATCTACTAAAAACTGGCTACCATTATCACAATCATCAATAATGGTATGTGTCGCTTCTGAATTGGTACACGTTGCACAAGCAACCGTATAAGTAATACCACCAGACATAGGCGCATCTCCATTAGCGCAACTACTAGGTGTAAAATCATCTGAAGCAACATAAAAAGATATGGTGTCTCCTGTAGATGTATAAGAAAACCCGGAAAGATCACCTTCATTCCCGAAAAAATAATCTTCATAAGCTACAATATAAGTTCCATCTGTATCTATAACAACTAGTGGATCCCAACCATAATCTATATTTCCAGAATAAAAATTCAATGTTAATGGCGTACCATCTGTACTAGTAAATGTAAATATTTCTGGATCTACAACTCCATCATCACCATAACACATGGTTTCGCTTAATGGACCTGCACTACAATCAATTATATAATCGGTTTTTGCTGGTGTTGTAAAAAACAAAGGGCCTCCCCAAATACTATTCCCATTGGTACAATTTGCTCTTACATATACTTCATAGTTTTCACCAAATAGCAATCCGCTTTCTGTAATGTTTTGTACCAAAGATGTTGTACCAGATATTGGAATACCGGTTCCTTCTGGTTGCACTACATACTCCCAAGAACTTTCGGTATCATTTGCAATCCAAGAAAAATCTACAGATGCACTAGCGTCATCAGCATCTACTCCATCCACAGATATTGTAGGAGAAATACAAAATGTACCACAAGTCTCCACACGTACTAAGTCAATAGACATGTCGCCTCTATAATTATCTGTTCTTGTATGTTTAAATTCCAAATAAATGGATTGACCTAAATAAGCATTTAAATTAACACCTACAGGCACCCAATCTTCAGCACCAGAAGTTTGTAATTGACCTGTCCATCTAAACAAATTTGTAAATGGACCAGAAACGGTATTAGAAATTCCAACCTCAAAAGTCCCCATACCTTCTCCATAGGCATGCATATAAAAAGAAAGCTCTGCTTCATCTGTTGCAGTAGTAAGATCAATAACTGGAGTTACTGCTGAAGCAAATAAAAGATGTGCATTACCAGAAGCTTCATAATTCATATAATTACCACCACTATATGCCGCATCTGGTCCTGTACCCGAACTATTTGCATTACCTGGCACTTCCCAATGCCCACCATCATTTGTATTTGTTAAATCTCCTGTCCAACCATTAAAATCATCAAACTCTGCTGTAAAAACAAAAGAGCTGTTATTAGAAGGACAAGTGACACCTACTGGAGGGTTTATTGTTTGACTTAAAGCTGTTGTGTTATATAGTAAGCACACAAGTATTAAGTTACATGTTAGGATTAAATTTTTCATTTCATTTTTTTATTAATTGAACAGAAATAACATCATTTATCATATTTTAAAGGTTGATTAAAAGATAAGCCACCAATAAAATCAGTGACTTTCTTTTATCCATTTTCAATGACATTTAATGTTTAATTACTCTTATAGTTTTAATACTATTTCCAATAGTCACTTTTACAAAATAAGGCCCCGTTTGTAAAGTAGATAAATCTAATTCACTAGTAACGGTGTTTGGTTTCGCATGCATTACCTGTTGTCCTAGCATGTTAAATACATCGACGTTTTCAATCGTTTGCTTCGCGTTTAAGGTTAGTTTATTTTTAACAGGGTTAGGATAGTAAGTGAATGGAATTTCATTTACCACGTCATCAATACTTAAAGCAGAACACGTTATGGAAGCTTCCCATCCGCCATATTCAACGCCTCCATCAGAACTAAACTCAATAGTTAGTGCACCTGAAGCATCTGTAGAAGTATAAGCGTCACCTACATGAAGTTCGCTTGTAGAAACAGAAGGCATTGTTCCCTCACCACTTTCTTGACCACATAATGTTTGCGCCAATACTGGGTATGTATTATCTGGACCATTATAAATAGTTAAGTAATCATAACAACCACCTTGTTCACCAGAATCTAAATCATCTGCTTCTAAATCAACGAAAGAAAACGTAATAGTAACTGCATCACCAGCAGCATCTGGAAGTATGGTTGTTGTTGTGAACTCTGAGCTTGAATAGAAACCTGTACTTCCTCCTGTATCTAAAAAGTTACCACCGCAAGATGGCGGTATAATTGTTGTAGCAAACGGATATGGACCAACCCACATAGAAGCGCCATCTACACCACAATCTGTTTGTAGATAAAACTCATAATTATTATCATCTGTTAAACCTGTAAGGTTATAAGGAGTTGAAGCTCCTGTTATTGTAGCCACTCCAGTAGCCGTTTCTCCTGCAGTAATATCTATAACTTCCAAGTTCCAAGACGCAGCATTACTAACCCAACTTAAATCGGCAGTTGTAGTAGTAATATTTGTTGCAGCAAGTGTTGTTGGTGGTATACATGCAGGAGCCTCTTCAAAAGTAACATCATCAATTGCTAAATCATCATCATAATCACCTGGAGCAATAACTTCAGAAAACGTAAATCGAGCTTGAGCAGCTCCTGTAAAAGTTAAGCCACTAATGTCTATTATCTTTAATTGCCAACCAGTTGTATCCGTATTATACATAGCCATAAGATTCCAAGTTGCTCCATCCCAAACTTCTACATCTAATTGTGCGTTTTCAGAATCTTCAGAATTACTTAATTCATAAAAACTTAATACTGGTGTTGCAAGTGTACTTACATCTACCAATGGACTTACTAAATATCTAGGTCCATGATCTCCTGATGCATCACAAGCGGCATAATAGCCATTTGAGGAAGTACTTCCCGTTATTGTACCACCATCACCAACATGTCCTAATCCTGACGTTTCAAAGAACCATTCTTCCTCTCCAGAATCACTTGACATACTCCAACAATCTGGTATAGCTCCACCATTATCAAAACCTTCTGTATAAGGAGCAGTAAAAGCATCACAATTTGTAGTAAATAGCATTGGCCCTAACCAAAAAGAAGTTCCATCAGTAACACCACAATCTGCCTGTACGTAAAATCCGTATTCATTATTAGGTAATAGCCCGGTTAACATATAGGGGTTTGAAACACCTGTAGTTGTTGCAGTACCTGTTACAGATCCTCCTGCTGTTACATCTACAATTTCAATATTCCAAGAGGTAGCTGCCCCATTCTCCGTCCATGTTAAATCTGCTGTTGTATTAGAAATGTTTATTATATTTAATGCAGTAGGTGTTGGACATGCTATAGTGTTATCAAAAGTTACATCATCAATAGCGATATCATCATCTCCACCTCCTAAAGGTTCCGAAAATGTAAATCTAGCTTGTGCTGCTCCTGTAAATGTTAAACCACTTATATCAATTATTTTTAACTCCCAACCTATTGTATTGGTATTATACGTTGCCATTAGATTCCATGTAGTACCATCCCAAACTTCCACATCTAATTGTGCGTTATCTGAATCTTCTGCATCACTTATCTCGTAAAATCGTAATTCTGGAGCGGTAAGTATACTTACATCAACAAAAGGACTTAGTAAATATCTAGGACCATGGTCACTTGTAGCATCACAAGCAGCATAGTAACCATTTGATAATGTACTTCCTGATATTGTTCCATCAGTTCCAACATGACTTGGTCCAGAGTCACTAAAAAACCAATCTTCTTCTCCTGAATCACTAGAGACCAACCAACAGTTTGGTATTGTACCAGCATTATCGAAATTTTCTAAATAAGGTGCTATAAAAGCATCACATGCAGTAGTAACAGAAGCTGGTCCTACCCAAACAGATGGTCCGTCAACGCCACAGTCTGCTTGTACATAAAATTCATAATCGTTATTAGGAGTTAAACCAGTTACTGTATATGGATTAGTAACCGCACTAAGAGTAGCAACACCTGTTACGGCTTCGCCAGCAGTTACATCCACTATTTCTATACTCCAAGAAGTAGCTGTACCATCTTCCGTCCATTCTAAACCTGCTGTTGTATTAGAAATATTTGTTACTGCAAAATCTAAAGGCTCTCTACATGCAGGAAATGTATCGTTTACAAAATTATCCACATACAATTCCCATTCGCTATATGATTTAGCTCTTACCGCTACATAAACAGACTGACCAATATATGCTGTTAAATTGAAAGTAAGTTTAGTCCATTCTCCAGGAGCTTCGCTTTCTACCTGTAACACCGTAGAGAAATCTACCGCTGTTGCTGTTGTTGTTGACAACAATACTTCATAAGATTCTAAAAAACCACCACTTCTTGAACGTACATAAAAGGATAGTCTATCATTTAATTCCGCACTTACTATAATTGGAGGTGTAATTAAATAATCATCGTTAGCACTATCACTATTAGATCCAATACTTGCAATAGCAGCACCATCTTGTGCACCATCACCAGATGGAGAATCATCCCACACCCAAGCAGAACTACTTGCCTCATCTAATATAGTCCAAGTCGCAGGTATTCCTGCTTCAAAGCTTTCTGTAAACTGCGCATTAGATTGCCAACAATAAGCAATTAGCAGTACTAATAATAAAGTATTTTTTTTCATAAAGTTTGGAATTAAAAAAGTTAGTATTTAAATAGTTTCAAAAAAATCCGCTTTTTAATTAAAGTGGATTAATTATTAAACTTATTGTGCTTATAAAATTGAACATTATCTTTAATTCCACCTATATTTAGGGGTTATCAAAAGGTAATCAAGCACATAAAAAACAAGTAAGTTGCTGATTAATAGACTTAATAACATTTAGCATTAAAAATAAATAAGAGTAGAAAAGACAAAAAAAAAAAAAAAAAGAGGCTTTAAATGCTAACATCTATCTAAATAATGGTCGCTATTTTTAGTAAATTCTAAAAAATATAACAAGGTTTGGTGAAAATACAGACTGCAATTAATCCTCAAAAGAATCGTTTATAAGCACAAATATTCTTAGGTAAAATCACAAATAAATTAAGAATACTTATATATATTGTAGGTTTTCTTCTTTAAGCAGAAGGGAATTTATATCCGATAATTAATAAAGTTTTGAATACATCATGTTTTTAAATATCATAAAAAGTCTAAGTACGTTTTTTCTAATTATATTTTTTTGCAATACATGTTATGGGCAAAACAAAGAAGGCCTAATCTCTATAAAAGAATTAGATAGTTTGCAAAAAGCATATTATGGAAAAAGCTCGCGAGAATCGTATATAATATATCACAAAACACTTAGGCAATCTCTTAATACTAATTATGATAAAGGAATAGCCTTTGCCTATAAGTCATTAATGTGGTATCACGGTACAAGCACAAAATCGGAATTAGATAGTGTTTTATATTACGCCGATCTTTTTGAGACAAAAATAGAAAGGATTAACCAACAAAATGATACCTTAGTAATTAAAGCTTTACAACTTCCTCAATATTACTTAAACAAAGGTCAACTCTTGGCTAATGCTTTTGGTTTACCAGAACAAGGCTTAGAAAGTTATTTTAAAGTTTTTCCTTTAATTCCTAAAGGAGATATTAAATTATCTATGGGGTACTACATCTCCATTTCTGAAATTTATTATCAAAAACTCCAATATGATAAAGCGTTAGAAGTACTAACTCCGCTTTTAAAGGATACAACAAATATTGGGTATTTCACAAAAGATAGGCTCCTTAGTAATATATCTTCAAATTATGTGCATAAAAAAATGCCTGAGAAAAGTTTTCCCATACATCAAGAAATTTTAAAATTAACGATAAAGAATAAAGACACTGCTAATTTTTGGTGGACTAAAAACAAACTAGCTAATGACTATTTTCGACTAGGTGATAAACAAAAGGCTATTGACTCTGCTTTAGTGGTTAGAGAATATTGTATTAAAAACAAGCCTCATCAATTAATTTTTAATAATACGGCAAATTTAAGTACTTACTATCATGCAATTGGTGACATCCAAAAAGCTATAGCTTATAGAAAAGAAGCTTTGCCATATTCTAAAGGCTTAGAAACTAGAAAGGATACGTATGAAAGACTCGCATTGTATTATACAGAAAACAAACAATACCTAGATGCAATTGAGATGCATGAGAAAAAAAACGAGTTACTAGATAGCATACGTGCAAATGAAAAAAAAGCAGTAACCAACTATGTAGATTCTAATGTAAAATTGTTAAATGAAAAACAAAAGAGTCAAGAAATACTTTTTAATGTAAAGTTATTAGAAGAAAAAAATAAAAAACAAAAACTTTATCTTTATAGTATTAGTGCAACTTTAATTAGTATTATTTTATTACTTGGTAGTGTACTTATTTTTAGAAAATATAAAAAAGGAGAAAAAGTAATAGAAGTTTTAAAAAGTAACGAAAAAAAATTACTTGAAGAAAGAATTACACTTCGTGAAAATGAACTGGAAGCTTCTGCCATTGCATTATCACAGCGACTAGAAACCCTAACTTCTATAAAGAATGAACTAGACGAAATTAAGAAACCCAATATTCCTAAACTGGAAAAAGCAAAACATAAAATAAATGATCTCATTAGGTCTGCTTCGGATATGTCTATTATTACAAAAAGAATTGAATCTGAATATCCTACCATGACACAGACATTAATTAGTAAATATCCTAATCTCTCCGATACGCAAATAAGGTATTGCCTACTAACCAAATTAAATTTATCCATAAAAGAAACCGCTATTATCTTAAATGTAACCCCTGATACTGTAAAAGTTGCTAGAAGTAGATTAAAAAAGAAACTAGGAATACCTGCAGAAGTTTCTATTAAAATCTTCTTAGATGAACTATCCGAAGAGTAATTTTAATTCGTTTAACTAATCTATATATGATACGGTATTCCTCATTTTTATTAATAAATGCAGAAATAAAGTTTTTGTTTCATGATTTTATGAATAGTGTATCTATAATGGCATACATTATAGTATACAATGAATCCTTTTGAAGCATTGGTTTCCCTTTAAAACCTCTGTGAGATATTACAAACGGTATAAAAACAAAAAAGCCTCACATTTCTGTGAAGCTTTAAGTGAGCCCTTCAGGATTCGAACCTGAGACCGCCTCCTTAGAAGGGAGGTGCTCTATCCAGCTGAGCTAAGAGCCCGTAGATTTTATGTTTCTACGAAAACAGTGTCGGGGTGGCAGGATTCGAACCTGCGGCCTCCACGTCCCAAACGTGGCGCGATAACCGGGCTACGCTACACCCCGAGTGATTATCAATTTACAATAAAAAAAATTGCGGAGAGACAGGGATTCGAACCCTGGGTAAGTGTTGCCACCTACGACGATTTAGCAAACCGTTCCTTTCGGCCACTCAGGCACCTCTCCGTTAATTTTGTTTAAGAACTATTGCGTTTGTATTTCAACGCGGATGCAAATGTAAGACATCATCTTAAACAACACAAGCATTTTTTTTACTTTTTTTAAAAAATTATTCGGGATATTCTATCCGTAGATGATAAATGTTTGCAAGCTTGTGTTTTAGCACTTTTTTTATCGATTGAATTTCTTTAAAAGTAATATTCGCATTTAGGAATTGCCCCCCTTCCATTTGCTTATTTATAATGTTTTCTACAAATTTATCAATCTTTGTAGAAGTAGGTTCCTTTAAACTTTTAGAAGCCGCCTCTACACTATCACACATCATTAATATTGCCGTTTCTTTACTAAATGGCTTAGGACCAGGGTACATAAAGTCTTCTATGTTTAAATCTTCGTTAATCGCTTTTTCTTTTTTATAGAAGTAATATACTAAACTGGTTCCATGATGCGTCCTAATAAAGTCTATTACACGATCTGGAAGGTTATTTTTCCTTGCAATCTCAATTCCATCTAAAACATGATCTATAATAATATTCGCACTTTCATTTGAAGATAATTCATCATGTGGATTAATTCCTGTAGATTGGTTTTCTGTAAAGAAGGTTGGATTCTTCATTTTACCAATATCATGATACAATGCTCCTACTCTAATTAACATCGCATTTGCTCCTATTTCATTCGCTGCAGCTTCCGCTAAATTTGCTACGTTTAAAGAATGATGAAATGTTCCTGGTGCCTTGTTAGATAATTCTTTTAAAAGCTTCGAATTGGTGTCTGATAATTCCAATAGCGATACATCAGAAACTAATCCGAATAATTTTTCATACGCATAGATAAGTGGTTGCACAAATAGCGTTGCTAATCCACATAAAACGAATAAACCAAAAGTTTCCCAATGGATTGCATCTACACTTCCTTCATGGATTACAAAAAAAGCAAAATAGGCAATGATATAAATAAGTGTTATTTGTCCGACTGAAATAAATAAGTTCGCACGTTTATATAATTCGGAAACCGTAAGAATGGTTACAATTCCGGCTATAATTTGCAGGAACATATACTCGTAACTATTCGGAACAATCAAACCTAATAACACAACCGTTATTACGTGTGTAAACAAACCTAGTCTTGCATCAAAAAAAGCTTTTAAAACTAAAGGAAGAATACAAATGGGCACTACATATAAATACTTCGAATTATAACTAATCACCAAAGTAGTTAGCAATACCATTAAAATAACATTAAAGAATATAAAAGTTACTTTGGTATTATTATTAAAAACGTCTAATCTATATTTTCTTAAAAAAAGCAGTAGCATCAATAATGCTAATGACACTAATAAGGTATAGGCAAAAATAACCCAGTTATAATTGGACGCGGTCCATACTTGCGACTTGTATTCGTTTTTTAAAGATTCTAAAGTTTGGTATTTCTCTCCTTCCACCACTTCTCCTTTAGAAATAATTAAGGTCTCTTTTTTTATACTTCCTCTGGTGTAGGCTATTCTATTTAAATCTTCCAATAAAGCGCCATCGGTTAACGATTTATTATAGGTGAGATTTGGTTCTACAATATCAAAAAACAAGGCAAGAAATTGCGTTTGAAAAACCTCTTGCGCATTAGAAACCAATACATTATTCACTATAGAAGTTAAGTCTTTTTGCTGTACTAGATTAGAAAATTGCGTTTGTTTAATAGTTGTTTGCCCATTAAGAATGACACTTTTTTTATCTTCGGAAAACGTATAATTTTCATTTAAAACACCATTATCATATAGCTTATCAAGCACAAACGCTCCTGTTTCAAACAAGGTATTTCGTTTTACATCGGAAAGAGAATCTGGAAAAATTTCATGAAATTCTTCTTTATAATGTATTCTTACCTTGTCTTCTACCGCATCATCAATGTTAAAATACAAGCTAGCCTGCTTTTCTAAGAGCCGTTTTTCTTGATTTATTTCTTCGGAAGTCTTCTTAATTGCAAAATCAAAAGGAGCATACAAGTTTTCAGATTGCCAAGGTTTACCTTGTTCAAAATTGTATTTAAACTTTCCTTGTTTCGGAAACAAATACACGATCAATACTGTGGCACTTATAAAAAGTAGCACCTTGTAAATTAATGCATGATTTTTATATAAATTGTTTATAACGTCTTTCATAGGGATAATACTATTTTCAAATGTAATAAAATATACTTTTTAAATACTTATAAAATGTTAATCGTATTAATTTATGCCAAAAAATGATTAATTTCGCAACAATTAAAATTAAAAGCACATTATTATGAGTAAAGAAGTAGTTATAGTATCTGCAGCAAGAACACCAATTGGTAGTTTTTTAGGCGCATTATCTACAATTCCTGCACCTAGATTAGGAGCAATTGCAATTAAAGGAGCTTTAGATAAAATAAATTTGAAACCAGAAATGGTGGATGAAGTTTTAATGGGAAATGTTGTTCAAGCTGGAACAGGTCAAGCACCAGCAAGACAAGCGGCTATTTATGCTGGTATTCCTAATACTGTACCTTGTACTACGATTAATAAAGTTTGTGCTTCTGGTATGAAAACGGTTATGCAAGCTGCGCAAGCTATTGCTTTAGGAGATGCAGAAATTGTAGTTGCTGGAGGAATGGAAAACATGAGTTTAATACCGCATTATTTTCATGCAAGAACGGCTACAAAGTTTGGTCCTGCAAAAATGGAAGATGGTATGCAACGTGACGGATTAGTAGATGCTTACGACCAAAATGCAATGGGAGTTTGTGCAGATGCTTGTGCAACAGAATATGGTTTTTCTAGAGAAGATCAAGATGCGTACGCTATACAATCTTATACACGTTCTGCTGCTGCTTGGGAAGCTGGAAAATTTGATAATGAAGTTGTTCCTGTAGAAGTACCTCAAAGACGTGGTGAACCAGTAATTGTAAATAAAGACGAAGAATTTACCAATGTAAAAATGGATAAAATTCCTGCTTTACGTCCTGCCTTTACTAAAGACGGAACCGTAACTGCTGCAAATGCTTCTACCATAAATGATGGAGCTGGCGCAATGGTTTTAATGAGTAGAGAAAAAGCAGACGCTTTAGGTTTAAAACCTTTAGCAATTATAAAAAGTTATGCAGATGCTGCACAAGAACCTAATAAATTTACAACTACTCCTTCTAAAGCATTACCTAAAGCTTTAGATAAAGCTGGAATAGCTTTAAGTGATGTAGATTATTTTGAGTTTAACGAAGCATTTTCTATTGTTGGTTTAGCCAATATGAAAATTTTAGGATTAAACGATAGTAATGTAAACGTAAATGGTGGAGCGGTTTCTTTAGGACACCCTTTAGGATGTTCTGGAGTTAGAATTATTATAACACTATTAAATGTTTTAGAACAAAACAATGCTAAAATTGGTGCTGCAACTATTTGTAATGGTGGTGGTGGTGCTTCTGCAATTGTTATAGAACGTGCTTAAATAAGTAGATACTATTAAAAAAAACAATTACCCTAAATTTAATCTAAATTCAATTCTAATTAATGCAGTACGGAATTTGTAACTTAAGCATTGTTCCTTTAAGATTTGAGCCATCAGACAAAACCGAACTCGTTTCGCAAGTTTTGTATGGCGATTATTTTAAGGTTTTGGAGCAGCGCAAATCTTGGAGCAAAATTCGGTTAGCATTTGATAGTTATGAAGGCTGGATTGATAATAAACAGTATGTTGAAATAACCGAAGAACAATACCACGTTCTTCATCAAGAAACCCCTATTCTTTCTAATGATTTAATTGAATTTATAGAGGATAAAAACCAACAGTTATATCCGGTTACATTGGGAGCTTCTTTAAACGGATTACAACTTTTAGAACATACATTTGATGGTACAACAACTACTGGTATTAACGCCAAAGAACATATAATAAAAACAGCTTTTTCGTTTTTAAATGCACCATATCTTTGGGGAGGAAAAACACCTTTAGGAATAGATTGTTCGGGTTTTACACAAATGGTGTATAAACTTAATGGTTATAAATTATTACGCGATGCGTCACAACAAGCATCCCAAGGAGAAGCTTTAAGTTTTATTGAAGAAAGCGAACCTGGTGATTTAGCATTTTTTGATAATAGCGAGGGCGTAATTATACATGTTGGTATTATCATGGAAGATAATTATATTATTCATGCACATGGTAAAGTAAGAATTGACCGATTAGATCATTCTGGAATATACAATGCAGATAAAAGAATGCATACCCATAAATTGAGAGTAATTAAAAAGATTATATAATATCTTTTTAACTTTTGAAATTACTGTATAAAAAATGCCACTTCAATGAAGTGGCATTTTTTATTACTTTAAAAACTTAAACTTAATTCGCTAAAGAATCAATTAAAGCTTTAATTGATTTTTCTTTTGTTGTATCACCAATCGCACCATAAATATTTAATAGTGTTTTAGCTACTTCCGTATTTTTAGGTTGTACTTTTAAAACAGCTTCTAAATAAGGTACAGCATTATTATAAAGACCTGTACGTTTTGCTTTTAATTCATCGTAACGTAAATTATCTGCGTTAGACGTACCTAAACCATTCATCTCTTCAATTAATGCATTTTCTTCACCTAATATTAATGCCGCCATATTGGTTTGTGCATTTACATTTTCTGGGTCTAAAGAAATCACTTTCGTATAGTATTCTTTTGCTTTATCCATTTCTCCATTATCTGCAGCAACAACTCCTAAATTAAATATTAAATCGGTGTTATTTGGATCTAACTGAATTGCTTCTTCAATTAATGCTTTGTACTTCACCTTATCTCCATTTTTGTAATGCAAATTAGCTTCAGATAAAATTAAATCTGAATCTGTAGGATCCATTTCTCTTGCAGCTTTAACAGCAGTTAATGCTTTTTCAGATTCTCCATTGTTTAAGTAAATAAAAGCAAGATTTTTTACTATTTCTCCTCTTTTAGATTCCGAAACTTTTTCTGCAGGCTTAATATAAGCTCCAGATTTAACATACAAATCTCTTTGTGTTTCTGAAAACACTTCAACTTCTCCAGTTTCTACATTAGTTGCAACATATTGTTTTGTGATTCCTGTATATCCTAAGTTTAATAATGTCTCATAGTTTTTTACAGCAGAATCAAAATCTTTTCCTGTAATCGCGCTAGAAGCAGCATAATATAAATAGGTAGTATCTGTAGGAATAAGTTTGTACAGTTTTTCAAATCCTTTTACAGCATCTAAATATTTACCAGAAGTATACTGGCTATTAGAGTTTGTTAAAAGTGTATTGATTAAATCTTGTTTTACATCTCCTATTTCTACTTTATAAGCATTATTTACTTTGTCAAAATTCTCAATTGCCAAGTCTAAATCTGCATCACTTCCTGTTCCATTAGCATAAAGCGCTTTACCTTTTAGGTAATAAAACTTGTCTTTAGATTTATCATCCATACCAGAAAGCATAGATTCGGCTTGATCTAAAATAGATTTTGCTACAGAGAAATCATTATTTTTGATTGCTTTCTCAGCAGTTTTAAGCTCTTTTTTCTGTCCAAAAGAAAACGCACTGATAGATAGTGCTAAAGCTATAATTACTTGTTTTTTCATTTTTAAGTTTGTTTAATTAATTGTATTGTTTATTCTTCTTCTTCACTAATATCAATAGTTGTGCCATCTTCATCATCACCAATAGTTTCGGTAGCTTCCGGAATAATTACATTTCCATCTTCATCCAATTCTACTTCATCTTCATCTTGCATTACTTTTGCTACTGCTGCAATAGAGTCTTTTCCTTTTAAATTAATAAGTTTTACTCCTTGTGTCGCTCTACCCATTACTCTTAAATCTTTTACTGCCATTCTAATAGCAATACCCGATTTATTAATAATCATTAGATCATCTGTATCTGTTACATTCTTGATTGCTACTAAGTTACCTGTTTTTTCTGTAATTGAAATAGTTTTTACACCTTTTCCACCACGATTGGTAATTCTATAGTCTTCTAAACTAGAACGTTTCCCATATCCATTTTCTGAAACCACAAGAATATTACTTTCCATATCATCTACGGCAATCATACCAATAACTTCGTCTGTTTTTTCGTCTTGCAAACGAATACCACGAACACCAGAAGCATTTCTTCCCATTGGTCTTGTTTTCGCTTCTTCAAAACGAATTGCTTTACCAGATTTTAACGCTAACATTACTTGACTTTCCCCTGTTGTAAGTTTCGCTTCTAGTAACTCATCCCCATCTTTAATAGTAATTGCATTAATACCATTTGTTCTCGGACGAGAATATTGCTCTAAAGAAGTCTTTTTAACTTGTCCTTTTTTAGTAGCCATGATTACATAATTACTATTTATGTATTCTTCGTCTTTTAAATCTTGTGTACAAATAAATGCCATTACCTTATCATCTTGCTCGATATTTATAAGGTTTTGAATTGCTCTACCTTTAGACGTTTTACTTCCTTCTGGTATTTCATAAACACGCATCCAGAAACATTTTCCTTTTTGAGTAAAGAATAACATGTATTGGTGATTGGTACCCACAAATAAATGTTCTAAGAAATCTTCATTTCTTGTAGTGGATGCTTTTTGACCAACACCCCCTCTATTTTGTGTTTTATATTCGCTAAGTGATGTACGTTTAATATAACCAGCATGCGAAATAGTAATAACTACCTTCGCATCAGGAATCATATCTTCAATACTTAAATCTCCTCCTGCATATTCAATTACAGAACGACGGTCATCACCATATTTATCTTTAACAACTGCTAACTCTTCTTTAATGATTTCCATACGACGTTCTTTTTTGTCTAGGATATCTTTTAAGTCGATAATTGTTTTCATTATTTCGTCATACTCTGCTCTTAGCTTGTCTTGCTCTAGTCCTGTTAATTGACGTAGACGCATTTCAACAATTGCTTTTGCTTGTATTTCTGAAAGTTGAAAACGTTCAATTAATTTAGCTCTTGCCTCATCTGCATTAGAAGATGCACGAATAATTGCAATTACTTCATCGATATTATCCGATGCAATAATTAAACCTTCTAATATATGTGCTCTTTCTTCCGCTTTGCGTAACTCATAAGTAGTTCTTCTTACCACTACTTCATGTCTATGCTCTACAAAATAATGAATTAACTCTTTTAAGTTTAACATTTGAGGTCTTCCATTTACTAGTGCAATATTATTTACACTAAAAGAAGATTGTAATGCGGTGTACTTAAATAATTTGTTAAGTACAATGTTTGGAATGGCATCGCGTTTTAAAACGTATACAATTCGCATTCCGTTTCTATCCGATTCATCTCTAATGGTAGAGATTCCTTCTAATTTTTTCTCGTTAACAAGATCGGCAGTCTTCTTAATCATATCTGCCTTATTCACTTGATAAGGAATTTCAGTTACAATTACACATTCTCTACCTTGAACTTCTTCAATATTCGCTTTAGCACGCATAACAATACGTCCTCTTCCTGTATGAAAAGCTTCTTTAACACCATCATAACCATAAATAGTTCCTCCTGTAGGAAAATCTGGCGCTTTAATGTGTTGCATTAACTCATCAATTTCGATGTCTTTATTATCAATATAAGCCATGATACCATCTACAACTTCAGTTAAGTTGTGTGGTGGCATATTCGTTGCCATACCTACTGCAATACCTGAAGCACCATTGACTAAAAGTCCTGGAATACGCGTTGGTAAAACGGTTGGTTCTTCTAAAGTATCATCAAAATTTAATTTATGATCTACAGTTTCTTTGTCAATATCTGCCAACATGTCCTCAGATATTTTACGCATACGTGCTTCTGTATAACGCATTGCTGCCGGACTATCCCCATCTACAGAACCAAAGTTACCTTGACCATCTACTAGCATGTAACGTAAACTCCATTCTTGAGCCATACGTACCATTGCATCATATACCGAAGTATCTCCATGCGGATGATACTTTCCTAAAACCTCACCAACTATTCTTGCAGATTTCTTGTGTGCACCTGTAGCTCGAACACCTAGTTCGTGCATACCATAAAGTACACGTCTATGTACTGGCTTTAAACCATCTCTTACGTCTGGTAAAGCACGTGACACAATGACTGACATTGAATAGTCAATGTAAGCCGATTTCATTTCATCTTCAATGTTAATAGGAATGAGTTTTTCTCCTTCTGCCATATATATAAAATATTAAATTATTCTGTTATTTTCAAAACACGCTAATATAATACTTCCATTAGTCATAGTAAGCCTTTCAAATGTTTTTTTTGAGACTTTTTATTAACAATTTTAGATACTTTATTAGTTAATAAGTATGCTGTTAATTATTTTGATTTTATAAACTTTTTTTCGTCTATTAGCATATATCCTATAATTTAAGGTACAGTTTTTGATTTTAGTAATAGGATTTTAGTATTTTTAATGAAGAAAGTAACAATTTATGGATGATAATTTTTCACCAAGAGTAAAAGATGTAATTGCATTTAGTAAAGAGGAAGCATTACGCTTAGGCCATGATTTTATTGGTACTGAGCACTTAATGCTTGGCTTATTAAGAGATGGAAATGGCAAAGCTATAAACATATTAAACGCTTTAGATATTGACTTAAATCATTTAAGGCGTAAAGTTGAAATTTTAAGTCCTGCAAATCCAAATGTTGCAGTGGCTTCTAACGAAAAGAAAAACCTACATCTTACTAGACAAGCAGAACGTGCTTTAAAAACCACTTTTTTAGAGGCTAAATTATTTCAAAGTACGTCGATTAACACCGCACATTTATTATTGTGCATTCTTAGAAATGAAAACGATCCTACTACTAAACTTTTAAATAAGTTGAAAGTGGATTATGATAACGTTAAAGAACAATTTAAATTTATGATTACAAACGATGATAATTATATAGAACCAAAAGCAGAATTTCCGGATGATGACACTTCTTCGGAAGATGCTTCAAAAGATATTTTTAATACGCCTCCTACTGGCGGAAAAGCTAACAAGAAATCTAAAACTCCAGTTTTAGATAACTTTGGTCGCGATTTAACAGCTATGGCAGAAGAAGGAAAACTAGATCCTGTTGTTGGTAGAGAAAAAGAAATTGAAAGAGTTTCACAGATTTTAAGTCGTAGAAAAAAGAATAACCCATTACTTATTGGAGAACCTGGAGTTGGTAAATCTGCAATCGCAGAAGGATTAGCTAACAGAATTGTAAGCAAAAAAGTGTCTCGTATTCTTTTTAACAAACGTGTAGTTACTTTGGATTTGGCTAGCTTGGTTGCTGGAACAAAATACAGAGGACAGTTTGAAGAACGCATGAAAGCGGTAATGAATGAGCTAGAAAAGAATGATGATATTATTCTTTTTATTGACGAAATTCATACCATTGTTGGAGCTGGTGGAGCAACTGGAAGCTTAGATGCTTCCAACATGTTTAAACCTGCTTTAGCAAGAGGAGAAATACAATGTGTTGGTGCAACCACTTTAGATGAATACAGACAATACATTGAAAAAGATGGCGCTTTAGAACGTCGTTTTCAAAAAGTAATTGTGGAGCCTACAACGGTAGAAGAAACGATTGAAATTCTTAACAATATTAAAAGTAAATACGAAGAACATCACAACGTAGAATATACAGACGAAGCGATTGCTGCTTGTGTAAAGCTTACCAATAGATACATGACAGAACGCTTTTTACCAGACAAAGCAATTGATGCTTTGGATGAAGCTGGATCTCGTGTTCACATAACAAATATAGAAGTACCTAAACAAATTCTAGAGTTAGAAAAACAACTAGAAGAAGTAAAGAAAACAAAATCTTCAGTAGTTAAAAAGCAAAAATACGAAGAAGCTGCAAAGCTTCGTGATGACGAAAAACGTATCGAAAAAGACCTTGCTATTGCTCAAGAAAAATGGGAAGAAGACACCAAATTACATCGTGAAATTGTTAGCGAAGATAACGTTGCAGATGTAGTTTCTATGATGACAGGAATTCCTGTAAACAGGATTGCGCAAAAAGAAAGCAATAAGCTTGCAGAATTACCACAACTTATAAAAGGGAAAGTAATTGGTCAAGACGAAGCGGTTGCAAAGGTTGTTAAAGCAATTCAACGTAATCGTGCTGGACTTAAAGATCCGAATAAGCCAATTGGTTCGTTTATATTTTTAGGACAAACAGGTGTTGGTAAAACACAATTAGCAAAAGTTTTGGCTAGAGAATTATTTGATTCTGAAGATTCTTTAATTAGAATCGACATGAGTGAATACATGGAAAAATTTGCCATATCGAGACTTGTTGGAGCACCTCCAGGATACGTAGGTTATGAAGAAGGCGGACAACTTACCGAAAAAGTAAGACGCAAACCGTACTCGGTAATTTTATTAGATGAAATCGAAAAAGCGCATCCAGATGTTTTTAACATGATGCTACAGGTACTCGACGACGGATACCTAACAGATAGTCTTGGTAGAAAAATTGATTTTAGAAATTCAATTATCATCATGACTTCTAATATTGGTTCTAGAAAATTGAAAGATTTTGGAACTGGAGTTGGTTTTGGGACTGCTTCTCAAAAATCTCAAGAAGATGCTAATGCAAGAAGCGTTATTGAAAACGCTCTTAAAAAAGCATTTGCTCCAGAGTTTTTAAATAGAATTGATGATGTAGTTGTATTTAATGCTTTAGAAAAAGAAGACATTAATAAAATTATTGATATTGAATTAGAAAAACTGCTTGTAAGAATAAAAGACCTTGGCTATACTTTAAAATTAAGCAAAGCTGCCAAAGATTATATTGCAGATAAAGGGTTCGATAAACAATATGGAGCAAGACCTTTAAAACGTGCTATTCAAAAGTATGTAGAAGACACTTTAGCGGAAGAAATTATTAATTCACAATTAGTAGAAGGTGATAAAATAATGATGGATTTAGATAAAGAAAGTAATGAATTGAAAATTGTAATTGAAAAAGCTGAAAAGCCAGCCGAATCATAACAAAATTTCAATCTAACAAAAAAGACCGTTAAATAATTAACGGTCTTTTTTTTGATTAAACATCTTATTAACCTAACTTTAGTAAATGATAAAGCTAGAATACTTCTTTGGCGAAATTTTTATACATGACAATTATATTATTGCTGTTATGAAAGAAGGTATTACGGTTACTCCTGATTTAAACGATATTTTATTCGATATTGTAACCACTTATTTTCACTCCAAACCATTTGTTTATATAACCAATAGAATAAACTCTTATGCGGTAGATCCAGCTACTTATACTGAAACTGCAAAAATATTTAACCTAATAGGTTTTGCTATTGTTTCTAAAAATAACTTAGCATTTAGTAATTCGGATATTGAAAAATTATTTTTCAAAAAACCATTTCTTCATTTTGATACGCTTCCAGAAGCCATTACATGGTCTGAAGATTTAGTGTTAAAATATAACAAAAATCAAACCCCATAATTATTCAGAAACAACTCCTCTATCTCAATATCTACATCTTCTAAAAACTGGATAGATGCAGTAATATCATCATGTAATACGCGATCTTTTTCCACAAAAGAAACTTCTTTTCTATATAATTCTAAAAAGGATTCTAAAAAAGGTGACGTTTTTAACGGATTTCTAAACGCTAATGCTTGACTTGCATTCATCAATTCAATAGCAATTACACGTTCTACATTTCTAATTAATCGGTATGCTTGTGTTGCTGCATTTGCTCCCATACTCACATGATCTTCTTGTCCGTTACTAGAAACAATACTATCTACACTCGCAGGAGTTGCCAACTGTTTATTTGCACTAACAATACTTGCTGCTGTGTATTGCGGAATCATAAAACCAGAATTTAAACCTGGATTGTCTACTAAAAATGCTGGTAATCCTCTTAATCCGGATACCAATTGAAAGACACGTCTTTCCGAAATATTACCAATTTCAGCCATAGCTATTTTTAAATAATCTAATGCTAACGCCAATGGTTGACCGTGAAAATTTCCACCAGAAATAATTAAATCTTCCTCCGGAAATATATTAGGGTTATCGGTAACCGAATTAATTTCGGTCAAAATAACGCGCTCCACAAAATCTAAAGTATCCTTTGTTGCTCCATGCACTTGCGGAATACAACGAAAAGAATATGGATCTTGTACATGTTGCTTTTCTCTTACTATAATTTCACTTCCTTTTAAAAACTCATTAAAACGTCGTGCCACTTTTAATTGTCCAGGATGCGGACGAACTTGATGTACTAAATCATGAAATGGTTCTATTCGTCCATCAAAAGCATCTAATGAAATACTAGCAATAACATCTGCTAAATAGGATGTTTTGTGTGACATTAATAAAAGATACACTCCGTAAGAACTCATAAATTGCGTTCCGTTTAAAAGTGCTAATCCTTCTTTTGCTTCTAATTTTATAGGCTCCCAACCAAATTTTTCAAGAATGGTATTTGCATCCACTTCTTTATTGTCATGGACCACTTTTCCCTTTCCTAATAAAGGTAAAGCCAAATGAGCCAAAGGAGCTAAATCACCAGAAGCACCTAAAGATCCTTGTGTAAAAACAAACGGAAAAACATCGTTATTAAAAAAATCAATCAAACGGTTTACCGTTTCTAACTGCACACCAGAATGACCGTAACTTAAAGACTGGATTTTTAAAAGCAACATCACTTTAACCACACTTTCTGGAACACGTTCTCCGGTTCCACAAGCGTGAGACATTACCAAGTTTTCCTGTAATTGGGTTAAATCATTTTTAGAAATCTCTACATTATATAAAGACCCAAAACCAGTATTAATTCCATAAAAAGGCTTTTCTGCCTCGCTTAATTTTTTGTCTAAATATTTTTTACACGCAACTATTTTTTTAGAAGATTCTTCAGACAATTTTAATTTTTTATTGTCTTTAAAAATATTGTAAATAGTTACAATGTCTAATTTTTCGGAAGATATATAATGAAATGTGCTCATGTTATTTTTTAAGTCTTTCAAAAATGATAATTCAAATCAAGTTATGCAACTATTGTTAATAATTAAATACGTGAATTAATTATTATTCCTATTTTTGAAGAAACCTAAATACAAATAAATGAAAAAAGTACTAATTGCATTATGTGCATTAAGCATTGTTGCTTGTAAAGAAGAAGCTAAAGACTATGTAACCTTTTCTGGAACTATTACAGATAAAAATAGTGACTCTGTTGTTTTAAGAACCCAAACCTATTCTAAAACAATTAAGGTAAACCAAGATGGTACCTTTAGCGATACGTTAAAAGTAACAACAGGAATATATAATTTTTATGATGGCGGAGAAAGTTCTAATGTCTACTTACAAAATGGATATGATCTTCATATGACATTAGACACTAAAATGTTTGATGAAACCATTAGCTATACTGGAACTGGAGATAAAACAAATAACTATTTAGCTAAAAAAGCATTATTAGAAGAAACACTTTTCCCTCCTAGTCTTTTTGATTTTGAAGAAGTAGATTTTAAAAAGAATATTTCTGAAATAAACACAAAACAGATTGCTTTTTTAGAAGAAAATAAAGATATCGATGCAGCCTTTTATGCTACCGAAAAAGAGGAAGTAAATGGATTTGAAAAGAAAATGCTAGGTTATTTTACTGAAAGTAAAGATAGAGCAAAAGCTAGAGCAGCACAATTTGCTAGCTATATTGGACAACCTTCTGCTAGTTTTGATAATTATGAAAACGTAAAAGGAGGAACTACTTCTTTAGCAGATTTAAAAGGAAACTATGTGTATATAGATATCTGGGCAACTTGGTGCGGACCATGTTTAGCAGAACTTCCTGCATTAAAAATAGCAGAGAAAAAATATGAAGACAAAAAAGTTGCCTTTGTAAGTATTTCTGTGGATGAAGGAAGAGGGTATAAAGACAGATCTTTTGAAGCTTCAAAAGAAGGTTGGAAAAAAATGATTGCAGAAAAAGAAATGGGTGGTATTCAATTGTTTTCAGATAAAAACTGGAAATCAGATTTCATTGCTGCTTATAAAGTAAATAGTATTCCTAGATTTATTTTAATAGATCCTAATGGGGTTGTTGTAGATGCAGATGCACCAAGACCTTCTAGTCCTAAATTTGATAGATTATTTACTTCTTTAAGTTTATAATATAAAAAAAGCCACATTATAAATAACATAGTTAAGTCATTCTTTAGAGTGGCTTTTTTTTATTTCTGTTTTTACTTATTTAACTCCTATTTCTCTTGAGGTTCTTCACCTTCTTCTTCTACTTTTGGAGCTTCTGGTTGCTTAAATAAATCAATATATGCTTCGCCTAAAGTTTCAATCACATGGCTAGCAATTAAGCTTTGGTATCCTAAATCTTCAATAGCGATATCTGCAGATTTTCCGTGTAAATAAACTCCGAAAAGTGTTGCAGTCAACGGTTCGTAACCCTGTGCAACTAATCCTGTAATAATACCAGTAAGCACATCTCCTGTTCCTGCTGTTGCTAATCCGGGGTTTCCTGTTGTATTTACATATCCTTTATCTTGAAAGATAGTTATAGTATTCGCTCCTTTAATTACAATAATTAGATTGTACTTTTTAGATAAGGCTTTTGTCTTCTTTAACTTATCAAAATCATCTTTCCATTTTCCAACCAAACGTTCCAACTCCTTAGGATGTGGTGTTAAAATAGTTTGTTCTGGTAACAACTTTAATAATGCTTTCTTTTTTGAAAGAATATTTATGCCGTCCGCATCAATTACTAAAGGGGCTTTATTGGTTTTCAAAAAGTTTTCAAAAGCAGAAATGGTTTTAGTTGCTGTTCCCACTCCAACTCCAAAAGCAATTACGCTAGGTTCTATATCGAACTTTATATTGGTAAGTATTTCTTCATTGGTATCTGTAATTACCATGGCTTCGGGAAAGGAAGCTTGTAAAGGAATGTAACCACATTTTGGAATATACGCAGTTACTAAACCAGCTCCAGAAGATAATGCAGCTCTACTTGCTAAAGTAACCGATCCTATTTTTCCATAGCTTCCACCTATTATAAGCGCATGACCATACGTACCTTTATTAGAATATTTTTTACGTGGCTTATATATAGGAAGCATTTCGTTTTTTCCAATTAGCTCATACGCTGTATTTGTAGTATGCATATATTCTGGATCGATTCCAATATCTAAAACTTCCCATTGCACCGTATACTTTTCTGTTTCTGGTAAAAAGAAAATTAATTTCGGAGTTTGAAAACTCAAGGTATAATGAGACCAAACCACATCATCTTCCTTTTCTGGCACTTGATCTGGATACATACCAGAAGGTAAATCGATAGACAAAGTAAATGCCTTGGATGCTCTAAGATGCTGAAATAATGCTTTAACCCAATCTACAACTGGTCTGTTTAAACCAATTCCAAAAATAGCATCTACTATAATATCGTCCGGATTAATAACAGGCAGTTCTTCTGCATCTGTCATTAATAAAGGCCAAATTTTACTAACATTTTTAATTCTGTCGTAATTAATTAAAAAATCTTTAGATCGTGTATCGCTATAATTAATAACATACATTTTCACATTATATCCATGCGTAATTAAATGCCTAGCCAAAACTAAACCATCACCTCCATTATTTCCTATACCACAAAAAACATGAATTGGCACTTGTGCACCTTGCATACGCATGTGCATCCAATTAAATATTTGGGTAGCTGCACGTTCCATAAGATCTGTAGATGTAATCTTTTGTTTTTCAGCCGTTAATTTGTCTCCTTCGTAGATTTGCTCTTTCGAAAATATTTTCATATTACTAATTATCTATTGCTTATTTTACTAATTCCTCAAAAATAGCGTTTTAATATTTTTTTAGAAGTAAATGTAATACTTTTGATACGTATATTAAAACTTATATAACGAAGTAAAACCTAATGAAAGTACTAAAATTTGGAGGAACCTCTGTAGGAAGTTCAAAAAACATAAACAAAGTAATTAGCATTTTAGAAGACTATTCTAAAAATGACTCAATAATATGTGTAGTTTCTGCGGTTGGTGGTATTACCGATAAGTTATTAAAAGCTGGAGCATTAGCTAATAATAAAGATCAAGCATATACTAAGGAATTTGAAGCGATTCAAAAAGCACATTTCAGTATTATTTCTGAATTAATTCCGAAGCAAAACAAAGCGGTTTTAAGTCAAGCTGAAAAAACGCTAGAAGATTTAAAAAGCCTATTAGATGGTATTTATTTAATTAACGAATTATCCCCTAAAACATCCGATAAATTGGTGAGTTTTGGGGAGTTATTATCTTCTTTTATTATTGCCGAAACTTTAAAAAGTAGAAGTATTAATGCCGAATTAAAAAATAGTCAAGAGTTAGTGGTTACCAATTCTAATTTCACAAAAGCGGAAGTAGAATACGAAACAACAAACAAAAACATTAAAGATTATTTTAATAAAGCAAATCAGAAAATAACCATACTTCCTGGTTTTGTTTCTAAATCCAAATTAGGAGAAATCACAACACTTGGTCGTGGTGGTTCCGACTTTACAGCAGCTATAATTGCTGCCGCTTTACAAGTAAAACAGTTAGAAATCTGGACAGACGTTAGTGGTATGTATACTGCAAATCCAAAGTTGGTAAAACAAGCGTTTCCAATTGATCAAATTTCATATCAAGAAGCTATGGAATTATCCCATTTTGGTGCAAAAGTTTTATATCCTCCAACGGTGCAGCCTGTTTTAAACTTAGACATTCCAATTCATATTAAAAATACCTTAAAACCAGAAGAAACTGGTACTGTTATTTCTAAAGCAGCATCTACTGGAAAATCGCCAATTAAAGGAATAAGCCATATTAGTAATATTGCTTTACTAACCCTGGAAGGAAGTGGAATGATTGGTATTCCTGGTTTTTCTAAACGTTTATTTGAAACACTATCACAAGAAAAAATAAACATCATATTAAGTACACAAGCATCCTCAGAACATTCTATATGTTTAGGTATCGATACTAAAGATGCAGATCTTGCAAAAGAAACTATTGACGCAGCTTTTGAAAACGAAATTTCACTGCATAAAATTGAACCCTTAATTGTCGAAAAAGATTTATCTATTATCGCTCTTGTTGGAGACAATATGAAAAATCATCAAGGTATTAGCGGAAAAATGTTTAGTACACTTGGTAAAAATAATATCAATATTAGAGCAATCGCGCAAGGTGCTTCCGAAAAAAACATCTCTGCTGTAATTGCAGATAAAGATGTAAAAAAAGCATTAAACACATTACATGAACGCTTTTTTGAAGAAAACACAAAACAACTAAATGTGTTTATTACCGGTGTTGGTAATGTTGGCGAAAAGTTAATTGATCAAATACTACAACAACGTACGTATTTAAAAAAGAATCTTAAAATTGATGTAAGAATTGTTGGAATGGCAAATTCCAAAAAAATGATCTTTAACGAAAAAGGTATCGATTTAAACAATTGGACTTCGCAGTTTCATCATGCAGAAACTTCTAGTTTACAAGGTTTTTTAAACAAAGTAATTGCACTTAATTTACGTAACAGTATTTTTGTGGATATAACTGCAAACGAAGCGGTTTCTAAACTTTATGCCGACTATTTAAAAAATAGTATTGCGGTAGTTGCATGTAATAAAATTGCATGTTCTAGCACCTATGAAAGCTATAAAAACCTTCAAGATTTATCTCTTAAATATAATGCTCCTTTTTTATATGAGACAAATGTTGGTGCAGGATTACCAATAATCAATACCTTAAAAAACCTAGTAGCTTCGGGAGATAAAGTAACCAGTATTCAAGCGGTTTTATCTGGAAGTTTAAATTTTGTCTTTAATAATTTTAGCGACAAAAGAAACTTTCATGACACGGTAAAGCAAGCGCAATTTGAAGGCTATACAGAACCAGATCCTAGAATCGATTTAAGCGGAATTGATGTAGCCAGAAAAATATTAATTCTTGCTCGTGAGAATGGCGGAGAAATGGAAATTGAAGATATTAAAAACGATTCCTTTTTAACCAAAGAAAACTTAGAAAGCGGATCTGTTGACGATTTTTACGAAACACTAATAAAAGACGAAGCACATTTTCAAAAACTATATGCTTCCGCGAAAGCGAATGACTGTCAGTTAAAATATGTTGCAGAATTTAAAAATGGAAAAGCAAAAGTTGGTTTAAAGGAAATTCCAGAAGGCCATCCTTTTTATAACTTAGAAGGAAAAGATAATATTGTAATGTTTTATACAGAACGCTATCCAGAACAACCTTTAATCGTTAAAGGTGCTGGAGCTGGAGCAGATGTTACTGCCTCTGGTCTATTTGCAGATATTATTCAAATTGCTAATAAATAAGTGAACTGTGTTCAGTAGCAGTAAACAGTGCTTACGCAAACGTAAAATAAATGCTTTCCTGGAAGGTTTTAAAAACCTGGTTGGTATCAATTAAAAGATTTCCGCTTTCGCGGAAATGAAAAAATAATGTTTTTTTAATGAATCAAATAAAAATATTTTCACCTGCAACAGTAGCAAACGTTTCTTGCGGATTTGATGTACTAGGCTTTTGCTTAGATACCGTTGGCGATGAAATGATTATAAAAAAAACGGTAGAAAAAGGAATCAAAATAACCAAAATTGAAGGTTTTGATTTACCATTAGAAACTAAAAAAAATGTTGCAGGAGTTGCTGCATTAGCGATATATAATGATGCCAATCCAGATTGCGGATTTGAAATAGAAATCTACAAAAAAATCAAACCTGGAAGTGGTATTGGTAGTAGTTCTGCTAGTGCTTCTGGAGCTGTTTTTGCTATTAATGAATTATTAGGAAATCCATATAATAAAACACAACTTTCTAACTTTGCCATGAAAGGTGAAGCGGTTGCAAGTGGTAGCGAACATGCAGATAATATTGCTCCTGGAATTTTTGGTGGTTTTACTTTAGTAAAGAGTAATCAACCTTTACAAATACTAGAATTACCTACGCCATCTAACTTATATGCGACTTTAATTCATCCGCAAATAGAAGTTAAAACTTCTGAAGCTAGAAGTATTTTACCTAAAAACGTACCCATGCAAGATGCCATTACACAATGGTCTAATGTTGGTAGTTTGGTACATGCTTTACATACCAACGACTATAATTTATTAGGAGATTCTTTACAAGATGTTATTGTAGAACCTTATAGAAGTAAACTCATTCCGCATTATGATGAAGTTAAAGAAGCTGCTATTAATAATGGCGCTTTAGGTTGTGGAATTTCTGGTTCCGGACCTTCTATTTTTTCCTTATCGGAAGGCATAGAAACTGCGAAAAAAGTAGAAAAAGCAATACAAGAAGTATATGGTACAACAGGAATTGAATTTTATACATTCACTTCTAAAATTAATGCAGAAGGAATAAGAATACTTTAGACGGAAGGATAAAAGAAAACGAATAAAACAAGATTAGTCTTCGACAAGCTCAGACTGACAATAAATTAAAACATTGCAAAGTTGCAATGACATTATAAATAATAAACAAATGAACTATTATAGTCTAAACCATAAAGCACCAAACACATCTTTTAAAGATGCAGTTATAAAAGGATTAGCTCCAGATAGAGGATTATATTTTCCAGAAAGCATTACCCCTTTACCAAAGTCTTTTTTTGATAATATAGATAACTTATCCAATTCTGAAATAGCATTTACAGCAATAAAGCAATTTGTATCTCCAGAAATTCCGGAGGACGTTTTAAAAACAATAGTGGAAGAAACACTTTCTTTTGATTTTCCTGTAGTACAATTAAACGATCATATTTCTACTTTAGAATTATTTCATGGCCCAACCATGGCTTTTAAAGATGTTGGCGCACGATTTATGGCTAGATGTCTAGGTTATTTCAACCAAGATAACACGAACGAAGTAACTGTTTTAGTAGCCACTTCTGGAGATACTGGAGGTGCTGTTGCAAACGGTTTTTTAGGTGTTAAAGGTGTGAATGTAGTCATTTTATATCCTTCCGGAAAAGTAAGTGATATACAAGAAATGCAACTTACAACCCTTGGACAAAACATAAGAGCTTTAGAAGTGGATGGTGTTTTCGACGATTGTCAAGACATGGTAAAACGTGCTTTTTTAGATGAAGAACTAACTAGTAAAATGCAGTTAACTTCAGCAAATTCGATTAATGTTGCCCGTTGGTTGCCGCAATTATTCTACTTTATGTTTGCCTATAAGCAATTGCATAAAACACATAAAGACATTGTTTTTTCGGTACCTAGTGGAAACTTCGGAAATGTTTGCGCAGGAATGATGGCACAACAATTAGGTTTACCTATAAAACATTTTGTAGCTTCTAATAATGAAAATAACGTTGTTACCAATTATCTTAAAACCGAAGAATACAACCCGAAAGCATCTGTACAAACTATCAGTAATGCGATGGATGTTGGTAACCCAAGTAACTTTATTCGTATTCAAGAAATCTATAAAAACAACTTCGATAGCTTAAAAGACAATCTTTCTTCTTACAGTTTTTCTGATGCAGCAACTAAAGAAGCGATGTTAGAAATTTATAACAATTATAACTATGTTGCAGATCCGCATGGCGCTGTTGGTTATTTAGGTTGTAAAGCATATTTAAAGGAAAACCCGAATGCACATACTGTATTTTTAGAAACAGCACATCCAACTAAATTTTTAGATGTTGTAGAAGAAGTTATACCTCAAAAGCAAGAATTACCAGAACAAATTCAGGCGGTAATGGGTAAAACAAAAGTAGCCACCAAAATTGGCAGCTACGAAGGTTTAAAATCTTTCTTATTAAAAGGCTAATTACGCTTTAACAGAAGACATTTTATTTAAGGCTTCACCAATTTGTGTGTGGCCTTTTATGATTTCAAAAGTGACATTATTTGCAACGTCGTCATTAAGTGTTTCTACTAATGTTTGTGCAACATCATTTCTACTTATTTCTCCTCTGGTATGTAATTTTTCTTCCAGCGTTATTGCGTTCGTTAATTCGCCATTTGTTAATGATCCTGGTCTAACAATTGCATAATTTAATCCGCTAGATTTTAGATATACATCGGCATTATGTTTTGCTTTCAAATAGTCTTGAAGCTGTTCTACTTTTTCTGGTTGGTCTGCTCCCATAGAACTAAGCATCACAAACTTTTTTACTCCGTTTTTATTAGAAGCATCTATTAATCGCTTTGCTCCTTCTTGATCTACTTCAACTACTTTCTTACCACCAGAACCAGCAGCAAATAATACTTTATCTATTCTTTTAGAATCCTTAAATACATGAGAAACATCTTCTTCCAAATCCCCTAAAACCGTATCTATATTTTTTGCTTTAAAATACGCTTGTTGTTCCTCTTTTCTAACCATTGCTATCGGGTTAAAATATTGAGATTCATTTAAAAAATCAACTATTTTCTTTCCTGTAGTGCCATTTGCACCTGCTACTAAAATATTTTCCATACTTTAACTTATCCATAAAAAGAACATAAACCAAGAAAATTAGCTCCTTTAACTTAAGTTTAATATCCTTTAATAAAATTTTTATATTTGGTAAAATTCGATTCGATATAACTTCTGCATTATTTACATCTCTATTACATTTGAAACGCATATTCTTTTATTTCAACAAAACATCTACTTCTTTTTCAATACTTTTGCTAGACAAGAAATAAGATTCAAAAAGCATTTTTAATATAGATGAAAGACATAACATTACAATATTTAGGTTTTCTTAATACACCAAATTTGTGGTTAAATACTTCCGATTTAAAAATGCAACAATGGAACCTTTCTAATACCGTTACTAATTTTATCCCTTCCGAAAATCATAAATTAAGACTTGGTAAATTAGTAGAACGTTTTGTTAGTCGGCAATTAAAACAAGACGATACCGTTTCTATTTTAGTCGAAAATATTCAGATACAAAAAGATAAAATTACTATTGGTGAAATAGATTGTCTTCTTAAAAAGGATGAAAAACCCATTCATTTAGAAATAGTTTATAAGTTTTATTTGTATGATGCAACCGTCGGAACTACCGAAATAGACCATTGGATTGGTCCGAATAGAAAAGATAGTCTTGTACAAAAATTAGCCAAGCTAGAAGAAAAGCAATTACCACTACTCTATCATAATTGCACAAAGCCTGTACTAGAAAAATTAGATGTACAAGTAGAAGAAATCCAACAACAAGTATGTTTTAAAGCACAATTATTTGTTCCTTTTCATAACCAAAACATTCCTTTTAAAGCTATTAATTCCTCTTGCGTTAAAGGTTTTTATATGTCCCAAAAGGAACTTCAACAATTTGAAGATTGTACCTTCTTTATTCCTGAAAAACGAGATTGGCTAATCGATATTCCAACACATAATCTGTGGCAATCTTACCTCTCTTTTTTAGAAGCATTAAAACCACTTTTAAATCAAGAAAAAGCACCGTTATGTTGGATGAAAAAACCAAATGGAGAAACCACAAAATGCTTTGTTGTTTGGTGGTAAAATTATAGTGTTTTATACGTCTATTCAATAAATTGAAATTACATCGAAAATTAGCAGAAGTTAAGTGCTCCTTTTTTATGGATTTTTAGAGAACTAACAGTATCTTTATTTTTTGATTTAAAAAAGAAAAATGCATGAATTTAACGATTGAAAATATACTATTAGTTGGCTCTTTATTACTCCTTATCAGCATTTTTGCAGGTAAAACTTCCTATAAGTTTGGTGTTCCTACTTTATTACTGTTTTTAGGAATAGGAATGCTAGCAGGATCCGACGGTATTGGAGGGATTCGTTTTGACGATCCTAAACTTGCGCAATTTATTGGTATTGTATCGCTAAATTTTATACTATTTTCTGGAGGACTCGACACCAATTGGAAAGCTGTAAAACCTATTCTTCGAGAAGGAATTGCATTATCCACATTAGGGGTTTTTTTAACCGCAATTTCTCTTGGTACTTTTGTATATTTTGTTACCGATTTTACCATTTATGAAAGTCTATTATTAGGTTCCATTGTATCTTCTACAGATGCAGCAGCTGTATTTTCCATTCTTCGTTCTAAAAGTCTTGCGTTAAGAACCAATTTAAGACCCACTTTAGAGTTAGAAAGCGGAAGTAATGACCCAATGGCTTATGTACTTACTTTAGCCTTTTTAACCTTAGTTATTAATCAAGACAAAAGTTTTCTATCTATTATTCCTTTGTTTTTACAACAAATGATTTTTGGTGGTATTTTAGGAATAGCCTTTGGTGTTATTAGTAAATATATAATCAACAAAATAAAACTAGACTTTGAAGGGCTCTATCCTGTTTTAGTAATTGCCTTAATGTTTATCACTTTTTCTGCTACCGATTTTGTAGGAGGAAATGGATTTCTCTCCATTTATATCTGTGCTGTTTATTTAGGAAACCAAGACCTAATCCACAAAAAAACAATCTTAAAAATGTTTGATGGATTAGCTTGGCTAATGCAAATTGTGCTATTCCTTACGCTTGGATTACTCGTTTTCCCTTCTGAAATCATTCCATATATGGGGATCGGCTTACTTATTTCCATTTTCTTAATCCTTGTTGCTAGACCTATAGGAGTATTTATAAGTCTTATGTTTTTTAAAATGAAAATGAAAAGAAGGTTTTACATTTCGTGGGTTGGTTTACGTGGAGCGGTTCCAATTGTGTTTGCTACCTATCCCCTTTTGGCGGGAATTGACAAAGCACACATGATTTTTAATATTGTATTTTTCATTTCGGTTACTTCTATTTTAATTCAAGGAACCACACTTTCTATCGTTGCAAAATGGCTAGGTGTAGGATTACCAGAAACACAAAAGAAATTTACAGATACCGATTTGCTCCTTACGGAAAACCCTAAAGCCGAAATGAAAGAACTTATCATTACTAAAGAATGCTTTGCGGTAGATAAGAAAATTATAGAATTGGGCTTTCCTAAAAATGCAATAATAGCTATGATTAAAAGAGGTGAAAGTTATATCATTCCAAACGGCTTAACTACAGTAGAAGTTAATGACACCTTAATTGTATTAGCAGACAGACCTGAAGTTTTTGACGAAGTCCACAAAACACTTACCAAATAAAAAACGCTAACAGCCTTTTATAAAACACTTAGACAATATATTTTTTTGAAGAAACCTGTTTAAGGTCTAATTCTTCTTGTTAGACCTTTTTTTTACTTCTTCCATATAAATGGAATTAGAAGGCGATTTGCTTTGCGGAAAAATAAAAACTTGTCTTTATCAAAAAAAATAACGAACTTCAAACTTAATTGAATGGATGCTAGTTAATTACGCTGTCACAATTAAAATATTTCCTAGTATAAATTGTCTGCTGTATTTACATCAACCTTGCCAATCGTAATAATTCGTTTGGAATAAAGATTACATCCTTCTAAATGTAAAACTATGAGATATTTTATTATTCTATTACTTGTTTTATCCGCTTGTAAATCTAAGCCAGATAAAGAATTAGAAACCAAAACATTTGAAGAAATCCATAAGGAAGCTATTCTAGTAGACACCCACAATGATATCTTAATGAAAACAGTAGATCTAGGAATGATCATGGATCAAGATTTAACCGGAAAAGCACATTCCGATTTGAACCGTTGGAAAAAAGGAGGTTTGGATGTGCAATTATTTTCTGTCTATAGCGACGGAGCTATTGAAAACGCATACGCTTTAGCCAATAGGCAAATGGATAGTCTAGATGCAGTAATAGCGCGTAATCCAAATAAGATTACTAAAGCGGCCAATACAAATGCCATTTTAAAAGCTGTAAATGAAAATAAAATTGCAGCAATGTTTGGTGTAGAAGGTGGTCATATGATGGAAGATGATCTTAATAAATTAGAAGCACTCTATAAACGTGGTGCTCGATATCTAACTTTAACCCATAACGTTGCACCTTCTTGGGCAACCAGTGCTGCAGATGAAACAAGCAATCCAAATCTCAGCCCAAAAGGTCTAACCGATTTTGGTATTCAAGTTGTAAAAAAAATGAATGCATTAGGAATGCTAATAGATGTGAGTCACGCTGGCGATCAGACATTTTGGGATGTAATAGAAAACACGAGCAAACCAATTATAGCGTCACATAGTTCGGTGTATAGCCTGGTGCCTAATCGTCGAAATTTAAAGGACGATCAAATAAAGGCCATTGCTAAAAATGGAGGTGTCATACAGGTAAATTTTCATCCTGGTTTTATTGACCCTAGTTTTGGTGAAAAGGATATGGCATTTTTTAAGAAACACACTATAGAAAAAGATTCCCTTGTAAAAAGTGGTATGAATGCATGGTATATGATGGATTATATGTACAAAAAATATCCAGCAGAAGCGAACTTATTAAGACCACCATTATCTACGTTGATAGATCATATCGATTATATTGTTAAACTGGTAGGTGCAGATTATGTAGGTTTAGGATCGGACTTTGATGGCATCAATCTTACTCCACTTCCATTAGATGATGTTACAACCTATCCTTTAATAACAAAGGCATTAGTAGAAAAAGGGTATAGTGAAAAAGATATTGTAAAAATTCTTGGAGGTAATTTTTTAAGAGTTCTAAAAGCAAATGAATCCAATAACTAATGAGGACAAGTTTAAAAGTTGCATAATTAATTCCACAAACCATTCTATTAAATTAGGAAGCAAAAAAACAACTCATGATAATCACTCCTATACCTCCAAATTTATATGCATATGCAAATCCTAATGCCGCACATGAAGGTAATGTTGCCATCAATATTACAACCGAAAACAAAGAGGTAAGTCTTGCAATTCAAAATAATATAGACCACATTCAAAAGTTAAAATACCAAATGATTATTGTTCCAGGCTTCACTCCTAGAGATATCACAAAACCAGAAGGCACCAATAAAAAAGAACTTAAACGATTAGAACGCGCAATAAAAGCAATGCGTAAATTTAATGTGCCTTTCATTATGGTTTCTGGAGGAAATGTAAGACCACCACAAACACCTAACAATGAAGCCTACGGATTGAAACAAGCTTTAATGACAAAGTTTAATCTTAACGAAAGCCAAATTGCTATAGATCCGTATGCAAGAACTTCGGTAACAAACATGCGTAATTGCGGTCGCTTTATGCTCAAACATGATTTAGATAGAGCTTTAATTATTACCTCTTTCGGACAAAACTTTTATTTTGGAGCCCAGGCTATTTCTACCTACCAAAATGCTAGTAAAAAGACTTTAGGTTATAAGGTTGGTAAATTTCGTTTTTTATCGCTTTACAGAACTAGTTTTATACCTAGTCTAGATGTACTGCAGCGATCCGATAGTCTATTAGATCCTTAAAAAATAGAAATTTGTCATTGTGAGGTGCGAAGCAATCTCACCAAGAAATCAATCCCTTTTTGTAGAATAATAAAACTTGACTTTGTCAAAAAAATTAGCGAACTTCGAATTTAAACTAACTGATGATATAAAACATACTAACGATTTCATATCATCGAATTGGCATTCATTGAGGCAGAACTTTAAAAACGAGACTTATGAGTAATTTATCGAACATAAAATCGGAAATTGAAAAATATGCGAATGACTCAAATTTGACTGAATTGCAAATAGTTGAGAAACTCGAAAAACACTACTTTGATAAAAATGTAACCGAGAATTTAAAGCTGTATAAAAAAGGAAAGAAAAAAGTTAGCGATATAACTAAAGACTTGAAAATTTCGCCACGAAAATTTTATGCAATTTTAGAAAAGAAGAAAATAGGGCATAAAAAATATAAAAAAGAGTAATTTAAAATAGCGTCTGACTATTAGCTCGTTTGCGGAATCGGAAACTGAACGTGGAATTTAGCAAGTTGCGGAATTGCTCACTCCATCGGAATTGAAAAAGTTTGCGGAATAAATCGCTGACCGAATTTACTCAAACGCTGGAAAAAAGGAAAACGGAATTAAGCCGAATAAAAACAACGAAATGCCAACACCGTGTATAATTAATTGCTTTGGCAAGTGCTTATTTGGAAAATTCCTTCGGAATTTTCTTGCGTTCGTTTTTGTTTACTAAATTAGTTGCTGAAACACGCAACTAACCATACACAAAACCGTTAGTTTAAATTCGAAATCCAAAATCCCTACTAAAAAAAACGCTTCAAACACCAACCCTTCCAAACAAAAAATAATTTTAAGACAACATTATTCCCAATCCTAAAAGCATTTCCATATTTTTCAATACTTTTGTTATTGAACAATTAAATTATAAGGTTCCCACTTTCACGGGAATCAAAAACATATATTTCTTATGAAAAATACTGCATTATCTGCTACTCACGAAGCTCTAGGCGCAAAAATGGTTCCTTTTGCTGGTTACAACATGCCTGTTCAATACGAAGGGGTGAATATAGAACACGAAACGGTTAGAAAAAGCGTTGGTGTTTTTGATGTTTCGCACATGGGAGAATTTTTAATTACTGGTCCTAATGCACTTGCTTTAATACAAAAAACGTGTAGTAATGATGCGAGTAAACTTACTATTGGTAAAGCACAATACAGCTGTATACCTAATGATGACGGCGGAATTGTAGACGATTTAATTATCTATAAACTAAAAGAAGAACAATATTTATTAGTGGTTAATGCTAGTAATATTGAAAAGGATTGGAACTGGATTAGTTCTAAAAATACGGTAGATGCAGATATGCGTGATTTAAGTGAAGACTATTCACTACTTGCTATTCAAGGTCCAAAAGCTATTGAAGCTATGCAAACTTTAACAAGTCATGATTTATCTGCTATTAAATTCTACAACTTTGAAGTTGGTGATTTTGCAGGAGTCGAAAACGTGATTATTTCTGCAACTGGTTATACAGGAAGTGGCGGATTTGAAATTTATTGTAAAAATACCGAAGTAAAACAAATTTGGGATAAAGTTACCGAAGCTGGGGCAACACCAATTGGACTTGCTGCTAGAGATACACTACGTTTAGAAATGGGATATTGTCTTTACGGAAATGATATCGACGATACTACTTCTCCTATTGAAGCTGGTTTAGGATGGGTTACTAAATTCACTAAAGAATTTACAAACTCCGAAGCATTAGCAGACGAGAAACGTCGTGGTGCCGAACGTAAACTTGTTGCTTTTGAGTAGACGATAGAGGAATCCCTAGACATGGTTATGATATTGTGGATGGTCAAGGTAAAAAAATAGGTGTAGTGACTTCTGGAACTATGAGTCCGATGCTTGGTAAAGGAATCGGTCTTGGTTATGTACCAACTGTTTTTGCTGGTGTAGATAGCAAAATAAATATACAAATTAGAAAAAACGCTATTCCTGCAACGGTGGTAAAATTACCATTCTACAAAGGATAATATGATAGACTTTCAGCAAGTAATTAATTCCATTCACAACGATTTAAAACAAGAAATTGACCGTGGATTGGTTGCTAATTATATTCCAGAATTATCACATATCGATGCCAATAATTTTGGGATCCATTTAAAACTACTTTCTGGAGAAAGTTTTTCGGTAGGCCAAGCACAAGCGCCATTTTCTATTCAAAGTATTTCTAAAGTATTTGCGCTTTCAAAAGCGTTTCAATTACAAGGAAATGATCTTTGGCAACGCATGGACGTGGAGCCTTCTGGCGATCCTTTTAATCAGTTATCGTTACTAGAACTTGAAAATGGGATTCCTAGAAATCCGTTTATAAATTCTGGTGCCATTGTTATTGCAGATATATTAGTATCGGGATTAGAAAATCCGAAAGAAGATTTTTTACATTTTGTTCGCGCTTTAGCAAACGACCAAACCATACAGTATAATGAAGCAGTTGCTGCATCTGAAAAAGCCACAGGTTATAATAATTATGCAGCAGCCAATCTTCTAAAATCCTTTGGTAATTTACAGAATGATGTCGCAGATGTTTTAGACTTCTACTTTTATCAATGCGCTTTAGAAATGACTTGTGAGCAATTAACAAATGCATTCTATTTATTCGCGAATCATGGCGTTTGTTTGCAAAATAAAGAATGGTTAACGGCTAGCCAAATAAAACGTATTAATGCCATTATGCTTACATGCGGATTTTATGATGAAGCTGGGGAGTTTGCATTCGAGGTAGGTTTACCTGGAAAAAGTGGTGTTGGTGGTGGTATTGTAGCGTTATTACCAAATCAATTAGTAATTTCTACCTGGTCGCCAGGACTAAACCCAAAAGGAAATTCTAAAATTGGCATGCAAGCTTTAGAGGCTTTTACGACCAAAACGAAACTTTCCATTTTTTAAAAAAGTACTCCTAATTCATGCTGGATAAAAAAAAACATAAAATACTAGTTCTTGGTGTTAATGGCTTTATTGGTAATGCCATTTACAAAGAGCTATACCCCTATTTTAGAGTTTTTGGAACGTACAGCACACCAAATAAAGCTTCCGAAAAAAACAAGCAATTTTTTCATTATAACCATGAAGAAGATGATGTAGTAGAAATACTAGAAGCTACAAAACCGAGTATCATTATTTCTTCGCTTCGCGGAAACTTTGCCACACAAACTATAGCACATCGGCATATCACGGAATATGTGAAACACCATAATTGTAAGATTATTTTCATATCGTCTGCCAATGTATTTGATGCCTATAAAAACTATCCAAGTTACGAGTTAGACAAAACCTTAAGTTCTAGTATTTATGGGCATTTTAAAATAAAAATTGAAAATATGCTCATGCGTTTACCTAAAAGCAAATGGGCAATTTTAAGATTACCAATGGTTTTTGGAACAGGTTCGCCAAGAATAGAAGAAATTAGGACTCAATTAAAAGAAAAAACGCCAATAGAGGTTTTTCCTAACTTAATAATTAATGTCACTACAGACTATAAACTATCGCAACAAATACATTATATTATTAATAGAAATAAAACAGGTATTTTTCATTTAGGAAGTACCGATTTAATTCATCATGATGAGTTTATAAAAGAAATTGTAGGTTCTCTTGTATTATACAATCCGGTTTACAAACAGGTGTATACCACAAATGATGATCGCTATTTGGCTGTTTTACCAAAAGATAATTTATTACCAAAAAACCTACAAATACAAAGCAAAGATGTTTTAAAAATGAGTATTTTGTAGGGTATAAAAAAAACATAAAAATGATGGAAAAACTTTCCGAAGATAACATAGAACAACGCTTATTACATTTTCCAGATTGGGATTATATTGAGAATGCCCTTCACGCAGAATTTGAATTCGATAATTTTAAAGATTGCTTTAGTGCCATGAGCAGAATTGCCTTTGAATGCGAAGCGCAAAACCACCATCCAAATTGGAGTAATGTGTATAATGTATTAAAAATTAGCGTAAGTACGCACGACGTAAATGGCGTTACCAAAAAAGATTTTAAACTTGTAGAAGCTATTGATGCTATAGTTGTTCCGGAAGACGAGGATTAGTATTTAGTTTTCAGTCTCAGTATGCAATGCTTACTCGAGTTTTGAAAAAAGTATGCAATAGGAAGTCTACAGTTTTCAGTCGCAGTATACAGACGTACTCGAACTTTAAAATTAGGATACATTCTTATTTTGCGGTGCGCAATGAAGTGCTAAAATTTATAAACTTCGCTTCTTGCAGTTTGCAGTACTTATTTTTATATTTGTAATTCGAACAAATTTTTTAATTAATAAGTTTCCCACTTTCGTGGAAACAAAAAACATATATTTTTAATGGGAAGAGCTTTTGAATTTCGTAAAGCACGCAAAATGAAACGTTGGTCTGCTATGAGCAAAGCCTTTACACGTATTGGTAAAGACATTGTAATGGCTGTTAAAGAAGGTGGCCCAGATCCAGGTAGTAATTCGCGTTTAAGAGCAGTTATTCAAAATGCAAAGGCTGTGAACATGCCTAAAGACAATGTAGAGCGTGCTATTAAAAAAGCTAGTGATAAAAGTCTTGGCGATTATAAAGAAGTGATTTTTGAAGGATATGCTCCTCACGGAATTGCAGTTTTAGTAGAAACAGCAACCGATAATAATACACGTACCGTTGCCGATGTAAGAAGTTATTTTAATAAATGTGATGGTAGTTTAGGTACTTCAGGTTCTGTTGTATTTATGTTTGATCATACTTGTAATTTTAGAATTGAAGCCGAAGGTTTAGATCCAGAAGATCTAGAATTAGAGTTTATTGACTTTGGTGCAGAAGAAGTTTTTGCAGACGATGATGGTATTTTAATCTATGCTCCTTTTGAAAGTTTTGGTGCTATACAAGCAGAATTAGAATCTCGTGATATTGAAATTCTTTCTTCTGGTTTTGAACGTATTCCTCAAGTAACTAAAAAACTAACTCCGGAAGAAGCGGCAGATGTAGAAAAACTTCTAGAGAAATTAGACGATAATGATGATGTACAAAACGTATATCATACCATGGAAGAATCTACGGAAGAATAAATGAATAAGAGGTTTTGACCTCTTAACTAGATTTAACAATCTACAATTTTATTATTCTATATTATTTAGAACCTGAAACGATTTCAGGTAAGTAAAAAATAAACTTTAAGAAAACCTAAACACCATTGTTTAGGTTTTTTTTTGTAACATTATATAATGTAATTCGTTATTATAAAAATCAAGTCTATGAAATTTAAATATCTACTCTCCTTTCTTTTCGTAATCCTATTTCAAATTACAACACAAGCACAAACCGTTTCTGGTAAAGTTTTATCTTCTACAAATGAAGAAATCCCTTTTGCAACCATTCAAATAGGGTCCGATTATGGTGTTATATCTAATGAAGAAGGTAGCTTTTCTATAGAAACAAAAGGTTTTACAGCAACAGATTCTGTTACTATTTCTTGTTTAGGTTTCGAAAAAAACGCATTTATTCTTGAAAATTTCACTTCTAAAGAATATGTGTTAATCGAAAAGCTGAATGAACTTTCAGAAGTTTTTTTAAACCACACCGCTTTATCTTCAGATTCTATTATGTTTTATGTAAATAAGAATCTAAAAACGAATTATAAATTAGACTTAAATGAATTTAAAGTTTTTAGCCGAAAAACAGATTATGTTATAGGGGATTTAGCCGATTTTGAAATTAAAAAATCTACTGGTTTTAAACGAAAACAACTACAAGATTTTAATGATGATTTTGATAAACTAGAAACTTCTTTAGTAAATAATAAATCGAAACAATACACCGATTTTGTCGGCTCGCTGAAGGTTTTAGATAAAGACAATGCAAAACTGGATGTAGAAAAAGCAATTAGTTTACGGGATGAAAAAAACGATCAATCGATGGAAAGTTTAGCAGAACGCGGACAAGAAATTGTAATGAAACATCTAGATAAAGATAAAATCTATACCATAAAATCTGGTTTTTTTAAAGTAACAGATTCTGCAAGTTTAAATAAGGAAAAAATAAAAGAAAGCCAAGACACTATTAATACACTTCGTCATGCCAAAAACGAAACTTTTAACTTGATTAAGAATAGTAGTTTTTCTAATCCGGATACAAACTTAGACTTTGTTACAAACATAAATAAATATGAATATACGCTTAATGATGTTACTTTTTTAGATAGTGAAATGGTTTATATCATTGATTTTAAACCTAGAAAATCTTCCGCATTATATACAGGAAGCCTATATGTTTCTAATGATACATTTGCTGTAATTAGAGCAGATTATGATTTTTATGAAAACCGAGTTGGCGAAAAATTAAACCTTAGACTTCTATTAGGAATAAAATATATTGAAAAAAACAAGAAAGGTATTGTTGTGTATAAAAAAGGAGACGATAATTTCTACTATCCTAGTTATATAAATACACAAATTGATAGATATTTTTATATCAATAGACCCATTAAATTTATTGAAAATGAAAACTCTAGAAATAAAGTAGCTTTTAACTTTAAAATTGAAGGAACTTTTAAAGGTAAATCTGAATTGTTAATTATTTCTAGAAGTGATTTGGAAACTACTGATTTTACTAACTATACAGAAAAAACTAGAATAGATTATGAAAACCCTAAAGCCTACGATGCCACCATTTGGGGAGATTATAATGTTTTAGAACCTTTAAATGATATGAAAAACTTTAAAGTAGAATCTGAAGAAGCAAACTAAAAAAAAGCTACATCAACCGGAGTTAAAATAGCTTTTGTTAGTAGTATGCTAATGTTTCTTTTTAGGGACGTATCGTTTACTTTATGTTTCACTAGTTTCCTACTAGTTTATTAATTTCAAATATTATGCCAAAATAATACACCATTGGGCAACCACTGAAAGTTGGTGGTTTTCTACTTTTAATTCCCAATGCACACAGATGGCATTTTTTAAAGCATATTTTAATCCATCGGTTTTAAAATTAGAAACTAATTGTGCTTCATCCACTGTATTATCTATAATTGTATAATTAGGTCCCGTGATAGAAAACCTTCTGGCTATATATCCAGAAGTTGCATTGGCTAGCGTCCATGGAAAGATTCCAGGGTTTGCAAATCGCGGACTATGTTCTAAAGCGTTTTCCCAAAAAGCAATAGAAGAAAAAGTTCCTGCATTAGATGATATAAAGTAAACCGCAGATTGATTTCCGTAAAATTCAAAACCTTGTTCCGCACAAATAGCGTCGACAAATTGGGTTGCTAAATCTGCTTCCGTTTTTCCTGTAGTTTGGTATGTATTCCAATTTAATTCCATGATGAAAATAAGGTTATAGAATTTAATCCTCCAAAAGCATAACCACAATTTAGTCTTTATTGACTTTGGTTAAAACGGGTTTCTTCGGAATGCGAATATCAAATTCGGCATTGGTATAATTAAGTGTATGCGGAATGGTTTGATGCTGAATAGAAAGTACCGAAACGATTGCTTCAATAGCTGTTGCTGCTCCTAATGTATGTCCGATTTTAGGTTTAATACTAGAAACATAAGGTGGATGTGTATCAAACACTTTGGCTATGGCGTGGGCTTCCGATTGATCGGAAAGTTTGGTTCCTGTTCCATGCGCAGAAATCCAATCGATTTCAGAATGCTTCAGATTATTTGTTTCTAAAAGTTGCTGAAAGCAATTGATAATTCCGGAAGAATCCGGTTTTGGAGCTGTAGGATGATAGGCATCACAAGACAAAGCACAATCGTCTAAAACAGCAAGGATATTCGCCTTTCTCTTGGTTGCATTTTCTGCTTTTTCTAAAACTAAAAAACCAGCGCCTTCCCCTAAAATCATTCCATCTCGATTGGTATCAAAAGGTTTGCAAATCCCAGAAGGACTCATCGCTCTACTCCTACTAAAACCGCACATTGCAATTTTAGAAAAAGGGTCTACGCCACCAACTATAGCAATAGAAATCTCACCTTTTTGTAAAGCATCCATTCCTGCTTTAAGCGCATAATTTCCAGCTGCACAAGCGGTCGCAAAACATTGAAACTTATGCATTGCAGGATATTTTTTCATCAAGCGTTTACAAATTCCGAAACCGGTATATGCTTCCGGAATTAGTGTTTGGTTCTTTTCTGCAATAGCTTCAAAAGCAGCAGATTCTCCCATGGTAGTTCCTAGAAATAATCCCCATTTTTCTGTATTGGAACAACCTGATTGTTTTATAGCTTGTTCTATTGCAGAAACGGCAAATTGAAAACCTCGTTGTAAAGGATCACATTCTATATTTTCTACACGACTAGCATGGATATATTTAAAATCTAAGTGTTTTAAATCCTCCCAGTTTTTAATACCAGAACTATCGTTTAATAGTGCATTCCAGAAATCCGTGATCGTATTTCCTAAGGAACAAACAATACCTAATCCGGTAACTGCTATTTTATTAGTGTTGTACATTATGAATGTATTCTGCCATTAGATTTACAGTCGCAATTTGTGACCAATCTGTATCTGGAATTTCTATTCTATACTCCTGTTCTATTCGGGCAACAAACTCTGCCATATCTAAAGAATCGACACCTAATTCTTCTTTAAAATTAGAATCGTTAGAATCTATTTCCAATTTGGGTTTTACATCTCTAAAATGTGTTAAAATGGTGTTTATAATAATATTTTTCATGGATATGTTTTTATAGTATTAGCAAATAATGCGGTTTCTTTGGAAGAATAAATTGGTGCTAACGGATCTCCAATTAATCTATAATGCGTGTATGACGAAAGATTTTTTGGTGTTGCTTGAATAATTAATTCTGCAATAGTACTCGCGCCACTTAATAATGCTTTTGTAATACCAACAGACCATCTGGTATTGTCTGTATGTAAAGTACTATCTACAGCACCAAATGTAACCGCCGTTTTTCCATCTAAAACCAATTGCTCACAAAAGGAAATTTTGGTATTTTTTCTACTTGCAGTTTTACAACATAAGGATAGTAAAGCACCAACAGGTTTTGATTTTTTATTTTCAAAATGATGCGAACGCAAACCATAATATCCCACCCAACCAATGGGTCTTCCATGTCCGAAATAGGTTGCTAATCCAATTCCGCTTTCCAAACCTGCAATCATACTTTCTCGAAATAGTAAATCACTACTCCATTTGTATGGTAGTAAACTTGGCGTTTCTAAAATAGTAGCCATACGATCTACAATTCTGACAAACCTAGGATGCTTTTGTGAAAGTAAAGCGATAGCACATTGTTCTTGTTTTCTACTATGAACTTCATGAATCGTTTTAGAAAAGGTAAAGAGATCTTCACTATTTCTAATGGGCAACCAAGCAATCGGTATTTTTTTATTTTCCATGGTTTTAATAAATGGAAACTTTAATGCGTTTTTTGGAAAGCATTTCGCATCACCAATTAATAATACAGCATCTTGATTTTTAACTTGACTTTGAATTTGATTATAACTTGGTCTTACATCATAATCAATAACATGCACATCAATATCATGCTTTATATATGTATTTTTAAGCAACGTAAAATTTTCTTCCGATTTGGCATCGGAAGAAAATTGTGGTTTTACAATTAAAATGGTTTTATGCTGCTTTAGCTTCATCTACAAAAGGTTGAAATCTGTTAATATCGGTTCCTGTTTGTCTTAATAAACGTGCTCGAACAAAGTATTGCATTAAAATTTGACCTTGTTGTTCTTCGTTAAAATCATGAATAGAATTTGCATTATCTAAAACTGTTTCTCCTCCCGCTCCAGTAAAAGCTCCTTGAGAAGCACCTTGTAACGTTGTAGATGGTGGCGTTCCAACTGGTGTGAAAAATGCATTTGGAATATTAATACCTACATCCACCGGACCTTCATTATATCCGTAATTATAACCTGCTCCTACTAATTGTGCGCTAACTGCATGTGCTAAATAAACTGGTCCCACATTTTGATTCTGCCAAACATGCGTTAATTCATGTACTAGTGTTGCTCTACTAAAATCATCATCTATATCAAAATTGATTAGATTACCCGTTACAAAAGCACGAGAGTCTGGGTTTCTAGTCACAAAATCTTGAACACCAAAAACAATATCATTTAGTGCACCTTCTTTTGCTATAAAGGTATTATTCCAATCCACGGCATCTCCAAAAACAAAACGACCATCTGCTTCTTCATCCGCAGTTAAATTTCTATAACTACCAAGCATTTCGAAAAGAACGGATATAGTAGCACCAAGCATCCCTGCACTAACCTCAAAGGCTGCCTCTAGCATATCATCAATAGATTCGCCTAATTCTCTAAGCGTTTCTGTTACTTCTTCTATAAATGCTTCGCCGGTATCTAAAACGGACTGATAAATATCCTGAATAGAATTTCCTACATCTCTAGCTGCTGCAATAAAGAGATCGAGTGTTTGATCTGGATGCAGCATCACTTCGGTTAATAAAGTAGCTAGCCCAATTCCGGCAGCTAAAGCACCAATAACCACTTCTCGCATAATTTCGAAGGTTTTATTGGCAACCCAAGCGATTAATCCTGCTATGGCACTTGCTGCCCTTAAAGCACCTTCTACAAATTTTCGAATACCAGGAATAAAGTCATTTTCTAGATAGTTAAGAACATAACTAATAGAGTTTCCTATTCGTTCTGTAGCTTCTCCTAACAATTCTAAGGCGGCATCACCAACAGCGATTGCCCAATCGATAACTTCGGAAATTCTACTTCCAATATCTTCGACTAATTCTAAAAGTCTATCGAAAATAGCATCGGCTTGCTCTAAAGCCCAATCCATAACTTCTGTAATCGATTCTTTTACAAAACGAATTGCTAAAACTGCTTGTCTCCAAATTTCGGAAGCTAGATCTTCGCCTCTAGCAACTAGCCATTCAAATATATCTGCAACAGGACCTAAAGCTTGTAATACGCCGTTCACTATTTTTCTAAATACAAAATAAGTATCTTCAATTACAGATTCTAAAATATCTGCAATAGTAGCTCCGGCAGCAAGCGCAGCTTCAATAAGTCTAGCAGCATTTCGGTATGTAAATTCTACCATCGCTTTTGTGAATTCGGCAATTTTTCTACCAATTTCTAGCATGGCTTTTATAGTCTCTTTTAGTAAATCTACGGCTAAATCAAACACATCTTTTAGAATATTCACCATGGTTTTACCAAGCTCAAAAGCGGCTTCAACAATTTTTTTAATTGCAGCAATACTTTTGTTTGCGATAGTGGAAATTAGTTCGACTAAAGTTCTTCCAGCAGCTAATAAACCATCTACCACTTTGGTAGCCAATTCTTTTGTAGTTTGAATGACAAAGTCGGTAAATTCAACTAATGCAGTACCAATTGCTGCAGCTGCTCTAACAACATCACGAACAAAATCTGCTGCAACATTTACCGTTTCTTGAATAATATCTGCTAAGGTATTTCCTAGTTCTCCAAAAGCTCTAACCACTTCATTTAGTAAATCTCTAGGACGCGTAACTAAGGTTACTAATATAGAACCTATAGTTTGCCCAATTTCTAGGAGTGCTCTAACGGTATTTCGAACTAGTTCCAAACTCGCTTTAAAGGCTTGAAATAATATATTACCAATGGTTTTACCTATGCTGACTAATGCTTCGATTCCAGCTTTAATAAATTCGTACGTTTTTGTGGCTAGCCATTTTAATAAATCTGCAAAAATCTCCCCTAATTTATCAATGGCATCAATTACGGCTTCAATGATTTCTTTTGCAAAAGCAAAAACATCTTCTAAAATTTCTATAAATGATTTCCCGATAAGTTTAATTGCTTCCACAAACTTTTTCACTTGATTGATGGCAATTTCTGCGGCAGCTTTTAAGATCTCCCAAATTTGTTTCCCAGCTTCTACCAATGCTCTTGCAAGACTTGCAACTTCATCCACAACCCAATTAATAGCATCTGAAATAGCTTCTACTAAATCTTCAAAAAATTCGGTTAATCCATCTACAATAGAAGTTACAGCATCGGAAATTGCATCAGCAACATCTTCAAAAAATTCTACTACAGCATCATCTGTTTCACCATCTGGAAAAACAGGAGTGTATCCTTCAATTTTTCGCATTTGTGCTCCAGCATCTCGAAGCCAAAAAAGAACTTCTTTAACACCTTTTTCGTCTTTTTTGCCTTTCTCGTCAAATACAAAATCTTGCATTATAGTTCTGCATTGTTGCCTTGGCAATTGGCTCATAGCATGTACAACACCTCTTGCTTGGTTTGCATTACGATAGCCTTTAATAACAGCACATCGTTCTTTTTTTTCCATTTGAGCAACACCTTGAAAAAACTCTCTGTGTTCTTTGGGGTCTTTAATGGTTTTCGCGTAAGATTCGGATAGTTTTACTGCTTTATTTTCGCTTTCTTTAAAAAGCATTCGTACTGCAGGAGCAAGTTCTACTGCTTTGTATTTACAATTTTTTACAGCATCTGTTACCGATTTTTTACTTCTAAAGGAAGCAGATTCTAGTGCTGTTAAAATGGCGTTTTTACCAGTTACGAACTTGGTTTTACTATGGTTTTTTTTACGTATTTCAACTTTTTCTAATGCTGCTTTAGTAACCTTTTTTGAAACTGTCTTTTTTTTCGGAGCAGATTTTCCCGATGTGGATTTTTTCTTTCCCATGGTTTATGGTTTTAAAAATTAATGCCACTAAAAGAATAATAGTAATTGTCAGTATGTGTATTTTAGGAAATACAGCTATAAAAGTTAGGAAGAAAGCACAAATGTAATAAAAGTTACGAATATTACAAATATAATTAACTAATAATCAAACTGTTAATTATCGCAATTAATCATAATCAGCTATAAATCAGTAATTTAAAACAATTTATTTAAAGTGAAAAAGAAATACAAAAAATACCAATAAATAACTAAAAATCAAATAGTTAGACGATTTTATGTTTGTTTTTATGACTTCGTTAATGTTTCTTTTTATGGACAATTTGCATTGTTTACTTTATGTTTCATTACGTAGTCTGAAACTTAATAGAAAACTGTTGTAGAAGGTTAACCTTTGGTTTGAAAAATTATAGGATAAAATGCGATTCCTTCCTCTATAATCTTCTTTAAAAGAAAACGATAGATAAACTGTTTTGTTTTAGAAGAGGTATGCTTAAACTTTAAAAAGACTTTTCAGGAACTTTACCTTTTACCCCTTTGAAGAAGTTTTTCATAAAGGCAAAATCTTCTTCCATATTATCTGTAGGATAAAAAGGTTTCGAAATTTTGTTTTGTTTCTTTCCAAAGTCAAAAGTAACCATTACTATTGGCACATTTGCAGCTTTCGCTATATGATAAAAACCAGTTTTCCATTCGGATACTTTATCTCTAGTACCTTCTGGAGCTAATGTTAATCGTAATTCGTCATTGGTTTCAAAAAGTTTCGCAATAGCTTCCACTTTATTCTGACCAGGAGTTCTATCTAATGACCTTCCTCCTACAGCTCGAAAATAATAACCAAAAGGGAAGATGAATATTTCCTTTTTACCAAGAAAATTAATTTTTGTATTTGCTATTTTTCGGATTAACAATCCGATATAAAAATCATGCCAACTCGTATGTGGTACCGCTATTATAACGTACTTCTTCAATTCTTTTGGAAACTCACCCACGAGTTTCCATTTCATGATTTTGAAGTATATAAATTTATATATAATTGTTAGCATAAAAAATTACATTTTTAGATATAAAGCTTTAAGCTTTTCTCTGGTAATTGTTTTTTTCCAATTTTTCCCAATAGCATTTTCCCAAAGCGGTTCTAAGCTTAATGCAACATCTATCATGATATCAAACTCTTTGTCACTTAAATCTGCACAAATACCTTGAGGAATGGTAATGTTATGTTTTTCGCGCATGGCTTTGTACATGGCTACTCCTTCTGGATAATATTCTTCTAGATGTTCAAAAACGATACAGTTACCAACCCCATGTTTTACGCCTAATAAATAGCCTAAACCATAACTCATGGCATGTGCAACACCTACTTGAGAGTATGCAATGCTCATTCCTCCATGCCAAGAAGCCATCATTAATTTATCTGCAGCATCTTCTTCACTTAATGTATCTTCTAGGAAAATTTCTTTACAAAGTTCTAACGCTTTTTCGCCATAACTTTGACTAAAGGCATTTAGGTACGTTCCTTTTAAAGATTCTATACAATGTACAAAACAGTCCATTCCTGTATAAAACCATTGGTCTTTTGGTACGTCTTTAGTTAATTCTGGATCTAGTATCACTTGATCAAAAGGCGTGTAATCGCTATTGATTCCTAATTTTCTAACAGGTCCTGTTAAAATGGTAGTTCTTGAAACTTCTGCTCCTGTTCCTGAAATGGTAGGAATACCAACATGGTAAATTGCTGGGTTTTTAATTAAATCCCAACCTTGATAATCTTTAGATTCCCCTTTATTAGTTAACATTAAAGCTACTGCTTTTGCTAAATCTAAAACGGTTCCTCCTCCTATTCCAATAATTCCAGAAGGTCTTTCTTTATAGTCTAGAATTATTTGTTCCACCAATGCATCTACTTGCGAAGTTTTTGGTTCTTCTTCTGCAGAGATGTACAATAATTTATCATCATAAGACAGTGGTATTCTAGAGGTTAACCAAGATTTACCTTTAAATACGTCGTCTACTAAAAATATGAATGGCGCTTTAACGTTTTGTCGTTTAGGCGATAGAATTTCATTTAACTGATTAAAACTTCCACGTCCGTAAACTACTCTGGACACCATTGGGTAATTTTTATAACTCATTTATTATAATTGTTTAACAAAAATAGAAATACTATTGCTTTAATTCCTATTGATTTAAAAAATATTGAAACTTTTCAGAAAATAAACCAACATGATAGCCATCCACCAATGCGTGATTTACGGATATTGCTACATTCATGCTTAAGGTATTTTTCTCTCTATTTACTTTACTAAATGCTATTTTAGGTACCGAATCTTTTTCTCCAAAAAACGGTTCTTTATGCCCTGAAAAATTCACCCAAGGCAATGCCGAACAATGTATGCAATCTAATCCATTTCTTTCTGGAAACAAATTACTGGAGGATTGAATCCTTGTTTTTTCAGATTCTAAATGCTTTAAAAATACATCTAAATTCTCATCAAAATCGACAAATGAAAATCCGAAGGTTTTATCCTCTCTCATTATGGTTGGCGATGCATGAATAATATCATAAGCAACTACTTCATTGTTAATAATTCGGTATTTCAAATTATCTACACTATTAATTGCTTGCATGCAAGCGTGTAAATATTTACCAAAAAAACTAATTTCATTCTCCTTAGAAAATTGATATGCTTTTGTAACATCCAACGGAATAGTAACCCCAAAATAAGGATCAAACATTTTATTAAAATGCTGAAACTGCTCTGCTCTATTCCATGTTTCTAAATTAATCTTTTTCAAATTTCTATAATAGATTTAAAATTTCTTTTAAACTTTTTACGGTTCTATATGCTTTACCATTGGTTTCTTTTTCGGTTACTTGTTCATGAGCCCAAGTAGTATGAAAAGGAACGTGAATAGCCTTTGCTTGAATATTTACTAATGGTAATATATCGGATTTTAATGAGTTTCCAATCATTAAAAATTCTGACGGATTGATATCTAAATGTTTTAATAATTTAGAATAATTTTCTTCTTTTTTATCGCTTAAGACTTCAATATGATGAAAATAATCCAGTAAACCTGATTTTTCCAACTTTCGTTCTTGGTCTAATAAATCCCCTTTTGTGGCAACGATTAATTTAAATTTTCCAGATAAACCTTTTAGTGTTTCTTCTACGCCATCTAATAATTCTACTGGCTCCTTAAGCATTTGTTTCCCAATGTCTAAAATCTTTTCTATGGTTTTATTAGAAATGGTATAATTAGATAATTCTAAAGCCATTTCTACCATAGATAAAACAAAACCTTTCACGCCATAACCATATAAAGGTAAATTCTTCATTTCCATTTTAAAGAGCTCTTGATCTACTTTATTAGCAGTTTCAAAACCTCCTAAAAGCTTGGCAAATTCTAATTCAGCATCCCGAAAATACGTTTCGTTTACCCAAAGCGTATCATCTGCATCAAAGCCTATTACTTTTATATTTTGGTATTCTGTATTCAATTCTTTTACAAATTTTTAATTTGAATTTATAAGATTCCCTTTTTCAAGGGAATGACTTCGTCATTTCCAGAGTTTTTTTGCTCTTTCTAAATCTTCAGGAGTATCAATTTCTACACCTTGCACATTGGTTTCTACCATTTTGATACGTTTTCCATATTCTAAATAGCGAATGCATTCAATTTTTTCTGAAGCTTCTAATGGTAACATTGGTAATCTATAAAAATCTAATAATGCTTCTTTTCTAAACGCATAAACCCCTTTGTGTTTGTAATACTTTGCGCCAACATCTGTTGCTCTTGGAAACGGAATTGGGCTTCGTGAAAAATACAAAGCAAAGTTGTTTTGATCTACGATTACTTTTACTGTATTGGAATTTTTAATTTCTTCGTCGTCGGTAATATGTACCATTAAAGATGCTAAATCGACTTGTTTTCTGTATCTTCTTTAAAAACTTGGATTAACTTTTTTAAGGAAGCTACTTCGGTAAATGGTTCATCTCCTTGCACATTTACAACAATATCTATATCTAGATTCTCTACAGCTTCGGCAATTCTATCACTTCCACATTCATGTTCTTTGATGCTCATGATTGCTTTACCTCCATGACTTGTAATTTCTTTAAAGATAATTTCGCTATCGGTTACCACAAAAACATCATCAAATAGATTGGTTGCCTTTGTCGCTTCGTAGGTACGAAGAATAACTGTTTTACCATTAAGGTCTTGCATGAGCTTACCTGGAAAACGAGAAGCACTATAACGTGCAGGAATCATGGAAATTATTTTCATATATGCTATTAATGTTCTTACAAAAATATAACTTTTTAAATTGAAATAAAGATTTTTTGAAACCAAATATACTCCTGACAAAGCTTTAGAAATATTTAATTGCTTTTCGTTTTATATTAAAAATCGAAAATCTGTATTTTAGATTCCGCATTCGCGAGAATGACAATTTTAATAGAAATCTCAAGGCTATACCTAGAGAAATATTTTTTTGATTATGCCTTACTAGATTTAAACTTTTTATAAAGTCTGAAAATAATAAACAGTACTATTACAACCAGAACAACAGCTAAAACAGGAAGAAATACAGAGATAATAGACATTACAATTGCGGTTCCTGTTTCTAAAGTAGAGATTACAGGATTTGCTAAACCTGCGGTTGTGGTTGTAGATGCTAATCGCGTAACACTGGAAGTTCCTGCTACTGCAGCTGCTGTTCCTCCTCCAGCAATGATTGCTAGAGCCCAAGTGATTACCGGACTTAAATCTACAACTGTAGAAACCATTACTGCCGTTCCTGCAATTGCTGCTAAAGGCACTGCAATAGTGTCTAATACATTATCTACAAACGGAATGTAATAGGCAAATATTTCAACAATAGTAGCAACACCAAGTGTTACCACAGCTGTTAAACTACCAATCCACAGCCATGAATCATTAAGTTCCCAAACATTAAAATGTGCTGCAAGACTTAATGCAAATAATGGCACAAAGACGCGAAAACCAACAGATGCCGCGAGTCCGATTCCTAAAAAAATACTTAATATAGCTTCTGGTGTCATTCCCATCTGTCCCTTTGTGACATCTTCCCAAAGGGAAGAAATCTTATTTTTAAAATATGTTTACGTTATTGCTTTTCTACAAAAAACTCCTCTTTAAAACCAATAAGGTACAATTTTTCTTTGGCTCTTGTAACTGCTGTGTATAGCCAACGTAAGTAATCTCTATCGATGCCATTTGGTAGATATGGTTGTTCTACAAAAACGGTATTCCATTGTCCACCTTGCGATTTATGACAAGTAATGGCATACGAGAATTTTACTTGTAAAGCGTTAAAGTGTTTGTTTCCTTTAATCTTTAAAAACTTTTTATAATTACTGGTTTCGTCTTCAAAATCTTTTTGCACTTCTTGGTATAATCGGTTGGAATCTTCATAGGCTAAAGAAGGCGTTTCGGCAGAAATAGTATCTAAAAGTAAGACGGTTTCAAAAGGAATCATATTCGGATAATCTACCATACGAATTTTTACTTCCGCGAAGCGAAAACCATATAATTCTTGAATAGAGAATATTTCTAACACTTCAATAATATCACCATTTGCAATAAAACCAGCTTCGGTTGTTGGTTTAAGCCAGAAGTAATTATTTTTAACCACCATCAAATAATCTCCTGCAGAAAGTTCATTTTCATTAAATAAAATGCGCTCTCTAATTTGCTGATTATACATATTTGCACGTTTGTTACTTCTAACAATAATGGCAGTTTCTTCGTTTCCAAGGTTGCTATACGAATCGTTTATAGCATCCATAATTTCGTAACCATCCACAAGACGCACAATATCTGTAAAGGCTTTTAAATCAAATTTAAATGTTTCGGCAAAAGAACTCGCAATAGCTTCTCTTAAAATGGTCGCATTCTCTAAGATTCCAGAATCTTGTCCTTGACGCACAACTTCGTCTAACTCCATTCTAGTGACATCTTTATCATAGTTTAGTGTTAACGTATTTTCGTCTAAGGCTGGGCTTAAATCTAATTTTACAGGAGGTAATTGTGCCGTATCTCCAATTAATAATAATTTACAATTATGTCCAGAATATACGTATTTCATTAAATCGTCTAACAAAGAACCATTTTCAAAGAGTTTAGAATCTCCTGGAGTATCTGGAATCATAGAAGCTTCATCGACAATAAAAATGGTGTTTTTATGCTTATTAGGTTGTAAAACAAAATTGACACCTCCCCCTTTATTCTTTTTGGGGAAATATATTTTTTTATGAATAGTAAATGCTGTTTTTTTAGAATAACCAGAGATCACTTTTGCAGCTCTACCAGTTGGTGCCATTAGCACAGCACTTTTTTTAGCTTGCCACAAATGGGTAACAATAGTACCAATAATAGTAGTTTTTCCTGTACCTGCATATCCTTTTAATAAATAAAGCGCATTGGGTCTATCCGAAAAAATAAACTCAGAAAGTTGCAATAAAACAATATCTTGTTTTGGTGTTGGTTTAAACGGAAACTGTTGTTTTATAAGGGAATAAAATTGGGATGCGTTCATTAATTGTGGCTGTGAGATAAAATTTCATCAAATATAGTGATGATTTTTATGCTGTTTGGTTTTAACGATTAAAAAAAAATTGTAGATTTGCGAAAGACCTTTAATAAAATTTAATTAATCATACTATGAAATTAATACTAATTGCAATTGCAGTAATTCTTGTAACTATTGGTTTGGTTTGGCTTATTGACAAGTTCATTCCATCTAAGTTAAGACCAGTTTTAATGATCGCTCTTTGGGCTTTAATCGCCTTTTTAGGATACCAAACATTTAATTCTATCTATGAGCCTATTAAATTTAATAAAGTAAAAGAAAAGCGTTACGCTGCTGTTATTGAAAAAATGGTAGATGTTAGAGATGCGCAATTAGCACACAGACAAGTTATTGGTAATTTTGCTCCTAACTTTGAAAACTTAATCAAATTTATTGATACTGCAAAGTTTACTATTACACAACGTAGAATTGAAACGGTTCTAGATGAAGAAAGAACGAAACTTTTTGGTGGTGTTGAAACGATGAAAGATATTACTGTAATTGATACATTAGGATATGTTTCTGTTAAAGATTCTTTATTTAAGAATTCAGATAGATATAAAACTATGATGAATGTTCCAAGTATTGAAGGTGCCAAAATAGAAATGAAAGCTGGTGTACTTGGTGAAGAAGGAGAAAATAAGATTCCTGTTTTTGAAGCAAAACTATTAAAGAAAGTAATTTTAGCAGATCAAAATAAAGATTTATTAGCACAAGAAAACGAAACAATTTCTGTGGACGGTGTTAATGGAGATGCAATTAGAGTTGGATCTTTAGAAGAAATAAATACTAGTGGTAACTGGCCAAAAACTTATGGCGACAGCGAATAATAAAACAACCATACTAATTAACCAAGAATTGTCCATTCAAATAAGTTTGAATGGACTTTCTTTTTGTATACTTCAACCAGATACAAATACCATTTGTTATTTAAAACATTTTGCTTTTAATCAAAAACAAACACCATTTCAAGTATTAGACGATTTAAAGAAAATATTTAAAACGACAGAGGCGCTACAAACCAATTTTAGCACCATACACGTTACTTATATTAATGATCTCTCTACACTGGTACCAAAACCTTTATTTAAGGAAGATGCTATTGCAGACTACTTAAAATTCAATTCTAAGATTTTGCAATCCGATTTTATTGCACATGATATTCTTGAAATAAATGATAGTGTAAATGTTTATGTACCCTACATGAATATTAATAATTATTTATACGAAAGGTTTGGAACCTTTGCATACAAGCATTTTTCAACTATTCTATTGGAAGAAATCCTACAGACTGAAAAACATGCACAAGATGAAAAAATGTATGTACATGTACTTACCAATCACTTTGAAATTATAGTCACCAATAAAGGGAAATTAACACTTTACAATACGTTTACTTTTACAACAAAAGAAGATTTCATATATTACATTCTCTTTACTGCAGAACAATTACAACTCAATCCAGAAACCATAACACTGGTGCTTTTAGGAGATATTTTTGCAGAAGATGAATTATACAATATGGTATATAAGTATATACGACATATACAATTTGGAAAACCAAATACCAATTACCTACTAGAAGTAGAACAACAAACAATACATTCTAATTATATTTTAAAGCATAGCTTTTAATGCGAATAATCTCAGGAACATACAAAGGCAGAAGAATAACTGCACCAAAAAAATTACCCATTAGACCAACAACAGATATGGCTAAGGAATCTCTATTTAACATCTTAAATAACCAGTATTATTTTGATGCGGTATCGGTATTAGATTTATTTAGCGGAAGCGGAAATATTAGCTATGAATTTGCCTCTAGAGGGACCACAGAAATTACTAGTGTAGATGCTCATTTTGGTTGTATTAAGTTTATAAACGAAACTGCTGAAGCTTTTAACATGCAAATACAAACCATAAAAAGTGATGTATTTACTTATTTAGCTAAAACAACCACAAAACATACTATTATTTTTGCCGATCCTCCTTATGACTTTCCAGTTGAAAAATTTTCTAAAATACCAGAATTAATTTTTCAAAATAACTTGTTAGAAGAAGATGGAGTATTAATTATAGAACACTCTAAACATACAGACATTTCTCAATTAGAAAACTACTCGCATTCTAAAAGTTATGGTGGTAATATGTTTAGTTTTTTTGAAGTTTCCAATAAGGAGTAAGATTCTTTCGTAATCGTATTCGCACGTAAAAACACTGAAAATCAATAGCTTATGTTTATATTATTAGCCTTTTTACTATCTTGTAGTTGCTAATAATCAAAAACATAAATTATGAAAACCTTAAAACTTTCACTACTCTTATTATGCCTTGTAATAAGTAGTCAACTTTCCTTTTCACAAGGCGATTCCCCAAGATATAAAGATCTCGTTGTAGAGAATCCAGAAGCTGAAAAAGATATAGAAGTGGTAAGCGCCTATGTTAATGCTTTAGTTAATAATAAAATGCTAGAAGCAGAAAACTTATTATCCGAAAAATATATTGGATATGGGCCTGGTCCTAACGACTCTATTTCAAAACAAGGAACAATTAAAGCATGGACAGAAACGCACCAAGTACGTAGCAATGAAAAAGTAGGCTTTGTATCCCAAACCTTTAGAGTTCTGCAAGGCGATTTACAAGGCGATTGGATTTCACAATGGGGAACTTACAGTTTTACTCAAAACGGAAAACACGTGGAGCTTCCCTATCAATTAACAGCACGAGTAAGCGACGGAAAAATAAACAGAAGCAGAATATATTTTGATAATCTATCCATTGCTAAATCATTAGGATATAAAGTAATTCCTCCCAAGGAATAATTGATTTTATAGCAAAAAAACAATGCCCTTTACTCACGTAAAGGGCATGTTTGATTAAGTAAATCTATAAGCCGGATTTTGTTTCCCAATACATCGAGATCCTTATCATTTATCTACGTGTATTGTTACCAATACACTTTAGCTGCCTACCCTCTAACATCGCGCGTGTACGCTCAAACATTAGTTTACATGACATTGCACCACAAAGAGTTTACCTGGTTTCACTACAGCATTACCTGTACATACTTTCTGTTGCACTTTTCCTAGCCTCACGACTGGTGGCTGTTAACCACTTTGTTACACTATGGTGTCCGGACTTTCCTCCATCTGGATTGCTCCAAATAGCGATAAGGCGAAATACTTGCTGCAAAATTACAACAAACAATTTTATGTTTTTCAAGGAAAAGGTTTTTTATTTTGGAAGTTTTTCTATGTATCCATATTACTAAAATTAGGTAGTACCATCTTGTAATTTACTGGGTGTAAACTTGGATTTTAATCTTCATATTAGAAATGCTATAAGTAAGATAATTCTAACTAAAAGTAAAGTTTACTTGACTAATAGTATTATATTTTTTACATTTGTAAGGAATTCAATCCGAATATTATGAAAATAAATTATTTGTTTCCGAATAAGTTCAAGAAAATTGGTTGGCTTATCCTTATTCCTTCCGCTATTATTGGTTTAATAACGCTTATTTATGAGTATGAACCTTCCTTTTTAGACTTTAATGTTCCTGCAATTTTTGTTAATGAAATTTCATTTACAGATAGTAAACGACTTTTTGGAATGGTAAACAACAATATCCTTAATGAGATTCTTGGAATTTTAATTATTGTTAGTTCCTTATTTGTCGCTTTTTCTAAAGAAAAATCGGAAGACGAATATATCTCCAAAATAAGATTAGAGTCTTTAGTTTGGGCAGTGTATGTTAATTATGTAATTCTTCTACTTTCATTTATATTTATTTTCGACTTTTCCTTTTTATGGGTTATGATATTCAATATGTTCACTGTTTTATTATTTTTCATAATCCGATTTAATTGGCAAATTTCTAAACTTAAAAAGTCAGCTCATTATGAAGAATAGTATTAAAGTAGAAAGAGCAAAAAAAAATATTACGCAAGCTGACTTAGCTAAATTAGCGAAAGTTAGTAGGCAAACAATTAATGCTATGGAATTAGGTAAATATGTTCCATCCACAGTTTTGGCTTTACGATTAGCTCAAATTTTTGAAGTCGAAATTAGTGAAATCTTCACTTTGGAAGATTCCGATTGGGATTAGGTTTATTGCTGCCAACAGATTTCTATATGCATTAGCGGAAGTAGTTATTATTCCTATTGCTCACAAATAACAACTCTCCATTTATTAGTATACAGTACGCGACCATCATTTTGAATATGTGGTTTTATGGCTTCTGTCATTGTTTCGTGAACTTTTTCAAAACCACTATTGTCAATAGCTTTGGCTGCTGGACCGGCAGATAATAATCCTTTTAATATAGGTATTCGGATAATCCCAAATAGGTGCTATATCATTATTAGCAATTGTTTTTAAACCAATTCCTTCTATAATTTTTTCTAATAGCTGCTAACGCGCTTCTTTACTTTATAAAACGTTTAGGTATAAGAAGCAATGGTTTTGTATGTGAGGGTTTGCTGAAGAAAAATTAGAAGTAGTAAAAGTGTACTGTTCTTTGTTTAAGTACTAATTTACACATTATTTTATGCGATGTTGTAGGTAGTTATTTTTATCAAAAGGTTGTATTGTTCTAAAAATTCCATCTTCTGAACAAAAATTTAATACTCCATTTTCACTGATTAAAAAATATTCTCCGTGAATATTAGGTTCCCAATCATCATATCTAGTTTCTCCATTTAATTTTGTAGCTCTGACTTTATTTGATGAATTACTTCCATCGTGATAGCAAGTCTCAAAATGAAATTCTCCATCCTCTTCTAAAAGAATTAAGCTACTACTAACATAAGGTGTTTCGTCAATCCACTTTCCAAGAGTTTTTCGTTCTTCATTGTTCAGTCTATCTATAAGTGATTTTTCTTGTTCACTCGTTAATCCGTTTATTTGGGTTTTTAAATTGTCTTGTTCGAAAGTGCTTGTCGCCCAATAACCTTCATTATTTGAATTGTTTTTAAGGATGTAAGAAATAAATAATTTTTCTATATTTTTAAACATATCTTTTTTCAAAAGTTGAGCAATCCAATCTAGGTGGTCTCTTTCAGCTTTTGATTCTAATTCAATTTCAACTCTTGCATTTCCTTCTCTAATAAAAAACGTAACATTAATTTCAAATTTGATTGAGTTGCCTTTCGTAATTTCAGATGGAATTTCTTTAAGATAAGTATGTCTTTCTTTTGTTAAATCATTAAGCTTGATAGCATCGAATTCATAAGAATTATTTTTTTGTATTAATTGCAAAAACTGAATATTTCTACCTTTTAGTCTTTCCATCATTAAATCTTTTTCAGATTCTTTCATATTTAAACCAAAATAAATTGATTTTAGGCAATTTGGATTATAAGGATGTTCTCCATAAAATCCTGTAACTATTCTATGTTCTTGTTCATAATTCCATCTTTTCGACTTGTAACCTGCTAATTTCTGTACAACTTGTTCAGTTTTGGTATTGTTTATATCCCTAATGCTATATTCAGGTGGTTTTTTGTTATAGATAACAGGAAAAGAAAATGTCTCAAATGATTTATAGCTATTGGCTAATAATTCTAAATCATATTCTATACAAAAGCCTTTATGACTATCTGCATAATGAGCCCAAAGTAATTCATCTTTAAAAGTTTTGGATAGAGAGTATATACCAATTCCTTTTTTCTTTATTTCGAATAAGTTATGAAGAGCTTTCTCAACTTCTAAAAACTGTTCTGATTTTTCTTTACTGAATAGTTTAGCAAAAGTTTTGGATTGTATCTTAAAAGGGTCTGTATTTATAAGTGTTTCGCAAGGGTCATTTAAATCATCAAATTTAGGTGACCAATAAAAATTTCTTTCAAGAGACCCTAAATCTCGCTCAAAATTCCCTCCTCTATATTTAAAGACTCTCATTTTTTTTTAATTACCTACAACGGTCTCGTGTATGATTAGTGGCGTGTTTAAGTAACTAATTTAGCAAATAAAAACCGAATAGAAAATCCGCAAGGATTTTCGTAAGCAAGCCTGAACTAGCCATTAATTATAAATGTTGTTAGGCAACGTTTTTTAATATTATATCTACTATATTCTGAATATTAGAATCTAACATTGAAACTTTTAGTTCTTTAATCTGTCTTTGTTTAGTTCCAATCACAATTCTTTTTTCAAAAGGAGGTTTTCCTGAGCGATTTATTATTATTCCAACTAAAACGATGTTGTCCCACAATATTTCCTCTTTTTTACGGTAAACCAATTTGTCTTTTTTTATCTCAAGTATTGGGTAGTCAACCAAGAGTTTATAACCAAAAAACATTATAACAAATAAAAAAAAGCTAAGTATCATTAACATTCCGCTCAACTTCCAATTGGAACCATTTTGAAAATCATAGAATAATTTTGCAGATATTAACAAACAAAATGAAATTATAATCCAATAAGTTCTATTTGCTCCAAATTTCAATCCGTGAGTAGATTCCTTTTTGGAATATTTTGGAAAACTTGAAAGTTTAGCTTCGTAATACCTAAATTTATTTAGGTGTTTAAAATTATCTAAAAGGTTTGGTTTTTTATCTATTACAAAATACTTGTCAGAGATTATTTTAAATAGATACTTTTTGATTTGATTATTTTCCAATTCGATGATTTCAAATGTTGCCTAACTCGTTATATCCAACCTTTTTTTATCCATATCCCTAAAACGAATCAGGATATGGTGATTTTTTTGCTGTGGTTATCTCGTAAATATAACCATTTTTTAAAACAACAAATCGATACATACACGAGTAGATTCTATTTAATACATGCTTTGATTTTAAGATACGTTATCCTACACAAAGCTAATTCCCAAAAAGATAGCATAAAGACAATCTATTAAGTCCTTATCTCACCTCCTTTTTGTTAATAACTCCTATTAAATTTTAAGTCTAAAACCCACAATTCTAATTGTAATTTTTAACTTTGTTATTCTATTTATTAACTAGCATTTTAAGATGCTAAAACAATTAAGTTACCTTGGAACACTTTGTAGTATCAGCTAGAAAATACAGACCCCAAACATTTAAAGATGTTGTGGGTCAGCAGGCTATTACAAACACCTTACTTAATGCAATAGAAAACAATCATCTAGCCCAAGCATTATTATTTACAGGTCCTCGTGGTGTTGGTAAAACAACCTGTGCACGTATTCTTGCTAAAATGATTAATAGCGATGGTACCGAAAAACCAGATGAAGATTTTGCTTTTAATATTTTTGAATTAGATGCAGCTTCTAACAACTCTGTAGATGATATTAGAAGTTTAACAGATCAAGTTCGTATTCCGCCACAAGTTGGTAAATACAAAGTATATATTATTGATGAGGTACACATGTTATCTCAAGCAGCTTTTAATGCTTTTTTAAAGACCTTAGAAGAGCCACCAAAGCATTGTATATTTATTCTTGCAACTACCGAAAAGCATAAGATTATACCAACCATCTTATCGCGTTGTCAGATTTTCGATTTTAAGAGAATTACGGTTAAAGATGCGAAAGGGTATTTAAAATACATTGCTAAAGAACAAGGTGTAGAAGCCGAAGATGATGCACTTCATATTATTGCTCAAAAAGCTGATGGAGCTATGCGTGATGCGCTTTCTATTTTTGATAGAGTGGTTAGTTTTTCTGGTAAAAACTTAACGCGTCAAGCAGTAACCGAAAACTTAAATGTTTTAGATTACGAAACCTATTTTACGAGTACCGACTTTATTTTAGAAAACAAGATTCCTGAATTATTAGTGCAGTTTAACACTACGCTATCTAAAGGTTTTGATGGGCATCATTATATTGCAGGACTAGCAAGTCATTTTAGAGATTTAATGGTTTGTAAACATGAACAAACAATAGAGCTTCTAGAAGTTGGTGAGCAAACCAAAGCAAAGTATTTAGCCCAAAGTAAAAAAGCTTCGCAAAGCTTTCTGCTAAAAGGAATAGAACTCGCTAATGATTGCGACTTAAAATATAAAACTAGTAAGAATCAGCGACTACTCGTCGAACTAACTCTAATGCAGCTTGCCTCTATCACTTTTGATGGAGAAAAAAAAAATAGCAAAAACTACATAATTCCTGCTTCCTACTTTGTAAAAAAAGGAATAACACCAATTCCTGTACAAAGACCTAAAGCGGAAGAAAAAAGTATTCCGAAGAAAGCAGAGACTGCACCAAAACCTGTTGCTACAAATACAAATACCGAAAAAGCGCCAAGCATTCTTTTAAACAAACAGAAAAATAGGGCTTCCGGACTTTCTTTAAAAAGTATTCGACTAAAAAAAGAACACCAAATTAAACAAATGGATGTTGTTCTTGATGAAGAAGACTTACCATCTGACGCGTTTACAGAAGAAGCTGCCATTGAAGCTTGGTATGCTTTTGTTAAGAAAATTGAAGCAGAAGGACAGTATAATTTAGCTTCCATTTTATCAATAGACAAACCAAAAATTTCGGGAACCACCATACATGTAGAATATCCAAATGCTACAAACAAGGTAGAAATAGAGCGTCAGCAATATCCTTTATTAGGTTTTATTAGAAAACAACTGAATAATTATGACATTAATTTATCGGTTACCGTAAACGAACAATTGGAGAAAAAATACGCCTATACCAACCAGGATAAGTTTGAGAAATTAATGGAGAAAAATGCCAATATAGAATTACTCCGAAAAACTTTCGACTTAGATGTTTAGTTTTAAAAAACACCTTCCACTACTCTTTTTACTCCTTGCAATTGCACTTTCTAGTTGCGATGGACGAGATAAAAAGCATCGCACTACACAGCAAGATTTAATAGAAAATAAAGCATTAGATACTTTTAGTGGTGCTATTACTACGGTTCCAGAATCTTATTTTGAAAATGTCACTGATACCCTATTTAGTAACGGTTACCAAATGCATACTAAGTTCTATTCTAGTATGGAAAGCGGCGTTATTGTTACAGATAGTACCGATTTAAAAACCTATTACAGAGACATTCTAATAGATATAAAAGTTTCTAAAGACAGTAAAGAAATCTTTAATAATACCATTGACAAAGCCTTCTTAATGGAGAATAATATTTTTAATAAAAACGATGCTGCCGACTATTTAGTTGCAGATTTTTGGTTAGATAATATGGATCACGAAGATGGATTTCCTATTCTTGTGTTGCAATATGAAAATCCGAAATCTAAAAAACAACGGTTGTTTCGATTTAGTTTTCATGAAAAAGGATTAATATTTGAAGAAGTAAATTAATATGCTAGGATTAAAACTACCAACAGATCCACGTTGGGTAAATATTGTAGAAAAGAATATAGAAGATATTCTTACAGATCATGCCTTTTGTGAGCAAAAAGCAACCAGTACGGCAATTTCACTAATTGTAAGTTTTCCAGAATACACCGATTTGGTTCAGGAAATGGTGGCTTTGGTTAAAGAAGAAATTAGCCATTTTAAAATGGTACATGATATCATTCTTGAAAAAGGCTGGATACTTGGTAGAGATAGAAAGGACGAATACGTAATTGCGCTTTTAAAGTTCTTTCCTAAAGGCGGAAGCAGAACGACACAGTTGGTACATAGACTGCTTTATGCGGCTTTAATTGAAGCACGAAGCTGTGAGCGTTTTAGATTATTATCGGAAGAATTAGAAGATAAGAAACTAGCTCTTTTTTACAAAAACTTAATGGTTAGTGAAGCCAATCATTACACTATGTTTTTGGGCTTTGCAAGACAATATGGCGACCGAAAAGAAGTAGATGAGAAATGGCAAGGCTTACTAGATTACGAAGCTGAAATCATGAAAGATTTAAGCAAAAGCGAAAGTATACACGGTTAAACATTCATAAAAATATATAAAATAAAAAAGCCTTCAAGAATAATCTTGAAGGCTTTTTATATGGTGTAATTGTACTTATATTTTTAATCCAATACCTAATTGAATAGTAGAATTTGTAGCTTCTAAATCATTAACATTATCATCTAAAATGTTTCCAAATCCATAGCTAAATCTTGCATCTAGAAAAAGATTTTCCAATATATCATATTGTAATCCTGCTACTCCAGAGAAGTTAAATGTTTTATAACCATCTTCGTAATCCCAAATTTTCAAATTTGCTTGTGGTCCAACACCTATAGATAATTCACCAATATGGTAACGTAAAGTAATTGGTAATTGAATATAGTTTACCCTTAGGTTTTCTTCTTTTCCTCCTTCAGCAGAATACATTAATTCTGGCATGATGGATATTTTATCTGAAAAAGCATAATCTACAAAAGCTCCCATTGCTAATCCGTTTCTATGCGTATTACCAAAAGTTGCATCTGGCTCAAAATCTAAATTAGAAATGTTAACTGCTACACGTATACCAGAAGTTACATTCTGCGCTTGCATAAAAAATCCTGTAAATAAAAAGACTGCTAAAAGTAAATTTTTTCTCATTGTTTATAATTTAAAATTAAAGGAACGAAAGTAATAATAAAAATGTTTAGAAAAGAATAAAATTAAATTTTATAACCAACACCAAACTGAATATTGGTTTGTTTTACTTTATAATCGGATTCTTTATCAATTTTATTGGTAAAACCATAACTGTATCTTACATCTACAAAAATCTCACTAGTAATCATATACTCTCCTCCAACAATACCAGAAAGTCCAAAGTTTTTAAATCCGTCGTTTTCTTCATGAATTTTAACTCCTACTAAAGGTCCTGCTCCTGCAGCTATTTTATCTGTAATTCTGTATTTAAATAGAATTGGTGCTTGAATATAATCAATACGTATGGATTTTTCCTTAGCACCTTCGGCAGAAAACTGAAGTTCTGGCATCAAGGATATTTTTTCAGTTAAATCTAATTCGCCAAAAAAACCAAAAGCAAAACCGTTTCTGTGTTCATTTGTAAAATTTGGTTCTGGATCAAAATCTAAATTAGAAATATTCAGTCCGCCTCTTATACCATAAAGCACATCTTTTTCTTGAGAGAATCCGTAAAAAGAGCTGAATAAAAGTGTTAAAATTAGTATTGATTTTTTCATTTGGATACGATTATTATTAATTAGGTCTGAAGTTTTTCGGTATTACATCTAAGATTTGAATACAAGAACCTTCAAAAATAAATTAGTTTATACGTTTTATTATTTGTCGGATAAATATAAATTAAAATACTAAAATTCAAACATTTAAAAGATAAAAAGCAATTTTCTACTGTATATTACTAGAAACGGTGTCATAATACATGCTCTTAATTATACCATCTGCCAAACCAATTTTTGGAACATACAAATCTTTTGCTCCGCTCCATTTCATTGCCGACAAATAAATTCTAGTTGCAGGAATAATTACATCTGCTCTATCTTGGTTTAGGTTTAATTCGGTAATACGTTCTTCATAAGAATACGTTTGTAGCATGTTATAATAACTAGTTAAATAGAAATACGTTAATGGTTTACCAAATGCTTTACCAGAGATCTTAAATATTTTATTAATGTTACCACCAGAACCTATAACATCTATTTTATCATAAGGAGCTGTTTTTTCTTTTATCCATTGCTCAAGTTCGTACCACGTTTCCTTTTTAACAATATCATTTAATAGTCTTACGGTTCCTATTTTAAAAGATTTTGAAGTAATAAAATCTCCGTTTCTTATTACTGTAAATTCGGTACTTCCTCCACCAACATCTACATATAGATAGGTTTTATTTTTATCTATAAATGCATGTAAATCTGTTGCAGCAATAATTGCCGCTTCTTCTTCACCATCAATGATGTCAATTTTCACATCGGTTTGCTCTAGAATTAGTTCCGATATTTTTTCTCCATTCACAGCTTCTCGCATTGCTGAAGTAGCACATGCTTTATATTTTTCTACTTTATGCGATTGCATTAGTAATTTAAAAGCTTGCATAGTATCTAGCATGCGCTTGGTATTTTCTTTAGATATTTTTTGTTTAATAAAAACATCAGCACCTAAACGAATGGGTACACGCACTAAAGAACTCTTTTTAAACCGCGGAGCTTTCCCTTTTTCTTCTATAATATTTGCTATTAATAGTCGTACAGCATTGGAACCAATATCTATTGCCGCGTATTTTTTTATAGATAACATTTATTGTTTATTTAAGTAATACTTATACGTTTCAAATTGAGTGCGAACCTTTGGTTTATTATTGCGTTTGTATTTATTGTTTTGGTTCGCATTTAAAATTCTTGCTTTCACATTATCGCTCCAACATATATTATAAGTATCAATAAGTTCTTGTTTTATTTCTTCGTCATAAATAGGACAGCTGACTTCTACTCTATTATCAATATTTCTGGTCATCCAATCTGCAGAAGAAATATATACTTTAGGAGTATCATTATTACAAAAAACAAACAGCCTTGTGTGCTCTAAAAATTTATCTATAATACTAATAACTTCAATATTTTCACTCATTCCTTTTTTACCAGGAATTAAGCAGCAAAGCCCTCTTATTATTAATTGAATTTTTACACCTGCTCTACTAGCTTCGTATAATTTATCTATCATTTTATAGCTAGACATACTATTCATTTTAAGCTTTATATACGCGGGTTTTCCAGCTTTTACATTTTCAATTTCTTTATTAATTAATTTAAAAAATGCCGACCTTGTATAATGTGGGGATGTAATAATATGCTTATATCTAAACACGCGATAATTAGTGTCAAAAAAACTAAACACTTTATTAATATCTTTTAGAATTTTTTGATTGGTAGTAAATAAAGTGTAGTCGGTGTAGATTCTTGCCGTAGATTCATTAAAGTTCCCAGTACTAACAAAACCATAACGAACGATTTTATTTTTTTCCTGACGTTCTATAACACACATTTTACTGTGCACTTTTAAACCTGGAACTCCAAAGATTAGATTTACACCTTCTTTTTCCATTTGTTCTGCATAATCTATATTTGCTTGCTCATCAAATCTTGCTCTAATTTCTATAGATACAGTAACTCTTTTTCCGTTTTTAGCTGCGTTAATTAAAGAACTTGCAACATGCGATATTTGTGCTAGTCTGTAGATGGTAATTTTAATGGTTTTTACTGCAGGATCTAATGCTGCTTCTCGTAAAAATTTAACGATATAAGAGAAAGTATGATACGGTGCATATAGCAGATAATCTTTTTTAGCAATCTCACTAAAAATACTTTTTTCGAGACTTAGCCCTTTTATTGGTAAAGCTTCAATCTTTTCGTAAAGTAAATCTGTTCTTCCTAAACTAGGAAAGTCCATATAATCCCTTCTATTATGGTATCTACCACCAGGAATAATACTATCTGTATTTTCAATATCCATTTTAGTCATGAAATATTGAAGTGTTTTTTTATCTATGGTTTTGTCATAAACAAAACGAACAGGATCCCCTATTTGTCTGTCTTTAACGCTATCGGAAATTTTCTCAATAAAACTCTTACTTAAATCACTTTCTAAATCTAACTCTCCATCTCTAGTAATTTTAATCATGTGCGCAGTAATGCTTTTATAATCAAAAATATTAAAGATATCATCTAGGCAATAACGAAGTAAATCGTCTACCATAATAATGTAGTTTTTGTCTTCTTGTTTTGGCAAAACAATAAACCGATCCATAGCTTTAGAAATTTCAATAAAAGCATATTGATTTTCGTTATTGGTAAGCACCATATTTACTGCTAGATATGCTGCACTATCTTTAAGATTAGGCAACTCTACAAATTCATTAAGTACAATAGTTACAAGAGCAGGACTTACTTTTTGAATAAAATAGTTTTTAATAAACTGATGTTGTTCTTCGTTAATTTGAGTTTCATTAATAACAAAAATGTTCTCTAATTCTAACTTCTTTTGAATAACATTTAAAATTTTTAAACTTTCACTTTGTTGTTTTATAACTATTTGTGTTATAATTTCTAATAACTCACTAGCTTTTACTCCTCCAAGCTCACTTTTACCTCCTTTTCCAGCTTCAACAATACGTTTTACTGTTGCATATCTTACCTTAAAAAACTCATCCAAATTATTAGAAAAAATTCCTAAAAAACGCAAGCGTTCAATCAACGGAACATCCTCATCTTCTGCTTCTTGTAAAACTCTAGCGTTAAACTGTAACCAGCTAACTTCTCTATTAATATAAATATTATTTAATTTTTCAGGTTTCGTCATTTAGTAGTATTTTCTTAAACAAATATAAATGAATTTATACTTTTTTTAGTTCAAAAACGAATAGATTTATGTTATTTTAAATCCTTCGGAAAAATTTTTAAAACCGTTTTTCCTGTAGTTAGATTTTGCCATGTATCTATATCAAAATCAATACTTACCAAACCACTCGTGGAAACATTGTCGTATACCACAGAACCATAAGTGTTTACAAAGGAAGTAATGGCGAAATTGTGTCCAAAAATCATTAAATGGTTAATGGCATTATCACAACTTTTTATGACTTGAATTAAATCGTTTCCGGCAAAATCATACAATTTGTTATTTGTCTGAAAATCAATAGATTGAAAATTTAATTTTTTTATAAATATGTCTGCTGTTGACCTAGCTCTAATTGCGTCACTGGATAGTATTAAATCAGGAGAAATAATTTTATCTTTTGCATAAGATGAAACTAAAAAGGCATCTTCTAACCCTCTCTCTTTCAATGGCCTTTCAAAATCTATTACTGGATGTTCCCAAGATGATTTTGCATGTCTAATAATGGTAATTTTTTTCATTTCTGTATTCGTTAAAATATTATAAATTAACGATTAAATGTAATCGTTTTTCAGTTTGTCGAATTTTTGAGTTACTTAGCACTTTTATTTGATGAAAATAGAAAATCGCTATTAATTTGTTATATAAGCTATTAATTAATAACCCAAATTTAATAATTAAACTTAATCTAAACACATTAAGAAATTAATGTACTTCCCTCTCTAAAGATTATTCTAATGCTTTGCATTTTGGTTATTTTAATTTAACAAAGTGACTTTTAAAATAAAATAAGAGTCAAAAACATTGTTAGTTACAATGTAACTTAAATAAATTAAAGAATTTAAGATTTTAATATTATGAAAAAAGTAATCTTATTACTTGTGGTATCTCTTATATCGCAAATTGGTTTTACACAAGAATTAGTTAAACTCGATTATTCCGATTTTGAGAATAGTCAATTAATGAAAAGTAGTTCTCTAGAAGACTTTAAAAATTTAGCTACTAAAGCGGAAATTGGAGTTGCTTACTTAGAACAAAATAACACGAAAATTTATAACTCTAAAAATGGTATAAAGTTAATTCGTGTTACAAGTAGTGATATTGAAGAATTAAATACATCCTTAGATTTCTCCAGTTCTGTTGAAATGATAATTATAGATATTTTAACACCTAATTTTAATTTAGACACCATAGACTGCTCTAAACTAAAACAGTTTGACAATTTAAAATACATCTACTTTAGATATCAAATAGAAATCAAAAATAATAGTGAATTACAAAAAATTAATTGTTTACCGATTCATGTAAAACAATTTTACACGAAACAATTAGCTTCTTAAAACATAGACTATGAAAACATTTACTAATCCATTAATAAAAGCAGTAGTCCTTATTTGTCTATGCTTTTTTAGTTTAAATAATCTTTACAGTCAGGTTAGAGTTCCGTTTACGCAAAGAACTGCGGATGATACTCCTGGTCAAACGGTTTATAGTATTAAAGGGGATTTCACTTTAATAGGTAACACCAATTTAACGCTACAAAATTACGGTACTAATACTACTAATAGTAATAATACTATGATTGCTGTAGATGTTGATGGGGATTCTAGCACAACCAATTCTTCTTCTGCTAATTTAAATTTTAGTAACGAAAATGGAGCTATTGAAGATTGTTCTAATATTATATATGCAGGTTTATATTGGACAGGTAGAACTTCTAGTTCTGCTGTAACGTTAGCAAAACGTAGTGTTAAATTTAAACATGCAAATCAAACAACTTATGAAGATGTTGTTGCCGATGTTAATAATATATATTTCCCTGGTGATAATAATATGTATGCTGCTTACGCGGAAGTTACAGATATTGTAAAAGCAAATGGTACAGGTCAATATTTTACCGGAAACGTAGAAATATCTACAGGAAATGGTGGTAGTACTGGTTATTATGGTGGTTGGGCCTTAGTAGTGGTATACGAAAATGATTTAATGGAATGGAGAGATGTTACTGTTTTTGATGGTTACGCCTATTTAGTAGGTTCTCAAACAACAAGTAATCAATTAGATGTTAGTGGTTTTAATGCAATACAAAACGGTCCTGTAAATGTAAAACTAGGAGTAATTGCAGGTGAAGGTGATAGAGGAATTTCTGGAGATTACTTAGAAATATGGGAAGATAAAGATAATGATGGTGTTATAGACACTAGTTTAATCCCGCTTCTGGATGAATGGACACCCTTATCGCATTCGGGAAATTCAACAGGAAACTTTTTTAATTCTTCCATTCAAACGGGAGGTAATACTAGAAATCCAAATCTAACAAACAATACTGGTTTAGATATTAGTATGTTTTATATTAATAATGCAAATAATGATATTATTGATAATGGAGCTACTAATACTAGTTTTAGATATGGATCTATTCAAGATACGTATGTTATTTTTAATATTGCTATGGCAATTGATGCCTTTGTTCCTTCTTTAGATGGTCAAATTGCAATAAACAATATAAATGGTGATGCATCTGTAACGGAACCTTATACCATTAATCCAGGTGAAACCGTACAATTTGATATTGACATTCATAATAATGGTAATGAAGCATTAGAAAACTTTTTAATACAAATTCCTGTTCCAGATACTGGTGTTTTTGTTCCTGGAAGTATTCAATCGCAAGTAATTGCTCCAGCTAATACCACTACATCTCCTTATTTTGATGCGTCTTTTGGTACTAACGGAGGAATTATTTGGCAATTTGGTGATTTACCTGAAGCTATAAATTTAACAGATGTTTTAGCATCACTATCCTTTGAAGTAGAAGCGTCTAACAATTGTGAAGCTTTTAATCCTCCAAACTGTAGCCCAATAATTTCTTTATCAAGTGCTTTAATGACAGGTACTGGTGCAGTCTCACAAAGTCCATTTTTCATAAAATTTAATAGTGGATATCAACAAGCTCCATGTATTGCTTACCCAATATCAGAACCTATAGTAATATCTGTTATTCCTTCTCTTGAAATAGATAGTGCAGCTTCAAACCTTACTGTCGAATGTGATGGTGCTGGAAATACAACAGCTGTAAATGATTGGTTAGCAACTGCAGGAAATGCATCTGTTGTTGGTGATTGTATTATTACTTGGACTAATGATTTTACCGGATTTTCAGCAAATCAATGTGGTGCCGCTGGATCTTCAACTGTGATTTTTACTGCAACAGATTCTTGTGGAAATACAACAACGACTTCTGCTTTACTTACTATTGAGGATAATACTCCTCCGGATCTTTCAAACTGTTCTGTTACAGATGAAATTTTAGAATGTAATGGTACAGACAATGAAACTATTGCAGACAATTGGAATGCAGCTAATCTTTTAGCATTGCAAACATGTCCTGTGGATGATTGTAATACTTCTCCAACATATACTGTTGTTTCTAATTATAATTTTGATAACCTTATTTCTACTTGTGGTGCTGGTGGTACCATTGAAGTAATCTATACAGGTTCTGATGATTGTGGTAACGAAGCGTCTATTACAGCAACTCTTACCCTTAACGATTCTATTGGTCCTGACTTATCTAATTGTTCGGTTACAGATGAAATTCTAGAATGTAATGGTACGGATAACCAAACTATTGCTGATAATTGGAATGCTGCTAATATTTTGGATCTTCAAACCTGCCCAGTAGACGATTGTAATGCGACTGCAACTTATACTGTTGTTTCTAATTATGATTTTGCAAACCTTATTTCTACTTGTGGTGCTGGTGGTACTATTGAAGTTATTTATACAGGTTCTGATGATTGTGGTAATGAGTCTTCTATTACTGCAACACTTACACTTAATGATTCTGTTGGTCCTGACTTATCTAATTGTTCGGTTACAGATGAAATTTTAGAATGTAGTGGTACAGATAACCAAACTATTGCTGACAATTGGAATGCTGCTAATATTTTAGCACTTCAAACATGCCCTGTAGATGATTGTAATGTGACTGCAACCTATACTGTTGTTTCTAATTATGATTTTGCAAACCTTGTTTCTACTTGTGGTTCTGGTGGTACTATTGAAGTAATCTATACAGGTTCTGATGATTGTGGTAATGAAGCTTCAGTAACTGCAACACTTACACTTAATGATTCTGTTGGTCCAGATCTTACTGCTTGTAGTGTAGCAGATGAAACTATAGAATGTGATGGAACAAATAACGAAACTTTAGCAAATGCTTGGAACGCTGCGAACATATTAGCGCTTCAATCTTGTGGTACAGATGCTTGTGATACAGATGCTGTATTTGATGTAACTTCAGATTATGCTTTTACGAACCTTGCTGCTACTTGTGGTGCTGGTGGTACTATCCTTGTTACTTATATCGTATCTGACGATTGTGATAACGAAACTATTCTAACTGCAACGCTTACGCTTAACGATTCTATCGGTCCTGACCTTACGGCTTGTACGGTTGTTGATGAAACGATCGAGTGTGATGGAACAAATAACGAAACCATCGCTAACGACTGGAATGCTGCTAACATACTTGCGCTTCAATCTTGTGGTACAGATGCTTGTGATACAGATGCTGTTTTTGATGTAACTTCAGATTATACATTTACTAACCTTGCTTCCACTTGTGGCGCTGGTGGTACAATCTTAGTTACTTATATCGTATCCGATGATTGTGATAACGAAACGATTCTTACTGCAACACTTACACTTAATGATTCTATTGGTCCGGATTTAACGTCTTGTACTGTGGTAGATGAAACTATCGAGTGTGATGGAACAAATAATGAAACCATCGCTAACGATTGGAATGCCGCTAACATATTAGCACTGCAATCTTGTGGTACTGATTCTTGTGATACAGATGCTGTATTTGATGTAACTTCAAACTATGCATTTACTAACCTGGTTTCCACTTGTGGACTTGGTGGTACTATTACTGTAATCTATACCGTGGAAGATGATTGTGATAATGCAACAACACTTACTGCTATTCTTACACTTAACGATTCTATCGGTCCAGACTTAACCGTTTGTGCAGATGTAACTGACACCTCTGTAGATTGTACAGCAGATCAAAATGAAACCATTGCAGATGCTTGGCATGCTGCTAACCTATTAGCTTTGGAATCTTGTGGTACAGATAGCTGTGATGCAGATGGTCTTTATACCGTAACTTCAGATTACGACTTCAACAACTTAAACGTGGTTTGTGGTCCTTGTGGTTCGCTTCCTGTTACCTATACCGTTGCTGATGATTGTGGAAACACTTCAGAGATTACAGTAACACTAAACTTCGGGGATGCTACTGGTCCAGATCTTATATCTTGTAATGTAGTAGATGAAACTATCGAATGTGATGGAGCAAATAACGAAACTCTTGCAGATACTTGGAATGCAGATAACATTGCAGAACTTCAAGCTTGTGCAATGATATTAATGTAACAATTACTTCGGACTATGTGTTCACTAACCTTGCTTCCACTTGTGGTGCTGGTGGAACTATTCAAGTAACATATACGGCTACGATGATTGTTTAAATACTTCTTCAGTAACTGCAACGCTTACTCTTAACGATTCTATCGGACCTGACTTAACAGCTTGTACTGTGGTAGATGAAACTATCGAGTGTGACGGAACAAATAACGAAACTATTGCTAACGACTGGAATGCTGCTAACATACTTGCATTACAATCTTGTGGTACAGATAGCTGTGATACAGATGCTGTTTTTGATGTAACTTCAGATTATGCTTTTACTAACCTTGCTTCCACTTGTGGAGCTGGTGGTACTATCTTAGTTACGTATATCGTATCGGATGATTGTGATAACGAAACCATCCTTACTGCAACACTTACACTTAACGATTCTATTGGTCCTGACTTAACGTCTTGTTCAGTTGTTGATGAAACTATCGAGTGTGATGGAACAAATAATGAAACCATCGCTAACGATTGGAATGCGGCCAACATACTTGCACTGCAATCTTGTGGTACTGATTCTTGTGATACAGATGCTGTATTTGATGTAACTTCAAACTATGCATTTACTAACCTGGTTTCCACTTGTGGACTTGGTGGTACAATTACTGTAATCTATACCGTGGAAGATGATTGTGATAATGCAACAACACTTACTGCTATTCTTACACTTAACGATTCTATCGGTCCAGACTTAACCGTTTGTGCAGATGTAACTGACACCTCTGTAGATTGTACAGCAGATCAAAATGAAACAATCGCTGATGCTTGGCATGCAGCTAACCTATTAGCTCTGGAATCTTGTGGTACAGATAGTTGTGATGCAGATGGTCTTTATACCGTAACTTCAGATTACGACTTCAACAACTTAAATGTGGTTTGTGGTCCTTGTGGTTCACTTCCTGTTACCTATACCGTTGCTGATGATTGTGGAAACACTTCAGAAATTACAGTAACACTAAACTTCGGTGATGCTACTGGTCCAGATCTTACTGCTTGTAATGTAGTAGATGAAACGATTGAATGTGATGGAGATAATAACGAAACTTTAGCAGATACTTGGAATGCAGATAACATTGCAGAACTTCAAGCTTGTGCAGATGATATTAATGTAACAATTACTTCGGACTATGTGTTCACTAACCTTGCTTCCACTTGTGGTGCTGGTGGAACTATTCAAGTAACATATACGGCTACCGATGATTGTTTAAATACTTCTTCAGTAACTGCAACGCTTACTCTTAACGATTCTATCGGACCTGACCTTACAGCTTGTACTGTAGAGGATGAAACGATTGAATGTGACGGAACAAATAACGAAACCATCGCTAACGACTGGAATGCTGCTAACATACTTGCACTTCAATCTTGTGGTACTGATTCTTGTGATACAGATGCTGTTTTTGATGTAACTTCAGATTATACATTTACTAACCTTGCTTCCACTTGTGGCGCTGGTGGTACAATCTTAGTTACTTATACAGTTGCGGATGATTGTGATAACGAAACGATTCTTACTGCAACACTTACTCTTAATGATTCTATTGGTCCTGACTTAACGTCTTGTACTGTGGTAGATGAAACTATCGAGTGTGATGGAACAAATAATGAAACCATCGCTAACGATTGGAATGCTGCTAACATACTTGCACTTCAATCTTGTGGTACAGATAGCTGTGATACAGATGCTGTTTTTGATGTAACTTCAAACTATGCATTTACTAACCTGGTTTCCACTTGTGGACTTGGTGGTACTATTACTGTAATCTATACCGTGGAAGATGATTGTGATAATGCAACAACACTTACTGCTATTCTTACACTTAACGATTCTATTGGTCCAGACTTAAGCGTTTGTGCAGATGTAACAGACACCTCTGTAGAT
>NZ_LIQI01000028.1 GCF_001418105.1 Lacinutrix himadriensis
GTACTGTAACCTACACAAATGAAAGTAACGTTTCTACTACCGTTGGAATTATTGGACCGCAAGGACCTGCTGGTGTAGACGGAATAGATGGTGTTGATGGAGCAACGGGACCTGCTGGTGCAGACGGAATAAATGGTGTTGACGGCGCAACTGGACCTGCTGGTACAGACGGAATAGATGGTGTTGACGGAGCAACTGGACCTGCTGGTGCAGACGGAATAAATGGTGTTGACGGCGCAACTGGTCCTGCTGGTGCAGACGGAATAAATGGTATTGATGGAGCAACTGGTCCTGCTGGTGCAGACGGAATAAATGGTGTTGATGGAGCAACTGGTCCTGCTGGTGCAGACGGAATAAATGGTGTTGATGGAGCAACGGGACCTGCTGGTGCAGACGGAATAAATGGTGTTGACGGCGCAACTGGACCTGCTGGTACAGACGGAATAAATGGTGTTGACGGCGCAACTGGTCCTGCTGGTGCAGACGGAATAAATGGTATTGATGGAGCAACTGGTCCTGCTGGTGCAGACGGAATAAATGGTATTGATGGAGCAACTGGACCTGCTGGTGCAGACGGAATAGATGGTGTTGATGGCGCAACGGGACCTGCTGGTGCAGACGGAATAAATGGTGTTGACGGCGCAACGGGACCCGTAGGTCCTTCCGGAACTTATATCGGTCATTTTATAATTACAGGAACAGGAAGTCAAACAATTACAGGACTTCCCTTTGAACCTTCACAGATAACATTTCAGGCCTATCCTAATATTGAAAGTGAAAATATAAATGCCGACAATGGTGTTAATAATAACGATAACGGATTTAATAATTCTTTTGGAGGAATGACAGGTTATGCAAGAGGGACGACTCAGCAAGTAATTTATGTTGGTGGTAGTGGATCATCCATTAATGATATTTCTCGTTACGCTTCAAGCACACATTGCATAGGTATTAGATACTCCAATAATAACGGAGATAATTTAGGTTTAACATCTGCAAGTTTCACCTCTTTTAATGCAACCGGTTTCACAATAAACGTAGATAACAAAACAGAGAATATACTCGTAATATACACAGCTTATGAATAAGACACTCCGTATTTTAATAATAGTTACTGTTCTCTTTTCACAAAGTGGAAAATCGCAAACAGCATTTCATAATTTTGGAAATGTACAAATCCATGACCAAGGTCAGATAGGCTTCCATATGGACCTAGAAAACGATGGAACGTTTAATGAAAATTTGGGTTTAGCTGGTTTTTATAATGAAGACAATCCGCTAACGATATCTGGAACAGAAATCCCTAGGTTTTATGATATGGATGTCGCTGTAGATAATAATTTATTCCTAGAAATAAGCACCGAAGTTTCCAACGGACTAAACTATATTATTGGAGATGTAATAACTCCGAGAAATAATCCGAACATATCTCTCGATTATTTAAGCAATGCATTTTTTGTTTTCGAAGACGATTTAAGACTAACCGATGGCTACGCTTCCTTCACCGGAAATGACACTTTCCGTTTCCCTATTGGAGACGATAATAAATTAAGACCTTTGCAAACTCCTTTACAATCTGGAAACCCTAAGTTTTCCGCAGCCTATTTTAATGAAGATCCTAACTTTCCTTCTACCTTTGCCACTTCGTTTGACACGAATAATTCAGAAGGCATCATCAACACCATTAATTTGGAAGAATTCTGGGATTTTAATGGTACCGAAGAAACACAAGTAACATTAACCTGGAATTCAGATAGTGATATTGATGTTTTAGTAGATGATTTACTAAACCTTCGCGTTGTAGGATGGAGTATTTCCGAAAATCAATGGAAAGATTTGGGGAACGTAGATTTTACAGGAAACGTAAATACAGGAACCGTTACTTCGACTTCTTTTGTACCAAACGACTATGAAATTATAACCTTTGGATCTTTAATTGGAAGTGATGGCATTATCGTTTATAATGGAATTAGTCCGAATGGAGATGGTAAAAATGATGTATTTATAATTGAAGGGGTCGAGTTATTTCGAAACACTTTAAAAATATTTAACCGTTGGGGAAGAACCGTTTATGATGTTGAAAATTATAAAAACGATTGGAATGGCATTACAAACAAAAAAGTATTAGTTGGTAACAGCAAAAAACTTCCTGTTGGTACTTATTTTTATGTATTAAACTTACCAGAAGAAAACAAAGAATACGCAGGCTGGTTATATATTAATTATTAAGCTTTTTTACAAAATGATAACCCGGTTTTTTAAAATCTTGATTCTCATAAAATCGATGGGAAGCAGGGTTTTCTATATATGCATTTAGTTCTATAGCTTCTACATTTTTACTTTTTACATAATCCGTAATCCATTGCATAAACTGTTTTCCTAAACCATGATTTCTATACGTATCATCTATATATACATGATCTAATTCCACACTTTTTCCAGAATAATGTCTAGTACAAAACCACATACCAGAAATACCAATCAGTTTTTCGCAATCATAAATACCAGCGCATTCATAATTTTGAGTTACTATTTCTTGAAAACGTTTTTCTAGAATTTCTATAGAAACTTTTCCTTCATTTAACTTAATAACCAAAGGAAGGATTGTTGAAATATTTTCTTTTTCAATTATTTTAAACGAAAAATGCATACCTTAATTTTTCTTGTAAATTTAATTAATTTTGGCTCGTAATTTGCATAACCTTATCTGAATTTGAAAAGAAGAAACTTCATAAAGCAAACCACATTAACCGGAATAGCTCTAGCTACAGTTCCTAGTTTTGCATGTACTCCAAATATAATTTCTTCGGAAGAGCTTATAGGTAAAGGAAAACCTATTCTTTTTGGTGAAGATTACAAACTAAGAGAAGCAGCGCATTTTGCTTTTCAAGAAATGAAAACAGAAGCTTTAAAAGAAGGCATACATATTCAAATAGTTTCCAGCTATAGAAATTTTGAACATCAAAAAAGCATTTGGGAACGTAAATACAAACGCTATAGAAGTCAAGGTTTTTCCGAAGAAAAAAGTATTCAAAAAATAATTCAATATTCCACCATCCCAGGAACTTCAAGACATCATTGGGGAACAGACATGGATATTATTGACGCCAATGTACATGCTCCAAAATATGTGCTTCGTGAACAAAATTTTCACAGAGATGGTTCCTATATTCACTTAAAAAAATGGATGGATAAACACGCCAATTCGTTTGGCTTTCATCTAGTATATACTATAGATATCAACCGAAAAGGTTTTAAATACGAACCTTGGCATTATAGCTACAAACCATTATCACAAAATTATTTAAAAAATTATAAAAATTTAGACCTACAAGAGGTGCTTCAAAATGAAAAATTATTAGGAAGCGCATATTTCTCAGATGCATTTATACGCACGTATCGAAATGAAAATATTTTAGATATTAACCCAGAACTTTTGTAACTTTAAATCATTACAACCAACACAAACAACATGAGATCAAGCAATCTAAAAGTAAGACTTTTTATAGGTGTATGTATCGCTGCATATTTTGGCTTTAAATATTTTACTTCGCAAGAGGTAAATCCGTATACAGGAAAAAAACAAGCCATTTCTATGACGGTAGATGAAGAAATACAAATGGGCTTACAAAGTAGAGATCAAATGGCAGCGCAACATGGTGGTTTATACCCAAACGAAAGCTACCAAGCTCTGGTGGATAATGTTGGCAACAAATTAATAAGCAACAGCATCGCTAAAGAAACACCGTATAAATATGAGTTTCATTTATTAGCAGATCCGCAAACCATAAATGCTTTTGCATTACCTGGCGGACAAGTTTTTATTACTTACGCGCTATTTTCTCAGTTAGAAAACGAAGACCAATTGGCTGGAGTTTTGGGTCATGAAATTGGTCATGTTCTCGGTAAGCATAGTGCAGAACGTATTGCTAATAGCGAGCTTTGGCAAGGACTTTCTACTGCAGGATCTGTTGGTGGTGATATTGGCGGATTAATTGGAGGTGTTGGTCAGAACTTAATTTTAAAAAATGGTCGTGGCGACGAATTAGAAAGTGATGATCTTGGCGTACGTTTTATGTTAAGAGCTGGTTATGACCCGGAAGAAATGATTGATGTCATGGAAATTTTAAAAGCTGCTGCAGGACCAAATCGCGTTCCAGAATTTCAAAGCTCACATCCAGACCCAGACAATCGAATAGAAAAAATTAGAGAATCTATAGAAAAGTATAGAAGTCAATTTCAATAAAAAAAAGCCTTGAAAATTATCTCAAGGCTTTTTTATGTTGAAAAACTAAAAAGGAAATTATTTTTTATCCAATGCGTTTTCAAGTACTGCCATAGCTTCTGTAGCCTTAGATATTTTGGCATATTTTTTAGCGGTATAACCGTCTTTAGACTTGGAATTTAATGTAGCTCCATGCGTTATTAAAAGCTTTAATATTTTAGCTCTATTAAATTTTGCTGCATACATGGCCGGACTTAATCCGTTCCATTTCTCATTTACATTTGCCCCTAAATCTAATAGCTTTTTTACCATTGTAAAATCGCCTTTAATTATAGATAAATGAAATGGACTAGCTTCCATAACCGTTTCTACATGTAATTGATTTTCGGTTTCTAATGAAGGGTTTGCTTGTAAAGTTCCAATAGTGAAACTTAATGCGATTGCTGATAAGATGATTGTTTTTTTCATGATGAATGATTTTAATTGATTATTAATACTGATTTTGATTATAATATAAAGACGATAAGAATTACAAACTGTTACACTATAACCTTAAAATAACATTTATTTAACATTCTGAAATCAAACACGTTACGCAAAAATTACAATTACCCTCCTATTGAATCACAAATAAACCTGGAACATTTTTTTAGCAAGCTTCCGTTTATTTAAGATGCTATTTCTGTTATAATAAATTATATTTGAATACTAAACACTGTCGCAACATGAACAAAAAAGTAATTCTTATGATTTTAGATGGTTGGGGAAAATCTCCTGACCCAAAAGTTTCAGCAATAGATAACGCAAATATTCCTTTTATAAATTCGCTTTATACAAAATATCCAAATGCTACTTTACGCACAGATGGTTTACATGTTGGTTTACCAGAAGGGCAAATGGGAAATTCGGAAGTTGGACATATGAATCTTGGTGCCGGACGTATAGTATATCAAGATTTGGTAAGAATAAATTTAGCAGTAAAAAACAAAACATTAGCACAAGAAAAAGTACTTGTAGATGCTTTTAATTATGCAAAACAAAACAATAAGGCAGTACATTTTTTAGGCTTACTTAGTGATGGCGGTGTACATTCTCATATTAGCCATTTATTAGGTTTGGTGGATGCTGTTGAAGACGCTGGAGTTGAAAAATCTTTTATTCATGCGTTTACAGATGGTCGAGATGTGGACCCAAAATCTGGCTATGGTTTTGTGACAGAATTAGAAGATTATATTGAAAACAAAAACACCAAAATAGCTTCGGTTACCGGAAGGTATTATGCAATGGATAGAGACAAACGCTGGGAACGTGTTAAGCTAGCTTATGATGCTATGGTAAATGGCGAAGGCGAACATTCTACTAATATTTTAAAATCGATTAAAGCGAATTACGACAATGATATTACAGACGAATTTATTAAACCTATAATCGCTGTAGACGCAAATAATCAACCAATTGCAAAAATTGAAGAAGGCGATGTCATTGTATTTTTTAATTTTAGAACAGACCGAGGAAGACAATTAACAGAAGCTTTATCGCAAAAAGACTTTCATGAACAGAACATGCATAAATTAAACTTGCATTATGTAACCATGACCAATTATGATGATTCTTTTACAGGAATGCATGTGATTTATGATAAAGATAATTTAACAGAAACACTTGGTGAAGTTTTAGAAAAGCATCACAAAAAACAAATACGTATTGCCGAAACAGAGAAATATCCGCATGTTACTTTTTTCTTTTCTGGAGGAAGAGAGGAACCTTTTGAAGGAGAAAGCAGAATACTAAAAAACTCTCCTAAAGTTGCTACTTACGATTTAAAACCAGAGATGAGTGCTTTTGAACTAACAGAAGCTCTTTTACCAGAACTTAAAAAAGGTGAAGTAGATTTTGTATGCTTAAACTTTGCTAATGGAGATATGGTTGGACATACAGGAGTTATGGCAGCTGCTATTAAAGCTTGCGAAGCTGTAGACAACTGTGTAAAAGAAGTGATAACTACTGCTCTAGAAAATGATTACACAACCATTCTTATTGCAGATCATGGAAATTGTGAAACCATGATAAATCCGGATGGATCACCAAATACCGCACATACCACGAATCCGGTTCCAATTATTTTAATAGATAAAGATTTAAAACATATTAAAGATGGTATTTTAGGAGACATTGCTCCTACTATTTTAAAACTTATTGGAGTAGAACAACCTAAAGTAATGACCCAACATTCTTTAATATAATAATTATGAGAAATTTATATTTTATTTTTATAGCCTTAATTTGTTTTGCGTGTAAAGAACAGCCAATAAATGTAACTGTTCCGGATGAAGAGGAAGAGACAATTATGTTATTAGGACCAGCAAATGAAGAAGGTTTGCTACAAGAACCTTTTAATAGTTGGTACAGCACAACCTATACCGATTATAAAGTAAATGATTCTTTAGTAGCGCTTATAAAACCAGAACTAAAAGATGTTTCCATAAAACTATTTATGGGAACTTGGTGTGAAGACAGCCAAAGAGAAACTCCTGGAATATATAAAATTTTAGACGCTGTTCATTTTAATTTGGAAAACCTTCAATTAGTTGCTGTAGATAGAGACAAGGTAACCCCTCAAAAATTAGAAGAAAACTTTAACATCACGAATGTTCCAACCTTGATTTTTTTCAAAGACGGTAAAGAAATGAATAGAATAGTAGAATACCCTATAGAAAATTTAGAACAAGATATTTTGCATATTTTAAGGAATGAACCTTACAAAAATGCTTATTTTGAAGAAGAATAATTTATATATTTGCAGCTAATGAATTTCTATGAATTTAAACGACAAACTTATTCTTGCCATTGATTTTGATGGAACCATTGTAGATGATGCATATCCAAAAGTTGGGAAACCAAAACTTTTTGCTATTGAAACACTTAAAAAACTACAAGCAGATGGCCATCGTTTAATATTATGGACTTACAGATGTGGGAAACCATTAGACGAAGCTGTTGCTTTTTGTAAAAGTAAAGGCATTGAGTTTTATGCGGTAAATAAAAGTTTTCCCGAAGAGCAATTTGATGCATCTAAGAGCAGAAAAATACATGCCGATTTATTTATAGACGATAGAAATATTGGTGGATTTTTAGGTTGGGGAGAAGTGTATCAACACCTTTCAAATCCGAAATACAATCAAAAAACACCACCCAAAAAGAAAGGGTTCTTTTCCTTTTTAAGAAAAAACCACTAGTCATTTATCAAATCAAAATACTGTTTATCTATAGTTTCTCTATGGTCTGGATGCGCAATATTAACTAGTGCTTTTACACGCTCTTTAATTGTTTTTCCATATAAATTTGCAATACCATATTCAGTTACCACATAGTGTACATGAGATCTAGTAGTTATTACTCCAGCACCTGGTTTCAAGGAAGGAACAATTTTGCTTACACCAGATTTAGTCGTCGCAGGTAATGCAATAATAGCTTTTCCTCCTTCACTTAAAGAAGCACCTCTTATAAAATCTACTTGTCCGCCAACTCCAGAATACATGTGTGCTCCAATAGAATCTGCACAAACTTGTCCGGTAACATCTACTTCAATAGCAGAATTAATAGCCACCATTTTTGGGTTTTGTTTAATAATAGAGACATCATTGGTGTAATTGGATGCTCGCATTTCTACAAAAGGATTATCATCTACATAATCGTACAAACGTTTAGATCCAACTAAAAAAGTAGACAATGCACGACCTCGATTTATACCTTTATAGTTTCCGTTAATAACATCTTTTAATATTAAATCAATCACTCCATCCGAAAACATTTCCGTATGCAACCCTAAATCTTTATGATTTGTTAATCTAGTTAAAACGGCATTAGGTATACTACCAATCCCCATTTGCAAAGTGCTTCGGTCTTCAATTAATCCTGCAACATAATCCCCTATCTGACTTTCAATAGCCGTTGGCGCTACAATATCATGTGTTGGCAAATCAACATTAGACTCTACAAATAAATCAATTTCAGAAACATGAATAATTCCGGCACCATGTGTTCTAGGCATATTTCTATTTACTTGTGCAATAACATGTTTGGCATTATCTATTGCCGCTAATGTAGCTTCTACAGAAACCCCTAAAGAGCAATAACCGTGTTTATCTGGAACAGACACATGAATTAGTGCCACATCTATATCAATAATATTACGCTTAAAAAGTAATGGTAATTCGCTTAAAAAAACTGGCGTATAGGAACCATTTCCGGCTTTTAAAGTATGCCTCACATTTTTTCCTATAAAAAAAGAATTTACATGAAAACTCTCCCGTAATTCTGGGTTTGCATACGGAGCTTCGCCTTCTGTATGTAAATGGCAAACCTCCACGTTTCGAAGTTCTTCATGACGTGCCGTCATGGCTTGTATAAGTGATTGTGGAGCTGCTGCTGCTGCTTGTATATAAACTCTACTATTAGACTTAATTACTTTTACTGCTTCTTCTGCACTAACGGACCTATACATATACCTAATTATTTATGTCGCAAAAATAGGAAACAAAAAAAGTATAAAAACTGTCGAATATCATGTTTCAATAAAAAAGTATGCCTTGTTATTTTTAGTATATTTGCACAACATTTATATTACATTATGATCATAGTAAAAACAAGAGAAGAAATAGAGTTAATGCGTGAAGCAGCATTAGTAGTATCTAAAACCTTAGGTGAAATCGCTAAAGCAGTAAAACCTGGAGTAACCACTTTAGAATTAGATAAAATTGCAGAAGCATGCATTAGAGACCAAGGTGCAATACCTGGTTTTTTAGGATTGTACGATTTCCCTAACACACTTTGTATGAGTCCGAACTCACAAGTCGTTCATGGTATACCTAATAATACACCTTTAGAGGAAGGCGATATTATATCTATAGATTGTGGTTCTATAAAAAACGGTTATTATGGTGATCACGCCTACACTTTTGCTGTTGGTGAGATTGACCCAGAAACCGAAAAACTTTTACAAGTCACTAAAGAATCTCTTTACGTTGGAATAAAAGAATTAAAAGTAGGTAATCGTGTTGGTGATGTTGGTTATGCTATTCAAAAATACTGTGAAGATCATGGTTATGGTGTAGTAAGAGAACTTGTTGGTCATGGTTTAGGAACCAAAATGCACGAAGACCCAGAAATGCCAAACTACGGTAAACGTGGTCGTGGCAAAAAATTCATTGAAGGTATGGTTGTAGCTATTGAGCCTATGATTAACCTTGGTACAAAAAGCATCAAACAACACAGAGATGGCTGGACAATTACTACACTAGACAATAAGCCTTCTGCTCATTTTGAGCATGACGTTGCTATAGTAGATGGTAAACCTGAACTTCTTTCAACCTTTGCGTATATATATGAAGCTTTAGGAATTGTGAGTGATGAGGAAGATGCGTTTAGACAGAAAGCTTTGGTGCTATAAATTATGAAAATAAAACACCTATTAGCATTTATTATTTTTGGGTTTATCTTTACCATTATCGGGACTTTGTTTAAAATTCAACATTGGCCTTACGCTGGTGAAATATATACCATTGGGACTTTACTAAAAGTGATTTTCGGAATTCTATTAATTTACAAAATACTAACGACAGATAAGTTTAAAGAATTTTTAAATTGGTAATTTAAGTTGAAAAAACTCTTCGAAATAATTTTAAATATTATCCCAAGACCTTTACTAATAAGGCTTAGTTATGTTGCACGTCCTATTTTGGCATTCTTTTTAAAAGGAAACACTTTCACAGACCCTATTGATGGTAAAAGTTTTAAAAGCTTTTTATCTTATGGCTATGAAACACAACGTGAGAATGTACTTTCTCCTTCTACTTTAAGTTTAGAGCGTCATCGGTTATTGTGGTTGTATTTAAAAAATGAAACTAGTTTCTTTACTGCCGAAAAAAGCGTACTTCACTTTGCTCCAGAGCAATGTTTTCTAGATCGCTTTAGAGCGTTGAAAAACCTGAATTACACCACTACAGATTTACTGTCTCCAATTGCCGATGTGAAAGCAGATATTTGCAACCTTCCGTTTGAAGACAATAGTTATGATATCATTTTATGCAATCATGTTTTAGAACATATTCCAGATGATACCAAAGCAATGCAAGAATTATTTCGTGTGATGAAACCTGGAGGCTACGGAGTTTTTCAAATACCGCAAGATTTAAGTAGACATACTACTTTTGAAGACAATTCTATTACAGATAAAAAAGAACGCGCAAAAATATTCGGACAATATGATCATGTTCGTGTTTACGGTTACGATTATTTCAATAAACTTAGAGAGATTGGTTTTATGGTTAATGAAGTGGATTATACCGCAACGCTTTCCGAAGGGAAAATCACTAAATTTTGTTTAGCTAAAGGAGAAATTATTCCTGTGGTTTATAAATAACCATACTTAAATGCTAAAAAAACGCTATCAAAAAGACCTTTTTTAAAGTTATATCTTAATATATAATTATCTTTGAGATTCCTGCCTACGCAGGAATTTACTGCTTAGCTAAAGGAGAAATTATCCCTGTGGTTTATAAATAAAACATTTTACTAAAATTCATTTTAATGACTCAGCAAATTATTCTAGCAACTGCTGCCTCTTTTGGTATGCTCTCTGTAATTTTTGGTGCTTTTGGCGCGCATGCTTTGAAGAAAATTTTATCTACAGATCAATTACAAAGTTTTGAAGTTGGCGTGAAATACCAAATGTATCATGCCATAGTATTGCTTGTTTTAGGTCTAAAACCTAATTATGCAACCTCAGCAATTTACTGGTGTTTTACTATAGGAATTATATTATTTTCTTTTAGTATTTACGGATTGATATTATCGGATGCTAAAGGCAAAAAACTTCGGTTTTTAGGACCTGTGACTCCGATTGGTGGTTTGCTTTTAGTGATAGGTTGGTTATTGGTGCTAATTAATGCTTTTTAAATGATTCGAATCAAAAATATTCCTAATAGTAAATAGAGTAACACAAGAAACAATTCTAATCTATTTTGCTTAACGTACTTCATATATATTTGGTTTAAATGGAAAAAAGCTGAGCTAAATAGTTTAGCCCAACTTTCATCACGATTAATAGCTTCTTTAAATTTTTATAAATCGTTTTGTATTTCTGTTTCCATTTACATCTTCTATTTGTAATACATACATTCCAGAAGTTAGTTTAGAAACTGGTATACTTTTCACAGTACTTTCTAAAACTTTTTGTCCTTGTATATTATATATTTCTGCTTGAATTAAGTCTGCTTTCATTTTAATGTTTAACAAACAAGTAGTTGGATTAGGATAAATTATAAAATCCTTTTTAGTTTCAAAATCTTCCACATCTAGAGTTGAGCCATACTCATAAACTCCCATATCTACCGTGGTATTAAATATTCTTGCATTTCCTAATAAGTCGGTTGTTGTCCCTACAGGAATTTTAGAATTATCTCCTGCATCTATTGCTGGAGAACCTGATTGCAATGTGAAATCGGTTGCGCTTGTAAACATTGGGTTTGCACTACTTGTGTTTGTTAAAGAGGTTAAGTTTGAAAAATTATCTTCACCTATTGAGTTGTTTACAAGCGTTAAATTTGGTGATAACGTATGACCATTATTAACAGATGCTGTTGTAGCACTTCCAGCGCCTTCGTTACCATAAAAAATACTATTATTAATGGTAGCATTATGTGTAGCACTACCATCAACTCTTCTTCCTAAGGCTAAAGCTCCTTTTTGTGAGGCTGACACAGCTCCAATATCTGTATTATTTGCAAAGGTGCAATTGGTTATAGTAGTAGTTAATTTGAACCGGATTCATTAGCTCTTATCCATGCAGCACTTCCTGTATAACCATCATTAGCATTATTATAGTTTTTAGATATATTATTAATAAATAATGTATTTGTTATAATTACATTAAGGCTACTATTTGACATGAATAATATATACAAACCACTTCCATACCTAGAAACATTATTATTAAACACACAATTAGTAATATTAATGTCTGTACTTACGGTATGCCTTACTCCAACTGCACCACCACTATATGTAACATTATTATTAAACTCACAATTTTGTATCTTTGGGTTAAGAGCTGTAGGAGCAACTAGTATTGCTGCTCCTGTAGTATAACCAGTACTATTTTGAACTGCATCACCATCTTCAATTTTAAAACCATCAATAGTGACGTTATTGGCAGCTATTTTTACTACCTGATGATTATTATCTATTCTCGAACTTCCGGAAGCTGTTGCAAAATCTACCACGGCATCATTACCATTAACATCTCCAGATAAAATTGTTGGGTTTGCAGCTATATTTCTTTGTGCAAGTGTCGTTTCTGTACCATCAAAACCACCATAAACAGAAAGTCCATTTACAACAAACTCAAAAGAATCCGATCTAGCAGAACCTGGACTATAAGTTCCTGAAGCAACCCAAATATCTGTAGTTATAGGACTAACTGAATTTATGGCATCTTCTAAATCTGTGATAGCATTAGCCCAAGAATCTCCACTACCATCACCTCCAGAAACATTTGCATTCACATAATATTTTGCTAAAGGAGGTTGAATTGAGAAACTTTTAACGGATACTTTCCCTCCATCTAAATATGCAACATACATATCTCCATTAACAGGGTTCATTTCCATCTTAACAAAAAAACCAGTTGTATTGGTAAGAATCCCAAATGATGGTAAGTTTTGCCAAATATTTGAAGTTTTATATTTTTTAAATGTTAAATTATGCGAACCGTCAGAGTACATTAAATAGTGATGATTATCGGTAATACTTTCTCTAAACGTAACAATCTCTTCTGTAACTCCTGTAACTCCTGAGGGTTGAGTTACTCCTCCTCCACTTTTACCAACTGTAATTTTATTAGTACTAGCATCTATTACTGCAAAATATTTTGCTCCTCCATTAGCAGAAACATGTCTATAATTAACTCCAGCGGTCCATAATAATGTTTCATGTGCCGTTTGATTACTATCTGATACATTATAATTTTTTACAAAGCTCTGTGCTGCCATCGTGTAATTGTCAAAATCGTAGAAATCTATTCTAGGATTTACACCTGTAGGAGCACTTGTATATATAGGGTATGTTGTAACAGACCAATTAGCTCCATTTTTAGTATAGAAACTAGGTTTATAATATGGTACTACTGAAGCTATCATACCTACTATTCTTGGAACTCCAGCTGTACTAAACTGCAATTGTATTCCATAACTATAGAAATACCCTCCAATATTTACTCCTTCACTAACCCAAGAGCTACCATCAAAACTAAATACATCTATATTACTTGCTGCTCCATTAGCCTCTGCTTTTAAAGCAACCCAAGGCTGATTAGTTACTGGATTTATTTTAATTGTTAAATTATTGTAATTTTCTGTTGAAATTGCACCAGAACCAACAGGCAACCAACTTGTTCCGTTAAATTTCATAACAGAAACTTGATTTGTGGTAGAATTTTCATATAACAAATAGGGAATTCCTGCACTGTCAAATGCCATTTCTCCATTGCTTGCAAAATCTGTAAATTGTGCTGCACCTACTTGATTCCAGGTTTGAGCAAAAGCGAAACTACTTATTAAAAGTAGTATTAAAAGTATTCTTAATTTCATAATATAAATTGATTAATAGTTATGAAACAAAGATGTTAATTACTCACGTAGGAAAATTTCTATATTTAGTAAATTGTAGGTATAAGTTAGTGAATGGCAGTTATGTATTACAGTAAGAAACAAGCAATATATTTTACTAATAAGGGTTAGGCTTTTAAATAAAATTAGAACATTTTTTTTACTAATTGTAAAAACTCCTCTTTTTTATCTCGAGCTATAGGAATGGTTTTATTGTTTTCTAAAACCAAATGGTAACTATCCTTTTTTACTAAGCGACTCATATATTTTAAATTGATTAAATACGAACGATGTGGCTTGTAAAAAATAGGTTTATCTACTAATTGGTCTGTAAAATATTTTAGTGTTTTAGTTATCAGTTCGGTTTTGCCATTTTGCAAATAAACCTTAGTATAAACACCATCTGCTTCAAACAAAAGGATATCTTCATGCGCAACAAACATAATCCCTTTAGGGATTTCTAATGCTATTTTATTTAAGGATAATTGCTGAAATGCTTTTTCTATATTCTTTAATCTGAAATTCACTTTATTTTCATTTATTGCTATTTCAGCCTTTGCTATGGCACCTTTTAATTCGTCCTCATCAATAGGTTTTAATAAATAATCTATTGCAGAAAGTTTTAATGCTTCAATAGCATATTGATTGTAAGCTGTAGTAAATATGATTTGAAAAGATATAGGCTCATCCTTAAAAAAACTTAAAATCTCCAAACCAGAATGTTCTGGCATTTCAATATCTAAAAACACAATATCTGGCAGGTTCGCTTTTATAACAGCCACGCCTTCCACTAAATTTGAAGCTTCTCCTAAAATGGTGACTTCTGGGTGTTCTTCTTCTATTAAAGCCCTTAGAACACTTCTAGCTTTGTTTTCATCATCTATAATAATAGCATTCATATCTTAAAATTTCAATAGTATTACACTCAAAACTACAACTTAATTTTAATACTAAATTTTGGTTTTTAGTGAATGGATGGTTTTATCAAATAAAATATTACTTCCTATTCTTTTATTTATATTTTCACGATAACCTACATAATAGGAATAGAAATTTGAACGGTGGTACCTAGAGCGATTCCACTTTCATCATAATCATCTGTAATTTCGAAACGTATTGGATCTGTATGTGTTTTATTTAATAAATCGATTCTTTTTTTGTTCGCTTCTGATGAAAAGATTTTGGCTTCATACGTTTTGCATTAATTTTAACGGAAGCTACTCTCCCAATACCATTATCTTTTATGGTACATACTAGCATTGTCTTTACTTTATTTAGAGCAAATGAAACCTCTAATAATCTTCTTTTTCTTCTATGCAACAAACCGTGCTTAATTGCATTTTCAACATAAGGCTGCAGCAAAAATGTAGGAATTTTAATCGCTTCTGACTTTATTTTTTCAGGAAGATTAATCGTATATGAAAAGGTATCCTCAAACCTATCTTTCTCTAAATCTAGGTACAGTTTTAATGCATCTAACTCTTCTTGTAAACTAATACTATCCTTTTGACTATGCTCTAAATAAATTCTAATTAATCGAGAAAACTTAACCAAGTATTTACGCGCTAATTTTTGTTCTTTGCGAATAATATAATCTTGAATAGAATTCAAAGCATTAAATATAAAATGCGGATTCATTTGGCTACGCAAATTCTCCAATTTTAAAAACACGTTTTCTAGCTCACTACTTTGCTTATCTAGTAAAAGGCTTTGTTTGTTTTTCAATCGTTTATTACGCACGCTAAAATAAACCCAAAACAAACAAATAATAAGTATAGATACTACTATATAAAACCAAAGTTGCTCATAAAACACACCAGCAATAATAAATTGTATTTCTTTTATCTTTGAAGATTCGGTACTATTAAAAGCTTTTAACTGAAACGTATATTTGCCATGCGACAAGCTATTAAAATTAACTAGATTTGTTCCTAAAGGAATCGTTTCCCAATGATCGCCACTCCCTAAAAGCCGGTATTTATATTCTACATTGTTTTTACTTAAAAACCCATTGGAATTAAATACAATGTTTATTTTTTTTTGGTCATGATTTAAATAATATTTAGAATTTAATACTTTTTTTTCATCATCAATACTTACCGATGTAAAATAAGGTTCTAATATTTTTTTAGATTGAAATACTTTTTCTGAATCAAAAGTGTACAATTGATCTATGGAACTAACATACACATTATTGCCCACTACCTCTAATCCGGTAAAGTTGTAGGATGGAATACCATTTTGTTTGGTTAATTTTTTAAAAATACCAGTCTCTATATTTATTTTTTGAATACCTTTTTCACCAGCTAACCAAATGATGTTTTCTTTAGCTCTTATAAAGCTATTTTTATTAGACAGCAACCCATTTTTTACTGTGTAGTGTTCAATTACTTTATCTTTTTCAATAACATAAATTCCGTTTTTAAATGAAAGACACCATAAACTTCCATCATTAGCTTGCGCAATATCCTTAATATAGATAGATTTTCCTTGATACTTAATTTCTTTTCCAACCCAGTTTTGAGAATAACCATAAAAGCCTTTTGGAGTTCCAAAATAAGAACGTTTATTTTTATGGTCATACAAACATGCATACCCTCTTATTCCTTTATTAAAAAGTTTAATCTCTTTTAATTCCGCATACCTCAACGCACTAATTCTAGCAGAGCTTGCATAAATAAAGGCATCTTCATCTATAAAGCTAAAAGATTTTATTACAGAAGTATTTATTGTTTGATTTTTAGGTTTAAAATTTTCATCATAAAACTGAACATTATACCTATTCGACACAAGATATTCTTTTTTAAAAGGGTTAAATTTCACCTTGTATATATCTTTATCATCCTTTAAAGACAGTATTTCTACCGTCTCCTTTTCTATATTGAATCTAACTATTTTATTCGTTGAGGTAGTTAATAATAACGCATTAGTATTTCCTAAAAACAGATCAGAAATCCGGCTATCCTTTACAGGAACATCCATGTTGTTTATTTCTATATTAGACACTACATAAACACCATTTCTTAACGTTGAAAACCAATAATTTTCATTAACATCCTGCACTATTCCGGTTACATACTTATTCTTAAATAAATGCCGAACAACTTTCAATTCGTTATTCTCGAAATCACAAACATAGATACCATTATCTGTAAAATACCATAGCTGATCCTTAAGAACACGAACCAATTGAATATGAACATTTGGAAAGTTTGTTTGAAGTTCTAAAGGTTTGGTTGCAAAACTGGAAGGTATACTATAAAAAGTTTTATAATTACTTTCTGATTTTTTATAATTAGAATGGAAAATTATTTGATTTTTAAAATAAATGGGACTGATAAAACCTCTACTTTTCGTTTTAGAACTAACAAAGGAAGAATTAAAATAAGTACTAGTAAAGGTTTCTAAATTTACTTTGTAAAAATTCATTAAGCGGTTACCAAAAACTATTTCATTATCAATTACCCTAGCTTCAATAGTAAAATCTTCGACATAATTCTCTTTATCATTCCTTATTGCTTCTTGTTTATATACGATTTCAGAAGTGTTTTTATTATAAACAAGGATTTTTATTCCGGATTGTAATATCAATAAATCTTTATAAACTAGTGTTGTAGCTAGTTTACCTTTAAATTCGTTTTTTAACTCTAAAAATAAAGTAACCCTACCATTTTTTACATTAAAAATTTGATTTGCTGTATTAGAAAACCAAATAACATTATCCTCATCTTTTTGTAGTTGAAAAACAGAAAGTCCTATTTGATCGGGATGTGTAAACGAGGTATAACTAGCTCCATCATATTTAAACAAACCTTTATCTGCAGCCAACCAAATGACACCATCATCATCTTCAATAATGTCGTAAAACTCTGTATCTGGCAAACCATCGTCTTCCGTTAAATGTATAGACACAGGCTGTTGAGCAAACATTAAAAATGTAGCTAAAAAGAAAAAAAGAATTTCAAGTTTCTTATAAAAAGACCGCATCTTCCAAAACTACAATTTAAAATTAAAGAAATATATTGCTTTTTAATGAAAAGCCTTAATAAGTTAGTAGAATGCATGTAATATACTTTAGAAGGAAGTTTAATAACAAAAACGCAATAGGTTTCAAAAAACATGCATGATAACAATACCTATAATAACATAGGTTAACATAATAAAGAGTTCTAATTTATATTGTTTTAAATATTTCATAATTAGTTTAACAGAAAAAAGCTGAACTAAATACCTTAGTCCAACTTTCATCACGATTAATAGCGTCTTCAATGTTTTATAAAAATAATAGACTTGCTATTTAGTCCATTACTTTGGAAAGCTTAATGGTTTTACCACACATATCACTTGTTATTTTAAAAATAACATTTCCTTTTTTTCCTTTATTTGCCCAACGTACTTCTTTACCCGAATTACAAGAAATACTAGTTTTTGATCCTTTGTTTAAAGACACAAAACCGCTTCCTGTGTAAATACTCACTTTTTCTTTGGTGTCATTTACTAAAGAAAAACTGCTTGCTATAGAAACTTCTATTTTGTCTGATGTATTTAAGGTTTGTTTTCCTTCTGAAAAAGAAACAAGGACCAATGTACTTAAGGCGATAATTATTGTTTTCATTTTGAATTATTTTAAATTTACTTCTGCAAATATGTTACTAAAAGTCTTTTCTAATTATAGGTAACTTCTGAAACCTAGTTTTCAACTTCTAAACAAAAAATCGCAAATGATAACACTTGAGTTTTCTAAAACGAAGGGATACATTATTGTTTGATAAAACGTTTGGTTGCTACGTTTCCGTTTTCGTCTGTAACGCTTATTAAATACACACCATTTACCAAACGACTTACATCTATATTTTTATTCTGAGTACTTAGCACTTCCTTTCCTAATACCGAATAAATAGTTACTTCTTTTAAGTTGCCATTCATTTTAATATGTAAATCTGAAGTAGTTGGATTTGGATATATAGATATGCTATTCAGCGAAAATTCATCTACACTTAATATGGTAGGACAGTTTTCATCAAAACTAGCATTCGCTGGAATATCCCAATTGGAGTTAGGAGTAAAACCAGCATCTATTTGCACACAAGTTACAGTACTACTTATTACATTAAAACGAGTTACATTACTGTTATTTCCGTTTGCCATATTTATTGCTGTAAGCGCAGTTGTATGTGCTTTAAAATCTACCAATTCTGTAAGCATACTTAAATCTAAAATACCAGAAATACCCGTTTGCTCTAAAAGTAATTGTGTAAGTTTTGTGTTTTGAGAAACATCTACACTAGTAAGCGTTGCATTCCCAAAAGCCTGTAAACCTATAATTTCTGTAAAGGCTTCCATTCCTGTTAAATCATGAATGTTCGAGTTTGCAACATTAATACCTCCTGTATAAGCACTTGCTTCACTAACTTGAATTTCTGAATCGCTATTTGTATTAATATTTGTGTTAGCAATTAATATGGCTTTAAAGCTTGCGTCTGGAATAGTTACATTCTGTGCTTTTGTTGCTAAACCTATTGCTATAAAGGTAAAAATGGAAAGTAATTTTGTTTTCATCATTATTATTTTTTATTGATTATGCCACAAAACTACTCCCAAAGTGCATTTAAAAATCTTGTCAATTTCTGAAACCTAACTTTGAACTTCTAAACCAAAAAAGTCCCGTAAACAATAAGCTTACGAGACTTTAAAAAATAATTAAAACGATTAATTATTGCTTTATAAAACGTTTAGTGGTTACACTTCCTCTTTCATTTTCAATGGTAATTAAATAGAGTCCGCTTTTTAAATGAGCAGTATTTAGGGATTTTGATGTTGTTACTAAAACTTTAGCTCCTAAAACAGAATAAACGGTTGCTTGTTTTAAGTTGCCATCCATTTTAATGTTTAAAACCGAAGTTGTTGGGTTTGGATACAATTTGATTTGGTTTTCACTTAACTGAAAAGTATTAACACCTAGTGTAGGATCGTATTCATAAGCCCCCATATCTACTGTTGTATTTACTATTCGATTATTTCCATTTATATCTTCAACAATTTGTGCTGGCAATGAAGCATTACTTCCTCCGTCTATTGCAGATGACCCCAAACTTAATTTGAAATTATTATTTAATGCATCAACAAACATAGGATTACTAGCAGATCCTCCAATCATTCCTAGTTCTACAATACTATTATTTACCACAGAAAATGAAGTTGTGATTGCTATAGGAAATCCTGCTCCTGTTCCATTTCCATATATAATACTATTTTCAACAGTACTATTTGAAGCTTGAATCATGGTAATTACATTATCATTAACCCCATTATTATTAGACAGTGTTGTGTTTATTAATTCAAATTCTAATCCTGTAGCATTTCCGGTAGTACCAGCAGATAAGTACAAAGAAGAAGAACTGTTTAGCGATATATTATTATAAAACGCACTATTTACCACAGACCCTTTTGCGAAAACAAGGTATTGTTGTGCTCCTGAAAACAACATTACAGGTAAATCTTGAGAGTAGTTATCTCGAATAATACAAGACTCAAAATCTACATCGTGAGTTAAATTCCACAAGCCACAAGGTGTAAAGGCAGCATAGACAGCAACACTAGTTCCTGTATTTTTTTCTAAAACAGAATTTTTAATGGTAGCCGATAAACTATCTCCATAAAGATATGGATTCACATAAATTGCTCCACCCCTTAAATCATACGATTGGTCTATATCTGGTGTAGAACAACTATTATCTGCGGCACCATTTGCATTACCACCCGTGATAGTAAAACCATCCACTAATACATTTTGTGCATTTCCTCTAATAGAAACTACGTGATATGCATTATCTTGTCTTGTTGCTTCTGTGTCCAAAAGATTTGCATTATCATCTGCATTTAAATCGCCACTTAATATCGTTACATTTGTTTTTGGATCTCTTTCTGAAACAAGAGTTTCTGTTGTATTAAAACCTCCATACACTTTAACATCTCCAGGAATTGTAAATGTCGCTTTTCTAGGATTGACATCTAATGTGCTAGGATTATATAATCCTTGCGCTACCCATACTGGCGTTTCTATTGTAGCAATTGCTAAAGCATCTTCTAAATTTACAAAAGCATCCGCCCATGACGAACCATCATTTAATCCTGTTGCAGAATCATCTACAAATAATACTGGATTTACCGTTTGAAAAGTTCCTACTGAAGAATAGGTTCCTGAAGAAGATACACAGGAAGCTCTAACAATAAGATCATAAATGGTATTAGGATCTAATCCGGTAATGGTATAAGGATTACTAACATTAGCCACATTGACAAAATTAGCAGTTCCTGTAGGGTTATAACTAATATCCCAAACTGTTTCAGAACCTCCGGCTGTCCAAGACACATCCACTGTTGTAAATGTTTCGTTAGCACTAACAATATTCGTTGGTACTCCTGAACAATCTAAATTGCCATATTCGTAAGCTCCCATATCTACAGTAGTATTTACAAAACGAGTTCTACCACTTAAATCGTTTAATATAGTACTAGAAATAAAACTATTATCTCCTGTATCGATTGCTGGTGAGCCTGTATTTAATTGAAATAGATTAACACTACTATTAATAAACAATGGATCCACATCTGTTGCTCCTTGTTGTCCTCCTTCTACAATACTATTAGACACTACAGAACCAGAAGTTGTAATAGTAAATGGTGTTGTGCTTCCGTTATTATAAATAATAGAATTTCTTATTTTACTATTAGACGCTTGTGCCATTTCAACAACACTTCCATTAACACCTATATTATTAGCAAAGGTGGAATTAAGAACCGTAACATTTATTCCTCCTGTATTTCCACTATCTGTAGTACTAGCTACTAATGCTAAACTAGACGCACCGTTTACGGAAGTATTATTATAAAACAAGCTATTTGTTATTGTACCATAGGCTCTATAACCTTGTCCTGAAGATCCAAGATATTCTAAAGCGGAAGAATTTAAAGAGTAATTATTTTTAATGATACAGTTTGTAAAATCACCTCTAAACTCTCTACTATGCGTAGCTGCGTTTAATGGTCCGAAACCAGCAAAAACACTACTATATGTTGCTGTGTTTTTTTCTAAAATACAATTTTGAATCGTTGCAATTACGTCATTCGAAGTAACTATAGGATTTAGATATACCGCTGCTCCTTTTCTATCGGAATATTGCGTGTTAACATTTCCCCAAACATAATAACTACCATTAGCATTTCCTCCAGAAATTGTAAAGCCGTCAATAATTACATTTGCAATAGAACCTCTCATACTTAAAACATGATATGCATTATCCTGTCGCGTAGTTTCATCTTCTGTAATTACATCATTATCATCCATTAATAAATCACCACTTAATATGGTTACATTATTAGTAATATCTCTTTGAGAAACTGTTGTTTCAGAAGTATTAAACCCACCATAAAGTTTGGTTCCATTAAGCACTGAAAAGGTTGCTTTTCTAGGATCTACATTGGTTGTTGTTGGAATATAAGTTCCTTGTGCCACCCATACTTGATCATTAGCTGTAGCAATAGCTAAGGCATCCTCTAAATGTACAAAAGCATCACTCCAAGTTGCTCCATCATCTGCTCCTGTTGCTGCATGATTAACATAAATAATGCTTCCACTTAATGTAGTAAAATTTGTTGCTAAAGTCCAAGCTGTTGCAGTACCACTACAATTTCCTTGCAGATATACATCATAGGATGTATTAGGTGCTAAACCTGTAATTGTTTGTGTATTTCCAGAGATATTAGCGATATCTGTACCAAAGCTAAAAGGAAATCCAAATTGCACATAGCGTAAGGTTGTATTTGTTGAAGTAGAAGTCCAAGATACATCTGCTGCATTTGGAGCAATATTATATACTGTTACATCTTCGGGTAAACAACTAGCTCTGTAAGCATCTATTACATTTGAGATAGGAGATTCTGCGAAAGTATAGCTACTTATAAAAAGCAATAAGTAAAGTAAGCGTGTTTTCATAATGGGTTGATTTTTTAATTTATGAAGCAAATATCCTACAGAACGTATTGAAAATCAGTAGTGGATTTCTGAAACACGTATTTCAACTTCTAAACAAAAAAATCTCGTAAGTAGCACACTTGCGAGATGAATACACGAATACTATTTAGGACGTCTTCTACAATAGAAACAAGCTTTCTTTTGGGTTTATTCTTGTGAAGTTTTCAGAAGTCTTCGCATTTCTATTGGGGTAATAAGAAATCGTTTAATCTACAGTAAACGGAATAATAACCTCTACTTGCGTACCTATTGGATTATCATTATCAAACAAATCCATAATAGTGACACCTACCTGCTTTTCTTTTCCGTAGTTTAATAATGCCAAACGATCTTGTGTTGCCTTTGTTGCAAAAGATTCATGCTTTTTAAGGCCTCTGGTTTTAATTTTATCGGCTTGTTCTCGTCCAATACCATTATCTACAATAACACTCTTTATGGTATGATTCTCTAAATTAATATGAAAATTAATTTCTAGCTTCCGATCTGTTTTTCGGTGTAACAATCCGTGTTTTAAAGCATTTTCTACGTAAGGTTGAATTAACATGGTTGGGATATATACCAGATTCGGATTTAAATCTCCAGTAGCAGTAATGGTATAATTCAACTTATCTTCAAAACGTAGCTTCTCTAATTCCAGATACATTTCTAAGCAATTAATCTCTTCTTGTAATGTGATCTTTCCTCTTGTACTATGACTTAAATAGGTTCTTATTAAATCGGCAAATTTCCCTAAATACTCACTTGCTAGTCGGCTTTTATTTAAAACAATATAGTCTTGAATAGAATTTAGCGCATTGAATATAAAATGCGGATTCATCTGCGACCGTAAATTCTCGAGTTTTAAGGCAATTAATTGTTTATCTAAAGAAAGTTGCTTCACTTCTAATTGTTTCGCTTTCTCTTTATTTTGCAACTTCCTTTTGTAATAAAAAACAATAATACTAACTATAGACAAACTACATAATAAAATAAACCAAGCTTTTTTCCAAAAGGGTAATTTTATATGCAGCTTAATACTTTCTATTCCGTTTTCACTCGCTGCATCGCTATTGGTTGGTCTTACTTGAAAGGTGTATTTACCAGCAGGTAAACTACTATATTTCATCGTATTCACACCTATATCTGTAGTAATCCAATCGGCATTATAACCCAACAAACGGTATTGATACGTTTTATTACTATTATATAAAATACCATTCACATTAAACTCAAATTGAATGGAGTTCTGATTATAATCTAAATTGTAATCGGTTCCAATGTCCACCGATTTTTCATTAATTTTTACATCGTTAAAATAGATTTCCGGACAGGAAGTAGTTTTAAAAACGTTATCCTTATCAAAAGAAAAGATACCGTTATTGGCAGACAAAACCACTTGGTTTTTTAAAATTTCGATACCCGATATTTTATAAGACTGTATCCCATCTGTTTTTGTCAGATTTTTAAACGTCTTCAAATCGGTATTAAACATTTGCAAACCTTTTGGTGTTGCTATCCAAAGCGCATTTCCATCTCCTTTTAAGAATGTAATTTGATTAGACAGCAATCCTTTTTCTGTAGAGTAGCGTGCAATAACTTGATTATCTCTTATAGCAAGAATTCCGTTTTTAAATGTACCAACCCAAACGATACCATCTGCAGTTTCGGTAATAGAAATTGCCGAAATTTCTTTGCCTTCATATTGTATTGTGGTTGCTTCATACGCATCGTCTAACACTAATAAATCATCCACAAAACCAATAAAAGCAGTATTATTAGTAGGGCTGTAGTGCGTGGTATACACACGCTTATCATTGGAAAAATCTTTGATTACCCCAGAATGTTCATTTAAAAACACCAATCGTACATACGTTCCAAAAAGTGTGGTGTATGCATTTAAACGAGAAAAACTTTTTACACCTTTAAAGTGACCTTTCCTTGTTGCTTCTAAAGTGTTATTATCTACAAAATAAGAGCCATCATCTGTACTTACATAACTATGTTTTTGCTTTGGATTATATTGTATTGCAGATACTTTATTATTTAAAAACTCAGATAGCTTATATTTCGAACTATTTAAATTAAGGAAACCTACCTGTCCTTCTTTAGTTCCAAAAAACACCACAGAATCATTGACTTTATTAATAGCCATGACATCGTTACTTTTTTCGGGCAACGCATATTTTACCACTGCTATGTTAGGTATTAAATAAATACCATTAGTGAGTGTTGTTACCCAATACATATGGTCTTTATCTATAATAACATCGGTAACCACTTCCTCTTTTAAAAGTTGTCTTTTTAATTGGAATTCCTTTTGATTCTTTTCATAAATAAAGATTCCTTTATTCGTTAAAACCCACAAATCCTTATGGATTACTTTTATTGAAATAATTCTTAAATCTTTTAAAAGCTCCAATCCTTTAACCAACGCTGTAGTACCTGCCTCTAAATTTATACTTCTAAATGTATTTTGAAACTTAAATTGTTGCGAAAGAAAAAGCGTATCCTTTAGTTTAAAAGCATAGGTCTTTCCTTGCGAAGTACTTTTCCCATTATCATCTCTAAAATTAATATTAAGTAAAAACTCACGCTGCTTTTTGAAGTCTTTGTCTAAGATTTCTATTGCTTTAAAATTAATTAGCATAAAAGCGTCTTCTAATAGCACTACTCGACTTCCTCCTTCTATACTTGTTTGTTTTAAAATAATCTTCTTTGTTGCTAAGTCCGCAACATATAAGGATCTAGCTGTAGAAATTAAAATGGTATCCTCTAGGATTTCAAAGTTTGCAAGCTGCCCTTTTAATTCCTCTTTTAAGTCTATAAAAGTAACCAGCTTATTATTTTCAATATAAAAAAACTGACCAGAAATATTGGTACACCAAACGCGTCCTTTGGCGTCTTCTGTAAGCTGAAAAACAGACAATCCTCGCTTTTCTGCATTGGTATATTGTGTATAGCTTTTACCATCATAACGATACAAACCACTATCACAAGCGAGCCAAATAAAACCTTTGCTATCTTCTAAAACGCTATAAAATTCAATATCCGGCAAGCCATCTTTTTCGGTAATATGAATAGATACAGGTTCTTGTGCTCGCAGAAAACAGGAACACATCAGAAAGACTATAAAAAGTAGGTTTTTATTCAACATTTAGGAATTGCAGATAAAGCTACAATAAAATACAGACTTACAACCTATTCGGTTTTAAAAGCATGCGTTTTATTACTAAAAAGATACTATCCTATATTTTGAACAATCGTCAAGAATTCTTCTTTCTTGTCGTTAGAAATGGATACGGTTTTGTCATTTTCCATCACAATATATCCGCCATCTTTTTTAATATATTCTTTGATATAGGATAGATTAATAAGGTGAGAACGATGCGGACGATAAAATGTTTTTATTCCCTGAAGGATATCTACAAAGAATTTTAATGGTTTACTCACCAAAATACTACCATGTGTAACGGTAGAAACATTGGTGTACATACCATCTGCTTCCAGCATTATAATATCTGTAAAATCTACAAACTTAATACCGTCTGCATTGGGCAATCCTATTTTTTTAAAGTTAGAATCCTGAAGACTCGCTTTTAATTCTACCAGTCGTTTATTAATTTGGGTATTTCCTAAAAAAGCAACCGCTTTATCCACCGCTGCTTTTACCTGACTAGGTCTTACTGGTTTTAATAAATAATCTATTGCAGAAAGTTGAAAGGCTTGTATGGCATATTCGCTATAGGCAGTTGTGAAAATAATCTCGAAGTTATGCACTTCCTTTTCAATAAAATTTAAAATCTCTAAACCAGAATGCTCTGGCATTTCTATATCTAAAAAAACAATACTTGGTTGTTCTTTTTTTATAAGTGCTACACCAGAAAGTAAATCTTCGGCTTCAAAAATTTCTGTAATTTTCGGACAGTTTTCTTCTACTAAAATATGTAGAACTTGCCTTGCTTTTTTTTCATCGTCAATTATAAGTGCCTTCATCTGGTAAATTTATTGTTTTAAAAAGTGACATGCAATTGCCATAAAACCTCTCATAAAATCAAGATTTGTTATGGCGTATTTCACACTATTTTTTTAGTATTGGTATTCTTAAAATCACTTTTGTTCCTGTTGCTTGATTATTTTGGTGTAAATCTATAATAACTACACCTATTTTTTTCTCACGACCATAATTTAATAAATCTAACCGTTCTGTGGTTGCTTTTAAAGCGAAAGATTTATGTTGCCCTTCTCGTTTCTTATTAATTTCTCTAGACTTTTCTCGACCTATTCCGTTATCTTCAATAATACATTCTATTATTTTATCGGAAGGTTTCCCCATAGAAACTTTAAGTCTTCGATTCTCTTTTTTATGTAATAAGCCATGTTTTAAAGCATTTTCTACATAGGGCTGAATTAGCATGGTAGGAATATAAATTTCGTCTGAATTTGCAGCTTCGTCTACTTCAAAAGTATATTCTAATTGTTCTTCAAAGCGTAATTTTTCTAATTCTAAATAGAGGTTTAGATTATGAACTTCCTCTGGAATAGAAATAAAACCAGTATCGCTAAAGTGCAGGTAATTACGAATTAAATCGGCAAACTTTCCTAAATAATCACTGGCCAGATTTTTTTTATTTAATACAATATAATCTTGAATGGAATTTAATGCATTAAATATAAAATGCGGATTCATTTGCGCTTTTAAGGCTTTTAATTCGGAATCTCGATATTGCTTCTCAATAGCCAAACGTTTTTGGGTTTCTTGAAGTTCTATGATTATTAATTCGGCTTTCTTTTTCGCTTTTAACTTGTTAAAGTAAAATACCGATGTTAGCAATATTAAAGATCCTACAACCAAGGATCCTACAAATAAGTTTCTGTTTTTCTGACTTTCAAGTTTCGAGATTTCGACTTGTTGTTCTGCTACTTCTTTTTCTCTTCTAGTTTTTTCGGTGTCGTATTTTATTTCGAAATTACTAACCGCTTTTTGTTTTTCTATGTCTCTTAAAGAATCGCTCACATCTCGTTCTTTTTTAAAATACTTCAAGGAGTTTTTATAATCTTCTTTTGCATAATAAAGCTCAGACAAACCTTGATAACCCTTTCGTCTTCGTATAACAGACTCATGGTTATCAATACTTTTATTTGCTTTTAGAAAATAAAACTCTGCTTCCTTATATTTCCCCCAATCTAAATAGTTATAAGCAATGTTATGGTGAATATCATTAACTCTAGAAATTAAATTATTCGATTCACAAATAGCTAATGCTTCTTTATAATAATCGTTTGCAATTTTATATTCTTTTTTCTTAGAATAAATTTTAGCCAAACTACTTTTAACATTTGCCAAACTTTTGGGTCTTGTTTCTATTTCATTCGCTTCAAGAGCATATTTTAATGCTTCATCCAGAAGACCTTTACTTCGATAGCCTAAGGCTAGATTAATACATATACTACTTAATAACGGTTTTGTCTTTTTTGTTAAAGGATCCTTATACACCAATAAATTATACTCCTCTTGTTTTTCAACATCATTCATATCGCTATAAAGTGTACCTATATTCATTTTGGTGTACAATACATTTAAAGCCATTTTATCTCCCAGAGTTTCCAAGTGTGAAATAACATCGGTATAATTCTTTATGGCTTTTAAATAATCTCCTTGATCTTGATAAATAATAGCCTTAGAGTTTTTAGTAATACAAACGCCATAAGCATACGATGCTTTTTCAAAATAACCGATTGCTTTGTCACAATACACCAAAGCAGAATCTAATTGCTCGCCATTCGTGTAATAAATAGCTAATTCCCTAATGGAAAAGCCTTTCACTTTATCGTCATTTATTTTCTGACTATGTTCTATATATTTTTTTGTAAAATAAAGGTGACTTTCTTGGTTGCCTCTTCTAAAACCTTGGGTTATTCTAGAAAATTCTTTAGTTAGTAAGGTATCCTGTTTAATTTGAGATAACACCTGCTCTAGGCTGTCCATAACTTTTTGTTGCGAAAAACTATATTGAAAAAGGAATAGGATTAAAAGAATAGGTAATATTTTTTTCATAAAACGAGTATCTATCGTAAAAATGAAAAAAAAATAACATCAACTATCTAGTCATTTTCTGAAATGTGGTTTTGGGCTTTTAACACACTAATTTAGGCTTCTGGAAATCCGTTAAGATTTAAGGTTTCTAACTCTTTATTATCGTTTTCAAAAATAATAAACACTTTCAGTTCTGGGTGGTTTTCTAAAAAGGAAGTAGTTTTTTCTATTCCCATAGCTTGAAATGCGGTAGCAAATGCATCTACAGTCATACAACTTTCCCCAATTACGGAAACACTTAAAATGTTCGATTTACTTGGGTAACCTGTTTTGGCATCTATAATATGTGCATAGCGATTTCCGTTTTCATCTATTTGAAATTTTCTATAGGTGCCAGAAGTAGCCATCGCTGCTTGATGCAGTGTAATAGCTTCTAATACCGATTGTGTACCTTCAAAATTAGGTTTATCAATGCCAACAGTCCAAGTAGATTTCTTTTCTACATTAGTACCTTTAGAACGAATTTCGCCTCCAATTTCGACTAAATAATTTCTAACGTTTTTACTTTCTAAGAAATTGGCAACAACATCTACCGCATAGCCTTTAGCGATAGCATTAAAATCTATAAAAGTATTGGGATGTTTTTTAATTACTGTTTGATCTGCAACACGTACATTATCTAATCCTACAAACTGCATTAAGCTATCAATTTTAAGACTATCTAAACGCTCTATTCTCTTTTCTGGACCAAATCCTAATGCATTTACAATAGTTCCTATAGTAGGATCGAAAACACCATCGGTTTGACTATATACTTCTTTAGAAGTTGCTAATACTTTTTTGAAATGTGCATCTACCGAATTACTCTCGTTTCTATTGAGTTTAGAAATATCGGAATTGGTTTGATAGGTAGACATGGATTTATTAATCACATAGTACAAACTATCTATTTGCTTTTGATAATTGGTTTCACCATCATAAATTATAGAATAACTGGTTCCGAAGACAGCACCAGAAAGCTTCGTGTTTTTAGGATCCTTTTTACAAGCGAAAAATAAAGTTGCAATTAATAGTAGACTTAGGTACTTCTTCATTTTAACTAATTTAAATTTGTTTCCATTACTTGAATACCATTATACTCAATTAAATATTCTTGATTTAAATACACTGGTAATTCTTCGCCATTAGGATTCCCAAGACCAACACCAGCATATAATACTTTAGCATCTTTTTCGGCAGCATGTTTTTTAAAGGACTCCATCCAAATAACATCATAATTATTGGGGTTATCTGGGAGTAATACTGCACGAACGATCACAAAAAAGTATTGGCTATTTTTATCTATACAAACAAATTGTGGGTGTTTTGTTAGCTTGCTGTTAATCGCTACGAATTCAAAACCTCTTTGTTCTAAGTCTTTGCCAACATGGTTCATTGCTAAGTTGTGTAATTCTTGTTTTGTAAGTGGTTTATTCATGTTACAAAAGTAATACAATTACGCTTTAAAATAAAAAAGGCTGTCGATTAAGACAGCCTTGATTTTATATAAAAACGAACTAGTTATTTAATTACTAATTTTTTAGTTGTTTTCTTGCTTCCACTTTCAAACTGTATTAAATATAATCCAGCTGAAACAGTTTCTAAATTAATGGTTTTATTAAAAGTTGCATTACTATTATTATAACTGTTAGCAAAAACTTTTCTTCCTCTAACATCATATAATGTCACATTAACATCTTGACTTGTACTTAAGTTAACGTTAATTTCGCCATTAGATGGGTTAGGATATAAAGCAAATGTTTCAAAACTATTATCTGCAATACTTAAAGCTTCTGAAGGTCCAAAATAATAATTTCCATTCGCTCCTGTGAATGTTCCTTCTAAAGTAATATCACTTCCATAACTTCCTATTATAGATGCTATAGATTCTATAAACTCTCCATCTACTTCTCTAAAGATTACTAAATCGGAACGGTCTCTACCTGTAGCAGTTTCCCATCCTAAAATTTCATCTTCTGTAAGATAAAACGTATTCGTCACATCTCCAGAAACATTAGCATTTTCTGTTGTCACTTTATATGCTTTATCTGCAACAAAATTAGATGAAGTTGCGCTTTCTAAAATTTGAGCTCCAGTACCTGCTCTCATTACAGAAATATCTGTACATCCATAATCGAATGCATCATTATTATCTATTTTCGCTATAATATTGTCTGAAGCGCTATCATAAGCATAAACAGTACCCATTCCGTTAATATTCATTTGTGCAGAAGAAGCTGTATTTACATCTGTTTGCACTGCTGTTGTAGCATTTGTAGTAACAGAAACATCATCTAACATAAATACAAACTCATCGGAAGAAACCACATGGAACGTTAAATAAACATCTTGTCCATCATAAGCAGACAAATCTAAAGTATATTCCTCCCATTCTAATGAAGGTTGTGCATAAGGATCAGCTGTTAAATAAGTAAAACTAGTAGGATTTGTATCAGTAGTTGAAACTCCAACTTGATAACGTTCTCCTCCATTATAGTTATCTGTTAAACCTTTAGACCAATATTTTAATTCGCTTCCTGTTCCATTTAATGAAATTAAAGGAGTAAAGATATAATCGTCATTTTCAAAAGGATTAACAGCTTCATTAAAGCAGTAATATGCTTTATCTCCACTATGAGGATCCCAACCAGAACCAACAGAAGAAGGCGTTGTAGCACTTGCATTATATACAATGAATGTACCTGTATATTCTTCATTAGGGAAATCAAAATTATCGGAAGGATAAGTCGGATCACCGTCTCCATCTAGCATAGTCCAATCTCCTATGGTACCAATTTCAAAATCGGCATAGGTTTCAAATCCATCACTAAAAACAGTTTCTAGAAAAGAACCACCTGGAACAATATCATCATCTGTTAATGTTAAGGTTAAGATTTCGTTTCCATTGGTTGCTAATTCGCCATCACCTCCATTAGCATTTAATGTCATAGTTACAACAATATCTTCATCTCCTTCATTAAAACCATCTTCATAAACTCTAATTGTTAAAGTCTTACTATCTAAAGATCCAGCAGCAAAAGTTACAGTAGGTGTTAATATTTCAAAATCTACCATATTTGTTGCAGAACCGGAAGCAGAAAAAGTAACTGTTGCGTTAGCAGAAGCTTCTAAACCAATATTAACAGCAATATCTATATCTCTAGTTGTACAACTTGTACCTTCTAATTCAGTTACATCTGGTGTTGCAAAAGCAATTACAGGAGAACTATTACCTGTTGTAGAAGAGACAAGTAAATCAAAATCATCAGCATTTTCTATAACAGTCATTATACGTGCTACTTGATCGAAAGTAAAAATATCCATACAAGCATCATTAGTGTAATCCATAAAGTTTTCCACCATATCGTTTCCTAATCCATCCGATGGACAACTATCAACAGTTGGACACCCTCCATTAGATCCCGAAGCATCTGGTGTATCTGCACAATAGTCTGTATTTGCACAAGAAGATGTATCTCCCCAAATATGGCGTAAACCAATCCAGTGACCAACTTCATGTGTTAAAGTACGTCCTAAATTATATGGAGCCCCACCAGGGTATGGTGTAGCAACAGAACCAATAGTAGAATATAAACATACTACTCCATCTGTTAGTACGGAACCTCCATCTGTATCTAAACCAGGTAGCGTAGAGTTAGAAGGAAACTGTGCGTATCCTAATAATCCGCCTGAAAGATTAGCTGTCCAAATATTTGCATATTTTGAACGATCCCAAATTGTAGCTTGTTTAACACCGCCATCCATAGTACCAGAAGACTGTGCTCCAGAATATCCATATACTCTATGAATTCCTGGTTCTGCAAGTGGATTACCACTTGGATCTACTTGCGCTGGTATAAAGTTAATATCTGCAGAGTACGCTGCAGGATGCGTACTTCCTGCCATATTATTAAAGTCAATATTAAGTTGATCTATTTGCGCATTTATATATACCGCATCGAGATCATAAGCATCACCTGCTGAGCCTGTAATTACGTGAAATATAATAGGAATATTATACACTACTCTATTTGCAGATCCACTAATAGCATCTTGTATCATTCTAGCTTTTTTAGCTTCTACAAGAGGTGCCATCCAGTTTTCAAATTCATCCATAGATTGCACTGCTGGATTATTCTGCATTCTTAATTCATGTGCTTCAACAGTAGCACAACGTACAACGCCATGTTCATCAAAAAACCTTTGATTTTCATCATTTAATTGTAGCCTTTCGTTTGTATTTACTCTTTGGTTTTGAACAGATTTAGATTGTGCCTGAAGGCCTAGAACTGCTAAAAACATAAAATAAAAACATCCCTTTTTAAAGTAATTTTTCTTCATTTTATATTCATTAATTATCTATCGAAGATAATTAAAACTATTTACTTTTTTATATTAATCTCTATTAATATGACAAAAATTAACATCTAAAAGAGAGTAAAATGAGAATTGTGCATGAAAAACATGACACTTTCTTATTAAACAACTTTAAAATTAATAAAATTATTAAATCAAAAAACCCAATACTTTCGTATTGGGTTTTATTTATAATAAGATACTGAAACCAGTTCAGTAAGACTAATAGTTTCTATCCTCCAAAGTCATCAAAACGGATATTCTCATCATCTATACCGAAATCCTCTCCCATTTTTTGAACCGCTTGGTTCATTAATGGTGGTCCACAGAAATATAATTCTATGTCTTCTGGAGATTCATGTTTAGATAAATATTGATCGATTACTACTTGATGTATAAATCCAGTAAATCCATCCCCATTAGGATCTTCAACATCCTTCTTAAGTTGCCAGTTATCCGCTTCCGTTGGATCGGATAATGCAATAAAAAATTTGAAGTTCGGGAAATCTTTTTCTAATGCTCTAAAGTAATGGATGTAGAACAATTCTGCTTTAGAACGTCCACCATACCAATATGTTACTTTTCTTCCTGTTTTGATTGTTCTAAACAATTCATATAAATGCGAACGCATTGGCGCCATTCCAGCACCACCACCAACATATAACATTTCTGCTTCCGAATCATTAATAAAGAACTCACCGTAAGGTCCTGAGATAGTTACTTTATCTCCAACTTTTTGGTTAAATATATAAGAAGATGCCACACCAGGATTTACATCCATCCATCCGCCTTTAGCGCGATCAAAAGGAGGTGTTGCAACACGTACGTTAAGCATAATCTTTCTACCTTCAGCAGGGTAAGAAGCCATAGAATACGCTCTTTCTACAAGTTCGTTATTTTTCATAACCAAAGGCCATAAACCAAACTTTTCCCAATCTCCTTTAAACTTATCTGGTTCTCCTGGATGATCTTGAGGATGTGCTGAAACATCCATGTCTGCATATTTAATTTCACAACTAGGGATTTCAATTTGAATATATCCACCAGCTTTGTAGTTCATATCCTCTGGGATTTCTACTACAAATTCTTTAATAAATGTTGCTACGTTATAGTTTGAAACTACAGTTGCTTCCCATTTTTTAATTCCGAAAACTTCTTCTGGAATAGTAATTTCCATGTCTTGTTTCACTTTTACCTGACAAGATAAACGTGCTCCATGTGCCAATTCTTTTCTTGAGAAGTGCGGTGTTTCTGTAGGTAATGCTTCACCACCACCAGAAAGTACGTGACACTCACATTGAATACATGTTCCACCTCCACCACATGCTGATGGCAAGAATATTTTTTGCGCTCCTAAAGTAGATAGTAAACTGTCTCCAGAACTTACTTCAATTTCACGTTCTCCGTTTATGGTAATTTTTACAGGACCAGATGGAGATAATTTTTGTTTTACAAACAACAACAGAGATACTAATACTAAAGTTACTAGTAAAAAAGCTGCTACAGTTGCTATTATGATTCCTAATGTGCTTGCTGCTAATATCATGTTACTCGTTTATTGTTGTGTTGTTAGCTAACTCCTTAGAGCTTTCTTTATCTACAGTTTCTACTTGCACTGTTTTATCTTCTGTTGTTTCTTCTTCATCTCCACCAGTTAACATTCCTCCAAAGCTCATAAAACCAATTGCCATTAAACCAGTAATGATAAATGTAATTCCTAATCCTCTTAATGCAGGAGGCACGTTAGAATATCTGATTTTTTCACGAATAGCGGCAATAGCTAAAATTGCTAAAAACCAACCTATTCCAGAACCAACACCATAAACAGTTGCTAATCCTAAAGTTGGAATCTCACGAGATTGCATGAATAAAGAACCACCTAAAATGGCACAGTTTACTGCAATTAATGGTAAGAAAATACCAAGTGAATTATATAGTGAAGGTGAAAATTTCTCCACCACGATTTCCACTAATTGTACCATGGTTGCAATAGTTGCAATAAACATGATAAAAGAAAGGAAACTTAAATCGTAATCTGCATATTCTGCACCTAACCATTTTAAAGCTCCTGGTTGTAATACATACTGATCTAACAACCAGTTTAAAGGTACTGTAATTGCTAATACAAAGATTACGGCAGCTCCTAAACCAACTGCTGTAGTTACTTTTTTAGATACTGCAAGGTATGAACACATTCCTAAGAATACAGAAAACACCATGTTATCTATAAATATCGATTTTAAAAATAATTCTAAATATTCCATTTTTTTATAGTTTGTTAGTAGTTACTAGCTTAATCTTCTATTAATGCTTTGTTTCTACTACGTTGTACCCAAATAATAATTCCAACAACAATTAATGCCATTGGAGGCATAATCATAAAACCATTATTTTCGTAACCTAAAGCGTATAATCCTGTTTTTTCAATAGGATCTCCTAATACAGGAATACCTAGTAAAGTTCCGGCTCCTAAAAGCTCTCTAAAGAATGCTACAATAATTAAAATCACACCGTATCCTAAAGCATTTCCTATTCCGTCAAGAAAAGAACGCCATGGTTTGTTTGCTAAAGCGAAAGCTTCAAAACGTCCCATAATGATACAGTTTGTAATAATTAATCCGACAAATACAGAAAGTGTTTTACTTAACTCATAAGCAAAAGCTTTTAATACTTGATCTACTATAATTACTAAAGCAGCAACTACGATTAGTTGTACAATAATTCTAATTTTTGAAGGTATAATATTTCGCATTAAAGAGATAACTACGTTACCTATAGCTAATACAAATAATACAGAAACAGACATTACAATTGCCGCTTCCAATTCTGCAGTAATTGCTAGTGCAGAACATATACCAAGTACTTGAATAGTAATTGGGTTATTATCTGCTAATGGATCTGTAATTAATGCTGCGTCTTTTTTTGATAAAAGTCCCATAAATTAATTCTTTTTTAAGTTTTCGAAATAAGGTACATATTGCTTCAGCTCTGATTTTATCATGGCAGCAACACCGTCTCCAGTAATTGTTGCACCTGCTATTGCATCTACCTCATTATCTGTTTTATCTTCGTTTTTAGGATCGTTATTACTTTTAGATATATTAATCCCTTTAAAGCTTCCGTTAGACTTTAGGTGTTCTCCAATAAAGTCATCCATAAAGAAACGTTGTTTAATGTTTGCACCTAAACCTGCTGTTTCTCCTTTATGATCAAAATAAGCACCTTGTACCACCATGTTTTCATCCATAGCAATATAAGCCCAAACGGCATCCCAAAGTCCTTTTCCTCTAATTGGAGCAATATAAAATGTTTGACCATCTTTTTCTCCAACAAATAAAGGAAGCTTTCTTACATTACCAGCTTTAGCGCTTGTTTGTTGTTTTTTTACATCAATAAGATATGCGTTATCATCTTCTGATACTTTATCTCCTTCAATTACTAATTGTTTTTTGATATACTGTTTAAACAATTCTGGAGCTTTTTTGGTAGAAACAAAAATGGCAGAATTTCCTTCATTTTCGTTTACTCCCATAGCATACAATATATTTTGCTGCTTCTCTAGTCTTTCGTTATTATCGATTTTTGGTCTTAATGCTGAAGCTGTAAAAGCTAGCAAACCTCCTACTACAATTACCATTGCTATGGCAAAAAGGATAGTATATGAGTTTTTATCTGTTCTTTTTTCCATGTTTAAGCAACTTTAGTTTTTAAACGCTTCATTCTTCTTTTTACATTTCCTTGCACTACGTAATGGTCAATAGTTGGAGCAAACACATTCATTAATAGAATGGCTAACATCACTCCTTCAGGATATGCAGGATTAAATACTCTAATTAAAATAGAAAGGAATCCGATTAAGAATCCGTAAATCCATTTTCCTTTATTGGTTTGAGATGCGGTAACAGGATCTGTAGCCATAAACACCGTACCAAAAGCAAAACCACCAATAAGTAAGTGTTGCCAAAAAGGTGTACTCATTAATCCGTAAAATTTACTTCCACCTGCAATTACTTCCGCATTTACAAGTCCATTAAATATTAGTCCCATTGCTAAAGCTCCTAATGCAGAAGATAACATAATTCTCCAGCTTCCTATTTTAGAAAACACTAAGAATAATGCGGCTAATACAATTAACAGTGTGGAGGTCTCACCAACAGAACCAGGAATAAATCCTAAAAACATATCTGCTACAGAGTGTGTGACTTCATGATTTTGAGCTAGTGTTCCTAAAATGGTTTCCCCAGAAATAGCATCTGGAGTTCCAGCTAATTCTTTAGCTCCTTCTACCCAAACTTTATCTCCAGACATCCAAGTAGGATATGCAAAGAATAAGAATGCACGAATAGTTAATGCAGGATTTAATATATTCATTCCTGTACCTCCAAATACTTCTTTACCAATAACAACACCAAAGGCAACTGCTACTGCAAGCATCCATAATGGAATATCGATTGGCACAATAAGTGGTACTAACATTCCTGTTACTAGGTACCCTTCTTCTACTTCGTGACCTTTAATTACTGCGAAAATAAATTCGATAAGTAAACCAACCCCATAAGAAACAAGGACTAGTGGTAAAACTTTCCAAAGACCAACAACTAAGTTATCCCAAGCCCAAAAAGAAGAACTAAAAAACCCGTTAGCTGCTTCAATTTCTCCAGAAGCTAAATAATGTTGGTAACCAGCGTTAAACATACCAAATATTAAACATGGTACAAGTGCCATGATTACAATATTCATTGTACGTTTTAAATCGTCGGCTGCTTTTATATGAGTTCCATTATGTGTGGTCTCATTTGGCAAGTATAAAAAAGTATGGATTGCGTTAAACGCAGGAGCCATCTTTGTTCCCTTATACTTTTCTTTTAAGTTATGTAAATTACTTTTTAAACCCATTATCCTATCTCTTTTAGCATTAAGTCTAAACCTTTTCTAATAATATCTTGATGTGGTTGTTTAGATACACATACAAATTCTGTTAAAGCAAAATCTTCAGGAGCAACTTCGTACATTCCTAAAGCTTCCATTTCGTCTAAATCCTTATACATACAAGATTTTAAAATTTGCATTGGAAAGATATCTAAAGGAAAAACTTCTTCATAGATTCCTGTTAAAACAAAAGCACGATGTTCTCCATTGGTATTGGTATTTAAATCGTATTTTTTGTTAGGTGTTAACCAAGAGAATGTTAATGCTCTAGAAGTAGACACTTTATTGAAAACTGGTTTATTCCAACCAAATAACTCATAATCGTTACCTTCAGGTATTACGGTAATGGTATTACTGTAATAATCTAAATAACCATCTGGCTGTACTTGCTTACCGCTTAATACATTTCCAGAAATGATTCTAATGTTATCGTTTTTATCGACACCATTATCATAAATCATCGAAGCAACTTCTGCTCCTAATTTAGTAACAAAGTATCTTGGTTTTTTTACTGAAGAACCGGCTAAAGCGACAATACGCTCAGCATTAAACTTTCCAGTTAATAATAATTCACCAATAATAACAAGATCTTGTGCATTTACTGTCCAAACCACTTCTCCTTTATTAACAGGATCAATTTTGTTGATTTGTGTACCAACATTCCCTGAAGGATGTGGTCCAGAAACTTTATGAATAGTTGCACCAGAAACATTTGCTAAAGGGGAGTCACTATTTTTACCAACAGAAACATGAACTTGTCCTTCTGTTAATTTAGTTAAAGCAGTAACTGCAGCTTGTAATTCTGCTTTTTTACCTTGAAGGGTAAAATCTAAATCTGCAACCAATGGTGCAGAAGCATAAGCAGAAACAAAAATTGCTTTTGGCGCTTTGTCTGGATTTGCAATTACATCATAAGGACGTTGCTTAATAAAAGGCCAACATCCAGAAGCTAACAAATGTGCTTTAACGTCTGCTGCTTTTGCAGTATCTACGTTAAACTTACCATTATCTTGGTAAGATTGCTCTTTGTCTGCCTGAATTTTAATTGCTAAAATTTTACGTTTTTCTCCACGAGGAATGTCAATTATTTCACCAGAAACTGGAGAAACAAATTTTAAAGCTTCGTTAGACTTATCGTAAAAAATAGGTTCCCCTGCTTTTACTTTAGTTCCAACTTTCGCAATCAATTTTGGAATAACACTGTGGAAGTCTTCTGGTCTAATAGAGAAGAAGTTGCTGATAATGGCATTTTCTTTTGCCTTTTCTGCAGCTCCTTGTAACTTAATATCTAGACCCTTTTTAATCTTAATGTCGTTTGACATATTATAAATCTATTTGTTAATAGTTATAGTGTTTTAAATTCTTAAGTTTCTTAAAAATCGATGCAAATTTACGAATAAATCCATAAAAACTTGGCTAAATATCTGCTTCAATACTATTTATACTCAATCTAAATAAATCAATCGCCTTAGGCACAAAATTTGCTTATATTTACTGCAAAACAACAATTATACTCTTGTGAATTACAAATATTTAATAATAACACTACTGTTTACCACTACATTTTTTGCGCAAGTAGCAAAAGAAGTTGCACCACCAGACTACATAAAAACAATCACTTTTAAAGGAAATACCGCAGAAAGTCAATTACCTGTTTTAAAGCTTGGCGAATATTTACAACTAGAATTTGATGCTTTAAACGGAAACGAAGAAGACTTCTATTATGTTATTGAACATTATAATTACGACTGGACGCCTTCGGTTTTATCTAAAATTGAATATCTAGATGGTTTTGACAACCAACGTATACGAACTTACGAAAATTCATTTAACACCCTACAAATATTTTCTAATTACCAACTTACCATTCCTAATGAACAAACACGTAAAATAAAAGTTTCTGGAAATTACATGCTTAAAATTTATGATGACTATGATGAATTAGCGTTTTCTAGAAAATTTATGGTTTATGAAAGCGATGCTAATGTTGGTGTTTCCATAAAAAGATCTCGTGATGTTAGAGACATACAGAGCAAACAAACAGTTGACATTAGCATCTCATCTAACACTCTACAATTTAACAACCCAAAACAAACCATAAAAACAGTCATTGTACAAAACAACAATTTAAATACTGCTATTTCTGGCGTAGAACCAATGTACACCTTAGGAAATGAACTTATTTATAAATATGATAAAGAAACTAGTTTTTGGGCCGGGAACGAATATTTCTGGTTTGAAAACAAAGATGTACGCGCAGCAAATACAGGAATTCAATTTATAGACCTGAAAGATTTATATCAAAATTATTTATACACCAACCTTGCTAGAACGAACAAACCGTACACGTACAATCCAGACATTAATGGTAATTATTTAGTAACCGCAGTAGATGCTAGCAACTCTAGTATTGAAGCAGATTATGTGTGGATGTTTTTCTCTTTATCCATAGAGGAGTTACCACAAGACAAAGCAGTACATATCTATGGTAATTTTAATAATTACACTATTGACGAAAGCACCAAAATGACTTTTAATGCAGAGCGAGGCGTTTATAAAAAAGAAATGCTTTTAAAACAAGGATTTTACAATTACAAATATGTAGTAGTAGACAAAACGGGAAACATAGACGAAGGCGCTATTAGTGGTAACTTTTGGCAAACAGAAAACAATTACAAAGTGTTGGTTTATTACAGAGATTTAGGAGCGCGTTACGATAAAATTATTGGTTTAGGTGAAGCTAGCTCTGTCAATATTACCAATTAATAGAAATATTTTTAGTATATTGATACTAAAGAAAGACTAAAATAAGTTTTAATTATTTATTTTTTAGTATTTTTGATTATTAAACCCCTTGATTATCAGAAGTTAAAATGGTTCAACAAGTTACAAAAGGCATAAAAATTTCGGTAGATACTACTTTTGAAGGCACATTTTATAAGAATTATAAAATACAATTTGCCTTTGGATACCAAGTAACTATTGAAAACCAGAGTAAAGACTCTGTGCAACTGAACGCAAGACATTGGACGATTTTTGACGCCTTAAACCATGTAGAAACAGTTTCTGGTGAAGGTGTTATTGGTAAAAAACCAGTTTTAAAACCAGGAGAATCGCACACGTACAATTCGGGATGTTTACTTACTTCCCCTTTTGGTGCAATGAAAGGCTATTATGAAATGGTGAATTTTAGTAATACCAAAAAGTTTCATGTTGCCATTCCAACTTTTAAGTTAAGTGCTCCTTTTGCATTAAACTAATTGTGTCATTCTGAGCTTATCTAGAAATCTAACTAGAGACAAATCATTCCAATTCATTTTACGCTAACCGAAAAAAACACGCTTTTTTAAAAAACGCTTTGCTTTTTTTATTCTAAATTAATACTGTCATTTCGAGCTTGTCGAGAAATCTAAGTCAAGACAAATTCTCTCGATTTATTTTACTCAAAAAGGAAAGAACAAGTATTTTAATGGTGACTACTCACTGCATACTGTTTACTCTTTTATCTCAAACCTATACACCTTTCCGTGTTGTTCTACATGGAAAAACTTACAATTCGAATAATGTATAAAATCATAAGATTCGTGATAATCAAATCCTTCTTCATTCACTTCATATAAAGCATGTACATCTATATTTCCATGTGGAGAAATACGTTTATACCAATACTCTAAATGGTTTTCCGTAGCATGCAATTCATACCAAGCACCAGCTGCAATACCAGAAAGCCATTGTGCTTTTTCGTGTAAATTGGCAACCGGTTTCGGTTTTAAGGTACCCACAAAATTTGGCGTATGCCCTTTTAATTTATCTAAGAAATACAATCTATTATCTTTACTTACAGAAGATGCGTATTCCGAAATCTCTCCTTTTTCGGAAACTTCATAAACCTTATTTTCCGTATCTGCAATTACCACATTACCAACGGTACTTGGCGTAAACCATTTCGATTTTTGAAGTTCCTTATTTATTACGGAATCGGTTACAGAAGCAATTAAAGCATCGGTTACAAAACGCGCACAATTACAGGCATCTTTAATAAAAGCAGCATAACGAATAAAATCACGCTGTTGCATTTTTGTTACATGCTGTCTCGCTAAATCATAATCTACGGCATCACAAACCGAAGCGATTAATTTCCCATCGCCATGCGTTAGTTTTGGATGCGTACTTAGAAACTCTAAAATTTCGTTTAGATTCTCTATTTTGTTATTTTCAATTTTAGCAACCAAAGAAAATGCTAACTCATGATCGGTATCTTTTCCTCGAACTCTTCCGTTAGGTTCTGGCGTAATATATCTTCCAAAATCATGATACTCTAAAGTTCCCGTTGCTTTTTCAATTAAAACCAAAGCCGCATGTCCTGCTCGTAGATAATCCTTTTTTCCAACTCCTAAAAACCGCAAATATGGCGAATACCATTCATCTGCAACCATAACAATAGTTTCCGGATATGCCAATGTTAAAATAATTCCTGTATTACTCATGAATAGTCTCTGAAAATAAAAAGGTTTTTGAAAATGCAGTATTGTTTTGAAGGTTTTCAAAAGACATAAAAATTTCTTCTTTTCTTTTTACAACTTGAGTAACGCTTGTGGTTTTCACAGATCCTCTATCCATAATAACACCATATTCTGTATTATCTATATTGGTATTTTTATGAAATTGTAACGCTTTCGCGGAAGACAATTCGTTTCTGGATTTAAAATCTTCAAACCATTGCTTACGTTCTTCGCGCATGGCTTTGGTATATAATGTAGAAGAAGACCAAACTCTAGCTTCTTTTGGTAATTTGGTGAAGTGTTTTTGGCTCCCATCCCAAACCAATTCGTAGAAATGCAAATCGGTATTCCAATCGGCAATCACTATAGTGAATGGCTCTATATCCTGAAGGTTATAATTTTCAATTGTAGAAACAATTTCTTCTGAAGCTAATAAATCGGTAACCACAACTCCTCTACTTAACCTATAATGTTCTTTTCTTTGATGCAATTCAAAACCGCCATTTAGCAAACAGATTAACCTGTTTTTTTCACTAACACCAATCCATGTTCCACCTGATTTTTCATCTTTTGGAAACAACATTTTTGTATTATTTACCAAGTAAAAATTTGGAGGTAAAGAAACACGATTTGGCGCTTCGTCTCTGTTAGACGTTAAGACAAAATCATTATCTCCTTTTATAAAAATAGTTACTGTACACATGTTTGTTGTAGTCTTTAATCGGCACAGCAACTTACAAAAAAAATATTATAATTTAACTTGCCTTTAATATTTCAAAGAATTACTAATCTATAAAAATATCGTAACTTTGCACTTCAAATTTTACAACTAAAAACTCAAAATAAAATGGGAAAAGGATTTTTTAATGTTCCAATCGCAATAAACGAACCTGTAAGAGCGTATGCTCCTGGTTGCGAATATCGTGAAGCTATTTCAAAAACATATAAAGAAATGTACAACAGCAATTTAGACGTGCCAATGTACATAAACGGGAAAGATGTTACTACAGGTAACACTAGAACAATGTCTCCTCCTCATGATCATAAACATATTGTTGGTCAATACCATTTAGCTGAAAAATCACATGTAGACGAAGCTATCTCTACTGCTCTTGAAGCAAGAAAAAGCTGGTCTCAAGCGCCATGGCAAGATCGTGCTGCTATCTTTTTAAAAGCTGCCGAATTAATTGCTGGTCCATATAGAGCAAAAATAAATGCTGCTACTATGATGGCACAATCTAAAACCATTCACCAAGCAGAAATTGATGCTTCTTGTGAGTTGATAGACTTTTTACGTTTTAACGTACAGTTTATGACAGATATGTACCACGAACAACCAGAAAGCACAAGTGATGCTTGGAATAAAATTGAATACAGACCATTAGAAGGTTTTGTTTACGCAGTATCGCCATTTAACTTTACGGCTATTGCTGGTAACTTACCTGCTTGTATGGCAATGATGGGAAATGTGGTAGTGTGGAAACCTAGTGATTCTCAAATATACTCTGCAAAAGTAATCATGGATGTATTTGAAGAAGCTGGTGTACCTGCTGGTGTAATTAATGTAGTATTTGGTGATCCTGTAATGATTACAGATACGGTATTATCTAGCCCAGATTTTTCTGGTTTACACTTTACTGGTTCTACCTATATATTTAAAGAATTATGGAAACAAATTGGAAACAATATCCATAACTACAAAACATACCCGAAAATTGTTGGAGAAACTGGAGGTAAAGATTTTATCGTTGCCCACAAAACTGCAAACCCTAAGCAAGTAGCAACTGCTATTGTTAGAGGTGCTTTTGAGTTTCAAGGACAAAAATGTAGTGCTGCTTCTCGTGCTTATGTTTCTAAAAGTATTTGGAACGAAGTGAAAGAGCAAGTGATTAAAGATGTAAAATCTTTTAAAATGGGATCTCCAGAAGATATGAGCAACTTTATTACTGCTGTTATTCATGAAGGTTCTTTCGATAAACTTGCAAAATATATTGACCAAGCTAAGGCGGATAAAGATGCTAACATTATTGTTGGTGGTGGTTACGATAAAAGTAAAGGTTACTTTATTGAGCCTACAGTAATTGTAGCAGAAGACCCAAAATACACGACCATGTGTGATGAATTATTTGGACCTGTTATTACTATTTATGTTTTTGAGGATGACAAATATTCGGAAACATTAAAACTTGTTGACGAAACTAGTGACTACGCTTTAACTGGAGCAATTTTAGCAACAGACAGATATGCGGTTATTGAAGCAACAAAAGCTTTAGAAAACTGTGCTGGAAACTTCTATATTAATGACAAGCCAACTGGTGCTGTTGTAGGACAACAACCTTTTGGAGGAGCTAGAGGTTCTGGAACAAACGATAAAGCTGGAAGTATTTTAAACTTACAACGTTGGGTTTCACCAAGAATGATTAAAGAAACATTTGTAACGCCAACAGATTACAGATATCCTTTTTTAGGAGAATAAAATTATAGTATTTTAGTAAAAACCCTTAAAATTTTATCATTTTAAGGGTTTTTTTATACCTTTTATCTTAAAACAGCACCTAATTAAAAAATTATTACGAGAACTTCATATATTGAAAGAGATTAATCAATCCCTTCTTTTATGAAAAATTTTTACATTCTAGTATTTTCACTAGTAACCCTCTCTGCTTTTGCCCAAAACAAAAAGGCACTTCTTAAGTTTGATACTTCAGACATGGAAACTTCGGTTTTAGCACAAAAATCGGTGATAACAGACATCACAAGCTACAACCAAAAAACAATCAACAATTTAAGCTTTTACCAAGCATACAAAACTATTGCCCAAGGCGATTTACAAGCACGTCTTCTTCCTTTACAAAGCTTAAAAGAGCAAAGCAAACAAAGCTACTTTACTAAAATAATTCCGTTAGCAATAATGCATAGTGAGTTTGAATCTATAACAGATGCTGCCATGCAAAACAATATAGTAACCAAAGATGCGCAAGGAAACCTATTAAGAACCAACACAGCAACTCCCGTTTTTGAAAAAAACACGATTACACTTGCAACGGCTTTACGTACAGAAACAAAAGGTTTGCAAACTACTTTTCGTTTAGATGCTAGCAATATATTTAACACTACAAACCATACAATTGAAAATATTGCAATAGATTTTAATGACGGATTAGGAAAAAGAAACATTACCACCAATCAAAACATCGTTGTAGCATATCCTGGCCCTGGAAAAAAGACCTTACATTTTGAAATCACATTAGATAACAATAACATTATTACTAGAAACGCTAGCATAGAAATCAAATACTCTAATGCAGATTTATACACTAATTTTAATCGTGTTATAAGCACATTTAATGCTAGTCTTCCAACCGATTTACTTGGAGATTACGGGGAATCTATATCACATACTGGAACCGGTGAATATGAAATATTTGCTAGTACCGATGGCATCATAGACAAACCAATTTTTCTGGTAGATGGATTTGATCCTGGTGATGGCAGACCAATTAACGGCTATACCGATATTATATCTGGAAACTATGTAGACGGACTTTATGACCTCCTAAATTTTAATGATGGTGGAAACACTTCTAATCTTGGTGATTTGGTAAGAGCCGAAGGATTTGATGTTATCATTTTGAATTTTCCTATTTATACAAGAGCGGCAGATGCAAAAGTAGTAGATGGCGGTGTAGATTTTATAGAACGTAACGCTATGTTATTGGTAGAATTAATAAATTATATTAATACTGAAGAAAAAATAGGGAATGCCCAAAACGTGATTATTGGTCCGAGTATGGGAGGTTTAATTTCTAGATATGCATTAAACTATATGGAAGCGGAAAATATGGATCATGATACTAGATTATGGATTTCTTTTGATGCACCGCATCATGGTGCAAATGTGCCAATTGGTTTTCAACATCAATTCAATTTTCTTGCATTTGGTTTAGATGACTTCTGGGTATTAGGAGACCAAAATGTAGAAGAGTTACAACCTATTATTGATGGTATGTTACGTTCCTCGGCAGCAAGACAAATGCTAACCGATCAATTTGAACCACATATTACAAGTAGCGATGGTGTTACCTTTAATAGTTCTCGATCTTTACCAAGAGCACATGCTTTTAAAGGTATTTTAGACGGAAGAATGAATACTGCAAACGGTTCTATTTTTCCAGAACAAACACGTAACATATCCATAATAAACGGAAGTGGTAGTAATAATCGTTATCAAGACAATTCACCTCAAGCAAATGATTTAGTACCTGGAAGCCAAATTGTAAATGCAAACATTGACCTTTTCGATGTTGCAACCTTAAAAGTAAGAACCTATTTTACACCAAATGCTGGAACGCAAATTGAAAACAGTAAAGTACATTTAGACTTTCCTTGGTGGTTCGCTCTAGCAAACGACAGAGAAAATAACGCAAGCTCGACTGCCTTTTCGTACTCCAACGGAATTGACGCTGCCTCTGGAGGTTTATTTGACATTAAAAAACTAACAACAGATTTAGGAGCAGATGGACTAGTTGGAGATTTTTTGAACTCCTTAAAAATAGATCATTTTAATTTTATACCAAGTGTAAGCGCTATGGCGTATACCAACGATGGCCAAATTAATTGGTTCCACACACCTTTTGGAGTTGCTACAGGAAGAACTACAAACAACATCACACCTTTTGATGCTTGGTATATGCCAACAGAAAACCAACCGCATGTCACTTTAACCGAAGGTAATGTCGCATTTGCTTTAAATGAAATTTTTCAAGAAACGTTATCTACAGATACCTATATAGAAAATAGCATTAAACTAGAACAAAACCCCATTTCAAATGCGTTACATATTTTAAGCACAAAAACTTTTGAAAATGCCAAAATAACTATTGTAGATGTAACAGGAAAAATAGTTCATAACAGCAATATGACTTTAAGAGAAAGAACAAGTATTCCTTTACATATTGCTTCTGGCTTATATATTTTAAATATTAAAACTTCAGAAAACCAAAACCTAAAAACAAAGTTTATGGTTAAATAGATTTCACAAAAAAGGCTTCTTTAAAAGAAGCCTTTTTTTTAACCTTTATACTTTAAAGGGAGATGTACTATTTTTTTTGTTTCAAAAAAGTCTTCAGTATAATAATCTGGAATATTAAAAATCGTTGCTTTTGGATAATCTTGTAACTCTTCAGCTAAATCACCACCTTTTAAATATATAATACCATTTTTAAGTTCGTGGTTTTGTTTTTTAGCAACGCGACCTTTCACCCAATGTACAAACGTTGGCATTGCCGCTACTGCTCTACTCACAATAAAATCGTAAGTATCTTTAATTTCTTCCACTCTACAATGGGTAGTTTTTACATTTTCTAAACCTAAACCTTCTGCTACTTCTCTAACCACATTCAGCTTTTTATTAATACTATCTACTAAATGAAAAGAACATTCCGGATACAATATTGCTAAAGGTATTCCTGGAAATCCTCCACCAGTACCAACATCCATAATTTTAGTTTTCGGTTTAAAATCTACCACTTTTGCAATAGCCAAAGAATGCAGCACATGACGTAAATATAATTCGTCAATATCTTTTCTAGATACTACATTAATCTTTAAATTCCAGTCTTGGTACAAGGCTTCTAACTTGGTAAATTTATCAATTTGATCTTCTGTTAGATCTGGAAAATACTTAAGAATTAATTGCATGGTTTTTAATTTTACACAAAAGTAGATAAATTATTGTGCATTTTTATGAAAATTTTATTAAGATGCACGTCAATATTATTTATCTTTGTTATCCTAATAGATACTTGTATTTATTAGTTTTAATACAGTAAAAAACAATAGCATGACAAAACAAACAATAACTTTTTCAAGAACAGACTCGGCAAAGTTTTTTAAAACACTAAATAAACGTGTTAACAACTACTTTAAAGAGAATCAGATTAAAAAGACCGGTAATTGGAAGTTATATATTAAAGCCATAGTAATGTTTACTTTACTTCTTGGTCCTTTAGTACTATTATTAACCGTTGATTTACCAACTTGGCTTCAAATTATATCTATGATGGTTATAGGTATTGGAATGGCTGGAGTAGGAATGAATGTAATGCACGATGCAAACCATGGTTCTTTTTCTAGTAAAAAATGGGTAAATAGATTAATGGGAAGCAGCATACATATTTTAGCTGGTAACGATTACAATTGGAAAGTACAACATAATGTATTACACCATACCTATACCAATATTCAAGGACACGATGAAGATATTGATGCAGGAAGAATTATTCGTTTTTCAAAACATTCGAAATGGTTGAAAATTCATCAATATCAAAAATATTATGCCTTTTTATTATATGGTTTACTAACTGTAAACTGGGCTATTACTACAGATTTCAAGCAAACGTACATTTATTTAAAAAGAAAATTGTCTTATGGTGAATTCCCAAAACCAGCTACACAATGGACCAAGTTAATTATTGGTAAAATATTATATTACTCTATTTGGGTTGTATTACCTATAGCTATGGGTTATGCTTGGTGGCAAGTTTTAATAGGCTTTTTAATCATGCATTATACTGCTGGAATTATCTTAAGCGTTGTTTTTCAATTAGCACACGTAATGCCTAATACAGACATGCCTATTCCTGATGAAGCTGGAAACATGAAAAACACTTGGGCAATTCATCAACTGTTTACTACTTCTAATTTTTCACCAAAAAACTGGTTAGTAGAATTTTACACAGGAGGTTTAAACAGACAAGTAGAACACCACTTATTTGCTCATATTAGTCATGTTCATTATAAAAACATAGCGAAAATCGTTAAAGATACTGCGCATGAATTTAGCTTACCATACAATGAATACAACACAATGTGGAAAGCAATAGGAGAACATTATCAACAATTAAAAGTGTTAGGTCAAAAACCTAGCATGGCTTAACCCATTTTTTTGCACTTCAAAACAACACTTCATAAATGAATCCACTTTCAGAAAGAATTACAAATATGTCTACTTCTGCCACATTAGCAATGGCAGCAAAAGCAAGAGAACTTAGAGCCGAAGGCAAAGATATTATAGGATTAAGTTTGGGGGAACCAGATTTTAATACTCCAGATTTTATTAAAGATGCTGCAATACAAGCGGTAAACGATAATTACAATTCGTACTCACCAGTAGATGGTTATGTGGATTTAAAAGAAGCTGTAATTACAAAGTTTAAACGCGACAATAACTTAACATACACATTACCTCAAGTTGTTGTTTCTACAGGCGCAAAACAATCTTTATACAACATAGCGCAAGTAATGTTAAACAAAGGAGACGAGGTTATTTTACCTTGTCCGTATTGGGTTAGCTATAGTGATATAGTTAAGGTTGCAGAAGGTGTACCTGTAGAAGTAAAAACATCTATAGATACCGATTTCAAAATGACTGCCGCACAGTTAGAAGCAGCTATTACACCAAAAACAAAAATGCTTTGGTTTAGTTCTCCTTGTAACCCAAGTGGTTCTTTATACAGTAAGGAAGAACTAGAAGCTTTAGCTTCTGTTTTAGTAAAGCATCCAAATATTTATGTGGTTTCTGATGAAATATACGAACACATAAACTACACTGGAAAACCACACGCAAGTATGGCTGGAATTGATGGTATGTTTAATAATACGATTACCGTTAATGGTGTTTCTAAGGCTTTCGCTATGACTGGCTGGAGAGTTGGTTTTATTGGTGCTCCAGATTGGATTGCTCGTGCTTGTAACAAAATGCAAGGACAAGTAACTAGCGGAACAAACTGTATAGCACAACGTGCTGTTATAACTGCTTTAAATGCAGACCCAAGTGTTGTTAACTATATGATTGACGAGTTTAAAGTACGTCGTGATATGGTTTTAGATTTATTGGATGGTATAGAAGGTTTTAAAACCAATACACCAGAAGGTGCCTTTTATGTATTTCCAGATGTTTCTTTTTTCTTCGGAAAGACCTTACGTGGAAAAACAATAAACAACGCTACAGATTTCTCTCTATATCTTTTAGAAGAAGCATTGGTTGCTACGGTAACAGGAGATGCATTTGGAAATCCTAATTGCATTCGAATCTCTTATGCTGCAAGTCAAGAACAAATAAAAGAAGCAATTAAAAGAATTAAAGAAGCGCTTAGCTAAACTTTATTTTAAATATATTTTAAAGCCATGAATACACTGTATTCATGGCTTTTTTTTTATACCATTACTAGCAACAACAAAAGCAAAATAATCACTAGGCTTATTAGATAATAAATGATTTCTTCCTTATTCTGAATAGCCATTTGTAAACGTATTCGCTCTAAAATTTCTGGCGTTGCTTCTGGAAAAGTATACAAGGATTCTGCTTTGATAATTTCACCAAAAAATGGTCTTGTAAATTTCCTTCTTAGACGTTTCAGATTTTCATTATTCTTTAACGTTAACAGCATGGATTCTCCTAAAGGCATAAGCTTATATATAAATAATTATTAGTGTCATTAGAATACTTAAAGCAACACCTAAAACAAGAATCTGCTTTAGTCTTACTTGTTTTTGTTCGCGTTGTATCTTTTCCTCAATGCTTTTCAACTCTTCTTTAGTTGCGGTATTATGAAACTCTAGTTTTGTACTAGAATAGCCTCCTTCAAAAGATTTTCTTTTGCTTCTATTGGAACGCATTTTCTCATTATTCTTAATAACGGTAATCATTGCTTGTACAGAACCACCAAATCCCATAATTTCTAGGTTTTAAAAGTGAAACATTAAATTTTAGATAATAGAAGTGTGTTACAAGAATTTTCATTCTTGCTTTCTATATAGAATATTATAAAAGATTATTTTGAGGATAGCTCAAAAGATCATCAGTTGAAAATCTGTAATAAAAGCTGCTTTATATATATGTAGTACTTTTTATATAAATGTTACACTTTTAAAAGGAAATAGATATTCTTCAGAAATACATTTACAAAGTAGCAATAAGAAATGCTACAAAAAACAAAGACACTTTTAAGACGGTCTCTATAGAGCAGTAGGTATTAAATTGTCTACTCTTTAATTGTTGTCTAATTCCGAAAATAGAATTGGAAGAAACTTTACTAAAGTTGCTATTAACGATCTGTTGGTAGTTGGAGTTTAAAAACCCTAAAGGTTTATTTACGGTGTCCTTTTCTTGTGTGGGAAGTGGTTCTAAATCTTGTGATGTAATTACTAATTCCATGATGATTGGTTTTAATTGGTTTGTATAATAAAGACGAACCAATTAGTAAATTGTTACATTCCTAATAGTCTTGAAACGATACAATAACGTGGAAACACCTATTCTGATTACAGGATTTAAAGAAAAAATATTTTTACGAATTTATCTATTTCGCCAGAAAAATGGGGTAAATAATATAAGTACAGTAAACAATTCTAATCTTCCAATTAGCATTAAGAAACTACACCACCATTTTCCTAAATCAGGCAATGCTGCATAGTTATTTACAGGACCAAAATCACCAAGTGCCGGACCAACATTTCCTAAACTGGAAGCTGCCAAACCTACGGAAGATTCAAAATTTATTCCCATCATAGAAAACACTAAAGCTCCAACAATAAAGGATAACATATATAGGATAAAAAAGGCAAGTATATTAAATACAATTTCTTTTGAAATGGCTTTTTTATTATAACGTACAGGCACAATAGCATTGGGATGCAAAGTACGTTTAAACTCTAAAAACCCATTTTTTATTAGCACTAAATGGCGTACTACTTTCACACCTCCAGAAGTACTACCTGCAGATCCACCTAGAAACATGATTCCGAAAAAGAACACCACTAAAAAGGGTGTCCATAATGTATAATCTGCTGTTACAAAACCAGTTGTAGTGATAACAGATAACACCTGAAATAAAGCATGACGAAAAGCACTTTCTGCTTCTCCCCAAACCATTGGATGATCAATTGTAGAAGCTGTAAGATCCGATTTAAAATAAATAATGAAGGCAACAATAGCAGTAAAAATAGCTACAAACTTAAAGTATAGCTTAAACTCTTCATCGTGAATAATTTTTTGCACTTTACCTTTAAAAGCAAAATAACTTAAAACAAAGTTAGTTCCTGCTAGAAACATAAACACGATAATAATGTATTGTATTACGGGTTCATTATTCCAATAGGCAACACTGGCATTCTTAGTAGAAAAACCTCCTGTAGACAAGGTACATAAGGAATGATTTATAGCGTCGAAAAAGGACATTCCTGCTACTTGTAACAAAATAGTTTCCGCAACCGTGTACCCAAAATAAATTAGCCACAAACGTTTTGCTGTATCTGTAATTCTTGGGTGTAATTTATCTGTACTTGGTCCTGGAGCTTCGGCTGCAAATAGCTGCATACCTCCAATTCCTAATAATGGCAAAATAGCTATCGCTAAAACGATAATCCCCATTCCACCAATCCAATGTGTTAAGCTTCGCCAAAACAAAACTCCTTCGGGTACTGCTTCAATATCATTTAAAATAGATGCTCCTGTTGTTGTAAAACCTGACATTGTTTCAAAAAATGCATCCGTAAATTGGGGGATACTTTCAGTAAAAATATAAGGTAGCGTTCCAGATAGCGACATAACAATCCAACCAAACGTTACTACAATATAACCTTCGCGTTTGTTCATTTCTTTGCTATGATTTCTAGTAGAAACCATTCCAAAAACACCAACTAAAAGCGTTACAATTCCGGAAAGAAACAACTCTAAAGTAACACCATCTTTATAAATCAAACTGATTAGTGCAGACAGCAGCATAAAACCACCATTAAACAAGAGTAGCAATCCGAAAAAATGGAAAATAATTTTGTGATTAAGCTTAATGGCTCTCATTTACAAGAATATTTTTTCAAACGTTTAATAGATCTTGGCAAGCAACACACTACCACATTATCATTTTCTTGTATTCTAAAGCTTCCCAGTGCAATATGCCCTTTTCCGTCTCTAATAACACCTCCAATAATTGCAGATCTTGGGAAGTCTACATCTTTAATAAGTTTATTATTAATTTTAGATTTTGCTTTTACCTTAAACTCTAACAACTCTGCATTCATGTTATTCAGTTTGGTCATTGCCACAACCTCTCCTTTACGTATATATCTAAAAATATTATTTGCCGCAAGTAGTTTTTTATTAATAAGCGTATCAATCCCTATAGATTGTGACAACTCAAAATAATCCATATTTTCTACAAGGGCAATGGTTTTCTTAACCCCTTTAGATTTTGCTACTAAGCAAGACATGATATTGGTTTCTGAATTTCCTGTAACAGAAATAAAAGCATCCATATCCCCAATGTTTTCTTCGTCTAGCAAATCTACATTTCTTCCATCTCCATTTATTACTAGCACTTTTTCTAGCTCGTCTGCCAACTCAAAAGCATGTTCCTTATCTTTTTCAATAAGCTTTACATTAAAATTGTTGGCACATAAATCTCTGGATGTTTTGTAACCAATTTTACTACCTCCAAGAATCATGACATTTTTAATCTCTACATTACTTTTTCCTGTCATTTTACACAACTCATCTCCTCCTCCTTCACTTGTAATAAAGACCACATTATCGCCTTCTTTAAACTGTGTATCTCCTCTTGGAATGATTGTATATTGCGTACCAAAACGTTGAATTGCTATTGGCACAAAGTGAATTTCATGAAATAATTGAGCGGCTTCTTTTACTGTTTTACCAACAAAAGACGCGGTTCTAGCTAAATTTAAACCAACCATGGTTAGCGCTCCTTGTTCAAACTCATAGCTATCATTAAATGCAGATTGATTTAATAACAGACTAATCTCTGAAGCCGCTAAAGCTTCAGGAGAAATTAATTCATCAATACCTAATTCGGTAAAACCAACTTCTTCTTTATGGTTGATAAACTCTGTATTCGAGATTCTAGCTATGGTACGTTTCGCACCAAGCTGTTTTGCTAAAACGCAAACTGTAATATTTGTAGTTTCAGAAGCTGTTACCGCAATTAGTAAATCAATATTGTTAACATTTGCTTCTTTTAAGATAGATATTGACGTAGCATCCCCTTTAATCACCTTAATATCTAAATGATTATCTGCATAAGACAGACTATCTTTATTAGTATCTATTAAGGTTATTTCTTGCGATTCGTAAGACAATAATTTTGCTAAATGAAATCCTACTTCACCAGCTCCAGCAATAATTATTTTCATTTATAGTTTTAATAAAAAAGTAAGCAAATATACTGCAAATTATTAAGATACAAATAAGATACCTGTATTTGATTTGATTACTCTATAAGTATTTAAACAAAAAAAATATGTAGTTTTGCCAAAAAAATAGATTTGTCGAAAATAAAACCATACAAGGATAGCGATTTAGGTAAAAAAGAACAAGTTACCAAAATGTTTGATACAATTTCTAAAGATTATGATGGCTTAAATAGAGTTATTTCCTTTGGAATTGATGTTTCATGGCGTAAAAAAGTGGTTGCAATGGTTAAAGAATCGCAGCCAAAAACCATATTAGATATAGCTACAGGAACAGGAGATCTTGCTATTAATCTAGCACAAACCAATGCCGAAAAAATTGTAGGTCTAGACATAAGTAGCGGTATGCTTAATATTGGTAAAACCAAAATTAAAAAACGCGGACTAGAAAATACTATTGAAATGGTTTTAGGAGACAGTGAAAACATGCCTTTTGAAGACAATTCTTTTGATGCGATAACGGTCGCTTTTGGAGTTCGAAATTTTGAAACTCTAGAAAAAGGCCTAAAAGAAATACACCGCGTATTAAAACCTCAAGGGACTTTTGTTATATTAGAAACTTCTATGCCAACAAAAACACCTTATAAACAAGGTTATAATTTTTATACAAAAAACATTCTTCCTTTAATTGGAAAAATGTTTTCTAAAGATAGAAGTGCCTATAAATATTTATGTGAATCTGCTTCTGTTTTTCCTTTTGGTGAAGCTTTAAACAATATTTTAAGAGAAACGGGGTTTATTAATGTTACAGATTTCCCACAAACATTTGGTGTGGCAACCATCTATAAATCGTCAAAATAATATATGAAAAATATACTTGTCTTAATAATCACTCTTTTTGTTTTTCAATCTTCTTCTGCACAACTATTTAGTAAAGAGAAAATAAAAAACAATGAAAATGTAGATAAAGCACGCTTAAGCTATGGATATTACCTTGGATTTAATAGTTATGATTTCAACTTTGACTACTACCAAGACAAAAAAGATATTCAAGTAGAAACAAGTACCGGTTTTAATGTAGGACTAATTGGGAATTTAAGAATTAACGACTATGTAGATATACGATTAGAACCAGGCTTATCGATAACTTCTAGAAATCTAATTTATGATGAAACCTATTTTGATGGTACCGAATTTACAGATGCCGATTTAATAAGAGAAGTTAAATCTACTTACATTCATATTCCTTTATTAATTAAACTTTCTACAAAACGACTTAACAACTTTAAACCTTTTATTGTTGGTGGAATCTCTACTGCTTTAAACCTTTCTAGTAATCAAGACAATCCGGATGATAATTCAGCTGGTGAATTTAGAATGAAAAAAAACAATCTGTTTTACGAAATTGGTTTTGGAATTGATTTCTACATGTTCTTTTTCAAGTTTACTCCTTCTGTACGTGGAATCTTTGCGTTTAATGATGAAATTGTTCCAGATGTTGATCCTAATAGTCCGTGGACAGGAAATATTTCAAGCATGCAAACTAGAGGCTTGTTTATCAACTTGACTTTTCAATAAACTGCGACTGCCACTAAAAACTGAGACTACCACTGAATACTGAGAACTGAATACTGAGACTGCGACTGAATACTTTTAACCCCTCTTAAATTCGCTCAACAAAATAGCAGTTGCTGTAGCTACGTTTAAACTTTCGGTTGCTTGAAGTTGTCCAAACCTTGGAATACTAATTCGTTTGGTTACTAAGGCTTCCATAGCAGAAGAAATACCATTCGCTTCGTTTCCTAAAACCAAAACACCTTGAGTTGGCAATTCGCTTTTATACACATTTTCGCCATCCATAAAAGCACCAAAAACTTCAGTTTTACTTTCCTTTAAAAAGTTTTCTAGATTTACATAACTCACATTAACTCTAGTTATAGATCCCATTGTCGCTTGAATTACTTTCGGATTATAACAATCTACAGTAGCAGTACTACAAACCAAATCTGCAATTCCAAACCAATCACAAAGTCTAATAATAGTTCCTAAATTTCCAGGATCTCTAACATCATCGAGAGCTACAATAAGCGTATTGCTATTCACTTGAGTTGTTTCTGGAATTTTAAAAACAGCCAAAGCTTTATTAGGTGTAGTTAAAAAGCTGATTTTTTTTAATTCTTTTTCTGAAATAATAGTTTCTTCCTTAACCTCCATATTAAAAGAGGTTGTAGTAAAAATATGATGCAGTTTTAAAGAAGAATGCAATAGCTCTTTTATCGTTTTTAAACCTTCAGCTACAAACAAGCCTTCTTGCTGTCTATACTTTTTTTGCTTTAAACTAGTTATTAATTTTATTTGGCTTTTGGTTAACATGTAAATAATGTATTTTTGAAACTATAAAAAGGTTTTTACTGGCTAAAGATGAAACCTTAAATTCATTAAAACAAAATTAGTATTAATTTATCACATAATATTCTTGAAAGTACAGCCCTTTAAAATAGTATTACTTGTATTCCTTGCAGTGTTTTTCACTTCTTGTGATGCCGTTAAAAGAGTTGGCGAAAAAGAGCACTTACTAGTTAACAATACCATAATAGTCAATAACAAAAAAGTAAATACCGAAAGAATAAACAATCTCTTATACCAAGCGCCTAACAGAAAACTTTTAGGCATTCCTTTACGTCTTCATATTTACAATACGGCAAGACCAAACATTGACTCTATTGTAACCGAAAAAATAAACAGAAATCCTAAACGAAAAAAAAGACTAGAAAAATTTCTATCTAAAAAACAATTAGAAAATTATTTACAGGCAAAAATAAATTTTAATTCTTGGCTTAAAAAAACAGGGGAAGCACCGGTAATTGTTAATGAGGTAAGAACCAAAAAATCATTAAAACAGTTAGAGGCGTATTATTTTAACAATGGTTGGTTTAATGTGAAAGCCTCTGCAAAAACAGACACCCTAAGCAATAAAAAAGCATCCGTAGATTATACAGTAACTACTGGTAAAGCATATTTTGTAGATTCATTAACCACATCTATTGACTCTCCCATTTTAGATTCCTTATACCAAACACAAGCTCATAAATCACTACTTAAGAAAAAACAGTACAAAACGGTTACTTTTGATAATGAATTGGAGCGTATTACCGAACATTTTAAAAATTCAGGGGTATATCATTTTAGTCAAGAATATATCTATTTTGAAATGGACTCTATTGACAACAGTCAAAAAGTAAAGGTCGATTTACAAATAAAAAACCGCCAAGTAAGAAAACAAGACTCTGCATATAGAGTTCCTTTTAAGATCTATAACGTAAAAGATGTAAATATTTTCACGAATAGCTCTTACGAAAACAGAAACAAAACCATTACTGATACGGTATCCTACAATGGATACAATTTATTTAGTGTTGGTAAAATGCGCTTTAAGCCTAAAGCATTAACCGACGCTATTTTTATTACCCCAAACAGCATTTTTAAAGACATAAGCAAAACGCGTTCTTACCGACATTTAAGCAACCTGAAAACGTTTAAATATCCAGACATTGAGTATATAGAAAACCCAGACACCACACTTACTGCAAACATATACTTATCCCCTTTAAAGAAATTTAAATTTGGTTTTAGTGCTGAAGTTTCTCAAAGCGATATACAAACTGTAGGCTTTGCATTAAACCCAAGTATTTTAATGCGAAATGTATTTCGAGGTGCCGAAACCTTGGAACTCTCCGCAATTGGAGCTATTGGTGCTTCCAAAGACGCATCCAATGATGGCGATCCATTTTTTGATATTAATGAAATAGGTGCAAACCTTAGATTAACTATACCAAGATTATTTTTCCCTTTTAATACTGAAAAAATAATACCTAAACACATGTTTCCTAGCACCATAATATCGTTGGCAATGTCTAGTCAGACAAATATTGGTTTAGATAAACAAACCGTTACGGGAGCTTTTAATTACAAATGGGTTCCTAATAAAACAGTAACCAACAGATTAGATGTTTTTAATGCACAGTATGTAAGAAATTTAAATACAGGGAATTACTTTAATGTATATGAAACCTCTTATGATAATTTAAATTCTATTGCACAAGATCTAAATTACAATACAGACAATACAGATTTAAGTATACCAGATCAAACAAATCTTTTTATCAATGATGTATTAAGCGGAAACACTTCGTTAGCATCCACAAGTGATGATTATCAAACCATATCTGCTATTAGCGAGCGTAAAGACAGATTAACAGAAAACAATCTTATTTTCTCTTCTAATTACTACTATACACAAGATAGACGTGAAAATTTATTTGATGAAACCTTTTCTATTTTCCGATTTAAATTAGAATTAGCAGGAAATATTTTTTCTGCGGCATCGAGTGCTTTGGGCTTACAAAAAAACGATAATGACCAATATGAGTTTTTCAATGTCGCATTCTCGCAATATATAAAAACTGAGTTCGATTATATTCGTCATTGGGATTTAGGTAAAAAAAATGTACTTGCCGCAAGAGGTTTTATTGGTATTGCTATTCCGTATGGCAATTCTACCAACATACCGTTTTCTAAAAGTTTCTTCGCTGGAGGAACTAATGATAATCGCGCATGGACCGCATATAGCCTTGGACCAGGAAGTTCAGGATCAAACAACGAATTTAATGAAGCAAACCTAAAACTAGCTTTTAGTTTTGAAAACAGGTTTAATGTATTTGGAGATGTAAACGCTGCACTATTTATAGATGTTGGTAATATCTGGAATGTACTCGACGACGTAGAAGATGACAAATCCACCTTCACCAGTTTATCCTCTTTAAAAGACATCGCAATAGGATCTGGTTTTGGTATTAGATATGATTTTGGTTTCGCAGTAGCAAGATTAGACTTAGGCTTTAAAACCTACAATCCTGCACTAGAAACCAACCGTTGGTTTTCTAACTACAACTTTGGTAAAGCAGTCTATAATATTGGTATTAACTATCCGTTTTAAACCATTCACAACGAAAACGTTATCGTGTTTATTCCTTTAAGAATCTATTCAAACAACTATAATTTATTTAAAAATTACGTACTTTTGAATAAACAAACATTCATCCAAACCAAATAATAAAATGGCACATAATATAAAACCAGGAGTTGCAACAGGTCGTGAAGTACAAGAAATCTTCAAACTAGCGAAAGAAAAAGGCTTTGCATTACCAGCAGTAAATGTAATTGGCTCTAATAGTATTAATGGTGTTTTAGAAACAGCAGCGTCTTTAAATGCTCCAGTAATCATACAATTTTCTAATGGCGGAGGAGTATTTAATGCCGGAAAAGGATTAAGTAACGAAAACCAAAAAGCAGCAATTGCAGGAAGCATCGCAGGAGCAAAACACATACACTTAATGGCAGAAGCTTATGGTGTTCCAGTAATTTTACATACAGACCATTGTGCCAAAAAACTATTACCATGGATTGATGGTTTATTAGATGCTAGTGAGCAACATTATAAAGAAACAGGAAAACCTTTATACAGCTCACACATGATAGATTTAAGTGAAGAGCCTCTTGAAGAAAACATAGCAATATGTAAAGAATATCTTGCTAGAATGAGCAAAATGGGAATGACCCTAGAAATAGAATTAGGGATTACAGGAGGAGAAGAAGATGGCGTAGACAATAGCGATGTAGACGAGTCTAAATTATACACACAACCAGAAGAAGTAGCTTATGCGTACGAAGAATTAAGCAAGGTAAGTGACCAATTTACCATTGCAGCAGCGTTTGGTAATGTACATGGTGTTTACAAACCAGGAAACGTAAAACTTACTCCAAAAATTCTTAAAAACTCTCAAGAATTTTTATCAAAAAAACACAACTTACCTCATAATCATATTGACTTTGTTTTTCATGGTGGATCTGGATCTACACTAGAAGAAATTAGAGAAGCTATAGGTTACGGAGTTATAAAAATGAATATCGATACCGACATGCAATACGCGTTTATGTCTGGTGTTAGAGATTATATGGCCGAAAAAACAGACTACTTACAATCGCAAATTGGTAGCCCAGACGGGCCAGAATCTCCAAACAAAAAATATTACGATCCACGCGTTTGGTTACGTAAAGGAGAGATCACATTTGTAGAACGTCTTAAAAAAGCGTTTGAAGATTTAAATAATGTAAATACATTATAAAATTATTTTGGCGTTACCCTACTTCACAAAAGTTTCGTAGGGTCAGGCTGTCACTACTCGCTCTCTGCGAGGAGCTCAAACAAACCGTTCCATCCTTAACGCAAATCAAGGTAATTACTAAAATAAAAAATCCGTTTAAAGAGAATAACCTCAGTACTTAAACGGATTTTTTTATACAATAACAACACAAGAAAACAAGATAGCGACATCTATTTTGGAGTTGTATTAATAAAATGAGTAATTTTGCGTACTTATTTATTTAAAATAAGAACTAACTAAATTAATTTTAGAAAAACTAAAATAGTAAATCTATATGGCTTGGTTTAAAAGAAAAGAAAAAGGTATAACCACCTCTACTCAAGAAAAAAAAGACACCCCTAAAGGCCTTTGGTACAAATCTCCAACAGGTAAAATAGTAGACGCAAAAGAACTAGAAAAAAATCATTATGTAAGTCCAGAAGACGGTTACCACGTTAGAATTGGTAGTAATGAATATTTCGAAATACTTTTTGACGACAATAAATACAAAGAGTTAGATGCTAAATTAGAATCTAAAGATCCTTTAAAATTTGAAGACACCAAAAAGTACCCAGACCGTTTAAAAGCAGCACAAGAAAAAACCAAACTAAAAGACGCCGTGCGTACAGCAGTTGGAAAATCTAAAGGTAATGACCTAGTTATTGCTGCAATGGATTTTAGTTTTATTGGTGGATCTATGGGGAGCGTTGTAGGAGAAAAAATAGCTCGTGCAGCAGACTACGCATTAAAAAAGAAACTACCATTCATGATTATCTCTAAATCTGGAGGAGCACGAATGATGGAAGCGGCATTATCTTTAATGCAACTAGCAAAAACATCTGTAAAACTAGCACAACTAGCAGACGCAGGTATTCCATACATCTCTTTATGTACAGATCCAACAACAGGAGGAACAACAGCTTCTTTTGCTATGTTAGGAGATATTAACATTAGCGAACCAGGAGCATTAATTGGTTTTGCAGGACCTCGAATTGTAAGAGATACTACAGGTAAAGAATTACCAGAAGGATTTCAAACTTCAGAGTTTTTATTAGAACATGGTTTCTTAGATTTTATTACCCATAGAAAAGAATTAAAAAACCGCGTAAACCTTTATATTGACTTGGTACAAAACCAACCTATAAGAGCTTAACAACGAACACGATAACACAAAAGACCTTTAACTTAAAAAATTAAAGGTCTTTTTTATTTTTTATATATCTATATAAATAAAAATAACTATATTTGCCGCTCGAAAGACGAGCTTTCGTGTACATAAAAATCATTTACAATAATATTAGCATGTATTTAGATCAAAAAGCAAAAGAAGAATTATTCGCAAAACATGGTGGTAACGCAAAAAACACTGGTTCTGCAGAAGGACAGATTGCATTATTCACACATAGAATTGAGCACTTAACACAACACTTAAAAAATAATCGTAAAGATTATAATACAGAGCGTTCGTTAGTAATGTTAGTAGGAAAAAGAAGAAGCTTACTAGATTACTTAATTAAGAAAGATGTCTTAAGATATCGTGCAATAATTAAAGAATTAGGATTAAGAAAATAATCTCAATACAAAGACCACGCCCAACAGCGTGGTTTTTTGGTATATACTAACTCGTTTTGGAAGAGTCTAAACTCCATTATTGAAGAAGCTAAATTACAGTTTTTCATTGGCCACAACAACTACACAACACAACTACCAATGTTTAATTAGTATTAAAACTTATTTATGATTCCAAAAGTTTTTAAAGAGGTCATAGACCTAGGTGATGGAAGAGAAATTTCTATCGAAACCGGAAAATTAGCAAAACAGGCACACGGTTCTGTTGTTGTTCAGTCAGGAAAATGTATGATGTTATGTACAGTTGTTTCCAATTACAAACAATCACCAGTTGATTTTTTACCATTAACGGTAGATTATCGCGAAAAATTTGCAGCAGCTGGTCGTTATCCAGGTGGATTCTTCAAAAGAGAAGCAAGACCTAGTGATGGTGAAGTATTAACTATGCGTTTAGTGGATAGAGTTTTACGTCCATTATTCCCAAAAGATTACCACTCAGAAGTACAAGTGATGATCCAGTTAATGTCTCACGACGAAAACGTTATGCCAGACGCAATGGCAGGTTTAGCAGCATCTGCAGCTATTCAATTATCAGATTTCCCTTTTGAATGTGCAATCTCTGAAGCTAGAGTTGGACGTGTAAATGGAGAATTTGTAATCAACCCAACCAGAGCACAATTAGCAGAATCTGACATCGATATGATGATTGGAGCAAGTGCGGATTCTGTGATGATGGTAGAAGGTGAAATGGATGAAATTTCTGAAGAAGAAATGGCAGACGCAATTAAATTTGCACATGAAGCTATCAAAGTACAATGTGCTGCTCAAGTAAAATTAGCAGAAGCATTTGGTAAAAAAGAAGTACGTGAGTACGAAGGTGAAAGAGAAGATGCAGATTTAGAGAAGAAAGTTTATGACATGGCATACGATAAAGTATATGCTATCGCAAAAGCTGGATCATCTAAACATGAAAGAACTACTGCTTTCGCAGAAATTAAAGACGGAATTAAAGCTACTTTTTCGGAAGAAGAATTAGCCGATTTTGGAGATTTAGTTTCTAAATATTACAGAAAAGCAGAAAAATCTGCCATTAGAAACCTAACCTTAGATGAAGGTTTACGTTTAGATGGAAGAAAGACAGATGAGATTAGACCAATTTGGTGTGAGGTAGATTACTTACCATCTACACATGGTTCTTCCATCTTTACTCGTGGAGAAACGCAAGCATTAGCTACAGTTACTCTAGGAACATCCAGAGATGCAAACAAAATAGATATGCCATCTTACGAAGGTGAGGAGAATTTCTATTTACATTATAACTTCCCTCCTTTTTGTACAGGTGAAGCTAGACCATTAAGAGGAACATCTCGTAGAGAAGTTGGTCATGGTAACTTAGCACAACGTGGTTTAAAAGGAATGATTCCTGCAGATTGTCCGTACACAGTAAGAGTAGTGTCAGAAGTATTAGAATCTAACGGTTCTTCTTCTATGGCAACGGTTTGTGCTGGTACAATGGCACTTATGGATGCTGGGGTACAAATGATAAGACCTGTTTCAGGTATTGCAATGGGATTAATCTCAGATGCTGATTCTGGTAAATTTGCTGTATTATCTGATATTTTAGGAGATGAAGATCACTTAGGAGATATGGATTTTAAAGTAACTGGTACTTCAAAAGGTATTACTGCTTGTCAAATGGATATCAAAGTAAAAGGACTTTCTTATGATGTATTAGAATCTGCATTAGCGCAAGCTCGTGATGGTCGTTTACATATCTTAGGAAAATTAACAGATACTATTGAAACTCCTAATGCAGAAGTTAAGGATCACGCTCCTACAATGGTTACAAGACGTGTACCAAACGAATTTATTGGTGCGTTAATTGGACCTGGAGGAAAAGTAATTCAAGAGATGCAAAAAGAAACAGAGACTACTATCGTTATTAACGAAGATCCTGTGACTGAAGAAGGTATTGTTGAAATTTTAGGTGTTGGTAGCAAAGGAATTGATGCTGTTATGGCAAAAATTGATGCTATATTATTCAAACCTGAAGTAGGTAGTATTTACGAAGTAAAAGTAATCAAAATGTTAGATTTTGGTGCTGTTGTTGAGTATTTAGATGCTCCAGGAAACGAAGTATTACTTCACGTAAGTGAATTAGCTTGGGAACGTACAGAAAATGTTACAGATGTTGTAAACATGGGAGACGTTTTTGATGTAAAATACTTTGGTATAGACAAACGTACTCGTAAAGAGAAAGTTTCTAGAAAAGCTATTTTACCAAAACCAGAAGGTTTTGTTGAAAGACCACCAAGAGACGACAAACGTCCTGCTTCTCGTGATAACAGAGGTTCTCGTGACAATAGAGGTCGTGATAACAGACGTGATGACAGAAAACCAAGAGAAGACAAAAAAGAAGATTAATTCTTTTTAAACTTATAATACAAACCCAAATAGATTTATTCTATTTGGGTTTTTTTATTTCCACAAAACCCATTTTACTATATTCTTTTTCACACCCTAAATGCATAGGATTCTATCTATCAAATTATAAATTTATCTTAAATAAAGAATTGGAAACATCTAAATAAAAACCTCTCACGTAAATCTTATTTAATCTCACACATCCAAATAGATTTATGACCACAAATCCAACAGATTCCAGTACACTTCAAACAAAATCAAAAAAACGAAAGAATAGTATCCTTGCTTTTTTTAATAAGAATAGAAAAATAGAAAATCCGTTAAACAGATTAGTGCTCTTAAGCACTTTCTTACTTCTATTAATAGGCATGTATTTTTTCTATGTTTTTCATTCCGATTTTGAAGCATTCAACACCAATAACATGGGATCTTCTCTTGGCGTTAGCTTTATTCTTATTGCAGCAACCCTCTTTGCTTATAAGTTGCTTTTTTTCATGTATACCGCATTCAACTATATAAAATACAAACCCATTGCTTCTGTAACAGACAATGAATTACCAACCTGTACGGTAATTGTGCCTGCTTACAATGAAGGAAAACAAGTATGGGACACCTTAATGAGTCTAGCAAAAAGTAATTATCCAGAACATAAAATTCAGATTATATCTATAGATGATGGTAGTAAGGATGATACTTGGAATTGGATGCTGGATGCTAAAGAGGTATTAGGCGATCAATTAGAAATCTATCAACAACCAGAAAACCAAGGCAAACGTCATGCCCTTTATCGTGGGTTTCATTTAGGTACTGGAGATATTTATGTGACCGTAGATAGTGATTCTATTGTTACTAAAGACACGCTTAGAAACTTAGTTAGTCCTTTTGTATACAACGAACAATGTGGTGCCGTTGCAGGAAATATACGTGTTTTAAATAATAAAAAAGAAATGCTTCCTAAAATGTTGGATGTGAGCTTTGTGATGAGTTTTGAATTTGTACGTTCGGCAGAAAGCAACTTGAATTCGGTATTGTGTACACCTGGAGCTTTGGCTGCGTATAGAAGCACTGCAGTATTTAAATGTTTACCAGAGTGGATAAACCAAACCTTTATGGGGCAACCTTCAGATATTGGGGAAGATCGTGCCATGACCAACATGATTTTAAAACAAGGAAAACACGTACTATTTCAAAAAAATGCTGTTGCATATACCAATGTACCTGAAGAGTATTTAGGTTTATATAAAATGTTTATCCGTTGGGGACGCAGTAATGTAAGAGAGAATCTAGAAATGTCAAAATACGTTTTTACTAACTTTAGAGAAGGCGAAAAAATGGGAACTCGTTTATTATTTATCAGTCATTTTGTTAGAATAGTTATGAGTTATCCCTTATTAATTTTCATGCTATTTTTTATTTTGATACATCCTTTATTATTTATAGGATCTACCTTAGTTAGCATTTCTATTATATCTACTTTTTCATTAGTATTCTTTACTAATAGATATAAAACAACCCAAGGTTTCTGGGCATATACCTATAGTATTTTATACACTTTTGGTTTATTTTGGATTACACCCTATGCCATAGCAACAGCCAATAAAAGCGGTTGGTTAACACGTTGATGGATAGAAAAAGTTTTTTCTAATAAATTTCGCAAAGAAATTATAAAAAAAAGTATTACGGAAAGCCTTTCAAACTTTTGATAGGCTTTTTTTTTATATCTTTAGTTATCATTTTTTATTATAAACACATGAATTCCATCACACTAGAGCCATTTACACATAATGCAAAAAGTTGTATCGCGATTAAATTTGCTTATAATTTTGAAGTCAAAGAATATATTAAAAAATTTAATGGTGTGTATTGGACAAAAACGCATAGAACGTTTTATATCTATTACGACGAGGTTAGACTAGAAGACCTTAAAATTCATATTAAAAAAGAGAACTTACGCCTTTTAGAAACGCATGATAAAAATAGTATTCCACGATACAGTAAAGGCATCAAGGTAGAACTTAATCCTTTAAACAAAGAAAAAACAGAAGTCTACCGCTACTTTATAGAATTTTTAAAAGGTAAAAGATTTAGCTCGAGTACTATTGCGGCTTATGGCGGTTTTATACTCGAATTTTTACGATTTACCGATTCTAAACCTGTAAACGATCTTAATGAAAATGATGTAAGGCATTATATAGAATGGACTGTAGATAAATTAAATTATGCAGTTAGCACACATAGACAAATGGTAAGTGGTTTTAAGCATTTTGCCTATTTCTATCCTGCATGTTCTATAGATATAGATAAAGTCTATATGCCTAAAAAAGACAAAAAACTTCCAATTGTATTAAGTATAGAAGAAGTATTTTCCATATTACAAGTAACAAAAAACTTAAAACATCGTACTATTATAGCAATGCTTTATGGCTCTGGATTACGCATAGGAGAAATTATTGATTTAAAACTTAGTGATTTTGATTTTAGAAGAAAGCAGTTATATGTAAAAAACTCAAAAGGCAGAAAAGACAGATACACTACTATCGCCGAAAGTCTTTTCCCATTATTGAAAAATTATCATAATACCTATGCACCAAAACAATATTTTATAGAGAACCCTAAAGGCGGTAAATACACTGCAGGGTCTATACGTGCATTTCTTGCAAGAAACACTAAAGCTGCTGGAATACTAAAACCGGTAACACCACATACTTTACGTCATAGTTATGCCACACATATGTTAGAACAAGGTACAGATATTCGTTACATACAAGAACTACTAGGCCACAGCAGACCAGAAACCACAATGATTTATACACATGTATCTAGAAAAGATTTACAACAAATAAAGAGCCCTTTGGATAATGCAATTAAACAATTATCTTTACAGGATAACATTAACACAAAACTAACGATATCCTGACCTATTTACGGGATATAATCAATAAAAGTGATGATATAACACGTTGTACGCAAGCTAAAAAAACATTATGCTGGAAAGTTTACTATTCATATTATTAATTTTTATTGGTGGAATATTTCTGTTAATTTCTCTGATTGTATTATTATTTGGAATATTTAAGAAATCTCAAAAACTGAAAAAAATTGCATTCGGAATTGGAACAGTTCCAATAATGTGTTTTGGTTTAATTGCATTTTGGTATTTAATAGCAGTTCCATCTTTTAATAAAAGTGAAATGGAGGAATTTTCTGGAACTTATGAAATTCAAACTGTTGAAAAAGGAAAAGAAAAAACTAACTCTGAATTGAATTTATTTGCGGACGGAACTTATAAATTTAATGGAAAAGAAAATGTTGGAATTGCAAAAAGCGGAACTTGGAAAACTGGAGGAATTGATGGACAATTTGAATTTTATAACGAGAATGGAAATTTAATTGAATATGCTTCACAATTTGGAGGAAATGGAAACGAAAAAATCATATTTAATCTTTACAACTCGAATGAAATTAGATTTATAAAAATAAAGAATGAATAAAAGCCTGCGTACAACACCGTATATAATTTATTGCTGGCTTCTTGCCTACTTGCGAAAGTCCTCGCGGACTTTCTTTGTCCGTAATTATTTACTAAATTAGTTGCTTGAAACACGCAACAAACCATATACATCAACGTTAGCAAACATATGACCAACCAATGAAAATTCTCATATCATTCATATTTTTATTCCTAATTATAAGTTGTTCGGACAAAAAAGCCGAAAAAGGAATATCGGAATTTGACAAAGTTTTAGTAATTGAAAATGTAGCTGTGTTGGACTTCCTTGTTTCCGATTTTGAGAACGACTTTTTAAAAAGACAATATCCGAATTTGGATACTGAAAATGCTTACCGACAGTTTTTAATCGAATTACGTGATGAAAAAACCGAAAACTGGAAAAGCATATCCGAAAAGTCAAGGAATAAATTTAAAACGAGTGATTTACGACTAGAAATGTATGAATTTCCAGATTCAGTATGGATTATAGAAAATAGTGATTTTGACAAAATTGAGTCTGATTCTTTAGAATACATTAAACATCCAGTTCCATATATTAAATCGAGATATAAATACACTAATCCAGACGGAACTATCGAATATTCATATACAAGAGGGAATTCTTCAGAGCTTACGCCAAATTCTAATTTTGACTCTATTATAAACCTCGAATTGAATAGACCGAATTTCAATTACGCTGGGAAATATTTGCAAGCTTTGTCATCAATAAAAGATAAATGCAAATTTCATAAAGAATTTTACGAACAAAAAAATAGAGCTGGATTTTTATTCCCTGAATCGACAGCAAGAGTTATGCTAGAATATGATGTTGATTTGAACGATAAACTAAATAAAAAAATAATTGTGCTTGAATTAATATATTGAAAAAAATAAAATACGATTTGCTAACACCGTGTATAATTAATTGCTTTTTAAGTGCTTACTTGCGAAAATTCCTGCGGAATTTTCTCGGGTTCGTAAAAGTTTGCTAACTTACTCGCTTAACCACGCAACTAACCATACACAAAACCGTTGCTAACTATAACTCGGAAAAAATACCGAACGGAATTCATCTAAACTTTACGCTGAAAAAATCACTCAAAATCGGAATTAAATATTGCGGAATTATTTACTCAGCTGCTGAATTTACTCTTGCGGAATTTAGCCTGATTCGGAAAAGCCACTCAAACGGAATTAAAAAAACAAAATCAATTTGCTGACTTCACTCGGAATTGATCCATTAAGCGGAATTAAAAAACGTGATTACTCAAATGTCTCGCAACAGTTAGCAACAACGCATAAAAAAAATTGATATATTTAGAACTAATTTTAAAAGTCGTTGCACTTTTGCTACATCTGATTTTCCTTCGGAAAATCCTCGCTCGCAAAAACGCAACTATTTTTATACAAAACCGTTAGCCACAAGTTAAACATACTATTGAAAATCATACTTCACATTATAATTATACTTCTTTTAACTGCTGTTACTCAAATTGGTGGATTAATTTACCTTATTTCATTAATTCTAGTTAATAAGAAAACTGAAAAGAAAAGATTAAAACGAATCGGAATTTTCGCAACACTTTACATTTTTGCTACTTTTCTAATTGTACCAAACCTAGCTCCTACTTTTGGTCGTGAGAAAATAAAAGAAACAGAATTTCTTGAAGCTCATTCATTCTTTTACAAACTAGCTAATAGAAATTATGTTAAACCTCAATTAAACAAAGCAATTGGAAAAATAGCTAACGACTTTGAAAAACGGAATAGCGGAATCAGAATGGTTTATCTAGACGCAAATTTTCCTTTCATTGACAAATTCCCTTTACTTCCACACTTGAGTCACAACGACGGAAAAAAAATAGATATTTCTCTGATTTACGAAAATAAAAACGGAAAACTTACAAATAAAAAACCTTCTATAAGTGGTTATGGAGCTTTTGAAAGTCCAACTGAAAAGGAATATGACCAAATTTCTGTTTGCAAAAACAAAGGAAATTGGCAATACGATTTTACAAAATATGTCACTTTAGGTACAATTAATAAAGAAATAAAATTTTCAAATAAAGGAACTCGAGAATTAGCAAATCTAATTCTCAAACAAAATGAGATTGGAAAACTATTTATTGAACCTCATTTAAAACATCGACTGAATTTAAAAAATGGAAAAGTAAGATTTCATGGTTGTCAAGCTGTGAGACACGATGATCATATCCATTTTCAACTGAAATAAAACCAGTGGCTAACATCGCATAAAAATAATGCGTAGATTAGTGCTTAAACAAAGAACAGTGCTTTTTTGCTACTTCTGATTTTCCTGCGGAAAATCCTCGCACACAAAAACGCACTATTCTTATACGTAACCGTTAGCCACAATTTAAAATCAGAACGCAAATGAAACAAAATGACATACTAAAAATTGGAACATTTAGTATTTTATGCTATTTGATTTTAAGAGTAAGTCATTACATTTTAATTAAATCTATACTATTAGTAAATTTAAAATTCCAGATTGAAAATGAAATAATTCTTTTGGCTTTAAATGGAATTATTACTGGCGTTATACCTATTATTACTTTGATAATTGCCATCAATAAAAGCATATTAAAATCAATTATTCCGACTTTAAAAATCATATTTTCACTTTTTATAGGATTAATAGTTCTGACTTTTATTAGAGAAGGAATTGATATTTACAGAAATCAATATAAGTCAATATCAGGACTTGGCTCATTTAAAGAAACCTATTTTAATCAATTATCTTGGTCAATTGCTTTCTTCTTATTTGTTTCTATTGCATTACTAACATTCTATCTTATAAAGTTAGGTTCCTTGGAAAAACAAAACTTGGAAAAGGAATCTGGAATTTTGAAAATTGGAATTTCAAGTGTATTATGCTATTTAGTATTTGAAAAAGTATACCTAATTCTAACTTCAATACTTAATTGGATATACACACTATTGAAAATAGAAAACGAATTTATTATATTAGGTATTAATGTTCTATTTGGCTTATTGTCTATATTAATCTTAATAAAAATTTACAACCGAATTTTTAAAAATAAAATTCCTTCTAAAAAAGATATTTTATTAATATTATCAGTTGCAATTCTGCTAGTATTATTAATTTTCGGAAATACTTTTTTAATTACAGAATATATAGTTCATGCACCTGAATCAGAATTTATAAAATATAATTTCGTTACACAATCTAATTGGACTACCTCATTAAATTATTTGGTTAGATTTTTAGGACTAACTTATTTCATATGGAAAATATATTCCGAAAGAAAAACTGTGGCTAACATCGCATAAAAATAATGCGTAGATTAGTGCTTAAACAAAGAACAGTGCATTTTTGTTACATCTGATTTTCCTGCGGAAAATCCTCGCACACAAAACCGCACTATTCTTATACGTAACCGTTACATAAAATACCTCCGAAAATCGCAACTCCTATCAAAACCGAATTTCTAAAAAATAAATTTCTCGGAATTTCCATCACTCAAACTCTGAATAGTTGCTTACTCAAACTCTGAATTTATCATAAATTGGATTCTCACTCTTGCGGAATTTCTTACTCTAACGGATTTTAGAGTTAGTTTGCGGAATTATTAAATCAAAGGTAAAGATTGATCACTCAAACTCGGAATAAACCACTCTTGCTTCAAAGATCTAAGCAAACGTGATTACTCAAATGTGTCGGTAAATTATGTAACAACGCATAAAAAAAATTGCTATATTGAGAACTAAATTTAAAGATCGTTGCTCTTTTGCTACATCTGATTTTCCTTCGGAAAATCCTCGCTCGCAAAAACGCAACTATTTTTATACAAAACCGTTGTAAAACATTTGACCAAACCTACGAGAATGGATAGAACATTAAGAATTGCATCAAAAGTATTTTACTCGTTTCTGATTATTTTACTCATTCTAGGAATATCAATTTTTGGATTTGGATTTCTCAAAACAAACCCATTTTTTATGGTTTATTTGTTTCTATACTTTCTAATTCCTTTCTTGACTATTTCACTATTAGTAATCTTGTTTATTAATTTTAAAAAATTTGGCTTTCTGAAAGGCTTAAAGGAATCAAGTATCAATATTTTTACTTTAATACTATGTTTATTTCTATTCCTGACTTTACAATCCTATGCTTCTGAAAAAAGCAATCGAATTAATGTAAAAGTCATTAACGAAACGGAACTCGGAATTTCTAATGTTACGATAATTGGGCGCAATGCTAAATCCAAGATTGATACATTAGCTCCTTACCAAAACCAAACTGTTGTTTTTAAAGGAAAAAAGATTAATCGGAAATCGGAAAACGATTATGAAAATGAAATTCGATTATTGTATTATTATGATAATAAGTGGAGAGAAAACAAAATTTTAAGCGGATTTAGCAGATGGCGAGTTATTGATAAAGATTGGGAAATTAAAATCCATAGTGCTGATTCGATTGAATTAAAACAATTATAAAAACGTTTTACAACACCGTATATAAAAAATTGCTGGTGTTGTGCTAAAACAAAGGTCGTTGCACGTTTGCTACGTCTGAATTTCCTTCGGAAATTCCTCGCACGCAAACACGCAACTTTCCATATACATAAACGTTAGCAGTAATACGAAATTACTCATGAGAAATAATGGATAAATTTAGAAATTTTATTGAATATGGAATAGTCATGAATATGACCAAAATTTCCATGTGTCAACAAGATGACTTAACGAACCCAATTCTAAAAGATGGTTTTACAGAAGAATTTCCTTGCCATATATACTTTATTATTTCCCGACCAAGGGTTGCAATTATTCCTGAACGATGTGAGTTCAATGAATTAATAAAACTTGTTTTTCGCGTTCAAAAAGAATTTAGTTTTGAAGAGAAAATAATATTTCTTAAACCAATTGAAGACACTAAAAATTATAGAATTGAATCAGAATTCCCTCATTCAAAATTTTATATGTTTAATGGTGATAAACAAATTCTATACGCAAAAAGTGCATTATATTATGCTATGCATACTAGAAAATATTCAGAAGAATTTAACTCTGAACTACTTTATATTGGACAATCTTATGGAAAAAAAGGAGAAAAAGATTCTACTTCAAGACTTAAAAATCACTCTACTCTTCAAAAAATTTATTCAGAAGCAATTCAAAATAATCCAGATAAAGAAATATGGCTTAACTTACTTAGCTTCGATAGAGAGCTTCATACTTCATTTGATGGAACCAACAAACTAAATAAAAGACATGACAATGAAGTTCAGAATGTTAGTAAAATAATGTCTAAATTTATGAAAAATGAATTGAGCGAAAAAGAAATAATTAATTTCACAGAAGCCTCATTAATTAAATATTTCAAGCCCAAATATAACATTATGTTTAAAGATATTTTTCCAAGTATTGACCATAAATCTTATCAGGAATGTATTGAATTGGATGTAAATTCTGTAAGTTTTCAATTAGATACTGATTGCATAAATACCAAACTATTCACGGAACACATAAAACCTAGTTTTTTGAATATGGCTAGCTTCACTCTTAAATCAAAAGAATACAGAAAAAACTTATTTGACATTATTGATTCATCATTAGTTCCAACTACTTTTGGCAATATAAAAATAGAATAAGTACTACTGCTAACACCGTATATAATTTATTGCTGGCTTCTCGCCTACTTACGAAAGTCCTCGCGGACTTTCTTGGTCGGTAATTATTTACTAAATTAGTTGCTTGAAACACGCAACAAATCATATACAACAACGTTAGCTACAATGTTGAAAAAGAGCATACTTATAATATTAGTTACATATTTGACAATTATTTCTTGTCAACAAAAAGGCTATGCGCAAAATTTGGAACCATTTAAAGCAGATAGCCTTTGGGGATTTAAAGAAAGTAATGGTAATGTGAAAATAGAACCGCAATTCCAGTACGCAAAAGCGTTTTCTAACAATTTTGCTGTTGTTGCAAAAAACAATAAACTCGGATTAATTAACAAATCCAATCAAATCATCATACCATTTGAGTATGAATATTTAAAGCATCTTAAGGACGATAAATTTATATTTGGTTATCGAGCAAAATATTTAGGAGAATATAATTTGGGAATAATTGATACAACAAATAATGTGTTGATTAAACCTATTTATAGTAAAATTAAACTTAAAAATAACATTTTAGAAACAGTAATTAAAGAAGATAGTATAATTGGAAAAGGAGAAATTGGCGATACTCGTTCTATTAAAAATAAGCGTGGACTAACAACGCTAAATGGAGAGAGAATATTACCAAATGAATTTGATTATATAAGTTGGTTGGAAAATGGTTTAATAGTTTTAAGAAAAGAAAATCTTCAAGCATTATATAATCCAAACGGAACGAAATTGACTGAATTCGAATATATGGTTATTGGAGAATTCAATAATGGCTTGTCTAAAGTTCGAAAAGGAGATAAATACGGTTTTATTAACGAAAATGGTAAACTGAAAATTCCAACCGAATTCGAAATGTGTTATCCATTTGAGAACGGATTTTCGAGGATTGAATTAAATGATAAATGGGGAATTATAGATACTAACGGAAAATATGTTTTTGAACCAAAATATAGTTTCGAAGAAATGAAACAACGGATAAAAACACTGTAGCTAACACCGTATAAAAATAATGCTTAGTTTAGTACTTAATCAAGAGTCCGTACACTTTTGTTACGTCTGATTTTCCTGCGGAAAATCCTCGCACACAAAACCGCACTATTCTTATACATAAACGTTATATACAATTGCTCTGAAATTGTAACTCCTAATAAAACCGAATTACTAAAACCATAATTCATCGGAATTTTTTCTCACTCAAACTTTGAATTTAAAAACAAACTCTGAATCTCACTCAAACGGAATTTAAGCTTGTTTGCGGAACTTTAAGTTGTTTGTAAAACTTAATATAATACTGAATTTAATTCTACAGAAATATCACTCAAATGGAAAATCACTTATGCAGAAAAAAGCCTGGTTTTCTTTACGAGATTTTTTTGAGTTTTAAGAAGATAAATCCAACTCTAAAAATTTCGGAAAACTATTTCTGAATTTTTGCAGAACGCTCTCACTCTACTCTATCGCAAAAGTATATAACAACGCATAAAAAAAATGGCTATATTTAGAACAAAATTTAAAGATCGTTGCACTTTTGCTACATCTGAATTTCCTACGGAAATTCCTCGCACGCAAAAACGCAACTCTTTTTATACAAAACCGTTGGCAACAAGCTAAAAAAAATCCCGAATGAATCAAACTCTGGAACAAATATTTGAATTAGAAACTGCCGAAAAATATAACGA
>NZ_LIQI01000029.1 GCF_001418105.1 Lacinutrix himadriensis
GCATAAACTTCTCACCTTAAATTTTCAATACCTAAAACCATATAAAACAAAAAAGCCTCATCGTTAGATGAAGCTTTTGAGCGAGAGACCAGGTTATTACTCAAGGAAAAACAAGATATATAATAAACGGAAAAACCAGTTCAATTCCGAAAATAGATTTTATCAAACTCGATGTAAGTGGAATTGACAAACTTGGAGACGGAATTGGTGTTTGCTGGAAAAACGAAAAATACGAATGGCAAATTTCTAATGACAAATCTGTTATACTTGAAAACAAATTAGATACGACAAAATATAAGTTCAAAACAAGTTGGGAGAAAGATGAACGTGGAATTCCGAATACTAAAAAATACCTTGAACCGAATTGTGGAACATTGGATTTGTTACGTATGTTGTCTTTTCCAGAAAATGAATATCTGATTATAGAAAACTGAACGGAATAAAAAAACGTGTTACAACAACGTGTATAATTCATTGCTAGTACTCGCCTACTTGGAAATTCCTTCGGAATTTCCTCTGGTTCGTTTTAGTTTACTAATTTAGTTGCTGAAACACGCAACGAAATCATACACAAAACCGTTGTAAAACATTTGAGAAAACTAAAAAAATGATAAATCGACATTTTATTTTATTGTTTCTTCTTACTGTAGGATTAAATTCTTGTGATAATCTGACTCAAAAAGAGTTTTTCGACAAAATAGTTTATGATGAATATCATTCAAACTATCAAGGAATAGTTGTTGAAAAATATATTGATAAACAAAATCACGCAAGACCAATAATTATTATTCGACATCAAATATTTGGTGATAATAAAAAAGACTTTGTTTTCCAAAGTTCTGAACTTTATGACTTTATCAAAATCGGAGATACAATGACTAAAAAAACTGAATCTTTAAAAATCAATCTCAAAAGGAAAAATCTTGATACCGTAATTAAGTTGAATTTTAACAATATAAAAGGAAAGGAAAAATATTATTCTGAAAATAAATACATAACGGAAAATTGAATAAAAAAACGTTTTACAACATTTGACCAAAAATGCCGATTAGACGAAATACAGACCAAAAAAGTAAAACTCTGACTGAATTTTACAACGAAGTAAAAAATGAATCCAATGTCATTTCAAAAAGTGTTGGAACTTTAATGCTGAATTGGATTGAAAGAATTAACTCGGAATTTAAAGAAACGGAAATTTGGGGATTGACTTCTCATTACCATCTGATTTTACAAACCGAAAATGACTACACATCTAAAACTTATGTAATTCTGACAATTGGAATGGACGAATATCATATTGAATATCTGATTCCAAAAGAATCTGAACCTTGGAAAAATGCATATGTAAAAGGAGCAACTAAATCTTTAGAAACTGCAATGAAAATGTTGAAAACTGCAATGTTGAATTCTAAAGGCTGGAATGAATCAGCGGAATTAAAAACTGAATAAAAACGTTTTACAACATCGCATAAAAATAATGCGTAGATTAGTACTTAAATAAAGAACAGTGCACTTTTGCTACTTCTGATTTTCCTGCGGAAAATCCTCGCACACAAAAACGCACTATTCTTATACGTAACCGTTGCCATTCATTGCGATACGCACTCTGAACCTGAAAAATAATGAAAATAGATAACGGAAAATATTTAACTTATTCAATCGGATTTTTATTTTTTGGATGGTTGTATTACTTCTTAATTAACTACTTAAATTATATAGATTTTTCAGGACAGTTTATAGAAGGAATTTTATCGCCTATTGGGAGAAAAGGAAAATATGATACAATCTTGTTTAAATTAATTGCTATCGGATTTGGTGCGATTAGCCTTTATTTAAGTTATAAAATCACACCTATTAATCAGAAGAAATTAAGAATAACACTAATTTTATTGTCAATATCATTATTAATATTGAGCATTGTTACTTTTCCTAATTTGATATGGTATTATTTAATTTAAAAACCAAACTGTGTGCGGAATATAGCAAGTTGTGGAATTACTCACTCAATCGGAATTGAAAAAATATGAATAAAATAGAAATTAATCGGACTAAACTAAAGTCAGTTTTTAAAACTAACTCTTGGTTTCTTTGGGTTATTCCATTGTTTATTTTTGTGAGTTATATGAACGGAATGGAAACTGGACTATTCCTATCTGGACTTATGATTTCAGGAATTTCTTTGGGAATGATTATCCCAGTATTAATAGGTGCGTTTTTCAAAAAATACGATTTAAAAAATGTATATGGAGAAATAATAATTTTTGTGATTTCAACCACTTTATTATGGATTTATATTCCCGACAAAAAACTTTTAGCATTTATGATACCATTCAGCATTCCGTTAATTATAATCGGACTTTTGAATTTAAGAAAATAAAAACAACGAAATGGCAACAACGTGTATAATTAATTGCTTTGGCAAGTGCTTATTTGGAAAATTCCTTCGGAATTTTCTCTGGTTCGTTTTTGTTTACTAATTTAGTTGCTTAACCACGCAACTAACCATACACAACAACGTTAGCTACTATAACTCGGAAAAATTACCAAACGAAATTTTGTCAAACTTTACGATGAAAAAATCACTCAAAATCTGAATTAAATATTACGAAATTATTTACTCCAATTCGGAATTAACTCTTGCGGAATTTCACTTGTTTACGGAATAACAACTCAAACGGAATTTAAAAAAATCACTTTACGAACTTCACTCGGAATTGATCCATTAAGCGGAATAAAAAAAAGAACCACTTTACGAACTTCACTCGGAATTGATCTATTAAGCGGAATTAAAAACGTGATTACTCAAATGTCTCGCAACAGTAGCTAACAACGCATAAAAAAAAATGCTATATTTAGAACTAAATTTAAAGATCGTTGCTCTTTTGCTACATCTGATTTTCCTTCGGAAATTCCTCGCTCGCAAAAACGCAACTCTTTTTATACAAGACCGTTGCTAACTATAACTCGGAAAAAACACCGAACGGAATTCTGCCAAGCTTTACGCTGAATAAATCACTCAAAATCGGAATTAAATATTGCGGAATTATTTACTCAGCTGCTGAATTTACTCTTGCGGAATTTAGCCTGATTCGGAAAAGCCACTCAAACGGAATTAAAAAAACAAAATCAATTTGCTGACTTCACTCGGAATTGATCCATTAAGCGGAATTAAAAAACGTGATTACTCAAATGTCTCGCAACAGTTAGCAACAACGCATAAAAAAAATTGCTATATTTAGAACTAATTTTAAAAGTCGTTGCACTTTTGCTACTTCTGATTTTCCTACGGAAAATCCTCGCACGCAAAAACGCAACTCTTTTTATACAAAACCGTTACCATACATACGCCAAAAATGCCGAGAATTGAACTAAAAACTGAAATTAACGCTAACAAAGAAATAGTTTTCGACCTTTCAAGAAGTATAGATTTGCATAAAATCTCAACAGAACATACAAATGAAGAAGCAATCGCTGGAAAAACGAGCGGATTAATTGGAATGAATGAAAGCGTAACTTGGAGAGCAAGACATTTTGGAATTTATCAAAACTTAACATCAAAAATTACGGAATTCGAAAGACCGAATTACTTTGTGGACGAAATGCAAAAAGGAGCATTTTCTGAATTTAAACACGAACATCATTTTGCGGAATTAAATAGTGGAACTTTGATGACCGATTTTTTTGATTATAAATCTCCATTTGGAATTTTAGGAAAATTGGCGGACAAGTTATTTCTCAAAAAATATATGACTGAATTATTATCAGAACGGAATCAAATTGTGAAAGAATTTGCGGAATCTGAAAAGTGGAAAGAATTAATAACTGAATAAAGTACGTATGGTAACACCGTATATAATTTATTGCTAGTCCTAGCCTACTTACGAAAATCCTCGCGGATTTTCTATTCGGTTTTTATTTGCTAAATTACGTTCCTAAACACGCAACAAACCATATACATAAACGTTGGGTTTAATACGAATGAAACATATAAACTACATTTTAATATTTCTATTTTTAGTTTGTTGCTCATCAACAAAGAAACTGACAGAAAACAATCCCAAACCGACAAAGTTTGTTTTCAAAAAATCTATGGTTTCTTCCCAAAGTGGGATATTGGATTTGGAATCAAAAACGGATTCTTTAATTGATACAACTTACAAACCAAATGGAAAAGATTCTTTGATGAATAAAAAACTCAAGGAAATACAGATGACTAATTTTCTAACTCAAACACCTGAAACGGAAATTTATGTGGAAATTCAAAATGACTCTATTTGGCGTTATACCAAACAAAAAGGTAAAATGATTGGAGATTATTTTATGATTCAAAAAAATAGCGGAATTTTAAACTATTATGACAAATCCAAATCTGTCAATTATAGAAAGTATGACCTATTTGTTAAAAATCACGAATACGAAATAGTTGAAAACCGAAAAGATATAAAGGAAATAAAGGGCTTTGATTGTTACAAATTGACTTTAATAAAAAAAGACACAGAAAGCGATTTAGGAAATACAATTTACGAGATGTATGTGACTGACAGAATTGAATTACCAATACATTCTGTTATAAACTTAACAAAACTTGTTCCGAATAACTTTCCAATGGAAATTAAAGTTTGGGAAGAAAAACTGTCTGGAATGGCTGAATTATATGAATTAATCGAAATTGAATAAAGTACTAAACCCAACATCGCATAAAAATAATGCGTAGATTAGTACTTAAACAAAGAACAGTGCACTTTTGTTACTTCTGATTTTCCTGCGGAAAATCCTCACACACAAAAACGCACTATTCTTATACGTAACCGTTACCACCAATTTGAAAAAACTCGGAGCATTCATATTAATCGTATTTATTTCAATAACATTATCAGTTTTTTATGGAGTTGCACACGATTTTGTTACGTCAAAAATATCGCCTGAATTTTACACTAAACTGACATTTTTCAATTTTGGAATTTTAGACGATTATGAAAGAGAATTTAACGGAAATTGGACTTTTTCGCTTGTTTGGGTTGGATTTTTCTCTACTTGGTGGTTTGGACTTTTAACCGGAATTGTTCTCGGAATATTCGGACTGAAATATAGTGACGGACAAATAATGCTGAATAAATCGCTGAAATCTTTACTCATCGTAATCGGAATTGCAATTCTGTTCGGATTTACTGGATATGGAATTGCGGAATTAAATCCATCGGAAATTATTACGAATTATAATTTCCCGTTTGAAATTGAACATAAAGCAGAATTTAATAAAGTGGCGAAAATCCATAATTTCTCATATATCGGAGGAATTGTCGGACTGATAATCGGAACACTGAATCAAATAAAAAACTGGTGGTAACAACGCATAAAAAAAATTGCTATATTTAGAACAAAATTTAAAGATCGTTGCACTTTTGCTACATCTGAATTTCCTACGGAAATTCCTCGCACGCAAAAACGCAACTCTTTTTATACAAAACCGTTAGCCACAATATGACCACGAATGCAAAATTTGACTAAAGAAATACAATCATTACTTAAATCAAAGGAAACTCAAGATTTCCTAAAAGTTGCTCGTGGATTTATTGAACTGATTGAAAATAAAGAAATAAAGGAAAAAGAATTTTATCCTGAAATCCACAAAAAACTGACTGAATTATATAACGCTGGAATTTCTCTGAAATCGGTCGAATTAATTCACTCAAGCGAAAAATCGGAATTTGATACTTTTACGAGAGAGAAACTAAAAGAACAGAACGTAAATCTGATTTCCTCACTTGGAAAAGAATGTTTTTATTGGGAAGTTTTTGACCCAACTTACGAAAATGAAAACGAGCCGACACAAGGTTGGTTAGTCGATGATGTTGCGGATATTTATGCGGATTTAAAAGAGGAACTTTATAAAATTGACCAAATCGGAACGGACGAGGCAATCGAAGATGGACTTTGGCAATTGAAATTTGGATTTACCACTCATTGGGGAAATCATTGTGTGAATGCAATAAGAGCTCTGCACTACATATATTACGATGGAAAAACAACAACGTGAATAAATACTGTGGCTAACACCGTGTATAATTAATTGCTAGGTTCTAGCCTAC
>NZ_LIQI01000030.1 GCF_001418105.1 Lacinutrix himadriensis
TTTCAAAGGTTTGATCGAGATAAAATTCGTCTTTTAGTATTCCGTTTACGCGTTCTGCCATCGCATTTTCGTAGCAATGATTTTCTTCAGTCATACTAATATCTATCTTTTTTCTTTTGAGTATTTGTGTGTATACATTGCTACAATACTGTATTCCTCTATCTGAATGATGTATTAGTCTATTAATGTTTTTAGCTTGGTAAATCGCTTTATTAAGTGCTCTCACGCATCCTTTAAGTTCTAAGCTATCACTTAGATCATAACCAACTATTTTCCTAGAGTACATATCTGTTATTAAAGCTAGGTAACAAAACCCTTTAACTGTTCTAATGTATGTGATATCCGATACCCAAACTTGGTTAGCTCTAGTTACTTCTAAGTCTTTTATGATGTTATTATATTTATAAAATCGATGATAAGAGTTAGTAGTTCTAGCGCTTGTTTTCTTTCTAAGTGTTAGCATATTATGCTTTCTAAGCACTTTAAATAGTGTATCTCGGCCTACTTTAATGTTAGCTTTAACAAACTCTTTGTCTAAAGATCTGGTAAGTTTACGAACACCTTCTCTAGGAAGGGATTTGCGTCTTTTTCTAACAATATTTATAATCTGTTGTTCTAGAATTAAACGTTTATCAGCTCTGTTTTTATGCTTATAATAAGCATTACGTTTAAGTCCAAAACAATGAGTTATAGTTGTCAGAGAAGCAAATCCCGTAGATTTCTTTTTAGCTTTAATTAAGGCTTTATACTTAGCTTTTTTTTTAGTTCATTAACCGATTTATAGCCAAGATCTTCAGCAGCAACTTCAAGATAACAATCCTGTACCATAGCATCGAGATCCTTTTTAAGTAGTAGTTTTTTTAGCAGTTCAACCTCTTTTTGAAGTGCCTTAATTCTAGATATTTCGTCTTTCGTTTCCACTTTTACTCTGGTGTTCATTAAGTCTTTACGATTGTACTTTTTAATCCACTCGTTAACAGTTGTAGGTGCGATAGAGTAGAGTTTACAAAGTTCGCTCTTTGTGTGTTTTCCGGTTGTAAGTTCGGCTAAAATTTTTAATTTAAAAGGTTCGCTGTAACGTCTAATTACTTTGTCATTTCTGTACATAATGTTTAAAATTATGTAGCCTTATTTTAGGACGGGTCAAAATTGTACACAACGTGTTTGTATATGGTTTGTTGCGTGTTTCAAGCAACTAATTTAGTAAATAATTACTGACCAAGAAAGTCCGCGAGGACTTTCGTAAGTAGGCGAGAAGCCAGCAATAAATTATATACGGTGTTGGCAAATCGTTATTTATTTCCAGATGATTAATTTGATTCCAAAAACTAAAATTGTTGTAAAAAATATTATTACTTGTCTTTTATGTGACTTCCAAGTTAGCTTTCCTAATTCTCGGGTTGTTAATCTCATATCTAAGAATTCCTTTTTTTATTTCTTCATAATTTTCAAAACTATTATCATTTAAACCATTAAACTTCTTAAATAGTAGTTTAATGAATTTAGAAGCAATTTTCGTGTTATGAACAAGAGGAAATTTTTCAGGTAGTTTTTTACCAAGTTTTTTAAAAGTTTTTTTTCTGACTTTCATTATATGACTGGTAATTCTAAGGTCAAACAATCTACTTAGAATTGCAATACCTCCATAAATTATTGATGAAAATATTGCAATAACACATAATAAATAAAAAGCAAACTCGAAATTAATATAAGGTTTACTGTTTATTAATAAGTTGCTGTAATCATTTCTTTTGTCTAATAAATAAATTAAGAAAGCAATACCAAAAGTTATGAAAAAATTAATAGAAAATCCAAGTTGAGAAAATACTTTATCTCTCCAATAATGATGTCTATCATTATATTCTTTAATTTTCTCTTTTTTACTCATTTCTTTTTAATTTAATAATAGTTGTTGTTTGTGAGTGTAAATTTTCTTGGTTACTTAACTTCTTTGAACCCAATTTTGTTGTTAATAGTTATAGTTGCATTATTATTTAATTGAGTAATAGTTTTTATTGATTTTATATTCGAATGATTTTCAAAAGCGTGCTGTATTAATTTTAGTTTGATTTGTGTGCCAATTCCATTTCGTCTATAATCTGGAAGAACTCCAATTGTATTTAGATAAAACGAATCTCTTTCTTTAAAATCTATATTTCCGTAACCGTATCCAATGCATTGGTTTCTGTGATTTTTCGCCATACAAAAAATTAAGCTTTCTGCTGAATATTCACTTTTGTTAATTAAGTTTTCTTTTAGCCAAAAGTTTGTTTCTTCTTGTATTTCGGTTGAAATGTGGCTTTGAATTATTAAAAACTCATTTGCTTCCTCTTCGCTAAGCGTTTGTTTCAATTCAAATTTGTTAGAATATTTAGGATGCGTAAGAAAATCATCTTTATCTAACTTGTAAACCTTTCCCATTTTTATTTATTAACCTTTGGTTATTGCTTGAAAAAAAAGAATACCTCCTTTTGGTAAAGGACAAGCACAAATTCCACCTTGTAATTCATATCCGTCTTTTAGAAGTTCATTTAGTTCTTCACTCAATCTAACTAATGTTTGTTCTTGTACTACTTCGTATCTTTTCATCTTTTTATTGTTTTGTGTATGATTGTTTTTTTAATGTTTGCCAACGTGCTTGTATAAGAATAGTGCGGTTTTGTGTGCGAGGATTTTCCGAAGGAAAATCAGACGTAACAAAATTGCACGACTCTTGGATTAAGCACTAAACTACGCATTATTTTTATACGTTGTTATGTGCTGGCTTTCTGCGTTATCAATTTCGTTTAATCAATAATTGTAAACCTAAACCTATGAATACAAATCCGCTCACTTTTTTCATAATTTCTCCTATTCGGTCATTTTTTCTCAAAGTGTCAGTCATAAATGATGCGGAATAAGCCAAAAACAAGCACCAAATTGTTCCAGTTGTCAGGAAAGTTAAGCCCAGAATTAAAAATGGAATTAAACTATCTGCATATTCAGGTTTAATGAATTGAGGTAACAATGACAAAAAGAAGATTGCGACTTTCGGATTTAACACATTCGTTATAAATCCTTGTCGATAGATTTTCCACAAGTCAGTTTTTTCAAATTCGGCTTTTTCATCAGCGAACAATTTTGATTTATCCAAAAGCATTTTAACACCCAAATAAATCAGATAAGATGCTCCAATCCATTTTATAATATTGAAAAGTAATATTGATTTTGCTAATATTACAGATAGTCCAAATCCAGCTAATAAAATGTGAATTATTGCTCCACTTCCAATTCCAAGTACAGAGTAAATCCCAGCTTTTTTTCCTTGTGCGATACTACGTGTAATTATATAAATCGTATCGGCTCCAGGCGTTAGATTCATAATAATTCCAGCAATAATAAACCCTAAATAATTTTCTATTCCGCTCATTTTAAATTTGGTCTCGATGATTTTTCCGCTTGCACATAACGTGTTTGTATAAAAAGAGTTGCGTTTTTGCGTGCGAGGATTTTCCGTAGGAAAATCAGAAGTAGCAAAAGTGCAACGACTTTTAAAATTAGTTCTAAATATAGCAATTTTTTTTATGCGTTGTTATATACTTTTGCGATAGAGTAGAGTGAGAGCGTTCTGCAAAAATTCCGAAATAGTTTTCCAAAATTTTTAGAGTTGGATTTATCTTCTTAAAACTCAAAAAAATCTCGGAAAGAAAACCATGCTTTTTTCTGCATAAGTGATTTTCCATTTGAGTGATATTTCTGCAGAAGTAAATTCAGTATTATATTCAGTTTTCACAAACAATTTAAAGTTCCGCAAACAAGCTGAAATTCCGTTTGAGTGAGATTCAGAGTTTGTTTTTAAATTCAAAGTTTGAGTGAGAAAAAATTCAGATGAATTATGGTTTTAGTAATTCGGTTTTATTAGGAGTTACAATTTCAGAGCAATTGTATATAACGGTTACGTATAAGAATAGTGCGTTTTTGTGTGCGAGGATTTTCCGCAGGAAAATCAGAAGTAGCAAAAGTGCACTGTTCTTTGTTTAAGTACTAATCTACGCATTATTTTTATGCGATGTTGTGTGTAGTACTTATTCCTTTCCTTTAATTATTCTAACATCATCTTGATAATTATAACGAATAGCTCCTTTTTTCATTTTCATACCTTGACCACCCGTTATTTCATCGGTGATTGGACCAACATTTTCCATCATAAAATCCAGATGATTGTATCTTTCGTTTCCAATGAGTTGTGAAAAATTTATCTCATCAGAATAAAATTTTCGATTAGAACTTGTTTTTATTTTGATAACTCCAAACGTATCTAACAAAGTGTTTTTGAATTCATATCGATGCTCCCAAAAATATGTTCCACCTTTTTCCATATGAAGTTTTCCTCCCGCTTTTTCATCATTCCTTTTTGGAAAGCATATGAATTTAGTTCCTATCTTATTAGCTTCATGCGGTTTAATACATAGAGGGAATTCTGTATAGCCATAAAGTTCAGCTATTGGAAAGAAAAACACCAATTGTCTTGAAGTTAATACTTCCACACTTTCTATATAAACGTTTTCCTCTCCATCATTTATAATATTAATTTCAATTACAGGCTCAGTTAATTTTTGCTTTTTTTTATTAAATAGTAAATCAATTTTCTTTGGTTCTTTAAACCAATGAAATTTATTTTTATGTTCAAAAATTTGATATCTTATAATTAACTTGTCTTTGTCATTTAAAGGTATTTTTTTTGAATTCTCTTCTACGTTAATAAAAACTTCTTGTGTAACAGTTAAATCATTGTGATCTTTAAATTCATTTAAGTAATTAGAAAAATGTGGTAATTCAGGACTTAATGTATTTAACATTGCGGACAATAACATAGCAATCTCGAAATTATTTCCTCTTGAAATAGATTCGTAGTAAAATGACGATGTTGCCAATTGCCTTGATTCTTGAAAAGCATAATCTCTTTTTGTGTGACTCCAATAACCTTTACCAACAACAAGCAAAACATCAATAGCTGGGTGAGTATGGAATTCAGAATCATACTTTTTTATGCGCTCTATTTCATTCTCTTTTTTTAAATCAGATGAATATGCAAAAAGAACTCTAATCGGTCGTTTTTGACCTTTAGAATCAAATTTTTTCAGCAAATTAAATTTCTTAATTGTACTTTTTATTTCTGTTGCATTTATTGTGGATTTCACTTCAAAAGCATATCTGCAACTTTCTATAGGAAAGACTCCAACATTAGAACTTAGCATAGCTTTTGGTAGCGAATCTTCATTATAAATAATTAAATCTGTTTCGGCCGATAAACTGCCATTACCATCTGCAATTTTCCCGTTTCCCAAATTCCATTTGCGAGGAAGGTATTTTAACAGAAACACACTCAAATGTTCTTCCTTGACTTTTCCTTTTAGACCTTCGTGTCCTATTGAAGAACCTAAGTCAGCAGATTCAATTAGTATTTTAATATTATTCAATAAGACTTCTAGAACTGGTGTCATTTTAATTTATAGGTCTTTTTAGGTATTACACACAACGTTTATGTATAAGAATAGTTGCGGGTTTGTATGCGAGGATTTTCCGAAGGAAAATCAGATGTTACAAACACGCAACGACCTTTGATTAAGCACTAAACCGCAATTATTTTTATACGGTGTTAGGTGCAGTTATTTTTCTCTAATAATTTCTTTTATATCGTATTTATCAAATTGATTTCCGACAATAACTTTTGCTCCGAGTCGTACGAATTCTTTAGTGTCGTATTTGTCAAATTCATTAGTGTTTACAGTCACTAAATCAGGTTGGATTCTGATAATTTCTTTTATATCGTATTTGTCAAATTGATTTTCAACAATAACTTTTGCTCCGAGTCGCACGAATTCTTTAGTGTCGTATTTGTCAAATTCATTAGTGTTTACAGTTACTAAATCAGGTTGGATTCTGATGATTTCTTTTATATCGTATTTGTCAAATTGATTTCCGACAATAACTTTTGCTCCGAGTCGCACGAATTCTTTAGTGTCGTATTTGTCAAATTCATTAGTGTTTACAGTCACTAAATCAGGTTGGATTCTGATGATTTCTTTTATATCGTATTTGTCAAATTGATTTCCAACAATAACTTTTGCTCCGAGTCGCACGAATTCTTTAGTGTCGTATTTGTCAAATTCATTAGTATTTACAGTTACTAAATCAGGTTGGATTCTGATGATTTCTTTTATATCGTATTTGTCAAATTGATTTCCGACAATAACTTTTGCTCCGAGTCGCACGAATTCTTTAGTATCATATTTGTCAAATTGATGAAGTTCATTTATAATCTCTACGTTCTGTGAAAAACAAAAGATTGAATTTAAAAAAATAAGTATGAATATGTGTTTTTTCATTTTTTACTAATTGCACCTAACGGTTACGTATAAGAATAGTGCGGTTTTGTGTGCGAGGATTTTCCGTAGGAAAATCAGAAGTAACAAAAGTGCACTGTTCTATGTTTAAGCACTAATCTACGCATTATTTTTATGCGATGTTGGCAAACGTATTTTTAATCCACGTAACCTTGATATTCTATAACTTTTATCTTTCCGTTTTCAAATTTAAAAATGAAAACAGATGTTTGTTCTAAATTCCCGATTTTAATAAAATCAGTTTTCAATTCCGTTTTTATTCGATCCTCAAAGCTTTCTTTTTTAGTTCCAACTTTAATAGAGTCTAAAAAATCAAAATCCGAATTTTCTATTTTAGCAGCGTATATTGATTCCCAATTTGCAGCTCGATAAGAATAAATTTTAGTCTTGTCAAAAGTCAGCGTTTTAATTGTGTCTGTAACTGATTCGTCGTGCGTATTTGTTTTAGGTTCTGTTTTTAAGTCAAACTTTGGATTTAAGGCAATTTTTTCTAAATCAGATTCCAATTCAGTTAATAAACTATCATTTTCAAAATACTGTTCAGGAATAGCAATTTCTTCAATCGGTTTTTTCGGTTTATCTTTTAATTCAGTCGTTGGTTTTACTTCTTTTGATTCCGCTTTTTGAGTTTCCTTTTGTTTACAAGAAACTATCAAAATTAGCATTAAGATTGAAGTTAGTAGGTGTCTTTTCATATGTTTGCCAACGGTCTTGTATAAAAATAGTTGCGTTTTTTGCGTGCGAGGAATTTCCGTAGGAAATTCAGATGTAGCAAAAGTGCAACGTTCTTTAAATTTTGTTCTAAATATAGCAATTTTTTTTATGCGTTGTTGGCAACTGTTGCGAGACATTTGAGTAATCGCGTTTTTTTATTTCACTTAATGGATCAATTCCGAGTGAAGTCCGCAAAGTGGTTTTGTTTTTTTTAAATTCCGTTTGAGTGGCTTTTCCGAAACTAGCTAAATTCCGCAAGAGTAAATTCAGCAGACGAGTAAATAATTCCGGAATATTTAATTCCGATTTTGAGTGATTTTTTCAGAGTAAAGTTTGGCAGAATTCCGTTTGGTGTTTTTTCCGAGTTATAGTTGCCAACGTGTTTGTATATGATTAGTGGCGTGTTTCAGCACCTAATTTAGTAAATAAAAACCGAATAGAAAATCTGGAAGGATTTTCGTAAGCAAGCTAAAACTAGCCATTAATAATATACGGTGTTAGTTTTTAGTGCTTTTTAGATTCCAATTAAATTCTTTTTTATTCATTATATTTTTCAATTCCGCAAACTAGCTAAAATTCCGTTCCGATAGTTATCGGAAGAGTGATTTCCTTTTTTCCTTTTTCAGAGTTTGAGTAAATAATTCCGCAGCAATCTAAATTCCGATCGAGTATGTTTTAGCGTAATCTTATTTTTTTTGATTCCGCAAACGAGCTAAATAATCCGCAACATATTTTTTAAGAATTGAGTGAGTTTTTTTTATTTTGTTGATGAAATTAGGGACGTTTATCGTTACCTTTTTAATTTCCGCAAACTAGCTTAAGCATTAAAACTAACGGTCTTGTATAAAAATAGTTGCGTTTTTGCGAGCGAGGATTTTCCGAAGGAAAATCAGATGTAGCAAAAGTGCAACGACTTTTAAAATTAGTTCTAAATATAGCAATTTTTTTTATGCGTTGTTAGCTACTTTTACGAGACATTCGAGTAAGTACGCTTTTTTTCTATTCCGCTAAATTGCTCAATTCCAAGTGAAGTCCGCAAAGTTTTTTTGTTTTTTTTAATTCCGTTTTTGTGGTTATTCCGAAACTGGCTAAATTCCGCAAGAGTAAGTTCAGCATTCGAGTAAATAATTCCGCAATATTTGATTCCGATTTTGAGTGGTTTTTTCAGCGTAAAGCTTTGCAGAATTTTGTTTGGTAATTTTTCCGAGTTATAGTAGCTAACGGTTACGTATAAGAATTGTGCGTTTTTGTGTGCGAGGATTTTCCGCGGGAAAATCAGAAGTAACAAAAGTGCACTGTTCTTTGTTTAAGCACTAATCTACGCATTATTTTTATGCGATGTTGTACAACGGTTTTAGTATCCGTTTATTCTTAGTTCATAATATTCTTTTGTGTCCAAGTTAACTTTTAGATTGTAATAACAATTTCCTCCATCATCAACTATCATTATTTCAGTTTTCCAATATTCTTCTGCTCCAGTATCATCACAAAAGAAATTAATCCAAACCTCTTTTTGTCCGTTGTCATTTATTATTGGGACATATTGTCTTTTAAATCCATCTAATTTTAATTTATAAGCTGATGCTGTTTTTTGATTGTCTGGATAATTTTTGTTGTGTTCAATAAGCCCTATTTTTTGTGCATCATTATTTTCTTTAACCAGAGTTTTTAAAATATTTTCTATTTCTATTAATTCCGATTGAGTAAGTTCGGTAGGTTTAGCATTTTTAAAAATCCAATACCAATTGGTTTGGTAAGTCAGAATTACAAAATCAGATTTTGCTAATTTGAATTCCGATTGAGTTTTTTCTCCGCTTACAATTTTGTCCGTTTTTTTATTTCCGTTACATGACGAAATTAAAATTAGAAATATAAAGATTAATCTTTTCAAAATGTTTCTTTAACTGTTGTACAACGGTTACGTATAAGAATAGTGCGGTTTTGTGTGCGAGGATTTTCCGCAGGAAAATCAGAAGTAGCAAAAAAGCACTGTTCTTTGTTTAAGCACTAATCTACGCATTATTTTTATGCGATGTTGTGTGTTCGTTTTTACCACAGGTATTTTAATTCAATTTTGTCATTTCCAATGTTTAGCACTTTATAAGTCGAAGCTCCAATTTCAATTAAAGCACTTCCTATGTCGATGTTCAAATTCTTTTTTAATTCAGATTGCTTTTTTTTATCAAAAGTCCAACGATAAATTCCGTCAATTTTTGGTTCGTTTTCGGTTGTTCTTCTAAGCACTAAATTTCGATTTTTTAAAACTCCATTTTCCCAACCATAAACATCCCAAAATCCATTAAAACTCTTTACCACAGAATCAGCAACCATTTCACGCTTTTTGTCTAATTCAACGAATTTATGTTTGAAGATTTTAGTTTCTAAACTATCATAGTCAATTCCATTCCATTCGCAGTTTCCGACTATTTTCAGCGCTTTTCCTTTTATTTTGATATCATAGTAGTCTATTGAGGAAGAATTGAACGAACAAGTGTCTTTAATTGATTCCGCTTTATTAATAAATTCAATTATTAATTTTAAGTCAGATTTTCCAATTTCAGTTGTCCAAGTCGAGTCAGTTACTGAACCATAATAGTAAAAAGGTCTTTTTTTTACTGCTTTAATTTTTTCTCCGCTTTTAAAAATGTCCATTGAGTAAAATTCAATTCTTTCATCTCCAGTTCTAAATCGAATTTCAATATCCGAAAAGTCATTAAATTCCGCTTTGTCAATATTGTCAGAATTACAGGAAGTTAGAATTAGAAGTAAGATTATTAAATGGTTTCTCATTGTTTCTTAAATGACACACAACGGTTACGTATAAGAATAGTGCGTTTTTGTGTGCGAGGATTTTCCGCAGGAAAATCAGAAGTAACAAAAATGCACTAACTCTTATTTAAGCACTAATCTACGCATTATTTTTATGCGATGTTGTACATAGTTTTTCTTTTCAGATTCCAAATATCATATCATAGAACCATTCAAATTCTTTTCCGCCAGATAAATTTGCTGATTTAGAAGTAACTTTTCTCATTGCGCTTTCGTCATCATATAATTCATCGTTTTCAGAAGCCATTTCAAAAAAACCTTCTATTGGAATTAAAGCACTTACCATCGCTTTTAAATCAGATGCAACTTTTCCCATTATAAAATCAGGTTTGTCGTGGTCAAGCATAACTACTATTCCGCTATTTTTTTCAATCGCGAGAATGTCTAATTCAAAGTTTCCAATCTTTTCAAATTCATTCGGAATAGGTAAGAAGTCCTTTTTAAGAGTAAATTCAACCATTCCAACTTCAATTTTTTTTTCAAGAAGTTCAGTCTTTATTTTTTCAATTGGACTTGATAAGTTTATTTCTGTTACCATTTTCTTAAATTATGTACAACGTGTTTGTGTTATGGCTAGTTGCGTTGGCTGGAACTAAGTTAATAAAAGAAACCGAACCTGTGGAAAATTCCGCAGGAATTTTCCGAGTAATCACTGACTAGCAATTAGTTATACACGTTGTTACCAAAAGTACATTTTTGATTTCAATATATAAATATCAGAGTTATAAATTCTATATTATGATTCAACAATTTTAGTTTTTCAGCGACTTACAAGTCAAAGAAAAGCATTCCACTTTCTAAATTCTGCACACAAGCTAGGAAAACCTCATAGTATTTAATTCAGCGTTTGAGTAAGTATTCTGTTTATTTTATTCATTGATTATTAGTTTAAATTATACCTTGATAATATTACACCTTAATTTCAGGTGGCATATAGTCGGCATATAGTCGGCATATAGTCGGTATAAAGTCGACATATATTCTGCATATATTTAGAGTAAAATGGTAAGATTTACAATTTGAGTAGTATTAGTTTGTAGAGTTAAGTTGCTGAATTTGTTGGAGTTTTCACGTATTTTTGGTAACGTGTTTGTGTTATGGAAAGTTGCGTTTAAAGTGAACGGCTATTTTCCGCAGGAAAATAGAAGTTTACAAAAATGCGACTAACTTTAGTTAAGCTAAAAATAAGTAATTTTTTATACACGGTGTTGCCAACTGGCTTTTTTTTCCGTTCTATAAAATTCGTTTGTATTTAGCACTCTTTCTTAATTTTTCATTTTTATTCGGATAGTAAAAATTCAGTCGTTTGTTAGTTATTTTTACAGTCCAGTTAAAATCAGTTTTGTTTCCGTTTCTATATTCAGTCAGAGTAATAAATTTTCCGTTTTGAGTGATTTTTCCAACACTAATTTCAGGTTTATTCTTTTTATATTTTTTCCATTCATTTTTGCTATTCACTTCATAACTTTTCCAAGTATAAGTGGAGTCAGAGTGAATTATAATTTCGGTAACTCCATAAAAGTAAGTTGTACTGTTACTTTGATAATGTCTTAAATATTTTCGGCCATCTGTTTGTCCGAAAGTGTTTTGTAAGAAAAAAATCAATAATAAAGTTATAATTCCGTTTTTCAATTATGAGTGGTTTTAGCTTGTTGGCAACGGTCTTGTATAAAAAGAGTTGCGTTTTTGCGTGCGAGGAATTTCCGTAGGAAATTCAGATGTAGCAAAAGTGCAACGACTTTTAAATTAGTTCTAAATATAGCAATTTTTTTTATGCGTTGTTAGCTACTGTTGCGAGACATTTGAGTAATCACGTTTTTAATTCCGCTTAATAGATCAATTCCGAGTGAAGTTCGTAAAGTGGTTCTTTTTTTAAATTACGTCTAATGTATAAATTCCGAGTGAAGTTCGTAAAGTGATTTTTTTAAATTCCGTTTGAGTTGTTATTCCGCAAACAAGTAAAATTCCGCAAGAGTTAATTCCGAATTGGAGTAAATAATTTCGTAATATTTAATTCAGATTTTGAGTGAATTTTTCATCGTAAAGTTTGACAAAATTCCGTTTGGTAATTTTTCCGAGTTATAGTAGCTAACGGGTCTTGTATATGAAAAGTAGCGAATATAAATCCACAATTTTTCGGAAAGACTAAAGTAATAAAAAAGCGTAAACCTTTGATTTTACGCTTAAAACGCTATTTTTTATATACGTGGTTGTGGTTAGTTTTTATTGTTTAGTTAATGTTATATTGTTTGGAATAGTAAATTCTGGGTCTCTTGGGTTTTGTCCGTTTATATTCCAATGTTCGCCATTTTGCAATATTAATTTTGCTTGTGAAACAGAATATGTTGGAGGATTGTTTCCTAAAGGAGGGTTTGTTACTAAATCTAATAATTCAAATTTCATTTTTTCACTTTTATCCTTTAAATAATCACGAAAGTGAAAGGATCCATAATTTTCATTATGATAACGTGCTCCAAGTATAGGTGTTATACCATTCTGAGTGTAAGTAGGATGTACACCAAAAACATTATTCGCATTTATGTTATAATTTAATGTGTTAATTATTTCAACACCATTTGCTACATATTTATATTTACCGACTAATTCATCAGTGTAGATTTCACTTAAATCAGAATAAGCCATTGTTACTTTTTCAAAAACTATAGTAAGTGTATCCGTTCCGTTTGTCCATTGCCAAGTACCTATAAATGGTGCAAAAGAGTTATTGACATCTTTTAAATAACAACCATCTACAATATCATCAGAATCATAATCTGATGCTATGTTTACAATTGGAGATTGTGCTTTACAACTTAATGTAAATAATATTATTAAAGTTAAAATTATATTTTTCATTTTTTTATGTTTTAGTTACAAGGTGTTTCTTTAAATATTCCGTTTTTATATTCTATTTTTGTGAATTCTGTAAAATCATCATTAGCTCTAAAAAGTGTTAGCCCTAAATTTTCATTGGCTAAAAATTTAGTAAAAGCTAATTCATTTTGTCCATTAGTTTTATAGGGTAGAATGTTATATTTTTTTTCACCATACAGATTCTCTGCGTCATCTTGAATAGTTTTACTAAATCCCCAAGTAGTAAAATATTTAATAGCAAAATCTGAATTCACAAAAGCATTAGAATTATTAATTTGTAAAGCATAATTTGTGCCATGTTCAGTTGTTAAGAAATTTGTGAATGTATTTGGACTAAAAATATGGCCAGTACCAATCAATAGGTACATTTCGTAAATATCTTTTACAGAGAAAACAGATAGTTGTTTTTTACTCTCAGTTTCTTTATTGTAATGTAAATGCATTAAAACACTTATTAAGTTTGTACCTATTTCCACAGGGACTTCATCTGCATTTTCATCGCCTTCAAAATAAGCTGCACTAAATTCGGATTCAATTTGATCTTGAGGACTTAAAAAATAACCTCTTTCTTTGGTGGTTGATGAAGTGAAACTACTTAGATAACTTAATAGTTTATCAACTGTATTATTAGTAGAGTTTACAACAGGTTTGCCAATTAAATTCTTTAATTTGGTACAGTCTGGATCAGCAGGATTTATAGTTGGAGCAGCAATAATAGGGTCATTATCTTCACAACCTCTACAACTAGTACCAAGCCCACCATTATCATCATCATCAGTATTGTTGGAGTTACCGTTTCCACCTTGACTACCAGAATTAGAATCGTTATCTATTGGGCCTCCTCCACCTCCTGAACCATCGTCATAATAAGACCAACCACAATTTTCTGCCATTAAAACCCATTCTTCTGTATATAGAGGAGTGTCGCCAACAAGATTACCTTCATTGTTAGTAACATCTTCTAAAGACCAGACTTGAATACAATTATATTCTGCTACTAATTTTGAAAGTTCCCCATTGTTAAAAACATTAGTATCAAAATCGATAGGAGTATATTTAACTGTGGTGTTGTTTAATTCACCATCAATTAATGAGTTAAATTGTTCTTTAGTAAAACCATACTCTAAAATATAAGCATCATAAGTTCCTTGACTGTTTGATTGTAATAATAGGTTTTCAACATTATCTGTAATTAATGTATCTCTTTCGATTTGAAAACTATAAGAATTAATGCCTGTTTGTGTGTCTTCAATATGTTTTACAAAATCTGTATTTATAGAAAACCCGAGATTACTATTATAAAATTCTCTTGAAGTATTTGAATTCTGTACTTCTTTTGTATTTTTAGAATTTAAACTACTTAGTTTTTCAATGATATTATTTTCCGATTGGATTTTTTTATAATCTAATACCTCAATTTTAAATTTAGATTGTTCAATAGTATTAAAAGAATTGTTTTCAAAATCTTTCTCACAACTTGTAATTAAAGAGGAAATACCAAAGAGTAATATTCCAAATTTTAAATAGTTTTTTAGTTTTTGTTTCTTCATACCGTTGGGTTTTAAAGTTAGTTAAAATTTTGGTTTCGTGGTCAAAATTAACCACAACGGTTACGTATAAGAATAGTGCGGTTTTGTGTGCGAGGATTTTCCGCAGGAAAATCAGATGTAGCAAAAGTGCACTGTTCTTTGTTTAAGTACTAATCTACGCATTATTTTTATGCGATGTTGTAGCAAGTTATTTTTCTTTTAACTTTTCTATTTTCCGAAATTCTCTTTCACTATTAAATTTCAATAGCCAATCTTTTGGAATATAACTTTCAAAAAATCCCCATTTGTCAGATTTCAATTTAGCTTTTTTTAATTTTTTCAGAATCATATTCAGATGGTCAATATTCCAAGACCAAAATTCAAT
>NZ_LIQI01000031.1 GCF_001418105.1 Lacinutrix himadriensis
ATAAATGCGAATCCAACGGTAACATTAAGCAGTAATACCAGTACTTGTTCTGGTGGAACAGCAACATTTACCATTACAGGAACAGCGGGTGATATTGTCGATTATACTGGAATCACAGGTTCACCGGCAAGTCCAGTAACTTTAGATGCTTCGGGAGTTGCAATAGTCAACGTAGCTGGAGTAACCACAGGTCAAACCATAAATCTAACGAATGTTAGCAATCCAACGACAAGTTGTTCTGGAATACTTACTAATAGCGAAACGGTAATAATAAATGCAAATCCAACAGTTTCATTAAGTAGTAATACCAGTACTTGTTCTGGCGGAACAGCAAGTTTTACTATTACAGGAACAGCAGGCGACATCGTAGATTATACCGGAATCACGGGTTCACCGGCAAGTCCGGTAACTTTGGATGCTTCGGGAATAGCAATAGTCACCGTAATTGGAGTAACCACAAATCAAACCATAAATCTAACCAATGTAACTAATCCAACGACAAGTTGTTCTGGAGTATTAAGTAACACTGAAACAGTAACGATAAATGCAAATCCAACAGTTTTATTAAGTAGTAATACCAGTACTTGTTCTGGCGGAACAGCAAGTTTTACTATTACAGGAACAGCAGGCGACATCGTAGATTATACCGGAATCACGGGTTCACCGGCAAGTCCGGTAACTTTGGATGCTTCGGGAATAGCAATAGTCACCGTAATTGGAGTAACCACAAATCAAACCATAAATCTAACCAATGTAACTAATCCAACGACAAGTTGTTCTGGAGTATTAAGTAACACTGAAACAGTAACGATAAATGCAAATCCAACAGTTTTATTAAGTAGTAATACATCCACTTGTTCTGGCGGAACAGCAAGTTTCACCATTACAGGAACAGCAGGTGATATTGTAGATTACACAGGAGTCACAGGCTCGCCAGCAAGTCCGGTGATTTTGGATGCTTCGGGAATAGCAATAGTCACTGTAGCAGGAGTGACTGTAAACCAAACGATAAATCTAACTAATGTTACTAATCCAACGACAAGTTGTTCTGGAGTATTAAGTAATACCGAAACCGTAACGATAAATGCAAATCCAACAGTTATTAAGAGTAATACATCTACTTGTTCTGGCGGAACAGAACATTTACCATTACAGGAACCGCAGGTGATATTGTAGATTATACCGGAATCACAGGTTCACCGGCAAGTCCAGTAGCTTTAGATGCTTCGGGAGTTGCAATAGTAACTGTAACGGGAGCAACCACAAATCAAACCATAAATCTAACCAATGTTACTAATCCAGCGACAAGTTGTTCCGGAGTATTAAGTAATAGCGAAACGGTAATAATAAATGCAAATCCAATAGTTGCATTAAGTAGTAATACTTCACTTGTTCTGGGGAACAGCAATTTACCATTACAGGAACGCAGGCGACATCGTCGATTACACAGGAGTAACAGGTTCGCCAGCAAGTCCGGTGACTTTAGATGCTTCGGGAGTTGCAATAGTGAACGTAGCTGGAGTAACCACAGATCAAACCCTAAATCTAACGAATGTTAGCAATCCAACGACAAGCTGTTCCGGAGTATTAAGTAACAGTGAAACGGTAACGATAAATGCAAATCCAACAGTTTCATTAAGTAGTAATACCAGTACTTGTTCTGGGGAACAGCAAGTTTTACTATTACAGGAACAGCAGGCGACATCGTAGATTATACCGGAATCACAGGTCGCCAGCAAGTCCGGTACTTTAGATGCTTGGGATTGAACCATCAGCGTAACGGGAGTAACCACAGATCAAACGATAAATTTAACAAATGTTAGCAATCCAGCAACAAGCTGTTCGGGAGTATTAAGTAATAGCGAAACGGTAACGATAAATGCAAATCCAACAGTTTCATTAAGTAGTAATACCAGTACTTGTTCTGGCGGAACAGCAAGTTTTACTATTACAGGAACAGCAGGTGATATTGTCGATTATACAGGAATCACAGGAACACCAGCAAGTCCAGTAACTTTGGATGCTTCGGGAGTTGCAATAGTAACTGTAACGGGAGCAACCACAAATCAAACGATAAATCTAACCAATGTTACTAATCCAACGACAAGCTGTTCTGGAGTATTAAGTAACAGCGAAACCGTAACGATAAATGCGAATCCAAGCCTAATATCATTAACCGGTAATTCCGATATTTGTGAAGGAGATGTCGCTATTTTTACTATTTCTGGCGATCCAGGAAACGAAGTTTTTTATAATGTTAATGGAGGAGGAACTCAGCAAGTGGTTTTAAATCCTTTAGGCGAAGCACAAATTAGTGTTATAGGTGCAATCGTAAACCAAACAATAACCTTAGAGACTATAATAAATCCTATAACTACTTGTTCTAGTTTGTTAGGAAATACATTAGCTATAAATGTTACGCCGCTAGTTGATGCGTCTTTTAATATGCTTCCAAATTGTAATGGAGCAACGGCAAATGTTACAGGAGATATAGGTGGTGCTTTTAGTTTTAATCCAGTACCAACAGATGGAGCAAGTATCGATGGTGTTTCGGGAGAAGTTGTTAATGCTATTCCTAATACAACATATTCCGTTATGTATAGTGTATCTGGAATATGTAATACAGATACAGAAATAGTATCCTTTTCAGTGCTTCCTTTACCGGTTGTAGATTTACAAGATGAATTTTTAATCTGTTTAGATTCCGAAGGAAATATCATTAATCAACCAAGAATAGATTCCGATTTATCGATAACAGACTATTTGTTTGAATGGACAGAAATAAGTAATCCATCCGTAGTTTTAGGAACCAATACTTATTACGAGCCTATGGTTTCGGGGATTTATAATGTGCTAGTCACTAATGCTGTTACTGGTTGTTCTACTGTTGTTGGGGACATTAATTCGATAACAACAGTAACTAGTAGTATTATCCCAAGTGGATTAAACGCGATAATTACTTCGGAAACATTTGCAAACGAAAGCATAATAGAAGTCCGAGTGAATGAAGAGCCGGGAATTGTTTATGCATTTAGTTTAGATGGGAATACTTTTGAAAGTAATGGAACAAACGAATATGTGTTTTACAATGTGACTTCTGGAGAACACGAAGTGACAGCTATAGATGTTGCAGGTTGTGGAACGATAAGTACAACCGTTTTTATTTTAGATTATCCGTTGTTTTTTACACCAAATAATGATGGATACAATGATACTTGGCAAATTATAGGTTTAAAGAATCCATTGGATGCTAAGGTTTCTATTTATGACAGATATGGTAAGTTGCTAAAACAATTAAATTCAAATAATGAAGGTTGGGATGGAACTTTAAACGGGCAAGAATTACCATCTAGTGATTATTGGTTTACATTAGAATATAGAGATCCAAACAATCAATTAGATACTAGGAAAAAAGTATTTAACGGACATTTTACTTTAAAAAGATAATTGGAAACAGAGATGCTAAAGGTATTGATTTTATTCTCTTTACAAGGAAATAGAAATAATTATAAAAAAAAGGGATTAAAACAGATGCCTATTTTTATTCTATAATATAAATGAAGTATTTATTATTTCAAGATAATTTAACTAAATTTTCGCAAAATTTTTCTTAATTTTCGAGATTAATTCTAATTAAATATCATGATTAGTAACCTAAAGTTAGTTTTTTGTTACGATATCATTTATGTAAATCTCTCTTCATGAAAAGATTATTATCTTTATTTAGCTTTTTTCTAGTTCAATTTCTATGCGCTCAAGTTGGGCAGCAAACACCTTTAAGTTCAGGACCAGGTTCTCATTCTTTAGATATTACTTCTTCTAATGGTTTTGATCTAGATTGTGTAACTACGTGTACAGACCTTACGGCCAATTTTACAGAGTTTGGTAATACAGATGCGTATACCGTAGAAAGTATCCCTTTTGCGCCACAATTTAATTTTTCAAATTTAGCAAATCAAGTATTTTTTAATAATGGTTATATTGATGATGCATGGACAGATCCAATAAACTTACCTTTTGATTTTTGTTTTTTTGGTGATAGTTATAATCAAGTGCAAGTTGGTGGTAATGGGGTGATACGATTTGATATAGATCCGTCTGATACTGGTGGTGGTTCTAATAATTGGTCCTTTAACCAAACCATACCTAATAATACAAATTCTACCTTAGGCGAAGCCAATATATTTGGAGCAGCTCATGATATGGATCCAAGTGTTGGAGATCCAAATCTGTTAGAAATTGGATGGGAAATAAAAGGAACAGCGCCGTTTAGAGCCTTTATATATAGTTATTTTAATGTACCGCAATACGATTGTAATGAATTGCGAACCACGCAAATGATGATCTTTTATGAAACAACAAATATCATAGAGGTACTTATTTTAGACAAACCAGTATGTACTACTTGGAATAGTGGAGGAAGTGCTTTAATTGGAATTCAAAATAATGCAGGAACAGTAGCGTATACACCTACATCTCCAAATAGAAATACAGGGGATTGGCATGCAAGTCTAGAGGCTTGGCAATTTGTACCTTCTGATGGTACACCATCCGATAATTATACCTTCTCTTGGTTAGATGATACAGGCGCTGTAATAAGTAATAATGTAACTTTAAATGTTTGCCCTACAGCAACTACAACCTATACTGCTCAAGTAGAATATACTCCAGATTGTGGTTTTCCTGTGTCTGTGGTTACAAGAGATGTAACTATTAATGTAAATGGCGGAGCAATAATCACAGGAGATTTAAGTATTTGCGAAGGAGACACTACGCAATTAGCAGGAAGTGGAATACCAAGTGCAACTACACCATGGGTTTCTTCAGATACAGCAGTAGCTACCGTAGATAACACAGGGTTGGTAACAGGAGTAAGTCCTGGAACAGCAGACATTACCTATTCAGATAATACAGGATGTGTTGGAACAGTAACAGTAACCATTAATCCGATACTTTCTCCTTCTATAAGTTGTGGAACTTCTACTACCAGTTCTGCGCAATTTAATTGGGGTGCAATACCAGGAGCTACAGGATATACGGTTTCTTATCAAATTGGTTCAAACCCAATAGTAAGTATTGGAAACATTGGTAATATTTTAACGTATACCGCAACATCAACAGTTTCAGATCCTATTGTTGCAGGAGATACGGTGACAATAACAGTAACACCATTAGGAGGAGCAGGAACTTGTTTTGAAGCGAGTAGTTTTACATGTACTGCTGTCAATTGTACTGCACCAACTATCACAGGAACTTTAAGTGCTTGTTTGGCACAAACGACACAATTAACAGGAAGTGGAACAGCAAATGCAACAGCACCATGGGTTTCTTCAGATACCGGAGTCGCTACAGTAGATGCTTCAGGTTTAGTAACGGCAGTAAGTAGTGGAACATCAGATATTACGTATACCGATGATAACGGATGTGATGTAACCGAAACGGTAACGATCAACCCAATACTATCTCCAGCTATAAGTTGTGGAACTTCTACTACGACTTCCACACAATTTAATTGGAATACCATAGTTGGAACGACATCGTATACGGTTTCGTATCAGATTAACGGAAATCCAATCGTAAACATAGGAGACGTTGGTAATGTTTTGACGTATACAGCAACATCCACAGCTTCTGATCCTATAGTAGCAGGGGATACAGTGACAATAACGGTTACACCAATTGGAGCAACAGGAACCTGTTTTGAAGCAACTACTTTTACTTGTACAGCTATGAATTGTACAACACCAACAATTACGGGAACTTTAAGTGCTTGTGAAGGAGAAACTACCCAATTAACAGGAAGTGGAACTGCAAATACAACGGCGCCATGGGTATCCTCAGATACCGCAATAGCTACAGTTGATAATACAGGATTGGTAACAGGAATAAGTAATGGAACAGTAGGTATTACCTATACCGATGATAATGGTTGTGTAGTAACAGAAAACGTTACTATAAATGCAACACCAACCATCACAGGAACTTTAAGTATTTGTGAAGGATTTACCACACAATTAACAGGAGATGGAACAGCTAACGCAACAACGCCGTGGGTTTCTTCTGATACAGCAGTAGCTACAATAGATGGCACAGGATTAGTAACGGGAGTAACTAGCGGAACAGCAGATATTACCTATACTAATGATACTGGTTGTGTTGTAACAGAAACAGTTACCATAAATGCAACGCCAACAATTACAGGTACTTTAAGAGCATGTTTAGGATCTACTACTCAATTAACTGGAAGTGGAACAGCAAACGCAACAGCGCCATGGGTTTCTTCAGATACCGGAGTAGCTACAGTAGATACTTCAGGTTTAGTAACAGGAGTAACTAGTGGAACATCAGATATTACATATACCGATGCTAATGGTTGTACTGTAACGGTAACGGTTACCATCGACCCAATACTATCTCCTTCTGTAAGTTGTGGAACTTCTACTACCACTTCTACACAATTTAATTGGAATACAATAGCTGGAGCTACATCCTATACGGTTTCTTATCAGATTAACGGAAACCCAGTAGTAAACATTGGAGATATTGGTAATGTTTTAACCTATACAGCAACATCCACAGCCTCTGACCCTATAGTGGCAAGTGATTCTGTTATAATAACAGTAACACCAATAGGAGGAGCAGGAGTATGTTTTGAAGCAACTACGTTTACGTGTACAGCTATGAATTGTACAACGCCAATAGTTACAGGAACATTTTCTGCATGTATAGGAGATACTACGCAATTAACAGGAAATGGAACAGCAAGTGCAACAACACCATGGGTGTCTTCTGATACAGCAATAGCTACAGTAGATAATACCGGATTGGTAACAGGAATAAGTAATGGAACAGTAGGTATTACGTATACCGATGATAATGGTTGTGTAGTAACAGAAAACGTTACTATAAATGCAACGCCAACAATCACCGGAACTTTAAGTGTTTGTTTAGGACTTACCACGCAATTAACAGGAAGTGGAACAGCAAACGCAACTACGCCATGGATTTCATCAGATATGGCAGTAGCTACAATAGATAATGCCGGATTGGTAACAGCAGTAAGTATTGGAACAGCCGATATTACATATACAGACGTTAATGGTTGTGATGTAACGGTTACAGTAACTACTAATGCCATTCCAACAATCACAGGAACTTTAAGTGCTTGCGAAGGAGACACTACTACATTAACAGGAAGTGGAACAGCAAATGCAACAACACCTTGGGTTTCTTCAGATACTACAATAGCTACAGTGGATAATTCTGGAGTTGTAACAGGAGTAAGTACAGGAACAGCAGATATCACCTATACCGATGCTAATGGTTGTGATGTGACGGCAACAGTAACGATTAATGTAACGCCAACAATTACAGGAACATTAAGTGCTTGTGAAGGAGATGTTACACAGTTAACAGGAAGTGGAATAGCAAATGCAACAACGCCTTGGATTTCTTCAGATACGGCAGTAGCTACAGTAGATAGCACAGGGTTGGTGACAGGAGTAAGTAACGGAACAACCGATATTACATATACATCCGATAATGGTTGTGATGTAACGGTAACAGTAACTATTAACGCCATTCCAACTATTTCAGGAAACTTAATTATTTGCGAAGGAAGTGATACGCAATTAACAGGAAGTGGAACAGCAGCTGCAACAACACCTTGGATTTCTTCAGATATAACAATAGCAACTATTGATAATGCTGGATTAGTAACGGGAGTAAGTGCTGGAACTTCAGATATTACGTATACCGACGCTAATGGTTGTGATATCACGGTAACAGTAACTATTAATCCAACACCAACAATTACTGGTATATTATCGGTATGTACAGGAGATGATACGCAATTAACAGGAAGCGGAACAGCAAATGCAACATCGCCATGGGTTTCTTCTGATACTGCAATAGCGACGGTAGATAATACCGGATTGGTAACAGGGATAAGTAGTGGTACTGCAGATATTACGTACACAGATAATAACGATTGTACAGTAACAGTTACAGTAGCGGTTACAGTGCCAACAATCACAGGAACTTTAAGTGCTTGTCAAGGAGATGTTACACAGTTAACAGGTAGTGGAACAGCAAATGCAACTACGCCTTGGATTTCTTCAGATATAGCAATAGCGACTGTAGATAATGCAGGATTGGTAACAGGAGTAAGTGCTGGAACAGCCGATATTACATATACCGACGCAAATGGTTGTGATATAACGGTAACGGTAACTATTAATGCAACACCAACAATTACAGGAACTTTAATTGCTTGTGAAGGCGATACTACTTTGTTAACAGGAAGTGGAACAGCAGCTGCAACAAATCCTTGGGTTTCTTCAGATATAGCAATCGCTACTGTAGATAATGCAGGATTGGTAACAGGGGTAAGTAATGGAACAGCAGATATTACCTATACAGATGGTAATGGATGTGATGTAACAGTAACAGTTACTATTAATTCAACGCCAACAATCACAGGAACTTTAAGTGCTTGTGAAGGAGATGTTACACAGTTAACTGGAAGTGGAATAGCAAATGCTACAACGCCTTGGGTTTCTTCAAATACTGCAGTAGCTACTGTAGACAATACAGGGTTGGTAACAGGAGTAAGTAACGGAACATCTAATATTACATATACTTCAGATAATGGTTGTGATGTAACAGTAACCGTTACTATTAATGCCATTCCAACCATTTCAGGAAACTTGATTATTTGCGAAGCAAGTGATACGCAATTAACAGGAAGCGGAACAGCAGGTGTAACAACACCTTGGGTTTCTTCAGATACGGCAATAGCTACAGTTTCTAATACAGGATTAGTAACAGGAGTAAGCGCTGGAACAGCAGATATTACCTATACAGACACTAACGGTTGTGATATAACAACAACAGTATCTGTAAATGCAACGCCAACAATTACAGGTGTTTTATTGGTATGTATAGAAGATGATACGCAATTAACAGGAAGTGGAACAGCAAATGCAACATCGCCATGGGTTTCCTCAGATACAACAATAGCTACAGTAGATAATACAGGATTGGTAACAGGAGTAAATGGTGGTACAGTAGATATTACGTATACAGATAATAATGGCTGTTCCGTAGTAGAAACATTTACCGTGAATCCTAGACCGATTGTAGATCTACAGGATTCCTTTATACTATGTATGGATAATGATGGTAATATTGTGAATGATCCAACAATAGAAACTGGTTTGTCTACAGTAGATTATTCCTTTGAATGGACAGAAGCTGCTAATCCTACTACTATTTTAGGTACAGATTCTTTTTATGAGCCAATAGTTGCTGGAACGTATAGTGTGTTTATAACAAATAATAATACGGGTTGTGTAACTGTTGTTGGGGATCCTAATACCATGACTGTTGTAACAAATAGTATTCCGCCAACAGGATTAGACGTTGTGATTCTTTCGGAAACATTTGCAAGTGAAAATGTGCTTCAAGCAAGTGTAGATAATATTCCTGGAGCATCTTATGAGTTTAGTATTGATAATGGTCCTTTTGAAAGTAACGGAACAAATGTATATACGTTTGGTAATGTTTCTTCTGGAAATCATACGATAACCGTTAGAGATGCCGATGGTTGTGGAGATGATGATTTCACCATTTTTGTATTAGACTATCCTTTGTTTTTCACACCAAATAATGATGGACATAATGATACATGGCAAATTTCTGGTATTAATCCAGATGCCGTAATTTATATTTTTGATAGATATGGTAAATTACTAAAACAACTAAGTCCGACTAGCCTTGGTTGGGATGGAACATTTAATGGGCAACCTTTACCGTCTAGTGATTATTGGTTCTCTTTAGAATATATTGACCCTAATGATTTAGAAGATACAAGTGCCAAAGAGTTTGTAGCCCATTTTACTTTAAAAAGGTAAATTAATACTATAACTATCTAAACTATTGAATAACATAAGAAATTATCTTTTTTGCCTATTATTACTTTTGCCTTTTGTTTTTTGTTTTGGTCAACAAAGTGGAAATGATATGGGCTGTATTTCTGCAGATCCTATTTGTAGTTCATCAGAGCTTTCTTTTGAAAACACTTCAAGTAGTTTAACAGCAGAAGCAGGACCAAATTATGGTTGTTTAAGTACGCAACCTTATCCTGCTTGGTTTTTTCTAAAAATTGGAGAAAGTGGTGATGTCGAATTGAATATTGAACAAAGTAGTACCTTAAATGGTGTTCCAAATTTAGATGTAGATTTTATATTATACGGACCATTTGTAGATGTTTTAGATGCCTGTGATTCTGGTTTAACAAGTTTAAATATAATCGACTGCAGCTATTCTCCTAGTGAAACAGAAATAGCCAGTATTGATAATGCCATTTTAGGAGAATATTATTTGTTATTAATAACGAATTATTCTGGTCAATTTGGGTATATAACAGTAAATCAAAGTTCTGGTGCTGGATCTACAGATTGTTCTATTCTTGAAGAAATAGAAGCTTGTGAAGGAGATGCATTAGCGTTAGATGCGCAAACTACAAATGCAGATTCTTATATCTGGTATCAAGATGATGTTTTAAATCCGGGTTCCTTAGTGCTTATACCAAATGAAAATGATGAGGTGTTTTTCGCAATGGCTTCTAATACTTATGTCGCAGAAGCTTTTGATATTTCGGGAAACCTTTTAAAAACGTATACTTATGAAGTAAAGTTTTTAGAAAAGCCAGTCATTTCAAATGCAATACAGCCTTATGTGATTTGTGATAATTTAGAGGAAAACGATGGTATTGGTGAATTTGAATTGCATCTATGGGATGATGAAATACGAAATGGATTAGACGCAAACTCCTTTTCGGTTTCTTATTTTTCAAATGAAATAGACGCTCATGCTATAGAAAATCAATTACCTGATTTTTATGTAAATGATTCGCCTAATGAAACCATTGTAGTTAGAATAGATAATACAACTTCTAGCGCAACAGCATGTTATGTGTTAGGTGCTTTAGATTTGGAAGTAATACAGAAGCCACAAGTTTCTTTAGAGGATTATTTTATATGTACTTTTACTAATGGAACCGAAGAAATTACTAATCCAATAATAAAAACAGGATTATCTACAGCAGATTTTAGTTTTGAATGGACGGAAACTAGTGATCCAAATACCGTTTTGAGTACCGATTCTTTTTTTGCTCCAACAATAGCAGGAATTTATAATGTATTAGTAACAGATAATAGTACAACATGTTCTACAGAAATTGGTGATCCAGGTACCATCTCCATCATTACCGAAGGTTCTCCTCCTGTAGATTTTACAGCAGAAGTAATAACAAATACTTTTGCAAGTATCCATGTGATTGAAGCAAATATTGTAAGTAATAATGATACCGTTTTTGAATTTAGTTTAGATAATGGTGTTTTTTTAAATAATGGAACGAATACATTCTTGTTTAAAGATGTGCTTCCTGGAAATCATATCCTAACAGCAAGAGATATTAATGGTTGCGGAAAAGCTACTATTAATGTTCTTGTAGTTGGTTATCCGTTGTTGTTTACTCCAAATAATGATGGTTATAATGATACCTGGCAAATTTTAGGAATAGGTGATTTATTAGGTGCTAAAATTTCTATTTTTGATAGATATGGAAAGTTGCTAAAAGAACTAAGTCCTGGAAGTAAAGGATGGGATGGTACTTTTAAAGGGAGACCATTACCTCCCAATGATTATTGGTTCTCTATAGCATACAAAGTGGATAATGATGTAGAAGGTAAAAGCCAAAAAGAATTTACAGCTCATTTCTCTTTAAAAAGGTAAAAGAACAAAACTGGATATAAAAAAAACCTGAACAATTATTGTTCAGGTTTTTTTATGCTTAATGCTTATTTGGGTTTATAAGTTAAAACTAACAGACATGGTAATATTAGCATTTTTACTGTCTAAATTTGCAGCATCTGTTAAACCAACTTGATATAATTGATAGTTTGTTTCTCTTTGCCATTGATCGAAAGTTAGATCTAATTTTAGTTTTCCAAAGTTATAACCTAAACCTAAAGAATACCCTGTTAAGTCTCCAACGGTTTCATCGTCTTTATAAGGGCTTTCTTCCAATCTATAACCGCCTCTTAAACTAAACTGTTTTATTTTGTATTCACCACCTATTTTATAAGTAGCTGCAGTAGTTAGGTTATCGTTAATAATACTATTTTGATAAGAAAAATAAGCGTCTGAAGTAGGTTTGAATTTTGTATTACTATAATCTTTCATCGAATAATCAAAACTTAATAAACCACTAGTTCCAAAAACATAAGCTAGACTTCCCGTTAATTTTCCAGGTGTTTTTAGATTGTATTGTTGGTACAAATTAATCACTCTAGGATTTATATTGGCATTGTAAAAAGTACTTCCATCTTCTAAAGCAATACCATCATAACTTAACGTTTTAATAGATTGGCTAGTTTCATCTTCAATGGTGTACCAAGTAGGTGTATCATAAGACAACCCGATTCTTAGTTGTTTTGCTACTTTTAAAATACCACCAAGTTGTAACGATACTCCAGAGCCAATAGTTCTTAAGTTGTTTTCAAAACCAACTTCATTAATTAAAGAGCCTGCGTTGTTATTTTGTTCAAATAAGTATGTGGAACGTTCGTAGTTTATAAAATGGGTATTGATGTTAACTCCTAAGAATAAGTTTTCGCCATATTGAGTAGAAGCGTTAATTGTGAATTTTCCGTTATAACCAGTTGCAACATACGTATGTTCTTGTCTGTATTCACCATCTTTTATATTAGATGTGTAAACGGTATTGGTGTTGTCCGTTGTTTCTGGTTCTAAAATAAAAGATTGATACCCTAAAAAATTTTGTTGCTGTTGGCTGTTTTCTACTTCTCCTAGAAATTGGTAACTCAATTCGTTGTATAAATTATTATTGTTAGCAATAATGTTTTCATTAATGTTAAAGTATTGCGATAATTCGTTGTTAGAAGGATAAAACACAAACAGCTCCTGACCTTGTGCATTTTCTAAAAAATAATTCCCAATAGAGTTGCTAGTATTTGTTCCTTGGACAGACCAATCGTTATTATAATCTTCAATTTTATTATAGGAAATTCCTAATGTAAATTTTTTCCATTTCGAATTTGCATTTCCGTTATTAAAAACAAAAGCAGCACCAATTTGATTTAAATCGATATTCGAATCTGAAGAACTCTCTTTTCCGTTAAAATATTGCGTTTCTGTTTTGTTGTTCTGATTGGATAAAGATAGAGAGATGTGGCTATCATTAAAGACAGAAGATCCTGCAGGGTTAATAGTTATAGCACTCATATCTCCACCAAGGGCTCCAAAAGCACCACTTAATGCTCTATACCTTGCAGTTCCTTGAACATCATCTTTAGCATAACGTAAAGCATCTGTAATGTCCTGTGCATTAGTTAGTGAAATAGTTATAAAGCCTAAGCATAATAAGATTCCTTTTTTCATGTGTAATTAATTTAATTAGTATAAATAAAACGAGCTAACACCTTTAAATAAATTGGTTTGTTAGCTCGTTAGTATTTTTTTTTTTTTTTGAAATTGAATTTATCTTCTGCTACTGCTTCTACTAGAAGAACTACTTCTGCTAGAAGAGCTACTTCTTGTGGAAGAACTACTTCCATTTGAAGAAGACCTAGGCGTAGAGTAGGTGCTTGTTCTAGGTCTTGTTGTCGTAGTGTTTGTTCTAGTTCTAGTAGATTTAACTCTAGGTTTTGTCGTAGTATTTGTTCTAGGTGCTGTAGTAGTGTTTGTTCTAGGTCTAGTTGTTGTCGTAGTATTTGTTCTAGGTCTAGTAGTAGATTGCGTTGCTGTAGAGTTTCCACTTCTAGGAGATGTTGTTTGCGTTCTAGGTCTAGTTGTATTTCTTCCGCTTATAGCGCTACTTCTTCTAGAGATACTATTATGTCTGATTAAGTTAGTACCACGTCTTGAGTTGTGGTATGCAACATTATTTCTACCGTAATGATTGTGGTAACCGTAGTTGTTCCAATATGGGGAGTTATAATATCCTCCGTAACCATAATATCCGCTATAATAAGGAGAACCCCAAAAAGGATCATAAAAACCAGAGTAACCCCAACCATAACTCCAGTAAGGAGAATATCCGTAATAACCATATCCGTAAGGTCTGTACCAATTATTGTAACCATAACCACCAAAATTAGAGTATACATTTATGGTAACATCATTAGTGTCTTGTCCCCATCCTGCATAAGATTGTTGTTCTGTGTTGCTATCTTGCTCGACATAGTTACCTTCATAAGAGTCAATATCTGTGAAAACTTCTTCTTGTTCTTCTTCCTCTGTTATGTAGTCATATTCTGTAGCTTGTTCTTGAAAGTAATTTTTGTAGTATAAACTGCTATTGTCTTGAGCTACATCATTATTTGTTACAGGTTCTTGGCTTGTTCCATAAATACCATCATTGTCTTCGCTAACATATTGTGATGAACCACATGAAGCCAAAACAAAAGCAATAGCTAATAGCGCTAAAAAAGGCATTTGTGCTTTGGTGTATTTTTTAAATTGCATATCTCTTAAGATTTAATTGTTGAACTATACAAAAATAGTTAGTTTTGCTGAACTATTTCATTATTTAACATAGTCACAATATTTGTGCCAAAACCCTGTATATGAGCAAAAAACTAACAAGTAGAGCAGAAGACTACTCAAAATGGTATAACGAATTGGTCGTAAAGGCTGATTTAGCGGAGAACTCAGCAGTTCGTGGATGCATGGTAATTAAACCTTATGGGTATGCCATTTGGGAAAAGATGCAAGCCGAATTAGATAAAATGTTTAAAGAAACAGGACATCAAAACGCGTACTTTCCCCTTTTTGTACCTAAAAGTTTGTTTGAAGCAGAAGAAAAAAATGCAGAAGGCTTTGCAAAAGAATGTGCTATTGTTACACATTATAGATTACAAAGCGATCCAGATAACCCAGGAAAACTGCGTGTAGATCCGGAAGCAAAATTAGAAGAAGAATTAATAGTAAGACCAACTAGTGAAGCTATTATTTGGAATACCTTTAAAGGATGGGTACAATCGTATAGAGATTTACCTTTATTAATTAACCAATGGGCAAATGTTGTACGTTGGGAAATGCGTACTCGATTATTTCTTCGTACTGCAGAATTTTTATGGCAAGAAGGGCATACTGCACATGCAACAAAAGTAGAAGCTATTAAAGAAGCGGAATTAATGAATAACGTCTACGCAACCTTTGCGGAAAACTTTATGGCAATTCCAGTTGTAAAAGGAGTTAAAACAGAAAGCGAACGTTTTGCAGGTGCAGACGAAACCTATTGTATTGAAGCTTTAATGCAAGACGGAAAAGCATTACAAGCAGGTACTTCTCACTTTTTAGGTCAGAATTTTGCTAAAGCATTCGACGTAAAGTTTACTTCTAAAGAAGGGACAAAAGATTATGTATGGGCAACATCTTGGGGAGTTTCTACAAGATTAATGGGCGCTTTAATTATGACGCATAGTGATGATGAAGGATTGGTGTTACCTCCAAGTTTGGCTCCAAACCAAGTCGTTATTGTTCCTATATATAAAACAGAAGAACAATTTGAATCGGTTAGTAAAATTGCAAACCTTATTAAAAGCGATTTAAATGCAAAAGGAGTTTCTGTAAAATATGACAATAGAGACACGCACAGACCAGGAGCTAAGTTTGCACAACACGAATTACAAGGAGTGCCATTACGTATTGCTATTGGACCAAAAGACCTAGAAAACGGTACTGTAGAGATTGCTAGACGAGATACAAAAACAAAAGAGGTCATTGCGATAGATAATTTAACGTCGACTGTAGAAACGCTTCTAGAAGAAATTCAGAATAGTTTGTACAAAAAAGCACTTGATTTTAGAGATTCTCACATCACAGAAGTAGATAATTTTGATGATTTTAAAGAAATTTTAAATAATAAAGGAGGTTTTATTTCTGCGCACTGGGATGGTACAACAGAAACGGAAGATAAGATTCAAGAGCTTACAAAAGCTACAATACGCTGTATACCAATGGATACAAAAGAGGAAGATGGGAAATGTGTGTTTACAGGGAACCCTTCTAAGCGTAGAGTATTGTTTGCAAAAGCATATTAATTGAAATTTTTTAAAAAAAATATAGCTTAGCTATTGCAACATTTAAAAATAGTTGTATTTTTGCATCCGCAATGGAAACGTTGTGAGTTTTTTGAAAAGTATTGTAAATATTTAAAATAATTATTGTGGGTTTAAAAATAATAATTATATTTGCAATCTCAAAAGCAAAAATGGCCCGTTCGTCTATCGGCTAGGACGCATGGTTTTCATCCATGTAAGAGGGGTTCGATTCCCCTACGGGCTACATTTTTTAATAAAAAGAAAAAAAACAAACAAATGGCAAATCATAAGTCATCGTTAAAAAGAATTAGAAGTAACGAAGCTAAACGTTTAAGAAACAAATATCAACATAAGACAACTCGTAATGCTATCAAAAAGTTACGTGAGTTAACAGATAAGAAAGAAGCAGATGCTTTATTTCCTTCTGTAGTATCTATGTTAGATAGATTAGCTAAGAAAAATGTTATACATGCTAATAAAGCTGCCAACCTTAAGTCTGGTTTAGCAAAGTATGTTGCTGCGCTATAAGTCGTAATAACTTCTACAAGAAATTATAAGAAGCTTCTCCATTGGAGGAGCTTTTTTTGTGCCTTATATTTTGCTTCATTGTTGTAAACTGCGTTAGGGATAGTAACGGTTAGCTTTTGGCGAGCGCACGCTTTGAGCCAAAACTAGTAGTGTATAGCGCAGTGCTACGTAGCTTTAAGATTTTGTTAATAGCTATGTATAAAACTTGTTAAGCGGAGTAGTAAACGCCCAAAGACGTAAAGTATAATAATATAAAGTATATAGAAAGCGCATAAAAAAAAGCCTTGAGACGATTCTCAAGGCTTTTTTATGTATTATATGTGAAGTGGTTTTATCCGTTCATAGAAATTAAAAACTCTTCGTTGTTTCTGGTTTGTTTAAATCTCTCGTTAATGAACTCCATAGCTTCTACAGGATTCATATCTGCAAGATACTTACGCATTACCCACATTCTCTTAATAGTTGTTTCGTCTAATAGAATATCATCACGACGTGTACTAGAAGAGGTTAAATCGATAGCAGGGAAAATTCTACGGTTAGAAATCTTACGATCTAATTGTAGTTCCATGTTACCAGTTCCTTTAAATTCTTCAAAGATTACTTCATCCATCTTAGAACCTGTTTCTGTTAAAGCGGTAGCTATAATAGTTAAAGATCCACCGTTTTCAATGTTACGTGCTGCACCAAAGAAACGTTTTGGCTTGTGTAATGCATTTGCATCTACACCACCACTTAATATTTTACCAGATGCTGGTTGTACCGAGTTGTATGCTCTTGCAAGACGTGTTATAGAATCTAAAAGGATAACTACATCATGTCCGCATTCTACCAAACGTTTTGCTTTTTCTAAAACAATGTTTGCAATTTTTACATGCTCGTGTGCTTCTTTATCAAAAGTAGAAGCAATAACTTCACCACGAACATTACGTTGCATGTCTGTTACCTCTTCTGGTCTTTCATCAATTAGTAAAATCATTTGATATACTTCTGGATGATTTGCTGCAATAGCATTTGCAACATCTTTAAGTAGCATGGTTTTACCCGTTTTTGGTTGCGATACAATCATACCACGTTGTCCTTTACCAATTGGTGCAAACAGATCCATGATACGTGTAGAGATAGTCGCTTGCTTTTCGGCAATGTTGAATTTCTCTTGTGGAAATAAAGGCGTTAAATGCTCGAAAGCAACACGATCTCTTACTACATTAGGATCTTGACCATTTATTTTACTTACTTTAATTAATGGGAAATATTTTTCACCTTCTTTTGGCGGACGTACATTTCCTAAAACGGTATCTCCAACTTTTAGTCCGAATAAACGAATTTGTGATTGGGATACATAAATATCATCAGGAGAGGATAAGTAGTTATAATCTGAGGAACGTAAAAACCCGTAACCATCTTGCATAACATCTAAAACACCTTCACTTTCAATTATTGCATCGAACTCAAAATCTGGTTCTCTGTAACGATTTCTAGTGTCTTTGTTTCCGTTATTTCCAGTATTTTTATTCTGGTTTTGGTTTTTGTGTTGTGGTTTTTTATTTTCTCTAGGCTTTTCAGCTCTTTCCGGTTTGTCGCTGTTAGAATCTGTTTTTTCTTTTTGCGCTTTTTGCGGTTCTCTTTTTGCTTGCGGCTTAACTCTTGGTTTTGGTTTCGCTTGCGGTTTAGGTTGGTGTTTTGGTTGCTCTTCTACCTTTGTTTCTGTAGCCGCAACTTCTTCACTTTTTACAGGAGCCGTTGGAGTAGGTTTTTTTGCTGCTGGTTTTGGAGTAGCAGGCTTTTGAACTCTTTGTCTTGGTTTTTTTACTTCTGTTTTTTCAACAGGTTTTGCCACTGGTGCAACTGCAGCTACAGCTTTAGGATTTGCAGCTTGGTGATCTAGTATTTGATATACTAAGTCTAATTTTTTTAAAGTACGATACTTTGATACGTTTAAAGTTTTAGCTATTTCCTGTAACTCAGGAAGCTTCATTTCTTTTAATTGTGTGATTTCAAACATTATGTTGAATTGAATATTTTGTGTTAGATAAAGAATTTGAATTATTTTGAAGAAAAATAGATCTTATTCTGAAGAATTAACAAGGTATAACTGTGAACGTTACATATTGTTATTGCAATTATACAACTTTATTTTAAGTTTTTCTGTCCTTTTTATAAAAGAAACTGTTATTTTTGTGCTCAATATTTAAAGAATTTTATGATTCAACGTATACAAAGTATTTATCTTTTATTAGCTGCTGTAGTTTCTGCTGGTTTAACTTTTGTATTTAATTTATGGACCACTGTAAATGATACTTTAGTCTTTGCTAAAGATAATATGTTGTATTTTGGATTGTTTTTAGGCTCTGCAGCTTTGTCTTTAATATCTATATTTATGTTTAAAAATAGGAAGTCGCAATTTATGTTGGGACGACTTAACATCATATTAAACTTTTTTTTACTAGGATTATTTGTGTATCAATCGCTAAACGTATCTGGAGAAAGTAATGTTTCTGAGAAAGGTATTGGGATTTTTCTTCCTATTATTTCTATCGTGTTATTAGTTTTAGCTAATAAGGCCATTAAGAAGGATGAAGATCTTGTAAAATCTGTGGATAGATTACGATAAACCTATCATCTTAGTAGTATTAGTGCGTGAGCCCAAGGTGAAGATCTTGGGCTTTTTTATGGTCTGTTTTTAACGCTTTTCTAAAAGAATGGTGCTTTAGTGTTATGCTTTTCTATTTCTTAGATTCGATAACCTCTAAATCTTTAATTTTTTCTCCATCAATAACAAAACGAAGCATGGTTCTTACTTGTTGAAATCCGTGTTTACCAGCCGCTCCTGGATTCATGTGTAAAAGGTTTAATTTCTTGTCTTGCATCACTTTTAAAATATGCGAGTGACCAGAAATAAAAAGTTTTGGCGGATTTCTCTTTATCTCGTCTCTAATTCTAATATCATATCTATTTGGGTAACCACCAATATGTGTAATCCAAACATCTACACCTTCACACATAAAACGATTGTTTTCGGGAAATTCCATTCTAGCCTTATCGTCATCGATGTTTCCGTAAACGGCACGAAGCGGTTTTAGTTTCTTAATGGCATCGGTTACTTTTAAATCGCCAATATCTCCAGCGTGCCATACTTCGTCTGCTTGTTTTACATGCTTTAATATGGCATCGTCTATATAACTATGTGTGTCGGAGAGTAGGAGTATTTTGGTCATGCGTACTTTCCACGAAAGTGGAAATCTGTTTTTTAGGAATTAAGATTTATAAAGTGAAATCTTAAGATTAATTAACTTTTATTTGAAATTTAAAGATAGATTAAAATTCTATCTTTGCCTTTTACAAAAATACTACTTTAACTTGAAATATTTTTTACAACTTTCTTATAATGGCGCAGCATATCATGGTTGGCAAAATCAGCCCAATGCAATTACAGTACAAGAAGTTATAGAGAAAGCATTAACTATTTTACTTAAAGAAGAAACAGCTATTGTAGGAGCAGGACGTACAGATGCGGGAGTTCACGCATCGCAAATGTTTGCGCATTTTAGTACCGAAGTTGTTTTTTTAGAAACAGAATTAGTCTATAAATTAAATGCTTTGTTGCCTAACGATATTGCAATGCAACATGTTTTTAAAGTAATTGAAGATGCGCATGCTAGGTTTCATGCACAAAGTAGAGAGTATTTGTACCGAGTAGCACTGAAAAAAGATGTCTTTAATATGGACCTGTCCTATTATGTAAGACCTCAATTAGATATAGATAAAATGCAGAAGGCTGCACAAATTTTATTACAGTATACCGATTTTCAATGTTTTTCTAAAACGAATACTGATGTAAAAACGTATAATTGTGATATTATGCATGCCGATTGGAAAATAGTAGATCAAGAATTACAGTTTACTATTAAAGCAGATCGTTTTTTACGTAATATGGTACGCGCTATAGTTGGTACTTTAATAAGAATTGGTTTAGGTAAAATAGAAGTAGAAACCATGCATGAAATCATTAAATCAAAAAATAGAAGTGAAGCTGGCTATTCGGTTCCAGCACATGCACTTTACTTAACAGAAGTAGCATATCCAGAGTCTATAAAATATGGCAAATAAAAAACAAGATACAATATTAGATGTAGGACTTTTAAAACGTCTTATTTATTATACAAAACCCTATAAGAAGGTTTTTATAGGCGTATTTTTTGCTGTTATTTTATTGGCAGCTTTTAGTTCTGCAATTCCGTATATAACACAATATGTAGTAGATCATAATGTAACCAATCGAGATCCAGAAGGTTTTCTGTTTTTAATAGTAATCATGCTTGGTTTGTTAAAGCACAAACGGTGTTCCAGTTATTTTTTATTTATTATGCTGGATGGCTGGGGAAAAATGTGGTTAAAGATATTCGGGTAAAATTATTTAATCATTTGCTTCAATTTAAAATGAAGTATTATGATAATTCATCAGTAGGTGTTTTAATTACGCGTGCGGTATCCGATATGGAACGTATTGCCGATATTTTTGGTGAAGGTTTATTTATGATTTTTAGAGATTTACTAACCATGGTTGTCGTTTCTGCAGTTATGATTTTTATGAACTGGAAACTAAGTCTTATTGTTTTTGCCATGCTTCCGTTAGTGTTGTATGCGACTAGAATTTTTCAGAAATACATGAAACGCGCTTTAGAAGAAGTACGTACCGAAGTTTCCAATTTAAATTCCTTTGTACAAGAACGTGTAACTGGAATGAAAATATTACAGCTTTTTACTAGAGAAGATACCGAGTATAAAAAATTTAAAGCAATAAACGAAAGACATAAAAAAGGATGGTTAAAAACGGTTTGGTATAACTCTATTTTCTTTCCTATTGCAGATCTTTCTTCTTCTATTACCATTGGATTAATCGTTTGGTATGGCGGATTAAATGTTGTGGAAGACAGTTCTGTTTCTTTGGGTGTTTTAATCGCTTTTACTATGTTTATACCTATGCTTTTTAGGCCATTGCGTCAGATTGCAGATAAATTTAATACGCTGCAAATGGGAATGGTTGCTGCTAATCGAGTGTTTAAAATTTTAGATACTACATCGCAGATTGATGATGTAGGAACACAAGTAGTTTCGCATTTTAAAGGAAATATAGCTTTTAAGGATGTGCATTTTAGTTATGTGGAAGACGAAGAAGTTTTAAAAGGAATTTCTTTTGAGGTGAATGCAGGAGATACTGTTGCTATTGTTGGTGCTACAGGAGCAGGAAAATCGACAATTATAAATTTACTGAATCGTTTTTACGAAATAAATAGCGGTACCATATGTATTGATAGTTTTAATATTAAGGAACTAACATTAGCTTCGTTACGATCTAAAATAGCAGTGGTTTTACAAGATGTCTTTTTGTTTGCAGATACTATTTTAAATAATATTACTTTAAATAATCCGGAAATAACGGAAGCTGAAGTACAACGTGCAGCAAAGGAAATAGGAATTCATGAGTTTATTATGAGCTTACCTAATGGTTACCATTATAATGTAAAGGAAAGAGGTGCAATGCTATCTTCTGGACAACGACAATTAATTTCATTTTTAAGAGCCTATGTAACCAATCCTAGTATATTGGTTTTAGATGAAGCGACTTCTTCTGTTGATTCGTATTCCGAGCAATTAATACAAAATGCAACCGATAAGATTACAAAAGGAAGAACTTCTATTGTGATTGCACATAGATTAGCAACCATTAAAAAAGCGGACAAAATTATTGTTATGGATGCTGGACAAATTGTCGAAGAAGGTACGCATCAAGAATTGCTTAAAAAGAAAGATGGTTACTACAAGAATTTATACGAAGTACAGTTTATGCAAGCGGAAGAGGTTTAAATTATAGAAACTGCTTTTTGAGCAGCTTTCATCTCTTCAAAACCACCAGAAAAAATCATATAGGCAACAAATATTATGATGAATAATATAAAAATAATAGTTAAGAATATTAGGAATAAAAAGGTTTTTAATATTATTTCCTTTAAGCTTAATTGATATAATTTTTTTAAACAATAAGCAGAATATAGTATTTGAAAAGGTAGAATTATTCCATAAGTCAGGAATAGAATAGAGAGATCAAACGTAGCAAATAAAACTGTAATAACAGTTCCTGCAATAGATGATTGAGCAAGAATGTACATGAAAATAACTACATGCTCTGTATAGTTGAATTTCTTTAAATTGAAAAAAACTAACCTAGATAATAAGGCGTAGAATGGAACATATAACATCATGACGAAAGATTGATATTCCATCAGTAAATCCATATTTTTTTTTTGGAGATCCTCTGCTCCATCGGTTGCGAGAGACGAAAAATCTAAATAATCTGGAAAGAATTTATTTAGAATAAACATTTGTATTCCAAGCAAAGTAAGAGCAAGCGCAAAATAGCTTATTACATTTACATATTTTTTTCTAACCCCTTGAATATACCCGCCAATTACATCTTCGGGTTTTGTAAATAGCGTAATAAAAGTTCTTAGAAGTTTATTGTCGTAGTTAAAAAACGTTTCACTAAAATGTTCAAAAAGGTTTCTAATGGTTAACCTATTTCTAATCACTTTAGCTCCACAACTATTGCAAAAATCATCTTGTTCTTTTAAAAGAGAGTCACAATTTTTACAAGTCATATTTAAGCTAGATCTTTCTTATTAATTCGGCTAGTTCTTCAGTGTCTTTAAACATCACAAATTCGCCGGCTTTAAAATAAGAAATTTGTCCGGTTTCTTCACTCACAGCCAAAGCTAAAGCATCTGTTTTTTCGGTAATACCAACAGCAGCTCTATGACGTAAACCAAAGCGTTGTGGTAAGGTTTTTTCGTTGTTTACTGGTAAGATTACTCGGGTTGCTTTTACTACGTTATTTTCAATAATAATAGCACCATCGTGTAACGGGCTATTTTTAAAAAAGATACTTTCTATAATAGGTTGGGTCACTTCAATATTCATGAGATCGCCTGTTGCCTTTAAAAAGTCTAGGCTATTATTATGTTCTAAAACTATAAGTGCTCCAGTTCTAGAGGCTCCCATTTTTGTACATGCAGCAATAATAACATCTACATCTGTACCATCACTAGTTTCGGTTTGTAGAAATTTAAGTTGCTTGAAGAATTTTTTCCGACTTCCAAAATTGGTAGAACCAATCATAAGTAGAAATTTTCTAATCTCTTGCTGAAAAACAACAATAAGGGCAAACATTCCTACGCTAATAAAACCACCAAGAATATTACTCAACAGTTGCATTTGTAGTGCTTGTGTAATTTTCCAAATGATATAAATAATTACAATTCCGATAAATATATTAATCGCAACAGTACCTTTTACTAACTTATAAACATAGTAGAGAAGTAATGCTACCAAAATAACATCTATAATGTCTACGATGGTGAATTTTAGTAAATCGTCAAATATTTCCAATGGTTGGGGATTTTTGTAAATTTAGTAAATTAAGATTAATAAATAAATTCGTTATTACTAATTGTGGTGCTTTCTAATTTAAAGTCTATAAATAACGACTTGATACTTATGTAATCTTGGAATGTTAGATTTCTATTAAAACTAAAATTTATCACAATACTTTCGAAACCATGATCAGGATCCTTTGAATAAGTTTTTATTGATTCTATTTCGGAAGAAAGTTTATTAATTATAGTTTTAATTGTTAGTGTTTTTGTGTACATATATGAATCTAAAATAAGACTATCCCTGCTTTTCATAATAATATTAAAATCGTAAGTATTGGTGTCTCTTTCAAAGCCTTCGTCTACATCATTATAGGTTTTGTAATTGATATCGGTAAACTCCAAAAATCCTAAATTTTTAATACTTGTATCGTTACACGTGTAATAATTTTTTACACCTTCTTTTTTATGGCTAGAATTCTTCTTTTTATTCTGTAGAAAAGTTATCTGCGGAATTACTTGATCTAGCGTTAATCTTTTATCCACATTAACTAACCAGTTGGTAGTACTGATTAGATTTTTTCTGTTGAGTTCTAAACTATCTGGTTTTGTGGCGTCATAAAAAATATAAGCTGGTGAAATGTCTAAAACTTCCGTGATTTCTGTATGGCTTATTTCTGGTAATTGTATCGTTTTTTCAGAACCGCAAGAGGTTATGAAAATAAATGCTAATAGGTAAGATAAATGTTTCATTAGTTGGTAAGTTGTGCTATTAATTTAATGGTTTCTGTGGCTTCTTTTACATCATGTACACGTAAGATATTCGCTCCTTTTTGTAAAGCAACCGTATTTAAAACCGTGGTTCCGTTTAAAGCTTCTTTTGCTGTGTTATTTAGTGTTTTGTAAATCATCGATTTTCTAGAAATGCCTGCAAGTATTGGAAAATCTAATAATTTTAGAAGTTCGAATTGTTTCAGTACTTCAAAATTTTGTGTTGTATTTTTTGCAAAGCCAAATCCAGGATCTACAATAATATCTTTAATGCCAAGTTTTTTAGCTTCTTCTATTCTTTCCGAAAAATAAAAAAGCAGCTCTTTCATAATATCCTTATAATTTGCTTGGGCTTTCATGTTTTGTGGTGTTCCTTTCATGTGCATCATAATATAAGGAACTTGCAGATTAGCCACGGTTTGCAACATGTTTTCGTCTAGTTTTCCAGCAGAAATATCATTAATTAATGCCGCTCCAGCTTGAATAGCTTGTTTTGCGACTTCACTTCTAAAGGTATCTGTAGAAATAATGATTTCTGGAAACTCTTTAATTAGTAATTCTATAATTGGTAACAAACGTTGTAACTCTTCTGCTTCGCTAATATGTGTTGCGTTTGGTCTAGAGCTATACGCGCCAATATCTATAAAAGTCGCTTCGTATTTAAGCATGCTACCTACTTGGGATAGAATATCGCTTTCGTTTTTATATTTTCCGCCATCATAAAAAGAATCGGGAGTAAGATTTAAAATTCCCATCACTTTAGGAGTTGTTACATCGATAAGTTTTCCTTTGCAATTTATTGTCATATTCATTTCCTGCGAAAGCAGAAATCTCTTTTTAGGTTATATATTATTTAGTTTCTTAAAAGTATTCGAGGTAGAAGTAAAACTTTAAAACCCGAAACTTTGCACTCTGAACTATTTATGCGAAATTTACGCAAAATAGATTTTGAACTCATCTTGATTTTTTGTTTTTAACCGAAAATGAGATAAAAATTATTTAGATGAGATACTTTTTGAAAGGCATAGTATGGCTATGCATAATAAAAGTAACAAAATATAAGTGAATTTTAATCATTTTTTAGGAAATAGAAAAAACCAATATTAGTTCATCAAATATGCAAGATACTTCAAAACAATATGACGCTGTAATAAATACGTGCAGAAGCTTATTTATTAATAAAATGTCGGATTACGGAAGCGCTTGGCGAATTCTACGTTTACCATCGCTAACCGACCAGATTTTTATTAAAGCACAACGCATTAGAAGTTTGCAACAAAATGACGTTAGAAAAGTAGATGAAGGAGAAGTTAGTGAGTTTATTGGTATCATTAATTATAGCATTATGGCGCTAATTCAATTAGAAAAAGGCGTTGTAGAGCAACCAGACTTAACTACCGAAGAAGCTACAATACTTTATGACGAAAAAGTAGCCATTACCAAACAGCTTATGGAAGATAAAAACCATGATTATGGTGAAGCTTGGCGAGATATGCGCGTGAGCAGTCTAACCGATTTAATCTTACAAAAGTTACTTCGTGTAAAACAAATTGAAGACAACGCTGGAAAAACCATTGTTAGCGAAGGTATTGATGCTAATTATCAAGACATGATTAACTATGCCATTTTTGCAATGATTCATTTGAAGGGGTAAAATTAGTAACTAAATGTCACCTTGAGCGCAGTCGAAAGGTCTTTTCTTGACAAGGAATTTAGAAATTTTCAATAAAAAATTTATGAAATACATCACACACCTTTGCAGAATCCTAGTTGGAGGATTATTTATATTTTCAGGATTAATAAAACTTAATGACCCATTAGGTTTCTCGTATAAATTACAAGAATACTTTAGTGAAGACGTTTTAAATATTCCTTCTTTAGTGCCTTACGCATTAGGGCTTTCTATCTTTGTTGTAGTTCTAGAAGTAGTACTAGGTGTTTTTTTACTAATAGGTTACAAACCTAAATTTACGGTTTGGAGTCTTTTTGCAATGATTGTGTTTTTTACATTCCTAACTTTCTATGCTTGGTACTTTGATAAAGTAAAAGACTGTGGTTGTTTTGGTGATTTCTTACCAATGAAACCCATAGAGAGTTTTATAAAAGACTTGATATTACTCGCTTTAATTATCGTATTGCTCATTGGTTTACGACATATAAAACCATTGTTAGGTAAATTTCCGACAACCATATTAGCGCTTTTAGGCTTTTTAGGAAGTCTTTGGTTTGGTTACCATGTATTAATGCATTTACCAACTTGGGATTTTAGAGCATATAATGTAGGAGCAAACATAGAAGAAGGAATGGCTACTCCAGAAGATGCGCCAAAAGCAATTGTAGAGTACGCTTGGAAATTTAATGTAAATGGCGAAGAAAAAATTATAACCACCAACGGAAGTTATCCAACAGTAGATGGGGAATATGTAGGTGTAGAAACCAATATTATTGATGAAGGTTATGATCCGCCAATTAAAGATTTTTCTATTGAAAGTGATGACGAAGATTTAACAAAACAATTTTTAAACGAAGAAAACGTAATCATGATCGTTTCTTATAGTTTAGAAACTGCGGAAGCGGAAGGCATGCACGCCTTAAAAGTAGCAACCGATAAAGCCATTAAAAATGGATATACCGTTATTGGTTTAACAGCGTCTGGAGCAGACGTCAAACAAAAAACCAATGCAACGTATAACCTAAATTTCGATTGGTATTTATGCGACGAAAAAGCAATTAAAACAGTGGTTCGTGCAAACCCAGGAATTGTAAAACTTAAAAAAGGAACGGTTACGCAAAAAGTACACTGGAATGATATTGACGATTTAGAGTTGCCAGTTGTAGAGAGAAAACCAGAGCCGGAGACTATTGTAAAATCTGAAACCATTGCCTATTTTTTAAATGGTGTAGCTTCAACAAAAGAAGTTATTAATGCCTTGAATGAAAATACTATTGAAAAAGTTGATATTATAAAAGAAGGTAAGTTGCTTGAAGATTTCAATGCATCACAAGAAAAACCGGTTACAAGTATAGTAAGAGTGACTCTAAAAACAATAAACCAAGTGATTGTTGATTAATTATTTCTTAAATAAAATCGGTTATGCAATACTCACCTTATTTGGTGTAGTAACCGTGATATTCTTTTTATTTAATATCCTTCCTGGAGACCCAGCACAAATGATGCTCGGACAAAACGAAGACAGCGAGCAATTGGCTTTAGTAAAAGCGAAGTATGGTTTCGATAAACCTATTAGTACGCAGTATTTGTACTATTTAAATGATTTGTCGCCAATCTCGTTGCATTCTAAAAATGAAGATAATTATACCTATTTACGAGAAAACAAATACACAGCTACCAAACTGTTTTCTATAGCAAACACGACAGCCGTTTTAAAATTTCCATATCTAAGAGAATCCTTTACCAAACAAGGTAAAAAGGTAAGTCAGGTGCTTGCCGAAACCTTGCCGAACACCTTTGTGTTAGCAGTTACAGCCATAGTAATTGCTATGCTACTTGGCGTGTTTTTAGGAATCGTTTCTGCATTAAAAAAAGACAGTTTTCTAGATAAAACCATTCAAATATTTAGTACAGTTGGTATGTCTGTACCTTCCTTCTTTTCTGCCATATTATTCGCTTGGCTATTTGGTTATGTATTACACAAATACACGAATTTAGAAATGACAGGAAGCCTTTATGAATTGGATGATTATGGTGAAAATTTCAATCTGAAATTAAAAAACCTAATCCTTCCAGCCATTGTTTTAGGTATTCGTCCGCTAGCAGTAATTATTCAACTCATGCGAAACTCTCTATTAGAAGTTTTTAACCAAGATTACATTCGTACCGCAAGAGCAAAAGGTTTGAGCGAGTTTCAAATTATTAAAAACCATGCTATTAAAAACGCACTAAATCCGGTAGTAACTGCAATCTCAGGTTGGTTTGCATCCATGCTTGCTGGAGCCGTTTTTGTTGAATATATTTTCGGTTGGAATGGTTTAGGAAAAGAAATCGTAAACGCATTAAACACCTTAGACCTACCAGTAATCATGGGATCGGTATTAATTATTGCAACACTTTTTGTAATTATTAATATTTTTGTCGACATAATCTACACCTGGTTAGATCCAAAAGTGAATTTAGAATAAATTCATTCCCAAGAAATTGGGAATCTTTTTAAAAGATATTAAATCAAAACATGAGAAAACACCTATTCATATTCCTTGTCAGCGTCTTATTCATCAGCTGTAAAGCACAAGAAACGCCAACACAATTTACCCAAGAAGCATTAAATTTTAACTTTATTTCTTCCGAAGGAGAGAATATTTATTTCAAAAATATTTTAGAAAAACATCAAGGAAAAACTATTTTAATAGACGTTTGGGCATCTTGGTGTGGCGACTGTATAAAAGGCATGCCAAAAGTAAAAGCATTGCAAGAAACCAATCCGGATGTCGTATTTGTATTCCTATCTGCAGATAGATCGCTTAAAAGCTGGGAAAAAGGAATAGAAAAGTACCAAGTAAAAGGCGAACACTATTTTATGCCAAAAGGAATGAAAAGCGTTTTTGGTAAATCTATAGACCTCGATTGGATTCCTCGTTACTTAATTATCGATCCACAAGGAAACATAAAACTATATAAAGCCATAAAAGCAGACGATTCTAAGCTGTTAAAAGCATTAAATTAGTTACTTTTGTAGTTAAAGTAAACGACATATCATGAGAAAAAACATAGTAGCAGGAAACTGGAAGATGAATAATGATCTTTCACAAACGGAAACCTTAATCACAAGCTTAAAAAAACAAACGCAAACATCTACTGCAGAAGTAATGGTTGCACCTACATTTACAAACCTTTGGCATGCATTCGAAGCCTTAAGAGAAAGTAATGTAGAGGTAGTTGCACAAAACATGCACTTTGCCGAAAATGGCGCGTACACAGGAGAAGTTAGTGCAGCAATGTTAAAAAGTGTAGGGATACAAACTGTTATTTTAGGGCACTCAGAACGTCGCGCATACTTTAACGAAACAGATGAGTTACTAGCAAAAAAAGTAGATGCAGCATTAGCAAATGACATGCGTGTTATCTTTTGTTTTGGTGAAGAATTAGCCGACAGAAAAGCAAATAATCACGAAAATATAGTAGCATCACAAATCCAAAATGCATTATTTCATTTAAACGCTTCGGCTTTTAAAAATATCGTATTGGCTTATGAGCCTGTTTGGGCAATTGGTACTGGTGAAACAGCAAGTCCGGAGCAAGCACAAGACATGCACGCATTTATTCGTAAAACTCTAGATACTAAATACGGTTCAGAAACTGCAAATTCGGTTTCTATTCTTTACGGTGGAAGTGTAAAACCAGCAAACGCTAAAGAAATCTTCTCTAAACCAGATGTTGATGGCGGATTAATTGGTGGAGCAGCACTTAATGCAGAAGATTTTTACGCTATTGTAAACGCGTTTTAATTAAAAAAAAAACACCACCTCGTGAAAACGAGAATCTAAATAATTTGGGCGTTACCAACTTTCGCTTAGGCTACAGTTGGTCGCGCTTTCCATTATATCTTTTTTTGCCATATATGGCAGCAAAAAAAGGATGCCATTACAATCGCTAACGCAAGGCATACTAACAAAGACAAAACATACATATTTATGTCTAATATTATTTACCTAGGTTATTACTTTAAAGTAGAACCAATACAACCAGGAACCGAAATTCTAATCGCAGAATTAGGTTACGCAGGATTTGAAAGTTTTGTGGAAACCGAAGAAGGCGTAACCGCATACATTCAAAAAGAAGAATGGCAGGAAGCTATTTTAGAAGATATTCAAATCTTAAACTCAGAAGAATTTACCATTAGCTATACCTTTGATGAGATAGAACAAACCAACTGGAATGAAGAATGGGAAAAGAATTTTAACCCAATCGTTGTAGATAAACTATGTTCTGTTCGTGCACCTTTTCATGAAAAACCGGACACCCAATTCGATATTATTATCGAACCAAAAATGAGTTTTGGTACCGGACATCATGAAACCACACACATGATGTTACAACACATATTGCAAAATGATTTTACAGGTAAAACGGTTCTAGATATGGGTTGTGGTACAGGAGTTTTAGCAATTCTTGCCGAGAAAAAAGGAGCAACACAATTAGATGCAATTGATATCGATAATTGGTGTTATTTAAATAGCGTAGAAAATATAGAACGCAATAATTGTAATAAGATTTCCGTTTTTGAAGGAGATGCAAGTCTGCTAGAAGGAAAAAGTTACGATGTTATAATAGCCAACATAAATAGAAATATTTTGTTGAACGATATGGAAACCTATGCTGCCGCTTTAAACAAAAATGGTATGTTATTTTTAAGTGGTTTTTATAATAATGACATCCCTGTAATTGAAGCAGCATGCAATAAACATATGTTAAAGTTAGACGAAAAACTAGAAAAAAATAAATGGGTTTCGCTAAAATTCATAAATTAGTAGCACCAAATTGCCTTAAAAATGAGCACTAAAGAAAAAATTCAAGAAGAAGTTCAGGTAGAAACCGAAGCGTTAAACCTTAACGAAATAGTGTTGTATAACGATGATGTAAATACTTTTGATCATGTTATAGATACTCTTATTTATGCTTGTGATCATACTCCAGAACAAGCAGAACAATGCTCTATTCTTGTACATTATAAAGGACAATGCACCGTAAAAACAGGAGTTTATGACGAGCTAGAACCTCGTTGTACTATGTTATTAGATGCTGGTTTAAGTGCCGAAATTATTTAAAAGCTTCCAATTAACTTATCAAATTAGAACATTCTAAATTTTACCCGTACTTTTGTAATATGATAGAGGAACAAGTAATTCTTGTAAACGAACAGAACGAACAAATTGGCTTAATGCCAAAGTTAGAAGCGCACGAAAAAGCCGTACTACATCGTGCTTTTTCTGTATTTGTATTTAATGATGCCAATGAGCTCATGTTACAACAACGCGCTTTAGGTAAATACCATTCTCCAGCACTTTGGACCAACACCTGTTGTAGTCATCAAAGGGACGGAGAAACCAATATAGCAGCAGGAAAAAGAAGACTACATGAAGAAATGGGGTTTGTAACAGAACTAGAAGAATCTATTTCGTTTATTTATAAAGCGCCTTTTGATAACGGTTTAACCGAACACGAATACGATCATATATTAATAGGTAAATACAATCAAACACCAAGTATTAATGCAGATGAAGTAGCAGACTGGAAATGGATGCCTTTAGAAGCTGTGAAAGAAGATATAGCAAACCATCCAGAAGTATATACTGCTTGGTTTAAAATTATTTTCGATAAATTCTACCAACATATAAACATTGCACAGAAATGAAAGTAACGGTTAGTAGAAAAGCACACTTTAATGCAGCGCACAGATTGTATAGAAAAGATTGGAGCGACAAAAAAAATACGGAAGTGTTTGATAAATGTAGCAACCCAAACTTTCATGGTCATAATTATGAACTTATTGCAAGTGTGACAGGAGAGATTGACCCAGAAACGGGTTATGTAATTGATATTAAAGTATTAAAAGATATTATTAAGACAGAAGTAGAAGATGCTTTTGATCATAAAAATTTGAATATTGAAGTGCCAGAATTTAAAGACTTAAACCCTACTGCAGAAAATATTGTAGTAGTAATCTACAATAAAATTAAAAAACAATTAGCATCCCATTTAGCACTAGAAGTTACACTTTATGAAACTCCTAGAAACTTTGTAAGCTATTCTGGAATATAGATGTCAAATATGCTAACATATCCAATAAAGTTTGAACCCATTTTAAAAGAAAAAATTTGGGGCGGACAAAAATTACATACTCTTTTAAAGAAAGAAAGCGCTTTACCAAACATTGGTGAAAGCTGGGAAATTAGTGATGTAGATCATGATATTTCTATTGTCAATAATGGCGTTTTAAAAGGAAAGACATTAAAAGAACTTTTAGAAACCTATAAAGCAGACTTAATAGGAAACAAAAACTACCAAGCTTTTGGTAATACGTTTCCGTTGTTAATTAAATTTATAGATGCTAAAGAGGATTTATCGATACAATTGCATCCCAATGATGCGCTTGCATCTAAACGACATAATTCTTTTGGGAAAACAGAAATGTGGTACGTTTTACAAGCAGAAGATGATGCTAGGCTAATAGTAGGCTTTAATCAAGAAATGACTTCTGAAAAATATGTAAAACATCTAGAAGCAAAAACACTTCCTGAGATTTTAAATTTTGATAAAGTAAAAGAAGGAGATTCTTATTTTGTAGAAGTAGGACAAATACATGCTATTGGAGCAGGAGTGATGCTTGCAGAAATTCAACAAACCAGTGATGTTACCTATCGTATTTACGATTGGGATAGAGTAGATAGTAACGGAAATCAAAGAGAATTGCACAATGATCTAGCAATAGATGCTATTAACTTTAAATCACAAGAAGATTTTAAAGTGAGCTATTCTAAAGCAGAAAATGAGGCAAATGAAATGGTAGATTGCCCTTATTTTACATGTAATTATATTGAAATAACAGAAACAATTAATAAAGAAAATAAAGTAGATTCTTTTATTATTTATATGTGTGTATCTGGCGAAGTTGAAATAGTAACAGCGCATCACACCGTAAAAATTAAAAAAGGAGAAACCGTATTACTTCCAGCTGCAATTAAAACATATCAAATTTCTTCTAAAAAAGGGAGACTATTAGAAGTTTATGTTTAATTTTGCAGGAAATTAAATTAAAATATTATGGCAAATAAAAGAATCCTAAAAAAAGACATAAACTATGTATTAGGAGACATTATTGAAGCAGTTTATGTTTGGGAGTATGCAAACCCAGAAAAAGACGCAAAAGGAAGTGAAAAAATTATTGATGAAGCTATTGCAACATTTGATGAATTAATTGCAAAAGTTAATGATAGAAGCGTTGAGAACAAAAAGGCTCATTTTAAGTCAATTAACCAAGAATTAGAATCTAAAGGTCTTGCGTTAATCGAAAAAATTAATAAACTAGGATAAATTTCTAGAAAAAACACTTGCAAATATCATTTACAAGATTATATTTGCATTCGTTTTTGGCCGATGTAGCTCAGCTGGCTAGAGCAGCTGATTTGTAATCAGCAGGTCGTGGGTTCGAGTCCCTCCATCGGCTCTTTAAAAAACCTCTCAATTTTTTGAGAGGTTTTTTTATGCGATATGTTTTGGGACGAGAAGTTTATCCTGAGCGTAGTCGAAGGGAGTCCCTCCATCGGCTCTTTAAAAAACCTCTCATTTTTTGAGAGGTTTTTTTATGCAATATATTTTGGGACGAGAAGTTTATCTTCAAGAGCTAGAAGAGATCCTGTAATGAAGAAGCAAAGAATTGTTCTGTTGGTTATTTTAAGCCGCTCTGCTTTTAGATATGCTTTTTTTAAGCATAGTGTTCCATAATGCAGTATTCCTCTTACAAATGACCATAAAAAAATCCCAAACATTTCTGTTTGGGATTTTAATTTTATACGATAAAGTAAACGTATTAGTTTTTCTTTTTTCTTTCTGTAATAAAAGCTTCCAATTCTTTACCATATTTAGATGCTTTCACTTTAGGTGTTAAAACATTGTTTATCGTGTCTAACCACCTTGTTTGTGCATTTTCAATTTCAGATAATGCTAAATAAGGTGCAATTTCATTATCCTTATTCGCTATTGCAAAGTTTACTGTATACAAGTATTTGCTTTTTATTAAATGGTTATATGCTATAGTGTTTGCAACAATTTTGGCAGTATCCTTTGCCATTTTTGCTTCAAACTCTTCTTTTATTAGATTCAGGTTTCTATCATTAAAACGAGATATTACTAATAGATACTCTTCTAAAGCTTCTTGCTGCTTAGATCCTTTAATTTTAGCGTCTACTCCAAAGTTTTTTACACTGGTGGTAATCTCTGTAATTCCTTTATCTGCAAAAAACGAAACGGTTTCATCATCGCTAGTGTTTTTGTTTAACTGTAAGAAATACATTTCTGGAGTTTCTAAGTTGGTACTAAAAATAATTGGAGCTTCTCCTTGAACCACTAAAGAATCTACTGTAATAATAGCAGTGTCTTGTGCTTTTTTAAGGTAAACAGTTCCTTTTTTTAATCCTTTAATATTAACTTTTACCGTTAAATCTTTCTCTTTTCCGCAAGAACAAAGAATTGCTAATGCTAGTACAAATATTGTTTTTTTCATTGAAGCTGAATTATTTCAGAATTATTTCCGTGAAAACGAAAACATTTTTATTATTATTTTAAGATGCGCAAATATGCTATAAATAATTAGTAAATACTAGCTAGCTGCGGCTATTTGCATTAAAATTGTACAACCAATTGCTGCTATAGTTCCAACGGCATATCCAAATACAGCCAGAAGTACACCTACTGTTGCTAGCGATGGATGAAAAGCAGCGGCTACAATTGGGGCAGATGCTGCGCCACCTACATTGGCTTGGCTACCTACTGCTAAAAAGAAGTATGGTGCTTTTATAAGTTTTGCGACTAGAATTAATAGGATGGCATGAATGGTCATCCAAACCACACCGATTGCAATTAAGCCTACGTTATCGAAAATCATGGTTAAATCCATTTTCATACCAATAGAAGCTACAAGTATATAAATAAAGATACTACCTATTTTACTTGCTCCAGCGCCTTCGTAATTTTTAGCTTTGGTATATGATAAGAATATAGCTATAAGTGTAGAGATGCTTATCATCCAGAAAAAACTAGATCCTAAAAAGGTAAGCATATTTCTAGTGGTTGCAGATGCTATTCCTGCAACGGTATTTTCGAAAAATGGCGCTAAAAAACCAGAACATAAATGCGCAAAACTAACCGAACCAAATGCTATGGCTAGAATTAACATATAATCGGTTAAGGTTGGCGTTCTTTTTACGCTTTCGGTAAAGGAAGATACTTTTTCTTTAAGTGCTTCAATAGAAGCGGTATCTGCTTTTAACCATTTATTAATTCGGTCGCGTTTACCAATACCAATTAATATAATGGCCATCCAAATGTTGGCAACTACAATATCTACAAAGACCATTCCTCCATAGAGTTTTTGGTTGTAGCCATAAATTTCTAACATGGCTGTTTGATTTGCTCCACCACCAATCCAGCTTCCTGCAAGTGTAGATAAACCTCTCCATACTGCGTCTGGGCCAATACCTCCAACCGTTTCTGGAGATACCATAGAGATTAAAAAGATAGCGATAGGTCCTCCAATTATAATACCTATAGTTCCTGTGAAAAACATAATAAGCGCTTTCCAACCTAAGTTAAAAACAGATTTTAAATCGATACTTAGCGTCATTAATACTAATGCTGCAGGAAGTAAATAACGACTAGATACATGATAGATACTCGATTTATGACTCACGATTTCACCAGCTTTGTCTACGGTCTCCCATTCTGGAGAAATTAAACCAAAAGAAGTTAAAACAGCAGGAACCATATATGCCATAAAAAGTCCTGGAACAATTTTATAGAATTTAGACCAAAATCCGGTTTTAATATTTTCGGTATAAAATACAAAGCCTAATGCAAGCATTAAGAAGCCAAAGACTATTGCATCGTTGGTAATTAGAGGTGTGTTTTCCATGTTAGTTCGTTTATACACGCAAAATACCAAATTAAATGGGAATTTTAAAAGTTTGGCACGAGATTTGAAATATACTTTACAGTTACTACAAGAAGCTTTTTAAAGTGTGGTTACTTTTAATAAAAGTGTAGTAACTAATTTTTGGTTGGTTAGTTAAGAAAAGCATTCTTTGGAATGCTTTTCTTTTTTTATGCCTTCTACTGAAATTTGTTTTAGAAAAATAGAGCTGCAATTTTAATTATTGCTTCAGTAATTCTTTTCCTTGCATCCAGAAAATATCTGATTTATAAAATTGAAGTCTTGTTTTTACAACCTTATCCGATTTGTCTCGTGGTGATTTACTAATAAATCTTGCTTTAGAATTATTAAAATCCAGTGTGTGTTTTTCGTTAAAATCGGTATTTGGGTTTGCAGAAAATGTAATTATATTTTTTTCTGAAGTCCAAGTGCCTTTTCCGTATGTATTAGATTCTGGAGGAATTGCTTGTTTGTTATTTGTATAGGAATGGAATATAAAAGTACCATCTTGTTGTAAGATAAGTGTATATGTAAACGAAGCGTTTTCAGTTTCTATACTTAAATTGTAATTACCATCAAGTTTTTCCGATTGTGCAAAGGTGCTGAAACAAAAAGCAGATAATATAACGAGTAGTATCTTTTTCAAAATAATTAGTTTATAAATTTCACTATACTTTCAATAACCTCAGGATTTAATTCTCTAAAAGATTCATTATACGATTTCGAGTTTTCTAAATCACTTCCTTCAATAGTAAATAAGATATGATTCATATTTTCTATAATCTTAATTTCTGCTTTTGGTGTCGCTTCTTTTAAAAGGGTTGCTTCTTCCGTAGATACTTGTAAATCTTTAGTACCATTAATAATAAGGATTGGCATGTTTAATTCTTTAATTTTTTCAACAGGATTGTATTGTATCCAATTACTCATAAAAGGTTGTAAGCTAAGATCAAAAACGGAAGCTAAAGCAGGAGGATAGTCTGTTGTGGTTTTGTTTTTCTTTAAAATAGCAAATACTTTTTTAGAGTCTTCTCCATACATAGGATAGGTTTTTTCTATTTGTTCCTGTATCAACGCATCTATGGATTTTCCTGCGCCAGCTAAAGAAATAAAACCATCTGCTTTATCTTTTGCAGCAAGCATACCAACCAAACTCCCTTGGCTATGGCCAATAACGTATATTTTTGAAAAGCGATTCTTTTCTTTAAAATAATCTAATACAGAAACAGCGTCCGTAACAAAATCATCAAACATAATGTTTTTGTCCACTTTTCCTTTTCGTATTTGTTTAACGATACGTTTATCATATCTAAAGGTTGCAATATTTTGGTTAGATAACCCTTCGGCAAGTTTTTTTAGGGAATTATTCTTTAAAAAGTTCTGATTTCCATCTCTGTTCGTTGGTCCAGAACCTGCAATAATAATTGCTAACACCGATTTGTTATTGGTATTCGGTATTAAAAGTGTGCCATCTATTAATTCATTAATGGCAATTTCTTCTGCAGTAAAAAGTTTTTCTTGAGCAAAAACGGAACAAGTAATGAATACTGTTAGAATTAAAAATTTGAATTTCATAGGTTGTGATTTTAATAGTTTTTTTGCAAAAATAGCATGCCATATAGTATCTATAACGTAAAATTAAATGAAATTAATCTACAAAAAGATAAAATAATGAGAATGTTTTAAAATATAAAATTGTGCATTTCGTCGATTATTTAGTGGATTTGGACACCAAATGTTAAAAAAAAGTGTATTTCATCGAAAATAAATACTTTTAAACGTTAAACTTCAGATATAGTTCTATATTTGAAGTGTACTAAAGACACACTTTTAGTGCATTGGATTAATTAATTAATATTTGCATTATGTTGTTGATACTAGAGACCCTAAATCATACCATAATATAATATGCAAATTACAAGAACAGAGGTTGAGGGACCTCTGTTTTTTTTATGCCTTATTTTGAAATAATTCTAAAAGTTAGATTGATTCTTTCTCCAACTTCTTTCTTTGTTTTTGGAATTTGATGTAGCCAGTTTTCTTGCGTGGCACCTTTCATTAGTAACAAACTGCCAGATTCTAATTGTATTTTACACTTCTGTTCTTTCTTCGTTTTATGTTTTAAATGAAAAGATCGAGTAGCTCCAAAACTTACCGAAGCTATTATTGGGTGTTTGCCTAAAGCTTTTTCATTATCTGCATGCCAACCATTACTGTCTTTTCCGTTGCGATATAAGTTTGCTAAACAAGTAGTGAAATGAATATTGCAAATGCTTTCTATATGTTGTTTAATTTCTAAAAGTTCTTTTGTGAAGACTTTTGGATGCATGGTAATATTAGAGTAGGAGTAGGTATTGTTGTTATTTGCATACAATGCAGTAAGCCTTGGTTGCGCATGTGTTTTACCAAAAAGAGTGATGTTATCTTGTTGCCAATCCACTGTTTTTAATAAGGATTTAAAATAGGCATCTGCTTCTGTTTTTTGGAAACATTCTGGATAATAGATTGCTTCACCATCCGCTAATTGCAAATTTATTGCTTCGTTAAATAACATAATTTATAGATCCGGAATACGTTTATATTTTTCCTAAATTAGCATTTAAAGATTCTAATATGAAAATTAAGCTTGCTTTTTTACTATTTCTATTGCAATTATCAGCGTTTGCACAATTACCAGAAGGATTTGTTTATGTAGAGGATGTAATTCCGTCTATACAATTAGAACTTCGTTATTGTTTGAATAATAATTTTGTTGGTGAACCAGTAGACGGATATCATGCAGAGGTTTGCATACTTACTAAGCAAGCCGCTTATGCTTTAAAAAAAGTACAAGAAGATTTAAAAAAGGACAGTTTGTCTTTAAAAGTATTTGATGCGTACCGACCACAACAAGCGGTGAATCATTTTTCTAAATGGGCAAAAAATGTGAAGGATACTTTAATGAAACAGCAGTATTATCCAAATGTGGACAAGCGTAATTTATTTAGAGATGGTTATATCGCTTCAAAGTCTAGACATAGTAGTGGTAGTACTATCGATCTTACTATTGTGGATTTAAAAACAGGAAAAGAACTAGACATGGGAACGCCTTATGATTATTTTGGAACGCCTTCTTGGTATCTTCATGAAGGTTTAACTCAAGCACAAAAAGCCAATAGAGCATTATTACATACTATAATGCTAAACATGGCTTTAGACATTATCCAAAAGAATGGTGGCATTTTACGTTACGAGGCGAGCCTTTTAAAAATCAGTATTTTGATTTCCCTGTGGAATAATTTACTCTTCCTCTTTATACACCTGCAGCCCTAAACCAATTGCATAATTATTTAGCCCAGCTTTTAACAGGTTGGAATCCTGAATATTCTTCTTGTCGAATAAAACCCATTGGTTGTTATTTAAAAACACACGTTTTACGAAAGTTTTTGGCGTTTTTACTTGATCGGTAAAAGGTAAAAGAGGTCTAAAGGTGGTCGATACTTTTACAATGCCACGCGCTGTTTTTACTTCTCTGTATTTTTTGTTAGGTAATAATTTTCCGGCTTTATCGGTATAGCCTAAAACTTGAAGCGAAACAAACATCCCTTCTTTAGGAATATAAATATTATTGCTAGAAACATCTACTTCAAAAACACTTTCACTAGCTTCTGTAACTCTGAAAATTATTTTATCGTAGGTTAAAACATCACCAGGAAGTCCATCTTCGTTTTCATAAAACTGCACGCGAAATAAAGTAGAAAATGGAAGTTTATTCGACGTTTTTGTTTTGCGTTTACTCCAATCTTTTGCTTCTACTTTAATGGGTAAAAGTAAGGTGTTTACTTTTTTTGCTTTCGCAGGATTATCGTTATCAAAATAAACGGCAATTTCACTTTCTATAGTTGGTAACCAACATTTGTAGTAATCGTCGTGTACGGTTGGTTTTAAGGTTTCTTCTTTAGATTTTCCTTTTGGAGTGTAGCGTAAAAGTACTTCGTCTAAAGCATCTTGAAATGGTAATAGCTCTACCGTTTTTGTCAGATTTACAGTGGCTACTTTATAGTCTTTATAGCCTAAAGCTGAAATAAAAAGCGTGTCTATATCTGCATATAGTTTTTTTGTAAAAATGAATTTCCCTTCATCATCGGCAAAAATTCCATGTCCATTTCCAAAGGAAACTGTAGCATAGGATACCGGATTTCTATTTTCTTGATCTACAATCGTTGTTTGACTAAAAGTGATACTACTTAGTAAGTAGGTAAATATTATAATTGCGTTTTTTATCATTTTGTTTTTTTTCTTCTCGATACAATCCCGAAGAAAAATCGGGATCACTGCGCTTCTCGATACAATCCCGAAGAAAAATCGGGATCACTGCGCTTCTCGATACAATCCCGAAGAAAAATCGGGATCACTCGAAGTGACATGACGATTATGTTATTGTCAGTTCGAGTGTTTCGACTTTAGGAGAAATGTATCGAGAACATCTTGTTTTAAAAGTATTAATTTAAAATTTCTTTAAAAAAACACTACGCTTCTTAAAGCCATTTACTTGTTTCTTATAATTGCGCTTCTCGATACAATCCCGAAGAAAAATCGGGATCACTGCGCTTCTCGATACAATCCCGAAGAAAAATCGGGATCACTGCGCTTCTCGATACAATCCCGAAGAAATATCGGGATCACTCGAAGTGACATGACGAGAACCTATTTGTTTGCTGCAATCCAGTTATCGATTTTATTTTCTAATAAAGCTAGTGGTACACAACCCGTTTCTAAAACTTGGTTATGAAATTGTCTAATATCAAATTTTGCACCTAGCTCTTTTTCGGCTTTTGCACGAAGCTCCATAATTTTAAGTTGCCCTATTTTATACGATAATGCTTGTCCGGGATTCGCCATATAACGTTCAATTTCAGAAATGATACTTGCTTCGCTTTCTGCTTCATTATCTAATGAATATTGAATGGCTTGCTCACGCGTCCAACCTTTTACATGCATTCCTGTATCTACTACTAAACGAATTGCTCTGTGCATTTCCATACCTAACATTCCGAAATACTGGTACGGATCGGTATATAAACCTAACTCTTTGCCTAACGATTCGCTGTACAAAGCCCAACCTTCACCGTAAGCGCTATACCAAAGTGTTTTTCTAAATTCTGGTAAATCTTCATCTTCTTGTTGTAAAGAAATTTGGTAATGATGTCCTGGAATGGCTTCGTGTAAAAATAACGCTTCGTCACTAAATGTATTGTATTTGGCAACGTCTGGAATTGGTGTGTAAAAAATACCTGGTCGCGTACCATCTAAAGATCCTTGATTGTACTCTGCACTTGCTGATGCTTCTCTAAAAGCTTCTGTACGTCTAACCTCGAAAGCTGTTTTTGGAGTTACATCAAATAATTCTGCTAACTTTGGTTTCATGGTTTCATGAATGGTATTAAAGTTATCTAATACTTGTTGCGGATCTGTAAAAGGCATGAGCTCTTTATTGTTTCTTACAAAATCAAAAAACGATTTTATATCTCCTTCATAGCCAACTTGGGTTTTTACTTTTTCCATTTCCGATAAAATTCTAGCGACTTCTTTTAATCCAAGTGCATGAATTTCATCTGCAGACCTATTCGTCGTCGTGTACTTTTTTATTTGATGGTTGTAATATGCTGCTCCTTTTGGTGTTGCAGAAATTCCGCTAGATGCTCTTCCCGCTTTTAAGTAGGTTGTGCTCATAAAATCGTGCATTTTTTTATATGCAGGAATCACTTTGTCTTTTACCATTGTGGTGTAAGATGCGGTTAGTTTTTTCTTGTCTTCTTCCGAAAAACCTTCCGGGAAATTTTTTATTGGTTGATAGAATAAATGATTTTCTACATTAGCTTCCGCCATGGCAGCCATTTGGGGAATTACTTTTTTAATCAATGCTTTTGGTAATACATGACCAGATTTTATTCCTTCTTTCATATTGCTTTCCGCGGAAGCGAGCCAAAGTAAATAACCGTCTACGCGTTTTAACCAATTGTTATAATCTGTAACCGTCTTAAAAGGTTGTGCTCCAGAACCACTTGCAAGTTGCCCGATATTTAAATGCGGCGACCACATTTGATCGATTGGCATGAGGTCTTTTTTAAAGGATAAATCGGCAAGATTAATATCAATATCCCAATTTAAAGTGGCTTTACTTAATTTTTCGCTTTCGTTTAGGTCTGTGTCTTTATACCTGTTTAAAATATTTTTATAATTGATATAATAGGCTTTCTGTTTTGCCTTGTATATTGGAGATAAAAAGTTTGGCATTTTATCATTATATCGGTTGTCACCAGCAAATGTTGCAGCTATAGGATTTAGCTTTAAACCATCTTGGTAGTAGGTATCCAACATGTTTTTGAATTCGGAATTCACTGTTGTTTTTGTTTCTGAAGTTTCTTTTTTCACTTCGTCTTTACAAGAAGTAAATGCAATACACAAACAAAAAAGAGCTAGAATGTTTTTCATCTTTTAAAAGGTTTCCTTATTAGAAATATAAAGATACATTATAAAATAAAAAAACTGCTAGTGATTGGCTAGCAGTTTTATGGGTTGAAGAAGTAGTAGGTGTTATTCTTTATCTAAATTTTTAGTTAGATTGAATCCTATAAATAATCCAACACCAGCCATAAAGAAAATAGTTGCAGGATAAATAGCGTCCTCATCTAGTGACGTGAAGCTATCTAATAAAGAAGCGATAAAAGTACCTAAGCCAATTCCCATTAATAATAAGGCTAAGTTTAAAATGAGTACTTTCCATATTGGAGCAGTGTGTCCCTTTGCTTTGGTGAAAATACTTGCATCTACACCTTTTTCAATAAGTGCTAAACGTTCTTTGTTTCTAGTAGAAAAGTATAAATAAAATACTCCGAAAATTGCACCAAATATCACTGGTAAAATAATTAATTCTGATCCCATAATTGTTTGTTTTTAATTGATTAATTTTATGTGTTCTTATGCTTAAGACGACAACTTTTAAAGGATGGTTACAACTTTTTCAAAATATTTTTTACTAGAGGCTGTAACCAAGTCTGCTATTTTGTCGTCCAATGCGCAAATGACCACTAACCAAGATCAAATAATCATCCAACAAATCCTAGAAGGAGATACCAAAGCGTTTGCTGTATTGGTAGATCGTTATAAGGACTTGGTATTTACTTTAGCCATACAAATGCTGAAGAATAGGGAAGAAGCAGAAGAAGTTTCGCAAGATACTTTTATTAAAGTATTTAAAAAGTTGAAAAACTTTAAAGGCGATTCTAAATTTTCTACTTGGATTTATAGAATTGGTTATAACACCTGTTTAGATAGAATTAAAAGTAATAAGCGAAAGCAAAACACCGTTGCTATTAATGAATTTACAGCACATGAAGTAAAGACTTTAGATAATGCTTTAAGTATTATGGAAGCACAAGAAAGTAAGCAAGCGATTCAGGATTGTTTGCAAATGTTACCTGCAGCCGATTGTGCGTTACTAACCTTATATTATTTTGAAGAACTTTCTTTAGAAGAAATTGGGAAAGTTATTGGTGTAAAAGCAAATCATGTAAAAGTAAAACTATTTAGAAGTCGAAAAAAACTAACTACCATTTTGCAGAATAAATTAGAACCAGAAATCATTGAAAGTTATGCAAGAGAAAGAAAATAAAAACATAGAGGAATTAGTCGATAAGATGATGCATTCGTTATCTGTGGAATCTCCTTCGGTAGATTTTACCAATAGTATCATGTCACAAGTGGAAGCTTTAGAAAGTAAAAAAGTGACGACTTACAAGCCTTTAATTCCTGGTTATTTGTGGTTTGTTGGCGGATTTTTGTTAGTTGCAATAACGGGCTATTTATTTCTGAGTACTACTACCGAAGAATCTACGTGGTTTCATGCTTTAGATTTTAGTAAGCTCACTAATAATAACCTAACACAGTCCCTTTCTAGCTTTAGTTTGCCTAAAACATTGATGTATGCTATTCTTTCTTTAGGATTAATGATTTGTATTCAGATTCCTGTTTTAAAACATTATTTTGATAAACGATTAAGTGTGTAATATTAATCGGGATAATACCAAAAAGGAATACTAATAATAGTTCCTAAAGAATCCTTTTCTGGTTGCATTTTTCTTTTTAATTGAAGAATATGTTTTCCTTTTTGTAAGCTGTCTAATTCTATAATAGTTTCAAAACCAATTTGTTTCTTTTTGTTTTCGGAAAGGATATAGTCTTGATTATACTTCATGTTGTCTATAGATATTTTATATATCTGTTTAAAGGTTTTTAAATATTCTGTAATTAAACTGTCTTTGTTTAGTTTTCTACTATTAGAGTTAATAGAAATACTACTACTAAGACCACGTTTATCTTTTTCAGGTTTTAACGAAGGATTAAATTCTATAATTCGATCTTCAATATTTTCTACATAAGGAATGAAAAAAGGGAGAAAAGGTTTTGTAATAATCTTTTTAGAAATAGCTGCTGTTATTACCTGTTCTTTTTCCGGTAAAGTATCGTAATAATTATTATTACTTGCAAACTGATTTGTTGAAAGATTGGTGGATTTTATATAATTGGAAGTTTTATAATAGGTGGATGTGGATAAAAAAATCAGAAAATATAAAGGAAATAATAAGTAGCTAATACGTCTACCAAACTTGTTGTCTAGAAAATTGTAGACCAATGGTCGGTATAAAAAAGAAAGTGTGAAAAAACTAAAGACTTTATAAAAAGGGAAATAGATTGTAGAGAGCCATTTTTTCTTTTTCAAAAAACCTTGCGTAATAAAATCTATAAAGGTTAAAAGAACACCAATTAAAAATACAATACCGAGAGTATTTCCTATAAAAAATAAAACATTAGAATAAGGACCTTGATATAGATTGAAATAATGATTTCCAATTAAATATATAACGAGTAACATGGTTAGTCCTAAAACGTAAAAAACCATTAAGAAGGAAACCGCAAACATGATGCTACAGTAATCTTCTAGTCTAGAAATATACCTGTCGAATGAGCCTACTTTTCGTTTTAAATAGGTGGTGAATTTTTCAGAATACTTTAGTTCGTCATAATCAATATCTCCAGAAACATAACGTAAACCTAAAGCGCCAATCCATAAGCCACGCAATAAAACATGAATGATTAAATTGAATAATAAAATAAATATAATAGGTGTTGCACTTGCTAATAATCCAATTCTGTACACGTTAGCATCTTGAGCGTTTTGCGCGTACTCCTCAAATATATAACTTTGAATACTAAACAATCCAAAAATAGCAAAACCAGAAATCAGTAATTCTAATTGCCAACTTTCTTGTTGTAATTTATCTAGTAGTTTTTTAAAGACATCTGAAGTGTAATCGTTTCTCATGCACAGGGAGTTGGTGTAGCAAGATAAACAAAATATTAGTCTTTAATACGTACGTTGAAAAATGGCGTTTTTATTTAGAGGAAAGGGGAAAAGGGAAAAAGGGAAAAGGGAAAAGGGAGAAGGGAAAAGGGATAAGGGAAAAAGGATAAAAGAGATTTCTCGATATGCTCGAAATGACATAAGTTTCAGTCATCAGTCATCAGTCATCAGTCATCAGTCATCAGTCATCAGTCATCAGTCATCAGTCATCAGTCATCAGTCATCAGTCATCAGTCATTGTCTTGCAGGAGTAATTGTTTCAGAGATTTCTCGACATGCTCGAAATGATATAGGTTTACGTCTTCCGTCGTTTTTTAATTTTTAATATAATTAGTTCTCGATACTAAATTGCAAAAAAGCAATTTCACTCGAAATGACATAAGTTTCAGTCATCAGTCATCAGTCATCAGTCATCAGTCATCAGTCATCAGTCATCAGTCATCAGTCATCAGTCATCAGTCATCAGTCATCAGTCATCAGTCATCAGTCATTGTCTTGCAGGAGTAATTGTTTCAGAGATTTCTCGACATGCTCGAAATGACATAGGTTTCAGTCTTCAATCAACAATCAACAATCCTAATACCAACGCTTCTTTTTCTTTTTTGAAGCTTCGCTTTTACGACCTTTTTTATGCTTACTTCCTGTTTTTTTAGAAGTATGTCTCACCGCTTGTGCTTTAGGATCTAAAGGATACGGATGGTCTTCTTCAACAGGAATCTGTACATTAATTAATTGCTGAATGCTTTTAACATAGGCTTTCTCATCGGCAGAAACTAAAGAATACGCTGTTCCAAAATTACCAGCACGACCTGTTCTACCAATTCTATGTACGTAGGTTTCTGGTACGTTTGGTAAATCGAAATTGATAACCGCGTCCAACTCATTAATATCAATTCCACGAGCAGCAACATCTGTAGCAACCAAAATATTTACATAGCCATTCTTGAACTTTTTAAGTGCATCTTGACGTAAGTTCTGGTCTTTGTCACCATGAATAGTTTCTACTTTAAAGTCATTATTCAAAAGTGTTTTTTCTAACTTATCGACACCATATTTGGTACGTCTGAAAATTAGAATATTTCCTTTTATCGTTTTACGAAGTAAGTGTAAACACAATTCAATTTTATCCTTTTTTGGTACGTAATACAACACCTGACTAACATTTTTTGCAGCAGTAGAAGTAGGCGTAATAGCAATACGTTCTGGCGCATTTAAAATAGTATTTGCAAGTTGTTCTACTTTAAAAGGGATGGTTGCCGAAAACAATAAAATCTGTTTTCCTTCCGGACAAAGGCGTTCTACTTTTTTTACATCATCAATAAATCCCATGTCCAACATAAGATCTGCTTCATCTAAAACCAAAGTTTCCACATAATCCAGATTCAAACAATCTTGTTTGTGTAAATCTAACAAACGTCCAGGCGTAGCAATTAAAATATCAACTCCCTTTTTTAATACGTCTTTTTGTGGTTCTATACTTGTTCCTCCATAAATAACCGTACTTGTTAAATTGGTGTTTTTGGCATAGGTTTTAAAGTTTTCCTGAATTTGAGAAGCTAATTCTCTAGTCGGACTTACAATTAACGCACGAATCTTTTTTCCCTTTTTAGATCCTTCTTGCTTGTCGTATAACAATTGTAAAATTGGCAAAGCAAATGCTGCCGTTTTACCAGTTCCTGTTTGCGCAGAACAAATAACATCTTTTCTGTCTAGCACAAAAGGAATTGTTTTTTCTTGTACTAAGGTAGGATTGTCGTAACCAGCATCTGCAATAGCACGTAGCAAAGGTTTGTTTAGTTGTAAGTCTTTAAATGACATGTAATTTATTTTGTGCAAAGATAACCTAAAAGTAATGGAAGTCTTAAAATAAAATTATCCCTTTTTCACTTCCTTCCATACGGTGTAACGAAACCCGTTAATTAAAAACCGAAGTATACTTTAAAGTGACATTGTTTAAATTAATGGATAACGATTTTAGCCAGAGTAATTGATTGCTAATCAAATGTGCTTCTTGTAGATTTAATAGGGTTTTAGTATCAATTTGGGTCTGACCAGCTTGAATCGCAATATCTCTTTTTTGCGATAAATAAGCATAGCGTTTTTGCAGTTTTTCATGTGCTTGTACTATTTCTTTTTCTTCGGAAACCGTAAGCGTTTCATTACTCTCTAATTTGGAAGCCGCTTGTTTTAAGGAAGTCGTAATATCTGCAATAATAGTATCAAATTCCTCGGAAGCAGAAGTCGTTTTGTGATTTAAAATATAGGTTCCAATAGATGCAATAGCAGAAAGAACGGTGTGGTTTAAGGTTACCATTTCATAAATTAAAGCCGATTCTTTTTGTTTCGATCTTGGATCTTGTGTTAATCTTTGAAAGGCTGCATTTAAATTACTCATGGCTAAAAAAGCCTTCTTTCGGGATAATTTATAGGCTAAACTATTTTCCTTTTTGTTATGGTATAAATTCTTAGTAGCTTCTAAATAGGCACTATTAGAAAGCATGACATCTACAATAACAGCATCTAGGTTTTTATATTCCCAACTTGGGAACAATAAATAGTTGGCTAGAACTGCAATAATAGCTCCAAGTATAGTATCTATAACACGATATTGAACCACCAAAAATGCATTAGGATCTATCAAGGCATAAACAAACACAATATTTAAAGTGATAAAAGCAGCGCCAACTTTATAGCTTTGCTGAATTAAAGAAAAAGCAAAGGTTAAGGACACCACAGCCAATACCATGTAAACCGTCGTGTTTTTGGTAATTAAAATAATGCTTGTTGCTATTACTGCTCCAATAATGGTTCCTATAATTCTATTTTTAGAACGTTCTTTGGTTAAACCATAATTAGGACGCATAATCACAATGATGGTTAATATAATCCAATAGGCATTTTTTAAGTCTAATAAACTACCTAGTAAAAAACCAAAAACAATAGCTGAAGAAAGTCGTAATGCATGCCTAAGCATTGGCGAATTAAAACTAAAATGCTGTAGTAATATATTAAAATTGTATTCTTGCGAGGTTAGAAATTGTTTTGATTCTTGTGTTTTTAACCTTGCTTTTGAATTGTCTTTTACCTTGCTTAATACACGTCTAATGGCTTTTACTTCTTGTACTAATTGCTTTTGGTAATCTTGAAGGTTTCGAAGTGTAATGGCTCCTTCGCGAGCTTTTGGTAATCCTACTTGGTCGACATATTCTAGTATTGCCTGCTCTGTTTTTTTAGCTGCTTTATTTAATAAATCGATGTCTGGAAGTTCTCCTTTTTTTATTAATAGTTCCGATAAAGTGATGAGGTGATTACCCATGACTTTATTCATTTTTTTGAAAGATTTTAAATGCGTTTTATGCAAGCCAAATAGCGAATCTATTTTAGAATAATCTAAAGAGTTTGCTAATGCCAATTCAAAAATATCGACTAAAGATATAAATATTAAAAGGCGTCGTTCATTAGAATGCGATCTACCAGAACGTTTTCTTCCTTCAAAAAGCAACTCTCTTAATGTTTCGTGTTTTTCACTTATTTGTGTTTGAAGTACAAATGCTTTGTGGAAAGTTTTTCACGCTTATTCGGCTTGGTAAGTAGCTTTGCTCTAACTTTTAAATATTTTCCAGTAAGGGATAAGGTGTCCGATAATAGCTGGTCGTCATCCTTTTTAGGAAACAACCAATTCGATAATAAGGATACGGTTAAATACCATAAACCTCCTATTCCTAATAAACCAACATGAAGCAACATCGATTTTAAATCTGGTTTTGCAACAGCTAATGCCAATACAATGGCTAATAATCCGGAAAAGGAAATTAAGGAAGCTCTAAAACCATAGACCGAAATTAAACTAATCGCAAAACTTAAAATTGCAATGGCTATGAGTAGTAAAACAAAAACAGGTTTGGTTATAAAAACAATAAACGTCACCAGCATGGTAAGCACAATGCTAATTAATATCCCATTAATTTTACGTTTTAAACTTCCCGGAATATCACTTGGTGCATTTAAAAAAGTACCAAGAGCAATAGCTGGAGCGTAGGCAAATAAGCCAATAGTGTTAAAAATAAATAGCGGTAAAACAACAGCAACAGTTAATACAACGCCTCTGTAAAAACTAGAGCCTTTCAGGAATAGTTCGGTGGTTTTTAAATAGGTTTTTAACTTGTTCTGCATCGTAATGCAAAGGTAGTTTAATTGTTTTTAGCGATGTCAACCTTGTGTTAATTATAACCATAAAAAGTCCTGTTTTTTAACTTTTGGTTACGCTTATGGTATAGGTTGCAACAATGTCTTCTTCCATTTTTATATGCACATCATAATCGCCTTTGCGTTTAATTTGTGTGGTGAAACTTAGGGAGCCATTTTCGTTTTTAAGATTATAAATCGGAAAGGTTTTTTCCGAATTTCCAGAATATTGAATTAACGAAATGCTATTCGTATTCTCCTCTTTTAATGTTTTAATGCGAAACGGAATCTCTTCGTTTACTTTAGAATGCACTTGCATTTTTTTAGGATGTACCGCAATCATTTTATGCGTAAATGTTTCGCCATAGACTAGAGGAGAAGCAACAAAAGGAGAAGCTATTAAATTGCTATCTAATAACCATTTTTTTTGTGACGGATAATGGTTTTGTCCAAATAAAACTGGATCGGTTAAAAAATAACCATCGTTATAATCTTGCACAAAAAGCGAAGCATATACCATATAACCACTAGACCAAGTAGCATCACATAAATACCATTTGTTATTTAGTTTTACGGCATTCCAGGAATGGTTCGCAAGTTCTAAGTCGGTAATATTCGCTTCGGTAGATCTGCCATACCCATTAATAATTTCACATTCTATATGCGCTAAAAAACATAGTTCTTTAATTAAATAGGCATAACCGGTACACATGGTTTTTTTGTTTTTCAGTAGCTTTTTAAACGCTGTTTTCTTGTACGTGTTATTCCATTTTAGATATGCTACACTATCGTTTTTGAGTTTTTTTCTTTGCTTGGAAACTTTACTGTCTTGGTTCGCATCTCCTTGAATGTTTTTGCAAACCCAAGTATAAATTGCTCTAAATTTCTCCACATCTGTTTTTAAATGCGATGTAAGATGATGCGCAAGTAGCGGCAGATTTTCTAAACTTTTGCCTTCGTGAAGCATCGCAGTATTATCTGCAATCGTGAAGTCGATGTTTTTAAAATCCGATACTTGCGCAATAGCACTATTTAAAAAGAAAATAGCAATATAAAAGAGGATGTTTTTCATAAATGCTATGGGTTTATTTTCTTTTTGAAGCATACACTTTTTTAGATGCAACCTTTCCCATAAGCACAACTGTAGGCATAGACATATCTATTTGTAAATTGATTTCTGAAGTAGCATTTTGATTGCTAATAACTACTTTTTGTGTTTGGTAGCCTAGATAACTAATTAATAAAACATCTCCTTTTTTTAGTTTTTTAGGAAAGATAAAATAACCATCAAAATTAGTAGTCGTACCAATTGTTGTGTTTTGTAAAATAACATTTGCAGAAGGTAATGCCAAACCGTTTTCGTCTAAAATAGTTCCTTTTATTTCTATTTCTTGTTGTTGGTCTATGGTATTTATTTCGGAAGGATTTCCTGTAGCTTCTATTTTTTTAATGTCTTGTGCTTGTGCAGAAGTCATACTGAAAATAGCAAGACACGCTAATCCAATACCACTTAAAATATTTCTGATTTTACTTTTTTCTGGTTGGTATGGATAAGAAGTTAATTGGTTGCTATTAAATCTTCCGCAGGTGTTTTCTGTTTCTCTAGTTTTAAAATACGCGATGATTTCTGAAGCATTCATTTTGGTAAAGTCGATGACTTCTTTTTCGCAAGAATCGCAAAAACCTCCTTTTGCAGTTGGTGAAAATTTCTGAAAATCTTCAGAGCAAGGGGTTGTAATGTTTACGTGGATTTGATTTTTCATGATATAAGATGTTACTGTTAGTATACATCAAACCTATATATCTTAAAGGGGTTTTGAAACCGACAATTCGTAAAAGCTACTTTTCAATGCGTGAAGTGTCTTTTTCAGGAAGTCTGCTAATCACACAGATTCGCTTTTATACCCAATTGGTTGGCAAGCTTGCGTCTTCGTAAGGTTATTTTATTCGGATTGGTTTTTAAAAACTGAATCGGTAATTCGGTTCCTAAGGGAATCGCATCAAAAGTAGTTTGGTGCTCCAAAAAGCATTCCGAGGCATATGTTTTATGGTTGTAAGTAAATTCAAATGCTATTACGTAAAGAAATTCGGCTACCTTTTTAGATTTTCCGCCATGGAAAGCACTTGTAGTATGCGAATAATCATCCACTCTTTTATTGGTCACTTTTGCTGTGGTGTAGCTTCCGTGTTTTTTAGTGAGTGCTTGTTCATAATAATACAGGATGCTAGAAGGAAGTACATAGAGCATGAACGCTGTACTTAGTATGATAAAAGCAAATCCGAAAAGCATAAATCCGAATTTATTTTCTTCCACATGACTTCCTAGATAAGCAAAAGCACTTCCAAATAAAACGAAAACCAACCAAATACCAAAAAGCCCTACATGTTTTTTAAGGGCAAATAGTATACATTTTTTTCTATCGGAAAAGGAGAGTTTCAAAAGGTGCTTGGTTACCAGAAATTAGCCGTGAATGGTTTCGCTTTTACCATAACTTTTAATCAGTTCGCCTTCAAAATCTAAAAATTCTTGCCAGCGTTTTTCTACATCCACACCAGCACCATATTTTCTTGCAAAACCAATAAAAGTCGTGTAATGTCCCGCTTCACTAACCATAAGATCATGATAGAACTTGGCGAGTTCTTGGTCTTTCATTGTGGTCGATAAAAGCCTAAAACGTTCGCAACTTCTTGCTTCAATCATTGCCGAAAATAAGAGTCTATCTACCAATTGTTGGTTTCGGTTGCCGCCTTTCATTATAAATTTAGCCAGCTCATTGACATACGCGTCTTTTTTTACTGGACCTAGAGTATAACCACGTTCTTTAATAATATTATGCACCATTTGAAAGTGCTCTAATTCTTCTTGTGCAATGACTAAAAGATCGGTCACTAAATCCACATGTTGCGGATTTAGCGATACCAATTTAATCGCATTGGTTGCTGCTTTTTGTTCACACCACGCATGATCGACAAGAATATCTTCTAGGTTCGATTCTGCAATATTTACCCAACGAGGATCTGTTTCTAATTTAAGTCCGAGCATATTATTTTGTCGCTTTTAGTAATGCATTCATTCCTCCAACTACTGGAATGGAAATGTTTGTTTTATTTAAGTCGATAGTGACTTCTGTTCCTGGTTTTGGGTGTAGCGTAAATTCTTTATCACTAGAGAATATCACTAAACCTATTTGTTGTCCAGCAGGAATGATTTGATCGTCTGGTTGTAATTTAAATTTTAAATCGTAGAATGCTCCAGGTTTTAAAGCTTCACTTTCGGATATGGATTTCGAGTTTTGTGGATCTGCCCAACCACGAGTAATAATATTATCGGTAATCAACTTCGTGTCTTCTTTCCACGGAAGGGAAACCATCCAAACCGATAAATTTGCTGCAGATTTACTACTTGCAACGCTAATGGTAATTTCGCTTTCTCCAGAAAGATGTAGTTCCGATTTTAATATAGGCGTTACATATAATAATCTGTTTTCCGATTTTAAAGCTTGTGCATGTTCTTTTCCAGAGATATTAAAATCATCTACAAAAGTTTCCGTTTTAGGTTTTGTTTTTGGAGCATGAATCGATCCTAAGTTTTTTGCTTTTTCTTTTTGTTTATTCCACGTTAAAGCACCTGTTTTGTTTCCACCTTCTTGTAAATAAAGCGTTACATTTTTTGCTTCCGGATTTGGATATGCTTGATACGGAGTAGGATTATCTTGTTTGTCATTTTCTCTAACAATCCAAGCTTGTGCATCCTTTTCCACACCATTATCTATGCCATGTAAATAATGCGTAAACCAACGGTTCATCATCGTCATTGGAGGAGGTCCACCATGTCCGTTTTGATGGTAATATACTTGGGTATCTAATCCCATTTCTTTCGCTTTTTGGTAAATACGATTGCTATGTTCTGGCATCACATTCCAATCATTAAAACCATGCGACATTAATAAAGCCGCTTTCATGTTGGTCATCTGATTTAAATAATCACGTCCTTCCCAAAATTTATTATAATCACCCGTAATTCGGTCCATACCATTTTTCATTTCGGTATCTCTAACGGTTTTGTTGTTATACGGACGCTTACTTTCGTCACCACTATGAATAAAATCATATAACACATCAATATCTTCTCCTAAGTAACCACCTGGAGAACGCACCAATCCGTTGGATCTATAATAATGATAATAGGAAGTATTTGGCGCAATAGGAATAATAGCTTCAAGACCTTCCACGCCGGTTGTAGCAGCAGCAAGTGGAATCGTTCCGTTGTACGATGTTCCTGTCATACCTACTTTTCCGGTAGACCAAGTTGCTTTTACTTCTTCGTTGCCGTCTGGTGTGGTGTATCCTTTTGCACGACCATTTAACCATTCGATAACGGCTTTTGGTGCTAGCGATTCATTTTGTCCGCCAACCGTTGGACTACCTTGTGATAATCCTGTTCCTGGAGAAGACGAATGTACCACGATATACCCACGAGGTACCCATTTTTTAAGATGGGAGTTGGAAATGATTGGACGTTTTCCTAGTCGTACCACTTCTGGATGTACACGCTCTTTTGCGGTTTCCCCAAGTTCGTGTTCTACATCCCACATCACACCAGGAAGATCTGCTGCAACACCTGCAAAATACGGACTAGAAACATACACTACCGGTAATTTTAAACCTTCGGTATCGGTTTGTTTTGGTCTAGTCACGGCAACGTGCATTCTGTCTAGTGTATCGTCTCCGTCTGTATTAAAGGTAGTTTCTACCCAAAGATCCTGACGAATCCAATCTTTATAATCACTAAAACCGGGTACTATTTGTGCTTCACCGTCTTTAAAAACAGGAACCGTTTTTTCTTGTGCAAAACCAATGGTAATTGCTAAAAATAAGAGGGCAAAGAACCCGAATACATGTTGTCTTTTTTGCATAATAACGCTTGTCATAATTTGTTGGGACAAGTTAGTTATTTTTTGGGAATAGGGAAGGGGGGGAAATGTTAAGGGAATTGTAAATGTTTTGGGGGTTTAGTAATAATTTGTTTTATAGGGATGTTGTACGTAGTTTGTTAAAGTTATATAGTGTTGTAAATTATCAATTTAATAATTCTAATGAGGATACCTTTGAATTTAAATAACTATAATTCTATGAGATATTTATCATTATTTATGTTTATGTTATTTGTTATTCCAAATTTGTCAGCTCAGGATAACAATTATAAAATCGATGAAAACGAAAGTGTATATTTTGAAGAGATTCTTGATTTTAAAGGAATTTCCAGGGCAGAATTACATAAAAGATTAATAAAAGTATTGAAAATATCAGATTACTCATTGTTATACTTTGATGAGAATGAAATTTATGCAGTTGGTAAATTTGAAGTTAGATTAAGAAAGCATGCATTGGTTTTTTTTAAAACAGATGAATATAATTGTCTTTATGATTTAAAAATCAATATTAAAGATGGTAAAATAAAATTTAAGGCAACAAACTTTTTTCTCATTCCGCTTCAGATTAAAATTAGTTCTTTTGGATTAGGTGGACATAATTATTCTTCAGGAATGAGTAGTTTTTGGTCCACCACAAAAATCCCTTTAGATGTTCCAAAAATATCACTTGACCAATATCATAGAAAGAAAATGAATAAGGATAAAAATTTATTGTTTGATGATGTAGAGATTAATATTTCTTCTTTTCAAGAAACAATCATTAAAATATTGAATGAAGATGAGGATGATTGGTAACCCGACGAGGGTTTTGAGTTGTTTTAGTCTGAAAGATATTAAAAATATCTGCAAGACTAAAATGACTTAAAACCAAGAGTTCTTGTTTAGTGCGAAGCGAAGCTTTGCAATCAACAAGAACTCGGGCGAAGCCCTCGTCGGGTTCTGGTTAATGCGAGCGTAGCGGAGCATTAACCAGAACGGTTTTGTATAAAAAGAGTTGCGTTTTTGCGAGCGAGGATTTGACGCAGGAAAATCATACGTTACAAACACGCAACGACCTTTGGTTAAGCACTAAACCGCAATTATTTTTATACGGTGTTGTGCCCAGTATTTTATTCTTTATCAGTTAATTCATATTCTTCTAATTCAGTATGAATAGATTTGATTTCCGTATTTAGCTGATTTAAATATTCAACACAAATATTGTTATATAAATCTGAACTTTTGTCCTCTAGAACAAATTCAAATAACCCTTTTTTTAATTCTTTTAAAATTAAATTAAATGCTGATTTGACGTTATTTGGGTTGTCATCTGTTAAATTAATTTGGATTGGATTTTCTCCAACTTCAAGAACCAAATAAGTATGAGGTTCCTCCCTTTTAATAGTTGCTTTTTTAGTTTCCATATATTTTTCCTCTTTCTCCAAAGGCTGCTTTTCCTCCTTCTAATGTTTTCATACTAATTTCTTTCCAATCAAGACTTGGTCTTGAACCATAAATACAATTTAATGAGTTTGAAAATGGATTACCTGTTAGAGTAAATCCTTTCCCTTTGTCTTGAAGCCTGTAAATTGAATTATATGGTAATGTTCTAACAGCAATATTTGCATCGTGTGTTGCAATTATAACCTTTTTTGCAAGAAGTGCTTTTTCTTTTATTAAAGGTACTATTACATCATTAATATAATCATTTCCAAGACTTTTTTCTGGTTCGTCAATTAAGTAAATATCCTTATCGTCTGCTAATTCTTTATGTAATAGAATCATTGAAGACTCTCCATTTGAAGGGCTGTAAATTGTTCCGTTCAGCGTAAAATGTTTGTATTTTAATAGCAATTCGCTAAGTGAGTTAATTGTACTAATATTTTCTATCTCATTTAATTCTGTGATTTTTAAAAACAACTCATTTGAATGAATATATTTTGAAATAGAAATGATTGCATTTGCAAATTCCTTTTGAGGTGTTTTATAGACATTTTTCACAGCAGTATAATCTCCGTTTGAAAATGAACCATTCTGAAAAAACAAATTTGTTTTACATATTAACTCCCCTTTTTCTCCTAGACTGCCAGCATATTCTTCAATTGGATTTATAGATTGGTTTATTATTTTAATAATCTTTTTGGATGCTCTTTCTATTTTAATACGATTTCTGGAATATTCTAAGAAACCTGTTCTTGTTGGTTTTGGTGGTTGATTAGTCTTTTTTGCAATTTCATTATTGAAACAAGAAATAATCCCATTAAGTAACTTGATACTTTTGTTTTCTATAAAGTTTTGTTCTGTACCTTCTTTAAGTTGCACAAGTATTTTTTCAAGAATATTTCCAAGTTCAGTTATTAATTTAACATCAACATATTTAGGTATATCTGAGTTTTCATTTATATAATCCTTAAATGTCTTGAAATTGTCTAGAATATCAGTTATTTCTTCAAGTATTCTTTCAGATTTAGCTTCATCTGCTTGAGTAATATTCTTGATTTTTAACTTTTGAGAAATTTTATTTGTTTCTTGAAATGAAAAATGTAAATCATATTTGTTTAAAGTGGTTACTTTCTCTTCAGTAACTTCTTTAAGGAATTTTATTTCATCAATACAATTTTCAAGTCCAAAATCAGACGCATCACAATTGAATGAATTGCCTTTAATATCAAATACAGAGTTTAAATGATTATCATTTGATTTATAAACAGAAGTTTTATGTCCTTTGCTGTTGTAATGTTTAGAAAGAGACTCTAGTATGTCTGTTTTACCCGTTCCTTTACTTCCAAAAAGAATGTTGATATCAGAGTAGATATCTAAAATTATTTTCTCAAATGGGTCGCTATTAAAAGGAAATAGTTCAATACTTTCCTTAGATTTTTTATCTAAAATAGTACTTATTGTTGCTTCATCTTTTTCAAGTAAAAGACAGAATTGTTCGAAACTCTCAACGGGAAGTCTAAGCTCAGGTAAATTTTGTGATTGTTCTATATAATTATCCCAGTCTTGTACATCTGAGCCATAAATAGAATTATGTCCGTGACTTATGTATATTCCAGCCGATATTGAGTTAGTTGCTTCTTTTAAAATACGTTTGGGATTTGATACTAGATCAATTAGAATTTCTATTTCCTTATCTCCTAAATTTGGTTTTTTTACGAAGTAGTGTGCAATGTAAATACAATCTAATACGTCAAATTTTTCTACGGTTTCTTTTAATGAAATTGTAAAAATATCTGGATTTTTTTTATCTAATATTTCACTTACGGCATTATCAAAAGCTTGGTGGTTTTTCGGATTACATATAACTATTAGATGAGATCTTTTTCCATTTTCAAAAACATCAAGTTCAATTCCTGGCCATATTTGACAAAGACTTTCAACTCCATCTCTAAACTCTTCATATTGTTTAGCATCAAAATGGTTATGGTTGGTAATTGCTAAAATATTAACTTCAGTATCGCTCAGTATTTTGACAAACTTTTCTTTTTCTATGTTTCTTGTCGGTGCATCACCAGACTTTACTTTTCTTGTATGTACGTGAATGTCAATTTTCATTTCAAGGTTTTTCTGATATTGGACACAACGTGTTATATGCCTACTTTTATTATTATCCCCATAATAAATCAGGTTATACTAAGTTTCGGCTTACACGTCTAACAAACCTACCATTTTTCCTACGTATATGAAATACGTAGTTCTACGTATATTTGTTTTATAAATCTAAGTTACATCCCTCTGTTTTTTTAACCTTACGGTTTCCCGTAACGGTATATAAAAGGCATAAAAAAACCACCAAAAGAGATGGTTTTTATTTTTATTCAAGGGTTTTCTTATGTAGGCTAGAACTAAGCAATAAATTATATACAGTGTTGTGCGTTCGGCTTTTTTATATTTAATTAATCCGATTTACTCAATACGCCTTATAAATCTCTTATCTCGTTCGTTATTCCATTGTACTTTCCAAGTCGTTCCGTCTATTTGGTCAAGTAATATGAAATTGTACATATTTGGTGTAGGATAAAGTGCAAATCTGCCGTTTATTTCTTTATCTGGCAATACAAGTGAATATGGATTTAGGGATAATTCGCCCTCAAAGCCATTGGATATAGAAAAATGTACTTGCCATATTTTTCCATTTCGGGTGTTCAATTTAAGTAAAGCCCAAGTATTTTCAGTTGGAATTATTTTATAAATCGGAACTTCTAATTGTTGAACTTTAGTCGTTTTTTCGACTTTTTGTATCGTACTTATACTGTCTTGTTCTGTTTGTCCGTATGAATAAATAACAGTTAAAGTCAGAAAAGAAATTAGTATAAAATTCTTAATATTCATCTACGTAATTTTGTGTTATTTAAATTTAATATTTTTTACTTAAAATTCTAAAAAAAATCTCCGAATTAAATTCCGTTTTTTCCATATGTTTTGAGTTTCTGCTTTTTATTCAGAAATTTCCGATGCGAAAAACTGATTTTCGTTAAGCCTAAAATCCAGCTTAATTTTCCGAAAGAGTAAAAAAATCCAGCGTTATGATTTTACCATTCCGATTAAAATTCCACTTTGTTTTTTTGTTCGTAAATATCTAAAAGATTGAATTTTAGTTCAATTTTTATTGGTCTGTCAGCTGACGCACAACGGTACATAAAAGGCCTAAAAAAACCACCAAAAGAGGTGGTTTTTATTTTTATTCAAGGGTTTTCTTAAGTAGGCTAGAATCTGGTAATTAATTATATGCGGAGTTGTAACACGTATTTAAACTTTTAGATTTTCAATGAATTTAGCAACTTGCCTTTCAGAGTAATGCCCATTATACTGAATATAATCCCCTTGTTCGTTCAGAACCAATACTCCAAAACAGGATTTTTTTCTACTAAAAAAATTATTTAAAAGAAAATCGTTCTTATCATCAAAGTATTTGATGTTATCTAATTTTCTTTTCACTAGCTCTCCATTGGAAAGAACTTTAATATTTAAACAATCCTCAGTATTTATTTTGGAATAAAAATCTCTCCACCATTTTTTGCTATCAGATGTAATTTTGTTATTATCAAAATGACAACTAGAAATAGGTTGACTATAATTTATTATTAATAATTTTTCATTATTCCAGTTATAGTTTTTTTTGATAAAGTTCAGTTGTTCAGTGTTGATTTTATCCGCAAAGTCATAAAGAATAGGCTTTTCTTCTTGAGCCATACCTTTAATGCTATAAAAAGAGAAGACAATTAAAGTAATCAAAATTGGAAGTGAAGTTTTTTTCATATGTGTTACAACGGTTTTTTATAAAAATAGTTGCGGGTTTGTATGCGAGGATTTTCCGCAGGAAAATCAGAAGCTAGCAAACAAAGCAACTCACATAGGTTAAGCACAAAATAGCAATTTTTTATATACAATGTTAGCAAATGTTATTTATTCAAAGGCCTTTGATTTCAATGAAATTCCATTAACATATTCCGTTATCATTTTCGCTTTTTCAGCTAATTCAGAGCCTTTAAAATCACTTATATCTGAATAAGTAATATTTTCATTGTAGTAATTTAAATATCTACTTGCTAAAGGTAAGTATGACCAATGCCATTTTTCTAAATTATAACCAGTTCGTCCATTTTCTTTATTTGTATATACTTGATAAAAACCAAAATCATTTGCGTATTTTAATAGCCATTCATATTCCTCTTTTCCTTTTCCTTTTTCAAAATATGAATTATTTAAATTAATTAAATCCATATCAGTTCCCCAATGATGTCTGGATGTTGTTGGCATAGAACTATATTCTAAAATCTTTCTAGCTCTTTCTAAATGTTCTAAGTTTTTATATTTATCCCATTTTCTTTCCCAAATAGATTTTTGTTCATAAAAATTTCTTGTACCTGAAACTATCATTAGATTAATTCCATTTTTTTTTGCTGAAGTATACATTTCTTTAAAAGCTGTGTAGACTTCTTTATTTAGATAAATCCCTTTGGATGAATGATTAGAGTTTATTTTAACGAAAGTGCTATCACTTTTATAATCGAACTTGCCTAAAACAAAATCTTTTGTATAATTATAAACTGGTTTAACTATTATTTCATTTTGAGTTATAGCTTCTTTTGGTTTTGATATTTCTTTAGAAATTTCTTTTTTACAAGAAACAAAAAAAACTAATAATGAAAACGATATTATTATCTTATACATCTTAAATTATTTATCAAAACAACAACCGTGAATCCATCCAATTTTTCCACTTGGTGTTTTTACTTTATACCAATATTCTGTAATTTCATTATTCTTAATTGTTACAGTTGTTTGGTTATTTGATTTTTCAAGAAACTCAACTTCACTTCCGATAGCTAAATTTTCTATTTTTTCACTGTCTAATTCAGGACTTGTTCTAACTCTTAAATTATCAACTGAGATTGTAAAAAAAATTTGTTTTTTATCCTTTTTAGGTTTTTCAACAAATTCAACTTCTTTTTCGTTTTCTTTATTCTCGGTTGTTTTGTTCTTTACTTCTTTTTTTTCTTTAGTTGAACCAAAATTAAGGTTTCTTTTTTTTCCTTGCAGTTCTTTGATCTCTGCATCTTTAGATGTTATTACATATGACATATTCCAACCCATTTGCACACCTAACATTTCAATTCTTTCCAAATCATATTGATGTAAAAAGTCTTGCTTTACATATTGTGATATTTTTCTTGAGTCATCCCATTCAGAAATGTTGTAGTTAAGCATAGCATCTCGAACCCAGTTTTTTCTTTGTTCAAGCATTGCGTCAAAAAGGGTGCCTGCAACACTTGTTGATCCCATAAAACTATCTCCACTATTAAATTCAATTTTTTCAATAATAGAATTTGAAACAAAAAGTTTTATATTTCCTTCAAGTTTATTTATTGTAGTTTTTTCTTTATTAACATAAATATCGAAAAAGTTGTCTTGGTCTTTAGAAAGCAAGAAGTTATTATGTTCTCCTATATTATCGCCTATTTGTATAGAGTTTAGAGTAATAAATTCTTTGTCGATAGAAGGTGTTTTTAGCGTTTCTTGTTCTAATGTTTCTTTTTCTACTGTTTTTTTATCTCCATTTTTTGAATTACAGCTAATTAATAAAATTGAGCTTATTGTTAGAGTTGTAAGTAATTTTAATATTTTCATAGTTTGTTGGTTTTTTTTATAGATAATTCTGAATGTTTTTTGATTTTGTAGGATTGACAATAATAATCTGATTTTTTCTATTTTTATTACGGTTTTCCGTATCGCTGTTTTTAATATTTGCTAACGTATTTTATAGTAACTTTTATTACTCATAGCCCGAAAATATATCTGGTTATAATACGTTTTCTATTACTTATGCATTGTAAAGTCATGTTTAGCAAACCTATAATTTTTCTTACGCAAATAAAATACGTAGTTCTAAGTATATTTGTTTAGTAAAAGCAAGTTACAACAGTATATGTATTAAATATTACGGTTTTCCATAATGGCGCATATTAGGCATAAAAAAACCACCTGGAAAGCGGTGGTTTTTTAAATTAGGCTCGAACTAGCCATTAATTATATGTGGTGTTAGGTATCGTATTTTTATTCAGCTGTTTTTTTTTCCGCTTGAACAGGAGCAGGTGTTGGCTGCGCTGGAGCAGTAACATTTACGACAACATTTTGATTTACATTTCCTCTGTTTGGCCCAATAAATCCGTTCATTAAATTGTATTTATCAACCATTCCTCCAAGAATAAAAAGGTCAATTATCCATCCGATTCCGAATAATTGTCCTGTTAATAAATACAGAATTCCACTTCCAACTTTTCCAAGGTAAAATCTATGGGCAGAAAATATCCCAAGAAAAAACCATAATAAGTAAGCTACTCCTTTTGATTTCATAAAATTAATTTTTTGCTTATAAGATATAAATTCAGCGTTAGTTAATTGATTAGAGTTTGTAAATCTTTATCAGAGTTTAGTCCAATTACAAACTTTTCACTTATTTTTTTTATTTTTTACTTTTCATATTTACCTCGATTTTTGTCAATATGGTAGGTGACGTGTTATATCGTAACTTTAATTTCTTATAGCCCGTAAATGTATCAGGTTATAATAAGTTTACTAATAATCATATATTGTAAGGTCACGTTAAGCAAACCTGCAATTTTCCCTACGCAAATAAAATACGTAGTTCTACGTATATTTGTTTTATAAAACCAAGTTACAACCCTCTGTTTATTAAACCTTACGGTTTTCCGTAACGGTATATAATTGGCATAAAAAAACCACCAAAAGAGGTGGTTTTTTTATGTTGAGAAGGTTCTCGCTATCGATAAATTTTATACACCGTTATTTTAGTTCTACAAATTCCATAGTATCTTCATTATACGTATATATTATAGTTGTTTCTTCCTTTACAAATTTGTTCTTTTTCTCATCAAATTTTCCGTAAATATAATCTGCAATACAAAGAAGTTTTTCATTTTGTGTAGTAAATTTAATCATAACATTAGAAGCCCACCACGATTTCGAAAATTCATAGTCAGCTTCATTATTCCTTTCTTTTATAAATTTATCTACGTCCGTACCATCTATAGCTTGATTAGCATCAGAATATATACCTAAAGATTCTTGAAAATTTATAATATTAAGAAGTCTTGTTGATTTTTGTTGAAATCCTGCCGCTTCATGTGTACTATTAAGCTCCAAAAAGGTGAAATTTCCAATTTGTTTAATTTTGGGTAAGTGATCAAGTAGAGTTACTCCTCCTTCGAATTTTTTAAAAATATTTACAAAAACCCAATTATTACCTTCTTTTACAAATTTTATGATACTAAATGCAGAGTCTCCTATTGTTGCTGTGGTCATTCCTCTGTCAAAATCACCTTCACCGAAATAATTATATAATGGGTAATTACCAAATATGGCTAAAGAATATTGTTTACCTTCTAAAGTATAGTTTTCAAATTTGTGGAATTCAATTTCATATGCATCATCCTTCGTGATATAAGTTGCAATACTATCTGTTTTATATTCTTTTGCTTCAAAATATGTTCTTAACAGCTCTTTACTTTTTAATTCAAAAACTCCTAATTCTTTGTTTTTACTAAAATGAAAAGGAATTTGTTTTTCCCCATTTACACCACTCCATTTCCCATGGTATTCATCATTTTTATAGTTTCCATTAAAAAAACCTGTTATTTCGTTTTTATCATTAAATTCAGATAATCTTAATTCATTACTTTCTATTTGTCCTTGTAGATTAATCTGTTTTTTATTTATCGTTACATACCTGAATACACCTTTAAAAAAATCGCCTTCTTTTTTTAAAGATATTTCGGCATCAAATCCCCCTATTTTTCCTGTTAATATAATGTCAGTGTTTTGAGAATTACTATTACAACTGGTAAGAATAAGTATTAATAATAATATAGCTATTTTCATGTTTTTGATTTGGTTTTTTTATTGTGTCTAACGTGTTTTACAGCAACTTTTATGACATATAATCCGAAAATATATCAACTTTTGGTGAAATTTATATTTCTCATAAATTGTAAGATTATGTTTAAAAAACATATAACGTTTCCTACGTGTAAAACATACGTAGTGCGTATGTTTCATTAAGAAAACGAAGTTGCAACAGGCCTATTTATTCTGTTTTACGATTTTCCATAATGGTAATAAAAAGTATATAAAACCACCAAAAGGTGGGTTTTTCTTTAGGAAAATTATATGTTATTTAAACTCTATGATTTCGGCAGACATGGTTGCATTGATTCTTTTTTTAGTTTCAATGATATCAATAGTTACATTAACTAAAGTTCTGCTTCCTGTTAATTCTACACCTGCAGCTTTTGCATTTTCTAATAATTTTGCTTTGGCTTGCGCGATAATACCTTCTTTGTTAGTAATATTACCTGTTTTTATTTTTGTGGTAGCGGTTCCTGTAAAACTACCTAGTACATTAAAGTTAGAACTGGATAATACCGTTTGTGTTTGGTTTAATTGGTTGTAGCCACCAACATGTAGACTTGTTCTACAAGATGCAAATAATGTGATAATAGCAAAGGATAAAATAATTTTTTTCATTAAAAATAGATTTGGGTTATGCCTAATATTAGGTCTTTTTTGTATTGATAAGTTAATTGTAGGCAGTAATCATTCTTTTTATCAATAGGTAACAAACCTACAACTTTTCCTACAAAGAAAACATACGTAGTACTACGTATGTTTTCTTAACGCAAGCAAGGTACAATAGTCTGTTTATTAAATCTTACGGTTTCCCATAATGCCAAATATAAGGCATAAAAAAAGCCCCTTAAAAGGAGCTTTTTATAGTAAATGAACCGAATGCCTTACTGCTTATTTTTTTATGAATTTTTTGATAATGCCATTTTCAAAATGAAGAAAGTATAATCCGTTAGCAAAGTTTTGAATATCAATCGCTGTATTTTTAGTTGCGCTTCCTTGTGTTATTTTATTTCCAAGAATGTTATAAATAGAATAGGTCGTCTCGGTATTTAAGTCCGAGATTTTTATAAATTTTGAAGATGGGTTTGGGTACACTTGAATTTGCGATGCCAATAAGCTGTTGTCTACAGATAGTGTGTTTTCTGGAGCCCATGAAAATGCATCTAATGCCATATAATCTAGATTACCAGTACTTGTAATCACCAATTGATCTATTCTTTTTTGAGTGTTATTAACACCACCTTCTATCGCTAAATCGATAAAAGTAAATCCGTTAAAAGGAGTTAAAGTTGCAACATTTGAAAAACCAGAATTTTTTGTAAAGGTATATTGCATAACTCCGGCTTTGTAACCTGAAACAGTTAAAGTTCCAGAATGTGCACCAAGACTATTTGTAGCACAATATAAGTAAAAAGAAGTTACTCCAATTTCAACGCTTCCTGTAGAAATAGTAAAACCACTACCGTTGTTATTTCCATTATTGCTGACGCCATCTGAGTTGTCTAGAAATTTGGCATCTGGTGCAGAACCATTCCATCCACAACCAGGACAATCATAGATGTCATAGTTTTCTCCAGTTGTTGGACTGGATACTGTAAATGTTTGTCCGTTATCTGTAAAAGAAGAGGAGTTAAAAGATTCATCTTCAAAAGTCTCTACAGATTGTGCAAAAACAGAAGCTCCGCTTAGTAATAATAGACTTAGGGATAATAAATTTAAAATGTAATTTTTTTTCATAGTAGTAAATTGTTTAATGATAAATAATGAGGTTAAGGTTTGTTTATAGGTTAATTGGGTGTGATTGTTTTTTTGCGGTATAAATAAATCGTTTTTTATTAATATAGATGCAGGTGTTTTTACGTGTTTTTATTTTAATTTAAATTGCATTTCTACAGGTAAGTGATCCGATGCTTGTTCAAACTGGTTAAGTACTTTTCCATCTACATAATGGATGGTGTTTTTGGTGTAAAAAATATAGTCGATACGCACGTCTGGGGTTTCGGAGTTAAAAGTAAACGCGTAATTATTATTTGTAAATGATGCATTCCCAATACTGTTATTTTGTAATACTTTTTGAATCACTGCATTTTCGTCATTGGCATCACTATTAAAATCGCCTAATAGAATAGTAGGATTTGTAGCTGCGTAGGTATTAAATAAATCCATAACTGCATGAAACTGGTTTTTCCGTGTTTGTTTATCAAAAGCTTCTAAATGCACATTGATAAGAACCACTTCTTTGTTTTCTATTTGCACTTTTACTACTTGGGCTAAACGATCTATGTAAAAGGCATCGCGGTAAAACGGACTCGTTTTTACACGTTCTAAAACCATTCTCTCTTGGCTATTTATTTGGTATTTACTTAGTATAGATTGTCCAGAAATTACTTTGCCAAAGTGCATAGTAGGTGGCCAATACGGAAAAGGAACATAGGTTTCGTCCCAGTTTACAGCTTCGGCTTCATAGGTATACCCTAAGCTTGCTATTTCGTTATGCTGATTAATGTGATACGATCTGGATGCATCATAATCAATTTCTTGAAAAGCAATAATATCTGGATTTACTATTTTAAATTCTTGTAATACCTTTTTTAAATTAGCATCAAATAATGATTTGGGTTTCTCCACCGCAAGATTATTGGTCATACCACTTAAATAACCAATGTTATAGGTAACTATGCTATAAATAGAATCGGTATCCGTAATAGAACTAAAATCGTTGACTTCTAGTTTTTGGTATTGGCTTTCTGGTAATGTGGCTGCAGAAGCCCAAAAGAAAAAAATCCCAGAGCATATTAGTAATATTCCTATAGATACAAGTACGGTTTTTAGTCCCTTTTTCATGTTTTCTTTCCGTGAAAACGGTGATATTTTAATTTGTAAATCTTTTATTTTATGTAAAGATAGGTGTTTTAGGCGGTAGTAGACTGCTGGTTAGTTGGTTATGACTTTTGGTGATTAAAGATTAGGCAGAGTCTAGACATTTGTTAACTGGATTATTTGATTTTGTTTCTTGAGCCAAAGCAGCGTAGAGCTTATCAATATTTAGAGGTTTCCACAATACTTTATTAAATAATTGATAGGTCTCATTATTTTCACTAGTCATCACATCGGCAGTTATTGCAAAAACAGGTGTCTTTATGTTTAAATTTCCTGGTACTCTAATTTTTCTAGTAGCATCAATACCATTTAGTTCTGGCATGTGTAAATCCATTAAAATGAAATCGTACTTTTTCTTTTCTGCAAGAGAAACCGCTTCTATGCCATTAGCAGCATGTTCTGTAGTAACTCCCCATTTAGAAAGAATTTTTTTAATTAAAACAGCATTCATTAAAGTGTCTTCTGCTAAAAGAACCGTTTTGTTTTTTAACTGCGGATAAATAGGCTTTTCTATAATTAATGCCTTAGAAGACTTTTCTAGTTTAAGTGTAAAATAAAAGTCGGAACCTTCTTGAATTTTACTTTTTACTTCTATGTTACTATCATGAAGTTCTACTAGTTTTTTAACAATAGCTAATCCTAAACCCGTTCCGCCTTGTTCCCTTGTCATTACTGGTTTTATTTGCGAAAAACTTAAAAATATTTTTGAAATATCTTGTTTAGAAATTCCTTCTCCCGAATCTTTTATACTCACTTGTATGGTATCAAATTTCGGATCTTCTTCTATTAGTTTTAAATTAAACGATACTTGACCTTTTTCGGTGAATTTTATAGCATTTCCTATAAGATTACTAAGAATTTGAGACAATTTGGTTTGATCTAAAAGGTAATTCCTGTCTTTGGGAACGGTATTATTTAAAACTAAACCTAAGCCTTTCGTTTTTGCGACGTTAAGGTGTAATTCTAGAATTTTATTAGATAGTTCATCGAGATTGGTACGATCTATTTCTAAAGTTGTTTTTTTAGAATCTAACTTTGTGAAATCTAGTACGTTATTAACGATATTGATGAGGTTGTCGGATGCGAATTGCAAACTTTTAATAAGCGATTTGTTTTCATCTCGTACTTGGTCATCTAGAATAGATATTATAGTGGTTATAGCATTTAAAGGTGTTCTAATCTCATGGCTCATTACCGATAAAAAATCTTGTTTTAATTTTACAGCTTCTAGTTCGTCTTGACTCTTTTTTTCAATAACTCTTTGACGTTCTTTTTGGAGTAAAGCTTCACTTTCTAACACATTCATTTTATTGATTAAGTTATAGTTATCCATAACTTGTTGTGTTTGTGTGTTCATTATAGCCTCTTTTTCTTTGAGGTATAATTCTAAGTATTTAAAAGATTTAGTGATGTTATTTTCATGTTTGAAAACACGATATAACAAATGATAACCTTTAATTCTGGCCATTAAAATGTTGTAAGCTTCAGATAATTGAAGTCCTTTTTTTACTGCTTTTTTTGCTTTTTTTAATTGATTACATTTATAATATAATTTGCCTAATTTATTGTAAGCCATGCAGGCTCCCATAATTTCAGCGACTTTATTATGATAGTCTATAGCGTTTGAAAAATCTATTTCTGCATTTTTGAAATCCCCTAGTTTAAGGTGTATTTTACCACGGCCATAAACAGCAAAGGCAAGTCCTCTGGTGTCTCCTGTTTGCTTTTTTAATACAATAGAATGCTCTATCATTTTCATAGCAACACTCGGTTTCTGTCTTTTTAGTAATAATCCAGAGAGGTTGTTAAATACATTGGATTCTAAATTTAGATTTCCAATTTTTCGGGCATTTCTTACTGCACATTTGTACGCAGAAAAAGCATTTACAGGATCCCCAATATACTCATAAACCGTTCCTATAGCTTTTTCTACTTTAGATTGGCTTTCAAAATCATCAAATTTCTTATAGATACGAAGGGCTTCTTTTAAATAGATTAAGCCTTCGTGATAGTTGTCTGTTTTGTAATTAACACTCCCTATATTGTATTTAGCGTCTGCGATACCACGTTCGTCTTGTAAAGCTTCAAAACAAATAATGGCTTCTTCAGAATATTGATTAGACTTTTTGTAGTCACAAGTAATCATATAATAGAGAGAGAGCTGATTTAAACTTTTTCCTATTAAGGTTTCATTATCTATTTTTTTACTAAGATAAAGAGCCTTTTTTGCTAAGACAATACTTTCGGGTAGGTTGGAGGTACGCCCAGAATAGGCGTTATTTAGAAGTGTATTAACTTCTGTGATTTGTTGTAGGTTGTTGATAGTCATTGGGTAACTAGCGTTCAGTTTGCAAATCTAGTGAAAAAAAAATAAGTTGTGGTGTTTTGGTTCTTAAAGTTTTTTAAGTGTATTGTTAATTATTTGAAAGCGTTTTAGGGCTGTTTTGTTATGTTTTAGTGCAGGTTAATAAAATAAAAAACCACCTCTTTGCAGAAGTGGTTTTTAATAGAAAGTATTTACTCTATGGTTATCACTAAATCATCTTGTTTTACCATACTTCCTTCTTTTAAAGAAATAGATTTAATTTTTCCAGCCTTAAAAGCATTTACTGTTGTTTCCATTTTCATGGCTTCAATAACAAAAAGCGCATCGTTTTCTTTTACTTCTTGTCCTTTCTTAACCAGTATTTTATATAACGATCCTTGTAAAGGAGCACCAATTTGATTGGTGTTTGCAGGATCTATTTTTGCATTTTGTTCCACTTTAATATTCAAGGACGTGTCTAAAACATCCACAAATCTGTTCTCTCCATTTACTTTAAAGAAAACCGTTCGCATACCTTCTTTGTTAGGAATACTTATAGAAAGTAGTTTGATGATTACGGTTTTTCCTGGCTCTAATTCGATTAATATTTCTTCACCAAGCTGCATACCATAAAAGAAATTCTTTGTAGGTACCAACGCGATGTTTCCGTAGGTTTTATAGTTTTCATGCGCTTGTTCAAATACTTTAGGATACAAGGTGTAGGATAAGAAATCTTCTTCTTCTATTGCTCTTGTAAATCCTTTTTGAAACTTCTTTTTAAAGGCTGCATATTCTACCGTAAAATCTATTGGTTTTAAATGCGCATTTGGCCTATCGGTATAGGGTGTTTTATTTTTAAGTATAATTTTTTGAAGCTTTTTAGGAAAGCCTCCAACCGGCTGACCAAGATCTCCTTTAAAGAAATTAATTACCGATTCTGGAAAAGAAATTTCTTCACCTCGCGTCATGATGTCTTCCGGAGTAAAATTATTGGTTACCATAAAAATAGCCATATCACCAACTACTTTAGAACTTGGTGTTACTTTTATTAAATTACCAAACATGGCATTTACTTCGCCATACATTTTTTTTACTTCATCAAAACGATCGCCTAAACCTAAAGCGGTTGCTTGCGGACGTAAATTAGAGTATTGCCCTCCAGGGATTTCATGTTTAAATACTTCTGCAGTTCCAGCTTTTAATCCAGATTCAAAAGGGTGTACATTTCGCGAGTGTCTTCCCAGAAATTAGAAAACTGATTCAATGTCGACATATCAAAATCATGTGCACGATCTTGGAATTTCATCATTTCTACAACCGCATTAAAATTAGGTTGTGAGGTTAAACCAGACAAACCACCAAGTGCTACATCTACAACATCTACTCCTGCTTCAATAGCTTTTAAATAGGTTGCTGTTTGTAAAGAAGAAGTATCATGCGTATGTAAATGAATAGGAATGTTTACCGTATCTTTTAAAGCACCAACCAACTCGGTTGCTGCATAGGGTTTTAATAAACCTGCCATATCTTTAATCGCAATCATATGCGCACCAGCATTTTCTAAATCTTTTGCTAATTGTGTATAATATTTAAGATTGTATTTGGTTTGATTAGGATCTAAAATATCACCTGTATAACTAATTGCTGCTTCTGCAATTCCGCCCGTTTTATTACGCACATAGTTAATACTAGGTTCCATGGCTTTTACCCAGTTTAGGGAATCGAAAATTCTAAAAATATCGACCCCATTTTCCCAAGATTTCTCGACAAACTTCTCGATTAGGTTATCCGGATACGCTTTGTAGCCAACCGCATTAGAACCGCGCAATAGCATTTGGAATAATATATTTGGAACCGCTTTCGTAATTCGCGTAAGCGTGTCCACGGACTTTCATGTAAAAAGCGCAGGCAAACGTCAAAAGTTGCGCCTCCCCAAACTTCCATACTAAAGGTGTTCGGATGGTTTTTTGCAAAACTTTCGGCAACTTTAAGCATGTCAAAACTTCGCATTCTGGTTGCTAGTAGCGATTGATGCGCATCTCGCATCGTGGTATCTGTATAATGTATTTTCTTATCTTCTTTTAACCATTGGCAAAAGGCTTCGGGACCAAGTTCGGTTAGTAAATCTTTCGTTCCTTTAGGAAAAGGAGCAGAGGTACTAAATTTTGGTGCTTTTGCATTTCGGAATATTTTACTGTCGTCTTTGAATTTTACATCCGAGTTTCCGTTGACGCTAACTTCGGCTAAAAATTTCACCACTTTAGAGGTTCTGTCTTGTGGTAGTTTTATTTTAAATAAACTCGGCGTATTTTGAATAAAGTTTACGGTGACTTTTCCGTTTAAAAAATCTTCATGCTGAATCACATTTTGTAAAAAATGAATATTAGTTTTCACACCACGAATTCTAAACTCTTTTAACGCACGTACCATTTTACGGGTTGCGCCATCTAAACTTCTACCATGTGCAGAAACTTTTACAAGCATGGAATCGAAAAACGGACTTACCTGATAGCCTTGGTAAATACTACCAGCATCTAAACGAATTCCCATTCCGGATGCACTTCTATACGTCGTTACATTACCGTAATCTGGCGTAAAATTGTTTTCAGGATCTTCTGTAGTTAATCTACATTGTAGCGCAAAACCATAGGTAGCAATGCTATCTTGATCGTACATTTTTATTTGCTCGTCCGATAATTTATAACCACCAGCAATAAATATTTGTGTTTTAACAAGGTCAAAACCAGTCACCATTTCGGTTACGGTATGTTCCACTTGAATTCTTGGATTTACTTCAATAAAGAAAATGTTATCTTCTTGATCTACCAAAAATTCTACCGTACCAATATTGTTATAGTTTACTTCGGAAGTAATAGCAATGGCATATTTGTATAAATCTTGTTTTACCTTCTCGGAAACATTAAAAGAAGGTGCAATTTCTACTACCTTTTGATGACGTCTTTGAACCGAGCAATCTCTTTCATATAGATGACGAATATTACCATGTCTATCTGCTACAATTTGTACTTCTATATGCTTCGGGTTTTCTACATATTTTTCTAAAAACATAGTACCATCACCAAAGGCATTTAATGCTTCGTTACTTGCAGATACAAAATGAAGTTCTAAATCTTCGGTAGTTCTAATAATTCGCATACCACGACCTCCACCACCAGAAGCAGCTTTTAGCATTAAAGGATAACCAATAGTCTTGGCTTCGGAAATTGCAATTTTTAGCGAGCTTAGTTTTTTAGTATTACTTTCAATAATAGGAACGTTACATTTTACGGCTATTTTTTTTGCTGTAATTTTATCCCCTAAAGCATCCATAACTTCTGGATCTGGACCAATAAAAATAATACCGTTTTCGGCACACCTTCTTGCAAATTCGGAGTTTTCAGATAAAAAACCATAACCAGGATGAATAGCGTCTACATGCTTCGCTTTTGCTAAATCTATAATCGCTTCAATATCTAAATATGGTTTTAAAGGCTGATTGTCTTCGCCTATTTGATACGATTCATCGGCTTTATTTCTATGTTGCGAGTATCTATCTTCATAGGTGTAAACAGCAACTGTAGCAATATTTAACTCGGTACAAGCACGAAGTACTCGAATCGCAATTTCGCCTCTATTGGCAACAAGAACTTTTTTAATTTTCATTATATCGTGGTAATTATAGTTGTGTTATTTTAAAATATACGGGTTTCCTGTTGGTAATTTCTAATCACAAAATCTAAAGCTGCTTTTAGTAATTCTCCCATGTTTTTTGCGCGTTTAAATCGCACATCTCCTGTTAAAGTAAATAATCCTGTTTTTAATTCCTGAACTTTTTCAGGATTAGAAATATTGTCTTTTTTCATGCATTGTATTAAAAGCTTTAAACGTTTTTGTTCGCTCTTTGCACGTTTTGCTAAAAGAGAACGCTCTTCGTTTTTATATTGCTCTATCGACTCTTTCGCTAAAAGCTCTAAACTCATTTTTACAAACGGATTGTTTTCTTTTAAAAACTGCGGTTTATACACTTTAACATTACCTTCATAACTCTGTTGGTCAAAATCGACAGCACGAATACGGTATTGTTTTCTATCAAAATCATAACTAATTACAATAACATAGTTGTACGAACGCATATCGCCTAATAGCCTAACAAAACAACGTTCGTTAAACTTAACAAACTCTTTTGCTAACTCTCTTTTATCCTGTTCTGAAATGGTATCTAAATGCTCTTTTATATAGATGTCGCCAGGAATTCCAGAAATATGCTCTTCTATTAAAGTGTCTTTATGGACTAAAAAATTGATATGATTTGGCGATAAGATATCTTCCAATTCTAATCCGTAAATACGCGATGCATCAGCCTTTTTGATATAAAGAAAAAGATAGTTATCGTTTAATATGTTTCTAACTTTTATACGAAAAGGCTTACTGTTTCCAAAGGTGCAAAAATCGATACTATCAATATTTAAATACGGTATAATCGTGTCGCTTCCATCAGAATGTAAGATGGAATACATTTGCTTTAAGCTACGGTGTATTTCTTCCCGTTCATGTTCGGAATAGTAACAGCTAATCCATAAGGTGTCATTTCCTTCCGCATCAAAAACTTCTATAGCACCTTGAAACCTTAATAAATCATCATAATAAATAGGGATTTTTATGTTCCTACCTTGCTTGGTAAGATATTTCGATAACGCTTCTGTTATTGGAAACGCTGGCTTTTTCTTAGAAATTAACTTTTTGTTCATGGTAATTTGGTAAAGGCTATAAGGTAATTGTTAATTCTGAAAAATACAATGCGTGCATAGTATTTTTTTTAAACGAAAAGGTAACTATGTTTAATGGAATTCCATTGCGTGCATAGGATATATTTACGTTGTTTTTGTATGATGTAAAGTACAAAATCTGAAACGTAAAATCCACGATTAGTAATTACATTTTAGCAGAAATTGATTTTAAGTAAAAGAATGGTTTGTATGTTTAAAATAATTTTACCTTTGCATTATAATTATGAAAAACAATAACTTAAATATTATTTGTAAGAAGCACGCGAGGTTTAATCTCGAAGGCTAGAACGTATATATTAATAAATATTTAAAAGCGTTCTATTTTTATAGAACGCTTTTTTTTATACCTATAGTAAAATGAATTTTTTAAAACTGATTTCGATTAATGCCAATAAGAATACACGTATTTATATGTGTAATAAGGTGTTTATTGTCCAATGTCAGAGCTTTTAAAATTAGTTAGAACTTAAATTTTTAATCCCTTTGATTCATTATAAATCAAAGGGATTTTTTTATACCCAGTATTATGAAAAAAAGAATCGCATTATTATTAAAAAACGAGCAACTACTTACCGAACTTAAAAGCTATACACATGTTATGCTTGGTTCTTTTGTAATGTCTGTAGCCTATGTAATATTTATTATACCTCACAATATTGTGCCAGGTGGGATTTTAGGTTTGAGTATTGTTATTAATCAGCTTACAGGAATGTCTATTGGTTTGATAGCTTTACTTATTAATATTCCTTTGTTGCTTTGGGGAACAAAAGTACTTGGAAGAAAAACGGGAATTAAAACTGCTTTTTCGATGGTTTTAGTTTCTTTTTATATTGATGTTTTTTCACAGTTTTCAGCAAATAAAATCTTTGTAGAAGATGTTTTATTGTCTTCTGTATTTGGAGGTGTTATCGTTGGATTCTCTGTTTTTATGGTAATGAAAGCTGGAGCAACAACGGGAGGAAATGATATCTTGGTTAGAATTTTGGCTACCAAAATAAAGCTTCCGTATAGCAAACTTATTTTAATGGTAGATGGTGTTGTTATTTTCTTCGGAATTCTAGTTTTTGAAGATTTTACCATGGCAGCATATAGTATTGCAGCGATTATAGCAATTAGTAAAACGATTGCTTATTATATAAAACAATCTACAACACATATGACGGTTTTTGTGTTTTCAAAAAAGAACTTACGCATTCAGGAAGCTTTTTTAAAACATAAAGATTATACCAAAACCATCTTTAAATTGATTCATCATGACTCTCAAGGAAAACTGATTTTAATTACTAAAAACACCAAACAACTAGAAGCTATTAAAGCGGTGGTTTATAAAGTAGATGCAAAAGCAGATATTAGTGTTTTAGAATCGAATACAGAATCTATTTAGCACAAATAGAGAGGTAAATAGATAAGTAAGTAGGAAAGTAATGTAAAAGTAAAATCACTTTTTAATAGAAGTGGTTTTACTTTTCTTTATTTAAAACCTCTTTTACTGCTTGTCTATATTTTACAGGATTACCAGCTTTTTTAATGGCTTTGTATGTTTTTTGCGGATTGGTAAACGACTGCGAAAAGAATTCCCAAAAACCAAGCATCTTCATTTTTATTGGCGTAGGACCAGAAAGATATTCGTCATATTGTTGGTAAATGGTATCGTGAAATTCGGAAAAAATTTCCCATCTATTTTTAGGGTATTCGGTAGTATTATTTTTAATCATACTTGGTAAAAAAGGATCTGCAATTAAACCACGACCAATCATAAAATGATCAATACTAGGAAAACGAGCTTCCATTTTCTTAAAAGCGTCTACACTAGTGATATCTCCATTATAGTACAATTTGTGTTTGGTACTTGGTATGCAACGTTCAAAAGCATCTAAATCTACAGGGCCTTTATACAACTGCTTGCCAATTCGGGCATGAATGGCAATATTTTTAAGCGGATATTTATCTAAAATAGGGAAGGTGTCTAAAATTTCTTCGGCATGATCATAACCCATTCTCATTTTCATGGAAACGGTAATATCGGTTTCGTTGTGTGCTCTTTTTAAAATCTCATCAATCTTTGTCGGATTGCAAATTAAGCCAGAACCCATTCCCGATTTGGTAACCATTGGGTACGGACAACCCAAATTCCAATTCAGCTCTTTGTAACCTAAACTTTGCACATATTTTACAACAAACAAAAACTCATCGGCATCATTAGTCATGACTTGCGGAATCACCTCTAAAGTGCTATTATTTTCCGGTTGTAAATCTAATTGATACGATTGCTTGATTTTTAACTTGCCGTTTAATCTAATATAAGGCGCGTAAAAAGTATCAATACCTCCAAAATAATGATGAAACGCATTACGAAACCTAAAATCTGTAAAGCCTTGTAATGGCGAAGAAAGTAATGTTGTACTCATAGTTTATGCTTGCCGCAAATATAAGCGAATAGTTTTTGTTTTATAGGTGTGTTTTAAAGTTTCGTTGCATGTGTTTGTAAAAGATTCGTTAGAGGTTTTTTTGTTTTTAACGAAGTGACTTGTAGTTGTTAGTGAGGGATTTAGTGTTACGTTATTACTAACCTTTTCTTGTCAATCTGACATTTATTTAAATGAAAAAATGACAATAATTCTGAAAATTTGACAGAAATACTCCGCATTTCAATACGTTTTTTTGTTTCTAAATACGAAGGATTCATTTTGGTATTTTATTTGTAATTATACTATCGAAATCGTGAGTATTTCAAATTTGAAATAATGTTTAATTTAAATTTTTTAATTATGAGCAATTTAGTTAATGTTCCTAAAAACGGAAGTTTAGCAAACACAAGTTCAAATGCAAACTTCCCAACATTGTCCAATTGGATAGAGGATATCTTTAATAGAGATCTTCCGTCGGTATTTACTTCTAATTTTAATACAGGAATTACTTTACCAAAAGTAAATATCAAAGAAACTGCCGATGCCTTTATGGTAGAAATGGCAGTTCCAGGTCTTAAAAAATCAGATTTCCATCTGGACCTAGACAATCAAGTTTTATCTATTTCTACAGAGACAAAGGATGAAAAAGAGGTGAAAGAAGAAAACTTCACACGAAGAGAGTTTGGCTATTCTTCGTTCAAAAGAACTTTTACGCTTCCCGAAAGTGTAAATGATGAAAAAATTGATGCGAACTATAAAGACGGCATTTTAAGTATTCTTCTTCCAAAAAAAGAAGAGGCAAAACAAAAGCCTGCAAGAAGTATTAAAGTTAGCTAATCTATCCTTCCATTTTAGCGTGCAATGTTAAGAATATGAGGCTGATTTTTCAGCCTCATTCTTATCCGTAAATTTTAATGAATTAAAAAATAATATGGTTATGCCAAGAAAATTTAAACCTGGAGATTGGGTAAAAGTTAAAGGCAAACTTACCGCTCCAAAAATGCAAGTGATCCAGTATGTTCCGAGAAAAGATAGGCTTTTTGGTATGGTTAATACCGATCGTTATTTGGAATGTGTTTGGTATAAAAATGGGGAACGAAAAAGTAAAGTGTATCACCAAAATAAATTGATTAAAGTGATAGAAACTGGTGGTTTATTCCAAACATTTATTCCAACCCCTAAATTAAGTATAACTTAAAATCTAAAGTGATGAAAAAATATGTTTTATTATGTATGGTTGGATTGTTAAGTGTTGGTTGCAGTGGACAACATACAGAAACAAATACAAAGGAAGAGAAGCTGGTAGAACAACCAAAAGGTTCTTGGAAAGTAGATAGAGAGTTTGATGAAAACGGCAATTTAATTAGATATGACAGTATTTATTCTTGGTCTTCTAGTAATACCTACGATAAACTTTCATTGTTAGAACGAGATAGCCTGACGCAATCTTTTAAATCGAAATTTTTCACAGACTTTTCGGAGTTTGAAAATCAAGGGTTTGAAGCTGTTTTTTCTCCAGATTCCCTTTTTAGCAAACGTTTCTTTAATGACGATTTTTTCGAAAGTCCTTTTGGTGCAGACTTTATGGATATCGATAAAATAAGACAGCAAATGACTGCAAGACAGAAGGAATTTTTAGAAAAATACCAATCCAAATTAATCCAGCCTGAAGACGAAAACTAAATAGTTTTCGTCTTTTTTTTTGCATTAGGTTTTGTTTTTTAGAGCTTTATGGTGTGAACGATTGAAGTTATGTTGTTAGTTGTTCTTCATTTATATTATTAGAGAATTAGCCTTTTTTTTTAAATAATTAAACCTTTCCACCTTTTTATAGTCTTTAATACGATACTAAAAATTAAATAAACAACTCTGAAATCTAATATTAACAAAAAATGAAATATTTAATAATCGCACTCTTAACACTTTCAAGTTTTAATTCTTTTGCATCCAATAAAAAAAGTTTTCCAGCAGATACTACGCAAATAAGCAATGAAAACGTTTTGTATAAAGTTTCACAAGACGACAATTATGTGCACCTTAATATAAGTACGACGGATAAAAAGACTGCAATGTCAATAATTAGAAATGGTCTTACCATTTATTATGACATTAAGGGAAAGAAAAAAAAGAATGTCTACGTAAAGTATCCAACTGGTAACGAACCAAAACAATTTGTGCAAGGTTCACGAAATATGGATCCAAATGTTATAGACTTAAATAGTATATTGAAAAATTACCAGCAGAAGCAGCGTATAGTTCTTTTAAGGTAAGTCAAAAGTTTAATAAGGACTTAAATAGTTTAGATATTGCGATTAAAACGAAGTATACAAGTTCGAATCAACTATTTGAATTTTCAGTTAAAATTCCAAAATATAGAATAGCTACACAAGAAAACACTAATTTTTCTAAATTATCCATAGGCGTTGTTACTAATAAAAAAGAAGGATCTATTAGTAAAGACAGAGGTCAAGGTCAAGACCAAGGAATGCGAAGTGGTGGTGGAGGTCGTGGAAATGGCGGTGGCCGTGGCGGAAATGGAGGAGGTCGTGGCGGAATGAGAGGCCAAGATGGACAACGATCAGATGCAGGAACAGAAAAGGTAACTGTGGATTTTTGGTTAGATGCCAATTAAACACACACTCCTTATAAAGGTGTGATTATTTAAACGCTTTTATTTATAATATAGGTGATAAACGAAGTTAGCTTGTTTTTTGATAAAGTCAAGTAATAAAAAAACCACCTCGAAAGGTGGTTTTTTGTTTCCGCGAAAGCGAAGAAATTATAGTTTCCATGTATAAGATTTTCACGTCGTTCTTCCTCGCAATAACAAAGAGATTCCCTTTTTTAAGGGAATTACACTTCGCTTATTTAATCTTTTTTATCTTGTTGTTCTGTTTGAACATGATTATTAGTAACGTTTTTTTCTTCGTTATATATGCCATTAGACATACCAATCATTAGTGCAGCAAGGACTAAAAAAAGTTTTCTTTTTATCCAATACGCACAATGCTTGGATTTCTCCAAGACGGTTTTATTTTTTTGTTTATACATTCTAGTAATGATAAAGGGTTATATTTTTTTTATCACGATACTAGCGTAGACAGTAAAACTGTTCTAGGCTATAATGTATAAACGGGAATAGGTATTGCTAGAATTAGTTCTTTGATGTAAAAAATTACTTTGCGCTATTTTAGAATCTATCTTTTGATAAAGCGCTATGCGTAATTTTAAAAGAATTGAGGTTTGTGTAGAATTCACATCACGTAGCTTGCGAAATGCAATTCGTGCAATAGATGCTTTTTTAGAAAGTGTTTTTCGACCATAAACATAAAGATTTGCATGTTTAAGGCTACTTTCTTTTCTGAAGTTTATAAAGGAAACTTGAAACTGTTTATCTGAATGTATAGAAGCATATAAAGGACCTTCATTAACCGTTAAGCCAAAAATTAGCAAGAAGGAAATAAGATGTTTTAGATGCTTTTTCATTATATATACTGCTTCATTATTTAATGAAAAACCACCTCGAAAGGTGGTTTTTTGTTTATAAAATTATTGAAAGATTCCTGCCTTCTTAGGAATGCCAAAGAGATTCCCTATTTCAAGGGAATAGCACTTTGCTTATTTTAATAATTCGTAACTACGTTTTATAAAATTAGTTAACTCTTCTCCTTTTAATAAACCTTGAGAAAGTCTGGCTAAATCTAAACTTTGCGTAATTAAACGTTCTTGTTTCTTTTTCGTTTTGGTGTTTAAAATTTCATTCACCAAGTCCGAATTTACATTGACAATAAGGTTGTGCATTTCTGGCATACTACCAAACATTTGCATGCCGCCACCACCAGTTTGTTGCATCTCTTTCATTCTACGCATAAATTCTGGTTGTGTAATCATAAATGGTGTAGCATCGCTATCCATCGCTTCTAATTGTACCATGAATTTTTCAGAAGGAATCGTTTCTTTCAACAATTCGTCTAACGTTTTCTTTTCGTCTTCACTTAACTTAGAAATAGTAGTGTCTTCTTTCTTGATTAAATTATCAATATGATCTCCATCTACACGAGCAAAAGAAATGTTTTCTTTAGCGCTTTCTAATTTCTGAATTAAATGCGAAACGATAGGTGAGTCTAGCATTAATACTTCGTAACCTTTCCCTTTTGCAGCTTCAATATAACTGTGTTGTTCGTCTTTGTTAGAAGCATAAAGAAGGATTAATTTACCATCTTTATCGGTTTGGTTTGCTTTTGTTTTGTTGAATAACTCTTCATACGTAAAGAATTTTCCATCTACTGTTGGGTATAATGCAAATGCATCTGCTTTTTCAAAGAATTTATCTTCGGAAAGCATCCCGTATTCAATTACAATTTTAATATCATCCCACTTTGCTTCAAAATCTTCACGGTTGCTGTTAAACAACGATTTTAATTTATCGGCAACTTTTCTAGTAATGTAAGACGAAATCTTTTTTACAGCACCATCTGCTTGTAAGTAAGAACGTGATACGTTTAACGGAATGTCTGGTGAATCAATTACACCACGTAACATGGTTAAAAATTCTGGTACAATACCTTCTACATTATCGGTTACATAAACCTGGTTTTGGTATAGTTGAATTTTATCTTTTTGAACGTTTAAATCGTTCGTCATCTTTGGGAAATATAAGATTCCTGTAAGATTAAAAGGATAGTCTACGTTTAAGTGGATATGGAATAATGGATCTTCAAATTGTGAAGGGTATAATTCGCGATAAAATTCGGTGTATGCTTCATCATCTAAATCTGCTGGTTGTTTTGTCCAAGCTGGATTCGGATTATTGATAATGTTATCTACCGTGATTTTTTTCTGAGGTTCTGTAGTTTCTTTACCTTCCGCATCTTTTGTAGTTGCTGGAGTGTGCTCTGGATCATTAATTTCCTTCGTTCCAAATTTAATTGGAATAGGCATAAACTTGTTATACTTATAAAGTAACGTGCTAATTCTAGCTTCTTCTAAAAACTCTGTAGAGTCTTCTGCAATATGAAGAATAATTTCTGTTCCTCTATCTTGTTTATCCGATTCTGTTAAAGTAAATTCAGGAGAACCATCACAAGTCCAATGTGCAGTAGTGGTTCCTTCTTTATGCGATTTTGTAAGAATTTCTACTTTTTCAGCTACCATAAAGGCAGAGTAAAAACCTAATCCGAAGTGTCCAATAATTCCAGAATCTTTTGCAGCATCTTTATAGTTATCTAAAAATTCTTCAGCACCAGAAAAAGCAATTTGGTTAATGTATTTTTCAACCTCTTCTGCAGTCATTCCTAAACCTTGATCAATAATGTGAAGTTTTTTTCCTTCTTTATCAATTTTTACTTCAATTTTAGGGTTTCCGTATTCCGACTTAGATTCACCAATACTTGTTAAATGCTTCAGTTTTAAAGTGGCATCTGTTCCATTACTGATTAGCTCACGTAAAAATATTTCGTGATCACTGTATAAAAATTTCTTGATTAAAGGGAAGATGTTTTCTACCGAAACATTAATTTTTCCTTTTGACATAGTTTATTATTTTATTTTGTCTATTTGAACGCAATAGAGATGTTTTTTAACCCTCAATGGTGTACATCAGACAGATTTGTTAAATATTTATTCTGAAAAGATAATAGACAACAAAAATGCCAATACTTTAAAAGTGACAAACTGACATCATGAAATAAAACTTTATAACTAGAAATAAGGAATAATAGCTTTAATTTTATAAAAAACGAATCTATAGTGAATTTAGAATACGATTATGTGATTATTGGAAGTGGCTTTGGAGGATCGGTAAGTGCTTTACGACTTTCTGAAAAAGGCTATAAGGTTTTGGTCATTGAAAAAGGAAAATGGTTTGCAGGTAACGACTTCCCGAAAACGAATTGGAATTTAAAAAAATGGCTTTGGGAACCTAAGGCTAGTCTGCACGGTATTTTTAAAATGACCTTTTTAAATCATGTTACTGTGCTTTCTGGTGTTGGTGTTGGCGGTGGATCTTTAGTGTATGCGAATACCTTACCAATTCCTAAAACAGATTTTTTTAATACAGGAAGTTGGGCAAATTTAAAGGATTGGGAAAAAGACTTAAAACCTTTTTATGATACTGCACACAAAATGTTAGGAGCAGCCACCAATCCCAAATTATATGAATCGGATGTATTAATTAAAGACCTTGCCAAAGATATTGGTAAAGAAGCGCATTTTGAAGCTCCAAAAGTTGCCGTATATTTTGGAGAAGCAGGAAAGAAAGTAGCAGATCCTTACTTTAATGGTAAAGGTCCTGATAGAACGGGTTGTGTGTTTTGTGGGGCTTGTATGACCGGTTGTAGATACAATGCTAAAAATACCTTAGATAAAAATTACTTGCATTTAGCACAGCAATTAGGCGCTAAAATTATAGCCGAAAAAGAAGTTTTTAATGTGTCGCCTTTAGGAAACGAGGATGGTTCTGATGGTTATAAAATAGAATATAAATCGAGTATAGGTAAAAAAAGTAAAGCAAGTGTAACCACCAAAGGCGTGATTTTTTCAGGAGGTGTGATGGGGACGGTTCCTTTATTATTAAAACTGAAGGGATCTACATTACCAAATTTATCAGACGCGGTTGGAAAAAATATTAGAACGAATAATGAGTCTTTATTATTAATCACTTCTACAGATAAAAACCCGAAAGACTTTTCCAAAGGAATTGCTATCGGTTCTATTTTACATACCGATGAGAATAGTCATCTAGAACCAGTTCGTTATGGAGAAGGTTCTGGATTTTCAAAAGTATTAACGGTGCCAACCATTCATAATAAGTTTGCGATTTTTCGATTTCTCGGAATTATAGGATTGTTTTTTAAGCAACCGTCTCGACTTTTTAAAACCATCTTTTCTAAAAATTATGCAAAGCGAACTACCATTCTGTTGTTTATGCAAACCTTAGATAGTACACTGCAAATTAAACTAGGAAGGTTTACCAAAATGAAAACCGTTACGGAGTCCGGACCAAAGCCAAGTGCTTTTATTCCGGAAGCGATGGAGATAGGAAAAAAGGTAGCTAAAAAAGTAAACGGAATTCCCTATGCTAATTTTACAGATTCTTTATTAGGAACACCAACAACGGCACATATATTAGGTGGCGCTGTGATGGCCGAAAATGCTTCTAAAGGAGTGATTGATACATATAATAATGTTTTTGGTTATAAAAATATGTTGGTTTGTGATGGCGCTATGATTTCTGCTAATCCCGGCGTAAATCCGTCCTTATCCATTACCGCAATTTCAGAACATGCTATTAGTAAAATAGAAGCTAAAGTTTAAAGAAATACGAATGGTCATTAATAACTTCACGCTGAGCCTATTCTATGACTTATTAAGGGGTTTCTATTTTTAGAATCTGTTTTTGTTAAATTCATATTAAAGATTAATTATTATGAGAATACTACTTTTAATGATTAAATTGCGGGACCTAAAATTGTTATATTAACAATAAAAATGGATTTAGATTTTTAATTAATAGCACTATGTATAATTCTAAAATAATAGGACTTGGTTACTACGTTCCTGATAATATAGTTACAAACGACGATTTGTCTAAAATAATGGACACGGACGATGCTTGGATTCAAGAACGAACAGGAATAAAAGAAAGACGTTGGGTCAAAGATGGTTCTGATGATACTACAGCAACTATGGGAGTGAAAGCTGCTAAGATTGCTATAGAACGCGCAGGAATTGATAAAGACGATATTGACTTTATTGTTTTTGCAACCTTAAGTCCAGATATGTATTTTCCTGGTCCAGGAGTACAAGTACAACATGCTTTAGATATTAAAACGGTTGGTGCATTAGATGTAAGAAACCAATGTTCGGGATTTGTATATGCTATTGCTGTTGCAGATAATTTTATTAAAACAGGAATGTATAAAAATGTTCTTGTAATTGGTAGTGAATTGCATTCTCGTGGTTTAGATAAAACTACAAGAGGAAGAGGCGTTTCGGTGATATTTGGTGATGGAGCAGGAGCAGCAATTTTAACTAGAGAAGAAGATACTACTAAGGGTATATTGTCTACACATTTACATAGTCAAGGAGAACATGCCGAAGAATTGGCACTAGTTGCACCAGGAATGGGAAAACGTTGGGTTACTGATATTTTAGCCGATAATGATCCTAACGATGAAAGTTATTACCCGCACATGAACGGACAATTTGTATTTAAAAATGCAGTGGTTCGTTTTAGCGAAGTGATTATGGAAGGTTTAGAGAAAAACGGATTAGCCAAAGAAGCAATAGATATGTTAATTCCGCATCAAGCGAATTTACGTATTGCACAATTTATTCAGAAGAAATTTAGCTTACGTGACGATCAAGTTTTTAATAATATTCAAAAATACGGAAACACAACAGCTGCATCTATCCCAATAGCTTTAACGGAAGCTTGGGAAGAAGGAAAAATAAAAGAAGGTGATACGGTAGTACTTGCTGCTTTTGGTAGTGGTTTTACTTGGGGAAGTGTAATTATAAAATGGTAAAATCCCTGCAAATACAGGAATCTCATATAGAATCCCAAAAAAAATAATTTAGGTCTTCATTGGAAGCCATAAAAAAAATCCGAAAACTTAGCAATTTCGGATTTTTTCTTATTGTTAATGTATAGATAACAATAACTTCAATTAGTATATTTTATTAAAAGACTAATTCAAACATAATATAATAGTTGGTAGTTGTTTTGGTTAAACGTAGTTTATTTTGTTTTATTGTGTTGATTTTCAATATTTAACGAATTTTAACATAATTAGATATATAATAAATAGCATTCTGTATAAATAATAAAAAACAAAAACCCAAAGCAATGACACTTTGGGTTTTCTTCATTTAATAACCAAACATTAACACTAACCATCAACTATTATGAAGGTTATTAAATTTTGTTTTTATGCTTTATATAGCAATCTTTATGTTCTAATAAAGGTTGTTAGTTTGTATTACTATAGACGACTATTTTTATAACTTGTTACTTTTTAAATAATACTTAACAGCATTTTAACACATGAATAAAAAAACCTTAGTATTTGGCGCTTCTTTAAAACCAATTAGATATTCTAATATGGCTTTACGAAAACTAGTGAACTACAACCATGAAACCGTTGCGTTTGGTATGAAAGCAGGCGAAGAATCTGGAGTGGTTATAGATACTGTTTTAAAGCAATATGAAGGATTAGATACGGTGACTTTATATGTAAATCCAACACGCCAAAAGGCGTATTATAACTATATAATATCTTTAAAACCTAATCGTGTGATTTTTAATCCAGGAACTGAAAATCCTGAGTTTTATGCCGTGTTAAAAGAAAATAATATTGCTTTTGAAGAAGCTTGTACCTTGGTTTTGCTTTCTACGAATCAATATTAATTGGGAGTTATTTTTTCTTAATAAGAAATAATCCTAGAAAGGTTAAGAATCCATTTAAAATTAGAATAAAGAAACCAAATTCAAAGCCAAACCATTTTAAACTATTCACACTTATTATATAAGATAGGATAGGAGAAAGTATGGCAATAATTGGTACCAGTTTATCTTTCACTTGCCATTTGGTAAATAGGCCAAAAGCATACAATCCTAAAAGAGGACCATAGGTGTAACCCGCAAAAACAAAGAGTTTAGCAATAACACTTGCATCTTTAATAATATACTTAAAAGAAACAATTACAAGTATTAAAACCAAAGAGATTAGTATGTGGATGCGCTTTCTTATTTGTACCTGTTTCTCCGGGCTATGTTTCTTTTCAATGTCTAAAATATCAATACTAAAAGAAGTCGTTAAAGAGGTTAAAGCAGAATCTGCACTACTATATGCTGCAGCAATTAATCCTAATAAGAAAAACGCAAAAACACCAATGCCTAAGTGGTTTTTAGCTAATAAAGGAAATAAATCGTCTTTATGTGCATCAATACCATTCTGTTGTGCGTAAACCGTTAATAATAATCCTAAGCTTAAAAAGATAAAGTTTACAACCGTTAAAACAATAGTAAACCAAAACATGTTTTTTTGTGCATCTTTCAGTGTCTTACAAGTTAGGTTTTTTTGCATCATGTCTTGATCTAAGCCAGTCATTACAATGGCTATAAATGCTCCAGAAATAAATTGTTTCCAAAAGTAGTTTCCAGATTTAAAATCGTCAAAAAAGAAAGTTTTACTCAAATCACTATCTAGTACAAAGCTTAGTGCGTTGCTTCCGTTTAAATCTAATGCATCACTAACAAAATAGATAGCAACACCAACAGCAACAAGCATAAATAAGGTTTGTAATGTATCTGTCCAAACAATCGTTTTTATTCCAGATTTAAAGGTGTACAGCCAAATTAGAAGTACCGTAATGGTAACGGTTTGCCAGAATTCTATGCCTAATTCATCAAACAAAATGATTTGTAAAACGTTAGCAACTAGAAATAATCTAAAACTTGCACCAATAACTCTAGAGATTATAAAAAAGGAAGCTCCTGTTTTATACGAATAATTACCAAAGCGTTCCTCTAAATAAGTGTAAATAGAAGTTAGATTCAATTTATAATATAAAGGAAGTAAAACAGTACCAATTACAGCGTAGCCAACAATGTATCCTAAAACGACTTGCATGTAGCTAAATTGTGAAGCTTCAATCCAACCAGGAACCGAAATAAAGGTTACTCCAGAAAGCGAAGCGCCAATCATACCAAAAGCAACTACATACCACGGAGACTGTTTGTTTCCTTTAAAAAAAGCATCGTTTCCAGATTTTTTTCCAGTTAAATATGAGATTAAAATAAGTACGCCAAAATAGGCTGCAATGAGTAAAATAATTTGTGTAGCTGACATGAAATTTATTTAAAGTAGGCAAAATACAAATTACTTTAACAGATACTCAAACAAGTTGATAATAAATATTAAATTCGCAACCATGGAATTTTCTTCAAAATTATTAGAAAGCGCAGTAAACGAAATGTCACAATTACCAGGAATTGGTAAACGTACGGCATTGCGTTTGGTTTTGCATTTGTTAAGACAGCCAGAGGAGCAAACTCTAAAGCTGTCTAACGCATTAGAAAATATGCGTTCTAATATTAAATTTTGTAAATCTTGTAATAATATTAGTGATGTAGATTTGTGCGAAATATGCGCAAATCCGCATAGAAATAAAGAATTAATTTGTGTTGTAGAAGATGTTAAAGACGTTATGGCAATAGAAAACACAAGTTCTTTTAGAGGTTTGTATCATGTGTTAGGTGGAAAAATTTCGCCAATGGATGGTGTTGGCCCTCATGATTTAAACGTGACTTCGTTAGTAGAAAAAGTGAAATTAGGAGAAGTAAAAGAACTTATTTTTGCATTAAGTTCTACAATGGAAGGAGATACCACTAACTTTTATATCTTTAAACAAATTCAAGATTATAATATAGTAACCTCTACCATTGCTCGCGGGATTTCGGTAGGAGATGAACTAGAATATGCAGATGAAATCACACTTGGAAGAAGTATTATTAATAGAATTCCGTTTGAAGCTTCTTTAAAATCTTAACTTTTCGTATTTGAAATTATCTATAATCATATTAAATTATAATGTACGCTATTTTTTAGACCTATGTCTTCAAAGTGTACAAGCGGCTATATCAGATATAGATGCCGAAATCATTGTAGTAGATAATAATTCGCCAGATGATAGTTGTGAAATGGTTAAGCAAAACCATCCACAAGTAAAACTTATAGAGCATAAAACGAACTCCGGTTTTTCTACTGGAAATAATATTGGAGTAGCACAAGCAAAAGGGGAATATATCTGTATATTAAATCCAGATACTGTTGTTGCAGAAGATACTTTTACTAAAATTCTGTGCTTTGCAGAAAAACAAGAAAAGCTTGGTGCAATTGCCTGCCGATTAATAGATGGAAGTGGAAACTTTCTTCCGGAGAGTAAGCGTAATGTTCCTGTGGTGAAAGTTGCTTTTCAAAAAATGATAGGAAATTCAAAAAACTATTACTCTAATCATTTAAAAGAAGACGAAGTAGGTAAAATAGATATTCTTGTTGGTGCATTTATGTTTATGAAACGTAGTGTTTACAACGAGGTAAAAGGTTTTGATCAAGACTATTTTATGTATGGTGAAGATGTAGATTTATCATATAAAATATTAAAAGCAGGATTTCAAAATTATTACTTTGGAGAAACAACTGTTATACATTATAAAGGAGAGAGTACTTTAAAGGATGCAGAATATGCCAAGCGTTTTTATGGCGCTATGCAGATTTTTTACATCAAACATTTTAAAAGTAACTTGTTCTTTGACGCATTAGTATGGTTTGGTATTGAGTTTGCAATTCGATTTAGAAAAGCACCAACTATAGAATCAAAAGTAGTAAATAATTATGCTGTTTTTGCTTGTGATTTAAATCCGAAAATAGCTTCAAAGCTACCATTTAAAGCATATCAAATAAAAGATGTGAAAAAAGTAAAACCAAATGCAGAGGTTATTTTTGATGCAAATACCATTAGTTATAAAGAGATTATTGACCATATTGTTTATTTGCAAAAAAATAACACACATACTTTTAAAATTATTCCAAAAAACTCTAATTTTATCATTGGGAGTAATGACTCGCAAAACCGAGGAGAAATTCTTCATTTTTAATAAAAAGACACTTTGTAAAATTTTAATGAATATTGAAAGAAATCATTCATTTTTTATTAATTTTGCAAAACAAAAATAAAAACTAAGGCTTACATTATAGATATGGCAAGATTTGAACTAAAATTACCTAAAATGGGAGAGAGTGTTGCAGAAGCAACAATTACCTCATGGTTAAAACAAGTTGGTGAAACTATTGAAGAAGATGAAGCGATTTTAGAAATTGCTACAGATAAAGTAGATAGCGAAGTACCAAGTGAAGTAGATGGTGTTTTAGTCGAAATACTATTTAATGTAGATGATGTTGTTCAAGTTGGACAAACTATTGCTATCATAGAAACCGAAGCAAGTGCATCTACAGCTGCTTCTGCACCAAAAGTAGAGGCTGTAAAACAAGAAGCTCCAGTGCAAGCTGCTGCTGAGGTTGCAAAAACGGTTGTTGCAGCACAAGAAACAACAGCTCCAGTAATTTCTAGTGGAGAGCGTTTTTATTCGCCTCTTGTTAAAAATATAGCAAAGAAAGAAGGGATAGCGCAAGCAGAATTAGATACACTTCCGGGTACAGGAAAAGAAGGACGTGTTACTAAAAATGATATTCTAGCATACTTACAAAATAGAGGTGCACAACAAACAAACGCAGCTGCTCCAACACAATCTAATGGTGTTGCTCCAGCGGTTAATAATACAGTAAAACCAAAAGCGCAAGCTGTTCCTGCAATAGTTAGTGGTGAAGATGAGATCATAGAAATGACTAGAATGGGCAAGATAATTGCGCATCATATGGTAGAGTCTGTGCAAAAAAGTGCGCACGTACAAAGTTTTATTGAAGCAGATGTTACTAAAATCTGGAATTGGAGAAAGAAAGTAAAAGCAGATTTCATGAAACGTGAAGGTGAAAATTTAACCTTTACACCAATTTTTATGGAAGCGATTGCAAAAGCACTTCGTGAATTTCCAATGTTAAATATCTCTTTACAAGGGGATACTATTATCAAAAAGAAAAATATTAATCTTGGTATGGCAGCAGCTTTACCAGATGGTAATTTAATAGTGCCTGTAATTAAAAATGCAGATCAGTTGAACCTGGTTGGTATGACAAAACAGGTAAATAGCTTGGCTAAGAAAGCTCGTGAAAACAAGTTGAAACCAGACGATATTCAAGGAGGAACTTACACAGTAACAAATGTTGGTACTTTTGGTAGTATCATGGGAACTCCAATTATTAATCAGCCACAAGTAGGGATTCTTGCTTTAGGAGCAATACGTAAAATGCCAGCAGTTATAGAAACTCCAGAAGGAGATTTTATTGGTATACGTTACAAAATGATTATGTCGCACTCTTATGACCATAGAGTTGTAAATGGTGCACTTGGCGGACAGTTTGTTTTAGCAGTAAAAAATTATCTAGAAGCTTGGGATTCTAATCGCGAGATATAAAAATTCCTGCGAAGGCAGGAATCTCAGGAATAAATATAAATGAGTATATTAAAACAAAAAGCACCATTTTATAATGGTGCTTTTTTTATGATGTAATGAATTTAGATTATTTGTAATGTTCCTGAAGTGTTTTAATTAATTGTTTTTGCGTCTTAATATTGGTGTATAGCGAATCTTCAATTTTTAAAATTGGCGCTTGTATTTTAGATTTTATATTATTCGCTTTAAATTCTTTAAGTAAGCTTACCAAATATGTAGAATCTTGATCTATATTAAATTCTTTGTAGTTTATTTTATTATTTGCTAGAACGTCTTTGGTTTGGTTACATAGTAAGCAATTGTCTTTAGTAAATAAATCCACCGTTTTAGATTTTAAAGATGCATCCATTTTATAATTTATACCTGCATCGTCCTTTTGCATGGCTAAGTCAAAACGAACTTCATTTACAACCAAAGTATATTTGTAGTTCGATTCTGTGTTTGCAAGTTTAACAAGCGTTATCATTCTAACCTTAGAGTTGGCAGGAATATTTTTTATAATAGGTCTTGCGCTGCTTCGTCTGTAGCCAGTAGCATCTACTTTTAAGAAGATGTCATAAGCAATATTGTTGCTGTTCACAGCAAAAAGCTCTACCCGTTTACCAGTAACTTTTTCTTCTATACTAACAAATTCGTGCTTGTTTTGTGCAATTGTACCTAAGGATAAAAGGAGTGTGAAAACACAGAGTAATGTAAATCTCATTAAAAGTGATTTTTTAATGCTTTAATTAATTTGTCTCTGCTTTCTAATCGGTTATAAATAGAATCTTCAATTTCTATTATAGGGACAAGCGACGTTTTATCGTTTTTTCGATTTAAAAGCTCTTGCTGTATTTTTTGATAGTACTCTTTGTCTTCGTCAATATTATATATGGTATGTACAATGTTATTGTCGCTAAAGAGCTTGATGGTATTATCGCATAAATCACAATAATCTTTCACAAAAACAGTAACTGGTTTGTTTTTTTTGTTTTCGTCAAAAGTAAAGGCGATAGGATTTGCTGCTTTCTCTTTATCATGACCAATTTCATTGACTATCATACCAAAAGTAACGTTAGAGTCCTCAGAGATTCTAATTAACGAAGTCATTTTTACTTCCGATTTAGCAGGAACCGTTTTTGTAACCATACTTTCTGCGGATTTTCTAAATCCAACAGCATTAATTTTTATAAAAACCTCATAATCGGTATTGCTTGAGTTAACCGCGTAAACATCTACTTGTTTTCCTTTTTCCTTTTTTTCAATAGAAATATGTGCATGGTTATTTTGAGCAAAACTGAATGCAGACACTAAAAAAAGTAGAAAATAAAATGTGGTTTTTTTCATTATTAGTTATAAATTTAAAAATTAGATAAATATAATAAAAAGTATATTTGCAGAAACCATTCCAAACTAATGAATTTAAATTTAATAAAGCCAATTTGTTTTTTCGACTTAGAAACAACAGGAATTAATATATCAAAAGACCGAATAGTAGAGATTTCTATTTTAAAAGTTTTCCCCAACGGAAAGCAGGAAAGTAACACCTGGAAAGTCAATCCGGAAATGCATATTCCAGAAGAAGTAACCTTAATTCATGGTATTTCAGATGAAGATGTAGCAGATAAACCAACCTTTGCAGAACTAGCAAAAGAGATAAATAATGTTATTAAAGATTCCGATTTAGGAGGATTTAATTCCAACCGTTTTGATATTCCACTTTTAGCAGAAGAAATGCTTCGTGCAGATATCGATTTTGATATGAAAAATAGATCTTCTGTAGATGTACAAACTATTTTTCATAAAATGGAACAACGTACGCTAGTTGCTGCATATAAGTTTTATTGCGATAAAGATTTAACCGATGCGCATAGTGCAGAAGCAGATACCAATGCAACTTTTGAAGTTTTAAAAGCACAAATTGAAAAATACGAAGAACTAGAAAATGACACCAAGTTTCTTGCAGAATTTAGTTCTCGTAAAAAGTTTGCAGATTTTGCCGGATTTATAGCTTTTAATAAAGAAGGTGAAGAATGTTTCTCTTTCGGTAAACATAAAAACAAACGCGTATTAGATGTATTAAATACAGAGCCAGGTTATTTTGGTTGGTTGTTAAATGCAGATTTTCCATTGTACACTAAAAAAGTACTTACTGCAATTAAATTAAGAGCGTTTAATAATAAGTTAGATTAAAACAACCAAGAACCAAAAGTCAAAAAACTAGAATAAAGATGAAATAGTTGTCTTGTCTCTAGAGGTAAAAGGTCTTTGTTCTATAGTTTAAAATAATAAGATTTTCGCTTTCGCGGAAATGAAAATTAAGATTTTCAATGAAAATAATCTGCATAGGAAGAAATTACACAGACCACATTAAAGAACTGGAAAATGAAAAACCAACAGATCCTGTGGTGTTTTTAAAACCAGACACTGCTATTTTGTTAAAAAAGCAACCGTTTTTTATTCCTGATTTTTCAAATGATGTACATTATGAAGTAGAGGTTCTAGTGAAAATCAATAAAGTAGGTAAGCACATTCAAAAAAAATTCGCACATAAATATTACGACCAAATAGGTCTAGGAATAGACTTTACAGCACGTGATTTACAAAGCCAATTAAAAGAAAAAGGCTTGCCTTGGGAGAAAGCAAAATCTTTTGACGGAGCAGCAGTAATAGGAGATTGGTTAGATAAAACACAGTTTCAGGATGTGGATAATTTAAATTTTTCACTTCAAAAAAATGGAAGCTTAGTACAGCAAGGGAATACAAGCCTTATGCTTTGGAAAATTGATGAAATTATAGAATATGTGTCAAAATATTTTACTTTAAAGATTGGAGATATTATATTTACGGGAACTCCAGCCGGAGTTGGCAAGGTAAATGCAAATGATAAACTAGTAGGAAGTATAGAAAACACGCAAATGTTTTCAATAACAGTAAAATAAATGGAACAACATTACAAATTATTTCGAGTTCGCGAATTAGCCGAAGGAGATGAAGAATTTATTAATATACTAGCACAAACTTTTTTAGAAGAAGTTCCTGCAGATGCACAAACTTTAAAAGAGTCTGTAGAAAATAACAATCATCTAGCAACGTATCAAACGGCGCATAAGATGAAACCGACTATAGATATGTTTGAGTTGGGAGTTCTAGAAGACTTAATAGAAGTGCAAGATTGGGGGAAACATGAAAAAGTAGGAGTAGACATACTCCCGAAACTACAAATTGTACTTGCAGCTGTAAAGCAAGCTTCAGACGAGATTCGTTCCGATTTTAATTTATAATGCAAGCAGAAATAATAACCATAGGAGACGAAATTCTTATTGGTCAAATAATAGATTCCAATTCTGCATTTATTGCACAGCAATTAAATAAAATTGGCGTATCTGTTTATCAAATAACTTCCGTTCAAGACGATAAAGAACATATTTTAAAGTCCCTACGCGAAGCAGAAGAAAATGCCGATATCATTATTATTACAGGAGGGCTAGGTCCAACAAAAGATGATATTACTAAAAAAACGATTGCAACGTACTTTCAAGATACGCTGGTACAAGATGCAGCGGTTTTAAAAAACATTGAAACGATTTGGGAAAAATATATAAAACAGCCACTTACCCAAGTTAATATAGATCAAGCATTAGTACCTAGTAAAGCAACCGCTTTAATGAATACCGTTGGTAGTGCACCGGGAATGTGGTTAGAAAAGGGAAATAAAACCTTTGTCTCGCTTCCAGGAGTTCCTTTTGAAATGGAATCATTAATAGATAATGAAGTAATTCCAAGACTTCAAAAAAAATATAAATGCCCATTTATTCTCCACAAAACATTACTGACTTACGGTTTAGGAGAAAGTAGTTTAGCCGAAAGAATTGAAGTTTGGGAAGACAATTTGCCAAAACATATTAAATTAGCATACTTACCTAATTTAGGAAAAGTACGTTTGCGTCTTTCTGCAAAAGGAGATAATAAAGAAGAAATTATACAAGAAGTGGATGAACAAATTCGTTTATTACTTCCGCAAATACAAGAATATTTTACGGGTTTTGAAGACCAAGAAGAAACTTTAGAGGCATTAATTGCGAAAATATTAAGCGAAAATAAAAAAACTTTAGCAACTGCCGAAAGTTGTACCGGAGGAAAAATAGCAGAACGAATAACAGCAATGTCTGGAGCATCAGCTTATTTTAAAGGTAGTGTGGTAAGTTATGCAACAGAAATAAAAATAGAGGTGTTAAAAGTGCCAGAAGCACTTATTGAAAAACATACTGTAGTAAGTGCAGAAGTTGCAGAAGCTATGGCAATGAATGTGTTACAATTATTTAAAACAGATTATGCAATTGCAACAACAGGAAATGCAGGTCCAACAAAATCAGAAAGTGAAGAAGAAATAGGAACCGTTTTTATCGCAATTGCGACAAAAAACACTGTTTATTCTGAAAAATTTAGCTTTGGAAAACCTCGAATTAAGGTAATAAATAAGGCCGTAAATAAGGCTTTTGAAATGCTTCAAAAAGAAATTTTAAAAAATAGATAAAAATAAGATTGGGGAAACGTAAAGAATTTGTATATTTGCACCTCGTTTTGAAATAACAATAATACATTTAGAACAATGTCAAGAGTTTGTGAACTTACAGGAAAGAAGGCAATGGTTGGAAACAACGTGTCTCACGCAATGAATAGAACTAAACGCACATTTGATGCAAATTTAATCAAAAAACGTTTTTTTATTCCAGAGGAAGATAAGTGGATTACATTAAAGATATCTACATCAGCATTAAAAACTATTAATAAAATAGGTATATCTGCTGCATTAAAAGAAGCAAGAACCAAAGGTTTTATAAAATAATAGCCGCATTTAAAAGCTTAAGAAAATGGCAAGAAAAGGTAACAGAGTACAAGTAATATTAGAGTGCACAGAGCACAAAGCAACTGGTTTACCAGGAACTTCTCGTTATATTACGACTAAGAACAAAAAGAACACTCCAGATAGAATGGAAATTAAAAAATTCAATTCTACCTTAAAGAAAATGACTGTTCACAAAGAAATTAAATAATATTCTTTTATAGAATACTAAAACTATACGTCATGGCAAAGAAATCCGTAGCATCATTACAAACAGGATCTAAAAGATTAACAAAAGCAATAAAAATGGTTAAGTCTCCAAAAACAGGAGCTTACATGTTTGTTGAGTCTGTAATGTCACCAGAATTAGTAAGCGACTTTTTAGCAAAAAAATAAGTTTACTTTTAAAAAAGATATTTTAAAGCTGCTTTCTTAAAGAAAGCGGCTTTTGTTTTATATTTACATTTCATATTAATGACAATATTGCAGTAATATAAAAAAGGCTCGACTATTGTTATTACATTTTGGCGTTACCTAAAGGTCAGGCTTTCCGCTATATCTTTTTGCAGAAAAAGCAAAAAGGTTAAGACTATTGAAGAATAGTCGAACGGCTGCAATCCTTAACGCAGAAATACGTGAAGTAACCGCTTCACCACTAAATAACAAACAACTAAAAAAGAATGAGTTTTTTTAAAAAAATATTTTCTTCCGATAAAAAAGAAACACTAGACAAAGGTTTAGAGAAATCTAGTACTAACTTTTTAGGTAAATTAAGTAAAGCTGTAGCAGGAAAATCTAAAGTAGATGACGCTGTTTTAGATAATTTAGAAGAAGTACTTGTATCTAGCGATGTTGGTGTAAATACAACCTTAAAGGTGATTACACGAATAGAAGAACGGGTAGCCAAAGATAAATACTTAGGTACCGACGAGCTTAATAAAATACTACGCGAAGAAATCGCAGCATTATTAAGTGAAACCAATACCGGTGAAGAAACAGAATACACCATTCCGCAATTACCAAAACAAGCAGATGGTAGTAAGACGCCTTACGTACTTATGGTGGTTGGTGTAAATGGAGTGGGAAAAACAACAACTATTGGTAAATTAGCTTATCAATTTAAAAAGCAAGGGCTCAATGTAGTTCTTGGTGCAGCAGATACTTTTAGAGCAGCAGCAATAGATCAATTACAAGTTTGGGCAGATCGTGTTGATGTGCCAATGATACGTCAAGAAATGGGAAGTGATCCAGCTTCTGTGGCTTTTGATGCTTTAGAATCTGGAGTAAAACAAAATGCAGATGTTATTATTATTGATACTGCAGGACGTTTGCACAACAAGATAAACTTAATGAACGAGCTTACTAAAGTAAAACGTGTCATGCAAAAGGTAGTAGGAGATGCGCCACATGATGTGCTTTTAGTTTTAGATGGTTCTACAGGGCAAAATGCTTTTGAGCAAGCAAAACAGTTTACAGCCGCTACAGAGGTGACTAGTTTAGCAGTAACTAAATTAGATGGTACAGCAAAAGGAGGAGTGGTTATAGGTATTAGTGATCAATTTCAAATTCCAGTAAAATATATCGGAGTAGGAGAAGGTATTGAAGATCTTCAAGTGTTTAATAAATTCGAATTTGTAGATTCTTTCTTCAAATAAAAAAAAATACACGCATAAAAAAAGCCTTAAGAAATTTCTTAAGGCTTTTTTTATTCTTATAATATATCATTATGGTCCAGTAACGGTTATTGGTCCAACCCAATCACTAAAACCATCAGGTCCGCAATTAGATCTTAGGTAAAAGTCGTAAACAACACCAATGGATGTATGATTATTTAATTGAACCGGATTGAAACTAATATCTATATTTCCTGCCGAGTCAAAAGAACTACCAGCTTCTACCTTTCGTAGTTGCCATGAAGTTTCGTTGTTTAATGTTTCCCAAGTAAAGACTAAATAGTCGTCATTTCCAACAGTACCTATTTGATTCAGAGAAAAATTAACAGGATCTAAACAGTTTTCATTTAAAGGAGCATCTGCTGTGCTATAGGTAAGCGGACCAGTCCAAGTACTATATCCATTTTGATCACAGCTATTACGTACGTAGAAATCGTATGCAGTCTCTGCATTTAATCCGTCTATTCTTTTGTATTCTGGGTAACTGTCTGTAATCGTTTCTGTAGTACCGTTACCAAAAGTAAACCCTTGCGTTCCATATTGTATTTGTGCTCCACCATATTCGCTATTAGACCAAGTTAAATCAATATACTCATGTGTTACAGAGTCTGGGTATAAGCCTGCCGCTAGATTGGTAGGTGCGTCACAATAAGGGTTGTCCTCTAGAGTTACAAAAGAAAAAGGTCCAGCCCAATTGCTATACCCATTCGTTTCATTACAAAATACTCTTGCATAGAATGCATATTGGGTTTGCGCTTGTAGGTTAGTGATGTCTTTATAGGTTTCAGGAACAGTTAAAGTAGTTCCATTACCAAGGCTAAATCCTAAAACACCATATTGTACTTGGTATAAAGAAGAATTTACATTAGAATTCCAAGAAAGGGATGCTGTTGTGTTTGTTAAATTAGAAACATTCAAGCCTCCTGGTGTTGGACAGCTATTGGAGTCTCCAGAATCATCACTGCCACAACCTAATATAAATAATGAGATTGTAAATAATAAAATAATTTTTTTCATAAAATGGGTATAAGATTTTTCAGACGCTAATATAGAGATTGCATCTAGATAAAAAAAATGGAAGATTTATGTGTGTTAATTCGTTAGTGCATGTATCTTTTCCCAAAGATCATTATCAAAAGTAGAAAGGGCAAAATTAGAATTGTCGGCAGCTTCTCCCATTCTAATAACCACTAGTTTTTTACTTGGTACCACATATATTTTTTGATCATTTTTTCCTAAAGCAGCATACATGTCGTTAGGCGCATTCGGAATTAAAGAACCAGGAAACGTAACTTGCGTTGCAGGTAAATGGTAAGAGGATTTTCCGTTTAGCCACCATAAATATCCGTAAGATTCGTTTATGCTTTGCGAAGTATTTGTAGCTTGGTTAAGATAATCTGCAGATACAATTTGCGTGTTTTCCCATTTTCCGTTAGCCGAAATTAACAAACCAAAACGAGCCATGCTTCTGGTGGTACTCCAATACACACTTAAATCACCTAAAGGAATCCAACTTCCAGACATGCCAATTCTATCTTTTAATTTGGAGTTAAAATAACTAGACCATGTTAGGTTGCTCGCTTGTGCAACTACTTCTTGCATTTTTACATACACATTATGGTACGCCCATCTTTGTCCAGAATCGGCAATATATTGTAGGCTTTCTGGAGCAACATTATCGCCTAAACTATCATCTAAGCCAGAGTTCATAGATAATAGGTTTTTGCAAGTAATTAGATTTTCTTTATCTAAAGGAGCACTTGTCCAGCCAGTTCCTAAATAATTGGATACTTTATCATTTATATTGAGTAATCCTTCGTCTTGAGCAATTCCTGTAAGTGTAGATGTTAGCGTTTTTCCTGCGCTAGCCCAATACCAAGCAGCTGTCGATGTGTGGCTATTCATATACTGTTCTACAACTATTCTTCCGTTGTAAAGCATGATAAAACCTTTGGTGTTTTTTTCTTCTAAAAAATCGAATAGAGGTTGTAAGTGATTTTCATTCCAATCCATTTCAGTAATAGAAATGGTTTCCCAAGTATTGGAAGTAATAGGAGGAAAGTATGTTGCAGTGTTATTATTGCTATTCCCTTCTATCACTTCATCCGAAGTTGCACAACTAAAAAGTATACCTATTGCAAATAATAATACGCATGCATTAGTTTTCATTGTGTTGGTTTTAATTTAAGACTGTTAAATATATAAAAGGTTTAATTAAGGTTGTATCTTTGCAACCTGAAATTTAGAAGAAGTATAATTAACGAAATTCCCTTTTTTTTGGGATAGGTATATGAGAACAAAGACGCTTAAAAAGAATAAAATCAACGTAGTAACTTTAGGATGCAGTAAAAATGTATACGATAGTGAAGTGTTAATGGGACAATTAAAAGCCAACGGAAAAGAGGTTGTTCATGAAGGGGAAGGTAACGTAGTGGTTATTAATACTTGTGGTTTTATTAATAATGCAAAGGAAGAAAGCGTGAATACGATTCTAGATTTTATGCAGAAAAAGGAAGCTGGAGAAGTAGATAAAGTATTTGTCACTGGTTGTCTTAGTGAAAGATATAAGCCTGACTTACAAAAAGAAATTCCTAATGTAGATGAATATTTTGGGACTACAGAATTACCACAATTATTAAAAGCTTTAGGAGCAGATTATAAACACGAGTTAATTGGAGAACGTTTAACGACAACACCAAAAAATTATGCATATTTAAAAATTGCCGAAGGTTGTGATAGACCTTGTAGTTTTTGTGCTATTCCTTTAATGCGTGGAAAACATAGAAGTACACCTATTGAAGAAATTGTTATTGAAGCTGAAAAATTAGCAGCAAAAGGCGTTAAAGAACTTATTCTTATTGCGCAAGATTTAACCTATTATGGTTTAGATTTATACAAGAAAAGAAACTTAGCAGAACTTCTAGAAGCTTTAGTGAAAGTGGATGGCGTAGAGTGGATTCGTCTGCATTATGCATTTCCAACAGGATTTCCATTAGATGTTTTAGATGTTATGAATCGCGAACCTAAAGTTTGTAACTATTTAGATATACCATTACAGCATATTTCAGATAATATTCTTAAAAGCATGCGTCGTGGTACTACCAAAGAAAAAACGACCAAGCTTATTGGGCAATTTCGTGAAGCAGTTCCAAACATGACCATTAGAACAACGCTAATTGTTGGTTATCCAGGAGAGACAGAAGAAAATTTTCAAGAATTAAAACAATGGGTTCAAGACATGCGTTTTGAGCGTTTAGGTTGTTTTACCTATAGTCATGAAGAAAACACACACGCTTTTAATTTAGAAGATGATGTGCCAGAAGAAGTGAAAATCGATAGAGCAAATCAGATTATGGAAATGCAATCGCAAATCTCTTGGGAGTTGAATCAACAAAAAATTGATCAAGTTCTTAAAGTGGTTATCGATAGAAAAGAAGGAAACTATTTTGTGGGTAGAACCGAATTTGATTCTCCAGATGTAGATAATGAAGTGCGTATTGATGCTACTAAAACCTATTTAAAAACAGGAGAATTTGCAACCGTAAAAATTATAGAAGCAGAAGATTTTGATCTTTATGGTGAGGTCATTTAATTAAAAGATATTCTTTAAAAAAGGCAAGCTATTAGCTTGCTTTTTTTTTGCTTTAAACTTTTATAAATTGGTTATATGGGATGCTATGTAAAAAATGGAAAGGATCTGTTTTAATAGGAATCAACAAGGTTGAAACGTTTCTTTTTTATTGCAATATTTGTGTTAGAAATCGTTATTTTTCTAGATTCTCAAGTATAGCTTCAAAGTATCTATCTGCAATTTCTTTTGCTCCTAATTCGTTGTAATGTAAGCTGTCTGCCATATAGGCATCGGTCCAATGGCTAGACATATCTACAAGAATAACTTTAGAAGAATCATTAGTTTGCTCCAAAGCAACTGTGGCAAGATTTTCAATAAAAGAATTATAAACGATTGTGCTTGCTGGTGTCATCACATTAGATTTTCCGGGAGCAATTCGTTCTAAAAATATAGTGATATTCGCATTGCTATTTTGTAAGACATCAATGATTTGGTTAATATTTTCGATTACTTGCTCTACAGGAATCTCTCTAATTAAATCATTTCCTCCAATACCCAACAACACAACATCTGGAGTTCCTAAGGCTTCAATAACATCGGGAATATTTTCTAAAACATCTTTGCTTTCAAACCCGCCAATGCCTTCATGATCTGGATCAAAAGACTTTCCTAATAATAAAGGATACGTAGTATGATCGTTTTGTGTACCTACATAATCAATATTCCATTGGTTAGAAACTAGGTTTTTCCATAAATCATATCGGTAACTTACAGAGTTGCTAGCAACACCTTCTACTCTAGAATCTCCTAATGGCATAATGGTAATGGTGTTAGTATTAACATTATTTTGTATAAAAGTATTAGATTTTTCTTCATTTTTGTGACAGTCTTGAAAAACGAAGAATGTCGCTAAAAGAAGAAACGGGAAAAGAATAACTGTTTTTTTCATTAAAAATATTTTAAGGACTAATAGTTTTAAGAGACTAAAGATAAGTTATTTCCTTTTTATTATGATTTATTAGGTTTAAAAGTGAAAATAAAATATCTAAAAATTAAAGAATAAAACACTGTATCTTTACCTAAAATATTGAATTTTACTATGCCAACAGAATGTATTGCTTTTAAAAAAACCAACTATTTTTCATCTTTAATCTGTGATTATTTAGAGGAAAATAAGGAACTACAACCTTTTTATAATAATTTTCCGAAGCTGGAGAATTTTAAAAAGCAAATAGAAGAGAAAACAGCATTTGTAAAACCGGAGTCTAGAATTATTTTGTCGGAAGCCCTAAAAGCGCAATATCAAAATACTGAAGCTTCGTCATTAACCCTTCAAAATATTGAAGCTTTAAAACTAGAAAATACCTTCACCATTACCACAGGGCATCAATTAAACTTATTTACAGGACCTTTGTATTTCTTGTTTAAAATTGTTTCTGTTATCAACTTAGCGAATCAATTAAAACAAGCATATCCAGAAAGTAATTTTGTGCCAATCTATTGGATGGCAACCGAAGATCACGATTTTGAAGAAATTAATTATTTCAACTTTAAAGGAAAAAAAGTACAGTGGAACAGAAATGCATCAGGAGCCGTTGGAGAACTTTCTACTGAAGGATTAGATAAAGTATTCGACGTTTTTACAAAGGAACTTGGTTCCGGACAAAACGCAGATACATTAAGGAACTTATTTCAATCGGCATATCTAAAACATGATAACCTTGCAGACGCAACACTTTACTTAGCAAATGCTTTATTTGCCGAATACGGTTTGGTAATTGTAGAAGCAAATACTAAAAGTTTGAAAGAATTATTTGTTCCTTATATAGAAGAGGAGCTCTTAAATCAGACTTCTTTTAAAACGGTATCGGAAACCAATAAACGACTAGAAGCATTATCCAGTGTTAGTAAAATTCAGGTAAATCCGAGAGAAATAAATTTATTCTACTTAAACGAAAACCTAAGAGAGCGAATCGTTTTTGAAGACGAAACGTATAAAGTACTTAACACAAATATTACTTGGAGCAAGAGCGAGATATTAAAAGAAGTCTCAGACTTCCCGCAACGCTTTAGTCCGAATGTAATCATGCGACCTTTATACCAAGAAGTAATTCTACCAAACCTTTGCTATACAGGAGGCGGAGGAGAACTTGCATATTGGTTACAGTTAAAAGATTATTTTGAAGCTGTAAAAGTGCCTTTTCCAATGTTATTGCTAAGAAACTCAGCTTTAATAAAAACAGAAAAACAAGCAGATAAATTACGTAGGCTAAACATCTCTAACGAAGATCTCTTTTTAAAGCGAGACGCCTTTATCAATAAAAAAGTAAGACAGATTTCTAATATTGATATTGATTTTTCTGAACAGTTAAAACAACTACAGCAGCAATTTAAAGACTTATACAGCTTAGCTGAACAAACAGATAAATCTTTTATTGGCGCAGTTGCAGCACAAGAAAAAAAGCAAATTAACGGATTGCAACAATTGGAGAAACGTTTGCTTACCGCACAAAAACGCAAACTAAAAGATCAAGTGGAACGTATGACAGAACTTCAAAACGAACTGTTTCCTAATGCTATTTTGCAAGAACGTAATACCAATTTTTCGGAATTGTATTTAGAATTCGGAGAGCAATTAGTTCCAAAATTAATAGCAGAACTAAAACCGTTACAAGGAGATTTTACAATTATAACGCTGTAGTGTTCAGTAGGCAGTCTTCAGTCTTCAGTATTCAGTGTTCTGTCTTCAGTGTTCAGTATGCGGTCTTCAGTCTTCAGTATGCGGTCTTCAGTATTCATGATTCCTGTCTCCATTTTTCAATTGCAGTCCTTCCATTTTCCAAAAACAAAAAAGTTTAAAATTCTCTTAAAAAAGTTTACGTATCGTTCCCGATTAAAAAATCAATTCCTATTTTTGCGCATGCAACACAACAAGGTACTTATATTAGATTTTGGATCGCAATACACACAACTAATTGCGCGTAGAGTTAGAGAGCTTAACATCTTATCCGAAATACATCCATTCAACAAAATTCCGGCAAATATAGAAGATTACAAAGCAGTAATCCTTTCTGGTAGTCCAAACTCGGTACGAGGAGAAGACGTATTACACCCAGATTTATCTAAAATTAGAGGGCACAAACCTTTATTAACCGTTTGTTACGGAGCACAATACTTAGCCCATTTTTCTGGTGGTGAAGTAGCACCTTCTAACACTAGAGAATACGGTAGAGCCAACTTGAGTTTTGTAAAAGAAGACGAAGCCTTTTTTAGCCAAATCTCTAAAGGAAGTCAAGTATGGATGAGTCATAGTGATACCATTAAAACACTACCAACAAATGGTGTGCTTTTAGCAAGTACACATGACGTAGAAAATGCGGCCTACAAAATTGAAGGCGAAAAAACATACGCAATTCAATTCCACCCAGAAGTATATCATTCTACAGACGGAAAACAATTACTAGAAAATTTCTTAGTTCATATTGCAGGTTTAGACCAAGATTGGACACCAGATTCTTTTGTAGAAGAAAGCGTTCAAGCACTAAAAGACAAATTAAAAAACGATAAAGTCGTACTCGGTTTATCCGGAGGCGTAGATTCTTCTGTAGCCGCAATGTTACTACACAAGGCTATTGGTGAAAACCTATATTGCATCTTTGTAAACAATGGTTTACTTCGTAAAAACGAATACGAAAGTGTATTAGAACAATACAGCGGCATGGGCTTAAATGTAAAAGGAGTAGATGCTTCGGCACGCTTTTTGGATGCACTTGCAGGATTGAGCGACCCAGAATTAAAGCGTAAAGCAATTGGTCGTGTGTTCATTGAAGTTTTTGATGACGAAGCACATCAAATAGAAGACGTAAAATGGCTAGCCCAAGGGACCATTTATCCAGATGTTATAGAAAGTGTTTCTGCAACAGGCGGACCAAGTGCAACTATAAAAAGTCATCATAATGTAGGTGGTTTACCAGACTTTATGAAGCTTAAAATTGTAGAGCCTCTTAAAGCATTATTTAAAGACGAAGTGCGTCGCGTTGGTGCATCTATGGATATGGACAAAGCCTTATTAGGTCGTCATCCATTTCCTGGGCCTGGACTTGCAATCCGTATTTTAGGAGATATTACTCCAGAAAAAGTGCGTATTTTACAAGAAGTAGACGCCGTATTTATAGATAATCTAAGAAAATGGAATCTATACGATAGCGTATGGCAAGCAGGAGCAATCCTACTTCCAGTAAATAGCGTTGGTGTTATGGGAGATGAGCGTACATACGAAAAATGTGTGGCATTAAGAGCAGTAGAAAGTACCGATGGTATGACCGCAGATTGGGTAAATCTACCATACGAATTTTTACAAAAAACCTCTAACGAGATAATAAATAAAGTAAAAGGCGTTAATAGAGTAGTGTACGACATTAGCAGCAAGCCGCCAGCAACCATTGAGTGGGAATAACAAATTCCTTTGAAAAAAGGAATCTCAGTATCGAGAGGTAGTTTAGCAAACCAAAGATTTATTCTAGGTTGGGCGTTACTTTTTGCGCATACCTACAAGGTTTTTTAACCTTGCAGGATCACAAAAAGTCAGGCTTTACGTTGCAATCTTTTTTAAGAAAAATAAAAAAGGATTTACACTACAATCCTTAACGCGGGAATACATGAAAGGTAAGTAGTTAGATGTAAAAAAGGGAATGTTAAATAATATAGTAGCTAATCATTTACATTATGGATAATAAAATCAATTTAGTTGGATTTGCAGCAATCATGTTACTATCATTCGGAATTACGTATCTTAATTTGGAGGATCTAAGCTTGGAAGAAAATTACAAAGCGTATATTCAAATAGGTTTAGGGATTATTTTACTCCTAACAATTTATATAAAGAAGAGGAATGCGAGTTAAAGCATATACAATATTATAATTTTTGGTAGCATTACCTGCTTTTTACGCATTTTCATTCGATGTAGGAATGCCCTATAGTCAAAGTCATAAGAAGGAAAAAGAAATAAATAACTTAAGCAAAACGTTATTATAAAGTGCTCTCCAAAGAGAAAAAGAAAACAAATTTTTAAATGAAGAATTTAATATACATATTCAGTTTCGTTTTATTATTCAGTTGTGCAACAACAATACAAGCGCAAAACTATAAAACACATAAAGTAAGATCTGGAGAAACCATTGAAGGCATTGCAAAACAATACCATGTTACTCCGTATGATATATATGCATTAAATCCGGATGCCAAAAAAGAATTAAAGAATAATGCGGTTCTAATTATTCCAAATTCTAAAATAGCAACACCACAAACGACTACTACAACGGTAAAAGAGTTTGTGAACTTTAAAGAGCATAAGGTAAAACGTAAAGAAACCCTTTATAGTTTATCTAAAAAATATAATGTAGCCCAAGACGAAATCAAAAAACACAATCCTTCATTATACTCCGAAAATCTTCGTAAAGGCGACCGAATTAAAATTCCGGTTTACAAAACAAAAACCGTTGTAGAAACCGTAAAAACGACTAAAGATTATACGGTTTTAGCAAAAGAAGGAAAATGGCGAATTGCTTATAAATTCGGAATTACAGTAAATGAGCTAGAGGCTTTAAACCCTAATATGGGAGCGACATTGGATGTTGGACAAGTAATACAAGTGCCAATCCTAGAAACTGCAGAAGTAAAAGAAATTGACGAAAGATATTCGTACTATCTGTATTGCCAAAAGAAGGTTTTTACCGTTTAAAAATTAAATTAGGATTAGAGCAAGAAGAATTAGAAGCTTTAAATCCAGAATTAAAAGAAACAGGTTTGAAGTCAGGAATGGTTTTAAAGATTCCATTCTCAAGTAATGTAACAGGAACAGGAACCATAACTTCAAATGAAGTTACTGCAACGTCCTCTAGTTTAATTGGTCAGATTCGAAACTTCGAAACCAAAAACATTGTTATCATGTTGCCTTTTAAGTTAAACAGAGTAAATGCAGATTCTGTTTATGATGCTAAAAAGAAAATAGAAAATGATAACTTTTTAAGACCATCTTTAGATTTTCATTCTGGAGTTTTAATGGCTGTAGATTCGCTTAAAAAATTAGGAATCTCTTTAAAAGTAGATGTGTACGATACTAAAAACCAATTAAGTGAAGTTTCCCATTTACTAAGTACTACAAACATAGAAAACGCAGATGCCGTTATTGGTCCGTTAATGCCTAATAACTTTGCTCGTGTAGCTTCCGAATTGAAAAAAAATAACGTTCCTGTAATTTCTCCTAATTTAAAGGATTTAAAATCCTCAGAAAATGTATTTCAATCGATGCCTTCTTCGGCTTTATTAAAAACAAAAATGATCGATTTTGTTAAGGCAGATAGTTCTAAAAGTCATGTGATTGTAATTGCAGACGCTAAAAATGTTGCAACAAGTAATGCTATAAAAAGAGAATTTGGATCTGCATCGCAAATACATTCTAGAAAAGATAAAGAAGGAAAAGATTCGTATTATGTTTTAGAAAATGATATTATTTCAAAATTAAAACCAGGAAAAAACGTCATCTTTTTAGAAACCGAAAACTACACCTTTGTATCTAACGTGACCAGTATTTTAAACTCGTTAAATAATGAGGAACACGAAATTGTTTTAGCAACAACAGATATTAATGCTGCTTTTGAGCATGATGAAATTTCAAACTATCATTTATCGAATCTTAGTTTTCATTTTCCAACGGTTTCTAAAACCTATAACGAAGACGATAATAACGGTTTTGCAAAGCAATACAAGAATAAATATGGTGCAACACCAAACAAAACAGCAGTTAGAGGATTCGATTTAATGATGGATGTTGTTTTACGTCTTTCCGCTTCAGATAACATGTATAATTCTGTAAATGAATTTCCGTTAACGGAATACATAGAGAATAAATTCGCATATAACAAACACCTTTTCGGAGGGTATTATAATAATACCATTTACGTGGTTAAGTATGACGATTTAAAAATAGTAGAAGCCAAATAAAATGTTTTTAAGATTCTTGCTTATTAGTTTTTGTATACTTACACTTCATAAAGAAGCGTCTACAATTACTTGGAGTGCATCTAACCAACTTTCTTGGAACGATTTTAAAGGAGCAGTAAAAGTAGATACAGATGCCGTGGCAACAACCGCTTCTGGTATCACCTTTAGTTATTCTATTAAGAGAACGAATAAAAAGGAAGTGGTAGGTTTTAAAACAAAGATATTCGCGCATTTTTACCCGGAGAAATCGTGGTATAAAGCAGAGCAAGCAGACAACCACATATTAGCGCATGAGCAATTTCATTTTAATATTACAGAATTGCATGCTAGAAAATTTAGACAACGTGTAGCACAATTAGAGGCATCTCCTGCTTTAAATAAACAACTAGATAAAATACATCAAGAGATTAATCAAGAACTTTCTAGTCTTCAAAAACTGTATGATGCAGAAACCGATTTTTCTAGAAACTACGAGATGCAATCGCATTGGCAAAATCACATTGAAGTAGAATTAGCCAAATTAGATAACTTTAGCTCTAAACAATAGGTATGCAATTACAACCAGACAGAGAATTTCTTGTGAAACTAGCGCATACCAAAATGCCTTTTGGGAAGTATGAAGGTAGATATTTAATAGATTTACCAGAACATTATGTGGTTTGGTATCATAACAAAGGGTTTCCAAAAGGGAAGCTTGGCGAAATGCTGGAAACGGTGTACACTTTAAAATTAAACGGACTAGAAGGTCTCATTAAAAATATACAAAAGAATTTTTCTAAGCCTTAGGTTTGTTTCAAGTATTTGTGTAAACGAGGACTATGCAGGTTGCCATAAGCCATTTTTTACTATTCATTATAGATGTATTTATAATCGACATTCAATTGATTTTGAATGTAAAGCTTTCTATTTATAGGGTAATTATTATCATCTAATTCCCACTCAATTTCAAGATTAGTCATTTCAGATTGATACCCAGTAGCGAACTTTGGAAGGATAGATGCATCATTATTTACAGCTGCATTTATAGAGTTATTTTGAATTATATAGTTTGTTTTGGAGGATCCAAATATAAAATTTTCGCCAATAGGAAAATTTTCTGGAGGAAGATTGATGTCATCGTAAAAGTAATTAGCGTTTTCAAATCCAGTTTTTGAAATAATATTATAATCCGAATCATATGCAGCCTCTATGATTTCATTGTCATTTACCTCCTTGTATATTAATCCAGAAGAATTCAAGAAAAATGTTTTATTTGAAATAACACCACTAACTTCACTAATACTAGTAATAGTATTATCTGAATTATAAGTAAAATTAGTTATGGTCGTTTGCGTTAATCCAAAACCAGAATCTATGATTTTAGTAATTCGATTCATATCGTCATATGAAATTCTTAACTCATTGGTAAGATTTCCATTTGCGTCATAACCATTTTTAGAAATAAGTATATTATTGCTATAAATCCAATTAAAATAATAAGTTAAGCTACTATTACTGTCATAAAAGGAATCCGTTTTTGGTTTATTATTTTCATAAATCCTAGTTAAGGATCTGTCAATTTCATTTAAATAATAGGTATCTGCCTTAAGCTTAAAAATAGATCTACTGTTTTCTGTATGATCCACATAATCACTAGTGCAGGAATAGCCTATTAATACTATTAATATTCCCAATAATAAATTCAGCGTTTTCATTTTATTTATGTTTGTTTAAAATTGGTTGTAAAGATTAAGGTGATATCCATCCGTTTTATTGAGATAAATCAGAAGTGAAACGAAGTTAGTTTTTTTCTGACAAAATTAAGTCAAAACCTTCTCGAAAATCACTTCCAAATTCCTCTTAAAAATAAAATACCAAACCCGTAAAATTTCAAACTTAAAATTGTAAATTTGCTCGCGTTTAACAGCGCAACATGACAACTACAACAAAATACATATTTGTAACAGGAGGAGTAACATCTTCCCTTGGAAAAGGGATTATTGCTGCCTCTCTAGCAAAGCTACTTCAAGTACAAGGTTACAGAACAACAATCCAGAAATTAGATCCTTATATCAACGTAGATCCAGGAACGTTAAATCCGTATGAGCATGGCGAATGTTATGTTACAGATGATGGCGCAGAAACCGATTTAGATTTAGGGCATTACGAACGTTTTTTAAACGTACCAACTAGTCAAGCAAATAATGTGACTACAGGACGTATTTACCAAAGCGTAATTGAAAAAGAACGTCGTGGTGAGTTTTTAGGAAAAACAGTTCAGGTAATTCCGCATATTACAGACGAGATTAAAAATAGAATCCAAATTCTTGGTAATTCTGGTGATTACGATGTAGTAATTACAGAAATAGGAGGAACGGTTGGTGATATAGAATCACTTCCGTACATAGAAGCTGTGCGCCAACTAAAATGGGATTTAGGAGATAATAATGCTATTGTTATTCATTTAACATTAGTGCCTTATTTATCTGCTGCTGGCGAATTAAAAACCAAACCAACCCAACATAGTGTAAAAACGCTAATGGAAAGTGGTGTTATGGCAGACATTCTAGTTTGCAGAACAGAACACGAACTACCAAATGAGTTACGCAAAAAACTAGCTAAATTTTGTAACGTTAGAGAAGAAGCAGTGATTCAATCTATTGATGCTTCTACTATTTATGATGTACCAAATTTAATGTTAGAGCAAGGATTAGATAAAGTAGTTTTAAAGAAACTAGCTTTAGAAAGTCATACGCCAGACTTAACCCAATGGAATAAATTTTTACAAAGACATAAAAACCCAAAAACCGAAGTAACTATTGGTTTAATTGGTAAGTATGTAGAATTACAAGATTCTTATAAATCTATTTTAGAAGCCTTTATTCATGCGGGAGCAGAAAACGAAGTAAAAGTAAATATTGAGTCTATACATTCAGAGTATTTAAATGCCGATAATATTAAAATGAAACTATCGCATTTAGATGGTGTTTTAGTTGCTCCAGGATTTGGAGAACGTGGTATAGATGGTAAAATTGCAGCTGTAAGATATGTACGTGAAAACAATATTCCGTTCTTCGGAATTTGTTTAGGAATGCAAATGGCAGTGATAGAATTTGCTAGAAATGTATTAAATATAGAAGGTGCAAATTCCTTTGAAATGGATCCAGAAACTAAAAACCCAGTTATTAGTTTGATGGAAGAACAAAAAAACATTACAGATAAAGGAGGAACGATGCGTTTAGGTGCATGGTCTTGTGATCTTAAAAAAGATAGTATAGTAGCAAAAGTATATAAAACCGAAGCTATTAAAGAAAGACATAGACATCGTTATGAGTTTAACAGTGACTATAAAGAACAAATTGAAGCAGCAGGAATGCTAGCAACAGGATTAAACCCAGAAACCGGTTTGGTAGAAATTGTAGAGATACCTAGCCATCCTTGGTTTGTTGGTGTGCAATATCATCCAGAATATAAAAGTACCGTTTCTAATCCGCATCCTTTATTTGTCGCATTTGTAAAAGCGGCATTAAAACACAAGAAAAGTAAGTAAAGTGTCACAATGGCACAAATGTAAGATTGGATTGCTTTTTGAGTAATTCACTTTCTAGGCTAGAAAAGTTTTAAAACATTCTAGTCTTAATTAATATAATATGGAAGAAAAAAAACTAGACCTTAAATCAATAATAGGATTCATCCTAATATTCGGAATTTTAGTGTACATGATGTACATGAACCAACCTACTCCAGAAGAACTTGAAGCGCAAGCAAAACAAGAACAAGTGGAAGCAGAACAAAAAGCAGAAACTCCAGAAGATGTTCTGGTTACTACTGCTAATGATTTTTCTGCAGCAACGGTTACAGACTCTACACAATTAGTAGCACTAAACAATAAATTAGGTGCTTTTGCGTATTCGTCTACTTTGCCTTCTGCTACCAATAAAGAAACATTGGTAGAAAACGGAGTACTTGCTTTAAAGTTTAGCAATAAAGGTGGGTATCTTAGTGAGGTTAAATTAGTTCCTTTTGTAGATTACGATTCTATTCCTATTTATTTAGTAAAAGAAAATAATACAGCTTTTAATATTAGTTTTAATACTTCAGATAATAGAAACTTAAATACACAAGATCTATTTTTTGAACCAACAGTTACTAAAAACGGAGAAAACACAGTAGTTTCTATGAAACTTAAAGTATCTCCAACACAATTTTTAGAATACAGATACGAGCTAATACCTAATGATTATATGGTGAATTTCACTATTAGATCTCAAGGGTTGAGTAGTATTGTAAATGGTACGCAAAAAATAAATTTAGATTGGAAACTTAAAACCTTCCGTCATGATAAAAGTATCTCTTACGAAAACAGATATACGCGTTTAACCTATAAGCACGAAGAAGATAAAATTGACAAGTTAAGCCCTTCTGGTGATGACGAAGAAACTTTAGAAGATGTTAGTTGGTTATCTTACAGACAACACTTTTTTAGTTCGATATTGGTTTCAGATAAACCGTTGAAAAATGTAGAAATAACTTCTAAAAACTTAGTTTTAGATGAAGAAATAGATACCATTTCCACTAAAATATTTACCACTAAAATTCCATTAGAGTTACAAGCAGGAGAGTTTAATCAACCTTTAAAATTCTATTTCGGACCAACAGATAACAATACCCTTAAAAAGTATGATATTGGTTTAGAAGATAGTATTCCTTTTGGTTGGGGACTTTTTGGATGGATTAACCGTTTTCTATTTGTACCATTATTTAGCTTTTTAAGTGGGTTCTTACCTTACGGAATCGCTATTGTTGTAATGACCGTTTTAATTAAATTATTACTTTCATTTGTACAGTACAAACAATTTTTATCGCAAGCAAAGCTTAAAATTATTAAGCCAGAATTAGATGCTATAAAAGAGAAGTACAAGGATAATAAAATGAAAATCCAACAAGAAACGATGGCACTGCAAACCAAAGCAGGAGCGAGTCCGTTAAGTGGATGTTTACCAGCTTTAATACAGCTTCCTGTGTTTTATGCACTGTTTCAGTTTTTTCCTTCTGCGTTCGATTTAAGACAGAAAAGTTTCCTTTGGGCAGACGATTTATCTTCTTATGATGTAGTTGCAGATTTACCTTTTCATATTCCTTTTTATGGAGATCACGTAAGTTTATTTCCAATATTAGCATCCATCGCTATTTTCTTTTATATGAAAATGACAACAGGACAACAAATGGCTTCACAACCTACGCAAGAAGGTATGCCAGACATGCAGAAAATGATGAAGTACATGATTTACTTCTCCCCATTAATGATGTTGTTTTTCTTTAATAACTATGCTTCAGGATTAAGTTTATATTACTTTATCTCTAATGTTATTAGTATTGGTATTATGTTAGTTATCAAGAATTTTATTCTAGATGAAGATAAAATACATGCTAAAATTCAGATAAGTAAAGCGAAGCCTAAAAAGAAGCAAGGTAAGTTTGCTAAGAAGATGGCCGAAATGATGGAAGAAGCAGAAAAACAAAAACAATCAAAAAATAAGAAGTAAGAGAAACTTCTAATAAAATAAAAAAGCTGCTATTTGTTTTTAAAACTTTGGCAGCTTTTTTGCTATAACAGTTTAATGATTAGATTGTTATTTTACAATTTTAGTTACATACTAACGTTATTTTAAATATGAAAAATATACTATTCCTTTTTGTTTTTTTACTTCCAATTTTAGCTGGAGCACAAGATGTCAATCAATTAGATGCTGAAGGTAAAAGGCATGGTGTTTGGACAAAGAATTTTGAAAACACGGATGTTTTACGTTACCAAGGAGAATTTTTTCATGGTAAAGAAATTGGCGTATTTACGTTTTATAAAAATGTAGATGGTAAAGCTGTTTTGGCAGCCAATAAGCAATTTAATAAAGACAATAATATTGCGAAAGTTTCCTTTTACGCTTCTACAGGGAAATTGATTAGCGAAGGCCAAATGAATGGTAAATTATACATTGGTACTTGGACTTACTATCAAAATAAAACAAAAAACATATTAAGTAAAGATACCTATAATGATAAAGGAGAATTACACGGCGAACGTTTTGTGTATTATGACGATGGTGTTTTAGCGCAAACTGAAACCTATGTAAATGGGAAGCTTCATGGTCCTTCTATTTGGTATACCGAAAAAAGTATCGTGGTAAAGGAGTATGTTTATGATTCGGGAGAATTACATGGTCCAGCAACCTTTTATGATAAAGCGGGAATTATGGTTTTACAAGGGCAATACCAAAGAGATAGAAAACATGGTGTCTGGAAATACTACGAAAATGGTAAACTTGTAAAAGAGAAAGACTTTACTAGAAAGAGTAACAATCCGTATAAAAAATAACCACAAAGAAATAATCACAAATAGGTGTAAAATATAAACTCCTTACTTGCGTAAGGAGTTTTTTTTTAGGTAGTCATTTTATTATGAATAAGCTATTAATCAATCTAAATGAAAGTTGTTACCTAAACTATGATGTAAAACTAATATTATTTATAGTTTTTAGTTAGCAATAAGTCGTTTTTTCGACTAACGGCATGATATTTTAACAAAGCATTATAATTTAGGATCATTCAATTTATTTTATTCGTAATTTTGCAAAAGGAAAATAAATCGTTTAAAACCTTGGTTTTTTAAGGGTGTATTTTTTTTGATGAATTACATCTGACCCTAAAATAAAAGATAAAGAAAACAGATGAAAAGAGTAATAGTAGGACTTTCAGGAGGAGTAGATTCAAGCGTTGCTGCTTATTTATTACAAGAGCAAGGTTATGAAGTGATAGGCTTGTTTATGAAAAACTGGCATGATGATACCGTAACTATTTCTAATGAATGTCCTTGGTTAGACGATAGTAATGATGCGATGCTTGTTGCAGATAAATTAGGTATCCCTTTCCAAACCGTAGATTTAAGTGAGCAATACAAAGAACGTATTGTAGACTATATGTTTCATGAATATGAAAAAGGAAGAACGCCAAACCCAGATGTACTTTGTAATAGAGAGATCAAGTTTGATGTGTTTATGAAGATTGCTTTAGAACTTGGTGCAGATTATGTTGCAACAGGACATTATTGCAGAAAAGGTACTATAGTGAATAACGGAAAAGAAACCTATCAATTACTTGCTGGAGCAGATGACAATAAAGATCAATCGTATTTTTTATGTCAGTTGTCTCAAGACCAATTAGCAAAAGCATTATTTCCTATTGGCGAATTAAAAAAACCAGAAGTAAGAGAAATTGCTGCAAAATTAGATTTAATTACTGCAGATAAAAAAGACTCTCAAGGTCTATGTTTTATTGGAAAAGTACGTCTTCCAGATTTCTTGCAACAACAATTAAAACCTAAAGAAGGAGTTATTGTAGAAATACCAGAAAGCAATGCATCCTTTCATAAAGAAGTACCTAGTTTTTCTAATAAAAAAGAGGAGTTAGTATACTTATCTGAAAAAGCAGATTTTAAAGTCGCAGATGGTAAGGTGGTAGGGAAACATCAAGGAGCACATTATTTTACTAAAGGACAACGTAAAGGTCTTGCTGTTGGTGGTACCGTAGAACCTCTGTTTGTTATTGATACCGATGTTAATGAGAATGTCATTTACACAGGACAAGGAAAAAATCATCCTGGTTTATATAAAAGAGCACTTTTTGTGTCTAATGAAGAAATTCATTGGGTACGTGAAGATTTAGCACTACAGGTAGATGAAAGTATGGAAGTATTGGCACGAATTAGATATCGTCAAGATTTACAAAAAGCTACGTTGCATCAAGTAGATTCTGGAATGTATGTAGAATTTGAAGAACCACAATCAGCAATTCAAGAAGGACAGTTTGTAGCTTGGCATCATGGGGATGAGCTTTTAGGTTCTGGAGTTATTTCCTAAATAAAGATATATTAAAATTTTAAGCCTTTTTTCAGTAGAAGAAAGGCTTTTTTTTATTTCCGATGGTAAAAGTTTTAAAATATAAACTATTATTTGATCTATAACATTTCTATTGCCCAAGTGTAATCAAATTCTTAAATTACCATCTTTAAAAAGAAACCTCTTATGGCAAATAGAATTACACAGTTATTCAATATAAAACACCCAATAATTCAAGCAGGAATGATCTGGAATTCTGGATGGAAACTAGCATCAGCAGCAAGTAATTCTGGAATTTTAGGATTAATTGGAGCAGGAAGTATGTATCCAGATGTGCTAAGAGAACATATTCAGAAATGTAAAAAAGCAACCGATAAGCCTTTTGGTGTCAACGTTCCAATGTTATATCCTAATGTGGAAGAGATCATGAATATTATTGTGGAGGAAGGTGTAAAGGTTGTATTTACTTCTGCAGGAAATCCGAAAACATGGACCAAATGGTTACAAGAAAAAGGAATAACAGTGGTGCATGTTGTTAGTAGTGTAAAGTTTGCTTTAAAAGCACAAGAAGCAGGAGTAGATGCTATTGTTGCCGAAGGTTTTGAAGCTGGAGGACATAATGGTAGAGACGAAACAACAACGCTTACTTTAATACCAATGGTGAAAGAACAGTTACAAGTACCATTAATTGCGGCAGGCGGAATTGCAACCGGACAAGCCATGTTAGCGGCAATGGTTTTAGGTGCAGATGGGGTTCAAGTTGGGAGTCGATTTGTTGCTAGCGTAGAAAGCTCAGCACATCAAGCATTTAAAAAAGTAGTAGTAGATGCTAAGGAAGGCGATACACAACTTACATTAAAAGAACTCGCTCCTGTTAGACTGATTAAAAATAAGTTTTATAACGAACTTCAAGAACTTTATAAAACGTCTCCAACGCCAGAACAACTTAAAGAATTACTAGGTCGAGCAAGAGCAAAAAGAGGGATGTTTGAAGGCGATTTAGAAGATGGCGAATTAGAAATCGGACAAATAGCAGGATTGATTCATGATATTAAAACAACAGCACAAATTGTGGAAGATATGATCCAGGAGTTTGAAGCAGCAAAAGCCGAGGTTCTTAACTTCTAAAATACGTATAGGACTACATTATCTAATCAAAAATAAACATATACATGTTCCCTTTCATTCAAATTATAATTCTACTATTTTTTTGCAGTGCTATCTTATTTCTTATTTCTAATGCAAAACTACGCACTGTTATTTCTGTAATACTGAGTGCCTTTTTTAGCCTAGAATGCTGTTCTTTATATTATGGTGGTAGTCTAATAGATTATAAGTTTTACCAACATTTTAATTTTAATGATGTATCCAAAAGTATATGGTTTTTATGGAAGGAAGCAATTTTCTTAATTGTATTTACCATAGTAGTCTTTCTTCTTTTTAAATTTATCTACACTAGATTTAATACTAAAATTAAAAAAACGTTCGTAATTGTTATTGCTTTAATAAGCTTTATTCTATTAAATATTTCGGATAGCGTTTTTAATAATATTTATAAAATATTTAAACTGAATACGGTTGCAGAAGTTACTCTAGATAATGCCTTAAGCAATTTAAAGATAGACGAAAAAGACTATGTATATGCTAAAGATCTAAAGGCTGAAAAAGGGAAGAATATTGTGGTTATTTCTTTAGAATCTTATGAAAGAGGATTTCTAGAAGACGATTTAAAGAAATTAACACCCAACTTAAATGCTTTTAAAAACAAGTATAGTTTTTTTAATATGAATCAAGGAGATGGTAGTGAGTGGACTACAGGATCGATGTATACCTATCTTACCGGAACACCTATGTTTTTTAAAGGTCAAGGAAATTCGATTTTTCAAAATGCCGTTGCTTCAAAAATAACAGGAATTAGCCATGTGCTTGATAAAGCAGGTTACAATCAATTGTATTTAATAGGTAATCCTGAATTTTCAGGAGTAAACGATTTGCTTAAAACGTATGGTATTAAGCATTTTGAGCAATCGTATTATGACGAAAAATATGGGAAACAATCTTTTGGTGTGCATGACTTCGATTTATTTACTGAAGCAAAAGAACAAGTCTTAGATCTGAACAATAAAAATGCTCCTTTTGCACTATATCTCTCTACTATTAGTACCCATTTACCAAATGGAAAATACGATGAAAGAATGGAGAAGCATATATCTAAAAAAGAAACCGATTTTGAGTTTATGATTGCTTCTGTAGATTTTATGATTCAAGATTTTATAAAATTTTTGGATACTAAAGGAATCCTAGAAAATACTACTTTTTATATTTTTCCAGATCATTTAATCATGGGGAATAGTATTAATGTTTTAGAAAAAATGGATAAGGAAAATAGATCTTTATTTTTATTGTCTAATGCTAATAAAGAGAACCTAAGTACAATAAAAGCAAGCCAAGCTATAGAGCAAATAGATCTTCCTAGAATAATTTTAGAAGGAGCAGAAATTAAACATAATGCGAAATTTTTAACCGACTATATAAAAGGAGACAAAAAAGCATTCATTGAAAATAATAAGAAGAAAATTTTAGCACTTAATGAAGCCTCTATTAGTATAAACGGTTTTAATAAAGATTTTAAAATTAGTTTAAAAGATTTTAAAGATTCACTAACAGTAAATACCATAAAGCTTAAAACTAACGATAATTCCCTTCAATTTGAAACCGATAGTTTGTCTATAGATGATTATAGATATCACTTCTTTGTTTTTGATGAACACATGAGAGTTAAACATTATAAAAGGAAAAACGATAAAGGTTTTAGTAATCATCTAGACGATAGAGTTAATATTGTATTGGATATAAAAGATGTTAATCGAGTTAATGTTTTTATCAGAAAAGGAGGTCTTATCAGTAAAGCAAAAAGATATTTTACAAACGAAATAGAGATTCTAAAAGAAGACTTAGAAGATTTAAAACTATTAGAGGAGTATGATTTTAAAAGTGAAACTATCGTTGAAAATAAATATTTTAAAGTAAATAATACCGAAGGTACATTTTATGTTACCAGTGCTTCAAATTTAGGGTCTATAAGTAGTGTTCCTTCTTCCATAGTATTAAATAATAGAAAATTAAAAATCTCTAAAGGATTAAATATTATTCAATTAGATAATCCTAGTTGGACCCAGTTGTTTAAGACTGATAATGTGTCTGTTAATAAGCTTATAAAAAGAATTAGACAGTTAAAACAGGAAAACAGCCGATTTATTATTGTCGCAGATAATGTAGAAGAGATAGGGTCTCATGAATTAAGAGTGGAATTAAAAGAATTAGGACTCAATAAACTTAAATCTATACATAAAGGGTATGCCTATATCTCCTACTTTGAAAACGGCGTATTTGTAGAGCAAATGGATGATGAAACACTTTTTTCTCAAATAAATATTACGCAAGATGACAAATATAAAAGTCAAATTAATACCATAAAAAAAGATCCCACAAGATTTATAGCACATGCAGGAGGAGCCGTAGATGGTAACACCTATACAAATTCTTTAGAGGCTTTAAATTATAATTATAGTAGAGGTTTTAAGTATTTTGAACTAGATATTATTAAAACAATAGATAATCATTTTGTTGCTGCTCACGATTGGGGTAAATGGAAAAAAGATAATTTCTTTAAACCAGAAGATACTATTACGCTTAAAACATTTAGGAGTGTGAAAAATAAGGGCAAGTATTCTCCTTTATCTATGGTCGAAATTAATGCATGGTTTAAAAACCATAAAGATGCCGTTCTGGTAACAGACAAAGTGAATACACCTAAAGAATTTGCAGACACATTTGTGGATAAGAATAGACTAAGAATGGAGTTGTTTTCTAAAAAAGCTATTATAGAAGCAAACAGTAATAATATTAAGTGTTTAGCAGCGCCAAAAGTTTTTAAAGGATTAAATATCAGTCAAAAAATAAAGCTTATTGAAGATCTAAATATCAAATATATAACGGTTTCTAGAAAATCAATAATTAGTAATAAAACATATTACACCAGCTTAAAAGATAAAGGGGTGAAAATATATGCCTATAATATTTCCTTTGATAAATGGAAAGATGAAAGCTATACCGTCTTAAACGAAATGGAATTTATTTATGGAATTTATGCAGATAACTGGAACTTTAATTAAAAGGAAGTACCTTCATTAATTCATAAAATTTATTCGCATAGCAAAAACCGAAGCACTACTTTTGCCAAATGGTATTACAAGATTATACAAAAGAATTTAAATATAACTGGAAACTTGCAGCTCCTGTAATGCTAGGTATGCTAGGTCATACCTTTGTTCAGTTTATAGATAATATTATGGTTGGCCAATTGGGTACTGCAGAATTAGCGGCGGTTTCTCTTGGTAATAGCTTTATTTTTATAGCCATGTCTATAGGAATTGGTTTTAGTACCGCAATCACACCTTTAGTTGCAGAAGCAGATGCTGCAAACGATTTTAAACAAGGGAAATCGGCTTTTAAACACGGTTTGTTTTTGTGTACGGTTTTGGGTGTTTCCCTATTCTTTATGGTATATTTTGCCAAACCGCTTATGTATCTTATGCAACAACCAGAAGAAGTTGTTGCCTTTGCTATTCCTTATTTAGATCTGGTTGCTTTTTCTTTAATTCCGTTAATTATATTTCAAGCTTTTAAACAATTTAGTGATGGTTTATCTATGACTAAATATCCCATGTATGCAACCATTTTAGCGAATGTGATCAATGTGGTTTTAAACTACTTATTTATTTTTGGAAAGTTTGGTTTTCCAGAACTTGGTATTATTGGAGCCGCTTATGGTACTTTAGTTTCCCGCGTTGTCATGGTGATCTATTTATGGTGGCTATTAAGAGGAAAAGAAAAATCGAAAGACTATGTTACCAATATTAAATTTTTCGTGTTAGAAAGTAGCATGATGAAAAAAATTATTGGTTTAGGAACACCAAGTGCTATGCAAATGTTTTTTGAGGTTGCCATTTTTACAGCTGCTATATGGCTAAGTGGTTTACTAGGTAAAAATCCGCAAGCTGCAAACCAAATAGCATTAAATTTAAGCTCCATGACTTTTATGATTGCAATGGGTTTAAGTGTTGCTTCTATGGTACGAGTAGGTAACCAAAAAGGATTACAGAATTATGTGGAATTGCGAAGAATTGCTTTTTCGTTATTTTTACTAGGAATCATTTTTGCAACCTGTTTTGCTTTGCTCTTTTTTGCATTTCGTAATCAGTTACCGAAGTTATATGTAGATTTTGATGATGCCAAAAACTTGGTAGACAATACCGAAGTAGTTGCTATTGCGTCTAAATTAATGCTTGCAGCAGCCATTTTTCAAATCAGCGATAGTATTCAAGTGGTAGTGCTTGGCGCTTTACGTGGTTTGCAAGATGTAAAAATACCAACCATTATTACCTTTATTTCCTATTGGCTAGTTGGTTTTCCAATCAGCTGGTTTTTTGGTAAAGAAGATGCTTATGCTAGTTTTGGTATTTGGCTAGGCTTACTTGCAGGACTAACAACTGCATCTATATTATTGTATATTCGTTTTAACTATTTGACTAAAAAATTAATTAAATCAAAACATGGAACTACCTAAATTTATACTTGGTGACAATACAGATCATCCAAATGCAATCTTTGTAATACATACCGAATTTCCAATGTTTATTATCAACTTGGAAGACGATGAAGTAGAATGGCTAGAAGATTTTGACCAACACGATCAAAAAGAACTAGAACTAGAAACAGAGAATCTAATAACAGAAGCGACTGCTTTTTACGATAGAGAAGTAGCGCGTTACGATGAATAATTGCGTTAAGGATTGCAGTGAAAATCCTTTTTTATTTTTCTTAAAAAAGATTGTAACGTAAAGCCTGACTTTTTGCTATTCTGAAGGATTAGTACTAAACTTGTTTTTGGTATCTAAACATGACAGATAGGAGCAAAAAGGAACGCCCAAAAAATAGAAAATGCTAGACCAACTGATACAATACGATAAAGAATTATTTTTATTTTTGAATAATTTAGGAACTCCAACTTGGGATGCTTTGTGGTTAATTATAACGCATAAACTCACCTTTATCCCTTTGTATGCTTTGTTGTTATTTTTAATCTATAAGCAATTCGGATTAAAAACATTAGTCTTTTCTGTTTTGCTAATTGCACTTATGGTTACGTTTACCGACCAAATAACCAATCTTTTTAAACACGGTTTTCAACGTGCAAGACCTTGCCGACAAGAAGGTGTCATGGAACAAATGCGTTTTATAGCAGAGCGCTGTGGACCTTATGGTTTCTTTTCAGGGCATGCCTCAAATACCATGGCAGCAGCAGTTTTTTCAGGTTTATTACTAAGACCTTATTATAAAAAACTCATTTTTATTTTACTTCTTTGGAGTGCAATTGTTGCGTATAGCAGAATTTATGTAGGCGTGCATTATCCTTTAGATATTCTTTGCGGAATGACTTTTGGCGCACTATCTGGTTTTATGTTTTATAAAATAATGAACTATATTATTAAACGCTATGTTGTGCCTGAGCAGGTTTAAATAAGAATCTGTATAAGTATTTAAAGCGAGAAATTCGTCTTATTTTCTAGTCAGCACATAATAATCACACATCAATCTGCCATTATAAGATCTAGAATCTGCAGCAACTTTGTTAAGGTCGTAAGTAGCTACTTTTTTTATAGTATATAAGGTGTTTAACTTTTTTTGATCTTCAGGATCTATACCATTAGCCAGCATACCAAAAGTGTTCTCTTTAGGAAAGTTATAGATGTTGTCTTCATTTTTTATCTCCGGAATTTTAGTTCCGAATTGCCAAATCATTTCTGGCGAAACATAATTAAAACCATATACTTTTAGTTGGTTTGCTGAAGCTTCTTCTTGCAACGTAGAAATAGGTTTATAGTTCGCACTAGTAAAGGCATTACTTAGCGGTAGAGCAGTTAGTAAAACCGAAGCGAAGAATAATACGGTATATATAAAAACCTGTTGTATGTTCTTCTTTTTTAAATGCATTAAAATCAAAATGCCGAGCGTTACTAAAACGATAGATGCCAATACATACCAAAACCAATAACCTGTTAAGTTATCTTTTAAAAACACATAAGCTATAACAGGAAAAGCGATTCCGATACAACCAATTAGTCCGAAATTAAAATAGACAGGAATGGTTTCTTTTTTATCTTTTAAGTCTTTAAATCTTCGGATTAAATATTCGATATAAAAACCAATGTTTATGGACAACGGAATTAGAACAGGCATGAGGTAACGCGATTTTTTTTCCGGAATTATTGAAAGTAAAACAACGGCAAGTACAGTCCATAAAAGGCTAAATCGGTAGGCTTTTTTGTTACGCACTCTATTTTTTAAATAGGGATAAAGTAAGCTGATAAATGCAGGGATGGTCCATAAACCACTTTGTGTAAAAAAGCTCCAATAGTAATAAAAAGGTCTCACATTATAACTCGACCAATTACCAGTTTCTTTTTTAGTAATCGCTTCAAAAGTAGCAGGATCTTGCAATCTTACATAGATAAACCACCAAGTCCAATGATTGCGGTTAGGATAATAATACTGACATACGAAAATGCTTTCGCTTTAAAATGGGTATATTTAAATGTAAATCCATACGCTATTAAAAACGGTAGTAGTAATGCATACATCGAAACGGGGCCTTTACACATAAAGGATAATCCAATAAAAATTCCAGAAATAATGGTGTGTTTCCAGTAGTTTGTCTTTTTATTAAAAAGTTGCAGCAAATGAAAAATAGCTACTAGCATAAAACCATGTGCAAAAATATCCCAAGGTGCTTCTATAATAATTCCAATGATATAAAAAGAGCTAATGGTAATTAAGGCATTTATAAAACTGTGCTGGTTATTTTTAAGTAGTGTATGCGATAATTTATAAACAAAAGTTCCAATAAGCATTACCATAATCACCGCTGGTAAACGCAAACCAAAAACACTTTTGATCCCGAAAATAAAACTGGAAATAGCAGCTAGCCAAGTTGGTAGAGGTGGCTTTTGGTAACGCGCGATGCCATTCATTGTGGTTAATAGCCAATTATTATCTACATGCATTTCACGAGCAGTAATAAAATTTCGAGCTTCCATAATAGAAACAGGAATAGCTTCTAGGTTCGGTAAAAGCATGAATGCTACCAATATGCAGATACTAATTACGGGGTATTTTTCAAGTGTTTTTAACATGACTCTTTTTTAGCAACATTAAATTCCGACTATAAATAACGGCTCCAAAAAGCTGTCCTATAAATAATACAGGATCTTTTCTAATAATAGCATAGGTTAAAATTAAAATAGAGCCAATTAAGCTTAGTAGCCAAAAACCTAAAGGTAAAGAAGATTCTTTTTGTTTTTCGGAATATAGCCATTGAAATACAAAACGTAACGTGAAAACTACTTGCGAAACAATACCTAAAGCCAATAGCCAAAACGGAATGGCTTCGTTTTTAAACAAGCGTTCTACGTCAATAGTATTGTTATTAAAATAAAATATAGAAATAAAAACAGGAACTAAAAGTAAGAACCAACGCATTACTTTGGGGAATTTCTCCCATTGCTTTTGCAATTGTAAATTTCTTATATAAATAAAATAGGTGAGTCCTTGACCTAGCATAATAGCAAAGTCATCACGTAAATAACCATATACAAATAATAAAAAGGAAGCGAATAAGCTTAGTGTCCAGAAAAGTGTAGGTGTCGTTACTTTTTTTTGTTTTTCGCTAGTAATCCATTGTATTATTAGTCGAGAGGAGAATAATATTTGTGCTGCAAACCCAATGCTATATATTATCCAAGTACTCATTATACCAATTTAATTATAAAATGTTGTTTCAAAATCGCAGGTATTTTTAAATGTAAATAGAACAAGATAATATGTTTTATGGTTAAATAGGTATTAACCTTGTTTTGCAACTTTATAATTAATGTATTTTCTTTTCATCCATAAATAAGCAAAGCAATCTGCCAAAGGACCAAGCAATCGATTCCATACCCCGAAATTTGCTTGACCAGCAATTCTAGGAAAGTGTTGCACAGGAATTTGAATTACTTTTCCGTTTTGCAATAAAATCATTGCAGGCAAAAATCGATGTAAACCTCTAAACATAGGAATACGTTTAGCGTAGTCTGTTTTTATCACTTTTAACGGACAACCAGTATCGTCCATGCCGTCATGGGTAAAACTTCGTCTAATGCCATTGGCAATTTTTGAAGACATATTTTTTACAAAGCTATCTTTTCTGTTAGCGCGTACTCCAGTGACCAAGTCGTAAGGACCAATATGCTCTAAAAGTAAATTAAAATCTTCAGGAGCAGTTTGTAGATCACTATCTATATAACCAACAAATTCGGTTTCCGTATAATCAAAACCAGCTTTAACAGCAGCACTTAATCCTCTGTTAGATTCGAAAGAGATAAATGAGAATTCGGGGTTTCTGTTACAAATAGCCTCGATTAATTCTTGGCTTTTGTCTTTAGATCCATCATTTACAAATAGAATTTTGGTTTTCTTTGTTGCTATTTTGGTATAAGCAAGTAATTCTTTTTCTACACGAAATAGATTATCTTCTTCATTATACACAGGAACAATGATGGTAAATTGGAAATTCATATATACGAAACTTAATACTGCAAATGTATTCTTTTTTGGCCAATAGAAATTCTTTGTAAAAAAAAATCTGTTTCTTTGTGTTATAAATCTTTTATAGGTAACATTCATAACCAAAACTTGATAAGCAAGAATACAGATTAAATGGATGTTACATATAACCTTTGAAAAATTATAGATATACACATGAAAATTTTAATAACTGGAGCAGCAGGTTTTATTGGTTCACATACAGCAGAACGTTTACGTAGCTTAGGCCATGAAGTTATTGGTGTTGATAATTTTTCATCTTACTATAGTTTAGAATTAAAGAAGCTAAACGAAAAAGCCCTTACAGATAAAGGAATTACTATAATTAATAAAGATTTACGTGATACCGATTTAGCGGAAGTTTTACCAAAAGACATCAACTATATCTTTCATTATGCTGCACAACCAGGAATATCTAAAACATCTACGTTTGAAGATTATTTTAGTAACAATATCATTGCTACCAAAAACCTGATTGATTATGCACTAACTTTAAGCCATTTAGAATTGTTTGTAAATATTGGTACTTCTTCTATTTACGGATTAGAAGCTACTTTTCCAGAAACAGTTGCTGTAAAACCAGCTTCTCATTATGGGGTTACTAAATTAGCAGCAGAGCAATTAGTACTTCAAAAAAGTAGAGAAAATATTTTTAAAGCCTGCTCTTTACGTTTATACTCTGTAATAGGCCCACGTGAAAGACCAGAAAAAATGTACACCAAACTTATTGCTTGTGCATATAATGACACTTCTTTTCCTTTATATAGTGGTAGTGCAACGCACTTACGAAGTTTTACTTATGTTGGTGATATTGTAGATGGGGTGGTTAGTGTGATTAGTAATGAAGAAAAAGTAAATGGTGAAATCATAAACCTTGGGACAGAAGTAGAGCATACTACACAAGAAGGTATTGAAGCTGTTGAAAAAGTAATTGGGAAGTCTATAAAAATAGATCATGTAGACGCTAGAATAGGAGATCAATTACGCACTAAGGCAAATATTGATAAAGCTAGAAAGTTGCTAAACTACAATCCGGAAACGACTTTGTTAGCAGGAGTAGAAGCGCAAGTGAATTGGTATAAAGAAAACTTTTTGTAGGCTTTTTTTAAGGTTGGTTTATGGTTTTTATTTAAGGTAAGTAATTCCTTTAAGAAATAGAATCCAAATTTAAAAGGTATAGTTTCACTAAGACATTCGGGATTTGAATTTAATGATGTATATTTATGTCTAGCATATCTATTTAATAAATCCCAAAAACATATTGCATGCATTCCTTTAAGTTATTTATTGTTTGTCTTTTATTAAGTGTTTCCGTTCAATCCCAAGAAAATAAACTTAAAATTGAAGGTGTTATTTTAGACGAATCTCAATTAAGTATTCCTTATGCTGCAATTGGTATACCCTCAAAATATCTTGGTACTTCAAGTAATGAAGACGGACGCTTTTATTTAGAATTATCAAAGAAAAATATTGCAGATACATTAGAAATTTCTTCTATAGGATTTATAACTTCCAAAATAGTTGTAAAAGAGTTTTTAGCATTAAAAGATAAAACTATAATCTTAGAGGAAGATATCGTATCGCTAGATGAAGTTAGTATCTTAAATCCGGAGCAATATGTTAGATTAGCTTTTAAAAATTTAAAAGAAAATACCGTAAGTGCTACGCATGAATTAAAAATTCTGAATCGGTTTTTTGCTGTGGAAAATGATAAAGCTAAATTTTTTATAGAACATTATGTCAAAGTTAGAGATATTGGTCCGAAAGGCGGACAAGAAGTTCGCAAAATAGAGGTGGTAGAAGGTAGAAAATCTGAAGATTATCGTCTTTACAAAAACGCAAATATTGGAAGAATTTATCCAATAAATTTTATGAATAGAATAGATCCTTTGCGAAGAGGTATTACTATTAATAATTATAAATGGACAAAAATAGGAGATACCTCTTATGATGGCGAAGATATTGTTATTATTCAAGGAGTCAATCAAGTGGAGAAAAGGAAAAATTATTTAGATCCAGTGCTCTATATTGGTGTCGATACGTATAAGGTGTATAAAACTAGAAACAGAGCTTCCAACGTGGTTTATATTTATAAAAAAAATAAAGATGGAAGACTTTATTTAAGCTATCATAACCATTATACAAGGAGGTTTATGGATTTAAGTGAAGAGCATCAAAAAATACTTCAAACCACAAATCAAAAAATAAAATTATCCAAGAGAAATGAGGTGATTGTTTTAGGAATAGAAACGAATAAGAAGAAATTAGACGCTAAAAACACCTATGTACATAAGACCAAGATGGAAGAGGTAGATGTAAAATATGACTCGCTTTTTTGGAAAAACTTCAACTTACCACCTGCAACAGAATATTACAAAAAGAGTGTGAAAGAATTAGAAGCAAATTTTGGAGTCGATATTCATACCCAGTTTGAATTGGTGAACAAATAAATAATTATTAGGTAACAGAATTATTACCAGGACTCATTATTAAAGGATAGGCTAATTGCAGTAGGCTTTCTTTTTCTTTTAACGATAAGGTAATTGGTAGTTGGGCTAATCCAATTAGTCGACGCATGACTTCAATACCGGTTATTTGGGATAAAAGTTCAGAATCGATAGTATTCGGATAGTTTTTTTGAATGATAGAAAGCGCTGTTTTATTTTTAGCGATTAAAATAGCATGCGCAGCAAGAACACCAAGATCAAATTCTGGGAAACCTAAAAAGCTAAATTCCGGGTCAATAATATACACACGTTCCTTTTTGTTCATCCAACTTCCAGGATAAAAGTCACCATGTATTAAAGTCGTACCGTCGGATAGATATTTACTTCCTATCTCCTTAATTTTTGCTTTCAGTAAGGTGTCTTTTTTGTAGGCAGTAGAAAGGTTTTCTAATCCGGGTTGTATCTCATTTAACGAAAAACCATTGTTTTCCATAAATGGAAGTTCAAAAATATGCTGATAATTCAATAGACGTAAATCTGTGTTTTTCGGATAGTCTTTAGGTGCCTTTGCATTATGAATATTAGCAACAATTTCAACCAATAATTCCAGTTGTTTTGTTTCTAATGTACCAGTGTTATACAAATACGTCATGTCTTCACATGCGCCTAAATCTTCAAGAATTAGTAAATGATTTTCCGAATTGTATTTTAATATCTTAGGAAAGTGCTTATTCAATAAAGTATTGCTAGCAATCGTTTTATAAAATTGATACTCCACATCAATACGTGCAATAGGCGCTTCAATATCTTTATATTTTTGAACAAACGGTCTAGATTGTTTTAAAATAAAGGAACGTAAATTAGTAGTAACACGTAATACGACATTCATATTCCCTTCACCAGGTTTGCTTACTTTGGTAATGTGTTCTTCTGTAGTATTAAAAAAGCCAATCTTTTGTAAAAGGCCTTTAATTGCTGCTATGGGAGTTTGTTGATCAATAAACATAAACGTATTCGATTATAAATTTTTTAAAGCGTTCCAGAAATTAGCTTTCATTGCAGGAACGTCTATTTGGGTATGTATACCAATGTTGCGCTGTGTGTTTTCCGGAGGTGTTGTAAATGGTTTGACAGTAGACAATTCTGGGTATGCTAAAGCTTCAATAATAGCAACATCCCACATCACCCATTTTTTCTTTTCAGGATCTTCTTTCGTCCACCAACGATCATAGGTTTCCCATCTGTTTATTAAATAACTGGCAATCCCTTTTTTATTTTTTAAATGGCTATCCACTTCTTGTTTTGTGAAAGTTAAATGCTGACTAGTGGTCGCCGTCATTACGTCAAGATCTAATGTTTTGGTGTTGAGCAAAACTTCTACAGCAATAGGATCATTCCCAGAGTTGAATTCTTTTTTATTATACACATTGGTATCTGGTGTGTGCCAAAAACCAAGATAATGTACTTTTAATTTCGGAATTATGGAAGGATCTTCTAAAATAGCGGAAGCTACATTGGTAGTAGAACCCAAAATAACGACATGCAATTTTTGATGCTCTTTCATTTGATGGGCTGTTTCAATGATAACACGAGAAGCTTCGGAAGGAGCAGGTATTCCATATGTTGTTAATGGTTTATTACTCCCCAACGGAAGCATAATTCCTTTCACATCCATTAATCGAATAATTTCTTCATTAATGGTTTGGCTTTCCATAACCGTATTTTCTGAAGCTAAAGGCGAAGTATGGAACTGTGCAGAAGTTATTGCGTGTAGATTAAATTTAGGCTGTAAAATAGCGCTTACAATAGCATATAAATCATCTACTTCATTTGCCGTATCTGCATCGATAATTACATCTATACTTTTGGCAGAATCTTGTGCTTTTACATTTAAGAAACAAAAAAGTAAAAGTCCGTTAAAGAAGTGAAAAATCATTTTTTTAGCAGAATTCTTTAGGTGTAAATTTTTTAATAATGTCATTATAATATTTTTATCTCCTTTCTTTTAAAAAGGATTTTTTTGATGGTTTCTATATAATTGTAACTTTTAGATACAGTGGTTATTCCAAATTTAATATCTGCAAAAGGGCTGCAATAAAATACGTGCTGTGTATGAGTCGTAAATTTTGTGTTTTATTACTAATATTAAATTATAAAATATAGAAAAACTAAAAGCACCGTTTTTAAAAGGTGCTTTTTTATTGATTTGTTTTTTTATCTGGTTAGTAAGAGATAAAGTTGTTTTAAGGGCTTATGTCATGTGTTAAACGAAATTCAATAGAAAAGAATAAATTCGAATGTGTTAAAAATTACAAGTCTTGCGCTAGTCCCAATAAATAATCTGCAGCAGCAAAAGGAGTCGTTTCATTGTCTTCAATTCGTTGCAGCTGTATTTGTAGAGCATCTTTAATTTTTTCATTGTTGAAGAAATCCGTTTTTAAACGGTTTTCGATAGTTTGAAGTAGCCAAAACTTGTTTTGCTCGTTTCGTTTATGGTTGCCGTAATTATTTTTAGAGGTAATAGAAATGTACTCTTCAATAATTGTCCAAATTTCTGCAATACCTTGGTTGTGTAAAGCACTACATAAAGTAACTTTAGGTTGCCAACCAGAATCTTTTTCAGGATAGAGGTGAAGCGCTCTGTTGAATTCTACTTTTGCAATTTTAGCACTCCTTGCGTTGTCGCCATCTGCTTTATTAATAGCAATAGCATCGGCCATTTCTATAATACCGCGTTTTATACCTTGTAATTCGTCTCCAGCTCCAGCGAGTTTTAACAGTAAAAAGAAATCTACCATACTATGTACCGCAGTTTCACTTTGACCAACACCAACAGTTTCAATAATAATAGTATCAAAACCAGCAGCTTCGCAAAGAATAATAGTTTCTCGTGTTTTTCTAGCTACACCACCAAGAGATTCTCCCGAAGGCGAAGGTCTAATAAATGCATTTTTATCTTTTACCAAGTCTTCCATTCTGGTTTTGTCACCAAGAATACTTCCTTTGGTTAGCGAACTGCTAGGATCAATGGCTAAGACAGCAACCTTTTTTCCTTGACTCGTTAAATACGTTCCAAAAGCTTCAATAAAGGTGCTTTTTCCAACTCCAGGAACTCCTGTAATACCAACGCGAACCGATTTGTTTGCATGGGCTAAACAGGCTTTAATTATGGTGTTTGCTTTTTCTAAATGCGCAGCGTTCTTACTTTCTACTAAAGTAATAGCTCTACTTAATGCGGTAATATTTCCTTTTAAAATCTGCGAAACTAAATCTGCAGCACTAGGTTGTGCTTTTCGTTTTTGTTTAATTTTATTTATAGAACTAGCATTGGTAATTTCATTTTGTGAAACTCCTTGCTTTTCTTGTAATGCAGATTTTTTTTGTTTTGCCACTTCGATGTTATTCTTAAACGTTCAAAATTTGAGCTATTTTATAAAGGAATAAATGTAAGGTTTAAGTACCTAATTTAGCAAATATAAATGGAATTTAAAATAGGATAAGATTATAATTGTGAGGAAAGAATGCATACTTAAAGTACTAACTTTCTCACTATTATTCATTTGTGACATTTCCATTTATAAACGTTTTTAAACATTTTATTTCGCTCAATGCGCTGGTTTTAGTCTGTAAAGGGTTTTTATTTAGGATAATAAAATCAGCATACTTCCCTTTTTCAAGAGAACCTATTTTATCTTCCATGTTAATTTGCCAAGCAGCATTTATGGTTAAAGCTTTTATTGCTTCCATTACGGTTATACTTTGGTTTTTACCTAATGTGTCTCCAGATATTGTTTTACGCTCTACCGCAGTTTGTATGAGTCTAAAAGGATTGCTTTCAAACATTGGTTGGTCGGCGTGCAAAGAGTATTTTATGTTATTATCTTGTACAGTATGTATTGGTAATATTTTTTCGGCTCGTTGTTCTCCTAAAATACCCGCTTTTAAAGCATCCCCATAATAATACAAATGATTTATATGAAAACTCGGCGTAATATTTAACCTTTTCATTCTATCCATATTTTCTAATGGAAATAGTAAACAGTGTTCTAATCGATGTCTTGATGTTGAGAAATCCAGTTCGTTTTCTAGTTCCTCGAAAGCATCCATCACTTCATTTATAGCCGCATCTCCTTGTGTATGCATTGCAATTTGCCATCCTTTGGAATGCTGTTTTCTAATAAAGTTTTTTAGACTATCTTTTTTAATCAAGGCTTTCCCTTTACTATTAAGTGGAATGTGTAGTTTGGTATTTGTGAGTTCTGTGTTTAGATAAGGTTCGCTTAGGTACATAGAACCAATGTAAGGCGAGCCATCATACCAATGTTTAATTCCTACAATATCATAAAAATCATTTTTCTCTTTTATCTGTTTTGGTAACAAATGTGCCATGTCATGTCGTAGATACATAAAATGTCTAGGTCTTTGTTTTCTTTTAGGAAGAATGCCAATTTTGCCTAAAAAATTCCCAAGTAATTCCGGTTTGTTATTCGATAAATGATTAAATAATAAAAGTGGTTTTTTATCCGAAATAGTAATTCCTGCAGATACGATAGTTGTGTTTCCATTTTTGGCATAGTCAGACATTACTTTAGAAGCTGCTTTTGAAAGTCTTTTTGGTGTTAAAACTTCTTCCTTTAGGATGTCGAAAAACGGTTTAACCGCTTGTTGTTCTACGATTAAACCATTAAGGTTGCCTTTTTTATCTTTACCATAATAACTATGATTTGTTGGATTAGGCGTGTTTTTGTGGATGCCTACAAGTTCAAAAGCCTTAGTGTTTGCCCAATAGTTATGTAAACTCTGACTAAAAAAAAGAACAGGGTTTTCTGGAGCAATGCTATCTAAGTATGTTATAGATGGGGGAATTAAATCGGATACTAATATAGGATCAATTCCTTTGCAGATTATCCATTCTCCGTTATTTGTTTCTTTTACGATGTTTTCAAAATCCTTCCAAACCTCGTTGTTAGAACGGTGTTTAAATCCGGATAAATCGTGCATTTCAGATAAAAACATACTTATAGAAAAGTGGGTATGCGGATCAATAAATCCTGGTAATACAGTAGCTCCTTTTAAATCTACAATAGATTCGCTTTTTGAGATGAGTTTTTCAAGTTGCTTGGCAGAACCAATCTCTACTATTTTACCATCTTTAATAAACATTGCTTCCGCAAAAGGTTGCTGTTGGTTTAATGTTATAATGTTACCATTGGTATATAGGGTAGGAGCTGTTCTTTTAAAATCTTGTATGAGGTATAGGTAAGAAATAAACAATAAACCGATAAGGAATAGGCTTATTTTTAGCAGTTTTTTCATGGATAGAACTTTGGTTATTGCAAGCCGTATGATATAAAGATATAATTAATAATTGGAATCTTTAAGAATGACTAGCTTGATTTAAAGAATCTATTTCATCCATGAGTGTTTCAAATAATATAAAAATATTAGATAAACTTTCGGAATCTTTTTTTCGAATACCCCCTTTAAAAAGGAAACTTTTCCCATCTAATTCTATGCTTGGATTTTTACTATCCATTAAACATTGTGTTTCTACATTTTCAAGAAGCAATTCCGAAAAAACACTTTTTTCACCTCTAAAATTATACGTTTCAGATCTGGAGATGAAAGTGAAAAATTGTGATTTACTAAGCGTACAGGAAAGGAAATTAGATTTTAAATCTGTTTTTCTGGAGTTTATAGTTATTGTTGTATTCCTTCTATTCCATTTTACAAATACATGAATAACCCAACTATTATAATTTTCAACAAAATGAACATCTCCTTTTAGAAGTGTTTTCATAGAGTTAATTATAGATGGAGTGTATTTATGTTTTTCTTCCAAACGATTTTTAAATGTTAATCAATAACGGATAATTATCAGGGAATACTTATTTAAGAGGCACCACAACCATCGTGTTATCCCAAGCCATCGTTAAAGATAAGTTGTCTGTAGAATTATCAAAACCAATAGTGAATTGCTCCACAGTAGTATCTATTTTCTTTACAGGAACACTAATGTTTACCACATCAAATTCTGGAACACGCATAGGTTTCATTTCCATATCTACGCCCCAAGAATATTGTTTGGAGTTAAACATGACATTCCATGTAGAATCATGAGGTATAGTCCAAACCGTATATTTTCCAGCAGGAAGCGAATCTTTACCAATTCTTAAAGGTTTATTGGTTTCAAAAGTAGTAGCTTCATTAGCTCCTGTACGCCAAACTTGATTGTATGGTACAAGTGCACCAAAAACTTCACGATCTCTTTTAGAGGGTCTATTATAAAAAACTTGTAGCTTAATATCTTCTACTTGAAAGCTTACTGTTTTTTCCGGACTTAATCTACTGCTTAATAAGCCGTCATTTTTATATGAATATATAGAAACGGCAACTAATGCAATAGCTAATAAACCGATAACCCATTTTAAAAACCTATTCATTTTTACAAATTTTTTAGTATAAATTAAGAATGTAAAGATACTTTAAAGTAAGCACCTTTAAAAAGGTAATGCAAATTTCTTACCAATTATTAAAAATATATTATCTTTTTTGCAACACTATGATTTTTTAATCGTCTTTAAGGAGAACAAACCAAAAACCAAAACTAAAAAGCGTGTTTCAAACAGAAATTATTGAAAAATGCAAACAGAACAACCGACTAGCACAAATGCAGTTGTACAACCAGTATTGCAATGGTATGTATATAGTTGCTAATCGGTTTGTAAAGGATGCAGCAGAAGCAGAAGATGTAGTGCAAGAGGCTTTTATTAAAGCATTTTCGAAACTACATCAATATAAAGCAGAAGTTACTTTTGGTGCTTGGTTAAAACGAATTGTTGTTAATAAAAGTATCGATTATTTAAAATCTAAAAAGCAACAAGTAGTTGCATTAGAAGAAGTGCACTTAAAAGTAATAGATACTTCCAATGATGACAAATGGTTAGTAGATGACACAACAACGGTAACAGAAGTTAAAAATGCGATAGATACTTTACCCGAAAAATACAAATATGTGATTACGCTTTTTTTATTAGAAGGTTATGATCATCAAGAAATCTCAGAGATTTTAAACATATCGCAAGTAGCATCTAGAACCCAGTTATCTAGAGGAAAACAAAAATTGCAAGAATTATTAAAACACAGAAAAGATGGCACAAGATATTAGAGACTTATTAAAGCAAGATCTGCAAGAGCAAAATAAAAAAATGCCAGAAAATCACGAAGCTAGATTTCTTGATAAACTAAACAAAGCATTGCCAGAACAGCAAAAACCTAAATTTAATTGGTTACAAATTGCTGCAAGTATGGTATTGTTTGTTGGTTTAGGTTATGGAGGCTTTAAGTATTTTAATAATCCAGTTGTACCTGTAGATAATAATACAACAGTTGTTGCTACTAAAAGCTTAGGAGATGTATCTCCAGACTTAAAAAAGGTAGAAGATTATTACTTAGCTAATATTAATCTAGAACTATCTAAAGTGAAATTAACACCAGAAAACAAAGAAATGTTTGATGGATATGTACAACGTTTAGAAGATTTAAAAAAGGAATACAGTAAGCTATCTGTAGAGTTAACAAACAATGGTCCTGACGAGCAAACCATTAATGCACTTATCGATAATTTGAAATTTAGATTAAACTTATTGCACCGATTAAAAGAACAATTAAAAACCTTAAGTACGTTGGATGCCAATCCAGATGTAATTTAAAAAGATATACTAAAATGAAAAAATCAAAGAATTTTCACGAACATTTATACCATAAGAATAACGTGAGTAAAAATTTAAGAATAACAATCCTAACGCTTTTTGTCGCTATAAGTAGTATGGCACAACAAAAGCTAGAAAAAATATCGCAATCTATCAACGTAGATAAAGACGCTATAATACATTTAAATACAAGTCATACCAATATTGAAATTGAAACTTGGAACAAAGATGTTATTGAAATTGAAGCATATATTGAAAGCGATATACTGTCTAATGAAGAATTGCAAAAAGCCTACAATGCTTGGCAAGTAAAAGTAGATGGTTCTAAAAATTTAGTTACCATTGAAACAGAAGGAGTATCAAACTCTTGGTCTAACGAAGGGATTGCTCTTTTTGATGAAAGCTCCATAGATGCTCTTAAAGAACTAGAATTTAAACTGGCAGATTTACCAGTAATGCCATTGGTAGAAGGTTTAATGGAATCTTTGCAAATAAAAGATATGCCAAAAATGCCTAACCTTCCAGATTTACCAGATGGTATGAATAACTTTAATTTCGACTATGAGAAATACCAAGAAGAAGGGGAAGAGTATCTAGAAAAATGGAGTAAAGAATACGAAGATAAATATGGTAAAGAGTATTCTGATAAGATGGAAAACTGGGCGAAAAACTTTGATGATAAAGATTGGAAAGAATACGAAAAGAAAATGGAAGCTTGGGGAGAGAAATTTGGAGAACAGTTTGGAAGTACGTTTGAAAAAAACATGGAAGCTTGGGGAGAAGAATTTGGAAAGAATTTTGAGCAAAAGATGGAAGCTTGGGGGAAAAATTTAGAAAAAACAATTGAAGAAAGCGACTTTGAAGAAAACATGGAAGCTTGGGGAGAGGCGCTAGGAAAACGTATTGAAGAATCCATAGAGCGCTCTTTAGGAGAAGGAGATAAGTATAACGATGCTCCTGAAGATCTTTTCTCTAGTTCTAAAAAATCGAACTTAAAAGTAAAGAAGACCATAAAAATTAAAATGCCTAAAAAAGCAAAACTTAAATTGAATGTAAGACATGGCTCGCTTAATTTAACATCTGTAATACACAATTTAAAAGCAGATATTTCGCATGCTAGTTTAACAGCAAATACCATTGATGGAAGCCAGACTTCCATCAATGTTTCCTATTCACCTGTTAGAATAACAAATTGGAATGCAGGCGAATTAAAACTGAACTATGTAGATCAAGCACTAATAAATTCTGCTACTAGTTTGGTTTTAAGCGCAAATTCTTCTAATGTTATGCTTAAAAATATTTTGAGCAATGCCATAATTGATGGTAGTTTTGGCGATTTAGTAATTGGAAATATTTCTAATGATTTTAAAAATATTAATCTTGTTTTAGAAAATAGCGAAGCCAATGTAAAACTGCCTCAAGGCGATTATAACTTATTTTATAAAGGCACAAAATCTTTATATAATAACGAAAGTACTTCTAGTAAAACTATAAATAGTGACAGTAATAAAACCATCGTTATTAACGCAAAGTATAGTAATGTAGTAGTGAAAAAGTAACCATTTTTAAACTATAATTTTTGTCCGTTTGAAGGTGTTTTCTATTCTATAATAAATGTAGAAGAACAAAACATCTCTTTTTAAACTTCAGTCATTTATGCTTACTTTTGAAAGAAACTAGATTAAATGAATGCTGAAGATTTCCTCTTATTCTTAAAAAGCATCGACACAAAACCGCTTCGTGTATTAGATGCTGCTATCCCGATTTCAGAATATACTCCTATCGATTTATCGGAAAACAATTCCGACTTAAATACTTTTAATGTTTCTTCTTCTCAAGCTTGGCAAACCTATGTCGAGCAATATCTAAAAAAGCACAATAAAAAAGTGGCTTTTGGTGGTTATGCCGAAAAACGAAATATCTACAAACGTAGCACGTATTTTAAACCCCAAAATATCGAGGAAGAGAGAAACATACATCTAGGTATGGATTTATGGATTGCTGCAGGAACTAAAATATACACACCTTTAGATGCAACAGTACATAGTTTTAAAAACAATACTAATTTTGGAGATTACGGACCAACCATAATTCTAAAGCATCAGATTAATGAGCAAGTATTTTATACGCTTTATGGCCATTTAAGTCTAGTATCTATAAATAACTTAAAAGTGGGGCAGCCTTTTCAAGCAGGAGCATGTATTGCAACCTTAGGAGATGCATCCGTTAATGGCGATTATGCGCCACATCTACACTTTCAGATTATAAGAAATATGGAAGATTATTTAGGGGATTATCCTGGCGTTTGTAGCAAAAAAAATCTGGACAATTTTATAATTAACTGTCCAGATCCTAACACATTACTAAAACTAAATTATTGATTAATTAGTACTTTAAAAGTGGCAACCTCGTTTGCTACTGATCTAATGGTTAAAAAATAAAGCGCATCTTCTAGATGTCGAATAGGAATAGCTATTTGGTTTGAAATAGGATTTATATCTTCTATTTGCTGGATACGTTTCCCATCGATACTGTGAATACTTATGCTGTTAATTTCTGAAGCCGTATTTGTTTTGATATAAAGCACATCACTTGCAGGGTTTGGAAATATAGAAAGACTTTCGCTAAAGTTGTTTTCTTGAGAGGTAAGTGTTGCTAGTATAATACTGTTTGAGCTACCAGTTACGTTTTCTAAAGCGGAATTTATAACGATGGTACCATTACCATTAGTTGCATTATCATATAATTGATGTTCAATCATGACACTTTCACTGGTGCTTATAACTTCAAAAACAGCAGTAAATAGAGGTGCTGTTCCAGAATAAGTAGCCCCAGCAGCGCCAGCACCATAGGTGATTTCTCCAAGCGTACCAATTCCTGGAGTACCAATATTAACTATTATAGACTCATCAGGTGTTAGGCTGTTTAATTGAATAACAGAGGGATTGTATTCTAGGTCAATTTGCAAGCCAAGGTATTCCGTTGTTCCTGCTACAGCTTGAAGTGAATACGTGAATGTCTGACCTATATTTAAAGGAGGAATTGCATCAACGCTAGCAACTAAATCTACAGTTTGTGCGGTAAGCATTAAACTACTAATGCTCGTTATTAGTAAAAATACTTTTTTTAGTGTTTTCATAATTATTGTTTTAATCGTTTTGTGAGTTTCCAGACTGTCCAAAGTTTAAGGATAGTAGTGCATAGTCAAATATGTTTATTATGTTATTATTATCAAAGTCTGATCTATCGTCATAACCCACTTGCATAGGTGATAAACCAAAGGATGGCGAAAGAATTCCAAGGTCAAAAATATTTATTATGTTATTGTTATCGGCATCTCCAGCTAATAATTCGGTGACAGTCTCTGTCTGGTCCCCAATTAAATTAACAGTTAAGAGGCGTTGTAAATACATAGCGTGTTTTACTAATACTTTGTAATTTCCTGGTAAGATTTCTGTACTAAGAATAATATTTCCAGAGGTATCTGCTGTCTCGTTTAAGTTATACGCTGGAGTAACTAAATCATTTATATCATAAATAATTACGGTATAATTACCGGAGTAATCGGTTCTGCCTTGTAAAGAAACATTTAGGTTTAAGCTATAAGTGGAAGTAACCGTTATGGTTTGTACACAAGTTAGCGAATCATTTCCTGAAGCATCTGTTGCAGTCCACGTTATGTTTGTGTCTCCTAAAGGATAAGGATCTGTTAACGGTAAGGCGTCATCTCTTATTCCGTTATAGGTAATAGTTGTGGTGCAATTGTCTGTTGCTGTTGGTTCAATAATCGTTATCGTTGCTTGGGTGATACCTTCAGCGACAAGTTCTTCTATATTTGAAGGACAAGTCATTACAGGTAATTCGTCGTCTGTAATCGTTATGGTTTGATCACAACTAATCGAATCATTATTAGCTGCATCTGTTGCAGTCCATGTAATAATAGTATCCCCAACTGGATAAGGGTCTGTTAATAATAAAGTGTCATTTCTTGCACCATTATAAGTAATAGTCGTGGTGCAATTATCTGTTGCAGTTGGCTCTATTATGGTAACAATCGCATTACAAGAAGCAGTGTCTGCAGTTTGTATAATGTCTAACGGACAGGTAATCACAGGAGGTTCTGTGTCTTCAATAACGTTCCACAGAAATGTTTCCGTAGCATCTGTACTACCAAGTTTAGAAACCGTAACGGTTACTTGATGTACACCATCACTATTTAATCCTCCAGTTATTGCACTAGCATCTATAGTTCCAAATATAAGCCCATTAGTTGGTTCAATTTGCAATCCGCTTGGTTGTCCGCTAATTGAATAGGTAAAGTTTTCAGTAGCGCTTCCGCCATTAGCAATAGCCGAAAAATCTGAAATTTCTAAGGCACAATTGGTAATATCTGCAATAGGATCGATAATAATATCCGAAGCTTGTAAAGCAAGAATTTCAATAGCATTTACCATTGGGTTTTCTAAGATTCTGAAAAATTCAATTTCTAAAATACCATCTAGTACAAGTACGTTTTTCTGAATCATACCAGCAACTCTGTGGCCATAAGTTCCAGAAGGATCAAAGTTCTCTAAAAATCGCTGATTTTCAATATCTACACTAAATAAGCGTTCTTCAGGATTTGAGGTTCCGTTATATAAGTTTGCAACATAAAAATTCACGATATAATCCCCATTAGGAACAGGGATAGAAAATATCATAGGAATAGAAGACGCGCTAATACTTCGTTGCGAATTCATAACTGTTTCATAAGTCGTTTGATCTATATAGGTAGGAATAGATGCATCTTTTGTTACATAATCTAAAGTAGAAATAACATATTTGGATCCAGAGGAAACAGAATAGGACGCGCCTGTATATGTTCCATTAACATCGTTTACTTCCCAATCTGGACCAGAATCACTAGCAGATATTAAAGGTCCTCCAGCGTTTATTCTAACTATTGGCGAAAAAGCATCTGTGATTTCTCCCGTTAAATTTATTTGAATAGGAGGGTTGTTACCAGAATGTACAATTTCTAAAGAAGCACTTTTTGCTCCTAAAATAGCATTAGAAATAAAGTGTATAGGAATATCTTCACTAGTTCCAGCATTAATGGTTAATGGTAAGGATACATTGGTTGAAAACATAGAGGCATCTGCTCCAGAAAAGTTAAGTGCTGTTATGGTAATGGCATCATCTGTTGGTCCGCCTTCATTATTAACGTTTAGGTGTTTTGTTCTTAACGAATTTGTAGTAGGAGTTAAGCCAAAATCTAAAGGATTTGGATTGGAAGTTAAGATGCCGTTTTGATTTTCATACACTTCAAAATAATCCCAAGTAGCAGTAAATGGATTTGATGAATTTCCAGATGCATCTTTGGCTGTTGAAACCATACCAATAGCTAAACCTTTGTTGTCTGTTGCGTCTAAAAAGTTTAATGGTAAGTTAATTGGACTGCCTAAAACTACTAGTGTTTGTCCGTCATCTATAGAATAAAATGGTTGTGCTGTATTTGCGGAAGGATTTATACTAAAGTATAAGCTTACGGAACCTGCATTTAATATTCCGGGAATGTCATAACTGTTGTTGGATGTAATAACGCCATTGTCTTCTAATAAAACTTGTAGTCCGCTCTCGGTATCACTATTACTAACACCATTCATTAAAACAAGTTTTAGGTAGTTGTCTTGATCTCCATTACCAAAACTAATACCATAAGACTGATGATCTATTGGTGTTGTTTGCGAGCCACTAATTCCGAAAAAAGGAGACTCTATTTTAGAATGAATGGTAAAAGGATTAGAATTGGTATCTACATTTACTCCAAATTGAAACCCGTTTTTTTGGTCATTCGTAACGGTGTCACCTCCAGTTGTTAGATCTACAGTTGCTTTTCCTGCAGCACCACCAAAAGATAAATTAACTTCTATGAATTGTGTTAAATAATCTGTAGTTCCAGAAGGGTCTAACATTAAACCAGTAAAGCCTAAGCCAAACAAACCAGTTCCTGGGTCATTATTCCAAAAAGGTAAATCTACTGGGAGATTTGTGTTTAAACCATTGTTGGCATCTAGAGCAAATACATCATTTACATCAAGTACACCATCGTTATCATCATCGGTATCATTTAAATCGGAAATAAAATCACCATCATTATCATTAGGCTTGCTTCCTTGGGAGCATATATTGGTGCCATTATCTAATTCATCTTGATTAGAAAATCCATCTCCATCGTTATCTGCAAGCGCATCATAACCAGGTTCACCGGGTTGCGTACAATCTAAATCCGATGGTTCAAAAATAGTAATGTTATTTGCGCCATAAGTTGCCGCCCAAACGGTACCGGGAAATACGTCTGCATCACCTTGAGCTGTAACATCTAAAGGTAAAGCACCAAAACCGCTAAATACCACTTCGTGCTCTAAAACACTATCTCCAGCGGCATTTAATGCATATCTATTAATGTCCCCATTAAAGGAAGCGGTTAATAGATTGCCTTGCATGATACCTCCAAAATTACTAGCCGTATATTCTGTTATTCCATTGGTAGAAGAGGATCTAAAATCTAGAATATTAATTTTCGAACTGCCAACAGGTTCATCTACTAGGTATTCTGCTAAACGAGGGTCATCTGGGAAATCTGCAATAGTAAAAGAAGTATTGAAGTATCCAGAGGTACCTGCGATAAGTGTTTGTAAATCATTAGTACTTGTTGCAACCCAGGAGCCACTTATGTTTTGATACGCTATAATACTCGCTCTAGAAGGAAAGGCGTTAATAGGAATTGGGTGTCCGCCATAATAGGTTTTATTGGCATCATTTACCGTACCAACAAAATGTAAAGGATCACCAATTAAACTACTTCCAGACTCATTCATTTCATTAGTTATATAATGATTTAACGGATCGTAGGTTACGGTGCTTTCATCTCCCAAAAACGTATTTGTTGCACTGTCGTAAATTTTAGGAACACCTCCCCAAAGAGAATTAGGGCCATTATCTGAAGTATAGATTCTTCCGCTTTCTGTAATAACAACATCGTAGGCATTTCTAAAACCAGGAGCAAATAGTTGCACTGGACCTCCAATTTCAGGAAAAGCCTGGTTTAAACTATTATGCCCTCCAAAGGGATCGTTGATATCGATGGTTGCATCTCGCAATGGGTGTCCAACTGGATATGGAAAATCTACATGCGTTTTATCGATATCTAATCTAGTAGGGTCATTTAAAGTTGGTAAATCATAAACGTAATCGGTATTATTTCTAGGGTCTGTATATACAGGCATCTGGTCTAGTTGCGTAAGATTTACGATTAGCATAGAACCGGATAAAAAATATTCTGGAGTACCAGCAAAATTATTACTTGGTGCTCCTTTATTGGTGTTTCCACCTTGTACAATTAAAAGGTAAGTGCTTCCGGAGCGTTCAAAAATATCCATACCGTTTATGGCGTGGTTTTCTTCACAACGAGGTAATCCTCTAATTAGATCGACTTTATTCCAAGTAGAACCAGTCCATTCTAATTTTGATAAAACACTAGAATTGGTGTCTAAGTTGGTGTCGCTTCCAGCACCTCCACCACCAAATAGGTAATCGGATGAGGTTACATATATAATTGGATTTGTAGAAGTTCCTGCGGTAACTATTCCTGTTATTAAACGTTGTTGTGTTGTATTCGAAATACCAGAATCATTATGATTAACAATACCTGTTTGAATGGCTGTAATCTGTTCTGTATTTGTTATTGTGTAGGTTCCATTTCCTGATGTAGCAGCATCTCTACTTATGGTGTATGCCCAAATTTTACCATCTTGTTGTGCAACATATAATCTGTTGTCTGGACCAAATTCTAAAGAAGTAGGGTTAAGTACCGATTCTCCAACCAAACCAGATGCACCAAAACTAATCGTTTGCGCAATAATATTGGATGAAAAAGGAAATGCAGAAATTAAGATAAATAGCACAAAATTTCGCTTTAATGTAAAGTAAAGCTTCATAATTTTTTTTCGTTTTTTATTAAGTGCTATTAATCGAAAAAAATATAGGAGTATGTGTTGCGTCTAGCAACGTAATAAATTTAAGAAATATTGAATAGACTACCTTGTATACCGAAGTATATTCGTTGAAACGAAATAAAATCGGTTGTTTTGTTTATTTGAAAAAAGAATTATTAGAGGAGAAATTTATTCTTCATTCATTTTATTAATAGCAGCTATTCTACCAAGAAAAAAAGCAGCAATAACAGCAATTATTCCTGTAATTACAGACCATGTTGGATGTGACATAGCAAAAGAGCCACCAATAGACCCTAAAATGATTATTCCTGCAACAATATATGCGGGAATTAAAGAAGTTTCTGAAACTGCTGTAGATGCTATCATGCCACCTATAATTCCGAAAAAGTGAGCTACAATAACTAAAATCATTGCTCCAGTAGGTATTAAATGCATGTTTTGTTTAATGGAATCTGGATCCATAGGATTTGCTCCTGGGGGAAAAGTGAAAAATTGAGGTCCTAAAATGTATAATAAAAACACTACTAATCCAGAAACAACTAGACCAACAGCAATAGCAAATGCGTTTCTCATATCTTCAATTTTTGGTTTGGTTTTTTAAAGATACAAAAAAATATTTGTTAAAAAATTACGACTTACATATTGAGGTGTTCTTTTATTTAGAAATAAGGCAATAAAAAACCTGAAGTGTGACCTTCAGGTTTTAATATTTTGAAACAAGTCCAATTTGGGTATTCTATTTTAGTTATTACTCCACTAAAACCCATTCGCCTTTTGCAATTAAAGGCTCTGCTTGTTTGTATTTTAAGGTTTTGTTTTCCCCACTCATAACGTGTTTAATAGTAACCTTGTCGTTACGTCCAACTTTTGGTTTGTCACGTACAATTGTTTCTACTACTTCTGGTTGACGTTGCGTGTTACCAGCAGCTCTGCTTTGTGCAGAACGTTCGTCCATGTTTGGGATTTCTTCTTTTTTCGTTTGTAAGTTTTCCTTTTTACGCGTTTCTTTTGCTTCTTGAATATTAGATTCTTGCGTTGGCAATTCTCCTTTAAATAAGAAAGAAATTACATCTTTATTTACTTGGTCTATGGTTGTTTTGAACAACTCAAAAGCTTCAAATTTATAAATTAATAAAGGATCTTTTTGCTCATGTACTGCTAATTGTACCGATTGTTTTAACTCATCCATTTTACGTAAATGCGTTTTCCAAGCATCATCAATAATTGCTAGTGTGATGTTTTTCTCAAAATCGGTAATAAGTTGCTTTCCTTTCGTTTCATATGCTTTTTCAAGATCTGTAACTACTTGTAAAGATTTTACACCATCTGTAAATGGTACTACTATTCTTTTAAATTTATCGCGTTGTGTTTCGTATACATTTGCAATAATAGGGAATGCTATTTCTGCATTACGTTCCATTTTAGCTCTGTAATGATCAAAAGCAGCTTTATATACACGTTGTGCAATATCTAGCACAGGAAGCTTTACAAATTCTGCTTCAGTGATAGGCGAACTCATAGAGAAATAACGAATCAATTCAAATTCGAAATTCTTAAAATCGGAAGCTCCTTTATTTGTTTCTGTAATGTTTTCAGCAGTATCATAAACCATATTGGCTATATCTACACGAAGACGTTCTCCAAATAAAGCATGATATCTACGTTTGTAAACTACTTCACGTTGTGAGTTCATTACATCATCATATTCTAGTAAACGCTTACGTACACCAAAATTGTTTTCTTCTACTTTTTTCTGTGCTCTTTCAATAGATTTTGAAATCATAGAATGCTGAATCACTTCACCTTCTTCTAATCCCATTCTATCCATCATTTTAGCAATACGTTCACTACCAAAAAGACGCATTAAATTATCTTCTAACGAAACATAGAACTGTGAGCTACCAACATCTCCTTGACGACCAGCACGACCACGTAATTGTCTATCTACACGACGCGAATCATGACGTTCTGTACCAATAATTGCTAAACCACCTGCTGCTTTTACTTCGTCAGATAATTTAATATCTGTACCACGACCAGCCATATTGGTTGCAATAGTTACTTGTCCAGATCTACCAGCTTCGTCTACTATTTCTGCTTCTTTTTTATGTTGTTTTGCATTTAATACATTGTGAGGTACTTTACGAATAGAAAGCATTTTTCCTAAAAGCTCTGAGATCTCTACATTGGTAGTACCAATTAAGACAGGTCTTCCTGCTTGTGAAAGTTTGGTTACTTCATCAATAACAGAATTGTATTTTTCACGTTTTGTTTTAAATACTAAATCTTGTCTGTCATCACGGGCAATTGGTTTGTTTGTCGGAATTTCTACAACATCTAATTTGTAAATTTCCCAAAACTCACCAGCTTCTGTTACCGCAGTACCTGTCATACCAGAAAGCTTTCGGTACATTCTAAAGTAGTTTTGAAGCGTTACTGTTGCAAAAGTTTGCGTAGCATCTTCAATTTTCACATTTTCTTTAGCTTCGATTGCTTGGTGTAAACCGTCAGAATAACGACGACCATCCATAATACGACCCGTTTGCTCATCTACAATCATTACTTTATTATCCATTACCACATATTGGTTGTCTTTTTCAAAAAGAGCATATGCTTTTAGTAATTGGTTTAATGTATGTATACGTTCCGATTTGATGCCGAAGTCTCTGAATAAATCTTCTTTTTCTTCTGCTTCTTCCTCTTTACTTAATCCTTTTGCTTCAATTTTAGCAATTTCAATACCAATTTCTGGCATCACGAAAAAGTCCGGATTATCTTTTCCAGAGATGTATTCAATACCTTTATCTGAAAGTTCTATTTGATTGTTTTTTTCTTCAATTACATAGTACAACTCGGCGTCTACCTTTGGCATTTCGCGATTGTTGTCTTGCATGTAATAGTTTTCTGTTTTTTGAAGTAGTTGTTTAACACCTTCTTCACTTAAAAACTTAATTAATGCTTTGTTTTTAGGAATACCTCTATACGCACGAAGTAGTTGAAAACCACCTTCTTTTTCATCGCCAGAAGCGATAAGCTTTTTGGCTTCGGCTAAAACACCTGTTAAGTATTTACGTTGTACAGAAACAATATCTTCTACTTTTGGTTTTAAGGCATCAAACTCATGTTGATCTCCTTTTGGTATTGGACCAGAAATAATTAATGGTGTTCTTGCATCATCGACTAAAACAGAATCCACCTCATCGACTATAGCATAGTGATGTGGACGTTGCACTAAATCGTCAGGATTATGTGCCATATTATCACGTAGGTAATCAAAACCAAACTCGTTGTTGGTACCATAGGTGATGTCTGCGTTATATGCTTTTTTTCTAGCTGCAGAATTTGGTTTGTGGTAATCTACACAATCCACACTCATACCATGAAACTCAAATATTGGAGCCATCCATGCGCTATCTCTTTTTGCTAGGTAATCATTTACGGTTACTAAGTGCACACCACGACCAGCTAATGCGTTAAGATATACAGGAAGTGTTGCTACTAATGTTTTACCTTCTCCAGTATGCATTTCGGCAATTTTACCTTGGTGCATGGCAATACCACCAATTAATTGCACGTCATAATGAATCATGTCCCAAGTAATTGCTTTTCCAGCAGCATCCCAAGAGTTTGCCCAAATGGCTTGGTCACCTTCTAGGGTTACATAATCGTGTTCTCCAGAGATTACTCTGTCAAACTCATTTGCAGTAACGTTTATAGAAGTGTTATTTGTAAAACGTTTAGCCGTTTCTTTTACAACAGCAAAAGCTTCTGGTAAAATATCGTTTAATACGTCTTCTGTAACTTTGTAAACCTCATCCTTTATAGTATCTATTTCTAAATAAATATCTTCGCGTTTATCAATATCCTCTTCTTTTTCTGCATCTTCTAAAAGAGCATCTATTTTAGTTTGAAGTGGTTTACGTGCTTCCGCTATTTTTTCTTTAAAGAAATCTGTTTTTGCTCTAAGTTCATCGTGAGATAATGCTTCTAGTGCAGCTTCAAAGGTTTTAATTTTATTTACTAAAGGCGTTATGGACTTTACGTCTTGTTTAGACTTGTCTCCAACAAACATTTTTAGTACAGAATCTAAAAAATTCATGCGTGGTATGTTTTTGTTTTTTATATCCCTTTAAACATAGCTTAATGGGATGTAAAGTTTTTGATTGTTATTGTGTATTTATTGAAATCCTAAATGAAAAGGATATCAAAGATACGTTAAGTTGTTATTTTATTTTAGTTATAGCCAATAAAAAAAGCCTCGATATGAGACTTTTTTATTGATAATTTTTTGATATTAATACTCGTCCTCATTCCAGAGGTAATCTTCGTCGGTTGGATAATCAGGCCAAATTTCTTCAATAGAGTCGTAAGAGTCTCCTTCGTCCTCAATAGCTTGTAAATTTTCAACAACTTCTAAAGGTGCTCCTGTTCTGATTGCGTAATCAATAAGTTCGTCCTTTGTTGCTGGCCAAGGTGCATCACTTAAATAAGATGCTAGTTCTAATGTCCAATACATTTCTAAATTGTTTTTATTTTTGCAAAAATAAATTTTTAGTTTAGATAGTCAAGAAAAAAGTGAATTATTTTTTCAATAAATTAAAAGAACGTCAATTTTAACTGTAAGCTACTGGCTACTAAAGTATTTTGCAGTTGTTACTAATTGCAGATGAAAAAGGCTATTGCTTTTCAGGAATCCATTTTACTTCGTCTGCCTTCAAGTCATAAGACAACTTTCGTGCCAAGACAAAAAGATAGTCTGATAATCGGTTTAAGTACATTAAAGTAGTTGGTTCTACCGTTTCGATGTCGTTTAATGCCGAAGCTAAACGCTCTGCACGTCTGCAAACACAGCGTGCTATGTGACAGAATGACACGGTTTGGTGACCACCAGGAAGTACAAAGTGCGTCATCTGTGGCAAGTCTTCATTCATGGTGTCCATTTCCTTTTCTAAGAGCTCTATATTTTCGTTAGAAATCTTAGGGATGTTTAAACGTTCTTTTCCATTTTTAAGCACTGCTTTTTCTGGATCTGTTGCCAAAACGGCTCCTACCGTAAAAAGGCGGTCTTGTATATGGATAAGAATTTCTTTGTATTTGGTGTTTATGTCTTGATCTCTAATTAAACCAATATGGGAGTTTAGCTCATCTACGGTTCCATAACTATTAATACGAATATGATGCTTTGCCACTCTGGTACCTCCAAAAAGTGCCGTGGTACCTTTATCTCCTGTTTTTGTGTATACTTTCATGTATGCAAGTTAAAAGTTATAAGGGAGAAGGCAAAAGAATGGTCGTTAAAAGTTGTGTTGTTAAGTGTTAAAATAAGAAGAGAGTCTTTTGTTTTTTCTATACACCCCTATGCGCTTTGCTTGGTATCTTCAATGAAAATATATTTTCATTTCAATAACCCTCAAGGGGATTTCTTGCGTGTTTACTCGGTATTTGAAACACCCCTATGAGCTTTGCTCGGTATCTTCAATGAAAATATATTTTCATTTCAATAACCCTCAAGGGGACAAGCCTAGCGAGTATACTCTAATTGTAAAATTAGTTCTTGTTTCATCTAGAATAATAAAAAGACACTAGATTTCAGCTCCTTCCTTTAGCTAAAGGAAGGTGGTTTTTTGTTTTAACAAAAAAGCGGAAGGTTTGTCTTAAAAGGCGAAGCCCTTTTATGGATTTAAATAAGATGGGAAGCTTTTGGTTTTGAAGCAGCGCTAATGCACTTTTTCGGTAGATTTAACACCCCTAAAGTCCCCTCAAGGGGACAATCCTAGCGAGTATACTCTAATTGTAAAATTAGTTCTTGTTTCATCTAGAATAATAAAAAGACACTAGATTTCAGCTCCTTCCTTTAGCTAAAGGAAGGTGGTTTTTTGTTGTAGCAAAAAAGCGGAAGGTTTGTCTTAAAAGGCGAAGCCCTTTTTAAAATGTAGCATTTAAAAAACGGATAGTCTAGATATTGGTAGCTTAAAAAGGACCTGAAGGGTTTACCCGCAATAAGGATTGTAGAGGTTAGCTATTGTAAAACTTCCATAAAAGGTTTTACAAAACTAGTAACGGAAAGCCTGGTTGTTTTTGGTTTTTTTCACCAAAAACAAATTGCCCAAATAAGAAAGAGATTTCTCGACAAGCTCGAAATGACAATATTCTAAAAACCAAATATTACCTATTTCTAGTATCACTCTCCACAACACCATCTCGTAAACGAATTACGCGATGTGCATGTGCTGCAATTTCTTCTTCGTGGGTTACCATAATAACGGTGTTTCCTGCTTTGTGGATTTCATCAAACAAGCCCATGATTTCTAATCCTGTTTTAGAGTCTAAGTTTCCTGTTGGCTCATCGGCAAGAATAATGGATGGATTGTTTACTAAAGCTCTACCAACTGCTACACGTTGGCGTTGTCCACCAGAAAGTTGGTTAGGTCTGTGGTCCATTCTGTCGGCTAAACCTACGTCTGTTAAAACTTCAGCAGCACGCGCATGACGTTCTGATTTCGATTTTCCTGCATAAACCATTGGTAATGCCACATTATCTAGAGCGGTGGTTCGTGGTAATAGGTTGAAGGTTTGAAATACAAAGCCAATTTCTTTATTACGAATATCTGCAAGTTGATCGTCAGACATCTTACTAACATCTTGACCGTTTAGCAAGTAGCTACCAGAAGTTGGTGTGTCTAAGCAACCTAAAAGATTCATTAATGTAGATTTTCCGGAACCAGAAGGTCCCATAATTGCTACATAATCACCACGTTCTATATTTAAATCGATTCCTTTTAAAACATGTACGGTTTCTGTTCCAAGTTTAAAATCACGAATAATATTTTTAATTTCAATAACGTTGCTCATCTTTTATTTTTTGTTGCTACAAGTTAAAATATTCTATAAAGGTAAGACGCATTTTAATAAAAGTTGTTACACTCTAATAGTAAAATGTTCTTTTTCTTGTTCTTTACGGAAGCATACGAATCCCCAGAAAAAGGTGTCTATAGTTACGGTGACTTTTGGGTGTTTTTTTATTTCTTCCCAAGCTTCTGTCATGGAAGGAGACCAATGAATATCATCAAAAATGAGTACCGAATCATTATGGATATTATCCAGTAAAGTTTCAAAATAGTTTAAAGTCGCTTCTTTTTGATGGTTTCCGTCGATATAAATAAGGTCGAAAGTTTTATTTTTTAGCTTGGCTAATTCCGTTTCAAAATTATTATTTTTTAAATCGATATTCTTCAAGTTAAAAGCATCAAATTGCTGCTTTGCTATTTTTGCAGTTTCGGGGCAGCCTTCTATGGTTAGTAAATTTCCTTTTTTATTTCCTAAGCTTAAAGCCGCGGTTGCTAATCCTAAGGAGGTTCCTAGTTCTAGCGCATTATTAATTTGAAAGTAATCTGCAATGCGGTAGAGTAGGCGTGCTCTTTTTTTTGTGATTCCTGCGGTTTTTGCAATTTTTGAAATGGGTCTTTGATCGGATTTAAACACGCGACTTCCAGCACCAAAGTCGGTTACTGCGATGGTTGTATTGTTTTGGTATAGTTTTTCTCTGTATTGTTTTAGCGTATGGTAATCTTCAAATTTTGTTTTGTTGTAAAAACATAAGGTTACTAGTTGGTAAACAAACGGAGAGTGTATACCATGTTGATTGGTGGATTTTTTTAGGAATTTTACGTATTGTTTGATTTGGTATAGCATGGTTTTGGGTAAAGAGACAAAGGTAATAAGGGTGAAGGCAAAAGGCAAAAGTTTAAAAGAGATTTCTCGACAAGCTCGAACTGACAAATGTTTTAGTGTTCCGTGTTCTGTTAAAAAAGATTTCTCGACAAGCTCGAAATGACAATTTCAATTAACAATTAACAATTAACAATTAACAATTAACAACTAACAACTAACAACTATAACATAAATCAACCCTCAATCACAAAACTCCTTCCCTTTTTTCAAGGGAAGGTGGATTTGATTTCCATAAAAGAAATCAAAGACGGAAGGGTTTTTTTAGCTTTATATTTAGGTTTTATCTTCATTAGATCTATAATCACCTGGAAAAAAACACCCCTAAAGTCCCCTCTAGGGGACATCCCTACGGGAATACTTAAAGAGTAAAAGTAACTCTTGTTTTACTATAATACCCTAACTAATCTCGATTCCAGCTCCTTCCTTTAGCTAAAGGAAGGTGGATTTTTGTTTTAACAAAAATCCGGAAGGTTTGCCTTAAAAGGCGAAGCCCTTTTATAGTTGTAAAAAAGAAGGGAGGTTTTTGCTTAATTTAGCTCTGCCCTTAAACACCCCTATGAGCTAGGCTCGGTAATTTCAAAACAAAATGCATTTTGTTTCTCATTAACCCTCCAGGGGACATCCCTACGAGAATGCTTAAAGAGTAAAAGCAACTCTTGTTTTACTATAATACCCTAACTAATCTCGATTCCAGCTCCTTCCTTTAGCAAAAGGAAGGTGGATTTTTGTTTTAACAAAAATCCGGAAGGTTTGCCCTAAAAGGCGAAGCCCTTTTATAAATGTAAATAAGACTGAAAATCAGGATGGAAAACTTCTGAATTTTTTAACATATTCTGCCCACTGCCTACTTTTTCTCACTCCTCCAATTTTTCCATAAGTTCAAACCAACGTGCTTCTTTGGTTTCCATTTCTGTAATGATATTTTGTAATTTATCAGAAAGTGCTGTTATGGCGTCTTGCGATAAAGTTTCGTCTAGGAATTTTGCTTCTAATTCCTTTTTGTCGAACTCTAAAGCTTTCAGCTTGCTTTCCATGTTCTTATATTCTTTTTGCTCGTTGTAAGAAAGTTTATTATTGCTTTCTTTTTTCCAAGATTTCTTTTCTTTTTTGTCGTCGTTGTTTTCTGCTATTGCTGGCTGACTGTCTTCGTAGGTTCTAAAATCACTATAGTTCCCAGGGAAATCTTCCACAACACCTTCTCCTCTAAAAACAAAAAGATGGTCTACAATTTTATCCATAAAATACCTGTCATGCGAAACCACAATCAAGCAACCAGGAAAATCCAGTAAGAAACTTTCTAATACATTTAGGGTTACAATATCTAAATCGTTAGTAGGCTCATCCAGAATTAAAAAATTTGGGTTCTGAATTAAAACCGTACATAAATACAGCCTTTTTCGTTCGCCACCACTAAGTTTTTCTACAAAGTCATACTGCTTTTTTCTGTCGAAAAGAAAACGTTCTAAAAGCTGTTGTGCACTTATTTGTTTTCCTTTTTTTAGTGGAATATAATCCCCGAATTCGCGGACTACATCTATCACTTTCTGGTTGGGTTTGATGTCAATCCCACTTTGCGTATAGTAACCGAATTTTACCGTTTCCCCAATTACAATTCTTCCAGAATCCGGATGTGCAGTTTCCGTAAGAATATTTAGAAAAGTAGATTTTCCAGTTCCGTTTTTACCAATAATTCCAACACGTTCTCCTTTTTGAAAGTTGTATTCAAATTGGTCTAAAATGATTTTGTCTTTAAAAGCTTTCGATATTTTATGAATCTCGACAATTTTGGTTCCAAGACGTTCCATGTTCAGCTCTAGCTGCATCTCATGGTCATTTCTACGTTGGTGTGCTCGGTGTTTTATTTCTGTAAAATCATCTATTCTAGATTTCGACTTTGTAGTTCTAGCCTTTGGCTGTCTACGCATCCAGGTCAGCTCTTTTTTATACAGTTGCTTCGCTTTACCTGTTTCTACCGTTTCTATGTTTATGCGTTCTTCTTTCTTTTCTAAGTAGTAGGAGTAATTTCCTTTGTAGGAGAATAATTCGCCTTGGTCTAGTTCTATAATCTCATTACATACACGCTCTAAAAAGTAACGATCATGCGTTACCATAAAAAGAGTGATGTTTTCTTTTGCAAAAAAGGATTCTAACCACTCAATCATTTCTAAATCTAAATGATTGGTTGGCTCATCCAGAATTAGTAAATCGGGTTTGTTAATTAAGGCATTCGCCAAAGAAAGACGTTTTTTCTGTCCACCAGAAAGCGTACTCACTTTTTGATCAAAACCTTCTAGATTTAGCTTGAATAAGATTTGTTTGTATTGTGTTTCAAAATCCCAAGCGTTATGAATCTCCATATTTTCAAAAGCTTTTTGATAGGCTTCTGCGTCTTCCGGATTTAAAAGTGCTTTTTCATAAGCTTGAATCACTTTTAGAATTTCATTATCCGAACTAAAAATGGTTTCTTCAATTGTTAGATTTTGGTCTAAAATAGGTTCTTGTGGTAAGAAAGAAACCACGATATCTTTTCTAAAAATGACTTGACCAGAATCTGGTTCATCTAATTTTGCTAGAATGTTTAGGATAGAAGTTTTTCCGGTTCCGTTTTTAGCTACAAAAGCTACTTTTTGATCTTTATGAATACTAAAAGAAATGTCTTGAAAAAGCGTAAGCTCTCCATACGATTTCGATATATTTTCTACGTTGAGATAATTCAAATTATATGTTTTTTACAAATAACGTACAAAAAACCAAAAAAAGTTCCATAAGTTTTTATATTCCTCTTGAAAAGTTATATTTGTTAAATAACATTAAACTTCAAAAATGAAGAGATTATTTTTGGTATTTTCTTTACTAATTACTGTGTTTGTTAGCTCTTGTATTCCGCATAAAGACACCTTATATATTCAAGATAAAGGAACTGCAATAGATTCCTTACAAACGATAGTAGAACAGCAAAAGCCATATCGCGTACAAATTAACGATATCTTAAACATTCGTGTTAAAGCATTAGATCAAGAAAATGTACAGATTTTTAATCCTATAGGAAATGGAGATCTAAATGCAAGTGGTGTAGAGAAATCTTATTTTGATGGGTTTACGGTAGATTTACACGGTAATATTAGAATTCCAACCTTGGGTAAAATGAATGTGCTGGGCTATACTACCGAAGAGATTGAGCAAATGATAGAAAAAAAGCTATTGGCAGAAGAGTTTAAAGAAACCGCCAATATCTTTGTAACGGTAAAACTTACGGGGTTAAAATACATTACCACAGGAGAAATAGGAAGCACCGGAACTAAAGTATTGTTTCAAGAACGTGTAAATATATTAGAAGCTATTGCGAATTCTGGAGACATTCCGGTAACAGGGGATAAAAAAGATGTGTTGATTATTAGACAATATCCACAAGGGCAAAAAATTCACCATCTAGATTTAACAGATATCAATGTGATGAATTCACCGTATTATTATATCCAACCCAACGATATGATTTATGTGAAACCTTTAAAACAAAAAGCTTGGGGTACAGGAACCAATGCACTGCAAAATATTGGTGCTATTGCTACGGTCTTATCTGTAATAACTACTACTGTTTTATTATTACAACGTATATAAATTATGGCCTACAACGAATTTGATGATATAGAAAGCATGGAGTCTAGTCGCATAGCTTTCGATTTTAAAGGCTTCTTGTTTAAGATTGTTAATTTATGGAAGTTTGTATTACTATCTATTGGTGCAGCTTTAATTATAGCCTATCTAATCAATGTGCGAAAAGAGAATGTGTATAAACTAGACTCTTTAATTAGTGTCGAGAATGATCAAAATCCTTTTTTTACAGCCAATACCAGTATTTCTTTTAACTGGGGAGGTGTTTCTGGAAAAATGGGAAAAACCATCACCACGCTGCAAACCAGAACCCATAATGAAAAGGTGGTAGATTCTTTACAGCTTTATATGGATTATCTGGTGGAAGGAAAATACAAAAAGCTGGATATTTATAAGCGAGCGCCATTTAAGGTTACATTAGATTTAACGAAACCACAAGTACTTAATAAATATATTGGTGTTCGATTTACTAGTGCTGACCAATTCGAGATTTTTACAGAATTTGAAGGAGCTAATGGTCGGGCACAACGATATGATACTAAAGAAACGACTGCTGTTGAAGTGCCTGTAGGTGCATTTAGCAAAGTATATACTATTGGAGAAAAAGTGGCATTGCCATTTTTTAGTGGTACGCTTGAGTTTAGAAATGAAAGACAAATAAAGCCTGGGACAGCGTTTTATTTACGTTTTAAGAATTTTGACGGTGTTGTAAATGGGTATAAGAATAATATTATGGTGGGTTCTTTTAATAAAACAAACTCCCCAGTATTAAAGCTTTCTTTGGCAGGTACGAATAAAGGAAAGATTGTAGATTTTCTAAATACAACCGCTGCTATATTAAGTAGAACCGAATTGGAACGCAAGAATTTATATGCTACCAATACCATCAAGTTTATTGATAGTAGCTTGGCGGCAGTAGATACCAGTTTAAAAGGATTTACTAAAGAAATGAATAGCTTTAGGAAGAAAAATAAGGTCTTTGATGTGGATGCAGAAATGCTGGATGTTTCAGGTAAATTAAAAGATTTTGAATCCCAAAAAGAAGCAGAGCAAACCAAGCTAAACTATTTGAACAGGCTAGAAAGCTATTTACAAACCAAAACAGATTATACCAATATCGCAGCGCCAACTTCGGTTGGGATTTCTGAAGGAAATATTTTGACTAGTGTTCGTAAAATAACGAGTTTGGCTATAGAGCGTAAAAGTTTAGAGTATACGACACGAGAAGAGTCGGAGATCTTTAAAAATATTGACCGACAAATAGACGCAGAAAAGAATGTATTGCTAGAGACTATTAAAGCTACTATTAGTACGATTAATATCCAGCTGGGAACTCTGAATAGGAATATTGCTAATTTAGATGTTAAATTGAGGGGGCTTCCAGAAGACCAACAAGAATATTTAAAGATCCAACGAAAGTTAGATATTAGTCAAGAAGCTTATGATATATATATGAATAAACGAAGTGAAGCTGCCATTGTTAAAGCGGCTAATATTTCGGATATTTCTATAATAGATGAAGCAAAAGATATAGGAGGCGGAAAGATTGGTCCTAATACTTCTCTAAATTATATGATGGGATTGATGCTTGGTTTCTTTATTCCATTATTCTTAATTTTTGTTGTTTTCTTATTAGATAGTACCATTCATGGTTCCGATGAAGTAGAGCAGCTCACCAGTATTCCTATTTTGGGATTAATAGGGAAATACAGGTATCATAACAATTTAGTAGTATTTGAAAAACCGAAATCGGCAGTAGCAGAATCTTTTAGAGCCATCCGTTCTAGTTTGCAATTTTTCTATAAAAATAAAATGAAAAAAGAAGAACAAGAAGGGGGTAAAACCATTATGATAACTTCTTCGGTTAGTGGGGAAGGGAAAACATTTACCTCTATTAATATTGCTACCGTATATGCTCTGTCTGGGAAGAAAACCATTTTGTTAGGACTGGATTTACGTAAACCAAAAATATTTGATGACTTTGATTTAACCAATGAAAAAGGAGTGGTAAATTATTTTATTGGGGACAGTACTTTTGATGAAGTAATAAATCATACCAAAATAGATAATTTAGATGTGGTTACATCTGGACCTATACCACCAAATCCTTCCGAGTTATTAATGAGTGATAAGATGGGGGATTTAATTAAGAGGCTGCGTCAAGAATATGATATGATTGTATTGGATACGCCTCCTTTAGGTTTGGTAACCGATGCTTTAGAATTGGTGCAATATGCAGATGCTTCTATTTTTATGGTGCGTTTAGACTATACCAAAAAGGGAATGCTGCAATTAATCAATGCCAAATATAGAGCAGGAGAGGTAAAAAATATTAGTATCGTACTTAACTTTTACAAGCATAAAACCAATCATAATTACGGGTATGGTTACGGGTATGGCTATGGATATGGTTATGGTGTTTACGGAAATTCTTATCATGAAGACAACAAAAAATCATTATTTAAAAAAGCTAAGGCATTTATAAAAAGTATTTAATATATTCGTTAACGCTATTAATCAATAAAATACATAATGAAAACGCATAAGATAACCGTTATCGGTTTAGGGTATGTTGGATTGCCATTGGCAGCAGAATTCGCAAAAAAATACCCAGTAGTTGGCTTTGATATTAACACACTTCGAGTAGGAGACCTAAAGCAAGGAAAAGATAAAACCTTGGAGGTGGAAACCGAAGACCTGAAAAAAGTATTGGTCACGAATACCAAAGAATCGAAAGGGCTTTTTATAACCAATAACCCGGAAGATTTAGCAACATCTAACGTTTATATAATTACCGTTCCTACGCCAACCGATGCTTTAAACAAACCTATTTTTACGCCGCTTGTAAAAGCGAGTGAAACGGTTGCCAAAGTATTAAAAAAAGGAGATATTGTTATTTATGAATCTACAGTATATCCTGGGGTTACCGAAGATATTTGCGTGCCTATTTTAGTAGCCCAATCGGGTTTAGAATACAATGTTGACTTTTTTGCAGGCTATTCCCCAGAACGTATTAATCCAGGAGATAAAAAACATACCGTTACTAAAATATTAAAAGTAACCTCTGGTTCTACACCAGAAATAGCTACAGTAGTAGACGATTTGTATAAATCTATTATTACAGCAGGAACCCACAAAGCACCATCCATAAAAGTTGCAGAAGCAGCAAAAGTGATTGAAAACTCCCAACGCGATATTAATATTGCCTTTGTAAATGAGTTGTCTAAAATATTTAGAATACTAGATATCGATACCAAAGCCGTTTTAGAAGCAGCAGGAACCAAATGGAATTTCATCAACTTCACGCCAGGATTGGTAGGCGGGCATTGTATAGGAGTAGATCCGTACTACTTAGCGCAAAAAGCGATTGAGTCTGGTTACAACCCTGAAATTATTTTAGCAGGCCGAAAAATGAATGACAGCATGGGAAGCTATGTGGCGCAGGAGACCGTTAAAATGATGATTAAAAAAGGGGCTACCATTAAAGGTGCTAAAGCATTAGTTTTAGGAATCACCTTTAAAGAAAACTGCCCAGATATTAGAAACTCTAGAGTAATAGATATTATTAAGGAATTAGAAACCTACCATGTAGATGTAGATGTGTTTGATCCTTGGGCTTCGGCAGAAGAAGTAAAGCACGAATATGGTTTTGATTTACTATGCTCTAAAACAGAGATTAGTAATAACTACGATGCTATTATTTTGGCGGTTAGCCATAATGAGTTTCTGAAGATGGATATCGAAAAGTTAAAGTCGCCAATAGGTGTAATATTTGATGTAAAGTCTTTATTGCCTAAAGAAATGGTAAACGGAAGACTTTAAAACTTCTCGTCCTTGCGAGAAGCATAGCGACGAAGCAATCTCATAATTAGGAGTCTAAAAAATAAATACAATGTCATTTCGAGCTTGTCGAGAAATCTCTTTGGAACGGATGACTGAAAACAATGTCATTTCGAGTGATCCCGATATTTTTTCGGGATGGTATCGAGAACAGGTTAATGAAATGCTTAAAAGAACACAGAACACCGAACACCGAACACTGAAACCAATGTCATTTCGAGTGATCCCGATATTTTTTTTCGGGATGGTATCGAGAACAGGTTAATAGAAATGCTTAAAAGAACACAGAACACTGAAACCAATGTCATTTCGAGTGATCCCGATATTTTTTCGGGATTGTATCGAGAACAGGCTAATGAAATGCTTAAAAGAACACCGAACACTGAAACCAATGTCATTTCGAGTGATCCCGATATTTTTCGGGATGGTATCGAGAACAGGCTAATGAAATGCTTAAAATAATCAAGGAACAACGGATAACAAAAACCAATGTCATTTCGAGTGATCCCGATATTTTTCGGGATGGTATCGAGAACAGGTTAATAGAAATGCTTAAAATAATCAAGGAACAACGGATAACTAAAATACAATGTCATTTCGAGCTTATCGAGAAATCTCTTTTGAACGGATGACTGAAACCAATGTCATTTCGAGTGATCCCGATATTTTTTCGGGATAGTATCGAGAACAGGTTAATGAAATGCTTAAAACAACACAGAACACCGAACACTGAAACCAATGTCATTTCGAGTGATCCCGATATTTTTTCGGGATAGTATCGAGAACTGGTTAATGAAATGCTTAAAAGAACACCGAACACCGAACACTGAAGACTGAAATACAATGTCATTTCGAGTGATCCCGATATTTTTTCGGGATAGTATCGAGAACAAGTATAACGAGCCTTGCAACAAAAATTAAAGACCAAAACCATGTATACACAACCATACCACAAACAAGATTTATCTAATTTTAGTTTCTTAGTAACTGGAGGAGCAGGTTTTATAGGATCTAATTTGGTAGCATACCTATTACAATTCGGTGCAAAAAAAGTACGCGTATTAGATAATTTTTCTAATGGCTATAGAGAAAACTTGACCGAGTTTATGGACAACCCAGCATTCGAGTTATTAGAAGGCGATATTAGAGATCTTGCTACCTGTAAAAAAGCCATGTTAGATATAGACTATGTTTCGCACCAAGCAGCATTAGGTTCGGTGCCGCGTTCTATAGCCGATCCAGCAACTACTAATGACGTTAATATATCTGGTTTTTTAAATATGCTTATCGCATTAAAAGAAAGCACTAGTGTAAAGCGTATGGTATATGCAGCATCTAGTTCTACCTATGGCGATAGTACTTCTTTGCCAAAAGTAGAAGAGACTATTGGTAATCCTTTGTCTCCTTATGCGGTAACCAAATATGTAAATGAATTGTATGCCAATGTTTTTGGTACTACCTATAATACCGATGTTATTGGCTTTAGATATTTTAATGTATTCGGACCAAAGCAAAGTCCTAATGGCGCTTATGCCGCAGTAATTCCTTTGTTTATGCAAGCATTAAAAGAAGGGAAAGCACCAACCATTCATGGCGATGGCGGACAAACCCGAGATTTTACCTTTGTAGCTAATGCCGTACAAGCCAATGTAAAAGGGATGTTTGCATCTAAAGAAGCAGCTAATCAAGTATTTAATATTGCCTGTGGCGAACGTATTTCTGTGAATTATTTATGGGATACGTTAAACCAAGCAGCCAATACCAATCTAGATGCGATGTATGGACCAACACGCCAAGGCGATGTAAGAGATTCTTTGGCAGATATTTCTAAAGCAAATAAATTGTTAGGTTATGATCCACAATTCTCTGTACAAGAAGGGCTTGCTTTGACGTATCAATGGTTCAGCAATAGGTAAAAATGTGTTGAACTTATTTATAAACCAATCTAAAAAAAATAGAAAGTAATTTTTTTTACATGGTGCATGTATATTTAAATTGTAATTAGTTTATATAATAAAACTACAAGGCAGTTTAATTAAGAAAGAATCCTTCAATTATTCTTTTTTTAAATTAGGAAAAGATCAGGTAATTTATAATATGTATTTTAAAATTTGTGAGGAATTACTATATTAGCCATATATCGAATATTATATAAGTTTATATTTATATTTGGTTTTTCATTCTATTATTTATGTTAGAAAGGTTATTTGTTTAGCTGATAATATGGTGGCGTGGATTAGATAACAATTATGAAAGAATACAAATGAAGGTAAACAATTTAGTAAAGCTTATAAAACAGGATTATTTACTACTTGCTTTATGTATATTAAGTTTATTTTCAATACTACGAACCCTTATAATTCCATTACAAGGAGATGAAATAACCTATTTTAAGATAAGCGAACATATACTTTCTGGAAAATATTATTTATATGATTTTCCATCTTCAGTTTCTCCTATATTACCATTTATTTTTGCTATATTTTCTACACCATTTAATTACATTATTGGCATTAGTTTATTAAAATGTTTTAATATTTTATTAGCTTTTTTTGGACTGAACTATATGTGTCTTTTCTTGAAAAAGCAAAATGTACCTATTTCCATTATAGCTAGTATTTTTATCCTTACCTTAACTAATACCAACAGTATTAATTGGTTTTCTAGTCTTTTTCCAGAGTCTATTTTGTTTTTTGGTTTTTGGGGTTTTGTGTATTATTTTAACAAAGAACTTTCGGTATCACACTTTAAGAAAATGCTACTTTTCTTTGTGTTATTAACCATGACACGTTACGTATTTGCAGTATTAGGAATAGCAGTATTGTTTTATATATATAGATGCTACAAAGCAGAAACTTTTAAAAATAACCAAATTAAAAAACTCGTGTTTTTTTCAATCCTATGCGCTATACCAGTGTTGTTTTGGTTTAAATATGTGTATTATATAGAGATGAGTAACGTGAGTGAAATAAGTTATTTTAAGAGATATAAAGAAGGAAACAATGGTCTTTGGACAAATATTAAAGCTGGATTAGGTTTCATGATTCATCCAGAAGTTAGAAATTTAAGTGGACTTCCAGCATTTGTAACCTTATTTATACCTATAACAGGTTTTCGGCACTATCTAATTAGTGCTATATTATTCGGTTTATTTTTATTTGGGTATATTAAAACCAATAAATCAAATGGCATTCAGTTTCTTTTTTATGCAACACTTTTAGTCATGTTAGGGTTGGTTTTCGCAGGTACAGGCTTTAGTCGTTATTGGTTAGTTTTTTTACCTTGTTATTATTTAGGATTTTATTACGCTTTTAAAACGTTTAAATTAAAAGATAGTTGGTTCTTTTTATTGTCAAAAATAGTTGCAATTATTTATGTAATTAATGAAATTCGATTAGATTTTTTAATTTTTGATAGGCATCTGTAAAGTCAAGTCTGTTTCTATACTTTTTTCAACAAAACATCTTTATACAAATTTTTAAAATATGGCTCACCTATTAATTTATATGCCTGCCTTAAATGAACAAGCAACTATCTTTAAAGTACTGGAATCTATTCCTAAAAAAATTAATGGTTTTACAAATATTGAGCTTTTAGTAATTAATGATGGTAGTACCGATAATACAGAAAAAGAAGCTTTAAAAGCAGGTGCAACAGTTATTAATCATAAAAATAATAAAGGGGTTGGAAGTGCCTTTGGCACAGCACTTAAATATGCTTTACAAGTAAATGCAGATGTTTTGGTAAGTATTGATGCAGATGGTCAATTTGATGTGAATGAAATTGAAAACATGATTTCACCAGTTCAGCAAGAAATTGTCGACTTCTGTATAGGAAATAGATTTCACAATAAGAAACCTTCAAACATGCCTTCTGTTAAGTATTGGGGAAATATGCGAGTAAATAAGCTTATTAGTTTTATCTCTAATAAAGAAATATTGGACGCTTCTTGTGGTTTTAGAGCATATTCCAAAGAAAGTTTGCTAAATCTTAATTTACACGGAAACTTTACGTACACACATGAAGTTATTTTAGACTTACTTAACAAGGGTTTTAGTGTGCAACAAATTCCGATTCACGTAACATACTTTGATGATCGTAAATCACGAGTTGCCCACAACTTAGTTAGTTATGGATTAAAAACATCTAAAATTATTATTAAAAGCTTAAGAGATTATAAGCCTTTTTATTTTTTTGGAATCATAGCGATGTTGTTTTTTATACTTGCTTTTGGATTGGGATTGTTTGTTTTTATACATTGGATAGAAACTGGGTTCATAACGCCTTACAAATCATTTGGAATAACTAGTCTGATTCTATTTTTAGTGTCTGTTTTATTTCTTGTGCTTGCATTATTAGCAGATATGTTAGGTAGTATTAGGAGTAACCAAGAAAAGATCTTGTTATTAATTAAAAAAAGCGCTTACAGAAATGATTGATAATTCTAAACTGAAAGCAACACCAGAACTAGAAGATTTTGCTGGTAAATATGAAAATTCTAGTAAAATTGCTACATATTTGGTAGACAGCTATTTTAAAGCTGTAAAGAAACTACTAACTAAAACCGAGAATGTTTTGAAGGCGCATGAAGTTGGCGCAGGTGAAGGACGCTCAACCATGCGATTGAGTAAAATGGTTCCATCCTTGAGTGCATCCGAATTTGTCCCACATTTAGTAGAATTGGCCATTAAAAATAATCCAACGATAACTATTTTAGAAGAAAGTGTTTATGAACTAAATTATAAAGATGAGTCTGTAGATTTGGTTTTTTTACTGGAAGTTTTAGAGCATTTAGATTACCCAGAAGCAGCACTAGAAGAATTAAAACGAATTTCTAATCGCTACTTAATTTTAGGTGTGCCTAGAGAACCAATATGGAGAATTTTAAATATGTGCAGATTTAAATATATAAAGCATTTAGGGAACACTCCAGGACATTTAAATCATTGGTCTAAGTCATCTCTAATTAAATTAATAGAAGAAAAATATGGAAAGGTTCTTGCTGTAGAAAGCCCTTTACCTTGGACGATTGTTTTGGCTGAAAAATATTAAATCCGACTTCAAGTGAGTAAGCTTAAAAAAATAGGAAAACCAGAAAATATAATTCTAATAAAGAAATATGTATCCTTAAGCCTAGTGGGTTATGCTTACGTTTTTTTAGTATTATACTTGTTGGTAGATTATTTTGAAATGAATAAGTCTCTAGCGTTTATTATGGTCTATAGCTCTTGGTATATTTTGCTTTATGTTTTGCAACTAAAATACTTGTTCAATAAACAACATGATAGTGCCAAATTTTTACGGTTTTATGGCACGTTATTGTTTTTTTATATTTGTGCCAATCTTTTATATAATTTAGGTATATATTTAGAATTAAATTATTTATTGTCTACATTGATAACCGTTATAGTTTTAATGCCTTTTAGACTTATAGCCTCTAAGCTTTATGTATTTAAAGATTAAAACCTGCCTGTATTAATTACCTGTTTTTATCAACTAGCACACCAAATTTAAGACGATAAAAGCTTTCTCTTTGATTACGATTAATTTTAATTAGTAATGTTTCTATTTTATAAAGCCATTGTTTATATTAGCCCTAACTAAAACAATACTACCATTGAATACACCTAAAGATGATGCATGGCTATATACCATTTCGTCTAAACACAAATTAATAGATTTTAATTTTAAAGAAATTTGGCGTTATAGAGATTTGCTGCTGCTGTTTGTTAAGCGTGATGTAGTAACGGTATATAAGCAAACGATATTAGGCCCATTATGGTACTTAATACAGCCTTTATTTACAGCACTTACTTTTACTTTAATATTTAATAAAATTGCCAATATAGAAACAGGAACCGTACCTCCTTTTTTGTTTAATCTAGCAGGAATATCTATTTGGGGGTATTTTAATAAATGTTTAACTGCTACTAGTGATACTTTTAAAAGTAATGCAGCCGTTTTTGGTAAAGTGTATTTTCCACGAATCATAGTGCCACTCTCTATCATCATTTCTAATCTATTAAAGTTTGGTATTCAATTACTTATTTTTATAGCCTTTTATGTATATTATGTTGTAAACGATGCTGCAATACATATAGATAGTAGTGTTGTGTTTTTTCCTTTATTAATACTACTCATGGGTTTACTAGGTTTAGGAATAGGAATGATTATTTCTAGTTTAGTCACTAAATACCGTGATTTAAAATTTTTGGTAGGCTTTGGTGTACAATTACTAATGTATGTTTCTGCCGTGATGTATCCATTGGCATTAATGCGAGAAAAATTGCCCAAAATAGCATGGATTGTAGAGTATAATCCTGTTGCTTATATTATAGAAACTGCTCGATTTATGCTTTTAGGTACTGGTACCTTTAGCTGGTTTGGTATTTTATATACCGTAGGGGTAACTTTTGTAATCTTGTTTTTCGGGATTATTATATTTAACAGAACCGAAAAAACGTTTATAGATACCGTTTAATTAGTGAAAAGTGAAAAGTGAAAAGTGGAAAGTGAATGGTGAAGTAGTGAAAAGTGGAGTAGTGAAAAGTGAATAGTAGTTTTATAACTCACAACTTGCATCTCACAAAAAAAATAAACAAATGAGTGTCATTTTAAAAGCAACCAATATTAGTAAACAGTACCGACTTGGTCTTGTAGGTACAGGTACTATAAGTCACGATTTAAACCGTTGGTGGCATCGTGTACGTGGTAAAGAAGATCCTTATTTAAAAATAGGAGCAATAAACGATCGTAGTGCCAAAGCAGATAGTGACTATGTTTGGGCATTACAAGACATCAATTTTGAAGTACAAAAAGGAGAAGTTCTAGGTATTATTGGTAAAAATGGTGCAGGAAAATCTACACTATTAAAAATACTATCTCGTGTTACAACGCCTACCACAGGCGATATAAAAACCAAAGGCCGTATTGCTTCTTTATTAGAAGTAGGTACTGGGTTTCATCCAGAACTTACTGGTAAAGAAAATATTTATCTAAATGGCGCTATTTTAGGAATGTCTAAAGCCGAAATAAAAGCCAAAGAAGAAGAAATTATTGAATTTTCAGGTTGTGACCGTTATGTAGATACGCCTGTAAAACGGTATTCTTCCGGAATGCGCGTACGTTTGGCATTTGCCGTAGCGGCATTTTTAGAACCCGATATTTTGGTGATTGATGAGGTATTGGCGGTAGGTGATGCAGAATTCCAGAAAAAAGCCATTGGTAAAATGCAAGACATTTCTAAAGGCGATGGTAGAACCGTTTTATTTGTGAGCCACAATATGGCAGCGGTAAAGAGTTTGTGTACACGTGCTATTGTTTTAGAACATGGAACTTCGGTTTTTGAAGGAGGGACGGACGAGGCTGTAAGTTATTATTTGAGAAATAAAGAAGAAAAAGAAACTGTAAATTTTCCAATAGCATTTGAAAAAGGCCAAATATTGGATTTTAAAGTTTTAGACTTTATGGGGAATAACTCTAATTTGTTACTTGGTGAAAAATGTACTTTTGATTTAAAATTAACAATTAAAAAACCACAATCCATTAAAATAAATATTAGATATCAGCTTTTTGATAAAGATGAAAAACTAATTACCACTTTTAATACGTATCATCATGACGCTAATAGAATTTTAGAAACAGAAGTACAGAACTTTAAATGTACTATTGATAAATTAAATGTTTCTCCTGGTTTTTATGATATTGGATTACAAATTTTAGATTTAAATAATAGGAAAATTCTTTATCAAACAGAAGGTTTGAAAGAAATAATAATTGAAACTGGTGATGTATTTAAAACAGGTAAGTTACCATCAAGGCAAAATTTAGGAGTGTTTTTAGCTGAACAGTCTTGGGAAATTTTTTAAGAATAGCATGATATCACATAAGCATAAATTTATTTTTATTCACATTCCTAAATGTGCAGGATCTAGTATTCGAGATTTTTATTTTGATACACCTAATTTAGATTGGAAAGTACCTAATTACGATTTATTGTATGGGTGGTGTCCTAAAAGAAAAATACATTTACAACATGCAACAGCTAAACAGCTTTTAGAAACAGGTTTAATTAGTAGGGAGATTTGGGAAAGTTATTATAAGTTTACTTTTGTAAGAAATCCATGGGATAGAGTTTATTCTGCTTATTTATGGGTAATGAAAGATTGTGGGTTAAAAGGACCCTTTCAGGATTTTATTTTAAGAGAAGGTGTATTTAAAGATGTTTTAACAAATCAAGAATCGAAAAGTACAAGATCGTGTCATATGTGGTCTCAAACTGATTTTTTCACGATTAATGGCAGTTATAATTTGGATTATATAGGACGCATTGAAACTTTACAAGATGATATTAAATATATTAATAATCAATTAGGGATAGAAAAACAATTTAAGGAGCATAGCAATAAGAGTCCTAAAAGAGCAAAACACTATTCTTTATCTTATGGACAAAAAAAACAAAAATTGGTTGAATCTTTATATAAAAGCGATATTGAATTATTGAAATATTCGTTTGAAAATAAAATATCAGGATTACATTTATTCAAAGATTTATTTAAATTAAAAGATGCCAAGTAAATTACATAGGGCACACAATATTTAAATTTATTTTTGGCAAATAAAAGATAATTATGATAAACTTTAATTTATATATTAGTAGTTAAAATGGGTGGAATTTTTACAGGAGAGCGATTAGAAACTTCAATATTTAATGGGAATACAATTAACCACTTGCATCGGTATGCAGTTGCAATGCATTTGGTTAAGGGTAAAACGGTTTTAGATATTGCTTCAGGAGAAGGGTATGGAAGTCATTTAATGAGTTTAGAATCTTTGAAAGTTTATGGGGTAGATATAGATAAAGAATCGATTGATAGGGCTAAAATTAAATATAGTCGAGATAATTTAGAGTTTCTTGTCGGTTCGACAAGTGATATACCTCTAGATACTAATAGTGTCGATGTTGTAATTAGCTATGAAACCATAGAACATCATGATGAGCATGAACAAATGATGACAGAAATAAAACGTGTTTTAAAACCAAAAGGGACACTAATCATTTCTTCACCTGATAAATATTTTTACTCGGATAAAAGAAACTATAATAATCCTTTTCACATAAAAGAATTATACAAGTCTGAATTCACTGATTTACTCTCTAAATACTTTAAGATTTACAAGCTATATAGTCAAAGTTATATTTATGGAAGTTCACTAATTCTTGATGATACTAATCGTGAATATTTTAAATATTATACTGGTGATTATGCTAAAATACAAGCTACGGAATCTTATCCAAATTTTCTGATTGCTATATGTGCAGATGGTGATTTACAAAAAATAAGTAATTCAATCTATGAAGGTAGAAATCTAATAGAGAGTCAGGATTTAGAAAAGAGATTAAATTATGTTTATAACTCAAATACTTATAAAGTAGGTTCTTTTATTTTAGCGCCTTTAAAATTTTTAAAACGGTTTTTTTAGTTTGATTAACAATATGGAAAGGATTAATGTTGCGATAATATTAGTTACATACAACGGTATGCAATGGCTTAATACTTGTTTGCAAAGCTGTAAAAATTATTCTGTTATTATTGTTGATAATGCCTCTACCGACGAAACCGTTACTTTTATTCAAAATAATTATCCAAATGTTACTTTATTAAAACAGACAAAAAACTTAGGTTTTGGACAAGCCAATAATTTAGGGATTCGTTATGCTTTAGACCAAGGAGCAGCACATGTGTTTTTGTTGAATCAAGATGCCTATTTAATAGGTAATGTTTTAGAGAATTTAATGACTTTTCAAAAAGCAAATCCAACATATGGCATATTAAGCCCAATTCATATTACTGGTGATAAGCAAAGATTAGACACCAATTTTTCTAAGTATATGTTAAAAGAAAAAACAGGAAAGTTTTATTCCGATTTTGTACTGGGTAATCCTTTGGCAAAGGTGTATGAGGTTCCTTTTGTAAATGCAGCAGCTTGGCTATTATCACGGGAATGTTTAGAAACTGTAGGTGGTTTTGATCCTTTGTTTTTTCATTATGGGGAAGACGATAATTATTGTCAAAGAATCATTTATCATGGTTTTAAAATAGGTGTTTTACCAAAAGTTTTCGTTATTCATGATAGAGGGAATCGTGTTCAATTGCAGCCAGAAGTCTTTAGTAAACAATATTATAAAGAAATTGAGAAAAGTTACAAAGTTCGTTTTGCAAATATTTTATTAGATAATACTATTAAATTAAAACGAGATAAGTTAAGTCGTACCATATTGAAGTTGCGCTTAAAAATTAAATTTCAAAGAGCTAGTTTACATGCACGCGAATTATCTCTATTAAAACAATTGCAACCTGCTATTGAGAAAAGTAGACAAATTAATAAAACAAAAGGTACTCATTATTTATACAAAAAAAACGGACACTAAAGCATCCTTTCTTTTTGTTTTAGATAATTAGTAATTTCGTTATAATACATCCAAGATTTGTAATGCATTAAAGGTTCCGTTTTTAAGTTGAAATTGCAAGTTCTTAATTTATTGAAAGAATGCTACTTTTTCTGTTTTTTAGTATTCTTTATTCCTTTGACTTTGTATATTAGTCGGGTAAATAGTACTCATGTCAGAACAACCTTTAGTTTCTATACTTATCCCCACTTTTAACCGCGCAGATTTGTTAAGCGAAACACTAAATAGTGTTTTTGCGCAAACCTATACCAATTGGGAGTGTATTGTGGTAGATGATGGTTCTACAGATGCTACAGCAGGCTTACTAGCCAGTTATATAGCTAAAGATTCTCGTTTTAAATATTACAAGCGCCCAGATACGTATTTGCCAGGAGGTAATGGTGCTAGAAATTATGGATTTGCATTGAGTAAAGGGGAGTTCATTCAATGGTTTGATGACGATGATGTGATGTTGCCTGATTTTTTAAATTTTAAGATAGCCTCTTTTAATGACACTTTGGAAATGGTTATTTGCTCTGGGAGTTATGTGGATGAGAACTTATCTAATCCTAAAAATATTGATTTAAGGTTACAAACGTTTTTGTATAAAGATTATGTTTTATGGCAATTTCGTGTTTTAACGCCTTCTATTTTATTTAGAAAGACCTTTTTAGAAGGTAAATTATTGTTTACCGATAAAATAATTAGAGGTCAAGAAACAGAGTTGTTCTCCCGTTTATTTTTTAAGTTGACTTCTGTGCATTATAAAATATTAAATGTACCATTATTTTTATACAGACAACACGAAACCACAAAGTCAGCTGAAAATAAGATTTATGTTCCTGCTTATAAATACTCACAAAGCTATATTAATATACAAAACCTGAAACGAGCGATAGAAATTAGAGATTGCCAATTAATAAATAGATGCTTTCAAACACTTATGGTGTATTTTTTTATGAGTTTAAAACATGGAGATTATAGCACGACAGCATTTGTTTACAAGCAATTAGGTCCCCTTTTAAAATATGAAAATAAATTCATTTTTATGGAGTTTAAATTTATATGTGGTTTTTTGTTAAGGTTTAAAAGGTATAGTTATAGAATTAATAAACGATGGAAAACTATGGAATTATGTTAGAAACATCTTTAATTTCCATAATTATACCCACCTATAATCGTGCGCACATTATAGGAGAAACCTTAGATTCAATAATAGCCCAAACACATACCAATTGGGAGTGCATTGTAGTAGATGATGGTAGTACAGATACTACGTCAGAGGTTATGTCAAAGTATATAGCAAGTGATACTCGCTTTCGATATTATAATAGACCAAAAAATAAGCCCAAAGGGCCTTGTAGTTGTCGTAATTATGGTTTTGAAAAAAGCAAAGGAGACTATATTAATTTTTTTGATAGTGATGATTTGCTAAAGCCAGAGGCTTATACTAAAGCGATTAGTAGTTTTAAAACGGAAACGGATGCTGTGATCATAAATACGGCTCTTATAGATTTTAAAACAAGTAAACATATAAGTACTAATAAAATATACTCTGATAATTTAATGATAGATTATTTTATAGGTAAGGTTACTTTTTTAGTTTGCGGCCCTGTTTGGAAGCGTTCTTTTTTAAAGCAGCAGCCTTATTTGTTTGATGTAACTATTGGAAATGTAGATGACTGGGATTTTAATTTGCGTATGCTGTATGCTAACCCTAAACTGGTTTATATAAATGAAGAATTAATTTATTATAGAAAAAATCATGGTTCATTTTCTGAAGAAGTAAGGAAATTAAATAAAGAGGAGATTATTTCCGATTTTAAAGCAAGAAAGAAACAATTACAGTTAATTGAAGATTACGGTATAAAACCTAATGATGCAATTAAAAACTATATAATTAATAGGTATTCCAAACATTTAAAGATTGCTTTAAGACGTAATGATTCTTCTAAGTATTTAATATTTAGAAAATTGATTGGCCAGTCGTTAGCTTTTAAGTATTATTCTCAAGCATTAAGTTTTATTTTTGGTTTTATACTTTTTATAACTTTTAAAAGAGGAATTAAATATATAACATTTAGATTGTAAATTAATGATGAAGCCTTTAGTAACAGTTATTATACCTACATTCAATAGGGCAGGATATGTTATTGACACATTGAAATCAATAGCCCAACAAACTTATAAGCATTTTGAGTGTTTAATAATTGATGATGGGAGTACAGACAAAACGAAAGAAGTTGTACTTAGTTTTTGTGAAAAAGATTCCAGATTTAAATATTTAACAAGGCCTGTAGACTTACCAAAAGGAGCTAACTCTTGTCGTAATTTTGGAGTGAATAATAGCAAAGGCATTTTTATTGCATTTTGTGATGATGATGATTTTTGGGTTCCCGAAAAGTTAGAAATACAATTAGCTGTTTTTTATGAAAAACCGGATGTTTTTGTGGTAACCGGTGATATTGAATATGTTGATAAAAATGGAGTTAAGATAAATAGAATAAAATCACATTATCCTCATAATCAAGGTTGTGTTTTTGAGAAATTCTTGATAAAGAATAGAACTTCTATGGTTACGCCTTTATTAAAAAAAGAAGTTTTTGAAAAGGTAGGTATCTTTAATACTCATTTTGTTATTGCTGAAGATTGGGAATTTTGGAGGCGTGTTAGTTATTATTATAAGTTTTATAGCATTAATAAAGTCTTGGCTCTAGTTAGATTACATGGAGAAAATATTTCAAAATCAAGATCAGGAAAACCTTTTGAGAATTATAAATTGTATAGAAAACTGACAAAATCTTTGTTAAAATGGGGGAAGAATAGATTTGAACCCACTGATTACAAGTTAATATATAAAATGGAATGGAAAACGTATAGGAAACTTATGGGTAATCATTATCCTGGAATTTTAAAAAAAGGTGCGTTTTTATTAAAAGTCTTCCTTGGTAGTATTACTGATGGATTTCATTTAATATATTTAATAATGAGATTTGCTAGGTAATACGAAAGCCGTAAAATTTGTTTCTATGCAGATGGATGGTCTAAAACGAATAATGTTAGAAGAAGTAGTTAGTATTATAACAGGATAATGGAGAAAAATAAATTTTGAATTAATTCTCTTTTATTTTAAAAAACCTCTACTGTTAATAGATGAAAAATACACAAAAAAAGGAGGTAAATATGCAGATAAAGCAATGTTTTTGTGGTGATTAAGTGATCTTAAAATTCCACTTAAATTAAAATTGTATTATTGGCTTACCAAATTGCCGGAAATATAAAATAAGTACTTTTTTAATTTAGCATAAACTTATCTAACTTTAATTATTGTAATAAGATATTTCCATTTATATTTAGCGTGTAACGTTACTTAACACATTATGCTATTTAAAAGTCGTCAAACCAAAATATTTTGTATAGGACAAAACAAAACAGGTACTACTACTATAGAAACTGTTTTAAAGAGTTTTAATTACCGATTAGGAAACCAAGTAAAAGGAGAATGGCTCTTAAATTCATGGTACGAAAGAGATTTTAAAAAGATTATTAAGTTTTGTAAAACAGCAGAAGCTTTTCAAGATGTGCCATTTTCATTGCCTTATACGTATCAACACTTAGATGTAGCATTTCCAAAGGCTAAATTTATTTTAACAGAAAGGGATTCTGACGAGCAGTGGTACCAATCAATGGTTAAGTTTCATACGAAACTATTTGGAAATGGAAATCATACGCCTACTTGGGAAGATTTAAAATTAGCAAGATATAGGTATGAAGGCTATATGGCTGATGTAAGAAGAAAAGTGCATAGTATTACTGAGGGCGAAGAACCTTATGACGCGATTAAATTAAAGCATTTTTATAATACTCATAATGCTTCTGTAAAAAACTATTTTAAAAGTAGACCAGAAAAATTGTTAATTATTAACGTTGCCAATGCTAAAGATTATGGTAAATTATGTGCTTTTTTAAACCAACCAAAACAAGGAGATGATTTTCCTTGGGAAAATAGAACATAAGAAACGATTATGATGATTAACGTAACTAAAACTTTTTTACCAGCTCAAGAAGAATATCAAGCTGTTTTACAACGTGCTTGGGAAACTGGCTGGATGACGAATAGAGGGGTTTTAGTACAAGAGTTAGAGGCTACATTAATATCTTATTTGGGTGTAAAAAATATAATTGCTACCACCAATGGTACGCTGCCTTTACAAATAGCCATTAAAGCTTTAGAATTATCAGGCGAAATCATTACCACCCCTTTTAGTTATGTAGCCACTACAAGCAGTATTGTTTGGGAAGGCTGTACGCCAATTTTTGTCGATATTCATCCAGAGTTTTTAACGATAGATGAAACCAAAATAGAGGCAGCCATCACACCAAAAACCAGCGCTATTTTAGCAACCCATGTTTTTGGAAACCCTTGTCATGTAGAAGCTATTGCATCTATTGCTAAAAAACACAACTTAAAAGTAATTTATGATGCCGCACATTGTTTTGGTGTAAAGTATAAAGAGAAAAGCATTTTTAATTATGGGGATGTAAGTACCTGTAGTTTTCATGCTACGAAACTTTTTCATACCGGAGAAGGAGGTGCTATGTTTGCTAATAATGAAACCATACATAAAAAATTGTACTACCATCATAATTTTGGTCATGATGGTCCTGAGGCTTTTCAAGGTATTGGTATTAATGCTAAAATGAGTGAACCTCAGGCCGCAATGGGACTAGCTGTGATTCCTTATATGGATGTAATTATTGAATCTAGAAAAAATACTGTCACTTATTATAATTCTAAGTTAGATTTAAGTAAATTAAAACCACTAAAAATTAGAGAGCACACGCAATGGAATTTTTGTTATTATCCTATAATTTTTGAAAGTGAAGCACAATTATTAAAAGTAAAACAAGCTTTAGAAAAACAAAAAATATTTCCAAGAAGGTATTTTTTTCCAAGTTTACATACCTTACCCTATGTAGAAGTTGCTACGGTTCCTATTTCTGATTGTATATCTAAACAAATATTGTGTTTGCCACTTAGTTATAACTTGGAGAAGGTTCAGTTAGATACAATAATAAATATCATAAATAAAGCAATCAAATAGGTTTTAATGAAAGATAAATCTCCTTTTTTTATATTAGCAAACCCAAGAAGTGGGTCTTCATTATTGCGTATTATTTGTGATAGTCATCCCGAAATTGCTGTACCACCAGAATCTGGTTTTTTAGAATGGTGGTATACTAAATATAAAAATTGGGAAATTAAAGATTCTAAAACAGAAGCTAAGGTTAATGCATTCTGTGAAGATTTAAAATCCTCACGAAAATTCGAAACTTGGATTTTTAATTTTGAATCTTTAAAAAAAATGATTTTAAATCGGCAGCCTGAAAATTATAACGAGTTAATAAATCTAGTATATATCAACTACGGAAAAAATCAAGGTAAAGAAGTTAAAGTTTGGGGAGATAAAAATAACTATTACATAAAAAAACTAAAAGACATATACACTATTTTTCCAAACGCTAAATGGATTCATTTAATAAGAGATGGTAGAGATGTTGCATGCTCATATTTGGAATTGAATAAAAGAAAACTTAAAAGTAAATATGCCCCAGTTTTGCCAAATGAAATTATTGATATAGCTAACGAGTGGGATGAAAATAATTTAAACATTTCTAGTTTTTTTAATTCTATATTAAAAAAGAATACTTTGGTTGTTAAGTATGAGGATGTTGTTTTAAATAATAAATATGAAGTAAAACGTATTTGTGAATTTTTAAACGTAGAGGTTAATGAGAAAATGTATCATTATTATCTTATAAATAAAGAAAAAAATATAGAACCGGTAGAGTTTTTAGAATGGAAATCTAAGACGTTAACAAATCTAGATAAAACTAATATAGGAAAGTATAAAGAAATTCTAACAAGTGTTGATATCCATGAGTTTAATCAAGTTGCTAAATCAAGCTTAGAGAAGTTTAATTATGAGTGAAACAAAAAATATAATGTTAAGTGTTCGATTAATGACATTTATGCATGATGCATTCATTTTGGAAGCTTTAAAAAGTATAGATATTCAAGAAACAAATTTTTATTTTGAAGTTGTTATTGGTGATGATTTTTCTACAGATAAGACATTAGAAATTATTAAAAATTATGAATTCCAAAATGCAAATATTAAAGTTGTTATTTTAAATAGACAAAAGGGAGATGATTATTCTATTAAAAGGGAAAGACTAGGGAGGATATATAATTTTATTAATATTTTAGACAACTGCAAAGGCAAGTATGTTGCTCTTTTAGATGGGGATGATTATTGGGTAGATCCACTAAAATTACAAAAGCAAGTAGATTTTTTAGAAGCCAATCCAGAGTATGAAGTTTGTTTTACAAATATATGCATTGTTGATGAAAATGATAGCATTACAAAACAAGCTTTAATTACGGATAATCGTAAAACAGATTACAAACGAAAAGATTTGCCTATTTGGGCGCCAACTTTAACTCGCGTTTTTAAAAATAGAGATTTTAGTACAGTACCTTCTGCTCCAGGTTTAGATACGGTTATGTTGTTATGGCAATCTCAGTTTGGTAAAATAAAATTTATAAATGAGGTTAGTGGTGCATATAGAAAACATCAAGGTGGGATTTATAGTGCTATATCAAAAGTAAAGCAGAAAGAACATCAATTAACTACGCTTTTAGTTAGTTTAAGTATTATAGAAGCTAATTTATATGCTAAATACTTTGGGATGTTGTTTAAACAACTAATAGAAATTAAGACTTTAGACAAGCTATTCTATAAAAAGAATAAACAATTAATTCAAGATGCCTTTGTAAAGTATAATACACAAATGTCTTTTAAATTAAGATTAAGTATCCATTTTGCTTTTGTTTTAGCTTCTTTGCCAGTAAATTATAAGCAATTAACTATAAAAAAATATTGTTTTAAAGTTTTAGACCATATGTTTATTTACTAAACTATTTTAATTACTTTAGATATCTTCAATAATATATTCAAAAATGTCCATTAAAGTCATTCAGTTATTTCATTCTTTTCCTTTATTTTATCAGCCTTATTTAATGTCTGTAGTGGATAGATTAGATGCACAAGATGATTTAGATTTTAATGTGGTTCATTTTCATGGTACATCAAGAACTAATGCTATAAAAGTGCCAGGTTATTATAAGAGAAGGGTTTATGAGCGCTTACAGAATATATATAATAAGCAGCCATTAAAATTGAATTATATGGAACAATACTGTTTAAAAGAACAGGTAGATGTTTTACATGTTATGGATTCTTTTTTGTTTCCTAAAGTGCTTAATTTATTAGAGCTTGCCGCTAATAAACGCCCTAAGGTTATAGTAACCATGCGTGGAGATGACACTTATGTAAAACCTCTTTTGTACGATAAATGGAAGTTGTTTTATAAGGAACAGGCCAATAAGATAGATGCTTTTATTGCAATGAGTACCCAGCAAAAAAAGCAATTAATAAAATTAGGTGTTGAAGCTTCAAAGGTTAATGTTATTCCTATTTCGTTTAAACCTTCGCAAGTAACTCCAAAAATAAAACCAGATCCTAATGAAATTCGTATTACTTCTGCTTTTAGATTTGTTTGGGAGAAAAATATAGATGGCAATTTAAGAGTTATTAAATTTTTAAAAGAGTCAGGTTATAAAGTACGTTATCAATTATTTGGTTCTGGGCACAGGATAAAAGAATTAATGTTTTTTATAGAAAAATATGATATTTCAGATTGTGTTGTCCTAAAAGGAAAAATGCCATACCAAGAATTAATGACAGGGCTGTTAGAGTCTGATTTTTATTTGCAATTAAGTCATTCAGAATCTTTAGGTATGTCAGTTATTGAGGCACAATCTTTAGGTCTTCCAGCTATTATTTCTAATGCAGGTGGTTTGCCAGAAACTATTGTTCCAGGTAAAAGTGGTTATTGTGTAGATGCTTGGGATGCGGCACAAGCTGCTAAATATATTATAGATCTTTGGAAAAACCCTTCCAATTACGCTTCTTTTTCTAAAAATGGGATGGTGCATAGTCATGAGAATTTCACAGTAGATAAAGAGGTAGATGCACTTAATGCACTTTACACTAAATTATTAATACCTTAATTTATGTGTGGATTTCTGGGTGAATATACATTTCAAAACCATGCCATAACAGAAGCAACATCCTTTAAAGAGCTTTTGGCATTATCTAAACATCGTGGTCCTGACGCTACTGGTATTACAAGGGGTTCTGGCTTTCAATTGGGCTTTAATCGTTTGGCTATTTTAGATGTTTCCCCGAAAGGTAATCAACCCAAACAAAGTCCAAGTGGTCGTTATCAGGTTGTGTTTAATGGCGAAATCTATAATTATAAAGACTTAGCCAAGACGCATGCACTCACTAATTTAGTATCTACATCAGACACAGAAGTCCTCATGCATTTACTAGACAAGCAAGGAGTAGAAGCTACCATAAAACTTCTAAATGGTATGTTTGCCATTGCCATCATAGATACTAAAGAAGATTGTTGGTATCTCACGCGTGACTTTGCAGGAATCAAACCTTTGTTTTATGGAATCCACAAAAATGGAGTAGTAGCTGCTTCGCAATTTGACCAAATTTTCAAGCATCCATGGTTTTGTAAAACTTTAGAATTACAACCAGAAGCTGTCAAAGAATATTTTGGGTTTGGCTATATGCAAGCGCCAAATACTATTTACGAATCTGTTTTTCAAGTAAATCCTGGGGAATTACTTCAAATAAATAGAGAAGGAAACGTTTCTAAAAAAACAATAGTCTCCTTTAATAAAATACAAGAAACGGTACAGGCTAAAACAAATTTATCTCCTATTTTGCAAACAGCTGTTTCCAAACAGTTGGTGAGTGATGTGCCCATCGCTACTTTTTTAAGTGGAGGTATTGATAGCCCTTTAATTAGTGCGTATGCTAAAAAACATATTCATGATATAGAAGCTTTTACTTTAGAAGTTGCTAATCCTAAATTTAACGAAAGTGAGATAGCAAAAGGCTATGCTGCATATTTAAATATAAAGCAACATACTGTTGCTGTAAAGGAAACGGATTTAGTATCGGAAATAGATGCACATTTTAAGGCTTATTCAGAGCCTTTTGGTGATTATTCCAGTATTCCAACCTATGTTATTTCTAAAGAGGCTAAAAAGAAACATACCGTAATGCTGTCTGGAGATGGTGGAGACGAGTTGTTTTTTGGTTATCCTAGAATGTTAGATGTTTTACAAAAACGTTGGTGGTTTAAGTTGCCTTTTTTTATTAGAAAACCTTTAGCCCAGATCACCAATACCTTAGGAATAACTAAAACTTGGGCACCATATTTTAAGACTTTGGATGCTTTTATTGCGAATAAACATGTAAAACTTCCAGCAGCAACTCTAAATGCTGCTTTTCCAAATATATCGTTTTCTAAATACGTAAATGCATTATATGCCTTTCAAAACGCAAACAAACAAACCCTGTTGCATGAAATGCGTTGGAATGAGTTTTATGCACATTTACAACGTGTTTTAATTAAAGTAGATAGAGCAAGTATGGCAAATAGTTTGGAAGTTCGTGTGCCTTTTTTAGATAAAAATAGCATTATTTGGGCTTGGCAACAGCATGGAAAATTAACCAGTAAAAAAGATTTAAAGAAGGATCTTAAAGCTTTATTAGCCAATGAAGTTCCGGAAACACTAATAAACCAAAAGAAAATGGGCTTTTCTGTACCATTATTAGATTGGCTACATCAGCATTTGAAAAAGGAAGTCATACGGGTTGTTTTTCATACCCCATTTTATGGAGAAGAGGTAATAGATGTTGCTGTATTACGTAATTATGTACAAGAGTTTTTTGACCATAAGCATGATAATTCTTGGGGAGTTTGGCATATTTATGCCTGGCAAAAGTGGTGGTTGGAGCATGGTGTAGATAATCTAGAAGGTATACCAAATAAAGAATAAATGCCTTTTCAGCACTATTCTTATTTTGAAATAAAAATTTAGTAGAAATTAAAAACATTTTTTTCTTTACAATTTTAATGACAAGGTCTTTTTATTATATTAGCTCTCCATTATATGATAACCATAAAAACGCCCATATTACCTACTAAATTGCAGTTTGCAAAACTGCATAAAGCTCATGAGCTAGATTATGAAGCCATTTGCATTTTTGCTGCTACTGGTTTTTTTATGGATGGAGATACCTACTATAAAGATGCGGTTTGTTTACTTCCAGGACATAAGCATACTTTAGATGAAAATGGGTATCTTATTAATAGCGAAGCTTGGTTTCATTGGCAGTATACACCAAGAGATATTTCTTTTGAAACTGCTCTTGAAGAATATAAAGAGTTATTAAAAAAAATCACAAAGGAACAAATTGGAGAGGCACCTGTTATTTTACCACTTTCAGGAGGTTTAGATAGTAGAAGTCAAGCACTAATTTTAAAAGATTTAAAAAATCCGGTACATGCCTATAGCTATTCTTTTCCAGGTGGTTACCCTGAACATAAAATTAGCAAGCAAATTGCCAAAGTTTGTAACTTTACTTTTGATGCTTTTACTATTCCTAAAGGATATTTATGGGATGGTATTGACGATTTGGCACAATTAAATGGGTGTTTTTCAGAGTTTACACATGCAAGACAAATGGGGGTTTTAGACGAGCTAAAACAAATGAAAGGCATTTTTTCGCTTGGACATTGGGGAGATGTGCTTTTTGATAGAGGTGCGCCTGAAGGAATAGGAGAAAATGAGGTGATTCCGTTATTGTTGAAAAAAATGTTGAAACCTGGAGGGCTAGAGTTTGCAGAATCCCTTTGGAAAGCATGGGGATTAGATGGAGAATTTAAAGTTTATTTGGAATCTAGAATAGAAAGTGCTTTGTCTAAAATTAAGATAGATAATATTAGTGCTAGAGTTCGCGCTTTTAAAACGGCACAATGGGCACACCGTTGGACTACCACGAATCTAAGTGTATTTGCAGAAGCACATCCAATTACTTTGCCGTATTATGACGATAGAATGATGCAGTTTATTTGTACTATTCCAGAAGAATTTTTAGCAGATAGGCGTTTGCAAATTGCACACTTGAAAGAGTATAAAGCATTAGCAAATATTACGTGGCATGAGCAAAAACCCTTTAATTTAAATACCTATAAGTATAATAAAACGCCTTTTAATTTGCCGTATAGGGTATGTAATAAAATAAAGCGCGAGTTTAATGCAGCTATTGGAAACCCATATATTCAACGTAATTTTGAATTACAGTTTTATGGAGAAGCAAATGACAAACAATTACAAGAACGGATTTTTCATCCTTCTTTTCTAGAGTTTGTGCCAAAAGAAGTGGTTATGGACTTTTATAAAAAGTTTAAAAATACGAACCCAGTTTTTTATTCCACTCCAGTTAGTATGTTATTAACAATGTCTTTATGGCATAAACATTTTTACAACAAATAAAATATGAAATTATCTGTAGTTATTCCTGTGTATAATGGAGCAGATTTCATTCAGAAATCGTATCTCTCTATTATAAATCAGCAATTAGAAGATTTTGAAATACTTTATGTAGATAATAATTCTAAAGATGCTTCTGTAAAAAACATAGAAAAACTAATAGAAAAAGATACTAGGGTAAAGCTTTTTACACAACCGAAACAAGGAGCAGCTCCAGCCAGAAATTTAGGAATTGAAAAAGCTTCAGGAACCTATGTGTATATTTTTGATGTAGATGATGAAATATATCCGGAAGCATTACATAAAATGATTGCCGTTTTAGATGCTAATCCAGAAATCGATGCGGTATTTGGAAGGATGATCAAATCTCCTAAAGGAATTTCTGAAACGGAAAAACCAACCGATGAAACGGATAAAGTAATCTTTCAAGAGAAACCCTATTGGGGAATGTATTGGTTTGAACATTTAAAACATGTGGTAGGCCCACCTGCATTTCTCTATAAAAGGACAGTTTTCTGTAAAATTGGAGGTTACAACGAAGACCTAAAGATTGGTCAAGATACTGCGCTAGATATTAAATTAGGAATGACCTGTAATGTTGCCTTTTTAGATACATACATATATTTGTATTTTAAACACTCTACATCTACTCTAGAAAAAGCTAAAAAGAAAAAAGATAACATATCGCTTCATTGGTCAAGATTTGTAAAATCACATCTGCCTTTTTATTTAGAAAATGAAGTGCCATTAAAGTATAAAGACTTGTTGTATAGCTATTTATATGCTACTATTGGTAAATGGATTTGTAATACAAAAGGTTTAGCAAAAAGAAGTGCTTTAAAAAAGCAATTACTTGAGGAAATTACTCCAATTTCCTTGCCTTTATTATTACGATGGTATTTATCTATCTTGGTAATTATTCCAGTAAATATCGCTTTGAAATTTTATGTTTATTACCTTGTTCCTTTTTATATTAATAATTCTATAAAAAAACTTTAAATTGCTTTAGCTATTATGAAACGGTTCATTTTTCTTGTAAAACATGTTTTTAAAAAATTGCTTTTAATAAAGTTGTTTAACCGTTATGTAGCCGAAAATAAAATTATTCAACAAGATATTGTTCAAACAATAAGTGTTAGAGGTTGTAAAGTAAATCCAGATACCCTAAAGAAAAAGTTTGAACATCTCATGATTTATTATCCGGAGTTTGCGGTTATATTTTTTTGGCGTACAAAAGAGCGCCGACAGTGGGTAAAAAAAATATTTATAAAAGAATTTCTTTGTAAAATTTTTGAAAGCACAAAAATTGCGGGTGGCCTCATGTGTTATCATCCTTTTGCAACGGTTATTAATGCAAAATCTATAGGTGAAAATTTTCAATTTAGAAATGGATTAACCATTGGGAATAAAGGAAACGATAACACCTTAATTCCTACTATAGGAGATAATGTAACGGTAGGCGTAAATGTGGTAATTATAGGCAACATTACTATTGGTAATGATGTGGTTATTGGAGCAGGATCGATAGTGGTAAAAGACGTTCCTTCCCATTGTGTAATCGCAGGAAATCCTGCACGAATTATTAAATAAAGCAAATGCTTTTATGTCGAAAAAAATAAAAGTTTTATATACCATACCCAATTTTAACACCGCAGGAAGTGGTCGATCGGTTTATGATTTGGTTGAAAAATTAGATCGTAACCTTTTTGAACCAGAAATATGTTGTTTTCATAATAAAGGAAACTTTTACAAGGAAGTAGAAAAGCTAGGGGTTAAGATGCATCTTTTTCCTTTTACAGCAAGCTACAGACCTAGAATTACTTTTCTATCTCGCGTTTTAAAAATTAGAAAATTTTTTAAAGACAACCAGTTTGATTTGATTCATTCTTGGCATTGGAGTTCGGATATTTCGGAACCTCTAGCGGCCAGATTAGCAGGAATACCTTATGTGTATACCAAAAAAGCAATGGGTTGGGGAAATAGGTATTGGTCTTGGCGCTCGAAATTAAGCACCAAAGTTATTGTGGTTAATGAAGATATGATGCAGCAGTATTTTAATACCATGCTACATAAAGCAAAGAAGTTTCCATTAGCCATAGATACCAACCGTTATCAAGCTACAGTAGGTAAGGATACTTTATTAGAAAAATACGCTTTTAAAAAGGAGGATTTTGTAATATTATCTATAGCAAACTTGGTAGCTGTAAAAGGAATGGAGATCCTTTTTGAAGCGGTACAGCAATTAGAGGATACTTCTATAAAGGTTTTAATTGTTGGTAATGACACCAATGATTATGGCCAAGAATTAAAAGAACGATATCGTGAAAATACAAATATTGTCTTTGCCGGAAAACAGCTAGAAGTTAGACCTTATTTAGCTTTAGCAGATTTATTTGTTATCCCTACTAAAGACGAAGGAAGGCGAGAAGGCATACCCAATGCACCACTAGAAGCCATGGCTACAGAATGTGTGGTGGTAGGTTCTAATGTGTCTGGTGTAAAAGACATTTTAAAGGAGTTTCCAGAATACTTGTTTGAAGCGAGTAATGTGGCTATGTTAGCCGAAAAAATACAGGCCGTAAAGAATATGTCGGAAACCGAAAGAAGTACGTTAGGGAAAGAGATGCGAAAGCAGGTGATCAAAGAATTTTCAATAGAAGAGTTTCTAAAAAACCATGAAGCCTTATATTTAAGTATTGTTAAATAGATTGTATGGCAAAGAATACACAAGATGTATGGAAATCTAAAACACCAGAGCATCTACCAGATTTTATTATAGGAGGTGCCATGAAATCGGGTACCACTAGTTTGCATGCTATTTTACATAGTCATCCAGATATTGCTATGGCGCATAATGAATTGGGTTTTTTTGATATCGATAGCATTTTACAGCATCCGGATTATAATTTTTATGATCCTAAAAAAGAGACTTGGACCAGCCAATCCATGCAAGAGCAGCCAACGCTATTATGGAATTGGTATGCATCGCAATTTAAAAGTATAGAGAAAAAAGCAAAAATAATAGGCGAAGATTCTACTACGTATTTAACTTCTGAAATTGCAGCAAAACGAATCGCTTTACAAGACAAGCCTATAAAACTTATTTTTATATTACGCCATCCTACCAAAAGAACGATATCTAATTATTTACATTTACTAAAATCAGGAAGAGCAATATATTCTCTAGAGGATACTTTAAGATATAATCCGAATAGTATTATTAGACGAAGTATGTATCCGGAGCAGTTAGAAGCGTATTATAAGCATATCCCGTTCGAAAGAATTAAAGTAGTTTTGTTTGAAGATTTATTAGAAGATAAGGAAAAATGCATCCAAGAAGTATGTGAATTTTTAGAAGTAGATTTTTCTAAGTTAGATACCAGTGTATTTAATACACATTCTAATAAAACAAAAACACCAAAGCATATAAAATTACAGCTTCTTAGAAATCGTTGGTTACGTAAAAGTGGTAACTATAGGTATTCTAGTTTTTTGCCTTTACAACCAGATTTTCAAGGCAAAATGCCATTGCAATATCGCATTATGGATCGATTACATAAAAAGCTGAATCCCTTAAAAAGCACTATTAAATTTAAAGCATCTAAGGCTACCGTAGCATTATTAGATGATTTTTTTAAAACAGAATTTAAAGATTTGGATAGCCTTGTAAAAAAGGAAGTTTTTTCTAAATGGTTTAAAAATTAGATTGTAGATATGCTGTTTAACTCTATAGATTTTGCGATTTTTTTACCAATAGTTTTTGTACTGTATTGGTTTGTTACCAAGCGTTCTCTGTCCTTACAAAACGTACTTATTGTTTGTGCTAGTTATTTGTTTTATGGGTGGTGGGATTATCGTTTTTTAGCATTAATCGCTTTAAGTACCCTTGTCGATTTTTTAGTTGCTAGACAATTGCAAAAGGAAACTGTGCGTAAAAGAAGAAAAGCACTCCTTTTTGTTAGCTTAGTTTTCAATTTAGGCATGTTAGCCTTTTTTAAATACTTTAACTTTTTTATAGAAAGTTGGGTAGATGCATGGCAGCTGTTTGGCATAGAAATGCAAACTGCTACTTTAAAGATTATTTTACCAGTAGGTATTTCGTTTTATACCTTTCAAACGTTGAGTTATACCATGGATGTGTATCGAAAAAAAATAGATGCGACCAATAGCTTCATGCAATTTGCAGCATTTGTGTCTTTCTTTCCGCAATTGGTAGCAGGACCTATAGAAAGAGCTTCCCATTTATTACCACAGTTTCAAACCAAACGTATTTTTAACAGTGAATTTGCTATCAGCGGATTTTATCTCATTATTTGGGGATTATTCAAAAAAGTAGTGGTAGCCGATAATTGCGCCTATTTTGTAAATCAGATATTTGATGGGTATGGTAGTTATTCTTCCATGGAATTATTTCTAGGCGCTGTTCTTTTTGCTTTTCAAATTTATGGCGATTTTTCAGGGTATTCCGATATTGCCATTGGGGTTTCTAGATTATTTGGCTTTGATTTAAAAACGAACTTTTCCTTTCCTTATTTTTCTAGAGATATTGCCGAGTTTTGGAGACGCTGGCATATTTCTTTGTCTACATGGTTTCGTGATTATTTATATATTCCGTTAGGAGGTTCTAGAGGATCTACTTGGCAAAATGTTAGAAATGTATTTATCGTGTTTTTAGTCAGTGGTTTTTGGCATGGTGCCAATTGGACCTTTGTGGTTTGGGGAGCTATTCATGCAACACTGTTTTTACCTTTATTGCTATTGCAATCCAATAGAAAACATATTACATCTACCAAATTAAGCCTGCAACAAGTACCTATGTTAGTGGGCACCTTTGTAGTTGTAACTATGGCATGGATCTTTTTTAGAGCAGATAGCGTAAGTATAGGCTATCAGTATATACTAGATATCGCTAGTTTTAATAGTGGCACTACACAAGTCTTTTATAAGACCTCTAAAACCGTATTATTTACAGCCATTATTGTTGTAAGTATTGGTATATTGCTCCTGTTTGAGTTTTTAGCAATTCAAAAAGATAAAAAAGAGGTTGAGTTAAATAGGTATACCGCTATAGCTGTTGTGCTCTTAATCTGTTTTATGGGGGTGTTTAAAAATCCGTCAGCGTTTATTTATTTTCAATTTTAATGATGCAGTTGTTTTTTAAAAGAATCGGTTTTATTCTGTTACTAGGTTTTGGTATCGCCATGCTAGTGTCTGCTGGTAGCCTATGGCTTTTACGTCAGTCATCCTTTTATAAGCCTTCTTTTTTAGTAAATGATATCCCGGAAAAGAACTTTGATTATATCGTGTTAGGAGCAAGTACAGGCTTAACTACATTAAATACTACCGTTATAGATTCGGTGATACAAACGAAAGGAATTAACCTGTCTATGGATGACACCGCTTTATCCAGTCAGTACTTAATGTTAGAACATTTTTTAGCACAAGGAAAAACGACGAAATTTTGTGTTTTGGCACCAAGCGCTGCTAGTTTTGATGCTAAAGATCCTGATATTAGTGATAATGATTATCGGTTTTTACCATATATTAATGAAGATTATGTTTTTCAATATTTTAAGCAGTACACTAGTACAAGAGCAAAGTTGGTAAGCAATTCGAAATGGTTACCCATGTTGGGCGTTTCTTATTTTAATGTGGAAGTATTTTATCCTTCTCTGTTTACTATTATACAACCCAAAAAGAGAAATAGATTTGATGCTAAAGGGAATTATACCTATCCGATAAAAAATAATAAAGAGGCTGCTATTTCTGAATTTAAAGCATTTCCGGTTTCTTTTTCAAACCATTATATAGCGAAAATAAAAGCCTTATGTATGGCTAATAACATAGAACTGATTTGTTATTTTTCGCCTATAAAAGGGAGGAAAGTGATTGCGGAAACCACTAGTTTTTCGATCATTAATCATAGCGATGTATTAAAAAACGAAGCTTATTTTTATGATGTCTTACATGTAAATACAAGAGGAAGGCAAATGGCGAGCATACATTTTGCCAATGTATTTCAAACTTTATTAAAGTAATGATATCTAATAAATGAAAGATCAATTAAAAATAGCTGTTTATTCTGGAGATATACCAAGTACTACTTTTATAGAAAGGTTAATACTTGGTTTGTCTAATACCGGAAATAGTATCTATTTGTTTGGCTTTATTAAAAAGAAAGTAAAATACCAGGATTCGGTTTCTGTTTTTGGGTATAGAAATACGAGATTGCACAAGGCTTTACATTATCTAAAATATAGCTTTTTATTATTCTGTTTTAAGCATAAAGAAAAACGAAAACTAGATGCAATATTAAAAAAGCAATCTAAAAATCTATTATTAACTAAGGTAAAGTGCTATCCTGTATTATGGCATAAACCAGATGTTTTTCATGTGCAATGGGCAAAAGGTTTAGCAGACTGGACTTGGGTGCAAGAATTTGGAATGAAACTCGTGCTTAGTTTACGTGGTGCACACATTAATTATTCTCCTATTGCGGATAAAAAATTGGCTGCAATGTATAGCGCATACTTTCCACAAGTAGATGGCTTTCATGCCGTATCTAATGCAATAGGTTTGGAAGCGGTAAAATATGGTGCGTTCCAAGAAAAAATACATGTGGTGTATAGTGGTTTACCATGTATAGAAGAAAAAAAGACAGCAGCAAAACAAAAGGATGTTTTTCAAATAATTTCTGTAGGAAGAGCGCATTGGAAAAAAGGCTATACCTACGCATTAGATGCTTGTAATATATTGAAAGCGCAAGGGTTTAAGTTTCACTATACGATTGTTGGTGGTACGAAGGATATTGAATTTGCATACCAAATTCATGATCTACACTTAGAGAAGGAAGTACGCTTGATAGATAATTTACCTTATGCCAAAGTGCAAGGGTTAATGCAACATGCCGATTTGCTTTTATTACCAAGTGTAGAAGAGGGCATCGCAAATGTAGTTTTAGAAGCCATGCAAAATACTACATTGGTATTAACTACTAATTGTGGTGGTATGGATGAGGTTATTACAGATGGCGTTAATGGGTTTATGGTGCCTATACGGGACTCGGAAGCCATAGCAACAAAAATATTAGAAATAGAAGCGATACCAGAAACAGCAAAAGAAGAAATACGTAAAAAAGCATTACATACCATTAAAACAAAGCATCGTGAAGACCAAATGGTAGATCAAATGCTAGCATTATACCAAAGCATATACCATGACAAAGCATAAAACAGAAAAACCAACGATTGGTATTGTTTTATCGACAGTGCCTAGATATTCGGAGACCTTTTTTAGAAATAAAATTAAGGGCTTACAGGATAACGGTTTTCGTGTTATATTATTTGTGGATTATTTAGAACCAGAAGATGCTAATTTTGCTTGTAAGGTTGTTGCTTCTAATGCTTTTAATAAAAATACCTTTAAAAGGATTTGGTGTAGTTTTTTAGCCTTATTAAAGTCTTTGTTTATGCATCCTAAAAGGAGTTCTGTTTTATATACGCTAAACAAGAAGGATGGGATTTCTTTTAAAGAAAATATGATACAAGTGATCCTTAATCAGTTTTTTCTTAAAGAGGAAGTAGATTGGTTGCATTTTGGGTTTGGTATGCTAGCGGTGAAAAGAGAAAATGTTGCAGCAGCCATGTGTGCAAAAATGGCTGTTAGTTTTAGAGGGTATGATTTATACTTATCGCCTTTAAAGCATCCAGGTTGTTATAATATGCTCTTTACAAAAGATATTCAATATCATGTTTTGTCGCAAGAAATGAAACAAGAGCTGTTTCGTTATAAAATTCCTTCCAATAAAATCCAAGTGATTACTCCGGCAATAGATATACCCTTTTTTACAGCAAATACCACTTTGGAAAAGAAAAATAGATTAGAACTAGTAACGGTTGCAAGACTACATTGGAAAAAAGGGTTGGTGTATACTTTAGAAGCTTTAGCGCTTTTAAAACAGTCGGGAATAGCCTTTCATTATACTATTATTGGCGCAGGAAGTGAAAAAGAGCGCCTTGTTTTTGCAGCGTACCAATTGGGGGTTTTAGAAGAGGTTACGTTTACCGGAAAACTAGTGCAAAACGAAGTGAAAAAACAATTAGAACAAGCTACTATTTATTTGCAATACAGTATACAAGAAGGATTTTGTAATGCCGTTATAGAAGCACAAGCTTTAGGTTTGCTCTGTGTGGTTTCTAATGCAGAAGGCTTAGCAGAAAATGTATTAGATGGTAAAACGGGTTGGGTGGTACCAAAGCGTAATCCAGTACTTTTAGCTAATAAAATAGAAGCAATAGTAAAACTATCGGAAGCCGAAAAGCAAAAAATAAGTAAAAATGCCATAAGTAGAGTACATAAGGAGTTTGGTTTAATAAAACAACAAGAAGCATTTGTTCGTTTTTATAGTGAAAATTAAGAAGCTAAAGCCTCTTTTTTGTTTTGCTGTATAGCTTTTGCTCAAACAATACCATTTTTTAATTCATAATATCTATTATTGTACTACTATAAAATTAAAACAGACTATTTATACGTAATTATGACACAATATGAATTCCTGCGTTGGTTCACTTTTCCTATAATGACCACACATTTAGTTACCGTTCGCAATGACATAAAAAGATTGATAAAAGGACATAAAACGAATGGCGAGAAGCTACATATTTTAGATGTTGGCGGACGAAAATCACCATATACCATTCAACTTCCCGCAAATGTTACTTTGTTAGACGTGCCACAAGAAGAAGGGACTCGTGAGGAATTAAATTTAGGTTTTACCAAAGATATTCTAACCACCATACAGAAGAAACGTAGTAATATAAAAGATGTCATTATTCAAGACATGACAAAATCTACACTGCCAGATGCTTCTTATGATGCCGTTGTTTGTATTGAAGTGATAGAACATGTGGAAGCAGATGATATATTCATAAAAAACATAGCAAAAGTAATTGCCTCAGGAGGGTGGGCATATTTTACAACCCCTAATGGGGATTATATAAAAAATGAAGGTCCTAATAAAAACCCAGATCATGTTAGGCATTATACCCGATTAGAATTACAAACGTTACTAGAAAAGTACTTCGATAGGGTAGATGTACATTACGGTGTAAAAACTGGAAAATACAGAGTGCAAGGATTAAGAAGTTATAGTGTAAAAAGACCCATACAAACTCTGCAATCTATTTTTTCTAATATTATCAATAGGATGCAATCTAAAGACGTAGCAGATACCGCGGAAGAAACAGCGCATTTAATTGCTATTGGGTATAAATGAAAAAGGTAGCAAAAATGATTTGTAATCAGATCTCAAAATAATAAAATATGTTTAAAAAAGTATATTCAGGAGTAAGAAAAATTATAAAAGAAATTGTAAAATCTAAACAAGAAATAAGACACGCTCTTGTTGGGGCTCCAAACGTATGGAAATATACACGAGAATTTCAATTTCAATTTCTAATAGATCAAGGATTGCAAAAAAACGATACTCTGATGGATATTGGTTGCGGAACGCTTAGAGGTGGTATTCCAATGATTCAGTATCTTAATAGTAGGAATTATTATGGTATAGATGTTAGAGCAGAAGTTTTAAATGAAGGTAGAAAAGAAGTGAAAGATGCTAAGCTTGAAAATAAAAACCCTAATTTAATTTCATTTAATCATTTTTCAGATCTAGCGATTGAAACGAAATTCAATGTTATGTTTGCTTTTTCTGTTTTAATTCATTTAGAAGATAAAATTGCAGAAAGCTGTTTTCAATTTGTATCTGAATCATTGGTAGTAGGAGGCGTTTTTTATGCAAATGTTAATATTGCAGATTTTCAAGATGGACAATGGGTGGAATTTCCAGTTGTTTTCCGTAGTCAAGAATTTTATAATAATCTAGCAGTTAAAAATGGTTTAGAGTTAGAGGTTATGGGAGATTTATTAGGCTTAGGGCATAGCACCAACAAGAATTCTGATAAGCAACAAATAATGTTGAAATTTACAAAAATATAAAGAAGTAAAACTTTAATTAGCTTTTTCTCAAACTAGGATTAATAAATAGGAAAATTTTAGCAATAATTTTATAGCGTTTTACTTTAGTATATATTTGAATGATAATATCGAATAAAAAATCAAACACTTGAAAATTCTATTATTCCATACCTACAATCAGGGCTATCTTTCTAGCTTTTTTCAGGAGTTGTCTGTAAAGCTAATTCATGAAGGACATGAAGTAGTTAGTTTTTCATGGAAGAATTCCATAAGTGATAGGATTATCGATGGCGTACGCGTTATAGTTAAAAAAAAGAAAGGGTATGTAAACAATTACCGCAATGTTTATGGCCTCATTAAAAAGGAAAGACCAGACGTTATTTTGTCTAATTTCAGCTATGTGAATCCTGCATTATTATTTGGTAAACTATTTGGTGTTAAAAAAAACATAGTATGGTTTCATTCTTTAAACGAGCAAATAAAATCAAGTAAAACAAATGTTTTTATAAAAAAACAGTTTTTAAAACTAGCAGATATTGTTATTGCAAACTCGTATTTAACAAAAAAAGAACTTTATAAGTATTACGATGTATCGGAAAGAAAAATACAAGCCATTCCTTTTTGGAGTACTATTTCGGAACAAGTGATTTTGCCCTCTGATATTACATTTGCATCCAACAAAAAGGTAGTCAAGATTGGCTGTCCGGGCAGAATCGCAACAGATAAAAATCAAAAAATAATTATTGAAGCACTTTCTAAGTTAAAAGCTAATTCTAATTATGCGTTTCATTTATATTTTGCAGGAATTGGAGAAAATCTTTCTAATCTAAAAAACCAGATTGAAGCATTAGGTCTTGTAAATGAAGTTACTTTCTTTAAGCACTTATCGGCTAACGATATGTTACATTTTTACAATACGCTTGATGTAGTTGTTTTGCCAAGTTTATACGAAGCATTTGGGTTGGTGTTTATAGAGTCCATTTCTTTAGGTACACCTGTTATCGTATCTTCTCAGTTTGGAGCGTTATCTTTTTTAAAAGAGGGTAATAAAACGCTTTCTGAAATTACATTTCATCCGAATTCAGTAAAAGAACTTCAAGAAAAATTAATTCCCTATTTAGAGAAAAAAGGGTTGCCAAAATCGTACTTTAAACAATTATATCACGACAATTTTAATAAAGAAATGATTTTTAAAAGCTTCTTAGAGAGTATTAAAATTAAAGAAACTTAAATTGAAGATATTAATCCTATATACCTATAACAAAGGCTTGCTTTCTAGTTTTTTTCAAGAACTTTCTGAAAAGATTTATCAAGATGGCTATGAGGTGGTGAATTTCTATTTAAAGCATCGTGAAGATTTTTTTGTTCAAAACGGAGTTCGTATTTATGGAGAAAAAAGAAGCGGGTATTTTAAAAATTATTATCGCATTTATAAGTTCGTAAAAAAGGAAAAACCAGATGTTGTTATTTCTAATTTTAGCTATATTAATCCAGCTATTTTAGCAGGGCGTTTATTAGGTGTGAAATCTAATATAGCATGGTTTCATACCGCTTATGGTCATACAAAACCTAGTGTTGTTAAAGTACTAAACAAGACTTTATATTTAAATATGGCTAATCTCGTATTAGCAAATTCTAAACGTTTACAAGAGGAGATGCATACCATCTATAAAGTACCAAGAAAAGGTACGAGACGCATTCCGTTTTGGACTAATATATGCAATTACAATCCTTGTGCTAATACTTTAAACGCGCTTAAAAAAAACGATACTTTTAAAATAGGTTGTCCTGGACGTTTGGTTTCCGACAAGAATCACCAAACGGTAATAAAAGCAATTAGTGGGTTAAAGAGTAAAAAAAATGTAGCGTTATATATTGCTGGTAATGGATCTTATAAACAGGAATTAGAAACATTGGTTGAGCAACTAGGTTTAAATAGTCAAGTCGTATTTTTAGGAAACTTATCGATACCAGAAATGGTTGCCTTTTATAAAAGTATGGATGTTGTAGTATTACCTAGCTATCATGAAGCTTTTGGATTGGTATTTATAGAAGCTTTAGCTATAGGTGTTCCTGTAATTGTATCTTCTAAGTTTGGTGCTTTAGACTTTATTGATACACAACAATTTTCATTAAATAACTTTACCTTTAACCCTAATTCTGTTTCAGATTTAGTAAATCAGTTACAATTGTATGTTGAGAATAATGGAGTAGCTAGTGCATTTTTTAAAGATTTATATTTGAATACTTTTGATAAAGAGCTAATTTACCAATCTATAAAATATATTATTACCAATCCGAACCCTTTAGATTAACCTTGTTTTAAATACGCTTTACTGCTTTATATGCTATTTCATTTTTTAAAATACTTACAACCAACCCATTATTTCCAGCTATTTACAAAAGCGAATACCTCTGTTTTTCCCATTGTAAAAAGTATACCAGAATCTGTTTTATTGCAGTTAACAGTAGATACAACATATACCTCTACTTTAGCACAAGATTATGATTTGTCTTGGCAAGCAGTGCAAAAAGGATATATTGGAGAAGCACCAACATATACCACTTTTGAAAAACTGTCTGCACAAGATAACTACCATTTTATACGTAAGTATTTTAATAAAGCATGGGTTTTTTATGTGTTAGTACTTCGTTTGTTTTCGTTTAAAAATCCTTTTAAAGAAATTACAGCTTGGTTAAAAACGCGACAGGTACAACGTGTTTCTATAGGAAGTAATCCTATTGTATATAACGATTACAATACCTTTGAATCGGCATTAATAAAAGAAAATCAAAAGGTAAGTGTGGTCATCCCTACGCTAAATCGTTATGATTATTTAAAAGCGGTACTAAAAGATTTGGAGCAACAAGACTACAGTAATTTTGAAGTTATTGTTGTAGATCAATCCGAACCTTTTCATCCAGATTTCTACAAAGATTATACCCTAGATATTAACTTAGTTCGACAAGAAGAGAAAGCACTTTGGTTAGCGAGAAATAATGCTATTAAGAATGCAAAGGGAGCTTTTATAGCATTATCTGAAGATGATGTGCGTATCGCACCTAATTGGATTTCTAGTCATTTAAAATGTTTAGATTATTTTAAAGCGGAGGTATCTGCAGGTGTTTTTTATCCAGAAGGAAAACAAATCCCAAAAGACAGATCTTTTTTTGCAATAGCTTCGCAATTTGCGACAGGAAATGCCATGTTGTATAAAACCGTTTTTAAAACCGTTGGCTTGTTTGATAGACAATTTGAAAAACAGCGTATGGGAGATGGGGAGTTTGGGATGCGTCTTTATTTAGAAGATATCAAAAGTGTATCCAATCCAATAGCATCTTGTATAGATGTAAAAGCAGGAACTGGCGGTTTACGCGAAATGGGAAGTTGGGACGCGTTTAGGCCATCCAACTTTTTTGCACCAAGACCAATACCAAGTGTATTGTACTTTTTTAGAAAATATTTTGGGAATAAAGCTTCCCGCTTAGCCATGTTACGTATGGTGCCTTTGTCTATTTTTCCATACCAATTCAAAAAAAATAAACCCTTATTAGTATTAGGTGTTTTACTAACCATCTTGATTTTACCTATCGTTTTTTATCAGGTTTTTAAATCTTGGAATCTTGCTAGTAAGAAGTTGAAGGAAGGGGATAGGATTGAGAAGTTGTAAGGTTTAATTAAAAATGAATAATTAAAAATGAATAGTTAAAAAGGAATAGTTAAAAAGGAGATGTTTGTCAGTTCGAGTGAAATTGCTTTTTCTGTTTTGTATTATGCGTATTGTCGTCCGAGTAATCAAGAATGAGTTATCCAACATGAGTAATCCAACATGAGAATTCAAGCATGAGTAATCACATATGAGTGATGTCCCCTCGGAGGGGACTTTAGGGGTGTTATTGCTCTGAGGGGTGTTTTACTTTAGGGGTATTTTTTTTCTTTAGATGTCTACAGATTTGATGAAGAAGAAAGAGAGGTATAAAGTTTTAAAAACCCTTCCGTCTTTGATTTCTTTAAGGAAATCAAATCCACCTTCCCTTGCAAAAAGGGAAGGTGTTTTGTGATTTGGGATGGATTTGAATGAAAAGGTTAAAAGTGAAATAGAGAAGAGAGAAGAGAGAAGAGAGAAGAGAAAAAAGAGAGGCGTGTGAAGTAATAGAATATAAAGGATGAGTAATCACGTGTGACTATTCAAGCATGAGTAATCACATCTGAGTATTGCCGTCTGAGTAATCACATCTGAGTGATGTCCCCTTAGAGGGGACTTTAGGGGTGTTTTTGCTCTAAGGGGTGTTTTACTTTAGGTATTATACATTTGGTGTATATGAAATAAAAAATAATAGAATATAAGGCACATGAGTAATCAAGCATGAGTAATCCAACATGAGAATTCAAGCATGAGTAATCACATATGAGTGATGTCCCCTCGGAGGGGACTTTAGGGGTGTTATTGCTCTGAGGGGTGTTTTTCCTCTACGCGTGTTTTTTACTCTAAACCCGTTTTTCACCATAAGTTTTATATTATCAGATTACCAAGTGCCAATGCCACTCGCAACAACAACAACACATTAATAATGAAGAATACCATATACCATTGAAAAATAAACACATACTAATAGTTACTTCCGAGTTTCCACCACAACCTGGAGGCATAGGAAATCATGCGTACCATTTGGCTTTGTCTTTGTGTGCAGCAAACTATAGTGTGCAGGTTATTGCAGACCAACGCTCCTTAACCGGAGCGGAAGAAGCGGTATTTGATAAAACGCTACCTTTTACCGTAGTTAGAATACCACGTTACCAACAACGGTTTAAAATGTATGTAAAACGCATCGTGGCGACCAATAAAAGTTTTTCTAATGCCTCGCATGTGATAGCAACCGGTAAGTTTTCCCTTTGGAATGTGGCATTTATTAGGCTATTTAAACGAAGAAAAACACTAGCTGTAGTGCATGGAACTGAGGTCAATTTTAAATCGGTTTCCTTGAAAAAGTCCATAGATCTGTCTTTAAAACAAATGGATACTATTGTTGCTGTTTCTACCTATACAAAAAGCTTGATGTCCCATTTAAAAAAAGACGTTGTGGTGATCCCAAACGGTATTCAGCTGGAAAATTGGACCACAGAAAACCTGCATGAAATTATAGTAAAAGGAAACCCTGTATTAACAACAGTGGGTAGAGTGAGTAGTAGAAAAGGACAACTACAAGTGATTCAACAAATCCCAGAACTGTTAAAACAATTTCCAGAGCTACAGTATCATTGTATAGGTATTCCTACCGAGGCAGCAGATTTTTTGGAAAAAGCGAAAGCCCTAGGCGTGGCATCGCATATTACTTTTCATGGCAGTGTTACCGATATCGTTTTAAAACAAATGCTTTTAAAAACAGATGTGTTTGTAATGCTAAGTACCGAAAGTAAAACTGGAGATGTGGAAGGTTTTGGTATCGCTATTTTAGAAGCAAATGCTTTAGGTATTCCAGCTATAGGATCTGTAAATTGTGGTATTGAAGACGCTATTAAACCAAATGTTTCGGGGGTTTTAATTGATGCTGAAAATACGGAAGCATTTAAGAAAGGAATAGAAAGTATATTACAAGCAAAAGAAACCTTTGCTGTGGAAGCAAAAAAATGGGCAAAACAGCATGATTGGTCCACAATAATTAAACGTTATATCGCTTTACTATCATGAGAACATTAACGATTATTTCACATACAGAACATTATAAAACACCAGATGGAACTATTGTTGGTTTAGGATCTACGGTTACAGAAATAAACCATTTAATAGCTGTTTTTGATCGCGTAATACATGTTGCTATGCTGCATGAAATTCCTGCGCCACCTAGTGCATTGCCATATACTTCCAATAAAATAACCTTTGTGGCATTACCAGCAGTAGGCGGAACAAAAATAAAAGATAAATTAGCGATCCTTTTTCAAGCACCTAAAATAGTAGCAACGATAAAAAAAGCCATTAACCAAACCGATTATTTTCAATTTCGAGCACCAACAGGAATTGGTGTTTTTGTTATTCCGTATTTAATGTTTTTTAGCGCCAATAAAGGATGGTTTAAATATGCCGGAAACTGGAAACAAGAAAATGCGCCATTAGCATATCGTTTGCAACGTTGGTTATTAAAAAAACAAAATAGAAAAGTAACCATAAATGGCATCTGGCCAGACCAACCAAAACAATGTCTTACTTTTGAAAACCCGTGCTTAACAGATGCTGAGGTAGCTCTAGGACAAACCATCATTAAAAATAAAGTGTTCGATACTACCTCTCTTCATTTTTGTTTTGTTGGTAGATTAGAAGAAGAAAAAGGAGTAGGCGTATTCATTGAAGCTTTTAAAAGGCTAACGGAAACAGAAAAACGTAGTGTGCATGCGATTCATATTGTTGGGGACGGAAAAGCAAAGCAGAAATATATAGAGACTACTAAAAATAGTGGTTTACCATTTCAATTTCATGGTTTTCTGTCTCGTAGTGATGTACATAACATATACAAAATAGCACATGCCATTGTGTTGCCATCTGCATCCGAAGGTTTCCCAAAAGTAATAGCAGAAGCTATGAATTATGGCTGTTTGCCTATCGTTTCTAATGTTTCTTCTATCGGACAATATGTACAATCGGATGGGAATGGGTTTTTATTAGATACCATTTCTGTAGATAGTCTTGTGGTTGCTTATAGAAAACTGTTGTCTTTAAATGCGAACCTTTTTAATGAAATGGGGCAAACCCAAGGTGCATTGCAAAACAAATTTACCTATGCGTACTATAATAGTAGAATCACTAAAGAACTATTATAATAATGGATGTCTCATTTTTAGTGTATTAATGCTTGTTAATTTTGCAAAACATTAGGTCTAACAAAAAAAAAATTTTACATTTAGCGCAAAGCTATCCAATTAATTTATCTGAATGATTTTAAAAAAAGTGTCATGGTTCTTTAAACGACACCATTTTCTATATATAACGCGCTTTAGGTTGCTTTCAAGAAACTCTAGTATTGCAGATATTGCTAGTTGCTCTTATAATCAATGCAATACAGAAAAAGACATTCCGAATAGCTTTAAAGAAGTTAATCATACTATTTTTAAAGAAGGTAAGGCAACTTCAGATTTGGAAATTATTAAACAATTGAGTGTTTGGTTACAAAATAATATTAAAGGAGGTCCAGGGTTGAGTGAGCCTTCGGATGCAGCTTTGCAAATCATGCTTGCCGGTAAAGGAGGGGTTTGTAGTGATATGGCGCAGATTTTTAATAACTTTTGTGTGATTAATAATATTAAAGTACGAGAGTGGGGAAACACAAGAGCGCCTTTTAATAAAGAGTTTGGCGGACATTCTTTTAATGAAGTTTTTATTAAGGAATTAAATAAATGGGTGCTTATTGATGTGTACGGAAGTCTTATGTTTTATGATGAAGCATCGGTACCATTATCTGTTATAGAACTATACCAAAGCGTGCGAAATAAAAAGGAAATAACGTTTAAAAGCTTTGCTACAGGTAGAGAAGTGGATCATGCGAATGTTATAAAAAACTATTTAGACCCAGATACGACACCCTTTTTAATTTGTAAGTATTCCAATAAAACCTACGATGCCTTTTTAGGTCTATTCAGACCACATGTTCCTGTTTTTATAATACACTTTATGGTGTTTCTTTTAGGAAAAAGCTATCACTACCGATTTCCTTTAGATGATTATAAAAAAATATATTCCTAACTACATATACTTAATATTCCATTACCTATTGTTTAATTGTGGTTTTGTTAGCTTATTTTTACTTTTTATACAATTTAGTAATTAATTACACTTTTTTTGAAGACTAATATTACCTATATAACAGTTATTGGATTCCATGTTCTTCTTGGAATACTTATCTATTTTAATGAAAGTTTAGCGAAGGTGTATTTTTTTGGAGCATTGTTCTATTTTTTGTACCGTGTGATTCTTTCACCAGATCATTTAAAAACCTTTGAAGTATTAAAAGCTTGTGCTTATTTTGTAGGTGCTGAGGTGTTGTTTAGAACCACTAGAGGTTCCATTTCTTATGAAGCGGCAAAGTATTTGGTGATTGTATTTATGGTAATAGGGATGTTTTATAAAGGGCTTTCTGGTAAAGGCTATCCTTATTTTATTTACCTCATGTTTTTAGTGCCATCTATTTTTGTTGCCTCTACCACATTGAGTTTTGATGCCAATTTTAGAACGAATATCGCTTTTGTCCTCAGTGGTCCGGTTTGTTTGGGAGTTGCTGCTCTTTTTTGCTATGATAAAAAAGTAAGTATAGGCCAAGTACATAAAATATTGTTGTATATGGTTTTGCCTATTATTACAAATACCATATATATCTTTTTTTATAACCCTAGTGTACGGGAAGTCATCTCTAATACCGGTTCTAATCGAGATAGCTCTGGAGGTTGGGGTGCCAATCAGGTGGCTACTATTTTAGGTTTGGGCATGTTTGTCATGGCGATACGAATTTTCACCAAATCGCCTACAGTATTTTTAAAGGCTTTAAATATTATTATATTTTCAGCGATTTCCTTTCGTGCTATTGTGACCTTTAGTCGCGGTGGTGTTATTACGGGTATTATTGCAATCATAGCCTTTTTGGTGATGTATTTTCTGAAAGTGTCAGCAAAGCGAAAGAACGAAATTGTAATGATGGGTTTGGTGTTTCTATTTAGTATGGTGGGCACCTGGGTGATTAGTTCTAGCCAAACCGATGGGTATATTGATATGCGTTATGCAAATGAAGACCACTTAGGACGAGAGAAAAGTGATGTAACCACCGGTAGAGGGCAATTGTTTGCGGAAGAACTAGAAGGTTTTGTGACACATCCTTTTTTCGGAATTGGTTCTAGTAGGGCTAAAGATGCTCGAATAGAAAAAGAAGGACAAGGAGTTACCTCCCATAGTGAAACCAGTAGACTGTTAGCAGAACATGGGATGTTTGGTGTGGTGATATTATTGATATTAATTTTTAAACCCTTAGAGTTTCGGTCTAGAAATAAAAGTAGTTATTTTTTCTATGCTTTTTTATGTTTTTGGTTTGCTACTGTAAACCATTCCTCTATGCGGCTAGCAACTCCTGCATTTATTTATGCATTGGCTCTATTAAATGTAACTTATGAAAAAAATCCTATACATAGGAAACAACTTAAAAAACAAGAAGGCTAACACATCTACCATCCAGGTTTTAGGAAATTTGTTAGAAAAAGAAGGATACACATTGTATTACGCGTCTTCAAAAACGAATAAAATTTTGAGATTGCTAGATATGGTAAAGTCCTGTGTAAGCCTATCTAAAGAAGTCGATTTTGTACTTATAGATACCTATAGTACTACGAACTTTTATTATGCACTAATAGTTGGTCAAATTTGTAGGGCCTTAAAATTGAAATACATTCCAATATTGCACGGGGGGAATTTGCCTTCTCGATTAGATAGTAGTCCGTTTTTATCCGATTTAATATTTAAAAATGCCTATAAAAATATTTCCCCTTCGGTATACTTATTAGAAGCTTTTAAGAAGAAAGGCTATGAGAATATAGCATTTATTCCGAATACCATCGAAATTGAAAAATACCCGTTTAAAGCACGAAACTTGGAAACCATAGAGCTACTTTGGGTGCGATCTTTTTCTAAAATATACAACCCAAGCTTAGCCATTGATATAGTAAAAAGATTAAAAGAGGAAGGGATACCTGCAACGCTTTGTATGGTTGGTCCAGATAGTGATGGTACTTTGCAAGAAGTGAAACAATTAGCCAAAACCTTAAACGTAGCCGTTACGTTTACGGGGAAGTTACCCAAAGAAGAATGGATAAACTTGTCTGAAAAATATACTGTTTTTATAAATACAACGAACTTTGATAATATGCCCGTAAGTGTTATAGAAGCTATGGCATTGGGTTTACCTGTGGTTTCCACAAATGTTGGAGGAATGCCTTTTTTAATGGAAAATAACAAAGAAGGAATACTAGTAGAAAAAGGTAATATAGCGGATTTTGTTTCTGCTATAAAAGGATTGGTAGATGCACCAAAGAAAGCTGAAATAATAGCTAGTAATGCAAGAAAAAAAGTAGAAACTTTTGATTGGGAAATGGTAAAATTGAAATGGTTTAAACTACTTGCGTAAATGCTTGGATTTTTATCTTAACTTATTATCTTTACCTTAAGGTTTCCCCTAACTACATGACTAAGAAAAAAGACATTCATTTTAATATTTCAGAAAGAAAAATACTCCTTCGTGTTTTCGATTTAGTGTTTATTTTTGCTGCATTATATGGTATTGGTCATTTTTTTGAATTTGATTATTTTTATATTACTAGTAAGAATTGGTCTTGGAATTTAATCTTGGCGTTGTATATTTCTGTTTTTGGGACCGTATTTGAATTATACGATTTACAAAAAGCAAGTAAACCAGAATCGGTTCTTGCTAATATTATTTTAACCTCTTCGGTTACCGTACTGTTTTATTTATTTACTCCATATTTCACACCTTTTCTTCCAGAGAATAGAATACAGATTTTTTATTTCTATTTGGCAATAAACGTAGCTTTAATTCTTTGGAGACTCGCGTATATTAATTTTATAACCTCTCCAAGATTTTATAAAAAAGCACTAATAGTAGGAGAGATTTCTAATATTCAACCCATAATCGATGCCTTTAGAGGTGCTGATCCAAATTATAAAGTTTTAGGATTTATTAATTGCGAGGAAAAAAGCACGGAAACCATTAATGTTAAAGGCATTAAAGAGTATCAGCCAAACCAGTTATATGATATTATTGCTAAAGAAAATATCTCTGAGATAGTTGTAGCTAGTTATAATTCGGAAACCATTACTCCAGAAATTTATCATGATTTAATTACCCTTTTAGAAAAAGGTTTTCCTATTAAAGAATATACACAAGTGTATGAAGACATGACCTATCGTGTTCCTGTGCAATTTGTTGGGAAGGATTTTTATAAGTATTTTCCTTTTAGTAGAAGTAATCAAAATAAGTTGTATCAATTTTTTCATCGTTTTTTTGATATGTTTTTCTCTATTGTAGGAATTGTATTAGGTGCTGTTATTTTACCACTAATATTATTGGGTAATTTAATAGCCAATAGAGGTTCTTTGTTTTATTTACAAGAACGTGTTGGTAAAAATGGCCATACTTTTGAGATCATTAAGTTTCGAACCATGATAAAAGATGCCGAAAAAAATGGTGCAGTATGGGCAACTAAAAACGATGCTAGAGTAACTTTGTTTGGTAAATTTTTACGAAGATCTAGATTAGATGAAATACCTCAGTTTCTTAATATACTTAGAGGGGATATGAGTTTAATTGGTCCTAGACCAGAACGACCTTACTTTGTAGAAGAGTTATCTCAAGTAATCCCTTTTTACGAAACGAGACATATTGTGAAACCCGGACTAACAGGTTGGGCGCAAGTAAAAGTTAGGTATGGTTCTAGCGTAGATGATAGCTTATTAAAATTACAATACGACTTGTATTATATTAAGCATAGAAGCTTCTTTTTAGATGCTAATATTATCGTTAAAACCTTAAGTACTATGATCTTCTTTAGAGGGCAGTAGTGGAGGGGAAACCAAATTCTAAATTCCCAAAAAAAAAACAAATTCCAAAAAGGCTAGTTTTAAAATAGCTGCGCATTATAGATTCGATGCTCCTCCGATTCTGTAAAAAAGGAATACACCTCTCTTTAGTTTCAATGATGAGCGGTTAATTACCTGCTTTTAGTAAAATAATATACTAAATAGATGTATCTAATTGCTAAAGCTAGTAGTAGTGGTATAAGTCCGAAAGCAAATCTTTGCACGCCTGATATCCAATGAAATGTTAATAAGCACAAGAGTATAATAAGCAGTCTCAGGTATTTAATAAACCAGGCTTTTGGTTGCGCTTTTAATGTTTGACCTATTACAAATACGTTTAGAGCGAAAGCCCATAATAAGTTGTAGTTATTAGCGGTTGCTGTATGGTCTGTTGCAAACCATAATAGTAAAATAAATACACCAATACTTCCAGTAATTAAAAAGATACCAAAGTCTAGCCATTTACTTCTATTTCCTTTTTTATAGTCGGTATAGGTAATAAAAAGCATGAAAATACCTAATACCCCAAAAGCAAATATCGGGCTACCGAAAAAGTTTTGTTCTTGCTTTTCTTCCGTTTTACTATACACGATATTCGATTGCTTTACTAAACTGGTATTCGTACTTTTTAAGGTCGCAGTTTCAAAAAAGGAATGTATATATTTTGGTAAAAACATATACTGATACTGTGTTGCTTGTTTGTCTATTATTGATCCTAATGCAATATCAATACCAAAGCTTCCCCAAGAATTCCAATATAAATTTTGCTGGATTAAATCTCTAAAAGTACTTTTGTCTAAAGTTTCAATTTCATTAAAATGAATATTATTATTGGTAATTTCTTCAGCTACATCTCTAATTTTTGTTGCACAATTGTCGTAAAAGAAATCGTATAAATACTCTCTGTTTTGCGGAAGTGCATTGGTTTCTAGAAAAGCATGCATGTCTTGCTTTTCTTTGGTAGTTAGATCTAAAACTTGTTCTCTTATAGATCTGTTTTGGCTTTTGTAAAAGTCAATAACCGCGTAGGTATTACTAAAACCTTGTGAGTAAAGCAGTTTTCCTCTTGCAAAATTCAAGTAAAAATTTGGATCGCTAAATGGAAACCTTCCGTAATCATAAACCACATCGTTATACGGCGTTTTAACACGAATACCATTATGTCCAAAAGCATCGTTTAATGATGTTCCTGGTCCTATGGTTAAAACACTTATTTCGGTGTTTTCGTAGGCATTTTGTGCTTGGATAAGTACAAAGGAGAAAAAGAATAGAACTAGATATAGTTTTTTCATATACGAAACTATCTAAAACAACTAAAATCAATTTTTAAAGAAAACACGTTGGAGTATAGGGCAACACTTTGGTCACCAATATCTGTAAAAGCGTAATCTACCTGAATGCAATTGTATTTAAAACCAATTCCAATACTTGGCTGAAAGCTTGTTTTTTCAGAATTATCTATTTGCGTTTCATTTTGAAAATTACCAACACCACCTCTTAAGTACACCATGTCTAAGTAGCCAACTTCAAATCCGGCAGAAGGCGTAATACTTGCAAATGAAGTAGAGATTAAGTCATTGTTTTGTTCAAATCTAATATTTAAATCCACCTCTGCAAGGATGGAGAAATCGTAACGATATATAAATTTTTTAGCAACACCAAATTGTAATTTTGGTATGGTAAGCTCTGTGGTTTCTGGTAATTCTTGATTTTGTCCTTCTACGGCATCTTGTACTTTAGCAAACTCGTCTTCATCAATTGCCCAAGAATTAAAGGTGGTGGTTATATCTCTTGCCATAAGTCCGAATTTCCATTCGTTCTTCGTTTCAAACTGCACTGCTGCATCTAAACCAAATCCCCAAGAATTGGCGAATTTACCAATAACACGACGAATTACTTTTGCATTGATCCCATAATTAAAACCAGGAATAGGAAGCTTTCTAGAATACGAAAAAGTGACACCATAATCTGCAGTAGAAAATAAACTAACTCGGTCATAGTTTATGTTTCCGTCGTCATCAATTAATTGGGTTGTATTTAAAATATCATCTACAGCAAAACGAATCAACGAAACACCAATGGCGCTATTATTATCTAAAGGCATTGCAAATGCAGCATAATCATAACTAGCAATATTTGCAAAGTAGCTAGAGTGCATTAAAGCCAATTGTTTGTCTTCAATATTTACTAATCCAGCAGGATTCCAATAGCCAGAATTTACGTCATGCGAGTAAGCGGTTACTGCGTTGCTCATTCCTAAGGCAGCAGCATCCACACCAATATTCATGAACTCATTAGAATATTTTCTAACCGTTTGTGCAGAAACTGTGACACAAAAAGTTAATAGTAATATAGTTAGTAGTCTTTTCAAGGATAATTTTTTTTACAAATATGCCATTATTTTTCAACATATTAAACTTGAAAAAGCAATAGATATTGTTTAATACTTTTTATAGTTTGCATATTACACGATATAATAAGGAGGTTATTTTCTTTAAGAAAGGTTAGAAATCTAAGTATAGCAATAGGTGCGATTGGTTTTTAATAGTTATTAGAAGAGATATAACAACACGTAATTGTAATAAAATGCGTGTATAAATAGTATAACTTTTGTTTTAGACGAAAATAGTTTGCTATTTTTACAGCTTATATTCAATTATGCAACTAAAAAGCTACATTCCGAATTTTATAACCTTATTAAATTTATTCTGCGGATGCATTGCAGTAATTTTAGCAGTAAACAATTTGTTTGTTGCTTCGGCAGTATTCGTGTTTCTTGGAATATTCTTTGATTTTTTTGACGGATTCTTCGCTAGAAAACTAAATGTGCAAAGCGAATTAGGCGTACAATTAGATTCTCTAGCAGATATGGTAACTAGTGGTTTAGTACCAGGTATTGTGATGTACAAATTGCTTTCGTTAGCTAGCGATACTCCTGGAGTAGCATTTTCTTCGTGGAGTTCTTTTATGCAATGGGAAAGTTTTAAAATTGTTCCAATAGCCTTAGTAGGTTTGTTTATTACTATGGCTTCTGCCTATAGATTGGCGAAATTTAATATAGATTCTGACCAGCAATCTTATTTTAAAGGGCTACCAACACCAGCAAATACATTACTAATTATTTCTTTACCGCTTATTTTAGAGTTTCAAAATAGCGACGCTATGAATGCTATTATATTAAATAAATGGTTTTTGTTAGCAGTAACTATCTTAAGCTGTTACTTATTAAATAGTTCTATAAAACTCTTTGCTTTAAAGTTTAAAAATTACAGTTTTAAAGACAATGCAATACGTTATATCTTTATGCTTTTAAGTTTGGTCTTTTTAGTGGTGTTGCATTTTGCAGCAATCCCTTTAATTATCTTACTTTACATTATTTTATCTTTATTAAACACTAAAAACATTTAACTAATGGCTGGAATTATTTTTACGTTATTCATGCTAATCATGCTTCAAGCAGTATTAGGATTTGATAACCTTTTGTATATATCATTAGAATCTAAAAAAGCACCAGAAGCCGAGCAAAAGCGCGTGCGAAAAGTAGGAATACTAATCGCTATTGTTTTGCGTATTGTCTTATTATTTGTACTCGTTTCTATTATTGATTTTTTTCAGGAACCTTTTTCTTTTTTAACAGGAGAGATAAAAGACATTATCCAATTTGCTTTTAATGGACATAGTTTAATTGTCTTAGCGGGTGGAGCATTTATTATTTACACCGCTATTAAAGAAATTTGGCACATGATTTCTACATCTGGACTTACAGTTGCCGAAATGGCATCTGGTAAAAGTACCAAATCAGCAAATGCGGTTATTACCAGTATTGTAATTATGAACTTGGTGTTTTCTTTCGATTCTATCTTAGCAGCCATTGGTCTTACTAGCGATATAGAAAGCAGTACCACCGCATTTATTGTTATGGCAATTGCTATTGTGATTAGCGGATTGTTAATGTTGATTATGGCAGATAAAATTTCTACGTTCTTATCTAAAAATAGAATGTATGAGGTGTTAGGACTTTTTATCTTATTTATTGTGGGAATAATGCTAGTTACCGAAGGTGGTCATTTAGCACATTTAAAACTCTTTGGAAACGAAATTGTTCCTATGAGTAAAACAACATTCTATTTTGTGTTATTTATTTTAATCGTTGTAGATGTGGTGCAGGGGAGATATCAAAAACGACTTACGGCAGAAAAAGCATTACTGGAAGTGCAAAAAGGAAAAGAAGCAAAAGATATTTAATCGTTTTGCTCCGTATTTCTTTTTTTTGGACTACGCTTTGCCTTTTTTAGACTTTCATTAAGCATCCATTCGATTTGACCATTAGTGCTGCGGAATTCATCCGCAGCCCATTTTTCAATAGCTTTGATCATATCTTCATTTATTCGTAATGCAAAAGCCTTCTTTTTAGCCATTTAAAGTATTAATTTTCTTAATAAATTTATCTGTAAATATATTCATTATTGATTTAAAGTACCTGTATTTAAAACAGGAGACGCCTCTTTATCGCCACAAAGTATCACCATTAGATTACTTACCATTGCAGCTTTTCTTTCATCATCTAAATCTACAATATTCTTTTTGCTCAATTCATTTAATGCCATTTCTACCATACTAACAGCACCTTCTACAATTTTATGTCTTGCAGCAACTATAGCTGTAGCTTGTTGCCTTTTAAGCATCGCGCTAGCTATTTCTTGTGCATAAGCTAAATATCCTATTCTTGCTTCTAACACTTCAATTCCTGCAATAGATAAACGTTCGTCAATTTCTTTTTCAAGTGCTTCACTAACTTCATTTACACTAGAACGTAAGGTGATGTCTTCTACATGACCTTCGTCTGCAAAATTATCATAGGGATACATGCTCGCTAGTTTTCTAACGGCTGCATCTGTTTGTACTCTAACAAAGTTTTCATAATTATCCACATCAAAGGATGCCTTGTAGGTATTAGTAACGCGCCAAACTAAAATAGTACTAATCATTATTGGGTTTCCTAATTTGTCATTTACTTTTAAACGTTCACTGTCAAAATTACTTGCTCGTAAAGAAACGGTTCTTCTACTATACAAAGGGTTTACCCAAAAAAGTCCGTTTGATTTTATACTACCAATATATTTTCCGAATAAAAGTAAAACTCTAGAATTATTTGGGTTTACAAGTACAAATCCTTTAAATAGTATAATTGCAAGGATTAGGAATAATGCATATTCCGGATTTTCAGTTGTAAAAGTTAAATAGATACTACTAACAATTAGTGCAATAGTAATTGCTAAAATGAAATAGCCATTAATTGGTTTGATTATTTTTTCTTGGTCCATGTAGTTTTATTTAAAATGATATTATTTTGATATCATAAAGATATATAAAATTTTGATATGTTGGCTGTTTTTTTTAAAATTTAATGGAATGTCTATTTTCTAATAAAACAAAACAGCTACACTCTTAACTTAAGAGTATAGCTGTTTCATTATAAATTTATGGAAGCTTGTGTTTAGAAATCTAGCTTCGTTCTACGTAATTCAAAATTCTGACCTAAATATACTTTACGTACCATTTCGTCTTCTGCTAGTTCTTCTGGTTTTCCTGCTTTTAAAATACCACCTTCAAACATTAAGTAGGTTCTATCTGTAATAGCAAGTGTTTCTTGTACGTTGTGGTCTGTAATAAGAATACCAATATTCTTTTTCGTTAGCTTGGCTATAATACGTTGAATATCTTCTACAGCAACAGGATCTACACCTGCAAAAGGTTCATCTAATAAAATAAAATTTGGATCGGTAGCAAGCGCGCGAGCAATTTCGGTACGTCTACGTTCCCCTCCAGAAAGTAAATCTCCTCTACTTTTACGAATATGCCCTAAACCAAATTCTTCAATAAGCGATTCCATTTTATGCAACTGTTCTTTCTTGCTTAATTTGGTAAGTTGTAGTACACTTAGAATATTATCTTCAATACTTAATTTTCTAAAAACCGAAGCTTCTTGTGCTAGATACCCAATTCCGTTTTGTGCACGTTTGTACATTGGGTATTTGGTAATATTAGTATCTTCTAAATAAATATTTCCACCATTAGGCTTAATAAGTCCAACAATCATGTAAAACGAAGTTGTTTTTCCTGCTCCATTTGGTCCTAAAAGTCCAACAATTTCTCCTTGATTTACTTCTAAAGAAACGTCTTTTACCACTTTTCTTCCGTTATAGGACTTCATTAAATGTTCTGCTCTAAGTTTCATGGGGTATATTTATTGTTGTTAAAAATAGTAAAAACCAAAATACTACGGTGTGTACACTAGTACTTTAAGTAAAGTTTAACCTTGTACTTCTTCTAAAAGATCCCAATATTCGTATGCTTTTCGTAAATGTGGAATCACAATAGTACCACCAACTAAATTCGCTATACTTAAAGATTCCACCACTTGTTCTTTGGTTAATCCTTCTTTATGGCATGCTTCTAAATGGTATTTTACACAATCATCACAACGTAAAACCATTGAGGCTACAAGACCTAGTAACTCTTTTGTTTTTTTATCTAGAGTGCCTTCCGCGAAAGCGTTAGTGTCTAAATTAAAAATACGTTTGATTACCTTATTATTATCTGCTAGAATTTTATCATTCATTTTAGAACGATATTCATTAAATTCGGTTACTATATTAGACATGCTTTTTAATTTTATTATCTGAAGATTTTTTAGCTTCGTTTTTAACTACAATTTTTGAAATATAAATACTTACTTGATACAGTATTAATATGGGTATGGCAACAATAATCTGACTTGCAATATCTGGAGGTGTTATAATTGCTGAAAGAATTAGTACGATTACTAATGCGTATTTTCTATATTTTTTCAGGAATTGAGGCGTCACTAAACCTACTTTAGTTAAAAAGTAGATAATGATAGGAAGCTCAAAAATTAATCCGGAAGCGATAACAGTTGCTCTAACTAAACCAATATAACTTGCTAAATCGAAATCGTTATGTACTTCTTGACTTACCGAGTAGGTTCCTAAAAAGTTTATCGATAAAGGGGTTACTATATAATATCCGAAAAGGACTCCTAGAAAAAATAAGAAAGAGGAAACAATAATAAAACCTTTTGAGTGTTTTTGTTCATTTTCATGCATTCCCGGACTTATAAACGACCATAGTTGGTAGAGTATGTATGGAAAGGAAACAATAAAACCAGCATAAACCGAAGTCCATAAATGCGCAGAAAATTGTCCGGCAAGGGTTCTACTTTGAATTTCAAACGGAAAGCTTTCTCCGCAAAAAGAGGAGTTTTCTATTCCTATTAATTGACTTGCGCTGCATAACCATCTGTAGGTTGGGAAAGACATTTCTTTTGGTCCAAGAATAATAACGTCAAAAATAAAACCTTTAAACAAAAAAGCCACAATACCACAAAGTACTACTGCAATACTGATGCGAACTAAATGCCACCTTAAATCCTCAAGATGATCTAGAAAAGACATCTCGTTTACATTTTTTTTAGCCATTATAAAATTCCTTCTCTTATTAAATCATGTACATGTACCACTCCTGCAAATTTACCATCGTCTTCTACTAGTATTTGCGAAATGCCGTAGGTTTCCATAACATCCTTAGCTTCCACAGCCATTGCGTTAGCATCTATTCGTTTTGGATTTTCACTCATAATGTCTTTTGCAGTAAGTTTAGAAAAATCGTCCACTTTGCTTAACATTCTACGTAAATCACCATCGGTAATAATTCCTATAATTTTTTCATCTTCAACTACAGCGGTTACACCAAGCATTTTTTCGGTAATCTCCACAATTACTTGTTTAATACTTGTGTTTGGGGATACTTTTGGTTTTTGGTTTACCGAAGATATATCATGTACTCGTAAATATAATTTTTTACCTAAAGCACCTCCAGGATGGTATTTTGCAAAGTCTTTACTAGAAAAACCACGTAATTCTAATAAGCAAACCGCTAAAGCATCCCCAAGAACTAATTGTGCTGTTGTGCTAGTAGTAGGAGCAAGATTGTTAGGGCAAGCTTCTTTTTCTACATAAGCGTTTAAAATATAATCTGCTTGTTGCCCCAAAAAGGAATCTTTATTTCCTGTAATAGCAATCATTTTATTACCAGCATTTTTTATTAAAGGAACAAGCACTTTTATTTCTGGTGTGTTTCCACTTTTAGAAATACATATAACTACATCATCTTTAAGGATTAATCCTAAATCTCCATGAATGGCATCTGCAGCATGCATAAAAATAGAAGGCGTACCTGTAGAGTTTAATGTAGCAACAATTTTTGTAGCTATAATGGCGCTTTTGCCAATTCCTGTAATAATAACCCTACCTTTTGCATTATACATAAGGTTCACAGCAGCTGCAAAATCATCATTAACTAAACTAGATAAATTTAAAATTGCTTTGCTCTCTAACTCAATAGTTTGCTTAGCTGTAGATATAATAGAATGTGTATTGCTCAAAATTTATGAGTTTTTTAAGTTGTTGCTAGTAAAGATTTTTTTATCTTTAATGTTGGTCAATATTATTACAATTTTCTTACAGTAAAAATGTGATGCAAAGTTAACTAAAAATTAATGAGCTTGATTATATACACTACTAATTAATAGCAAAAATAAATTAGTGTATTTTTATTATAATTTTAATATTAAAAACAATACATGTCAATTATTGAAAAAGACTTACACGTCTCCCTAAAAAAGTATTTTGGATTTAGTAAGTTTAAAGGATTACAAGAAGATGTAATACAAAGTCTTTTGTCAGGCAAGAACACATTTGTTATCATGCCAACAGGAGGAGGTAAATCTTTATGTTACCAATTACCAGCATTAATGCATGAAGGTACAGCAATAGTTGTTTCTCCTTTAATTGCTTTGATGAAAAATCAAGTAGATGCCATACGAAGTGTTTCTGAACACGATGGTGTTGCTCATGTTTTAAACTCTTCCTTAAATAAAACGGAGGTAAAACAAGTAAAGCAAGATATTACAGATGGTGTTACGAAACTATTATATGTAGCTCCAGAATCTTTAACAAAAGAAGATAATGTAGAGTTTCTTCGTTCTGTTAAGATTTCATTTATGGCTGTAGATGAAGCCCATTGTATTAGTGAATGGGGACACGACTTTAGACCCGAATACAGAAACTTAAAAAGTATTATTGAGCGTATTGGAGATAATATTCCAATTATTGGTCTTACAGCAACTGCAACGCCAAAAGTACAAGAAGATATATTGAAAAATCTTGGTATGCCGGATGCTACCACTTTTAAAGCATCCTTTAATAGACCTAATTTATATTACGAAATACGACCAAAAACCAAAACCGTTGATGCCGATATTATCCGTTTTATTAAACAAAACGATGGTAAATCGGGTATTGTTTACTGTTTAAGTAGAAAACGGGTGGAAGAACTTGCGCAAGCTTTACAAGTAAATGGTATTAAAGCAGTGCCATATCATGCAGGTTTAGATGCCAAAACAAGATCGAGACATCAAGATATGTTTTTAATGGAAGACATTGATGTTGTTGTTGCTACCATTGCTTTTGGAATGGGAATTGACAAACCAGATGTTCGTTTTGTAATACATCATGATATACCAAAAAGTATAGAGAGTTATTACCAAGAAACAGGAAGAGCAGGACGTGATGGAGGAGAAGGACACTGTTTAGCTTACTATGCATACAAAGACATAGAGAAGTTAGAGAAATTTATGTCGGGAAAACCGGTTGCTGAGCAAGAAATTGGTCATGCTTTATTACAAGAAGTTGTGGCATTTGCGGAAACTTCTATCTCTAGAAGAAAATTTATTCTTCATTATTTTGGAGAAGAATTTGATAATGAAACTGGAGAAGGAGGAGACTTAGATGATAACGTTCGCCATCCTAAAAAACAGCAAGAAGCTAAAGAACAAGTAAAACTAGCATTAGAAATTGTTGCTAGTACCAACGAAAAATACAAGTCTAAAGACTTAGTAAATGTTATTACAGGTAATGAAAATGCCTTAATAAATTCACATAAAACCAACGAACAGCCCTTTTTTGGTAAAGGTAAAAGTTACGATAAAACCTATTGGATGGCTTTAATTAGGCAAGCACTTGTTGCTGGTTTATTAAAGAAAGATATAGAAACCTATGGCGTTATCATGCTAAAGGAAGGTGGGAAAGATTTTATTAAGAATCCGACGTCTTTTATGATGACCGAAGATCACGTTTTTAACCAAACAACAGACGATTCTATAATTACTGCAGCCAAAGGAAGTGGCGCAGTTGCAGATGCCACGTTAATGGCAATGCTAAAAGATTTAAGAAAGAAAAACGCAAAGAAACTTGGTGTACCGCCATTTGTTATTTTTCAAGATCCATCTTTAGAAGATATGTCTTTAAAATATCCTATTACTTTAGAAGAACTTTCTAATGTGCATGGTGTTGGAGATGGTAAATCTAAAAAATATGGTAAAGATTTTATTGCACTTATTTCTAGTTATGTAGAAGAAAACGATATTATTCGTCCAGACGATATGATTGTTAAATCTACAGGAATGAACTCTGCATTAAAACTTTATATCATTCAAAACGTAGACAGAAAATTACCATTAGATGATATTGCTTCGGCAAAAGGAATGGAAATGGCTGCATTTATAAAAGAAATGGAAGCTATTGTGTTTTCAGGAACCAAGCTAAATATTGATTATTGGATTAATGATCTTTTAGACGAAGATCAGCAAGAAGAGATTCATGATTATTTTATGGAATCGGAAACGGACAAAATAGATGCTGCAATTGATGAATTTGATGGCGATTATGATGATGAAGAATTACGTCTTTACCGAATTAAGTTTATTAGTGAAGTCGCAAATTAAGACTTTAATATACCGTAGTAAGTTATAAATAATTAAGAGTAATCACAGGATTGTGTCTTTTCTATTCTATAGAAGAGAGTTAAAAAAAGACATTACTCTTCATTTTTTACCGTAAAAACAACTTCCTTTTTCTTAATAATAAGGGTTAGTTGTTTCATTGTAGATCTCTTTAGGTTCTCGACAGCCGATTTTTCGATCTCAAAATCAATCTTGGTAACATAAGCATCTAATGGTGTAGCTGGTTCCGATTCAAATTCTAACATATCTGAATTTAGCTCTAAGGTATAATCATTACCTTCAATGATAATTTTGGCACCTGCTTTTGTTTTGATTTTTAAGCGTCCAATTATAAAAGACTGTAAGTAATAATAACCACCAAGTTCGTTATATCCAACGTAAATTAAGTTGTTGTTAGAAATCCCTAAAGGTGCATCTTCACTAGATTTCAAGATGGTTTCGATGTACTTATCATCTTCTAGTTTGTCTTCCTTTTGGTTACTTCCAAATAGCTTCGAAAAAACGCTCATATAATTTATTAATTTGATTTCAAAGCTAAGAAAATTTTAAGTGAATTTATAAAATAACGATGCATTTTGTGTGGAATCTTCAGAGTTTTGCTTTATAATTTTCAGTAATTACAGCCTTTATTAATTGTAAAAATCTGTATCAAAAATAAGGATACCTACCCTATATCATATTACTTCAAGTATTAGATGCTAATAGAAACGCATTTGCAATAACTCTATGGATTAGATGCTGTTAGAAGCATATTATTCCTGTCGTTATTCAAAAAATGTTATTCGTTATTCATAAATCTCAAATCATTCCCTATCTTTGCACTTTATTAAAAAACAATAAGATGCAAGACGGATTATACGCAAAATTTAATACAACAAAAGGCGAAATATTAGTAGCTTTAGAATATCAAAAAACTCCAGGGACGGTAGGTAACTTTGTTGCTTTAGCAGAAGGAAACCTAGAAAACAATGTAAAAGCACAAGGGACTCCTTATTATGATGGTTTACAATTTCATAGAGTAATTCCAGATTTCATGATTCAAGGAGGTTGTCCTCAAGGAACAGGAACAGGAAATCCAGGATATAAATTTGCTGATGAGTTTCATGCCGATTTAAAACATGATACTCCAGGAATCTTATCTATGGCAAACGCAGGACCAGGAACAAATGGTAGTCAGTTTTTTATCACACACATTGCAACACCTTGGTTAGATAATAATCATACTGTTTTTGGAAAAGTGGTAAGTGGACAAGATGTAGTAGATGCTATTGCACAAGGAGATGCTATTGAAACTTTAGAAATAGTAAGAGTAGGAGCAGAAGCAGAAGCTTTTAATGCTGTAGAAGCTTTTAGAACTTTTGAAGGATCTCGTGAAAAACTTTTAGCAGATGCAAAAGCAAAACAAGATGCTGCATTAGATGAATTAGCAGCAGGATTTACTAAAACCGAAAGTGGTTTACGTTACCAAATTTTACAAGAAGGTAGTGGTGCAAAAGCAGAAAAAGGAAAAACAGTTTCTGTACATTATAAAGGACAATTAGCAGACGGAACCGTTTTTGATTCTTCTTACAAAAGAAAAGAGCCAATTGAGTTTCCATTAGGAGTAGGTCAAGTTATTTCTGGATGGGATGAAGGTGTTCAACTTTTAAAAATTGGTGATAAAGCTCGTTTTGTAATTCCTAGCCATTTAGGTTATGGTAGCGCAGGAGCTGGAGGAGTAATTCCACCAGATGCAACACTAATTTTTGATGTAGAGTTAATGGATGTGAAATAGAGTTCACTCAAAATAAATTTAAAAATCGCCTCATTTCAAATGAGGCGATTTTTTTTGTTAAATAACACTCGATGAAATGTATTATTTTTCCTTCAATAAGAGGATATTTCGGTTGAAGTGCATAGAGCTGTTTTTTTTCAAATTAATGGCTTAAATTATTTTTTGTAAGGTCTTTAAATTCCTAACTTTGAACCGTAATTGTATTAATCCCAAATCTATACAGTATGAAAAGTGTTAAAGAAACAGGCCTATATTCCGAAGTTTTAAAAGAGCTAAATTATACTTTTGCAGATGTTTTTATCTTTGCAGGTTTTGTGATATCCGAAATTAAAGAAAATGTAAATTTTACATTAGAAAACCATGGTAAAGTTATTATTGAAGATATTGCCAATTATTTAAATACGGGTACAAATGGTATGGATATTATTTATATTTCTAATAGAGTACATCCCTATACCATAATAGCAACAGATTGGTTGAAATTTTATAGAAATAGATATAGTTTAAAAGGATATTATGTGGTTTTAGGAGCGCATAAAAGTAGTATGATTAATACTGTTTTTGAAAATATGTTTTTAAATTCTAAGATAAAAAAGTTTATATCCTTACAAGATGCCGTGGGTAATGCAAAAGAAGAATTAGCAGATATGCCTTTAAGTGTTTCATCCAATTAAGAGGTTTAAAATGAATTTACATTATTAATGTATATGCCATAAATAGTAACAAATTGTAATAATAATCGTCTCATAAATATAATGAGACTTTTTTTTGCTCTATATGTTATACTAAATCCATCAAAAAATGAAAACTAAAATTGTAATATTCTCCTTCTTTCTAGCAATCATTACTATAAGCTGTTCCAAAAATGTAAAATATACTCCTGAATTTATAAAGGAAACGTCTGGTAAATACTTGTATAACCAAGATGATGTAATTGAAGTGTTTTATGAAAATAATAAGCTGTTTTTAAAGTGGCGAGGAGCAGATAAAATAGAGCCAGTAATTATAGATGAAAACACTTTTTTTATAGTAGATCTATATAAAAAACTGCGTTTTGTAAAACATCTAGAAACAAACAAACAGTACTTGTCTATTGTAGCAGAAGATAATGAGAGCAATATTACCTACGATTATTTAAAAGTTACAGATACTTTTAAAACACCAAGTATGTATTTAAAGAATGGCGATTATAAAAATGCGCTTGCTGGTTTTTTAGAAATTAAAAAACAAGATTCAACAAGTGTACTCATTAATGAAAGAGAATTTAATACGCTTGGCTATGCGTTGTTAAGAGATGAAGAATACCAAAATGCTATAGATGTGTTTCAAATGAATGTGGCATTAAATCCGGAAAGCGATAATGCTTACGACAGTTTAGCAGATGCCTATTTGCGCAGCGGAGACAGTTTGCAAGCCTTTAATAATTATAAAAAGGCATTAACATTTAATAACCGAAATAAAACAGCTAATAGATTTGTTAAAGCCTATTCTGAAAAGAAAGAATAACGATTAAATTTTAGAATAATGACACTTCTTTTAATGTGCTTTTTCTATATTTAAGGATGATACATTCAGACTTAGAAAAACTTAGATTTCCTATAGGACCATTTCATTGTCCAGAGTATATAAAAGCACAACATATTGAAGAATGGATTGCTGTATTAGAACATTTTCCTAATCGGTTAGAAAATCTGGTTGCTTCCTTAAATGATGAACAACTAGATACCGCATATCGATTGGAAGGTTGGACGATTAGACAAGTAATACATCATCTTGCAGATAGTCATCATCATAGTTACATTCGTTTTAAATGGGCTTTAACGGAAGATAATCCGGTTATTAAATATTATTACGAACAGCTTTGGGCAGAATTAGATGACGCTAAGAATGCGCCAATTGAAATGTCTATACTCCATTTAAAAGCAGTTCACTTAAAACTGGTGTATCTATTGAAAAATTTGACTGAAGCAGATTTAAACAAATGTTTTATTCATCCAGAACATAATGAAGAAGTGCCTTTAAAAAAGAATATAGGTATTTATGCTTGGCATAGTAAGCATCATTTTGCACATGTTGAAAATGTAATGCAACAGAAAGGTTGGCTTTAGGAAGTTGTATCTGTATGATTAGTAGCTTGTTGTTGGTTATGATTTAAGGTAAATTATGTAACAAATATTTAATACATAATACTAATTATAAAAATCACAATAACATGAAAAAAATAACGAAAAGAAAAACATTAATTCTAATATCTATTGGAATGTTTGTTATTGCGACTTCTCAAATACTTTCTCAATTTATGGGATTAACGGATTTGACGAAAGGCGCATTTATGGGAATTGGCATCGGACTATTACTTACCCCTATGATTTTTGAAAAATTTAAGACTGCTTAATAGCCTTTTATTTTAAGAATCTGTAACCAAATAAAACATCCTTATTGGGATTTTATTCACACAAAAGATTATAATCCGCTACTAATTCCCTGATGTTTTCTAACTTGTATAAATCATTATCTAAATAAAGAACTATTTCGCTACAGTCTGAAAAATATTTTTTAGCATTTAAAATGAAATTATTAAAACTATTTGGATCCACTATTAATGTTGCTTTTTGTTCTTTATCTCTTATAATAAAGAATTGCGTATCATCATAATATGTCGTAGTTGATGGAGAATAATGATTTTTTGATGGAGAGTTTTGATTTACATGAGGTGTGCTATAGCTGTTTAAAACAGTTCTTGTATATAAATTTGCTTTTCCGCGAACAGCGAGTTCCATTAGAACGGATTTATTCTTTTTTATAGGAATATATTTATAATGTACTGTTGCAAAATATGCATCTCCAAAAATCACTTCATCAACGCTTTCACTTCCGTATTTTTTAGTAGTTCCTTTTTTGTTTTTTTTATATTTAAATTCGGTGCTTCCAATCGATATTAATCCTCCAGAGTGTTTTGGGAATTTCACCAAACCTCTAAGGGATTCACCATTTTTTAATATGACTTTTGCGGGTGTCCATTCATATTGTGCATGAACGGAAGAAAAGAAAAGTACAGCAAGTAGTATTAGAATGTTTTTCAAGGTTATTGGTTGTTTTTCGTTTTATAATAATCCATCCAAACTCGTATTCTACCTACAAACATTTTAAGATAGTTTTCGCTTAAAAATATATTAGACCAATCAAATCGTTGTGCTTGTACGCCTAAATAGAAAATAAATATAGAGGCTCCAGCATCTGGTATTAAAGCCATTTCTTTATCCGATAATTCGCGTTGGTTTCTATATCCCTTTAAAAAACGGGCTACTTTTTGCTCGTATATATCTTTGTTGGCTTCAATAAAAAATAATTGTTTGCAAAAATAGCCAACATCTAGAATGAATAAACCGTTTCCACAATTATCAAAGTCGAAAATAGTAATCTCACTTTCGTTTTTGACACTTAAATTATCGTACCAAATATCGAGATGCACAATTCCTGTTTGGTTTTCTTGTGCTTCAAACTGCTCAAAGTTTGTGGTAATGGTTTTGCCTACTTCTTTAATCCATTGCATTTCTTTTAAATCTTCAGCAAAAAAGGCGTTCAAATAATTGTAGGATTGCTCTACAAGCACTTTGGCAGTATAATCCACACGATCCATTTTTTTATTCGCGGTAACGTTATGCACTTTTGCCATAAGTTCACCTATAGCAAAACAGGTGTCGTTATTCATAAATCGCATTTTCTCGCCTTCTGCAAAAGTGAAAAGTACTGCATAGCGTTTTCCTTCTGGAGCATTAATTACGTGAATTAATTTTCCGTTGGTATCTGCAACAGGAGAAGATACAGAAAGGTTATTGTCTTTAAGTAACGTAAGTAGTTTTAGTTCTTCTTCAATTTCTGTTTTAGTTCGCCAGTTATAACAATATACTCGAACGGCATATTTTGTGGTTGCGTTAGATAAAAAATAAGTGTGGTTTATCCCTGTTCTGAATAGTTTACATTCAAAATCTGGTGTTAAATTGTATTTTTCAATGATAAAATTACCCAACTCTTTTTCAGAAAGGGTAGAAGTGGTTACCGGAAAAGTATGCATTGTAAAGCCTTAATTTTTGGCGATTATTTTTTAGGTAAAGGACTAATGATTTCTACATTTTGAAATGCAATTGCTCCTCTAATAATTCCTGCAATAACATCTTGTAACGCTTCAATGATTTGCATTTTAAGTTCGCTTTTATGGTATATCATACTTACTTCTCTTGCTGGAGAAGGATCATTAAAATAGTGTATGTTTTCTTTAGCCTTGTCTTGCATGTCTAAAGTGTGTAAATATGGTAATAAGGTCATGCCTAGTCCTTCGTTAGATAGCTTTATAAGGGTTTCTATGCTTCCGCTTTCTAATTGAAAATGGTCTTCTTTACGATCCTTAAACGTTTTACATAAATTAATGACACCATCTCTAAAACAATGTCCGTCTTCTAGTAAAAGCATGTCGTCGATCTCTAAATCGGAAGTACTAATTTTCTTTTTGGTGTGTAATCGGTGGCTTTGTGGAATGTATCCTACAAAAGGTTCAAAATAAAGAACACGTTCTTTTATGTTTTCGTTTAGTAAAGGTGTTGCAGCAATTGCAGCATCTAAATGTCCTTCGTTAATTCTATAAATAATTTCTTCGGTAGTAAGCTCTTCAATAATAAGCTTCACTTTTGGATATTTTTTTATAAACGTTTTTAAAAACATAGGAAGCAGTGTTGGCATGATAGTAGGTATAATTCCTAATCTAAATTCGCCTCCAATAAATCCTTTTTGTTGGTCTACAATATCTTTAATTCTATACGATTCGTTAACGATGTTTTTTGCTTGGTTTACAATCTTTCTACCAACGTTTGTAAGTTCTATAGGTTTTTTACTTCTATCAAAAATTAGAATATCTAATTCGCTTTCTAGCTTTTGTATTTGCATACTTAATGTAGGTTGTGTAACGAAACATTTTTCAGCAGCTTTGGTGAAATTCTGATTTTCGGCTACAGCCAAAACGTAGTATAATTGTGTAATTGTCATCTATATCAATTTAGACTATAAAAATATAAAAACTATCAATAAAACTTATACTGAAAACTATTAATTATTGAATAAATTTGTAGAACAAAATAAAAGCAAGAATTATGACACTAAATAGTATAGGATTAGACTCAAAAATCACAAAAGAATTAGCACAAGATTTAAATGGTTTGTTAGCTAATTTTCAAACGTATTATCAAAATTTAAGAGGTATACATTGGAACATTAAAGGACGCGGATTTTTTGATCTTCATGTAAAGTTTGAAGAATTATATACAGACGCGAATATGAAGGTAGATTTAATTGCAGAACGTATTTTGACTTTAGGGGAAACACCGTTGCATACTTTTGAAGATTATAGCAAGCATGCTAAAGTTCCTGTTGGAAAAAATATATCTCAAGATACAAAAGCAGTACAATTAATTGTAGATTCTTTGTCTGCATTGTTACAAATAGAGCGTGCTATTTTAGATAAAGCAGGTGATGCTAATGATGAAGGAACAAACGCTATGATGGGGGATTTTATTGCAGAACAAGAAAAAACAGTATGGATGATGAAAGCTTGGTTGAATGAAACCGTCTAAGTAAATGTTATTCCCTAAATAACGGATTGATGGTTAGTGATAAAGCCACGAGAACTTTGTGTTTCGTGGCTTTTTTTTGCTTTTTAGAAGTATTAAATACGAATCGTAATATTTAAATCTTCGTTTTCTTTTACAATAAGTTTTGCAAGATCAAAAGTTGGTGGTCCGTAAAGAATAGGGTTGTTAGACATGCCGTAGTTTTCTTTAGGCATTCCGTTTAGTTCAAAGTCCATTTTTTTATTATCATTTTCATCGTGCACACACATAATAGCATAGGCACCTGGAAGTATATTTTTGTAGGTAACAATTACCGTGTTTCCAACAATGGTGGTTGCTGCTGTTTGAACTCCTTCTTTTCCTTTCATAAAAGTAGTTTCATCATGTAAGCTTGCTAATATTTTTCCGTTTGTGTTTCTAATATTTTCCACGGTAACGGTAATGGTGTTTCCTGTAGTTTCGTTTTGTGCTTGACTACTTAAAGTAGATGCAATAAATAATGCTATTAGTACTATAGATTTACTTGCCGATGTTAATTTGTTATTTTTCATTAAGAAGTTCATGGTGTATGTTTTATTGGTTACTATGTAAAGGTGCTGTAAATAGAAAGGGTTTCTAAAAAAGGTTTACCGAGGTGTAGATTAATACTGATGAATTGTATTTTAAAAGTTAAATGCCATAAATTGCAGCGTTTAAAAATTAAAATTTTCAAAATAGTTTTATGTTTTATATCATCGATATTTTAGGAACCATTGCTTTTGCAATTTCTGGGGTTTTAATCGCTATGAATAAAAGGATGGACCCTTTTGGTATTCTTATTATTGCATTTGTAACTGCAGTAGGAGGAGGAACTTTACGTGATATTCTTATTGGGCAAACACCAGTTGCTTGGATGACAGATATGACCTTTACCTATGTGATATTAATCACTACAATTTTGACGATACTCTTTAGAAGTAAGATTAATTACTTAAGAACATCGTTGTTTTTATTTGATACTATTGGTATTGGTTTATATACCGTTGTTGGAATAGAAAAAGGACTTTCTGCAGGATTGCATCCTATAATTTGTATTGCACTTGGTACTATTTCTGCATGTTTTGGAGGAGTTATACGAGATATCTTATGTAATGAAATTCCTGTAATTTTTAGAAAAGAGATTTATGCCACGGCTTGTATTCTTGGAGGACTTACTTATTTTTTAATACGAAAATTTCCAATAGAGAATGATTTTGTTTTTGTTATCGCAGGAGTAGTTGTTATGATAGTAAGGCTAATTGCGGTTAAATTTAAAATTAGTTTGCCTAATTTATATAAGAAGCAGTCGGAAGGTATCTAGAAATAGAGCCTGTATTCGTTTCTCTCTTTAGTTAAAACGAAGTGATTTCCTTTAAAAATAAAAATTCGGAGCGTTGCATAAAACAAACTCCGAATCTTACTTATTTATGTGCCTTCTTTTATTCCGTAATCGGAAAACCTCTGTCTTTCATTAATGCTTCAATTTTAGCATCACGACCTCTAAATAATCGATATGCTTCCGCAGGATCCATAGCGTTTCTAGGTGCGAATAAATATTTCACTAGTTTGTCTGCTGTTTCTTTATCGTAAAAACCATCTGGAGCTTCCGCAAAAGCTTCCGAAGCATCGCTAGTTAAAACATCTGCCCACATATAACCATAATATGCGGTTGCATATCCTTCCCCAGAAAAAACATGTCCAAAGTGTTGTGTTCTATGACGCATTGGTAATTCTTTAGGCATTTTTAATTCCGCTAAAGTTTCTCTTTCAAAAGCATCAATATCTATATTTGTTGGATCTGCAAGATGTAATTTCATGTCTATTAAAGCAGAAGCCAAATATTCTGTCGTCCCAAATCCTTGATTAAAGGTAGCCGCTTTTTTAATTTTTGTAACTAAGGATGCAGGAATAGGTGCTCCTGTTTTATAGTGGACTAGAAACTTATTAATAACTTGATCTGTAGATAGCCAACGTTCTAATAATTGCGATTGGAACTCGGTGTAATCTCTAACGCCTCCATTTAAAGTTGGATACTTTACATTCGAAGAAAAGAAGTGTAATGCATGTCCGAATTCATGAAAGAAAGTAGTAGCATCATCCCAAGAAACAAGCACAGCTTCTCCCGGAGCAGGTTTTACGAAGTTAGAATTGTTAGATGCAAGTACATTGGTTTCGCCTTCAAAATTAGTATAGCTTCTGTAGGTTGTAGCCCACGCACCAGAGCGTTTTCCTTCACGAGCAAAAGGATCTAAATACCATAATCCAATATGTTTTCCAGAGTCTTTGTCGGTAACCTCCCAAACGTGAACATCTTCTTGAAATACAGGAACTGTACCTTCTTTTACCGGAGTGAATTTGTAGTTAAATAACTTTTCAGCAGTAAAGAATAATGCTTCCGTTAATTTATCTAATTGTAAATATTGTTTTACTTCATCACTATCCAGATCGTATTTCTTTTTTCTTACTTTTTCCGCATAAAAGCGATAATCCCAAGGTTCTATTGTAATGTTATCTCCATTGTCATTGGCAACGGTTTGCATATCTGCAACCTCTTCTGCAACTCTTCCAATTGCAGCAGGCCAAACAGCCATCATTAAATCCATAGCATTTTCTGGCGTTTTTGCCATTCTATCTTGTAAACGCCATTCCGCATAATTATTATATCCCATTAAAGCGACACGCTCTTTACGTAGTTTTAATATTTGTGCAATAATAGCGTTGTTGTCAAAGTCGTCTCCGTTATCTCCTCTAGAATAATAGTTTTCCCAAACCTGCTTACGCAATGCACGATTGGTAGCGTAGGTAAGAAAAGGGTCCATAGAAGATCGTGTATTTGTAATGGCGTATGTACCATCTTGTCCTTTATCTGTAGCTATTTTTGCTGCGGATTTTATAAAACCTTCCGATAAACCATCTAATTGATCTGCATTTAAATAGGTCACATAATTCTCTTCGTCATGTAAAACGTTATCCGAAAACGTATTGTATAAAGACGAAAGTTCTTTGTTAATGGCTGCATAGCGTTCTTTTTTGGCAGGATCTAGATTGGCACCATTCATCTCATACTTTTTATACGTAAGATCTACAACACGTTGTTCTTGTAATTCTAATGGTGTTTCTTGCGATGCATCATAAACGGCTTTAATGCGTTGGAAAAGTTTTTCGTTTTGTGTTATTTTAGAACTGTATTCCGATAATTTTGGCGCTAATTCTGACTGAATACTTCTAAATGCTGGCGAAGACATATTACTACTTAAAATGCCGTAGTAGTTAAAAACTCTGTCTAATGTTTTTCCGGAAGCTTCTATAGCAGCAATGGTATTGGTGAAGTTTGGAGCTTCGGTATTGTTTGCTATTTTATCAATATCTGCTAAGCTTTCGGTCATCCCGAATTCTATCGCTTCTTTAATGTCTGTAACTTTCATTTTATCGAAAGCGGGAACGCCTTGATACGGACCATTCCATTCTTGTGTTAATATATTTTCGCTCATTTTTGTAGGGTCTTGTTTACAATTGGTAAACGTAATTAAAGCGCAGATGCTTATTGCTTTTATGTATTGCAAAGGTTGGGGTTTTTTCATTTTAATTTTTTATGTTTAAGGTTTTAAAGATACAGATTGCTAGATTAATTGCTGTATGGTCTAATATTCGTTTTTTATTTTTTTTTCAATCATCAATCATCAATCATCAATCATCAATCATCAATCATCTGTCGCCCGTCTCTATTCAACAACTACTCGATAATTTCTACCTTTGTAATATATACATTATGCAAAGGCCATTCTGCATTATCGGTTTCTTGTTGTGCAATCTCATCTACGACATCCATGCCGCGAATCACTTTACCAAAAATGGTATAATCGCCATCTAAATGGTAAGCGCCGTCTTTACTTTGTACTATAAAAAACTGATATGGAGAAGCTAGTTTATACGGGTTTTCAATGGCGCCACTTGGCATACTTAAAGATCCTCGGTCGTGTTTGTAACCGCGTTTAGTATCTGTTGGAAGCAAATATTTACCTATTTTTTTTCTTTTTCGTTTTACTTTAGGATCATCTGTATTACCACCTTGAATGATGAAGTTATTTACAATTCGGTAAAACTGTGTGTTATCAAAATAGCCTTGTTTGGTTAGAAAGATAAAATTGGCACGATGAAATTTCGTTTTATCATAGAGTAGGATGTCTATATCTCCAAAATGGGTAGAGATTCTTACTTTGTTTTCTTTGTTGTGCTTTTCATATTCTAAAAAGAACTCCATGGCATTATCATCTGTTAGCAGCGGAAACTCTCTTACAGGTTCTAAGACAGTATCTTTTTTTGCTACTTTTTTTTCTTCGGAAGTATTTTGAACTACTTTTGGAGGCTTCTTTGTATCTGTTTTTTTATCTTCACAATTCAGAAAAAGGAAACACATAACAGATAATAATATAAGTCGCATAGATGAATTTTAATCAGTTTTTAAAAGCAACATCAAAAATAAGCAATTTAGCCCTTCCGGCCGAAGCATCGCAATTTAAAATGTCACCTCCTTTTAGAGAAGCATTTTTAAAAGAACAACAAGGCAAAATAAAAAACGCGAAACAATCTGCGGTTTTCGCATTGTTTTACCCCGATGCTGCACAAGAAACAAAGTTTGTTTTAATTTTAAGAAAAACCTATAAAGGCGTGCATTCTGCGCAAGTAGGTTTTCCTGGAGGTAAAGTAGAAAAAGAAGATGCCTCTTTAAAACATACTGCTTTGCGAGAGACAGAAGAAGAAATAGGGGTGCCAAGGCACAGTATTGAAACGCTTAAGGCTTTAACACAAGTATATATTCCGCCAAGTAATTTTTATGTACATCCTTTTATTGGCTATAGTAATACCACTCCTCGTTTTATTAAACAAGAAAGCGAAGTGGAAGCTATTATAGAAGTATCCCTTGCTCATTTTTTAGATGATCGAAATGTGATAACCAAAACGGTTTCAACGTCTTATGAGGAAGATGTGGATGTTCCTGCTTTTAGCCTTAATAATCATGTGGTTTGGGGAGCGACTGCCATGATGCTAAGCGAAATTAAAGACTTGTTAAAACTAGTCTTGTAAACGCTTAGTTTTATTACATTTGTATTCTAACTAAAAGCAAAACATATTTATGGGATTATTTGATAAAAATCCTTTTGGTCATAATCTTTTTATTAAAAAATGGCTAATTCGTATTTTAGGAGCGATTTCGCATAGACGTTTTCGTGGTTTTAATGAACTGCAAATTGAAGGGTCAGAGATTATTAAAAACCTTCCAGATACCAACGTATTGTTTATTTCTAACCACCAAACTTATTTTGCAGATGTAGTTGCAATGTTTCATGTGTTTAACGCGAGTTTAAGCAATAGAGACGATTCTATAAAGAATATCGGATACCTATGGAATCCTAAATTAAACTTGTATTACGTTGCGGCAAAAGAAACCATGAGTGCTGGTTTACTTCCTAAAATATTAGCCTATGTTGGTTCTATTAGTATTGAACGTACCTGGAGAGCTAAAGGAGAGGATGTAAACAGACAAGTAAAAATGAGTGATATCTCTAATATTAGTAAGGCATTAGATGATGGTTGGGTGATTACATTTCCGCAAGGAACAACAACTCCTTTTAAGCCTATTAGAAAAGGAACAGCGCATATTATTAAGAGATACAAGCCAATTGTTGTACCAATAGTGATTGATGGTTTTAGACGTAGCTTTGATAAAAAAGGATTACGTATTAAAAAGAAAAATATCATGCAGTCTTTTGAAATCAAACAACCTTTAGAGATTGATTATGAAAACGAAAGCATTGCTAGTATTGTTGAAAAGATAGAATATGCGATAGAACAGCATCCTTCCTTTTTAAAAGTTATACCACAAAAAGAGCTTGCTTTACAAGAAGAACTGAATAAGAAACGTAAATGGAAAATTAAGGAGTAATCTTAAATTTCTAACTTTTTTAATTCTTTATAATTTCTATTTAAGCGTTTCAGTAAGATACCATAAACGAGGTAGTAAAACAGTAATAAAACACCTACTGTAACTACAAGTACAAGAAATACTCCTAATGCCATACCGGCGTAAAATTTAAAAACGTCACCATTTGCAGTCGCTTTTTCAATGAGAGATTTTGTACGTTCGTCATGATTAATAGCGTAAGGCAGCATTACAATGATACTAAATACCATAAAAGCTAAATTAAAACCAACATACTGTTTTACGGTACGTCTGGTTTTAAGGATGTTTTCCATTAAAATGGTAGCATTATCTGTACTGTTTATTGTTTTATAGTTTATATAAAACTTATAAAAGAAATACCCTAGAACCGAATACGAAATAACAGAAAGCACTATAAATAAAGTGCTAGATTCCATACTCGTAATTTTATCACTGTTTCTGGTTGCTTTAAGGATGGTTGCAAATGCCAACCAAAAAACAAATTCTAGCATACTTATAATAAAAATCCATTTTACTATTGAAGAAGATTTCTTCAATATCATACTGTATATATCATTATAGGAAAGTTTAGGATACCGTGCGGTATCATCCTTCTTCCAATCTTTTTTTAATAATTCTAATTCATCCATAGTTTTACGGATTTAAAATGGTTCTTAATTTGTTTTTCACTCTATTCATTTTCACTCTTGCATTTACTTCGCTAATTCCCATTGTTTCACTAATTTCTCTATAGTTCTTGTCTTCTAAATATAAAAAGACAAGCGCTTTTTCAATGTCATTTAGTTGGTGTACCGCTTTGTATAATAGTTTTAATTGCTCCTCTTCTGTATCATCATACTCATCGGCCTTAATTTTAAACTGTATAGCGTCAAAGTCTTGTGTGCTTACCCTGCGTTTACTTTTTCTATACAGTGTAATTGCAGTGTTTAGTCCAACGCGATACATCCATGTACTAAATTTAGCGTCTCCTCTAAATTTAGGGAATGCACGCCAAAGCTGTATGGTTATTTCTTGAAACAAATCATTATGTGCATCTTGATTGTTGGTATATAACCTACAAACTTTATGTACAATGTTTTGATGTTTTTCAAGTTGCTCTACAAAACTATGTTCTAACTCTTTATTCAATTTGGTGGTTTAGTTACTCTATAAGTAGCATTAATTTAAAAACGTTACAATATAAGATTAAGAATATTTAAAAATAGTGTTTAAGAGGCTAATTTTGTACCTTTGTATGCTAATTTTTAGTCTTCATTTATGAATATTCCTGAATCAAAAACTCCTAGAATTGTTATTGTTGGAGGAGGCTTTGCTGGTGTTAAGCTAGCTAAATCTTTAAAGAATCAAAACGTACAAGTTGTTTTAATAGATAAGCGGAACTATCATACTTTTCAGCCTTTATTATATCAAGTATCTAGTGCGGGATTAGAACCTGATTCTATTGCATATCCTTTGCGGAAGATTATAAAAAAACACGAAAATGCTTTTTTTAGGTACGCCGAAGTCGAACAGATTTTTCCGGAAACTAAATCGATTCAAACCAGTATTGGTGATTTGAGCTATGACTATTTAGTGATTGCTACTGGTACCAAAACGAATTATTTTGGTAATGCCGCTGTTGAAAAATATAGTATGGCAATGAAAACCATTCCGCAAGCTTTAGATATTAGAAGTTTAATGCTTCAAAACTTAGAAAAAGCTGCTATTTCTAGTTCCGACAATGATAGAAAATCGTTTTTAAACTTTGTTATTGTTGGTGGTGGCCCAACAGGAGTGGAGCTCGCTGGTGCAATTGCGGAGCTTAAAAATAATATACTTCCAAGAGATTACAGGGATCTAAATCCTAGAGATATGCGTATTCATCTGTTAGAGGGGAATTCTAGAGTATTACCACCAATGAGTGAGCATGCTTCTAAAAAAGCGGAACAGTTTTTATTGGATCTAGGAGTGCAAGTGCATTGTAATACGTTTGTAACCGATTATGATGGCAAGACAGTGAAGACAAATTCAGATTTGATATTAGAATCGGAAACACTTATTTGGGCTGCAGGTGTCACAGGAAGACCTATTAAAGGTTTAAATGCAGATGTGTTAACCGAACGCGTAAATCGTTATTTGGTAAATACCTATAATCAAGTTAATGGTTATAAGTCTATTTTTGCTTTAGGGGATATTGCCTTAATGAAAACAGAAGATTATCCTAATGGGCATCCTCAAGTTGCGCAACCTGCAATTCAGCAAGGCCAACTTCTTGGTAAAAATTTGATAAAGCTTATAGAAGGTAAACCACTAAAAGAATTTGTTTATAAGGATAAAGGTTCTATGGCTACTATAGGAAGAAATAAAGCGGTTGTAGATTTAAAACGTTTTAAGTTTGGCGGCTTTTTTGCTTGGTTTGTTTGGATGTTTGTTCACCTAATGTCTTTAGTAGGATTTAGAAATAGAGTGATTGTTTTTTTTAATTGGGGATATAATTATATTAACTTTGATAAAGCCGCTAGATTAATTATTAGACCTTTTAAAAGATTAGATTAATTGTTTATATAAAAAAGAATAAACATTTCATAGGTAGGGTTTTGATCTGTTTGGATAGATTTTGTCTATCGTGGCTTTTTAGCATTAAGAACAGCTGTTATTGGTGTGTAAAATATTGCTGTATTGCTAACTCTAATAAACTTAGTGTTTCACTAATCCATCCATTCTCCTCTATGTGGTTTTAAGGTGTCTCTAAAGATTTTTTTGTCTTCTTCGTTGATAACCATAAAAGCAATAACGTGAAGTTCATGAATAATTTCATGACCAACGGAATCTACGTTTGTAGTTTGATTTTGTATGTATTCTTTTAAGTGGATCTCATGGTGCTGCGCTGTTTTTTCTGCTGCAGGTCCTCTAAAATCCCAGATAAGTTTTAGTTTACGCATTTTGGATAGATATTTTGGTTTCAGCAAATTTTTTAAAGTCTGCTAAATATTTTTCAGATTGTTTTTTAAATGCTCCAGGCATTAGTAATAGCATCATTCTAAATAAAAAGGAGGTTGGTGAAAACTCGTTTTTATTTATCCACTTCGTGTGACCCTTCGGTGTTTTTTGAAAACTATTTTTTTGTGTGTTTCGCATTCCTTTTGTTTCGTAAGAAATAGAAATCTCATGAGGTAAATTCATGTGAGTAATGGTTTCAGTAAGTTTCATCTTACGTTTGTTTACCATGTAATTTAGTTTCATTGTATTACCAACAGTTCCCGGTGTTCCAGAAATATGCTCAAAGCTTACTAAGTCTTTTTGCCAATGTTTCATGTTGTCTGCATTTAGAAAAATAACAATGAATTCTTCTAAAGGAATTTTAATAACAATTTCTGTGGTGTATTTCATTATAATGAAATGATTAAATATAGTATAAAGATAGTTTTTTAGTGTTTTAATACTACAAAAGTATATATAATATAAGTGTTTTAGCGTAAAAACAATTTAATTAAAGAAGCCTTGCTTGAATTTTACAGCTTATTTTAAGTTTAACACGAAACGGGAATTACCTGCTAATTAAAACTTATTAATGCTTTGTTAATACGGCTTGTTAAATAGGTTTATATTTCTATTTTTGCAAGAACCTATATATTATATATTTATCTAAATTATGAGATTTATTTTAACCCTTTGCGTTTTAGTATTTACATTAAGTTTTCAAGCACAAGATAAAAGTAGTGATGTGCTTTTTACAGTAGATCAAGAACCTGTTTATGCTTCCGAATTTATTCGTGTTTTCAATAAAAATTTAGACTTAGTAAAAGATGAGTCTCAAAAAGATGTAGATGCATATTTAGAACTTTTTGTCAGCTATAAGCTAAAATTAAAAGAAGCGAAAACCTTAGGATTTGATACAATGCCTAAGTACAAAAGAGAATTAAGCAACTATAAAAATCAACTTGCTAAAAACTATTTAACAGATAATAAAGTCACAGATGCTTTAGTAGAAGAAGCTTATGAGCGTGTTTCCAACGAAGTAAATGCTAGCCATATATTAATTAAGATAGATGAAGATGCAAGTCCTGAAGATACTTTAGTAGTTTATAATCAATTGCTTAAATTAAGAGACCGAGTAATCGCTGAAGGCTATAAAGCCGTGCAAAAAGAAGTACATAATGGTAAAACGGTTTATGCTGAAGATTTAGGTTATTTTTCAGGATTTAAAATGGTTTATCCTTTTGAAAATGCTGCCTATAATGCAGAAATTGGAGAAGTTTCTTTACCATTTAGATCACAATTTGGTTACCATATAGTACATGTTTTAGATAAGCGTAAATCTAGAGGGCAAAGAGAAATTGCGCATATCATGGTTAACCTAGATAAGGAAGATGCAGAAAGTAGAATTCAAGATATTTATAAAAAATTACAACAAGGTGAAGACTTTGGCTCTTTAGCAAAACAATTTTCTGAAGATAAAAGTACTGCAGACAAAGGCGGGAAGTTAGCTTCTTTTTCTAGTGGAGAATTACGCTCTCAAGAATTTGAAGATCAAGCTTTCGCTATAGAAAATGAAGAAACATATACAATGCCATTTAAATCTAGTTTTGGTTGGCATATTGTAAAGCTTATTAGAAAAATAGAAACAGCCCCTTTTGAAGATATGAAATCTGCGTTAGAGGCAAAAGTAAAAAGAGATAGTAGGTCTAAGTTAATAAGTACCTCAAGAATAAATGAATTAAAACAACGTTATACCATATCTAACGTAGATAAAGATTTAGAATATTTTACCTCGATATTGAATACGGAGTTTTATAAAAGTAAATGGAAAACCCCATCAAACTTTCAACCAGAGAAAGCTTTTGTGAAAATAGAAAACAAGCAGTTTACCTATTCTGATTTTTCAAACTTTATAAATAAAAGCCAACGTAGAAATGCAAAACAATTACCATTTAATACTATTGTTGCAAATGCATATACTGCCTTTTTAGATGAAAACATACTTGCGTATCAAGAAGAAAACCTAGAATTTGAAAATGAAGATTTCGCAAATATTCTTGGTGAATATCGTGACGGTTTGTTGTTGTTTGATTTAATGGAAAAAGAAATCTGGAAAGCTGCAGCTAATGATTCTGTAGCAGTGCAAGCATATTATACAGCAAACAAAGAGAATTACTTTTTTAATGAGCGTGTGGATGCTGTTGTAGCTTCTTCAGCAAAAAAGAAAGATATAAGTAAAGTTTCTAAATTACTTAAAAAAGGGAAAACTATTGAAGAGATAAAAAGTGCTGTTAATACTAAAGATCAAGTTCATGTAATATTTACTTCTGGGTTAATGGATACAGAACATCAAGCATTACCAAAAGACTTTTCGTTTACTAAAGGTGTATCCAAGATATGCAATCATAATGGATCTTATGTTGTGGTAAAGGTTAATGAGGTGCTTCCAAAGGCATATAAAACATTCGAAGAGGCTAAAGGCAAAGTGTCTAGCGATTTTCAAGATGAAAAAGAAAAGAACTGGTTAAAAGAACTAAAAAATAAATATAAGGTTGTTATACATCCAGAAGTGCTAACTACTGTAAAATCTAAATTAAATAAATAATTGAAATTCAAATCCTACATATTAATTTTCTTCACCATACTTCTATTGTCTTCTTGTGATTTTTTCAAAGAAACCGATAATAGAATTCCTGTAGCCAGAGTGCAAGATGCTTATTTATATAAAGAAGATATAGAAGATTTAATTTCTTCGAATGCATCCAAACAAGACAGTATTGTTTTAATATCCAATTATATTAATGGTTGGGCAACACAGCAATTATTGGTGCAAGGAGCAAAGTTAAATTTAAATGAAACAAAACTCAATCAATACAATAAGCTAGTAGAGCAATATAAAAATGATTTATATTCCAAAGCATATTTAGAAGCGCTAGTAAATAGAGATTTAGATACGGTAGTTTCGCAAGAAGAAGCAGAAACGTATTATGTAGATAATAAAGAAGCTTTTAAATTAAATGAAGTGCTTATTAAGTTTCGCTATATTAATTTGGATGAAAAAATGCAAGAAGCAGATGCCATTGAAATAGCTAAGAAATTTAGAAGATTTGACACTAAAGATAAAAGAGACTTAGATTCTATATCTATTCAATTTAAATCCTACTCGTTAAATGATTCTATTTGGATAAGATGGAATCAAATAGTAGGTAAAATACCTGTAATTAATACAGATAATAAAGATGAACTGTTAAAAAAATCTAATTTTATACAACTCAAAGATTCATTAGGTTTATATTTGATGCAAATTAATGACGTACTATTGCAAAACAGTACAGCTCCTTTGGAGTATGTAAAGCCAACAATAGACCAAATTGTTATTAATAAAAGGAAATTAGAAAAAATAAGAGAACTAGAAAAGGATATAACAAAAGATGCAATTACAAACAAAAAATTTGAAATCTACAAATAAATTGAAACACCTATTTATATTAAGTATAGCAGTATTAATTACAAACGTATTAACTGCTCAAGAGATCATAGAAGATCAAGTAAAAGAAGAAGTTGTTAGTGATAGTGTCAAGACATTTCTATCTAATCAAGCCACAAAAATTGATGGCGTAGCTGCAGTTGTTGGGGATCATATTATATTAGAATCGGATATCGACAAAACTATTTTGCAAATGAAAGCTCAAGGTGTGTCTACAGATGATATACCAAGATGTCAATTATTTGGTTCACTTCTAGAAAACAAACTTTATGCACATCACGCAGTGCAGGATAGTATTGAAATTTCGGATGCAGAAATAAGAAGTAATGTAGATTATCAAATACAACAATTCTTATCTCAAACAGGAGGAAACATGCAAGAACTTCTTGACTTTTATAAAAAAGACGATGAAAAGAGCTTTAGAGAAGAAATGTTTGAAATTAACAAAAGCAATGAGCTAGCAAAACGTATGCAAAGTAGTATTGTGGATGAAGTTGAAGTTACACCAGAAGAAGTTAGAATCTTTTTTAATAAAATACCAAAAGACGAAAGACCAACATTTGGAACAGAACTTAAAGTATCTCAAATTGTAATAGAACCAAAAGTAGCGGCAGAAGAAACGCAAAAAGTAATAAACAGACTTAAAGAATTTAAATCAGACGTATTAGAAAGTGGAGCAAGTTTTCGTTCTAAAGTAGTATTGTATACCGATGATAAAGCATCTGTAGCAAAAGGTGGTTTATATACTTTAAATAGAGAAAAGCCATTAATGGTAAAAGAATTTAGAGATGTTGCTTTTGCATTACAAGAAGGGGAAATCTCAGATCCATTTGAAACAGACTTTGGTTACCATATTATTCAATTAGAAAAAATTAGAGGACAAGAATTTGATGTTCGTCATATTTTACTAATACCACAAGTTTCAGAATCTGCTATTACCGATGCTAAAGATGCTTTAGAAGATGTACGTCAAAAAATAGTAAGTGGAGAAATTACTTTTGAAGATGCGGCAAAGAAATATAGTGACGAAAAAGAAACGAGAAGTGAAGGTGGATTTTTAATTAACCCAGCAACGCAAGATTATAATTTTGAATTAACTAAAATTGATACGGAATTATACACGCAAATTCAAGAGTTAAAAGAAGGTGAAATAAGTTTAGTACAAACAGAACAAGACAGAACTGGAAAAGTGAAGTTTAAAATATTACGTGTTACAGATAGAGTAGATGAGCACGAAGCAGATTACTCTCGCGATTACTTAAAAATTAAAGAATTAGCTTTAACAGAAAAACGTTTTAATGCTATCGGGAAATGGCAAGATGAAAAAATCTTGGATACCTATATTAAAATTAATGGAGAGCATAGAGATTGCGATTTTACTAGTAACTGGTTAAAGAAATAATATGTCTGACGTAGCAGCTGTAGAACAATTTGTAAAGAAGTATAAAGACTTAAAGCAAGAAATTGCTAAAGTCATTATCGGACAAGATGAAGTAGTAAGTCAGATCCTGATATCTATATTTTCAGGAGGACATGCACTTCTAATTGGTGTGCCAGGTTTAGCAAAAACGCTAATGGTAAATACAATTGCTCAAACGTTAGGCTTAGATTTTAAAAGAATACAGTTTACTCCAGATTTAATGCCTAGTGATATTTTAGGTAGTGAGATTCTAGACGAAAACAGAAACTTTAAATTTATAAAAGGACCAATTTTTGCTAATATTATTTTAGCAGATGAAATCAATAGAACACCTCCAAAAACACAAGCAGCGCTTTTAGAAGCAATGCAAGAGAGAGCAGTTACTGTTTCGGGACACCATTATAAATTAAGTTTACCATACTTTGTTTTAGCAACACAAAATCCAATTGAGCAAGAAGGAACATACCCATTACCAGAAGCACAATTAGATAGATTTATGTTTGCTATACATTTAGATTATCCTTCTTTTCAAGAGGAAGTACAAGTGGTAAAAGCAACAACTTCAGATGTGCAAGCAAAAGTAAGTGCCTTGTTTAATGCGGAAGAAATTATTGGTTTTCAAAAACTTATTCGTCGTATTCCTGTTGCAGATAATGTAATAGAATATGCTGTGAAAATGGTTGCTAAAACAAGACCTGATAGTGATACTGCAGCCGATTTAGTAAAAAGCTATATCGATTGGGGAGCAGGACCAAGAGCTTCTCAAAACTTAATATTAGCAGCAAAAACACATGCCGTTATTAATGGTAAGTTCTCTCCGGATATGGAAGACGTTCAAGCGGTAGCTACCAGTATTCTTCGCCATCGAATTATCAAAAATTATAAAGCAGAAGCAGAAGGTATTTCCGAAGAACAAATCATTAAAAGCTTATTTTAATTTATTCTTCTTATAACGAAGCGCTTTTAGAAGGCAGATACTACCTGCTTTCTTCTAAATATTTGCCTTGTAATATTAATTTAGAACGGTTACAAATAGATTGTTTAGCAATATTTCGAACTTCATTTATTAATTTACTATTTTTCACTTCTTAAATTATCGTATTCGCAATGACGAGCCTCAAATGAGTCGTTTTGTTGGTGTATATTTAATCATTCCAGCATATCTTTAATTATTTTTTAAACTCTTCTAAATTTTGTAATTTCGCTTGATATTTTAAAAAATCAACCTTTTATCTTTTTTACAAATGCATATTTTTTCATTAATATAATTTAAGTATTAGCGAAACCAACGAAAACGTTTGATATATAACATTTTCTCAAAATAAAATTCCATTTAAGTAAGATTGAAAAGAATTATTCCAGTTAATATGAACACATATAAAGATTACCTTAAAGAGATTGAAGACAGAAAAGAATTAGGTCTTCATCCTAAGCCAATTGATGGTGCTGAATTACTTAGCGAAATTATTACTCAAATTAAAGATGTAGATAATGCGGATAGAGAAGAATCTCTAAACTTCTTTATCTATAATGTTTTACCTGGTACAACAAGTGCTGCAAGTGTTAAAGCTAAGTTTCTAAAAGAAATCATTTTAGGAGAATCTACGGTTGAAGAGATTACCCCAACTTTTGCTTTAGAGCAATTGTCGCACATGAAAGGTGGACCTTCAGTAAAGGTATTGTTAGATATAGCTTTAGGTAATGATGCTGATTTAGCAAAACAGGCTGCTGAAATTTTAAAAACACAAGTTTTCCTTTACGAAGCAGATACTTCTCGTTTAGAAGATGCTTTTAAGAATGGTAGTGAAATAGCAAAAGATATTATAGAAAGTTATGCTAAGGCAGAGTTTTTTACGAAGCTTCCAGAAATAGATGAAACAATAGATGTTGTTACTTATGTTGCTGGAGTTGGAGATATTTCTACAGATTTATTATCTCCAGGAGGAGATGCACACTCAAGATCCGATCGTGAGTTACATGGTCAATGTATGTTCGAGCATAATAAAGACATGCAAAATGAATTATTAGCTTTAAAAGAACAACATCCAGATAAGCGTGTAATGCTAATTGCAGAAAAAGGAACCATGGGAGTTGGTTCTTCTAGAATGTCTGGTGTAAACAACGTGGCTTTATGGACAGGTGTTCCTTTTAGTCAATATGTACCATTTATTAATTTTGCTCCTGTAATTGCAGGTACTAATGGTATTGCTCCAATTTTCTTAACAACAGTTGGTGTAACAGGAGGTATTGGTTTAGATCTTAAAAACTGGGTACAACAAAAAGATGCAGAAGGAAATACCGTTAGAGATGCAGATGGGGAACCAATATTAAAAGAAATGTATTCTGTAGCTACAGGTACCATTCTTACCATTAATACAAAAGAGAAAAAATTATACAACGGAGATAAAGAACTTAAAGATATTTCTGCAGCATTTACACCACAAAAAATGGAGTTTATGAAAGCAGGTGGTTCTTATGCTGTTGTTTTTGGTAAAAAATTACAAACATTTGCTGCAAAAACCTTAGGAATTGAAGCGCCTCAAGTATATGCTACTTCTAAAGAAGTGTCTATCGAAGGACAAGGTTTAACAGCGGTTGAAAAAATATTTAATAAAAATGCAGTAGGAACTTCAGGAGCAACTTTACATGCTGGTTCTTACGTTCGTGCAGAGGTTAATATTGTAGGTTCTCAAGATACTACAGGATTAATGACTTCTCAAGAATTAGAGATGATGGCTGCTACAGTTATTTCTCCAATTGTGGATGGTGCGTACCAATCGGGTTGTCATACCGCTTCGGTTTGGGATGATAAGTCTAAAGCTAACATTCCAAGATTAATGAGCTTTATGAACGATTTTGGTTTAATTACCGGTCGTGATCCAAAAGGAAAGTACTTTCCAATGACAGATGTTATTCATAAAGTACTTAACGATATTACTGTAGGTGATTGGGATATCATTATTGGTGGAGATTCACATACACGAATGTCTAAAGGTGTTGCTTTTGGAGCAGATTCAGGAACCGTTGCATTAGCACTTGCTACAGGGGAAGCTTCAATGCCAATTCCAGAGTCGGTTAAAGTAACTTTTAAAGGACAAATGAAATCGTATATGGATTTCCGTGATGTTGTTCACGCAACACAATCGCAAATGTTAAAGCAATTTGGTGGTGAAAATGTATTCCAAGGTCGTGTTATCGAAGTACACATTGGAACGCTTACTGCAGATGAAGCTTTTACATTTACAGATTGGACTGCAGAAATGAAAGCAAAAGCATCTATTTGTATTTCAGAAGATGATACCTTAATTGAATCTTTAGAGATTGCAAAAGGGCGTATCCAGATCATGATTGAAAAAGGAATGGACAATGCGAAACAAGTACTTCAAGGTTTAGTAAATAAAGCAGAAACTAGAATTATAGAGCTTAAAACGGGTATGAAACCATCTTTAAGACCAGATGCTAACGCTAAATATCATGCAGAAGTTATTATTGATTTAGATGAAATTTCGGAACCAATGATCGCAGATCCAGATGTAAATAACGATGATGTTTCTAAACGTTATACACATGATAATATTAGACCATTGTCTTACTACGGAGGAACTAAAAAAGTAGATTTAGGTTTCGTAGGATCTTGTATGGTTCACAAAGGGGATATGAAAATATTAGCCCAAATGTTGAAAAACGTAGAAGCGCAATATGGTAAAGTAGAATTTAAAGCACCTTTAATAGTTGCACCGCCTACTTATAATATTGTGGATGAGTTGAAAGCCGAAGGAGATTGGGAAGTTTTAGTAAGATACTCTGGTTTCGAGTTCGATGACAATGCACCTAAAGGAGAAGCACGTACCGGATACGAAAACATGTTATACTTAGAACGTCCAGGATGTAACTTATGTATGGGGAACCAAGAAAAAGCGGCACCAGGAGATACAGTAATGGCGACTTCAACACGTTTATTCCAAGGTAGAGTTGTAAAAGATTCTGGAGAGAAAAAAGGGGAATCCTTATTATCTTCTACACCAGTTGTAGTTTTATCTACCATTTTAGGAAGAACTCCTACTATGGCAGAATATGAAGCTGCAGTGGATGGTATTGTTTTAACAAAATTCAAGCCATCAACTAAACAATTAGTGAGATAATCAACAGATTACCTTACAATAAATCAAAATCCCGAGTCTTAGATTCGGGATTTTTTGTTTTAAACGCATTTCTATTAATACCCAAGTATCCGTTGTTGTGTCCATAATTTGGGCGTTACCACAAGGGTCGGGCTTTCCGCTATATCTTTTTTTAATATCATTGTAAAAAAGGAACAATAATAGGATAGCATCTTAAATAAACTTTTTAATACGTATTTAGGTACTTATAAAAAAAAAGGATGCCACTGCAATCCCTAACGCACTAATTCTAGAGTATGAGTAATGTCCCCTTGATGAGACTTTAGGGGTGTTATAGTACTAAGCAGACTTATTTAAGAATATAAGTAATGTTCCCTTGAAGATACCGAGCGTAGCGCATAGGGGTGTTTTTAGAAGTAAAGCATATAAAAAGCCTGAATCATAGATTCGGGCTTTTTTGTGTTTTAAAATTTCCAAGTATTATAGAATAGGTCCTTTTGAATTAGGAGCAAGTACAGCATAGAAAAAACTTATTTTGGTATCATTATTTATATGTTAATTCCGTTTTCAAAGTCATTCTACATTTTGTATATTAGTAGGATAAAATTAAAACAAAATACTATGGCATTCGATATTGATATGATCAAGAAGGTTTATGCTCAAATGGCAGAACGTGTGGATAAAGCACGTGAAGTTGTTGGTAAGCCGTTAACACTTTCAGAAAAAATACTATATAACCACCTTTGGGATGGAAGTCCGACAAAGGCATTCACTAGGGGGAAAGATTATGTAGACTTTGCTCCTGATCGTATTGCTTGTCAAGATGCAACTGCACAAATGGCATTATTGCAATTTATGCAAGCAGGGAAACCACAAGTTGCAGTGCCAACTACGGTACATTGTGATCACTTAATTCAAGCGAAAGACGGAGCGACATCAGATTTAAAACATGCAAACTCGGTAAGTAGTGAAGTGTTTGATTTTCTAGCCTCCGTTTCTAATAAATACGGGATTGGTTTCTGGAAACCAGGAGCAGGAATTATTCACCAAGTAGTACTTGAAAATTATGCATTTCCAGGAGGAATGATGATTGGTACCGATTCCCATACGGTAAATGCTGGTGGATTAGGTATGGTTGCAATTGGTGTTGGTGGAGCAGATGCTGTAGATGTGATGGCAGGAATGGCTTGGGAACTTAAATTTCCAAAATTAATAGGTGTTAAATTAACCGGAAAACTTTCGGGTTGGACGGCACCAAAAGATGTAATATTAAAAGTTGCTGGTATCGTTTCTGCAAAAGGAGGAACGGGAGCAATTGTAGAATATTTTGGTCCAGGAGCTACTTCTATGTCTTGTACAGGAAAAGGAACTATTTGTAATATGGGAGCAGAAATTGGAGCTACCACATCTACATTTGGTTATGATGACTCTATGGAACGCTATTTACGTGCTACCGATAGAGCAGATGTTGCAGATGAAGCAAATAAAATAAGAGAATATTTAACAGGAGATGCAGAAGTGTATGCGAATCCAGAACAATACTTTGATCAAGTTATTGAAATTAACTTATCGGAATTAGGGCCATTACTAAATGGACCTTTTACTCCAGATTTATCTACACCAGTTGGTAAAAAAATGGGAGAACAAGCAAAAGCTAACGATTGGCCTTTAAAAGTAGAATGGGGTTTAATCGGTTCTTGTACTAACTCTTCTTATGAAGATTTATCGAGAGCATCTTCTATTGCGCAACAAGCTTTAGATAAAGGTTTAAAAATGAAATCAGAACTTGGTATTAATCCAGGGTCTGAACAAGTACGTTATACCGCAGCTCGTGATGGTATTCTAGGAATCTTTGAAAAACTAGACGCCAAGATATTCACGAATGCTTGTGGACCATGTATCGGACAATGGGCAAGATATAGTGATCCTAAAAATGCACCAAAAAATAGTATCGTACACTCGTTTAATAGAAATTTTGCGAAACGTGCGGATGGTAACCCAAATACACACGCTTTTGTAGCTTCACCTGAAATAACGGCAGCTATTGCCATTGCAGGTAGATTGGACTTTAATCCGTTAACAGATTCGTTAATTAATGAAGAAGGGCAAGAAGTAAGGTTCGATGAGCCAACAGGATGGGAATTACCTCCAAAAGGATTTGCAGTGGAAGATGCTGGTTTTGTAGAACCAGTTGCTGATGGGAGTAAAGTAGAAGTTTCTGTTAGTCCAACTTCAGAGCGTTTACAATTACTTACGCCATTTGAACCATTAGGAAATACCATTAATGGCGCTAAGCTATTAATTAAAGCTTTTGGAAAATGTACCACAGATCATATTTCTATGGCTGGACCATGGTTACGTTTTAGAGGACATCTAGATAATATTTCTAACAACTGTTTAATTGGAGCTGTAAATGCTTACGGTAAGAAAACAAACTTTGTTAAAAATCAATTAACTGGTGATTTTGGAGGTGTACCAGATACCGCAAGAGCATATAAAGCGGCGGGTATAAAAACAATTGTTGTAGGAGATCATAATTACGGAGAAGGTTCTTCTCGTGAACATGCTGCAATGGAACCAAGACATTTAGGTGTTGCCGCTGTTATTGTGAAGTCGTTTGCACGTATTCATGAAACAAACCTTAAAAAACAAGGGATGTTAGGATTGACATTTGCTAATGAAAACGATTACGATCTAATTCAAGAAGACGATACGTTTAACTTTACAGATTTAAATGCATTTGCACCAGGAAAACAATTAACATTAGAAGTTGTTCATGCAGATGGTTCTAAAGATATCATCATGTTAGATCACACCTATAACCAACCACAAATTGATTGGTATAATGAAGGTTCTGCTTTAAATTTAATTAAGAAAGAAAATAAGGCGTAACGTAATTCTTCAATAGAATATAAATATATTAAAAACTCCTAAAGTAATTTAGGAGTTTTTTTGTGCTTATTTGTAAGTTTTTATGAGAAAACACGACCATTAATCAAATCCTTTAAATAAAATAACGATGAATTCACTTTGGTTTTTTGATGATGTAAATCTCTTTAAAGTACTATGTCCTCATAAATTTAAAACCTATAAGAAAGAGCATAATTTTGATGCTTATAAGAAGAAGGATTATATCTATTTTGAAGAAGATTCTGCTAATAAAGTATACCTAATAGAAAAAGGAAAAGTAAAGATTGGTTACTACAATGAAGAAGGAGATGAAATAGTAAAAGCAATCTTAACTCGAGGGGAACTGTTTGGGGAAAAAGCAATTTTGGGACAAATCACCAGAAAAGAATTTGCACAATCAGTAGATAATCTAACTTCTATCTGTCCTATTGGTGTAGATACCATGCATGATTTAATGCGAGACAATCAGACCTTCAGTTTTAAAATATATAAGTTTATCGGATTTAAATTTCAAAAGCTAGAACGAAGATTACAATTACTTTTATTTAAAGATACTAAATCCCGTTTAAAAGAATTTTTAAATGAGTTATGTGATGAATATGGTTATAACTGTCCTAAAACAGGAGATCATGTCATTAAACATCCATATACACAAAAGGATATTGCTTCCTTAATAGGAACTTCAAGACCGACACTAAATATCCTTTTAAATGAATTAAAAGAAGAGAAAGTGCTTGATTTCAATAGAAAGGAAATAAGAATTTATAAAAAAAGCGCTTAGTGTTAGCTGGCTAACATTTAGTTATTGCTATAAGATATAATTTTGACCTATAAATAATAAAATTATAAAGCAATGATTAGAAAAACAATTTTAGCAGTTATGGCATTAGGGATTTTTGCCACTTCATGCAGTAGTGATGACGATAACAACAACACTTCTTCAACAGCAGATTTACATTAAACCTAGCAGGTTTAGAAGCATTAGGATCCGATTTCGTTTACGAAGGATGGATTATTGTAGACGGTTCTCCCGTTTCTACAGGAACTTTTACAGACGTAACTTTTCCAAAAACATTTACAGTAGATGCTACGCAATTAACAGCAGCAACAACATTTGTATTGTCTATTGAACCAGCAGTAGATGCTGATCCTGCACCAGCAGCAACAAAAATTTTAGCTGGAGATTTTTCAGGAAGTTCTGCAAATGTAAATTCTAATTTAGTAGCAGATTTTTCTGCAGCAACAGGAACATACATTTTAGCGACTCCTACAGATACGGATGATACTAATGAAGCTAGTGGTGTTTGGTTTTTAGATAACACTTCAGGAACAGCAGTAACTGGTTTAGACTTACCAACACTTGCTGACGGATGGAAATATGAAGGTTGGGCGGTAATTGACGGTACACCAGTAAGTACAGGAACTTTTACAGATGCTGCAATGGCAGATGATAATGCAGCAACGTCACCATTTAAAGGAGATGCTGGAAATGGACCAGGATTTCCAGGAGAAGACTTTTTACAAAATGCACCAGCAGGAATGACATTTCCTACAGACTTAAAAGGAGCAACCATCGTTGTTTCTGTAGAACCTAGTCCAGATAATAGTGCAGCACCATTTACATTAAAACCATTAGCACACGTGGTTCCTACAGACGCAATGAACCATACAGCAATTGCAATGGGAGCGGGACCTGTAGTATCTCTTTCGGGATCGGTAACTAGATAAATAATAATAGAGGTTTAATCCTTGTTTTTTGTTAGATTTGAAGCGTTGTTTACTTATAAATAACGCTTCATTTTGTTTTATTATGAATACATCAAAACTTAAAAATATACTCTTTTTTGTAATCATTGCGCTATTGATAATACCGCAAACAAGAAAACCTATTCAAGTAATGCTACATAAAGGTTTGGCTTTGTTTAGTCCTTCTGTTAAAACGGAAGCGGATAGCAAGGTGATAAACTATGCTAGTTGGCAATTGCTAGATATAGAAGGAAATACGGTGGACTTTAAAGATTTTAAGGGAAAGGTGGTGCTAATCAACTTTTGGGCTACTTGGTGCCCTCCTTGTATTGCAGAAATGCCTAGCCTTCAAAAACTACAGAGTGATTATAAAGATAAGGTGGTGTTTCTATTTGTTTCCAACGAAAAAAAGGAAAAGATAGATGCGTTTTTATCTAAAAACAAGTATTTGTTTAACGTGTTTACTCCTTTAGAGAATCCTTCAGAATTTGAAGTATCAAGTATTCCGAGAACATTGCTAATAAACAAAGAAGGAAAAATTATAATAGATAAAGAAGGTGCTGCAAATTGGAATAGTAAAACCGTTAGAGAAACAATAGATAGCTTATTATCGTTTTAGTACGGGTACAGTAAAATAGAAGTAATCGTGTAAATAGTGCGCACGAGAAGATTCGAACTTCCACGGACTAATGTCCACCAACCCCTCAAGCTGGCGCGTCTACCAATTCCGCCACGTGCGCAAAATAAAAAACCAATATAAATAAAAAAAAGTTAAGCGAATGCTTAACTTTTTTTTGTGACCGGGCTGGGGCTCGAACCCAGGACCCTCTCCTTAAAAGGGAGATGCTCTACCAACTGAGCTACCAGGTCATTGTTTAATAACAATTTATGTAATACTAAAAAAATGATCATACTCTATTTCTAGAGATATATAAAAAAAACCACTAATTAAAAATTAATGGCTTTTAGTGACCGGGCTGGGGCTCGAACCCAGGACCCTCTCCTTAAAAGGGAGATGCTCTACCAACTGAGCTACCAGGTCATTATTTCAAATAACAACATATAATATTGTTGTTAGCGGGTGCAAATATAAAATGTTTAATTAATAAAACAATGGTTTTTCAAGAAAATTTTAAAGTTTTTTTGTTTTTTTGTATTCTCATAAGTGTATGTTTTTAATAATCAATTTATAACAGAAAATGATAATAGTTTTACTAGGGTATATGGCATCAGGAAAATCCTATTTTGGAAGAAAAATAGCAGATATTCTAGAATATGAATTTATAGATTTAGATGATTTTATTGAAAAAGAAGAAAATACATCTATTAGCAACCTGTTTTCCACCAAAGGAGAGATCTATTTTAGAAAAAAAGAACACGATTCTTTAAAAAAGCTCCTTGCCACCAAAAACAAAACAGTAATTAGTTTAGGAGGAGGGACACCTTGTTATGCTAATAATATGGATTTGCTTTTAAAGGATACAAATGTCAAAACACTTTACTTACAAGTAACAATACCTAACTTGGTAGAAAGAGTCTTAAACGAAACCGATAAAAGACCTTTAATTGCGCATCTTAAAACAAAAGAAGCATTAACAGAGTTTATTGGTAAACACCTTTTTGAAAGACTTGGGTATTATTCGCAAGCAGAATTTACTATTGATGCTAATAAAAAAGAAAATGAAATTGCAGAATCTATTTTAATGCAGTTATTTTAAAAAGGCTTCAAAATTGTTTTCTTCTAAGACAACGTCAATATGTTCATGTAATGAAGTAGAAAGCGAAATCCCCTTAAAATCTGCTTTAACAGGATATTTTTTATGATTTCTATTTACTAGTACAGCCGTTTTAAATTGTTTTAGTGGTACATCTAAAAAATGTTTAACACCATAAACTAAGGTGGTGCCACTATTTAATACATCATCTATTAAAATTACAGATTTATTGGTGTAATCTTTTGCAGGTATAGAAGTGCTAATTTTATTTAAAGGATTTTTTTTGTCAATAATAACCTTACATAGTATTGGCTTTATTGTAGATATTTTAGATAATGTGGTTTTTAGTTTTTTTGCTAAAATATAACCATTACTATCTATTCCTGCCAAAACAACTTCTTCTTCATTGACATTGCTTTCATAAATTTGATAAGCAATTCGCTTAATTTTATGATTAATTTCTTCGTGAGTTAGAATACTGTTCTTTTTGCTAACCATTATTTAGAGTTGTTTTTTTCAAAGATAAATGAGATTATTTAAATGTAATAATTTTAATCTTCATTTTCTTCATTATAGTCCTCAATATCTCTTCTGTCTTTTTTAGTAGGTCTTCCTGTTCCTCTTTTTCGGTAATACTCTTTAGAGTATTTTAAAAGTTCTTGCGCTTCAAATGCTTCCTTAGGCGTGATATCTGTTCGGTAAATATCAACCAGTTTTGCACCAACTCTATTTGGAGGTATATCATTAACTTTTAATTTATAGTTTATTTGGTTTTTTCTCACCTCAATAATATCTGTAGCATATACATCTCTACTTGGTTTGGCAGCATCACCATTAATTTTAATGTGCCCTTTTTTGCAAGCTGTAGTTGCTATACTTCTTGTTTTAAAATACCTAACACACCACAAAAATTTATCTATACGCATATAACTTATTATAAAAAACTACGTTAATGTTCTTGCGCAAAATTAGTTTAAAATTGTATCTTGCAGGCAAAAAAATAGTAATAATGAAATAACCAAAAAGATTTTTAACTATTTAAAATCTAATGGTATTCCATTTTTCAAAAGAAAAATTAAAAAAGCACAAATGAAATTAAGAAAAATTGCATTAATAGTATTTGCATTAATTATAGGAGTTGCAGGTTGTTCTCCAGATGATGATTCTACTGTAGTTGTTTCATATAGAGACAGAACAGAAGTTTATGCTGAAGATATATTAGAAATAGAAACGTTTTTAGAAACACATTATTTAAATTTAGAAGATAATGCTTTTGATTTTGGCGATCTATATAATCCATCTAATGATGATTTTGAAATTGTATTTAGTGCTATAGAAGCTGGTTCTACAGAAACTGCTTTAATAGACATGCCACAACTTAAGTTTAAAATGGTTGAAGATCCTTTAGAGGACGGCTTGTTTTACAAACTTTATTACTTAGAAATGAGACAAGGTTTAGGAGACGATGTGCATTTTATTGATAAAGCATTAGTAAACTATGAAGGTATTACAACAGAAGATTTTGTATTTGATAAAGCTGTAAATCCTACAAGTTTTGAGCTTACAGCAGTATTAAGTGGTGGTGTGGTTACTGGATTTATGGAAAGCTTAATTGAGTTTAAAACGGCTACTAGTTTTACTGAAAATAATGATGGAACAGTTGCTTACCATGAACATGGTATTGGGGCTGCTTTTTTACCTTCAGGAATTGGATATTTCGGACAAACATTAACAAACCTTAGTAGTTATACGCCGCTTATCTTTAAATTTAATGTATTTGATCGTGTTTTATTAGATCATGATAATGATGGTATTCCTTCTTATTTAGAAGATTTAGATAGCGATTCTAATGTGTATAATGAGGATACAGATGAAGATGCTGCTCCTAACTTTTTTGATGCAGATGATGATGGAGATGGTACAGGTACCATAGATGAAATTGAATTGATTTCCTATGAATTAGATGATGATGGTTTGCCATTTTTAACGAAAGCGGATGCACAAAACCATTTTGATACTAGCGATCAAATTGATGCAAATGAAGTGCTTATTGATATTCAATTTGACTTTAGTGATGATACATTCACGCTAAATACATTTGTTGCTACAGATTCTAATGGTAACGGTATTCCAGATTATTTAGACGATACGTATCCTGAAGAATAAATTCAGAAATTACCAAAATAAAAAAAGCCACTTTCTTAATAGAAAAGTGGCTTTTTTTATTTTAGTTTTTTAAAATTATAATAAAATAGAAAGACTTAGTATTAGTTGATCTGGTCTGGTGTCAATTCTATCAACACCTTCTAAAAGATTATTACTAATAAAAGTGGCTTCGTTTTCACTAAAACCTCTTTCGTATCTTAAATCAATTCCAATGGAATTAAAGCTTACTCCAAAACCAAAATTTAGGCCTACTGTAAAATCATTTTCCACTTCACTAATAGCAATACCATCAAATTCAGTATCTAAAATATATTGCAAAGAAGGACCAGCAAAAGCATTAAAGAACTTTAAAAACTTAAAGCCAACTAATAAAGGAGCATCTAGTTTTTGCATAATAAATGCGTCACTATTATAATCACTCTTTGTTTTGGTGTATACCAATTCTGGTTTAAAAAATATTTTTCCATCTATTTTTCCAAATACACCAACATGAAAACCAACATTTCTTTCTGGATTTTCATAAGTCGTTTCAGTAGATTCAAGATATTTCCCATTAGCATTGTAGTTTAACCCTGCTTTAACACCAAATCCAGATCCTTGTTGTGCGCTTGTATTAAAGATAAAAGCAAAAAGCAAAAGACTTGTAATTAAGACATTTTTCATAATAATTCGTTTTATGGATTTCTTATTAAAACGAAGATACAAAGTAATTATTTTCTTTTACAAATGTTTCTGTAGCTTTAATAGAGATTGAAATGTAGTAGAAATTGTAATTTTATTAAATGTTTAAGAAGGTATCTTGTTTAGTTAATTATATTTGCCACTTCTTAATATGTTAAAATGAAATTTGAATTAAAAGGAAAAGATGCACAAAGTAGTGCAAGAGCAGGAGTAATGACGACAGATCATGGAGTAATAGAAACCCCAATATTCATGCCTGTTGGTACTGTAGGGTCTGTAAAAGGTGTGCATCAACGTGAGTTAAAAAACGATATTAATCCAGATATTATTTTAGGGAATACCTATCATTTGTTTTTAAGACCAAAAACAACCATTTTAGAAAAAGCAGGAGGACTGCATAAGTTCATGAATTGGGATAGAAATATCTTAACAGATTCTGGTGGGTATCAAGTATATTCACTTTCAGCAAATAGAAAAATTAAAGAAGAAGGTGTTAAATTTAAATCGCATGTAGATGGTAGTATGCACATGTTTACTCCAGAAAATGTAATGGAAATTCAACGTAGTATTGGTGCAGACATCATCATGGCTTTTGATGAATGTACACCATATCCATGTGACTATAACTACGCAAAGCGTTCTATGCACATGACGCATCGTTGGTTGAATAGATGTATAAATCATTTAGAGAAAACACCTTTAAAATACGATTATAACCAAACATTTTTCCCAATTGTACAAGGTAGTACGTATAAAGATTTACGTCGCCAATCTGCAGAGTATATTGCAAATGCAGGAGCAGCAGGAAATGCCATTGGTGGACTTTCTGTAGGAGAACCAGCTGATGAAATGTATGCCATGACAGAAGTGGTTACAGAAATCCTTCCAGAAGACAAACCTCGTTATTTAATGGGCGTGGGGACTCCAATTAATATTTTAGAAAACATTGCCTTAGGTATCGATATGTTTGATTGTGTGATGCCAACACGTAACGCAAGAAACGGAATGCTATTTACAGCACATGGAACGATGAATATGAAAAACGCCAAATGGAAAGATGATTTTTCTCCAATTGACGAAATGGGAATTACCTTTGTAGATACTGAATATAGTAAAGCATATCTGAAACATTTATTTTCCGTAAATGAATTGTTAGGAAAACAAATCGCAACCATTCATAACCTAGGTTTTTATATGTGGTTGGTTCGTGAAGCTAGAAAACATATATTAGCGGGAGATTTTAGAACCTGGAAAGATATGATGGTAAAACAAATGGATAAACGTTTATAATAACAAGAAAACAGGAAATTGAAAATACTTGATTGGTACATATTAAAGCGCTATTTGTCTACATTTTTCATGATGTTGCTACTTTTTATTCCTATTGGAATAACAGTACACCTTGCCGAGAAAATTGGTAAAATCCTTGAAAATGATGTACCTATTGGTGAAGTCCTACTTTACTTTGTAGATTTTACCATTTACTTTGCGCATTTACTTTTTCCGCTATTTTTGTTTTTATCGGTTATATTTTTCACATCCAAACTTGCGAATAATACAGAAATTGTAGCCTTTTTAAGTTCCGGAGTTTCCTTTACCAGATTTTTAAGACCTTATTTAATAGGCGCTTCTATTGTTGCTGTATTTGCTTTAATATTAGGGTTGTACTTAGCGCCAGAAGCAAGTAAAGGCTTTAATGATTTCGATTTTAAATACTTTAAAAAAGGAAAGAGCGCAGCAAAGACACAAAACGTATTTCGGCAAATTAATGATAACGATTATATATACGTAAGTAGTTTTAATATTAAAGAAAAACTAGGACAAAACTTTACTTTAGAGCATTTTGAAAACGATAAAATGATCTCGAAAATAGAAGCACAAAGTATACGCTATATTGAAAAGGACTCTACATATAGAATGATTAGATATGTAAAAAGAACTATAGGAGAGCACGATGATGTTATAGTACAAGAAAGAAGAAAAGACACCCTGTTTTCTTTCGATCTAGAAGATTTAACTCCTGTCGAGTATATTGCAGAAACGCTTACTTATGGCGATTTAACAAAGTTTATAGCCAAAGAAGAACAAAGAGGATCTTCTAATATTGGACGCTATAAATTGGTGCAATACAGAAAATGGAGTTTGCCAGTTTCGGTATTTATTTTAACCATTATAGCAGTTGCAGTATCTTCTATAAAACGTCGTGGAGGAATGGGGGTAAACCTTGCTTTCGGTATTTGTATTGCAATGATATTTGTGTTTTTCGATAAAATATTTGGTGTCATGGCAGCACAATCCGACTTTTCGCCAATACTAGCAGTATGGTTTCCAAATATAATTTTTGGTGTTCTAGCTACATACTTATTATACAATGCTAAACGATAAGCTAAAAAATTACCTGCACTTACATGTGCTAGTATTTATTGCTGGGTTTACGGCAATTCTTGGGGAGCTAATTACCATTAGTTCTGTTCCATTAGTTTGGTTTAGAATGGCAATGGCAAGCATATTAGTAAGTATTTACGTCGCTGTTTCTAAAACAAAAATAAAACTTTCTTTAAACGATATAGCAAAGCTTTCTATTGCAGGTGTTATTATAGCCTTACATTGGATTACTTTTTTTGGAGCCATAGACGCTTCCAACGTTTCTATAACTCTAGCTATGTTTTCTACTGGAGCTTTTTTTGCTTCCTTAATAGAACCTTTAATTTACAAACGAAGTGTTATTTGGTACGAAATACTCTTCGGTGTCATTGTTATTATTGGAGTGATTATTATCACGCAAAGCGAAATGAAATACATTAACGGAATCATTTTAGGTATCACATCTGCTTTCCTATCCTCATTATTCGCCGTACTTAACGGAAAGTTTTTAGAAAAACACAGTGCAACTACCATTTCATTTTACGAATTTATAAGCGGAGTAGCTTTTATAACCATATTTCTTTTAGTTTTTTATGATGGGTTTTCTCTTTCCTTTTTTCAATTACCAACATCCGATTATATATACTTATTCATTCTTGCATCTATTTGTACTGCGTATGCTTTTATAGCTTCCGTATATGTAATGCGCTATATAAGTCCCTATACGGTGGTGCTTACCTATAATTTAGAACCTATTTACGGTATTATTTTAGCAATCTTACTTTTTCCGGAAAAAGAAAAAATGACCACAAATTTTTATTATGGAGCCTCTTTAATTCTTGGAGTAGTGCTACTTAACGGCATTTTGAAAAATAGGAAAGCTTTAAAAGCAAAGAAGATAAAAGAGTAAACAAAAAAAATACGTAATTTTGCACACTAACTATTAATTAAACTTAAATTCAAAAATGGAATATTTAGAATTTGAACTACCTATAAAAGAGCTAGAAGATCAATTGCAAAAATGCCAAATCATTGGTACTGAAAGTGATGTAGATGTTACAGAAACTTGCAAGCAAATTGAGAAAAAACTTTTAGCTACCAAAAAGGATATATACAAAAACTTAACACCATGGCAACGTGTACAAATGTCACGTCATCCTAATAGACCATATACTTTAGATTATATTAAAGCACTTTGTGGCGAATCTTTTTTAGAGCTTCATGGAGACAGAACCTTTAAAGATGATAAAGCAATGATTGGTGGTCTTGGTAAAATTGGAGACCAAAGTTTTATGTTTATCGGACAACAAAAAGGGTATAATACTAAAACAAGACAATACAGAAACTTCGGGATGGCAAATCCAGAAGGTTACAGAAAAGCGTTACGCTTAATGAAATCTGCCGAAAAATTTGGTATTCCTGTAGTTACGTTATTAGATACTCCTGGAGCTTATCCTGGTTTAGAAGCAGAAGAACGCGGACAAGGAGAAGCTATTGCTAGAAATATACTTGAAATGACAAGGCTAAAAGTGCCAATTATTACCATTGTTATTGGTGAAGGTGCTTCTGGTGGTGCATTAGGTATTGGTGTTGGAAATAAAGTATTAATGTTAGAAAACACTTGGTATTCTGTAATATCACCAGAATCTTGTTCTTCTATTTTATGGAGAAGCTGGGAGTATAAAGAACAGGCTGCAGATGCATTAAAACTTACTGCTACAGATATGAAAAAACTCGGTATTGTAGATGAGATCATCAAAGAGCCACTTGGTGGAGCGCATCAAGATAGAGAGAAAACATTTGCTTCTGTAAGTACGGCTATTCTTAAAAGTTTTGAGGAGTTTAAAAACTTATCACCAAAAGAATTAGTAAATCAACGTATGGAAAAATATGCAAACATAGGAGTTTATAAAGGCTAGTCCGTATAAAACCACTTGATAAAAAAATCTGAAGTTAGACGCTTCAGTTTTTTTTATGCTTATTAACAATATTTATTACTTATTAACAGTTAAAATGTTAACTACCTGTGAAGATTGAACTATCTTTATACGTACTAATATCTCAACAATTTATTTACATTCGCTTACATGAAGCAACCAAATCAAGTAAAAGGCTATCCAGTCGATAAAAGTACATTAATCAATCTTGAAAGAGGGAAAATCCCTCCACAAGCTCTTGATTTAGAAGAGGTTGTGCTTGGTGCAATGATGATCGATAAAAAGGGTGTAGATGAAGTTATTGATATTTTAAGTGCAGATGCTTTTTACAAAGAAGCACATCAACATATTTTTGAAGCTATCTTTCAACTCTTTGAAAACAGTGAGCCAGTCGACTTATTAACCGTTTCTAGTCAATTAAAGAAAAATCAAAAACTAGATTTATCTGGAGGTGATTTTTACCTTATTTCACTAACACAAAAAGTGTCTTCTTCTGCGCATATTGAGTTTCATGCACGTATTATTTTACAGAAATTTATTCAGCGTAGTTTAATAAAGATTTCTTCCGAAATCATTGAAGATGCTTATGATGAAACACAAGATGTTTTCGATTTATTAGACAAAGCAGAATCTAAACTATACGAAGTAACACAAGGAAATATTAAGAAATCGAGTGAAACTGCTCAAGACTTAGTAATTCAAGCGAAAAAGAAAATTGAAGAAATATCCAATCAAGAAGGTTTAAGTGGTATTGCTACAGGATTCAATAAATTAGATAAACTTACTTCTGGTTGGCAGCCTTCCGATTTAATTATTGTAGCTGCTCGTCCAGGTATGGGTAAAACAGCATTAACCTTATCTATGGCTAGAAATATTGCCGTAGATCAAAATGTACCAGTAGCATTCTTTTCTTTAGAGATGGCTTCCGTACAGCTAATTACACGTCTAATTTCTAGTGAAACCGGATTGTCTTCCGAAAAGCTAAGAACAGGGAAACTAGAAAAACACGAATGGGAACAATTAAACGTAAAGGTAAAAGGTTTAGAAAAAGCACCTTTGTTTATTGATGATACACCTTCACTTTCTATTTTCGATTTACGTGCAAAGGCAAGACGTTTAGCATCACAACACGGTATTAAAATGATCATGATTGATTATTTACAGTTAATGACTGGTGGACCAAGTCATGGTGGAAATCGTGAACAAGAAATCTCGATGATTTCTAGAAACTTAAAAGCATTAGCTAAAGAATTAATGGTGCCTGTAATTGCACTATCGCAATTATCGCGTGCTGTAGAAACGCGTGGAGGAAGTAAAAGACCTTTACTATCCGATTTACGTGAATCTGGAGCGATTGAGCAAGATGCCGATATTGTAAGTTTTATTTATAGACCAGAATATTATAAAATTGACGAATGGGATGATGAAGAGCGTTCACCAACTGAAGGTCAAGCCGAATTTATTATTGCGAAACATAGAAATGGTGGACTAGAAAATATTCGTTTAAAGTTTATTGGACACTTAGGTAAGTTTGATAATCTTGACGATTTTGATTCGCCTTTTGAGTTTCATTCTAAAATGAATGCAGCAGCAAACGATGATACTTTAATCTCTGAAAATTTACCATCACCTAGTGATGCATTTGGTGCTCCAGATGATTTTGATGATAATGATGTACCATTTTAACCTAATTTTTTAATAGCTAGAGTAATAGAAAAATAAGAACCTACATGTTAAGCGAACGCAGAACCACCAACATACTACTATTAATTATAGTGATACCAATTTTGTTTTATTTATTAAAAGTATTGTCTTTTATATTTATTCCGTTGGTGTTTGCTATGTTTATTGCATTGTTGTTTTTACCATTAATGCGTTGGTTGGGCAAACGTAGAGTTCCAAAAATAGTAAGTATAATTATTGTCATTTTATTAATAGGGATTGGATTAAAAGCAGGAGTAGAGCTTATCAAATTGTCTAGCAAACAAATTATGGCTAGTGATACTGCTTTTTTTGATAACGCAGAAGTTAAAATAAATGATGCAGCGCAATACCTAGAAAACACTTTTGGGGTAGAGATGCAAAAAGATAAAAACATCTTATCGCAATTTATTCAAAAAGAAAACATTGGTACAACTGTTGGTTTTTTACGTCAGTTTTTAACCATGTTACTCATGACGGCATTCTTTGTAGTACTCTTATTAGCAGAGTCTATTAACATGCAGGATGTTTTAAATAAGATGGTTTTAAAGAAAAAACGGACTTCTCTATTAGCATACGGTAAAATACAGAAAGAACTAAACACCTTTATAAAAGTAAAGTTTTTAGTTAGCTTTTTAACAGGTCTTGGTACCGGTTTAGCTTGTTATTTCTTTGATGTTAGTTTTCCAATCTTTTGGGGGCTTTTTGCCTTTGCAATTAATTTTGTGCAAATGGTTGGCTCTTTTATTGCTGTCATTGCACTTTCCATTTTTGCATTTATAGAACTAGATCCAACAAGTACTTTGTTTTTCTTTGTACTTGCTATTACTGGAGTTCAAGTATTATTTGGAGCTATTTTAGAACCTGTATTTATGGGAAAATCATTCTCCATAAATATTATTACAGTCTTAGTGATGTTAATGTTTTGGGGATTTCTTTGGGGAATTCCAGGACTTATTATGGCTATTCCTATTACTGTATTTCTTAAAATTATCTTCGAACAGTTTCCTAGTACCAAAAAGATTTCCGATTTAATTTCTTAGACGAATTACCACGTTTTTCATTATCTTTAATTCTCAAAATTAAAAGATAATAAGTTCATGGTTCATGGTACGCATAATGCTGTAGAAGACAGCAGAAATAAAGACATTCAAATTTATATTAACGGAGAATTCTTCCCAAGAGAAGACGCTAAAATTTCGGTTTTAGATAGTGGTTATCTTGTAGGTGATGGAATCTGGGAAGCACTTCGATTACACAAAGGGGTTCTCGTTTTTCTAAAAGATCATTTAGATAGATTATGGCAATCCGCAGCAAGTGTTGGTATGCAATTTCCTTTTACTAAAGAAGGATTGATTGAAGAAGTCTGGAAAACCTTAAACAAGAATAATATGCAAGACCATGTGCACGTGCGTATTATGATTACTAGAGGAATTAAAAAAACACCGTCACAAGATCCTAGACTAACTATTTCTGGACCAAATGTGGTTATTTTACCAGAATACAAAAAAGCGTCACCAGAAAGTAAAGAAAAAGGAATCACTTTATTTACAAGTACCATTCGTCGTGGTTCTCCAGATTATTTAGATCCTAGATTAAATTGCCATAGTAAACTGCACGAAGTACAAGCACTTATTCAAGCCATTGAAGCTGGAGCAGACGAAGCTTTAATGCTCGATGTCAACGGTTTTGTTGCCACTTGTAACGCTACTAATTTTTTCATTATAAAAGATAACGAAGTGTATACTTCTACCGGACAATATTGCATGAATGGTATTACCAGAGCAAAAGTTATTGAAGCGTGCAAAATAAATAATATTCCATGTCATCAAAAAGACTTCTCTTTGTTTGATGTATATGGTGCAGATGAAGCTTTTGTAACCGGAACATTTGGAGGCTTAACACCTGTAACAAAAATTGATGGTAGAATAATAGGTGAGAAATCTTATGGCGATTTTACTAGAAAGCTAAGCGGTTTATATAATGAGCTTATAGATAAAGAAGTTGCAGATGGAAAAGACTAAACGCATCTGTTTATGGTCTGGGCCAAGAAATATTTCTACCACTTTAATGTATAGTTTTGCACAAAGACAAGATACTAAAGTGGTGGATGAACCTTTGTATGCCCACTATTTAAGTAATACCAATGCAAAAGAGTATCATCCAGGAACCCAAGATATTCTAGATACTTTAGATCAGGATGGTAAAAAGGTGATAGCCGAAATGATGACCAATACTTCCAGTCCTGTTTTCTTTTTTAAAAATATGACACATCATTTATTAAACTTGGATAGAGGTTTTATGAAAGAGGTATACAATGTGATACTAACGCGAGATCCTGTAGAAATGCTTCCTTCGTTTGATAAGGTAATCCATAATCCAACTATAGAAGATGTTGGTTATGCCAAACATACCGAGTTGTTAGATTATATGGAAACAAATAATATAAAACCAATTGTTTTAGATTCGAAACGTGTTTTATTAAATCCGAAGAAAGTACTAACCCAATTATGCGATTTTATAGGTATTCCTTTTGATGAAAACATGTTGCATTGGCAAGCTGGATCTAGACCAGAAGATGGTGTTTGGGCAAAATATTGGTATGCAAATATTCATAAATCTACGGGATATTTAGCCTACAAACCAAAGACCGAAACTTTCCCAGAGCATTTAAAACCGTTATTAAACCAATGCAAACCACATTATAATAAATTACTTAAATACGCTATTGGTTAAAATTATATTAATGCAGGTTTAAACGTAATAATTTTAAGTATCTTTCTTCCAATGAAAAAAATAATCACAGTATTTCTAATCCTTTTATTTACACAAGCTTATGCTTCTTACATCCTCATTCCTATGGATGCAGATACGCAAAAGAATCATTTAAAGGCTTACGGAATTACCTATTGGACCTTAGAAAAACAGCTAAAAGTAAAATGGCTACTTAATTATCGTGGTGGGGCTTTTCTTTTACCAGATAGTCAGGAAATTCAACGCGAATGCCAAATACGAGGCGTTTCTTTCGAAATCTTATCTAACGCTAAAGCGGAAGGTATTCTAGAAGAAATTAGTAGTCCGAGTAAAAATATGGAAGCCATCGTATTAGAAAAAGCACCAAAAATTGCAGTCTATACACCAAGAGGGAAATTACCTTGGGACGATGCAGTTACTATGGTTTTAAGTTATGCCGAAATTCCTTATGAAACCATTTATGATGAAGAAGTTTTAAACGACGCACTTTTATTGTACGATTGGTTGCATTTACATCATGAAGATTTTACAGGGCAATATGGTAAATTTTATAGAGCATATAAAACCGCTTCCTGGTATATTGAAGAAAAAAAGCAAGCAGAAGCACTTGCCACAAAACTTGGTTACGATAAAGTTTCGCAAGAAAAATTAGCAGTTTCCTTAAAAATACGAGATTATGTCATTGGAGGCGGATTCATGTTTGCCATGTGTAGCGCAACCGATAGTTTTGATATTGCGCTTTCGGCAGAAGGATTAGATATTTGCGAACCTATGTTTGATGGCGATGGTAGTGATGCTAATTATCAAAACAAAATTGACTACAGCAAAACCTTTGCGTTTAAAGATTATACCTTAGAGCAAAGTCCGAATGTGTACGAGTTTTCTAGTATAGATATGACACAAAAACGAAGAATTTCTAAAACTGTAGATTATTTTACACTCATGGATTACTCTGCAAAATGGGATCCAATTCCAAGTATGTTGTGCCAAAACCATACCGCTTTGGTGAAAGGTTTTATGGGGCAAACCACTTCTTTTACGCGCGAAGAAATTAAAAGTAATGTCTTGGTAATGGGAGAAAATAAAACCAATGGCGAAGCAAAATATATTCACGGTATAAAAGGAAAAGGATTTTTCACGTTTTATGGTGGTCATGATCCAGAAGATTATACACATCGCGTAGGAGACCCAAAAACAGAATTAGATTTACATCCAACTTCACCAGGCTACCGACTTATTTTAAACAATGTGTTATTTCCTGCTGCTAAAAAGAAGAAGCAGAAAACCTAGTATGAGATATTTATTTCTTTGTATTTTATTGTTTATGTTTCAATTGTCCTTTTCTCAAAAGGATGAAATTGTAGATTTTGGTCAAAATTTAATTAACCAAAATAAATTGGATCAAGCAATAACCTATTATGCGAAACGCTTAGTAGAACCTAGTAATGAGGAACAGAAAATTCATTTGCTTTTAGGATTTGCAGAAGTTTATAAGTTAAAACTAGATTATGATACAGCTAGTGATTATTACATTAAGGCTTTTGAGAGCATAAAAAGCATTAAGGATAAGCAGTTAGCGTTTTTATACCATGTGAAAATGGCAGAGTTTTTTAGGAAGAGAACAATGCTAGTCGAATCTGCAGCTCAGATGGATAAAGCCGCAGTTATATTAAAGGGGAATAAAGTGGAAGATCTTTATTTAGCTAAATATTACAATCGGAAAGCAGCACTTTTTACAGAGTTTTATCATATACAAGATTCCACACTTTTTTATGCCAATAAATCACTGGATTTAGCAAGAAAAATATACGATAAAGATAATGTGTTTTATTCTTTACTTGAAATTGCAGGAGTTTATGAACGTAAAAAAGAATATAAAACAGCAGTACGTTATTTAGAAGAAATCATTGAATTTGCAGCAAGCAATAATATGGAGCAACAGGAAGCTGATGCTTACATAAGTTATATTATGGCTTTAGCTAGAAGTAATCAACTAGAAAAAGCATTGAATACGGCTTTATATGCAGCTAATTTTTCTAAAAATAGCAACTTGTTATACCATGAAATAATCTTTAATGAGAATATTCAAAATTTGTATTTTAGATTACATAATACAGAAAAAGCATACGAATATTTAAAATACAGATTAGAACTTACTACGCAGTATAATGAAATAAAGAAAGAGGAATTATTATTAAATTTAGAAGCCCAATACAAGCTTACCGAAAAGGAAAATGAAATAAAAATAAATACGCTTGAAATTCAAAATAAAAACAAAGCTTTAGCTTCCAATAACATAAAACTCATTATAAGTATATCGCTACTTACTGCCGTTATTTTTTTAACCGCATTAATTTCTTATTTCTTAAAAAAAGAAAAAAACAGCAATAAGCGTTTACAATCTTTGTCTAGCGAAAATCAATTTTTACTTAGTGAAGCTAACCATCGTATTAATAATAATTTACAATTAGTGGTGATACTAATATCCGATCAGTTAAAGAAAAATACAAGTACAGACAACTTTCAACTAAAAAGCATCTTAACTAAAGTGGAAGCTATTTCTACATTGCATAAGCATTTGTATAAAAATGAGGATAAAAGAAAAGTAGATGCACAAGGTTATTTATACGATGTAAAAGATAGCTTTTTTGATTTGTTTAAAGAAAATAATATTCAAACAAATTTTACTATTGCTTCTATAAAGATACCTTCAGATTATGCCATGTATTTTGGACTATTACTTACAGAACTAACTATAAATTCTATAAAGCATGCCTTTAATAATACTAGTAATAAAGAGATTCATTTTGATTTGAAATACAAGAATAATACGCTAATTTTTAATTATTCCGATAACGGAACAACTTCATTAAACAAAACAATCAAACCAAAATTAGTAGATAAAATTTGCAGACAATTAGAAATGAATTATAAAATAAATACGGTAAACGGATTCACCTTTTTATTAGAAAAAGAAATTACTAATGACTAACCTACAGAATACAAAAGTGCTTATTGTTGAAGATGATGTAATTATTGCAGAATATATTGCAGAACTGCTTCAAGATGAAAATTTTAATAACATTAAAATCGCAAAAAATAAAGAAATTGCTTTAATAGAAATGGCTGATTTTTTTCCCGATATTATATTAATGGATATTAATTTGAATGGAAAAAATGAAGGAATAGAACTTGCCAAGGTTAAAAACAAAAATGCAACGGTGATTTTTATTACTGGTCAACACGATTTTAGATTAATGAATGAAGCATTAAAAACAAATCCAGATGCATATTTAACCAAACCAGTTAAAAAAATAGATTTGTTTGCATCTATAAATTTGGCTTTACAAAAAAAACAAGTGCATGTATTTCAGTTTAAAAATGGTTATGATATAGTTAATTTAGACCATAATGATATTAAATATATGGTGGCAGATGGAAATTATATCAACATTCACACCATCACAAAGAAGTATACCCTTAGGCAATCGTTAAATACGATAGCAGCACAATTACCAATAGATATATTTAAACAAACACATCGATCTTATCTTGTTAATATAACGAAAGTACAGCGTATTAATGCAAACTCAGTATTTATAAACGGTGTAGAAATCCCTCTATCTAGAACCTACGCAAAACAATTTAAGTAGTCATTTACATACAAAATACTGCATTTCAACCCTATTTATTTGTATTTCATAGATAAAAGGATAGTTTTGGGTTCTTAATAAACCTAATCTATGAAACTGAATTTTCACTTTTTTTTACTGGCTTTTTTAAGCTTAAATTTTGATAACGCTTAATACATAATTTAATTTTTATCTGTGTTAAATTATTCCAGTCTTAATGAAACAAAAATATTTTATTCTTTCTATACTTGCTGCATTAATCTCAGCTTATGCATATACAACGCTAAATATATTTTTAGTTTGTATGTCTTGGGTGCCATTTATCTACAATATAGTATCTCTAAAAAGTAAAAAACAAGTATGCTTAAATGGTTTTCTGTTTGGTTTTATTTACGGATTATGTCTATTTAATTGGACTCAAGTTGCTTTAAAAGATTATTCTACTTTAAATTCTTATAGATATTTAGTTACAATTTTACTATCTGTATTTTATGGTATTATTTATACGGTTTTTGCAATAGTTTTAAGCAAATTAAATAATGGGAAACACAAAAAAAACTATTTAATTTTTATCAATAATATTGCTGTTGCAGCTGTTTTTGTACTTATTGAATCTGTTTTGTCCCATATATATCAAGGGATTCCTTTTTTAAATTTAAGAATTGGTTTTGTACTCGGAAAAAGCTTGTATTTATCGCAATTAGCATCTATAGGGGGCGTATCAATACTTACATTCATAATCATTCTCACCAATGTATTTATAGCTAATCTTATAAAGTCTAAGCAGAAAATTAATGTAATAGGAGCCATTTTTGTACCTATTTTTAGTATAGCAGTAGGATTTATTATGTTTTCTACTTATGAAACGCAACGTGCCAATGGAGTAAAAGTGAGCGTTGTTTCTGGAAACATTGATCCAAAAGTAAGTTGGACTGAATCGACTGGTAATACGTTGGCTTCAAATTATTTTTCAGTTTGTAAGGAAGCTACTAAAAATAATCCGGATTTTGTAGTTTGGCCAGAATCTGTTTTTCCATGGGTTTATAATGAGAATGATGATTTAATCAAGGAATTATTAAAAATTAATAACAAGCCAAATTTCAATACCATTCATGCTTTTGGTTTAAATTCAAAAATTAGTAATTCAAAAGACGACATAGCAAACTCTGTTTTACTTATCAATAATAAAAACCAAAAAATTGGTACTTACTATAAAAATATTTTATTAGAATGTTTTGAAAAACCACTTTTTAATACGTTTCAAATCCCATTTGCTTACAGTGAAAAATACACATATGCACAAGTAGGTAAACCAAAGCCATTAGATACAGATTTAGGCAAAGTAGGAATGTTAATTTGCAATGAGTCTATAGAAGAAAACTTTGTTAATAAACAAGTAAAAAATGGCGCTAATTTCTTTTTTGTAGTTGCAAACGATGGTTGGTTTAAGGACACTTACATTAGTTTACACCATTTTTATATAGCACGTATTCTTGCTGCAGAAACTAGAAAAGATTTTGCAATAAGTAGTAACTGTGGTTTAAGTGGGTTTATTAACTCTTCAGGAGAAATATTGGCAATGGAAAAATCAGATAGTCCGCTATCAATATCACAAAAAATATATAAAAATAAAGAAGAAACTATATATACAAAAATGCCTTTTTTATTTAGTTCACTCTTAATTCTAATTATTGCAACAAGTCTAATTTTAACTTTTAAATTAAAAAAATCATGAAACAAAAACTATTATTATTGTTATTTCTCGCAAACAGTCTTGTGTTGTTTGCGAATCCTGAATATCAACAGAATGGCTATAGATGGCGAAATGACAATGGAAATCAAACAACTGCAACCTGGAAAGCTGCCACTAATACACCATCTATTGTAAATTTTGTTGATGAGCAATTAAGACTAAGAATTGAAGTTAAAGAAACTTATGATGGTTATGGTTCATTCTCAACAAATCCTTTATTTTACCGTAAAAATGGAGGTAGTTGGGTTGCTGTTTCTAATAATACTAGTACCGACTTTTATTTTGTAAACAGTACTTATGTTGAAGATGGTTTTAGTACAACCCAACAAATTTCTTCAGGTGGTTACAGCCTTGGAAAATTTAAGTCTAATAGTAGCAGTTCATCTATATATTTAACTTATCTAAATAGAACAGAAATTGAATATTCCTTAGCACCTTCAACATTATATGACAAAACGGCTACGTATGAATTTCAAATTTCTAATTTAGATGATTACGCTATTTATCCGACTTTAAATGCAAATCCCAGTTTTTGTGAAACTGTAAAACCTACAGTTTCTAATATAACCTATATTCTTAATCAAGTAGCCTCACCATTAACCGCTACAGGTACTAACTTACTTTGGTATACAACAGCGAGTGGTGGTACAGGTACTGCAACTGCACCTACACCAACTACATCATCTGCTGGTGCTACAAGTTATTGGGTTACACAAACATTAAATGGTTGTGAAAGTTTGCGACAACCCTTAATTGTATATGTAGGTGCGCCAGCTACCCATTTAAATTTTGATGGAGCTAATGACCACGTTGTTTTATCAAACAATGTAAATAACACATTAAGTGGTGGTACAGCAATAACAATTGAATATTGGTTTAAAGGGACTAATGTACAAAGCGCAGTTCGTTTTCAAACACATGGTGCTTATAATGATTTTATAACAGCTGGATGGGGAAGTGGGAACCCTCAATTTTTAGTTTCTACAGATGGATATAATACTGGAGTAGAGTTAGGAGATGAATCGGTTATTGAAGACAATTCATGGCATCATGTTGCATGTGTATGGGAAAAGAATGAAATTTTTGCTACCTACCTAGATGGTGTTTTACAAAATTCTCGTGTCGCAGCTAATGTAAATCTTCCTTTGTTGCCTGAAAACAGTGGGTATCTTGGTATTTTTGGAGGAACAATAGAACCATTAAATGGAAGTTTAGACGATGTTCGTATTTGGAATGTGGCTAGAACAGTAGAACAAATAAATGGTTCAAAAAATTGTGAATTACAAGGTAACGAAACAGGTTTAGTAGCTTACTATAAGTTTAATCAAGCTTTAGATGCAGAAAATAATACTTCAGAAACAACACTTACAGATGCAACTTCTAATGGAAATAATGGAACTTTAACTAATTTTGCATTATCAGGAGCAACATCTAACTGGTTAGCAGGTTCTCCTGTAACTACACCATCTGCGCCAACAGTAACAACACCTGTGGTTTATACACAAGGAGCTACAGCTTCGCCATTAACGGCAACAACTGGAGCTAATGGTACAGGATTATTATGGTACACAACAGCAACTGGAGGAACAGATTCTACAACAGCACCAACGCCAAGTACAGCAACAGTTGGTTCTACATCATATTGGGTTGCAGGTACTAACGCAAATGGTTGTGAAAGTGAAAGAACAGAAATTGTGGTTACAGTAGATGCTCCACTTCCAGCTACCCATTTAAATTTTGATGGTGTGGATGATTTTATTGATTGTGGTAATATATTGCCAGAGTCATACACAAAAGAGGCATGGATTTCTATAAATGCAATTAATAGCACAAGTAATATAATTTCAGGCTCAGATAATTTTGGACAAAATGCTTTTTGGGTACCAAATGGAGTGTTGTCTGCTGGTCATAATGGTATCTGGAATGCTGTAGACGATTCAAATGTATTATCAGTAAATACTTGGTATCATGTAGCGGTTAGTTATGATTACGCAACGCAAACTTTAAAATTGTATAAAGACGGAATTTTGATAGATTCAAATAATAATGTTCCAGCACCAATTAATGGTAATGAAATCCATATTGGATCTTTTAATGATGCAAGTAACTTATTTAATGGATCTATTGACGATGTTCGTATTTGGGATGTAGCAAGAACAGCAGAACAAATCAATGGTTCAAAAGACTGTGAATTACAAGGTACAGAATTTGGTCTAGCTGCTTATTATAAATTTAATCAAGGAGTAGATGCAGGAACAAATACAAGTGTTACAACTTTAACAGATGCTACAGCCAATGCAAATGATGGTACATTAACAAATTTTGATTTATTAGGAACAATCTCTAATTGGTTAGCAGGTTCTCCAGTAACAACAGGTTCAATAATTCCTTCTGAAGCAACAGTATCTACACCAGTAGTTTATAATCAAGGAGATACAGCAACACCATTAACAGCTACAACAGGTGCAAATGGTACAGGTTTATTATGGTACACAACTGAAACTGGTGGTTCAGGAACATCAACTGCTTCAACACCAGACACAGCAACAATTGGAACAACTTCATATTGGGTTTCAAGTACAAATGCAAATGGTTGTGAAAGTGAGAGAACAGAAATTGTGGTGGAAGTGAATGTAATAATTCCTGCAACCCATTTAAATTTTGATGGTGTAGATGATAAAGTTGTGTTACCAAACGAATCGAATTTTGATTTCACAGCAACATTTTCAATAGAATGTTGGATAAAAGTGAATTCTTTTACACAAGAATGGCAAACAGTAATTTCTAAAGGAAATGAAGGACCAAGAATCCATAGATACGGATTTTCAAACTTTATTGCATTTGGAACAGGACCAGGAGATGATTTAGCGTCAACCATCGCAGTCAATGATGGGAATTGGCATCATATTGCTGCAACTTGTGATAATGGTGTTAAAAGTTTATATGTAGATGGTATTTTACAAGGAACACAAACGGTTAGTACTCCAATATTAACAAATAATGATCCAGTATTAATAGGAAGCCAATCCGACTTCTATAGTCCAGTTAGAGCATTTCATGGGGATATTGAAGAGGTACGCTTTTGGGATGTTGCAAGAACAGAATTGGAAGTTAATAATTCTAAAAATTGCGAATTATTAGGTAATGAAACCGGTTTAGTAGCCTATTATAAATTTAATCAAGGTAACGATGCAGCTTCAAATACAAGTACTACAACTTTAACAGATGCTACAGCCAATGCAAATGATGGAACATTGACAAATTTTGATTTAACAGGAGCAACATCAAACTGGTTAGCAGGTTCTCCAGTAACAACAGGATCCATAATTCCTTCGGAAGCTTCAGTTACTACACCAGTAACATATTACCAAGGCGACGCAGCAAGTCCGTTAACAGCAACAACAGGTGCTAATGGAACCGGGTTAATGTGGTACACTGCAGAAACAGGTGGTTCAGGAACAGCAACTGCTCCAACACCAGACACAGCAACAATTGGAACAACTTCATATTGGGTAAGTAGTTCTAATACTAATGGTTGTGAGAGTGAACGTTCTGAAATTGTTGTACATGTAGAAGAAACATTAGGTGTTTCTAATAATGCAATATTAAATACGATACGTGTATTTCCTAATCCAACAAACGGAATGCTTACTATTTCAAATGCTTTAGGTACTACAATGGATGTAATTGTTTATGATATGAACGGAAGAGTATTGTATAATGAAAATTATAACCAAGAAACAAACACATTAGATGTATCTCATTTTAGTAACGGGATCTATTTATTGAAAATGAAAACAGAATTCGGAGAAATTTCGAAAAGAGTTATTAAAAATTAAGTCCAATAGGAAACGTATAAAAAGGGTCGCAGAAATGCGACCCTTTTTTGTGCTTAAAAAAGGCCATTAATAAAACCTAAATTTAGATGTTTGGCAGGGTATTTATCTGTGTAAGCATATGGTGGCAGATGGTAATTATGCAAACATGCACACCATCACAAAGAAGTATACCCCTAGGCAATAGTTAAATACGATAGCAACACAATTACCAATAGATATATTTAAACAAACACATCGTTCTTATCTTGTTAATATAACGAAAGTACAGCGTATTAATGCAAACTCAGTATTTATAAACGGTGTAGAAATCCCGCTATCTAGAACCTACGCAAAACTATTTAAGTAGTCATTTACATACAAAATATTGCATTTCAACCCTTGTTATTTGTATTTCATAGAATAAAAGTTAATTTTAGCGTCCTTAATTCAACTGACAAATTTATAATTTATGAAACACATTTATTTTTCTTTTATACTGATAATCTTCAGTGGTTTTTTATCCTTTTCACAAACAGGAACACACCTTAATTTTGGTGGAGCTAATGATTATGTAGATTGTGGTAGCGACCCGAGCTTAGAGATTACTGGAAATACAATTACCTTAGAGGCTTATGTAAAATTCAATGCTTTTGGAGCAGCACATTGGTTAGGTAATATTATTAATAAAGCATCACCAAATGCTAGTGGTTATATGTTAAGAGCTGGTGGTAATGGTGCTGTTAATTTTGTTGTGGCAAATTTTGGGTGGCATGAATTAACTACGGCAGATAATACAATTACTCTAGATACTTGGTTTCATATTGCAGGGGTGTATAATGGTACTACCTCAAAAATTTATATCGATGGTGTTGAGGTTGCCTCCACTAATATTGCAATGGGTAATATTGGTAACTCCACTTTTAATGCAAACTTAGGGAGAGATCCTCAAGATACTGTTAGAAGATTAGATGCATCATTAGACGATGTGCGTATTTGGAATATTGCAAGAACAGCAGAACAAATTAATGCTGGTAAAAATTGTGAATTACTAGGTAACGAAACTGGTTTAGTAGCGTATTATAAATTTAATCAAGGGATTGCTGCAGCAGATAATACATCCGAAACAACAGTTATTGATGCAACAGGAACCAATAATGGAACTTTAACTAATTTTGATTTAACAGGAACGACTTCTAATTGGTTAGCAGGTTCTCCAATGGAAATACTTCCTTCTGCACCAACAGTTGCAACACCAGTTACCTATACGCAAGGAGATACTGCTTCACAATTAACAGCAATAACAGGATCTAATGGAACGGGATTAATGTGGTACACATCACAATCTGGAGGAACTGGAGATGCAAATGCACCAATACCAGATACATCAACAGTTGGTACAACATCCTATTGGGTAGCTAGTACAAATGACAATGGTTGCGAAAGTGAAAGAACAGAAATGGTGGTGGAAGTGAATGCAATTCCTCAAGCAACACATTTAAATTTTGGAGGTGCTATAGATTATGTAAATTGTGGTAATGGTACAAGTTTACAAATCTCAGGGTATGCTATAACTCTAGAGGCTTATATTAAATTTAATAGTTTTGCAGGTGCTGCATGGGGAGGAAATATAATTAATAAAAGTGGTACTGGTGATAATGGTTATATGTTAAGAGCTGGTGGTAACGGAGTTGTTAATTTTAATTTAGGAAACGGTGCTTGGCATGAAGTAAACTCTCCACAAAACACAATAAGTTTAAATACTTGGTATCATATAGCTGGAGTGTACGATGGTACTACTCAAAAAATATTTGTAGATGGTATTGAAGTCGCTTCAAATAACCTTTCCATTAATTTTGTTGAAAGTAGTTTTGATTTAAATTTAGGTCGTGACCCTCAATTTACAGATAGAGGTATAGACGCGTCAATAGATGAAGTTAAAATATGGAATATTGCAAGAACAGAAGATCAAATAAATGCTTCAAAAAACTGTGAATTTCAAGGTAATGAAACGGGTTTAGCCGGATATTATAAATTTAATCAAGGAAATGATGCCGCTGATAATACATCGGAAACAAGTTTATTAGATGCAACTTCAAATGGAAATAATGGAACTTTAACTAATTTTGATTTAACAGGAACGACTTCTAATTGGTTAGCAGGTTCTCCAATGGAAATACTTCCTTCTGCACCAACAGTTGCAACATCAGTTACCTATACGCAAGGAGATACGGCAAGTCCATTAACAGCAACAACAGGAACAAATGGTACAGGATTAATGTGGTATACTACAGAAACCGGAGGAATGGGTGACGTTAATGCACCAACGCCAGATATTGCAACAGTTGGTGAAACATCGTATTGGGTGGCTAGTACAAATGATAATGGTTGCGAAAGTGAACGCATAGAAATTTTGGTGGAAGTGGCAATACCAGCAGACCATTATCATTTTGGGCAGCACAATTTCATTGGTATAAATAGTAGTATGAATCATAGTGATGGTCTTGTTATACCAAACACATTTACCACGGAACTTTGGGTTAAAACTCCGGACTTTTCTTCCATTTTAGGTGGTTCAGATGATGAGGATTTAAGTACTTTTTATCATTTCTATATTGACTCAGACAACAAACTAGCATTTAGAATTAGTAATTATTATGATTATCAGGAAATTTTTGTATCTAATCAAACAATAGATGTTAATGTATGGCATCATATAGCTTTAAGCAGAAATTCGTCTAACATATATAGTTTTTATATAGACGGTATTTTGGATAGCACTTTTACTCCTACGATTTCTATTGACGAATTTCATGTATCAGAACTTGGTGTTTCTAGTGATACGGCTATTGATGAATTTAGAATTTGGAACGTAACAAGAACAGAAGAGCAATTAAATGCGAATAAAAATTGTGAATTACAGGGAACAGAAACAGGATTGTTATTGTATTATAAATTTAACCAAGGTTTAAATGCGGTTAACAATACTTCCATTACTACTATCTTTGATGCTACTCCAAACCAAAATAATGGATTTATATATAATAATTCGTATTTAACAGGTCCAACCCAAAACTTTTTAGCTGGTTCACCAATAACTACTGGTTCCGTGATACCATCTGAAGCAACAGTAACAACGCCAGTAACTTATTATCAAGGAGATACTGCAAGTGCATTAACTGCAACAACAGGTGCTTATGGAACGGGATTAATGTGGTATGCTACAGAAACTGGAGGAACTGGCGATGTTAATGCGCCAACACCAAATACGGCAACAGTTGGTACAACATCGTATTGGGTGACTAGTACAAATGATAATGGTTGTGAGAGTGAGCGTTCGGAAATTGTTGTACATGTAGAAGAAACATTAGGGATTAATCAAAATGAAGGGCTAGATAATATACATGTTTATCCAAATCCTACGAATAGTTTATTACATGTTTCTAATATAAATGGGATCGATATACAGGTATCTATTTATGATATTAATGGAAGATTATTGTTAGATAAAAATTGTGGTCAAGAACTTAATACAATAAATATTTCAACATTTTCTAATGGAATATATCTACTGAGAATGAAAACGGACTTGAATGAAATAACAAAAAGAATAATTAAAGAGTAAGCTAATTTTAATCAATTTGGAGAAAAGTCGCAGAAATGCGGCTTTTTTTTGTTCCAAACACAGTATTTAATGCAAATATAATTTCTTACATTTAATCAAAATGAAATGATATGGCAACAAAAGAAATCATACTAAACAAAATTCAGATATAATAACCAATAATTTTGAAACTCCCGAAGCTGCTTTTGCTTTTTTCGATAAAAATAGTGATGGTAAACTTTCTAAAAATGAAATAGCTACCTTGCTTAAAGATGCAGAAATAAACGTTTTTATTCGTGGCATTGTAACCTCTAAACTTATTGAAGGTTATGACAAAGATGACGATGCATTAATCGATTGGGAAGAATTTAAATTCGCAATAGATGAGATTGCAGACGATTCTAAATAAAAAAATCTATATTATTTTTAATGCTTTTATTTCCATAAATTTACAACACCTACTTATTTATTTCTATGGATACAGAAAAGCAGGATAGCTTTAGTACCCAAAAGTAGCAACAAAAAATGCCCGGAATTATGAATTTATTATTTGGTTTTCTTGTTAGTTTACTTGGATTGGTTTTTTTATTATGTAATACCTTTCTATTTATAACAAATAGTACGATTAGAAAGAAAGTATATAAAATATTTTTAGCCTACTTAATAGCATTGTCTATTATTGAAATTACCTGTCATATCATAGGGTTTCTGTATCCTAATTTGAATTTATTTATATCTCATTTTTATTTTGTTTTCCAATTTGCTTTTTTAAGTGGTCTGTTTTATAAGCTTTTTACAAAAAAAAGAATGAAACAATTAATAGTTTTAGTATTTGGTATTCAGATATGTATTTTAGCAAGCATGTATTATTCCGATCCGCAATTATTTTGGAGGTTTAATGTCTATGAAATTGTTTCCACATCTTTAATTTTAGTAGCCTATGCTTTGTTTTTTATTGTTAAAAATTTAGAGGTACAACATCATTATTTTAATTTTTCCATAGGTTTGATTTTATATTTATGCTGTAGTATTACTATATTTTTATTCGGAAATTTAGATTTAGTATTATATGAAAATCCGTATATTGATATTTGGATTTTTAATTCCTTATTTTATATTATTTTTCAAACTATGATTTTAAGGGAATATTTATTTTTAAAAAAAACAATATCATGGCAACTAAAGAAATCATACTAAACAAAATTCAAATACTAATAACCAATAATTTTGAAACTCCAGAAGCTGCTTTTCATTTCTTTGATAAAGATAGTGACGGTAAACTTTCCAAAAGCGAAATCGTAAAACTACTTAAAGAAGCCGAAATTAACGGATTCATTCGTGGTTTAGTATCTTCCAAACTTATTGAAGGATATGATAAAGATGGTGATGGCTTAATTAATTGGGAAGAATTTAAATTTGCGATAGATGAAATAACAGACGATTCTAAATAATTCATGAAGTTTTTTCAAAAAGAAATCAAACTGAAACCCTATGCAAGAGGATTTCATATCATTACAGAGCAAATAGAATCCGCACTACCCGAAATGAGTGACATCCAAATCGGACAATTACAGGTTTTTATCAAACATACTTCTGCAAGTATAACCATAAATGAAAATGCAGATCCAACGGTAAGATTAGATTTTGAAAGCCATATCAATAAAATGGTTCCAGAAAATCAGCCTTATTATAAACATACGTATGAAGGAGCAGATGATATGCCAGCACATATTAAAGCATCTCTCATGGGAACTTCGGTTCAAATTCCAATTACTAACGGAAAATTGAATTTGGGCATTTGGCAAGGTATTTATCTTTGTGAACATAGAAACCATGCCTCGGGAAGAGATTTAGTATTAACTGCCTTCGGAAACTAATTGTTCTAAAATACGCTCCACACCAAAATCGTCATTATTGGTAGTTTGATAATTCGCAACCGCTTTAATATTTTCATGTGCATTTTCCATAGCATAACTATAACTTGCTCCTTGTAACATTTCAAAATCATTATTGTAATCGCCAAACGCCATCGTTTCTGCAGGACTTATATCGTGCTTTTTTTGAAGAAAACGTAAAGCATGTCCTTTGTTAGATTGTGCTTCCGATATATCTACCCAATGATTTCCAGAAACTACAACATTGTATTCTGGAGATAAATGTTTTACAAAAGGATAAATGTTTGCTTCCGAATCGGTAGCATGATAAAGCGCAATTTTAATCACTGGATCTTTAATTTCTTCTATAGAATCAATAATGGTATAGTTCGAATAATATTCCGAAAACACTTGAATCATATCTGCAGAAGCTCTTTTTATATACGCTTGGTGTTTCGTGCAAAACATAGGAAAAGTATTTTCTATGCTATTTACAATTGTAAAAAGTTTAGTAAGATTTTCATTATCCATGGCATTAGATAGAAGTAAAGTATCTTGTTCTAAAACTAATCCACCATTTTCGGCAACAATAATAATGTCTTCCACAATAGCTGCTAGTTTTGTGGTAATACTATAATAAGGTCTTCCGCTAGCAGCAACAAATAAAATGTTTTGTTGTTTTAGCTGTTTAAATATTTCGAAAAATTTATCACTTACTTCATGATTTGAATTCAGTAAGGTGCCATCCATATCGGTAATCACCATTTTTACATTTTTCATCCAACTTTTATTTTTTTTTGAATATAAGAATATTAAAAAATAGGACTCAATAATTATTGTTAAGTTAATAATAAATAATAGAATTACTTTTTCTTAATTAATGTGTACCTATATGGCAGCCGCAAGCACCTCGAGTAAAACTTTCACTGTCTTCATTCCAAGGAAAACCTGCGTTGTATTTGTTGTTTTCCCAATAAAACGGCGTTCGCTTTTTCGAATAGTTTCCAATTTCATCCATTGTTTCGGTATCGTATAAACGACCATTAATCATCGTGTAAATAATGCTCTCCGAATTTCGAATATCTTCTAACGGATTTTCGTCCATTACAATTAAATCGGCAAGCTTTCCTTTTTTTAAAGAACCAATATCAGCATGCATTCCTAAGTAATCGGCACCATTTATAGTTGCAGCTTTTAGTGCTTCATGGTTGGTCATACCACCTTGTTGTAGCATCCATAATTCCCAATGTGCCCCAAGACCTTGTAATTGTCCATGCGCTCCAAGATTTACTTTTACACCAGCATCGGACAAAGCCTTACAGGTTTCAGAAACTAGAATATGACCGTTTTTGTACTCTTCTTCCGGTGCCATAGTACGATGTCTGGATCTAGAATCAATAATACTTCTCGGCATAAATTTTAGTAATTTTTCGTTTTCCCAAACATTGGTATGCTGATAGAAATATACTTCCCCATTTAATCCGCCATAATTTACAATCAGTGTGGGCGTATAACCAACATTACTATTTCCCCAAAGCTCTAAAACATCTTTATAAACTGGAGCAACAGGAATATTATGTTCCACGCCAGTATGACCGTCCATAACCATAGTTATGTTATGATAAAATGTTGATCCGCCTTCAGGAACTACAAATATTCCCTCTTCACGAGCGGCTTGAAGTACTTGCTGACGTTGTTCTCTTCTTGGCTGATTATAACTTTTAACCGACAGTGCGCCAAAGGCTTTTGTACGTCGGATAGAAGAACGAGCATCTTCTAAATTATTAATAGTTGCCTTAAAATCACCATCTGCACCATATAGTATAAATCCAGTAGAGTAGAGGCGTGGTCCTACTAAAGTTCCATTTTTTTGTAACTCGGAAAGCGCAAAAACAGTTTCCGAATTTGCAGAAGGATCATGAGAAGTAGTAACACCAAAAGCTAAATTTGCGTAAAACTGCCAATGTTTTTGTGTGGTTAGTCCTGCACGAAATGCGCCAATATGTGCATGTGCATCTACCATTCCTGGCATAATCGTTTTCCCAGTAACGTCATAAATTTTAGCTTCGGAAGGAATCGTGATTTCTGAAGCATTTCCAATAGCTTCAATTTTATTGTTTTTTATAATAATGGTTCCGTTTTCAATAACTTGATCGCCTTCCATGGTAATAAGTCGTGCACCTTTAAATGCGATGATTCCTTCCGGTTTATCGGTTTTTATAGTCAACTGTATTGGAATTCCCGTTTCTGTTAATTTGGTTTCTTCGGAAGCTTCCGCAGTATAGTAGATGTTTCCTAAAGTCCAATGTACTTTTTTACTATCTTTTGACCAATGTAAATTGATCCCCGCATCTTTTGAAAGTTGCGTGATAGGTACAAATTTTGAAGTATCTGTTAAGTCTATAGCTTGACCAGATTGTGGCATTGGCGCCATATATACTTTATGTAAATGAATAAAAGCGATCCATTTTCCATCCGGACTTGGAACCAATCGATTACCACGTTCCGATTTAATTAAAATACGTTCCTCTTGTCCGTTTAAATCAACACTTTTTAATTCTTTAGTTAGATTACCACCAAACATGGCACCTTTTTGATATATAATGCGCTTATCTTCCGCATTAAAAACAGGAAAATTTCCTTCTTTGGTAATAAACTGAATATTATTTCCATTTACATCCATAACATACAAACCTGTATTTTTTGCAAAAGTCCTTCCTTGGGCAATATTTCCAGATTGTTTTTTAAACACAATTTGTTTTCCGTTTTTAGAATAAGCAGGTGTTCTATAGATGCCTTTTTCTTTGGTTAATTTTTTAGAATTTCCTCCGTTTGCAGAAATAGCGTGAATACTTCCAAGGTTTTCATCATTCCAGGTAACATATGTAATACTTTTTCCGTCTGGAGAAAAGGCTGGTTCAAACTCAAAATCGGTTCCAGAAGTAAGCCGTTTCGGAGTACCATTTGGTGTTTTCATAGTCCATAAATAACCTAGCGCATTAAAAACAACAGTCTTTTCATCTGGCGATGTTACGAGATGACGAATTACTTTAGCGTCAAAAGTGTCTGGTGAAACTGGAGTATCCACTTCTATTGCTTTGGCTATTTTAATGGTTGCGTCTGCTTGAAAAGGAATATTTGTTACTTTCAAAGTGTTGGTGTTTATGCGATTTATTTTTCCGCCAGACCAAAACACAATATCTTCATTATTTGGCATCCAACTAAAATTGGTATACACACCAAAAATAGCCCACGCTTCTTGTTGGTCTTTATTCAATGCATCATAAATTGGCCATTCTTCACCAGTTTCTAAATCATGAATATATAATACTGTTTTGGTTCGAACACGTTTTACAAAAGCAAGCTTCTTACCATCTCTTGAAATTTGTGGCCTTGCTGCACCTCCAGGTCCTCCCGTAATTCTTTCGGTTTTTCCAGTTTCCATATCGTATGTATTTATAGCATATATTTGTTTGTTTGGGTCTTTGTTATACTGAAAAAATCCGCCAGGATAAACGTCTTCACTGTAATATAAATGTTTACCATCGGAAGATAGACTTGGCTCATTTACATCCTGTTGCTCATTTTTCTTTTTAGTTAACTGCAGTCCGCTTCCACCAGATTTATGATACATCCACATTTCTCCAGCACCCAAAGATCGTCTAGAAGAAAAATGTTTTCTGGCGATTAGATAATTTCCATCAGGAGTCCAAACAGCATTATTTAAAAGTCGGAAACTTTCTTTAGTAACTTGCTTTGCATTACTGCCATCGATATCCATGGTCCAGATATTATCGCCTCCGCCAGCATCACTTGTAAATGAAATGTGTTTTCCATCCGGACTAAAACGTGGTTGGATTTCAAAGGCTAAACCTTCTCTTAAAATGGTCGCTTTGCCTCCTTGAATAGGCATAATGTATATGTCACCCAATAAATCGAATGTGATTTTTGAACCATCCGGACTCACATCCAAATTCATCCAAGTGCCTTCATCTGTGGAGAGTTGGAGTTCTTTAAAATCCCAATTGCCTTCCGGATTCGAAACATCCCAAGTCGCTTTTTCCTTTTCTTTATCTTCTTGACTAAAAACGGTAATTGTAAAGATGAGGAATAGGATGGGAATAAGAGATATACGATTCATGAGATAGCTGTTTTATACCGAAAGATACTTATTATATTTCAAAACGTTTGTTTTCAAAGTTTTGAAAAAAAGCAAAAAAAAATCCGAATCAGTTAAGATTCGGATTTTTTATAAGCGAAATATGTTATTATTTAGGCAAATGCCCTATTTTACTTTATCTACAATTGCTTTGAAAGCTTCTGGGCTATTCATTGCTAAATCAGCTAAAACCTTACGGTTTAATTCGATATTATTAGCTTTTACTTTTCCCATGAATTGTGAATAAGATAAACCGTGTTCTCTAGCTCCTGCGTTAATACGCGTGATCCATAAGGCACGAAATGTTCTCTTTTTTACTCTACGGTCTCTGTACGAATATTGCATCGCTTTGTCAACCGCATTTTTTGCTACTGTCCAAACGTTTTTACGACGTCCAAAGTAACCTTTTGCTTGCTTAAGAACCTTTTTTCTTCTGGCTCTCTTCGCTACTGAATTTACTGATCTTGGCATAATTTAATTGTTTTTTGTAGTAGGCGATCAATTTAATGATGCTTTATTTGTTGCCTAACTCCAGGGTTATTAATTTGTTTTAACCTATTAAAACGATATTACTTAATACGTAACATGATTTTAACGTTTCTCTCATCTGCTTTATGTACTAAACCATCATGAGTTAATTTAAGCTTACGCTTTTTAGACTTCTTTGTTAAGATGTGACTCTTAAAAGCGTGCTTTCTTTTTATTTTACCAGTACCTGTAAGCTTAAATCGCTTTTTAGCACTAGATTTTGTTTTCATTTTAGGCATTTTTTCCTAGGTTTTTTAATTTCGCTTATTATCTTAAAAATACGGAACTATTCCGTATTTTTTTATTACGTGTAATCCGTAACACTTCTGTGTGTAGGATTATTTGTTTTTTCTTGGTGCGATGAACATAGTCATACGCTTACCTTCTAATCTAGGCATTTGTTCTACTTTACCTAATTCTTCCAAATCTTGAGCTAACTTTAATAATAAAATTTGCCCTTGTTCTTTGAATATGATAGAACGCCCTTTAAAGAATACAAAAGCTTTTAATTTAGCTCCTTCCTTTAAAAACTTTTCAGCATGTTTCTTCTTAAATTCATAATCATGATCATCCGTTTGGGGACCAAATCTTATTTCTTTAATAATAACTTTTGTTGCCTTAGATTTTAAAGCTTTGTCTCGTTTCTTTTGTTCATAAAGAAACTTCTTATAGTCCATAACTTTACACACAGGTGGTATTGCTTTAGGCGAGATTTCAACAAGATCTAAACCTTGTTCGTCTGCTATTGCTAAAGCTTGCTTTGTTTTATATACACCTACTTCAATATTATCTCCTACTAACCGAATTTCTTCAGCTCTAATTTTAGAGTTAATTCTGTGTTGGTCCTCTTTTATTACTCTAGGCGAGGATGATCTTCTTCTACGTATTGCTATGACTTTTGTATTTAAGTTAAACTTATTATTTTAAAATTGTTTTAATGTCTTATTTACTTCTGTTGCAACAATTTCTGAGAATGCTTCTACACTAATCATGCCTAAATCTTCTCCTCCATGTTGTCTTACAGAGATTTTTCCTTCTTGCTCTTCATTTTCACCGACAATAATCATATATGGGATTTTCTTCATCTCAGCTTCCCTGATCTTTTTCCCCATCGTTTCATTTCTATTGTCTATCAATGCGCGAATTTCGTTATTTTCTAGCAAACTTAAAACATTTTTCGCGTATTTTTCATATTTCTCACTAATTGATAACACAATTACTTGATCTGGCATCAGCCATAGTGGGAAATTACCCGCAGTATGCTCTAACAAAATAGCAATAAAACGTTCCATACTTCCAAAAGGAGCACGATGTATCATTACCGGCCTGTGTAGCTCGTTATCACTGCCTTTGTAGCTTAATTCAAAACGTTCTGGTAAATTGTAATCTACTTGAATCGTTCCTAATTGCCACTGTCTACCAAGCGCATCTTTTACCATAAAGTCTAATTTCGGACCGTAAAAAGCTGCTTCGCCAGTTTCTATAACATAATTTAAACCTTTGTCAATTGCGGCATTTAATATTGCTGCTTCCGCTTTTTCCCAGTTTTCATCACTTCCAATATATTTCTCCGGAGTTTCAGGATCTCTTAAAGATACTTGTGCCGTAAAATTTTCAAATCCTAAAGAACCAAAAACATAAAGTACTAAATCAATAACATCTTTAAACTCTTTATCTAATTGGTCTGGTGTACAAAAGATATGTGCATCATCTTGCGTAAAACCTCGTACTCGAGTTAAACCATGTAATTCACCACTTTGTTCGTATCTGTATACAGTACCAAATTCTGCAAAACGTTTTGGTAAATCTTTATAAGACCATTGTGCGCTATTGTATATCTCACAGTGATGCGGACAATTCATTGGTTTTAATAAAAATTCTTCACCTTCTTTAGGTGTCGTTATGGGTTGAAAACTATCTGCACCATATTTTTCATAGTGACCAGAAGTCACATATAGTTCTTTCTGACCAATATGTGGTGTGATTACCATTTCATAACCAGCCTTCTTTTGTGCCTTTTTCAAGAAATCTTCTAAACGTTCTCTTAAAGCAGCGCCTTTAGGTAACCATAAAGGTAAACCTTGACCTACTTTTTGCGAAAAAGTGAAAAGCTCTAATTCTTTCCCCAGTTTTCTGTGGTCTCTCTTTTTTGCCTCTTCTAATAACTCTAAATATGCAGTAAGTTCTTTTTGCTTTGGGAACGAAGTACCATACACACGTGTAAGTTGTTTGTTCTTTTCATCACCTCTCCAATATGCACCCGCAACAGAAAGTATTTTAACGGCTTTAATAATTCCAGTGTTTGGTATGTGTCCACCGCGACATAAATCCGTAAACGTATCATGATCACAAAAAGTAATAGTACCATCTTCTAGGTTTTCTATTAATTCTGTTTTGTACTCATTACCTTTATATAAGGATAGAGCATCAGCTTTAGAAACGTCCCTCATTTTAAAGGCATGTTTACCACGAGCAATCTCTATCATTTTGTTTTCAATAGACTTGAAGTCTTTTTCCGAAACAACATGTTCACCAAAATCTACATCATAATAAAACCCATTATCAATCGCAGGACCTATAGTAAGTTTTATTCCAGGGTAAAGACTCTCTAAAGCTTGCGCTAATACGTGCGCACTAGAATGCCAGAATGCAGTTTTACCTTCATCGTTGTTCCATGTATAAAGAATCAAAGACCCATCGGTGGTTAACGGGGTCGAAGTTTCAAGGGTTGTACCGTTAAAACTAGCCGAAATAACATTTCTAGCCAAACCTTCGCTAATACTTTTAGCTACATCCATAGGAGTAGTGTTCTCTTCAAACGCTTTTATGCTCCCATCAGGCAAAGTAATCTGTATCATTATGTAATATTATATGTAAGTGACAAATATAATAGTATAAAAATTCACTCACAATATATATATAGGTATAAATTTAGAATTTTGAAAAACCAAGCTATTAGAATGTCCTCTATATAATAGGAGTAACAGATCCTTTTTTTGTGTTATAATAAAGTATGTAAGATTTTGAATATAATTTTCAAGGCGTTCCGTTGGTTAACAAAAGGGTTAACCAACGTCAGGCTATCCGCTATATCTTTTTGTATCCTTATTATAATAGAGTAGAAGCGTCCTATATATAAGGAGGGTTATTAATTAAAGTATAGGTTTCATTACTACCAAAAAGGATGTCGCTACTATCCTTAACGCGAATCCCAAGAAACAAGCAGTATATTTCAAAAAAACTTTGCGTTATAAATAGCTGAAAATAAGCCCTTAGAAAGGCTCAAAAAAAATAATCAAAAAAAAGATTAAAAAAGGCATTGTCAGAAAGAAAAAGGTATCTATATTTGCACCCCGCTACGGAAACAACAATATGTTAAGTAGCTGGAAAAGTTCTAAAATTTTATGTTTTTAAAGGTTAAAAAAAAGATTTTATTTTTTTTAATAAAAACATTGTGAGATTAGAAAAAGGGTTTTATATTTGCACCCGCTAAGAGATTAAAGCCTTAGTAAAACAAGAAAATTAAGTTCATACACATATTGAATTGACAGCGTAAGATTAAAATTGGAAACGATTTAAATCAAACAAAGAGAATAAACTATTTTGAGTACTTGAAAAATTCCATTAGTTGTTAAGCAAATAAGTCGCAAGACTATAAAATTTAACGATGAAGAGTTTGATCCTGGCTCAGGATGAACGCTAGCGGCAGGCTTAACACATGCAAGTCGAGGGGTAACATTGTGCTTGCACAGATGACGACCGGCGCACGGGTGCGTAACGCGTATAGAATCTACCTTATACTAGGGAATAGCCTTTGGAAACGAAGATTAATGCCCTATAGTATGTTGTTTTGGCATCAAGACAACATTAAAGGTTACGGTATAAGATGACTATGCGTTCTATTAGCTAGATGGTGTGGTAACGGCACACCATGGCAACGATAGATAGGGGCCCTGAGAGGGGGATCCCCCACACTGGTACTGAGACACGGACCAGACTCCTACGGGAGGCAGCAGTGAGGAATATTGGACAATGGAGGCAACTCTGATCCAGCCATGCCGCGTGCAGGATGACTGCCCTATGGGTTGTAAACTGCTTTTATACAGGAAGAAACCTTTTCACGTGTGAGAAGCTGACGGTACTGTAAGAATAAGGATCGGCTAACTCCGTGCCAGCAGCCGCGGTAATACGGAGGATCCAAGCGTTATCCGGAATCATTGGGTTTAAAGGGTCCGTAGGTGGATAATTAAGTCAGGGGTGAAAGTTTGCGGCTCAACCGTAAAATTGCCTTTGATACTGGTTATCTTGAATTATTGTGAAGTGGTTAGAATATGTAGTGTAGCGGTGAAATGCATAGATATTACATAGAATACCAATTGCGAAGGCAGATCACTAACAATATATTGACACTGATGGACGAAAGCGTGGGGAGCGAACAGGATTAGATACCCTGGTAGTCCACGCCGTAAACGATGGTCACTAGCTGTTCGAACTTCGGTTTGAGTGGCTAAGCGAAAGTGATAAGTGACCCACCTGGGGAGTACGTTCGCAAGAATGAAACTCAAAGGAATTGACGGGGGCCCGCACAAGCGGTGGAGCATGTGGTTTAATTCGATGATACGCGAGGAACCTTACCAGGGCTTAAATGTAGATTGACAGGTTTAGAGATAGACTTTTCTTCGGACAATCTACAAGGTGCTGCATGGTTGTCGTCAGCTCGTGCCGTGAGGTGTCAGGTTAAGTCCTATAACGAGCGCAACCCCTGTTGTTAGTTGCCAGCGAGTCATGTCGGGAACTCTAACAA
>NZ_LIQI01000032.1 GCF_001418105.1 Lacinutrix himadriensis
GCAAGCACTCACTCTGAACTTCATTTAAAGCTGTGTAAAGAGGAACATCATTCATTTGTCCATATTCACAAATGGCTTTAGAATCACTCTTATCGGTCTTTACTTTGGCTAATTTCATCTGGATAAATCGCTTTACAGATAAAGGGTTTACAACAGACACACATACTCCAGATTTATATAAAAACTGTGCCAACCTGTAATGATAATAACCTGTAGCCTCCATAACCACCAAAACACTTTCTGGTAAGCCTTTTATGAATTTCACAAAGCCTTTCTCATCATTTTTAAATTGGTCATGTCCTGTCTCTGAACCATAAACATCAAAGACATCTTTGCTAATGTCTAATCCAAAAATTTCACTATATTTATTCATAAGAATTGAATTTTGGAAAGAACGAGCTACTGATGTTTCAACAACTTGAAATCGAGATCTAAAGTCTCACAGAACTGAACGAAATATTAGTAGAAAAAGAGAGAGGATTATCAATGTTGTCGAAGTCTAATGCTTCACCGTGTATACTAATCTTATTTCTCTCTTTTGTTCTTTCTGATTTATATATCTTAATTTAATGTTTTATTTAAAATGTAAACTTAAGACGTTTATAATTAATGGCTAGTTCCAGCTTGCTTACGGAAATCCTTACGGATTTTCTATTCCGTTTTTATTTGCTAAATTAGGTGCTTAAAAACGCCACTAATCATACACAACAACGTTACCCAACATTTGAAAAAAAGCTACGAACCAAATAATAAACTTCTGAAAACCCTATTAAGGGAGAATGTATATCTAATAATTGGATTAATTATTATTATACCTATTTGGCATTACATCAAAAACGGAGAAACATTTGTTTTGGACTTCCTTTTCGTAAAAATAATGATTGGAATAATTCTCGTTTTCAACTTACCAAACTTTCTCATTTTCATAAACTATTACAGGGAAAACAAAAACACAAGAATCGATATTGATTTAGATTCTGACGAAATAATAATTAGCGAAAACGGAATTAAAAAACAATATAAAATATCTAATATTAAATCTTCTATATATCATTTAGGAGTTTACTATAAAAATCGGATTGACAATGCCAGACGTTTGAAAATGATGAATTCTGATTTAGCTTATTGGGATTTGGAATTTAATAATGGAGACACATTTTACATATCAAATTTCTTGGTTGACTTTTTACACGAAAAACCAATTGTGAAGAATACGAAGTTCAGATTTAGAATGTTTCAATACATTAATAAATTAGACTCTAAAGAAGCGATTGAATTAAAACAAGCTCAAGAAAAAAGTGTGGTGGAAAAGTATGTCGAAAAGTTTCAATCCAAAACTGAAAGTGAATTAAATGAAATTTTGAATAATAGAAAAGCTTATCAGAAAGAAGCAGTAGAAGCTGCTGATTTAATAATGAGAAATAAAAACGTTGGGTAACACCGTATAAAAATAATATCTGATAATTATAAATTATACCATAACTAAAAAGCCCGAGCAAATGCTTGGGCTTTTTTTATTTAAAAATAGGGAAACACAACTATTAACTTAATTCTTTAAACAATTGATTTCACTACCTTTTTTATTTTCATACTTCCTTCTGTTTTAAGTCTAGTATGCCAGCTAAATGTTTCTGGTAAAATATGAGGTGTTTGACCACCAAGCTTATACGCTTCTTCAAAATAATATAACAATTGTGCCTTATAATCAGGATGCACACATTTATCAATAATAACTCTAGCTCTTTCAATTGGAGCCAAACCTCTAATATCTGCCAAACCTTGTTCTGTTACTAAAATATCTATATCATGTTCTGTATGATCTGTATGAGAAACCATAGGAACAATATGAGAAATTTTACCTTCTTTAGACATAGAAGGGCAAGCAAAAATACTTAGATAACCATTTCTAGCAAAATCGCCAGAACCACCAATTCCATTCATCATATTGGTTCCCATAATGTGCGTAGAATTTACATTACCATAAATATCAAATTCTATAGCTGTATTAATACCAATAATTCCTAAACGACTAATCACTTCAGCTGAATTACTAATGTTTTGTGGTCTTAAAACCAATTTATCTTTATACTTATCAAAATCACTAAAAATATTTTTGGAACATTCTTCAGTAACAGTAATAGATGAAGCAGAAGCAAAAGATAACTTTCCTGCATCAAAAAGCTCAAAAGTACTATCCTGAAGCACTTCAGAATACATCGTTAAATCTTTAAATCTACTATTTGTAAATCCCGATAAAATAGCATTTGCAGTTTTTCCAATACCTGCTTGTAAAGGCAATAAAGATTCTGTTAATCTGCCTTCATCAACCTCATTACCTAGAAAATCAAGTATATGTTTAGAAATTGCAGTAGTTTTTTCATCTGGAGCAGAAATTACTGCAGGACTATCAGGCACTTCGGTATAAACAATAGCGACCACTTTTTCAGGATCAATTTTAATAAATGGATCTCCAATTCTTGTATCTGATTTCAATACAGGAATCACATCTCTGTTTGGTTGTTTCTTTAAAAATTTAACATCATGAAGACCGTATAGACTTTCTGGAAATGTCGTATTAATTTCTATAATAATTTTCTCTGCTTTTTCAGTAAAAGCAGGAGAATTACCCACTGAAGTTGTAGGAATAATATAGCCTTCTTCTGTTACACCAACTGCCTCTATAATTGCAACATCAATTTTAAAAGAATCAATTTTTTGCAACATATCTGCGGTTTGACCTAAATGCTGATCTACATACAAAACTTCATGGCTATTAATACTTTTTCTTAAAGTGGGATCTGCTTGAAAAGGCATCCTTTTATATAATGCTCCATTTTTTGCTAAATCAGCATCTGTATCATATCCTAATGATGCACCACTTAAAACGGTAACTTTAATATCTTCATGCAATGCTCTATCTGCTACCATAGGTAAAACAGATTTACTATCACCAGCTTTAGTAAAGCCACTAACACCAAGAACGTCATGATTTTTAATAATCATGGCAGCTACTTTTGGTGTTAAAATTTTATCTAAATAAGCTGGGTATTTAATTCTATTCATAGGAATGGGTCTCTATTTTTAATATAATGAATTGTATCATACAAAAACCGGCGTTTCTGCACTTGATTAATCATCAATTTTTTATTTGTTAAAAACCATAAATTTAATAAAATTATAGAACAACTTATTTACTTTAACATTATTTATGACCTAGTAATACTAGTATTTCACACAAAACAAATAACTTAAAATAAGCTTCATCCACATTGCTAACGTAAACATTTATATTAGCGTATATAATTTATTGCTTCCTCACCTCTCTTCCAAGCGTCCCTTTAAAACAAGATGAATAAGACGCACAGCATGTGTATATAACAATTTAGAAATCGATGGATAGCACATCACTGAAACCATACTTTTTATATTCTTTTTTAACTCAAAAACAATGGATATTAGCCTGTGAAAAAGGTTACTAAAACGACTAAAACTATAACAAATCCTTTTCCTTAATAGGTAAAACTTCCGTGGAATTAACTCATAAACAATAAAATATTTTTGATTTAAAATATGTAGACAAATAAAACTTGCCAACTAGAATAATTACTAGTTGGCAAGTTTTATGTTATTAAAGCTTCTTAAATTAATCTACTTTTTTATCCTCTTTTTTAATTTCAAAACTTTCAAAATCTCCCGCATTTACAACGGTCCATTCTTCAAAATTTTTAAAATGTTTTTTAATCGCTTTATTCACATCTTCCACAGTAAGACTACTTACTTTGGCTTCAATGTCTTTTTGAAAATTTAAATCTCTATCATAATACATATTATCATTAATAACTCTAGACAACTCACCATCTTTTGCTCTAGATACACTTTGTTCTTGTACCCAACCATCCACAGCTGTTTTTAGTTCTTCTTTGGTAATACCATCTTTAATAAAACGAGCAATTTCTTCGGTAAAACCAAGTTGTACTTTTTCTGCATTTTCTGGTGCATAAATAGCGTAAACCATAGCTGCAGAATTGTTGTCCGTTTTATTATTATCGACATTAACTCTTCCTCCAGCACCGTAACTTACACCATCTTGTTGACGTAAACGATTTGCTATTCTAGAACTTATAAAACCACCTCCTAAAATTTCACCAGCCATTTGAAGCGCTGCATAATCTTCATCATATTTACTAGTTGCGATTGGTAATATTCCGAAAGAAATAGCATTCTTTTTATCTGGTGTTTTAATTTTTTGATTTACAGCTTTATTATCTTGATAAGGATCACTAATTGCGGTATACGCTAAATCGGATTTAAAATCTCCAAACTCCTTTTCAAAATAACCTTTTAATGCTTCTTCGTCAATATTACCAATAGCGACTAGAGTTGCATTATCTGAAATTCCATAAAACGCATCATGATACGCTTGAAGGTCTTTAGTGGTAATGGCATTAATTGCAGCGATTTCTTCGTCTATGGTCATACTATAAAGCGGATGTCCTTTTTGATAATGCTGATTTAATAATCCCATTTCTCTAATCGCTAAAAACTGAGGATCTGTTTTGTTTTGCTCAATACCAGCCAAAGCTTCCGTTTTTAGTTTATCCAATTCGGTAGCATCAAACAATGGATTCTTAAGCATATCTGCCATTAAGGATAAAGCTTCGGTAAGATGTTCTTCGGTACTATTAACATTTGCTGTTATTCTACCATTAGAACCTCCAAAACTAACCGAGGATTTAATCGCACTTAATTTATCTTCAATATCTTGTCTTGATTTACTTTTAGTTCCTTTATTCAACATTTTTGCGGTATAACTTGCTGCAAGCCCTTTATTCATTAGCTGAGACTCATTCCCTGTTCTACTTGTAAAGGAAACGTTTACTGTTTTACCACGATTATTCTTTTTAATAAATCCGTATTCTATTGGGCTTTTAGTTAAATTTCCGGAGTTCAATGTGTTTTGAATATTCTCAAAAGAAACATCAAAAGTATCCCCTGCTCCCAGTCCTTCTTTTCCTTTATAGTTGGTTACTAAATCGGTAAGACCTTCGGTATGTTCTATTTCTACGCGCATTGGTTTTTTCTCTGGAATAAAAAGTCCAACCGTTCTATTGGTATTGATTAAATAGCGTTGTATTGCAGCATTCACTTTATCTGCTGTCATATTTTCTACACGATCGCGAAAGATAAACGCTAAACGCCAGTCTCCTGCTCCAATAAATTCGCTCATAAAAGTTCCTAATCGGGAAGAATTTCTAAAAATCGCATCTGCTTCCTTTAAAAATTTTCCTTTTCCGCGATTCACTTCTTCTTCGGTAACCGGATTGTTTCCTAAGTCATCTAATAAAGATAATAAGGTCGATTCTGCTTCCGATAAGGATTTATCAGAAGGTACATCCACATTGATATACATAAAACCTGGTTCTTTGGTAAAAGGAGTAAAAGACCAAATGCTAGATGCTTTTTTTTCATTTATTAATGCTTTATATAATCTTCCAGAAGGAGAATCGGTAAGTATTAACTCTGCAACTGCCATCGCAGCCGCATCTTCATGTGATCCTGCTGGAACATGATACAATGCAGAAACTATTTGTAAATCGCCAACGCGACTAAGCGTTACTCTTTTTTCTCCATCTTGTGCAGGCTCAATGGTTGGTACGTCTTTTAAAGGTGCTCCCGGATTTTTAAGAACGCCAAACTTTTTTACCACTTTAGTCAACATGTCTGCTTCTTCAAACTTTCCGGTTACCATTAAAACTGCATTATCTGGACGATAATATTTTTTATAAAATGCTTTTAAATTTTCAATTGGCACACGTTCTATATCCGATCGATTTCCTATGGTAGTTTTTCCGTAATTATGCCATAAAAATGCAGCATTACTTACATTGTCTAAAAGTACTCTGGATGGTGAATTTTCTCCCATTTCAAATTCATTTCGTACTACTGAAAATTCCGACTTCAAATCCTTTTCTGCTATAAAGGAATTCAACATTCTATCCGATTCTAAATCTAAAGCCCAATCTAGATTTTCTTCGGTTGCATTAAATGTTTCAAAGTAATTGGTACGATCATACCATGTAGTTCCGTTTGGTCGTGCACCATGGGAAGTTAATTCTTCCGGAATATTTGGATGGTTTGGCGTGCCCTTAAACACCATATGTTCTAATAAATGCGCCATTCCTTTTTCCCCATAGCCTTCATGACGTGAACCCACTTTGTAAGTAATATTTACCGTAATGGTTTGTGCAGAATTATCTGGAAACAACAGCACCTTTAAGCCGTTGTCTAGCATATATTCTGTAATTCCTTCCACGCTTGCCGTCTTTTTTATTTGTGATTGCACGGTTACAGAAAATGCGAATAGTAGGATTACAATTAAGGTCTTTTGAAAAATAATATTATTTTTTTTCATGATTAAGAAATTGATTAATAGATATTAAAGATAAAAAAAAGCCCTTAAACTTCTGTGAATCAGTCACTAAATTTCACAAAATCATGAATAAAATAGTAATTGTACGTAAGATTTATCGCTCGAAATTTTAAAAAAAAGAAATGGAATAGCATTCAAAGCACTACACTTATGCTATATATAGAAATTAATCCTTTCTTTTAACCAACTGTTAACAACTTCCATTTTATAAACCCATAAATAATCGTATTTTTGGTTGTTCCTAAAATCAAATGAAATTAATGGGTAAAATTATAGCAATTGCTAATCAAAAAGGTGGTGTTGGCAAAACTACAACTTCAATAAATTTAGCTGCTTCACTTGGTGTACTTGAAAAAAAAGTACTTTTAATTGATGCAGATCCACAAGCCAATGCAACATCTGGGTTAGGTATTAATGTAGAAGAAGTAGAAATTGGTACCTACCAACTTTTAGAACATACAAACACAGCTAAACAAGCTATTGTTAAAACAGATACACCGAATCTAGATATTATTCCTGCGCATATTGATCTTGTAGCCATTGAAATTGAGCTTGTAGATAAAGAAGCACGAGAGTATATGCTTAAAAAAGCATTACAAGAAGTAAAAGAAGATTATGATTTTATTATCATTGACTGTGCTCCTTCTCTTGGTTTATTAACACTAAATGCATTAACTGCAGCAGATGCGGTAATTATTCCTATACAATGTGAATATTTTGCTTTAGAAGGTTTAGGTAAATTATTAAACACCATAAAAAGTGTTCAAAAAATTCACAATCCGGAATTAGATATTGAAGGTTTACTGCTTACTATGTACGATTCGCGTTTACGTTTATCTAACCAAGTGGTAGAAGAAGTACAAAAACATTTTAACGATATGGTTTTTACAACCATTATACAACGTAACGTACGTTTAAGTGAAGCACCAAGTTATGGTGAAAGCATAATTAATTATGATGCGGCTAGTAAAGGTGCATCTAATTATTTAAGTTTGGCTAAAGAAGTGATTACAAAAAACTCCTAGATTATGGCGAAGGCAACCAAAAAACAAGCTTTAGGTAGAGGACTTTCTGCTCTTTTAAAAGACCCAAGCAACGATATACAAAATGCAGAAGACAAAAATGCAGATAAAGTAATAGGTAATATTGTCGAGTTAGAACTGGATTTAATTGAAATGAATCCGTTTCAACCACGTACCAATTTTAATGAAGAATCGCTTCGCGAATTAGCTTCCTCCATTAAAGAACTTGGTGTTATACAACCAATTACGGTTAGAAAATTAGCATTTAACAAATACCAACTGGTTTCTGGAGAGCGTCGTTTTCGCGCAAGTAAACTTATTGGTTTAGCGTCTGTTCCTGCATACATTCGTATTGCAAACGACCAAGAAAGTCTAGAAATGGCTTTGGTGGAGAACATTCAACGTCAAGATTTAGATCCTATAGAAATTGCATTATCCTACCAACGTTTAATTGATGAAATTCAATTAACCCAAGAGCAAATGAGTGAACGTGTTGGTAAAAAACGTTCTACTATTGCTAACTATTTACGATTGTTAAAACTAGATCCTATCATTCAAACCGGAATGCGAGATGGTTTTATCTCTATGGGTCATGGTCGTGCAATTATTAATATTGAAGACCAATCGATTCAGTTAGATATCTACGAAAAAATACTACAAAACAAACTTTCTGTTAGAGATACAGAAACGTTAGTAAGAACCTATAACGAGACACAAGAAGTAAGTGTACCACCAAAAGTAAAAGAAGAATTGCCAAAGTTTGTTAAAAAAGGTATGAAAGATTTTTCAGAATACTTTGGTCATAAAATAGACGTTAAAGTTTCTAGTAATGGGAAAGGAAGAATTACGATTCCATTTCATTCTGAAGAAGATTTTAATAGAATTAAAAAGTTAGTACAAAGTGAAAAATAAACTTTTCATATTAATAATATTTAGCATTTGTTTTAGTTTTTCGGCTTTAGCCCAAGAAAAGGAATCTAAAGAAGAAGAAAACAAAGCGTTAAAAAAAGAAAAAAAACAACTCGCGGATCAAGGTATTGTTATCGATGGCGAAATTAGCACTAGAGAACCAATAGATCCTTTAACTCCTGCTCGAGCTGCTTTTTACTCTGCTGTTTTACCGGGTTTAGGACATATTCACCTAAAACAATATTGGAAGGTCCCTGTTATTTACGTAGGACTTGGTGCTGGAGTCTATTTTTATTTAGACAACCATAAAGAATACAATCGATATCGCGATGCCTACAAACGTAGATTAGCTGGCTTTACAGATGATGAGTTTTATGGAGCCATAACCGATGATGGTTTAGAAGAAGCACAAAAAACACTTCGAAGAAACAAAGAGTTATCCCTTTTAGTTACTGCTGGAATTTACATTCTAAATATCGTTTGGGCCAATGTAGATGCGCATTTACTGCAATTTAATGTAGATGAAAACCTGACTTTTATGCCGCATTATAAAATTAACGAATTTGATAATACAGGTGATGTTGGTCTCTCTGTAAATTTTAAATTTTAAAAAATATTAATACGATTTTCGATGACTCGGAAACAAATATTATACAGATTCCCTTCTGCTAGGGAATAAAAAAAATACTTTTTCAATGAAAATTGCACTTCTTGGCTACGGAAAAATGGGTAAAACCATTGAACAAATAGCATTACAACGTGGTCATACTATTGTTACAAAAGCAATGGATGACAATTATGATATTACAGATGCCGATGTAGCTATAGATTTTAGTATACCTTCTGCCGCTTTTAAAAATATTTCTAATTGTTTTAATAAAAACATTCCTGTTATTTCTGGAACTACAGGCTGGCTTGAAGATTATGATAAAGCTGTTTCTTTATGCGAAGAAAAAAAAGGCGCATTTATTTATGCTTCCAACTTTAGTTTAGGTGTAAATATTTTTTTTGAGCTAAATAGCTATTTAGCAAAAATGATGAATACTTTAAAAGACTATAAAGTATCTATGGAAGAAATTCACCATACCCAAAAACTAGATGCTCCTAGCGGAACGGCAATTACGCTTGCAGATGCTATTATAAAAGAAAACACGAATTATACTTCTTGGAGTTTGGATACAGAAACAGAAGCCGCTTTACCAATTACTGCGAAGAGAATTGAAGACGTTCCTGGTACACACACTATTAGTTACAAAAGCGATGTAGACACTATAGATATTACGCATACCGCACATAACAGACAAGGCTTTGCGCTTGGTGCTGTTGTAGCCGCAGAATGGCTTTATGGAAAAACAGGTGTATTTACTATGAAAGATGTGTTAAACATTAGTTAACTAGTAATATATTTGTAACGTATAAAACGCTTACATCACTAACATAAATTAAACAATTGTCTGGAGACAATTATTAGTATACAAATTATGACATTTACGCAATTATTTATCTTTTTCGTTAGTATTCAAGTAATTCACGGATTAGGAACTTGGAAACTATATGTAAAAGCTGGAAGACAAGCTTGGGAAGCATTTATACCAGTCTACAATGCTGTGGTTCTAATGAAAATTATTAACAGACCTTGGTATTATACTATTCTGCTGTTTTTGCCAATTGTTAATCTTATCATGTTTCCTGTAATTTGGGTAGAAACCGCTAGAAGTTTTGGTAAAAATCAACCTTTAGATACTTTCTTAGCTATAATAACCTTAGGCTTTTATAGTTATTACCTTAATTACTTCACCGATGTAGAACATGTAAAAGATAGAAGTTTACATCCAAAATCTGGATCTGGAGATTGGGTAAGTTCTATTTTATTTGCTATTGTAGCTGCAACCATTGTGCATACGTATGTAATGCAACCGTATACTATTCCAACTTCTTCTTTAGAGAAATCGTTACTCGTTGGTGATTTTCTATTTGTGAGTAAGTTTCACTACGGAGCAAGAGTACCAATGACAACCATTGCTGCGCCAATGGTTCATGATACGATTCCTTTTATTAAAAAGAAATCGTATTTATATGATGATGTCTTAGAAGAAAAAAATACTTCTTGGATCAACAAACTGTCTTTACCTTATATGCGAATCCCAGGATTGCAAAAGATAAAGCGTAATGATATTGTAGTTTTTAACTGGCCAATAGATACGTCTTATAGCATGTCTGTACCAAGACCAGACAGAAACTATAACAAACCAATTGACAAGAAAACAAACTATGTAAAACGTTGTGTTGGTTTACCTGGAGATTCTTTATCTGTTCGTGATGGTTATGTGTTTATAAACGGAAAACAAAACGAATTACCAGATAGAGCTAAATTGCAGTTCTCTTATTTAGTAAAAACAAAAAATAATCAAGATTTTAACTTACAATACCTTCATGACAGATATGGCATGAACCCTAATAGAGTTGGAAAAGTAGATCAAGATGTATATAAATTTATGGGAATTTATAAAGGGGATTTAGAGAAATTTAAAAACAACCCGAAAGTAGATCAAATTATTCCTGTAAAAGAAGAAGAAGGAAAACGAAATTCAGGAATTTTCCCTCATGATCCAAACTATAACTGGAATAACGATTATTTTGGAGATTTATATATCCCTGAAGAAGGAAAAACTGTAGATTTAAATTTAAACGTTTTACCGCTTTATAAACGTATCATTACCGAATACGAAAACAATACACTACAAGTTAAAGGAAATCAGATCTTTGTTAATGGAGCGCTTGCTACAAGCTATACCTTTAAGCAAGATTACTATTGGTTAATGGGAGATAACAGACATGACTCTCAAGATTCAAGAACTTGGGGATTTGTGCCATTTGATCACGTTGTTGGTAAGCCTGTCTTTATTTGGTTTAGTGTAGATAGTGATGGTATTGGCTTAAAAAACAAAATCCGTTGGGATCGTTTATTTACTACTGTTGGCGGAAGCGGAGAACGCGTTTCTTATTTAATTCCGTTTATCATTTTACTACTTGGATGGTTTGGATATGGAAAATGGAAAAAAAGAAAAGAAGCGAATAGTTAATTGTTAACTGAACATTCTTATTCATCCAACATACTTCCCAAACGTAGCGCACTTTGCTGCCATGCTTAAAGCAGGTGAAGTTGTGTTGGAGATGCATGATAATTACCAAAAGCAAACCTATAGAAATAGAACTTTTATATATGGTGCAAATGGTAAATTACAATTAAGTGTACCTGTTGTTTATTCGCAAAAGGAAAGACAACAGTATCGTAATATAAACATTCATAATACCGAAAAGTGGCAAATGCTGCATTGGAAATCTTTGGAATCTGCATACAAGACTTCTCCTTTTTTTGAATTTTATGAAGATGAGCTTTTACCGCTATTTACAGAGGAAGCAGTAAATCTTTTAGCCTTTAATTTAAAGTGTTTTGAAACTATTTTAGATTGCCTTCAATTAGATTTAACTACCTCGGAAACCGAAAGCTTTCAAAAAGAAACCACCGACAAATCAGACTTTAGATATTTAGCAAACTCCAGAAAAGAACCCAATTTCAACTTTGATAATTACACACAAGTATTTGGAGAAAAACATGGTTTTATTGGCAATTTAAGCATCTTAGACTTGCTCTTTAATGAAGGTCCGAATGCTTTAAGCTATTTAGAAAATCAGTTTAAACACTTATAATGCTACAATCTATTCTACATTATGGCATTCACTTTGGCTTTCCATTATTAGTTGCCCTAGTCTTTTTTAAAAGCAATTGGAAAGTAGCTTATCTAATTATGGCTGCCGGAATACTAATAGATGTAGATCATTTACTAGCAACACCTATTTTTGAAGCCAATAGATGCAGCATCAACTTTCACCCTTTACACACGTATTACGCAATGGTAGTTTATGTGTTATTATTACTTCCTAAAAAAACGAGATTAATAGGATTAGGCTTATGTATTCATATCCTTGCAGATTATGTAGACTGTTCTTTTATGTAATACATTCCTTTGAAAAAGGAATCACTGCTATATGACCAAAAACTTTTCATTTACTAATAAACAGATTCCTGCATTACTCATTAATTCTTTTTTTTAATATTGAAATCGTGAATCTTCGATTTCGCAGGAATAAAGGTTAATCCAATAACGACAATCTAGCCATTACCGGAAAGTGATCGGAATAATGCGCATCATAGGTTTTAAAAGCATCTACAACAAAGTCATCATCTACTAAAATAAAATCGATACGCGTAGGAAAGAATTTAAAATCATACGTTCTACCAAAACCATTTCCTGCAACTTTAAAAGCATCTTGTAAGCCTTCCTTCATTTCTTTATACACATAAGAAAATGCGGTGTTATTAAAATCGCCACTAATAATCACCTTGTACTTACATGCATTTTTGTGTTTTAAAAACAATTCGGTTTGTGCTTGTTGCATTTCAAATGACTTACCAATTCGTTTCACCAAACGTTCCGAATCCTCTTGTGAAATAGCTTCTACTTTAACTTTAGTATCTAATTTTAGAGACTGTAAGTGTACATTATACACGCGAATGGTATCTCTTTCCTTCACAATATCCACAAAAATGGCATTATTTGAAGTATTAGGAAATCCAACAGAACCAGAATTTATTATGGGATATTGTGAAAAAATAGCTTGTCCGAATTTAATTTTATTACCCGTTAGCTTTTCAAATTTATATTTAAAAAAAGATAAATCTATATTTTCATTAGGATGGTATTCTTGAAAATTAACTACATCTGGTGCTTTTTCCTTAATAAAATCAATCAGTTTTACATCTGTATTTGCTTCTTCAATCCAATCATATAAATTAAAAAGACGCACATTATAATTCATGACAGTAAGGCTATTCTCTTTGTTTACTTCATTTGTATTCGAAAACTTATACAAAGATCCAAACGACAAATAACCTATTACTAAAACTACAAAAGATAAAAAGAACTGTTTTTTGATTTTTAGTAACCAATACAGAAAAAACAAAACGTTAACTATAATTAAAAACGGAACCCCTAAACTTAAAACCGATAAAATGGAAAATGTTTTTGGAGCCACAAAAGGCAACACATAAGAAAGCAATAAAAGCGTAGCCCCAACAGAGTTGAAGAAGAATACTATTTTATTTAAAAAATTTAATTTTTTCATGTGTTTTAGTGGACGCTATAAGTCCGTTAACTACTTACTGATGATTGAATACTGATCACTATTTCCCAGCTCTAAACAATAATTCTTTTTCTTCTTTGGTTAAACTTTCGTAACCACTTTTACTTATTTTATCTAGAATAATATCAATTTGCTTTTGGTTGTTAAACTCTTTAAACTCATCTTTAGTATAACCAGCAACTTTACCTTTCTTTTTATGTACGGTTTTTAGTCTAGATGGGTTCTTTTTAAAAAGGTTTGTAATACTTCCATAAAACCTTCAAAACCTTTACCAATATCTTTTCCTTTGGTTAATTGTGTTGCATAAAAATAACCAAGAATAGTACCTCCAAAATGTGCAAGATTCCCTCCTGCATTGCCTCCAAAAAGACCTACAAAATCTAGAACAACAATGGCAATACCGACGTGTTTCAGTTTGATATTAAAAGTAAAAACGCGTAAATCCATGTTAGGCATATATGCACACATAAAAATAAGTAAAGCCCTAACTGCTCCAGAAGCGCCAACTAATCGGTGACCAGAACTAAAAACAGTTGGTAGTAATGCATAGGCTAATAAAAACAATAAAGCCCCAGAAATAGCACCAAGAAAATATACGTTTAAAGCAAGTTTGGTATTAAATAAATTAATAAACATTCTACCAATAAAATATAACCAAAGCATATTAAACAGCATGTGAATAAAATCATAATGCACAAAGGCATAAGTAATAATACTCCATGGTTGTTTTAGAAAATCAAAAAAATCGCTAGGCAGCTCGAACCAAGACATACTAGATCCTGTCTTTAAAACAAATCTTAAAACTTGTGCTAATATAAAAACAAGAACGTTAACCGCAATAAGCTTTTCAAACACATTAAGCTGTGCTAGTTTTTGTTTAATATCTTGATTTAGATTTGTCATTAATCCCAACGGTTTTTATTAAACTGATTTTTTTTCCAATACCACATAATTAAAAATCCTGTAATTGCTCCTCCAACATGCGCCATATATGCGGTGTTACTTGGACTAAAGAACGATTGCCCTGAAACTGCAGAGATAACATCTAATAGTATAATTCCCGGAATAAAGTACTTTGCTTTTATAGGAATTGGCAAGAAGATCATCATTAGTTTTGCTTCTGGGTTCATCATTCCAAAAGCCGCTAAAATCCCCATAATACAACCAGATGCTCCAACCATGGAAGCGTTATAAATAGGAAAAGCTGCTTTTAAGTTTATTAGTTGTGCATCGGTAATTCCAGAAATAGTTTCGTTAGAAGTAAACATATGAACTAACTGATCATTCGTTAATCCAGAGCTAATCAATTCATCATATAATGGAATATAGCTAAAATAGTAATACCCTAGCTGAACAATACCGCTCCTAATCCTGCCGAGATATAGACAAACAAAAATTTCTTACTTCCTAAAACCTGTTCTACTGGTGAACCAAACATCCATAAAGCAAACATATTAAAACCTAAATGCATTAAGCTAAGTTTTTGCAAATCTGCTCCTCCATGCATAAACATGTGTGTTATTATTTGCCAAGGTTGAAATGCTTCGTTTTTAGGGAAATATAAAGCAAACCACTCATAAAACAATTGTCCGCCTCCAACAAATAAAGTACCAATAAACATAAGCACGTTTATGATTATTAAATGTTTTACTGTGTCTGTTATTCTATTCATATTAATTTTTTCATTCCCTTGAAAAAGGGAATCCTTTTATTGTTTTGTAATCTATAAAAATTTTCTATCCAACTCGTCCATGGTCATGGTAACAAAAGTTGGCCTATTCATTGCAGAAACATTAGGTTCCTTACATGCAAAAAGTTTATTAACCAAATGCTCTTGCTCTTGTAAACTTAAGCTTTGCCCGGTTTTAATAGCCAAACTTTTAGACATCGATTTTGCTAGTAAATCGGTAGCACTAAAATTACTGTCTGGTACTTCGTTTTCTACATCGCTAATAAGTTGTTCTAAAATGATAGAAACCTCACTTTCGGGAACGCTTACAGGAACTCCTGTAATTTCTAAGCTATCTTCATTTATAGAAGCAAACATAAATCCGGTATGCTCTAAATCTTCTTTTACTTGATTGATAATTGTAATTTCTTGGGATGAAAAATGCAATTGTAAAGGGAATAATAATTGCTGACTCATCGCTTCTTTTACGGTCAAGTTTTTAAGGAAATCTTCATATAAAACACGTTGATGCGCTCTATGCTGATCTATTAGTAGCATCCCTGACTTTACCTTACTAATAATATATTTATTGTTTAATTGGTAGGTAGATTGCTGTTGTTCTACTTCGTTTTCATTAGTAAACATAGAAGCCGTTTGCTCATCACTTTCAAAATGAACTTCGCTAAAATCTTGTTGTGTCTTGGTACTTTTAGATTCTAATCCAACATATAAACCTTCCCAACTACCTGCAACTTCCTTTTTATAGGAAACTTGTGGTTTAGCAACAGGAGTTCTTTCTTCTTGAAAAGGATTAAAACTACGATCCACCTCTATGGTTGGCGTACTTCCTCCTTTATTTTTAAATCCGTAAGGGGTATCTAAATTAGCATCCCTATCAAAATCTAAAACAGGAGCGATATTAAATTGCCCTAAACTATGTTTCACCGCAGAACGTAAAATGGCATATAAAGTATGCTCATCATCAAACTTAATTTCTGTTTTTGTTGGATGTATATTGATATCTATGGTTTGCGGATTTACCTGCAAGTTTAAAAAATAACTTGCATGCGCGCCATCTTTTAATAAACCTTCAAACGCCGAAGCTATTGCGTGATTTAAATAGGCGCTTTTTATAAATCTATCGTTTACAAAAAAGAACTGTTCGCCTCTAGATTTTTTAGCATATTCTGGTTTTCCTACAAATCCGGAAATCTTCAATACTTCGGTATCTTCTTCAACAGGAACTAATTTCTCATTGGTTTTTGTTCCGAAAAGGTTTACAATACGCTGTCTATAATTACTTTCTGGGAGTTGAAAAACTTCAGAACCGTTATGATACATGGCGAATGTAATATTTGGATGTGCCAAAGTAACCCTATGAAATTCATCAATAATATGACGTAATTCTACGGTATTCGACTTTAAAAAGTTGCGTCTTGCAGGAATATTAAAAAACAGATTTTTAACGGCAATAGAAGTTCCTTTTGGCGTAACAATTACTTCTTGTTCTACAATTTCACTACCTTCAATAATGATACTGGTACCAACCTCTTCATCTTCTTGCTTGGTTTTTAATTCTACGTGCGCAATAGCCGCAATACTTGCTAAAGCTTCTCCGCGAAAACCTTTGGTGTTTAATTTAAAAAGATCATCTGCGGTTCTAATTTTAGAAGTTGCATGACGCTCAAAACTTAAACGAGCATCTGTTGTGCTCATTCCTTTACCGTCGTCAATAATCTGAATTAAGGTTTTACCAGCTTCTTTTACTATTAATTTAATGCTGGTTGCATCTGCATCAATAGCATTTTCTAGTAATTCTTTTACTACAGAAGCAGGTCGTTGTACTACTTCACCAGCTGCAATCTGGTTAGCAACATGGTCTGGTAAAAGTTGAATAATGTCTGCCATAAATTATTTTGAAAAGAATATAGATAAATCGAAATCTATAATAAACAAAAATACAAATATGAGTATTGCAAGAATAATTAAAACGCGTTTATTTGCTGTTTTATCTTCGTTGTTTTTATAGTCGTTAAGCGCAGAAATTAGCTTTGTTTTTATTCCTCCTTGACTACCAACCGTTTGTCGTTGGTCATCAAATTTATGCTTGATTTCATACGGATTTCCTTCCCCTTTAAAGTATTGAGGTGTATAATCAAACTTTCTGTTTTGTTTTGTTTTAAAAATTCCCATAATCTTTGCTTTATTAGTAACTACCTAAAATGTATAATAACACCAATACAGCTATCAAGAATAACACCATAATGGTCAAGCTAGATAGAAAACTTCCTTTTCGTTTAGAGGTTCTACGAATTCCGTCCCATTGGGAAGTTAGCTCTTCTTTTTGAGTTTTGTCCTGCTCTCTTTGGTGCTTAGGAGTATAACTAAACGATTTGTTTCTGCGTTGATTAAATAAATTCACTGTAAAATTAAAAGTATACGTTACCTTCAAATTTACTTAATTTACAAGGAAAAATGGGTTTGTAAATGCTAAAAATTGTTAACAAACGTGTAGGATGACAGCGGAAAGATGATGAAACACACTATTTTCTCACAAAGTCACGAAGATGCAAAGAAACGAAATGCTTTCTTTACCTGTTAAAACAAAGACGGAACACTGCGACTGTGACTAAATACTTTGACTGATAAGTGACTACAGATTATTTAAAGCAGCCATTTTAATTGCAGCTACAGCAGCTTCGGTACCTTTATTCCCATGAATTCCACCAGAACGATCAATACCTTGTTGCATATTCATATCTGTAAGTACGCAGAAAATTACAGGAACATCATGAATCACATTTAAGTCTTTGATACCTTGAGAAACCGCTTCACAAACAAAATCGAAATGTTTGGTTTCTCCTTGAATGACACTACCAATAGTAATTACAGCATCTACATTATACTGTTGCATTTTTTTTGCACCAAATATAAGTTCATAACTACCAGGAACATTCCAACGTAGTATGTTTTCTTCGGTTACACCATTTTCAATTAGCGTATCAAAAGCACCTTTGTATAATCCTTCGGTGATGTTATCGTTCCATTCTGAAACAACAATCCCAAACCGAAAATCTTTCGCGTTTGGGATTGTGTTTTTATCGTAATCGGATAAATTTTTATTTACTGTTGCCATGTTTCTTTCCGCGAAAGCGGTAATTTATTTAGTAGCCAACACTTCTGCTTTCCCTATAAATACATCAATATTTGTAGCTTCAGTTGCAGTAGGATATTCTTCTTTAATTTTAGTAAAATGTTTTAACGCTTCACTAGCTTTTCCTAAATCTAAAGCAGTAATTCCTGCTTTGTATAAGTACATTGGCGTTGTTAATTCATTGTTACGCATTTCTGCCGCTTGCACATAATAACCTAAAGCATCTTCTTTTTGGTTTAATTGTACAAATGCATCTCCAATTGCTCCTTTAGCAATAGGTCCAGTTGCTTGGTCTTTACCAGTATATTTACCTAAATACGAAACCGCATTTTTGTAATCTTTTTGGTTTAAGTAAGCCATTCCTGCGTAATAGTTTGCAAGGTTTGCAGCTTCTGTTCCGCTATGCTCAGATATAATATCTAACATACCAAACTTACCTTCTCCTCCATTTAATGCTAAATTAAATAAAGAATCTTTGTCAGCTCCTGTTACTGCTTCGTTATAATATTTTTGCGCTTGAAACATATCGTTAATCGCTTCTGTTTGTGCTGGTTTAGCTACAAATTCTTTATACCCTAAGTAACCTAATACTCCTACAGCTACAATACCAATTATTACAAAAATGTATTTTTGGTTCTTAATAACCCAGTCTTCTGTTTTAGAAGCTGTTTCATCTAGTGTATTAAAGACTTCGGCAGTTGTTGAGTTTACTTCTTCAACTTGCTCTACTTCTTCTTTCGTATTTGCTTTATAACCTCTTTTCTTGTACGTTGCCATTATTTTCTTAATTATTGCGTGGCAAAAATAAAATTTTTCTTCACAAATAAGGTTTATTTATTTGTTATTTTTCAATATTTTGCAAGACATTTCAAGAAAACAACTTCTAGAATTCCGATTATCTCACTTTTTTATGATTTTAAAATCACTTTCTTTACTTAATTATAAGAATTTTGACAGCATTTCTTTCACCTTTAATGAAAAAATAAACTGCATTGTTGGTAACAATGGCGTGGGTAAAACCAATGTTCTTGATGCTATTTATCATCTTTCATTTGGTAAAAGTTATTTTAATCCGGTAGCATCACAAAATATAAAACACAACGAAGAGTTTTTTGTCATTAATGGCGATTATGAAAAAGAAAATAATTTAGAGAAAGTTGCAATTAGCTTAAAAAAAGGTCAGAAAAAGGTTATTAAGCGAAATAATAAGGCTTATGAAAAATTTAGTGAACATATTGGCTTCTTACCTTTGGTTATAATTTCGCCAGCAGATAGAGATTTAATTACCGAAGGAAGTGACACCAGACGTAAATTTATTGACAGTGTGATTTCGCAAAGTGATAAAACCTATTTAGACGATTTAATTAAGTACAATAAGATTTTAGCACAACGAAACTCGTTATTGAAATATTTTGCGCTTAACAACACCTATAACCACGATACTATTGAAATTTACAACAATCAGTTAACCGATTATGGGACACGGATTTTTAAATCGCGAGATGCTTTTTTACAAGAGTTTATTCCTATTTTCAAATCGCGATATGAAGCGATTAGCAATAATAACGAAAGTGTAGATTTGATATATAAAAGTGATTTATTTGAAGCAGACCTCAACACACTTTTAATGCGCGTTATTAATAAAGACAAAGCTTTACAGTATACTAGTATAGGAATACATAAAGACGATTTGGTATTTAATATTGCAGATCATCCTATTAAAAAGTTTGGAAGTCAAGGACAGCAAAAATCCTTTCTAATCGCTTTAAAGTTGGCACAATTCGATTTTATAAAGAAACAAAGTGGTGTAAACCCGATTCTACTTTTAGATGATATTTTTGATAAGTTAGATGAACAACGCGTTGCACAAATTATTAAATTGGTAGATGATGAAAACTTCGGACAACTTTTTATTAGTGATACACACGCCGAACGAACAGAAAATGCCGTAAAACAAGTACACCAATCTTTTGAAATTTTTAAGCTATGAAAAAACATGTAATCCTTTTATTAGCCCTAACTATTTTTAGTTGTTCTCCAAATCCGGAAACGTTTATTCCCCATATAAATGGGTATTGGGAAATTGACGAAGTAACCTTACACGATGGAAGTAAAAAAGACTACAACTATAATGATACTATAGATTATTTTGAAATAAACGATAGTTTAACTGGGTTTAGAAAAAAAATGAAACCTAATTTTTTAGGAACTTACGAAACGTCTAAAGATGCTGAAACGATGCAGATTATAATAGAAAACGACAGTTTAAACGTATATTATAAGACCCCTTTTGCGAAATGGAAAGAAACTATATTATTAGCAAGTACATCGCAATTAAAAATAATAAACCAGAATAAGGACGTATATTTATACAAACGCTATCAACCTTTAGATTTAGAAGGGATAAATAAAAATTAAAAAGATTTCCGCTTTTGCGGAAAAGGAATATGGCAAAACGTAATAATGAAAATCTAAGCATTTCGGATGCTTTAAAGGAATTTGTAGAAACCAATAAATTAGAACGTGGCTTAGATAAAGTCAATGTAGCTGATGCTTGGGCGAACCTAATGGGAAATGGTGTCAATAATTATACAACAGCAATACAATTAGAACGCGAAACTTTATATATACAATTAAGTTCTAGTGTTTTGCGTGAAGAACTGAGCTATGGTAAAGAAAAAATAATTAAAATGCTTAATGAAAGTCTAGGTAAAGAGATTATAAAAAAATTGGTATTAAGATAATTTATTAATTTTTATGTTTATTTAATTTATTGGCATTATATTTGTAAACTATTACATATTAACAAATTAAATTACATTACAATGAGTAAAGGAACAGTAAAGTTCTTCAACGATGCCAAAGGATTTGGTTTTATCACAGAAGAAGGTTCAAACAAAGAACATTTTGTACACATTTCGGGATTAATCGATGAGATTCGTGAAGGCGATGACGTTGAGTTCGAATTAACAGAAGGAAAAAAAGGATTAAACGCAATAAACGTAAAAGTTATATAATATATACTTATCTTTTTAAAGCAAAAACGCAACCAATTGGTTGCGTTTTTTTTGTTTGTGATCGTTTTGTTTTAACCTTCTACACTACATTTCTTTTTTAGTTTAAAATATAAGCTAACGAAAAAACGGAAATAAACAACCACAATATAGATGCAAACACGATTGGCTTTACACCAGATGCTTTTAAATCATTAATAGATATATTAGATCCTACAAGAAATAATGTTACAACAAGCAATCGTTTTGCCATAAGCACAATAAAACTAGTTGCTTGCTCTGGTAAAACATGGCAACTATTTATAAAAATGGCAATTATAAATAGAATAATAAAATAGGGAATCTTTATTTTCTCTCCTTTGGTTTTAAATAGAAACATAGATAAAATAGATAAAGGAATAATCCACAAGGTTCTTGTTAATTTCACTGTTGTTGCTATTCGTAAAGCTTCATCTCCATAACCTAAAGCTGCTCCAACTACAGAACTTGTGTCATGAATAGCAATAGCGCACCATAAACCAAATTGCTCTTGTGTTAAGTTAAAAAAATGACCTATTGCAGGAAAAACAAATAGCGCAATAGCGTTTAAAAAAAACACAATACCTATTGCAACACTTATGGTTTTACTTTTCGCTTTAATAACTGGTGCAATTGCTGCAATGGCGCTTCCGCCACAAATAGCAGTTCCAGAACTAATAAGATGTGCTAATTTTACATCTAACTTCAAAATTCTTCCTAAGATGTATCCGAAACCAATCGTTAAAAAAATAGAAAACATAGTTAATTCTAAACCTTGCTTACCCGTTTCTAATGTTTCATTAATAAACATTCCAAAACCTAAACCAACTACAGAGACCTTCAAAAAAAGGTGAAAACCCCTCTGACTGTACGTTGGAAAGGGATTATGAAATACAAGTGTAAACACAAAGCCAAGCACTAATGCTGTCGGACTATTTATTCCGCCTAAAAAAGCGATACTAATTATAAGGAGGTAGGCTGCTTTGGTAAACAAATCTTTCATCTAATTTTGTATTATTATCATACAAAAGTAAACCTAAGAAATAACCTGTAAGCAAATTAATTAGTTATTAAGCATAACTAAAAGTTATAGTTTTGTCGGATGAAATTTTCTAGATAATCTACAGTCTTCGATTGAAAACCCGTTCTTTTGATAAAGTAAAACCATCTTTCGATGCTTAAATCTTTAATATCTATTATTTTTAATTTATTATGAACAAGATCATTATGAATAGCATTAATAGATAAAAGCGCATAATGATCGGAATGATACAAGTAGTTTTTAATTGCTTCGGTACTATTTAAAGACACGACACTGTTTAGCTTTTTTATATTGTTTTGTAATAGAAACGCATCAATAATAGTCCTTGTTCCAGAACCTTTTTCACGTTCAATAATAGGGATTTCCTGTAAAGTCTCCATAGTGATACTCCCTTTCTTAAAAAGATTGTTATTCACATTAGTGACCAATACAATTTCGTCTTTAATAAATTTTTCAAAATGCAGTTTAGTATTAGAAATACTACCTTCGGTAATACCAAAATCTATTTCTTCATTCAGAATAAAATCTTCAATATGGGCTGAATTATCACTTATTATTTTAAATTTTGTTTGCGGAAACTGGACTCTAAACTTTGCTATTATTTTAGGAATTATATAATTAGACAATGTCGTACTAACGCCCAATTCAATAACTTCTGGAAAAACGTCCTTTTTGTGGAGAAACTGTTCCTCCATTTCAGAAAAAACAGCGAGTATTCTATTGACATATAAAAGAAAGGACTTCCCTTCTGCTGTAAGTTCTATGGAGTTTCTCTTTCTAGTAAAAAACGTTGTTTTATATTCTTCTTCTAAATTTTTAATCGATTTAGATACCGCTGGTTGCGAAATAAATAATTGCTCTGCAGCTTTAGTAAAGCTCAAATGTTTTGCAACAACTTTAAATATATGTAGCTTCGTTTTCATTCTATCTTATGTAAATAACCAATAAAAGCACAACTATTACTAGCTGTGCTTTTTATTAAGTTATTATAATCTAATTATTCTTTTACAAGTTTTATAACCGTTTTACTATCTAGTGAAGTAACCGTCATAAAGTAAATACCGGAAGCAAGATCTGTAATATTCATTTGTCTTTCAACCTGCATGGTACTTAAATCTATTTGCTTAATAAATCGCCCATTAATATCATGAATACTCGCAGAACTTAAATCTATATTCTGTGTTTTCTTTAATGTAAACATCCCTTTTGAAGGATTTGGATATACTGCAATACTGCTATTTAATGCTTCATATTCTGAAACAGATAATGGCATATTACAATTATAAATTACAAGATCATCTAGATACCAACCTATTATACCGTTACAACCATCTGTACCAATTTCAAATCTAAGTTTAAAAGTGCTATTCGCTCCAAGACCAATTACAGATAAATCTATAATACTTTTTCCCCAACTACCGGTTATAGAACCGCCATCAGAACCTGTAAAGGCATCTTGTCCTTGCATTGGATTATCATTTCCATCTGTATTTAATATGCTGTTATATGCATTATGTGTAAATGCGCCACTTGGCACCATGTTCCAAGTAATTCCATTATTTAAACTATATTTTATATTTCCACCATCCCATTGAAATTCGGTAGCAACGTAATGATCAAAAGCCAGCTCATAAACTCCCTCTGTAAAATCTGGCAAGGTAATTAAAGGACTATCTAGTCTTAGAATTCCGTTTTGTAAATTAGCTGCACAATCTCCATTAATAGGATCTGCACCAAAAACCGCTTGTCCTTCTCTTCCGTTTGGTAAATCCGTTTGAATAGTCCAAGATCTAGACTCCCAAGAAGCAGAATTTACAACAAACTCTGAAACTTGCCAATCTCCTAAACCAGTTTCCCAATTTTCAAAAAATACGGGATCATTTTCTGCTAACTCACATAATTCTGGAGCTTCTTCTAAAATCGCTTCAAAGCCACATTGTTCTGGATTTATGCGCATTTCGACAGCTAAAATCGCTTTCACTAATTCATCATAATCTGCAGTTGTTATTATTTCTCCAGATGCTCCAGCAGGAGTAGCTGTAGTTGTAAGTCCTTCTAAATTAATTCCCATTAAATCTAAACAAGAAGCTTCTAAAGCATCTGCTAACACATAAAAATTACTTGTTGCAGTAAGATACGTGCTCTGTGCTCTCCAAAAAATATGTGCTGCTTTTGTAAAACCAATTCCGCTAATGGTTTGTCCATTATAGGTACCACCATCAACTAACAAAGCATAGGCATGGTTGGATACGCCTGAATTAATATGAACTCCTCCAGAATCCGAATCTGCACAATGGTAAAAATTATCTGTAAGTTTTCCTGGGTTTCCATTACAAGTAGGATCCCAAAGATCCCGTATTGGAGCACTAAAAAAGGATGCATCTTCTCCCATTCTCCATCTCACAGAACTTTGACAACCAGTTCTTAATGAAACATCTTCTCCTTCATCTTCATAATTATTTATTAAATCTACAGTTTCTCCCCAAATATCAGAATACGACTCATTAATAGCTCCAGATTGCCAAGCATAAATTAAATCACTTGTATATTCTGTATATGCATGTCCCCATTCATGTGCAATAACATCATCTGCAGCAGTACCATCACGATAATTAGTAGTAGAACCATTCCAACTTGCATTTGCAACATTAGGATCATTATTAATTGTTCTCATTTGTGCACCTGCACCATCATAAGAATCAAAACCAAAAGTATTGTTAAATAGGTTATACATGTGTCCCGCAGTTTCTACCTCATTTCTTTGCCAGATAGATAATGTTCCTGGTAAAGGATCTCCTTCTTCCCAAACAACAAAAACCGTATTACTCTCGTAAACAACTCTATGTAAAGCACTGGCCATTCCTGTAAATTGCTCTACAATTTCACCAGTAATAGCATCTATAAAAATAAATTCTCTAACATCATTATCATTACGTACTTCCACTTCATAGACAAGATGTTTGGATGTGAAGTTTCCTTGCGCTAGTCCTTTTTGAAAAACATATAATGTGTTTTCATTTACCATTAAAGGAGTTCCTGAAGCATTTATTTTTTGATTTTCAACCGTTTGAAGCGCCAAGCTATTAGCTTTTGAAGCAGATATACTTGGTACAGCATTAAGTTTTATATTAGGAATAAAGTTTCCATTAATAGAAGTTAATTTACTTTCTGTATCAAAATGAAACTTTAATTTACCATCGTACACAGCAACGCCATTATACACTTGATTTAGCGTTAAATGTTTAAATCCGTATGTATCTGTTTTAGATTCTTCAACAATAAACGAATCATTAACCGTTTTCAGATTAAAAATAGCTTTATACTTTTCTAAGAAAGTAAATGCTTTTTCTTCTATCGTTGTTCCTTGGACTTCTAATGGATTACTTTGCTTAAACTTAATAAAGCTTGCAATATTTGTATTCTCATTAATGGAGACAGTTGCATTTGTTTCTTTAACAAAAGAAGAGATACTTCTTTGTGTTTCCTGTCCATAACTAGCAATTGTAAACAAGAATAAAACAAATAGAACTTTTGTTGATTTCATCATCATATTTTTTTTCTAAAGATACTACAGTTATTTCGTTTTTTTAGTTAGCTAGCTTACATAAACAAAAAAAGCCTGCAAATTGCAGGCTTTTTTATACTTGTTATATTTATGTACTAGAACATTTCTCTACCAGAAAAATGGAAAGCGCTTTCAATAGCTGCGTTTTCATCACTATCACTTCCGTGAACAGCGTTTTCACCAATAGATGCTGCATAAAGTTTACGAATAGTTCCTTCTGCTGCGTCTGCTGGATTAGTTGCTCCAATTAAAGTTCTAAAATCTTCCACTGCATTGTCTTTTTCTAAAACTGCTGCTACAATTGGTCCACGTGTCATGTACTCAACTAATTCCCCAAAGAAAGGACGTTCGTTGTGTACTGCATAAAATGCTTGCGCATCTGCAGATGTCATTTGTGTTAACTTTAATGCTACGATTCTAAAACCAGAAGCAGTAATTTTTTCTAAAATTGCACCAATATTCCCTTTTTCAACAGAATCTGGTTTAAGCATTGTAAATGTTCTATTTGTTGCCATTTCTTTTAATTTAATTTTTTGCAAAAGTAATGTATTTCTTCATAAAAACAATATAATCCATTATTAAAAAATTGTATCTTCGCTACTTATGAAAAAACAAGACATTACCAATATAAAGACACTTTTACAATCTCCTAAAAAAATTGTGATTGTTCCTCATAAAAATCCTGACGGAGACGCTATTGGCTCTACATTAGGTCTTTACTTATACCTTTTAAAATATAATCATGAAGTGCGCGTTATTGCTCCAAATGATTATCCTGAATTTTTAAAATGGATGCCTAGCGAAGACACCGTTTTAAAATATGATACCGAAAATGAAGCGAGTAACACCTTAATAAATCAAGCCGAAATTATTTTCACCTTAGATTTTAACGCTTTAAATAGAACTGGAGATATGGAGGCTGTTCTTGCGAAAAGTGAGGCCATAAAAATAATGATAGACCATCACCAACAACCAGATGATTATGCATTATATACCTATAGTGATGTAACGATGAGTTCTACTTGTGAAATGGTATATCATTTTATAGATATGTTAGCCGATGTAAATAAGATTGATGCAGATATTGCTACATGTTTATATACAGGAATCATGACAGATACTGGGTCATTCCGATTTTCTTCGACTACATCTACAACGCATAAAGTGATTGCCGACTTAATAGACAAAGGAGCAGAAAACGCACAAATACACAATGCTATTTACGATACCAATAGCTACAACAGATTACAATTATTAGGTTGTACATTAAGTAATTTAAAGGTTTTACCAGAATATAGAACAGCATATATAACACTCTCTCAACAAGAATTAAATAACTTTGATTACAAAAAAGGAGATACTGAAGGCTTTGTTAACTATGCCCTATCCCTACAAAACATAGTATTTGCTGCTATTTTTATAGAAGACCAAAAGCAAAATATCATTAAAATATCCTTACGCTCTAAAGGTGATTTTTCGGTAAACGAATTTTCAAGAGCACATTTTTCTGGAGGAGGACATACCAATGCTGCTGGAGGTAAAAGTGATAGCGACTTAAATGAAACCGTTGAAAAATTTATTAGTATATTACCAAGCTATAAAAAGGCTTTAAACAATGAATAAGTTTTTAATAATACCATTTATTTTCCTACTATTTGCTTCTTGTAAATCACCAGAAGCAAGAAGACCTGTATCTGCAACTTCTGGTTCTTTTATTGAAGAATCTGTAGAAAGAAACAAAAAGCTCTATGCTAAAGAACAAGTTCGTATTGAAGCTATTATGGATAAGAATCCAGAAAACAACTATATCGCTTCACAAAGTGGTTTTTGGTATTACTATAATACTAAAATAGAAGACAGCATAATTAAACCAAGTTTTGGTGACATTGTAAATTTTAATTATAATGTTAAATCTTTAAATGGAGATTTAATCTACACGAAAGAGGAATTAAAACCCCAAAACTATGCTATGGATAAGCAAGAACTTTTTACTGGTTTACGTGAAGGTTTAAAACTTATGAAATCTGGAGAAACCGTTACTTTTCTTTTTCCTTCACCAAAAGCGTATGGTTATTATGGCGACAATAATAGAATTGGTACTAGCATACCATTAATGTGCGAAGTAACAGTAAATTCAATAACTCTAAATCAATCTAATTAACATGAATTTTTTAAAACAAACTATGAAAATTTTTATTATTGCGCTTTTGCTAAGTGCAACCTCTTGCCAAGATAAATATCCTGATCTTGAAGACGGACTTTACGCAGAATTTGTAACCAACCAAGGTACTATGGTTGCTAAATTGTATTTTGAACAAGCACCTGTTACTGTTGCAAACTTTGTTGCTTTAGCAGAAGGTACACATCCAAATGTTACAGATTCCTTAAAAGGAAAAAGATTTTATAACGGTATTATTTTTCACAGAATTATCGACAAGTTTATGATTCAAGGAGGAGATCCTACAGGAACTGGATCTGGAGATCCTGGATATAAATTTACTGATGAGTTTAACCCAGAATTGAGACACAATAAACCAGGGATTTTATCCATGGCAAATTCTGGAGCAAACACTAATGGTAGTCAGTTTTTCATAACAGAAGGTCCTACACCAAACTTAGATGCATTTGATGCACAAGGAAATTTAAAAAAATGTGACAACCCAAGAGTAAGTTGTCATGCTGTTTTTGGAGAAGTAGTTTTAGGAATGGATGTACAAGACAGTATTTCTAACGTAGAAACACAAAAACCAAACAACAAGCCTTTAGTAGATGTAGTTATTACGGAACTAAACATTATTAGAAAAGGAAAATTAGCGAAAGCTTTTGATGCTCCTAAAGTGTACACTGAAGAGTTACCAAAAATTGACGAAAACATAAAAAAACTGAAAGAAGAGTCTGAAGCAAAACTGAAAGAACAAGCAAAACAAGCGACTGAAAACTTCTTAAAAAAGAACGAAAGCTTAGAAGGAACCATAAAAACACTTCCTACTGGTTTAGTAATGATTATTGATGAAGCTAAAAACGGTGTAAAACCAAATTCTACAGATAAAGTTCTAGTTAATTATGCTGGATTCTTTGAAGACGGCAGATTATTTGATACCAGTTGGGTTCAAGTTGCTAAAGATAACGACCAATATAACGAACAACGCGATAAAGGTAACGGATACAAGCCTTTTGCAATGATTTATAATGAAACTGCTGGATTAGTTCCTGGTTTTAGAGAAGCAATGCTTAACATGAACGTTGGTGATAAAGCACACGTTTTCATACCTAGTTATTTAGGTTATGGTGAAAACGGAATGGGACCAATTCCTGGAAACACAAACTTAGTTTTTGACTTAGAAATAATGGGGATTCAAAAGTAATTCCTAATTGTATTACCTAAAAAAAGCAGCTCGATGAGCTGCTTTTTTGTTTTCTACTATATTGTATTTACTGTTCTTACTTTTTAGGAATCTCTTTCAAAATCTCTAAAACAAACTTCCAGTATTTTTGAGCAGAAGAAATACTTGCTCTTTCATCTGGAGAGTGTGCTCCTTTAATGGTTGGTCCAAAACTAATCATTTCCATTTCTGGATAATGCGTTCCAAGGATACCACATTCTAATCCTGCGTGACAAGCAGCAACATGTGCTTTTTCGCCATTCATTTTTTCATATAAACCATCTAATACTTTTAGTATAGAAGAATCCATATTTGGTGCCCAACCAGGATAATCACCAGATAGTTCTACCTCACAACCTGTAAGCTCAAAAGTTGCACGAAGTGTATTTGCTAAATCGTCTTTTGCACTCTCAACAGAAGAACGCGTTAAACATCCTATTTTAATGGCACCATCTTTAATAATTACTCTCGCAATATTATTCGATGTTTCTACCAAACCAGGAATCTCTGCACTCATTCTATACACACCATTACAAGCCGCATAAATTGCTCTTGTTATTCCTTCTTGTACACCAAGATCCATTATAGTTTCTGGTGTTTCCGTTTTAGAAACTGTAATTTCTAAATCCGGTTCCATAGTTCTTAATTCGGTTTTAATGGTTTTTGCCATTTCTTCCATTTCTGCTATAAAAGCAGCCTCATGCACCGCATCGATTGCAACTATAGCGTTACTTTCTCTTGGAATTGCATTACGTAAGCTTCCTCCATCAATTTCAGAAATACGTAAACCAAAGTTTTCAAAACCGTCAAATAAAACACGGTTCATAATTTTGTTCGCATTCCCTAAACCTTCATGGATTTGCATTCCAGAGTGTCCGCCTTGTAAACCGTTTACCGTAATAGCAAACCCTGTTTTAAATTCTGGCGTTTCTTCTACATTATACTCTCTAGTTGCTGTAACATCGATTCCACCAGCACAACCTACTCCTATTTCATCATCTTCTTCGGTATCTAAGTTTAATAAGATTCCGCCTTCCAGCAAACCTCCTTTTAAACCCATTGCTCCTGTCATACCCGTTTCTTCATCAATGGTAAATAAAGCTTCAAGTGCTGGATGTGCAATATCGGTACTTTCTAAAATAGCCATAATAGTTGCAACACCTAAACCGTTGTCTGCTCCAAGCGTAGTTCCTTTTGCACGTACCCAGTCTCCTTCTACATACATTTCAATTCCTTGGGTATCGAAATCGAATTCTGTATCATTATTTTTTTGGTGTACCATATCTAAATGCGATTGCATTACAATAGTAACTCTATCTTCCATTCCAGAAGTAGCAGGCTTTTTTATAATAACATTTCCTACTTCATCTTCAATAACTTCTAAACCAAGCTTGTTTCCAAAATCTTTCATAAACGCAATAACACGTTCTTCTTTTTTAGATGCTCTTGGCACTGCATTAAGGTCTGCAAACTTGTTCCAAAGTTGTTGCGGTTCTAGTTCTCTTATTTCTGAATTCATTTGTATATATTTTTGAAAGTGCGAAGATACGAATAGTCTACTAACTAACCTTGCAGGTTTTAAAAACCTCAGCATAAAGAAGGCAAGTTATTTGACTCTGCTTTTAAATAAAATAAAACACCCCTAAAGTCTCCTCGAGGGGACAATGCTATATTTAAACGAAGGAAATTGTCTTCTTGAAAAGAAGATAGGTCTAAAAAAATAGGATAACTATTGCCATGAAAACTTCTTTCTATCCTCCTATTTTTTTTTCAAAGGCTACAAGCAAAGTATTAGCTACATTTGTTTATTTTTGAAAGATGCTGAAAAACCCAAAAACCTATATTGCTTTTTCTATAGTACCACTTTACTTTATAGTGAAGTTGTTTTCTAGATTCCCAGAATTTATAGAAACCTATTATAGTAACGGTTTGTATCCAGTAATTTCGAATCTTTTTAGATTTACCTTGGGATGGATTCCGTTTTCATTTGGCGATTTAGTGTATGCTTTTTCTATTATTTACATGATTCGATGGTTTATTCTGAATAGAAAGCGGATAATAAACGATACCAAAAACTGGTTGATTGATGTTTTTGCTGCAGTTTCCATTATCTATTTCGCCTTTCATCTTTTTTGGGCTATGAATTATTACAGACAGCCTTTACACCAAAATTTAAATTTAGAAGCAGATTATACCACAGAACAATTAATTAAGGTTACCAAACAGCTGATTGAAAAATCGAATGCTTTACATCTTCAAATCACCAATAACGATACAGTAAAAGTGGTAATGCCTTTTAGTAAAACCGAATTATTACAACAAGTCCCAAATGGTTATGCCGTTTTAGAGAAAGATTTCCCACATCTTTCCTATAAAAGAAAAAGCATTAAAAAATCATTATTTAGTTTACCCTTAACTTTTATGGGCTTTTCTGGTTATTTAAATCCGCTGACCAATGAAGCACAGGTAGATGCTTTAATACCTAAATATAAATTCCCAACAACCGCTTCGCATGAAGTTGCGCATCAACTAGGTTATGCTAAAGAAAATGAAGCTAATTTTATTGGTTTTCTAGCAGCAACAAATAATCCGGATATCTACTTTAATTATTCTGGTTTCACGTTCGGATTAAAACATTGTTTATTGGAAGTGTATCGAAGAGACCCAATAGTTTATGAAGCATTATTAGACAGCATACATCTTGGTATCATCAAGAATTACCAAGAAACACAAGACTTTTGGAATAGCTATCAAAATATTACAGAGCCTATTTTTAAACTGTTTTACACCAACTTTTTAAAAGCCAATAATCAACAAGGTGGTATGAAGAGTTACAGTTATGTGGTGGCTCTTTTGGTAAATTATTATCAAAGTGAAACGCTATAATTAGATGATTTTTTCATAAATTAGTAGTATTAAACCATATCTTATGAAAACTACACAAATACTAGTTGCTCTTTTTATAAGCTCTTTTTCTTTTGCACAAACCTTAGAGCTAAAGAAAATAGAAAAGGAAAGTTATTCTTTTTTTGACAGCTATACTTTTGAAAAAATTCTGGTTTTAGAAACAAATTTAAAAACGACAGCACCTTTTAAAAAATTTGAAGCGATACCTAATGGGAACTTAGTTTTTACGCCACAAAATTTTAATAGACTTACAGCGTATCCAGATTTTACTAGTTATACTTTAAAAAACGAGTTACGTAAAGTGATGTTAGAAATTCCCGGTTTACATAGACCTATTAATCCGGATTCTTTTTAATTTTAAACTTAAAATACCACATAAAAAAAAGCGAACATTATATAATGTTCGCTTTTTTTTATGTGATATTAAAGAACGCTTAGTTTGCGAATTCTCCATTTTCAGGTTTAGCAAATGTACTAGATGGCATCGCTGTATTCGTAATTTGAACCTCTGTAAATTCTGTACTATGCTTAGCTTCAGTTGGTTTATCATCTTTAAAACCGTAACCTACAATTGTTTTAGGCAATAATACGCCATTCACTTTTTGCCAGTTATTATATCTTCTAAAGTGTAATTCTTTTTTATCTATTCCTGGTACAAAAGAAACGGTATAGCCTAACCATTCCATTTGGTATGTTGTAGGGTTGTAATATAACACGTAACGATCTTCTGGTGTTTCACCAACTCCTGCGTTATATGTTACTTGTATTCCTGGGTAGGTTACACCTTCAAAAACTAAAGGTTCTGCATCTGCATAGTTAATTCCGTCATCAGACAAGATAAAAGGCATCGCATAGAAATAGAACATTAAGTTATATTTATATTTTGACATTTTCCCGTTGTAATCTCCTTCGGTTTTATTTACAAACCACGCTTTTTCACCATCAAAACCAATACTTTCTTTTGGGTTATCTACTAATCCTTCTCTTGAAATTAAGTTTGTGGTTATCACTTCTTTTCCATTTGGCTTTTCCATTGTGAAAGCTAAGGATTTCATAGATTTCCATGTATCAATTCCGCCATGTGCATCAAATACCTTAGTAAGGTTTTCTGGATAGCTAACTGCTGGAGTTTCTACTATTACTTCTTCTACACTCTCTGTAGCTTCTTCTGTTTTTGTGTTTTGTTTACATGCCGAAAATGTAATTACTAAGGCAATTGCAAAAATGTAGTTTTTCATCAATATTTTTTTGGTTTGTAACTATGTCGAAAAGCGAAAATAAACATTACAAAAAAAGCTTCCGTTTTACGGAAGCTTTTATAACTTAAATTTAACGTATCTAATTATTGAACAATTAGCTTCTCTACCACTTTAAAGCTTTCGCCTTTAAGTACTACAAAATACATTCCTTGTGATAAATTAGATATATCAAAGCTAACCTTAGTCTGATTAGCAATAGCACTTGGTTTGTTTACTAATTTACCTTGTACATTATAAATGCTAACTAGCACCTTTTCAGCGACAGCGGTATTAAACTGAATATTAACTGTGTTATTTGCTGGATTAGGATACATAGAATAACTTATTGTAGAAAATTCGCCCACAGAAAGTGTTGTTACAAATTCACTCTCAAAAATATTTGTTGTAATTGCTGGATTAAAATCGAAATAGATATCTGCAACATTTGGAATAATATCTCCGTCTTGGTAACCAGCTAATGGTTTAATTTTAAAGTACACAAAACCATGACTGTTTGGTTCATCCATGCTTTCGCTTGGTAAGTTAATATCCTCAAATTGCCATTTTAAATCACTACCTACTCGCGTTACCATATAATCATGACTTGCATTAAGCATCTTAAATGTAGAAGCATCTAATTGCGCGTCTAAAACATCTTCTACTCTAATATCTAAAGCTTCTGCTGTTCCTAAGTTTTGGAAATTTATGGTGTAGTATAAATAGTCTTCGTTTGTAAATTCGTCTAACTTAATTTCTGGTCCGTGTGCTTCTAATTTGTTATTAGGATCATACGAGTTCACCACTTCTTGTGTTAAGACAGATTGGTTATTACTAGTGTCGATATCATCTACAGTATATACCACCATATTGGTAACAAGATCTCCAATATTTAAATTGGTAGGAACATCTAATGTTATATTCACAAATTCTTGCGCACCTGCTTGTAAGTTATTAAAATCTAAAACAAAGCCAGTTGCTGTATTTGTTACCGAGTTACCAGTATCCACATTAGAAACATTATTTAAAGTTAATAAAGCATCCTGAGTAAAGATTACCGATCCGGAAACAGGTATACTTCCATGATTTTCTACAATTAAAGTATAGTAAGCGCTTACTCCTGGTCTAGGCGGCACACTAGATAATAATGCAACACCTATATCTTCACAGTTTTGAATTGCTGTAATTGGGAAATCTACTTGCAACGTTTCTCCTCCTATTACCGAAACATCTTCCATTAAAGTAATGGTTTGACTTAAACAACCGCCATAACCTTCATAGATAGTAAAGCTAATATCATAAGTATTTGCATCGGAATAATTCGGAATTGTAAAATGCCCTGTAGAAGCATGCACATAATTTATAATACCACTGTTATTAACTTCATAAGAAAACTCGCCCTCAGTAAAGTTAAATTCGGAAGCATCAAAAATAGCATTCGTATTTTCATCTATAAAAGCATTGACTTCTATAAATCCTATAGTTCCAGCACAAGATGCTGTAAAATCCCAAGGATCATTAGTACAACTAGTAACAGAACCATCTGAAGTCACACCTACCGTGATAGAATCGCCTGAAGATGTAAATACTAAACCAGTTAAATCTCCTTCATTTCCATAACCTTCATATAAAATAGTACCATCGGTATCTGTTATCACTAATTCATCATACGTATTCTCTGTCGTTCCAGAATTAAAAACAACAACGACTGGCGATCCATCATTGCTAGAAAAAAGAAACTGTGAAGTATCATTATTCGTATAACAATAGGTTTGATTTATGGTTTCTCCTGAAGCGCAATCTATAATTTGATTAGGATCATTCTTTGTTGTAAAACTTTCTTCCGAACACCCTGTTGCTGGACCATTATCATTATAAGGTACAATAGTAACATAATATGTGGTTTCATAAGTTAACATTCCAGGTTCGTAGGTTAATACATTCCCAACATCCACACCATCTAAAACATCTGTTGCTCCTGGAGTTGTTCCCACATATAAGGTATATCCAGTTACCGCTATTGTTGCAGCGTTCCAACTTAAGTCCGTATCTAAATCCACAGCAACCGCCTCATTTAAAGATTCTATAAGTGAAGCATTACAATTTGGAAGTGCAGTTGTGTCTAAGCAGGTGACATCAAAATCCCACGGATCATTAGTACAACTAGTAACAGAACCATCTGAAATTACACCTACCGTTATAGCGTCTCCCGAAGATGTGAAGATTAAACCTGTTAAATCTCCATCATCCCCATAACCTTCATATAAAATAGTACCATCGGTATCTGTAATTACTAAGGCATCATAGGTATTCTCTGTCGTTCCTGAATTGAAAACAACAACTAGTGGCAATCCATCAGTACTAGTAAAAACAAACTGTGTAGTATCTTCATTGGTATAGCAATAGGTTTGGTTTACTACTTCTGCAGAAGCGCAATCTACAGCTACATCTACTGTAGTAGGACAGCTTTCTACAACTAATTCTAACGCTACAATATCAGCACATTCCGGTACATTTGATTCTACTCTAACATAAATGGTTTGCGGATTTGTTACATTCACATAAGCACTTGTAGGGTAGATAATTCCTGCCCCATCTTCTGCTTCTGCTAAAGTTGCGTAATAGGATACAGAAGTGTTGTTAGGATCTAGTCCTCCTAAGATCTCGTTCGTTTTTGAATCTAGATTAAAGGTTGCTTCATCATTTGTACCACAAGCTACTAAAGGTGTTGGTTGTGTTGCTATAACAGCTTCACTTACCAAAATGGTTAAGTATAAAATACTGGAACAGGAAGAATTGTCATAATTTACACTCACATATATTGTTTGTGCATTTGTAATATTAGTATAACTGGTAGGATCTGCAATTTCATTTAATTGGTTTTCAGCATCTGTTAAGGATTCATGATATGTAATTGTTGCATTTATAAATTCCGATTCAATTACTGTTAAATCAAAAACGTTAATACCATCACCATCTGTTTCACAGGACACCAAAGGATTAAGACTTGTAGGTGTTGTAGTCACTACTAATTGGAAAGGTCCTATAGAATTGCAACCTGTAATAAGATTTGTTCCTCTTACAAAAACAGTTTGCGGGTTGCTAATGTTGGTATAATTATCTGCAGATGCTATGCTATTTGTATTATTTTCTGCATCTTCTGGAGTTAGGTAAAAAGTTAATTCTACGTCCGAACTTCCATTTATTTGTTGGTCTACATGTGTCACTAAATCAAAGGATGCAACGTCGTTATTTCCACATTGTACTGCATCACCAATACCGCTTAAATCTAAACCATTATTCACATCTAATAAACAGTCAACAATACTGTAACATGCATTTGTTAGAGTATTAACTCTTGCATAAATGGTTTGGTTACTATCCACTACATAAATATCTGGTAATATGTTTGTTTCGTTATCGGCATCTGCCATGGTAGCATAATAAGCAACCGTATAATCTGTGTTTCCGTTAGTTATACCTGCATTCATATCCGTTAAATTAAATGCAGCAAAACCATCGCTGTTTGCACAATTAATTAATTCTGAAGGATATACTTGTGGAGATAAATTAACTACTAAATCAAACATTGTGGTTTCAAAACTACCAGTATTACTATTTTCCACTCTAGCATATATAGTAAATGGGTTACTGGTATAGCTATTATAATCGCTTGTATGTGCAATAGCATTTGTTGCATTTTCTGCATCTACTAAACTTTCATAATACGTAACAATACTACAAGTAGATCCTCCAGTAATTACATTTGTTTGCGTTGTTAAATTAAAATCTACATCAAACTCATAAGGTCTACAAACCTCCATGTTTTCTGGATCTTGCCCTATCAAACTGTTAGTCAGCATAACATCTTGAAGTATGGTATTCGATTCAAAACCATTTGGATCGTAATAGGTTATTTCAGCAGTGTACACTTCATCCTCTGTAGGACAAACATTAATACTAGCATCATTACTTACAAACTGACTAGAATTATCATACCATGTATATACATTTTCGGTATTATTTCCTCCGGAAGGACTAAAACGCCAAGCCTCAATAGTTGCCTCCCAAGCTCCAGTATTTCTTCCCGGAGGAACAACCGCTTGAGTACCTGCAGGATTTTGAATTCCTACAACTGCATTTCCACTATTCCAAGTAGCACAAAGTGGCTTATTTAAAAGGTATACTTCAACAACATTGGTTGTTTCGTACAAAACAATCATTTGCGTTGTTCTTAAATCGTTACAAGAAAAATTTGCCATATCCATAAAACTAACCACCCACACTCTAAAAGGAGCAACTCCTTTAACCTCGTAAGCAATTTCTCCATTAACACTTGCGTCCATATCATGCGCTGCACCAAAAATATTAGCATCACTCAATGCCGTATTCGTATTGTTTGGTAAAGTTTCTGTAAAAGCCCAACCATTAAAACCATTAGCCTTAGTAGTATCAAAAGAAATCACGCCATTACCCCCAATTATTAGATCACTATACGTATCTCCATAAAATGAAAAATCAAATGGAAGATTAAGAATACCACTCCATGTATCATCTAAATTTAAAGAAGTTCCAGAATCTAAACCATCAAAATTGGATGGCGGATTAAAAGGAATACTCGCTACCGTATAATTTGAAGTTTCCTGAATTAACGGAAAGTCCACCGTAAGGTCTGAACAGCCAGTACTACAATCGAGCTCCTGTGTAATATAAGAGGATTGCGAATAATGGTTTAAACTAAATAAAACGGTAAGTAGTAATAAAAGTATTTTTTTCTTCATAATAATGTAACTTTGTGCTCACAATATAGGTAAATTAATGGGCTTCAAACAAATAACAAGTACGCAAAATTCTTACATTAAAGAATTAGTTTTTTTAAAAGAGAAATCTAAGAACAGAAAACAGTCCGGATTATTTTTAATTGAAGGAGAACGCGAGGTATCCTTAGCTTTAAAAGGAAATTATGAAATAGCAACTATTCTATTTTACCCGCAATTATTTTCGGAAGAAAAACTAAACAAGCTTCACCTTTCGGAAGTGGATATTATAGAAGTTTCTAAAGACGTATATCAAAAACTAGCATACAGAGGCACTACCGAAGGTATTATTGCTATTGCAAAAACAAAAGAATTATCTATTGAAAACCTAAAATTCAATACCCAAAACCCATTAGTTTTAATTGCCGAAGCTCCAGAGAAACCTGGAAATATTGGTGCTATTTTACGTACCGCAGATGCTGCGAATGTAGATGCTATAATTATAGCAAACCCCAAAACAGATCTTTACAATCCCAATATAATTCGCTCTAGCGTTGGCTGTGTATTTACCAACCAAATTGCTACAGGAACTACGGAGGAAATCATATCTTTTTTAGACAAAAACAACATCGCTATTTATAGTGCTATTTTACAAGAAGCAGTAAATTATCACAAACAAGATTACACCAAAGCTTCTGCCATTGTAGTTGGTACCGAAGCAGATGGTTTGAGTGATACTTGGCGAAAAGCTTCCAAACAAAATATTAAAATACCCATGCAAGGCGAAATTGATTCTATGAACGTTTCGGTTGCTGCAGGGATTTTAATTTTTGAAGCGAAAAGACAACGGAATTTTCTTTAAAAAATTTCGCAATAATCAAAATACAAATAACAAAATCCAAAAACGTACTTTTGGCATTTCGTTTTTTAATTTTTTGGAATTTGAATTTATGACACCTACTACTCTATTTTACATCATAATAGCCATTTTAATCATCGATTTTATAATTGATAAAACACTCGATGCATTAAATGCAAAACATTATAAAGATGTTGTTCCTGAAGAATTACAAGATGTTTACGATGCCTCGGAATACAATAAATCGCAAGATTATAAGCAAACGAATTATAAATTTGGAATATTAACTTCTACGTTCTCTATTATATTAACACTAGGTTTTTTAATTTTTGATGGTTTTGAAGCAATTGACAATATTGCTAGAAGTTATTCTGAAAACCCTATACTTATCGCATTAATTTTCTTCGGAATAATTATGATAGGAAGCGATATCCTCACCACTCCTTTTAGTTATTACCAGACTTTTGTTATTGAGGAGAAATTCGGATTCAACAAAACCACAAAAAAGACCTTTTGGTTCGATAAAATCAAAGGATGGTTTATGATGACTATTCTGGGAAGCCTTATACTTTCTGCAATAATTTGGTTTTACCAAACCACAGGAAACCAATTTTGGCTGTATGCTTGGGCTTTAGTTACTGCTTTTACGGTTTTTATGAATATGTTCTACGCCAAACTTATCGTACCACTTTTCAATAAACAAACGCCATTAGAAGCTGGAAGTCTTCGCGATAAAATCTCAGCCTATGCAAAAACAGTTGGTTTTACCTTAGACAAAATTTTTGTTATTGATGGATCCAAACGAAGCACCAAAGCAAATGCATATTTCTCCGGATTTGGTAGTGAAAAACGCGTTACTTTATATGACACATTAATTAACGATTTAGACGAAGAAGAAATAGTTGCTGTGCTTGCGCATGAAGTTGGTCATTACAAAAAGAAACATATTATATTTAACTTGGCTGCTTCGGTTTTACTAACAGGTTTCACCCTTTTTGTACTTTCCTTGTTTATTTCAAAACCTATATTATCACAAGCTTTAGGTGTAGAAACGCCTAGTTTTCATATTGGATTAATTGCTTTCGGAATTTTATATAGTCCGCTTTCTGAAATCACAGGATTACTAATGAACTGGTTTTCACGCAAATTTGAATACCAAGCAGATGATTATGCAAAAAACACGTATAAAGCCGAACCTTTAATTACTTCCTTAAAAAAGCTATCTAAAAACAGCTTAAGTAATTTAACGCCACATAAAGCGTACGAATTTATGCATTATTCGCATCCTTCTTTATTAAAGCGAATTCAGAATTTGAGAAAATAATTTCCTCATATTAAATTACATGCAACTTTAAACTAAAAAGGGTTGTGCATTAATTTTCTTTATACTATTTTTAATACTTATGACAGATGCAGAAATAGAAAAAGAAAACGCAGCCATTACCAAAGCATATAAAGAACTGCTTAAGGTAAGTTACAGAACGCTTAGTACTGAAGATAAAAAACTAATCCGAAAAGCCTTTGAAGTTGCTGTAGATGCACACAAAGAACAACGCAGAAAATCGGGTGAAGCTTATATTTTCCATCCTATTGCGGTTGCTAAAATTGTAGCACAAGAAATCGGATTAGATGCAACCTCTATTGCTGCAGCGCTGCTTCATGACGTTGTAGAAGACAATGAAGACTATTCCATTCAAGACATTGAACAGCTTTTTGGTGAAACGGTAGCCAAAATTGTAGACGGACTTACAAAAATTTCTTCGCTTAATAAAGACATGGATGTTTCTATGCAAGCAGAGAATTTTAGAAAAATGCTACTCACACTTAATGATGATGTTCGTGTTATCATTATTAAAATAGCAGATAGATTGCATAATATGCAGACTATGGATTCTATGCGAGCAGACAAGCAAGTGAAAATTGCTAGCGAAACGCTTTATATTTACGCTCCTTTGGCACATAGAATCGGACTTTATAATATTAAAACCGAACTCGAAGATCTTGGCTTAAAATATACAGAACCAGAAGTATATAATGACATTTTGCTTAAAATGAAAGAAAGCAAAGAAGATCAAGACATCTATATCAAAGAATTTAATGATGTTATAAAAAACTCTCTAGATAAAGAAAACCTAAATTACGATATCAAAGGAAGACCAAAATCTATTTTTTCTATTCGAAGAAAAATAATAAATCAAGGTGTTTCCTATGATGAAGTGTACGACAAATTTGCCGTTCGTATTATTTATAAAAGTGATCCGGAAAACGAAAAATTTCTAGCTTGGAAAATCTATTCCATAGTAACCGATCATTTTAGACCAAATCCTACACGACTTCGTGATTGGATTTCTTCCCCAAAATCTACAGGTTACGAAGCATTACACATTACGGTAATGGGGCCAAAAGGTCGTTGGGTAGAAGTGCAAATCCGTAGTGAACGGATGAATGAAATTGCAGAAAAAGGCTATGCTGCACATTATAAATACAAAAACAAAGAAGAAAAAGAAGATAGCTTAGAAACTTGGATAAACAGACTACAAGAGGCATTAGAAAATCATGGCGCAAATGCGGTGGATTTTGTAGAGCAATTTAAACTCAACCTGTATTCTAAAGAGATTTTTGTTTTCACACCACAAGGAGATTTAAAATCCTTACCAAAAGGAGCCACTCCGTTAGATTTTGCATTTAGTATTCATACCGAAGTTGGCATGAAAACAAGAGGTGCAAAAGTAAATGGTAAATTAGTTCCTTTAAGTCACGAATTAAAAAGTGGGGATCAAGTAGATATATTAACTTCCGAAAGCGCGAAACCGAACCCAAACTGGTTAGATTACGCCACAACAGCAAGAGCTAGAAGCAAAATTAAAACCGCTTTAAAAGAAAGCACAAAACTGGTTGCAGAAGAAGGAAAAGAAATTTTAAGAAGAAAATTAAAACAACTTAAAATCACTTTAAACGAAAATTCAGTAAATGAAATGGTAAGTCATTTTAAACTTAAAACAAGTTTAGACTTATTTTATCGTGTTGGCTCTGGCGCTATAGATAACATCATGCTAAAGGAATATGCTTCGTCTAGAAGTAATGCTTTTGTTAGTTATATAAAGAATAAAATTTCAAGAAAAACAACGCCTACTAAAGAAGAGCTTGAAAAAGACGAGATTACAAATAAATACGACTTACTTGTTTTTGGTAAAGAGGAAGAAAAATTGGACTATAAATTAGCAGTCTGCTGTAACCCTATTCCTGGAGATTCCGTTTTTGGATTCTTAACCATAAATGAAGGAATTAAAGTACATAAAAAGAATTGTCCTAATGCGGTAAGCATGCAATCAAACTACGCTTACAGAATTTTATCTGCTAAATGGATAGATTCTAGTCAGCAAGATTTTTCAGCACAAATCATACTTTCCGGTATCGATAATTTAGGTTTAGTAAATAACATTACTAAAATGATATCTTCCAATATGCACGTTAATATGAAAAGCATAAGTTTTCAAAGTGATGATGGCATCTTTTCAGGAAAAATAAATGTCGTAGTGAAAAACAAAAACTTATTAACAAAACTTATGGATAACCTTAAAAAAATTAATGGAATTGATAAGGTTAAAAGAGTATAAAAAGTGTAAATTTACGCCGAAATTATGAGTGTAAAAACAGATACAAAAAACCAGGAGATTGTAAAGAATGTCTTTACTAAGTTTCTTGAAAGTAAAGGACATCGTAAAACGCCTGAGCGTTACGCGATTCTACAAGAGATTTATAATAGTGACGTGCATTTTGACATTGAGTCGTTGTACCTAAACATGAAAAATAAAAAATATCGTGTTAGTAGAGCAACTCTTTATAATACAATAGAATTACTTCTAGAATGTGCATTGGTAAGAAAGCACCAATTTGGGCAAAGCCAGGCACACTATGAAAAATCTTATTTTGATAAGCAACACGATCACGTAATTCTTACAGATACCGGAGAAGTCATCGAGTTTTGTGATCCAAGAATTCAATCTATTAAAAAAACAATAGAAGAAGTTTTTGATATTGAAATCACAAACCACTCACTATACTTTTACGGCACAAAAAAAGCAACTAAATAACTAAATTATAATGGCAGTAGATTTACTACTAGGTTTACAATGGGGAGATGAAGGCAAAGGAAAAATTGTCGATGTTTTAACCGCTAACTACAATATTATTGCACGTTTTCAAGGTGGTCCAAATGCAGGACACACTCTAGAATTTGATGGCATTAAACACGTTTTAAGAACGATTCCTTCCGGAATTTTTCACGACGAATCTATCAATGTAATTGGTAATGGAGTTGTAATAGACCCTGTAGTTTTTGCTAAAGAACTAGAAGGTTTAGATCAATTTAATTTAGATTATAAAACCAAGCTTATCATTTCTAGAAAAGCCCACGTAATCCTACCAACGCACAGACTTTTAGATGCTGCAAGTGAAGCCTCTAAAGGAAAAGCAAAAATTGGTTCTACCTTAAAAGGAATTGGTCCAACATACATGGATAAAACCGGTAGAAACGGAATTCGTGTTGGGGATTTAGAACTAAGCGATTGGAAAGAAAAATACAGAGCTTTAGCAAATAAGCACGAAGCTATGATTGCCTTCTACAATGTAGATGTGCAATACGATTTAGAAGAAATGGAAGCAGAATTCTTTGAATCTATTAAAGTTTTAAAGTCTTTACAATTTATTGACTCTGAAGAATATTTATACCAAGCACAAAAAGCTGGAAAAACCATTCTTGCTGAAGGAGCGCAGGGTTCTCTTCTAGATATCGATTTTGGAACCTATCCTTTTGTAACATCAAGTAATACCACAGCTGCAGGAGCCTGTACTGGCTTAGGCGTTGCACCAAACCAAATTGGCGATGTATATGGTATTTTTAAAGCATACACCACTAGAGTTGGTTCTGGTCCTTTCCCAACAGAACTTTTTGATAAAGTTGGTGAAGATATGGCAATCATTGGTAATGAAGTTGGCGCAGTTACAGGAAGAGCAAGACGTTGTGGTTGGTTAGATTTAGTAGCATTAAAATATGCTTGCCAAGTAAATGGTGTGACTAAATTAATGATGATGAAAGGAGATGTACTTTCTGGATTTAAAACACTTAAAATTTGTACAGCGTACAAATACAAAGGGGAAACGATTACGCATTTCCCTTATAATGTAGAACCAGAAAATCTAGAACCAATCTATACTGACTTTAAAGGTTGGAAAGAAGATTTAACGCAAATGACAGATAAGTCACAATTCCCAAAAGAATTAAACGACTATATCGCTTTTCTTGAAAAAGAATTAGAAATCCCTATTCATGTGGTTTCTGTTGGTCCAGATAGAAAGCAAACTATATATATGTAATAAACGCATATAAAAAATAAAATCAAACCTGTCTTGTAACCACTCGACAGGTTTTTTAGTATTAAAAAAATCTTAATCTGCAATAACACATCATAATAATAGTTATTTTTACCACAAATTATAGATTTTGAAGGTAAAGCACATATATACATTATTACTATTTTTCTCTTTTGCTTTCGTACAAGCGCAACAACAGCAAATAGAAATTAAATATTCTGGATTCTTAGAATTTAAAGAAGCAGATACTCCTGGTTTAAAAATCATGACACGTGATGATTCTGGTCAAATTCATATTATACACGAAGGTGTAGACATGTGGTGTGACCAAGCACTACTCTACTCCAATGATAATTTTGTGGAAGCCTACGGAAACGTAAAAATGAAACAAGGAGACAGCATTAACATGACCTCTAAATATGTAGAGTATAGCGGAAAAACAAAACTAGCATTTGCAAGTGGCGATGTTATTTTAAAAGAACCAGCTTCTACCTTAACCACAGACACCTTGTATTTTGATCGTGCAAAGCAACAATCGTTTTACAAAAGTGGTGGAAAAGTAGTACGAGATTCTTCTGGAACGATTACTAGTCAAATTGGTCGTTACTATATGAACTCCCAAAAATACCAATTTGTAAAAAATGTAAAATTGGTAAATCCGGATTACACTATTGATACCGAACGATTAGATTTTTTCACAGAAACAGGTCATGCTTTTCTTTATGGACCTTCGACTATTGTTACTGCAGACAGTAAAATCTACTGCGAAAAAGGCTTTTTTAATACCGAAACCAAACAAGGTTATGCTGTAAAGAAATCTAGGATAGATTATGAAAATCGTATTTTTGAAGGAGATAGTATGTACTTTGACAACAACCAAAGCTTTGCTTCTGCAACCAATAACATAACAGTTACAGACACCATAAACAAGAGTATTGTAAAAGGGCATTACGCTGAAATATACAAACTCAAAGATTCCGTTTTTATAACCAAACGTGCTTTAGCTATTTCGGTACAAGAAAATGATTCTGTGTACATGCATGCAGACACTTTAATGGTTACTGGTAAAGCAGAAAAAAGAATTACAAGAGCGTATAAAAATGCTAAGTTTTTTAAAACAGACATGAGCGGAAAAGCAGATTCTATTCATGTAAACCATCTAACAGGATTAACACAACTTATCAACCTAACCAATACAACATCTAAAGAGGCATTTGTAACCAAAAGACAACCTATTCTATGGAATCTTGGCAACCAAATGACTGGAGATACTATTCAAATAAAATCGAATCCGAAAACCGAAAAGTTAGATTCCCTTTTAGTGTTTGACAATGCTTTCATTATTAGTAAAGACACACTTGGTGCAGGTTATAATCAAATTGTCGGAAAAATACTTATTGGTCTTTTTGATGAAGACAATACACTAAAGCAAGTAGATATTAACAAGAATGCGGAGTCTATTTATTTTGCTAGAAATGAAAAAAACGAATTAGTAGGAATTGACAAGTCTAAATCGGGAAGCATTATGATGCTATTTTCCAATGGAGATATTGATGAGCTCCGAAAGATCAGACAAGTAGACGGAAAGACCTATCCAGAATCTGAATTTCCTGAAAACGTAAGAAAACTGCGAGGGTTTAATTGGAGAGAAGAAGAAAGACCTAAAAATGTTGAAGATCTGTTTAGCGATGATCCTCCTTTAGTGCTACCAATAATTAAAGGGTTAGAGGATTATATCCCTCAAGAAGACTTCTTTGATGACGCTATGTTAGAACGAATGGACAAAGCAGATAAGTCGGAAGCAAAAAAATCGAAGACACCAGTTACGAACCCGAAAGCATCTAGAAACGTACCGAAAAACAGTCTTAACAAAGGTGTTATGGCTCCTGCTCCTACTTTACTAAAAGAAAAATCACAGTTAATAGAACCTAAAAAAGATTAGTCATTAAAAAAAATTTCTTAACATATCAAGCGCAAACTTCTACGCATCCTTTAGCCATGGAAATTTCTAATGCCGAAGGATCGTACATTTATGACGCGAACCAAAAAGCATATTTAGATTTTGTAGCAGGAGTTTCGGCATGCACACTTGGACATAGACATCCAAAAGTAGTTGCTGCACTAAAAGAACAAATAGATAGTTATTTACATGTCATGGTTTATGGGGAATACATTCAGAAACCTGCAGTAGATCTCACCAAGTTAATAGCAAAGCATCTCCCAAAATCTTTAGAAAAGACATATTTAACAAATTCTGGAACCGAAGCTATTGAAGGGGCTTTAAAATTAGCAAAACGAGCTACAGGAAGAAGTCAAATTATTGCTGCAAAAAAAGCATATCACGGAAACACCATGGGTTCTATGAGTGTTATGGGATTTGAAGAACGCAAACAAGCATTCAGACCTTTACTTCCAGATGTTTCGTTTATTGGTTTCAATAACGAAAAAGATTTACAACAAATCACCACAAAAACGGCCTGTGTTATTTTAGAAACCATTCAAGGTGGTGCAGGTTTTATAGAACCAAAAAACAATTATTTACAAAAGGTTGAAGCACGTTGTAAAGAAGTTGGTGCTCTTTTAATTTTAGACGAAATACAGCCAGGAATTGGTCGTACCGGAAAGCTTTTCGGTTTTCAAAACTACAACTGTACTCCAGATATTTTAGTTACAGGAAAAGGTCTTGGTGGTGGCATGCCAATTGGTGCATTTACTGCTTCATCAGCTCTTATGGATTTACTACAAGACAATCCGAAACTGGGACATATCACTACCTTTGGTGGGCATCCTGTAATTGCTGCTGCTGCTTTAGCAACTTTAAAAGAAGTGACAGAAAGTGATTTAATTGCCCAAACTTTAGAAAAAGAAGCCCTTTTTAGAAAACATTTAGTGCACCCATTAATTACAGAAATTAGAGGAAAAGGATTAATGCTGGCTGCGTTTACTCCTTCCGCAGAAATAACAAATCAAGTTATTTTACGTTCTCAAGACGCTGGTTTAATATTATTTTGGTTGCTTTTTGAGCAAAAGGCAATCCGAATTACACCTCCATTAACCATTTCTAACCAAGAAATAATAGAAGGATGTGGCATTATTATTGCTATTTTAGATAGTATACAAGCAAAATAACACCTTATAACCTACTATTATTCAACTGTAAACAACAAAATCATTGCTGTTCATTACTTTGTTAAAAACATTTAAAGAATTACCACGTATTAGCTGTTTAGAATAGTACATTTATTATAGTAGAACTATACAATTGCCTATGGAGTTTAGTCAAAACGACAACAACAATTTACCGCTTACAAAATTTGAATCGATGTTAAAAACAAACAACGTGTTGTTTTTCGATTCAGAGGAGTTCGAGAATATTATACATCATTATCTTAATCAAGGTAAGGTTGCATTAGCTAAAAAAGCCATCAAATTAGGTTTAGAGCAGCATCCTACTTCTGTAAATTTAAGATTGTTTAAAGTAGAAGTGTATATTTTTGAAAATGAACTTACCAAAGCAGATAAGCTCTTAAATGAGCTTCACAATCTAGAACCACAAAACGAAGAAATTTATATTCAGAAAGCAAATATCTTTTCTAAACAAGACAATCATGCAAAAGCAGTGGATGTATTAATAAGTGCATTAGAGTTTGCAGATGACACTACAGATTTATACTCTTTAATAGGTATGGAATATCTATTTTTAGACAAATTTGAAGAGGCGAAACAAAACTTCATGAAGTGTTTAGAACAAGATCTTGAAGATTATTCTGCACTATATAATATGATTTATTGTTTTGATTTTCTAGATCAAAATGAAGAAGCTATAGAATATTTAAATGAATATTTAAACACGAATCCATATTGTGAGGTTGCTTGGCATCAACTAGGGAAGCAATATTATACAACAAAAGATTTCACCAAAGCACTTGCTGCTTATGATTTTGCAATTATATCCGACGATACTTTTGTTGGTGCATATTTAGAAAAAGGAAAAGTTCTAGAAAAATTAAAAAGATATGAAGAAGCCATAGAAAGCTACACCTTATCCTTGCAATTAGACGATCCTACTTCCTTTGCACTTTTACGTATTGCACAATGCTATGAAAAATTAGGAAAGGACGATTTAGCTGTTCAATATTTTTATAAAACAGTACACGAAGACCCTTTATTAGATAAAGGTTGGATTGCTATCACTAAGTTTTATAACAAAAAGAAAAACTACAACAAGGCTTTATATTATATCAATAAAGCAATAAATATAGACACAGAAAATGTGGTTTATTGGAAGCTTTATGCAAAAATAAATCACCGTTTAAACTTTTTAGAAGAAGCAGAACGCGGATTTAAAAAAGCTTTAGAATTAGGTAATTACGAAGTTGATACCTGGATTGCTCGTGGAGACATCCTTTTAAAACTTGGAGAGCAAGAAGCTGCTATTTATAACTTTTTGCAAGCTGCAGAATTTCATCCAGAAAATGCAGAATTAGAATATAGACTTGGTGGTTTATACTTTTTACAACATGAAACAGAAAAAGGTACATTTCATTTAAAAAATGCGGTTCGTAATAATCAAGAATATGCTTTTATTATTGAAGAACTTTTTCCTAATGTTTTTGATAAACCAATGGTGAAAAAGTTACTAAAAGTAAAATAATACAAAAATTGTCTTCTTAAAATATTACCTTTGGATTTAGCAAAAAAACCAAAGCATGCAAAGACGTTTTATTGACTACTTAATCATATCTTTTAAAGGAATGGCAATGGGAGCAGCAGATGCTGTTCCAGGAGTTTCTGGAGGAACCATCGCTTTTATTTCTGGTATCTATGAAGAACTTATAAATACCATTAGCAACGTAAATTTAAATACTTTAAAAGTTTTAAAGACCGAAGGAATTAAAGCCTTCTGGGAAAAAGTAAACGGTAACTTCTTACTAGCTCTTTTATTAGGAATGGTAGTAAGTTTTGCTTCGTTTATGAAGCTTGCAAAATACCTTATCGAGGAACATCCCGTTTTAATTTGGTCTTTCTTTTTCGGACTAATTATAGCCAGTATTCTTTTTATAGCCAAGCAAATTACAAAGTGGAATCTAGCAACCATCATAGCTGTAATTATAGGTGCCGTTCTTGCGTATTATATAACTTCATTGCCTTCTATGGCAAGTAATGACAATCCATTTTTCTTATTTTTCGCTGGAGCAATTGCTATTTGCGCAATGATTTTACCCGGAATTTCAGGATCTTTTATTTTAGTAATTCTTGGCGCTTATAAAACATTAAGTGTTGCTATTGATAGTTTAGATTTAAAAAAAATAGCCATTTTTGCTTTAGGTGCTATTGTAGGTTTATTAAGTTTTTCACGAGTTTTAAAATGGTTATTTAAACATTATCACAATATAACATTAGCCGTATTAACTGGCTTTATTTTGGATCCCTAAACAAAATTTGGCCTTGGAAAAAAACCATCTCTGTGATGCATGATACCACAAAAGAAGTGGTTCCTTTTTCTACTGTTAGTGATTTAGGAACACTCTCTGTTTATCAAAAAGCAACTCAAGATTTTGAAAGCTATAAAACTATTGTAGAGAAGAGTATTTTACCCTCTAATTATTCCGATGTAAATCAAATAGACGCACAAGTACTTGTAGCAATGTCCTTAATGGTGGTTGGATTTTTAACCATTTTTATACTTGAAAAAACAGGAAACAAAGTAAAATAAATGGAACAAACCAGAACATTTACAGACAAAATGTTTCTAGTCTTAAAAGGATTAGGAATGGGAGCTGCGAATAAAGTTCCTGGTGTTTCTGGTGGCGTGGTTGCTTTTGTTGCTGGTTTCTATGAAGAGTTTATCTATTCGCTTCAAAAAATAAATGGCAAAGCCTTTAAACTTTTAATTAACGGAAGATTTAAAAGTTTCTTCACTTATATCAATGGTCGTTTTTTAAGCTTGTTATTCTTCGGAATGATTATTAGCTATTTTAGCGTTTCCAAAATATTAGATTATTTAATCATCCATTTTGAGCTTTATGTTTGGAGTGTTTTTTTCGGAATGATTATAGGTTCCATATATTACATTAGTAAAGATTTTGAAGACTGGAATTTTAAAACCTATCTAGCGCTTTTTATAGGTATTACCATTGGCGTAAGTATTAGTTTTTTAGATCCTGCTAAAGAAAATGATAACCTTTGGTTTGTATTCTTTTGTGGTATTATTAGTGTTTCTGGGATGACCCTTCCAGGTTTTTCTGGTTCTTTTATTTTAATTCTTTTAGGTAATTATGTACTGCTATTAGTCGATTCTGTAAATGCTTTGTATGATAGTTTTGCTAATATGATTAAAGGCGATTTTTCATTTTTAAAAAATGCCGAACGCTTAAGAATGCTAAAAGTACTTGTAGTATTCACACTTGGCTCTTTTGCAGGTTTGGTAACCTTTTCCCATGTATTAAGTTATATCTTGAAAAACTACAAAAGTATTACAACTGCTTCCATTATTGGTTTTATAGTAGGATCTTTAGGTGTCGTTTGGCCATTTAAAAAAACGGTTTATAAACTAAATGAAGATGGTGGCTTTTTAATAGATTCCGCTGGTAGAAAAATTATAGAAAACTACAAACGTTTTATACCAGAACTTAACCCCGAAACCTACCTTGCTATACTATATACTATTATTGGTATTGCAGTAGTTTTGGCTTTAGAGTTCTACGGACGAAAAACAAAAAAAACAAATGCGTAAATTCGGATTAATAGGAAAAAACATAGATTACTCATTCTCGCAAACCTATTTTGCTGCAAAATTTAAAACGGAAGAAATCACAGATGCTTCGTACCAAAACTTTGATTTAGAAAGCATCACAGATTTCCCTGCCCTTTTAGAAGACACCAATATTAAAGGTTTTAATATTACCATTCCGTATAAAGAACTTATCATTCCGTATGTAGATACCCTAGATAAAAACGCAGAAAAAATAGGAGCAATAAATACTATAAAGTTTACAAAAAAAGGAAAACTAAAAGGATATAATACCGATTACTACGGATTTAAAAACGCCATACTACCACACTTAAAACCACAACATACGGCTGCATTAATTCTAGGAACCGGAGGCGCAAGTAAAGCTATTGCCTATGCTTTAAAGAAGCTTAATATTACATACACCTATGTTTCTAGAAGCGCTACAAAAGAAAATCAAATTACGTACCAACAGCTAACAGAACAAATTGTAAAAAACCATACCGTAATAGTAAACTGTACCCCTTTAGGAACATACCCCGACATTAATGCTTGTCCGGATATTCCTTATAAAGCAATTACAGAAAAACACTTACTTTTTGATCTTATTTACAATCCAGAAGAAACTACTTTTTTAAAGTACGGCAAGAAAAAAAACGCAACCATAATTAATGGTTACAAGATGTTGCAATTACAAGCAGAAAAATCTTGGAAAATCTGGAACAAGCAATAAATACGAGTACACCTAAAAATTCATTTAGTTAATACTAGCTTCTTTTTTGAAAGTATAAGCCTTGTTTAGTATCTTTAACCCTATAGTACTTTTACGAACCAATTATTTTTATAATGTCAGAGAAAGATAACCTGCTGCAAGCAGACGGAAAATTAGAAAATCAGTCTACAGAAAATTCTGCTAAAACAGAAGAAAAAACAGTAACTGAACCAACAGAAAATCAGGAGATACCAGAAAGCCAAGATGAAGTTTTAAACGAAATTGAAGCTGTAAATGCGGAAGATGCTGAAGATGAAGATACAAAAGGGAGGCACGAAATAGAGGTAAAAGACTATCATGCAATGGAGCTAGAAGATTTAGTTGCAGAACTTGAAAAGTTGGTAAATGACGAGAAAGCGCAAGCAATTAAAACGCATGTTGAAGATATAAGAGCAGAATTTAAAACAAAATTCAATGTGCTTTTAGAAGACAAAAAAGAAGAGTTTTTAAACGAAGGAGGTAATGAAATCGACTTCCACTACTCTAGTCCAATACACAAACAGTTTAAAGAAACGTATTTTGTGTATCGTGATAAACTAAAAACTCACTACCAAAGCATTGAAAAAAACCATAAAGATAATCTAGCAGAACGCTTACGTATTATTGAAGAAATAAAAGGTTTAATTAATGTAGAAGAAAACATAAATACAACCTACAAGTATTTTAAAGAGCTACAAGAACAATGGCGAAATGCTGGTGCAATACCAAGAGATAAATACAATAATGCTTGGAACACATACCACCATCACGTAGAAATTTTTTATGATTTCCTTCATTTAAACAGAGACCTTCGTGATTTAGATTTTAAACACAATCTAGATCAAAAATTAAAAATAATTGAAAGAGCTGAAGAATTAGCACAAGACGATAATTTAAATCGTGCTTTTAGAGAACTGCAAGTTTTACATAAACTGTGGAAAGAAGACCTTGGTCCTGTTGCAAAAGAAAACAGAGATGAAATCTGGAATCGATTTAAAGCTGCAACCAAAATTATCCATGACAAACGTCAAGATTATTTTAAAGACTTAGATAAGATTTACGAACTAAATCTAGAAACAAAACACGCTATAATTTCTAAAATTGAAGCCATTTCTAAACAACCTGTAAAATCTCATAGTGCTTGGCAAAACAAAATAAAAGAAATTGAAACTTTACGAAAAGAGTTTTTTAGTGCTGGTAAAGTTCCTGTAAAAGTTAATGAAGCTACTTGGTCTAAATTTAAAGATGTTGTTAGAGATTTTAATAGAAATAAAAATGCTTTTTATAAAGACTTAAAAAAAGAACAACACAATAACCTAGATAAAAAATTAGCTTTAATTAAAATTGCTGAAGAAAATAAGGATAGTGAAGATTTTGAAACCACTACACCACTGATGAAGAAAATTCAAAATGAGTGGAAAAATATTGGTCATGTACCAAGAAGAGATAGTGACAAAATTTGGAAACAATTTAAAGGTGCCTGCAATCACTATTTTAACAAGTTTCATGCTACTAAAGATGCCGAAAACAAAGAAAGCTTAGAAGTATACAACAAAAAGAAAGAGTTGTTAGACAACATGAAAACTCTGGAAATGAGTGGTGACAATAAACAAGACTTACAACTTATTAAAGATCATATTGCGCAATGGAAAGCGTTAGGTGCTGTGCCTCAAAACAAACGTTATATAGAGGGGAAATACGGTAAGGCTTTAGACGCTTTATTTGACGCTCTTAAAATGGATAAAGAGGAAGCAGAAATGATTAAGTTTGAAAACAAGTTAGAAAACTTAAGCAATGCTAACGACAGTAGATTCTTAGATAATGAACGCTCATTTATTAGAAAGAAAATTGATGAAGTAAAAGGGGAAATAAACCAGTTAGAAAACAATTTACTTTTCTTTAAACATGTAAAAGACGATAATCCTCTTGTAAAAGAAGTCTACAAAAATATTGAAAAACACAAAAGTACTTTAGCACTTTGGAAAACAAAACTGAGTAAGATTAAAGAGCTGTATTAGTTACAAAGCTCCTTGTATAAAAGACTAAATCCTATTTGAATAAATAAATTATTCAAATAGGATTAGTTCCTAACTAAACTAACTAAACTGTTATTTTTTAAGATAAAAAACAACTTTGATATAAGATGACACTTTAAAAGAATTTGATTCTGCTATTAATCTACTCATGAAAGTAGTGTCATTTAATAGTATATACGGGGGAAACTTAATTTTGGATTTCGAGAATTAAAAAAATTACATTTTTTTCGCTTCTTCCCAGAAAACATCCATCTCTTCTAGCGTCATATCTTTTAAGTTTTTATTTAAAGCCTTTGCTTTTTCTTCTAAATATTGAAAACGTTTTATAAACTTCTTATTCGTGCGTTCTAATGCATTCTCTGGATTTATATTTAAAAATCTAGCATAGTTAATCATAGAAAACAAAACATCCCCAAATTCGCTTTCCATGGCTTCTTGGTTTTCTGCTTTTACTTCATCTTGAAACTCTTTAAGCTCCTCTTCTACTTTTTCCCAAACCTGTTGTGGTTCTTCCCAATCAAAACCAACACCAGCAACCTTATCTTGTATTCTATTTGCTTTTACTAAAGCGGGTAAACTTTTTGGGACACCTTCCAAAACACTATTTTTTCCTTCTTTAAGTTTTAAGTTTTCCCAATTTCGTTTAACATCTTCTTCATTTTCGACTACCACATCGCTGTAAATATGCGGATGTCTATGTATCAATTTATCACAAATACTGTTGCATACATCTGCAATATCAAAGTCTTTTGTTTCGCTTCCAATTTTTGCATAAAACACAATATGCAGCAATACATCACCAAGTTCTTTTTTTACTTCTTCTAAATCCTTATCTAAAATAGCATCACCAAGTTCATAGGTCTCTTCTATGGTTAAATGACGTAAGGTTTCCATGGTTTGCTTTTTATCCCAAGGACATTGTTCACGTAATTCATCCATGATAGTTAACAATCTATCAAAGGCTTTTAGTTGATTTTCTCTAGCATTCATAATTTGGTGTTTTGGTAAATTTACAAACAAAAAATCCAACTACATGAGTTGGATTTTTAAAATATTATAGTTGAAAAGCTTATTCTTCTTCGTCTGAAGATGCTTCTTTTTTATCAAAGTCTAACATATTATGCTTTTCTAATAAATTATACCATTGAATGATTTTTTTAATATCACTCGCGTATACTCTATCTTCATCATAATCTGGTAATACTTCAAAAAAGTATTCCTCTAATTTGTCTTTACTTTCTTTATGACTAACAGAAGTTGGTTTACCATTTTCTTTCGTTTTTATTTTACTTAAAACTTCTCTTAAAGGTAATTCTTCTTGTAATGTGTAAACAGCAATTTCACTTAAAATGCTGACATTATGTTGCATATTAACAGAAATCTTTTTTTTGTCTAATAAAGATTCTGCAATAAAACCACCACGTGTTTGTGCTATTAATTTATATAATCCTGGTCTTCCAGAAATGGATAATACTTTATCTAAACTCATATGCTTCTTTTTTTAACGATGGCAAATATCAAGCGTTTGCCAATGCAAAACAAATTTTATCGTTTCTTTTTTTGATTAGGAAACTTCATTTTATAATCGATACCTATTTTCCCTTTAGATATGTTAGCCAGTTTCCCTTTAATTAAACGCTTTTTTAAAGAAGATAGTTTATCTGTAAATAAAACACCTTCAATATGATCATACTCATGTTGTATCACTCGAGCTATTAATCCATCATACGTTTCTGTATGTTTTTTAAAGTCTTCATCAAAATACTCTACAGTAATTTCTGGTTTTCTAAAAACATCCTCTCTAACATCAGGGATACTTAAACAACCTTCATTAAAAGGCCATTCGTCTCCTTTTTCTTCTAAAATCTTAGGATTGATAAAGGTTTTTTTAAAGCCTTTAAAAGCTTCCTGTTCTTCTTTAGTAAAAGATTCGTCTTCTGCAAAAGGTTCTGCGTCTACAATAAACAAACGTATTGGCAATCCAATTTGCGGAGCTGCTAAACCAAGACCAAAAGCGCCATACATAGTTTCGTACATATTAGCAATTAGTTCGTCTAGTTTCGGGTAATCTTTAGTAATGTCTTTTCCTACTTTTTTTAAAACAGGATCTCCATAAGCTACAATAGGTAATATCATGAGGTATTTTAAATAATTTCATGCAAAAATACAATACTTACGGAACTACTTAGCTAAAAAGCACAAAAAAACTCCTTAAAATTTAAGGAGTTCTTAATATGATAGTCGTTTATTTTTTAATTCATTATAATTACCTTTCTACTAATTGTAGTAATATCTGTAATAATTTGTGCAATGTAAATACCATTTTCTAAATTAGAAACATTCACGCTTACACTACTTAAATCCGATGTATCGGTGCTTAACATTTTCTTTCCAGTAACATTATATATCTCTACTTTAACAGAAGTGTTAATACCTAATTTAATATTTAAGTTATCTCCACTAGTAACAGGGTTAGGATATACTTTAATCATGGATTTAAAAATCATTTCAAATTCTTCAGCAGATAACGTTCCTCCTGCGTATTCACAAATAGAAAATCCGAAATCAACAGCAATATCACTAGTATCTGTTAAAGCAGCACCTGAAGTTAATTCAAAAACAGATAATTCATCTCCACAAGAAGTTTGCGTAAAAATAGAAGTACCAACACTAACTGTTGTTGGTCTATCCATACAGTCTGATGTTCCTGCATCATATATAAAATATAGATTAGATGCTGTTGCGAATCCAGTTGGTGGACAAAATTGTGCTTGAATTTGAGTTGCCGAGAATAATGCTAATACTAGCATTGTTAAGTAGTAATTTTTCATAAGTTTAATAATTTGGGTTGCAACAAATATATAATTGAAAATATATAACCAACTAATTTTTAGATGACTGCAATCAAATTTTCGTTGTTCTGTTTTTTAATGCAAATTAAACCGATGAAATGCACGTTCTTTTGTAAAAAACAATGAAAAACCTTATTTAGAATACAAATAACTCTGTAAAATAATGGTAGCACTAATTTCATCTACCAAAGCTTTATTTTTTCGCTTCTTTTTAGATAGACCAGAATCTATCATCGTTTGAAATGCCATTTTAGAAGTAAAACGCTCATCTACGCGTTGCATTGGCATTTCAGGAAAAGCTTTAGTGAATTTTTTAATAAAACCTTGAATAGCTGCTTCACTTTCTGAAACCTCATTATTCATTTGTTTTGGTTCCCCAATAACAACCAATTCTACTTTTTCGGAATTAAAATATTCTTTTAGAAAAGAAATTAATTCTTTAGTATGCACTGTAGTCAAGCCAGAAGCGATAATCTGTAATTCGTCGGTTACAGCTATTCCTGTTCTTTTAGTACCAAAATCTAAGGCTAATATTCTTTTCATAGTGCTGCAAATTTAAACTTAATTTTTAAGCTTCAATAGCTATACCATATTTTTAATGTAACCATTTACTTTTATCAATTATAGATTTATCTTTGCACAAGTATATTTTTAAACAAAAGAGGTTTCCGCTTTAACGGAAATGATAATATAATTTTAAATGAAAGAATTACAACAGCTTATTGAAGCAGCTTGGAACGATAGAGAACTATTAAAAGAACCACAAACTACATCAGCAATTAGAGAAGTTGTAAACTTATTAGATTTAGGAAAACTTCGTGTTGCAGAACCTACTACCGATGGCTGGCAAGTAAATGAATGGGTAAAAAAGGCTGTAGTTTTATATTTCCCTATTCAAAAAATGGAAACTTTTGAAGTTGGTATTTTTGAGTATCATGATAAAATTCCGTTAAAAACGGGTTATGCAGCAAAAGGGATTCGTGTAGTACCGCATGCAGTAGCAAGACATGGTGCATATATTGCTCCGGGTACTATTTTAATGCCAAGTTATGTAAATATAGGTGCTTTTGTAGATGAAGGAACTATGGTAGATACTTGGGCTACTGTTGGTAGTTGTGCACAAATTGGTAAAAATGTACACCTTTCTGGTGGCGTTGGTATTGGTGGTGTTTTAGAACCTTTACAAGCAGCTCCAGTTATTATTGAAGATGGTGCATTTATTGGCTCTCGTTGTATTGTTGTTGAAGGTGTACGTGTAGAAAAAGAAGCAGTTTTAGGTGCTAATGTAGTATTAACTATGAGTACCAAAATTATTGATGTAACCGGAGACGAACCTATAGAAACTAAAGGTGTAGTGCCAGCACGTTCTGTTGTAATCCCTGGTAGTTATACCAAAAAATTTAAAGCTGGAGAATTTCAAGTACCTTGTGCTTTAATTATTGGAAAACGTAAAGAAAGTACCAATAAGAAAACATCTTTAAACGATGCGTTACGTGAATATGATGTAGCGGTTTAAAATAGTTGGCAGTATGCAGTCGCAGTAAGCAGTACTTACTCCTGCTTAATTAATAATAAAATACTCTTAGAGTTTGAAGATACTAGTTGTTCAACAAAAAATGATTGGTGATGTACTAACAAGCAGTATTCTGTTTGAAGCATTACGTGCAAAATATCCAGATGCGCAATTAGATTATGTCATTAATTCGCATACGTACGCGGTTGTAGAAAACAATCCGTTTATAGATAATTTTGTTTTTATTACTCCGGAAATGGAGAAAAGTAAAAGGTCATTTTATAGGTTCCTAAAAACGTTAAAAAAAGAAAAGTACGATGTGGTGATTGATGTTTATGGTAAACTAAGCAGTACACTTATTAGTAAATTTACTTCCGCTAAAACAAAAATTGCATACCATAAAAAACATACTGCTTTTGTTTTTACGCATCCTATTAAAAGATTAAAGAAGCCTGAAAACAACGCCAGTTTAGCCATTGAAAACAGATTAAAACTGTTAGAACCATTGGCTATTCCGTTTAAAAATACAACTCCGAAAATCTATTTAAAACCGGAAGAAATTACGAATGCTAAAACGTATTTAGAAACCGCAAACATACAAAGTAACCAACCTTTGTTTATGATTAGTGTTTTAGGGAGTAGCCCAATAAAAACGTATCCTGCCAAATATATGGCTGCATTATTAGATAGCTTAGTTGCCAATAAAAAGGATGCACAAATACTGTTTAATTATATTCCAAAACAAAAAGAAGAAGCGAAAGCCATTTATGATTACTGTTTAGCCGAAACGCAAAAACACATTTATTTTGATGTCTTTGGAAAAAGTTTAAGAGCATTTTTAGCCATAACGCAACAATGTGATGCTTTAATAGGAAATGAAGGTGGTGCGAATAATATGGCAAAGGCATTAAGCATTCCTACCTTTACTATTTTTTCGCCTTATTTAAACAAAGCGAATTGGTTTAGCGAAAACGAACCAGGAAATAATGTTGCTATACATGTATCGGACTATATCCCATATAATGAAACCGATAAAGCGGAAGCAAAAAAAGATCCAGAAAAATATTACTTAAAGCTTAAACCTGAATTTATTAAACCAGAACTTAAAACCTTTTTAAGTACCTTATAATCATGAATTATAAATTTTTAATTTATATATCGTATAGTTACGCATTACCAATTGGTACGCCTCTAGAGGAAGAAATCACCAAACGTGGTTATACCGTAAAATGGTTTGCAGATATTGCCGATGGTAAAAAAGCAATACAGCAAAAAAGTAATGCTTTACAGACGATACAAGAGGTTTTAGATTATAAACCAGATGTTGTTTTAACTGCAACAGACAGTGTTCCCGATTTTATTACGGGATTAAAAGTGCAAGTTTTTCATGGTTTTAACGCACAAAAAAGACCTTCAAAGAAAAATGCGTTTAGTCATTTTAGGCTTCGTGGTTTTTTCGATTTGTATTGTACCCAAGGTCCGTCTACCACCAACGGTTTTAAAGCACAACAAAAAAAGCATCCCTATTTTGAAGTTGTAGAAACGGGCTGGAGCAAAGTAGATCCTTTATTTCCAATAGAGAAAAGAGAAAGTAATAATACCATTATGATTGCTTCTACTTTTACCGAAAGTTTAAGCCTTGCGTACAACGATTCCGTTTACCAAGAAATTAAAAGACTATCTCAAACTGGCACTTTTAATTTTATTATGGTTTTGCATCCTAAACTTCCAGAAGCTATTGTTAGCAAATGGAAATCTATAAACAATCCGAATTTCACATTTTTCGACACCACAGATTTAACGCCATTATATAAGCAAGCAGATATTATGTTTGCAGATACTACTTCGGCAATTCAAGAATTTTTATTGCAGAAAAAACCAGTAGTCACTTTTAATCATACTTTTAATCACGACTACTTATTACATGTACATGAAGCTTCCAATTTAGAAAAAACGTTTCAAGAAGCTTTGTCGTATCCCGAAGATTTAATTCAAAGTATCACACATTTTCTTCAAGATTTACATCCATATTTTGACGGAAAATCTAGCCAACGCATTATAGATGCTGCTATTACATTTTTACATAAAGATAAAAGCTATTTAAAACAAAAACCCTTAAATTTGGTACGAAAGTATAAAATGCGAAAACGACTAAATTACTTTACTTTTAAAAGCTATAATAAAGCATATACTCTACTTAAAACGAATGACTAAACTAACAGCTCTTATTCCTACAGGAAATGAAATTCATAATATAGAAGCTGTTATTGCATCTGTAAGTTTTGCAGACGAAATATTAGTCGTAGATAGTTTAAGCACAGATGGTACTTTTGAAAAGGCGCAAGCATTAGCAACCAAGGTAATTCGTCGGGAATATGAATATTCTGCTTCTCAAAAAAATTGGGCAATTCCGCAAGCGAAACACGAATGGATCTTATTAGTCGATGCAGATGAGCGTGTTACTCCAGAATTAAAAGCAGAAATACAAACATTATTAAATCAACCAGAAATAGAACATGATGCCTATTGGATTGGTAGAATGAACCATTTTATGGGAGAACGCGTACATTATAGTGGTTGGAGAAACGATAAGGTTATTCGTCTTTTTAAACGCGATTTATGTACCTATGAAGATAAACATGTACATGCCGAAATAATAGTGAATGGCACTATTGGCAACTTAGAAAGCAAGTTTTACCACAATACCTATATTACTTTTGATAAGTATCTAGAAAAAATGAATCGTTATGCTTGGTGGCAAGCAAAAGATTACGATAAAAAAACAGGAAAACTAACGCCGTATCATTTTGTGATTAAACCTTTATGGGGATTTTTTAAACATTATTTTATACAAGCAGGATTTAGAGATGGTCTTGTAGGACTTACTATTGGAACCATACAATCGTATGTGATTTTTATGCGTTATGTAAAATTATGGTTATTGCGTAAAGGAAGAGAATAATTCTTTACTCTTAAAGATTACTTCTTCCAGAACTTCAACTTCTTTTTTAAGCGTTTTTTCTTGTAAAACTTTTCTTGAAACGCTTGTGTATCCTTCCACATTAAATTAAAAATAACATCATAATCTTCACCCGAAACTTTTGCATATGCATCACTCATGGTTTCTACCATAGATTTATGTATCGTAAGTCTTTCAAAGTTTTGAATTCTTGTTTCCAAAGACATTGGCTTAAATTCCATTCTATTTAAATCCACCAAATAAAATTGGTATTCGCCTCCTACTTTTTTAATTAAAGTATTCCCTGGGGAATGGTCTAAAAAATTAATATTACTTTCATGAAGCTTATAAGTAAACCTTGTAAAGGCTCTTAAAATAGCGTCGTGATCTGGATAATCAAGGTTTCTACTGAGTTCTCTATAGGTTAAATCGCAATCTAAATGGTCACTTATATAATAGCTCTTTTTAAATAAAAAGAAGGTTTTAAACTCATAATATGCAATTGGTTCTGGCGTACCAATACCAAGTTCTTTTAGCTTAGAAGCATATTCAAAAGAGCGTTGTGCTTTACTTTTTCTGAAAAACTTGTAGGCTATTTGATTAAAGATATTTGGTATACGAAACGATTTTACAACAACTGTTTTATCGTTTAATTTAAAAAGCTTTAGTGAGTTTCTATCTTGATTTCCAAAAGTTTCTCCTTCATCATTAAAATTAAGGATCATGGAAGAAAGCACTTTCTCTTGTGCTTGAAACGTTTTATGTATTACATTTTTCATTTTCATCAACTCCTTCTTAGTTTAAATTAAATACGGTATTTACCCAATTAGAAATGTGGTACTTATTAATAATTTCAGCATCTACTTCCTTATAAGGTGTTTTAAAGAAATCTGGTGAAACATGCATATTATCTACATCAATTATAGCGATATTATTTGGATCATAAAAATCATAGCTTGCTAAAGAGGCATTGGTAGTAATCAATTTTTTATGTTTCCCTAAAGCTTCAAAAACTCTAAAAGACAAGCCTTCTTGCTTAGGTCTTTGTATATCTAACATGGTTTTAGATTTATCCACCATTTTCTCCATTTCCTGCAATTCTATTTTTTTATCAATATAATCTACTCCTTCTATTTTAGTTATGCTTTTATCTCTTGTATAAGCTATTAATTTATACCGTATGGAAAGGGATTTAAAATAGTTTGCAATAATAGGCAACGTATTTTCACGCTTATCTAAAGAGCTGATATTAAAAATATCGTATTCAAATGCTTTATCGGCATGAAACTTTTCAATAGGAAAATAAATATAATTACTTACAAAATGAAAGTCAAACTGTTCCACATCTTTCCTTTCAAACGAAAAAACAGTATCAAAAACATTTTGCACTTTTTTCATTCTTGGATATCTTGAAAAACTATCATTAAAAAAAGCAATTAGCTCGTTGGTATAGTTCTTCTTGATGTGTTTCAATGTTTTTTTAGATAAATTATCCCCTTTTATTATTAAGATTTTATCTTGTTTCCCAATAGCTTCTAGGTTTTTAAGGATATGTTTATTTAGGTGTACACGTTTCATATTATAGTTGAAAAATGTTTTCAAAAAGAAATTTATCCCTTTATGAAAGAAGCTAGGATACTTATATAAAAATGCATCAAAATTAATATGATGCACTTCGTGATTTTGTTTCATCAATTCATCACAAATAAATTGATTAAACTTCCATTTATCTAGTCCAATTAAAGTTATTTTCATCGGTTATAAAATAGTATTAATTGGTTTATTTTCGTTTTAATTTCAACAGTAACAACTGCCTTTTATGTATTAACTTTTTAAATATTGAAATTCTTTTTTCCAATATTAAATCAAAATATTTAGGCACTTGTTTTGCAATATTTAAATGTTCTAAGGCAAAGTTTCGTAAAAAGGCACCATTTTTTTTATCGTACTTTTTAAACTCTTCAATTAATAATTCTTTGGTGTATGTTTTATTATACGTTCTTCCAGAGCAATTATTATATAATATTTCACTTACATTTTCATGCACATAACCATCGCCTTTATTCCCCATGTATTTTCTGTTATCAAAAATGATAACGGGTCTACCACAAGCCATGGCGTCATAAGCAGATCTACCAATACCTACAACCATATCTACTTGATTAATGATATCTAAAACTTCAGTAACAATTGTTTTTTCTTGCTTGTTTGCTTCTAAAAATTCTATATTTAAATCTTTACAGACTTCTCTTAGCAACACATTTGCTTTTTCACTTTGAGATAAAGACAAAACACTTTTTAACTCCTCATGAATAGGATGAATCGCATGATATTTTTGACAATTAATTCCGTTATAAATTACAGTAGCATCTAATTGGTATTTCGATTTTAAATAATCTTTTATTTCATCGGATATAGCAACATATCCATCTGCAAAAATAGATGGCTTTTCGACTCTTGGTGTAGTACCATGAATGGTTTGTATGATTGGTGCATTGGTTAGAAAATATAACAACCTCACTATTTTATTGTGATTTGCAAAAACAATATCATACGAACGTCTTGTTTTAAAACCAACTCCTAATTCTTGTTCTATCCTATTAGATACTTGGCCTTTTCTTCTTGTATAATATTCTACTTGATGCCCTTGTTTTAATAATTCTTGTATTAAAGTAAAGGTGAAAGTTTCTGTACCTCCAACGCGCTCTAATTTATTATTTGCTACTAAAACATGCATATTCTTTTTTCTTCAAAATTAAAAAAATTAAATAAAGTAATTATATAAAGACTATTTAGTTTAAATATATTTGTAATAAAAAAAATTGCATCAAGAAATAAAGAAAACGATTGATATCCTTAAACAAGGCGGAATCATACTCTATCCCACAGATACGGTATGGGGAATTGGCTGTGATGCAAGCAATGCGAAAGCTGTTGCAAAAATCTACAAGCTTAAAAAACGCATAGAAACTAAAGCGATGATTTGCTTAGTTGCAGACGTTAGAATGTTAACTAAGTACATAAAAAGAATACCCGACGCTGCACAAAGCATTTTTGATGTTGCCGAAAATCCAATTACCATCATTTATGATGATGCACAAAACCTAGCACCAAATTTAATTGCAGCAGATAAAACCATTGCGATAAGAATTCCGGATGATGAATTTTGCTTCCAAATTTGCAGAAAACTTAATGGTGCAATTGTATCTACCTCAGCAAATATTAGTGGTGCTCCTACTCCAAAATCCTTTAAAGAAATACCTCAAGAGATTATAAAAGGTGTAGACTATGTTGTAAATTTGCACCACGAAAAAAAAACAACAAAACCATCGTCTATTATTAAGTTAGGCAGCAATGGTATTGTTAAAGTTATACGAAAATAAAATGCTAACTTCAAGTATCCAATTTCAATAGGTGAATTTGTTATTTGGAATTTAGTTTTTTGGAATTTTTTTTATGAATTACAAACACGCATTACAAAATAAAATATTCAAAATCATTTCGCAATCTGCAAAAGAACTACACTTAGATAGCTATGTTATTGGTGGCTTTGTTCGCGATTTTATTTTAGAACGAGGTACTGCTAAAGATATAGATATTGTTGCTATTGGTAGCGGCATTGAATTAGCAAAACAAGTAGCAAAAAACATCCCCAACCAACCAAAAGTACAAGTATTTAAAACCTATGGTACAGCAATGCTTCGCTATGAAGACATTGAAATTGAATTTGTTGGTGCAAGAAAAGAATCCTATAACGAAGACAGCAGAAACCCCGTTGTAGAAAATGGAAGCTTACAAGACGACCAAAACCGAAGAGATTTCACTATCAATGCACTTGCTTTAGATTTATCGGAAGAAAATTTTGGAGACCTTCTAGATCCTTTTCAAGGCATTGAAGATTTAGATGCTAAAATCATTAAAACGCCATTAAATCCAGATATTACCTATAGTGATGATCCATTGCGTATGATGCGAGCTATTCGTTTTGCTACACAGTTGGATTTTATTATTGAAAAAGATTCTCTTGACGCTATTAAAAGAAACAACGAACGAATACATATAATTACCAAAGAGCGTATTGTTGTGGAACTAAATAAAATTTTAGAATCCAAAAAACCTTCCATCGGATTCTTATTATTAGAAGAAACCGGCTTATTAAAACACATACTTCCAGAATTATCTGCTTTAAAAGGAATTGACGAAGTAGATGGTCAAAAACATAAAGACAATTTTTACCACACTTTAGAGGTGGTAGATAATATTGCTCCAAACACAGATAACCTTTGGTTACGTTGGGCAGCACTTTTACATGATATTGGAAAAGCACCAACAAAAAGGTTTAGTAAAAAAGTAGGTTGGACCTTTCATTCGCATGAATTTGAAGGTTCTAAAATGGTGTATCGCTTATTTAAAAGACTAAAAATGCCATTGAATGACAAAATGAAGTTTGTCCAAAAAATGGTTTTTATGAGTTCCAGACCTATTGTATTAGCACAAGATGTTACCGATTCTGCAGTACGCCGTTTGGTTTTTGATGCTGGTGAATATGTAGACGATTTAATGACGCTTTGCGAAGCAGATATTACGACTAAAAATCCACATAAATTTAAAAAGTATCATAACAACTTTAAGATTGTTCGTGAAAAAATTGTAGAAGTAGAAGAAAGAGATAGTGTACGTAATTTTCAACCACCAATATCTGGTGAAGAAATTATGAAAGCTTTTAATTTAAAGCCTTCCAAAGAAATCGGACTTATTAAAGAAGTGATAAAAGAAGCTATTTTAGAAGGAGAAATACCGAATGAATTTGATGCCGCTTTTCAGCTAATGTTAAAAGAAGGAGAACGTTTAGGACTAACAAAAAGTGAGTAGTAGGCAGTTTTTCAGTAAGTAAAAAAACAAAAAAATGGATTTAGTTAGAACGAATTCTGAAAATAACGACTTTGTTTACTTAGTAAAACAACTAGATGCCTATTTAAAAATAACAGACGGAGAAGAACACGACTTCTATAACCAATACAATAATATTGATGTTTTACAACATGTTATTGTAGCATACATAGATAACAAACCTGTTGGTTGTGGTGCTTTTAAAGAATTTCATACAAGTAGCGTAGAAATAAAACGCATGTTTACAAAACCGGATGCAAGAGGAAATGGCATTGCTGGTAAAATACTACAGGAACTAGAAAATTGGGCTAAAGAGTTACAGTATAAAACCTGCATTTTAGAAACAGGAATTAGACAAGTGGAAGCGGTTTCCTTTTATAAAAAAAACAAGTATCAAATTATTCCTAATTACGGTCAATACGTTGCTATGGAAAATAGCTTATGTTTTGAAAAAGAATTAATTCAACAATGAAAAAGGACAATAAAAAAGTAATCTACTGGCTGTTTACTGGCTGTTTATTAATCTTCGTTATGGTAGTAGTTGGTGGTATTACCAGATTAACAGATTCTGGTTTATCCATCTCTAATTATAAATTAATAACTGGAACTATTCCTCCTATTGGAGAAGCGGCTTGGCAAGAAGCTTTTGCTTTATACCAACAATATCCAGAATTTCAAAAATTACATTCTCATTTTACATTAGAAGATTTTAAAAGTATCTATTTCTGGGAATGGTTACACCGCGTCATTGGTAGATTAATTGGTATGATTTTTATTATTCCATTTTTATACTTTTTAGCAACCAAACAGCTTACCAAAAAAACAATAAAAAAATGCATCGTACTGCTTGTGCTTGGTGGTTTTCAAGGTTTTTTAGGTTGGTATATGGTAAAAAGCGGATTAGTAGATAAACCAGATGTAAGTCATTTTAGATTGGCAGCACATTTAACCACAGCCTTTTTAACTTTTGCAGCAACCTTATGGGTTGCTCTAGATTTAATATTTCCAGAGAAAAAAGCTGTCGACAAAAAGTTTAGAAACCTTATTGGGATTGGTTACATCCTATTAATTTTTCAAATTATTTATGGTGCTTTTGTAGCTGGTTTAAAAGCCGGGTTACTACATAACCATTGGCCTTTAATGAACGAAGGCAAATTTATGCACGAAACCGTTTATATCCTTCATCCGTTTTATAAAAATCTTATTGAAAACCCAAGTGGTATTCAGTTTATACATCGAACAGTTGCTTATATAGTGGTTCTTTTTATATTCATTATATGGTTTCAAGCAAAAAAGAAAACAACTACTAGATATCAAAAAATAGCAATCCATTCCTTATTAATATTGGTCGGATTTCAATTTTTATTAGGTGTACTAACCATTATATATCAAGTACCATTAGTATTAGGTGTTGCACATCAAATTGGTGCATTTTTCCTATTAAGTGCTATGACATTCACACTGCATCGTTATAGTAGATAAAGTAAAAAACGCTTTAATTAAAATACCAAAAGTTGGAATTTAGTTCTTGGTTTTTAGAGTATGGAAATCGTATCTTTGCAAAATAATATTTTACCATGATTTACAGATTTAGAGTAGTACTAGATAATGACACCGAAGAAGATATTTTTCGTGATTTAGAAATCCGAGAAACAGATACTTTAGAAGACTTACATAACATCATCACCCAGTCTTTTGGTTTTGACGGATTAGAAATGGCTTCCTTTTACATAAGTAATGATACTTGGGAACAAGGCGAAGAAATCTCGATGTTTGATGTTAGCGAAGGTGCTAATGCTGTGCGTTTAATGAACGAAACTGCAATTAACGATGTATCACATGAAATGGCTACCAAACTAATTTATGTGTACGACTTTTTAAGCATGTGGACCTTTTATGTAGAGCTAGCTGAAATTGTAGAGGAAGCCGAAGGACAAGATTACCCAAACTTAATGTTTGTGCATGGACAAATTCCGGATGAAGCGCCTATTAAAAACTTTGAAAGTGAAGATTTAGATGAATTTGACGAGTTTGATGATGGTTATGATATTAACGATTATGACAATCTAGACTTTGAAGAAAACTGGAACTAAATAAAGTTCTATTATAAAATTTTAAGCACCCTAATTTAAATAATTAGGGTGCTTTTTCATTTTAACCTGTAACAATTTTCGGCTTCCCTCGTCTTACCTATAACTAATCAAACCTTTATACTTTGGAATCTATTCTTACGATTAATAACCTTACCAAAAAATTTGGCTATCTCACAGCAGTAAAAGACCTTTCGTTTACTATAAAAAAAGGAAACGTTTATGGTATTCTTGGACCAAACGGAAGTGGGAAATCTACAACATTAGGAATTGTCTTAAATGTGGTAAACAAAACGCAAGGAGATTTTAAATGGTTTGATGGAACGGTATCTACACATGATGCATTAAAAAAAGTGGGAGCCATTATTGAGCGTCCTAACTTTTACCCATACATGACAGCTGCTCAAAACCTAAAACTGGTTTGCAAAATTAAAGGCGTTGATTATAGTAAAATTGAAGAAAAACTAGCTGTTGTTGGTTTAGAAGATAGAAAAGACCACAAGTTCAACACCTATTCTTTAGGTATGAAACAACGTCTAGCTATTGCTTCGGCTTTATTAAATGATCCTGAAATATTAATTCTTGATGAGCCTACAAATGGATTAGATCCACAAGGGATTCATCAAATACGTAAAATAATACAAGATATTGCAGCAAAAGGAACTACCATTCTTTTAGCTTCTCACCTACTCGACGAGGTAGAAAAAGTATGCTCGCATGTTGTGGTACTTCGTAAAGGAGAAAAACTATATTCTGGTCGTGTAGACGAAATGATTTCCAGTCATGGCTTTTTTGAGTTAAAAGCCGAAAAACAAGAAGATTTAATAAAGCTTCTAGAAAGCAATACTACTTTTAAAAACATAAAAGTGGAAAACGGTTTAATTACTGCCTTTTTAAATGCACCAATGGATGCTACAGATTTCAATAAATTGATGTTTGAAAAAGGCATCGTATTATCTCATTTAGTAAAACGTAAAGAAAGTCTTGAAGAACAATTTCTTCAGCTTACAGACAATAACTAATTCATCCATTTATACTGAACTTGTTTCAGATCCAAAACCAAACCCATGTTACGACTATTAAATCTTGAATTACAAAAACTACTATTAAATAGAGCTAGTAAAGTACTTATCTTTATTTCTTTTATTTTACCGTTTACCGTATTAATTCTATCTTCTATAAAAATAAATTTCTTTGGCTTTTTCACATTAGAATTGGGCGAATTAGGTATTTTTAACTTTCCAATCATTTGGCATATCACCACGTTTTTTGCTGCACAATTTAAATTCTTTTTCGCCATTGTTGTAGTAAGTATGATTGGTAATGAGTATAGCAATAAGACTATAAAACAAAACTTAATAGATGGTTTAAGTAAAAAGGAATTTATACTCTCTAAGTTTTACACCATTGTATTCTTTTCCTTAGTAGCAACTATTTTAATTGCTGTAGCCTCTTTTTGTATTGGTATGTACTACTCTAGTTACACCGAAGCAAGTATCATTTTTAGAGAAACTAATTTCCTAATCGCTTATTTTGTGAAGCTTGTTGGTTTTTTCACTTTATGCTTATTCTTTGGTATGCTTGTAAAACGCTCGGCATTCGCGCTTGCTTTCCTTTTTGTTTTATACATTTTTGAGTATATTATTTTAGGATTGATTACTTGGCAAGCTAATTTTGAATTGGCAGAAAAAATTCAGAATTTCTTCCCTTTAAAATCGATGTACAAACTAATAGACCAACCTTTTCAACGTATCATGATGACTAAGTTTCCAGATAAAATGGATCTTACTTATGATTATGCTGTACATTGGTATGAAATTGTTATTGTACTTTGTTGGACAGCTATTTTCTTATTTCTATCCTACAGAATTTTAAAAAATAGAGATCTATAGTATTTCATACAAAGCCCATTTTAACATTCACCTTCTTAAATTCAAATAAAAATGTAATATCTTTGGTAGCTATTGCTATATAAGATGAAAAAAATATTATACCTCCTTTTTTTAACCTATTCCCTAACCTATTCTCAAGACCAAGCATCTAACTGGTATTTTGGTGATAATGCAGGTATTAGTTTTGATAATAATACAGGAGCGGTAACCGCTTTAACAGATGGTTTATTAAGAACAGACGAAGGTTGTACAAGTATTTCGGATAATGACGGAAACCTTTTGTTTTATACAGATGGTATTACGGTGTATAATAGAAACCATCAAGTGATGCTAAATGGGAATAACTTATATGGAAATCCTTCTAGTACACAATCTGCTATTATAATTCCTAAACCAGAAGATCCTAATATCTATTATATTTTCACACAAGGAACAACCTACCAAAGTCAGCCAGACAGGGGTTTTAATTATTCGGAAGTAGACATGACTTTAGGTGGAGGTTTAGGAGGTTTGACTACTTTAAAAAACCAACGTTTGCTATATAAAGCTTCCGAAAAACTGAGTGCTGTTCTTAAAGATTGTACCACTGGTAATATTTGGGTAGTTGCATATTCCGATAATGATGCGCTTACAAATTCTGGTGCTTCAGACACCAATAACAATACATTTTATGCTTTTGAAGTTAGCCCAACTGGAGTAAACACCGCTCCTACTATTAGTACTACAGGAGGAATTATAACTGAAAGAAGAGGTTATTTAAAACTATCCCCAGATGGAACAAAATTAGTTTCGGCAAATATTCGTAGAGGCCTATTTATTTTTGATTTTGATGTAACGGATGGCTCTGTATCTAACCCATTACGATTAAACATAAACTCATCGGGGCTTAATGGTGCTACTTACGCTTATGGTGCGGAATTTTCTTCCAATAGTGAAATTCTTTATATTAGTACCTATAATGACTATTCTAGTTCAAGTTCTAGTGATAACAATAACCCGAACAATCATCAAAGTGCCTTACTTCAATTTGATTTAACAGCAGCAAACATAGCTGGTAGTCAAATCACCCTTGAAAGCAAACGAGGATTTAGAAGCGCCTTACAGTTAGGTCCCGACAATAAAATATACAAAACAGAAAGTAGGACGTATGACACAGGTTTACCAAATTTAAGTACCATAGAAGCTCCTAATACTTTAGGTGTTAATTGTAATTACACACCTAATTCAATAAGTTTAAATGGTAGATTGGCTAGACAAGGTTTACCGCCTTTTATTTCTTCCTTCTTTTCTGAAAAAATTGATATTATAGATAATACTTCCACGACACAAAACATACAATTACCATTGTGTATCGGAGAAAACTATACTTTGGCTGCCGAAGTTATTCCTGGAGCGACTTACTCTTGGACAAATAATGGTGTACCCATTGCAACTCCAACAATTCCAAATGAATTAATCGTTTATACAGATGGTAATTATGAAGTATTAATAGAAATACCTGGAAACGATTGTGAGTCTAAAGAAGGACAAGCGATTGTAAGTTATTATACACCTCCTGTTGCTAACCAACCTTTAGATATTGCCGTTTGCGATGACAATAATAATGACCTTTGGGCTTTTGATTTTACTTCTCAAGACGCCGATGTTTTAGGAACGCAGCCTTCCAGCGATTTTAGCGTTCATTATTTTGCAAGTCAAGAAGACGCAGATGATTTTGACAATGAAATCATAGGTTCCTATGATAATCAAAATAATCCGCAAACTATTTTTGCGAGAATACAAAACAAAGGTTATTCTGGTTGCTACGATACCACTTCGTTTACTACTAGAATATTTAATACACCAACGGCTAACTTTGTAGATAACTTTACATCTTGTGATGACAATGTGGATGGTGATGATACTAACGGACAAATAGAAGTTGTGCTTACCGATTTTGATTCGGAAGTCTTAGGTACTCAAAACATAGCAGACTATGCTGTAACATATCATGATTCGCAGGCAAATGCAGATAGTGGAAATACTCCATTAGCCAACACGTATTATACACAAACGCCGTCTCTAGAAAGAATTTTTGTTCGAATTGAAAATAGATTAAATACAGAGTGTTATGACACTACCTTTTTTGATGTCATTGTAAATCCGTTACCAAATCGTTTTGATAGTAGCTTAATTCAATGTGATGAAGATGGTATTGCAGACGGATTTACAACATTTAACCTTACGGAAGCTGAAGATGCTTTAACTGGAGGCGCTACAAATGTTTCCGTTACTTACTATCGTTTATTAGCAGATGCTGAAAGTGAGCAAAACGAATTAGATGAAACTAACTATCCTAATACTGTTAATCCGCAAGAAGTTTTTGCTCTAATAAAAGATAACACCACAACATGTACTGCCATTGCAAAACTTACATTAGAGGTAAGTACAACACAAATACTAGATTATAATGCGCAACCTGCTTGTGACGAATTAGGTTCTGAAGATGGAATAAACGCCTTTGATCTAGATGTATTTACAACAGACATGCAAACTATAAATAGTATCACATTTCCTATAAACTACTATGAAACTTATAACGATGCGCTTTTAGAGCAGGATGCATTAACTACTCCATATCCCAATACAAATCCGTATACACATACCATATATGCAAGAGCAGAAAATGGTAATTCATGTTATGGTATTAGCGAAGTGAATCTAACTATTAATAAGCTTCCGCAACTTATAGAAGATGAAACTACTTTTTATTGTTTAAACGCATATCCGGAAACAACTCCAATAGAAAGTGGCGTGATTGGTGACCCAAACGATTATACGTATTCTTGGTCTACAGGAGAAACTACAAATCAGATTCAGATTAATCAAGTAGGAATCTATACAGTAACCGTTACCAATGCAGATAATTGCGAAAAAAGTAGGACTATTACTGTAGAACCATCTAGTATTGCAAATATTGATTCTGTTGACATTATAGATGCTAGCACAAATAATACCATAACCGTTAATGCTTCTGGAGATGGAGAATATGAATATGCCCTTTTTAATGATGCTGGTTTACATACGTATTATCAATCTAGCCCTATATTTACCAATGTAACTCCTGGAGGAATTTATACGGTTTCCGTTAGAGATATTAAAAATGGTTGTGGTGTTGAAAAAGAAATAATTTCGGTTATAGATTTTCCTAAATTCTTTACACCAAATAATGATGGTGTTAATGATTACTGGCAAGTTTATGGTGTTTCTAGTATTTTTCAGCCAAATTCAAAAATTAAAATATTTGATCGTTATGGTAAACTATTAAAGCAAATTAGTCCAATTGGACAAGGTTGGGATGGCACATTTAATGGTGATGTTTTACCAAATGACGATTATTGGTTTTCGGTATTACTTCAAGATGGAAGAGAATATTTTAATCACTTTACCTTAAAACGATAATGCTTCTAAAAGCATACACAACAACTGTTTATAATTAAAGAAGTCTTTAAAAACAAACTAACTTTTACTATAAGTGTTTACAAAATCCATGTTGTAAACACTTATTTTTTTATTTAAAACCCAATATTTGTAGCGAAAATGCATCCTTTTTCTAATAATCTGTAAATTCCATTCTAGTACCAAACCTTTTTGATAGAAAAATACTACCTTTAACCTAGTAACCTTTTTTGCACAGAAAGTTTATCAACTTATTATTACTATATAAAAGAGACGAGTAAAGTTTATATTTTTTCTAATACTCTAGCTATAATGACCAAGGATTTAAAACATATTATTTTATTAAGCTTACTATTGATAAGCTTAAAAAGTTATACGCAAAATGAAGCCGCAAACTGGTTTTTTGGAGAGCAAGCAGGAATAAATTTCAACAATAGTTCTCCTATTAGTATTCTTGGTGGTGAATTAGAAACAGATGAAGGATGCTCAACTATTTCTGATAAATTTGGTAATCTTTTATTCTATTCGGATGGAATAACCGTTTGGAACAAAAACCATCTTGTCATGCCTAATGGAAATGGTCTTTTAGGTGATTTTTCTAGTACACAGTCTGCACTGATTGTTCCAAAACCAAATTCAAATAATATCTTTTACCTTTTTACTGTAGATGACAAAGCTGGTGTTAATGGTTTGCGTTATTCGGAAGTAGATATAAATTTAGATAATGGTTTAGGAGATATAACATCGAATAAAAATGTTCTTTTAATTGCACCAACTGCAGAAAAAATAACTGCTGTGGAGCATGCTAATGGTGTAGACATTTGGGTAATAAGTCATAAATGGAATAGTAATGAATTTATTGCGTATCTAATTTCTAATTCCGGAATTAACACTACTCCTATTATTAGTGCTGTTGGCTCAATGCATAGTGCCGTAAATAATAGTATTGGTTATTTAAAAGCATCTCCGAATGGACAAAAAATAGCCTGTGTAAAATCTTATGAGAATAACGAAACACAGATTTTTGACTTTGATGCTTCTACAGGTATTTTAACAAATCCGATTACAATTTCAAATTATACTTCCGATAATTTTGGCCCTTATGGCTGTGAGTTTTCTCCTGACAGTAATTTACTATACATCTCCGAAATTGACAGAGACAGCAACAGTTCTAAAATCCATCAATATAACTTAAACCCTTTTACAGAAACTGCTATTGTTAATTCTGACATAATAATTGTTCAAGAAAACATTAATTTAGGAGCTTTACAGCAAGCTTTAGATGGAAGAATTTATGTTGCAAAACATGGCTCTCAATACCTTGGCGTAATTACAGATCCTAATGAAATTGGCTTAGCCGCAAATTACATCTCAGATGGTATATACCTTAATGGAAATGTTAGTCAGTTTGGCCTACCTCCTTTTATACAATCCTACTTTTTTGCAACCAATGTATTCACAAATACATGCTATGGAGATACCACCTCTTTTGAAATAGACGCCTCTTCTATAATAAATAATATTACTTGGGATTTTGGAGATCCCGTATCTGGAACAGACAATACCTCCACTTTAACCAATCCTACTCATGTATACTCCAACCCTGGAGATTACACAGTAACTATTTCTATAGATACAGCTGGTGAAATACAAACCATATATAGAAATTTAAATATTTCACAAGCACCGCCAATATTAAATTTAAACCCATTACTAAGTTGCGTGTTACCTCTAGAACAAGCAACGTACGACTTATTATCTGCGATACCAATTGGCGCTACAAATAACAATATTTCCTTTTTTGAAAACCTTACGGATGCTGAAGATAGTACAAACGCAATTTTCAATATTACCAATTACGAAAACACTTCCAACCTGAATACCATTTATGTAAGATTAGAAAATAACATTTTTGGTGATTGTTATAGCATCAGTCAGCTAGAATTAATTTCTAATACCATACCCGATATTGAAGAAACGGAAACGGTATTTTTTTGTGAAAATTCAGAAGATGATTTTATCACTTTAACGGTAGGAAATCTTCCTGGTATATTAAGTGATTATTCCTTTTTATGGTTAGAAACCTTACAAACCACACCGGAAATTCAAGTCACACAATCCGGCATTTATACGGTTCGAATTACAAACCTATCTTCTATTTCTCCCGAAAATCCTGAAGGTTGTTATTCCGATAGAACGATAACTACAAACACCTCAAGTATTGCTACTATTCCTCCTATTGAAATATTCAATAACAACTCTATAAACATTACAGCTATTGGACTTGGAGATTATGAATATGCACTAGACGATATCACAGGACCATATCAAGATAGCAATACATTTCTAGCTATTGATGGAGGTTTACATACCGTTTATGTTAGAGATAAAAACAGTTGTGGTATCGAAAAACAGTCTGTTGCATTAATTGGTTTCCCACCATACTTTACTCCTAATAATGATGGCTTTCATGATACTTGGCAAATCTCTGGTGTTTCGGAAACCATACAACCCAATACTACCATTAGAATATACAATCGTTATGGTAAACTTATTAAACAGATAAGCCCTACTAGTCCTGGTTGGGACGGCACCTTTAATGGAAAAAAATTGCCAAATGATGATTATTGGTTTGCTGTAAAATTACAAGATGGTAGAGAATATTTCAACCATTTTACTTTGAAACGATAAAAGGAATCGCGTACATTTACATGGAATAATATGAAAACGCGTCATACCTTTTTATTAATATTGCTACTTGTCAAAAGCCTTTTTCTGCTTCATGCACAAGAGATTACGTTGTTTCAGCAATTTAATGGACATTATGACTATTTAGCTATTGGTAACACCTTAAATCCTGAAGAAAATAACCAAAATACTTTTTGTCAGATCCTTCCTGCTTCACAAGCAGATTTACAAATGCCAGCAAACACAACAATTAAGGCAGCTTTCTTGTTTTGGGCTGGATCTGGAGAAGGAGATTTGGAAGTATCCTTAAACAACATTCCTATTACCGCCGAAAATGTGTACAACGTTAATTTTGAAGACGATGATTATGGTACCTTACCCTATTTTTCTTGCGCTACTAATATTACAGATCTAATAACAACTCAGGGAAATACGAGTTATGAACTAACGAATTTAGATATTTCAGATACACTATCAAGCAATCCAGGATACTGTGCTAATAGAACCAATTTTGCAGGCTGGAGTATCTATATTATATACCAAGATAATACACTTCCCTTAAATCAAATAAACTTGTTTTTAGGATTAGATATTATTAACCGAAACGTACAAGAAAAAACCATTATTATAGATAACCTAAACGTTTTAGACACTCAAGGTGCAAAAATTGGTTTTCTTGCCTGGGAAGGAGACAACGCCTTAAACCTTGGCGAAACCTTATCTATTAATAATTCCATAATTTCTAATCCGCCATTAAATTTAGCGAGCAATGCTTTTAATGGCACCAATACCTTTACGAACTCTACTAGCTTTTATAATGCCGATTTAGACGTGTATTCCATTCAAAATAATATTGCGACTGGAGATACCTCAGCAACCATAAAGTTGACAACACAAGCAGATTTAATTATTTTAAATAATATCATTACCGTTTTAAACAGTCAACTACCAGATGCTACAATAGCTGTTAACCAATATTCCATTCCTTGCTATAGCAAAACGATAAACCTTGATTACACCGTCTATAATATAAATAGTACCGCAACTTTACAAGAACAAACTCCTATTGCGTTTTATGCAAACAATCAACTAATTGCACAAAGCACCACGGAAAATGAAATTGCTATAAATGCTTTTGAAAACGGAAATATCTCACTTACCATACCTAACAACATTCCTGATGCTTTTACCCTTACTATTGTTGTAGACGATATAGGAAATGGTGACGGCATGGTTATAGAGTTAAACGAAACCAATAATATAACCACAGAGAACATACAGCTTATTCCGCTTCCTGAAATTATAGAATTAAATAACATGTTAAATTGTGATCTTGGTTTTAATACTGCATATTTTAATATTACCAACCAATTGGAATTAATCCAATATGAAGATATAAATACGATTCGTTTTTATGAAGAATTTGAAGATCTAGTAAATAACGAAAACAATATTCTTAATCCTGAAAACTATTCAAGTACAGCAAGTCCTCAAACTATTTATATAAAAGATGATGCCGAAGAATGCTATACCATTTATCAATTTAATCTAATAACTGAGAACTGTCCTCCTATTATCCCGGAAGGATTTTCACCCAACAACGACAATGTAAATGATTGGTTTAACATTCAAGGTTTGTATGATATTTTTGAACGACATGAACTTCAAATATATAATAGATATGGTACATTAATATTTGTTGGAGACAACTCTAAACGATGGGAAGGCACAGCCAATCGCGGACTAAATAATCAAAATAAATTACTTCCTGTTGGCACTTATTTTTACGTACTAAACTTAAATGATAGCAACTATAAAATCATGACAGGATGGGTTTATTTGAATAGATAGCCAATTCACCGGTAGGTATTTCGTCGATTTTATTTGCATTTAATCTAATTTTAGTATACTTTTGAGCTCTAGAATTAAAGTCCAATAAATTGAAAAAGAGCCAAATAAACACAAACCCTCAACTAAAGCTAGTACTTACGTGTATTTTAATAGGCATCAGTTTTATGCAGGATTCATTCTCGCAACAAATTTCCATTGATAATTCACAAACTCCACAACAACTTATTGAAAATAGTTTAATTCAAGGTTGTGTTGAAGTTTCCAATATCGTTTCTAACGTAAACGGAAGTGTAAATGGATTAACTAGTTATGGTTATTTTGAAAAAGGCACTTCCAATTTCCCTTTTGAAAATGGAATTCTATTATCTACAGGAAACGCTACTTCTGCTGGTAATTCCACAAATGCAAATAACATGCATGATGGAGAAAGCACTTGGGCTACCGATCCCGATATAGAAACTGCTCTTGGTATTTCTAATACCTTAAATGCAACATCTATCGAATTCAATTTTATTTCGGTTACCAATCAAATTCAGTTTAATTATATTTTAGCTTCCGAAGAATATTATGCAACCTATCCTTGTGAATATTCTGATGGTTTTGCTTTCCTTTTAAGAGAAGTTGGTACAACCAATTATACTAATATTGCAGTGCTACCAGGAACGAATACTCCTGTGAATACAAGTACCATACACGATGAAATTGTTGGTCATTGTCTCGCAGAAAACGAAATGTACTTTGATGGGTATAATATTGGAGACACGAACTTTAACGGACGAACAACCGTACTATCTGCAACTGCAAGTATTATTCCTAATGTACAATACCAAATTAAATTAGTTATTGCAGATCAAGATGACCAGAATTATGATTCTGCTGTTTTTATTGAAGGAAATAGTTTTAATGCAACCGTAGATTTAGGAGCAGATATTACAACTTGTGCCGATTCGGTTACTATAAATGCCGACACGGATAACTCTTTAGCAACCTACGAATGGTTTTTAAATAGTACTTTAATTCCTAACGAAACACCTCCACATATAAAAAATGTAACACAATCTGGTTTATACCAAGTGGTCGTTACCATGCCTATTGGAGACAGCGTTTGCGAGATAACAGATGAAATTCTTGTTACATTAAGCTCAGAGCAATCTGCTGGAAATATTGCAGATTATGAAATTTGTGATGACATTAGTAATGATGAAGAAGAAACCTTTGATCTTTCTACAATGCATGGACAAGTCTTGGCTTCGGTACCACCATCAAATTACAATATTAGTTATTATACATTGAGTACAGATGCACACAGTGGAAACAATCCGATAACTACTCCTATAGTAAACGCTAGTAATCCGCAAATAATTCATGTAAGAATTGAAGATACAGATAATGGTTGTTTAGCATTTACTACATTTAATCTAGTAGTAAATCCTTTACCTATAATTGCAGACCCAACACAATTAGATGTTTGTGATGATGCAACTTCAGATGGTTTTACATCCATAGATTTATCGGTTAAAAATGATGATATTACAGGAGGAAACACGGGATACATTGTAAACTACCATTACTCGCAAATAGATGCAGACAATGCAGTAAATGCGATTCCTTTACCGTATACAAATATTAGCACGACAGAACAACTTTTTGTCAGTGTTGTAGATGCTTCTACCGGTTGCGTGAGTACAACAACCCTAGTAATTAATGTTTTAGAAAACCCAGATATTAACACAGACACACAGCAAATTAACGCATGTGAGCCAGATGATGATGGTTTAGCTTCTTTTGATTTATCTACCATAATTCCAGATGTACTAGAAGGCTTAACAGATGTTACCGTTACATTTCATGTAACGTATGCTGATGCACAAACTGGAGATAACCCAATTACAGATTATCAAAATTTTAATAATACAATTCCAAATACGCAAATCGTATTTATTAGAGTAGTAAGTAACGCTACCGGTTGCGCTTCTATATCTACAGTAGAGTTACATGCAAATTTATTACAATCTGGAACAAACATTAGAGATTTTAGTAAATGTGACGATGCTTCTAATGATGGTATTGTTGAATTTAATTTAAATTCTGTTGGCAATATAATTGCAAATAATGTAGAAGATGCTACTGTTACTTTTTATGAAACAGAAGACGACCAAACCAATGATCAAAACGAAATTGACAAGTCGGTAATTTATACCATAACAGAGAATCCGCATACTTTATATGTTACCATTGAAACACCTGGATGTATTTACTTTTCAAACATTAATCTAATTATTGATCCAGCAACCATTATTCAACCATTAGATACGGTAGATTATTGCGATACAGATGATGATGGTTATACCTCTATTTCTCTAGAAGATTTTAACGATTAGTAAGCGATGGTATTGCAAATGCTGCTGTAAAATATTTTTTAACAGAAGATAATGCTGATAATAATGAAAACGCATTACCTCCTTTTTACACCAATACAACAAATCCGCAAATAGTATTTACACGAGTTAGAAATACAGTCACTGGTTGTTATGATGTTGCCGAGTTAGAAATACAAGTGATTCCTGCTCCTACGGTTATGCAACCAATTGATATTGTTATTTGTGATGACGATTATGATGCTTCGTATATTGTAAATCTAGACGATAAAATTGATGAAATAGTAACGAGTACTGCCAATTTAACGATCACTTTTCATACTTCTGAAAATAATGCAAATACAAATACTGGTGCTATTACTAACACCACTGCATACAACGCAAATACGCAAACCATTTATACACGAGTTGAAAGCAATATTACCACTTGTTTTGCTCTTGTTGTTTTTGAAATAATAGTAAATACACAACCTGTTTTTACTACGATTACTAATTTTAGACATTGTGAAACAGATGGTGATCAAACAGCAGATTTTATTTTTAATGAAAAAGATGCTGAAATCTTAAATGGACAACCTGGTAAACAGGTCTTATATTTCGAAACTGCACAAGATGCAATAGACAGAACAGCAACAAGCATTATAGATAAAAACGCGATATATCAAAACACAGACAACCCGCAAAGAATTTATACAAGAGTAGAAAACATTACAGATCATGATTGTTTTGATACTTCTTCTTTTCTAATTGAAGTAGGATTAATTCCAGAATATACCCCTCCTTCAAATTTCACAGTTTGTGATGATATTGCAAATGATGGAAAAGAGACTTTTAATTTTTCTGAAAAAATAGCAGAAATGTCTGCTTCTAGCACAGAAAATTTAACCATTACATTTTACACTTCCTTTAATGATGCAGAAAATGAAGAAAACAGCCTTCCGCTGGAATATGAAAATATAGAAAACCCACAACGAATTTTTGCAAGAATAGATAACGGAACCTATTGTCATGGTATTTCCGAGTTTGATTTAATCATCATACAAGTACCCAATGTAAGCCCTACTGGACCTTTACAAAAATGTGATACAGATACAGACGGGTTTATTAATTTCGATTTAACCGCTGTAGAAATAGATGTTTTAGGTGTTAGACAAGATGATATTGCAATAACCTACCATCCTTCTTTTAACGATGCAGAAGCGCATACCAATATAATTAACAACCCAAGTAATTATACCAATACTAGCAATCCGCAAACAGCATATATTAAAATTACTAGCACGATTTCTAACTGCTATGTTGCTGTGCCAATAGAATTAATTGTAGACGTTCCTCCTAGTATTAATACTGTTTCCATTTTTGAAACTTGTGATAATGTAGACAAAACCTATAACCTTTCCGATACCATAGATCTTTTAATAGACGATGTAACCAATATTGCTGTTACTTTTTATAGCAATCTTACTGATGCACAAAATGCACAAAATCCGTCAAACGATGCGTATATCTATGCTACAAATAATGACACTATTTATGTAAGAGCAGAAAACACAAATTCACATTGTTATTCTACTTCGTCTTTTAATTTACAAGTAAATAGTAGTCCGATTACAAATACGTTAACCGACTTACAAACTTGTGATGATGATTATGACGAAATACAACTCTTTAATTTAGAGGTACAAACAGCCATCGTTTTAGGAAGTCAAAATCCGAGTGACTTTACAGTTTCTTACTTTGAATTAGAAGAAGAAGCTATGGACAACGATAACGAAATTACCGATTTAAATTACTATGCTTTTAACGGACAAACCTTTTACATTCGTATTGAAAACAAAAACACTTTATGTTATAGCATAACTAGTTTTAATACTATTGTAGAGAGAAAACCGGTTGTAGAAATTGAAGATCAAACAATATGTTTAGAAAGTCTTCCACTTATTGTTAGTGCTCATACAGGTTTTAGTACTGATGCATATTCTTGGTCTACAGGTGCTACAACTTCAGAAATTGAAATAACGGAAATAGGAACCTACTCCGTAACAGTTACTTCAGATTTTGGCTGTCCAACTTCTGCAACATTTAATGTTATAGAATCGGAACAAGCAACTATTGAGTTTACAGAGCAAGTAGATTTTTCAGACCCAAATAATATTACCGTAACTATTAGCGGTATTGGCGATTACTTCTACATTCTAGATAATGGTCCTGCACAAGAATCTAACTTTTTTAATAATGTAACACTTGGGCCACATACTATTACTGTTTTAGATGCTAATGGCTGTGCTTCTGCTACTAAAGAAATTGTAATTATAGATACGCCACTTTTCATGACACCTAATAACGATGGTTATAATGATACTTGGCACATTACTGGCGTTAACCAACTTACAGGAACCATTGTATATATTTTTGATAGATATGGAAAACTATTAAAAACATTGTCGCATACTTCTCCTGGTTGGGACGGATCGTACAGAGGACAAAAAATGCCAGCAAGTGATTATTGGTTTCTTGCCGAAGTAATTCAAGATGGAAAGAAATTTGAATTAAAAGGTAATTTTACACTTAAACGATAAATACAGGTCGTAAATTTCTTTAACATATCATTTCCCTTATAAAACGTAACACTTCTTTATATTTGCAATCCAATTATATGTAATGAAGAATTGCTTTACGGTTTTATTATCTCTTTTCACTTGTTTGCTATTTTCGCAAAACATACAAGTAGATAACAATACCTATACACCACAACAACTTATTGAAGACATTTTAATTAATAGTGAATGTATTAGTAATGTAGTGGTTACAAATGTGGAAGGTGGTAATTTTAATGGATCAGACCAAAGTTATGGTTATTTTGATGCTACTGGAACAACATTTCCTATAACCAACGGTTTGGTTTTAAGTACCGGAAGATTATCTAACGTTCCAGGACCAAATACCAGCTTAAGTGATGATGATGCTTCTGGATGGTCTGGCGATAGAGATTTAGAAACTGCTTTAAGCGAGAACAATACTATAAACGCAACCATTTTAGAATTCGATTTTCAATCGCTTAGTAACCAAATAAGCTTTCGTTATTTATTCGCTTCCGAAGAATACCAAGAAGGAGATAATAGTACCTGTCAGTATTCCGATTTGTTTGGCTTTTTAATTCGTCCAACAACCTCTACAAATTATACCAATATAGCGTTAGTCCCAGGAACCAATACGCCTGTAAAAGTGACTACGGTGCATTCTGGTATTCCAGGAGCTTGCCCCCCTATTAATGAAACTTTTTTTGGAGGTTGGAACGATGCTTCTGCTCCTATAAATTTTAACGGACAAACAGCAGTACTTACAGCTACAGCAACTATTACGCCTAATGTAACTTATCATGTTAAATTAGTAATTGCAGATGAGCAAAACTATAGATATGATTCCGCAGTTTTTTTAGAAGCGGGAAGTTTTACATCCGATATTGATCTTGGTTTAGATAGACTTTTTGCTACAAGAAATCCTTTATGTGAAAACGAAACTTTAGATTTAGATGCTACACAAACTGGAGCTACAGGGTATACTTGGTTTAAAAACAGCTTACCAATTACAGGAGAAACCAGTCCGACTTATACCGTTCTAGATGCTGGTACGTATAGCGTTACTATTACCTATCCTACTACCTGCGTAACCTCTGGAGAAATCACAGTAGAATACGCAACAAACCCTATTATTAACGACGCTACATTAATTGCTTGTGATGTCAACCAAGACGGAATTACAACCTACAATCTATTCGATGCGCAACAAGATATAGTCACAGATACCAGAGATACTATCACTAATTTTTATCTCTTTGAAATAGATGCAGAAGATGAAATAGATGAAATTCCTAATGCTACAGCTTTCGAAAACACTATGGTTTTACAAACCGTTTTTGCTCGTGTAGAAAATCAGTTTGGTTGTTACGCTGTCGCGGAATTGCTTTTAGATATTTCAAACAATGTGGTTACTATTCCACCATTTTCAGCATGTGATAATCTTCCTGTAGATGGTTTTACCGAATTTGATTTAAACCAACTACGCTCTCAAATTGAAACACAAGTTCCTGCAGGATCTAGCATTACTTTTTATCCTACGGAAGCAGATTTACAAGCGGAAATAAATAGTATCAACGGAAACTACACCAACATCATCCAAGATACAGAAACCATTTATGTACGTATCACCAACGGAAGCAGTTGTTTTGCAATTAGCACAGTAATGCTATCGATGAAATATACTCCTATCCTTTTAGAAGATGAAACCACAAACTACTGTTTAAATAATTACCCAAACACCGTCCCATTAGAAGCAGGACTGTTAATTGGTGCGCCTGGAGATTTCACTTACCAATGGTTATTCAATAACAACGCTACAACATTTACAACCGAAACCATAAACATTAATGAAGCTGGAACATATACGGTAATAGTAACACATCCAGATGGTTGTTCTGCAACTAGAGATATTATTGTCGAACCTAAAGATACAGCCTTTGTAGAATCTGTTTCGGTATCTGGCGTGGCTCCAAACAACACCATTAATCTTACTGTTTCCGGATTTGGAGATTATGAATTTGCATTAGACGATAGTAATGGCATATACCAAGACAGCAATATATTTACTAATATTTCCGCAGGAGAACATATCGCATACATACGAGATAAAAATGGTTGTGGTACAACTATAGAAGTTATTTACGTTTTAGGTTTTCCTACGTATTTCACACCAAATGGAGATTATTACAACGAAACTTGGATGCCATTAGGTGTCGATTTAGATTTTAAAGCAACCATGATTATTCAAATTTTTGATAGATATGGTAAACTTTTAAAACAAGTAAGCCCACAAAGTCAAGGTTTTAATGGTACATTTAACGGCGAAAATTTACCGTCGTCAGATTATTGGTTTGTAGTTAGTTTTTCTAACGGAAAAACCTACCGAGGACATTTTGCTTTAGTACGCTAATTATTGTTTATAATTGCACTCTATTGACTATTATATTTTTTATTATTTTTACCACCCTTAAAACTATTTAATGAAAAAAACTATTACCCTATTCTGTTCTATTGCTCTTTTATTATTTACTATTACTAGTACATCAAGCAATACCAATCTTGTTAAAAACATAAATAAAACAACAGAATGCCCTGCTGCTGTTGTTACCTCTTTTTCTCCTTCTTCAGGACCAGAAAATACATTAATCACCATTACTGGAAGCAACTTCAGCACTGCCAATATGGTTGCGTTTGGAGGAGTCAATGCTACTTTCAATATTATTAGTGATACAGAAATAACTGCTATTATTCCTGCAGGAACTAGTGCTTCTGCTTCTATTTCTATTGTAAGTACTGGTGGATGTGCAGGAACATCTGCTACAAACTTTACGTTATTAGCTTCCGCATGTACATCTGCAGAAATTTATATTTCAGAAATTTATGATGCGTTTTCAGGAGACTATGCGGTTATAGAACTTTATAACCCAACGAATGCTCCCGTAATTATTGACAATACTTATGTTATTGTTCGATATGGAGATATTGGAAATGCAGCACCAAACAATACCTTTGATGCTATTACAGGTACTATAGCTCCTTTAAGCACTTTCATAATTCAAATGGGAAGTGGTTCCGATTGTCCTTCGCTTATCGCGGATTTTAATATTGGCACAGGAATTAATGACAATGATGAATTTGAACTTTTAAAAAACGGTGTCATTATAGATAATGTGCATTCGCCAGACGAAAGAGGATATAGCATTATTAGAAATGCAGATGCTACCATTCCGCAAACCATATACGATAGCAACGATTGGACTATAAGTTCTCAAGAAGATTGTACCGATTTAGATATGCATACTGCAGATGCTATTCCAGATAACACACCAAATATTACGCATCCAACGTCACAATCTATTTGTGAAAATGGGACAACTACTTTTACAGCTTCCGAAGATTCTGGAACATTTTCATACCAATGGAAAACACTTAACGCTTCCGGAAACTGGGTAAACGTAACCAATAGCACGAATTATTCAGGCGCTACAACGGGTACATTAACCCTTAATAATGTTCCTGTTAGTTTTGATAATAATCAATATTATTGCGAAATCACTTCACCTTCTTGTACGCTGATAACCAATGCAGCACAATTAGAAATTAATGTGACTATTGTAGATACTTTAGCAAATCAAACGGTTTGTGACAGCTATAGCTTACCTACGCTAACGAATGGTAATTACTTTACTGGAACTAATGGAACTGGAACAGCACTTGCTACTGGAGATGTAATTTCGACATCACAAACTATTTACATCTATAATGCCGTAGGTACTTGTACAAACCAAAGCAGTTTTACAATTACTGTAACTCCTGCTCCAAGTGTGGATACTGTATCTAATGTATCGGTATGTACTTCGTATACACTTCCAATACTTACAAACGGAAACTATTTTACAGCAACCAACGGAACTGGAACGTCTTTAAACGCAGGAGATAGCATTGCAACTACACAAACTATTTATATCTATAATGCTGTAGGTACTTGTACCAACGAAAACAGTTTTACAGTTACCGTAAATGGAACACCAACCGTAGATACTTTAGCCAATCAAACGGCTTGTGAAAGTTATACGTTACCAACTTTAACGAATGGTAATTATTTTACAGGAACTAACGGAACAGGAACTCCATTAACTGCTGGTGATGCAATTACTACATCGCAAACGGTATATATTTATATAGAATTAGGTACTGCTCCCAATAACTGTTCTAACGAGTCTAGTTTTACCGTTGCTATAAGCCAAGCTCCTTTAGTAGATACAAATAGTAACACCGAAACATGTTCTCAATATACGTTGCCTACTGTAACAAACGGTAATTATTTTACAGGAACTAACGGAACAGGAACAGCGCTTGCCGCTGGTGATGTGATTACTACCTCACAAACGGTTTATATTTACAACTCTGTAGCTTCTTGTACCAACCAAACGAGTTTTGATATTAGCATTTTACCTGCTACAGATTTCATCCTTACCGCAGCTAATCTTACTATAAATGAAAACGAATTAAATGTAACTATGGACGACACAACCATTAGTTATGTGTACGCTGTCGATTCTGGTTCGTTTCAAACAGATGATACTTTTAACAACCTATCTAACGGAACACATACCCTTTATGTGGAAGATGCTAATGGTTGTGTTTCTAAATCTATTTCTTTTGAGGTTCTTGTTAATTTGGATGCTATAATAATTCCTAACGGGTTTTCACCAAATGGAGATGCCTATAACGAATGGTTTAAAATTCAAGGATTATATGATGTATACACCAATCATAAACTAGAAATTTATAACCGTTACGGAACACTAGTTTTCACTGGAAACAACGATAATAAATGGTACGGAAAAGCGAACAGAGGCCTTATGAGTTCGGATAAAACATTACCTGTTGGAACCTACTTTTACGTATTACACCTTAACGATGCTAATGCTACCAAACAAAGATATATAGGTTGGGTATACCTTAACAAATAGTTTATAGTCTAGGTATTCTTTATTAATCTAATATTTTATCATATATTTAGGAGCCTTATTTTTAAATAAGGCTCCTTTTTTTTAGAAGGTAACATTCACATAACATAAGACTAATTAAATATTAATTATTTTTGCGCCCTAATTATAGCCAATGAAACGTATTAAACTTTTACTTGTTTTTATTTGTACTTTTTTTATTTACAATGCAAGCAACGCTTTTAACACTAACAAAAACTTAAAAAACGCAGCAAAGGTTTCCAACTTTTGTCCTGCTCCTGTACTGACTTCTTTTTTCCCTTCTAGCGGACCAGAAAACACAGTAGTTTATATTAGCGGAAGTAATTTTAACGCTGCCGCAACTGTAGCATTCGATGGAATAAGTGCGACGTTCACCATAATTAATGACAATGAAATAGAAGCTTATATTCCTGCAGGAACTTCTGCTACTTCTAATATAACCATTACTAGTACTGGTGGCTGTGTAGGTAATTCAGCAACAGATTTCACTTTATTAGCTTCAGCATGTACTACTGCAGATGTTTATATTTCAGAAATTTATGATGCGAATTCCGGAAGTTACGCCGTTATAGAATTATACAACCCAACCAATACGCCTATTGTTTTAGATGGTGTTTATATTATTGAACGTTATGGAGATGTTGGAAACGCTGTTCCTAGTCAGACCTATAACATATTAGGTACTGTGGCGCCTTTTGATACCTTTATTATTATATTAGGAAGTGGATCGGATTGTCCTTCGTTAGTTGCCGATTTTAATGTTGGCACAGGAATAAATGATAACGATGAATTTAAACTTTTAAAAAACGGTATACTTATCGATATCGTAATGCGCCAACTGAAAGAGGATATACTATTATTAGAAATCCAGATGCTGCCGTATCACAAACATCTTTTGATGCTACGGATTGGACTATTAACACGCAAGAAGATTGTGCCGATTTAGGTTCGCATACTGCAGATCCAATTACAGATAATACACCTACAATTACAAATCCTACAGCACAAACCATTTGTGAGAATGGTACAGCTACTTTTACAATGGCTATATCTGGTACCGAAACATATACCTACCAATGGAAAGTTTTAACTAGTGCCGGAAACTGGGTAAATGTGACGAATGATGCTAATTATTCTGGAGCAACAACAGACACCTTAACCATTACTAATGCGCCATTAACTTTTGATTTGAATCAATATTATTGCGAAGTCACTTCAGCAAGTTGCGACTTGGTTACTAATGCGGCACAATTACATGTTGGTAATGTGGAAGTGGATACACTTACAAACGAAACCGTTTGTACTAGTTATACTTTACCTACATTAATGAATGGAAATTATTATACGGCAACCAATGGTGGTGGAACACAACTAACCGCAGGAAGTACCATTACAACCACACAAACTATTTTTATTTATAATATTGCTGGAACTGCGCCAAATACTTGTGATAACGAAACTAGTTTCACCATTACGTAGCGGAACACCTCCTGTAGATACCGTTTCTAGCGAGACCGTTTGTGCTAGTATACACTTCCTTCTATTACTAACGGAAACTATTCACGCAACAATGGTGGTGGAACACAACTTAACATTGGGGATAAATTACCCACTCAAACTATTTTTATTTACAACGAAGTTGGAACTGCGCCAAATACTTGTGATAACGAAACAGTTTCACAATTACAGTTGGAAATCCTCCTGTAGATACTGTGTCTAGCGAATCTGTTTGTACTAGTTATACTTTACCAGCATTAACGAATGGAAACTATTATACGGCAACCAATGGTGGGGACACTAACGGCAGGAAGTACCATTACAACCACACAGACTATTTTTATTTACAATATTACTGGAACAGCTCCTAATACTTGTGATAACGAAACTAGTTTCACAATTACAGTTAGCGGAACACCTCCTGTAGATACCGTTTCTAACGAAACCGTTTGTGATAGCTATACATTACCTGCTATTACCAACGGAAACTATTACACGGCAACCAATGGTGGCGGAACACAACTTAACATTGGAGACAACATTACATCCACACAAACTATTTTTATTTATAACGAAATTGGGACTGCTCCTGACACTTGTTCAAACGAATCTAATTTCACTATTACAGTTACCGGAAATCCTCCTGTAGACACTTTATCAAATCAAACGGTTTGTACAAGTTATACCTTACCAGTATTAACGAATGGAAACTATTATACCGCAACCAATGGTGGCGGAACGCAATTAAACGCTGGTGATATGATCACAACATCGCAAACTCTTTATATTTATAATATAACTGGAACTGCTCCTAATACTTGTGACAACGAAACTAGTTTTGATATCACTATTTATCCTGCTACAGATTTCACACTGGATGATTCTAATATTACTATCGTGGATGATTCCATAACAGTAAGCATGACAGACACTAGTATAAACTACCTGTACACGGTAGATTCTAGTGCTTCACAAGTAAACCCTGTATTTACAAATCTTGCAAATGGACTTCACACCTTAATCGTTCAAGATGAAAATGGTTGTGTCGTAAAATCTATTCCGTTTACAATCGATAGTATTCAAGAAATTCATATTCCTTTATTTTTCACACCAAATGGAGATACATTTAATGATACTTGGTTAATAACAGATACTCAAAATACCATTAAACAAATCCTAATCTTTAACAGATATGGTAAACTTTTAAAAGAAGTTTCTCCTGCTGAGAAATCTTGGGACGGAACCTACAGAGGATATAATCTAGAAAGTAATGATTATTGGTACTTAATCACATTATATACGGATGAAGAACTTAAAGGACATTTTACCTTAAAAAGATAGCTTCCAAAGATTTCAAGTTCCATTAGCTTTAAGTCATTTAAAGGTATTACGTTTTTAGATGCGGAATCATAGTACAGCATGACAATAACATATGAAATTTAAAATAGAATCAGAATTTAAGCCAACAGGAGATCAACCAAATGCTATAAAACAATTAGTACATGGTTTAGATACTCATGAAAAATACCAAACCTTACTTGGTGTTACTGGTTCTGGTAAAACATTTACCGTTGCTAATGTTATTGAAGAAACCCAAAGACCTACCTTAGTCCTTGCGCATAACAAAACTTTAGCGGCACAGTTATACAGTGAATTCAAACAGTTTTTTCCGGAAAATGCGGTCGAGTATTTTGTTTCGTATTATGATTATTACCAACCCGAAGCCTACATACCAACTTCTGGTGTTTATATAGAAAAAGATTTATCTATTAATGAAGAAATAGAGAAGATGCGTTTAAGCACCACCTCTTCCCTACTTTCTGGTCGTCGTGATGTCATTGTAATTGCTTCGGTTTCTTGTTTATATGGTATTGGAAATCCGGTAGAGTTTCAAAAAAATGTCATTACTTTAAAACGCGATCAAGTCATTTCTCGAACCAAATTATTACACCAATTAGTACAAAGTTTGTATTCGCGTACCGAAGCCGATTTTAACCACGGAAACTTCCGAATAAAAGGAGATACAGTAGATATATTCCCAAGTTATGCAGATGATGCTTTTCGTATTCACTTCTTTGGCGATGAAATTGAAGAGATTGAATCCTTCAACATTCAAACCAATCAAATCATTGAAAAATATGATGTATTAACCATCTATCCTGCTAATATGTTTGTTACTTCACCAGACATTTTACAAGGAGCTATTAAAAGTATTCAAGATGATTTAGTCAAACAATACGATTATTTTAAAGAAATAGGAAAACACTTAGAAGCAAAACGTCTTAAAGAACGCACCGAATTCGATCTAGAAATGATTCGAGAATTAGGTTATTGTTCTGGTATTGAAAATTATTCGCGTTACCTGGACGGAAGAGAACCAGGAACACGACCTTTCTGTTTATTAGATTATTTTCCAGAGGACTTTTTAATGGTTGTAGATGAAAGTCACGTAACTATTTCACAAGTCCATGCGATGTATGGAGGCGATAGAAGTAGAAAGGAGAATCTGGTAGAATATGGCTTTAGACTACCGGCTGCAATGGATAACAGACCATTAAAATTTGAAGAATTTGAAGCCCTTCAAAACCAAGTCATTTATGTGAGTGCAACGCCTGCAGATTATGAGCTTGAAAAAACAGATGGTGTTTATGTAGAGCAAGTCATTAGACCGACAGGTTTATTAGATCCGATAATTGAAGTACGACCAAGTTTAAATCAGATTGATGATTTAATTGAAGAAATTCAGCAACGTATTGAAAAAGACGAACGGACTTTAGTAACTACACTTACCAAACGTATGGCGGAAGAATTAACGAAATATTTAAGTCGTATTCAGATCCGTGTAAATTACATTCATAGTGATGTAGATACTTTAGAGCGTGTACAAATCATGCAAGATTTACGTAAAGGTATTTATGATGTTTTGGTTGGTGTGAATTTACTTCGTGAAGGTTTAGATTTACCTGAAGTATCTTTGGTTGCTATATTAGATGCAGATAAAGAAGGATTTTTACGTTCGGCAAGATCACTAACTCAAACCGTTGGTAGAGCAGCAAGAAATCTGAACGGAAAAGCAATTATGTATGCCGATAAAATTACAAAAAGCATGCAAAAAACGATTGATGAAACCGAATACAGACGTGCAAAACAAATTGCTTATAACACCATGCATAATTTAGTACCAAAAGCATTAAATAAAAGTTTAGATAGTGCTTTAGGTAAAAATTCGGTGAGCACCTATAGTTACGAATTAGAAGCGGCAAGAGCTGCAGAACCAGAAAGCGAATATTTATCGAAAGGAGAATTAGAAAAGAAAATTCGTGAAAAACGGAAAATTATGGAGCAGGCAGCAAAAGCTTTAGACTTTTTAGTTGCTGCAAAACTTCGTGACGAAATTAAAAGCTACCAAGGTAAACTGGAAGAGTTGAAAGCTTAACTGATGACTGATGACTGATGACTGATGACTGATGACTGATGACTGATGACTGATGACTGATGACTGATGACTGATGACTGATGACTGATGACTGATGACTGATGACTGATGACTGATGACTGAAACCTATGTCATTTCGAGCTTGTCGAGAAATCTTTTTTCAACTAATACCTAAAGGCTTTTTAATTTAGAGTGGAAAAAAAATATTTAAAAAATGAGATTCCTGCCTACACAGGAATATGTTCTATAACTAAATTAAATGCGCCTTTGGCTTTTTAATTTAGAGTTTCACTTAATTATACTGTACTTTAAAAATATCTATCAAAACATCTGGTGGTACAATTTTATTTGGAAAGCTTTCCATTAAATACAATACTCTACTAATAGATTCATGGTTTAATCCCATTCGTAAACCAAAATTATGCAGTTTAATAATTTCCTTATCTTCAATTTCACCATCAATACTCATTAATAAAACCAATCTATGAAATTGTACAATACGTTCACTATGTGATTTTAAATGTGTATAATCTATAGGGTTTTCTATAAGGTAATCAAAATCTTCACGAGAAATATGCAATTGCTTCGCTACACCTATTAAAAATTTATGCTCAATACTTTTTATCATCTTGTCACATTTCGCAAATGCAATCATTTCAGACAAAAGGCATAGTTTTTCTACCCTATTTACCATTACTATGAGGAATTAATTAATTATTATAAAGTTAGATATAATCCCTCTTTTATAATCGTCGATATATTGTATCTTGTCGAAAAAAAAAGAGTAATTCATCGCTTTTTTACTAGTTTCATAGAAACAAAATCTTACAAAATGGCAAACAAGACCTTTGTTTACATAGATTGATAGGATTTATACTTTTAAAACTAACAAAAAAAATTAAAATTCTACTATGACTAATAATGACATATTTAAAAAACTAAGAGTAGCACATAAACTTCGTGATGAGGATATTATAAAAATTCTAGCTTTAGTTGATTTTAGAATAGGAAAAAGTGAGCTTAATGCTTTTTTTAGAAAAGAAGATCATCCAAAATATATGGAGTGTGGTGATCAAATTTTACGAAATTTTCTTAATGGTTTAGTAATTCATTTACGTGGACCAATGCCCAAAAAAGGAGAGAAAAAAATAAGCGATACTCCAGCAAAAAATAAGATACAAAAAAAGAGCAACGATTAGTTGCTCTTTTTTTTGTCTAATATATACTTATCATCATTTTAAAGAATACTTATCTGCCTATTGTCTTTTTAAGGCAAAAAAAAAGAGCAACCAAATGGTCCCTCTTTTCTATATATTTATGAGATACAGAAACTAGTTCTGTACCACATTGTAATTTACTTAGATAATACTTCTTGTACTTTATCAGCAGCTTCTTGAAACTCTGTAGCACTCATTACAGCTAATCCTGAATTATCAATTAATTCTTTAGCTATATCTGCATTGGTACCTTGTAAACGTACAATAATTGGCACTTCAATATTCCCCATGTTTTTGTATGCATCAATAACTCCTTGAGCAACACGATCACATCGAACAATACCTCCAAAAATATTAATTAAGATTGCTTTTACAGCTGGATCTCTTAAAATAAGTTCGAATGCAATTTCTACTCTTGCAGCATCTGCAGTACCACCAACATCTAAAAAGTTAGCTGGCTCACCACCTGCTTGCTTAATTAAATCCATTGTTGCCATTGCAAGTCCAGCACCATTTACCATACAACCAACGTTTCCGTCAAGATCTACATAGTTAAGTCCATGCTCACCTGCTTCTACTTCAATTGCATTTTCTTCACGTAAATCACGTAAAGCAGCTAAATCTTTATGTCTATATAATGCGTTGTCATCTAAAGATACTTTAGCATCTACAGCCATTATTTTAGAATCACTTGTTTTTAAAACTGGGTTAATTTCAAATAAAGAAGAATCAGACTCCACGTAAGCTGTATATAATGCAGTTACAAATTTTGTCATTTCTTTAAAAGCAACACCAGATAAACCTAAGTTAAAAGCTATTTTTCTAGCTTGAAAACCCATTATTCCTAAAGCAGGATCTATTTCTTCATGAAATATTAAATGTGGTGTTTCTTCTGCAACCGTTTCAATATCCATTCCACCTTCTGTAGAATACATAATCATATTTTTACCTGTAGCTCTATTTAAAAGTACAGACATATAATATTCTTCTGTCTCAGAATCTCCAGGATAATAAACATCTTCACAAACTAAAACTTGGTGTACACGTTTACCTTCCGCAGAAGTTTGTGGTGTTACCAAATCCATTCCAATAATTTGTCCAGCAATTTCTTCTACTTCTTGTAAGCTCTTAGCAAGCTTAACTCCTCCACCTTTACCACGTCCACCAGCATGAACTTGTGCTTTAATCACGTGCCAACCAGTTCCTGTGTCTTCCGTCATTTTTTTTGCTGCAGCAACTGCTTCTTGAGCTGTTTGTGCAACGATTCCTCTTTGAATACGTACGCCAAAACTGCTTAATAATTCTTTTCCTTGATATTCGTGTAAATTCATCTTGTTTAAAGTAAAATTGTTAGTTCTCTTTCGCCAAAAGCTTCAAAGAATTTATAATAAAACAAAAGTAAATAATCACAAGAACTTACCCTAATATTTAATTATTAAAAAACTAACAAACTATAGAAATTTCATATTGTTAAATAATTAACAATATGTTTAAAATATGTAATATTATGATATTTTAATTTTTATACGCTTGAAAAAAAATATCTTTGAAAAAAAATCACACATGCAAAACAGCGAATTATTAAAGATAGCAGAAGATTTCGGGAGTCCGATTTACGTTTATGACGCAGCTAAAATAGCTTTTCAATATAAGCGTTTAACTTCTGCTTTTAAAAAGGTTAAACAGGTAAAACTGAACTATGCTGTTAAAGCGCTATCTAATATTTCTATTTTAAAATTAATGAAATCCTTAGGAGCCGGATTAGATACGGTTTCTATTCAAGAAGTAAAATTGGGGCTTGCTGCGGGTTTTACACCAGATCAAATTATTTTTACTCCGAATGGCGTTTCACTAGAAGAAATTGAAACCGCTGCTAAATTGGGCGTTCAAATTAATATAGACAACCTTTCTATTTTAGAGCAATTTGGTACAAAGCATCCAAAAACACCTGTTTGTATTCGTATCAATCCGCATGTAATGGCTGGAGGAAACACGAATATTTCTGTAGGACATATAGATAGTAAATTCGGAATTTCCATCCATCAAATACCGCATATCCTTCGTATTGTTGAAAACACCAACATGCATATTAACGGTATTCACATGCATACTGGAAGTGATATTTTAGATATTGATGTGTTTTTATATGCTAGTGAAATTTTATTCGAAACGGCTAAACACTTTAAAACGTTAGATTTTATCGATTTTGGTTCTGGTTTTAAAGTACCTTATAAAGAAGGAGATATTGAAACGAATATTGAAGAGTTTGGAGAAAAACTAACCAAACGTTTCAATGATTTCTGCAAAGAATACGGAAAAGAATTAACCCTTGGTTTTGAACCAGGAAAATTTTTAGTGAGCGAAGCTGGTCAGTTTTTAGCAAAAGTAAATGTGGTAAAACAAACTACTTCTACTGTTTTTGCACAAATTGATTCCGGATTTAATCATTTAATAAGACCTATGCTTTATGGATCGCAGCATGAAATTGAAAACATTTCTAACCCAGAAGGAAGAGAGCGTTTTTATAGTGTTGTAGGTTATATCTGTGAAACGGATACTTTTGCGAATAACAGACGTATTGCAGAAATTAACGAAGGAGACATCATAGCATTTAAAAACGCTGGAGCTTATTGTTACTCGATGGCTAGCAATTACAATTCGCGTTATCGTCCTGCTGAAGTACTTTGGCTAAATAACGAAGCACATTTAATTCGAAAAAGAGAAACTTTTGAAGATATACTTCACAACCAAATAGAAATAGAAATTTCTAGTAAAACAAAGGAAAAGGCTTTAACAAAATAAGACCATTTCATTCTAAAATATAAATCCGTTTTAAGCAAACCTATGCTTAATGCGGATTTTTTTTACTAAGAAATACCTTTCAACTGCGGTTTCCGAGTAAATTCAAGGTATTTTTGGAATTAAAAATAAATTTTAATGGATTTTACTAACCCTTTAGTTTACGGTGTACCTTGTTTTTTAGGACTCATTTTATTAGAGTTGAGCTATAGCAAACATCGTAAAGAGGCTCGCAGTCAAAAATTATACGCATGGAAAGATTTGGCAGCAAGTGTAACAATGGGCGTTGGCTCTGCTATTATAGCACCACTTACTAAAACCATTGCAGCCATTGTATTATTTAACTTTATTTACAACCTTTTTAACCCAATAGTAGCTGGTGTACACACCAATATTATGGGATACGAGTCTTTTGGATACGCTTGGTACATTTGGTTTATATGCCAACTTTGTGACGATTTTAGTTATTATTGGTTTCACCGACAGAATCATAATGTACGCTTTCTTTGGGCTGCACATATTGTACATCACTCTTCCAATAATTTTAATTTAGGAACAGCAGTGAGAAATGGTTGGTTTACTCTTTTTTACAAACCTTTATTTTACATGTGGATGCCTGCTATTGGTTTTCCTCCAGAAATGGTAGTTGTTTGTTTAGGAATTGAATCCCTTTGGCAATTTCAATTACATACGGTTTACGTTCCTAAATTAGGTGTCATTGAAAAAGTATTCAACACACATACGATGCACCAAGTACACCATGCACAAAACATAGAATATATGGATAAAAACCATGGTGGCTTTTTAAATATTTTTGATAAAATTTTCGGTACTTGGAAAGAGCTAGATGAAAATATTGAAATTAAATATGGGGTTACTCACGCGCCAAATTCCTATAATCCACTTGTTATTTTAACACATGAATACAAAGATATTTGGAACGATATGAAGAAATCCAAAAACTGGTCTCATAAATTCATGTATGCTTTTGCGGCTCCTGGATGGAGTCATGATGGCAGTACACTTACCATAAAACAACTACGAAAACAAATGAAAAAGCAAAACCTGAAAAGTTAACTTTTCAGGTTTTATGCCTTTTCTATAAAAACAAAGTTATTACTTTTTAATAAACTTTTTGGTAAGCACTGCTCTATCCGTTTGTACCTGCACAATATACATTCCTGCTTGTAAAGCACTAACATCTATAGCGGTTGTATTATTTGTTGTACTTAAAACTTGTCTTCCATTTAAATCAAAAACAACAATAGATTTAATTGCTGTTGGTGTTTTTAAATTTACATTTAATATGGACTGTACTGGATTTGGCACCACAGATATCTCATTATATACATTTTCTTCAAGTCCCAACAAAGTGACTAAATATACTTCACTAACAGTTGTTGTGTCATCAATTCCAGCAATAGGTATATTAATATTTATAGTATTTGATCTAAAAACTAAATTACCATTACTATTGTCATAATAGTAATAAGAAGTTTGTGTTGCCGTTCCAGCATTATTTAAAAATGGAGGCAAATCTAAAGTAACCGTTTGTAGCATTTTTAATCTTGTAACGGTTCCACTATAAGTTCCAGATCCAACAACATTCATACTAAGTGTTCCATATCCATCTACCATTTTCACAATATTTCCAGAAAAGGTACCTGAAGCAGATCCACTATTAAAGGTTCCAGCAACTGGATCTGAATTGTTATAGCCAAAACTTAATGGAAATGCACCAATAAGCGCATTATCTGTTATATAATTCAATTCTAAATCTGGAGTTACTGCTCCAGTTATAGAAAGTTCTCCAGCAATACTTTTTAATAAAATATCGTTATCACCAGAAGAAAACACATTTGTTGTTCCTGGGAATGTAGTTGTTTCCATACTTGTTGGTGCAGCATAGGAATCTATAGAAGTTCCCGTATTGGTTAAACTAGTAAAATTCCACGTTGTGCTTGCTCCTGTTGGACTTTGATCTACTGTACCATCGACATTGGCATATACTGACATATTCATACTGTTAAACGTGGCAATGCTTTGAGCAAAAGTTAGGCTAGTAGCGAAACAAGCCAGATAAAGTAATTTTTTTTTCATTTTTTAATAAATTGATTAATAGTCCACTAAAAGTACAAAAAGGAAACAGATAACCTAAAATACTACTATAAAGAACCACAATAAACGATTAACTGCTTAATAGTATTTGGAAATAATTTATAGAAGCGAAAGATCTTTAAAGTAAAGCATAGAGCCTTTTACTCCAACCAACCTTACCCAAAACCAATAATCTACTAAAAGTCAATGCTTAATATATTTTATTTTGTATATTTATATGAATCCTAATTGAGCTAAAATATAGTATTGCCTCACTTTTACTATGATTAATATTTTTCCTATTTCTATATGGAAACGCTTTATTAATTTAAATTTTAGATTCATGAAAAATGTAATTGCATTAGGGCTGCTATTCTTTGTAATAGTTTCCTGTACCAAAAAAAATCGCTACACGCAAAACTCTCCAGAAATTGACATTGTTAAAGCCGTAATTAATAATTATGACTACCAGAAATGGGATAGCTTAACAATGAATTATGCAGATACCGCGAAAGTGTATTACAATACAAGAAATCAATTTTTCACTGCTAAAAGTTTACCTGAATATCATAAAAGAAATGATTCTAGTTTTTTAACGAGAGCTTTTGAAGAAAACAGAAGAGAATTTGAAATGGTTACCGACGACAACGGAAAAAAATGGGTGAATTTTTGGGGGATTTGGGAAGGCAACCTTTTAGAAAACAATAAAAAAATTGAAATGCCTGTTCATATTACCTATCAATTTATCCATAAAAAAATAGTCCTTGAATATGGATATTGGGATGCTAGTCAGTTAGTTTTAGCACTGCAACGACTAGAGGATATGAAAAAAACAGATACTATCTTTATTCGTTAATAAAATAGCATCTGTTATTTTTTTTTAGATTAATTTTTAATCTCGCTTTGCTTTGGCAGAGGGTTTGTACCATACTTATCAAACAAGTAAACTAAAGATGTCATGGTCGCCGCCCCTAGTTCTAGCTCGCGTTTATTAACCGCATCAAAGGTATCATTTGCTGCGTGATGGTGATCAAAATAGCGTTGTGAGTCTGGACGTAATCCTGCTAATACGTTACTATCGTTTTTTAATGGTCCAACATCTGCACCACTTCCTCCTTTTTCAAAATAATGAATAAGGTATGGTTTAAACAAAGGTTTCCAACTTAATACTTGGTCAAAATTAGCGTCGCTACAATCGAAACTAAATCCTCTTGGGGTAAATCCTCCAGCATCACTTTCTAGAGCAAACACATGGTTTTCTCCCTTTCGTTTTGCTTCTTCTGCGTATTTATTTCCGCCACGTAATCCGTTTTCTTCATTCATGAATAAAACGACACGAATACTTCTTTTTGGTTTAATTCCAGATGCTTTTAAAAGTCTTAAAACATCCATAGACTGTACCACTCCTGCTCCATCATCATGAGACCCATCTCCTAAATCCCAAGAATCTAAATGTCCGCCAACTACAAAATACTCTTTAGGAAACTCACTTCCTGTAATTTCACCAATGACATTATAAGAAAGTACATCTTTAAATTGCGAGCAACTTTGTTTAAAATAAAATTCTAAATTTTCATCTAATTTTAATGCTGTGCTTAAGAGTTCTGCACCATTGGTACTTATTGCAGCAGCAGGAATACGTTTTTCTAAAGGAAGATCGTCATAGGTCATACTTCCTGTATGTGGAAAATCGTCTAAACGCATATTCATAGAACGTACAATAACACCAACTGCTCCATATTTTTCAGCTTCTACAGCACCACTATAACGCTGATTTACACAACCGCCATACGCATTAAAAGTACTAATTAAATCTTGTTGCATGGGACGGTTAAAAAATACAATCTTTCCTTTTATTGCAGCTTCTCCAAGCTTTTCTAATTCTTCAAAATTTTGAACTTCAATAATCTTAGCTTTTAAACCCAAAGGATTTGTTGCCACAGAGCCACCAAGCGCACAAATAGCAACACTGGTCGTAGTTTTCTTTATAGAAGATTCTAAATACGCATACTCTTTTGCGCCACGAACCCATTTTGGCACCATCACTTCTTGTAACCAAACTTTATCTAAACCTAGTTTTTCTAATTCTTCTTTTCCCCATTGCACAGCAAATTCTGCTTGTAAAGATCCTGACAAACGACCTCCTATTTGGTTAGACAAATAATCTAGCCACTCATAACTTTTACCATTGGTTAAAGACTGTGTATAAATTTCTCTAAGGACTTCTTCATCGGTTTGTGAATAGCTTGTAATCGTACTTAATGCGAAAAGAAACAGGAGAATTTTTTTCATTTTACTTTTTTAGGGATGTTTTTTTTAAGTTTTAAAGGTACTACTTCTAGAAATGAAGAATTCTTAAATAAAATATAAAACCTTAATTTATATGCTATTTTTCTGGATTCAATATCCAAGTAAGTGCTTGTTCTTTTTTAGCTCTAAAAATGGTACTATGCTTTTCATTTGGCGCATCTTCATATTTCCAAACTAAGGTATTAGGCGCATTACTTTGTAGCCTTTTAGCAAGAATATTGGTGTGAATGGAAATATCTTCTACTCCGGAACCAGCAAACCAAAGTTTGATTTTTTTATTTGGAAAAGCATTTACGTATGTGGAAGCATTTTGTTCCAAATAGTTATTATTCCACCAAAGGGAAGGATCCATTGCAATATAGAAATCAAATGCGTTGGGTTGTAAAAGGAAGGTCTCCATAACAAAAAGACCAGCTAAGGATTCGCCAATAATACCTTTTTGAGAAGTTGTTCTGTATTTTGTATTTATCTGAAGCATTAACTCTTCGGTTATAAATGCTCTAAAGTTTTTTGCGCCATCGGTTAACGGACAATATTCAGCATCTGCTTCTACTTCCGAAAAACCGGTTAAGTCTCTTCCTCTTTCTGTATTTTCAATACCCACAAGAATTACTGGTGGAATATTTTTGCTTTCAACTAGTTTGGCTATGGAATTCGCAATATGCGGAAAATCTTCTTTTATTCCGCCATCAGGCATATATAACACCGGAAAAGTATCGGTACTATTTTTATAATTTGGCGGAAGCCACACATTAATTACGCGTGTTTCGTTTACAAAACTAGAGTTTATGGTGAAGTTATCGTGATTAGGAATAACATCTTGGATCGTTGTTGTATTAACACAACCAAACGTTAATAGTACTATAAACGATAAATAATAAATAGATTTCTTCATTTTGTTGTTGGGATTAATATTAAACTAAAATTCACAAAATTATGCTATACGCAATATCTTCTCCATTTTTCTTCCTCTCGCTAACTCTTCCACCAGTTTATCTAAATAGCGAACTTCTTTGGTTAGCTGATTTTCTATATCTTCTATTCTATATCCACAAATCACACCTTTAATTAGTGCTGCATTTGGGTTTAAGGATGCGTTTTTAAAAAAGGTTTCAAAGGTTACTTTTTCATTTATTAGCTCTTCTAGCTTTTGTTCATTATACCCCGTTAACCAATGAATTACTTGATGTAGTTCTTGTTTAGTCCTTCCTTTTTTTTCTACTTTGGTAATATAATGCGGATATACAGAAGCAAAGGTCATTTTTGCAACTCGCGCATCATGGTGGCTGGTAGTGGTCATCGTTTATTTTATTTATTGATTAGTGGGTTGTTTAGAATGAGCTCCTTTTTATAAGCATTTATAATATCCACTTTCCTTTTAATTCCGAATGCGTCGCAGTTCTATCCTGTTCCTTTAAAACTTGCTTTATTCTATTTTTATAGCCGTAGAATAAATTCTACTTAAGCCATTTGGATTTTCTTGAACATAGCTTTTAAAATCTAAAATATCTTTAAATTTTCTAGGTTCCAGATTTCTTCTTTTACTGGTAAAATATAAGATTTCGTTTTCGGCATCATAAAAAGGACAGTATTCCATGTACTTTGTGTTAATAGGAACTCCTAAGTTTTTTGCTTTTTCCCATTTGCCATTTTCATCTTTTATTGAAATGTACAAATCACCACTTCCTTGTCCTCCATCTTCATTGTACTTGGTATATACTATAAATTTTTCTTCCCTAGAGATAAAAGCATTAAATTCATAACCACTGCTATTTATATTTTCATTTAAAAGAACTGGAGTTTCATATGTACCTGCATTCCATTTAGAGAAATAAATATCATCTTTTCCTAATCCATTAGGCGCTTCCATGGTAAAATACAAATTATTATTTCTACTAACGGAAGGATAAAACTCGTTGAAACTAGAATTAATAGGCTTCCCTATATTTTTAGGGGTCGACCATGCATCGTTACTATTATTTCTATCCACATACCAAATATCGAAATCTTTTTTCTCACTAGAAATATTGTCTAAAGGTCTATCTGAAACAAAAAATAGTCGATTTCCATTTGGCGACAAAAACGGTTCTAAATACATAAAGGAATCATTAAAAGATAATAGTTCTGGCTCCAACCATTCCTTTTTTTCTTTTTTAACAACCGCAATCTGTGAAATTTGTGCATCCGGACTTTGTATCGTAAAAAAAGCTTCATTACCACTATTAGAAATACAAAAATCGCGTACGTTATAAAATGTATTTAGTTTTTTATTAAACGGAACAATCGCATCACTCTTTTGGCCAAATAGTATATTCGAAACTAAAACCAATACTACTATCCATCTGATTTTTATCATAATTTTTTTCTAAGTCTGCTGCATTCAAGATGCATAAAACGCGATACCGATTCGATCAAAATGGACAACGAAATAATGTCTCTTAACTTGTTTGCGAATGCTTATTTAAGCTACTAATTTAGTGAATAAAAACGGAATACTGAAGTTGATGTATTATGACAAATAGCTTTACATTTAAAACAAATGACACACAGAGTAGGTTAGCGATATTTAATATTAAATACTTTGTCCGAAGGTTAATAAATTATTATCAGGATCGAGAATGGCAAATTCTCTTTGCCCCCAAGGTTTATTTTCCAATGCACCGTTTGGGTGTATCGTGGTATTATTATCTAATAAGGATTGGTGAAAATCATTTATATTATTGGTTCTAATATAAACTTGTCCGTAATTCTCTTTGGGCTCGAGTGTTTTAAATTCAAAGAAATGTATTTGAATTTGATCTTTTTCTAGCATTAAATAACCATTAAAATCTGGATTACCAAACACTTTAAAACCTAACTTATTTATGTAGAAGTCTTTCGTGACATTCTTGTCACGCATTGGTAGTTTTGGAATAATAGTAGTTAGCATCATTTTTAAGATTCTTAATCTTTTGCATGTTCTAATATATCTGCTGGCTGACAATCTAATGCTTCGCAAACCGCATTTAAAGTGCTAAACCTAATGGCTTTTACTTTTCCTGTTTTTAGTTTAGACAAATTTGCCAATGAGATATTTACAATTTCCGATAATTCGTTAAGTGACATTTTACGTTTTGCCATCATAACATCTAAGTTTACAATAATTGCCATACGTTATACTGTTTCTTCTAGTTCTTCTTGATATGCTACTCCTTTTGAGAAAATAGTAGCAATAACATAAATTACAGCTGCCATTAAAATAAATGCTTGACTATCTGCCCAAAATTGGTTTAACATATCGATATTATAACCTCGATGCTGCAAATTTTCAGCAACTTGTCGTGCCAAATAGCTTAATAAGCCTATTGAAAATGTATAGTAACTAATTTGTGAAATCTGTTTAGAAACAAAACTATTGAATGGTTTAGACAAATCAATTTTGGTTACTAGCACAATCAGTAAATAAAATAGATACGCTTTAAGAATCGAGATGATTAATATAAAACTGTACATACTAAAAAAGGCCGATTTGCTAGTTGTATACATTTCGCTTAAGTCTAATTTCTGATATAGATTTGCAACGAATTCAGGATTATACAAACTACATATAAAGTTAACTACCAATCCCCCTGCTTCAATACATAAGCCAACAAAGATGACCCAAGTTACAATTTTCAAACCTTTAAATACGACGTTATTTGTTTCTGACATGATTAGAATAGTTATAATTACATCACAAATATAGATAAAAATTTATCGGTAAACGATAAATATATTATTTTTAATGATAAATATTATAAATAATAATCAATTCTTTTAAACACATTACTTCTTTAAAAAATTAGAAAAAAAAAAAGCAGTATTACTCCTTACTTAATTGCTCTTTATACAATGCTATATTTGCCTTCACATCATCATCTAATTCTGGTTCTTTAATATCGGTATACTCTTTTAAGGTATCATACATTATTTTAGCAACTATAAGTCTTGCTGTTGGTTTGTCGTCTGCAGGAATATTAAACCAAGGCGCATGTGGTTTTGAAGTTCTATTTAAAGCGTCTTGATAACATTCTTGGTATGCTCCCCAAAGTTTGCGTTCTTTTAAATCGCCTGGAGAGAATTTCCAGTTTTTAGATGGTTTATCTAAACGACGTAGTAACCGGTTTTTCTGTTCGCCTAAAGATAAGTTCAAAAAGAATTTAAAAATAATGGTTCCGGTTTCTGCAATATGCTTTTCAAAATTATTTATTTGCTCAAAACGTTGGCTCCAGAAAGCATCGTCTATATCTTCTACAGAATTCACATGTGGCAAATGCTCTCCCATAATATAACCAGGGTGCACTCTAGTTACGAGTACATTTTCGTAATGCGTTCTATTAAAGACGCCAAACTTACCACGAGCGGGAAGTGCGATATAATGTCTCCAGATAAAATCGTGTTTTAACTCTAATTCTGTTGGCACTTTAAAACTATGCACGACTACTCCTCTTGCATTAAAATCTTTAAACACTTCACGAATCAAACTATCTTTCCCGGCAGTATCCATTCCTTGTAAGCAAACCAAAACAGCATATTTTCCATGCGCATAAAGGGTATCTTGCAATTCGCCAAGTTTTCGTCTAACCTTTTTTAATTCGTCTTTTACATCGTCTTCATCTGCTTCTAAACTATAGGTTGTTGTAAGTTTCGAAATTTCTATTTGAGATTGTATTTTAAAGTCCTTTATTTTAATTGCTTTCAATTTTATCGCCATTTTAAGTTATGTTTAAAGATATTAATAATTTTGGTTAATAGAAATTCTATTACAAAATAGCTCCTTATAATTTGTCTAAAATTTTCTAGGCGAGCTGATTATAAATATTGTAGTTTTACCCCACGCTAATTAACCTTCATGAAAACATTTTACTTAAGTATCTCTCTATTCATACTATTTCCTTTTATTACTTTTTCCCAGGAAGCAGATTCAATACCTACGTCTATTAAAAACGGAATTACAAAACCTAGTATTTTATCTTCACATCCTTTTGGAATCTTTTTTTCTAGACTTCAAGGGAATTTTAAAACGCACGCTACCAAACATAGTATTGTTAATATTAGCTTAGAAAGCGCCAACGTTTGGGGACCTCCTGTAACCACTTACATTCCGAATGATGAAGCGACAAGAAATGAAGCCCGAAAATACGATTGGGATTTAGCGCAATATCATTTTGACGTAGAAGACTTAGATGCAGAAACTTTTCAATTACAAATAGACGGAGTCATTAAAAGTATTAAAGCGAATGTTGCTTTTAATTTAAGTGATAATAAAGAATTAGTAGTTGCGTTGCGCGTTGCCATGTTAACCAATGGAGAATATCCGCTTTCTTTTTTGACAAGTGATAAATTTATTGAAGATTTTCACAGCAAAATTGCAGGAGGAGAAGATCCTTTTGACAGAAAAGTTTTCAACTTAAATGAAGCAGGAATTAAATATACCGATAGAAATGGTAATACTGCAGAACTAGAAAAAAATGATGTTTTTTTAAGCGGAATAGAAACTACGTACTATTATTATCCGGAGTGGCTGATTAATAAAAACAAAAGTTTTTTTATGAATATTGGCTCGCATCTTGGTACCAATCTATCGAAATATAATTCGTCAATAGACTTGGGTGTATCTGTAAATGCTGTTAAAAAAATTCCGTTTAAAAACGGTAACTACGCACAAATGGGTGCAGGTATTGGTGCTATAAGAAAAAATGCTATTGACTTTAAAAAAGATAACGTAACATTTGGAACCAATAATTATCTCGCTTTTTTAGAAAGTGCTTTGGAGTATAATATTATATCTAAAAAAGGATCTATACATTCTATAGGTTTAGATTTCTACATACAAACAAGCTTAAATAAAAGAGAGGAGTTGGATTATATAATACCTATTCGTCATCCAGATGTACACGATGCTTGGGGAATTGGGACTACCAACTTGTATAAAAACAATAACTATTGGACTTTGTTATATTCTTTTACAAGAAAGGTTACCACCACTATTTATTTACAACAAGATCTTACGGTAAACAACAGTCCCGATATACAAACTGGAGTGAGTGTTAGTTTCAAAATATAACGCATTCTTAATTTTGTTTCTTTTTAAAACACATCAATATTTTCTGTGTTACCATTAATTGTTTCTATTAGAAATTAGCCATTTATTCTTATCAAAGTCATTTCTTAGCTACCTAAATTTAAGGATAATACATAAAACAGTAATACTTCAAGGAAGCTCTAGAAGTTTTGGTGATACCTATAAAATTGTGAATCATCTTGTATCAAAATGGAATTATGATGTTATTGATTTAAACATGAAAGTTATTGGTCAGTATGATTACGAATATAAAAATGCAGGTGACGATTTCAGGAATGTAATCACAGAAGTTATTACAAACTATGACACTATCATTTTTGCAACTCCTGTGTATTGGTATACCATGAGCGGAATTATGAAAGCTTTTTTTGATCGTATTTCGGATGTTATTAGAACAGAAAAAGATTTAGGAAGACAACTACGCGGTAAAAACATGGCGATGATAAGCACCAGTAATAGCAAGGATTTAATAAAAGGTTTTAATATGCCTTTTGTAGCATCTGCAAACTATTTAGGCATGCATTATTTAGGAGATATACATACTTGGGTAGAAGATAACCAGATACCAAATGAGGTAGAACTTATTATTAATACATTTGATACTAAACTAAAAAAGACACTAAATAATTAGTGTCTTTTTTTATATTGAAGTGATTTTATATTTTACTTACTCGCAAACATTTTTACGTCTTTCTCGCTTACTTCTTTTTCTCCAAGAATAATTAAACGCTCTACTACATTACGTAATTCACGAATGTTACCAGTCCAGTCATACTCTTGTAATAATTTAATAGCTTTTACTGAAAAATTCTTTTGCGCTGTACCTTGTTCGTCTGCTATCTTTTTAGAAAAATATTCTATTAATAACGGAATATCATCTCTTCTTTCATTCAAAGCAGGAACTTTTATAAGAATTACTGCTAGTCTGTGGTATAAATCTTCACGAAATCTACCCTCTTCTATTTCCTTTTTTAAGTTTTTGTTGGTTGCCGCTACTACTCTAACATTTACTTTAATGTCTTTATCACTACCAACTCTTTGAATTCTACTTTCTTGTAATGCACGTAATACTTTTGCTTGCGCAGAAAGACTCATATCTCCTATTTCATCTAAAAAGATAGTACCTCCATTTGCAGCTTCAAATTTCCCTGCCCTGTCTTTGTTTGCACTTGTAAAAGCACCTTTTACATGTCCGAAAAGTTCACTTTCTATAAGTTCACTAGGTATTGCAGCACAATTCACCTCTATCATTGCTCCTTTAGAACGCTGGCTTTTTTGGTGTAACCAATGCGCAACGAGTTCTTTTCCGGTACCATTTGGACCAGTAATTAAAACACGAGCATCTGTTTGTGCTACCTTTTCTATAATTTCTTTGATATGAGAAATAGCGTCACTTTCCCCAATCATTTTATAGTTCTTGCTGACTTTCTTTTTCAGCATTTTATTTTCTACAACAAGCTCTTTTCTATCTAAAGCAATACGAACGGTATTTAATAAACGATTTAAATCTGGCGGTTTTGAGATATAATCAAAAGCACCTAGACGCATGGTATTTACAGCGGTATCTAAATCGCCATGACCAGAAATCATAACCATTGGTGTTTCTGGCTTTATTTTTTTTACCGCTTCTAATACTTCCACACCATCCATTTTTGGCATTTTAATATCGCAAAGCACTAAGTCATAATCTTCTTTCTTAATCTTTTCGATTCCTACTAAACCATCTTCCGCTTCTTCTACTTGATAGGTATCATTTTCTTCGGAAAGAATTTTTACTAATACTCTTCTAATTGCAGCTTCATCTTCTATTACTAATATTTTAGGCATCTTTATTTTTTTTATTTCTGAATAATATGAATATCTCTTTGTGGAAAAGGAATAGATACATTGTTTTCTCTAAATAGTCTATCAATTTCAAAACGAATATCACTTTTTGGAATCCTTGCATTAAAGCTATCATTTAGCGTAAAAGCAATTCTGAAATTTAGAGAGCTATCTCCAAATTCGGTAAATAACACTGCTGGCGCTGGATATTCTAAAACATCCTTATGACCTTTAGCAGCTTCTATAAGCAAACGTTTCACCAATTGCACATCACTCCCATAAGCCACACCAACATCCACACTCTCACGGGTTGTGGTTCCGTTTTGCGTCCAATTATACAAACTATTAGTTAAATATAAATGATTTGGTATTACCAACACTTTATTGTCTATAGTTACTGCTCTTGTGGTACGTAATTTAATTTCTTCTACGCGACCTATTTTTCCGTCCAATTCAATAATATCTCCAACATGAACAGATTGGTCTACTAAGATAAATACTCCAGAAATAATATCTTGAAAAAGGGTTTGTAAGGCCAAACCAATACCAATTAATAATGCGGCAGATGCTGCAAAAATCCCAGTAACATTAACTCCTACAGTATGTAATGTTACCAAAACGATAACTACATAACTAAACCAGGTTGCATAAGAAAAAACAGCTTTGAATTTTAACTTATCATCACTTGGTAATTTTCTACTTATTAACCTTCTAAGCAATCTTAAAAATACGGTTGCAAAAAGCAATACAAAAATAAAATCAAAATATTTTGCACGCTAATCTCTACATCTTTAGAGATTTGAATAGATTTACTTAGTATGTTTTTAATGTCTTTCATATTAATACTTAATCCACTTTATTAGCTCTTTATAACTCGGTTTTTTACCATACATTAAAATACCAACTCTGTATATTTTTGCTGCAAACCAAACAGTCAACATAAAGGTACCAACTAATAGTAAAAAAGAAAGTACTTGTTGCCAAATAGGGACACCAAAAGGAATACGCATTAGCATCACTACTGGAGAGGTAAATGGTATAAACGAAAATATAGTAGAAACCGTACCATGAGGATCTTCTATTACAGTAAATATACCAATATAAACGGCCAAAACTAACGGCATTATAATAGGAAGCATAAACTGTTGCGTATCTGTTTCATTATCTACTGCTGCTCCAATTGCGGCATATAACGAACTGTATAATAGATAACCTCCAATAAAAAATAAGATAAATGCGATGATTAAGTTTCCTATTGGTAAATTATAAAAAGCCGCCATTGCATTTTGTATTTCTACTGCAGCTTCTGGGTTTTCCATAGCTTGCTGCAACATTTCATTTTGCGGTGTTTGTTGCATTAAGTCTATTCCTAAAACAGCAGAAACTACTGTCATTAAAATACTTCCTATAATAAGCCAAATAACAAATTGGGTTATTCCTGCTAAAGAAGTACCTATAATTTTACCAAGCATTAATTGAATTGGTTTTACAGAAGAAATAATTATCTCAATAATTCTACTTGTTTTTTCTTCAATAATACTTCGCATAATCATGTTACCATAAATAATAATAAACATGAATAATAAGTAACCCGCTGCTAATCCGAAACCTAATTTAAAGTAACTATCTAATTTAGATGTTTTCTCGCCAATAAAACTTTCTTGTGCAATATTAACGTTGGTTCTTGATGCGGTAAGTTTGTCTAGATCGATGCCTTGCTCTTGTAATTTAACATCTCTTAACCTGTTTTCTAATTTACTTTCTAAACTAGATATTACAGATAAAGAAGGTGTTTCTTTAGAGTAAAACTTAATATGTTTCACCAATGCATCGATACTATCTTGTTTTGGTATATATAGCAAGCCATAGGTTTCTGCTTCTTCTACAATAGTTTTAGCATCCGCTAGAGAGACATTATTAAGGATATTATATTTTGTATGTTCTCCGTTTTGAAAAATATCTGTAACTAATTCCGATTCGTCTAAAATAGAAATAGTACGTGTTTTATTATTATTTAATTGCGATAAATAAGCCACAACTGCAATAAGCACTATCATGATAATAGGACTTAAAATAGTCATAATAATAAACGATTTGTTTTTAACTTTTGTTAAATATTCGCGTTTTATAATAAGTGGTAAATGGTTCATAAATTAGTTATTCTTTACTGCTTGAATAAAAATATCGTTGGCACTTGGTATAACTTCTACAAAATGAGAAACTTCCCCTTTACTTGTTAAATAGCTTAATAAATCATTAGAAGTTTCATTTTCTGAAAGCTTAATGTTTAGTTTTAACTCATCGTTTAAAGATCTAAAATTGGTAAGTGATGCATCAAATTTTTGCGAAATAGTTTCGGCAAGTGCTATTTTGTCTGCAGCTTTTATACCAACCTCAAACGTATTCGTTTTATATTGTCTTTTTATATCTGTTAATTTACCATCTAATATTTTGTTAGACTTATGGATTAGCGCAATATGATCACATAATTCTTCCACAGATTCCATTCTATGTGTTGAGAAAATCACGGTTGCTCCATTTTCTTTTAAGCGTAAAATTTCGTCCTTAATTAAATTTGCGTTTATAGGATCAAACCCTGAAAAAGGCTCATCGAAAATCAATAATTTAGGTTCATGTAATACAGTTACGACAAACTGTATTTTTTGCGCCATTCCTTTAGAAAGTTCTTGTATTTTTTTGTTCCACCAATCACCAATCTCTAAACGCTCAAACCAATATTTCAATCTTTTTTTTGCTTCTGCTTTGCTTAAGCCTTTTAATTGTGCTAGGTACAATGCCTGCTCTCCTACTTTCATCGATTTATATAAGCCACGTTCTTCTGGTAAATAGCCAATATTTTGTACATGATGGGATTGCAAAGGTTCCCCATCTAAAATAACGTGACCAGAATCTGGCATTGTAATTTGGTTTATCACACGTATCAATGTTGTTTTTCCTGCTCCGTTTGGACCTAATAGTCCAAAAATACTTCCTTTAGGAACGGAAATAGACACATTATTTAATGCTTTAAAATCTCCAAAGTTTTTAGAAACTTCATGTGCTTCTAAGAGGTTTTTCATAATTTATGTTTAGCAATACCAAGCCTTTTTTTTGGTAAAATATAAGTGTTGTAAATATAGAAAATGTTACAAGAGAAATAGCATGCATTATCCATAAATTAAAGATAGCAAATAGGGTTAAGACTAAAAAAAAGACATTATGGTTTATAGAAATACATTTTGTGGTTTAAATAAAAAACGGAAACCAATTCTATCTAAAAACAAAACCCACCCTTTTACTTTAAGTGAAAGGATGGGAAAAAATTGCTATGAAAAAGAAAAATTACCGCTAAAATAAATTAGCGATAAACCAAATATACTATTTTTTGCTAAATAAATGTTAATAGAAATGGATTTGTTACCATTAAACAAAAAAAAATCCACTTAAAAAGTGGATTTCTTATTTGTACTATTGTTTTTTTATTAAGAAAACATATCTTTTACTTTTTCAAAAAAAGATTTATCTGTGCTTTCTGGCTTTGGTGAAAAATGTTCGTCTTCACGCATCGATTCAAAAAATTCTTTTTGTTCTTTATTAAGTGTTTTAGGTGTCCAAACATTTACATGTACAAGTAAATCTCCTTTTCCGTAACCATTAATGCTTGGTATTCCTTTTCCGCGTAAGCGTAAAATTTTACCAGATTGTACTCCTGCTTCTACTTTAATACGCACTTTTCCTGTTACCGTATCTATTTCTTTAGAAGTACCAAGAACTGCGTCTGGAAGACTTACATACATATCATAATGTAAATTGTCTCCTTCACGTTGAAGTGTTTCATGGTCTAGTTCTTCTATAGCGACTAACATATCTCCAGAAATTCCATTTCCTGGTGCTTCGTTACCTTTTCCTGTTACTTTAAGTGCATACCATCTACAACTCCTGCAGGTATTTTAATAGAAACCGTTTCTTCTTTAATAATTAAACCATGCCCATCTGCTTCTGCTGGTTTTTTATCTATAGTTTGTCCTGCTCCACCACAAGTTGTACAAGTGGCAGCTGTTTGCATTCTTCCTAAAATAGTATTTGTAACTCTAGTAATTTGACCAGAACCATTACAAGTAGAACAGGTTTTATACGTAGTCCCTTCTGCTTGAACTTTACGTTTTACTTTAATTTTCTTTTCTACTCCATTGGCAATTTCTTCAAGAGTAAGTTTAACGCGAATTCTAAGGTTACTTCCTTTAACTCTGCGTTGTTGCTGTTGACCACCAAAACCACCAGAGAAGCCACCTCCTCCTCCAAAACCACCAAAGATGTCACCAAACTGGCTGAATATGTCATCCATATTCATACCACCTCCGCCACCTCCAAAACCACCGGAACCATCAAATGCTTGATGTCCAAATTGGTCATAACGTGCTTTTTTGTCAGCATTACTTAAAATCTCGTAAGCTTCAGCTGCTTCTTTAAATTTAGATTCTGCATCCTTATCATCTGGATTTTTATCTGGATGATATTTTAAAGCCATCTTTCGGTACGCTTTCTTTATCTCAGCTGCAGTTGCACTTTTACTTAATCCTAATATTTCGTAATAATCTCTTTTTGCCATTCTTATTCTTAAATCCTTTCCATAAGGAAAGCACTTTTTTAATTAATAATTTTTATTGTCCTATTACTACTTTTGGAAAACGTATTACTTTCTCTCCTAATTTGTATCCTTTTTCTACCACATCAATCACTTTTCCTTTTAAGTCAGCTGTTGGTGCAGGAATTTGTGTAATTGCTTCATGGTGGTCTGCATTAAACACATCTCCTTTTATAACAGATAAGGCTGCCAATCCTTTATGTTCTAATGTAGAAAGTAATTTTTGATAAATTAAATTCACTCCTTTGCGTAGTTCTTCTGCTTCTTTATCGTCTTCAATATGACTTAAAGCGCGTTCAAAATCATCTAAAACCGGTAAAAGTGACACCATAACATCCTGACTTGCTGTTTTAAACAACTCGATACGTTCTTTAGATGTTCGTTTTTTATAATTTTCAAACTCTGCAAAAAGACGTAAAAATTTATCTTTTTCGTGTTTTACTTCTTCTTGTAGTTGCTCTTCAACAGATAACTCTTGCGTTTCTGCTGTTGCTTGATCTACTTGCTCTTCTATAACTTCTTCTTTATTTTTCTTGCTCATTTCTGTACCTAGTTTTTATAAATACTTTTAACAGATGGCAAAAGTACTGCCATTATTATAAAAATGTCAAAATGTCATTGACTTTTTTTTAGCTGTTTTCTTATTTAACTACCTTAACAATTTGTATTTTTGTCACTTAACACTAAAAACAAAATAATTATTATGAAAAAACAAGTTTTAAATATTTTTACTGTTGTTGCTTTATGTACTGCAGTTATAGGTTGCAAAAAAGCAAAAGAAGCGAATACAAGTGAAGCGGAAGCTGCTGCTGTTAGCGAAAGTGCAACGGCAAAGTATGTTGCAAATGTATCTGAATCTACCATTGAGTGGAAAGGTTTTAAACCAACAGGAACCCACAATGGTACCGTAAACATTGAAAATGGTGTGTTTTATGTAGATAATGGTATTTTACAAAGTGGTACATTTTTAATTGATATGAAAACTATCAGTTCTACAGATACTGAAGGAGATCAAAAAAAGAATTTAGACGCGCATTTAATGGGAACTGTTGAAGGTAAAGAAGGTGACTTTTTTGATGTAAACAAATTTCCAACAGGAGCATTTGAAATTACAGGTACACAAGCTGCTGAAGGAGGAAAAACAATGCTTTCTGGTAACTTAGCTTTAAAAGGAGACAAACATAACGTTACTTTTCCTGTTACTATTACCGAAGAAGGAGATATCATGACAATTTCTAGTGAAGCCTTTACTATTGATAGAACGAAATGGGGAATTAACTATGGTTCTAAATCTGTTTTTGATAACCTTGGTGACAAGTTTATTAATGATGATATGGAATTAAAAATTACAATTAAAGCAAAGAAAGCTTAATCAATATATATATTTAAAATATAGCCATACTTTTAAGTGTGGCTTTATTTTTGCTTTGTTTTTCATAAAGCTATAACCATCAGTGTTTTAATTGTTTAAAGCCGAACAAATTAGCTTTTTATCGAATAATTAGCACATAATAATACATTACTTTACATTTTATAATTAGAAGGTATATTTTCACCATTATTTTTTTAAAGTAAGCCTTAATTTTTAGAGAGACCAATGAAATTTCTATTTACATTTTTAGTTGCATTTACGTGTATAGCTACAAGTTATAGCCAAGCTACAAACACCTTAACTTTTGAAAATTTTGAAACCGATTTTTTCTCTTACAATCCGGAGAAAAAGAAAACGGTAACAGAGGATCACTTTAGTTTTGCCGAATATGTTATTTCTGAAACCAAAAAGTCTTTGAATAATGATGTAAGCAATTATAATGTAATTAATTATTGGAATATATTAACCGCTTTAGATATGCTTAACGAAGATAAATCTACTTTAATTTTAGCTTTTCAAAAATTGGTAGAATTAGAAGGTAGCTGTAAATATATTGTTAACTATAAAAAGAAAATTTCGTTTTATAAAACCATTACAGCAATGTATGACCACTACTATTTACAATGCAAAAAAAGCGATAGCCTGTTAGGTACTAACTAGCTAGAATACCTTGGTTGCTCTTAACATGTGTCTTTTTCCGGGAGGACCTTGTAAGCGTTTTAAATGAAACCCTACACTTCGCAATGCTCTTTTAACGGTTCCTTTTGCGGCATAAGTTACTAAGACTCCGTTTTCCTTTAAAGCATTATACATACTTTTAAATATTTCCTCTGTCCATAATTCTGGCTGCAATTCTGCTCCAAAAGCATCAAAGTAAATAATATTAAAAGCTTCTTTTTCGTTTATTTCTGAAAAATCTTTTTGCGCTTTAATCAGTTGAAAATTACTGGTAATTTGTGCTTCGGCTTCCCAAGGAACTTCATGAAGTTTATTAAAAGTAGATTCCCTCATAGAAACGTCTAATTGGGTAACATAATTTAATTGTTTTAGCTCTTCGGAAGAAACAGGAAAAGCCTCTACGCCTTTATACGTTATACTAAGATTTTGTTTTTCGGCTTCCAGCAATGTCATAAAGGCATTTAATCCGGTACCAAAACCTATTTCTAGAATGGATATACTTTCTGCTTGATTTATCTCTACATAATGAAGCAAACCATTTTGTATATACACGTGTTGCGCTTCTTGTATTGCGCCATGTGTAGAATGGTATTGTTCATTCCATTCTGGAATTTGAATGGTTGTAGAACCATCTTCTGTAATTATAATATTCCGTTTCAAAAAAAGGACTATTTAATTAATAGTTTTTTAATTCTTGGTATTGGTCCTGTACATTCGGTTTGATGACAAGAAATACACAGACCAACCGCATTGTTAAATCTATCTTCTATAGGAATATTAGATTCGGTATTGAAAACATCTTTTTCTGCAGTAACAAAGAGTGTAGAAAACGCTTGAAACCTTTCGCTTCTAGATTTAAAATCGGAAAGTTCTGCGGTATGAATATTTAAAAAGTCTTGAGGAAACTCTGTTGGTATTTTACCAGCAATAATCTCATTCTTAATCTTTAAATTATGTGCATACATCTGGTTCATGAGTATTGCCATTTCGGATGGCTCATACATATCGTAAACCTTTTTTTCTGTATTCTCTTCTTGTTTTGTTTTTGTATTACAACTTAAAAGGAAAGCCAAACAAAAAAACCAAAGTAAGTGTTTCATTTATAATTGCTCTTCTACAAGTAAAACACCGTCTGCTTCAAAAGAGTATGTTTTTTTAGACTCCGTAATTTTCGCAATTTCTTCCGCAGATTTCCCTGCATCTTCTGCATAATGACGAAGTTCTTCTACTGGCACTTCGTTAACATATGCTTTACCATTTATAATAACTTCTTGTCCTGCAATATTTTTAGGCATAAAAAAACCATAGTCCTTAAACTTCACCATCACCTGTTCTCCATTCTCTAAATCTAATTTCATCCAACAACCTTTAGCTTGACAAACATCGGCTACTTTTGCAATCATTTTAGAGTTTATACTATCTCCAACTTTCATTGTTTTATAATGTTCTGCCATAGAAGTTGCAGCAATCGCATCATCTGCAATAATTTCTTCACCAAAAGATGTGTATGTTACTTCTTTAGCTTCTTCAATAGTAGCACTCTCTTTTTTGGCATCGTTTTTACAAGCTACAAAAACAGTTAAAAGCATTGTAATTAGTATATATTTCTTCATTTTTTATTTCAATTTAATATTAATATTTCGGCATAAAGATAGTACTTTTTAAAAAATAATTAATCTTTTTTATACCACTATTATTCTGTATTTTTGTGTCTTAATACATGTTTTTTAGCATGAATAAACAATTGCAAACAAAATGGATATAGTAAAAGTAGACAAATCAAGAATAGATAGCGTTGATTTTGAAAATTTAGCTTTTGGTCGCGAATTTTCGGATCATATGTTTGAGTGTGATTTTGTAAATGGCGAATGGCAAACCCCTAAAATAAAACCGTACCAAGCATTAACATTAGATCCTTCGGCTCGTGTGTTTCATTATGGTCAAGCCGTTTTTGAAGGGATGAAAGCTTTTAAAGATGATAATAATAAGGTTTGGTTATTTAGACCTTTAGAAAACTTTAAACGTATTAACGAATCGGCAAAACGATTAGCGATGCCAGAATTTCCGGAAGCATATTTTACGGAAGGACTTAGTACTTTAATTAGTTTAGATCAAGATTGGACTAAAAAAGGAGATGGTAATGCCTTATATATAAGACCTTTTGTAATTGCTACAGAGCCTGCTATTTCTGCTGCTCCTGCTAGCGAATATAAATTTATGATTATTTGTTCACCTGTTAAAGCGTATTACTCTGGTTTAGTTCGAGTTTTAATAGCCGAACAATTTAGTCGTTCTGCAGATGGTGGTGTTGGTTATGCAAAAGCCGCTGGTAATTATGCTGCGCAGTTTTACCCTACCGCTTTAGCACAAGATCAAGGATACCAACAAATTATTTGGACCGATGCTAGTACTCATAAATACTTGGAAGAAGCTGGTACCATGAACGTGTTTTTTAGAATTAACGACAAACTAGTAACAGCTCCTACAAGTGATCGTATATTAGATGGAATTACTAGAAAGAGTATTATTCAATTAGCAGAAGACAATAATGTAGAAGTAGAAATTAGACCTATTTCTGTGGAGGAATTAAAAACAGCATCAAAAGACGGATCTTTAAAAGAAATTTTTGGAACTGGAACTGCTGCAGTTATTAGTCCGATTTCAGCATTTGAACATACTAAAGAAGTCTATGAATTACCAGAATTGAATGCCGATTCTTATTCTACTATTTTCAAAAGAAAATTAATGGATATACAATATAATAAAGCAGAAGACAAACACAATTGGCGTGTTGCTGTTAAATAAAAAGTAAAAAAGAATAAAAAAAAAGCAACCTAATGGGTTGCTTTTTTTGTTTACTTATCTAATATTTCAGAAATATTAGGTGTAAAGTAATTTGGACCTTTAAGCACCTTGCCATCTTCTCTGTAAATCGGTTGTCCGTCTTCACCAAGTTTACTCATATTACTTCGTTGAATTTCGTTAAAAACCTCCTCTATTTTATGTTGCATACCATGTTCTATAATAGTACCACAAAGTATATATAACATATCTCCTAAAGCATCAGCAACCTCTACTAAATCATTATTATTAGCAGCTTCAAAGTATTCTTCGTTTTCCTCTTGCATTAAATTAAAACGAAGCGTGTTTTTATCTTTTCCTAAATTGGCTTTTGGTGTTTCTCTATGCCCTATTTTAAAAGCGGTGTGAAACGCTTTTACTGCCTCTATTTTATTTTTCATGAAAATTTTATTTTTCATTTCCGTTAAAACGGAAATCTTATGGTTTTGTTTCTTAATTTTGCATAAAAATAGAGATATGTTTAGTAATGGTCAAATCGTTTTCGGAATTTTATTTGCAATCGCATTTATTATAGCTATAACATACACCTACAGAAAAGATCTAAAACTGCACAAACAACATTACAAAGGAAGTATTTGGGTTTTAGTTGCTTTTATCTGTTTTATTCTTTTTATTGTTTCCATAAAGCACTTTTTAAAATAAATCTTCACCTAAATCATTGTATTAAATTCAAGTACTACCTGTGTTCTATTAACAAGTACACATACACTACAGACTCTAATAATTTCAGAAAAACATTTATATTTTTTTTCATTTACCTAAATCAACTTATTGATTATCAAAAAATTAATATACCTTTATAAGGCTATTAATTAAATTTACTTAAATGAAAAACACTACACGATTCTTCGTAATCATCTGTATGGTGACGAATGTACTCCTTGCTCAACAAAAACCAAATCAAAAAATTTCCATTGAAAAATCTTCAATTTCTTTAGAAACATTAATTACGCAGAAAAGCAATAATTATGTTATAACTAACGAATATGTTAGTAAAAAAACGGGTATCAGACATATATATTTAAGACAAGCTATAGATGGTATTGAAGTAAAAGGAACAGAATCCAGCATTCATTTTGACGTGTCTGGAACCGTCATAATATCGCATAATAATTTTATAGAAAATATTCCATCTACTGTCCTTAATAAAACGGTAGCTCTTAATGCGAGTCAAGCAATTACTTCGGTTGCCAATCAAATGCATTATTCTTTAGACAAATTAGAAACTATTGAAAGTTTAGGAGGAATAAATAAAAAAGCCATTTATAATAAAGCCGGAATTTCTTTGAAAAACATTCCCGTTAAGTTAATGTATTACTTACAGAAAGATATTGGTACAACTATGGTTTGGGAACTTTCTATTGCTGAAAAAAACGCATCCGATTGGTGGGTTTTTCACGTAGATGCTGCATCAGGAGTTATTATAGATAAAGATAATTTAACAATATCTTGTAATATTTTAGGAGATCATGAAGAACATCCAACTAGCAGTTCTACCATAAACCATACTGATTTTATTGGCCCTATTAAGGAGATTCATTCTAGTTTAAATAATTATTCCACACCCATACCATTTGCACCTACTGCGACTTACAACGTGTATGCTATGCCTACGGAATCGCCAAATTATGGACCCCGAACACTTGTAACAAACCCCGAAAATTTATCTGCTTCTCCATTTGGATGGCACGATACAAATGGTGTTGAAGGTGCTGAATTTACATCTACTGTTGGAAATAATGTAAGCGCCTATGACGATGATGATGCTAACAATTTACCAGATGACAAATATGCATATAGCCCTGGAGGGAGTTTAATTTTCGACTTTCCTCTTAATACAACTTATTCGGCTGGAGACCAATCTGAAAATGCAATCCTTACCAATTTATTTTATTGGAATAACATTGTACATGATGTACTTTATGAATATGGTTTTGATGAAGCAGCTGGTAATTTTCAAGAAAATAATTATGGTAATGCAGGATTAGGAGGAGACTCCGTAAATGCCCAAGCACAAGATGGAAGTGCCACCTGTAATGCGTTTTTCTCGACACCTGTAGACGGTACGAATCCTACCATGCGTATGCATGTTTGCAATTCTAGAGATAGTGATATAGATAATGGAGTGATCATTCATGAATACGGACATGGTATTTCCAATCGGTTAACTGGAGGTTCTTTAGTAGGATGTCTTGCAAACACAGAACAAATGGGAGAAGGCTGGAGTGATTTCTATGGTTTGCTTTTAACAATGAAATCTGGAGATACTGGTGAAGATTCCAGACCCATAGGAACATGGTTATTAGGAGAATCTGCTAGTGGTTTAGGTTTTAGAACATACCCATATAGCACATTACTAACAACGAATCCACATACTTATGACGATATCAAAACAGAAGTTATTCCTCATGGTATAGGCTCTGTTTGGACAGCCATGTTATGGGATATGACTTGGAGTTTAATAGAAGACCAAGGTTTTGATGCTAATTTTTATACCGGAACAGGTGGAAATAATATTGCATTAAATTTAGTTACACAAGGCTTAATATTACAACCTTGTAGCCCCGGATTTATAGATGGTCGTGATGCCATTTTAGCGGCAGATCAAACTTTATATGGTGGCGCTTACCAATGTTTAATATGGGAAGCATTCGCTAAAAGAGGTTTAGGCTTTAGTGCTTCACAAGGATCATCTTCTAGTAGAAGTGATGGAACAGAGGCTTTCGATTTACCTACAAACTATTCTAGCTTTAAGTCTGTTGAAGAAATTTGCATGGCTTCTGGCATACAAACAGGCCTTTCCGGAGGACTACCAACTGGGGGTGTTTATAGCGGAATAGGTGTAACAGATACTGGCGATGGTTTGACGTATTCGTTTGACCCAAACGTTACTGGAGTTGGTATGACATCTGTAAATTATTATGTTAATGATTATTGTACCGGAGTACCAGCAACGCTTACCGAACAAATAAATGTTACGAATAATCCACCTGAATTAATAATAAGAGGATCTGGACTTATCCCACTTACCCAATCGCTATCTAACAGTCCAGCTCTTAGTATTCCTGATGGTAATACCACTGGTATAACCGACACTTTTACCGTAGCAAACAATGTAATTATTACAGATCTTAATGTAGATCTCGATATTTCGCATACGTATGTGGGAGACCTTATAGTAACTATAAAATCACCAAGCGGAACGACGGCTACATTAATAGATCGTCCAGGAGTACCTGCATCGACCTATGGATGTCTTGGAAATAATATCTTAGCCACTTTTGATGATGAAGCGACTACCCCTGTAGAAACAGCATGTGATAGCTCTGAACCAACTATAAACGGTTTGTTTATTCCGGAAAATCCATTATCTATATTTGATGGTGAAAACACATCTGGAATCTGGGAAATTTTTATATCCGATAGCGTTTCTCAAGATGTAGGTACATTAAATTCCTGGGGAATAACATTTGGCTATGAAGTGCTAGCTACGCCACTTGATGTGTTTCTAGATGCTTCTGGAAACGCGACTATAAATGCGGAAGATTTGTTATTTAGCAATTCTATAGATTGTGGTACCGCTGCTTTTACTGGTGGAAACCCATTAGCTTCTACTATTAGTTTTAGCTGTTTAGATTTAGGTGTAAATAATGTAGATGTATTAGTATCAAATAATGCTGGAGCATCAACTTCTGGGGTAGCCATAGTACATGTTATTGACAATTTAAATCCTAGTGCTATTGCGCAAGACATCACTGTAAATTTAGAAGGAAATAGTTCTGTGAGCATTACTGCAAATGATATTGATAATGGCTCGACAGACAATTGTGATTTTACGCTAAGCATAAATGTGGACACCTTTACTGAAGTAGGTAATTACCCAGTAATACTTAGTATTACAGACAGTTCAGGACATCAAGAAACCTTTGAAGTAAATGTAGAAGTTATTGATGTACAGTTATCCGCGGAAACGTTTAACGAAATAGAAAAACAAATAACTATTTATCCAGTTCCCACAACAGCCACTTTAAATATTAGCACCGAATTAACACTAGATACTATAGAAATTTTCGATGTATTAGGAAAACAAATACTACATATCAAGAAACCTTCAAACAAAATAGATGTTTCTCATTTTTCGGAAGGCTTGTATATAATCCAGTTTCAAGTAGAAAATAAAACAGTAATAAAACGTTTCATAAAACATTAAAAATCGTTTTTATTTCAGACATAAATCCCCATTTTTTTGGGGATTTATTATTTCAGGAAACTATATATAAAGAATACGACTCTTTATCTATTATAAAAGGCTTTTGCCTCTATTTTTTTCGTTCTAAAAAATTAATGCTTAACTTTTTAAAATACCTAATAACGGGTATGTTTTTACACCTCTATTTTTGAGAGATTTACCAATAAGCTAACGAAAACCTAAACAATGGAAATTTTAAATTTAAAATCGGTGAGCATATTATGTTTTTTCATTTTTTTAATAAACTGTAAAGACAACAATATCAAGCAAGAAGACTCTGCTTTTGATTTATGCAAGAATCCTTGTGCTATTTTAAATCAAGGCTATGATTATAACACCATAGATGGAACAGCAAAATACATAATACCATATCCAAGTGGAACTACATTAACCGAAGTTAGCAATAAAGATAATACGATAACTTATGAAATCACTGGTCGTGGAGATTTTACAAAACCTAAATTTGAAAAGTTTAACAAAGGCAGTTTCGCTGAAATACCTGGCTCAGAATTAACCATTATAGTAGTGTTTGAAAATTTTGACTGCAACGAAAATAACATTACAAAAAGAAAGAAAAAAACGGTTATAAAAGGATCACCAATAGCTCTTGAATGTAAATTTTTGGAATAATTTTATGAGAGCATCATTTATAAAAATACTCTGCATTTTTTGTTGTACTATTTGTTTAGCACAAAATGACTCTGCCTATTTTTATTTTGATAATACCACACCTATTGCACTATTAGAATCAAAATTTAAAAATTCTAAAAAACCTACGGATGCCAAATTTTATAAATTAATATACCATAGCCGTTTAAGAGATAGTGATTCTATGTCTTTCTATATAAACCAGCTCGAACAAGACAAAAACCTAACGAAGTTTCAACAATGCAGAGTCTTATATTTTGAGGGTTTTTATAATAAAATAACGAGTAATGATTCTTTATTTTTCAAAAAAAGCTATCAAACACTTCAACTAGCAAAAAAAGCACAAGACACTTTAACCACACTGTCTAGCCTTGCAGCGCTTAGTCAAACTTATGATTATAATAATGACAACTATTATAACCTAGAATATTTAAATATTTTAGAGCAAAAAGCGAAAGAGTACAACCAAGCAACTTATAAAATAATTCATCGTTTTTTACTAGCAACCTACTATTATTATAGAGATGAAAATAATGAAGCATTACGTAATTATAAAATGCTTTTAGGGTATAACTATAAAAAAAGGGATAGCGCTTATTTACTTTATACCTATAATAATTTAGGCGCTTTATTTGAAGATAATTTATTACAATCGGATTCTGCTATTTATTATTTTAATAAGAAATTAGACTTCTTTAAAAAGGCACCAAGTCATACTTCAAAAGAAAGTTACTTTAATACGTATTTTAACATTGGTGTTTCCTATGAAAGGTTAAACAAACTAGATGAAGCTGAAAAGTTTTATCTAAAAGCGGATAGCGTTTCTACGCGAGAAAACATCCTTAAGAATAGCAAAAAAATTAATGAAAATCTATCGGATTTATTTGCCAAACAAAAAAATTACCATAGCGCATATAATAGTCTAAAATTATCCCTTGAACTTTCGGACAGCCTAAATACCAAAGAACATCGTGAAGCTATAGCCAATATTAAAGAACAATATGACAACCAAAAACTTCGGGCAGATAATCTAGAAAGTGAAGTGAAAAGAAAACAAAATCAAAACTTGCTTATTGTCTCTTTATTCCTTTTAGTTTTTGGTGGATTTTCTGCATTCTTAATTCAGAAAAACACCAAACGCAAACAACTACTTGCCGAACAAGAACAAGAAATACAAACCCAAAAACTAGCTGCGGTACTTAAAGAACAGGAACTGACTAGTATTGATGCTATGATTGAAGGGCAAGAAAAAGAAAGACAGCGTATTGCTAACGATTTACATGATGATCTTGGCGGACTAATGGCTACTGTAAAACTTCATTTTAATGTTTTAAAGGAAAACAAATCGGAAGACCTTTTCGAAAAAACCAACACCCTTTTAGACGAAGCTTATCAGAAAATTAGAAGCATTGCACACGCTAAAAATTCTGGAGTAATTGCTAAACAAGGTTTATTAAAAGCCGTTAAGGAAATGGCTAATAAAATTTCAGCATTAAATAAAACGCAAATAGATGTGGTAGATCATGGTTTAGAAAACAGATTAGAAAACAGTTTAGAACTTACTATTTTTAGAATCATTCAAGAACTAACCACTAATATCATTAAACATGCGCAAGCAACACAAGCAACCATTAGCTTAACAAATCATGAGGACAGCCTAAATATTATGATAGAAGATAATGGTGTTGGTTTTGATACCAAAATCATTTCTAAAAAAGGGATGGGAATTCATAGTATTGATAAACGCGTAGAGCATTTGGACGGAAAAATGACTATCGAGTCTGAAATTAACCAAGGCACAACGATAATAATAGATTTACCGATATGAACATGCCAATCCAATCTAAAAAAAATCCTTTTTTTAAGGAGAGAGTAAAACAATCATTAGCAATTTTATTATTACTAATAGTCATACATCCTTCATTTGGTCAAACTTCTAAAGATACACTGTATGCTATCTGGGAAAACTCAAAAAAACCAGATTCTACAAGAGCCATAGCATTTAACACATTAATTTCTAAAAATTATTTAGATAATAAAACAGATAGTGCTTATATTCTTATAGACCAGCTTATAAAATTTACCGAAGCTAATAAATTAGAACCTCAGCAAGCTAAAGCTTTAATCACATTAGGGCATATAAATCACATCTTAGGGGATTATCCTTCCGCGACTAATAGTTATGAAAAAAGTTTAAAATTATACAAGAAACTAGGTAATAAAAAAGGAGAGGCAAAAGCTCTAGATAATATTGGAAAAATGCATAAGACCAGTTGGAATTTAGATGAAGCATTATTTTTTTATGAACAAAGCCTATCCATAAGCAAAAGCAGAAAAGACACGCTCACCATTATTTCCAATCTAACAAATATTGGTAATATATATAACATACGGTTTAAGGTAGACAAAGCATTAGCATATTTTAATGAAAGTTTAAAACTCTGTACCATAAAAAAGGATTTAAAAAACAGAGCTGTAAACCATGTCAACATTGGACAGTCTTACATTATAAAAAAAGATTTTAAACTAGCAAAAAAGAAAATTAATGAAGCTATTAGAATCGGAAATCTATTAAATAATTACAGTATCCTCGCACATGGCTATGATGTAATGGCACAATACTATTTTAAACAGAAGAAACATGACAGCCTCATAGAAATCGCTAAAAAAGGTCTTTTTTATGCAGAAAAAATACCTAATAAGACTAAAATACGAAGTGCTCATTATTTTTTATTTGAAGGACATCGAGGAAAAAAGAATTTTGATTCCACTTTTTATCATTATGAAAAAGGAAGAGAATATAGAAATGAAGCAGAAGACAAAGCGAATACTAGAGCATTGCAAAAAATGCAAATTGATAATTTTAGAAAAACGGATAGTTTAATGCATTTTCAAAAACAATTGCAAAATGAATTATACCATCAAACAGAAATTCAGCTAAAAAACAAAGAAAAAACAAACCTCACTTTAGCTTGGGGAAGCAGTCTTTCTATAGTCTCTCTATTCGCTTTTTTAATATTCAAAAACTCCAAACGAAAACAACTTAAAGCTGAAAAAGAACGTCAAGAACAAATAGAAGAAAAAGAAAAAATACTTAAAGATTTAGAGTTATCTACTATTGATGCGATGATTAGAGGTCAAGAAAAAGAACGTCAAAAATTAGCTTCCGATTTACACGATAGTGTTGGTGCAACATTGTCTGCCGCTAAAATGCAATTTGAATATCTCATAAAAAACCAAACAGACCTTAAAGCTTCCGAAGAATTAATAAAAAAAACCAGCACTTTGTTAGAAGATGCCTATGTAGAGATTAGATCTATGGCACATTTAAAAAACTCTGGAGTAATGGCTAAAAACGGCTTACTTCCCGCAATAGAAAAACTCTCTATAAATGCCTCCGGAATTAATGGGCTTACTTTTGAAGTCCATAGTTTTGGATTAGAAAATCGCCTAGAAAACTCTTTAGAAATTTCCATATTCCGAATCATTCAAGAGCTCATAACCAATATTATTAAACATGCGCATGCAACAAAAGGCATTGTACATTTAACAAATCATGAAGAAGGTCTAAACATTATTGTGGAAGATAATGGTATTGGTTTTAACACCAAAAACCTAAAACAAGCTTCCGGAATGGGAATAGATAGTATTGATAAACGGGTAGAGCATTTAGAGGGCCAAATGATTATTGAGTCTAAAAAAGACCAAGGAACAACTATAATTATAGACATTCCTATTTAAGAATACAGAACATTTTCAGTGAAAAACGTAAAGAATATATGCTTGATTTTTGAATTTAAAAACATACAAAATGATACGATTAGCCATAGCAGAAGATCATCAATCTTTAATTGACGGATTACAATTACTCTTAAAATATGAAGAAGGTATCTCTATAATTGGCACTGCAAATGATGGTGAACAGTTATTAGAAATTGTACGGTTAAAACAACCAAACGTTATTATTACAGATATACGCATGCCCAAATTAGATGGCATCGCTGCCACCAAAGTAATCATGCAAGAATTCCCAACTACAAAGATTTTAGCCTTTTCTATGTTCGATCAAATTGATGCCATAGAACAAATGCTAGAAGCTGGAGCAAAAGGCTATATCTTAAAGAACTCTTCCTTAACAGAAGTCTTACAAGCAATTAAAACGGTGTACAAAGGAGAAACATACTTTGACAAAAGTATAGATACCAATGCACTTGGCACAGATAAAAGCAACACTAAAAAAGGGCTCTTAACCAAACGTCAAATTGAAATATTACAACTCGTTGCGCAAGGTAAAACCTCACGAGAGATTGCCGAAGACTTATTTATTGGTATTCATACGGTAGATACACATAGAAAAAACATGATCCGCATTCTTGGACTTCACGGAAAAGGAGAGCTTTTGCGTTATGCTTTAGAGAAGAAGTATAAATTTTAAAATATAACAATTCATTTTTTCAAGAAACACTTATTAATTCTTGTTTTCAAAAATCCCCAGTATTGGGGATTTTTTTGTGTTTACTCCTTTCCTACATTAGTAATCTATTAATCTAACATATTTTATATCATGAAAAATGCAACTAAAACAATTAAAAAAACCTTAGTCTTATACTTACTACTTATCTCCTCAAGTATACTTGCACAAACTATTATTACCATTGACAATAATTCCGGATCCACAACAACCTATCAAACCGTGCAAGCAGCACATGATGCTGCCACAGCAGGAGATATTATTTACGTACAACCTTCTGGCACAAGTTATGGTTCTGTTACTATAGATAAAGAATTAACTATTGTTGGTAGATCACATAGCGAAACAACTAAAGTTTCACAATTAGGTACTGTTATTATTCGTTCTTCAGATGTAACACTAAAAGGCTTGTCATTTTCATCACTTAATCCACAAAGTTCTGGTGCTCCAATTGCTCCTCCTTTTCTTCGTTTAACTATTTCAGACTGTAGAGCATCCAGCTTGCAATTCGGTGAAGGGAATGCTGCACCAACTGTTATTATGGATGATATTAAAGTTAGAGGTTGCCTTTTAGTAGGCACAAATTATATATATGAAGATGCTACAAATGTTTTGTTTTCAAATAATATTTTCTCATCCACTAGTCCAATCTACACCTATAACACTACAAGTGCCGTAATAGCTAATAATATTTTTAGACATTATTATTTATATAGCCCAACAATAACCATTACCAATTATTCTACCTCGGGTACTGCAATTTTATATAATAATATGTTTATTTCTAATTACGATACAGATTCAACAATTGCTTTTACTGGAAACTTTAATTTATCTAACAACCTAACGTACAATTATGGTACTGGCAATATAATATTTACCTCTTCTAATGGTACACTTTCAGACTCTAATACATTAGTAGATACAGACCCAATGTTTACTAACATAGATGCTACAAACACAGAAAGCTTTGCAGGAAATTACTTATACAATCCTGCGTTCCGTATAGAAGACGATCTAACCTTACAAGCTACTTCTCCTGCACTTACTGGAGGTGGTGGTGGCACAGAAATGGGCCTATACAATAACGGTTTTTTATATAATACAATTGGTAACCCAAAAGGTATACCTACTCTAGACATAATTAGTTATGATGGCGCAGTACCAAAAAATGGTACAATTAACGTAACCATTAACGCAAAAGCACATTAATTATGAAAGCGCAAAACACAAATATGCGCTTGCCAAATCATTATCTATTAGGTTGTATACTACTATTCTTTTTTAGTTTTGCCACAGTAAGCTCGCAAAACATTCAACAATTTGAATATTATTTTGGTACAGACCCTGGTTTAGGTAATGGTAATTTGGTAACTGCAAACGCAAATACTGGTGAACTTACACAAGCTTTAAACTTTCCTATTACAGGTTTAAACGAAGGCTTTCATAAACTAAACCTTAGAGCTCAAGATAATTTAGGTACTTGGGGATTTTACCACAATGTAACCTTTTATGTTTCGGATGCTATAACAGGAAGCGACCCAGTTTCTAACATCTCAGCAGCAGAATATTGGTTCGATACAGATCCTGGGCATGGAAACGGAAATGCATTAGCTATTTCTGGTAGTCCGAGTGAGACCTCACAAAATTTCGCAATTCCCTTAGGAACATTAGATGTTGGTTTTCATACCATCGGAATTCGCACACAAAATCTAGTTGGAAATTGGAGTTTATACGATAACAAAGTTTTTTATGTTTCGGAAGACATAGCAGGAAGCGATCCTATTTCTAATATTGCCGGAGCAGAATATTGGTTTGATATTGATCCCGGATTTGGAAACGGAAATGCATTAACCATTTCTGGAAGTCCGAGTGAAACCACTCAAAACTTTGTAATTCCTTTAGGAACATTAGATGCTGGGTTTCATAAATTAGGCCTACGTGTTCAAAATCTAAATGGCACTTGGGGTTTATACGAAAAGAAAATATTTTATGTTTTTGAAGCGGAAGAAAACCAAGTTCCTGCCGCATTAACGGAAGCTGAATTTTTATACGATGCCGAATTAGGCTTTGGTACAGGAACAGCTGCTGCACTTTCACCAACAGGAAATACCGATGAATACTTGGTAGAAATACCAACCAATCTAGTAACCTGTGATGTACACGATATTTGGTTAAGTATAAAAAATGCAGATGGTAATTATTCGCTATACAAAATTGCATTGGATGTAGATGTTTATGATGACCTACCTCCTACTATTATGGTGCATCCAAATATTACAGCAGAACTAGATGCAAACGGACAAGTTTCTATAGACATCGATGATGTTAATAATGGTACTTTTGACGATTGCGAATTAGTTTCGGTAGTATTAAATCAAACACAATTTGATTATACCTGTGCAAATCTTGGTGCTAATACGGTAACCATTACAGCTACAGATGCCGAAAATAAAGTAAGCACACAAGATGTAACTATTACTGTTGTAGATAGTATAGATCCCGTGGCAATTTCGCAAGATATCACCATCCAATTAGATGCAAATGGGATAGCAAATATTACGCCTTCGGAAATAGAAAATGGTTCGACAGATAATTGTACTATTGCAAGTAGCAGTTTAGACAATACTGCTTTTACTTGTGCCAACTTAGGAGCAAATACGGTAACATTTACTGTGGAAGATACTTCCGGAAACAGTAATAGCACAACCGCTATTGTTACTATTGAAGACAACGTAAACCCAACAGCTATTACACAAAATATTACCGTGCAACTCGATGTTAATGGGGATGCTGTTATTACGCCAAACATGGTAAACAACAACTCCACAGACAATTGTACTGTTGCCAGTTTTAGTTTAGATATTACCGCTTTTACTTGTGCTAACTTAGGAAACAATACCGTTATCTTAACGGTTACAGACCAAAGCAATAATAGCGATACCGAAACTGCAATTATTACGGTAGAAGACTCCGTAAACCCAACGGTTATTACGCAAAATATCGTCGTACAACTAGATGCAAATGGAAACGCTAACATTTCAGAATCTCAAATAGAAAATGGTTCTTCCGATAATTGCACCATAGCAAGTAGCAGTTTAGATATCACCAGTTTTTCTTGTGATGATTTAGGAACAAATACAGTAACGCTTTCGGTAACCGATTCAAGCAATAATACGGGAACCGCAACTGCAATCGTCACAGTGGAAGACGGTATTAATCCAACAGCAATTACACAAAATATAACCGTGCAATTAGATGCAAGTGGAAATGCGAGTATTACACCAAATATGGTAGATAATAATTCTAGTGACAATTGTAGCATTGCGAGTTCTAGCTTAGATATTTCTTCTTTTACTTGTGATGATATTGGAGCCAATACCGTTACATTAACCGTTAATGACGCTAGTAATAATAGCGATGCTGCAACGGCAGTAATTACAGTGCAAGATACTATAGATCCAACGGTAGCTGGTCAAGATATCACGATAGATTTAGAAGGAAATCCTTCGATTACCATTACAGCAGAGGATGTAGATAATGGTTCTTATGACAATTGCACTTTCGTATTAAGTATAGACACAGATACTTTTACAACATCTGGAGAATACCCAGTAACTTTAACAATTACAGATGGTTTTGGTAATGCAACTTCTACCATAATTACAGTAACAGTAATGGATAGTACTTTGGGTATTGAAGAAGAAAGTCTAACTAAAAATCAAATTAAGATTTTCCCAGTTCCAACAGAAGGTATTTTAAATATTTCCACAAATATGCAAATAAACGAAATGGTAATATTCGATTTAAATGGTAAAAAAATCATGCAAACCCAAGGAGCAACTTCTAAAATAGATGTTTCAAAATTAGAAGTTGGCATGTATTTAATCCGATTTAAAGTAGAAGATAGATATTACACCAAACGAATGATTAAAAACTAATTAGAACAGTAAGTCTTTTTTAGGGAAAATTCGTATTCCTTCTAATTAATAAAATCCCCTTTAATGGGGATTTTATGCGTTTCTATAATTCCTTAAATTTAAAGAAACAAAACACTTCTATTATGTTTCAAATAATAACTATACTTTTTATTCTTCTTATTTTTAATTTTATTTTACTAAAATTTAGTATTAATAAATAGGTTTTATTCCTTCCAAAAAGAATATTAAAACAAAAAACAGAACCTAAAATAAATTTAGGTTCTGTTTTTAATATAAAGCTTGAAATAACTTTTTAATTCACTTCTGGTAAAAAATTATAATCTCTACTATAGTTTAACATTTGACCAGAGAAAGTTCCTGGTTGAATAACTTTTACTCCAGTAATTTCTCCCGCGTCATTTGTTTCTGGAACTAATACCGGATTTACAAAACCACTATAAGGAGCAGATGTAAATTGTTTGTTACGTTCTAAAACTTCAGCATGAATTGCTGGATCTACTTTCACACCATAACCTTCTACTAAATCTTCTACAGCTTTGTAATCTCCTTCCGATTTAATACGTTGTGTTTCGCGTAATAATTCACCAAACAAAGCATGAAGCTTTTCGTAATCATTAATATTGAAATAGGTTTTTCCATCACGTGTTACTTTTTCAATAACATTATCTTTTAAGCCTTTTTCAAAAGCCCAAGCAGAAACCCATTGTCTATTAACCATGTGTGCTTCTTCTACATCATCTCCTAATTGTAATCTAATTAATTGCGTCATTAATCCATTTCTAATGTAACCATCATAGGCTGCTTTTCCTACAGACTTCCAATCATCCACCAAACCTAACTCCTGTAACTTTGGATTATATAAATAATACAACCCAACTAAATCTGCACGACCTTCTTCTAAAGTAGATGCATATTTTTTAAGTGTTTCTTTCGTTTCACCAACCCCAGGATTTAATTGTCCGGAAGCATGACCAATCACTTCATGTAATGCGGTATGTAATTTATCTGCTTTCTGACCAAATTCTTCTTCTAATTTAAGCTCTTCTTCATCATGAACAAATTCTTTTAAACGACCATTACTACCAGCATTATTGTATGCATTAATAATGTTTCCTAAGGATACCGATTTACTACCAACAGCAGCACGAATCCAGTTTGCATTTGGTAAATTCACACCAATTGGTGTACTTGGCGAAGCGTCTCCTGCTTCTCCTGCGACATTAACAACTTTGTAAGTTACACCTACAACACTGTCTTTTTTATGCGCATCCATTAAAGGAGAATTATCTTCAAACCATTGTGCATTTTCAGATAAAACAGCCATCTTCTCAGACATATCAAAATCTTTAATCTGTACAATTGTTTCATAAGATCCAGTATATCCTAATGGATCATTATATACTTCAATAAAACTGTTTATATAATCTATATTTCCTTCGGTTGCTGCCGTCCAAGTAACGTTATAATCATCCCAAGTTTGAAGATCTCCTGTTTTATAATATTGAATTAATAAACCAAGAGCATCACCTTGCGCCTTATTTTCGGCTACACTTTGTGCTTTTTCTAACCAAGTAATTATTTGATCTATTGCAGCACCATAAAGGCCTCCAGATTTATAAACACGTTCTTTTAAAACGCCTTTTTCCTTAACCAATTGAGAATTTAAACCAAAGGATAAAGGCTTTTTTGCATTTGGAGATGTTTTCTTTTTGTAAAAAGCTTCTACCTCTGCAGTAGTAACATCTGGCCCATAAAAATTAACTGCAGATAAAAATACATTATCCACATCTTTAGTTAAGTTTACTTTTTTAGCATCTTTATCATTAAAGATAACATCAAAAGCTTCCCCTTCTAAACTAGTGTTCGTTTCCTTTAAAAGTTGCGCTAAATAATCGGATGAAAATTCTGGTTTAATTTTATCATTAGAATAATGATGATGAATTCCATTAGAAAACCAAACGCGTTTTAAATACGTTTCAAAATTCGCCCAGTTTGCAACCTTCTTATCTCCTTTATAATTTGTATAAACAGATTCTAAAGCTTTTCTAATCTTCAAATTATGTCTATAATTCTGATCCCAACTAATATCACGACCAGCCAATCCAGCTTGTGTTAGATAATAAACCAGTTTTTGTTCTTTAAGTGTTAAATTTTCCCATCCTGGAATTTGATAACGTAGTACTTTAATGTCTGCAAACTGTTCTACATTATAGTTAAATGCAACACCTTCATCTTTAACTACTTCAGTTTCTGCTTTATCCTTTTTACACGCTAGCATTACCAATGCAAGTAAAGTTAAGCTTACAATAGATTTTAATTTCATATTAATATTATTATTGATTTTATTCAATTTCAAATTTAGTGTTTTTTTTTATTCACTATATTTGTTAACACACTAAAATTTAGAAAATGAAAACTTTGAAGTACGTCCTATTTCTATTACTGATTTTAATTGTTGGTTTTTCCATTTTTGTAGCTGTACAGCCAAATAGCTATGATGTAAAACGAACCAAATTAATTAAAGCGCCAGTAACTATGGTTTTCAATCAAATTAACGACTTTAAAAACTGGGAAAACTGGGGACCGTGGAAAGCTGAAGACCCAACTATGACCATTACATATCCTGAAAAAACTTCTGGTGTAGGAGCTAATTATTCTTGGGAAGGTGCTGAAGGACCAGGTTATATGGAAACTGTAGCTGTAACGCCTAATACATCTATAGATCAAAAAATTTCTTTTGGGGGTATGGAACCTAATCATGTGTATTGGCAATTTCAGGAAGTGGAAGATGGTACAGAAGTAACTTGGGGAATGAAACATGACAAAATGAATTTTATGTTTAAAGCCTTTGCTGCTGTTCAAGGAGGTATGGAAAAAAACCTTGGTATCATGTTCGACAAAGGACTTAACAAACTAGATGCTGTGGTAACCGAAGCTTATGAAAAAATGCCGAAAGCAGATTATAAACTAGGTGATGTTGTGGAACTAACCTTACCTTCTCAAAAATTTATAGGGTATATACAAAAGACTTCAACGGATTTACCTCCAGAAGAAATGACCAAACTTTTTATGGAATTCATGCCAAAAGCTGGAGCTTATGTTGCAGATAAATTAGCCCAAGAAGATTATATTCCAGGTACCTATTACACCAAATGGGATGAAGAAACGAAAGAAGCAGAATTCTATATTGGCCTATTATTAAAAAAAGAATTAGCTCCTGCTCCAGGAATGACAGCTTTTAATATATCTGCCGGAAAAGCGGTTAAAATTGCCAAATATGGTAATTATGGTTCTGGCGATTACCAAGCACATATGGCTATTGGTGCATACATGCAAGACAAGAAACTAGAAATGCGAGGCGTATCGGTTTGGGAATTGTATGTTAATGATCCAACAACGGTTAAACCGGAAGAAATACAAACAGATATTTACTATCCTGTGAAATAATACAGCATATCTAATTCGTAATTAAAAAAGCAGCTCTAGTCGAGCTGCTTTTCCTTTTTTAAATGAATAATAAACTTTTAATGCATGTCTTTTAGACAAACAATTCTTCTAACACTAACTGCTGGATATATTCTCTTACTATCCAAAATAACTCTATGTTTTGCTGATAACGTTATTTCTCCACAGTTTTTAGTTTCAGAAGTCTCTGTAGTAAAGTCTACATCTCCAATGGTTGAAAGAGTTCCATTAGCAATAAGATGATTCCCACTATTGGTTAAAGTAGTACGCAATTGATAATCTTCTAAATGCGTCTCAGTAACAGAAAATTTTCCTGAAATAGCACTTCCTTTTATAAAGTGAGAACATTCCCCATAATTATCAATATCTAGAGTGATATTTGGAATGGTATTATCCATTTGAATGACTTGACTATCTGGTGTAGAACCATCTAAATGCTCTAATGTAATTCGTAACAAATCATCATTTCCTGGTGAAAATCTTGCAACAATATTATTTTCATTGTTAGTAGCATCCCCATAATATGTATACTCATTATCTCCATTAGCTGTAGATTCTGAATTATCATCTAATTTAAATGATTTGTTTAAATAACTACTTTCTCCAGTAGTAAGATTATCTATTCTTATTTTATATTTCTGACCAAGAAATGCATTTGTTTTAGCCTCTACCAGTATTAATCTAGCAAAAGCACACTTATCATAAGGTACAGGAGTATCATAATAATCAAAGAAAGTTCCCGCTTTAGTTAAACCATCCGTACCAATATCTTCCACTCTTACTCCTCCAATAACTGTTAGTTTTGGACCAATACCATGCCATGTATCTTTAGGTTTTAATTGTATGTAAGATTCTACCACATTTCCCCAATTTGCGCAATTCATATCGCTAGGCGGAACATTCCATGACAATACAGCGCGCACTTTTAAAACTTGTGGTGTATCACAATTCTTTTTTAAATCCGTAAACTTATAAGGTAGTACTACAGAATAAAATAAACCTTCACTAGGCATATTATTAATATCATGCACAGTAACAGAAGATGTTCCTGCATGCACCCAATTACAATTCTCTTCCGTTTGTACCCAAAAAGATACATATTCTTTACTTCCGCTACTACAAAGGCTTCCGCTATAACCTGAAGATTTTTTCACTTTAATTGTTCCTACCAAAGCCTCTCGATTATAATCTGCACCAACACCAATAAGTTCTTCATAATTGGTATTACAATTCAGGGCATTTAAATGCATTAAACTGTCGGATAATGAAATATTATTCCCTTCAAATACGCTTGAAATATCACTAATATTATTTGTAAATGCCGTGTTCTGAATCTGATGAAGCAATTGGTAACCAAATCTATGTGGTTCAATTTTATCTTTTGCATATAAACTTACAAGCTCATTAAATTGTAAGTCTTTTGGAATTATAGATTGTTTTGTTTTCTGTAATGCAGCAATTTGTTCCGGTTTATCAAAAGCAATAGTATTTAAAGATAAATTTGGATTTAAGATAGCAGTATGTAATAAATCATCAATCTCTAAAACGGGGAAGTTTGGCATAAAAAATTGTAATGGCTCTATTTGAATTTGTGCATCCTTTTTATCACTCCAAACATAAGTTCCTTTTGTTAAATTTGGATCATTCGGTTCTGGAATAGTATTCCAAGCAAGCACTGCTCTTACCGTTGGTAAATTTGCAACGGTACAAAATTTCTTTTTCGGATTAATATCTAATCGAACCACATAACTTATTGGTTTTTCAGTATCTCCCTGACAATCTTTTTTAGTTGGAATGTCATGCACATTTAAACCCACAACTCCCATATCTTCCCAACCATCACCATCTTTATAGTCTATATAAAATCGCACATATTCATGGGATCCATTTGTGCATAAATCACCAGAATACCCTGATGTCATTTTAATATTTACTACTGCTGTTAATTGTTTTTTTTCCGAATTATAACCTACACATCCCAACGATTCAAAAGTGGTGTTTAACTTTTGGTTAAAAGCACTCAAAGGTGTTTTTAGCTTTAATTTTGAAAGTGCTTTACTTCCAGATGCTAAATAAGGCTTAAATTCTTGTCTAGCAACTAAGAGTTGCTTTTCGCTTAATTTTTCCATGATTTTTTTAATTTAAGATATACCTACTCTATTTTGAGGCTTTTCGGATTACGCCTTTAGGCTAAACCAGTGTATTAAGGAGAATGAATTCATGAAATTCAAATTTTAATACTCAAAAACTAAAAAGGTTAACATGTTTTAAAAATTAATTCTATTGTAATTTAATAGATAGTATATTTGTAATATGAAGAATTTATTACTCGTATTTGTTGGTGGTGGTTTTGGTAGTGTATTGCGTTATATTATTGGGAAATATTTAAACAATAGTGAAAACGGAATCCCTTACGGAACCTTTTTAGCGAATATTTTAGGAAGTTTACTTATAGGATTCATTCTTGGCTATGCACTTAAAAACAATAGTCTTTCTTCTAACCAAACGGTATTATTAGCAACTGGTTTTTGTGGCGGTTTCACCACCTTCTCCACCTTTGCTTATGAAAACCATCTATTTTTAAAATCTGGAGACTTCACCAGTTTTGCCATATACACGATTGCAAGTTTTGTTTTAGGATTTCTAGCTGTCTTTTTAGGAATGTTTTTAGCAAAGTAAAACAGAAGACTGAGACTGAAAACTACTTCACAAAAGCCTTCACTCCTGCTTCAATGCTTTCATCTACATAATTATTTCTTGGTACAATCGGACAAGAAAACTTTTCATTATACGCACAAAACGGATTGTATGCCTGATTAAAATCAAGCGTTAAAGTATCTCCTTCCGGAATGCGCAAATCAATATATCGTCCGCCACCATAGGTAGTATCTCCATTCGTATTATCTATAAACGGAAGAAATAAATAGTCTTCAAAACCTTCTTTCTGCATTAAATCTTGCCCTTGATAAACATCCAAACGATAGGAATTTCCGTTTAGCTGAAAAGATAAAACGCCATAAACGCGTTCTTTAGAAACACGATCTGTAGTGGTTTTCATTTTAAACCATTCCGAATCTGGTGTTCTTTCTAAAGTAGCAGTTACCACAAAATTAGCATCGAATTTATAAAAATCTAATGTTCTAAACGTCTTTCTGTCTTTAGCTTTTAAGGGCGATTTAGAAGCATCTTTAAAATCTGCATTCTGTTCTCGTTGCCAATCGGTATCACCTAATAAAGGTTGTTTTTCTTGTGCACAACTTAAGACTGATGTCAATAGCAATAGATAGAATAATTTTTTCATGGTAATATTTTTCGGCTTAAAAATACAACTTCTAATTATTTTGTTTAGCTTTGAATCATCAAAATATAAATAAAATGAATTTAGTCATTACAAATTATAAACAATATACCTCTTGTAGAGATACAGGTTGGACTTCTTATATATTATGATGATGTAAATATCAATTAATACCATATTAAAAGTCCAACTTCGTAGTTGGACTTTTTTATTTTAGGTCTATTAACGAAGTAAACTTTTTGCAAATGAAATAAACCAAGAAACGACTAAACCAACCAACATGAAAAAACTATTACATAATTACATAGATACATTTAAAGGGCTCTCTACAGAAGTTTGGTGGCTTGCGCTTATCACTTTAATTAATAGAGCGGGAACTATGGTGATTCCGTTTCTCTCTTTATACCTTATAGAAGATTTAAAATTCACGCTTACAGATGTAGGATGGATCATGTCTGCATTTGGATTAGGTTCTGTTGCAGGATCTTGGTTAGGTGGAAAATTAACAGACAAAATTGGCTATTACAAAGTAATGGTTAGAAGTTTATTATTAACGGGAATACTATTTGTAGCGCTTCAGTTTTTAAACACTTTTGTTACTTTATGTGTTGGTATATTTCTAGTAATGTTAGTTGCAGATATGTTTCGTCCTGCCATGTTTGTTGCCTTAAGTGCGTATAGTAAACCCGAAAACAAAACAAGAAGTGTAACCCTAATTCGTCTTGCTATAAACCTTGGTTTCTCTGCAGGACCAGCTGTTGGCGGACTTATAATAACAAAAATGAGCTATAGTGGTTTATTTTGGGTAGATGGTATTACTTGTATTCTAGCAACCTTGGTTTTGTTTTTAGTTTTAAATCCTAAAAAAGCTAAAATCCAGGATAATATCATTGTAGAAAATCCAGAATCGGCATATAAAGACAAGTCCTTTTTAATTTTTCTAATTGCTATGTTTTTGTTTGGTTTTATTTTTCTGCAATACTTTTCTACCATGCCAATTTATTACAGAGAAAAGCACTTATTAAGCGAATTACAAATAGGATTGCTTTTAGGGGCAAATGGTTTTTTTATTTTTTTATTAGAAATGCCTTTAATTAAATGGTTAGAAAATTCCAAATACACCAAAACGGGTTTAATGCTTTTTGGAGTTGCATTAACTGCGCTTAGTTTTTTGGTTTTAAACCTAACTACTTGGACTGGAATATTAATTATAGGAATGTTTTTAATGACCGTTGGAGAAATGATTGCTTTTCCGTTTTCTAATGCCTTTGCCATGCAACGTGCAAAAAAAGGAAATCAAGGAGAATATATGGCCCTTTACTCCATCGCTTTTTCTATAGCACATATTTTCGGGCATAATGCAGGAATGCAACTTGCAGATGGATTTGGCTTTAATAACACCTGGTATATCATGGCAATACTAGGAAGTATTTGTGCTTTTCTATTCCTATTTTTAAAGGTATATATGAAGAATAAAAAAAGTGAACAATAAATTTAAAACAAGTTATTAATAAGATTTAAATACTCCTTACCCAATTTAAATCTTATTAATAGCATTATTCTTCACTACGTGCGATAAAATGATTTGCGTTTTACTTTCGCCATACACAATAAGTTGGTCGATAAATGTTTCTAAATGTTTCTGATTTTTTAAAATCACTTCCATGACAATGTTTTCGTCACCCGTAATTCGGTAACAATTAATAACCTCATCAAAGGTTTTCACTTTCTCAAGAAACGGCTTTAGTTTTCCCATAAAAGCATGTAAAGTAATTAGAGCTTTAAGTTGGTAACCAACCTCAAAAGGAGAAATTAAGGTTATATGGTTTTGAATAATCCCCAAATCTTCCATCTTCTTAATACGCTCGGAAACAGCTGGTGAAGTAATACCCACTTGCCTACCAATTGCAGCATTTGATTGTCGCGAATTTTCTTGCAAACACTTCAAAATCTTCCAATTCAGATTATCTAAGCTCATTTTTAAAGTTTTAAGTTAAAATATTTTAATACTTAAAGTAAATATAAGGTTTTACTTTAAAAACGAAAGTATTTAGTGCGATCTTGTGCCTAAATTTGATGGAAATCGAAAAATTATCATGTTAGCGCATATACCATCACATCTTTCAGCCTTACCAATATACAAGCAAGCCTTGGTTATTTTTCTGTTGTCTAGAAATATTTCTACGTATCTAAATCAGGATTTAGCATACTTAAAAGAAGATGGTTCCGAAGATGCACACATTTACTTTTCTGGTGATATTGTACAGCATTCTATTTCTCTTGCTCCTGAAATTATTAAGGCAGAAATGGAACGTTTTTCAGATAAAAAGCACAAACATATTGCATCTGTAAGACAACTTACCAATAGACTGTATAGCCATTGTAAGCGTTTAGAAAAATGCAATAGTAATGGTAAGGAGTATATTCCTATTTTAAGAAAAGAACTTAAAGTATTCAAAAAATTACAAAACACCTGGATGCATACGCTGTAATTATTTCCCTTCTACTATATGTGCATTGTACATAATTGTATCTTGAAGACGCTCATATTTAGGATGCATTTTTTCTGCTAAAAGCACATATTGACATTTCGCTAAACTTTCGGTAACACGTAAAACATCGTTATGGTAGTTATTACGTATTAAAAACTCGGCATCATCTAAAGCCAACAATTTAAGTTGTCCTAAATGCACACTATTCATAAAGTAAAGCTTGTTTAAACGTTTTGGTGTGGAGATTAAAACATCTACTCCGTAATAAATTTCCTCGCGTTGTTGGTCTAAAGTTTGCTCATCATAAGCTGCATAGATTCTTAAATCCATGTATCTAGTATACTTTTCAAACTCTTCTTTTAAGTCTAAAGCGGCTTGCTTGTCTTTTACAATAACTAATGCTCTAGGAGAATCTTCAAAGGCTTCTGCTTTTAATTTATGAATGATTGCAATGATTAAAGCTGTCGTTTTCCCAGAACCTTTTGGAGCTAATCCATATACATTTGCTCCTCCTTTTATCTTTGGTAATATTTCTTTCTGAAAAGGTAAAGGTGCCTCATAATTAAGAGTTTCTAAGGCTTCTTTTAATACTGGATTTAATTTTTTAAAGGACATGCTACGTAAATTTGTAAGTTGTAAAACGAAATAAATCGTCTTAATTCTGCACAAAGGTACGTATTAATGACACATTTTACAGTCTGCTTTGTCTTTGATTTCTCCAACTAAAAAACCTTCTTCATTTATTACAAAGTCGCAACAGTCTACAAAACCTTGTGCAATCATTTTTCGACCACGTTGTATCTGAGATTTTATGGTAGGTAATGGTAGGTGCAATTGTTCTGCTATTTGTTGTTGTTTGACACCTTTTATATCGCTTAAAAACAATGGATCTCTATACTTTTTAGGCAAGCTTTTAATGATACCATGTAAGCAATCGGCTTCGGTATGTTCTAGTTTTTGTTCTTCAAAAATAAAATCTTCGTCGGTGGTTTCATACACCACTTTTTTACTTCTAAAATAGTCTAAAACAGTATACCTTGCTATAGCGAATAACCAAGACTTCAATTTGTCTTCGTCTTTTAACGTATTTAGTTTGGTGTGTACTTTTATGAAAGTTTCCTGGAGTAAATCTTCAGCAACAGCGGCATCTTTGACTTTACTAAGAATAAAATATTTAATATCGTCTGCATGTAATTTCCAAATGTCTTGAGTATCCATAACCATCTATTAAAATAACGCTAATCTTAGTACAAAGTTACTAAGATTAGCGTTGTTATTACTGTCTTTAAGTATTGCTTAACAGTTACAACTTGTACAGGTACAGTTTTCGCAAGTACAGTTTTGGCAATTTCCTTTAGAGCAACCATCACAGTTACAAGTACATTCTTTATTTTTCATGATATCTAATTTTTATGTTCATATAATAGACGTGATACCATTAAAAAAGATGCAAAACATTTGAATTATTTTTTCAAACTTATTATTGAACCACTATAGTCGCCTCATGAGCAATTGGAAAATTACACGAATTAGCTATAAAGCATAAACTATTTGCCTTTTCGTGCAAACCTAAAGCCAATGCTTTTTGATTAGCATTTTTTATGGTTACTACTGGTTTTAATCGTACCGTTTTAAAACTACCACTTCCTGAAGCTGCAACTTCTAAATCTCCTTCTGCATGATCGCTATAGCTTAACACTTCTATATTATTTTGCGCACACACGTATAAATAAGACATCATGTGACAGGAAGTTAAAGCAGATAATAATAAATCTTCTGGATTGTATAATGCATCGTCACCTCTAAAGGTTTTTGCTGCAGACACATGCAATGGTGTTGCTTTGTTGTCAATGAAAACTTCATGATTTCGACTGAAGGTTCTTGGATTTTTCGTGCTTTCGCCTTCGTTTATTGTCCAATTTACGGTTGCTTTAAAAGTGTGTTTGATAGACATATTTTTTTTATTGAATATAAAAAAAGCGTTTCAGATTGAAACGCTTTTTTGTTTTGATATTATTTATGGAGATGCTTTGTTTTGTTATGCATAAAAAAGCACTTTTTTAAGATCCCAAAACTAGAAATACAAACTTTAAATTTATTTCAAAATTATTTTCTGAGTTTTAATGTTTCCGTTGTTCTCTAATTTTAAAAAGTATAATCCTTTACTAGTACTTTCTAAGTTAATTTGTACTGGATTTCCATCTAAATCAATTTCCGAAGACAAAATTACTCTTCCATTTAAATCTAAAACGGAAAGCATTGTTTTACCTAAATTATCTTCAGCTTTAATATTAATTATTCCGCTAGAAATGGTTGGATAAACAGAAATCCCCTGCACAGAGCTAATCGTATCTATAGATAATGTACTGTCTAAATTTGTAGACGTTGGATAAAACACAGAAAACGAATTGGTATTAAAACCAGTATAATAATCTGCTCCATAAAGTACCGTTGTTGCATTAAAAAAATCTCCGCCCGCAGTATAACCTGCAGTACAACCAGAACCGTCTAAACGCATCATTTCTAAACCAAAATAGCTGTTTAAATTAGCATCTGCAGTAATTAAATCTGTGATTTCATCTTCTAAAGAATAAATACGAATACTAACGTTTGTAGTTGGTTGCGTGGTAGGTGAAATAGAAACTTCTCTTCTAGAATATGTATGTCCGTTAGAAGTCGTTCTTGTATCTCCTGCATCCACAAACAAAGTAGTAGTTACTACTCCTAAATCATTTCCATTAGCATGTATTGCAGCGGCTATATTTCCATTAGCATCTATAATTGGCAACCATTCGTTTAAATTATTTTCAGAAGTGGAAATGGTAACATCTGGTAACGTTTCACAAGACCCAACTGTTCCTGGAGCGACTTCTGGTGCTCCTTCTAAACAAAAAGTAAATGAGTTTGCAGCACTATCTGTACGCATAACTTGTAGCAAATATGTTTGTCCGAAAACAACAGGTATTACACCACTAGTATTAAAGCAAGCTACTTCTGTTCCTCCACAAGAGTCATAAACAACAAAATTATTAAAGCCTGAACTTGAATTTAAATTAATATTCCCAGTTAAAGGCGCTTCAAATGCATACCAAGCATCTAACCAAATTTGACTCGCATTTTGACAACTACCAATATTTGTAGTAATTGAAGCCCTTCTAGAGTCTATTGTTACATTTTCTGTTGAACATAGACCAATATTTGCAACTTGTATTACTTCTGCATTTGCGCAATCGTCATTAACTATATCTTCAAAAGCTTGAATATCAAAATTCTTAACCCCTGCAAAACTTTGGAGATTTGCATAACGTAAGGTATACGTTGTACCCATAATTAAATCATAATAATAAGTATCATCTCTAGAACAGCCAATTTCAATAGGAGTTGCTAGCATGGTATCTGCACAACTAGCGAAAAGCGTAAATTGATCGAAGACATCTACGGAAGTGATTCTTATATTCCCATTTACTGGCATGGTAAATTGATACCAAACATCTAACCAAGTATTGTTAGCATCTTCACAACTTGCAATAAGGCTCTGATTAGCACCACCAGTTTCTGTTTGAACGTTCGTTGCTGCAGCTGTTGTAACGGCGATTACTTCTGCATTTGAACAATCGTCATTAGCAACTGTTTCAAAAGCCTGAATATCAAAATTCTTTGCACCTGCAAAACTTACCAGATTTGCATATCGTAATGTATACGTTGTTCCCATAGTTAAGTCATGATAATAAGTATCATCTCTAGAACAACCAATTTCAACTGGAGTTGCTAACATGGTATCTGCACAATTAGCATAAAGCGTACACTGATCGAAGCCATCTACGGAAGTGATTCTTATATTCCCATTTACTGGCATGGTAAATTGATACCACACATCTAACCACGTAGCGCTAGCATCTTCACAACTTGCAATAAGGCTTTGGGTTGCACCACCTGTTTCTGTTTGAACGTTCGTTGCTGCATCTGTTGTAACGGTTATTACTTCCGCATTTGCGCAATCATCATTAGCTGCAGCTTCAAAAACCTGAATATTAAAACTTTTTGCTCCAGCATAGATATCACGATTTGCATAACGCAAGGTTACGTTGTTCCAGGTTAAGTTGTAAAAAAAGTATCTATTAGAACAATAATTTCACGGAGTCGCTAACATGGTATCTGACAATTAGCATAAGCGTAAATAGTCTAAATAATCGCTGAAGTAATGCTTACATTACCATTAACAGGCATTGTAAATTGATACCAAGTATCTAAAGGTTTGGTAGCACTTCACAACTTGCAACAAGGTTTGGGTTGCCCGGTTTCGTTTGCACGTCTGCATTAGCGTTGTAACGGAATATCGCATTTGGCAATCTCATTAGCTGCGTTTCAAAAGCCTGAATATTAAAACTTTTTGCTCCGCATAATATCACGATTTGCATAACGCAGGTGTAGTGTTCCCAATTAAGTTGTAATAAAAAGTATCATCATTAGAACAATTAATTTCAACTGGAGTCGCTAACATGCTATCTGCACAATTAGCATATAGTGTAAATACGTCATAAAAATCGGCTGAAGTAATGCTTACATTACCATTTACAGGCATTGTAAAATAATACCAAGTATCCAACCACGTTTGACTTGTATTCTCGCAGCTGGCAATAAGACTTTGTGTTGCCATTGTGGTTTCTGTTGCAACTAATGTTGCATCCGTTGTGGTAAGTATAATTTCCTGCGCATTAGCACACTCATCATTAATTGGCACTTGAGCATGCGCTTGAGAAATAGATAAAAATACTATTGCTAGTATTAGAAGAAGTTTTGTTTTCATTTTGGTTATTTTAAGATTGATTAGCTTATTCGGTTTATTCTCTTTTTATGTTCTATGTAGTTCTAAAAAATAAAGGCATAAAAATAATTAAATAAACCTTAAAACCCATTATTCTAGTGTTTTAATAAGAAAAGTATTTTCTAAAATCACGAAATGGTTTAGAGATAAGGGTTCGCAGTATTTCTGGAAAATGAAAAAACGGGAATTTTGAGGCTTTTTTCTAGTTGCTAGGAATGACAAATAGTTCTCTGAAATCCTTCAGATGCATCTGAATAACTTCATACTTCAATTTTATGTTGCGCACACACGTATAAATAAGACATCATGTGACAGGAAGTTAAAGCAGATAATAATAAATCTTCCGGATTGTATAATGCATCGTCACCTCTAAAGGTTTTTGCTGCAGACACATGCAATGGTGTTGCTTTGTTGTCAATGAAAACTTCATGATTTCGACTGAAGGTTCTTGGATTTTTCGTGCTTTCGCCTTCGTTTATTGACCAATTAATGATTGCTTTGAATGTGTGTTTGATTTGCATAGATTATGTTATTTCTGTAATTTACTTTCTTTACGAAAAATTTTATTTAATAGACATCAACGCTTCTAAATCTTTAATCATATTATCAAGCTGGTTCATATAATTACCATAAAGAACTTTAGTTGATACTCTATAAATAAATATGAATAAGAATCCAAACACTATAACCGCAGCAAACACCATAATAAACAATTGAATATTCGTTAATTTACCTAAAAAACTTATATGAAACGCTGTGTTTTTATAAAACAACCAATATCCTGGTAATATAAGTAACGGAAATATTAATCCAACAACTCTAGTTGTTGATTTTATGGTCCTTTTTATAGTATTTCTATAACTTACTAAATATTCATAATTTGAATTACTAATTTTAATATCCTCAAAGGAGTGCAATGTTTTTTTATTGTAAAAAAATAGCGTAATCAATAACCCCATTACATATAACCCTAATATTATATGTCCATAGATACTAAGTCCTAATCCCAATACCACTGCTATTGGAAGTAAGCTTTTATTGTCCAATTGGTAAGTGCGTTCTAATTTTTCAATCAGAAGGTTTGATTTCTTCTCATAATAATTAAAGGCTTTATCTACTTTTAAATCTTTTGGATTTTTAAATCCATTTTCCCAAATATTTTCAATTGATTTTTCCATCTAATAATACTTTTAATTGTTGTTTTATTCTTAATATTTTTACGGAGATATTATTTGGAGTTATTCCCAAAATTTCTGCAATTTCCTTATATGGTTTCTCTTCTAAATACATTAAAATCAAAGCCCTATCTGTTTCTTTTAGTTTCTTAATAGCATCATACAAAAGGTTTAATGATTCGTCAGCAAAAGCTGTGTTGTTTATGCTCTGGGTATCATATACACCATCCGTTTGTAATTCTACTTTTCTATACTTTTTTTTAGTATGCGTTAAGCAAACATTTAATGTTATTCTATAAACCCAAGTAGACCATTTAGATTTTTCTTTAAACAAATCTTTACTCTTCCATATTTGAAGACAAACTTCTTGATAGTAATCTTCAAATTCTTGTTGACTATTTGTGTAAGCTCTACAAATTTTAATGATAATGCCCATGTGAGGCTCTATTGATACTATATAAAAATCTCTACTCAAAATTGTTTTCTTAATTAGTATTAACAATATATAATATATTACAAAAATGTATAAAAAAAATACACCTCGAAGGTTTTAAAACCTTCGAGGTGTATTAAAAAGAGTATATAATTACTTAAAAATCTGCTTACATATTCCGTCTATACTGACCACCAACTTCAAATAAGGAAGCAGTAATTTCACCTAAGGAACATACTTTACAAACTTCCATTAAAGCTTCAAAAATATTTTCGTTGTTGATTGCTCGTTCTTGTAAATCTTTTAACAATGCTTTTGTTTCATTTGCATCATGAAGATTTGCCAAGGTTTTAATTTGAAATTGCTTCTCTTCTTCTGTTGCTCTAATTACTTCCGCAGGAATAACCGTTGGAGACCCTTTAGAACTTAAGAATGTATTTACACCAATAATTGGGAACTTCCCGTTATGTTTTAATGTTTCGTAATACAGACTTTCTTCTTGTATTTTACTACGTTGGTACATGGTTTCCATAGCACCTAAAACACCACCTCTTTCAGTAATTCTGTCGAATTCTAAAAGCACAGCTTCCTCTACTAAATCCGTTAATTCCTCAATAATAAAAGATCCTTGTATTGGGTTTTCGTTTTTATTTAATCCTAATTCTTTATTTATAATTAACTGAATTGCCATTGCTCTACGTACAGATTCTTCCGTAGGCGTTGTAATAGCCTCATCATACGCATTGGTGTGTAAGGAATTACAGTTATCATAAATAGCATACAATGCTTGAAGCGTTGTACGAATATCATTAAAGTCAATTTCTTGCGCATGTAAACTACGTCCCGAAGTTTGAATATGGTATTTCAACATTTGCGCTCTTGCATTTGCACCATATTTGTGCTTCATTGCTTTTGCCCAAATTTTTCTTGCTACACGACCAATTACGGCGTATTCTGGATCAATTCCGTTAGAGAAAAAGAACGATAAGTTTGGACCAAATTTATTGATGTCCATACCACGACTTAAATAATATTCCACGTACGTGAAACCATTAGATAAGGTCAACGCTAATTGTGTAATCGGGTTGGCTCCTGCCTCTGCTATATGATAACCAGAAATTGATACTGAATAGAAGTTACGGACATTATTCTCGATAAAATATTCTTGCACATCTCCCATTAAGCGCAATGCAAATTCTGTAGAAAAAATACAAGTATTTTGTGCTTGATCTTCCTTTAAAATATCTGCTTGAACGGTTCCTCTAACTTGTGCAATCGTGTTGGTTTTAATTTCGGCATACACGTCTGCTGGTAATACTTTATCTCCTGTAACACCAAGAAGCATTAAACCTAAACCATTGTTTCCTTCTGGTAATTCGCCATGATAAGATGGACGAATTTTACCTTTATAAATTTTAGCAATTTTTGCTTCTACTTCTTTTTCTAGTCCGTTCTCTTTAATGTAAAACTCACATTGTTGATCAATAGCAGCATTCATAAAGAAACCTAATAACATTGGCGCAGGACCATTAATAGTCATACTTACCGACGTCATTACATTTGCTAAATCGAAACCAGAATACAATTTCTTAGCATCATCTAAACAACAGATGGAAACTCCGGCATTACCAATTTTACCGTAGATATCTGGTCTTAAATCTGGATCATTTCCGTAAAGCGTTACACTATCAAAAGCTGTCGACAAACGTTTTGCTGGTAAACCTGCACTTACATAGTGAAAACGTCTATTAGTACGTTCTGGTCCGCCTTCTCCTGCAAACATACGTGCTGGATCTTCTCCGGTACGTTTAAAAGGATATAATCCGGAAGTATACGGGAATTCTCCTGGTACGTTTTCTTGTAAACACCATTTTAAAATATCTCCCCAAGCTTGGTACTTTGGTAAGGCTATTCTTGGTATTTGCAAGTGTGATAATGACTCTGAATGTGTTTCTATTTTTATTTCTTTATCTCTTACTTTAAAGCTATAAATTGGATTTTTGTATTTATTTACTTTCTCATCCCAACCGGTAATCACTTCCCAATTGTAAGGATCTAAGTTTAATTTTACGCGGTCAAATTCACCAACTAAAAGTTTTACAAAATCTTTATTTTCTTCGTTAGGTGAAATAGATTCGGAAGCAATTCCTGCTTTATCTAAAACAGGTGTTGCGTCTAAAACAGATTCTAATGTTTTAAAAATTCCGTATAATTTCTGAGCAACTTCCACTTGTGTATTTGCCGTTTTATCATAGGCACGATTACTTTCTGCAATTTCAGAAAGATAACGTGTTCTGGATGGTGGAATAACGAAAATCTTCTCGCTCATTTCATCTGAAATATGAAAAGTCGATTTTAAATCTGAATCCGTTTTCTCCACTAACTTATCCATGATGGCTTTGTACAGCGTATTCATTCCTGGATCGTTAAACTGCGAAGCGATAGTACCATAAACGGGTAAATCATCTTGATGCACATCCCAAAGATTATTGTTACGCATGTATTGTTTTTTCACATCACGTAAGGCATCTAAAGAACCACGTTTATCAAATTTATTGATGGCAACTAAATCCGCAAAATCCAACATGTCAATTTTCTCTAATTGAGTTGCAGCACCAAATTCTGGAGTCATCACATATAAAGCAACATCAGAATGTTCCATGATTTCGGTATCGGATTGTCCGATTCCTGAAGTCTCTAAAATAATTAAATCATATTCCGCAGCTTTTAAAACCTGAACTGCTTCATTTACATATTTTGATAATGCTAAATTAGATTGACGCGTAGCCAAACTACGCATATATACTCTTGGTGAATTGATAGCATTCATTCGAATTCTATCCCCTAAAAGGGCACCACCTGTTTTACGTTTAGAAGGATCTACAGAAACCAAACCAATGGTTTTTTCTGGGAAATCGACTAAAAAACGACGAACCAATTCATCTACTAAAGAAGATTTACCTGCTCCTCCAGTTCCTGTAATTCCTAAAACTGGTGTTTTAGAATTTTTATTTTTTATATGAATTTTATCTAAAGTGTCTTTGGCAACCTCAGGAAAATTTTCTGCAGAAGAAATTACTCTAGCAATTGCTTTTGCATTTTTAGTTGGTAAAATATCTAATTCCCCATTTAAAACATCACCAATGGCAAAGTCCGATTGCTCCACTAGATCGTTAATCATACCTTGTAATCCCATGGCACGACCATCATCTGGAGAGTAGATACGTGCAATACCATAATCCATTAAATCTTTAATTTCAGACGGAAGGATTACACCGCCACCACCACCAAAAATCTTGATGTGTTCTGCACCTCTTTCTTTTAAAAGATCGTACATATATTTAAAATACTCATTATGTCCACCTTGGTAAGAAGTTAAACAAATAGCATTTGCATCTTCTTGAATGGCTGTATTTACAACCTCATCTACACTTCTGTCATGCCCTAAATGGATGACTTCTACTCCTGTAGATTGGATTATACGACGCATAATATTTATGGATGCATCATGACCATCAAATAATGCTGCTGCAGTAACGATTCGTACTTTATATTTTGGCTTGTATGGTGTTGCTTGTGTCATTCTTAAAATATAATCTGTTTTAGGCTTGCAATTTACGGAATATTCAAAAATATTGCTCTATAATATGTAATTATCTAAAAGTTAAAAACAAAAAGATAAGTTCCCTTTTTTAGAGTAATTTAGTATACCTATTAGGTATTCGATTTTCGTTTTCACGGAAATAAAAATATAAAAAAATACTGCTTTCGCGGAAACAAACATGAAAAAACTAACCATACTTATAAACTGTAAGGATCAATCTGGAATTATTGCAACTGTCACCAATTTTATAGCGAATAATAACGGAAACATTGTATATATAGATCAGCATGTAGATAGAGAACAAGACATTTTCTTTATGCGATTAGAAGGAGAATTTGAAGCAGTTTCTTTTAATACGGAAGCTTTTAAAGAAAACTTTAAATCTAATTTGGCCGAACAATTTAAAATGAAATGGCGTATTTATTCTGCCGAAGACAAGCCGAAAATGGCATTATTTGTTTCTAAATACGACCATTGTTTATACGATATTTTAGGTCGTTATAACTCTGGAGAGCTGGATGTAGAGATTCCGTTTATAATAAGTAATCACAATACTTTAAAGCCTATTGCAGATAGTTTTAATATTCCGTTTTATCATATTCCAGTTACCAAAGAAACCAAAGCAGCAGCCGAAGAACAACAATTAAAATTATGTAAAGAGTTCGGTATCCATTTTATTGTTCTTGCTCGTTATATGCAAATTGTATCTGGTAAGATAATAAGTCAGTATAACAACAAAGTCATCAACATTCACCATTCTTTTTTACCCGCTTTTGTTGGCGCAAAGCCCTATCATTCTGCCTATAAACGAGGCGTAAAAATTATTGGAGCAACGAGTCATTATGTTACTGAGGAATTAGATGCTGGACCGATTATAGAACAAGATGTTGCCCGTGTTTCTCATACACATGCCATTGAAGATTTAATTGCCAAAGGACGTGATTTAGAAAAAATAGTTTTAGCCAATGCTATTAAACTACATATTAAACGTAAGGTGATGGTTTATAATAATAAAACGGTGATTTTCTCATAGTTACTATTTGCGTGAGTGGTTGCAGTGGCATCCTTTTTGTTTTTCACAAAAAGATATAACGGAAAACGCGGTTTTTATAAAAAAAACACGCCATAATAAGTATCTTTACACCTTAAATTATAAATCATGAAAAAAATATTTGCCTTAGTTATTCTTTTAAACTTAACTGCTTGCGCAGAATTACAACAAGTTATTGACCAATTACCACAAGAAGTTGGTGCGCTGTCTGAATCTGAAATTGGATCTGGATTAAGAGAAGCTTTAGATTTAGGAATTGACAAACAAGTAACTAAATTGACACAAACAGATGGTTTTTATAAAAACGACTTGGTTAAAATATTGTTACCTGAAGAATTAAAAAAAGTAGATAAAGCGTTACGTGATATTGGATTAAGCAGCTTAGCAGACGAAGGTTTGAAAGTATTAAACAGAGCAGCAGAAGACGCGGTAAGTGAAGCAACTCCTATTTTTGTTAGTGCAGTGAAAGACATCACTTTTACAGATGCAAAAAACATTCTTCTTGGTGATAACGATGCAGCTACACAATACTTAACGAGCAAAACACAAACGGCTTTATACGCTAAGTTTAATCCAGTAATTAAAGCTTCGTTTGATAAAGTTGGTGCAGACCAAGTTTGGGCGAATTTAATTAACAAGTATAACGCAATTCCTTTTACTAGCAATGTAAATCCGGATTTAACAGATTATGTTACTGGAGAAGCTTTAAATGGAGTTTATAAAATGATTGCTGTTGAAGAAGGTGAAATTAGAAGTAAATCGTCTTCTAGAACTACAGATTTATTACGTAAAGTTTTTGCTTTACAAGATTAGTCCATATAGTTAGAAAATTCGATTACTAAAATATATAAAAGCCTTTGAAGGAATAATTCTTCAAAGGCTTTTTATTTGCTAAACGATTTACTCTTTAGAATAGGCTACATAGAATTTAAAAATAAATTTTAAAAGAATCTTTTTTTTTATTAAATTTAATCAAGCATAATTATGCTACCTAAAAATATTGTATATTTAATTGATTAATAGCAAATTACCATCATGAACAAAAATGAATTAATACAAAAACATCAAAGTAAACTCGATAAAAAATATAAAAATTTGGTAGAGCAAGCTTATAATCTTAGACAAACAGACCATGCTTTAAGTGATATTTCGGAATACAGAGCGATCAAACTTCTTGGTAAATTGAATAAGCTAAAATATCTTTCTAGAGATCAATCTCCGTCTGCCATTTAATTATTTATCAATTCTTTAACCTTTGCTTAAAATCCAAACGCGAAGAAAACTCGTACTTTATATATAAAGAACAAGTTATGAGCGCACAATTTTGCAAAGTTGGAAATATAAAACCAAATTTAGACAAGCTATTAAACCTAAAAGCTACAGATAAAAAAGCTGTACGTTTTGTGGAAGTGGTATACAAGAAAAAGTATACTAAAGACTTACATGTAGCTTCTTAAAATAACTAAAAGACTTAATTAGTCTAGAACCATACCACGAAAACATTTCGCCATCTACTAATTGTATTTTGGCATTAGTATAGTACGCTCCTAATTCTTCGATATGTTTTTCTTTAAAAGGATATGGTTCACTAGATAAAAAGACCACCTCTATTTCTTTATTTTGTTGCATTTCAATTTCTGGATACCTTCCTAAATGGGCGTAAACATTTACCAATTTATTTAATTGTAATAAATAATTAATGAAGGTATTTTCACCAGCAACCATAAAAGGATTTTTCCAGATAAAATACGCCACTTTTAAAGTCGGTTTTTCTTGAATATAGTTTTGAAAATCTTTTAAATTATTTTGAATTTTTTCTGAAATTTCGGAAGCTTCCTCCTTCCTATTGAATAACTCTCCATATTGCTGAATCATTTCTACACAATGGGAAATGTTTTCAATTTCGGAAACATGCACCACACAAATGTCATTACAAGCAGCAACAATCTCCTTCGTGTTTTCCTCTTTATTACATAGAATAATATCTGGCTGTAATGCTTTTATCTTATCTAGATTTATCTGCTTTGTACCACCAACAATTGTTTTTGTTTTTAATAATTGCTTTGGATGTACACAGAATTTAGTAATACCAACAATAGAAGATTCTAAACCTAAATCGTATAACAATTCGGTTTGTGAAGGCACTAAAGAGATGATTCGTTTTGGAACGGATTTAAAGTTTAATGGTCTTCCTAATTGATCTTTTAGTTTCATTTAAAAAGCTTACTTCGTTTCTCGTAATGACAGTAATGCTTCCATTTGTGTTTGCAAATCTTTTGCACTGTTTGCTGCCGCAGTTGCAAAATCTTGTTCTTTGGAAGCGTAAATAATTCCTCTAGAAGAGTTTATTAATAAACCTACAGTATCACTCATTCCGTATTTACAGACATCTTGTAAATTTCCACCTTGCGCTCCAACACCTGGAACTAGTAAAAAACTATTTGGAACAATTTTTCTGATTTCTGCAAAATATTCGGCTTTAGTAGCACCAACCACATACATTAGGTTTTCTGAATTTTTCCAATTTTTAGAAGTTTCTAAAACCTGTTTGTATAATTCTTTTCCTTCTACTTGTTTGGTTTGGAAATCGAAAGCACCTTCGTTGGAAGTTAACGCCAACATAATGGTATGTTTGTTTTCAAAAGCTAAGAAAGGTTCTACCGAATCTTTTCCCATGTAGGGAGCAACAGTAACACTATCGAACGCTAAGTCTTCAAAAAAAGCTTTAGCATACATAGTACTTGTATTACCAATATCGCCACGTTTAGCATCGGCAATGGTAAAAATTTCTGGATGCTTTTCGTTTAAATAGTTAATGGTTTTTTCTAAAGCTTTCCAACCTTTTAATCCGTAGGCTTCATAAAAAGCAGTGTTTGGTTTATAGGCAACACATAAATGGTGTGTAGCGTCTATAATTGCTTTATTAAAAGCGAAAATTGGATCTTCCTCTTTTAAAAGATGTTTTGGGATTTTATTTAAATCGACATCTAATCCTATACATAGAAAGGATTTCTTTTTTTGGATCTGAGCAGTAAGTTGTTGTGTTGTCATGAATCAGATATTGTCATTCTGCGCTACTACACAGAATCTATTTTTAGTATTAGTGGATTCCGCATCGGGTGCGGAATGACAAATTATTTCTATTTACATTTTAATAAAAAAGCCTCAAAAAAGAGGCTTATTATTAAAGGTGTTCGTCACTAGCTTTTAACTTCTCGGTGTTATCTGCTAATTGTAATTCGTCTATAATTTTTTGAATATCGCCATTTACAATATTTTGTAAATCGTAAAGTGTTAATCCAATTCTATGATCGGTTACACGACCTTGCGAATAGTTGTAGGTTCTAATCTTAGCACTTCTATCACCAGAAGTTACCATGGTTCCACGTAAAGCAGCATCTTCTTCATTTTTCTTAGCCAACTCCATATCATACAAACGAGAACGCAATACTTTAAAAGCTTTCTCTTTATTTTTATGTTGTGATTTCTGGTCTTGACATTGTGCTACCAATCCGGTTGGAACGTGTGTTAAACGCACTGCAGAATAGGTAGTATTTACCGATTGCCCTCCTGGTCCTGAAGAACAGAAAAAATCGATACGTACGTCTTTTGGGTTTATTTCTACATCAAACTCTTCAGCTTCTGGAAATACCATAACGGTTGCTGCACTTGTATGCACACGACCTTGTGTTTCGGTTTGTGGTACACGTTGTACACGATGCACTCCAGCTTCAAATTTTAAAGTTCCGTACACATCGTTACCAGTAACTTCAAATTGAATTTCTTTAAATCCGCCATTGGTACCTTCACTATAATCTACAGTATCTACTTTCCAGCCTCTACCTTCGCAGTATTTGGTGTACATTCTAAATAAATCACCAGCAAAAATACTAGCTTCATCTCCACCAGTTCCTGCACGTAATTCTACTACCGCATTTTTAGAATCTTGCGGATCTTTAGGAATTAAAAGCACACGAATTTCATCGTCTAACTTAGGAATCCCTTCTTTAGCTTCGTCATATTGCATTTTGGCCATTTCTACCATTTCGGCATCACTACCATCTGCAATAATCGCTTCCGCTTCTGCAAGATTATCTGTAAACTCTATATATTGCTCACGTTTATCCATTAAAAGGCGTAAGTCTTTGTATTCTTTATTTAACTCTACATAGCGCTTTTGATCTGTAATAATATCTGGTTGAATGATTAAATCACTAACCTCATCAAAGCGTTGTTTTACTATTTGTAATTTATCTAACATCTATCTTCTAAAAAATTGTATGCCAAAAATACGATAATTTATGGATTTTATATAGTGTATAGACTAGCAATATTGTTATGGAAATAATTAGAGCACTTTTGCGTTTTAATAATACTCATGAAACTGCTAAAAGGAATACTCGCTTACTATAAACCACTATTTCTGTGGTCTATTACTATCAATCTTATTGTTTTAATAATAAGCCAAAGCTTTGTGCTTACTATTTTAACGAAGCTATTTGTAGTAATTTTATTTGGACTACTTCTAAAAGATTTTAGCGTTAGACGAAGAATTGGCTTCTACAAAATGGTTGGTGTTTCTAACGTAAAACTACTCTGTTTTCTATTTCTAATAGACTGTTCGGTATCTTTAGTCTTTATCTTTTTAATAAAAGGCTTTGCTTAATTATAGATTTAAAAATCTACAACAACACCAATACCAAGAATTTGTTTCCATTGCACTTTGGCACCTTCTTCTACGTATTCTTCTTCTTCCGTTACTTCATTAATAGCCATCAGATTTTTCACATCATTATCATACTTTAAATGTGAACCTAGATTCGCTCTTACGTAATTATTTACTTTAAAATCTAAGTTTACTTGCCAGTCTACATCTATGTTTCCGAAGTCATTAAGGTAATCGGTATAAAAATTCACCGCATGCTTCATATAAATATTAGTAGCTATTTCTGTTTCGTAGGCGTTTGTAATTAGTATCCCAAACTCATTTCGCACCTGCTCTCCATTTTTAATCACATTTCCTTGTTCATCTAGAATAGCTGGTTTAACACCAAATGCTCCTGCGTTTGCTAATTCTTGATCTAAAACAAAAGTAGATTTTGTAGTTGCTGGTGAAAAGTAAACGGATAATCTTTCTATATTTTTACCATATTCAATTCCCACACCATAAAACAAATAGCCAGGAGCCATAATTTTAGAAATAGCATTGGATGTGTTTGGGTAGGTATACCCGTTTGTAAACTGCGTTTTAAAATTAAATCTAGAAGTATAAAACCAATTGGTTAAACTATCTCTTCTATAACCAACACTAGAGTTAACCTCCACTAAATCTTCGGTTTTTCTTAACTCTTGTTCTTGTTGTTTATTAATTCCGTAGCGGATATTAATATTATTATTCCAAAAAAAATGTTTGAATTTGTAGTTTGCTTGACTTGCAACACCTAATAAAGCGGAAATGGAATTGCTTCCTCCAGAATTCCAATTCACAAAAGCGACTTCACTTACATCTAAAGTAGCAATATTTTTGTTTTTCCATTTAGGAAAACTCCCTCTAAAGGTGGTATCCACAACTGTAGAATCGGATTGCGCATTACTGTAATTAACAGATAATACGATTAGTAGGATTAATACCTTTTTCATGAGCAAAAATTTAGTAGCACACGAATTTAAATACTTCAACAAAGCATTTAATATTTTTAACAAATTTTAACAGAAAACCGAGGTACTGGCAAAGCCATTACTATTAATAAGTCAGTATTACTTTAGCTTCCTTATAATCATGAATTGCGTATCGTACCGTAAAAAAGAAGGCAAAAAAGTAAAAACAAATCTCTGGAAGATAAAACATCTTTACTTCAAAATAATAAGCTAATACCGTAAAGAAATCGGAAAGAACAAAACCAAAAACAAAATACATATAGTACATGGATTTTGTAGTATTGGTTGTGAAATTATAATTTCCTGCAAAAACGCAGGTTAAAATAGTTACGACGCCATACAAATAGAATATTATTTGCAGTAAGCCATCATGTAGTTTATAGGTAATTAAATGGATTAGTTGATCTAAAAAAAATAAATTTAATGAAATTAATATTCCAAAAAAAACAACAACAAATTTATTCACTTTTTTTAATTGCACTTTTTTTAATCCACTACGCAACAAGACTAAATAACCAATAATGGAAAAAACAGACGTTAGCTTATTAAACAAGCTGTCTTCATAAAAAAGCATGAAAAAATCAGAAATTAAAAAGGAGACAAGAACAATACCTATTGCCTTATTTTTATATCCTTTAAAAAACATAAATAACAAAAAATAAGAAAACACACTTATTAATCGCACTAGTCTCCTTTCAAAAACAGAGAATGTAGTGATCACATATATATTAATTACTAATAACAGTAACGATAGAATAAGTAATGTTTTTTTTTCGAAACTCATTAGTTGCACTTTTTTAAGAACCTATTAACGGATACATTAATAAAATGAAATTAGTATTCAAAAACACCATATTCACTTTTAATAGTCAAGCTTTTCACTTCGGAAGCTTCCACGCGACCAATAATTTTGGCATCTACGTTAAAAGATTTTGAAATAGCGATAATATCTTCAGCAATTTCTGGAGTTACATATAATTCCATTCTATGTCCGCAATTAAAAACTTGGTACATTTCTTTCCAATCTGTTTTAGATTGTTCTTGAATAAGTTTAAATAATGGTGGAACCGAAAACATATTATCTTTTACAATATGCAGGTTATCTATAAAGTGAAGTATTTTGGTTTGTGCTCCTCCTGAGCAATGTACCATTCCGTGCAAACGATCGCTTTTATATTTAGATAAGATGGCACTAATAATTGGCGCATAGGTTCTAGTTGGTGATAATACTAGTTTTCCTGCATCAATAGGAGAATCTTGTACAGCGTCTGTTAATTTGACATTTCCAGAATACACTAAATCTTCTGGTACGGAAGCATCAAAACTTTCCGGATATTTTTCTGCTAAATATTTAGAGAAGACATCGTGTCTTGCAGAAGTTAAGCCATTGCTTCCCATTCCGCCATTATATTCTTTCTCATAAGTAGCTTGACCAAAACTTTCTAAACCAACAATGACATCGCCAGGTTTAATGTTTGCATTATCCACAACATCTGCACGTTTCATTCTTGCCGTTACTGTAGAATCTACAATAATCGTTCTAACCAAATCACCAACATCTGCAGTTTCGCCTCCTGTAGAATGAATAGTAACACCAAAGGTTTTTAAGTCTTGAATAAGTTCTTCGGTACCATTAATGATTGCCGAAAGCACTTCGCCTGTAATTAGGTTTTTATTTCTTCCAATAGTAGAGGAAAGCATAATATTATCTGTTGCACCAACGCAAAGTAAATCGTCAATATTCATGATAAGTGCATCTTGAGCAATACCTTTCCAAACAGAAATATCTCCTGTTTCTTTCCAGTACATATATGCTAGTGATGATTTTGTTCCAGCACCATCTGCGTGCATGATTAAACAATAATCGTCATCATTGGTTAAATAATCTGGAACGATTTTACAGAATGCTTTTGGGAATAATCCTTTATCTATATTTTTTATAGCATTATGCACATCTTCTTTAGAAGCAGAAACTCCTCTTTGTGCATATCTTTTACTTACATCTTGGCTCATGAATCTATTTTGAGCAACAAAAATAGGAATTGTATTTTAGTTAATTATGAATTATTGGATTAGAATTAATAATTGTTGGTACATCACTTGGTATTTTACTCTTTTTGTTAGTTCTACCAAAGTAATAATTTACTCCAAAAGCAATTCTCCAATACACATCGTTTGCATCACCAAATACTTTTCCATCTAATTCATCTGAAAAGGTATGGTTATAATCGGTAAACAGTTTGATTCCAAAATCTTCCATTATTATATATTCTACACCAATACCTCCTTGTATTTTCATATCTGTTGTTGTAAAATAATTAGATGCATTAACTCCTGCACCTGCAAAAACAAAAGGGGTAAAAAAGCTATCTGGCATCATGGTACTTTCTACATTAAGATCAAAAGACATGTATCCATTATTACTAATGTTTTTATGTGCAAGGTTGAATTTATTGTAGGTAAAATTCACATTTACATAGGGATTAATATATCTTTTATAACCTACTTGACCATAAAACTCGAATAATGGATCTTGGTAATCTCCATTAATTACTGCGGTACCAACAGCTGCTGTAAACACATTATTTGCTCTATATTGATAGAAAAAAGCATGTGAATTTTCTTTCGGTTGTTTACTTACTTCGGTTTTTGTTTGCGAATGAACTTGAGAAAAACAAAAGCACAGGAATACAACTGTAAAAGATTGTTTTAAATATAAAATCATGGGTATTACTTATTTAGGGATCCATCTAATATAAAAAAATAAAGACAAATGAAGAAAGTTCATTTGTCTTTATTATAAATACTTAAAAACTTAAATTAACACAAAACAACTCGTAAAGTCATTTACTAACTATAACTAGTTAATATTATTTTGAACTACGTGTTCTGTTTGTACTAAATCTTTTTTGAAATCTTGTTCCTCTTTTTCTTTACTAGCTTGCGAGAATATAAAAGTCGCAACCATGAGCATAAGGACACTTAAGAAAAGCCTCTTCATTTTAAATTGATTTGATTAATAGCTCTGCTAAAATAAGCAAAACAGAAGAGACTAAACCCCTATTAACCAAAGTATTCGTTGATATGTAAATTATATTAGACAAAATACAAAGTATTAACTTTTGTCCCATAAAAAAGGTCGCTTTTATTAAGCGACCTTAATATTAATGAATACTAATATCTAGTTTGTAAACAGTAATTCTCTATATTTTGTTAGTGGCCAAAGCTCATCATCTACCAATAACTCTAACTTATCGCAATGGTATCTAATATCATCAAATAGCGGTTTTACCTTAAAACAATATGCCTCGGCTTTCTTCTCTATATCTGCTAGCATATTCGCTTTTTTACGTTCGTTCGTCATTTTAGTAACATTAGAATTTAAAGATTCTAAATGGCTGGATATGCTTTCAATTAAAACCATTTGTTCTTTGGCTAATTTTTTAAAATCCGCACCATAAATTTCTTTAAGTCCTCTTACGTTTTCAATTAAAATGTTTTGATATTTTACAGCAGTTGGCACGATATGATTTCTTGCGATATCACCAAGCACACGACTTTCTATTTGTAAACGCATGGTATATTGCTCTACTTCTATTTCGTAACGCGCTTCCACTTCCACCTTATTCATAATACCTAAATCGCCATATAGATCGATAGCTTTTTTAGAGATTTTAGCTTTTAATGCTTCCGGAGTCGTTTTATTATTACTTAATCCGCGTTTTTTAGCTTCCTTTTCCCAAGCTTCTCCATACCCATTTCCTTCGAATAGAATGTTTTTAGATTTCTTGATGTATTCTCTTAGTATATTGAAAACCGCTTCGTCTTTCTTCAAGCTTTTCTTTTCAATTAAGGCATCTACTTCCCCTTTAAACTCTATTAATTGTTTTGCAACAATAGCGTTTAAAACCGTCATTGGATTTGCACAATTTGCTGTAGATCCTACTGCTCTAAATTCAAATTTGTTTCCGGTAAACGCAAAAGGAGACGTTCTGTTTCTATCGGTATTATCGAGTAGCACATCTGGAATCTTTCCTACGACATTCAATTTTAAATCTGTTTTTTCTTCCGGAGATAATTTACCATTAGTCACATTTTCCAGCTCACTTAATGTCTTCGTTAATTGTTCTCCTATAAATACAGAAATAATTGCAGGAGGCGCTTCATTTGCTCCTAAACGATGATCATTACTAGCAGATGCTATTGCAGCACGAAGAAGTTCTTCGTTATCATAAACCGCTTTAATGGTATTAATAAAAAAGGTTAAAAACTGTAAGTTGCTCATTGGTGTTTTCCCCGGACTTAAAAGATTTACTCCAGTATCTGTGGCTAAACTCCAATTGTTATGTTTCCCAGAACCGTTCACTCCGGCAAATGGTTTCTCGTGAAAAAGCACTTTAAAATTATGACGTGCCGCAATTTTATCCATCACATCCATTAATAAGGAATTGTGATCTACTGCAAGATTTGCTTCGTCATAAACAGGCGCCAATTCAAATTGATTAGGAGCGACTTCGTTATGTCTTGTTTTAACTGGAATACCAAGTAACATACATTCGGTTTCTAAGTCTCGCATATATGCCATTGCTCGATTTGGTATGGTTCCAAAATAGTGATCATCTAGCTGTTGTCCTTTTGCTGGAGAATGTCCTAATAACGTACGACCAGTTAATACTATATCTGGACGAGAATTAGCCAAGGCAAGATCGATTAAGAAATACTCTTGTTCCCAACCCAAAGAGGCATTTACTTTTTTTACATTTTTATCAAAATATTTACAAACGGCAACTGCTGCTTGATCTACGGCTTGCAACGCGCGAAGTAGCGGAGTTTTATAATCTAGCGCTTCTCCGGTATAGGAAACAAAAACAGTAGGCACACAAAGTGTTGTACCATAAATAAATGCTGGTGAAGTTGGATCCCAAGCGGTGTAACCACGCGCTTCAAACGTATTACGAATGCCTCCATTAGGAAAACTGGAAGCATCTGGTTCTTGTTGTACTAGTTGTCCGCCTTCAAACTTCTCAATTGCTCTACCATTTCCAACAGGCTCAAAAAACGCATCGTGCTTTTCTGCAGTAGCACCTGTTAGTGGTTGAAACCAATGGGTATAATGAGTCACTCCTTTAGAAATTGCCCATTCTTTCATACCTGTAGAAATATGATCTGCAATGACTCTATCTATTTTTGAACCATTTTTAATGGCATCCTGCACACTTTTAAGTGCCTCTTTAGTTAAATATTGTTGCATGGTGTCTTCATTAAAGACATTAGCACCAAAAATGGAAGAACGACGTTCCTTTTCTTCAATGTGAACAGGTTTCCTATTATAGGTTTCTTTTACGGCATGAAATCTTAAGGTGGACATAAGTTTATGTTTTATTTGTTTTACAAATTTACAATTTTTAGCTATAAAAAAAACAATACCCTAAAAAAAATAGGGCTATTAACAACAATTCAATAAAATTAAAATGATTAGGGCTATTTTTTTATAGGCAATAATGAAAATTACTTATATTCGTAACCTTATTATTAATATAATTTGTAAGTATTATGGCAAAAATTAAATTAGAATACATTTGGTTAGATGGGTATTTCCCAACTCAAAACATGAGAAGTAAAACCAAAGTGGAAGAGCATGAAGATTTTCAAGGTACCATTGAAGAGCTAGATAATTGGTCTTTTGATGGTTCATCTACTAAACAAGCATCTGGAGGTTCTTCTGATTGTTTATTAAAACCAGTTGCAATTTACCCAGATCCTACAAGAAGAAATGGTTATTTAGTAATGACAGAAGTTTTAAATGCAGATGGTACGCCACACGTTTCTAATGGAAGAGCTACGATTGAAGATGAAGATAATGATTTCTGGTTTGGATTTGAGCAAGAGTATTTTATAATGGACACAAAAACACAATTACCTTTAGGTTTCCCTATTGGTGGTTATCCTGCTCCGCAAGGAATGTATTACTGTTCTGTTGGTGGTTTACATACACATGGTAGAAAACTAGTAGAAGAGCATGCAGATTTATGTATTGATGCAGGTTTAAATTTTGAAGGAATTAACCAAGAAGTTGCTTCTGGGCAATGGGAATACCAATTGTTTGCAAAAGGCGCTAAACAAGCAGGTGATGAAATCTGGATTTCTCGTTATTTATTAGATAGATTAACAGAACAATATGGTTACTATATTGAGTACCATCCAAAACCATTAGGTAGAGATATGGATTGGAATGGATCTGGAATGCATGCTAATTTCTCTAACACTGTTTTAAGAACATGTGGAAGTAAAGAAACGTACGAAAAAATATGTGAAGCATTTAGACCAGTTGTAAAAGAACACATGGCTGTTTACGGAGAATTTAACGATCAACGTTTAACAGGAGACCATGAAACTGCATCTATTGATGATTTCTCTTACGGAGTATCAGATAGAGGAGCATCTATAAGAATACCAATTATTACTGTTGAGAAAGGTTGGAAAGGATGGTTAGAAGACAGAAGACCTGCTTCTAATGGAGATCCATATAAAATTGCTGGTAGAATTATTAAGACTGTAAAGTCTGCAAATATTAGCTAATACCATTTACATTATTTAATTATCCATTAAAAAGGCTGTCTGTATAGATAGCCTTTTTTTTATGTGAGTAATTTATGCTTTTGAGTTTTTAAGTTTTTTTCGCTAACTTCGTTTAGATGCAGATGTAGGTTCTTGAAAACGGACTTATATTGTTTTAACCGTTGTAACACATTTAACGAAAAATGAGCAATAAAGATGTATTAAAAGACTTTCCTTCATTGGAAAATTCGTTAAAAGCTATAAAAAAATTAAATAAATCTGAATTTCCTTTTTATGATAAAGAGAAATACCCGAAAAAAGAAGATTATATAAACGAAGTTTATTCAATAATTCAAAAAGAGTTCTTAATTTCACCTCCAAATTTATTACTATCTACGAAATGTAAAGATTTTAACTTTAACTTATTTAGAGTTAGAGAATATTCAACATTTACTGATATAGATATGTTTTCTGAATATTCATATCCACCAATAAATCTTACCAAAATGGGAAGATGTAATTTCCCTGAAAAACCTGTTTTTTATTGCTCTAATAATCCAATCACTTCACTTTTTGAAACAATTCGAGATGACGACTTTAAAAATAAAATGTATTGTATTTCTAAATGGAACGTGAATAATACTGAAGAAATATTACTTTTTGAAAATTATTTAAGATCAGAATTACCACCTGATAATGAATTTAAAATTTTCAAAGAACTCTTGGATGAAAAAATAGAAGAAACTTTTAAAGGAGAATTATCTCAAAATAAAAAGAAAGGATTAATTAAATATCTAGAATTTATTGACACCAAATTTATTGAGGATAATGACTATTCAGTTTCATCTTCTATTGCTTACAAATCCTTATTTCCTATACATAATATGGGAACTGACATACTAATGTATCCAAGTAAACAAACAATGCAGAAAGGAGTTAATATGGCTATCAATCCTAATTTTGTTGATAATCATATGAACGCTAATAGGTTTTATATAATTAAAGTAAATAAAAGAGAACAAAATAATGTATTGTTTGAAATCAGTTTTATTAATTATGGTATTGTAAATAATCGAAAAATAATGTGGAGTAAAATAAAAGATAATGACTTGACTTTTGAGAATATTATAATTGAAGATTTTGGCCAATCATTTTATAAAACAATTACAAAAAAATAAAAACGTGTTACAACACCTAGTATATTTCATTGATGTCTTTTAGCCTACTTACGAAAATCCTTGTGACTTTTCTATTCGGTTTATATTTGCTAAACCGCATGCTTAAACACGCAACTAATCAAACACAAACACTCCAAACCAACCTCTCCCTAACTCCCTCTAAACACTAAGACGATAAAAATACCGTAAAGCATAACTAAACCAAATCCTTTTATTTTGTTTATTTCGTGTCTTTTTGGAAGCAATGCTAAAACTAGAACTAGAGAAGCAAAGATTAGCATCCAAAAGATATCGCGAGATAGTATTAAAGACTCTGTTACTGGAATGGTTTTAATCATAGAAGTTAAACCAAGTACCGAACCAATATTAAAAATATTAGAACCAATTAAGTTTCCTAAAGAGATTGCTTTTTCTTGTTTCGCTGCTGCAATTACAGAAGCTGCTAATTCTGGAACACTGGTTCCAATTGCAATCATAGTAACACCAATTACTGCTTCACTAACTCCAAGTTGTGTTGCAATTTCTGTAGCTCCTTTTACCAACCACTCACTACCAAAATATAAAGCCAAAGCACCTATAAGTAACCAAATAATCATTTTAAAATTGGAAACGGTTGCTAAAGCATCATCTACTTCTTCGGAAACTTCCGCGTTTTTCTGACTTCTAATTAAAAAGATTACAAATACAATTAAAGCTGTAAAAAGGATTGCACCTTCTATTGCTGTTAGTTGGTTATCATTCCAAAGAAAATAATATAACGCAATAGAGAACAACATCATTACTGGCCAGTTTACCTTATAAAAAGACTTATCGACACCTATAGAACCAACTATTGCCGTAATACCTAGCACCAAACCAATATTTGCGATATTAGAACCTACCACATTATTTATTGCAATTGCTGGAGAGCCAGACAGCGCTGCGTTTAAACTCACTAGTAATTCTGGAGCTGAAGTCGCAAAAGACACCACAGTCATACCAATAACTATCTTAGATATGTTTAATTTAAAAGATAAAGCAACCGAAGCACGAACTAGAAACTCACCTCCTATTACTAACAAAACAAAGCCTAAAATCAAAAAAGCAATACTCATAATTATTTTTTTTTACGAAGATAGTATTTCTTCTAAATGAAAAAACAAAACTTAAAATTTAGTTGAAAAACTATATTTATAGTTGTATAACTACATAAATAGTTATACATTTAATAAAAATTAATTAGATCCCCATTTTATGGGAACAAAAATATGTTTTCGATGCAGAAACTAACCAACAAAGAAGAAGAGATTATGCACATTTTATGGAAGCTTGAAAAGGCTTTTGTAAAAGATGTTTTAAAAGAAATAACGGACGACAAACCGCATTACAATACACTTTCTACTATTATTAGAAATCTGGAAGAGAAAGGTTATGTTAGTTATACTGCCTACGGAAAAACGCATCAATACTTTCCTATAATAACCAAAGAAGCGTATAAAAAGAAGTTTATGAACACTGCCATAGACAATTACTTTAATAGCTCTTATAAAAATGTAGTTTCCTTTTTTGCTAAAGAAGAGAAAATAAGTGTTGCAGAACTGAAGGAGATTATTTCCATAATTGAACAAAAAAAATAAGCATGGAATATTTAATAAAAGCATCTGTCATTACTGCGCTATTCTATTTATGCTACAAATTGTTTTTGCAACGGGAAACTTTTTTTGAAAGCAACCGATGGTTTTTATTCATAGGTGTATTAGTGACTGTTGGTTTGCCTTTATTAGTGATTCCTATTTATATAGAAGCTTCGCAACACGCCTTCGATATTTCGGCATTTACAGAAACCGGAGGAAGCATTACAACCGTAACAGATTCAGATTACACTTTTAACATTTTAAGTAGTATGTACTTACTTGGTGTCAGTTTCTTTTTGATAAAGTTGGTTTTAGAATGCACTTCTTTGTTTCGTTTATTAAAGAATAAAAAGACGGAAGCCATTAATGGTTTTCAAATTATAGAAACGGAAGCTGCCACTTCGCCATTTTCGTTTTTCAATTTCATTGTTTACAATGCAAAACAATTTAGTGCTACCGAATTAACACATATCATTAATCACGAAAAAGTACATGCCAAGCATTTGCATTCTATAGATATTATTTTAATACAATTAGCGACGGTTATATTTTGGTTTAATCCGTTTATCTGGTTTTACAAAAAAGAAATGCAGCAAAACCTGGAGTTTATTGCAGACAAAAATGCACAGCGTATCTCTTCTTGTAAAAAAAGCTATGCATATGTTCTACTTAAAACGACTGTTTCTAATCCGCAATTAAAACTGACAAATAATTTTTACACTTCATTAATCAAAAAACGAATCGTTATGTTACACAAATCAAAATCCAACAAATTAAACCTATTAAAATATGCTTTTATATTGCCGTTATTAGCGTTGTTTTTAATGAGTTTTAATACGAAAGAAGTGTACTTGAATGGAAATGCTTTTCATTCCACACAAACTACTGAAGCTATTGAAACGGTGCTAATTAATAAGGATTTCACAGATGCTGCATTAGACAAAATAACCTCCGAATTTAAAAGTAAAGACGTAACTCTTGATTTTAAAAGCATCAAAAGAAATAACAACAATGAAATCATAGCTATTAAGATTGAAGCAAGTTCTAAAAAGACAAAAACCAAGTTTAGTTCTAATTCGAATAACGCCATTAAACCTATTAAAATCACGTATAATAGCGAAGACTATAGTATTTCTATTAGCACTATAGAAGACGAAGAAATATTTATTACGGAAGATGGCAAGACTAAAATTGTAAAATCTGGTTCTGGAAGTAACGTTATTATTTTAACGGAAGAAGAAAAAAATGCCAACCACAATATGGAAGTTATTGTTGAAGATGAAAACAACAAAGACCACAAAGTAATTGTACAAAGAAAAGCTACTATTATAGATTTAAATACGGATGCTTCAGAAAACAAAGAAAAAGTACTTTTTATAACGAAAGATAAAGATGGAAATATAATAACTGAAGATATTAAACAAGGAAAAGAAAGTAAAACTTGGGTTGTTGAAGAAGGTGCTGCTAATGATATAAAAATTATTACTCAGGATAAAGACGGAAATATCATAAAAGACGGAAAAAATTTTAAAAACAAAAAAAAGGTATATTCATTTACAAGCAATAAATCACTTAGTCCAAACTCCAAACACATGATAATTCAAACAAAAGAGAAAAATGGAAACATAATTAGCGAAGATATTATTATTGAAGGAGACAAGGAAACTATTTGGCATACTGACAATAACGAAGAACAAGATGTGAAATTTATAAAATCTAATATTGGAAATTCTTTATTTATTTCTACAGACGCAGAAAATAGCCCTTTAATATTTATAGATGATAAAGAATCTACAAGGGAAGAACTGGAAAATCTAGACCCAAATAACATTGCAAGCATGAATGTTATTAAAGGTGAAAAGCACACACGAAAATATGGCGAAAAAGCTAAAAACGGTGTGATACAGGTGACCACCAAAAAATAATATTTTAGTTAAAACCAAGCATAAAAAAAATCGCAAACGTTCTGTTTGCGATTTTTTTTTAATGTGATACTTTTTATTGGATCACTATTTTCTTGATCGTTGCTTACCTTCCGAAGTAATTTTAAACAAATACATACCGCTAGAAAGGCTGGTATTTAAAACGGAATTACCGGTAATCGTATAGTTTTCTAATTTTCGTCCTTCCACAGAGAAAACTTCCACTGTAGCTTTATTTAAAAGTCCGTTAATATAAACGACATCTTTTGCAGGATTAGGATATACTTGCACCTGGAGTTCATTCGCTTCTGCAATACTCAATCCTTGATCCCAAATTACATCTGGAGCTACTTGATCTCCCCAAATGTATTCTACTAAATCTGGTTGATCAATAAATGGATTTCTATTAAACTGCCAGGTATAGACTATATTGTTTCTGTTCATTTCATAATCATCTGGTGGATCATTTCTATGCCATTCTAGTAAGGTTGCTAAATCACCAAGTGTTCCGTCGTTTGCATCCTCATCAACTGGATAGCCATTAACAAGTTCTAACCCATTATATCTAACTGCCATATAAAAAACACTTCTAGCCACGTCACCGTAAAAACTTCCCGCGGTATTATCCGGTCCATTATATCCACCTAAAAGTGGGTCTCCATAATTTTTATTGTTACGGGAGCTATTTTCTGGTCCATCTGCCGCTCTTAATGCGTGCGCATCTGAATAACCATGACGAAGGGAGTCTGCTGTTGTGTTCCAATATATTTCCTTTCCGTCTGCAATATCATCTCCATCTCTAGATCCAAAAGTACCACGAGATTGTGGGTAGGTATGTTCTCTATTCCACAAACCTGTACTACTACCTCCTGTATGATTATCTAACTTAGATCTACCTTGTTCTGTATACAACAACCAAACTTCGTTACTATGTTCTGGGTTTTGATCTGCTTCTCTTAAAATATCAATTACATCTGTATACGTTTGAGCTCTTACCACACCTTCTTCAGCAATAATATCTTGTAATGCTTGACGTAATTCTTCATCTTGCAAACCATGTAAGCTATCATAATATCCTGCAGGTTGTGTGCTGGTAACGTTTCTTAAAAATGGATCAAATTGATTGGAAGGTGTTCCAAAATTAGCCATGGTATAATCATCATCAACAGCTCTTAGTTCTAAAAAGTTATTGTTTGCAATGTATGGCCAATCTAAACTAGCAAACTTCACTATTGGTTCTTCATCACCTTCATCTAAAGTATCGTTTATAATAGTTATCGTTGTTGTTACCGTATTAGATCCATTAGGAATAGTTACGGCTGTATCTCCTGTAAAATCGGTAGCATTAAACCCGTAATTATTTAATGTAAAACTAAAAGTCAAATTTTCAGTTACGTTTTCTTCCGTAGAAAAAACAATATCAAACGTGTCTCCTTCATTATATATGGTTTGACTTGTATACATGCTAATTGCAGTAACAGCTATACCTACTCCATCATTAACCGCTCTTGGCGTTGGTGTTGTAGATATATACGAACCATCTTGAAGAAGTTGTATGGAGTTTGTATTGTTACCTGACCCTTCATTTATTTGTTCTGTAACTCCTAAGGCAGCCATTAGTTCTGTATCATCCGAATCGGAAGTATCATAAACCAAAGCATCTATTAGATTGGTTTGTGTAACAGGTGTTTCATCTGGAAAATCGGAATCATTTCCTAAATAAATAGCAACTGCATCTGCTCCATTTTGAATGGTGTTTATTGAAATAAGTAATTGCGGAAAAGGTTCCACTGTAGTACTACCGATTAAAAACAAACCGTTTGGGTCTGTTTGATAACCATCTAGATCTAAAGCAAAATAGCTATCATCTCCATTACCATTAAATAAAACTAATACATAACCATCTAGTGGAAAATTGGGTGTATCTGACTTAAGTTCTATAAACTCTTTGTCGTCTGTACTTGGTGTGTCGCAATCGACTTCATTGATAACAATTTGACTGAAGGAAAATTGATATATGACTAAACATATCAATAAGATGTAATACTTTTTCATTAGGCGGGAATTTTTTGTAAAAGTACGTATCCAATTGGGTTTAAGTAGATTTTAGCCTCAGGAAATGCATAACTTTAACACTTATAGAAAAAAATCTACACAGAATAAAGATGCCCTTTTAAGTCGTAAGAAATAATAAAAAAAGATGAAAACGGATAAATACCATTTGTTTTGATAATAGAAAGCCTTCAGTTTACAAAATGCAACTAAAAAGCCTCTTCAAAAATTACAATTACATACTAAAAAAAATAATTTAATTACATATTATAACACAATTCAAGAAAACAAGATTACAATTAATAACACAAACCTTATTTTTAGTTATAATACCATACGCAACTTCATTGTTTTTGATTAAAACATTTGGAACATGCTTTTAAAAACATATATATTGAAAAAACATTAGAAAAACGAAACGCTTTATTAACCAATAACCCTTAAATTATGATGACACTTGTAACCACTTTAATTGAACTTATTATTTCTATGCTGTAGCAAATAACCAAGTAAAACTTAGTCTAGAATAAGTTTTACTCTTTTATAAAAAAGGAATATTTGGCTACGTCTATTTAAAGCAATAATTTTGTCCTATAGGAATACATCCTTTTTAACAATGAAAAAGAAAGCGTTTAAAATATTAGCAAAGCTTAATAAAACCATATTACCTAGTTTCACGAAACAGCGATTGGACTTAAGCAAAGCCTCAAAACTACAAATGGCTATTTTTGGTTGGAAACTTTATGTGACCAAAAACGCTTTAGATTAATTACACTTTTTCAGCTTCCTATTAAAAAAACTTAAAAGACCTCACAACTTATACGCTTTCAAGCAATTGAATTTGTACGCTTTCTCTTTAAATGTCATATAAACTCCGACTTTTATCTGTGTATAATATTACTCGTAAAAAAAATTAAATAAAAATTTAAGTTTGCTTTGTGTTTCTATTAAAAAGAAATATATTTGCACCCACAAAAAAGGCCTCGTGGCGCAACTGAATAGCGCACTTGATTACGGCTCAAGAGGTTGCTGGTTTGAATCCAGCCGAGGTCACTACTGATAATAAAGCTTCCAAGAGATTGGGAGCTTTTTTGTTTTCATCATTTGCAGAAAATTTGCAGAATTATCAAGAATTAATAATGTTGCTATTCATGTTCTTTATAGCTCCCCGACTATTAAACCAATATCATTTTAGTTGATTCTTCTTTAAAATGGCTATTATTTCTTGCTTGTTGTAATATCTCCTACTACCAATACCATAGCTTTTTAATTTACCCTTATTAGACCAATTCCAAAGTGTTGACAAATCTACTTTTAAAAAATCTGCTGTTTCTTGTCTTGTTAGATACACATCGCTTTCATTAGTATACAAATCATCTAAATAGTGTTTTATTTTGATTAATAATTTGTCTGCTACTTTGTCTGCTAATTCATCTACCGTAATTTCTTGAATTTGTATTGTCTTTGTTATCATTTGATCATACATATTAAGTTATTTTAAAATGAAAGTTAATGAAATAATACAAAGACATACAGTAAGGAATACTTGGACTTAAAAATGGTTTACCACAAAGAAAAACTTATGTCAAAACCACCAATTATCATTTCCTGTATGTACTATTCTACAACCAAGAGAATACCAAGAACAACTAACCGAATTACCACCACTACCACCACCGTTGTTTCCACCACTTCCGCCTCCTGAACCATCAAAGCCACAAGTTGTTTCAAACTCTGAGCACATTGCTGCATCATATTGTTCCTGCATAGAAAACCTTTTTCCTATGTCCATTTCTTTACCTAATTGACAAGACATTTGAGCACAAGCAGTTGCAGCTTGATTTCGTTGACATGTTTTATTCATTTTATTCCCCGCATTCACACATTGAAAACTAATATCATCGTCAGCCATTTGTTTTTTAGTCACTGTTACGTCTGATGAATTGTTAGAGCCATCAGTAGCTTTTTAACTTCATTAACCTGTGAATTTCCAGAAAATTGGTCTAAAACACCTTTTACTGGCTTCACCTCTGATACTCTTACTTTAAACTCAACTGGCTTGTTTGACTTATTAATTACATTTAATCTTCTTATAAATCCTGAACTACCTGGATCTCGAACATTATCCCACTCATAGGTTAGTCTACCATTTTCTGTAAGTGGATATAGGCTAGTTAAATAAAAAGCATGTTTATTTGTTCGCTCAAAGTGAAAACCATGTTGACTATTTGCTTTTACTGTACTAGTTTTATTGAGCTTTTCTGATTTTAGTAAACCCGTTTTTTTAAATCCTATGTTTGCTGCAGTTTCTGCATCTATTTTTATAACTTTAATTTCAAACTCACCAATAAAATTAGATTTATTGATAACATTTAGCCTTCTTATAAATCCTGATGAACCAGGATCTTTAACATTATCCCATTCAAACATTAATCTAGCATTAGTGCGTGTAGGATAAATACTTACTAAATAATACGCATGCTTATCTGTTCTTTCAAAATGAAAACCAAGCGTTCCTCTTGCAGCGACAGAACTTGATTCATTTAACACCTCTGTATGTTCGAATTCTTTAATCGATAGCTTTTTTATATTTAACTTAAACGCTACCGAAAAATCTGACTTATTAATTACCGCTAACCTCCTATGAACAAACGGAGATTCGCTAGTCCTTATTACATCAGTTTGATAAGTTACTCTTCCTCCTTCCGTTAATGGAAAAACACTAACAAGTTGAAATTGATGTAGATCGTTATTATTATATTCAACTTTATGTACATGAGCGGAATTCGCCTCAACAGAAAAAACATCGATTTTTTCACCCAAAAAGTGACTAGCATATTCCATAGATGTCGTCGGATTTAAAATATCTACTTGACAATATGAAAATTGAACAGCAAATAGCATAAATAGCAATCTTGCAAAAAAAACAATCCTAAAATCGTTCTTAGTATTAAAATAAAGTGTTTTATTTTTTAATAGGTTTGTTCCTATAACTTTCGCACAAGTCATTTTAGAAAAAACCATCATTATTTTACATTTTAGGCTTTCTTCTTGATATGTGTATTTACAATAACCACTGAACACATCAGCTAATGCTAAAGTGTTATTGGTCAACTCGAGTTTTGAATTTGACATAATGTTTAAATAAAGAGTTAAATTATATAATGAAATTTACCTTAAAGGTATCCTACAAGATACAAATTTTATTCAACTACTTAATAACCAAGTATTTAATCAGGATTAGGGTGTTTTTAAATTCAACATTTTAAAGAACACAAAGAAAGAGATGTTTTTTAATACTTCTATAAAACAATAAACCAAAGCGACCAGATATAATCTCGTATTCCAAATGGATAAAAATCATCCTATTTAGAACTTAAGAATAAAATATAAAGTCTTTATTGTTCTTTTTTCCAATCAATAATATTTTTCTTAACTAACACAATAGGTAGTTGTAAAAGAAGAACTATAAAAATGTTTGGGAATATAGCTTTTATTAAGCACTCAAATAAAGCAACTGGAGGAACTGTAAAAAATGTAACAAGAAAGTTAGTACTCTCTATTGAATAATTAAATCCGCTTGAAACTCCTGTTTGCCAGAAAATAAATTTTCTAATATCAAAATCCAATTCACTTGGCAAATAATCATACAACACATTGTCAAAACCATAATATTCAGGATTAACAAAATCAAATAAAGTATAATACCTACTTACAATGAATAATGGTAGTAGGCAAACAACAAAATACAATAAAAACTTTTCAGTGCTATTTTTCAATGATTTACAAATCACATAGGTCAGTATCAGCACTAGAATTAGCCAAATATTTATTCCAGTAAAATCTGCATTATCATTTGGGGAATTAAAAACTATTGTAAACAGTAATTGAATTATAAAACAAACCAATAATAAGTTTATAATATTGAATAAGTATAGTTTTAAAGTAGGTTTAACCATTATATCATTTTGTTATTTTTAACACCTAAACTAATCTTGAATAAGACTAGTTAGCCGCTAATCAAATAATTATGCAGTAAAAGACAGAGGATTTTGAGGTGCGAAAAAACTGGGTTTTGGATTATGGGGAATTATATTAAATAATCATCAATACGATAATCTTCACAATATTCAAATGGGAAAACAACTTTATAATCTTTACGCCCTAATGAATCGTGTTTGAACAAACAAACCTGCACTGGATGAGTAAGGTCAAAATAAGCTTTAAATCTTTGCTTTTTAGCGTCACGCTGAAAATTAGGTGTCTCAAATTTCAATCTTTGTAAATTCATATTTCTTACCGCTGTTTGAGATATAGAATCTATACCTAATATTCTAATTCCCTCGTAATTAAAATCACTGTATTCACCTTTTATAAATTCTATAACTTGAGCGACGGTTGTATCTTTTTCTAATAAATCTTTATCATCCATTTTAGTCAACCAATAAAGGAAATTCTCTTGGCCTGGACCTGTATGTAAATCCCAACATTTTGACAAATCAGTACAAACACTTTTAAATATAACATAATTACCTTCTCCATATCTTTGTTGCCCCCACCACTTAGCGACATCTATATGATGATACCAATAATAAAAACCTTTACCTAACCAAGTATTATCCCATTTGCAATCATAAGGACCTTCCATCTCATTGTCCAAATAATTACCTTGATCTTCTAGAGTCTGATATAAAATAAATTGTGTTTCAGGCATTCTAAAATATTATCTCTGAGTTGTATTTTGTTGTAAAGGATTACTTAATGAAGTTAAATTCATTGTTGGTAATATAATAGGCTTTAAATTTGCTTGAATCGTAAGACTTGAAATGAAAGAGCGTAAATAAGGAAATACTATTGCTATACAATTTGGATAAAAATAGTTAGGTATAGATTCTAAATTAATTACGTCATCCGAAAACTTAAAATCTGCCTGCATTTCGCAATAAACAAAATGTTCGTTATGAGATTCTTGTTTATTAAAAGCATAAAAATTAAAACTCAATGTGAAGGTTTTATCATTAACAGAATAAACACCACTTGGATCAAGCTTTATTGAAATATCTTCACCTTTAATATTATCTGAATTAAAACTAAAATTAACAACTTTGTAGTTGATAAATTTGAAACTTGCTTGATTCATTATTTTTATTTATTATATTTTTAATAGGATAAAGGTATAAAAAAAGTCCGAATGTAATTTCGGACTCTGTAATATCTATCTTTTGGATAAAACCAATATCATCTGAATTTGGTTCTTTAAATACGAATGTATTTTCATAATGAAAATCCCAAACATTTAACAATTCGCTAACTGTAACGGAATTTTTATTTTCTGAATACTTATCGTATTTTTCCCATTTACTTTTTAAGACATCTTTTGAATAAGACTCAAAAAATTTGTCTATACTCTTCTTATCCATTTTCTTTAGTTATAACTCCATTAAAACATTACAATAATCTTGCCATATTACAAGAATTATATTTTATAAGGTTTAAATTAGAGTATGCAAAATAACCATTTTAAAACGAATTGACAAAGAAAAACAGTTATTATTATCTTAAAAAAAGTTAAGTTAAATTGCTTTAGGATCACTTATTAAGAGCTCCGAAACACGTGTTTTCAAGACTATATTAAGTACTTTGCCTCTATTTGACTTAATTCCCAAATAACTATATCGACTCTGTTTGCTTTACTGTAAAAGGCATCAATTTAAATGGTTTCTCATTTAAAATACTAATAGATTCTTTTGATTTTAAGTTATATAAATGCATAAAATTTATTTATTACTATTATAATTCGTAACTAATATTTTTAAACTTCTCTACAAACGCAACAATCTTTTGAAAAACACTTTGTTTTTTAGTGTGATATTGAGGGTTTAAAGGACTCAATTTAGGCAAAATAGAATTTAGTTCCATACCGTTTTCACTTGCATACTCACGCTTTAAAGACGCTAAAATATAACGTTTTGCTGCTTCTTCATTTAAGTTCTCTTCCTTTATTAATACTGATGCTTCTTTTTTCTGTTTTACTTTTGCATACGCATAAAAATCATCTATAATAGTCGCTTTTTCTTTTATACTATCTAAATCTGTTTCATTGATAAAGTCGATTACTAAAGTTTCTTTAGCTCTATTACCTAAACTTGCACGAATTACACGTCTTATTTCTTCTACTAAATCTTCTTTACTCTTTGTTTTCTTATTACTATCAAATATTAACTCTAAAATATAGTCTAAGTTTATTTCCTGCGATTTTAATAAATCCACTTCAAATACTACATCATCCCAATCAATATCTGATTCTTCTGCTTCATTTCCTTTTTTCTCTCTTCTTAACCAATCTCGAATATCATTATAAGTAGAGCGATAGTCTTGTATTGTTCTTTCTGCAGGTACTTCAATACTTTGCATACTCGCAATATCATCGTCCGTTAAAAAGTTTACTTCTTTAAATTCTTCTATTGCTTCTTCATTTGTTTTATCAATGCTTTGCAATTCTTTTAAATGATTAAACTCATCATAATTTTGCAATATGTTTTCTACTCGTAAGTATTCACCAAACAGTTTAGAAAATTCTTTTTTATCCTTTTCTGTTTCTATTTCATCAGGATTTGGGAATTTTTCTTTTAATTCTTCTACCACTTCAATATACCCTCTACGTGCATTACCTGTTGCAATATCCGTAAAGCCCTCTAAGTATTCTTTATAGCTTTTCTCTAATACTACATTTTTAGTACTGCTATCTCCAAATAGTGTAATAGCATCAATGGTTGCTTGCTCTAAATTTCTAAAGGTTACAATGTTTCCAAAAGTCTTAGTGGCATCGTAAATACGATTGGTACGCGAAAAGGCTTGCATTAAACCATGATAGCGTAAATTTTTATCTACAAATAAGGTATTTAAAGTAGGAGCATCAAAACCTGTTAGAAACATACCAACAACAATTAGTAAGTCTACCTCTTTGTTTTTTACTCGTTTTGCAAGGTCACGGTAATAGTCTTGAAAGCCTTTGCTATCAATACCATAATTCATTTTAAAAGCCTTGTTATAATCATCAATAGCTTTTGATAAAAACTCTTTAGCACTTACATCCATTGCAGTAGGCTCAAAGGTTTCGTCCTCTATTTCTCCAATTGCTCCTTGCTCTTCATTTGCTGCAAAAGAAAAAATAGTTGCAATTTTTAATAGCTTATCACTATCTTTTTGAAGCTTATTTAATTCTTCATAATAACACTTTGCTGCATCTACACTACTTACTGCAAACATGGCATTAAAACCGTTATTAGTCCCTTTTATACGGTGTGTTTTTTGTCTAAAATGTTGTAAAACGTATTGCGAAATCTCTTTAATACGTACTGGATGTAATAAGGCTTTTTTGTTTTCTGCTCCCGTTAATTTTTTTAAATCTTGTTCGGATTCTATACCTTTAAATTTAGGACGTACATCGTTATAATCAACCTTAAACTTTAGTACTTTCTCATCTCTAATAGCATCTGTAATAACATAAGAATGTAATTCTGTACCAAATACGCTTTGGGTAGTCTGCGAACCAAGTGCATTACCTTTACGAATCATTTTACCATCTACAATGTCATCACCAAAAATTGGTGTTCCTGTAAAACCAAATTGATAGTATTTTTTAAACTTCTTTTTTAAGTTCTTTTGCGCTTCACCAAATTGTGAGCGATGTGCTTCATCAAAAATAAAGACGACTTGCTTTTGATAAATATCTAAGTCACTTTCACCTTTCATTAAGTTATTCAGCTTCTGAATGGTGGTAACAATAATCTTATTATCGCTTTTATCTATGTTTCTTTTTAATCCCGCTGTACTATCTGAACCGTTTACACTATCTGGCGAAAAGCGTTGGTACTCTTTCATGGTTTGAAAATCTAAATCTTTTCTATCTACCACAAAAAATACTTTATCTACAAAATCTAATTTTGTTGCTAAACGTGCTGCCTTAAAACTGGTTAACGTTTTACCAGAACCTGTAGTATGCCAAATAAAACCACCACTTTTTGTTGTTGCCCAATTTTTAGCATTAAAAGCGCTTTGTATTTTCCATAAAATTCGTTCTGTTGCTGCAATTTGATATGGACGCATTACCAGCAATACATCACTTACATCAAATACCGAATAGGTAAGTAATACGTTTAATAATGTATGTTTATCAAAAAAAGTGGAAGTAAAGTCTTTTAAATCTTTAATTAATGAATTATCAGCCTTTGCCCAATTCATTGTAAAATCGAAACTATTTTTATTACGTTGTACTGTATTTGCAAAATAACGACTGTCTGTACCATTAGAAATCACAAATATTTGTAAGTATTTAAATAATGAATTATCCGTATTAAAACTTTCTTTGGTATAGCGATGTACTTGATTAAAAGCTTCACGAATAGCTACACCACGTTTTTTAAGTTCTATTTGTACTAAAGGTAAACCGTTTACTAATATGGTAACATCGTAACGATTTGCATTTGTGCCTTTTTGCTCGAATTGAGAAATTACTTGTACTTTATTACGTACTACATTCTTTTTATCTACCAAATATATATTTTGAATATGCCCATCATCAAACACAAAATCATAGATATAATTATCGTGTAACTTTCTTGTTTTATCTACTAAGTTATCACTTGGTTTGTCTAAATATTCTTCTACAAAACGCACCCATTCTTTGTCTGTAAATTGCATATCGTTTAGACTTTGCAATTGTACACGTACATTGGTCAACATTGCTGTTGGTGTAGTTAAGCTTTTTACATACTCATAACCTTGATTTGTTAAATCTTTTACGAGTTCTCTCTCTAAATCTGCCTCTGTTTGATAGCTTGTAGGTGCTTCATTTAGTTCTGAAAACTTTTTGTATTTATCTAAAACAATAAAATTGTTAGATTCTGCTATGGTTTTATATTGCTTCATTTTCTGTTGCTATTGTTGAGGCTTCTTCTGTGGCTGATACTGATTCTACTGCTATTTCTTCTTTCCAATATTTGCTATTAACCAAATGTTCAAGCAATAACCTAACAGTTTGCTTTTCAGGATTAGATGGTTCTGAGACTGCTTCATTTGATAAGGTTGAATGACTAGTAAACTGAATTATTCTATTATAATATAATTGCCTATCCTCTGGTAGTAAGTCTGACCATTTTTTATATCCTAAAAAATTTGCAGTCTTTTCATATAAATTGCGAAGTAGCATAAAATGATATTTTTCAATACTTTCTGTTTTTATAGCTTCTTCAATTGTCTCCTTTAGATACAGATGATAAGAAAAACTTTTATTCGAATCTCCTTTTTTTTCTGCTAAATCAAAAGTACCATCCTCAAGTTTATTTAACATATAGCAAACTTTACTACCAAGCTCATTATACAAAACATTATAAAAAAGTGGATTGTGTGTAGAAATTATAAATTTTATACCATTTGACTTCTTTATCAATTCAGCTAAATTTACTGCTAATTCAATTAAATGATTTTCATCCAGCGAGCTTATTGGATCATCAATAAACACATACTCTAAATCATTAAAAATATCGGTTGCTCTATCTTGAAGTTCTGGAATATTTAAAAGCTCAACTACTTGTTCTATTAAGCTATAATATACACACCAAATAAAGTTACTTTCTTCTCCTTTAGAAATTTTAATATTATTCTCGCTTTGGTCGTCGCCACTTGCTACAGAAAAGGTTACTTCTGAATATGCTTTTATAACAATATCATCTCCATTTTTATCTTGAGTAGTATACTCTTCATTAAAAAAAGGTGTTACAGAATCACTTGTGAAATGTTGGAAATTTTTTACGATATTATTATCTAATCCTTGGTCTTTTAGAAATTTTAAAGCAAAACCTGTAAAATTATTAGGACGTATTATCAGCTTTCTTTCGGTATCTGCATCTAAATCATTATCCCAATAAAAAAGGTCTTCAGTAAAAGCATTATAATACATTACTTTAATACCTGATGTTTCTTGTTCTTCTTGTCCCTCTTCCGTAATTTTTGGGTCTATTAACAATCTAAATTTACGAGATAATCGTGTTTTACCTGTACCATTAAAGGCATAAATAAGTTGTACTTTTTTATTAGCACCTCTTAATTCTTCTGCAATTTCATCTAAAGTCTTACCCATATTATGCTTCTATATTATCGTTAGGAAAAGTTAACAGCTTTTCTCTATAATACTCGTATTGTTTTTTACGTAAGTCTATTTCTTTTGGTAAACCTTCACTAATCGAAGTTGTAAGGGTATCGAATTTATCTAAAATTGATACTATTTTTTCTTTTAATAAAAGTGGTGGGTTTGGAATTTTAATACCACTTAAATTCCGTTGATTCAGTTTGGGTTGAGCTGCCCCAGAAATATAAGGCGTTAAATCTATACTATTCAAATAATATTCTACAAATCTACGCTCAGCATAGCTATTGAATTTTAATACATGAGCGTGATTATTGACCCAATTTTTACCACTTATGCTAAATGCAATGGGTGTTTTTCTTGCTATTAAATTTGCACCATCTTCTGATATTAGTAAAAAATCTCCATCATAAATATAATCTTTAACATAATCTACAATACCTGATGCTCCATAATAAGGAATATTACCAGGTTCTCTTAAACTGCTTGCGATTGGTTTTCTCATTGAATCTAGATTTTCAGCTAGACTACCTAATATTTCAGTTTTAACCTCACTTTCATCAAAAGTTAGTAATTGCTCACGGTAATAGTAGTACTGTTTTCTACGTACTGTAAGTTCTTTAGTAAGCTCTTTATTAAGTTCTTTACTAAATTCAGTAAAGATATCTAAAATACGAACTATTTCTTTTTGGATTTTTAGTGATTTCTCTGGGTTATCTGGGCATGGGATTAGGATCTCAAGTTTTTTAATTACATCCGATTTTAAAGCAGGTATTCCTGCTCCAAATTGAAAGTTCATAAGGTTACTCTGTTTATTTTTAACAAAATAATAAACATATTTATTTTCAACTACATCTATATCAGGTTTCAAATAATAACAATGTGCATTTGCCCAAAATTTTCTTTTGATAAATTGAACAAAACCAGCCGAAGCACCTCCTTGACTTATTATGGTCGTATTTTTATCAACATTAAATTTATTTGTAAATCCAGAATAATTAGTTCCACCATTATAGGCAGGATATTCTCCTAATTCTGTAAGTTCAGTTTTATTTAATTGCTTTCCTTTTAAAACACTACAAACACTCTCTAAAGGTTTCCATTCCACTTCAACACCTTCTAACAATACATCTAACTTACTCATGCTTCTATCTCCTTTACGATGTTATCAATATCAGCACGCAGTTTATCTATCTTTTTTACAGTTGTAGCTATCTCTTTATTCAATACTTCAATATTTACTTTTTCGCGTGTATCTTTAGGTTCTACATAACTATTAACAGAAAGGTTATAATCGTTTTTCGCAATCTTAGTATTGTCAATGGTTGTGGCTACATATTCAACTTCTTCTTTAGTATCGAACATTTCCATAACTTTTGAAATGTGAGCATCCGTCATCTCATTGTTATTGGTTACTTTTTTAAAGAAATTTTCACCTGTAGCATCAATAAATTGTGTTTTAGTATCTGTTTTGTGTTTTGATAACACTAAAAGTGTAACCGCTATAGTTGTTCCGTAAAATAAATTAGGTGCTAAATTGATAATAGTTTCTACATAATTATTATCTACTAAATACTTTCTTATTTTTTGCTCTGCACCACCACGGTAAAAAATACCAGGAAAACAAACCAACGCAGCTCTACCTTTAGGAGATAAATAACTTAACGCATGTAACACAAAAGCAAAGTCTGCTTTAGATTTTGGTGCTAATACGCCTGCAGGTGCAAAACGGTCGTCGTTAATAAGTGTTGGGTCGTCACTACCTTTCCATTTTATTGAATACGGTGGATTAGAAACTATGGCATCGTAACCTCGTCTTTCATCCTTTAATTGTGGATTCATTAATGTATTACCCAATACTATATGAAACTTATCGTAGTTTACGTTATGTAAAAACATATTCATACGTGCTAAGTTATAGGTTGTATGGTTAATTTCTTGCCCATAAAAACCTTCTTCTATTATATGATTATCGAAGTGCTTTTTAGCTTGTAAGAGTAAAGAGCCAGAACCTGCTGCAGGGTCATAAATTTTATTTATTTTTTCTTGCTTGTGCATTGCTAATTGGGCAATCAATTGCGATACGTTTGTTGGTGTAAAAAATTCACCACCAGACTTTCCTGCATTGGCTGCGTATTTATGAATTAGGAACTCATAAGCATCGCCAAAGAAGTCTATCTTACTATTTTTAAAATCCCCTTCTAATTTTAAGCCATCTACACCTTTTAAAACATCTCTTAATCTGTCGTTTTTGTTTTCTACGGTATTACCTAGTCGGTTACTGGTGGTATCAAAATCTGCGAATAAGCCTTTTATATCTTCTTCTGAAGGATACCCATTTGCAGAACTTTCTATCGCTGTAAATATTGCAGCTAGGTCTGTATTTAGGTTTTCGTTATCGTTAGCATTTTCAACTACATTAACAAACAATTCACTTGGATAGATAAAGTATCCTTTTGTTTTAATAGCATCGTCTTTTATTTCAGGTGTGATTATATCATCTGATAGTTTTGCATAATTAACACTTCCATCACCAGCCTCAATGTATTCTGTGAAATTCTCACTTATAAAGCGATAGAATAATGCACCTAATACAAAGTGTTTAAAATCCCATCCGTCTACAGAGCCACGTACATCGTTGGCTATTTTCCAAATTTGATTTTGTAATTCGGCTCTTTGGTTGTTGCTTGTCATTTATTGTTTTTATGATATTTTGTTCCAGAAAAGGAACTTAATTAAACTGCTTTTACAATTTTTAAATCGTTGAGAGTTAAAGTTGTTAAAAATATAATTCTTTTTGGTGGTAATAGGGAATATTTGCAAGTAAATTTTCAAAGAAAATAACCTATTGAGATAAATAGCACCTTGTATTAAGACAAGGCTAAAGATTAAATTCTCTTATTAATTTTGTTGTTGTTATGTTTGTATCAATTGATCCATCCATTCTTTTTCCATTCGAAGAAATATAAATAATATGTTTCCCTTTATTATACTCCAACTCACAAGGAATCCTATAAAGACCAAAATCGAGACGAATTCTTTTTGAAATTATAGGAAATTGCACAGACACCCCTTTACTCATTCCATAAGTTTCATAGTGTTTGTTAAAACATTTAATCCACGAAAGAATAGAAAGATATTCATCATCATTGAATTCGTATTGCGTTTCGTCTTGTATGATTATATTTTCGGGTAATCGTTTTTGAATATTCTTTAAAATAATTGTTTTGTTCATTTTTTTGGTATTGAATTTTATTATGTCAATAATTTTTATAAAACATTAATTGTATCAACTTTACCAATAATTAATGACAATCGTTTTGTGTATGATTACATTATGTATTTTAGTAACTGATTAGCAAATACAAACCAAAAATAAAATCTGATACGATTCACATAAATAGGCAAAAACTAAAAATAATATATTTACATTACTACCAAACGTATTATTCAATTTTCATTTTTTTTATAATATTCTCTAATGCTAAAGTTTGTTTCTCAGACAATTTTCCTTTTTTCTCACAACTAGATTTTAAAGAATTCACAAAACTTTTGTCAAACCAGGAATTATCTTCTGCCCATTTTAAAACAAGATTTATTCTCGTAAAATTAGAGTTTGATTCATAACTTGTAAAGTCAATTAACTTCTGATTGATTCTTTCTCGAATTACTAATTGTTTTTCAGACAATTTCCTTTTTCTAATAGTGTCAGAATAAAATGTATAATCAAAGTCCGACAACACTTTCTTTTTTCTTAAATACTCCAAAACTTCAGGACTCATACTTTTGGATTTGTCAATTTTAAGTTTCTTAATTGATGTGAAAATTTTATTTCCATCTTCTATTCCTAAAAATTTATTTACGCAACAATTTCCAACTTCCGTTTGGGTTTTATTGAAAGTGTTTTTTATTACACAAACATTTTTTATGGGATAATGTCCGCAAAGACATCTTTCTAGATCTTCGCTATAATATGCATATTCAAAAACCCATTCAAGTTTTGCTTTTTTCCAAATATCTGAATTACTAAGTTTTATAATTTCCTCTGTCAGTTTGTAATGCATTTCTTGTTTCGTTCTTTATGTTTAACAACCTCTTTTTATTTATTCTTTCTAATTAAACAAATACAAATTAAATAGAAAACCTGAAAGAGCTTTGTATGAAGCACAGAAAAAGTAATTAATAGTGATTTTTATTCTATTCCATATGTTTCAATAACTTTACCATTAGAATCAAATAAAAATCTAACTGTGCTATTAACACTAAATTCTTTCTTTTTTCTTTCATTATAATACTTGTAATTAGTATTTAAATCATAAGTGTATTCATTAATCTTTTCAATAGATTTTATGTAATTTCTCGAATTTGAAACAAAACCCCATAAATATTCATATCGCTTTTTTAAATTTGAATAATTAGGCTTATTTATGTCATAATATCTACTAAACTTTGGTGATAGGAAAGAATATATTTTGTTAAAATCCCTTTGTTCTTCTGCTCGCAAAAATTCTCGAATTATATTTTCATAATTATTGCTAACTATATTTTTGTTAGACTCAGCTGTAGTATTTGATATACTATAATCAGATGTAACAATGTTAGATTGGTCATTGTATAAGTTCGTTAATGCTAAATAAGGAATTCCAAAACTAAAACCTTGAAAATCTCCAGTTTTTGCAAAATTGACGGCCACTAAATTCCCCCATTTGTCTATAATTGGACTTCCACTTGAACCTGGCAATGTTGGTATTGAATATAAAACCCTATTATTATCTGGGTCTTGTGTTATTGTTCCTTGAGTAAATTGAGATTTAATTCCATTTCTTGTATTTGCTAAAGAGATACCATGATTAAAACCAATCATGTAAACAGCATCGTTAAGTTTAAGAGGCTCAAAACCGTTTATATTTTTTAAAGAAAATGTGTTTTTTATCTTTGTTGGCGTTGTTTTATCTTTAAGTTGAATTATAGCTAAATCAACTTCCTCTTCTCTTGCTTTTTTTATTGCGACACATTCTTTGAAATCGTTTATAGAAGTAACGTGAGTATCATCAAATGCAATACCTAGAAAAACTCGCTTTAATTCTGTAATTGTATTATCTGGATTAAAATCGAGTTTTTCTAATAATTGCTCAAATTCTAATAAATCATTGTTCGTCTCTGAGTATTCATTTTTTATTTTTATTTTTTTATCATAATCTAAATAATCATAATATTCATTCCAAACATCAATTAATTTACTTTGTTCTGTTTCTTTTTCATTAATTGCTTTCTTTATTTTGTATCGTAAATCGTTTAAATAATCGTTTATTCCTTCTCCTACTAACTCATTTTCTTTGTTCGGATAAACTACGTGCCTATTAGTTGCCAACTCTCCTTTTTCTGAAATAAAAAATCCAGTCCCATAACTTATTCCTGCATTTTCAATAGCTTCGTGTTCTTCGTCAAAGAAAACAGGTTTGTTATTTTCAATTGTATAAAAGAATTCAAATCCATTATCTAATGTAGTTTTAAAATAATATGAGTTTTGAATTAATGCAACACTGTTTCTATACTTGTTGTATAATTCAGTTGGCTCTGGTGGATTTTGTTTACAGCCAAAAACAAAAAAAATCAATGTTATTAATACAAATTGTTTCATAAGTGTATTTTTTTAAAAAAATTACTGGCAACATAATCATACTTGATTAGCTACATATATCAGCAACTAATTTAGTAAATACAAACCAAATATAAAATCCAGGAGAATTTCGTAAGCAAGCAGCAAGCAACCTATAAATAGAAACGTTATTTCCAAACGCTATTTATTTTTTCTAGTTTTATTAAAACTTATCTTCTAAGCTAACTTGATCATCAAACTCTATATCTGTATCATAAAATGTAGTAAGATGTTTTATGGCTTTATAAACTCTTAAAGCAGAATCTTTACTTTTAAAGATAAACATGATATTTGAAACTCCTTCTTCACAAATCAATCTTAATTTATACCATTTTTTATTAGATTTTTCAGTTGGGAATAATACAATTCTATAAATTTTCTCAACATTAGTACGCTGGTAATACGGAGGAGTTGTATTCGACTTCTCCATCCAAGTTAAATTAGCAACACCATCTTTTTCTGATGTAAAAAAATCTAATTGATAACCAGAAAAGCCAGAATAACTATAATATTTATCATTATCTTGAAGTAATTTAGGGTAGGTGTCTAGCCATTTAATAGTTTCTTTTTTAGTTTGCGCATTTGAAAAATTAATTGCTGTAAAAAAACATAAAAATAGAATTCTAATTTTTTTCATAATTCTTTATTTAAAATATTACCAACTTATCTATATATGCATAAAAAATATTTTGTTTACTTTACAGGCTATATATGGGTTCTGCTATATAAATAAGCCATTAAGTTTTTCTGTATAAATTATTTTTAACTAGGCAATTAATTAATTGCGCTGACAATATAAAAAAATCTTGTTTTGCTCTATTACGGAAAACCGTAAACAACAATTTAAATTTTAATGTCTTACTAAAAATCCTCTTCCATTTACAATAACTAGAAAGCAAAAAAACGGTTAACCAACAGAAATTAAACCGTATTCTTTTAAATACTAATACCCTTTTCTAATATTCCAAGCACTAAAAAACGGTATACAACACAAAAACCGCAATTAGTAATACAAAGTAGTGCTTCACGGTTTTATACCGTTTTTGTTCAAAAAACGAGATAGATTGGAGGTTTGAAACAACTTAAAAGTGTTTCTAGTTGTTTCTTTAACTTATATTAAACAACTGAATCAGTATACTTTTATAAGACATATAAGGCTAAATTATTTTTGTCTAGCATCTTTTTTTGTTACCAATAAAAACTAATAAGCCAGTAAAAAAACAATGGAAACGTAAAAAGTAATATCGATTAACGATTTTCAATGATAAAACCGTTTATAACCGTTTTATGACCGTTTTTCACGCTTAATAAAAACAACTATCTCGTTTATTTTACGTTTTTCACGGATGCCTAGGCTTTAAAATTTATCAAATTTACTTACGTTCTTAAACTTAAACCGTTTTTATCCGTTAAATCAAATACATCTATTAATTTAATTAAGTTATGATTTTGCTTTGCTAATTTTAAAACTATTAGATCTGTGTTTGTTTGTATGATTTCATTCTCAATATTTTTTTCAGAACTTTCAATATTTTTTTCTTCTACTAGTTGGACGTTTTCAATGTTATCTAAAAAAATATCAGCCAAATCCGTACCTTTTTCACATTCTAATTTTTCAATACAATCACTAACTGCAATATCAAAACCTAAAGCATTTAAGTCTATAGCTTTATTAAGCCAATTATTATATTCTGTTTTATCAGGGAATGCAATAATTTTATAGTCTCGTATTGGTTTGAGATATTCATATTTAAACCCACTAACAGAACCAGTTGCTAACCAAATGTATTCAGGTTTAAAAACACTCATTATAATTGCCGTTTTTTCGCTTTCAACAATTGCAACTTCTTTTGAATCTGATTCCGCAATTAAGTGTAAACCAAACAAACATTGACATAAATTAAAATTCTTTTCTTTTATCAAGCTCTTTACACTTGTAATAAATGCTTTACCATTTTTATTTTTCTTCCGTTTTCCAGTATTTACATCATATAACATCACTTTACCATGCCTAACTTTTTCATTGTTGTCTATTTGCCAAAAAACGGTTGCTCCATTCCAATGTTTAGAAGTACCTATAAGATATTTTAATATTACTTTCTTTATATCTTCTTCATTAAAAACGGTTTTCAAAAACTGAATAAAATTATTGTCAGAAAAGCCTCTTCCGCTTTGAGAAACCAAATTGTATTTATGATAAGAAATAGTTTTTGGTTCTTTATAAACATATTCTGTAGTCTTAATAACACTTCCTTTTGGAGTTGCTATAAAACCACATTTACTTTGTCGATCACACTTACCGTAACGTAATGACATTAGTTGATTGGTTTCTGAATCTATATAGCCTACAAACGATCGTTTATTACATTTTGGGCATAGATATTTATTACTTGATTTATCAAAATTATATCTAAAATTCATAATTATTTGAAATTGAAGGAAACTCGGTAAACTTGGTAAACAACAATAATAGAAAGGTTTACTTTGCATTTACTACTGGTGAAAAACGGAAAGTTTGGAAAACTAGAAAACCGTAAACCGATATTCTATAACGGTTAATAACAAGGCTTACCTACTTTACCTAGTTTCCTGTTGTATATTTCTTTTTATAGTATCCGTAATTGGGATTAGAAAATAGTTCTGATTTTAAAAACCTATCTATAGAACCTCCATTTATCTTAAATCTCTCAAATAACGGTAACACATCTTTACGTTTAAATTCGATTGGTAATTCTTTATATAGATCTAGTTTATTTATTGGAAGTTGATTAAGCGGATTGTTATCCAACATTTCATCATAAACTCTAAAGGCATTAATTCTAAAATATTCAACTAATCTAATTGCATCTTTAATACTCTTATCAGAAATCTCTTCAGTACACTCATTTCTATCCGCTTGGTTAATACACTCCAAAATCAACGCTAATCTCCATACGTAAGATTCAAGTTTCGATTGTGTTAACATTTCTAGATCATCATTAAAAGATTCTTTACTCTTCTCATGTTGCCACTTTTTAAAGATTTCAATTACTGATTGCGAGACTTTGAAATTTCGAGCTGGAGCATCATATAAATTAGCTATTAACTTCTTATAATTATCTACATGAACAGTTTCAATGGATTTACCTGTAAAGAGACGAGGTTTAACTTCTTTAGGATAAACAAATAGAAACCTAGATAAAAAACCATCATCGTTTCTGCCGTTTTTACCAAGGTTTTTCAATAACTTAGGTTGGAGTCCTCCCAATATATTTACATTAGTTTCCTCTACTCTAATTGAGTCTTTTGTCACCCTATCTACCGTAAGTATTCCTCCATTAAAAAGTTCTAAATATAATTGCTGATCTCCACCTTTTTTATATTGGTCAAAACTATTAATCCAACCTAATAATTCATCTTTATAAATTGCTACCCCTTTTTCATTATTTTGTAAAGTCTCAGCTAGTTTTTCAGGTGTAAAATCCTTTAATATATGTTTATTATATTTTGGCTTATTAGTTTTGTTTTCCTGATTTTCAAACTCTTTAAGATCATTTTTAAAATCATTGTATGCCATTTTATCTTTATATTCTATAGGTTGCATTGCAAACACTAAAGGGTGCGTTTTTCCTATTCCACTTCTACCTACAATTATCAACCAAAAAATGGCCTTACTAAAATAAGAACCATTAAATAATTTAGAACTATTTCCTATTGCTGTTGCACAAGCAGAAAGAATACCAGCACTAAAATACTCCCTATTAAACATTACAGTTTCATTGGCATTTTCAATTAAATTCTGCATTGTCTTAGGAAATACATCCAAAGGAAAACTATTTTTGTTCTTTTGAATCTCAGAATCAATGACCTTGTTTAGATCTATTTTGTTTTTTTGCGCTTCCATTTTTATCTCTTATTTTTATTAGACAAAAATGTATCTACAGAAACCTGTAACTCTTTAACCGTTTTTTGCTTTCCTTCTTTTATCCAGTCTATAATTTCTGTTTTAAAAAAGAATAAGCGACCGTTTTTTTTATGGTGTGGTATTTCGTTTTTTTGACAATAACCATAAATTGTAGGTTTAGTATAACCTGTTAGTTTTACTATTTCATCAATAGTTAGAGGATCGTCTGTTTGACTTTGTTGTTTTGCATTAGATTGCAATAAGGCTTTTAATTCTTTAAGCTCTTTTTTTACCTCAGCAACATCTTGTTGCGTTTGTTCAAATGGAATCATTTTTACACTATTTTAATTATTAATAGTGCAATATTATTTGTTTGTTAAGGTGTTTTTATAACTTACGTAAAGAAGGTATTCAAATACGTAAATCGGTATTATTTACGTACTATTTTGTATCCATCTGCAAAATTATTCATCACTTTTTTAGTCGTGAAACTGTTGAAATATCCTCCTAAAAGATCAGCGTAAATTTCTTTTTTTCCATGAGTATTTATTGCTATATCTTTAAAGTAAGTATAAAATATAGTTCTAACCTTTTCTATATGTAAATTTGAAAAGGTAAATTTTGATTTAGGTAATTCTTTATTTTCAAAAGCCATAATAAGATATTTCTTTAAATCATCTAAAGACAAATAACCTTTATCAACTAAAGATTTTTTAAAATAATTATAAACTTCTACAGGTTCAACTTTATCAAAATTATTAACAAATGAAAAAGTTATTTCATCATTTTCTGGTTGACCAACTATTTGTGATGAATACTTAAAGTCCTCTTTTAAAAACTTTAACTCTTCTTTTATAAACTGTTTTATAATTTTCAAATAATGCTTCTTTTTTACTTTCTTAGCATATTTTGACTCTTCGATTTCTATAATTCTTTTACTAATATTTAAGTTTCTAATCATTTGAGGATGATTTAATTTTATTCCATTATTAACAAAATGCGCATAACTTAATTGAGCTGTAATTTGTTTTGTTAATTCTGTTAAAATGCCTATTAGTTGTTCTTTAGTGCATAGATGGAGAACTAACTTATTACCCTTTACATAATGCCTTTCAGCCACAATGCAATAAAATTTAGATGTTAATATAGCTTTAAATTCTTCTTGATCTACAAACCCATAAAAAACGGTATTTAATGGTTGATTTCTATACCATGTTTCGAATGCTTTTATTAAACTATTAAGTTTTTCTAATTTATTATTATAAATAACACCTTCTATTCGTGGTTCTTCAAAAAGAACATCAAATCCTAAAATAGGGTTTGCTCTTAGTTTTTTTTGTTTAATTAAGCTCTCCATTTTCTTTGGATTGATAATTTCCAATTCTACTATATTCTCCATTTTTTAAAAATCCATTACTGTGTTTGCGAAATCTTTTTTGGCTTCATCTTCAAATCCTGCAAAATAAATTTTAGTAACATTAAGGTCACTATGATTTAAGGCTTCACTAATAAACTCCATACTAGCACCTTTACGCAAAGAATTTGTTGCAAAGGAATGTCGAGCCCAATAGGTAGATAAATCTGCTGGTAAATCGTTTGCTTTAGCTATCCTTTTAATATGGTCATTAATAAACCGAGTGAAATTTTTAATTTTCTTGTATTGTGTTACACTATCTTCATTTATGTTTATAATATCGAATACGTAACCGCTTTTATTTTCAATTCCATAATCTTCTATTACTTTATTTGTAAACTCTGTTAAATAAATAGTAATGGTTGTTTTCTCTGCTGTTTTATCAAATGTTTTCGCTCTATAATATGAAAATTTATCTCCATCAATATCCGAATACTTTAATAATGCAACGTCTTTCAAATTCATACCATTACAAGCATAACTAAAGAACCAAAATGCTTTTGCTTTTGCTTCATTCTCACTTTTAACCTCTGCAGCAAACAACGTTTTTAATTGAGCAGAATTTAAAGCTTTCTTTACTTTTCTGGTTCTAGGTATTTTATATTTATTTTTACCAAATGGATATATATCATTACTTATGTCATTATTCTCTATCGCGTTATTAAAAACAACTCTTAATGTTCTAGTATAAATTGCAATTGTTGTATAACTTTTACCTTTAGCTAACATAAAGTTCTCATACTCTTTTAGCCAGTTAGCATTAATTAAATCAAATGTTAACTTTTCCAGTTTACAATTCTTCTTTGTTTCACTAAACTCTTTTAGAGAATTAATCGTGTATTTATAACTTTCGGCTGTACCAATTTTATTGTTTTTAATCTTATCAGCAATAATAGTATCAAAATAATATTTCAAATTATTTTTATCGGAAGACTTTCGGAACAATCGAGTTTCAAATCGTTCAAAATCAAAAACTGTTAATTGCTTCGCTTCTTCATTCGCTCTAGTTTCAATAGCTTGTAAATGCAGTCGTATTTCTTTATTTTTCCCTCTTAAAGTTTTGTTTTCAGAATTTATCCATATAGTATCAAATTCCTTTTCAGTTAAATCAAGGTCTAAAGCATACCATTTTTCTTTTTGAGATATTTTTCCATAAACTCTAAGTTTAACAGGATATTTCCCACTCTGCTTTTTACGCCTATTATCTAGTTTAATTGAAATAAGAAAATTATCTTTTTTTACTTTAGTAGAATTATTCATTGCTATATGCTTTCTGCAAATATATAAATTTGCAGAATATTTGCAGAAAAAACATATAATTAAACATATAATAGTTATTAACCATTATTAAACAAAACAGCACTAACAGTACACAAACAAAGGATTTACATAATATTCAGGTAATAAACAAATACTTAAAAAATTGATTACGGCTCAAGAGGTTACTGGTTTGAATCCAGTCGAGGTCACTTTAAAGAATGAGAATTCTAACTAAAACCACTCAATCACTATGATTTGAGTGGTTTTCTGGTTTTTAAAGCATTCATTTAATTTGATATTAATTGAACTTAAATGTCTGCTCTTCGGATAGCAGACCTTCAAAGTGTCTGCTAAGCAGACACTTTGAAGAATAATAGTTTTGAAAGAGTACAGTTGATTTGACTTTCGTCCTAACGATGTTTAATATCTAAAGACGACAACTATGCGTACAAAACACACATTTTCAACAATCTTCTGGTTACAAACCACAAGAGCAATTAACAATGAAGCACTACTTTACATTAGAATTACTGTAGATGGCAAAAGAGTAAACCTTAGTTTAAAAAAGCGAGTTCCACTATCTCTATGGGATGCTAAAAAGAAAAAAGCAAAAGGCTCTTCTGCACAAGCAAGACAAATCAATCTTTACATGGATGAAGTTAGCACCCAACTCTTCCAAATCTATCAAGACTTAAAATTCAAAGACGAGCTCATTACGGCGCAGTTGATTAAATCAATGTATACTGGAGATGGGCAGCAAAGTAAATCCTTGAAAAATATTTTTGATTATCACAGTGAAAAAATCGCCAACACGCTAGCAGTTGGTTCCATTAGAAATTTTGGAATTACAGAAAACTATATATTTAAGTTTCTGCAGAAGAAAAAAAACACCACAGACATTTACCTCAACCAACTCAATTTTGAATTTCTAAGTCATTTTGAATTATTCCTTTGTGAGATATGGCCAGCAGGCCACCCCAAAGCATTAAGCAATAATACGAGGATGAAACACATACAACGTTTACGAAAAGTCGTAACGCTGGCCTATCACTTAGAGTGGATAGACAGAGATCCTTTTGTAAGATGGAAAATGACCTATGATAAAACCAACAGAGAATTTTTAACCGAACTGGAATTAAAGAACCTGGAAGAAAAGGTTTTCGTTTCCAAGCGTCTAGACCGCGTTCGCGATCTATTTGTTTTTAGCTGCTATACAGGTATCAGCTACGTGGATATCATGAATCTTAAACCTAACAATGTAGTATTAAGTATAGATGGAGGTAACTGGATAATGACCAAAAGACAAAAAACGAATACCGTTGTTAAAGTTCCACTATTAAGGCAAGCATTAGATATCATAAATAAATATAAAGACCATCCAACTACAGTTGTAAACGACTCTTTACTACCAAAAATAACAAACGAAAAGCTGAATGTATTTCTAAAAGAAGTTGCCAACTTCGTAGGCATCCAGAAAAACCTAACCTTTCATATGGCACGTCATACATTTGCCACTACAGTTACATTGTCAAATGGTGTACCTATTGAAACGGTTTCTAAGTTATTAGGACATACAAAAATTTCAACTACTCAAATTTATGCACGCGTATTAGAAAACAAAGTGAGTGATGATATGAATGCGCTTAGGGAAGTATTATTAAACAAAGAGAAACAATTAAAAAACATAAAAGACTCAAAAAGAAATAGTTAAGATTTGTTAAAAATATTTCACTCCTTTTCATTTTGGTATAGAAAATGTATTATTCAGATAATTGTGTTAATTAAAAACCCTCGCTTATGCAACACGTTACTCTAATAATATCGAAATATAAAAAGGAAATTGGACTAATAAAACAGTCCAATCTCAGGAATCTTAATGTGTTAAATAACGGTCTCTACCTTTCCATATACACGCTTAATAAATTAAGGAAAAAGCTTAGAAAAAAGGATTTGTTCAGAAATCAAGAGGATGAGATTTATTTCTTTAAAGAAGTCAAACCATTTATCATTGGGCGTATTAACTTTTTTTCACAAGTAAAACAATTTACCTGTGAAAAGCCAAATGCTGGTATCAGAAAACAAATGGATTTTGTATGCGCTTTAATAGACAAACTAGAACAACAAAAAATACGGAATTTAGAATTCTTCCAATACACAAAATATTCTAGTACATCATTAGACCATATCTATTTTGTAAGAGGTAAAGACAAACTAGAATTCCCTGTAGACTCGTTACATTATTGTACAGATCCCGAATTTTCTACTAGTCACGATAATCTAGCAGCGCAAGTAATTAGTTATGATTTACTATCTAACTATTACCAATTCGAACTTAAATCGTTACGAATCCAAAATGAGAATATAGCGGTAAAAGAAATAAGTCCGGCTATTCTTAACGGACTATCATGGACCGCATCAAAAACAGACTTAGTAGAATTGCTATATGCTTTACATAGTTCTGGAGCTATAAGAAACGGACAAGCAGAATTAAGTAAAATGGCAGAAGTTTGCGCGACCTTGTTTGACCTCAAACTCAATAATTTTTATAAAACCTATGCCGAAATCAAGAATCGAGAAAAAGACACCACAAAGTTTTTAGACCAATTAAAAACGAGTCTTGAAAAACGTATAGACCTTGATAACGCTAAATAAACACAATATGTATGGCCATAAAATTACACTTCATAACTGTTAAATTATTTCGGTAGTACCGAATACCTACCGAAAAAAATAATACAAAAAACACCAGCTTTGTAGAACGAAAGTCAAATTAACATAAGTACTATCATAGAGAGTAAAACTCGATAAGATAGTACTTAAAGTTATCCCGCACTTGATGCGGGACCTCCCCAAAGCGGGGATCTTTTAATAATAACTAAAACAAATTCTACTATGCCAACAGAAATTATTACTACAGACGACCTCCACGATTTTAAAATGCAATTATTCGGAGAGCTAAAAAAACTACTTACCGAAAACCCAATAACCACACCAAAGAAATACCTCAAATCTGCCGAGGTAATGGAAATGCTTCAAGTGAGTACTGGGACATTACAAAACTTCAGAATCAACGGTACACTACCCTACACAAAAATTGGAGGCATTATACTCTATGAGTATGAAGAAATATTAAAAGTACTCAAAGACAATCGTGTCGCTTCATAAGATATGTTTTGGCAGAAGTTAATTATATCAAACACCTCAACGCAGTATTTAGTCAGTTTTCAAAAGACAGCAGGCTCAATCCAACGCACATAAGTTTGTATTTAGCGTTTTTCCAAATATGGAACTACAATCGATTTTGCGACGGTTTCCATGTCAACCGGGAAGAGGTCATGCGTTTATCCAAGATAGGTTCTAAATCTACCTATCACAGATGCACCAAAGAATTACATCATTACAAATACCTCATCTATGAACCATCCCATAATCCGTTCAAAGGATCTGTGATTAAGATGCTCATCTTTAGTTCCCGCGTAAACGGGAATCTTACGAAGCAAAGTCAAAGTAATTTGGAATCAACTATCCCAAATGCAAGACAAGTAGTAGGACAACCGCTGGACTTATCCGTCCCAAATCAAGGACAAGCATTGGTACCTTTTAATAAACAGTATAAACAAATAGAAAACAGTTATAAACTGGAGCTTCCAAAAAATGAATTAGAAGTTATAGCCTTTTTTAAAAAAATAAAGGCACCAGAATTGGAAGCACAAAAATTCTATAACCATTACCAAGCTAACGGTTGGAAAATAGGTGGTAAAATTAAAATGGAAGATTGGCATGCTTCAGCCAAAAATTGGATACTAAAAGCTGCAGAACTAAAAACAGAAAAGCAACAGTCCCAAATTCGGGACAACCATCGCTCTACCGAAAGCGGCAATCTACATACTATCAGAAATAAAAATTATGACCACCCACTCTAGTTCCCGCGAAGGCGGGAATCTCTTAATTGAATTCCAAAATGACAAAAACAACTAGCACATATAATTTAAAAAACCCGAGTATCCTTTACGAAGGCGCTACACAATTTGAGTTAGGAAGTTTTAACGGCAAAGAAATCACCTACGATTTCCCTAAAATCCTCACCTACCTAGACGTAAAAGGAAAATTATTATTTGGCAAGAACTTCAAAATCTACGAAGACGACCAAGAGCTCTTACTCAAACTAGCAAGCTATTTTATCCAGGATCACGAATACTGCAAGAAACTGGATATCGACACCAATAAAGGTATCCTTTTATCTGGTCCTGTTGGTTGTGGAAAAACGACTTTAATGCGATTATTACCGCATCTAGTACCTCACAAAAAATCCTACACATTGATTCCTTGTAGGAATATCGTGTTTGGTTTTAATGGTATTGGTTTTAAAATGATTGAAGATTATAGCGATCACCATACATACTGTTTTGACGACTTAGGTGTTGAACATATTGGCAGACATTATGGTAAAGATTGTAATGTAATGGGTGAAATACTCATATCAAGATATGAGGTGTTTAAACAAAAAAACATCCTAACACATATTACAACCAATCTCAATGCAGAAGAACTTCAAGAGAAATATGGCGAACGTGTTAGATCTAGAATGAGAGAATCTTTTAACTTAGTCAGCTTTACTTCAAATAGTGCGGATAAAAGGAAATGATGTTCATTTTTAAATACAAAGCATACCAAGTAATACAACTTCCTATGTAATAGCGGCATTTTCTATATGTAGTAACATTCATCAAAATGACTTAATTCAAATAGATAGCAATATTGATATCCTTTTACGCACTATATTTATCAAAGCTTCGGCTCCTAATTATTTTAATACAACAAAAACGCCTCCCTTTAAAACCAGTAGTTTTCTATTAGCTCATTATAATCTTGTCTTCGTTTAAGACATATCAATCTACCTTTTTAAGTAGTTCTATATCTCTTTTAGATGTTTTATTAGAATCTATGAATAAACTTGAAATATCATTTTTTCACAACCAGTGCATCTTCAATGCACATAATTTATATACTTTTATATCGAAGAAATAATTTTGAGAAATATGTCCACTAACAAAAACGCCATAATTAGATACCAAGCATTAGATAAATGCTTCAGAAATACAGGAAAACGTTATTATATCGAAGACTTGTTAGAAGCTTGTAATAATGCATTATATGAGTTTGACTATAATTCGGAAGGCATTAAAAAACGACAGCTCTATGATGACTTAAGATTTATGAAGTCTTCACAAGGTTGGTCTATACCTTTAGAAAAAAAAAAAGAAGGTAGAAGAGTTTATTATCGTTATGAGGACAGCTCGTTTTCTATAAAGAATCAACCATTAAATGAAAATGAAGCGGAACAATTAAAATCAGCAATGTTAGTTTTAGGACGTTTTAAAGGATTGCCACAGTTTGAATGGGTTAACGAATTAATACCTAAGTTAGATCAAACTTTTAATCTATCAAACCAAAATCAAGAGATAATTAGTTTCGATACTAATGAGTTTCTTATTGGTGCTGAATTTATATCTCCACTATTTAAAGCTATTCAAAACCAACAAAGTTTAATAGTAACTTATCAATCTTTTAATAGCGAAATAGAACAGGAAATTACTTTTCATCCATATCACCTAAAACAATATAATAACAGATGGTTTATTTTTGGTAAAAATGAAGGCTATGATAATTTAACTAATTTAGCTTTAGATCGTATTAAATGTATCGAGCATGCTTCTTTAAAATTTGACGCAAGTCAAATTATAGATTTTGAAGAATATTTTGAAGATATTATAGGTGTTACTAAACCGAAGGATACTGATGTGACTAGAATAGTTTTAAGAATCAATAAAGAGCTTTGGCCGTATATTAATAGCAAGCCAATACACGAATCCCAATCTTCAGGAGGCATTGAAAACCATAAAACTCTAGAAAACGGTTTTATAGATATTACAATAAGTGTTGTTTTAAACTATGAGTTAGAGACCAAAATTTTAGAACACGGTGAGAAAGTACGTGTTATAAAACCAGAAGTATTAATAGAAAGGATACGAGACCGAGTAATAAAGATGGCTAAAAATTATTAGTATGCAAAATAGCTACCTTTATTTTTATTGTCTCGTTAATAATTTCTGCTATAATCATTGTGTTGGATAAAAACGAAAAGCAGATATCGTATAAAAAACAAGAAATTGTCTTTTTTTTTTTAGTAAATTGTCTTAAACTTGGAGAGGATTATTCTTACCTAGTTTACTTTTTCTAGAATAACTTATAATAAGAGTAAAATAATTCTAGAAAATATAGGCATTTAAAAGCCGTGATGGCTTTAAGAGGTTAGACGAATACAACAAATCAATTTGAATTAGATTTTTCAGGAGATAACCCTAATAATCTTAAGATGGAAAATTATTCTAAAGGTGTCAGCAGCGAGATTAATACAAAATCAAATATAAGCTTTGAGTTTAAAAAAAAGAACCTGTCTTATAGTAATGATTATAGGTGTTACGACCATATAAAATGAAAATAAATAATAGTCTAAATAATTATAATTAGACGTGTGCACATCGATTGCGCAAGTAGTGCTAATATTTGCATTGTCATTTAGAAACAAGCACTCTTTTGACAATTGATATAAGTCTACAATGTCAATTTAAAAGAAATAAGTAGGCCTAACCTAAATTTTTCGAAATGAAAAGACTTAAAGAAGGATTAATAAAAGCGGCTATATTTTTAGCTCCTTTTATTTCAGAAGCTATAGTAAATGCTATAGATAAGATTAAGATTGAAAATAAGAAATAAACCTCAATTGTGATTTATCACAATAGTATTAAAAATTGGCAGATATCTTTATCTGCCAATTTTTAAATTATATAATACGTTTTAAACTAAGTAATGGAAAAAATTAAAATATCAAACTTTAGAAAAATTAAGGATACATGGGGCTTAGATTTGGCACCAGTAACCTTTTTTTACTGGAAAAAATAATTCAGGGAAGTCTAGTGTATTAAAAACACTTATGGTTTGAGTGATTACACCAATACAACAAATCAATTTGAATTAGATTTTTTAGGAGATACCCCTAGTAATCTTAAGAGTGAAAATTATTCTAAAGGTATCAACAGGGAGATTAAGACAAAATCAAATATAAGCCTTGAATTTTAAAAAAAAATCCTGTCTTATAGTAATGGTTATAGGTGTTACAACCATATAAAATGAAAATAAATAATAGTCTAAATAATTATAATTAGACGTGTGCATGTCGATTGCACAAGTAGTTCTAATATTTGCATTGTCATTAAGAAATAAGTAGTCTAATGGCAATTGATATAAGCCAAAAGGTCAATTTAAAAAAAATCAAGTAGGCGTAATCTAAATTTTTCGAAATGGTTAAATTTAAGCAATTATTAATAGGCATAGCTATAGCAGCTATTCCTGTTGTCTTAGAAGCACTAAAAGATAGTGCTTCTAATGAGGGGGAAAGTAAGAAGTAAACCTCAGTTGTGCTTTATCACAATAGTATTAAAAATTGGCAGGTAAAGATATCTGCCAATTTTTAAATTATATAATACGTTTTAAACTAAGTAATGGAAAAAATTAAAATATCAAACTTCAGAAAAATTAAGGAGACTTGGGAACTTGATTTGGCACCAATAACCTTTTTTACTGGAAAAAATAATTCAGGGAAGTCTAGTGCATTAAAAGCACTTATGGTTTTGAGTGATTACACCAATTCAACAATTCATTTTAAATTAGATTTTTTAGGAGATAACTCAAGTAGTCACAAAATTGAGAACTATTCCAATTGTATCAATTGGAAAAATAATACAAAATCAAATATTTCTTTTGAGTATGAAAGATATGGTCATTTGTTTGCTCTAGTTTTTTCTCCAACTTTAATTGATAAGCAAGATTATTTTGAAAGTGGGATATTGGAATCGTTATCAATCTTAAATAAACAAAATGAATCAAAAATTGAATTTAAAAGACAAGGAGGTGAATCTTATAGTTTGTATTTTAACAATAGATTTTTATCTAGAAATAACTATTTAAATGAGTCAAATGAAAAAGAAAGATTAAAAAACACGAAAAAAACGGTTGAGAAAACGATTGAGAAGCTTGAATTGAAAACGAAAAAAGAACTTGGTCTTAGTTCGACTTTGCCAATTTCTTCAAAAAATTTGATTATGTTGTTAGGTTCTGCAATGCCAGTAGTTGGAATCGCCTTGTCAATAGCTGGTCTTTCAGCTGATTATAAGTTAAAAAAAATAGATGAAAAAACTAAAATAAACTTAAAATCAGAACTTGAGAAACTAACAAAGTATTTAGTTATAATAAATGAAAAGATTAAGAACATAAATAAATCAATTAGAAGTGCGACAAAAGACGTAATATTTTCACCTTCATTTGAATTAGATAAATTATCTCAAAACGATTTAGATCTAAACAATATTTTCAATAAAATCTTAATTTCATATTTTAAAGATGGTAAAGAGGATGTGGGAAATATCGATGTCAAGGATGAAACTATTAAGTTAAATACTTTTAGCGAAGAGCTAATGGATTTATTTCAGTTCAAAGTAGATCATTTATCACCTCATAGATATAATCAGGAGCGTTTAATTCTAAATGAAGGAACATCCGATGATATAAGTAAACTAGCAAAAAAACAGATAAACAAAGGGATTAAAAAAGGATCAATTGCTGATGAATTTATAATAAAATGGATGAGTGAGTTCGATATAGGAATAAACTATGAAATAATATCTATCTATGGACAGGCAAGTGTAATTAATGTTTTTGAAGAAGGGATTGAAAAGCCAATCAATATTGCCGATAAAGGCTTTGGTGCAGGACAAATATTTACGATTCTGCTTAAAATTGCTCAAAAAATTGATGAACAAAAAGTCAACTTAAAAAAGTATTTTTATTTTCCTGAATTTTCTCATTCAAACCAAGTGGTTATCATTGAAGAACCAGAAGCCAACCTTCATCCAGCTTTACAAGCCAAGTTAACAGATTTGTTTCTTGATGCTTATACAATTTATGGTATTAGATTTATTCTAGAAACACATTCAGAATACATGATAAGGAAATCTCAACTATTAAATCTTGAGAACAAATGTTTCAAGCTTTATTATTTTGATGAAGAAGGTCCTTATGAAATGGAGTATACTAAAAAAGGAGGCTTTTCTAGAGGGTTTGGTAAAGACTTTTATGATGTGAATGATAATTTAGCCTTGGAATTGGTTTTAAAAGCAAATAGTTAATGGAGTCTAACGTTTATCTTTCAAAAGATTTTTTTGATTATTTGTTTAATAACAAATCAATTCAAGATAATTCAGTTGGTATAGAAACTTCTACAGAAAAACTTAATTATCAAAAAATCACTCAAATTATCACCAAATCACATCTTCAATTAAGCTACACTATAAAAGAAATTTTAGATATAATACAGGAAAAAAAGGATCCTATTAAATCAGCTTGGTTAAATACTATAATTAAAACACCATATAACAAAAGTTATGATGCTAATATTGATTATTCAAAACCTAATTCTATTTTCTTCGAAGGTGATGTTGATTGTATGCAAATTTCATCTAAACGAAATGTTTTGTGTAAAGGAACTAACTATAATTTTAAAGGTGAGTTTTTTAAGAGTCCATTAAGATCAGAATTTGACATAAGGATGAATACAAAAGATGTATCTAATAGTTTTCATGAGTGTAAAAACATTATCTTAATTGATCCATATATTTTCGCGAATGAATTTAAGAAAAAAAATAGTTTAATTAATTTTTTAACTACTTGTTTTAATTATAAAAATAGGAGTGCAGAAAAAAATTTAACCATAATTTCTGAATTCCCTACTAATACAGGTCATCCCGATTTTGTGAAAAATAAAATTGTAAATCAATATTTATTAATTTTATCTGAATCTTTAAATATTCCTAAAAATAACATTACAATATTAAGACATGTTGGCTCAGAATTTCAGGGTAATAGACATGTAATTACTGATTACGCTTTAATGGATTTACAACATGTTTTTGATAGAGATAATGGTGTCGTTTCAGGACTTTATTTCTATAATAATGAAATTGACAAAAACTTTGTTAAGGCTAATACTTATATAAAAAAAATAAAAGACCTGAATGAAAAATCTAATGAAAAGTATGATGAGGCGCACGATGAAAAACTAAAGCAAAACAATTTAAAATTCGGAAACATTCTAAATAACCCATTATTCAACTAGCAACACACAACCACCACACAAATAGAACATACATTTGTTAAACAAAAATCAAACTATGACGAAAACAAATTTCGGTAAGTTTAGAGAACAAGAGTTGGTTGGCACCAATGGCGTTATTAACGAGTTCATGCGTGCCTTTGATTTAGAACTGTTAAATTATATGTCAAATGAAGATAAACCTGTTGGCGCAGAAGTAAGAGATTATTACGATATTAATGAGGCTGGTCAAAAATTTCTATTAAATTTAAAAGACGATATACTAACGTTTAGAGATGATTATTATGCAATGAAATCAACCATAGATATAGCTAAACGAATTGATTTAAATGTAGAAACCGTTTATCCCTATGTAAAATACAGAACGTTCTCCAAAGAAGGTTATAATATAACACCTGTAAAAACATTTGTTTCATTTAAAGATTTTAATCCAACAAGTAAGGTTTATTATTTATCTAGCTTTCAAATATTAAGAGATATTCAAATGGACGATCGCTTCAATAAATTAAAAAAAAAGAATTAAATTATGGCAAATGTAAAATGCGAAATAGAGGGTAAAATTAATTTAATAAAAAAGAAGGTATCTTCTGATTTATTAAAAGTAGGTGCTCGCTTTTTTTGTATCGAAGAAGACTCTCTATTCTTCAAAACTAATGTAGAACCTAAAGATGGTAATTACATGTGCTGCAATGAATCTGGAATAATTAAGTGGTTTCCTGGAGATTTATTGGTGCTTAGGTTAAATGGGGTGCATGACAATTTAAGACATTTATCAAGAGATTTATTAAGCGAAGCCTTAAAACAAAAATCAAATAATGAGTAACATAAATAACAAAGTAGACGTAGGATTCATATGGCAAATCACAGACGATGTCTTACGTGATGCCTTTAAGAAAAATGAAATTGGAGATGTACTATTACCTTTTGTAGTAATACGTAGACTAGATTGTATGCTCGAAAACGTAAACGAAAATGTACGTAAAAGCTACAACGATTTTAAAGATAAGGTTAGCGAAGACAAGTTAGATCCAATCCTTAAAAAAGCAGCAGGTGGTTTAACGTATTACAACACATCAAAACACACGCTTAATTCGTTAAAAGACGAACCGCAATATATTGAAATCAACTTCAATAACTACTTAAACGGATTCAATCCAGAAGTACGCGATATTTTAGAAAGTTTTCAATTTGATAAAATTATAGCGCGATTGGTAAAAAACCGTTTGTTATATGAAATGATTGATGCCATCTGCAAAATTGACTTGCATCAAGATACCATAGATAACCATAGTATGGGTTACGTGTTTGAGGAGTTAATACGTATATCTAATGAGCAATCCAACGAAACTGCTGGAGAGCATTTTACACCACGTGATGTTATTGCTTTAATGAATGCTATCATCTTCACACCTGAAAAAGACGAGCTTTGTAAGTCTGGTATTATACGCACCATTTTCGATCCTGCTTGTGGTACAGGTGGTATGGTGAATCTAGGTAAAAACTTTGTGTTAGACGAAATCTGTAAAGATTCCAACAACAAACCAACCATGTTGACTTATGGTCAAGAATTAAATGAGCAGTCTTGTGCTATAGCAAAGTCGGAAGCCTTAATCTCTGGGGAAAACCCTAGAGATGTAAAACATGGTAACTCATTTACAGACGACCAATTTCAAGGCAAGCAATTTCACTACATGATGGCAAATCCACCATATGGTGTAACGTGGAAAAAAGATAAAAACTTTATAGAAAACGAAGCGCTAAATCCTGCAGGACGTTTTTATGCAGGAACACCGCGTACTAGTGACGGACAATTATTGTTCTTACAACATATGATTGCTAAAATGGACAAAACCAACGGTTCTAGAATTGGTGTGGTTACCAACGGGTCGCCATTATTTACAGGAGATGCAGGAAGTGGCGAAAGCGACATACGTAAATGGATTATAGAAAACGATTGGCTAGAGTGTATTGTGGCTTTACCTAAAGATTTGTTTTACAACACAGGTATTAACACCTACATCTGGTTTTTAACCAATAAAAAAGCGGAAAACCGTAAAGGTAAAGTGCAATTAATTAATGGGAATGCGAGCAAAGTAATTGGTACCAATGCGAAAGGAAAAGAAGAAAGCGAGCACATTTTCGCGCGCTCTAACAAAAAGAGTTTAGGTAACAAACGTAACGAGTTTACTGATGCCCATATTGCTGCTTTGTTAGACTTGTATACCAATTTTGAAGAAACCGAACACTGCAAAATTTACAATAATGACGATTTTGGCTATTACCAACTCACCATAGAACAACCATTGTATAAAGACGGTAAAATGGTAATGAGTAAAGGCAACCCAAAACCAGACTCTAAAAAACGTGATAAAGAAAACGTACCATTAACCGACGATATAGAAACCTACTTCGCTAACGAGGTATTGCCACACGTGCCAGAAGCATGGATAGATTACGATAAAACCCGTATTGGCTACGAAATTAACTTTACCAAATACTTTTACGAGTACAAAGGTTTACAGCCAGCTGCCGAAATTAAAGCAGAAATTGTTGACCTTGAAAAAGATATCACAAAACTTTTAAATGATTTGTTAGCCTAATGAAGACATACGAATCATATAAGGAAAGTGGGATTAATTGGATTGGCAAGATTCCTGAACATTGGGAAATTAAGAAAATGAAGTGGATAACTTCAATTAAAAGAGGTGCTTCACCAAGACCAATAGCTGACCCAAAATATTTTGATGATGAAAAAGGAGAATTTTCGTGGGTTAGAATTGCAGATGTTTCTGCTAGTGAAAGATATTTATTAGAGACTAAGGAGAAATTATCAGAGTTAGGAGCATCATTAAGCGTGAAAAGATATCCAGGTGATTTCTTTTTAAGTATCGCTGGTTCTGTGGGAAAACCAATTATAACAAAAATTAAATGTTGTATTCATGATGGATTTGTTTGGTTTCCAGAATTGAAATTAAATCCTGAATTTCTATATTATATTTTTCAATCAGATTTGCCTTTTGGTGGTTTAGGAAAAGTAGGAACACAGTTAAATTTAAATACGGAAACAATTGGAAATATTCAAATACCTTATATTTCTGATGAAGATGTTACGTCAATCGTAAACTACCTAGACCACAAAACCCAAATCATTGATGGGTTAATAGAAAAAAAGGAGCAATTAATAAAAAAACTACAAGCACAACGACAAGCCATAATTAACGAAGCAGTTACCAAAGGTTTAAACCCAAATGCCAAACTAAAAGATTCTGGTATTGAGTGGTTGGGTGAATATAATTCTAATTGGAGCATTAAGAGAATAAAGCATATTACTTATGTGAAAGGAAGAATTGGTTGGCAAGGTTTGAAATCTGAAGACTTTAGAGAAGTCGGACCTTATTTAGTTACTGGAACAGATTTTAATAAGGGAAAAATAAAATGGGATACTTGTCACAGAGTAGATTACGATAGGTATGAAGTAGATGAAAACATCCAATTGTTGGATGATGATGTTTTAATAACAAAAGATGGTACTATTGGTAAAATAGCAATTGTAAAAAACAAACCAGAAAAAGTTACTTTAAATTCTGGTGTTTTTGTTACTCGACCATTAAATAAGGATTATTTACAAGATTACTTTTTCTGGTTATTAAGTTCTGACGTATTTAACCTATTTATTGATTTTAATAAATCAGGTGCAACTATTCAGCACCTATATCAAAACGTTTTTAATGAATTTAGTTTTGCCTTACCGACCGATTTAGGAGAACAACAAGAGATTGTAAATCATTTAGATTTGAAAACTAATAAAATGGATTTATTAATTGATAAAATAAAACTTCAAATCAAAAAACTAAAAGCCTACCGTCAATCTATCATTAGTGAAGCAGTAACAGGCAAAATAGATGTAAGAGAATGGCAAGCTACATCTAAAAACTAACAACTAATTATGGCAGAGAGTCAACATATAGAGTGGAAAGAATCTTGGCACGAGAAGTACCTGAAATGGGTTTCTGGTTTTGCTAATGCACAAGGTGGAACGCTATATATTGGTATTGACGATAATGGTGTTGTTAAGGGCATTGATAATGCCAGAAAACTGCTAGAAGATTTACCCAACCAAATACGCGATGTTTTGGGTGTAATGGCAGCAGTAAACTTGCATGCAAAAGACGGTTTAGAGTATCTAGAGATTATTGTGGAGCAATACCCGTTTCCTATAAGTTTACGTGGTAAATACTATTATCGTTCTGATAGTACCTTACAAGAATTGAAAGGCGCAGCCTTAACCAAATTTTTACTAGAACGCCAAGGTAAAAAATGGGACGGTGTGCCTGTACCAAATATTTCAGTAGAAGATTTAAAAGACAGCACGTTTTCTGCTTTTAAGATCAAAGCCAAAAAAAGTAATCGCTTGTCTACCGAAGATTTAGAAGGCAACAATAAAGAGCTATTAGAAAGCTTAAACCTGTATGCAGATAATGATACCATGCTTAAAAGAGCTGCGATATTGTTATTTCATCCCAATCCAGAAAAATACATTACAGGCGCATCTATCAAAATAGGTTTTTTTGAAGATGATGACGATTTAATATACCAAGACGAAATAAAAGGCAATTTACTAGAACAAGCCGAAGAAGCTTTAGACTTGCTTAAAACAAAATATGATAAAGCAGCTATTTCATATACCGATGATGGAGCACGTGAGGAGAAATTCACCTTTCCGCAAGACGCAGTTAGAGAAGCTTTATTAAACGCTATTGCGCATAAAGATTATAGTAGTGGTATTCCTATTCAAATAAGTGTTTACAACAATAAAATTATATTTTGGAACGAAGGTCAGTTACCTGAAAATTGGACGGTAGATAGGTTAACAGAGAAACACCCATCAAAACCATTTAACCCAGATATAGCAAACACTTTATTTAGAGCAGGATATATAGAATCTTGGGGACGTGGTACCATAAAAATCATAAATGCGTGTAAAGCACATAAAATAGCACCACCAATTTTTGCAAATACAGCACCAGATTTTCAGGTAACACTAATCAATTACACAAAAGAGGCTTTAGCTGCAAAAGGACTAAAACCAGAGTTTATAACTATTATTTTATATGTCCAAGAACATCAAAGTATTTCAAATACTATTGTTCAAGAGATCTGTAAAGTAGCTAAAAGAACAGCTACACGATATTTAACCGATTTAGATGGACAGTATTTAGTAAAAAGCGGGACCATTGGCGCTGGTACCACTTACGTTTTAAAGGGCGACCATATTGGGCCAGCATAAAACAAATAATTGGGCCACCATTGGGCCAAAATTAGAGTTAAAAACGGTAGACAAAGCGTAATCACCTATTAATAAAGGTGTTTTCAAGGTTTTTAATTGGGCCACCTTTAGTCCAGTTAACAAAAATAATTGGGCCATCATTGGGCCAAAACAAAAAAATAAGTGTAAAAAAACAACATAAAATGGCATCAGGAACTAAAGAAATCCATTTCGAAGCACATATAGAAAATTACTTGGTCAATACAGTTAAAGAATACCGCAGCGTATCACCTAATTTGTATGACAAAGACTCGTGTGTTATTCCTTCAGAAATTATTGCATTTGTAAAAGATACACAACCTAAAAAGTATGAAGAATTGGCTAAACAATACGGAGCTTTAGTAGACACCAAAATTGTAGAAAACGTAGCTAAAAATATTACCAAGAATAAAACTTTAGAGGTGCTGCGTAATGGTGTTAAAGATCGTGGTCAAAAACTAGATTTAGCTTTTTTTAAACCGGCTAACAACAAAACACCAGAGCACGAAGTCGCGTATGCTAAAAACCGTTTAGCCATTGTACGTCAATTAAAATACTCTAATCGTAATAATAACGAGATTGACTTTGTTTTATTTATTAATGGTATTCCTGTAGTTACCGCAGAACTTAAAAATGCTTTAACAGGACAAAACCATCACAATGCGATTAAGCAGTTTATGCAAGATCGTTTACCAAAAGGAGAGCCTTTTTTAGAGTTTAAACGTTGCTTAGTTCATTTTGCGGTAGGTACAGAAAAAGTATTTATGGCTACAGAGTTAAAAGGGAAATCTACGTACTTTTTACCTTTTAATACGGGATTGACTAACCATTCAGATACGGGTTATCAAGTGGAGTATCTTTGGGAAGATGTATTGCGAAAAGATTCTTTATTAGATTTAGTGCAAAACTTTATTAGTGTGCAAACCGATAAGGAAAAAGTATATAATCCGAAAACTAAAAAGTTAGAAGATAAAAAATCTACCAAATTACTGTTTCCTCGTTTTCATCAACGTAGAGCTGTAAAACGTATTTTAGAAGCTTTAAAAACAGATGGTACGGGTAAAAACTATTTGGTGCAACATTCCGCAGGTTCTGGAAAATCAAATACCATTACTTGGCTAGCATATAGATTAGCTAATTTTTATCAAAACTATACCGATGAAAAAGCATTATACGACTCTATCATTGTAGTTACAGATAGACGTGTGTTAAACAAGCAAATCCAAGATAATATACGTCAACTAGATAATACGCCAGGAGTTGTGGCGTATATAGATGAAAGATCAACGTCTCAAGATTTAAAAGATGCTATTGAAGATAAAAAACGAATCATAATAACAACCATTCAAAAGTTTCCGGTAATTGCTCAAAATGTTACCAATTATCCAGATCGTAAATATGCTATTTTAATTGATGAAGCACATAGCTCGCAATCGGGAGAATCATCTCGACAAATGCGTAAAGCGTTAAGCCTAGAAGAAGCAGAGAAAGACGAAGCTAATATTAAAACAGCTGATGAGATTATTGCTGAAGAAATTTCCAAAAAAGGACAACAACCAAACATTTCGCAATTTGCTTTTACAGCAACACCCAAGCAAAAAACCATAGAGTTATTTGGCACAAAAATAAATGGTAAAATTGAACCTTTTGATGAGTACACCATGGAGGAAGCCATTAAGGAAGGCTTTATAAAAGATGTATTACAAAACTACATGTCTTTTAAACGCTATTACAAACTAGTAAAGCGTACAGAAATAGAAGATAAAGAGTACGACAAAAAGAAAACAGTACGCGTTTTAGGTAACTATGTAGATCTTCAAGATCACGCCATAGATAAAAAAGCACGTATTATGTTAGAGCATTTTACAAGCCAAACACAAAACGAAATACAAGGGCAAGCAAGAGCGATGTTGGTTACAAAATCACGTTTACACGCAGTACGCTTTAAACTGAAGTTTGATGCTATTCTTAAAGAAATGAATTTGCCTTACAGAGCGTTGGTAGCATTTTCAGGAACAGTTAAAGACCCTGATACTAACGAGGAGTTTACGGAAAGTAGCATGAATAATCTTGGTGGTAAAATAAGTATTCCAGAAGCTTTGAAACTACCTGCAAACAGAATGTTAATAGTAGCAAATAAATTTCAAACAGGTTTTGATGAGCCGTTACTACATACCATGTTTGTAGATAAAAAATTAGGAGGCGCAAGTACGGTACAAACCTTATCGCGTTTAAATAGAAACCGAAGAGGTAAAGATTCTACCATGGTTTTAGATTTTGTAAACGATCCAGAATTAGTGCGTGCAGATTTTCAGCATTTCTATGGTAAAAACTTCATGGAAGAAGAAAATGAAACCGATCCAAATAGTTTATATACTATTTTAGATGAGGTAGATAGTTTTAATGTCTTTTATGAAACCGAAGTAGAAGCTTTTGCAGAGATATTCTTTAAGCCAAATGACAAGATGGAAGGCATACAATCCATTTTAGCAGCTATTGCAAAACGTTTTGATAACGAGCTTGAAGATGAAGATAAAAACGCCTTTAAAGCGGCCGCAAAGTCTTATACTAAAATCTATCGTTTTTTAAGTCAGATTATTCAATTTACAGATGTGGACTTAGAAAAAAAGTACGTGTTCCTTTCTGCTCTACTTAAAAAGTTGCCTTATGTAAAAAGTGATTTACCTGTAGATGTGATTAATGATATTGAATTAGATAGTTATAAAATACAACATAAATTTACTACTAACTTAGATTTAATATCAGAAGATGGTGAAGATTATGGCATGACACCTGGCGGTGGTGTTCAGAAACCAGAAGAAGAAATTGATTTTTTAACCAAAATTATTAAAGTTTTAAATGATACGTTTGGGGCTGACTTTACCGATGAGGATAAAAAGGATTATCAAAGTATTCTTGATGATACCTATGATGACCAAGAGCTGTTAAGTTATTTTAATAAACAAAATTCAAAAAATAACATCAAAGATAAATTTGACGAAAAAATAGATGATAATCTGTTAAGTTTTATTGATAAAAAATTGGATTTCTATAACAAAATGACGGATGGTAAAACAAATGCTTTGTTTAAAACATTGTTATTTAATGAGATTTATGATCGTGAAGTAAGAGGGATTGGTAGGTAAATAACAAATATAATTATGGAACTTAAATTTTCTAAAATAAATAATATAAATACATATTTAAATTATGATGCTTTAAAGAATCTGAAACATACAAATTAAGTTTAACTCATATGAAAGCCTGAATAATATTTTAATAATAATAATAATAATCTAATTCTTGAATAATTTTTTAAACCTATGTCTTTTAAAAGCTACTTAGTCAAAAAATATGAGTTCTCACATGAAAACGAGTTCTTTAGAAAATTCTCTGCTAATTTAAAGGAGGCTTTAAACAAATTGCACCCAACTCAACATTAGCAGAAATCATGTTAGGTAGAAAGGTTGGAGATGGTTTTACTTTTGGAGGGGTTGGGTATGTTATTTTGGAGGTGGAATAAATAATAAAGATAGTATTATGAATAATATAGAAATATTTGAGAAAGAAATTATCACAGAAAATCAATCAAAATTTGCGATTTTTAAATGTAATTCTATAGTTGAATATCCTAAACAAATATTAGATACTGCTGTATCCAAATATGTTGGTAATAAAGGTTACAATCAATTCATCGAAATCTATAATGATAATCATTGGATTAGAATTATTATTAGTGGAATAAATGAATTTGAATATACTAAACTAGAACACTCTAGCGACAATGTTGAATATTTTCAATATAATTTAATGAATGGTGAAGAAAACAAAAACTCATCCTTTTCAATTCTAAGAGGAGGCTTAAAATCAGAAAGACCTTTAGAATTTATGAATAATGAAGTACTAAAATATGCTAAAGGTAAAACCTATATGCATTTTATAGAAATTCATAGAGACAACCCTTGGGTTCGATTAGTGCTTTTTGGAATAGACAATCTTCATTTTGTTAATTTTTCTAATCAAAGACTATGAAAACTTTTAAAGAATCCTATTTAGCTTCAAGTATAATTCATTGGATGAATTATATTTCAGCAGTAGGTAGAGATTACATCATTGATGAATCAACGATTAAAATTCCTGCTTGTGAGTATCTGGAAGTTACAGGACTAAAGCCTAATCTGGAATTTCATCATTCAAAATTTAAACCTGTTAGAAGAATTGACCTTCAATTTAATAATACAAAAAACAAGATAGAGTCTGCATATGAATTTAAATATGTAAAGAAAGATTCTACTAGGGGAAAACCTGAAAGAATAAGAGTTTTTAATGACTTAATGCGTTTAAACTTGTATTGTGACTCTACAAATAAAAAAGGGTTCTTTTTAATTTGTGGCATTACTGATGATTTCGAAGTTTCATTTGAAAATTTAAATTTAAAACCTACATTTTTAACTCCTAAACCAAAGAACTCATCAAAATCAAAAAGTTTTTATTCTGAATGGTTCTCTTTTGATGACAAATTACCGAAAAAAGAAATTGCTTTAAAAACCAATGACAAATCTTATGAAGAGATTTATCAAGCTTTTTTAAACGAATATAAAACACCATACAAAGAAAAAACAGGCAATAATTTAATGCTTCCAGATAAAATAATTACAAAATTAATTTTTTTATCAGAGGTAAATTCGGCAACAAATATTCCACAAACTTTCAAAATTGGAATATGGGAGGTCCTTAAGTAAAACCTAAGATAAAATATTATGAAACTACTTGAAATTATAATAACACCGAGCTTTCAATCTACATTGGAACAAATGGGCATTTCTCCAGACGAAGATTATAACAGTGATGCAGTACTTTTCCAACAAGGATACAATATGTATCACATGGAAATAGAACCAGGAGAAAAATTCAAAATCAAAAAAAACAAAAAAGGGCAAATAGATTGTTCAGAAATACCATACAAATTCATCCGAAAAAAGGAAGAGTGGGAAACGGATGAGGATTTATGGGATGATGAATATCAGGATAGTATAGCGTTATCTCCGGGATATTACAAGTTTTTAGAAGATGGAATCACAATTGAAGAATTAGAATAAAATAGATAATATTTCATTTATCTGAATTGTTTAAAAATGCTATGGGACTATTAAGAGACACAATTCATCAATTAGAAAGACCTGCTATATTATTAGGCAATGGTATTAATAATTTAGAAAACACTTTTTTAGATTGGAAATCTTTATTGCATAAAATTGGTGGAGAAAAATTAAATTTTGAAGGTCTTACCTATAATGAAATGTATGATTTTATAGAAATGCATAGTGTAAATGGTAAGGAGTTAAAATTAAAAGTTTGTACGTATTTAAAATCGCCTTCAATAGAAAATTTACAACCTCATAACCAATTTTTAAATTTGGCGCAAAGTAAAAATTGCCCTGTACTTACAACAAATTTTGATTTAGCTTTAGAAACATCGAAAGAATTATGTTTTTTCAAAACTGAGAATAAAGGATTTACTAGATTTTATCCTTGGGATAGATATTATGCACAAGAAAAATTAAAGGATCCTACAAGTGGTTTTGGTATTTGGCATATTCATGGATTAACTCGTTATCATGATAGTATCCGCCTAGGTTTAACTGATTATATGGGGAGTGTTGAAAAAGCTAGAAATTGGATACACAAAGGAGAAAAACGGTTATTTAATGGTAAAAACCAAGGGAATTGGAGTGGTAAAGACACTTGGCTACACATTTGGTTTAATATGCCATTGATTATTGTGGGCTTAAAGTTAGAAAGTCAAGAAGTATTTATTCGCTGGTTATTAATTGAACGTGAAAGATACTTTAGACAATTTGAGGAGAGACGAAAAAAAACAGTTTTTTTAAGCACTGGTAACGATCGTAAAATTGATAATTTTTTAAGAAATTTAAATATTAAGCATTATACCACAATATCAATTGATGATTACGCTTCACTTTATTTATAAAACATGAAATGGACTAACATATTCACTATCCCGGACAAAGACCTCATTTCAGATGGTTCCGTAGACCCTATGGGAATGCAAATGATATGGACCTATTTTGGGCAGCTCATATTTAAAAACAAACTTACAACGGTTTCAACAGACGTTCGGAATTACTCCATTAATCTGCTTCATCATTTCGTGCTTTATCGTTTCCAGCAAGAAAATAACGAGGTATTTAACCAAGCACAAAATCATTTCCAATTCTATCGTGATACATACGACACTAAAGCTGGTATGCTCATTTTTATGGAGGATTTACTGGTATATGCCCTTTTGGATCAATGGAACTCGGTAAATACTATGGGTTTACTTGGCAACAACAAAGCTCAAGATAATTTAGATAGATCGAATGGTAATTATCAGGAAATTGAAATACATGCCGAACGATCAAAAGGAGTATTAGTCCGACAAATACAATTAGGTATTAATGGACGGTACAAAGGGCCTTTTATGAATATGGGGTTGATGTCAAAAAACTTTGAATATTCACCTAAAGAATTTGAACGGATAGAACAATTATTCTTACAATGGCCTGAAGGTAATAAATTGGTAAATAAATTAATGGTTTTGCTTACTGAATTGTTGCAAAACCAAGATAAAGGTTATCCTATAGTTACTCTTAACCGTTATAAAAACGATAAGGTTTTATGGAAGCTATATGCCGATTGTTTCGGTAAATTAGAACAAAACATTTTGCTACAAAACTATTGGAAGGAAAAGCTTGGGATAACTTCAGGTGCAGCGAAATCAATTTATTCAGAAATGAATCAATTTGGAGAACAAACCATAGCATCTATAATAGCTTCTGCCTATAAAAAAGAGGAGGACGAAAAGGAAAAAGAATTGCTACAGTGGATTTTAGACCTAGAACCTTTTTTAAGTAGATGTTCTCACGCGTTTTATTTACTTTCTGATGTTTCTGTAAAAAAGTTATCAGATATAAAATCTGATTTAGATATGTTAGTTAGAGATATACCCTTTGAAAGTGTTTTACCGCTTACTTGCCGTAACGAAAGACTCGAAATGTTGGTTGATTTTGTTAAAGACAATACAAATAACGGAGTACAATTTGCAGAAGCAATATTAAACTACCATAAGAAAATTATGGAAGATCGTGGTGGCGTGGCATGGGTGGAACTAGAAAATGATCATATCAAACATTATATACCTCAAGCAATACATGTTTCAACATCTAATGTTGTGGTTAACGGATATTGGTATAATCGATATTATTTAGACGCTGTCAAATCAATATACACCGGATTAAATATAAACTAATGGCAGAAGGACTAAAGTTATATAACGAGTTTAAAAAGACCATTTCTGAAATTGGAGAAATAAAAATGGCTTGGTTCACAACATTTAATCTAAGTTTAGATTTTTTTGAGAAATATGTGCTCTCTGCCCTAGTACAAACAAACCCATTTGATATTAAAAATATAAAAGATTTTGAAGCATTGAACGACAGAATCGTTAATGCAGATAGCGGCTCTGTAGATGTTAAAGTTTTTCACGACTACCGTGCTATGCGCCCAGACATTAAAAGAACGAGTGTGCAAACTATAGCTATTAAACCAAAAAGCATTGGTAAATCTTTTACCCATGGGGTATTCCATCCAAAGGTTACTTTGTTGGTGAATAAAAAAAATGAGGCCTGGTTAGTTACAGGTTCCGCAAATTTGACCCTTTCTGCCTGGTCAAAAAATTCAGAAAGTGTAGTCTTTAAAAAAATAGATGATAAAGTAAATGCACAAGCTATTACGGATTTTTTCTTGGGGTTATTGCCTAATATATCGGATAGGAATAAGATTAATTCGTTAAATATAGAATGGCAGAAAGGATTGAAGCCAGAAGCCAAATGGAAGTTTATTCACTCTATATCAAAGCATCGTCTTTTAGATTATATCAAGGAAGACACATGTAAAGATATGTTTGTTTGGTCTCCTTATTTTTCAGACGAATTTCTTAATATAATTAAAGAAGATTTGAGTTGGGTTAACAACCTAAATGTAATTCCTGATCTCACAACTTCTGGAGCAATGCGCTTATCTTCTGAAGTAGTTTTGGAGGTTTTAGCAACGCCTAAAGTCAAACTGCACAAAGACCTTTATGAGTATGGGAAAGAACTTCTTGTACACGCAAAGGTTTGGTGCACTACATCCAAATTAGCCATTGGTTCATGGAATTTTACCAAAGCTGGTTTAAACATAGCTATAAATGCAAATAATATTGAAGCTGGTGTCGTTGAAGATATAAATGATTATACTTATCAAGCTTTGAAACAAAGTTTTCAACTAAAACGAATTGATGTCCCTAAAGGCATGAGAAAAGAAGATATTGATGATGAGAAGAAAGAACTGCTATTCGACTGGACAATAAATTGCCAAATTTATGTCGATTGGTCTACCTATCAATATAGATTTGAGTCTGAGGATAATTCATCTTTTGAATCCTTATTTATCGATCTACCTGGTAAAAAAAATAGAATATCAGCGAAACAAGTTCTGAATTCAGGAGTCAGCTTTTACAAGGAACATAAAAGTCTTTTAAAAGATAGGCTATTTACCGTTTACGATAAAGAAGAAGGTGGCAATAAAGTTTATCTAGGTGTTATCATTGAATTGAATCCAATGGAAAGACCTTCAGTGGGTTTCGAATCCCTAAGTGACTTATTAAGAGCTTGGAGTGACCGTAAACCTGAAAATAAATCACAGTATCATCAAATAAACTATCAACCAGATACGGAAACAGGAGAAGAGCTTTCTGATAAAATCATTAAGGCTTTAAAAGGAGATTATTCCAATGCATGGTTTACCATGTTCTTGGCTTTTGAACAAATAAGAATTCGTTTGGAAGAAGCTAAAACTGATGCTAGAGAATTATCAATGATTGGATATCGAATTCCGGGGTCTGTATCCCAATTATCAGAACATTTGATGCGTTTAAAAGAGCAAATGATTTCTACGAATACAGAAATGAGCAGTTCCTTTATTTGGTTCATGATCAATGAGGAAACCAAGTGATAAATATGTTTAATAGTTACAATACTTTTGAGAATCCCCCTCCTATTGAAACCATTGATAATATTATGCTAGACTTTGATAATGTGAATAAATATCAAATGAATAAATGGTTAAAATACATTCAAGAAAGTTGTTCTTATTAATATGAGCTATTTTAAAAACATAACGCCACAAGAACTAACACGTTTTGTTAGTTTCTATAGAGATAAAGAAAATAGGGAGCTAGAATTTAACAGCTACAACCCGATATCAATGCAGCACATACAGGCTGAAGGCTCAGCTTATTTATTCAATCTGCTTAATGAAAAAAAAATAGCACTTCTTGCTGACGAAGTGGGTATGGGTAAAACCATTCAGTCTTTGGCAGTTTGCGCAGCACTTTGGCAGCAAAAACCAGATGCAAGAATTCTTGTGTTAGCTCCTAGAAATGAAGTTGCTTACAATTGGGAGAGGGAATACGAAACTTTCATTAAAGTGCACTATAAAGTAAAAGATGATATCGTAAAATCAAGAGTGGATGGTAAACCAATTAATCCCGCAATATTTTGTACCAACCTATATGATTTGGCAACTGAAGTTCAAAAAGGATGGGGTAAATTTTTTATAGGTAAGATATCTTCTTTTAGTTCATTATTCAGCCAAACGGACGTAAATGCTAGGCTGAAAAATATAGGAATAGAACCAGACAAGGATTACAACAATATTGAAAGAAATAAAGAATCTGCAAAAGGAATTTCAGACTTAATACGAAAAGACATAGTAAAGCATCTTCCTGATGGCTATTTTGACTTAGTAATAATTGATGAAGCGCATTATTTTAGAAACAAGCATGGTGGGAGTCTACGTGTGGCTGTTGCTGAAACATTTTTTAACGAAGGTGCTAATAAAATTGCTAAAAAAACATTGTTGCTTACTGCTACTCCAAATCACAGCTCAAGTAGTAATATAAATGCTATAGTATCCTATTTTGATGATAAGAAATACTCCGAATTAAGTTATGATACAATACTTGATGATATATGTCTAAGACGATTTAGGCGATTATCAAAGCAAGGGAAAGTGAAATATAATTATCGAAAAGAGATTAGTCGTGCATCGGATTTTAAGGATAACGAAATGTCTGAACTGTTTTTTGGGATCTATCAGAAACAATTAGTTGCTGAATATATGCAAGGAGAAATGCATGGTAGTAGAAGAAATATACTTGGTTTTTTAGAAGGTACAGAGTTTATTCCAAAAGAACAAATTAATTATGAAGATGATAAAGAACTTAAAGAAGGGAGTGATTTTAATTCAGGATCTGATGGAGAAATGTTATTAGAATTATCGGCAAAGTATCAATCAATTTTTGATGGATCTCCTCCTTCTCATCCTAAATACGAAAAGCTTAATAAAGACCTTATAGCGGAAAAAGAAACCCTTAACTCTCCTAATTCGAAAAAATTAGTATTCGTAAGAAGAATACCATCTGTTAGGGAAATTGCAGCAAGAGCAATCTTTAGATATGATGAAATTTTATTAAAAAAAATAAACAATGCATTGGGCTCTAGTATGGAACTCGTTGCTGGTCTAAATGAATTTAGAAAACATTTTGAAAACAAGAGTGGTTTGACTAATCATGAAGAAGAAGACTTAATTTTATCTGATGAAGATTTAGGAGAAGATTTGGAAAAAGTTCCAACATCCAAAGTGATGTATCTTTTTAAAACATTGAAAAAGAAAGCGGGCATTCAAACTTCAACTCACGCATCAAATTTTCGACTTAGATTCAATAGATCTAAACCAAGCGTGTTTAATATCTTTTTTGCTCCAGGAGCAGACTATTTTGATAAGGAATATAAAGTTGAAATTTATAAGTCTTTCTTAAAAGGGAAAGGCTATACTGACGATCACTTTATCAGTTGTTTACTACACAGAACAGATTCAGAAAATGTTACTGAAGATGTTAGTATGAAGATCAAAAACACCTTGGCTGGACGTTTAGATTTATTAGAAAAGTCTACTGAAACCCTTAAACTCCCAACTCTAATGACAATTTTCTGGAGATATCTTGAAAAATCAGAATTACAAGAAGAGAAAAAGGAAAGTATAAAAAAGGAATACCAAGAACTGAATGAATACCAAAAAGAGGCGTTTAGTACTTTTATTGAAAAGGGTATGCTACTTGCTTCTCCAGCATTGGTAGATCTTTATATCGCTTTCATTAAAGCTTCGAATAGAAGTGAATCAACTGCAGTTAAATTGTATCTACAGTTTACTGAAGAAGTTAGTGAGCAAATGTCTTATTCTTCGATCCCGCAATTGATAATAGAATCTATTTTGAACTTCAAGGTGCTTTGTGAAAAGGTCTTTAACTTAACTAATGAAGATCAGCTATTGAATGAGGAATGGAAAAATTTTTGGGATGCACAACCAGCATATGCTTATTCAGGAGACACTAAGAATAATAGGGTTATGACAAGTTTTAATACGCCATTTTATCCTGATGTATTAATTAGCACCTCTGTTCTCCAGGAGGGAGTTAATCTTCAATATTTTTGTGACCAAATCATTCATTATGGCATAGCTTGGACCCCTGGAGATAATGAACAACGAGTGGGTAGAATTGATCGTATGTTTAGCAAAATAGAACGGAATCTTGATATGGATGAGAATAGCATATTAGAGATTATTTATCCTTATTTAAAAAACACGATAGATCAAGATCATCTCGCTAATTTTATCAGTAAAAAATATTTTGAAGAGAACTTAATAGATAAATGCCAAGCTTATGAAGGTCGATCCAATCTTGATCCAAAGAATTTCAATTATGAAAATTGGAAACAATTCTTTAGAACCCCAAACGAGGATTTGGTACAAGACCCTTACCCAGCCAAAATGAATGAATTACAGAAGCCTTCTTTTGAATTTAAATTAGACATAAAAGAAACAGATATCGAAAAACAAGTGATTAACACTTTCAAAGAACATAATATTCCCATTTTCAGATCCAAAATATCTGCTGATACGATTTGTGTCCTAGATTCTACACTAGCAAATGGGCGAAACCAGCCTGTAATTGTTAAATTAAATTATGATGCTCAGTTGACTGGGGTGTTAGGAGAGGTGACCTATACATTAAGCCTAATTTCCCCAATAGGTAGAAAGAGACAAATCAAGGATTTTGAAAAAAATTATCATTTGTTTTCTAAAAAATACGAAGATGAATTCATGACCGTAAAGTTATGTTTAGATAAAAGTCAAACCACTGTTTCAATTTTTGGTATTTATGCTAAAATTGATTTGCCCGTTTTTCTTAATCATCATGAAAATCCATTAAGTACAATTGAGTTACTTCAAAATTACAATGATCTAATTCACTGTGCTGACCATATGGAACAAGTAATTTTGGATGTCGACTTAAAAATGGATTCATTTGAGCCGAATAAAGAAATTTTTGACTCAGAACCAGCAAGTTCCTCTTTAAGGAAGGGTTTTAAGTCGATTAAAGTGCAAGGAAGCTGGAAGACAAAAGAAAACTTCATTTATCTCGAACGAGATTATAAAGACAAAGAGCTTTGGATAAGAAATATTTGGGAATGGAATCATACTGATAATTACGTGAAACATTTACCGAACAGTAGTATTATACCTTTTTATTCTAAAGATGTTCAAGAAATAGAACTAAATGCTATGGAGGAAATAGAAAGAATACGTAATAAGGATGAGATTTGGAATTAAAATCTAACGATTATAAACTTTTAAGTAAAGGTTATCTTTTATTTTTTTTCCAACCATTCAGGTTTTAAGGTTTTCTCGTTACTGCTATTCATTAATATGTGCTCTTTTAATTACAAGTTTTAAAAATCGTACAAAACACAAAAACTTGAGCGTTCATCTTAATTAATATAATAACTTTTTTCTTCATTACTAAAAAGAACCTTTTCCCCTTAACTTTTCTATGATAAGTTAATAATATTGGATTGTTCCTCGTGCTACATATTAAAATTATGTTGGCCGTAATCAATTCTAAACCATTATTAAAAAAGTTTATTATCTTCAAGTTCTATTTTAGAAAGTTCCTTCCTTGCGTCCTTTTCAAATTTTCCAAATTCTTTTTTATCAATTCTTAATTTTCTTCTTGTATTATCAAGTGCTTCTTGCAAATTAGGCTCAACATATTTTGTTATAAAATCGTTGTAATCAATAATATAATCCAAAAAACGATTTTCAATCTGACTTTTAAATACTTTTTTAAAAGTCATGCTGTGCTCCCCTCGTGTTTCGTGGCCAGTAAAGGGATCTAAATATTTTGGGATATAAGCTATATTCCATGAACAATTAAATAACAAGGGGTTTTTTGTTCTTCCAAATAAATGTGAAATCTGGTAATTACTTAACAGTTCCTTTTCACATTTCTTTTTTGGAGTTTTTATATAGTTTGTTAAACTTGCTATTAGTTTTGTTGGTTCGGTATTATTTGAAGGATCCTTAATCACATTCTCTAATTTAAACAGGAACATATAGAGTGTTATATAATAATTCGTTTTTCTAGCGTCTCGACTATATCCTCGTATAAATACCTCCTTATTATTCAATACGTTATTTTTTAATTTCTCCCATTGTAACATTATTTCATTTTCCTCTATATAGATTATGTCATCCAATCCTAATTTAAAAAAATCCTCTCTATTTATTTTTTCAAATAACTTATTATATGCGTCTCTCATAATTTTAATTTAATTCAATATTACAGATAGTTTTGAAGTTGTTTCCAATCTACTGGAGTTTTTAATATGCTTGTTATTTTTCCATCTGAAGTTTCTAAAGTAATATTAATTCCCTCTTTATCTATAGCGAATTGATTATTTTTATAGTATTTATATTCTAAGATTAAACCTTCTAAGTTTTCAATAATACCTTCATCTAATCTATCTGTATATTCTAAACAACGTAAACCATGGATTGCTGTTTTCACGCCTTCTATAACGACATATATTTCTATTCGATTGTGTATATCATCCCTACTTAGCATTTTAAATTTTTTATCTGGAAACTTACTGAGATATTCTATACCATTCCCTGAATCCAAATAGCACTGCAAATCTATACGAGCTTGAGCATCCGAAGTTTGCTCCGTACCTAAACCCTCATATAGCACGTCTATAATACTATTAAAATGATTAAAAGCTGCAGATCTAGCTACAAGTGGTGAATCATTTTTATACAAAGTACTCGTTTCGGCTATATCCGATTGGGTAGGTACCCTGTCCGAAAGTGCATCATGAATATTCGGTACTTCCCTACGCCAATATTTAGTTTCTACTTGGTAATATATATTTGTATTCATTTCAATTTTTCTATTAAAAGATGTAACTCAATATTCGCCATCTTTGTTCCTTTATTATATTATAAAACAGGAAGATTCCTTTACAACCATTCCATAATATTTTGCACCAAAATAGTACTACGATTTAAATAAGTTTTATCCCTATTCTCTAGACTTAACTTCTTAATCGTTATACTATGGTTTTTCAACACCTTACTAAAAAACGCATCCATATTGGCTATATAATGATCCGATTGTGGAATCTTAGCTTCTTGCACAAACTGCACAAAACGAAATGTAGTTTGTAAAAATGCATATCCATTATTTAAACCAGGTTCTTCACATCTATACATTATCCCTTTGCTTATTTCATTGGCAGAAGTAGCGCATTTATTGATCCCATTATTAACCAATACTCGAAACAATTTCTGATCATTTAATTCGGTTTTAAATGAAAATATTTGAGACAAACCTCTATTTCTATTTTCAAAACCAACAGCACCTTTTGTGCCTTTTGAAAACTGGGTAAGTACATGCATTAAAATGGAAAGTGTGATTAAAGTTTGCCCTCCATCCACAACTTCTAATTGCTTTTTTTCGCGCTTTTTCACAACTATAGTTCCTAAATCAGTAGCCATGGTGCCATGCGCATCTTTAGTTCCCAACTTTTGGTCTTCATGAGATTTTAAAAGCTTTTGCCACAAAGCATCAACTTCAAGTGCATTATAGATATAGACATCTTGGTAAACGGGGAACGAATACCTTTTGTTACCTTTAAAAAGGGAAACTAAATGCAACTGTTTTGTTTCAGAAAAGTAATTACTAATACTATTTATAGAGTTATAATTGGTATTCCTACTTGCTAAAAAATGATGAAGAAACAGCCTATATTTCAGTAATCCAATCCGCATTGCTTCCAATGCCTTAATAGGAATATCTACATCCTTACAAAATCCATTGTGCTCCATTTTATCTAATACCTTCAAAATTATTACCTCAACACCTTGAGGGTTATTACAAATTATTTCATTTTCCAATGCATCCGAAAAATCAAATGGAAACCCATTCTCTAAAGCAAAAATGCTATGTATTTTATTTATTTGGTAACTGTAAAAGGAAGATTTAAAACAAAGGGAATCATTTTGTAAATCTAGCCAATGTGTAAATTCGTCTTGGAGCAAGTATTCATTTTTCATAACAGATATTTTTAATTATAATGCAAACATCGAAACCCACTCCGCCAAATGATGTCGGACTCATAAAAACTTTATAAATTATAGCTAAATAAACTCCAATCACCTTGTTATAAGCAATGGAAATTCTATTTTTGAAGGAAACACCTACTATGGCAGATTATAAAATTCTTAAGCGATTAAATTGTATAGCACAACTAATTAAGGCCAATCCAAACTTTAGTAAAAAGGAGATTATTCATCGATTACGCCAAGATTATGATGTAGACCTTACCGAACGCACTTTCGAGCGAGACAAGAATATATTAGAAGTAGATTTTGGTATTGTAATCACCTATAACCATAAAACGCGGGGCTATACCCTAGAAGAGAATGAAGAAGCTTTAAGCCAATTTTTTAAATTTGCCCAGTTTGCTGCTATGGCAGAACTTTATGAAAACGGATTTAAAGATTATAAGTCCTTTCAAAAATGGGTACTCCCTGAGGACACTACCAACTTCTCTGGAGTACAACATTTCAAAAAATTAATTCAAGCAATAGCCGCAAACCATAAAATATCTTTTCTCAAAGAAAATTACTATGGGGCAACAAACAAGCCATATATCGTTTCCCCACTTTGCTTAAAAGAATATGCCAATCGTTGGTATTTAATTGCAGTAGTAGATGGAGAAAGTGAAATCAAAAATTTCGGAATCGACAGACTCTCACAAATAGAAATTAAAAACATCAAGTCCCTTCAACTGGATGATTTTCAAAAACAATTAAAACAATACGATGATGTAGTTGGTTTAAATTATACCGAATCCAAAAGTAAATCTCCCGAAAAAATTGTAATCAAAGCACATAACAACCAAATTAAGTATTTACGAAGCTTACCAATACACAAATCCCAAATTTGTATCAACGGCATAGATAACCAATGGGGACAAGTCACCTATGTTTTAAAACCAAATTACGAGTTTGAAATACAAATCTTAAAACTAGGTAATATGGTTGAGGTACTAGAACCAATATGGTTTAGAGAGAAAATCAAAAAACATATTAGTGAGATGTATCACTTGTATAAATAACCATTTATATTATTTAAGGCTTACCGCAATCAATAAAATAAAGAAAAATATTTAGACAAGTAAAAGCAAATTATATTGAATTAGAAAATTATTCCCTTTTACGGGAGCTAGCAATGGCAGCTTACCTTAAAGAAAAGGAGAATATTTTAAAATTAGATAATCAATACTTTAGTGAAACTTTGAGGATTGATACGCTAAACAGTTATCAAACAGGTACACATACCTATTTACAATACATTAACTTATCTCTTACCGAACAACTTATCCAGCTGTCTTTCAGAAATATAAAAAACACCATCTTCTGTTTTAAAATAAATATGGAAAGGAATACCACCAAATCCCGTACAAATCACATCCACCTCGCCTAATTTAAAAGACTTTACATATTGTTCATCTTTCTTGTTTTCCTTAATAAAAAAAGTGCTAAGTAATTGATATAAGGATTCTAAATCATTTCCTGTCTCTTCAAAACGAATAATAAAATTCTGTGCTGCTCCAATACCATATTTCAAGGTGTATATTTTAGTCCCATCTACTATCTCTGATCGCAATGAACCATGTGAGGTGTTAAAATTATTAAAATATCCAATAAAAGTTTTCGTTTCTTCCGGAAGAGCAGTTTCGGAAAATTGAGCATTAGTAAGACTAAAGAATAGTAAAAAGGTAAGTTTTAAAAGAGTTTTCATTGGTTTGTGAATGCTTAGTTATTTTATTTATCTATCTGCGAAATTAAAAATTAATTGCAGAAAAAAAAGTGCATTCCTCCTAACATCCCAAAATCTTTTTAATCCAATTTAAAATAATAAATCGCAACAAAATTCATCATTTAATATTATCAATAATAAAATAAAAGAGGAAATTTCCTATATTGTTCTCGCTATTAATTTTTTGAATTCATAAAACCATTTTATTAATTTCTATTAATAACTGTTTTGACACAAACCATCTTTTATACATACTATAATAATGATAAATAGTAGGTTTTACAAAGGCAAAATATAAGCCAGTTTCACAAACAGCTACTTTGTTTTTTTTAAATACTCAAAAAACGAACAGAATACGGAAAACCGTAATAGAAGAAATAAAATAAGAAGTAATTTTAGGAATTTAAAACCAACCGAAAAAATATGGAGTTAATCCAAAAGAACCCTTACCGAATTGCAGGTATTCTTTCAAACGCAACTGAAAGAGAATTACAAAAGCAAAAGACGAAAATAAAAGCCTACTCTAAGGTTGGTAAAGAAATAAATTCTGATTACGATTTTCAAGATTTAGATAGTATTACCAGAACCGAAGATTCTATAAATAAAGCTTTTTCTAATATTGAGCAAAACCAAGATAAAGTAAACTATGCTCTGTTTTGGTTTCTCAAAGCAAACGATATTGATAAAACTGCAATTGAATACTTAAAAAATGGAGACAAAGAAAAAGCAATTGAGATTTGGGAGAAAGTAACTCAAAACAAAGATGTAAATTCTAAGAATTTTTCGGCTTTTAATAATTTGGGAACTTACAGATTATTAAGTCAAAATCGAGAAGAAATCAAAGAAGGAATTGAGGCAAAAATAAAACTTATAGAATCTGAATACTTTGAAAATTTTGTTCATTCTGTTGCAGATGAAACTTTTACGATTGATAATGAAAAACAAATAGAAAAATTGGTTGATGAATTGCTAACGCAATTCAAAAACCAATATTCTAGTTCTGAAACATTACAATTATTCAGTAATTGCAACGGTTCAACTCAAAATTATCTTTCAAAAAAGTTCACAGAAGAACCAGTACACAATATTGAAAGCCAAATTTCCAGAAGTAAAAACAAAAGAAAGGACAACAAAATTGATGCCTACCAATTTGGACTAAATTTAGCTGCAAACTGTAAAGATGACTTAGTAACTCTTCAATCATTACTTGGAATTACTGACTTAAAATATAAAACAATTGCAGACCAATTAGCAAATGAAATAATGCAATGTGGTATTGATTATTTCAACGAAAGTCTAGAAAATGGTTCTAGTGATAACTATTTAGAACAAGCTCAAAAGTTAACAAAAATAGCAGATAGAATTGCTGTTGGTAAATTAACAAAAGATAGAGCAAAAGATAGTCTGGCTTCACTTGCTGATATGAAAGACCGCGAAATAAATCAAGCTATCTCAGTATTGGGTTCCATTAGATTAGCTTATGACAAAGCTATTAGTGAAATTGATGCCCAAGTTTCTTCAATGATAAGGAATATGCCTTACAACCAGAGCATCAATTATTCTAAAGTTAGTAAAATGAAAGCTAGCTGTCTAAATTGGTCTAAAGTTGTTGAACTTGTTAGTAGTGAGATAAGTTTAAGAGACATTGAAATAATAAAAAAATGTTCAAATCGAAACAAGGTTTCGGAATATCAAAATCTAGTAGATTTCTTATTTAGCAAACTTGGACCAATTCAAATAAACCAAGTTAAACATATATGCTATTGGAAAGATGTAAGAGCAGCTCAAGCAAAATCTACAGCAAAAAAAGTTGGTTCAACTATCAGTAGTGCAACTGATAAAGGTTGCTACATTGCAACAATGGCTTATGGAGATTACGACCATCCACAAGTAATGGAATTACGAAATTTCAGAGATGGGTTTTTAAGCAAAACCATAGTTGGAAGACGTTTTATTAAATTATACTACAAATATTCGCCAAGTTTGGTTGAAAAGTTGAAGAACAAACAAAGTATTAACCACATAATCCGAAAAGGATTAGACCAATTTATTAAAGCAATCAAAAAATAATGAAGAAAATTTTACTCATAGCTCTATTTCTAGGAGCATCAAATCTTTTTGCTCAACAGCAACAAGACTCTGTTTTGGTTAAAGAAATACCAACTATAAAAAACAATGTTTTTCAGCAAAGACAAGAAATAAATTCTTTGACAAAAAAACTAAACAATCAACAATACATTCTAAATCAACAAAAAAAGGGTTTAGAAACACTAAACCTAAAATCAGAAAAACAAGAAAGTATCATTGACAGTTTAAATCAATTGATAAAAAACAACAGTCAAAATATTGTAACCAATTCAACAGAATTAGGAACTAAAATTAAACAAACTGGCGAAAACGCAAATTCCAAAATTTCAGAATTAGACAGTAGTTTAGGTAAAAACCGTTTGTATTGGATAATTGCAACGTTAGCAACACTTTTATTGGGTGGTTTGGTTTATTGGTTATTAGGCAAACGCATTAAATCGAGTAAAACAGATGTTGAAACTCAAATAAAGAATACCAAAACCGCTTTAGAAGAAGAAAGCGTGAAATTGGACAACAAGTTGGTAGAAGTCTTAGAAACACAATTGAAATTAAAACAAGAAGAAACCAAAGTACAGCCAACAACTTCAAACGAAAAAGCAGACCATTCATTAGCCTTAAAAGTAGCAGATGAAGTTATAAGAATTCAAAAGAATTTAAGTAGAATGGACGAGAGCACAAAAGGATTAAAACAATTGGGTTCTTCAGTTAAACGTATTCAAGATAACTTTGCAGCTAACGGCTATGAATTAGTTGAAATGCTCGGTAAAGAATATAATGAAGGAATGAAAGTGACTGCGAATTTCACACCTAGTGATGAAATTGAAGAAGGAAAAGAAATTATTACACGAATTATAAAACCACAAGTAAACTTTAAGGGAGCAATGATTCAATCTGCTCAAATAGAAGTTAGTATTGGTGAATAAAAAATATCAAATGGCTAGAACAAAAATTGACTACGGAATTGACTTAGGTACTACAAATTCTGCTATTGCTAGAATGGAAAATGGCGAAGCAACAATAAAAAAAACAGATAGACAAGTTGACACTATGCCTTCTTGTATTTCAATAAATAAGAAGAAGGCAATACAAGTTGGAGAAAGCGCCTTCAATAACCTTAAGAGAGAAAAACTAAAAGCTATGAAGAATTGGCAGGAAGATTCTGCTAATGCTTTTATTGAATTTAAGAGAACAATGGGAAGCGATAAATCCTATTCAAGCTCTAATTTAGTTAAGGAATTAAGTTCAGAAGAGTTATCCGCAGAAGTACTAAAAACTTTAAAATCTTTCGTTACCGACGAAAATGTAAATTCTATCGTAATTACAGTTCCAGCAGCTTTTAAAAACAATCAAAAAGAAGCAACAAGAGAAGCAGCAAAATTAGCAGGTTTTGACCATATTGAATTATTACAAGAACCTGTTGCAGCATCAATGGCTTACGGATTAGATTCTGATAAGAAAGATGGATTTTGGCTTGTTTTCGATTTTGGTGGAGGGACTTTTGATGCAGCACTTTTAAAAGTGGAAGAAGGCATAATGAAGGTTATTGATACCGAAGGAGATAACTATCTTGGTGGTAAAAATTTAGATTTTGCAATTGTAGATGAAATAATATTGCCTTACATACAAGAAAATTTTGCAATTGATTCCATTTTAGCAGACGATTCTAAAAAGCAAATTTTAAGAAATGCAATGAAATTTTATGCAGAAGAAACCAAAATAAAACTTTCATTCAACGATACACACAATATACTTTCAGATTTAGGAGATATTCCTGGAGAAGATGATGAAGGAGAAGAATTTGAATTAGATATTACTGTTACACAAACTGACATATCAAATGCCCTTTCACCAGTTTTTCAAAAAGCAATTGATGTTAGCAAAAACCTTTTAGAAAGAAATAATTTAAAAGGCTCATCTTTAGATTCGTTAATACTTGTTGGTGGACCAACTTTTTCGCCTGTTTTGCGAAAAATGTTAGAAACACAAATTTGTAAACCTGATACAAGTGCAGACCCAATGACAGTAGTTTCAAAAGGTGCTGCATTGTATGCTTCAACAGTTGACGTTTCAGAAGAAGTAAGAGAACAAACAAGAGATAAAACTAAAATTCAGCTAGAAATAGCACATGAATCTTCAACGGTAGAAACAGAAGAATTTGTACCAATCAAAATTTTAGCAGACAAAACAGAAGGCGAAATCCCTGAAAAAGTATTTGCAGAAGTTACTAGAGGAGATAAAGCTTGGTCTAGTGGAAAAATTGAAATAAACACTATTGGCGAAATTGTCGAAATTCAACTAAATGAAGGAAAAACGAATGTTTTTTATGTTGTTTTATATGACGACAAAGGAGATATTTTAGAAAGTGAACCATCTAATTTTAGCGTAATTCAAGGCTCAAAAATTGGAAGTGCTACATTAGCTTATAATGTTGGGATAGAGATAAAAAGTAAATCAACTGGAAAAATAATCTTTACCACAGTTAAGAATTTAGAAAAAAATCAATCTATTCCAGCAATTGGTACGAGGAACGGTTTGAAAACCCAAAAGCAAATTCGGCCAGGAATGGATTCTGATTTTATAAAAATACCAATATATGAAGGAGATCTCAATGCTGAAAGTACAAGAGCTATCTATAACGAACACGTTACAGATATTATAATAAGTGGTTCAGATTTGCCTTCACTTTTACCTGTAAATAGTGATGTAGATTTAACAGTAAATATTGATAGGTCTGAAAAAATCACGGTAACCGCTTATTTTCCATACTTGGATTTTTCATATGAAACTCAAGTCGAAAGCAAAACAAAATCAACAGATACAAATTGGTTAGGTAATGAAATTCGAAAAGCAAAAGGAAGTTTTGTAGAATTAAAGCAAAGTGAGAATTCGAATAATGCGCAACTTCAAAAAATTGAATCTGACTTGCAGGAAATTGAAAAAATGTTTAGTGCTGATAAAGAAGGAAATAAAGACCAAGTATTAAATGAATTAAGAAAGTCATTAAAAGAGATTGACGTATTAAACGAAACAACTGAATGGCCAAAATTAGAAGAGGAACTCAAAGAAGAGTTTTACAGATTAGAAAAAGTAAACAATGATTTAGGAAATGATAAAACCACAGAAGTAGTTAATCAGTTCCGTAACCAATTAGAAGAAGTAATAAGGGTCAAGGATGTAAAACTTGGCACTACCTTATTAGAAGAAATTAATATGTTCTTCTTTAAATTAACCGAAATATATCAGTTTATTGGAATGCTAAGAGATTTTAATGACAATTTTGGCGATTATACTTGGAGTGATTCTAATAGAGCTAGACAATTGGTAAATAAAGGAATTAGTATGATATCTGAAAATCCTGATAAGGAAGAATTGAGACAGATACTAATTTCACTTTACGATATGTTACCAATTTCTGACAGACCAAGTGGAGATGATTCTGTTTTAATCGGCTAAAATTTTATATTATGAAAAGATTTATTTTAACATTATTCTTAGGTCTCATATTTGGTTTTGCTTCTTATGCTCAAAGCTATTTAGGTTACGTAAATAAAACTGTAAACTTCAGAACTGAAGCAAACACAAGCTGTAAAGTTATTTCTTCATTACAGCAAGGAACTGCATTGTTTGTTATATCTAAAGATAAAGTTAACGGCTTTTATCAAGTTTTAGATATTGAAACAAATAAAGAAGGATTCGTTCATTCTAATTTTGTAAAATTAGATAGAATGCTTCCTAAGAATGAAGAAGGTATTTTTACACCAATTGGAAAGACTAGTTCCGAAAAACCTGTTATTAAAATTTACAACAACACAAGTAAAACACTAACATTAAAATTGAATAATGAAATATATTCATTCTCACCACAAGAACGAAAGTCATTAACATTATCTTCTGGTTCATATTCTTACAGAGCTTCTGCACCTGGAGTGTTACCTGACTATGGTACTGAATTGATGAAAAGTAGCTATGAGTATGAATGGAGTTTCTACATTTCAACAACGAAGAATTAAATGATTAACAAACAATACATATTAACCAAAGGACAAAGTATTGCGAATAAATACAAAGTAACCTTCTTTTTAAAAAAAGGAAGTTATGCAGAAACATATCGTGTAAAAGACCAGGAAGGAAAAACAAAATTATTAAAGTTGTTTACCTATTCTAAATTAGATAGAACACAATTTAATGACAATGATGCTGTTTTAGAAATTGAGATTTTAAAACAAATTAAACATCCTAATTCGGTAAAGTATTGTGATAATGGCGAATTGCTTCTAGAAAAACAAAAGTATGCTTTTGTAATTCTCGATTTTATTAGTGGCGAAACTCTAGCTGATAAAATGAAACGAGATAAAACATTTAATCCTTATCATGCAAAAGATATAATTTCAGGCGTATTAAATGGATTGAACTATCTGCATAATCTTGAAAATCCAGTTATTCATAATGATATTACGAACCTAAATATTATGACTGACTTATCAGGTAAAGTTGAAATTCCAAAAATAATTGATTTTGGTTATGCTCGATATTTAAGTCAGTCAAACAAAGATTTTTTAAAAGATGGTTTAAACCCATTTTATCAAGCCAACGAAAATTTCAACAAAGTATTTTCTGTGCAGAGTGATGTGTTTTCAGTTGGTGCTTTATATTATCATTTACTTTTTGGTTTACCACCTTGGTTTGTAGAAATATCAAAATACAAATCCGATAGGATAAAATTAGAAGATGCTATTTTAGAAGAACGAAATAAAACTTTAAAATTTAACGATTCTGATATTAAAATTGACCAACAAACTGTAAATATTATAAGCAAAGCATTACAACCAGATGCAGAAAATCGTTTTAAAAATGTAAAAGAGTTTATTCAAGCTATCAACGGAGAAATAGAAATTAAACAAGTTTCTAATTCAAACGAATCAACCAAGCCCAAATTAAAAAACATAAAAAATGGTCAAGGTTTCAAGGCGATTGCTGGAATGCAAGAACTCAAAGAGACTATACAATTAGATGTAATTGATGCATTAAATGACAAAGAAAAATATGCGGAATATGGTTTAACAATTCCCAACGGAATGTTACTTTATGGTCCACCTGGTTGTGGTAAAACATTTTTTGCAGAAAGAATGGCGGAGGAAATTGGATTTAATTTCTATCAAATAAAACCTTCTGATATTCAGAGTAAATTTGTAAATCAATCACAAGAAAATATTAAAAACCTATTTGATGAAGCTCGCGAAGATGCACCAAGTATTATTTTTATAGACGAATTAGATGCGTTAGTTCCTAATCGTGATAATTCAAGTGTAAATCATATGAATACAAGTGCTGTAAATGAATTTTTAGCTCAAATGAATAATTGTGGAGATGATGGTGTATTTATTATAGGAGCGACAAACAGACCTAATTCGATTGACCCAGCGATTTTAAGAGCAGGTCGTTTAGATAAAGTAATCTATTTACCACCACCAGATTTTGAAGCTCGTGAATTGATGTTTAAATTATATTTAGAAAAAAGACCAAGGGAAATTGGTTTAGACTACTCTACTCTAGCAAAATCTACAGAAAATTACGTTTCAAGTGATATAAAGTTTTTGTGTGATGAAGCATCAAGAAAAGCACTTAAAATGAAATCTAGAATTTCAAAAGAGATTCTAATCGAAACTATTGAACAAAATCGTCCTTCAATTTCTTTAAAAGAATTGAATAGTTATAAATCCATTAAGGCTAAAATGGAAGGCTTAACAGATAATACTAACCAAAGACCAACTATTGGTTTTAAAAACAACTAAAATGGAAACAATAAACTTTGACAAATTATTATTAAAGACTGCGTTTTCTTGTATGGCCTGTGATGGAGATATTGATAAACGAGAAATTAAACTTATTAAAAAATTACATAAGGAAAATAAAACCTTTGGTGATATAGATTTTAATTCTGAAATGGATAATTTATTACTTGCCATAAATAAAGATGGACATCAGTTTTTAAAGCAATATTTCAACGAGCTTACAAGTACAGAATTAACACAGGAGAACGAATTAAAGTTAATTGAAGTCGCAATTGAGACAATTAAAGCGGATAATAAAGTGGAGTACAGCGAAATTAAATTTTTCAAAGTTATTCGCTCAAAATTAAAAATTGAAAATAAAGCAATTCTTGAAAAGCATCCGGACTTTGAAGATTATTTGGAACAAGACATTATAAGCACCTCCTATTTATCAAGACTTCAAGATGATTTCTTTGATACACATATTTCAAATGAATTTGAACTAATAAGCAAAATTGACGATGATACAATGAATAGCTTAAAACAAGATAATGAGAAATAGCACAACAATTATAATAATTGTTTTAGCAATATTGTTCTTTCTGTGCTTATTAAATATGCCTTATGGGTTTTATCAGCTTGTGCGTTTTATAGCATTAATCGGATTTGGAGTATTGATGTATAAGGCTTATGCTGAAAAAAAAAGCACAGAAATGATTATTTATGGTGCACTAGCATTACTCTTTCAACCTTTTTTTAAAATTGCACTTGGCAGGGAAATATGGAACATTGTAGACGTGATAGTCGGCATTGGCCTAATTGGAAGCCTATTTATTAATAGAACAAAAAACGAATCCTAAAAACCATACACATTTACGCTTACCTCTAACATCAAAATCAAGATAGGCAGGTAATAAGGTGTTCATCAGTCGTTCCATTTAGTTCCATAATACATAATCAAAAATGCTTCTATCGTCGCATTTGTGCTTACCATAAATAGCACCACTGCGGCGACACGTCCTCGTTGATACTATTTATTTGTTTTATTACACACATTCACTCCTTCCTCACCCATAGCTACTTTTGTGCCTTAAAATCCAAAACAGTTTTGCGCTATGCGCAAGTGGTAATTATTAAGGCACAACCGCTATTTAATATTATGCGAGCCTGCGGGTCGCTGCGGCCAAAACCCACAGAAATCCTAACAAAAACTGAACCTGTAGTACTTTTAATTCCAATTCACAAATACTATTAATAAGAGTATAATTCAAATCTGTGGGCTACGGGTGTCACATTTTTTGACCATCCCATATTGCAAATAAGATAACCTTGTCCCCGAGAAATCGGGGACCTCATTCTTATAAACCAAATTTTACTTTTAAAGAATAATCCTCATACAAAAGGATTATCCCATTTCGCAAACCATGCAAGAGCAAGGCTTTCATCCGGTCCATGTCATCCCCACTCCATATTTTTTTAAATCACGGATTGGCTAACTACCAGACTCCATAATAAACTCTTGCAAATGTATTACATCTATTAGCTACTAATAGCAAACACAAAAGGAAAACCACCAAACCGCCATTGAAAACTATCCCCTAACCTTCCATGGCCTACTTCAAACCTTGCACTTACCTAAACAGGTATATTCCGGCATACCATCAAAACAAAAACTAACTAGAAGAAAAAAATCAAAAAATGCGCCACCCTTGCGGTAAACCGTTGCTGTTGTACGCACTTTTGCTGCAAAAGCAACGTGCTATTACCACACCAGCCTTGCTAATCTCGCAGTCGGCTCGCGCCTTTTAGATTACCTGCTTATCAGACTATTGTAAATAAATATAAATATTATTATATTTAAGGATGAGTTCAATACTAGACCAACCACCATCTGAAGTAATAGAAAATCTGCAACTTTTAAAAACGGATTTAGATTTAAAGATTCCTTCAAAACAATTAGATAGAAACCTTCTAATTGCAACCTGGAACATAAGGGCATTTGGTAATCTAACACGCAAATGGGATTCCGATGATGATGACTCGCCAAAAAGAGATTTACATGCAATTCTATGCATTGCAGAAATCATAAAACGTTTTGATGTTATAGCTATTCAAGAAGTAAAAGATAACATCCGTGCTTTAAGAGATACGTTAAAAGTACTGGGTTCAAATTGGTCATTAATCCTAACAGATGTAAACAAAGGTAAAGTTGGTAACGGAGAACGAATGGCGTATTTATTTGATACGCGTCGTGTACAACTTTCAGGATTAGCAGGAGAACTAGTAGTGCCTGAAGAATGGGAAGACTCAATTAAAGATAAAGCACTTTCAAATCAATTTGTCAGATCTCCTTATGCAGTAAGTTTCAAGTCAGGAAAACGTACATTCATTTTAGTGACACTTCACATTCTCTATGAGAAAAATAAAAAAAATCGTATTCCGGAATTACGTGGCATTGCAAAATGGCTTAGGGATTGGGCAGATAATGTAAATGCATACCATCAAGATTTTATTGCATTAGGAGATTTCAATATTGATGAGCGTGGTGATTTATTAGATCAAACATTCCTATCGGAAGGATTATATGTACCTACTCAATTACAAAACAACCAGGTAACCAGATCCATTTTCAATAAAACAAAGTACTACGATCAAATAGCTTGGTTCAATAGTCATGATAACGGACCTAAATTATCTATGGAATTTTTAAGTGGTGGCAACTATGATTTTGTAAACGTGGCTTTAAAAAACCGTTTGCTAACTAATAATAGTCTATCCTGGCTTATCTCAGATCATTATCCATTATGGGCAGAATTTAAAGTATAAAAAAGCTCACAAATATAGTTAGCTTCCTGCACCCAACGCCATAATGCTATAAAGCTCAAGCCTAAAGGTTTTGAAAAAAATAATACGCCGAAAAAAAGCGTATTATTTTTTAAACCTACTACTAGGCATATTATTTTGTCCAAAAAGCTTGACAGCATTCCCACGCCACTAGTACTATTGTTTTCTTTTTTTCCTTTTAAAATAATAAGCAAGGGCTTAGTACTAGAAAGGAAGCATTCCGTTAACGGAAAAGTTCTCTTTTATGATTTATTCCGACGCTGAAAAAACTGGTGTATACGTTTAGCAAAAACGGAAACGAGATAACTAACCACAGCACCGAAAGCTGCCATGATAGCAGTTTTAAAAAGATCCTCAGATGTAATTTGAAACCACACGGAAGAAATGGTTCCTCCTAGGATAGAAAAGCGAATATGTGAGAAATGTTGTGTCATTTTATCGGGAACTTGATTCAGGATCTTTTGGATCCTTGTTAGATTTTTTTGTTATCGCATGCTTCGGAATCTCCCTATTTTCATCCATAGTGACTGCTTGACTCACTGCAGTTACAATAGTTCCGGCAACCGTCACATAAGTGGCAACAGTTACTAGGATAGCTGGCAAAGAAATTGGAGCAGCGATGATAGCGCCTCCTGCGGTTGCTAATGCAATACCGATGTTTCGCAAAGTTTTAAAGAACTTAGGCGTTGGTTGTTTATAACGATCTGCTATATTCATAATCTTAAGATTTAATAGTTAATAATACATTTTCGTTTCTGTCAAATGCTTGATAACATAGCGATACCAATTTTTGAAGTAAGGCTTTTGAATCGGTTCCTTTTCCTATTCCGGACAACTGCGTTACCGGTGCAATGCAACCTTGAAGCTCCCGTTTTGCGTTATTCGCTGGATGAATTAATATAAGGCTACGACCTTTTACATCCACGATATGTAAATGATGTCCAAATTTATCCGAATACCTCGCTTTCAGCGCGTATTCACCTTCGGGAATACAAGACACATTTCTTTGGTTATGTAACCAGGGTAATTCAATAGCAAAACCTAAAAATTGACCATTATAGAAGAGCGCACTATTCGTGCCCTCTTCATAATAGGTCCTATGTAATAAAACATCCATTTAAACAGTATCCACATTTGCGACTGAAAGCGCGTTATATGCACCATTTTTCAACGGATACATTTGTCCATTTACCTCTTGATAAAACGCAACACCAACAACTTGTACGACAGGAAGTACCGTGTTTGCAGTAAGAGCAACAGTCAAGTTAATAGCGGCAGTATCCACTCCATCATATGGAAGAATACCTGTTTCTGCACTTTCAAAAACAGAAGCTTCATTTGGAAAGTCCAACTCTGCTCCTCCCATTACAATTTTGTAATGTGTAGTTCCTCCAGGAGCTGCAATTCGTAACGTTGGTGCAAATGGATCTAAGTCCAAAGTAACATCTCCAGTTACACGATCATATGCAACAGCAAATGGTGCAAAAAGTGTTGCTCCTAACTTTCCATTCACATTGAATTCAAAGCCCAACAATGTGCTCATATCCCCATCTTCGATGGTTCTAAGACCACGATCGTGAACGGCATCCGTTTTTGTGACTGCAACTAAGATTTTTGTCAAACGACTTACCACTCGTTTATCTTTTGCATTTTGCAAAAGCACACGAATGGCATTTCGAAATACCTTCCCTCCTTTTCCAGCACGTCCAAACTCCGAACCATTTTCACGAGTTCTCTGAAACGCAGGATCACTTGCAATACGTTTTCCATCAACACCTCCTTTATATCGCGCAAGGTGTCCGTCTGCGCTCTTGTAGAAGGAAATATCTCCGATAGTTCCTTTCAATTTGATAATACCTGTTTGTCTAGCCATAACTTTTAATATTTTGATTATTAAGCAAAAGACAGTAGATTTATAAGAGAAATCAAAAACACCCATACATCCATGCCGATAGATTCGTTTTATGCCATTTAAAGACATATAGACGATTCCCAGATGCAATATGGACCAAGTATGGATAGAGTATAAAATGAGAGTAGTAAGAGCTTGTATATATCCCAAAGACATACAACGTATCACAGGAAGAAGTGAGCGCTACGGTCGTAAGCTCTTAAATGAAATTAAAATCTACTTCGGAAAAAAGTCGCATCAATTTATAACTGCAGAAGAATTCGCAGAATACAGCGGTATTAAAGAAGAGATTGTAAATCAATATTTAGAGGCTGTTTCCTAACTATACCCATACAGGTATAATTATGTAAAAGCACAATGATATCATACCCTAACGGGTATAATATGGAGTAAGGCTTCATAGCATTTGATACGATTTATGTAGGTTTGAATCCATGGTTTTAGTATCTTTACATTAAGATTGAAATGCAAATCAAAGCATTGTAAATCAACCGATATTATCACAAATCGGTTAACAGATTATTACAAGACATTGAAAGCCTTATAAATAAAGGCATAAGTTAATCCGACTGAATCCAGTCGAGGTCACGAAAAAAAGCAAGCTTAATTTAAGCTTGCTTTTTTATTTTACACATTCTATTAAAATAAAAAACCACCAATTTCTTGGTGGTTTTTTTGTTTACTCTATTTTTTAGTTAGTCCATAGAAACTACAATAAACTCACTACGTCTGTTAAGCTGGTGCTCTTCTTCTGTACAAGGCACTCCATCTGAACATCTATTTGTTAACCTTCTTTCACCATAACCATTTCCTGTAAGTCTATTAGCATCTATTAAACCAACTTTAATGATATGTGCAATTGTAGATTTATTTCTTCTTTTAGATAGTGATTCGTTATAACTATAAGGAGCTCTAGAATCGGTATGCGAACGTACATCTATTTTCATATTAGGATATTGTTTCATTACAGCGATTACTTTTTGTAATTCTAAAGCTGCATCTTGTCTAATATTAGATTTATCAAAATCGAAATAGATAATTGGAATATCTAATACTTTGGCTAAATCGGTACCTACTACAATTTCTCTAACTTCTTTAGATAAATTAAGCTCTAAGTCTAATTCTTGTTTTGTACTTGGTGTAGTAAAACGTAATTCATCTGAAGCATAATCTTGCTTTTGAGCACGTACTAAATATTCTTCTTCACAGTCTAAATTAAAACTAAAAGCAGCATCCTCTGAAACTACTAGCCTTTGCATTTCTTTTCCGTCTTTATCAAATAAGATAACGGTAGCTTCTGCTAATAATTCTCTAGAGTTTTTATCTTTAACGATACCTTCAACAATTTGCTCACACTTCGTTTCTTTTGCAGCAAAACTATAAATATCATCATCTCCTTTTCCGTTTAATCTATTTGAAGAGAAAAACCCTTCATTAGTTCCTAAGTTTTCATAGTAACCAAAATCATCTTGCGGACTGTTAATAGGTTTCGCAATATTTTCTACAACTATAGCAGAATTACTTTCGTATTTATTTTCAAAATTTCTAATAACATATACATCTAATCCTCCTAAACCAGGATATCCATTAGATGAAAAGAATAAATCTCCTTTTTCATTAATAAAAGGAAATGTTTCTTGCCCTTCTGTATTTATTTTAGAACCTAAATTTACAGGCTTTCCTAAAGTACCATCTGTATTTATATCTACAACATAAAGATCAGATTCTCCTTGGGTATCTGGCATATCTGAAGCAAAATATAATTTTGTTCCGTACACATTAATAGATGGATGTGCTACACTATATTGATTACTATTAAAATGTACAGACTCAATATCACCCCAAGTTTCGTCATCTTGTAATCTCGCTCTGTATATTTTTAATCTTGTAACATCTTCGCTATCTCTTTTCAGTTTTTTATTGGTATAATTATTACGAGTAAAAAACATTAACTGATCATCTGGTGTAAAAGAAGCTGTAGACTCATGATAAGGTGTATTTACTGTTTCATCATAGTTTTCTACATTAAGATAAGTACCATCTTCTTGTTTTTCTACTGCGTATAAATCTAAGAATGGCTGATTGTTCCATTGATAAATTTTACCATCACCTCTGGAGGAAGCAAATATTAATTTGTTTTTATATTGTGTGGTTCCAAAATCTGAAACTTCAGAATTAAAGTCCATATTAGTTACTTCAAAATCTTTACTAGCTGCTTCAATTTTAGTAAGATAATCTACTTTAGAAGCAAACGCTTTTCCTCTTGAATCATTGGATTTAGAGTCGTTGAATTTTTTCATCCATTTATCAGACTCTTCATAGTTTTCACCATATTTTAATGCTTGTGCATATCTAAAGTAATACTCAGCATCTAAAGGTTCATTTAAAGCCACTAATTCGCCATACCATTTAGCTGCATCTTCCATTTTATTATTAAAATAGAATGAGTTACCAAGTTTTTGGAATAAATCAACAGATTTGTGTCCTTCTTTGGCTACTTCAAGTAAAATTTCACTTGTCTTAACATAGCTAAACTGGTCATAATCTTTATTTGCTTTTTTAATTTTTCCTTTTTGAGCATATCCTGTAGATATAAAGAAACCAAAAAAAGCAATTAATGTAAGTTTATATAATTTCATAATCTTTTATATTAGAAAAATCTAGGGGAAATAATTTTACTATCTTTTTTAAATAATTCAAATCTTAACATAATTTCGTAAGAACCGCTATTGAATTTCGTTTTACCCAGTTCTGTTGTTTCTTTGTCATACCCTAAGCCAATCATTAGTCCTTCCGTAATTTGAAAGCCTGCTAATGCGCTTATTGCTGCACTCCATCTATAAGCAACACCTAAAGTAAGTTTTTCATTTATTAAAAAGTTTGCTGTTACATCTACTTGTAAAGGCGCTCCTTCTACCACTTTACCTAAAAATGCAGGTTTAAATTTTAAATTATCTGATAAATTAAAAACGTAACCTCCAATTAAATAATAATGAATTCTTTCAGTTGCTGTAGATAAAGTTACTTCATCTAAATGTTCTGTTTCCAATAAGTTTGGAGCAGAAAGACCTACATACCATTTATCGGCATGACGATAATACAATCCAACACCTACATTAGGAGAAAATTCGCTGATAGTTCCTGTTGGCAATATAGCATCCGTATTATAACGTTTAAGTTCGTCATAATTAATATTTAATAAATGACCTCCTCCTTTTAAACCAAAAGAGAACCTTCCTTTATCTGAAGTATTAATAGTATATGAAAGATCAATATCAAAATTAGTTTCATGTGTTGGTCCAATGTTATCATTAACAATAGACAGTCCCAAACCTAGTTTTTCACTACTCCCAATAGGAGAATGCACACCTAATGTTTGTGTTTCTGGAGCACCATCTAAGCCTACCCATTGTGTTCTATATAAACCAACAACACTTAATACTTCTCTCGATCCAGCATAAGCAGGATTAATACTCATTGTATTATACATATACTGTGTATACTGAGCTTCTTGCTGCGCAAAACTTTCTAAGCAAAAAGTAGTGCTAATACTAATAACTAATAGTAAGATTTTATTTTTCATTCTAATCTGTTATGTTTATTTTTTAAATGGAGGTAGACCTTAATCTACCTCCTTTTTTAATTCTATCTATGGATATATAAATAACCTGCTTTTTCTTTAGTTTCTCCATTCTTAACATAAGTTACAATGTAGAAATACGTACCTACAGGTAATAATTCATCTTCACTAATAGTAACTCTTCCACTAGATCTACCGCTAAAATACTCGCCATTTTGTCCGTATCCTAAAGCGTCATAAACTAAAACTCCCCATCTGTTATATACTCTTACTTGATTTTCTGGGAATAATTCAATGTTTTCAATTGTAAATACATCATTATCATTATCTCCATTTGGAGTAACAGCATTGAATATTTCAATATCATCATCGGATGCTGTTAATACACCACTATCTACTTCTAGATAATCAGGTAAACCATCTCCATCACTATCAAATGCATCGTAACCAAATCCATCTCCAGGATATTCATCACTAGTTAGAATACCATCATCATCATCGTCGTTATCTAAATAGTCAGGTATATCATCACCATCGGTATCATCATTGGTTGGGTCATTATCTCCTGTTGGATCAACTTCTCCATCTGAAACATCTGTATCTGTATAATCTTCATTAATCGTTAATACACCATCATTGTCATCATCTGGATCATTAAAGTTAGGATCTCCATCTTCATCTGTATCTCCATAACCTATTTCATCTCCATTAGGTATACCATCGCTATCACAATCTAAATCGTTCCAACCTTCTGAAGGAGTAAGCGTTATGCTATCGATATCTAAATCACATTCATCTAAAGGATCTGTACCATCTAAAACTTCCGTTCCATCTAGAACACCATCTCCATCTGTATCTGGATTTTGAGGGTCTGTTCCTGCCGTTTCTTCTTCTTCATTTGTTAAGCCATCATTATCACAGTCTCCTGTTGGTCCGGTAGCAATTGGATCGCATGGATCGTTTGGATCTGAAATACCATCTCCATAATCATTTGGATCTAAATCTGTACTTGGATCATCTAATCCTAACACTTCTTCTCCATCGGTTAAACCATCACCATCTGTATCTGGGTTTTGAGGATCTGTTCCTGTTGCCACTTCTTCTCCATTTGTTAATCCATCACCATCACAATCTTCATTAACTAGTAACGCAGCTGGATCACATGGGTTATTTGGATCTGAAATACCGTCTCCATAATCATTTGGATCTAAATCGGTAGTTGGATCATCTAATCCTAATACTTCTTCTCCATCGGTTAACCATCTATCTGAATCTGGATCTAAAGGATCTGTTCCGTCATCTGTTGTTGGATCACCATCTGGTCCGTCAATCTCTTCTCCGTTTGTTAATCCGTCATTATCACAATCTCCTGCTGGATCAGCTGCGATTGGATCACATGGATTATTAGGATCTGAAAGACCGTCGCCATAATCATTTGGATCTAAATCGGTAGTTGGATCATCTAATCCTAATACTTCTTCTCCATCGGTTAAGCCATCGTCATCTGAATCTGGATCTAAAGGATCCGTTCCGTCATCTGTTGTTGGATCACCATCTGGTCCGTCAATCTCTTCTCCGTTTGTTAATCCGTCATTATCACAATCTCCTGCTGGATCAGCTGCGATTGGATCACATGGATTATTAGGATCTGAAAGACCGTCGCCATAATCATTTGGATCTAAATCGGTAGTTGGATCATCTAATCCTAATACCTCTCTCTT